>CAVVYO010000006.1:0-822471 GCA_963752515.1 Candidatus Glassiibacteriota bacterium | reverse complement strand
CTATTACGTCCTGGGTGTCCACACCAACGGCGACTTGGCTCTTCGACTTCAGCCGGATGGTGTTCGGGCTGAGCGCCCCGCTGCACCAGGGAATCCACGAATTGAGCGGCAACGATGCTGCCAAGGCCGTGGTCGACCCGCCCACCAGCGTGATCCAGCGGGTGACGATCCTCGCCGGGAGCACCAGCCGGGTCCAGGTCTACCTGGAGGATGCCGACTACCCGCTGCGCGCGGACACCGATATCAACGGCAACGGGATCCCGGACCGGATGGAGGACACGACGGCGACGGGTTCCCAACAGCATGGACCCCGACATCGATGGGGACGGCACGCCGAACGCGATCGACCCGGACTCGCTCAATCCGCTGATTTCCAATCCGGCGGCTCGGGCGTGGCTCCGATCGTCAGCAACGTCACCCCCAGCTTCGGCCAGCAGGGCGCCACCAACATGCTGCTGACCATCGACGGGCAGTATTTCTTCATCGACGCCACGGTCAACTTCTCCAGCAGCGGAATCACCGTGATCGGCACTCCCACCTGGGTCTCGGGCAGCCAGATCCAGGTGAACGTGGACATCGCCGCCGGGGCCCCGACCGGCCTGCGCAACGTGACCGTCACCAACCCGGGCGGAGCCTCCGGCACCGGCAACAACAAGTTCGAGGTGCTCGCCGCCGGCGGCACCCCCAGTCCGCTGATCAGCCAGGTGGTGCCCGCCAATGCGGCCCAGGGCGAAAGCGGGCTGCTGGTGACGATCCAGGGGCAGAACTTCATCAGCGGCTGCGCGGTGACTTTCAGCAACACCGGGATCAGCGTGGTCAGCACCAGCTTTGTCAGCACCAGCCAGGTTTCGGTGACGATCAACATTTCGCCCGGCGCCACGCCCTCGGCCGGCACCCTGCGGCTCGCCAACCCCGGCGGCCAGTTCGCCGAATCGGCGTTCACTGTCACCTCGGTCCGGCCCTACATCGCACTGATCAACCCGGCCCAGGCGCGGCGGCAAACCCAGAACGTGCAGATCACCCTCACCGGCAGCGGGTTCCTGGCCGGATCGCAGGTGACCTCCGGGGCAACCCAGTTGACCATCGATTCGTACACTTATATCAGCCCGACCGAGTTGCGTTTCCAGGCCGATTGCGCCAACGTTCTGATCGACCGGGAAGTGCCGGTGTACGTCACCAACCCCGGCGCGCCCAGGATACGACTACGTTCACTATCACCCGGAACTGAGGCCCCGATGCATCCCAAGCGGATCATCCTGGCGGTGGTGGCGGCGGTGGGGATCGGCTTCGGCGCCTGGAACTGGATGAATTTCTTCCGGAACCAGGCTCCGGCGGTGGCCGGGGAGCCGCTCCAGGCAGTGCGTCCCGCTCCCGCGCCGGAGGCTGCCGGCTCCCCGTCGGACCCCGCCGCGACAGCCGCCTTGCCCGCCTCCCCGGCGGCGGACCAGCCCGCGCCGGCCGCCCGCCCGAAGCTGCAGTTGCCGGAGGGCTTGGGGCGCGACCCGTTTCTGAGCCCGGAGGAGATCGAGCTGATCGCGCGCGGGGAGTTCCAGCGGGAATTTCCGCCCGCGCCCGAGGCCCCGCCCGCCGGGGGACCGCTGCCGGAGCTGCGGCTCACCGGCACCTTCCGCAACACGGTGACCGGGGATTTCCGGGCGGTGATCGACGGCCGGGTCTTCGATCGCGGCGACACCCTCGGCGAGGAGCGGATCGCCGAGATCAGCGGCAGCTCGGTGGTGCTGGAGCGCCAGGGCCGGAACAGGACCATCGGCCTGAGCCAGGGCGCCGCCGGGCCGGGAGCAGGGTCAGGCATCCGGCTGCGGCAACGGCCCTGAGCCCCGGCCGGCCGGGACGATCGGAGCGCATCGGACTGTCGGAACGAACCTTCAAGGACTCCAGATGACGGATAAGCAAGGCGCGCGGCCGCAACCGGCGCGAAAATCGCCTCCCGGGCAGGGACTGGCCCAACGGCTCGGCTTGGCCCGCAAGGGCGGCCGGGGATTGATCGGGCTCCAGGCCGCCGCGGACCTGCTGCGGGTGGTCGAGATCGACCGCAGCGGCCGGCTGCCCCGGATCGTCAATTTCTCGTCGATCGATCCGTTGATGGACAACCCGGCCGAGGCCGCGGACCAGTTGCTGGGGCTGCTGCACGAGAAAGGGATTTCCACCCGGCAGGTCCAGGCCGTGGTGGTGGACCCGGATGCCGAGTTGCGCCAGATCAGCCTGCCGGTGCTGGCCAAGGGGGAGATGCAGGCCCTGGTCCGGCGCGAGCTGAAGAAGATCGTGCCGGATGCGGCCGGCGGCGAGCTGGCTCATGATTTCTGGTACGACCGGAGTACCCGGAAAGGGCGCAAGACCGAGGTGCTGGTCGGGGTGGCGCCCCGGGCATCGGTCCAGCGCATCCTCTCGCTGATGGAGCTGGCGGGCCTGGACACCGAGCTGGTGACCCCGGTTCCGCTGGCGCTGATCACCGCGATGGGCGCGATGGGCCAGCGCTACCTGGAGAAGGTCAGCGCGATGGTGCACCTGGAGCGCGACCGCAGCTTCCTGGTGATCGCCAACCGCGGCCAGTGGGTCTTTTCCCGCACCTTCCCCTCGGTGCTGGCCCCCGAGGCCCGGGCCGGCGGCCAGCCGCAAGGCGCCAGCCAACGTTTCCGCAGCGACCGTTACCTGGCCGACCGGGAACGGCTGTTCATCGAGGTCAACCGCAGCCTGCTCTACTTCAAGCAGCGCTTCCGCGGCGAGGGCGTGAGCCTGGCGGTGCTGAGCGGGGAGGCGGTGAACCTGGACGAGCTGGCCGGGGCCTTCAAGGACAACCTGGGGGTCGAGGCGGCGGTGTTCGCGCCGGGGCAGGCCTTTGAGATCGCCCATCTCGGGGAGCGGGCCGAGAAGCTCAAGCGGATTTTCCCCTCGCTGGCCCTGCCGGTCGGCGCGGCGCTCCAGGGCTCGCGCGAGGCCCGGATCAACTATGTGCCCCAGTCGTACCGCGAGCGACGGCGCAACCGGGTCCGGCGGCTGGTGGTGTCGGTTGCGGCGGTGTTGGTCGCGGCCGGGTTAGGGCTGGCCTGGTGGCTGCTGCACGACATCCGGCTGGAGCTGGAGGAGGCCCTGCGCACCAACGACCAGGAACAGGTGGTCGCCGGGTTCAACCAGCGCCTGGAACAACAGGCGCTGGTCACCGCCGCCCGCGGGCTGGCCGAGACCAGGCGCGCCTTCCTGGCCCGTTTCGAGGAACGGCCCGCCCCGGCCGAAAGCCTGCTGGTGGCCTTGAGCCACCTGGTGCCGGATCAGGCCGTGCTCTTCAGGCTGACCCTGGACCAGTCCCCGGACCAGTTGATCGAGCTGATCGGCGAGATCCGGCGCGCGGGGATGGCCGAGGCCGACAGCACCATGAGCGGCTTCTACCATCGCCTGGAGGACAGCGGGCTGTTCCGTGAGCTCTCGGAGCCGGATCTGGCCGGCCGCTACGAGGAGGACCGTTACGTGCTATCGTTCCAGCTCACCTGCCGGCTGAACCCCTGAGGAGGATTCGTATGCCCGGTCTGCCCGGTCTGAACTCCCTCAAGCGCGCGGTGGTCCCCCTGGCGATCCTGCTGCTGTTCGCCGGGGCCTGGTACGGGCTGCTCCGGCCGGAGTACCGCCGGATCTCCGAGTTGCGCGGACAGCCGGAGTCCCACCGCCAGCAGATCGAGGGCATGATGCATCGGCTCGGCGAGTTCCGGGAGCCGACCGAGCAGGAGCGCCTGGAGTGGGTGGGGCTGGAGGAGCGCCTGCGGCAAAGGCTGCCGCAGGGGCGCCAGCTCACCGGGCTCTACAGCCTGCTCTCCACCCTGGCCGGGCGCCACGGGCTGCGGCAGTTCACCCGGGTCGAGCTGCCGGACTCGGCGCGCACCCTGGAGGATGGCGGGATCACTCGCCAGGCTTTCGACCTGGAGCTGAATTTCGCCGCCGACTACAAGTCGCTGCTGGGTTTCCTGGAGGACCTGCGACGGGCCGAGCGCCTGATCGATGTCGTGCGGCTGGAGGTCGAGCGCGAGCCCCCGCTGGTGACCGTGCGAATGGTGATCCGCAGCCACTTTTTGCCCTGAGGTCAAGGAATTAATTGCCGATAGCAGGTGGAAAAATGTGCCAGCGGATGGCCCGGATCTGGTCGTTTCAGCCTTTTTCGCCATGGTGCGATTTTTGCCGTGTGTGTCCAGTGGAAAACCACACCGATCGGTCCTGATTGAGTGGTCACACCCGAGCCCCCAGTGGAGGCGATTCCGATGGTTTCTCAATTTTCGGCGAAAATTGCGGGCGGGCGGGCGGCGCTGCTGCTGATCCTGCTGGTGGCGGTGACAGCGGCCTGCGCCCGCCGCCAGACCACCGCCCATGCGGCCCCGGACGCTTTGCCGGCGAACCGGATCAGCCTGCAGGACACCGGCACGGAAGAGCCGCTCAGCGAGTGGGCGATGCCCCAGCTCGAGCAGGAGAAAGCCGCCGACTATCGCTTCAACCAGGCGGACAACCTGTTCGACCTAACTTTCGAGGGCGCCGATCTGCGCGCCACCCTGCAGTCGATGTGCGACATGCAGGGCTACAACCTGGTAATGGATGCCGGGATCAACGATTCGGTGACAGTCAACCTGAAGAATGTCACCTTCTTCAAGTTCCTGGACGTGGCGCTGGACTCGAAGCGGGTGACCTACCGCCTGGAGGAGAACTTCCTCTACGTGAATGCCCGCGGGCTCGAGACCAAGATCTATCACCTCGACTACCTGAACACCGTGCGCCAGGTCAACGGGACAATGAACATCGCCGGCCAGGGCGGCGGCGCCTCGGGGGGGCTGATCCCCCAGAGCACCACCACCCTCCAGACCCAGAACACGGTCAACATCTGGAGCGACATCCGCAACTCCCTGGCGGGGATTGTCCTGGGCCAGGGCCAGCAGCATTACCGCCGCCCTCACCGCCGAGGCCAGCTATGCCGGGATCGATGAGGCCACCGGCCACCGCCTGGTGGTCGAGCCCAACTCGGGGGTGGTCCAGGTGACCGCCGGCTCGGTGGTGCTCGATGAAGTCGAGCGCTTCCTGGAAGCCCTGGAGTCGAGCCTGCAGCGCCAGGTGCTGATCGAGGCCCGTTTCGTGGAAATCAACCTCTCCAACGAACTTTCGCCGCCGGCCTGGACTGGTCGCTGATTCCGGACCTGGCCAGCCTGAGCGGGGCGCTCGGCGGCGGCGCGGCGGTCCGCCAGAGCCTCAGCCCGGGCGGCGGAACTTCCAGGTGGGGGTGGCCAACAACAACATCTCGGCGATCCTGGAGGCGATCTCCCGCCACGGCAAGGTCAATGTGCTCCAGAGTCCGCAGGTGAGCACCCTCAACAACCAGCCGGCGGTGATCCGGGTCGCCCGCAACGAGACCTTCTTCCAGCGGCAGGAGATCTCCCGGGAGCCCCGCCACCGCCACCAGCGCGGCCACCCTGCCGGCGGTCAACTACATCCCGGTCCAGCAGCCGACCGGGGTGGTGCTCAACCTCACGCCCCAGATCGGCGATGACGGGCTGATCATCATGTCGATCCGTCCCTCGATCACCTCGATCGCCGCCGTGGCCACCAGCCCGGACGGCCTCAGCACCAGCCCGATCACCGATGTGCGCGAGCTGGATACGGTCGCCAAGGTGCGCCACGGCCAGACCGTGATCCTGGCCGGCCTGATCCAGGAGCGCGAGAACGAGGACATCTCCGAAACTCCGATCCTGGGCCGGCTGCCGATCCTCGGCAACCTGTTCCGGCAGGTCCAGAAGGAACGCGAAAAAGTGGAGCTGGTGATCCTGCTCACCCCGTACATCAATTACAGCCGCCCCAGCGAGGAACTCAGCGAGGGGCAGTTGCGCCGGTACAAGGAAGTGGCCAAGAGCTACGACTTCGGGCAGGAGCAGTTCAACAACCGTTAAGCCCGCCGCCCGGCCCGCCTGACCGGCGTGCGGCAGCCAGGATCGTCCATGTACTTAGAGTTCTTCGGCCTGAAGGAAAAGCCCTTTTCCCTGACCCCTGACCCGCGCTTCCTGTTCCTGAGCGAGAGTCACCGCCAGGCGCTGGACCATATGCTCTACGGCATCGCCGAGCGCGAGGGCTTCATCCTGATCACCGGGGACATCGGCACCGGCAAGACCACGATCTGCCGGGAAATGCTGGAGAAGCTCGATCCGCGGGTCTCGACCGCCCTGATCCTCAATCCGCTGACCAGCGAGCAGGAGCTGCTGGAGGGGATCCTCGATGATTTCGGGATTCACCCGCGCCGCCAGGGAAGGGTCCGGGATCAGCAGTTCGCCGCGCTCTACGAGTCGCTGGACCCGGCCACCCGGAACGCCCTGGAGCTCAATCCGCTGATCCCCGGCCGGCAGATGCTGGAAAACATCCTGGAACGGGTCGGCAATGAGCCCGGGCGCGGGATGACCAAGAAGGAGATGATCGACTGCCTGAACGCGTTCCTGCTGCGCAAGCTGGAGGAGGGCGGCAACGCGGTGCTGATTGTCGATGAGGCCCAGAACCTGGCCCCGGAGGTGCTGGAGCAGGTCCGCATCCTGTCCAACCTCGAGACCCACCAAGCAGAAGCTGCTGCAGATCGTGCTGGTGGGCCAGCTCGAGCTGCAGCCCAAGCTGGAGCGGCCCGAGCTGCGCCAGCTCGACCAGCGGATCTCGATCCGCTACCGGCTGCGCGCCCTGAATCTGGAGGAGACCAAGCGCTACATCGAGCACCGGCTGTTTGTCGCCGGTTCCAACGGCTCGGTGGTTTTCAGCGATCCGGCCTACGATGAGATCTACGACTTCACCCGCGGGGTGCCGCGGCTGGTGAACCTGCTCTGCGAGCGCTGCCTGCTCGGAGCGTTTGTCGACCAGCAGCGCAAGGTGGACCGCGAGCTGGTCCGGCGTTGCCGGGCCTCCCTGGCCGGCGACCACGAGCAGCCGGCTGCCGCCGCGCGCCAGGCTGTCCCGGTTGCCGCCGAGCCGCCGAAACCTGTCCCGGCCGTGGCCGTGCGCCCGGCTCCATCGCCGCCGGTGTCCCGGCCCCTGCCGCCGGTCGCCCGGCCGCTGGCCTCGGCGCAGCGCGCCCCGCGCCGGCCAAAACGATGGTCGCGGCTGCTGGTGCCGTTGGTGGTGGTGGCCGGGCTGGCCTGCCTCTGGCTGGGGCTGGAGCTGGTCCGCTCCGGAACCAAGCCGCCGGTTCATGGTCGGGCCCGGGCCGCGCAGGCCGCCGCCCCCGCCGCTTCCGCACCCGCGCCGGCTCCGGCGGTGCGCCTGGCCTGGTCGCTGCAGCTCGGGGCTTTCCAGGAGCTGGAGGATGGCCTGGAGCAGCAGCGCCTGCTGGCCGAGCAGGGGCTGGGGCCCGGGCTGTACATTGTCCCGTTGCACCTGGTGAACCTGGGCGGCCGCTGGTACCGGCTGTTCTACGGCGGATTTCCCTCGCCGCAGGCCGCCCGGGATGAGCTGAACCGGCTGGTCGAGCGGGGGCTGATCCCGGCCGGGAGCGCCCGGGCGGTGGAAACTCCGCTGGCGTTCAGCCTGGGAGAGTACCCCGGCCCGGATTCGGCCGGCCGCAAGGCCCAGGATTACCTGGAGCGCTGGCGCATCCCGGCCTACGCGCTTCCGCTGGAGGAGCGGGATGGGCACTCGCTCTACCGCCTTTACACCGGGGCGTTCGAGAGCCGCGAGCAGGCCTCGTTCCTGGCCGACCGCCTGCAGGATGCCGGCCTCAAGACCGAGCTGGTCGAGCGGTTGGGACGCTGGAACGGAAACTGAAAGCGAGCCGTGAGCAGATGAGCATCATTGCCGAGGCCCTGAAAAAAGCCCAGCGTCGCAACGAGGAGCAGGCCGCCCCTCGGCCGCCGTTCGATCTGCGCCCGAAAACGGGCGTTCCGGCCGCGGTCCCGGTCTCCACGCCCGGCGCCCCGGCGGCCAGGGCCGCGAAAGTCGCTGTCGCGCCGGGAGCGAAAGCCCCGGCCCGCCGCGCCGCCCGCCGCTGGAGCCTGCGTTTCCCGTTGCTGGTGGGCTCGATCCTGCTGCTGTTCGCCGCGGCGCTGCTCTATTTCAACCGGATCTACCTGCCCTCGCTCCAGCGCAGCGCGGTAGCCCTGACCCCGCGCCCGGAGGCCCCGGCTTTGGTCGCGCCGGACCAGGACTCCGCCGCCGGGGAGCAGCTGTCGGCAGCTCCCGCTGTCGCCCCGGAACAGGGCCGAGCCGAGGAGCCCGCCCGGCTCGAACCGATGGCGGTCCCCTCTCCGCCCAGTCCCGACCCGATCCCCGCGGAAGCCCTGCCCGCGGCCGCCGGGGCGGAGCCGCAGCCGGAGGACCTGGCCCCGGTCCCGGCGGCGCTCCAGCCGGACCCCCTCGACTGGCTGCCCGCCGAGCCGACGCCGGCCCCTCGCGGCCGGTCGGAGATCACTCCCCGCGGCGGAGCGCAGGAGCAGTTGCGCGAGGACATCTACCACTTCAACATGGCGGTCTTCCACCAGCGCCGGCAGGACTATCAGGCGGCCCTGGCCGAGTACCGCAAGGTGGTCGAGCTGTCGCCCCACAATGCCGAGGTCTACAGCAACATGGGGGTGATCCACAACCAGCTCGGCGAGTTCGACCAGGCGGTGGCGGTGCTGCAGAAAGCCCTGCTGATCGACCCCGGCTACAGCAAGGCCCATAACAACCTCGGCCTGGCCTACTACCGCAGCGGCCAGCCGGAGCAGGCGCTGCGCCACCTCCAGCGCGCGGTGGAGCTCGAGCCCGGCAACCTCGAGGGCTATACCAACCTCGGCCTGGTCTACCGCAAGCTGGGCCGGACCGGGGAGGCGGAGGCGATGTTCGAGCGGGTGCTGAAGCTCTCGCCCGGCTATGCCGCGGCCCACTATAACCTGGCCCTGCTGCTGGAAGAAACCGGCCAGCTCTCCCGCGCCATCGAACATTACCGCGCCTTCCTGGAAAACGGCGGCGGTTCCCCGGAACTCAACGCCCAGGTCCAGCGGCGACTGACCGCCCTGGCCGGCGAGAACTCCGGCGCCGCCCGCGACCGCTGATCCCAAAGGATTGCCAGCGTTTCCGGGGGGAGGGGTGAACCTTTTGAAAAAGGTTCACCCCTCCCCCGGGGCCCCCTTTCCCCTTCCCAAACTTTTTCGCTAGTTGGCTGGCGCAGGAATCCCGACCCCGATGATTCTGTCTGGGCCAGGCCATAGGAAAAACACGCAAGTCATTTTAGGGGCGTGGCATGTCACGCCCCTGCGGGCCTTTCCCTCCCACTCCTCGGCGTTCTCCCTGAAAATGCGGGTGAACCTCAAAAATGGAACAGACGCCGTCCTGGGGTGAAAAACAAGTGACCCCGGGGCGAAAGCGTTTTGCAGCGCGTCTTCCCCTTGCGTGTTCCGTTCTTGTGCGCCCCGGGACGGGGGCGCAGCTTGAAACGTTTCCACGACCCCAGCGAAAGACAGTAGCGCCCAAGATGGCTACCGAACGAGCGGGAAAGAGCGCCGGGCCGGTTAACCGGATCGAGCAGCGGCTGTCCACCCTGCCGACCGATCCCGGCGTCTACCTGATGCGCGATGCCAGCGGCCGGATCATCTATGTCGGCAAGGCCAAGCACCTGGCCAACCGGGTCCGCAGCTACTTCCGCGGGACCCCGGCCGACCCCAAGACCGCGGCCCTGGTCCGCCGGATCAGCGACCTGGACTACATTGTCACCGACTCCGAGGTCGAGGCCCTGATCCTCGAGATCAACCTGATCAAGGAGCACCGGCCGCGCTACAATGTCCTGCTCAAGGATGACAAGCGCTACCCCTACCTGCGGGTCACCCTGCAGGAACCGTTTCCCCGGGTCGAGGTGACCCGCCGCTACGTGCGCGATGGCTCGAAATATTATGGGCCGTACACCAACGCCGGGGCGATGCGGACCACCCTCGAGGCCCTGAACAAGATCTTTCCCTTGCGCCACTGCCATTACCCGCTGCCGGAAAAGCGCGGGCGGCGCGAGTGCCTGAACTACTTTCTGGGAAATTGCTCCGGGCCCTGCCATGGACATATCTCCCAGGAAGACTACCGCGGGATGATCTCCGAGGTGGTGGACTTCCTGGGCGGGCGGACCGAGGCGATCGAGGAGCGGCTCCGGCGGCAGATGGAGCAGGCCAGCGAGCTGCTCGATTTCGAACTGGCCGCCCGTTGCCGGGACCGCTTGGCCGCGATCCGCAAGGTGGCGGTCCGCCAGAAGATGCACAATGTCGGCGGGGATGACCAGGACGTGCTGGCGGTCTCGGTCGATGGGGGCGATGCCTGCGGGGTGATCCTCAAGATCCGCTCCGGCAAGCTGCTGGCCGGCGAGCACCGCTACCTGCACAGCGCTGTCGGCGAAAGCCCGGCGGTGATGATGAGGGCGTTCATCGAGCAGAACTACCTGGGCGACCGCGATTACCCGCCGGAGGTGCTGCTCAGCCAGGAGGTCGAGGACCGCGAGGTGCTCGAGCAGTTGCTGGGCGAGCGCCAGGGGCGCAAGGTCCAGTTGCGGGTGCCCGAGCGCGGGGACAAGGCCGGGCTGGTGGCGATGGCCGAGCGCAACAGCCACCTGCTGCTCGAGGAGCTGGTGATGCTCAAGGACAAGAGTCGCCAGCGGGTGCCCGCGGCCTTGCTCACCCTGCAGAAAACCCTCACGCTGCCGCACCTGCCCCGGGTGATGGTCTGTTTCGATGTCTCGACCCTCCAGGGCCGGTACGCGGTGGCGGCGATGAGCTTCTTCCGCAACGGGGTCCCGGTCAAGAGCGGCTACCGCAAGTTCCGCATCCGCCGGGTCGAGGGCCAGGATGATTTCGCGATGATGGGCGAGGCGGTCGAGCGCTACTTTCGCAAGGTCGGCAGCGGGGATTTCGAGCGGCCGCAACTGGTGGTGATCGATGGCGGCAAGGGCCAGTTGCGGGCCGCGCAGGAGGCGATCGGCCGCGCCGGGGTCGAGCCGCCCTCGCTGGTGGCCCTGGCCAAGCGGGAGGAGGAGCTGTTCCTGCCCGGCCGCCGGGAGCCGTTCCTGCTCTCGCGCCGCAACGAGGCGCTGCGGATGCTTCAGCGCCTGCGGGACGAGGCCCATCGTTTCGCGGTGAGCTACCATCGCCAGGTGGCCAAGCAGGAAACCCTCAGGAGCCGCCTGCTGGAAATCCCCGGGGTCGGCCCGGCCCGGGCCGCCGCCCTGATCGGCGCTTTCGGCTCGGTGGTCGCGGTGGCCGGGGCCGGCTCCGAGCGGCTGGCGGCGGTGGAGGGGATTTCGCCCGAGCTGGCCGACCGGATTGCCGCTTTCCTCAACCAACACCTTGGAGAACCGGATGCTCAAGACGCTTAAGCTGCCGCTGGGACCCCTGGGCACCAACTGCTACCTGGCCTGGGACAATGGGAGCCTGGAGGCCGTGGTGATCGATCCCGGCGGGGAGCCGGAGCGGGTCATCGCCGCGCTGAGCGAGCGGCGGCTGCGAGTGGTGGCGATCATCAACACCCACGGCCATGGGGACCATATCGCGGCCAACCGGGAGGTCAAGGCGGCCACCGGCGCCCCGATCCTGATCCACCAGGCCGATGCCCCGATGCTGGAGGACCCGGAGCTCAACCTCTCGGCCCTCTATGGCCTGCCGGTGACCAGCCCCCCCGCCGATGGCTTCCTGGTCCCGGGCGGAAAAGTCGCGGTCGGCGCCGTGGAGTTCGAGGTGCTGCACACCCCGGGCCATACCCCGGGCGGGGTCTCGCTCTACGGGGCGGGAGTGGTGTTCACCGGCGATGCCCTGTTCGCCTGCTCGGTCGGGCGCTGGGACCTGCCCGGCGGGGATGAGGACTTGCTGATAGGGGCCATCCGCGAGCGATTGCTGACCCTGCCCGGGGAGACGGTCGTGCTCTCCGGCCATGGACAGAACACCACCATCGGCGAGGAACAGGCGTGCAACCCGTTTCTGATCTAGAAGGGCGGGAACGCCGCCGCCAGGAGCGTCTGCGCCGGGCTTTCCTGCTGGAGCAGTTCCAGGATTACCTGGTGTTCGAGCGCAACCTGGCGACCAACACGGTCGATTCCTACCTGAGCGATGTCGCCTGCTTCGCCGGCCAGATGCTGGAGGAAGGGGTGAAAGCGGCGCGGGCGGTCGAGCGCGCCCAGGTGGAATCTTACCTCAACCGCATGGCCGCGCTGGGGCTGGCCGCCAGCTCGCTGGCCCGCCGGCTGAGCAGCCTGCGGATCTATTTCCGTTACCTGGCCGGCGAGAAGCTGGCCGACACCGACCCCACCGAGGGGGTCGAGTTGCCCCGGCTCTCGCGGCGTCTGCCCCAGGTGCTGTCGCTGGAGGAGGTGGAGGCGATGCTGGCGGCGGTCGATCCCGGCCCGAAGGGCGGGATGCGCGACCGGGCCCTGCTCGAGCTGATGTACGGCACCGGGATGCGGGTCTCGGAGGTGGCGAATCTGCGGGAGGTGGACCTCAAGTTCGAGCGCCGGTACGTGCTGGTGTTCGGCAAGGGCTCCAAGGAACGGGCTGTCCCGTTGGGCGGGCCGGCCGAGCGGGCCTTGCACGAGTACCTGGAACTGGAGCGGCCGTTGCTGGACAAGAGCGGGAAAGGGAAGGGGAAGGTCTTTCTCAACCTGCGGGGGGGCGCGCCGCTCACCCGGATGGGAATCTGGAAAATTCTGCGCAAGTATGCCCTGAAGATCGGGCTGGAGCACAAGGTGCACCCGCACGTGCTGCGGCACTCGTTCGCCACCCACCTGGTGGAGCGCGGCGCGGACCTGCGCTCGGTGCAGGAGATGCTCGGGCATGTCGACATCGCCACCACCCGCATCTACTCCCACCTCAGCGGGGAAACCCTGCGCCAGGTGCACCGGGACTACCACCCGCGGGCCTGAAAAGCCGCCGGGCGGGGCTCTAGAGCCGCAGGTCCTTTTTCAGCTTGTATTCGAAAACCGTGGTGTTGAACTGGACTTTGCCCTCGAGCGGGTCCTGGTCCTCCCAGGGAAAGAGAATGATCACGCTGGTGCCGCCCTCGGGCTCGATCGTGCCGGCGAGGGCCTTGGTGCGGATCTTGAGGAAGGTCTTGGGCTCCTCGATCGAAGAGTGCAGGTCGAGGCCCTGGTCATCCAGGAGCTGGAAGCGGAAGGCGGCGTAGCCCTGCTTGTGCTGGTGGCCCAGGAAAGTCAGGGTGTAGTCGAACTTGAGATAGTTCTCATTGAGCAGCACGTTGAAACTGCCGCGTTTCTCATCGCCGGCGGCCAGCAGGATTGTCGCGACCAGCAGCAGTGATGCCGGAACCAGCCGTAGCGGTTTCATGTCTCGGCCCTCCTTGAGGGGGAACAGGGGGGTACGGGAGGACTGGTGGTCGCGGCGGCTGAACGGGGGCCGGTCTGGGGGAGTTGGACCTCGGAGCGCGGACCACCGTGTCGGCGCTGAGTATTTTTGCAGAAAGAATAATATCTAATCATCGCCGGTTTTGTCAATAGTCAGCTTGTGATTTGGCAAGAGGTTGTCCCGGCCGGAATAAAACGGCCCCTGGTGACGTCTGACTTGACAGGAGCGCCAGTTGACCATGAAAAATCGAGCCGCGACAGACCGGATCGACCCGCTCGCCCGCCTGGAGGAACTGCTCCGGCCGGGCCGCCCGCTTTGCCTGGCCGGCGGCCCCGAGCTGGGCCGCAGCCTGCTGCTGCGAAGGCTGGCCGGGCTGGAGGGCGCCGCGACTCCCGGGGCCGGTCGTCCGGAACGCATCGGCTACCTGCCGCCCCCGGGCGCGGAGATTTTTGCCGGCACGACCGTGCGGGAGGAGGCGCAGTTCTGCTCCCGGCTCGGGGCCGCGCCGGTGGAGGAAGTCCTAGCATTGCTGGAGCGCCTGGGCTGGCCGGGGGCGGAGCGGGAACTGGACCGCTCGGTCTGGGAACTGGCCGACAGCCGACGGCGGCAGTTGCTGCTGGCGGCGCAGTGGCTGGTGGGGCCGGAGCTGTGGGTGCTGGATGAGCCCTACGCCTGGCTGGACGGCCCCGGCCGGGATGGAGTGCGGCGGCTGCTGACGGAGCAGGCGCGGGATGGGGCGCTGCTGGTGGTCACTTCCCGCCGGGCCGCCGACCTGCTGGAGAACGCTGCCGATTGCTGCCTGCTGGACCCGGAAGGAGCGGTCGCTTTTGCCGGGCCGGTGAGCGGAATCCCGGAAACCCTGGCGGGGGAACTGGGCTGGTATCCCGCCTTACGCCGGGCCGCGGGGGCTGCTGGCCGCGGAGAACCTTCAGGGGCGCCGGAGGCGCCGGACCACAAGGAGCCGGAACGCTGCTGAGAAAACCTGTCGAGCTTTGTCGTGACGCCAGGCCGCGCGGGGGTCCCGGTCGGGGGATCTCCCGGTTTTTCCTTGACCGACAAGGGTATGCCGAATATCTTTTTACCGCTACGCCTGCTATCTTTCGATGCCGACCGGCGCTTGTTCCTCCCCGGGCGCGCTTTGAGTTGCGGCCCCCCCCGAGCATCGGGTCGGATCGGTCAGCGAGAACAAGGGCATGCATCATCATCATAACCTCAGAAAGGAAATGGCAATGCGCAAGTTGATCCTGCTCTCGGCCTTGCTTGGTGTCTGGATCCTGACCGTGGCATCCTCGCCGGTGGTAACCGGCGCCAAAGTCCGGATCAAGGCCAAAAAGTACGAGGAGACGGTCAAGCTGCTCGAGGACAGCAAGAGCCAGTATCCGGGTGACCCGGAACTCTTCTACTACCTCGGGCGGGCCTATGCCGGTATCGCCAGTTGGACCGAGGCCGGCCAGAACTTTCAGAAGGCGCTGGAGATGAGCCCCGAGAAGGGCTTGAAGGAAGAAATCGACAAGTGGCGCGACCATTACTGGGCCTCCTTCATGAAGGATGCCGCCCAGTTGCTCGAGCAGAAGCGCTTCATGGACGCGATCCCCAAAATGCGTACCGCCAATGAGTTGAATCCCAGCCGGGAAGAGACCCACGCCAACCTCGGCGTGGCCCTGATCGAGCATGGCAATGCCCTGCTCGAGGAGCAGCCGGCCCAGGCCGACAGCGCCAAGAAGATGTTCGCCGAGGCGATCGCCTCTTTCCAGCGCGCGATCGAGCTCGATCCCGAGAATGACCAGTTCGTCAAGAACCTCGGCCAGGCTTATATCGCCGATGACCAGTACGACAAGGCGATCGAGATTTTCGAGGACTTCCTGGCCAAGAACCCGGGCGATCCGATTGTCCAGCGCCGGCTGACCACCCTCTATATGACCGCCAACAAATTCGAGGATGCGGCCCGGATCTACGATGAGATCATGAGTGATGCCACGGCCGAGATCAGCGCCGCGGACGCTTTCAATGCCGGGACCGCCTACTATCAGGTCTACTATCAGTTCACCAAGGCCGAGGACGACGCTTCCAAGCAGAAGGCCAGGGAGTACCTGGGCAAGGCCGCCGGGGCTTACGAGATGGTGCTCAAGGAAACCCCCGAGGACTGCGAGGCCGCGACCCAGCTCTACTATGCCTACATCAACCTTGAGCAGTGGGACAAGGTGGTGGCCACGATCGAGACCATGCTCGCCAAGAGCTGCCCGCGCGACTACGCCATTCTCCAGAACCTGGGCGTGGCCTTCATGAAGACCAACCAGCAGGCCAAGGCGATCGAGGTCTTCAAGGAAGCCGACAAGCTCAAGGCCCAGGAGGGCGGAGCCTCCTCCGACAACCAGGCGGGTGGGGATTCCTCTCAGAACTGACGCTTTGGCCGGGATGGCTTAGGCCATCCCGCCGGCAGTCCTTCCGTCAACCCGCGGCCGGGCGCCTTTGGGCGCCCGGCCCGCATCACGCAGGCCGACCATGCCGACCGCCGAGCCCAGACTGCTGCTCGATGCCCAGATGATGCGCCGCTCGATGCGGCGGATCGCCCATGAGATCCTGGAACAGAACCAGGGCACCGATAACCTGCTGGTGGTCGGAATCCAGACCCGCGGCGTCAACCTGGCCGAACGCCTGGTGGCCGAACTATCATGGCGCTCGAGGGGGTGCGGGTCCCCGGCGGCAAGCTGGATATCACTCTTTACCGCGATGACCTGCGCCAGATAGCGGTCCAGCCGATCGTACGCACCACCGACCTTCCCGCCGACATCACCGGGCGCTGGTGGTCCTGGTCGATGATGTTCTTTTCACCGGCCGGACCATCCGCGCAGCGCTCGATGCCCTGATCGATTTCGGCCGTCCCGACCGGATCATGCTGGCGGTGCTGGTCGACCGCGGCCACCGCGAGTTGCCGATCCAGGCCGACTTTGTCGGCAAGACAGTCCCAACCGGTGGATGAGGAAGTCCTGGTCAAGGTCGAACGAGTTGGATGGGGCCGACGGGGTCTGGGTGAGGAAGTCCTGAAATGCCGGTTTAACCTTACTCACTGATGCATTTCGGTGAATTCCAACCTTGTCCAGCGAAGGCCGCGCTATGCAATTCGACCGCAAACATCTTCTGGGTCTGGAGGAGCTTCGGCGCAGAGGAAATCCGGCTGGTCCTCGACACCGCAGTACCCTTCAAGGAAATCAGCGAGAGACAGATCAAGAAAGTCCCAGCCCTGCGCGGCAAAACCATCGTCAACCTCTTTTTCGAGCCCAGCACCCGCACCCGCACCTCTTTCGAGTTCGCTGAAAAACGTCTCAGCGCCGACACGATCAACATCACGTCTCCCAGAGCAGCTTTGTCAAAGGCGAGACGCTGGTCGATACCGCGCGCAACCTGGAGGCGATGAAAATCGATATGGTGGTGATCCGCCACGGGGCCTCCGGCGCCCCGCGCTTCCTCTCCGAGCGCATCAGACTCCAATGTGATCAACGCCGGGGATGGCTGGCACGAGCATCCGACCCAGGGACTGCTGGACATGCTCACCATGCGGGACCATTTCGGCCGGCTCGAGGGGCTCAAGGTGGGATTGATCGGCGATATCATGCACTGCGCGGGTGGCCCGCTCCAACATCTGGGGCCTAAGAAGATGGGCGCCGAGGTGGGGTGTGCGGTCCGCCCACTCTGCTGCCCGGAAATATCGGGGACCTGGGAGTAACAGTCTACCCGCGGGTCGAGGATGCTGCTGGCCGAGTGTGATGTGGTCAATGTGCTTCGCATCCAGCTCGAGCGGATGCAGGCGAACATGTTCCCCTCGCTCCAGGAATACAACCGGATTTACGGCGATCACCACCCGCCGTCTGGAGCGCGCCGGCCGGGAGGTCCTGATCCTGCACCCCGGCCCGATGAACCGGGGGGTGGAGATCGACAGGATGTGGCCGACGGGCCGCAGCAGGTGATCCTCAAACAGGTGACCAACGGGGTGGCCGTCCGCATGGCGGTGCTGTTCCTGCTGGCCGGCGGCAAGCCGACCAGCGCGGCCGCAGGCCGCCTCGATGCGCGAATAGCCCGGTAATCATCCCAGTCCTGGAAAGGCAGGTGCATTTTGGATCGTCTGCTGATTCGCGGGGGTCGCTTGCTCGACCCCGTAAACAAGGTGGACAGCCGGCTGGATGTCTTGATCGCCGATGGTGTCGTGGCGCGGATAGGCCAGAATCTCGACGCCGGTGAAGGCGCCCGGATAATCGAGGCGGAGGGCCAGGTGGTGGCCCCGGGCTTCGTGGACATGCACGTGCACCTTCGCGAGCCGGGCCGCGCGGATGAGGAGACGGTGGAGTCGGGCTGCCTGGCCGCGGTGGCGGGGGGTTCACCGCAGTCGCAGCCATGCCCAATACCGACCCTGTCACCGATAATCAGGCCGCGGTAGGATACATTATCCGCGAGGCGATCCGCTCCGGCTACGCCGTAGTCTATCCGGTGGGGGCGATCACTAAAGGCCAGGCGGGCGAGAGTCTGGCCGAAATGGGAGAAATGCTGGAAGCCGGCGCGGTGGCGTTCTACGGATGACGGAAGGTGTGTGGCCAGCGCGGAAATGATGCTCAAGGCGATGAAATATTCCCGTATCTTCGATGTACCGATAATCAACCATTGTGAGGACAAGACCCTGGCCGGCGGCGGTTCGATGAATGCCAGTCTTGTCGCTACCCGTCTGGGTCTGGGTGGAGTGGCCAGCGAGAGCGAAGAGATCATTGTCTACCGGGATTGCGCTCTGGCCCGGCTCTCCGGCGCCAGGTACCACGTGGCGCACATGTCCTGCACGCGCTCGACCGATATTGTGAGGCAGTTCAAGGCCGAGGGCGTACGGGTTACCGCCGAGGTTACCCCGCACCACCTGGTGCTGACTGAGGATGCAGTGGAAGGTTACAATACCAACGCCAAAATGGCTCCGCCGCTGAGGAGCGCCAAGGATGTGGAGGCGCTTCGCCGGGCCCTGGTGGACGGAACGGTGGATATTATCGCCACCGACCATGCTCCACACCACTATAATGAGAAAGAGGCGGCTTTTTCCGATGCTCCCAACGGTGTCATCGGCTTGGAAACCGCTTTTCCGGTGCTGTATACGGAATTGGTACTCGCAGGCGTGCTGGATCTCCCGCTGCTTATCGAAAAATTGAGTATCAACCCTGCCCGGATCCTGGGCATTCGAGGCGGTTCACTGGCCGAGGGCGTTCCGGCGGATGTGGTAGTGCTGGATATCTCCACCGGCTGGCAAATCGACAAGAACAAATTCTACTCCAGGAGCCGCAACACTCCCTTCCACGGTCGTAAAGTCACCGGGCGCGCCATGGCGACCCTGGTGGGAGGACGGCTTGTCTGGCAGAGGGATAACCGCGGCCCCGGCGGGGATGTAGACTCCGGGCACGGGATAGTTTCTTACAAAGGAAAATAACTCGAAACCGGTTCGAACGCGGCGCAGCGCTGAACATATGGATTTCCGGTCTACTCGCTTTGCCTTGCCGCAGCGGCATTGAGCAAAATTTATAAACTATCCTGGTTCGACTATTCTATATTCAAATGAATCTGCGCGGGAACATAGTGGATTACTTTTTGACGTTATAAATGAGGTCAGGCGATGATTGGTAAATTAAACGGTAATACGATCGGGCTCAAAATAAACGTGTTTCATGCCTTGGTTCTCGCTGTTTTGTCGGTCGCGGCTTGTGGCTCTTCCTCCGACCCGGAACTCAAAAAAGAGAGCGGTATGGTCGCCGCGGGTCTGGAAATGTTGCGTTCGGGCTCGCCGATGCAGCGGGATTCAACCATCCGGACGTTCTATGGAATCAAGCACTCCGAGTTGCTTACCGCCCACCTCGACGATCCGGATCCAAATGTACGTATAGGCATGGTCAGCGCTCTGGGTTATCTCAAGGATAAAGCCTCAGCCCCGGCGCTGAACCAACTGCTCCTGAGCACCGATGATTACCTGCTTCGGAGACGGTGATCTATGCCATTGGAGAGGTCTGCGATACAAGCAGCGTCGACCGATTCTGGTGGAACTGCTCGAATCTCCTTCCACGGAACGCAACCTGCGGCTGAGTATTCCGATCACTCTGGCTGCGTTCGGCGCACCGAGGCCGCGCCTCGGTGGAGCAGGCTTTCACCACGGTGCTGGACCAGAAGCCGAAGATATCGAGCTTTGTTCCTATGTGGCGGTCGGAATTCTCGAAATCCTCAGTCCGCAGGCAATGTCTCGCGTTTCCGCCCGTATGTCCCCAGGTTCCGCAGTATGGCCGAGCGGAGAAAGACCGAGAGCCGGCGAGGAGGATGGGATCTATACCAATTTCACCTCACCATTCAGGAACTCGAAAATTACAGCAGTCCTGCCGGTTGAATCGGGACCTCGTCAGTGCGTCCTGACCGGCGCGGGACCCTGTGAAGGTTCACCGGCTCCATTCCAGGGGCACAGGACATTGTGCCCCTGATCCGTCTTTATGGCCTGATGTGTTACCCCAATTGAGGTAAAGCTGCTTTATTAAACATTTTTATGCGGCGGTCCGGCAGGCGGAGTCGCAGCTTGAAAGCCATGTACAGCGGACCGTATCCGGATTTCGCCCATCGGCCGGCCGCCGCTCGTATGGTACGGGGCTTGCTTTTTACAGGTTCAAATCATTTTCTTGCCCTAATTCGGGTGACTGATTTTTTTCCTAATGGAGCTTACATGAATGAACAGATAAGTGTGTTGAACGAGCAGGTCCAGAAGGAGAGCGCGTTCGATCGACGGCGTGCTCCACGAAGATCGGCAAGGTCATCGTCGGCCAGCGCTACATGGTCGAGCGGCTGCTGATCGGCCTGCTGGCCGACGGCCACGTGCTGCTCGAGGGTGTGCCGGGGCTGGCCAAGACCCTCACCGTCAGGACGCTGGCCGCGGTCATCGACGCCGAGTTCCAGCGCATCCAGTTCACGCCGGACCTGCTGCCCGCCGACCTGGTCGGCACGCATGATCTACAACCAGAAGACCGGCGAGTTCACCGCGCAGCAAGGGCCCGATCTTCGCCAACCTCATCCTGGCCGACGAGATCAACCGCGCCCCGGCCAAGGTGCAGAGCGCGCTGCTCGAGGCGATGCAGGAGCGCCAGGTCACCATCGGCGACACCACCTATCCGCTGGCCGAGCCGTTCCTGGTCCTGGCCACCAGAACCCGATCGAGCAGGAGGGCACCTACCCGCTGCCCGAGGCGCAGGTCGACCGCTTCATGCTCAAGCTCAAGGTCGACTATCCCGACCAGGGAGGAGGAGCGCCAGATCCTGGACCGCATGACGTCCGGCGAGCGTGCCGGAGGTCAAGCCGGTGGTCGACCCCGAGGACATCGTCGCGCGCCGCGAGGTGCGTCGACGAGATCTACATCGACGAGAAGATCAAGGACTACATCGTCGACACTCGTGTTCGCCACCCGCGAGCCGGAGGAGTACGGGCTGGACGATCTGGCAGGCTTGATCGAGTACGGCGCCTCGCCGCGCGCGACGATCTACCTGACCCTGGCGGCCAAGGCCCACGCGTTCCTGCGCCGCCGCGGCTACGTCACGCCCGAGGACGTCAAGGCGATCGGCCTGGACGTGCTGCGCCACCGCGTCATCCTCACCTACGAGGCCGAGGCCGAGGAGATCACCACCGAGGACATCGTCCAGAAGGTGTTCGACCAGGTCGAAGTGCCCTGATGCCATGATCCCGCAAGGAGATCCTGAAGAAAGTCCGCCAGATCGAGATCACGACCCGGCAGGCTGGTCAACGACGTGCTCGCCGGCGAGTACCACTCGCGTCTTCAAGGGCCGCGGCATGGAGTTCGACGAGGTGCGCGAGTACCAGCCCGGCGACGACATCCGCTCGATCGACTGGAACGTCACCGCGCGCATGGGCCACCCCTACGTCAAGCAGTTCGTCGAGGAGCGCGAGCTGACCGTGATGCTGCTGGTCGATGCCTCGGGCAGCGGGCTGTTCGGCTCGGTGGACCGGCATCAAGAGCGAGATCGCGGCCGAGATGTGCGCCGTGCTGGCCTTCTCGCGCGATCAAGAACAACGACCGGGTCGGGCTGGTGATTTTCACCGACCAGGTCGAGAAGTTCGTGCCGCCGAAGAAGGGGCGCAAGCACGTGCTGCGGGTGATCCGCGAGCTGCTGTATTTCCGCCCGAACACCGCGGCACCCACCTGCGCGAGGGCCTGGAGCACCTGATGCATGTGCTCAACCGCCGGAGCGTGGTGTTTGTGGTCAGCGACTTTCTGGACAGCGGTTACGAGCGCCAGCTCCGGCTGCTGGGCCGCGCCACGATGTCCTGCTGTGCGCATCACCGACCCGCGGGAGCTGGAATTGCCCGCCGCTGGGCTGGTCAATATGCGCGATCCGAGTCCGGCAGGTCCATGTGCTGGATCTCGCCTCCAAACGGGTCCGCGAGGGTTTCCGCTGATCTGGTCCAGGCAGCGCCGCACCGAGCAGGAGAACTTTTTCAAATCCTCCGGGTATCGATTACATAGACCTTACAGTGGGAAGTTCTTATATTGATCCTCTTATGGGTTTTTTCCGTATGAGGGAGAGAAGTTCCGATGATCCTGCCGGAAATTTCAGCCGCGATGAATCGTGTTGCCAAGCGGAGACGCTTTTGATCAAAGTGCAGACACCTCACCAAGATTTACGGCAATTTCCGCGCGGTGGACGACATCTCGTTCCAGCCTGAGAAAGGGGAAATTCTGGGTTTCCTGGGGCCTAACGGGGCCGGGAAAACCACCACGATGCGCATCACCACCGGCTTCCTCTCCGCCACCGCGGCGAGGTGGGGTGGCCGGCCACGACATTTTCGAGGAGCCCCTGGAGGCCAAGTCGCGATATCGGCTACCTGCCCGAACCCCGCCGCTTTACCAGGAGATGCGGGTGCAGCGACTACCTGGATTTCTGCGGGCTGATCAAAGGTCTGACCAAACGGCCGGGAGCGCCAAAGCCGCCTGAATTTCGTGATCGAGCGCTGCGCCCTGGGCGAGGTGCGTTCGTCCACATGCACAAGCTCTCCAAAGGCTTCGCCAGCGGGTGGGCCTGGCCCAGGCGCTGATACACAACCCGCCGGTGCTGATCCTGGATGAGCCGACCAGCGGGCTCGACCCGCACCAGATCATCGAGGTGCGCGAGCTGATCCGGCAGCTTGGCCGGCGAGCACAGCATCCTGCTGAGCACGCACATCCTGCCCGAGGCCAGCCTGACCTGTGACCGGGTGCTGATCATCAACCGGGAGGATCCTGGCCGAGGACTCCACCGAGCGGCTGACCGGCGAGATTGCGGGGCAATGAGCGGGTGCTGCTCACCCTGCGCGGCCGGAGCGATGGCCTGGAGGCCTCAAGCTCTCGGCGATCCCCGGGGTGGTGAAAATGGCCGAGCAGAGCCCCGAGAGCCGCCGAAAGAGGGAGACCCCGCCGCGCCGGCTGGAGATCGAGTTTACCGGCCGGGCCAGGACCGCCGCGGCGAGATCGCCCGCGCGACGGTCGAGCGCGGCGTCGAGCTGCTGGAGCTCAGGAACCAGACCATGACCCTGGAGGAGATTTTCATCAGCATTACTCCCAGGCGGAGCCTGATGCGACCTGTACTCAAGCCCAAGGGTTGCCCTTCATGCGCAATGTGCTATCGATCTTCTGGCGGGAATACAAGTCCTACTTCGTCAGGCCGATGGCCTATGTGGTGATCGGGGTGTTTGTGTTCCTGGTCGCGAACCGTTTCGTGTACCAGTTCAACGATTTCGTCCGCTCCCGTTTCGAGGCCGACCGCCCAGGCGGTGCAGCGGCAGCAGCCGCTGCCGAAGTTCAGCATCAACGATGTCGGTGGTGCGCATATGTTTCACCGAGATCCGGACCATCATCATGTTCCTGCTGCCGATGATCACGATGCGCCTGTTCGCCGAGGAGCGCAAGACCGGCACCCTGGAGCTGCTGCTTACCTCGCCGATTACTATCACCCAGCTCGTGCTGGGCAAGTTCCTCGGCGGGTTTGTCCTGTTCTGACCATGGTCCCCCCACCGCGGGGTTTCATTGCTATCTGTTCAGTCTACGGCAATCCGGACCTGGGCCCGGTGCTGACCAGTTATCGCCGGGATGATCCTGTTTGGCGCGGCGATCATTTCGCTGGGCCTGCTGATCAGCTCGCTGACCGAAAACCAGATCATCGCCGGCGCGCTTACTTTCGGCGCGTTCCTGTTCCTCTGGATGGTGGGCCGGTTGGGCGAGTCCACCTATACGGTCTGGGCGCGTCTGGCCAATTACCTTTCGATTACCAGCCACTACAACAATTTCGCCATGGGCATGATCGACTCGCGGGACGTGATGTTCTACCTGTCGTTCACCTCGTTCGCCCTGTTCCTGACCTACCAGTCCATTGCATCACTGCGGTGGAGGTGACGCGCGATCATGACCATGAGACCTGGGAACATTGAAACAGCGGATCAGGATCGCGCTATGCCAGTCCGGTGGCGCTGATGCTCGGGTTGGGGATGTACTATATCAACGGGCTGTGGGACAGCCTTCGCTGGGGTTTGCCCTGCTGGGCGCGCTGGGGCTGGCTGCTCTACGCCGTGTTCTGCTTCGATGACCTGCGCGAGGTGTTCAGCGCCCGGAGCTTCCGTTCCGGCACCAACACCATGTTGCTGGTCTGCCTGGTGCTGAGCCTGCTGGTGGTGGTCAACATGCTCGGCTACCGGCATTTCGTCTGGAAAGACATCACGGTGGCCGGCAAATTCGAGCTCAGCCCCCTGACCGGGGAAATCCTGGAGCAGGTCCGCCGGGAGCGGCAGGAAATCTTCATCACCGCCTTCTTCTGGACGGCAATGTCGACCGCAACCTGTGCCTGGAGCAGAACCAGCAGTCCTGGTGCGCGACAACCGCGATCGCCAGCTCAAGCTCTCGGACCTGCTGGCGGTCTACCACAGTGTCAACCCGCTGATCCATTACCGGTTGGTCGATCCCAACCAGGACATGCTGCTGGCCCGCCAGTACGATGTCGGCCGTTACCGCGACAATGTGACCGTGGTCGAGCGCGGCGAGACGCGCGAGCTGGTCCCGGACATGGAGAGCGAGGAGCACCTGACCAACGCCCTGATCCGGGTGCTCAGCGGTGAGAAGCGCCGGATCTACTTCCTGGAGGGCCACCAGGAGGCCAGCGCCGAGGATGGCAGCGAGAGCGGCTTCCTGATGGCCGCCGCCGCGATCCGCGACCAGTCCTACGAGGTGCTGCCGCTCAACGTGATGGAGACCGGCCGGGTGCCGGAGGACTGCCGGGTGCTGCTGATCCCGGGGGCGCGCAAGCCGCTGTTGCCCGAGGAGATCAACCTGATCGACAATTACCTCGGCCAGGGCGGCAAGGTGATGATCCTGCTGGACCCGGAGTACCAGAGCGGGCTCGATGAATGGCTGCTGAACTGGGGGGTGCGGGTCGGGAGCAACCTGGTGGTGGACAACTCCGCCGCCGGGGTGCGCCAGGGCGCCGGGCCGACCGAGCCGCTGCTCTACAACTACGATCGCGAGCACCCGGTCACCGCGCCAGTTGATGAAAGCTTTCACCACCATGCCCACCGTGCGCTCGGTGCAGCCGGTGGACACCCCGCCGGAGAATGTCGTGATGACCGTCCTGGCCACCACCAGCGAGAACTCCTGGGGTGAGACCGACCTGGCCTCGCTGACTGTCGGGGGCCCGCACTTTGATCCCGAGGACCTGGGCGGGCCGGTGCCGGTGGCGCTGGCGATGAACAAGCAGCTCGATGAGCGCACCCCGGGGATCCAGGAGGTCAACCTGCCCAGCACCGGAGCGGCCGCCCCCTCGATGGAGGATCTCAAGAAAGTCAAGCTCGAGCAGTCCCAGACCCGGGCCCGGCTGGTGGTGTTCGGCGACAGCCAGTTCGCCTCGAACTCCTACCTGCGCTATGGCGGCAACCGGGACCTGTTCATGAACGCGGTCAACTGGCTGATCGGGGATGAGCGCCTGATCTCGATCCAGCCCAAGGACCCGGAGGACCAGACCATCTACATCAACCAGCGCCAGGCCAAGAACATGGCGCTGGTCACCCAGATTCTGCTCCCGGCCCTGGTGGTGCTGTTCGGGATCTGGGTCTGGGTCATGCGGCTGCGCTATACCCCAGCCGGCCCCGACCGGTCGGGGCCGAACCAAAAGGACATCGACTGATGAACTGGAAGATCCTCACCATCCTCCTGATCCTGGTCCTGGGCATCGGCGGCTACCTGTTCTACGAGGGGGCCTTCACCATCAGCCGCGAGCCCGAGGAGCCGAAAGCCGAGAAACTGCTGACTTTCGATCCCCGGGAGGTCACCGCGCTGGAGGTCACCTACCTCGACACCACCTTCACGATGCGGCGGCACGGGGCGCAGTGGCTGATGGAGGAACCTTTCCCCGGCACCCGGGCCGACACCGCCTCGATCGAGAACCTGCTGCGGGTGCTGCTGCTGGTCGGGGTGCACCAGTCGATTCCGGCCGATTCGATCGACCTGGCGGCGGTGGGCCTGGCGCCCCCGGTGCTGGCGGTGAAGCTCACCGTGGGGGACAGCCTCCGGCGCGAGGTGGCGTTCGGCGTGCTCAACCCCACCACTTCCAACATCTACGTGCGCAGGATCGGGGAGGACCAGGTCCGGCTGGTCAACCGCGAGATCGGCCCGCTGTTCGCGGTCAATGGCTTCATCCTGCGGGGCAAGGGCCTGACCGCGCTGCAGCCCTACGAGGTGGCCCGGATCGAGTACGCCGCTGTCGATGGGGAGCGCACCGTGCTGGAGCGGGTGGAGGGACAATGGCAGCTCACCGGGACAGGGCAGCCGGTCCCGGCCGACAACCGCCAGGTGATGGACCGTCTGGAACGGCTCTGCAATCCGCTGGTCCGGGAGTTCCTCCCGGCCGATGCGGCCGATGCGAGCGAGAGCGGCCTGAGCCGGCCGGCGGCGAGCCTGCGGCTGCAGTCCGAGGATGGCGGCTCGACCCTGATCCGGCTCGGCGACAGCGATTACAACCGCGACTACCTGCACTGGGCCTCTTCCAGCCTCTATCCCGAGGAGCTGCTGCTGGTCGACAGCACCTTCACCAGCCTGATCCGGGGCTTCGGGCGCGAGAAGCTGGTCAGCCTGCGCCTGGCCCGGTTCGATCCGACCCGGGTCGACCGGATCGAGCTGGTCAGCGCCACCGACTCGATCGTGCTCGAGGCCGCCGCGGACAGCCTCTGGCGGATCACCAGCCCGGAACCGATCGGGGCGCGGTTGTGGCAGGTGGAGCACCTGCTGGCCCATGCCGACACGATGGGCGCGGTCCAGCGGCTGGATCCCGCCGCGGGACGCGGTTTCGACCGGCCGCAGCTCCGGCTCGGGCTTTACAGCGAGGGCCGGCCGGTGGCGGACCTGCTGTTCGGCGACTACACCGGCGACAACCGGATGTACGTGCGCGACCGGCTGAACGGGGTGGATTTCATCGCCCCGAACAGCGAGCTCGAACGGCTGACCTATTCATTCAAGGACCTGGCCGATGTGCCGGTCCGGCATGTCGTGCGCTAGACCCCGGGATGGGAAGGGAGCCGGCCCCGTTGCGGGCCGGAAGATCGACCGAAAATGAAGAGACCGCTGTTTATCAAGATACTGGCTGTCGCCTGCTGTTTGCTCTCCACGACCCAGGCCCGCGCCGCCAGCCAGGTGGATGCCCGCCTGGACACCACCGCCATGCGCATCGGTGACCCGCTCACCCTGACTGTCACCGTGCGCACCGAGCCCGGCGAGCGGGTGACTTTCCCGGAGCTTTCCCGCGCCCTGGGCGAGTTCGAGTTGCTTTCCAGCAATCCCCCCGAACGATACGAGGATGGCAGCGGCGCGGTGCTGGAGCGCCGCAGCTGGCAGGTGACCACTTTCGAGACCGGGCGACGGGTGATCCCCCCGCTGGCGTTCGGGGTGGTCGGCGCTGATGGCGCGGTCGACACCCTGCGCACTCCCGAGCTGCCGGTGCTGGTGGCCCAGGTGCTGCAGGATACCCTCCATGCCGAGGTGCGGCCGCTCAAGAGCCTGCTGGGGGTGCCCCGGCGCTGGCACAAGCTGTTGTGGTGGGCCCTGGCCGGCCTGGCGGTGCTGAGCCTCGTGATCTGGCTCCTGCGGCGTCGGCTGGCCCGCCGCGACCGCTCGTCCGAGGGGCGGGAGGCCCCGCTCGCGCCCCGACGGCCCGCCCACCTGGTGGCCCTGGAGGAGCTGGACCGGATCAAGGGGCTGGGACTGATCGAGCAGGGCGAGATCAAGCTGTTCCACAGCCTGGTCTCGGATGCGATCCGCCGTTTCCTGGAGGACCGGTTCGCGATCCTGGCTGTCGAGATGACCACCTGGGAGATCGAGCGCTCGCTGGAGCGGGTGCTGGCGGGTGATGAGCAGGGCCGGCGGCTGGCCGCCGAGCTGCTGGCGGCCTGCGACCTGGTCAAGTTCGCCAAGTACCGCCCCTCGCTGGTGGAGATCAACAGCGTGTTCAACCAGGCTTACGGGATTGTCGAGCGCTTCCGGCCGGTGATAGTCCCGCCGATGGCGACCGAGGAGGCGGCCCTAACCTCCGGGGGCGGCGACCAGGCCGCGGGAGGGAGCGCATGAGCCTGCCCGGCCTGCCCAACCTCGAGTTCGCCAACCGGGAGTTCCTGCTGCTGCTGGCGCTGCTGCCGGCCCTGGCGCTGGTCTACTGGCGCTGGGTCTGGCGCCGCCGTCGCACGGTGCGGTTTTCGGATGTCGCCACCGCCCGGCGGGTGGCCCGGCCCTGGATGCGCTGGCTGCCGCACCTGCCGTTCCTGCTGCGGCTGCTGGCCCTGGCCCTGCTGGTGCTGGCCCTGGCCCGCCCCCGCAGCGGGGTGACGTTCGAGGATGTCTCCAGCGAGGGCGTGGACATCATCCTGACCGTCGATGTCTCCACCAGCATGCTGGCCGAGGACCTGCGCGCTCCACCGACCGGCTGAATGTGGCCAAGGGCGTGGTGCAGGATTTCATCTGCCGCCGCCAGCAGGACCGGATCGGGCTGGTGGCGTTCGCGGCCAAGGCGATCACCCGTTGCCCGCCGACCCTGGACTATCGGGTGCTGCAAGCCACAGCTGGATGGGCTGGAGATCGGCTCGATCGAGGATGGCACGGCGATCGGGGTGGCCCTCGCCAGCAGTGTCAACCGCCTGCGCCACTCCGCGGCCAAAAGCCGGGTGATCGTGCTGCTCACCGATGGGATGAACAACCGCGGGGAGATCGACCCGTTGACCGCGGCCCGTGTCGCCGAGGCAGAAGGTGTCAAGGTCTATACGATCGGCGTCGGCAGCCGCGGGATGGCGCCGGTCCCGGTCCATGGATCCCTTCGGCCGCCGTCACTATGTCAACCAGCCGGTGGAGATCGATGAGGCCGGCCTTGCAGGGATCGCCCGGATCACCGGCGGCCGGTACTACCGCGCCACCCGGGCCGAGGAGCTGGAGGATATCTATCGCGCAGATCGACTCCCTGGAGAAGACCAAGATCGAGGTGCGGCAATACCAGCGCTACCAAGAGCTGTTTGCCCTGTTCTTGTGCCGGCCCTGGTCGCTGGTGCTGGTGGAGGTCCTGCTGGCGGGGACCCGGCTGCGGACCCTGCCCTGAAGTGAAGGTCGATCAAGCGATGCGATTCAACGATCCGCAGTTCTTTTATCTGCTGTGGCTGGTGCCGCTGCTGGCGCTGTTCCTCTGGCTATCGGCCCGGCGCAAGCGCAAGCTGCCGGCCGTTCGCCAGCCTGCGGCTGCTGGAGCGGCTCTCCGACCCGCTGCTGACCGGGGGTGGGCTTCACCCGCATCGCTGCTGCTGCTGACGGGGCTGGGCTCTGCTGGCGGTGGCCCTGGCGCGGCCCCAGTATGGCAGCAAGTCGATGATCGTCCAGCGCGAGGGCCGGGACATCATTTTCCTGATCGACACCTCGGTCAGCATGCTGGCCGATGACATCCAGCCCGACCGCCTTAGCCGGGCCAAGTTCGAGATCACCAGTCTGCTGGGACGGTTGGAGGGGGACCGGGTGGCATGGTGCCGTTCGCCGGGGATGCCTACCAGCTCTGCCCGCTGACCACCGACTACTGCGCAGTCTCGTTGTTTATGGATGGGACTGGATACCGAGTTCATCTCCGAGCCGGGCACCAATATCGCCCGGGCGATCGCGAGCCGGGGAGAAGTCTTTCGACAGCCACGAGCGCCAATATCGGGTGATGGTGCTGATCACCGATGGCGAGCAGCTCGAGGGCGATGCCCTGGAGGCCGCCCGCCAGTTGCGGACGCAGGGGGTGAACACTCTACGCTATCGGCATCGGCTCACCGGATGGCGTGCCTATTCCGGTCCGGGACAACCAGGGAAAGGTGAGCGACTACAAGCGCGATGAGCGCGGCGAGATCGTGATGAGCCGCCTGGGCGAGAGCCTGCTGGCCGAGCTGGCCCATGCCGGGGGCGGGCGAGTACTACCGCGCCGGCCGGGGCGCGATCGAGCTGGAGCGGATCTACGAGGACATCAAGCGGCTGGAGAAACGCCAGATCGAGGCCCGCGAGGTGGATCTCTACCATGACCGCTACCAGTGGTTCGCCGGCGCGGCTCTGCTGCTGCTGGCCCTGGAGAGCATGCTGCTGGGAGACCCGCCGGCGGAGCCGGGAGCGCCTGGCCGCGCCCGGCGGGAAGGCGGCCTGATGCGGCCGGGGGGAACGATGACACTTTCGAGGCGTAACTCCGCCGGCGTGGCCTTGCTGCTGGCGGTCTTCCTGCTCTCGTTCGCCGGGAGCTGGACCGACCTGTTCCGCAGCGTGCCGGAGCGGGCCGAGCAAGCCTACAAGGCGAAGAATTACCAGCAGGCCCTGGAATATTACCAGGAGGCGCTGACCCGTAACCCGGACTCCGACACCCTGGCCTACAACCTGGGCAACACCCAGTACCAGCTCGGCCAGTACCAGGAGGCCGCCGGGCAGTTCGGGCGGGTGCTCTCCAAGCAGTCCCCCACGGTGGGGCCGCGCGCGCTCTACAACATGGGCAACAGCCTGTTCCAGATGGGCCGGGAGCAGCAGGACCAGCAACTGCTGAACCAGTCGCTGGAGGCGTTCAAGAAGTCGATCCGGCTGAATCCCCGGGATGAGGACGCCAAGCACAACTACGAGCTGGTGAAACGGTTCATCCAGCAGCAGCAACAACAACAGCAGCAACCGAACCAGGACCAGAACAAGCAGGATCAGCAGCAGCAACAACAGAAACAGGACCAGAAGCAACAGGACCAGGATCAGCAGCCACAGCAGCAGCCGCGGCCCCAGGATCAGCAGCAGCAGGAGGGGAAGCAGCCGCCCCCGCCGCAGCCGGGCCAGATGACGAAAGAGGAGGCCGAGCGCATCCTCGAGGCCCTGATGCGGATGGAGAAACAGATGCAGGAACAGGAGCAGGACCGCAAAGCTCGCGCGGTCAAGCGAGGGCCGGACTGGTGAGCAGCCGCGTGAGGAAAAGAACTGCGATGGTGTCCCGGGCGCTGACCGGGCTGGGGCGCGCTGCGTCAATCGTGGCGCTGTTGGCCATCCTGTTGGCCGCGGTCCCGGCGCGGGCGGCGGATGGGGTGACAGTCGAGCTGAGCGTGCAGCCGCCCGCGCTGGCCCTGCACAACCCGTTGCAGCTGACAGTCACTGTCACCGGGACAATGCGCTCGGTGCCGGACCCCACGATCGCGGGGATGGAGAATTTTACGGTGATCGGCCAGAGCACCTCCAGCAACTTCTCGTTCATCAACGGCCAGGTCAGTGTCTCCAAGATGATGCACTACACGATGATGGCCAACCGGGAGGGGGAGTTTGTCCTCGGCCCGGCGACAGTCGAGGTGGGCGGCAAGCGCTATGTCTCCAACCCGGTGACCGTGCGGATCAGTCCCAGCGCCGGCGGCGGCTCCGCCCCGGGCGCTGTTCCCGGCGCGACACCGGCCCAGCCGGCCGCGCCCGCGCCCGATCCGGACACCGCTCCGCTGTCGCCCGGTTCCTCGGCCCCGGACCGCAGCGTGTTCATCCGCGGGGCGGTCGACCAGCGGGAGGTCTACCAGGGCGAGCAGTTGACCTATACCTTCGGCTTCTACAACCGGTTGCGGCTGGCCGAGAACCCCGACTATGCCCAGCCCGCGTTCAACGGCTTCTGGGTGGAGGCCCTCAACCAGCAGGCCCAGCACTCCAACCGCGAGGTCGGCGGGATGCTCTACTCGGTCCAGGAGCTGCGCTACGCGCTGTTCCCGACCACCGCCGGCGAGGCCACGATCTCCGAGGCCAAGCTGGATTACTACATCCGCAACGCCTGGGATTTCCTCGGCCGGGGCCAGGAGGTCAGCCTGACGACCCGGCCGATCCGGATCAAGGTCAAGCCCCTGCCCGAGGCGGGCCGGCCGGAGTCGTTCTCCGGCGCGGTCGGCCGGTTCACGGTGGCGGCCAGGCTGGACAAGGCCCAGGTCAAGCAGGGCGAGGCGGTGACCCTCGAGCTGACAGTCTCCGGCCAGGGCAACCTGCGGACCATCCAGGAACCGAAGCTGCCGCAGCTCGAGGGTTTCGACATCTACGAGTCCAGCAGCTCGGATGAGATCGATCGCTCCTCGGCCGTGATCCGCGGCAAGAAGACCTTCAAGTACGTGATCGTCCCGCGCCAGGCCGGGGCCCATCACTGGCCCGGGCTGGAGTTCTCCTTCTTCGACCCGCGCGAGGGGGGCTACCGGATGGTTACCAGCGAGCCGCTGACCGTGGAGGTCCTGCCGGACGCCGCGGGCGAGTCGCCGGTGGCCTACCGGGTCGCCCCGGAAAGCGTGGTCGAGGTCGGGGCCGACATCCGCTACATCAAGGAGGACAGCGCCCTGCTCGAAGGCGGCCGCTCCGGGCTCCCGGGAGGCGGGCTGTTCTGGGCGCTGCACCTGCTGCCGCTGGTGAGCCTGGGCGGGGCCCTGGCCTGGCGCCGTCACCGGGGAAGGCTGCTGAGCGATACCGGCTACGCCCGGCTGCGGGGGCTGCGCCGCAAGCTGTCCCAACACTTCAAGGAGGCCGCGCGCGCAGTCTCCCGGGGCGATTGGTCCGCGGCCTATGGCCGGCTGGAACGGGCGCTGCTGGGCCTGATCGGCGACAAGCTCAATGTCGAGACCGCCGGGATGGTCCCCGATCAGATCGAGGAGCTGCTGGCCGCGCGCAGTGTCGATCCCGAGCTGCGGCGGGAAGTGCGCGATTGCCTGGACTATTTCGCTTTTGTCCGCTTTGCCCCGGGCACCGGGGCCGATGCCGAGACCACCCGCCGCTACCTGCGGAGAGCGGAGCGGCTGGCGGAACAGCTCGACCGGAGCTTGTGAGGGCCACCGCCCTCTTCCGGGGATGATTCTGGAGGTTGATCGGCATGCTGGATTGCACTGTCGCAAGATTCGCCCTGGTGCTGCTGCTGGCCGGAGCCTCGCTGCTGCGGGCGGCGGATGATGGGGGACGGCTTTCCGGGACCACGGTCGAGCAGAAGTTCCGCCAGGCCAACGCCGCCTACAGCGCCAACCGTTTCGAGGAGGCGGCGGCGGGCTACCGCGAGGTGCTCGAAATCGCCGGCCCCAGCGCCGGGCTGCTCTACAACCTCGGCTGCGCCCAGCTCAAGTCCGGCCGGCTGGGCGAGGCGGTGGCCAGCTTCCACCGCGCCCGGCGGCTCGCCCCCCGCGACCCGGACATCCAGGCCAACCTGCGGTTCATCGGGGCCCTGGCCCGGCCGGAAGGGGAGGAGGCGGAAGAGTCGAACGGCGCGTTCCTGGCGGCGCTCACCGGGTGGATGTTCCTGCTCACCGACCGGGAGGTGGCGCTGCTGCAGGTGGCGCTGATCCTCTGGCTCAGCCTGGGGCTGGTGCTGCTGGCTTCCGGCTACCGGGGCGCGTTGCGCCAGGCGCTGGTGGCCGCGACCATCACCGGGGGGCTGCTGTTCGCGCTCAACAGCCTGATGCTGGGGGCGCATCTCTACCGCAGCCGCGCCATGCACGAGGCGGTGGTGGTCCAGCCGGAAGCCGAGGCCCGCAGCGGCCCGGGCGAGGACAACACCCGGGTGCTGGTCCTGCCCGAGGGCACGATGATCCGCCTGCGCGAGGAACGCGGCGACTGGGTGCTGGTCAGCCTGCCCAGCGGTCGCAGCGGCTGGTTGCAGCGCCGGATGGTCGAAGAGATCTGAACGAAGCATTAAATATTTTTCTCAAACTGCCGTCTAAGGAAGTGGATGCCCGCTTCAGGCCGCCACTGCCGCGCCGCGTGAGGAAACTGAGGAACTGGAAGGGGAGCGGAGGGGAGAACCGGCCGGCGCGGCCGGTTTTGACCTTTTTCGCAAACATTTGGATTTTCGCAGGGAATAAATTAGCTTAAATTGGTGGCGAAAATCAGGGGAGGCGCCACGAAGCGCCCCCATCTTGCGAAGGGACCAGTGACTCAGATGACCATCAGGACAAAGGACAAAGCCATCAACCGGGGAAACGGACTGGCCAGCAAGACTGACGAAGAACTGGTCGAGCTCTTCCGAAACGGACGGGAGTATGCGTTCAGCGAGCTGATGAGACGGTACAACGACCGGATCATCAACTACATCTACCGGATCATCGGCGACCGCGACCGTGCCGAGGACCTGCTCCAGGACACGTTCGTGCGCGTCTACCGCAACATCCACCGTTTCGATCATGGAGCGCAAGTTTTCCACCTGGCTGTACACGATCGCCACCAACCTGGCGAAAAACGAGTTGCGCAACAAGGGCCGCAGCCCGCTGGTCTACTTCCAGAACTTTTTCTTCCGCAAGGATGACCAGAAGATGTTCGAGGCCGCGGACCGGGAGCGCCAGCCGGATGAGGAACTCTACCAGAAGCAGCTCGGCGAGCTGATCGACCGGGCGATCCGCAAGCTGCCGGAACGTCACAAGACCGTCTTCACCCTGCGGGAGTCGGAAGGCAAGAGCTACGAGGAGATTGCCGACATCCTGGGCTGCAATATCGGGACCGTCAAGAGCCGCCTGAACCGGGCCCGGGCCCGCTTCGCCCAGATCATCGAACCCTATCTCAAATGATGTCCCAGACTACCGGCAGTGTCAGGCTCCCCACAGGAGGCGCCGGCGTGAGTTTTCCCCTGCAACGCGGAAGAAGGCCCCGCCGCAACCGGGGCCCTCCGGGCGATGGTGCGCGAGACCGAGCTGGACGGGCGGATTTCATCTCCCGTTTTTTGTTGTCCATGGACATGATCTCCGGCGGGAAATCTCTCAGCCTGCCCGGCAACCATCATCTCTCGGTCGACCGGCTTGTGCCCGAGGCCGCGGCGGCGATGCCGAGCTGGGCATCCCGGCGGTGCTGCTTTTCGGCCTGCCGGCGCAAGGACCCGGCCGGCAGCGAGAGTCTACGATGAGGAGGGGATCGTCCAGCAGGCGGTGCGCGCCCTCAAGGCCCAGTTGCCGGAGCTGTGCGTGGTCACCGATGTCTGCCTCTGCGAGTACACCGACCACGGCCACTGCGGCGGTGCTGCGATGGCGAGCGGGTGGACAATGACCGCAACCCTGGAGCTGCTGGCCCGCCAGGCGCTCTCCCACGCCCGGGCCGGGGCCGATATGATCGCCCCCTCGGACATGATGGACGGCCGGGTGCGGCGATCCGCGCCGCGCTGGATGGCGCGGGGTTCACCGAGATGGCGATCATGAGCTACTCCGCCAAGTACGCCAGCGCTTTCTACGGCCCGTTCCGCGAGGCCGCCGGCAGCGCCCCCGCTTTCGGCGACCGCCGCGGCTACCAGATGGACCCGCCCAACGTGCGCGAGGCCCTGCGCGAGGTCGCCCTGGACCTGGAGGAGGGCGCGGACATCGTGATGGTCAAGCCCGCCCTGGCCTACCTGGATGTGATCCGCGCGGTCCGCGAGCGCTTCGATGTGCCGATCGCGGCCTACAATGTCAGCGGCGAGTTCGCCATGGTCAAGGCCGCCGAGCGCCTGGGCTGGCTGGATGGGCCGCGGGCGATGATGGAGATCCTGACCGCGATCAAGCGCGCCGGCGCCGATCTGATTATCACCTATCATGCCCGGGAGGCGGCCCGGTGCTCAAGGAGCGCGGGCTGTTGAACGAGCTCCACCGCCGCATTCTCGAGGCCCTCCAGAGCGGCTTCCCGGTCTGCGAGCGGCCGTTCGCCCCACTCGCCGAACGGCTGGGCCTGACCGAGGAGACCCTGATCGGCCGCGTGGCCCGCCTGCTTGAAAGCAAGGAGTGATCCGCCGTTTCGGGCCGGTGTTCGATCCCGCCGGCTCGGGTTCGCCAGTACCCTGGTCGCGGCGCGTATCCCCGACCCGGACGACCTGCCGCGCATCGCCGCAGCAGTCAACGCCTACCACGAAGTCACCCACAACTACCAGCGCTCGCACGAGTTCAACCTCTGGTTCACCCTGATCGCCGAAAGCCGGGAGCGGATCGGCGAGATCCTGCGCCAGGTGGCGGCCCTGCCCGGGGTGGCGGAGCTGCGCGAGCTGCCGGCCGAGGAAGTCTACAAGATCAGGGCCAGTTTCGAGCCGCGGGATTCTGCCGTGGGCGGAGATGCCGATGAGTGAGCGCCGGGAGCAGCCCTCTTTCCCGCCCATGGAACGCCGGCTGATCGCCGCGCTGGAGCAGGGGCTGCCGCTGGTCCCCGCGCCCTACCGCGAGCTGGCCCGGCGGCTGGGGCTCGATCCGGCCTGGGTGCTGGCGACAGTCGGCCGCTGGGTGCGCGAGGGGGTGATCCGCCGGCTGGGGGCGACTGTCCGCCATCACCGGGTGGGCTACACTTTCAACTGCATGGTGGCCTGGCGGCTGGAGGATCCCTCCCGCCACCGCGAGGCCGGGGAGCGGCTGGCGGAGTTCCCGGAAGTCACCCACTGCTACCGACGGCCGCCATTCCCGGGCTGGCCCTACACCCTCTACACCATGGTCCACGGCGGCTCGGAGCAGGAACTGCTGGGGCACGGTCCGCCGGATGGCCGAGGCCGCGGGCCTGGGGGAGTACCAGTTGCTGCACAGCCTGCGGGAGTGGAAGAAGAGCTCGGCCCGGTACTTTTCCGCCGGCCAGGAGGCTGACCAGTGACACGCGAGCGATCGAGGGAGCTGTTCGAGCGGGCCCGCGCGGTGATCCCGGGCGGGGTCAACTCGCCGGTGCGGGCGTTCCGCTCGGTGAGCGAGGAGGGCCCGTTCTTTGTCGAGCGCGGCGAGGGGGCCTACCTCTACGATGTGGATGGCAACCGCTACCTGGACCATGTCTGCTCCTGGGGCCCGCTGATTTTCGGACACAATCCGCCGGGGCTGGCCGAGGCGCTGGACCGGGCGGTGCGGCGGGGGACCAGCTATGGCGCGGCCACCGCCCTGGAGGTGGAGCTGGCCGAGCTGATTGTCGAGCTGGTGCCCGGGATCGAGCAGGTGCGGCTGGTGAGCTCCGGCACCGAGGCCACGATGAGCGCGATCCGCCTGGCGCGGGGGTTCACCGGCCGCCCGCTGATCGTCAAGTGCGAGGGCTGCTACCACGGCCATGCGGATAGTTTCCTGGTCAAGGCCGGCTCGGGCGGGGCCACGTTCGGGGTGCCGGACAGCGCCGGGGTCCCGGCCGAGCTGTCCCGGCTGACCCTCAATGTGCAGTACAATGCTGCCGATGCAATTGGAGGCGCTGCTGCGCCGGGAGGGCGAGCGGGTGGCCGCGGTGATCCTCGAGCCGGTGGCGGGCAACATGGGAGTGGTGCCGCCCGCGCCGGGCTACCTGCAGCGGGTGCGGGAGCTGACCCGCCAGTCATGGGGCGCTGCTGGTCTTCGATGAGGTGATCACCGGTTTCCGCCTGGGGACCGGCGGAGCGCAGGAACGTTATCGGCGTGACTCCGGACCTGACCTGCCTGGGGAAATCATCGGCGGCGGGCTGCCGATCGGCGCGTTACGGCGGGCCGCGCGAAATGATGGAGCAGGTTTCGCCCCTCGGGCCGGTCTACCAGGCCGGGACGCTCTCCGGGAATCCGCTCGCGGTGACCGCCGGGCTCTACACCCTGCGAAGGCTGGCCGGGAACCACCTTACGACTGGCTTGAAGCGCTGGGGGCGGAGCTTGAAGCGGGTTTGCGGCGGGCACCTTTACGGTCCGGCCTGGCGGTGACTCTTAACCGCGTGGGCAGCATGCTGACCCTGTTCTTCACCTCCGGGGCCGGTGAGCAACTGGCAGCAAGCCGCCCGCTCGCGACAAGAAGAAATTCGGACGATATTTCGCTTCCTGCTGGACCGCGGGTATATTTGTCGCGCCCAGCCAGTTCGAGGCCTGCTTCGTCTCGTTGCCGATGACCGGCGCGGACCTCGCCCGCTCGGCGGAAGCCGCCGCGGAAGCCCTTGCCGCCTGCACCGAACCATGATCCCCCGGAGCCTATGAATCATCACCGCTCCCATCCGGCCGGAATCTTCCCGCCCCTGTTGCTGGTGCTGGCGTTGCTGATGCTGCTGCTGCCCGGCTGCCGCAGGGTGGTGATCAAGCCCTCGCCGCCGATGCCGCGCCGGGAGGAGCCCGAGGTGATCCGGGCGGTGACCGGTCCGGTGGTCCGGGTCTGCCTGCAGGAGGGGATCGGGAAGGTCAGCCTGGCGGGAGATGGCTGCGGGTTGCTGGTGACCGATATCGCCAGCGGCGCCAGGATCGCCCAGCTCTCGCCGGGGGTGCAGTGGGAGAGCGTGGCGTTCGGGCCGGACCAGGGACTGCGGCTGGCGATGCCGGATGGCCGGGTGAGCCAGTCCCACCCTTCCGGGGTGCGGGTCAAGCCGGTCGGGGAGCGGGAGGCGGTCCGGCTGGATGGCCACTCGTACCGCGGTGAGCTGCTGATCTATCCCGATGGGCACGGCGGGCTGCAGGTGGTCAACTACCTGCCGGTGGAGGATTACCTGCGCTCGGTGGTCCCGGCCGAGATCGGCCGGCTGGATGATCAGAGCTGCCTGGAGGCGCTCAAGGCCCAGGCGGTGGCCTCCCGCAGTTTCGTCATGTCAAAGTTGCGTTCCATCCGCGAGTTCCACTTCGATGTCAGCGATGGCACCCGGGACCAAGTCTACAAGGGGATGTCCAACGAGAACCGGGATGCCGACCGGGCGATCCGCGAGACCGCCGGGGAATGCATGCTGTACAAGGGCAAGCCGATCCCGGCCTTCTACCACAGCACCTGCGGCGGCCGGACCGCCGAGCCCTCGGAGGTCTGGGGCCGGGATTTCGCCAGGACCAACGGCTTTCCTGGAATCGGTACGGGATGGCGACCATGACCTGGGCGCGAAGTGGGCGAGCTGGAAAGTGCAGTGGACCAGGGATGAGCTGCTGCAGATCATCCGGAAGCAGTTGCCGGCGGTGGTGGGGCTGGCGGCCGAGGAGATCGGCGACCTGACCGACATCGAGGTGCTGGAGCCCGGGATCTCGGGCCGGAACACCGTGCTGAAAGTCTCCAGCGCCAAGCGGGTGATGCTGGTCCGCGGGGATGCGATCCGCGGGGTGCTGCGCCAGCCCAACGGGCAATGGCTGCCGAGCAGCTGGTTCACCCTCTCGGCGGTGCGCGGCTCCTCCGGCCCGCTGGTGATCGCCGAGGGTCGCGGGTTCGGCCACGGCCTGGGGATGTGCCAGACCGGGGCCAGGTCCCGCGCCATCCGCGGCGAATCCTACCGTGACATCCTCAATGCCTACTACCGCGACATCGAGCTGAAGAAGATTTTCTGAGCCGCGCCTGCCCCGCCTCGACCAGCCGGTAGTGACCGGAAATGATATTTATCCACGAATGGACAAGAAGACTTTCGATATGAAAATCCCGTGAGCTCGTGTCCTTCGTGGAGGTTCATTTTGGTTTCTGACCGAGAGCTGCAATTAAACTATTGAAAAAGTTTGGGAAGGTGAGGGGCGCGGAGGGCCCCGACAACGGGATTTCCACCCTCCCACCGGAAAAATGCCGATCAGGGGCAGGGTCAGGGAGCGGCTGGCCGCCGCGGAATTGAAGAACTCATCGTAGACCCGCACCGCGACAGTATGCTCGCCCGGACTCAAGCCCTCCAGCGGCACCTTGAATTCCTCGGTGGCGCTGTCCAGGATCCCATCCGACGGGAGCACCGGCTGCCAGGGACCGGCATCGACCGCCACTTCCGCCCGCTCGATCCGGCTGGCGTGGTCGGTGGCCCGGAACGCGGCCAGGATTGTCCCCTGGCCGGCTGACAGCGACAGTCCGCCGAGCTCCGGAGCACCATTGTCCACCGTGAACACCGGGCTGACCCGCTCGGCGCTCAGGGCCCGGCCGCCCGGGTTGTCCAGCGAGTCATGGGCGGTGACCCGCAACAGGTACTTGCCATCGGCCATGCCGCGGGTGTCGAAGATCACGGCGTTCTGCTCCAGCTCCAGCGCCAGCGGCCGCCAGAGCTTTTCCTCCACCCCCCGGTAGTGGACGTGGAAGCGCAACTGGTCGCTGTTGGCATCATTGGCGTTCCAGCCGGCCATCCGGATCCCCAGCTGGTACTCCTTCTTGCCCTGGAACGGGTTGTCGGTGGAGCCTTTCTTCTGCCCCATCAGCTTGGCCACTTCGTAAGGATAGGCGTTTTCCCCCTCCATGTCGCCCGGGTTGGGCGCGGGCTTGACGAACATCCCCTGCGGCATGAAGCGCAACGGGCTGATCATCGGGGCGCGGTTGCGGCGCAGGTAGGAGATGGCGACATTCGACAGTCGCGGGGTGACCCGGGGCTGATCGGTGGAGAGCACCGCCTGCCACTGGAAATTCACCCGCGGCGGGGAGGCGATCACCTCCCCGGCCTTGCCGCGGAAAGGATCGGACCAGGGGCTCCAGGTGGTGTCCGGCCGGGCGGTGTTGCCCGAGCGGGTGCGGAAGTAGAGGTCTGTCCCGGATGGGACCTCGCCCTCCCAGTGGAGCGTGCCCCACTCGGCGGGGATCCCGGCATTGAGGACCTGGCTGGTGAAGGTGCCCCGCGGGCGGTAGTCCCGCTTCACTTCGTAGACTTTGCCGAGGTTGCTGGTGGAAAACAGGGTCCGGCCCTCGACCGCCAGGAAATCGGTGACTTCGCTCTCGGGGAACGAGGCCAGAAAGGCCTGCTCGCCCCGCCGGTCGATGGAGTAGAGGTTGCTCTTTTCCTTGGTGGAGACGAACAGCGCCTGGTCCCGGTCATCGAGCCCCAGGGCCATCACCGCCTCGCCATTGCCGCCCCAGAGGCGGGTGACAAAGCGGTCCTGGTCCAGGAAGTAGAGCTCGCTGCTGGACTGGAGCCCCGGCCCGGCCTGGGGGACCCTCAGGATGATCGGCTGGCCCGGCTGCTCACCCTCCTGGCCCGGCTGGCCCTCGCTCTCATCGGAGGGCCGCTCCGCCGCGCCCTGCGGGGTGGGGACCATCACCCTGGGCTGGGCGGTGGGCGATTGCAGCTCGAATCCGGCGGCGAAGATGTTGTTTTCGCTGTCGACCGCGATCGAGCGCAGGTCCTTGAGATTGCTGTCGTGGAGGATCGAGACCCGGTCCTGCCGGTCGACCTGGAACAGCAGCCCATCGCCGCTGGAGCCGGCCAGGATGTTGCCCGTCCGGTCCAGGGCCAGGCAGATGATGTGCGGCTCGGTGCTCTGGAGGACCCGGCGGCCATGCCCCTGGCGATCCACCCGGTAGACTCCGCCCTGGCCGCCCACCGCCACCACCAGCTCGCCCGCGGAATCGAACAGCATCGACCAGATGTATTTCTCCTCGGGATCGAAGAAGGTCTCGGCCTGGCCCTTGCCGCCGGGCACGCGGTAGACCCGCCCCTCCGGCGAGGTGCCGACATACAGGTCGCCGCCCTGATCCACCGCCAGGGCCATCACCTCCGGCTCGAGCGCATCGTAGACTGTGGCCGTGTCGCCCCCGGCGCCGATCGACAGCACCTGTCCCTCATGCCCGGTGGCGGCGTAGACCCGGCCATCCGGCCCGGCGGCCAGGCTCCAGATGAACGGCTGGCCGGAGTCGAGCAGCAGCTTGAGCTCCGGGGCCAGGGAGAGCGCCTCCTCGGCCAGGATCGAAACCCCCTCGGACTCGCCCTGGCTGAACTCCTTGCTGCTGCCGGCGGTCCAGAACTGGGTGCCATCGGCCCTCAGGTCCCGGATCGCCGGGACGATCAGCGCCAGCATCAACAACGTTCTCAAGCTCTGGGCGGTGTGCAAGCTGATCCTCCATCTGCGAATGGGATACCGCTTCCCGGAAGTCGCCGGCCGCACCTCAGTGGCGCGGGCTGACCTCGAGTCGGGATGATCTTGAAGCCCTGGATCAGGTAGCCGGTGGGCCGCTCGCTCTCCAGCACGGAGGTGTCATTGAGCGGCAGCAACGCTCCGGCGGTCTTGTTGGACTTGAGCAGGGCATAGGCCGAGGAGGGCAGCCCGGGCATCTCGCGGTCGCCGACAATCACTCCCTGGTCCTGGCGCAGCACCTTGAAATAGAGGTTGTTGTTCTTGCGGGAACGGTTGATCAGGCGCACCAGGTGGTCCAGGCTGGTGTAGAGGAAACGGGTCGGGGAGAGCTGGAGCTCGGCCCGGGTGAGCTGGTCGCCGGCGCCCACCAGCAGCAGCAGGCGGGTGTCCTCATCGAGCTGGGGGATCACGAAGCTGAACTGCTCCCTGGTCCGCGCGCCCCCGGCCGGCTCCAGCACCACCTCGGCCCGGACGGTGTCGCCCGGGTGAACCGTGCTGCGGTCCAGGTAGACCTCGCTGACCGCGGCTCGGGGAAACCCCTGGCTCACCTTGACCTCGAGCCGCATCCGCTCGACCTCGGCCGGACCATAGAAGTTCTGGTACAGGTACTGGAGGATGGTCTGCAGCTCGACAGTCAGTTGGCTGGCGGCGCCGGCCCCGGCGAACATGTTGTCGATCCGCACCGGGCTGATCCCCTGCAGCGTGATCTCGCCGGCGACCTGCAGCGTCTGCTCGGCGACCGCGCTGCCATTGGCGGTCAGGGAGTTGAACAGGGCCAGGGTGCCCAGCACGGCGGAGAGGCTCTTGTGCCTGACCAGCTCGTAGTGGTACCGTTCATCCGGGCGGTCCGGGTAGTCCAGGGTGATGTCGAACGGGATCAGCGCGGGTTCCCGGGCGGAGATCACCCCCATCACCCCATTGGGATGATCGGCCGTGATCGTTCCCATGAACCCGGTGCTGTTGGAGAGCTTGAACGACTGCTGCAGGTTGGGCAGCACGGTGACAATCTCCGCGGCGGTCATCGGGAACTCCACCGGCCCGAACTGCAGGAAGGGATGGCCGAAAGCCAGGACCCGGTCCTGTCGCGCTAGGTGATGGTCCCGGTGGCGGCGATGGAGAGGTCTCCCCGGATCGAGTTGGGCGGCGACCGGCGAGCCCTCCTCGAACCGCGGCGGTCCAGCGGCGGATTCCAGCACTGAGCCGCCGCCGCCCCCGGCCAGCGGAACCAGCCCGAAACGGCTGAAAGCCCCGCCGAAACGCTCGATGACCTGGGCACTGCAGCCCGAGAACAGCAGCGGCATCTGCAGACGGGTGAGCCGGGGGCCGCCGTCGGCTTCGCCGCCCGCGGCGGGCGCGACCGCGGCCTGGTCCAGCAGCGGATCGGCCGGCGGCCGGAAGGGGTCGAACATCGCGCCGGAGCCGGGCGCGCCCGCCGCGGCGCCGCTTTGCGGCGCGGCGGCCCGCGGCCGTTCGGGCCCATGCGGGTGTCCCGCTCGATCTCAGCATCTGGTCGATCGGGGTGATCCCGGTGATCGGGTCCTTGGCGAACGCCCAGCCATAGGCCAGCGCCCCGATCAGCCGGCCCTCCGATGTAAATCGGGCTGCCGCTCATCCCGGCCATCACCCCGGTGTGGCGCAGGCGCTCATCCAGCAGCTCGGCCAGGATAACATCTTTCTTGGGCATGAAATTCTTCAGGGTCCCGATGATCCTGACCTGGAACTCCTCGATGCTGTCGCCGGAGAACACGGTCTTTCCCACGCCGACCATCCCCGGTTTGACCTCGGAGAGCGGCATGAAGTCGGCTGGAATCGGCGGAAGAGGGCAGGGCGAGGCTCAGCAGCAGCAACAGGGCGGCCAGGACCGGGAGGAGCATTTTCGGCAGTGGCATCGCACGCATCCGGATCGATGTAAAGTGGTAAAAAGAATCAGAATAGTAACTTAGTCGGATCCGGGCTGGATGTCAACCGCCAAGATGCTCAGGCGCGGGGGGAGCGGAGGGGGAAATTACTGGAAAAGTCTCCGGTTCGAGCTCCGGGGACTTCCGGCCGAACAGGCGCAGCACCAGCCACAGGACAGCCATGGTCAGCAGCAGCCCCAGATAGGGGCTGAACAGGCCCAAGCCGGCCGGCAGGTAGCCGCACAGGATCGCCACCACGCCCACCACCACGGCATAGGGGAGCTGGGTGCGCACGTGGTCGACATGGTCCGCCCCGCAGGACATCGAGCTCATGATCGTGGTGTCGCTGATCGGGCTGCAGTGGTCGCCGAACACCGCGCCGGACAGGACCGAGCCGATCGTGGCGGTCATGGTCAGCTGGATCACCGCCCGGCGACATCCCGGCATCCACCGGCAGATGGTAGGCCAGCGGGATTATCAGCGGCATCAGGATCGCCATCGTGCCCCAGGAGGTGCCGGTGGCGAAACTGGTCAGGGCGGCCAGGACGAAAGTGAGCGCGGGCAGCAGGCCCGGGCTGAGCAATTCGCGCGAGACGGTCAGCAGGATACCCGGCGGTCTGCATATCGGTGCACACTTCCTGGATCACCCGGGCCATGGTCAGGATCACCATCGCCAGGGTCAGGGAGCGGAACCCCACCAGGAAAGATTCGAGCGCCTCGCGGACTGTCAGCAGGCGCTGCAGGGCGATCAGGGCCAGCGGTGAACACTCCGGTGAACGCGGCCCAGAGCAATACCTGGAATGGATCGGCCGCGCCGATGATGTTGTAGAGGGTTCGGTTCCCGTCCGACCAGTTGCGCTGCTCCAGGCCGCTCGGTTAGAGGCCCACCACCAGCACGACACTCATCGTCAGATCGGCAGCAGGGCGTTGATCCAGCGACGGCGGGGTGTCCGGTCCGGGCTGCATCTGGTCCATCTCGCGGTCCACCAAAGGCTGGGCGCCCGGGCTCAGCACCTGGCCCTTGCGCAGCGCCCGTTCCTCGGCCCGGTGCATCAGCGCGAAATCGCGCCGCATCAGGACACCATCAGCGCAAACATCACACGGCCCAGGAATAGAAATTGAAGGCAAAGACGGAGGAACAGCCAGTAGGCGTTTACCCTCGATCCCCAGGTCGCGATGCTGGTGCGAGCAATCCCAGCTCGAACCCTATCCAGGTGGAGATCAGCGCGACACTGGTACCGGGGCGCGGGTGTGTCGACGATGTAGGAAAGTTTTTCCCGCGAGATGCGCAGCCTGTCGCTGAACGGCCGCATCGTGTTGCCGACCATCAGCGTATTGGAGTAGTCATCGAAAAAGATCAGCAGGCCCAGCAGCCAGGTGCTGAACTGGCCCATCCGACGGCTGACCGCCAGGCGCGAGAGGCCCCCACCAGTCCGGTGGCTCCGCCGCGCGGCGATCAGGCCCACCATCCCGCCCAGTGTCATGCTGAATATGATGATCCGTACGTGGTCCCGGTCGGTCATCGCCTGGACGAAATAGGTGTCGATCAGGCGTAGCAGCCCGGTCCAGGGATTGAGTCCGGCCAGAAGGCTTGTCCCGAACCAGATGCCGATAAACAGGGCCGGCAAGACCTGGCGGAAAAGCAGGGCGAACAGGATCGCCACCAGCGGAGGCAGGATCGTGATGAACCCGGGGAGGGCCCGGACCTGGCGGGAGTACTCCTCCGAACCCAGCCGGACCGTGAAGCGGTGGCTGCCGGCGGCGGTGATCTCCACCCGGGCGGTGCCGGTGCTGTCGAAAGCGAAGCTGCGGATGGGCCGGGAGGGCTCGCCGGGGCGGTCGACCACCAGCATGGGCGCGGGCGCAGCGGGGAGGGGATGGTCGAAGGGCGGAAGCTTGACCTCGATCGTGGTGCCGGAAAAAATCGCCCGGGGCAGCACCGGCTTTGGCCCTTCGGGAGCTCCGGCCGCCGGCAGCGTAGACGGCAGCGCAGCGAGCAGCAGGCAGGGCAAGAGCAGCAGCAGCGCCAGCGACCGGGCCGGGGAGAGTGGTCTGGAGTTGCGGCTCGGCATGGAGTTCCTGACTGGGTTTGCCGGCGATCGGCTTGAGGAACGAGGGCTTCCCGTGAGGGAGGCGCAAAAGCGCCTGACAATCTACCGGCAACCCGCCCAAATGTCAAACATTAGCTGGAGGGGACGCCGCCCGGCGGATGCGCTTTTTACGCCTGCTCGCGGTCATGGTCTGTCGGGGCGACTTGACACCGCTACTGGCCGGGGACATAATTAACCCGATCCCGGAAACGATGAGGCGGCTGCTGATTCGCGCCTGGATGCTTCGCGCCGCGCGACACACTACTCGCTGCGCTCCCGGGGCCGGCCCTGGAACTGGGTCCCGCCTGCCGCGCGCGGCCCTCTGCTCGCCTGCCTGCCGCCGGGCAGGATGATCCGTTACCGTCCCCTCGACTGGTGGCCGCCCGATGAATGAAGCGCAAGACCGGGAGTCGCGGGAGCGGCGCAGAGGAGGTCGGCGCGGCCGGAAGCTCTTCGGTTTCCTGTTCAAGGGGACACCGGAGCAGGCGAGCGAGGATGCGCCGAAGGAGGATGAGCCCGCGGACCAGCCCGCTCCGGTCAGAGCGGAACCGGCCGCCGGGCCGATCCCGGCCGAACCGGTCGGGTTTGTCGATTTCGAGGTCTGGGAGGCGACCCTGATCGCCCATTTCGGCCCGGATTTCGAGGCCGTGCTGCTGCGCGAGCTGGGCACAGACTGGGTGAGCCTGCTCGGCGAGCGGCTCCGGCCGGGCCAGGACTTCCACCAGGTGGTGGAGGAACTCGGGCGGGAACAGGAGGACCGGCGGCTGGAACAGGCCGAGGCCCTGGAACAGGACCTGGAGGAGGGGCAGACCTCGTTCGAGGCTGTCGGCGAGGGCGAGATCATCCGCGACAGCTCCGGGCCGGGGCCGGAGACAGGAGGGCCGGTCCGGGAACGCCGGAGGTCGCGCCACCCGCTGGAACTGGTCGACATGACCCGCAAGGAGTTCGAGGCGCCGGTGGCGATGCCGGAGCGGCCTTCGCAGGCGAAACTCGAGCCTCCCGGCGGCGAGGCCCCGCTGGATGAACGGCTGGTGCTGATGGAACGCGGCGATTATGCCCGCCTGAGCTACCTGGCCCACAAGGAGCTGGAGCGCCACCAGGAGGAACCCTCCCTGCGTGAGTTGATGGCCCGGCCCGAGGCAGGGGACCGGCCCCGCGGGCGGGCGGGAGTGGCCAACTGGCTGGTGCTCGGCGGCTCGCTGCTGCTGTTGGGCTATCTGGCGTTCGCCGCGGCGAGCTGGCTGTTTTTTACCTACCGGGGGGAGAAGTTTCTGGAGCCGTTTGATCCCGCGCTGGTGTTGCAGCCCTCCACCGGGCTTCACCGCCAGGGCGGGCTGCTGCCGCGCGGAACAGTCAGTGGCGAGGCGGTGTCCTCGCCGCGGCCCCTGGCCTTGTTCAGCTATCACCCCGCCCTCGGCCGGCTGGAATTGACCCTGCCCGGCGAGGGCGCGCTGCGCCGGATCGAGTTTCCGCTCCACGGCCCCGATCGGCTGGCGATCCCCGGCGGCGCGGGCGGGGACTCGCTGGTGGTGCGGCGGCATTACCGCTCCCGGCTGCCCACCAGCCTCGGCGGGCTGCGGGGGATGACCCTGCTCAGCCTGAGCGAGGGCGGCCGAGTCCGGCTGGCGGCCCGGGAAACCCCGCGCAGTGGACTGCTGCCCGGGCTGATCGAGCTGGAGCTGAGCGGGGAGGGGCGCGGCCGGATCGGGCGGGGCTGGCTGGTCGGGGGAAAGCTGCACCTGGCGCTGGATGGTTTCGAGGTCCTGCCGCCCGTGGAACGCCGGCAGTTGGTGGAACGGCTGGTGCTGCTGACCCTGCTGCTGGAGGGCCGGCCATGAGCGGGCGTAGCCGGAAACGGCGATCGATGGCAAACGGTGGCAGCGGGAAGAAAGGACGGTCATGAGCGACAGAGGGCTGCTATCGGCGATCCTAACAATGCTGGTCATGGGTCTGCTCCCGGCCGGGGGGCGCGCCCAGGGACCGGAAGGAGGCCTCGGGGCGGCCGACCGCCTCCGGCAACTGCTGGAGCGGAACAACTACGTGGCGTTCCACCAGGATACGGTACTCACCGCGGTCGAGCCGGGCCGGGATGTGATTTTTGTCCGCGCCAACGGCGAGATCGACACCCGGATCGAGGGCAGCGTGGTGATCCTCGATGGGGAGCTGGGGCTGCGCTCCGGGGCGACTGTCACCGGGGATGTGATCCTGCTGCATTCGCAGATTTTCCGTTCCCGCCAGTCGACACTCGAGGGGCGGGAGCTGGCGGATGACTCTCCGCAGGCGGCGGACCTGCTGCTCCGGAGCCTGGAGCCGATCAGCCCGGGCTCGCCGCTGCCCTTCCGGGTCGAGGTGGTGACCAACCGCATGGGGGGATTTCGCCTCGAGGGCTACGACCGGGTGGATGGCTTGTCGCTGTCCTGGGGCTTCGGGCTGAACCTGCCGGAGATGAACGATTTCCAGTTCCTCCAGGCCCGGCTGATCGCCGCCACTGTCCGCCAGGCGATCGGGTTCGAGACCGGGCTGGTCTTTCCGCTGGATGAGACCCGTCGCACGCTGGCCGGGTTCGAGGTCCGCTCCCGGACCGACACCCATGACCGCTGGCGGATGGACGACCTCGAGAATGCGGTCCGGACCTTGTTCGATGGATCGGACGACCGCTACTACTTCCGCCGCGAGGGCTACACCGCCTACCTGCGGCGATGGTTCGGGCAGCGCTCCCGGATCGGCCTGGCCTTCCAGGACGAGCGCTACTACAGCCTGAACAAGCAGTCCCCCTTCACGCTGTTCGAGGAGAGCTTCCACCCCAACCGGCCGATCGACCCCGGGTCGATCCAGAGCCTGACGCTGGAAACCCTGCTCGACAGTCGCAACGATCCCTATTTCACTCTCTCGGGCTTCCGGTTCGAGCAACTGGCCGAACTGGCCGGCGGGACCCTGGGCGGCGAGCATGCTTTCACCCGCCTGGACCTGAGCCTCGAGCGCTGGGACACTTTCCGCACCATCCACAGCACCTACTTCCGGGCCAAGTGGGCCTGGGCTGACACCCGCCTGCCTTTCCAGCGCGGCTATACCCTGGGCAACACCCTGGGCGGCTACGACCCGTTCGCTTTCTCCGGCGACCGGATGCTGGTGCTGCAGGCGCGCTATGGGATGAGCCTGCCGCGCCTGCCGCTGGTCGAGTACCTGTTCTTCCGCTGGCGGGCGGATGCGGTTTTCCAGTCCGGCACGGCTTTTTTCAAGGCTGAGCCCGGCCAGGGCTATGATGACCTCAAGCATGACATCGGAGCGGGTTTCACCGGCGAGACCCTGATCGGGAGGGTGGGCTTCCACATCTTCCGCGCCTTCAACGCCCCGGCCAAGGGCGATTACCGGTTGCTGGTCTCGCTGCAGATGAATCCCCTGGAGTGACGCACGGGATGGGATTGATCTGGATCATCGCCCTGCTGGCGTTGCTGGCCCTGGGCTGGGAGGTGCGGCGGGGACGGAAGGTGCGTTTCCGCCGGCTGGAGCTGGCCCCGGCCGGGAGCGGCAATGACGGGGGCGGGCCATCCTTGCGCCTGCTGCACCTGTCGGACCTGCATCTGCGGGACTCGCACCTGCGCCTGCTGCAGCAGCTCGCCCCCCTGGAGCAAGGCGAATGGGACTTCATCTTCATCACCGGCGATCTGATCGACGATGACAGCGGGATCACCCCGGTGGCCGAGTTCCTGTCGCGCCTGCGCAGCCGCCATGGCTGCTACGCGGTCCTGGGCAACCACGACTACCTGATGTTCAAGGCCGGCAACCCCCTGCAGTGGCTGCGCATCTTCCTGGGCGCCGCCCTGCGCGGCCGCAGCCACGAGTTCGCCGGGCAGAACGACATCCCGCGGCTGATCGAGTCCCTGGAACGGGCCGGGGTGAAAGTGCTGCGCAACAGTCAGTGGCGGGGGAAACTCGCCGATGGCTCGCCGTTTCAGCTCTTCGGCCTGGACGACCCCTCCACCGGCCGCGATGATCCCGCGCCGCTTTACCCGCTGTTCGATCCCGCCGCGGTGCGGATGGTCCTGATGCACAGCCCGGACCGGCTGGAAAAGCTCCGGCCGCTGCGGCCGCATCTGGTGCTGTGCGGCCACACCCATGGCGGCCAGGTACGGCTGCCATGGGTGGGAGCGCTGGTCACCGCCAGCGATGCTCCGCCGGGAGCGGCCTCCGGGCTGGTGCGGCTGGGTGGCCTGCGGGTGTTCATCAGCCCGGGGATCGGCGCCGGGCGGATCTTTCCCTTCCGGCTGCTGGCCCCGCCCGAGGTGACCGAGATCAGCCTGCCGTTGCCCCCCACGCCTCCCGAGGTCCCGGTCCCTGCGCGGGCAGCTAAAAACCTTGAAAAGGATGGGGATTTAGGCTAATATAGGACGATTGCAGCGCGTGCCGACCAGATCTTCAGCGGGGAAGGTTCAGCGGCGGAAGGCGGCCGCTCGGGAGCCAGAGGATGCCACTCCAGGATGAGGTCCGGCAGCGGTTGACTGTCGCGATCGAGAAGATGCCCAGCCTGCCCACCACGGTCGGCAAGGTGATCGAGCTGGCCAACGACCTCAAAAGCTCGGCCAAGGACATCCTGGCGGTGATCCAGATGGACCCGGTGCTGACCGCCAAGGTCCTCAAGCTGATCAACTCCGCGTTCTTCGCCTTGCCCAACAAGGTCTCGCTCAAGCAGGCGATCGTGCTGCTGGGAGTCAACACCATCAAGAACCTCGCCCTCTCCAGCGCGATCATCGGCCAGATGGACAAGGGCCGCAGCACTCTCAAGGATTTCGACCAGTTCCGTTTCTGGCAGCACTCGCTCGGCACGGCGATCGCCGCCCGGCTGCTGGCCCGGCGGATCGGGATCGACCAGTTGCAGCAGGATGAGTACTTCGTGGCCGGGCTGGTGCATGACATCGGCAAGCTGGTGCTGGCCCAGGCCCTGCCGTTGCAGTTCGTGCGTACGATCCAGCTGGCCCAGTCCCGGCGGGTGCCGAGTTGGCAGGCCGAGCGCGAAGTGCTGGGGATCGACCACTCCGAGGTCGGCGCATTGCTGGCCCGCAAGTGGTCGCTCAGCGAGAACCTGGAGGGCTCGGTCTGCTTCCATCATCAGCCGCGGGAGCAGCAGAGCCGGCTGACCTGGGTTACCCACCTGGCCAACCACCAGGTCAACCTGCAAGGCTACTCCAGCTACCTGGAGGCCGACCAGGCGGTGCTGGACGAGCAGGCCCTGCCGGCCCTGGGGATCGCGCCCGCCGAACTGGAGCCGATCCTCGCCGGTCTGCCGCAGGAGCTGGAAAACGCCTCGATTTTCCTGCAATCCGACAAGGTGCAGTAGGGGGTCCGATGCGCCTCAAATTCTGGGGAGTCCGGGGCTCGATTCCCACTCCCGGTCCGGGGACAGTCCGATACGGCGGCAACACCACCTGCCTGCAACTGGTCGGCGACCAGGAGTCCACCCTGGGCGGCGAGGTGCTGATCATCGATGCCGGCACCGGGATCCGCGAGCTGGGGCTCGAGCTGCTCAAGCTCCCTCGCCCCTTGCGGATCAGCCTGCTGATCACCCATACCCACATGGACCACATCAACGGGTTTCCGTTCTTTGTCCCGGCCTTCATCCCCGGGACCGTGATCGACATCTACGGCCCGCTGCACTACGAGAAGCGGCTGGAGGAGGTGTTCTCCGGCCAGATGGATTACAGCTACTTTCCGATCTCCACCGCCCAGCTGGCGGCCCAGCTCAATTTCCACGAGCTGCGCGAGGAGGAGATCACCGTGGCGGGCCTGCGGGTCACCACCCATTTCATGAACCACCCGGTGCTGACCCTCGGCTACCGGATCTCCGATGGCGTCAAGACGATCATCTACAGCGGGGACCACGAGCCCTATTACGATGTGATCGGCGAGGCCGGCAGCTCCCTGAGCGAGGAAGAGGCCCAGGACATCCGGGCGATTGTCGAGACCCAGTACGAGCGCCTGATCGAGTTTTTCCAGGGAGCCGACCTGCTGGTCTGCGATGCCGCCTACAGCCCGGAGGAGTACCCGAGCCACCGCGGCTGGGGCCACAGCAGCACCGATCATGCGGTCGACTGGGCGATCGCGGCCGGGGTCAAGACCCTGGCGCTGTTCCATCACGAGCCCACCCACGATGACCCGAAGCTGGATGAGATGGAGGCCTATGCCGTTCAACGGGCCCTGGTCAAGGGCGGCGCGGGCTTGAGGATCATCACCGCCCGCGAAAAGGAAGTGGTGGGCTGACCTGCGCTTTGCTCTCATTCAGACGCCGGCCGGTGATTTCGGACCGGCGCTTTTTCTTACCCACCGGATGCTCTGCGACCGCGATGGAAACTGTCAGCGTAAATCTTCAGCCGCAGCCCGACCGCTCCTACCCGATCCTGATCGAGCCGGGATTGCTCGAACGGGCGGCGGAGCTGCTGGCCGCACGTTTCCCCGGCCGGGTCCCGGCGGTGATCTGCGACTCCAACCTCGCGATGCTCCATGGCGCGGCGCTGGCGGAAAGCTTGCGGGCGCGAGGGCTGGACTGCGGCGACCCGGTGGTGTTCCCGGCCGGCGAGGCCAGCAAGAGCCGCGAGCGGAAGGCCATGCTCGAGGATGAGCTGTTCGCCCGGGGGCTGGGGCGCGACACGGTCGTGCTGGCCCTCGGCGGCGGGGTGACCGGCGACCTGGCGGGTTTTGTCGCCGCGACCTACGCCCGGGGCGTGCCGCTGGTGCAGCTGCCCACCAGCCTGCTGGCGATGGTCGATTCCTCGATCGGCGGCAAGGTGGCGGTGGATGTCCCCTGGGGCAAGAACCTGGTGGGGGCGTTCCACCAGCCCGCGCTGGTGCTGATCGATCCCGCGGTGCTGCGGACCCTGCCCCCGGAGCAGTTCACCGCCGGGATGGCCGAGGTGGTCAAGCACGGGGTGATCCGCGACCGGGAGTTTTTCGAGCTGCTGGAACAGCGGGCGGAGGGGATCGCGGGCGATGAGCGCCTGCTGACCGGGCTGATCGCCCGCAACTGCCGGATCAAGGCCGCGGTGGTCGAGGCCGATGAGCGCGAGGGCAACCTGCGCCAGATCCTCAATTTCGGCCACACCATCGGCCATGCCCTGGAGACCCTTTCCGGCTATCGCTGGCTGCACGGCCAGGCGGTGGCGGCCGGGATGGCGATCGAGGCCGAGCTGGCCGCGCGCCTGGGGCTGATGCCCTCCGCGGAAGTCGCCCGGCTGGATGCGCTGCTGCGGCGCCTGGGGCTGCCGGTGGACTGCGCCGGGCTGCGGGTCGGCGCGGAGCAGGTGCTGGAGCTGACCCGGCTGGACAAGAAGGCGCGCGGGGGACAGGCCCGCTATGCCCTGCCCTCCGCGCTGGGAGCGATGGCCACCGACCGTGACGGTAATTACGGCATCAAAGTCGAGGACCAGCCGGTGCGCGCGGCGCTGCTTGCCCGTGGAGCGCTGGCCTGACACCGAAAAGATTTCCACTAAGTGCACGAAGGAAAAACGAAGGCACACGAAGAGAATATTTTCGTGAACCTTCGTGAATCTTAGTGTCCTTCGTGGATGAATGTATTTTTCTCAAGCTTTTCACTGGTTGATGCTGGATCTTGGACCGCAAGTCAGGATGAGCGGTTCTCTGCCGGAGGCGAAGCGATGGAGCTGGTCAGGACCGGGATCCAGGGTCTCGATGAGGTCTTCCACGGCGGGATCCTGCCCGGCAATGTGCTGCTGGTGGAGGGCACTCCCGGCGCGGGCAAGACCACCCTCGGGTTGCAGTTCATCTACCTGGGGGCCCTGCTCTACCGCCAGCCGGGGATCATCGTCACTTTCGAGGAGGAGCCGGAGAAGCTCTACCGCGATGCCCTGGCGTTCGGCTGGGACCTGCGGGAGCTGGAACGCGGCAACCTGCTGCGGGTGATTCCCTCCTCGCCGGAAGCGGTGCGGGAGATGCTCGAACAGCCCGAGAGCGGGTTCGCCCGGCTCAGCCGCGGGCTGGGGACCGGCCGGATCATGGTCGACTCGGTGACCCACTTCCGGCGGATCACCGAAAACTCCCAGCAACTGCGGGTGCTGCTGGGCAAGTTCCTGACCGGGCTGATGCGGCTCACCCGCAGCGCGGTGCTGATCAAGGAGATCGAGTCCTCGGAGGGCGAGGGGGCCAACCTCGAGGAGTACCTGACCGACACTGTGATCCGGCTCTCCTGCGATCGCCAGCGCCAGCACCGCCGGGAGCGTTTCCTGGAGGTCATCAAGTCGCGCGGCCAGCGCCACCTCGCCGGCCGCCACACCATGCGTTTCACCGACACCGGCCTGGAGGTCTACCCGGTCTGCTCGGCGGTGCACGAGCTGGCCCCGGCGCCCGCCGAGGAAGGGGAGCTGCTGGGCGGCCTGCCCGCGGTCCAGAGCACCGGAGTCAAGGGGCTGGATCAGATGTGCCGCGGCGGACTGCCCGGCGCCAGCTCGACAGTGATCGCCGGCTCCAGCGGCACCGGCAAAAGCATGCTCGCCTGCCAGTTTCTGGAGGCGGGACTCAAGGCTCGTCAACAGGCCCTGCTGCTGGCCCTCGACCAGCCCGCCGGCCGGGCGCTGGAGTCCGGGCCCGGCGGGGGGCTGGCGCGCCACCTCCGGAGCGGACTGCTCGACTGCTGCGCCCACAGCCTGCTCAGCCTCTCGGTCAATGAACTGCTGCACGACCTGCGCCTGCGCCTGGACCGCGACCGCCCCCAGCGGGTGGCGGTGGATGGCCTGACCCACCTGATGCAGGCGATCGATGATGAGAGCTACCTGGCCGACTACCTCGGGGCCCTGCTGCGGCTGTTCTCCCTCTATGGGGTGACCAGCGTCTTCACCCTCGAGGTCGACAAGATGTTCGGCTCGTTCGAGATCGACAGCCGCCGCACCCTCGGGCTGTTCGACAACCTGATCCTGCTGCGCTATGTCGAGCTCGATGGCGAGATCCGGCGGGCGATCGCCCTGCTCAAGCTGCGCGGCGGCGATCACGACAAGGCGATCCAGGAGTACGTGATCTCCGCGGCCGGGATCGAGGTGCGCACCAAGTTCGAGGGCCGGGTGGATGTGATGGGCGGCACCGGCGCGGGCCGGCCGGAAACCATCGAGCTCAAGGACATCCTCACCGACACCACCCGCTGGGCCGAGGCCACCCGCCGCCTGCGCCGGCGTCAGGAAGAAAACCGCTGACAACCAAGGCAAGTGTTCCGGGGGGAGGGAGAAAACCTTTTAAAAAAGGTTTTCTCCCTCCCCCCGGACCCCCTTTCCACTTTCCCAAACTTTTTCGAAAGTTGGAGTTGCGGGTGAGACTGGCAATCAGGATAGGGGCAAAGGGCTTGTCTTTCACCCCACAGGCGGCGTAGCCGCCACCGCGGCGGCCGGAAAAGCTGACACAACGCGCCCGCTGGCGCAGTGCCTGAGTATTACACCCCCCGGTCCCGATGGGATCGGGACCACCCCCCTCCAGGGGGGAATAACAACCGGACGCCCAACCAGTTGCAACAGTTCTTCGGGCGAAGTGAGCACAGTCCCCCCTGGAGGGGGGTGGCGGCGTCAGCCGCCGGGGGGTGTAATGTCCAGCCGCCGCTCCAGCTTCCGCGAGGCGGCCGGCGGACTGTAGCCCTGCCAAGCGCTTTGCCCCGCTTGTCTCACCACGGAAAGCGGGGAAAAATCCTCCTTCCCCACGGGAGCTTTCACCTTGGACCGCGAGCTGCAGGCTTTCCTCCGCGAGGCCGCCGACACCAGCCTCAAGCTGGAGCTGATCGCCTGGTTCCACGAGCACCCCGGCGCCCTGGACACCGCCGGAGGGCTGGCGCGCTGGCTGGCCCGCCCTCCCGGGGAGCTGGGGCCCGCCCTGGAGGAGCTGGGCGAGGCCGGGCTGGTTCGCCGCGAGGGCGAGGGTCCGGACACGGTCTACCGTTTCGAGCCGAATCCGGAACGGGCCGCCCTGGTGGCCCGGGTGGTGGAGGCCTACCGCCTGGCCGGCGAGGCGGTGAGCGCCGAGGTGCGTCGCCTCGAGGCCGAGCGCGAGCAGTTGCAGCGCCGTTACCATCAGCTGCTGTTCACCGAGCGCGGCAAGACCGAGGCGATCCTGGGCAGCATGGAGGAACTGGTGGTGGTGCTCGATGAGCGGGAGCGGGTGCTGGCCGCCAATGCGCCCTTTCTGCGGGCGTTCGCCGATGGGCAGGAGCCGCGCCTGGCGGAAGGACTCCCGCTGACAGAGCTGGTGGACCGGCCGGCGGCCCTGGCGGTGCGCCGCTCGCTGGCTGGGCCGGCGGGCGGGCCGGAGGCCGGGGACCTGATCCACGGGGAGCGCAGCTACTGTCTGCGCAGCCAGCCGGTGACCGGCCCGGAAGGCGAGGCGATCGCCGGCGAGAGCGGCCCGGCCGCGACAGTCACGGTCCTGCGCGATATCACCCGCGACCGTGAGCTGGAACGGCTGCGCGAGGATTTCATCTCGATGCTCACCCACGACCTCAAAAACCCGCTGGGGATCATCCTCGGCAGCATCTCGCTGGTGCTGGACGGCAAGCTCGGGCCCCTGGGCGAGAAGCAGACCCGGCTGCTTTCCAATGCGGTCCGCAGTTGCGGCACGATGGAGCGGCTGATCGGCGACTTCCTGACCCTCTCCCAGCTCGAGGCCGGCCAGCTCAACCTCTGCCTGGAGCGCTTGCCGGTCGGCCCATTGCTGGAGACAGTCCTGGAGCTGTTCGAGCCGCAGATCAGGGACAAGCGGCTCGCGACCGGGATCCAGGCCGCAGCGGGCCAGGATTGGGTGCTGGCCGACCAGCTCCAGCTCGAGCGGGTGCTGGCCAACCTGGTGGGCAATGCGGTCGCCTACAACCGCGAGGGCGGGCGGATCGACCTGCGCTGCCGGCCGGAAGAGAACTGGCTGGTGGTCGAGGTGGCCGACACCGGCCGGGGCATCCCGGCCGAGGAGTTGCCGCACATCTTCGACAAGTACCGGCGCGGCTCCTCCACGGGCGGAGTCCGGGGCCACGGGCTGGGGCTGGCGATCTGCCGCGACCTGGTCCGGGCGATGGGCGGGGAGATCCTGGTCGTCAGCCGCGAGGGCGAGGGCTGCACCTTCAGCTTTCGCCTGCCCGCCCCGGGTCCGGCCTGATACCGATTTGACAGCAAAGGCCGGTTTTCTAAAACTTTTTTTCTCGTTCGATGTCGTAGTTGGACGGCCAGCCGGCAGGAGCGCTCAGTCCCGGTTCACCAGCTCCATCGCCCGCACGGTCAGCTGGACGATCCCCTCGATCCCCAGCCGGGCCTGGTTCAGCACCAGGTCGTAGAGATGATCGTCCCGGAGGTCGTGGCCCAGGAAGTCCCGCACGTAGCGGCCGCGCTCGTGGTCGAGCTCCTCCACCTTGCGCCGGGCCTCCTGTTGCGATTCGATCCCCTCGAATTCCATCACCTGCCGCACCCGCCACTCCAGCGGGGCGACCACCCGCAGGTGCAGTCCGCCCTCCAGCTTCCCGGTGATGATCGCCGAGCCGCGCCCGATCAGGATCGCCCTTCCCCGCGCCGCCAGCCCGTAAATCGTCTCCGCGCACTTGCGGAAGACCTGGTGCGAGGAGGGATCGCCGGTGAACAGCCCCGAGATGTAGTCGCTGAACGGGTTGCGGCGCTGGCGATCCAGCGATTCGACCAGCATCCGGCTCAGGTTGTGGCTGCGGCAGATTTCCTCGACCAGCTTGCGGTCATAGACAGCCCAGGGCGGCAGGTGCAGGTTCTCCTCGCGGGGATTGAGCGCCGCCGCCAGCCGGTCGCCGATGCGGAAGCCCGCGCAGCCGTACTCCCGGCTGATGGTGATGAAGCCGGTTCCCTTGGCGGTCGGGAGGCGGGTCGGGCGGGAGTCGATCTGCTCCCAGTGATGGAACTGCTCCTCCACCTGCCGGACCCGATCCCGCGTGTCGTGTTGTTTGATCCGGATATCATCCATGGTGGGCATCCTCTCCGGGCCTGAAGCGCTAAGCGGCGCCGCTGGAGTATGTTAATAACTGGTGAGATTTATTGCAATTGAAGCTGTTTTATCATGCCGCGCAAAGCAGGGGAAGTCAAGCGCCTGAATTGCAAAAGCTGCCCGTCGCTCAGGACGGCAGCCAGGCCAGCAGGCCGGCCAGGATGAACTGGGTGTCGCCGAGCATCTCCACCTCCAGCCCCTGGTAGATCACTCGGCGGTGGTACAGCAGCAGGTACAGGCAGATGAAGCCGGTGACCGCCAGCATCGGCCAGGCGAACGAGGTCAGCGCTCCGAGCCAGGCGCCGGCCACGAGCAGCAGCACCTGCAGGCCGGTCAGGGCCAGGATCAACAGCTTGGTGCCCCGCGTGCCGATGATGGTCGGCAGGGTCTCCCGGCCGACGATTTTGTCGCCCTGGATGTCGCGGATGTCGAAAAACAGCGAGCGGACAATCACCAGCAGGAAGGTCACGGCGAAAGTCAGGGCGACCGCCGTCAGGTGCACCGGCAGGCCGGTCATCAGCAGCGGCATGAACACGGTGACCAGCGACCAGCCCAGGGCCATGAACAGGTCCTTGCTGGCGGGGATCAGGTGCAGCGGGGAGCGGAGCGAGGCGCCGCCCGCCCAGCGCGGCAGGCCGATCAGCGAGGAGAGGTTGATCCGGTAGACCAGCCCCAGGGCGCAGAGGGCCAGCATCAGCAGCAGCGGCAGGACTCCCGCGGTCGCGGCGAACACCACCGACAGCAGGGCGGCCACCACCGACAGGGTCAGGAACAGCCGCCCGTGGCGGTGGTACTGGGCCAGGCGCGGGCTGTTGTCCAGCTCGAAAGCGCCGTGATCGGTCAGGTGGCTCAGCAGGTGCACGCTCAGGATGTAGCAGAAGGCGACCGCATAGGGGGCCCAGCCGAAGTTCACTCCGAGCAGGCGCGCATTGGCGTTGGTCAGCAGCGCCGAGCCCAGGGCGACATAAATGCTGCTGCGCACCACGAACCGCACCAGTTGACGGGCCAGGGAGAGCGCCCGGGGCGAGCCCGCGGGCTCGATCTCCTGCAGCCGGGTCACCACCTGCATCAGGATCCAGTTCGGGGTGGAGGCCCCGGCGGTGACCGCCGCGCTGCGGAAGCGGCTCAGGGCGCGCGGGTCCAGCTCATCCGCGGTCTCGACATGGAGGGTCGGAACGCCCAGGCTCCGGCTGATCTCCATCAGCCGGCGGGTGTTGGCGCTGTTCCTGCCGCCGACCACCACCACCACCTCGGCCTCTTGGGCCAGCCGCCGCAGCTCCTCCTGGCGGTTGTGGGTGCTGGGGCAGATCGTGTTGAGCACCACTGTTTCCGGGTAGCGCGCCCGCACTGCCGCCGCCACCCGCTCGAACAGCTCCGGCTCCAGGGTGCTCTGGGCCACGACACAGACTTTTTCCGCCTCCGGCAGGCCGGCCACCTCGGCCGGGTCGCCCACCACATCCCCCTGATCGCCGGCATTGCCCGCCAGCCCGATCACCTCGGCATGGCCCTTGTCCCCGACGATCACCACCCGGAAGCCCTGGCGGACATGCCGCTTGATCAGTCCCTGGATCCGGGCCACGTCCGGGCAGGTGGCATCGCAGATGTTGACCCCGGTCGCGCGCAGCTCCTGCCTGCGCTCGGGCGAAACGCCATGGGTGCGGATGAACAGGTTCTCGCCCGGGCCGGGAAGCTCGCCCTGGCGCATCACCCGGATCTTTCGCCGCTCGAGGATCTCGATGGTCTGGGGATTGTGGATCAGCGGCCCCTCGGTGATGATCTCCCCATCCAGGCGCTGGCTGGCCTCCAGCACCATGTTCATCGCCCGGCGCACGCCCTTGCAGAAGCCGGCGGTCCGGGCCAGGATCACTTTCACGCTCGCGCTCTCCCGGCCGTGGATGGTCCGCCCCCGGCCGGTCCCGGCAAAGGCGGACGGTTTATACAGTATATATTATATATACAATAAATCTCAAAGATAACTCCGACAGTCAAGCCCCGCCAGATGGGAGGGAGCCTTTACAGTGCGGCCGCCCGGCTTTACTTTATGGCATCCTTCCCGGACAGCCACCCAGATTCGAGGCGCGCCATGAGAGTGCTCGGGGTGATCCCCGCCCGTTACGCTTCCAGCCGTTTCCCCGGCAAGCCCCTGGCGATGATCGCCGGGCGGACGATGATCGAGCGGGTCTACCGCCGCGCCGCCGGGGCGCGGAGCCTGGACCGGCTGCTGGTGGCCACCGATGACCCGCGGATTTTCGCGGCGGTCGAGGCGTTCGGCGGGCAGGCGCGCCAGACCAGCGCCGACTGCCGCAGCGGGCTGGACCGGGTGGCGGAAGTCGCCGCCGGCGCGCCGGAATTCGAGTTGGTGGTCAACATCCAGGGCGATGAGCCGCTGATCGAGCCCGCGCTGATCGATGCCGCGGTGGAGCTGCTGGCGGGCCGCCGGACTGGGGAGATCGCCACCCTGGTGCGCCCGGCCGCGGATGAATCGGAAGCGCTCGATCCCAACAAGGTCAAGGCGGCGATGGCGGTCGATGGCCGGGTGCTGTATTTCTCGCGGGCCGCGATCCCATTCGCCGGGCATGGGGCGGCGGCGCAGGAGCAGCCGTTCCTGATCCACCTCGGGCTTTATGTCTACCGCCGCGCGGCGCTGCTGCGGCTGGCCGGGCTGCCCCCCTCGCCGCTGGAGCGGCGGGAGTCGCTGGAGCAGTTGCGGGCCCTCGAGGATGGGATGTCGATTTATGCCGCGCGGGTGGAGCGGACGATCTCGCTCGGGGTTGATACCCCGGAAGACCTGGCGCGGGTCGAGGAGCTGATCCTCCGCCTCGGCCTGGACTGATCCGGTCCACCGCGACCTGATTGATGGTACGAAAGCTTGAAGCTCTTCGGGTCGGAACAGAGGTGATTTGTCGTCGAAACGGGATCGAGGCTGCGCTGCCGGGGGGGCCTTGGCCGCTCCGGTTGCAATCCCGGCCGCGGAGTGCTATATTTGCCTGGATCATTCCTTTCCCGGGTGCGATACAACCGAAACAACAGAAGGAACAGCCACTTGGCCAGATTTGCCGAAATCCGCAGAGACAGCCTGCAGCACGCCGAGGGCGTCAAGTACATCTTCATCACCGGCGGCGTGGTTTCCTCGCTGGGCAAGGGGATCACCGCCTCGGCGCTGGGGATGCTGCTCAAGGCGCGCGGGCTGTCGGTGACGATCATGAAGTTCGACCCTTACCTGAATGTCGATCCGGGCACGATGAATCCGCTCCAGCACGGCGAGGTCTTTGTCACCGATGATGGGGCCGAGACCGACCTGGACCTGGGCCACTACGAGCGTTTCCTGGATGAGTCGCTCTCCCAGGACAACAATGTCACCACCGGCCGCATCTACAACACCATCATTTCCAAGGAGCGGCGGGGCGACTACCTGGGGGCGACGGTCCAGGTGATCCCCCATGTCACCGATGAGATCAAGGCCTCGCTGGTGCGCCTGACCCTCAAGCGCAAGGTGGACGTGGTGATCGGCGAGATCGGCGGGACCGTGGGCGACATCGAGTCCCTGCCGTTCCTGGAGGCGATCCGCCAGTTCGGGCTGGACCTGGGGCGCAGCAATGTGCTCTACATCCATGTGACAATGGTCCCTTACCTGCCCTCCAGCGGCGAGCTCAAGACCAAGCCCACCCAGCACAGTGTCAAGGCCCTGCGCGAGATCGGCATCCAGCCCGACATGCTGGTCTGCCGCACCAGCCACGAGCTGAGCGAGGACCTGAAGCAGAAAATGGCGCTGTTCTGCAATGTCCCGCCCTATGCCGTGTTCGAGGGCATCGATGTCGAGTCGATCTACGAGGTCCCGTTGCTGTACAACCAGCAGGGGCTCGATGACCAGGTGGTGCAACACCTCCAGCTCGAGGCCGGCGCAGCCCGCGCTGGGCCGTTGGCGGCAGATGGTGCGCAAGGCCAAGAGCCTCAACCACGGCCATCGAGATTGCGATCTGCGGCAAATATGTGCGCCTGGCCGATGCCTACAAATCGATCAACGAGTCCTTCCTGCACGCCGGGGTCGCCAATGATGTCAAGGTCTGGCTGACCTGGATCGACACCGAGGAGATCAACCGCCAGAGTGCCAAGCGCAAGCTGGGGCGGTTCGATGGGATCCTGGTCCCCGGCGGTTTCGGCGCGCGCGGGGTCGATGGCAAGCTGGAGGCGATCCGCTACGCCCGGCTCAACAAGGTGCCGTTCTTCGGGATCTGCCTGGGCCTGCAGTGCGCGATTGATCGAGTTCGCCCGCAATGTCTGCGGGATCGAGGATGCGGTCAGCGTGGAGGTGGACCCCGAGGGCAGGAACCAGCTGATCTCGCTGATGCCCGGCCAGGCCGAGGTGCACGAGAAGGGCGGGACGATGCGGCTGGGGCCTACCCCTGCGAGCTGGTCACCCGGGACCCTGGCGCACCGCATCTACGGAGGGGCGCAGTCGATCGGGGAGCGCCACCGCCACCGTTACGAGGTCAACAACAAGTACCGCGAGCATGCTGGCCGCCTGCAGGGCTGGTTTTCAGCGGCCTGAGCCCCGGACGGCCAGCTGGTGGAGATGATCGAGTTGCCGCGCCATCCCTGGTTTGTCGGCTGCCAGTTCCATCCCGAGCTCAAGAGCCGGCCGATGCGTCCGCACCCGCTGTTCAGGGATTTTGTCGCCGCCGCCCTGCGCTACAACCGGGAGCACCGGGGGCAGGAGGGCGAGATGCGCTGAAGCAGGCCCAGGAACAGGTTCCGGCCGATGACCACCAGCAGCTTTGACATCCTCGGGCGCAAGCTCGGGAGCGGGACCAGGCTGTTCCTGATCGCCGGGCCCTGCGTGGTGGAGGACCGGGAGATCATGTCCCGGGTGGCCGGAGGCGATGCAGGCGCTCTGTCACCGGCTGGGTGTGGTCTACATCTTCAAAGCCTCGTTCCAGAAGGCCAACCGCAGCTCGGGCCGCAGCCCGGCCGGCCCCGGGCTGGAGCAGGGGCTGGAGAGTTGCGCCTGGTGCGGGAGGGTTCGCCCTGCCGGTGACCACAGACATTCACGAAAGCGGCCGAGGCCGCCGCCGCGGCGGGCGGCCGATGTCCTGCAGATTCCGGCGTTCCTCTGCCGCCAGACCGAGTTGATCCGCGCCGCCGCGGTGACCGGCCGGCCGCGGTCAATATCAAGAAAGGCCAGTTTCTCGATCCCGCGGCTGATGGCCGCGGCGGTGGAAAAGGCCCGCGCCAGCGGCGAGCCGGGTGCTGGTCCTACCGAGCGCGGCAGCCTTTTTCGGCTATAACGACCTGGTGGTGGATTTCCGCGGCCTGCAGCGCATGGCCGCCCTGGGCTGCCCGGTGGTGTTCGATGCCACCCACAGCGTCCAGGTCCCCGGCGGGAGCGGGGACTCTTCCGGCGGCAGCCGGGAATACGTGCCCCTGCTCTGCCGCGCCGCGGTGGCGGCCGGGGCCGATGGGCTGTTCCTGGAAGTGCATCCCGCCCCGGAACGGGCGCTGAGCGACCGCCTGACCACGCTCAACCTGAGAGGCGGCGAAACTCCTGCTGCCGCCATTGGTGGAACTGGGAGACTTTGTCCGCGACCGAGCGGTACTCAAGATCCTGAATGACCTCCCCGCGGCTGCGCCGGAGGTGGTCGAGGCCGCCCGGCGGGTCGAGCTGGTGGTGATGGATGTCGATGGAGTGCTGACCGATGGGCACACCTGGCAACTGGACAACGGCGAACAGTTGCTGGCTTTCAGTGTGCGGATGCGCCTCGCTCGCCCTCTGCGAGAAGGTCGGGCTGCACCTGGCGGTGATCTCCGGCCGCGACCTGCCCGCGGCCCGCCTCCGGATGGGCCGTTTCCGGATCGTCGAGATGCATTTCGGCGTGGTGCACAAGGGGCCGGTGCTGGACCAGATGAGCCGGCGGCTGGGGATCCCCCTCGAACGCATGGCCTACATCGGCGATGACCTGATCGACCTGCCGCTGCTGGCCCGGGTCGGCCTGCCGGTGGCGGTGCCCAATGCGGTCCCGGAGGTGCGGGAACTGGCGCTGTGGTGCACCGCCAGCCCGGGCGGCCACGGCGCGGTGCGCGAGCTGATTACCCTGGTGCTTAAGGCCCGGGGCCTTACCGTGAGGCGGTGACCGCCTACCTGAGGGAACATTGAGCCAGACTGCGACAGGCGAAAGCACTCCGCCGGCCGGGGCGACCCGCGAGGAGCTGCTCGGCCAGGTCCGCCGGGTGATCCGCATCGAGGGCGAGTCCGTGCTGGGCCTGCTGGGCCGGGTGGAGGAGGCGGTGCTGGCCGCGGTGGACCTGATCTACGGCTGCCACGGCCGGGTGATTGTCTCCGGGGTGGGCAAGAGCGGGATCATCGGCCGCAAGCTGGCGGCGACCCTCACCAGCACCGGCACCCCGGCGATCTTCATCCACCCGGTGGACTCGCTGCATGGCGACATGGGGCTGGTCTCCCGCGAGGATATCTTCATCGCGGTCTCCAAGAGCGGCGAGACCAGCGAGCTGGACTGCCTGCTGCACCTGTTCAAGCGGCTGGGGGTGCGGGTGGTGGCGATCACCGGTTCCCGGAACAGCTCGCTGGCGCGCCTGGCGGACGTGGTGCTGGACTCGGGAGTGAGCCAGGAGGCCTGTCCGCACGACCTGGCGCCCACCGCCAGCAGCACGACCGCGATGGTGCTCGGCGATGCCCTGGCGGTGGCCCTGCTGGTGCGGCGCGACTTCCGTCCCGGAGGATTTCGCCCGGCTGCACCCGGCCGGGGCCCTGGGCACGGCGGCTGCTGCTCAAGGTGAGCGAGGTGATGCTCAGCGGCGAGGAGCATGTCGGCCGGGTGAGCGGCGAGGCCCGGATGCGCGAGGCCCTGCTGGAGCTGGTGGGCAAGCGCGGGCTGTGCTCGGTGGTGGATGCGGATGGCCGGCTGGAGGGGGTGATCACCGATGGCGATTTCAAGCGGCTGCTGCACCGCACCGCCGATTTCATGGATGTTCCGGTGCGGGAGGTGATGACCGCCAACCCGAAGTGCACCCGGCCGGAGGAGCTCTGCATCGCGACGGTGCAACTGATGGAGCGGTACCTGATCATTTCGATGCCGGTGGTCGATGAACAGCGCCGGCTGGTGGGAGTGGTCCACCTGCACGACCTGATGCGGGCGAGGGTGATCTGATGCGACTCCGGACCGGATGGTCAGCGATGTTCCCGAGCGTGCTCCGGCCGCCCCGTGCTGTGCTTCTCGGGGCGCTTTTCATTTTCGGGCTGCTCCCGGCGGCGTGCCGGCCGGTGGGCCAGCAGCCCGAGGCCGACGGGAACCCGGCCGCCGCGGTGCCGGACCAGGTGTTCGAGGGCTTCGAGATGGCCCTGACCGAGAGCGGGATCAAGAAGGGCTTCCTCAAGGCCGAGCGGGCGGAGAAATTCCAGGAGCCCAACCAGTTCAAGGTGCTGGCGCCGGAAGTGGTGTTTTACGACGAGCAGGGCCAGGTGACCTCGATCCTGATCTCCCGCCGGGGGGTGCTCCACCTGGACAGCGGCCTGATGGAGGCTTTCGACTCGGTGGTGGTGGTCGATGCCGACAGCTCCCGCACCCTCCGGACCGAGCGGCTCCTCTGGCGGCGCTCCGAGAACCTGATTGTCAGCGATACCACGGTGCTGATCACCACCCCCCAGGGACAGGTCCGCGGCACCGGGCTCACCACCGATGTCGGCCTGGAGCACCTGGAGGTGCTCAATCCGACCGGAGACATCCATGTACTGGGCCAGGCGCGTTAGGGACAGGCTGCTGCTCCCGGCCGCGCTACTCGCTGCGCTCCTGGGGCTGACGGTCCTGGCGTTGCGGGGCCAGCAGCAGCGCCTGCCCGATGCGGCGGGCGCGGACCAGGCGCCGTTCACCATCGAGCACGCCGACCGCTTCTACCAGCGCCAGAGTCCGGGCCAGGAGGGACGGCTGCTGGTGCTCGAGGGCCAGGTGCGGGTCCAGCACGGCCCCTCCCGGATCGCCTGCGACTGGCTGGGCTATTTTACCGCCGAACAATACCTGCTTTGCGCCGGAGAAGTGGTGGTGGTCGACACCCAGCTCACCCTGCGCGCCGACACCGTCTACTACTTCGAGCAGGAAGCGTATTACCGTGCCCTGGGGAGCCTGGATTGGGCCGCCGAGGGCCTGACCGGCACCGGGCGGGAGGGCCGCTGGTTCAGCCGGGATCGGCGGCTGGAGATCGAGGGCGCCCCGGCGGTGGTCCACGACAGCCTGCGCACCCTGGAAGCCCTGCGGCTGTTCTACCAGACCGAGACCGGAGAGCTGCGGGCGCTGGAGCAGGTCCGCCTGGTCGACAGCCAGAGCGGCACCGAGGCCCTGGCCGCCAGCGGGCTTTATCGGCGGGATCAGCGGATGGCGACCCTGCTGGGCCGTCCCCGGGTCGACTACTTCGAGGCGGGCGATTCGCTGCGGGAGCGGCCCTACCACCTGGTGGCCGACATCGTGCGCAGCTACGCCGGGGACAGCCTGAGCGCCAGCGGAAGGGTCCGGCTCTGGGATGACAGCCTGTCGGTCAGCTCCGACAGCCTGTTCCACGATCGTGGCCTGGGCTTGAGCTACTTCCGCGGCGGCCGTCCCCGGGTGGACAACCCGGAGTACACCCTGAGCGGCGAGCTGATCGATGTCGCCACCCGCGAGCGCGAGCTGGAGCGGGTGACCGCGGTGGGCCAGGCCCGCGGGGAGTTCGCGGCGGGCGCCGAGGGGGCGGATTCGCTCGAGGCGGAAGCATCCGGGCAGCCCGCCCTTTTCCGCAACTGGATCGAGGGCGACACCCTGGAGTTGCTGTTCGGCGGGGCGGGACTGGACTCGATCATTTCGGTCGGGGGCGTGTCCGGCCATGCGCGCAGCTACTTTCGCGAGAGCGCGGAATCGGGCCTCAGCTACGTGCTCGGGAAGCGGATCCTGCTGGCCTGGGAGGCCGGTGAGCTGGCCCGGATCGAGGTCGAGCGGGGAGGGCGCGGGCTGTTCATCTCGCCGGACACGCTGGCTGAGATGACTGTCGTTCCTGACTCCGCGAAGATCAATCCCGCCGACACCCTGCCGTGAGGGGACAAATCCATTGACTTTGTCCGGGCGGCGGGGTAAAATAAAGTAAGCTTGGCACGGATTTTGTGTGCGATGGCGGAACGCCCGAAGGGCCCGGTTTGCGGGCCAGGCTGCGGGAGGATTGATCGGCAAGACGGAGCACATCGGGATGCAGGCGCTCGAGGAGCAGCAGACTCTGGTCTGTGCGCCCGGCGACCCGTGTCTCTTTACCCGGGGCCTGGTCAAGGTCTACAAGAAACGCCGGGTGGTCGACGATGTGGCGGTGGAGGTGAGGCGGGGGGAAGTGGTGGGGTTGCTGGGCCCCAATGGCGCGGGGAAGACCACGACCTTCTACATGATCGTCGGGCTGATCCGGCCGGAAGCGGGGGAAATCTTCCTCTCCGGGCTCAACATCACCGGCCTGCCGATGTACCGGCGGGCCCGGATCGGGAATCGGCTATCTGCCGCAGGAAGCCTCGGTCTTCCGCAAGCTGACGGTCGAGGAGAACCTGCTGGCGATCCTGGAAACCCTGCCGCTGAACGAGCAAGCAGCGGCAGGAACGGCTGGAGGAGCTGCTTCAACGAGCTCGGGCTGGAGGGGCTTGCGACGCAGCCGGGCCTACTCGCTCTCCGGCGGCGAGCGCCGCCGGCTGGAGATTACCCGGGCCCTGATCACCGATCCCAAGTTCATCCTGCTGGATGAGCCGTTCGCCGGGGTCGATCCGATCGCGGTCGATGACATCCAGGCGATCATCGCCGGTCTCAAGCAGCGCGGGATCGGGATCCTGATCACCGACCACAACGTTCAGCGAGACACTGACAATCACCGACCGCGCCTACATTATGTTCGAAGGCAGGATTCACCTGAGCGGGGATGCCGAGACGCTGATCAACGATCCGACCGCCAAGAAACTCTACCTTGGGCAGGACTTCCGGATGTGATGGACGGTGGCGCCGCGCGGGCGGCGGACCGGACGCATGGCCAAACTTCTTGAAGACAGCAGGTGAGCTATGGCATTTCAAAATCAGCATGGAGCTCCAATATCGCCAGGAACTGACCATCAACCCGCGGCTTTACCAGGCGATGGACCTGCTCCAGATGCCGCTGCTGGACCTGCAGATGCACCTGAAGCAGGAGCTGATGGTCAATCCGTTCCTGGAGCTGGCCGAGGAGTCCGAGGAGGAGCAGGACCCTTCCGCCGAGGACGCCGGCGAGGATGACAGGCCGAAGGGCGCGGATGGAAGCAGAGCCCGGTCGAAGCCGAGGATGAGGAAGACTCCGCGAGGGCAGAACGAGTCGGAGTCTGCCGAGCTGGATACTGTCGAGGCCGGAGATTGCCGGAGGAAGTCGCAGTACGATGATCTCGCCCGCAGGATGGCGACTTGACCACCAAGAGCCAGGAAGAGGTGGCCTGGGACGAGATTCTCGACGCAGGGCGGATTTCGACTACGACAATTTCGCCCAGGAGATCGATGACCGGGAGTTCTCACGAGAAAGCCCCGCTCGATGGCCGCACGCTCTACGAGACCCTGATCCAGCAGTTCGCTGCTGCTCAAGCTCGAGCAGCGCCAGACGCCGGATCGGCGAGGAGATCATCGGCAACATCAACGATGACGGTTATCTGACCAGCCCGGTCTCCGAGATCGCCTTCCGGCTGCGGCGCCGCAGGAGCGGCAGGTGGAGCAGGTGCTGGCCTGATCCAGACCCTCGACCCGCCGGGAGTCGGCGCCCGCGACCTCCGGAGTGCCTGCTGATCCAGCTCCGCGAGAACGGGGGCCGGGAGACGCTGGCCTACCGGCTGGTCGCCGACTTCTTTCGAGCCCCTCACCCACCGTCACTGGCAGGAGATCGCCAAGGCCAGACCGGGCTGAGCCCATGCGGGAGGTCCAGGACCGCGGCCGATGAGGTCGCCCACCTCGAACCCAAGCCGGGACGGCTTTACTGCGGCAGCCCGGGATGACAACTACATCATCCCGGACCTGGTGGTGGAGAAGATCGACGGCGAGTACCTCGTCTTCCTCAACGACAACAACCTGCCGCGCCTGCGCCTGAGCCGCACCTACCAGGAGATCGCCCGCGACAAGAAGAAGTTCACCGGCGAGGCGCAAGGATTCATCTCCAACAAGCTGAACAGCGCCAACTGGATGATCCAGGCCATCGAGCAGCGCCGGCAGACCATGCTCAAGGTGATGAGCTTCATCGTCGACAAGCAGCGCGATTTCTTCGAGAAGGGCGTGAGTACCTCAAGCCGCTCACCCTGCGCGAGGTCGCCGAGGTGATCAACATGCACGAGTCCACGGTCAGCCGGGTGACCAACGAGAAGTATTGCCAGACCCCGCGCGGCGTGCTGCCGCTCAAGTTCTTCTTCAGTGTCGGCCTCGCCAGCTCCAGCGGCGAGGATGTCAGCGCCCGGGGGATCAAGGACCAGATCGAGAAGATGGTCGAGGGCGAGGACCCGACCAACCCGCTGACCGACCAGGAGATCGTCGCCACGCTCCAGCGCAGAGGGATCCAGATCGCCCGCCGCACCGTGGCCAAGTACCGCGACCAGCTCGGCATCCTGCCGGCCCGGATGCGGAAGCGGGTATGAGGCAGTCCTCTCCGCAGCAGCAGGGGAAGGAGGAAACGCCGGGAAAGCAAATCGGTCGCCAAAGCGCATGCGTGATCATCTGCTCGTTGTACGTGGGGGCGTGAATCAATCCTGGGGAACCCCCGGGGTGAGTTCCGCCACTAACAGCAAGGAGGGTGAAGATGCAGATTTCCATCACGCGCAGGAACGCTGGGTTGAGCGAAAGCCTCAAGAGCTACGTGGAGGGCCGGCTCGACAATCTGACCAGGCGGCACCAGAAGATCATCGATGCGACAGTGATCCTGGATCGTCAAAGCCAGCAGTACCTGGTCGAGATGCAGCTGCGGGTGGCCCATCACGCGCTGTTTTCCCGGAATAAATCCACCAACATGCGCGCCTCGATCGATGCCTGTGTGGGCAAGCTGGATAAGCAGCTGTCCAAACTCAAGGCCAAGGTCGGGCGAAAGGCGCTCCGGCCTTCCGAGGCGTTCCTGATCGAACGGGTCACCCCTGGCGCGCCGCGGGAAGAACGGATCGAGCCGATCCCGTTCGAGGTCGGGCCGGTGCTGACTTTCGAGCAGGGGGACCTGGTCTTCGAGCAGCCGCAGCAGAAAACCGGGACCTGATCCCGTTCGGCAGCCGATTGACACCGATTACATCAGCCGCGCCCTCCCGCATTACGAGGGCGCGGCTTTGTTTGACATCCCGCGTGCAGCGAGAGTGAGGCGATGGACAAGAGCCTGAGGGTTGCGGAGCTACTGGCCCTTCACGGGGAGAGCCTCCAGTTGACAGCGCTCACCGCGGAGCCGACCCTGGAGAGCCGGATCACCACCAGCGAGGTGGCCCGCCCGGGCCTGGCGCTCTGCGGCTTCACCGAGCGCTTCGCCTATCATCGCACCCAGATTTTCGGCGAAACCGAGATGGCTTACCTGCGCAGCCTGACCGAGGAGCGGCTGGCGGAGGTGGTCGAGAACCTGCTGAGCTTCGAGGTCCCCTGCCTGGTGCTCTGCAAGGGCCAGCAGCCGCCGCCCCGGATGGCGGAGATCGCCGACCGCCGCGGGCGCCCGATCCTGGGCACGACCCTGGGCACCCAGTCCTTCCTGCTCAAGCTATCCACCCAGTTGCAGCAGCATTTCGCCCCGCACTGTTATGTCCAGGGCACGCTGGTCGATGTCTACGGGGTCGGGCTGCTCTACACCGGGCCCAGCGGGATCGGCAAGAGCGAGTGCGTGCTGGATCTGATCGAACGCGGCCATCGCCTGGTGTGCGATGACGTGGTCCATGTCACCCGGACGATCGACAATCAGCTGGTGGGCGCGATGAACCAGAAGCTGAGCCACCACATGGAGATCCGCGGCCTGGGGATCATCGATGTCTACCGGCTGTTCGGGATCCGCGCCGTGCGGGCCAAAAAGCGGATCGAGATGGTGGTCGAGCTCTCCCACTGGAGCCCCGGCAAGGAGTACGACCGTACCGGGCTGGTGGACCAGGTGACCCGGATCCTCGAGGTCGATCTGCCCCTGATCCAGTTGCCGCTGGTGCCGGGCAAGAACATCACGGTTGTCAGCGAAGTGATTGCCATGAACTACCTGCTGAAGCAGAGCGGCCACCATCCGGCGCGGGAGTTCAACCGCAGATTGCTTGAACAAATGCGCCGCAAGCGTTATATTGGAAACCCGTCCGATTAGCCGCCGGGGCGGGAACCCGGCGAGGGGAGCGGTGTCCGCGGGCCGGATGCGTTCGGTCGATCCAGTGGGTGTGCCATCATCGAGCGGAAAAAGATGAGGTTAAGTAAAGAGATTCAGGTCCACAACCGGCTGGGGCTGCACGCCAGGCCGGCGGCGATGCTGGTTCAGACCACCAGCAGGTTCAGCAGCGAGGTCACCATTCGTCGCAATGACATGGAAATCAACGCCAAGAGCATCATGGGGATCATGATGCTGGCCGCCGAATGCGGGGCGATCCTGGAGCTGACGGTGGAAGGGCTTGACGCGGAAGAGGCGCTGGCGGCGATCGAGGGTCTCTTCAACGACAAGTTCGTCGAGGAAGACGCAGAGCTGGAGGAGTTATAGCGATGCCGGAACTGCCTGCTGAGGGAACAGGGAAGGGCCTCGGCCGCAAGCGGTCGGACCTGCTGGTGGTCACCGGCCTGGTTGCCGCTCCCGGCCTGGCGATCGGCAAGGCGCTGGTGATCCCGTTCGGCGCACCCGCGATTCCCGAGCGCAAGCTCACCCCGGCGATGGTGGACAAGGAGGTCGAGCGCTTCCGCGGCGCCCTGGAAACCACCCGCCTCCAGCTCACCCGCCTGCGCGATGAGCTCAAGCGGAAGCTTTCCGACCGCACCCCGCAGATCTTCGATGCCCATCTGCTGATGATCGAGGACAGGATGGTGGTCGAGCAGACCATCTCGCTGATCCGCCATAAGCTGATCGGAGCCGAGCAGGCTTTCACCCAGACCATTGCCGGGATCGTCCGGGCGCTGGCGATCAACCAGAAGGACGAGTACCTGCGGGAGCGCCGGACCGACATCCTCGACATCGAGCGGCGGGTGCTTTCCAACCTGATGGGCCTGGGCGAGAGCTCCCGGATCGTGGTCAACGAGCCGGTGATCCTGGTGGCCCACGACCTGACCCCCTCCCAGACCGCGATGCTCGACCGCCGGCTGGTGCTGGCCTGCGCCACCGATGTCGGCGGAACCACCAGCCACACCGCGATCCTCAGCCGCTCGCTGGAGATCCCGGCCGTGGTCGGGCTGGTCCGGCTGACCTCGCTGGTCCACTCCGGCGAGGAGCTGATTGTCGATGGCTACACCGGGCGGGTGATCGTCCGCCCCGGCCCCCAGGAAAAGCAGCAGTTCCGCACCCGCACCAAAGAGTACCGGGCGATCGAGCACCGGCTGGCCGAGCTCAAGGCCCTGCCCGCCTGCACGATCGATGGCCGTTGTGTCGAGCTCTCGGCCAACATCGAGTTCCCGGACGAGGTGGACTCGGTGATCAGCCACGGCGCCAAGGGAGTCGGGCTCTTCCGCAGCGAATTTCTGTACCTGACCCGCGAGGACCTGCCGAGCGAGGAGGAGCAGTACGCCGCCTATGCCGAGGTGGCCCGGCGGCTCAATCCCGACCCGGTGATCATCCGCACCCTGGATGCCGGGGCCGACAAGTTCTCCGCCCAGCTTCAGCTCACCCCCGATCCGAATCCGTTCCTCGGCAACCGGGCGATCCGGATCTGCCTGCAGCGCAAGGATGTTTTCCGCACCCAACTGCGGGCGCTGCTGCGGGCCACCCCCTGCGGTAACATTAAAATCCTCGTGCCGTTTGTCAGCACGGTGGAGGAGGTGAAGAAGTCGGTCGCCTTCATCCGCAAGGTGCGACGGGAGCTGGTGAAAGAGGGGGTGCCGGTGGCGGAAAAAGTCGAGGTGGGGGTGATGATCGAGATTCCCTCGGCCGCGCTGATGGTCGAGGAGATTCTGCGCTATGTCGATTTCATCTCCATCGGCACCAACGACCTGATCCAGTACACCCTGGCCGTGGACCGGGGCAACGAGCGGGTGGCCGATCTCTACCAGCCGCTCAACCCGGCCGTGCTGCGCCTGCTGTCGTTCATCATCGAGGGCGCCCGGCGCTCCAACACCTGGGTCGGGGTCTGCGGCGAGATGGCCGGCAACCCGTTGTCCGCGCTGCTGCTGGTCGGGCTGGGAGTGGATGAGCTTTCCACCAGCCCGGCGGCGATCCCCGGCATCAAGAAGCTGATCCGTACCATCTCGTTCGAGGAGGCCCGGCAGGTTGCGCAAAAAGCCCTCTCCCTGCACAGCATGGCCCAGGTCAAGCACTTCCTGCTGGCCAGGCTCGGAGAGATCGACCCCGGCCTGGCCTCACTCTATGCCTGAGCAAGCCGCGCCGCCCCCCGGCGCCGCGGGTGGGACCTGCCCGTGAGCCTGTTTATCGACTACCATACCCATACCCAGTACTGTGGTCACGCCCGGGGCACGATGGAGCAGTACGTGCGGCGGGCGGTGGAACTCGGCCTGGAAGAGCTGGGCTTCAGTTGCCATTATCCCTCGCCGCCCGGCTATGACTACCCCTTGCCAGACTGCCTGATCCCGCGGGAACTGTTCCCGGTCTACCTCGACGAGGCCCGCCGGCTGCGGGATGAGTTCGCCGGCCGGATCAGGATCAGGATCGGCGCGGAGTTCGACTACCTCGGCCCGGCAGTCTCCTGCCACCCGCTGGAGACCGCGCGCGGGCTGGGGCTCGATTACTGCATCGCCTCGGTGCACATCGTGGACGAGGTGGTGATCGACTACACCCCCGAGCACCTGCGGGCCGCGCTGCAAAGCTACCCGGGCGGGATCGACCGGCTGTGCGAGCGCTACTACGAGTGCCTGGCCGAGCTGGCCGAGCCCGGCTGCTGCAGCATCATCGGCCATTTCGACCTGGTGAAGAAGTTCAACCACCAGCGCGATTTGCGGCCCGCGCGCGACCTCACCGCCGTGGTGGACCGGGCGCTGGACCGGATCGCGGCCAGCGGAGCGGCGATCGAGATCAACACCTCGGGTTGGGACAAGCCCTGCCGGGAGCAGTACCCCGCCGAGCCGATCCTGCGAAGAGCGCTGGCGCGGGGGATCCCGATCACCGCGGGCAGCGACTCCCATGCCCCGGAGGAGGTCGGCCGTCACCAGCCGCGCCTGGCGGAACTGCTGAAGCGCCTGGGAATCAAGGAGCTGGTCGGGTTCGAGCAACGCGAGCTCCGGCCCCGCCAATTGTAGAGCATGGCACGCGCCTGGACTTGAGACACAAGGAGGGGACTATTCTCAAGCGCCTCGGACTGGCCGGCTGGATTTTCGTCGGCATCCTGCTCGGCGTGCTCGCCGGCTGGCTGATCGGCGAGCCGATCCTCGTGATCGCCCGCCCGCTGGGAACAGTCTTCCTCACCCTGCTCAAGATGGTGATTGTCCCTCTGGTTTTCTGCTCGATTGTCACCGCGGTCGCCAACCTGGGCGGCACCGGCAGCCTGGGCCGGATGGGCCTCAAAACCACCATCTATGTCATCTCCACCTCGCTGATCGCGATCCTCACCGGCCTGGCGATTGTCAACCTGATCCGGCCCGGAGTCGGGGCCGAGCTGGGGCTGGAGGCCATGCCGGAGTCCCTGCCCGGCAGCGAGCTGGGATTTATGGAGATCCTGCTGCGGATGATCCCGGAGAACCCGGTCACGGCGGCGGTTCAGGGGGACATGGTCGGGCTGATCTTCTTCGCGATCATTTTCGGAATCTTCATCACCAGGGTCGACCAGCAATACGCCCGTCCGGTGCGGGAGCTGCTGAACGGGGTGTCCGAGATCATGATGAAGATGACCCGCTTCGTGATCCGGCTCGCCCCGTTCGGGGTGTTCGGGCTGGTGAGCTCGATCATCGCCCGCACCGGCTTTGCTCCTTTCGTCCCGCTCGGGCTCTACGCCCTGTGCGTGGTGCTGGCCTTGCTGATCCAGGGCGCGGTGACCCTGCCGCTGATCGTGTGGCTGGTGGGGAGGGTCAACCCGTACCGGCTTTTCAAGGCGATGGCCCCGGCGCTGATGACCGCTTTCTCCACCGCCTCCAGCTCGGCCACCCTGCCGCTCTCGATGGAGTGTGTCGAACATCGGGCCGGGATCGCCAACCGGACCACCAGCTTCGTGATGCCGCTGGGAGCGACGGTCAACATGAACGGGACGGCGCTCTACGAGTGCATCGCGGTGATCTTTATCGCCCAGTACTATTCCTCGCACGGCCAGGGTTTCGCCCTGAGCATCGCCCAGCAGACAGTGGTGGTGTTCACCGCGCTGCTGGCCGCGATCGGCTCGGCGGGCATCCCGATGGCCGGGGTGGTGATGATGACGATCGTGCTGCGGTCGGTCGGGCTGCCGTTGGAGGGGGTGGGGCTGATCCTGGCGGTGGACCGGGTGCTGGACATGGGACGCACGACGATCAATGTCTGGGGCGATGCCTGCGGCGCGGCGGTGATCGGGGCCAGCGAGGGGGACATCGATCTGCGGGTATACAACGGCGAAGAGGTCAAGGCCGGCTCGCTCCGCGGCATTTCGGCCGGCGGGAGCGGGGGGCCCCGGGCTTAGCGGGTGTGATGAACTCTGGGTCGGGGATTTATGCTGTGCGGCCGGTAAAGGCACACACCCCGGCCGCGCCCTCCGGGCGAGGCCACCCTGCTCAAGCGGGGATCGAAACCGATATCGTTCAAGCGCTTAGCTCAAAGCTCCGGCCGAAGCCGGACCAATCCCCCTGACCAAAGGGGGACCCCGGGGGTGGTGTTTTTCCTGATTCCCGAGCCGGTCGCTCTGAGTTCATCACACGCTCTCAGGATCGGACCGCCGGTCCGGCCGCCGGCTCGCGGTAATAGTACCACATCGTCAGCAGCAGGATCGCTCCCCCGGCCAGGTAGTAGGCCGGCAGGGTCTGCTCCAGCCCGGGCAGCGGCACCTGGTAGAGGATCGTCTCGCTCAGGCGCTGGGTCAGGCCGCGCTCGGCGCCGGCGCTCCCGGTGGCGAGCCACTCGTTCCAGAGCTCGTACCAGCGGGCGAGGTGGGTCTCGCCCCGATGAGCCAGGTCGGTCAGGCCCTGGTGGGCCATCCCGTAGAGCAGCACCAGCGCGTAGGAACTCCGCTCCAGCCCCCAGATCAGCATCGCCGCCACCGCCGCGGCCAGCGCGGTTCCGCCGGCATACCACCAGCGGGCCCGGCTGCGCTCCCCGGCGATCACCGCCTCCTGCACCTCGACCGCCAGGATGATCCGCTCGGTGAGGCCCGCGGGCGGCTCGACCGGCCGGGTGCTTTCCAGGGCGGCGGTCACCGCCCGCTCGGCCAGCCGCAGCGCCTCCTCCTCCCGGCTGACCAGGGCCAGGATCTTCGCTTCCAGTCCCGGCGGCGGGGTAGCCGGCTCGGAACCCTCCAGGGCCGCGAAGATTTCCTCCTGCATCCGGGCCAGCTCATCGCAGTGGGGGCAACCCGCGCGGTGGCGCTCCAGTTCCCGGCGGTTCCGGTCACTGCCCAGCCCTTCCACGTAATCCTGGACCTTCGCTTCGAATTCCCGGCAGTCCATGGTGATCTCCTTCGCGCCTCAGAGGCCGTCCCGGCCCGTGCGCGCCACCAACTGGGTTGCGAGCTGCATGCGGCCACGCCGGATGTAGGTGGCGACAGTCGCTCGCGGGATTTGCATGATCTCGGCCACTTCCTCGTAGGACTGGCCGCCGAAATGGTGCAGGCTGATCGCCTGGGCCCAGAGCGCCGGCAGGCGCCGCACCTCCGCCCGGATAATCTCCGCGGTCTCCTGCGACCGGTACAGGCTCTCCGGGTCGTTGCCCTCGTCCGGCAGGGTTTCCGCCACCCGCCGGCCCTCCTCGCCCCCCAGCGGCTCATCGAGACTGTGCAGCTCGAGCTGCTTGCGCCGCAGCCGGCTGATGCAGACATTGGCGGTGATCCGGAAAATCCAGCTCGAAAGCTTGCTCTCGCCGCGGAACTCATCCAGGCTGTTATGGATGCGCAGGAAGATGTCCTGAGTGGCTTCCTCCGCCTCCTCGCGGTTGCCGAGCATGCGGTAGGCCTGGTTGTAGACCTTGCCCTGATACTCGGCGAGGATCTCGCGAAAGCTGTATTCGATGGTCTGCATGAGCCTCGCGCAGGGATGAGTGAATCCGACTGCTCCCGTGTTCAACTCGTAGGACGAGGGCCACTGGAATATAATTTCAAAAAATCCGCTGGGGAATAAAATCATTTGAAATTATTTCGGGACAGGGGGAGTCTTATCTGCCAGCAAGCGACCAATCCCAACCAAGAACCCTGACCAGGAGGAAAAGATGGAAGCGGTGCTGGTTCCCCTCGGCCTGTTCGCGATGATCGCGCTGATCGTGCTCTATGCCACCTGGACCGCATCACGGGAGCGCCGGGAGGCGTTCCGGCTGGTGTTCGGCTGGCCCGGCTCACCGCTGCCCTGGTCGGTGGCCAACCCGCAGGCCCTGCTGTGGGGACTGGTGTTGGGCGCCCTGGCCCTGGCCGATTTCCTTTATCTGGTACTGATGGGTGAGACGCTGGAGCGCTGGGAGCTGTTCCTGCTGCTGGTCCAGGGTTGCCTGGCCGCGGCCCTGCTGGCCTATCACCTGCTGACCGCCGGCCGACGGAACTGGCTGCTCCAGCTCTATGAGCGGCGGTTTCCTGCGCCGGTCCAGCGGAGCGAAAAAAATTGAAATAAATTTCCGACAGCCCGAGTCCAAGCTGACAGATACCCGGAAACACCGCTCAACTCAAACTGGAGGTTAAAATGGAAGGCATCCTGGTTCCGCTCGGCACGTTCGCGATGGTCGCGGTGGTCGTTTACATCGTGGTCGGCAGCCGGCACAAGGAGCGGATGGAAATGATCCGCCAGGGGATCAATCCCGGTCCCAGCAAGATGAAGATTTCCGTCTGGGACCGGGGTCCTGCTCTGGGGGATGATCTTCGCCGCCCTGGGCCTGGCCGGCCTCATCTTCTACATCGTGATGGGCGAGATCGAGGATCCCGAAAGGCTGTTCTTCGCGATCTCCTCGCTGGTGCTCGGCGGCGCGCTGTTCGCCTACTACCGCCTGACCATGCCTCAGCGCAAAAAGGCCCAGGAGCTGATGGAGCGCTACATGGAGGCGATGGCCGAGCAGAACCGCGCCGCCGCGTCCGAGCAGGCCAGGCAGCGGGAAAATGTCGAGGTCTGAGGCTGCGGCCTCCTGCAACTGATCGATCCCAGCCCCGCCGGGAACCCCCCGGCGGGGCTTTTGCATTTGGTTCCTCCGGGAACTCCGGATGATAGTTGCCCACCTGCTGAGCAGCGGACAGCGAGCATGACACCCCCGGCGGCTGATGCCACCCCCCCTCCAGGGGGGACGGGACAGCATGCACCCGACCGTTGGCGCCATTGCTCGGGCCGACGGAATCCCCCCGGGACGGGGGTGGTCCCGCTTCCAGCGGCACCGGGGGTGGCCAGGGCGCCGTGTCACCCGATGCGGTGTGGATCAGGCTTGCTCTTTCGCTTTTTGTTCGCTATTCTTTAGACCAGTCGGGGGGGCTGCCTTGCCTGCCATGGTCGTTTTTTGTATCTTTCGTCATGGTCCGAGGCACAGCGGCGGAAACCCGCGGCGCAACCGGGAGCGGCAGACGATGGACGAGCTGAGGATCGGGATCGAGCCGGAGCTGGAGGCCAGGGTCCGGCTGGCGGCGGTGAGCGCGGAGGAGATCGCGGTCGAGGCCGGGGAGGCGCTCTGGCGCGAGCGGATCGAGCCGCTGTGCCGGGAGCTGCGGCAAAGCTACCGGGCCGGGACGATCAGCCGGGTGCCGGGAGTGCAGCACGGGCGCAGGCTCTACCGGGCGATCGGCCTGGACCCCACCAGCCTGCGCCCTCCTCCGAGGCCCTGCTGCGCCGGGTGCTCAAAGGCCAGGAACTCTACCGGATCAACTCGCTGGTGGACACGGTCAACTACTGCAGCCTGAGCTTCCTGCTGCCGGTCGGGCTCTACGACCGGGAGCGGATCGTGGGTGATGTTATCCAACTGCGCCGGGGCCGCGAGGGGGAGAGCTATCCCGGCATCCGCAAGGGACCGGTCAACCTGGAGGGCCGCTACGCGCTGTTCGATGCCGCCGGGCCGTTCGGCTCGCCCACCTCGGACAGCGAGCGCACCAGCATCACCGCGGCGACCACGCGGGCGCTGGCGGTGATCTTCGCGCCCCGCGAGCTGGAACAGGCGGCGCTGGAGGGCCACGCCGGCTTCCTGGCCGAGCAGCTCAAAGCCTTCGGCGGCGGGATTCCGCGGGCAGGCGTTGTCCATCTAAAATGTTGACAAATAAGGAAATAATCGCTATCTTTATCCGGTCGGGAGCACGACAAAAACAAGCGTCAACCCACGCGTTTCCAAGGGAGAACGTAGATGTCCAGCGACCTTCTCAAGGAAAAACAGAAAGCGGTCAACCTGGCGATCAGCCAGATCGAGCGCCAGTGGGGCCAGGGCGCGATCATGCGCCTGGGCGAGAGCGGAGCCCAGGTGATCGGTGGATTCGATCAGCACCGGGGCGCTCAACCTCGACCTGGCCATCGGGATCGGCGGCATCCCCCGCGGCCGGGTGATCGAGATCTTCGGCCCGGAGAGCTCGGGCAAGACCACCCTGGCCCTGCACGTGGTCGCCAATGCCCAGAAGCTGGGCGGCACGGCCGCCTTCATCGATGCCGAGCATGCCCTGGATGCCAGCTATGCCCAGAAGCTGGGAGTGAACCTCGATGACCTGCTGATCACCCAGCCGGACACCGGCGAGCAGGCCCTGGATATCGCCGAGGTGCTGGTGCGCAGCAACGCGATCGATGTCGATCGTGGTGGATTCGGTGGCGGCCCTGGTGCCGCGGGCCGAGATCGAGGGCGAGATGGGCGACAGCCACATGGGGCTGCAGGCCCGGCTGATGAGCCAGGCGATGCGCAAGCTCACCTCGACCATCCACAAGAGCCACACCGCGATGATCTTCATCAACCAGATCCGCGAAAAGATCGGGGTGATGTTCGGCAACCCGGAAACCACCACCGGCGGCCGGGCGCTCAAGTTCTATGCCTCGATGCGGCTGGACATCCGCAAGGTCGGCAACATCAAGGATGGCGAGACCGGGTCGCGGATGCGCTCGCGGGTCAAGGTGGTCAAGAACAAGGTGGCCCCTGCCGTTCCGCGAGGCCGAGTTCGACATCATGTTCAACAAGGGGATCAGCTATATCGGCGCCCTGCTGGACATGGCGGTCGAGGAGGGCGTGGTGGTCAAGAGCGGCGCCTGGTTCTCGTTCGGCGAGGAGCGCCTCGGCCAGGGACGGGAGAATGTCAAGAACATGATCGAGGGCAACGCCGACCTGTTCAAGGCGATCGACACCGCGGTCAAGCGCAAGATCGGCTTGCTGCACTCCGAGGATGGCGGCGGCCAGCCTGATGGCAAGAAAGCCGCGGCCAAGCCCGAGGAGAGTGTCACCGCGTGAGCGATGGCGTCCACAATCGGGATCGGCGGGAATTGACCAGCGAAGCCCGGGAGGACTACTCCCGGGCTTCGCTCCGCGCGGAACGGATCCTGGCCGGGCGGGCCCACTCGGCGCAGGAGCTGGAGGCCAAGCTGCTGCGCCATCATGACCGGGAAACTGTCCGGCGGGTGCTTGCCGCGCTGCGGGAAATGGGTTACCTTGATGACCCCGCTTTCGCCCGGGCCTATGCCCGGGCCCGGCTGACACGCTCCCCGCGCTCGCCCCTGCTGGTGGCCGATGAGCTCGGCCGCCGGGGGATCGACCGCGATCAGGCCCGGCGGGCGGTGGAGGAGGCGCTGGAGGAGGAGGGCGCCGATGAGCTGGCGCTGGCGGTCCAGGCGGCCCGCAAGAAGCTGCGGACCACTCCGCCGGGGCTCGATGGCGAGCGGTTGCGCCTGGCCCTGCTGCGCTTTCTCTGCTATCGCGGCTTCTCGCGGCCGGTGGTGTTCGCCGCGGCGGAGCGGGCCCTGGCCGAGCGCTGAGGGCTTCCATCGAACCTGGTCCCGCCGTCTGAGCCAACTGCGGCGCGTGCTTGCTGGCAACCGACCGACAACCTGAACGGAAAGAAGGGTATGCGCAGATCAGAGGAAACTCGCGCCGAGTTCATCGACTTCTTCCGCCGGCGCGGCCACACTTTCGTGCCCAGCGCCCCGGTGATCCCCCACGGCGATCCCACCCTGCTGTTTGTCAACGCCGGGATGGTGCAGTTCAAGGACGTGTTCCTCGGCAATGGGACCCGGGACTACCGCCGGGCGGTCAACAGCCAGAAATGCATCCGGGTCTCGGGCAAGCACAACGACCTGGAGGTGGTCGGGCGCGACACCTACCACCACACTTTTTTCGAGATGCTCGGCAACTGGAGTTTCGGCGACTACGGCAAGATCGAGTCGATCCGCTGGGCCTGGGAACTGCTGACCGAGGTCTGGAAGCTGCCCAAGGACCGGCTCTATGCGACGGTTCACCTCGAGGATGACGAGGCCGAGGCGCTCTGGAAGAGCGAGACCGACCTGCCCGCCGACCGCATCTTCCGCTTCGGCAAGGACAACTTCTGGGAGATGGGCGAGGTCGGCCCCTGCGGTCCCTCCAGCGAGATCCACATCGACCTGGGGGAGACCCCCGGCGGGCCCTCCCTGGCCGGAGACCCGAACGTGGGGGTCAACAGCGGCTCGGCCCGGTTCATCGAGCTCTGGAACCTGGTGTTCATCCGTTTCGAGCGCCAGGCCGATGGCAGCCTCACTCCGCTGCGCCATCAACATGTCGATACCGGGATGGGCTTCGAGCGCATCTGCTCGGTGCTGCAGGGCAAGACCTCCAATTTCGAGACCGACCTGTTCCAGCCATTGCTGGCCGCGGTCAGCGAGCTGAGCGGGATCGACTACCAGCCCGGCGAGGCCGGCACCCCGCACCGGGTGATCGCCGACCACCTGCGGATGCTCAGTTTCGCGATCGCCGATGGGGTGATCCCCGCCAATGAGGGCCGGGGCTATGTCGCCCGCCGGATCCTGCGCCGGGCGGCGCGGTTCGGCCGGGAGCTGGGAGTGCGCCAGCCGTTCCTCTACCGCCTGGTCTCGCCATTGGCGGACCTGATGGGCGGGGCTTACCCGGAGCTGGTCCAGCGCGCCCAGCATGTCGCCCAGGTGCTCAAGGCCGAGGAGGAGAGCTTCGGGACCACCCTCGACCGCGGGATCGAGCTGTTCGGGGAGGTCGCCCGCGGCGCGGCGGTTCGCGGCACGGGACGCATCCCCGGCGAGGATGCGTTCAAGCTGTTCGACACCTACGGGTTCCCGCTCGACCTGACGATGCTGATGGCGCGGGAGCAGGGCCTGGAGGTCGATGAGGAGGGCTTCCGGGCCGCGATGCAGCGCCAGCGTGAGCTGTCGCGCGCCGAGGGGCGTCTCGGCCGCCAGGGCGCGGCCGCCCGCTGGGGTTCCCGGCTGGAGGAGGGCGCTCGCTGCGAGTTTACCGGCTATGAGGGCACGGAGGGGGAGGCCCGGGTGCTCGGCGCGGATGAGGATTCCCTGCTGCTGGACCGCACCCCGTTCTATCCCGAGGGCGGCGGCCAGGTCTCCGACACCGGGCTGGTCCGCGGGGCCGGGTTCGCCTTCCGGGTCGAGCGCGCGGAGCGCTCCGGGGCGCTGATTGTCCACGAGGGCGAGTGGGTCGAGGGCGGGCCCGGGGCCGCGCCGGCCGGGGCTGTGGCCCGGGCCGAGGTCGAGGAGCGCCGGCGATTAGCCACAGCCCGTAACCATACCGCCACCCACCTGCTGCACCGGGTGCTGCTGCAAGAGCTCGGGGACAATGCCACCCAGGCCGGGTCGCTGGTCTCGCCCGAGGCCCTGCGTTTCGACTTCCACCACTACGAGAAGCTGGCCGAGGAGCTGGTGGAGCGTATCGAGCTGGCGGTCAACGCCGAGATCCGCGCCGACCGCCGGGTGATCACCACGATCCGCTCCTACGAGGAAGCGGTGGCCGCCGGGGCGATGGCCCTGTTCGGCGAGAAATACGAGTCGCGGGTGCGGGTGGTCGAGGTCGAGGGTTTCAGCCGGGAGCTCTGCGGCGGGACCCATGTCCAGGCCACCGGCCAGCTCGGGGCGTTCGTGATCCTCTCCGAGAGCAGTGTCGCCGCCGGGGTGCGCCGGATCGAGGCCCTGACCGGCGAGCGGGCGACCGAGTACCTGCTCGGGCGCAGCCGGATCGTGCTCGACCTGGAGCGGGCCTTTTCGCTGCGGCAGGAGGATCTGCTGGAACGAATGCTGGCCCTGGCCGAGAGCGGCAAGGCGCTCTCCCGCGAGCTGGCCCAGGCCCGCGCCGAGAGCCACCGCTCGCGGATGGACGAGCTGATCGCCGCCGGGGAAAAGCTGCCGGGCGAGGTGCTGGCGGTGAGCCGGAAGGTGGAAGTCGCCGATGCCGGGGAGCTCAAGGGCCTGGGCGACAGCTTCCGCGAGAAAGCCCAGCGCGGGGTGGCGCTGTTCGCCGCGGAGCTGGATGGCAAGCTGCTGTTTGTCTGCGCGGTCACCGATGACCTGGTGGCGGAAGGCCGGCTCAAGGCCGGAGAACTGGTCGGGCAGGTGGCCAAGCTCGCGGGCGGCGGGGGCGGCGGCAAGCCGCACCTGGCTACCGCCGGCGGCCGCCAGCCGGAGAAACTGGCCGAGGTGTTGAACGGGTTCGGGACCATCGTCCGGGAAAGGCTGGGACAGTGACCATTTCCGACCAGAACGAGCTGCTGGCCCTGCCGGGCCGGTTCGAGGAGGAGTTGCGCGGCCGGTTGCAGGCGCTGGACCCGGAAGAGTACCCGCAGGTGCTGCGCGAGTGCCTAAGGGAGGTGCTGCTGGCCGGGGCCGAGGGAGCCCGGCCGCGACGGGGGGTGCCGCTGCTGTTAGCTGCCGCGGGCAGCCCCGAGCCGCCGGAAATGGGAGCGCTGGTCGCGGCTGAATGCCTGCTGCGCGGCTACCTGATGCTGGCCGAGCTCAGCCTGCCGCCGGAGGAGCGTCCCGCCGCCGGCCTGGTGGCGCGCCTGGGGCAGCGGTTCGCCGAGGCGCAGTTGCTGTTGACGGTCGATACCTTGTTCACCTGGCCGCTGGAGCTGCTCGCCGAGGATCAGGCGGGGGCGGATGCGGTGCGGCGGATGGCCGAGGCCTTGCGGGGGGCGCTGGATGAGCTGGACCGGGCCCCGGCGACCGCCGGCGGCCTGGCGGAAGTCGAGCCGGTGGGGGCCCTGGTGCGGGGCGCCGGCGCGAAGAAAGAGCTCTCCCCGGCCCTGGAAGAATTCTCCCGCTGGATCTGGCTGCTGGAACTGGCCGACTGGCTGGGCGGGGAGGGACTGCGGGAGCCGATTACCGAGTCGCGAGCGCACACCCTGGACCTGCTGCGGGGCTGCGAAGCTATCGACCCGACGGCTCCCGGATTGATGCTGCTGGCGGGTGTGCTGTAAGCCTGTCCCTGGTGCCACCTCTGGTGAAAAATGTTCATCCACGAAGACCGCGAGGGTTCACGCAAGTTTTCCCCTGGTGTCCCGGCGGGTTATTCGTGGATGTCTTCTGGTTGGTAAAAGATGACTGAGCAGCGGGCTTGCGGCAATCAGGCGGCCGGGGACCGGCCGCTGGTGGCGGTGGCGATGAGCGGCGGAGTGGACAGCTCGGTCACCGCCGCCCTGCTGGCCCAGGCCGGCCACCCGGTGCTGGGCCTCACCCTGCACCTGTTCGATGGCCGCGAGGGCAGCCCCTGCCGCAGCCTGCAGGCGATCGAGGATGCCCGGGCGGTGTGCGACCGGCTGGGACTGCCGCACCAGGTGGTGGACTGCCGGGAGCGGTTCGCCCGGGCGGTGGTGGATGGCTTTGTCGGCTCCTACCTGGCGGGCCGCACTCCCAATCCCTGTGTCGACTGCAACCGGGCGATCAAGTTCGGGCTGCTGCTGGAGCGCGCCCGGGAGCTGGGAGCGCGCTTTCTGGCCACCGGCCACTATGTCGAAATGCTCCCTCCCCTCGATCCGGACCGCGATCCCACCCCTCGCCTGGCCGCCGGCCGGGACCCCGCCAAGGACCAGTCCTACTTTCTCTGGCGCATCCAGCGGGAGGCGCTGCGGTTCCTGCGCTTTCCCCTGGGAAGTTATCGCAAGCCCGAGGTGCGGGTGCTGGCCGAACGGTTCGAGCTGCCGGTGCGCCACCGGCCGGAGAGCCAGGAGGCCTGTTTCCTGGAGGACCGCCGGCTGGAGGAGTTCATCCGCGAGCGGGCGCAAAGCGGAGAGGAGCCGCATCCCACGCTGCGGCCGGGGCCGATCCTGGACCGCGAGGGCCGGGTGATCGGCGCCCACCGCGGGAGCGCGTGCTACACGGTCGGGCAGCGCCAGGGGCTGGGGTTGGCGCTGGGCCGTCCGGTCTATGTGGTCGCGGTGCGCGGCGCGGACAATGCGGTGGTGGTGGGGGAGGACCAGGACCTGCTGGCCGACCGGCTGGAGGTCTCCGGAGTCAATTACCTGGCGATGCCGCCGGAGGGCGGCTTCCGAGCCCAGGTCAAGGTTCGCTACCGCAGCGCGCCGGTGGGGGCGACCATCCATCCCTCCGCCGCTGGGGAGGGCGCGCTGCTGGAGCTGGACCAGCCCCGCCGGGCGGTGACCCCGGGCCAGTCGGCGGTGTTCTACGATGGTCCGGTGCTGCTGGGGGGCGGAGTGATCGGACGGGCCTGGCGCGATTCGGGTCGGAGCGCATGAAAGTACGTTTAATTATTTCGCCATCAGACCTGGGGCGCAGCGACGGGGCTGTTTGACACGATCAACTGCCGGTCCGTTGCGGCGTTGAAATCCCCCTGAGCAAAGAGGGAAACAAAGGGTTGTGTTTTATCAACAATAATTCAGCACGCCGCTAACTCTCATAACTGACAATCCGCTCCACCTCGAGGCAGAGCCGCTTCATTGTTACCAGCCGGGGCAGCACCCCATCCGTGCAGTGCTCCAGCAGGGCCTGGGACAGGCTCTCCGGGTGGTCGGTCAGGCAGAGCACCCGCGCCCGGTCCAGGTAGGGGGAGTCCTTGAGGTGGTGGCAGAAATCGACCGGATTCATTCCCGGCAGCGGGCAATCCACGATCACCAGGCCGGGGCGGAAGGCCACCAGCAGCTCGCCGCCCTCGAAACCATCGGCGGCGGTCGCCACCTCGTAGCCCTGCATCCGCAGGTGCAGGGCTGTCGCGATCTGTTCCCGCAGTTCCCGGTCGGCGCCGATCACCAGCACCCGGTGCCGCGGGGATAGCGTTTCCCGGGCCAGCGGCATCTGCCTTTCCCGCAGAAAACGCTCCAGTTCCCGGCGATAGATCCGGCGGTGGCCGCCGGGAGTGCGGAAGGCTTTCAGGTTCTGGAACATGATCCAGTTCTTGATCGTGCCGGGGTGGACCTGGCAGTAGCGCGCGGCCTCGAACGTGGTGAGGATCTCTTTTTCCATGGATGTCGGCCCAGGTGGAGGCTGAACTGGTGCGCCGCGGGGCGGAAGGGCCGCCACGGCCTGATCCACAGCATGTTTCCGCTGCTTCGGACCTGTTTCGCTCACTGTCGCCTGACCGATTGCCGCAACCGGTTCCTCGGGAATGAATGCTTATATATATCACGAAAAACAATTAAAAGCAATAGTATTAATTAGTCGAGGCGAAACGAACGCTGGCGGCCCCTGGCGGATGGCCGGCTCGGTTCCTGCATCTGTTTTCCAGACAAGCGGTTGAAAGCTGGATGCAAATTCTTTGCCCTCCCGGGCGCGAGTTTTTTCTTCCCAAAGCTTCCCGCCGATGTTAATATGTTTACAAATCTGATCTTGCCTGCACCCATCGGCGGGGCTGCTCATCCGCCGCGGTTCAGCCCTCAAAGCCGGAGCCCGGCGCCGATTCCATGACCAGGATCATCGCCATCGCCAACCAGAAAGGCGGGGTGGGCAAAACCACCACCGCCATCAACCTGGCCGCCTCCCTGGCGGTGGCCGAGGCCCGTACCCTGTTGGTGGACATCGACCCCCAGGCCAACTGCACCAGCGGGCTGGGGATCGATCGGCACGCGGTCGAGCATGACATCTACGATGTGCTGATCGATGGCCTGCCGGTCGAGCAGGCGATTGTCCACTCGGAGCTGGAGTGCCTGGACCTGGTCCCGGCCAGCGAGGACCTGTTCGGGGCCGAGGTGGAGCTGGTCGAGGTCGAGCGGCGCGAGGAACGGCTGCGCGGCGCCCTGCAGACACTGAATGGCCGTTACAGCTACGTGCTGATCGATTGCCCGCCCTCGCTGGGCCTGCTGACCCTCAACGCCCTCACCGCGGCCGACTCGGTGCTGATCCCGATCCAGTGCGAGTACTACGCCCTGGAGGGCCTGAGCCAGCTGATGAACACGATCCGCCTGGTGGGCCGCCGGCTCAACCCGGAGCTGGAGATCGAGGGCATCCTGATGACCATGTACGACTCCCGCCTCAACCTCTCCAATCAGGTGATCGAGGATGCCCGGGAGCATTTCGCCGACAAGGTCTACCGGACCGTGATCCCCCGCAATGTGCGCCTGAGTGAGGCGCCCAGCTTCGGCAAACCGATCGTCCTCTACGATGTGCTCTCGGCCGGCGCCCGGAGCTACCTGAAACTGGCCCAGGAAGTGATGAGGAATGACCAAAAAACGCAGACTGGGTAGGGGCCTCAGCGCGCTGATCGGCGAGGCGGACAACGAGCGGTTGACCTTCACCACCGAGGGGGGCGAGGAGCCCAACCCGCAGCCGAGCGGCGAGGTGCTGCTCCCGGTGGACCGGATCCGCGAGAACCGTTACCAGCCGCGCCGGGTGTTCGATCCGGCGGCGATCGCCGAGCTGGCCGCCAGCATCGAAGCCCAGGGACTGATCCAGCCGATCGTGGTCAATGACCTGGGCGATGGCGGCTGGGAGCTGATCAGCGGCGAGCGCCGGCTGCGCTCGGTGCGCCTGCTGGGCTGGAAAGAGGTCCCGGCGGTGGTCCGCCAGGTGGATGAGGAAAAGCTGCTGGAGATGACCCTGGTCGAGAACCTCCAGCGCGAGGACCTCAATCCGATCGAGGAGGCCGAGGGCTACCAGCGGCTGATCGACCGGTTCGCGCTGACCCAGGCCCAGGTGGCCGAGCGGGTGGGACGGGAACGCACCACTGTCGCCAATACCCTGCGCCTGCTGCGCCTGCCGAAAGTGCTCCAGCAGTCGGTCTCCGGCGGCCAGCTCGACAGCCGGCCATGCCCGCCAGTTGTTGGGGCTGGAGTCCGAGGCCGACCAGCTCGAGCTGGCCCGGCGGGTGATCGAGCAGGAACTCTCGGTGCGCCGCCTCGAGGCGATGGTCCGCGACTGGAAAAAGCCGGAGCAGCCATCGCTGGAGCAGCCCGCCGCCGGCAAGGAAGCTCCCGCGGGCCAGGAGTATGTCGCCGACCTGGAGCAGAAGCTGCGCCGTCGCCTGGGCACCCAGGTCCGGATCAAGGACCGGGGCCAGGGCAAGGGCCGGATCGAGATCGAATTCTACTCCTTCGAGGATTTCGAGCGGCTGATGGAGCTGCTCGAAATCCCGCTGGCCTGACCGGCCAGGAACCGGCGGGCCGCCTGAGCCCGCGGGAGTGCCGTTACAATGAAGTACCTGACCCTGATGGTGATTCCCTATCCCGGAGCGGAAGTCCACTCCCTGCGGATCAGCCACCGCTGGCTCAGGCTGGGCGTCGCCCTGGCGGCCCTGATTTTCCTGCTGGGTCTGGTCCTGCTGTTCTTCCTGCGGCCGATCCTGCACCAGGCCGGTGAGTATGACAGCCTGATGGCCGAGAACCAGTTGCTGGCGGTGGAGAACCAGAAGCTGCTGGTGTTGACCAGCAAGCTCGAGGAACTGGACGCGCTGGTGAAGAAGATCCGGTACGCCGGGGGGATGGCGACGGACAGCACGGCCGCGGACTCGGTAGCGGCGGACTCGACCGGGCGGATGATCGCCGCGCCGGCGATGACCGCCACTCCGGAGCCTCCCTGGCCCGTGGCGGGGACCGAACTGCCGGCCGGCCGCCCGGAAGCTCCCGGCTCCTACGCCCCGGCCGATGTGCCCCGCGGGATGCCGGTCCAGGAGAAAACTTACATCACCCGGAGCTTCAACCCGAAGATCTACCACTTCGGGATCGATGTCCCGTTGCGGGAGGGCACCCCGGTGCGCTCCACCGGCGATGGTACGGTGACCATCGCCGCGCGCAACCCCGAGCTGGGTTTCCATGTGATGCTCAAGCACGCCAGCGGCTTCAGCACACTGTACGCGCACAACAGCCTGCTGACGGTCAGCAAGGGGGACCGGGTCCGCCGCGGCGATGTGATCGCCTACAGCGGCAACCTGGGCCAGAGCAGCGCCCCCCATCTGCATTACGCGGTATTCGACCGGGACGGCAACCCCGTGGACCCGCTACCATTCCTGGAACAGTAGTTACTAACGGTGAAAGAGGCGGTTATGGTCGATAAAAGCTCCAGCGACGGAGAGAAGCTCAACACCATCATCGGCCAGGGTACCGTGATCAAGGGCGCGTGCTCGGTCAAGGGCACGGTGCGGGTCGATGGGGTGATCGACGGCAGCCTGAGCGCCACCGGGATGGCGATCATCGGCAAGACCGGCGAGATCCGGGGCGACCTGCAGGTCAGCAACTCGATCATCGGCGGCAAGGTGGATGGCAGCGTGCTGGCCGAGGGACGGCTGGAGCTGCAGTCCGGCGCCCGGGTCGAGGGCGATGTGCAGGCTCGCAAGCTGGTGGTGGAAGAGGGGGTGTTTTTCAACGGGCGCTGCGACATGTCGGCCGCCCCGGGTGTGGCCGAGGAGCTGGCCAAACGGGATGCGGCCAAGCCCCAGCCGCCCGCGCCGAAGAAAGCGGGCAAGGGTCAGCCCAATCCGCAGGCCGGCCCGGACGAGGAGATCACCTTCCAGGGAAAACCGGTCTGAGATAGACGATTATTTGACAAACTACATGAGGACGCCGAGAGAGTGATGGAAAAGATCAAGACCTTCTTCGGACCAAGAAGGTACCGTGCAACCTATTGATGGTGTTTTTTACTTGAGGGGAATTGTCTGATCGACTAAAATCCATTCTCGAATACTCCACATGATGAACGACCGCGTTGGGCAAGATTTGAGAGATTTAAGTACTGCTGCCGCAAAGCCCTTTGACGGCAACACCTGCTTCCTGTGTTCTTGCTCCCTTTTTACTTCAAAACATACATCGGAACACATAATACCTGAATGGGTCCAAAGGCGTTTTGATTTATGGAATCAATCCATTTATCTCTCAAATAATACCTGGATTGCCTATAGATTCTTAACTATACCATGCTGTGAAGATTGCAACAAATACAGGCTTGGTCCAATCGAGACATTGTTGGCTCAAGCCACCCTTGCAGGCTTTAATGATGTCCAGTCACTTGGAAGCAAAATATTGTATTTATGGTTAAGTAAGATATTCTATGGGATATTATGTAAAGAGTCACTACTGTCCACTTATAGATCTTTTTCTAATGGTGAGCGAATAATTCCAAGAGAAATGCTTCAAAGATTCTCAACGCTTAGATTCTTTCTGCAGGAAGCACGCAATAAAATAGAGGCGGTTGATTTCTTTCCAGGTTCAATATTCCTTTTTAAAACCCAAGTTCCCCAGGATCAAAGAGCACAATGGGACTTTTGTGACCACATTGACGGCCTCTTCATAGGATGTCGTATCGGTGAAGTTGGAATGATTGGAGTTCTTCTTGATGGAGGAGCACAGCAGGCATTTGAAGAAGACTTTGCCGATTTTAAGGATTTCCCACTACATCCAATGCAATTTAGGGAGTTGTGCGCTGTTTGTGCTTATAAGGCTTCTCTTGCCACACGATATCCAAAATATATCACCATGGCAGGGAAGCCACACCAAGTCTACCAAATGCCGCTGGGGGGGTGGTCAGTTCGTCCGCTTTTTAACGAATGGGATGATCGGAATTATGCTTATTATCTTTCGCATTATACAGGACTTCCGTTTGAGGATATTTATAAGCCTCCAGATAAAGTATGGTCATGCATATATGATAATAAAGGAAAGTTTAGGTGCTTAGATTTCCGTTCTTATCCTTTCTTGCCTTTCGAAAAAAGAAGTTCTTCAAGAATAGTCATTCCCTGAAGCCGTCCTGAAGGCGATTGCGCCCCGGCCTCCCTCTCGGGAAACCGGGGCGCTTGGCATTTCAGGTATGATTGCTGATCAGAAGTCGGGCTTGCCGCCGGCCTGGCGCGCGGCCTGATCGCGCACCCGGGCCTCTTCCAGCTCATGGGAGAGCTGTCGCTGCTGCTCGCCCGGGGCCTGCTCGGCCAGGGCTTTCTGCAGACGGCTCACTTCCTCCCGGGCCTGGAGCGGGTCGATCTCCGCGGCGGCGACCGCCTGGTCGGCCAGGACAGTCACCAGGTCATCCTTGACCTGCAGGAAGCCGCCGAACACTGCGTAATAAACCTCCTCATCCTTCCCCCCGCGGCTGATCTTCAGCACTCCGTTCCCCAGCGCCGCCATCAGGGGCGCGTGCTTGGGCAGGACTCCCAGGTAGCCGTTCGCCGCCGGGACCATCACGCTCTCGGCCGCGCCATCGAACAGCACCCGCTCCTGGGTGATCAGCTTAACGTGAAGCTCAGGCATCAGTCGCCCCTGTCATCTGACGATGAACCGGCCCTGGAACCGCCGGATCACTGGTTCTCCTTTTGATACTTCTCGTAGCGCTCCAGCACGTCCTCGATCGCCCCGGCCATGTAGAACAGCTGCTCGGGGATGTGATCGTAATCGCCGTTCACCAGGCCCTTGAAGCTGCGGATCGTGTCCTCGAGCCGGACATAGGCGCCGGCGCGGCCGGTGAACTGCTCGGCCACATGGAACGGCTGGGAGAGGAACTTCTGGATGCGCCGGGCGCCGCCCGACCACTTCCTTGTCCTCTTCCGAGAGCTCGTCCATGCCCAGGATCGCGATGATGTCCTGCAGGTCCTTGTAGCGCTGGAGGATCTCCTGCACCGCGCGGGCCACCCCGTAATGCTCCTCGCCGACGATGTTGGCATCCATGATCCGGCTGGTGGAGTCCAGCGGGTCCACCGCCGGATAGATCCCCAGTTCGACGATCTGGCGGCTGAGCACGGTGGTGGCATCCAGATGCGAGAAGGTGGTGGCCGGAGCCGGGTCGGTCAGGTCATCGGCCGGGACATAGATCGCCTGCACCGAGGTGATCGAGCCTCGCGTGGTCGAGGTGATCCGCTCCTGCAACTCGCCCATCTCCGTGCCCAGGGTGGGCTGGTAACCCACGGCCGAGGGCATCCGGCCCAGCAGCGCCGAAACCTCGGAACCGGCCTGGGTGAAACGGAAGATGTTGTCGATAAAGAGCAGCACGTCCTGCTTCTCCACATCGCGGAAATACTCGGCCATGGTCAGAGCGGTCAGCCCGACCCGCAGGCGCGCTCCCGGCGGCTCGTTCATCTGGCCGTAAACCATGCAGGTCTTGTTGATTACGCCCGATTCCTGCATTTCCAGGTACAGGTCGTTGCCCTCGCGGGTGCGCTCGCCCACGCCGGCGAACACCGAGAAGCCGCCGTGCTGCTTGGCGATGTTGTTGATCAGCTCCATGATTACGACCGTCTTGCCCACGCCGGCGCCGCCGAACAGGCCGATCTTGCCGCCCTTGACATAGGGCTCGAGCAGGTCGATCACCTTGATCCCGGTCTCGAAAATCTCGCTGTTAGGCTGGAGCGAGGTGAACTCCGGCGGCCGACGGTGGATCGGATAGCGCAGGCCGGTCTTGAGCGGAGCGCCCTTGGTCGATGGTCTCGCCCAGGATGTTGAACAGCCGGCCCAGGCATTCCTTGCCGACCGGGACCATGATCGGCTGGCCGGTGTCCGGTCACCTGCATCCCGCGCACCACGCCATCGGTGGTACTCATCGCCACCGCGCGCACGATGTTGCGGCCCAGGTGCGCTGCACCTCGGCCACCAGCTTGCCGTTTCTTGCCAACCCTCCGGTCTTCCAGCTCGAGGGCGGTGTAGATCTCCGGCACCTGGTCCGTCTCGAACTCGACATCGATCACCGGACCGATAACCTGCACCACTTTTCCGATGTTCATCGGGATGCCTCACTTCAGATATATGTAAGGACTGACTTTGCTGTATCTCGCGTCTATCAGCCGGCCTTGATGGCCGTTCGGCGCCGCCGATGATCTCGCTCAGTTCCTTGGTGATCTGACGTCTGGCGCTCGCGGTTCATGGGCGGGTCAGGAGCTTGATCATCTCGTCCGCGTTGTCGGTGGCCTGTTTCATCGCGCGACGGCGGGCGGCCTGCTCGGAGGCGATATTTTCCGCCACCATCCGGTATACCATGCTCCGGGCGAACAGGCAGCAGGGTGTCGATATCTGCTCGGGGCAGGGCTCGAAGATGAAGTCCATCTCTTCCGCCTCACGTTCGGCGCCGGGGGCCGGCGCCTGCAGCGGCAGCAGTCGCTCGGTCACCTCCCGCTGATGCCGGCGGAAATGAAACGGGAGTAGACCACATCCACCTGGTCCAGCCGGCCCTCGAGGAAGCCCTCTATCAGCAGGCGGGCGAACTGGCGGCTCTCCTCGGCGGAGAAGCTGTCGGTCAGGGTGATGTTGGTGTAGGCGAGCGGGACCCCGAGTGACGGAAGTAGGAGAGGGCCTGCTTGCCCACCACGTACAGCTCGGCCTCGACCCCCTGCGCGCGCAGTTCCTCGAAACGCAGGCGGGCGACCCGGCTGAGGGTGGTGTTGAACGCGCCGCACAGGCCCCGGTTCGAGGTCAGCACCACCACCGCCGCCCGGCGCAACTGCTTGCGCTGCGCCATCAACGGGTGGGCCGAGGCCGCGGGGGAGCCGCTGAGCTTGCGCAGCACTTCCCGCAGCGCCTGGTCATAGGGCCGGGCGGCGAACACCACGTTCTGCCACTTCTTCAGCTTGGAAGTGGAGACCATTTCCATGGTGCGGGTGATCTTTTTGGTCTTGCCCACCGCCATGATGCGGTTCTTGATCTCTCGAGTCTGGCCATAGGGTCTCATCGCTCTCCGGGTGACCGGCTCCGGCCGCTGTCGCGCCGGGCCGGCTGTCCCCCACGCGGGGGACAGCGCGGGTCACCTGACGGTTTTTACGAAGCCATCCTTGAATTCCTTGATCGCCTGGGTAAGCTCCTTGCGCAGCTCATCGGACAGGTCCCTGGTCTCCTTGATCTTCTGCAGCAGGGGCTGATGCCGGTTGCGCATGGCTTCAAGGTACTCCTGCTCGAAGCGATGGACCTCTCCATCGGCAGCCGTCCAGCATGGCCCCGGGTCGCGGCGAAAGCAGCACCACCTGCTCCTCGACCGGCATGGGCTGGTACTGGGGCTGCTTGAGCATCTCCACCAGGCGCTCGCCGCGGGCGAGCTGGGCCTGGGTGGACTTGTCCAGGTCCGAGCCGAACTGGGCGAACGCCTCCAGCTCGCGGTACTGGGCCAGGTCGATCCGCAGGCCGCCGGCCACCTTCTTCATCGCCTTGATCTGGGCGTTGCCGCCGACGCGGCTGACCGAGATACCGACATTGATCGCCGGGCGCACCCCGGCGTAGAACAGGTTGGGCACCAGGTAAATCTGCCCGTCGGTGATCGAGATCACGTTGGTCGGGATATAAGCCGAAACGTCGCCGGCCTGGGTCTCGATGATCGGCAGGGCGGTCAGGCTTCCGCCGCCCAGCTCGTCGCGAGAGCTTGGCTGCGCGCTCGAGCAGACGGCGGTGCAGGTAGAACACATCGCCCGGGTAGGCTTCGCGCCCCGGCGGGCGGCGCAGCAGCAGGCTGAGCTGGCGGTAGGCCGCCGCCTGCTTGGACAGGTCGTCGTAGACGCACAGCGTGTGCTTGAATCTCGTAGCGCCCGTCCGTGTCGTACATGAACTCCTCGGCCATCGCGCACCGGAGTAAGGAGCGATGTACTGCAGCGGCGCGGGCACGCTGGCCGCGGGCCGATGACCACGATCGTATAGTCCATCGCGCCGTGCTGATCCTGTAGGCGCTCGACCACCGAGGCGACGCTGGATGCTTTCTGGCCGATCGCCACGTAGACGCAGATCACGCCCTGGCCCTTCTGGTTGATGATCGCATCGATCGCGATGGCGGTCTTGCCGGTGCCGCGGTCGCCGATGATCAGCTCGCGCTGGCCCCGGCCGATCGGGATCATCGAGTCCACGGCCTTGATCCCGGTCTGCAGCGGCTGTTTCACCGGCTGGCGGTCGACCACGCCGGGGGCGCGGAACTCGACCTGGCGGGTGCGGTCGGTCTTGATCTCGCCCTTGCCCGTCCAGCGGCTGGCCCAGCGGGTTGACCACCCGGCCGATCAGTTCCTTGCCCACCGGGCACCTCCAGCACGCGGCCGGTGCGCCGGACCTGGTCTCCCTCCTTGATGTGGGAGAACTCGCCCAGGATCACCGCGCCGATGTTGTTCTCTTCGAGGTTCAGCGCCATGCCGTAGATCTCGTTGCCGAAATCCAGCATTTCGCCCGCCATGCAGTTCTGCAGGCCGTAGATGCGCGCGATGCCGTCGCCGACCTCGAGACATGTGCCCACCTCCTCCACGTCGAGCTCGGCCTCGTACGCTCGATCTCCCGCAGGAGGATGGAGCTGATTTCTTCGGACTGTATTTTCTTCATGACCGTCTGCTCCTTAGACTCCTTCGCTTTCAACATCTGGTGGCGAAGACGGTAACCGCCGGCGCAGGCTCCCATCGAAGACGATGTCCCCGATCCGGCAGACCAGCCCGCCTAGCAGATGCGGATTGATCATGCTTAAGCAAACCTCTTGCTCGAGGTGGCGGGTCAGCCGCTCGACATGGTCTCGTCGCTCATTTTCTGTCAGCTCCACCGCGCGGCCGACCGCGACCTCCATCCGGTTGTAATAGCTGGTCGAGTTCCTCGGTAACGCTTCGCCGATTCTGCCGGCTGTCCTGGCGTCGCTTGGAGATCACCACCATCATGAATTTCAGGAAGTCCTCCGCCGACTCTGCCCTGGAAGCCTGCCGAATGACTCCACTCCGCCTCCGCGCTGATCTGCGGGCGAGCAGGAAGTGCCTCAGCCGGCGGATCGCTCTCCACATGCCGAGGAAAGCGTCCGAATTCCTCGGCTATCACCTCGATCCGGTCGGTTGCGGCCGGCGAGCATGAACAATGCCTTGGCGTATTCTTTTGCCGACCTGCGAGAATTTTTCATTTATCCTGGCGTCGATCTCGGAGATCGCTTGCTCGATGTAATCCCGGTGCTCGCGCTCATCAAGGGTCTTGCTCGATAATCTGCTCGGCAGCCTTCAGGCTGATCTTGACCACCTGCTGCCTGATCTCGTCTACCGCCTTTTCCCGTCTCCCGGTCGATCTCCGCGCTGGCCCGTTGATAATGCTCTTCCGCCTCTCGGCTGGAGCGCTTGACGATCAACTCGTCGGCGTTCTTGGCCGGCGCGGGCCTTGCCCTCGTCCAGGATCTGGTTGACCTCGTCGCTGGCCTGGGCCAGCTGGGCCTCGTACTGCTGCACAGGCGCTTGGCCTCCGCCGGGCTTTCTCCGCTCTCGAACATGGCCTTGAGCATTGAGTTTCGCGGCGATCCACCGCATCTATCACCGGGCCCCAGACGAACTTCTTGAGCAGGAGCAGCAGGATGACGAAAGTCACCAGGGTCCAGAAAATCAGGCCGGGGTTTATCGCGAGAAGATCCATTTCCGATTACCTTCCCTTCGGCTTCTGATATCCCCCGTCTCTTACTTGAACGACAGAAGAATGCAGATCACCAGCGAGAAGAAGGCGATGCCTTCGATCAGCGCGGCGGCGATGATCATCGCGGTACGGATGTCACCGGAAGCCTCGGGCTGACGGGCCATGCCTTCGAGCGCGCTGCCGGCCAGACGGCCGATACCGTAACCAGCACCGATCACTGCCAGACCGGCGCCAATACCAGCAGCGAGATGAGCGATCATGCCTTCATCGGGATCCTCCTTGGACATTAATGGATTCCGGATACCTTGCCACCGCTTTGCGTCTGAAGCTCAATGCTCGGGATGCACCATCTGGCGACGAAAATTATCGACAGCAAGGTGAAGATGAAGGCCTGCAGGAAGGCCACCAGAATCTCCAGCATGTAGATGAACAGCGCGAAAGCTATCGCGGGACCGCCACGAAATAGCTCTGGAAGATGAAGATCAGCCCGATGAAAGTCAGGATCACGATATGCCCGGCCATCATGTTGGCAAAAAGTCGGATGGTCAGGGCGAAGCCTTGATGAACTGGCCCAGCAACTCGATCGGAAACAGCAGCGGCAACAACCAGACCGGCATCCCCGGCGGCACCATGTTCTTCCAGAAATGCACCACGCCCTGCTCGGACATCCCCCAGACGAACATGGTCACACAGGGTGGTGAGCGCCAGCGAGCCGGTCACCGCCAGGTTGCCGGTGGCGGTGGACATCCACGGGATCAGCCCCAGCAGGTTGGCGAACAGAATGAAGAAGAACTGGGTCAGGAACAAAGGCAGGTACTTGCGTCCGCGCTGGCTGCCCATGATCGGGTAGACCATCTCGTCCCGGACGTAGATCACGAACGGCTCGAAGAAATTCATGTAGCGGCCGGTGGCCAGCTCACGCTTCTTCTGCATCCCGGCCAGAGAGCGGAAGAGCAGGAACACCAGCGCCCCGGCCACCCACATCATGATCGTCAGCCTGGTGATCGAGATGTCGACTCGCGCCGAAGGGCATGCCAGGGGATCTGGATCACCGTGTGGTCGTAAGTGTGGGCGATCAGGGCCTGCATGATCTCGCCGGGGGTGGTCGGGTTGGCGTGGCCGCCGTGTCCGGCCGCGGCCGCCGCGTGTTCGGTGGCGCCGTGCGCCGCGCCTTCCGTCGCTGCATACAACAGATTGGCCATGTCAGTCGCTCTCCGAGCCGCGCTTGATCACCGGCAGCAGGTACAAATGCTCGAGAAGAGAAAAAGCCAGGTATGTCCCCAGGCAACTCACCGCCAGCGGTCCGGCCGCCAGCCCCAGCAGCGCGGCTCCGATGGCCAGCAGCCCCAGGGCGGACAGCATCCGGGCGATGATCGCGCCCACTACCAGCTTGATGAAACGTCCCTGCCCGCCGGAGCGGACCCCGCGCTGGTAGAGGACGAAGCTGAACGAGAACACTCCGGCGCTGATCAGCGCGCCGCACGCGACCGCGCCGCGGGACTCCAGGCCCGGCAGCAGCCGGGCCGCTCCCAGCACCAGCCCGGTGATCGCCAGCAGCAGCCGGAGGAAACCGCCGCTGCCCCTGGAGGAAGAACGATGAACGTTCACCCGTCCCCGACGTTTCACTTGCGCTTGGAAAGACCGGAAAGGGTCCGGATCAGGTAGTAGAACCCGATCACGAAGCCCAGGGCGCTGCCGACCAGCAGCAGGATCGGCTCGGTGCCCCAGCGCCGATCGAGATATCTTCCGAGGAAAATCAACAGCAGCAGGGTGAAGGCGAACTCCAGTCCCAACCCGAGGTATGGCCCCATCTGCCCGAGATTCCTAGCCAACTTGCCCTGTCTGTCATTATCTCGCGGCACAAGATCACCAGTATAATATCACAGAATTGAAAAATCCGCACTAAAAATCTTACCGGAGGTCTATCAAATCGATACTTGCGGAGCGAAACGTCTCCCCGGCGGACCGCTCAGCGCACCGGCACCCCGCGCTCCCGCAGGTACTGCTTGGCCTGGGTGACCGAGTACTCCCGGAAGTGGAAGATGCTGGCGGCCAGCACCGCATCGGCCTGGCCCAGGATCAGCCCATCGTAGAGGTGCTCCAGCGTGCCCACCCCGCCCGAGGCGATCACCGGAATCTGGAGGTTGCCGCTTACCGCCGCGGTCAGCTCGCAGTCGAACCCGGCCTTGCTGCCATCGCGGTCCATGCTGGTCAGCAGAATTTCGCCCGCGCCGCGCCGCTCGATCTCGATCGCCCACTCCACGGCATCCAGCCCGGTCGGGCGGCGGCCGCCGTGGGTGTAGACCTCCCAGTTGCCGAACGCCCCGCGGGCGGGGTCATAGTCGGCCCGCCGCTTGGCATCGATCGCCACCACGATGCACTGGCTGCCGAACCGCTCGGCGCTTTCGGTGACCACGGCGGGGTCATTGACCGCCGCGGTGTTGATCGAGACCTTGTCGGCCCCGCTCTTGAGCATCAGGCGCACATCCTCGACAGTTCGCAGCCCCCCGCCGATGGTGAAGGGGATGAACACCTGGTCGCTCACCTTGCGGGCCAGCTCGAGGACAGTTTCGCGTTGCTCGTGGCTGGCGGTGATGTCCAGGAACACCAGCTCGTCCGCCTGTTGCTCCTCATAGTACTTGGCCTGCTCGACCGGGTCCCCGGCATCGATCAGGTTGATGAACTGCACGCCCTTGACCACCCGCCCCTTGTCGATGTCCAGGCAGGGGATGATCCGTTTCGCCAGCATGTGACCCACGCCAGAATTGAGTTGGTTTATCCCGATGCGATGGGATTCGGCCGTAGGGGCGAGGCATGCCTCGCCCCTACAATGAGTTAAGGGTTTCCTCTTATCGCCCGGGCCGGGCCTGGTTTTCGGGACAGCTTGAGGAGCGACCGACTGGTGCTCCTCAAGCTTCCTAGATCTCCCCGGCGGCCGCGATCGCCTCGGCGACAGTCAGCCGGCCCTCGTAGAGCGCCTTGCCGATGATGATCCCCTCGACCCCCAGCGGCTCCAGCCGGGCCACGGTCCGCACATCCTCCAGGCTCGAGATCCCGCCGGAGGCGATCACCTTCAGGCCGCTGGCGCAGATCCGCTCCAGGGCCGGCAGGTTGGGGCCGATCAGCATCCCATCGGTGGCGATGTCGGTGTAGATCACCCGGCGCGCTCCCTGCGCGGCCACCCGGCGCGCCAGCTCCAGGGTGTCCAGCGAGGTCACTTCCTCCCAGCCGCGCACCGCCAGCTTGCCATCCCGGGCATCGAGCCCGGCCACCACCCGCTCCGGCCCGAACTCCGCCAGCGCCCGGGGCAGCAGCTCCGGGTCGGCGAACATCGCGGTGCCGAGGATCACCCGGCTCACTCCCAGTTCCAGCACCTGGCGGGCGGCCTCCAGGTTGCGCACCCCGCCGCCGAGCTCGATCAGGCAACCGGTGCCCTCCAGGGCCCGGACAATCCACCGGACCAGCTCCAGGTTGGCGGGATGGCCGCCGAACGCGCCATCCAGGTCCACGACATGGATCAGCCGGGCCCCGGCCTCCAGGAAAGCCCGGGCCGGCTCGGAGGGGTCCTCGAAGTAGGCGGTCTGCTCGGTCCTGAGGCCCTGGCGCAGCCGCACCACCCGGCCGCCCATCAGATCGATCGCGGGAATGATCTGTACCATGAGTGTTTACCCCTCGATCAGGTGGTCCGGTCTCAGAGCGAGGCGAAATTTTTCAGCAGGCGCAAACCCGCCTCCTGGCTCTTCTCCGGGTGGAACTGTACGGCGAACAGGTTGTCGCGCTCCACCACCGAGGCGAACTCCAGCCCGTAGTCGGTGGCGCCCAGCACATCGCCGGGCGCGGCGGCCCGGGCATAGTAGGAGTGCACGAAGTAGAAGAACGAGTTGTCCGGGATTCCCCGCGACAGCGGCGAGTCCTTGCGCCAGGCCACCTGGTTCCAGCCCATGTGCGGAATCTTCCGCCCGGCCGGAAAACGGACCACGGTCCCCGGCAGCAGGGCCAGCCCCTGGTGGAGGCCCATCTCCTCGCTCTGCTCGAACAGCAGCTGGAAGCCGACACAGATCCCCAGCACCGGCTTTCCGGTGGCCAGGAACTCCCGCAAGGGCTGCTCGAAGCCCATCCCGCGGATATGCTCCATGCTCCTGCCGAACGCTCCATCGCCGGGGAGCACCAGGTGGCTCGCCCCGGGGATGTCCGAGGGGTCCTGGCTGACCCGGGCCTGGAAGCCCAGGTACTGGAAGGCTTTCTCCACGCTGCGGAGGTTGCCCATTTGGAAGTCGATGATATTTATCATCCGATCCTGTCCATGGTCGCACGGCTTCACAGCACGCCCTTGGTGGAGGGCACATCGGTCCGGCCCGGGATTACCGCCAACGCGCCGGCCAGCGCCCGGGCCGCGGCCTTGAACAGGCACTCCGCCTGGTGGTGGGCGTTCTGCCCGTAGAGCAGCTCCAGGTGCAGGGTGATCGCCGCCCGCGAGGCCAGCGCCCGCCAGAACTCCTCGACCAGCTCGGTGCTGAGGTCGCCCACTTTCTCCCGGCTGAAAGAGCCGCGGAAGACCAGCAGCCCCCGGCCGCTGACATCGACCACCGCCCGGCCCAGGGCCTCATCCATCGGCACCAGCGCCTCGGCGAAACGGGCGATCCCGCGCTTGTCGCCCAGGGCCTTGCCGATCGCCTCGCCCAGCACCAGGCCCACATCCTCGACCGTGTGGTGGTCATCGATCTGGAGGTCGCCCCGGCAGCTCACCTCCAGGTCGAACCGGCCGTGGCGGGCCAGGGCGGTCGAGCATGTGGTCGAAGAAGCCGACCCCGGTGGCGACCGTGCTCCGGCCCGTGCCATCCAGGTTGAGGGTCAGGCGGATCTCGGTCTCGGCGGTCTTGCGCTCGACCGTGGCGGTCCTCGGTGCGCTCATGGCGAAGCCCCCGGATTGAGGTTCAGGCAGAAGCCGGAGCGGACACAGGAAAAGCCAGGTCGATGCTCCGCGCGAACTTGATAAAATCAACCGCGGACTGACAGCAGGGCCCGCAGCAGGCAGTTGACATCCTCGGCCAGGTAGTCCGGCCGGGCTTCCTGAAAATAGCGCTCCATCAGCTCGGTCGGCAAGGCCCCGGTCTGTCGCACCAGGCAGCCGGCGAACGGCGGCCTTCCGCCATCGAGCATCCGGTAGGCGGCGACTGTCGACCAGTCGTCCGGGGTGTCGCCAACATAGATCGCCCCGGAAAAGCCCATCCGCTCGGCCAAGGCGGCCAGCCCGGCCGGGCTGGGCTTGGGCGGCAGCGCGCCATCATCGGTGACCACGTGCGCCTGGTCGATCAGCCGGTCCAGGCCGGTCTGTCGCAGCAGGAAATCGGCCTCCTCGGGGATCCGGCCGGTGAGCACTCCCAGCCCGACCCCGTGCGCGGCCAGGCGCTCCAGCAGCTCCAGCTCGATCACGTAGCGCTCGTTGCGCATCAGCCCCGGGCCGTGATAGTAGCGCGGCTCGAAGTGGTAGAACCGACGGCAGTACTCCGGGCCGGCGTAGTGCTCCATGAAAATCTGCTTGACCAGCTCCGGGCGGTAGAGGTCGGCGAAACGGTGGAACGCCTTGACTCCCAGCCGTTTGCGCACCAGTTCCATCACCGGGACCAGCCCGCCGCCGCGGCGTTTGACCTCGGCGGTGAACTCCTCCAGGGAGGGAGCCTCGTGGCGCAGCTCGCGCATGCTTACCCCGTTGCCGTCCCGCCCCAGGTACTTGAGCAGCCCCCAGGCGACAGCGCCGTTGGCCAGGTCCCAGTCGTTGTTGAAGCGCCCGGCCAGCTTGAACAGCGCGGTGTCATCGCCGCTGACCAGCACTTCCTCGCCCGGCACCTGCAGCAGCTCATTGAAAAAGAACTGCACGGTGCGGCTGATTACCTCGCGGAAGCTGCCCTTGATCTCCACCAGCACCCCATCCATGTCGAAAATCACCGCCTCGATCCGCGCCAGGGGCAGAGGCGCGGGGTCCCTCCTGCGCAGCAGCCCGGGAGCGGCCTCCTCCAGCAGGGTCGCCAGGGGACGGCTCATCGCAGCACCTCCCGCAGGGCGGCCAGCAGCTCCGCGTGCTCTTCCGGCAGCCCGACCGTGATCCGCAGGCAGTGTCCCAGGCCGGGGTAGCCGCTGATGTTGCGCACCAGGATCCCCCGCTCGATCAGGGCCTCGAACACCTGGGAGGGGGTGTGCCGCGTCAAGTCCGATCATCACGAAATTGGCCTGGCTGGGGTAGACTGTCACCCCCGGCAGGGCCGCCAGCTCCCGTTCCAGGAACGCTCTTCCAGCCTTGACCTCGCGCGGTCCGATGGGCGATCAGCTCCGGCTCGGCCAAGAGCTCCAGGGCGCAGAGCTGGGTGAAGAAATTGACATGGTGCGGCAGCTGCACCTTGGCGATCTGCTCCGCCAGCTCTTTGCCGGAAACGCTGTAGCCGAACCGCAAGCCCGCCAGCCCGAAATACTTGCTGAAGGTGCGCAGGACAATCAGGTTGGGATGGTCGGCCACCAGCCGCTGGCAGTTGTCCTCGGCGAACTGGGCATAGGCTTCGTCCACCACTACCAGCCCCGCGATCCCTTCCGCGATCCGGGCGATCTCCGCGGTAGGGACCAGCCCGCCGGTGGGATTGTTGGGCGAGCAGAGCACCACCGCCGCGGGATGGGTGCTGGCCGCCAGGGCGAGCACTTCCTCCGGGTCCGGCAGGTAGGCCGGGGCTTTGAGCGTGAACGGCAATGGCTCCCCGCCCAGCACCAGCGCGTTCTGGCGGTAAAGGCTGAACGAGGGCTCGGGAATCAGCACCGGGTCGCCGTGGCGCACCGCGGCCAGCAGGCTGTGGAAGATCAGCTCGTTGGAGCCGTTGCCGATCAGGATGCCCGCCTCCGGCATCCCGAGGTGGGCGGCCAGCGCCTCCCTCAATGGTTCCTCGAACTCATCGTGGTAGCGTTGCCAGAGCAATGACTCGACCCGGGCCTGGAGGCGTTTTTTCAGCTCCACCGGCAGGTCGAACGGGCTCTCGTTCAGGTCGAGCTTGATCCGGAAATGGTGCCGGGGGGAGCGGTAGGGCTTGAGGGCCCGGATCTCCTCGCGGATGATGCTGTCGATCATGCTGTCGCGGTCTGTCGCCACTGGTCCTTTATCCTTGTGTCCGGATGTCCACCGAGCGGGCATGGGCCTCCAGCCCCTCGGCCCGGGCCAGCCTGGCCACCGGGACTGCGGCCCGCTGGAAAGCTTCCCGGTTGTAGCAGATGATGCTCGAGCTTTTGCGAAACACGTCCACCCCCAGCGGGGAGAACGCCCGGGCCGAGCCCCCGGTCGGGAGCACGTGATTGGGTCCGGCCCAGTAGTCGCCCACCGCCTCGGGGGTCCAGGGGCCGAGGAAGATCGCCCCGGCGTGACGGATTTTCCCGAGCAGGGCCCAGGGGTCGGCCACCATCAGCTCCAGGTGCTCCGGGGCGAAACGGTTGGCCAGGGCGGCGGCGTGCTCCAGGTCGCGGGCCAGCAGGATCGCGCTGAAATCGCGCACCGCCGCGGCGGCGATCTCGCGCCGGGGCAGCAGCGCCAACTGGCGCTCCAACTCGGCCCGGACCGCCAGGGCCAGCCCGCGCTCCGGGGTGACCAGCAGGCAGCCGGCGCGCTGATCGTGCTCGGCCTGGCTGAGCAGGTCGGCGGCGATCCAGTCGGCCCGGGCGGTACTGTCCGCCACCACCAGCACCTCGCTGGGGCCGGCCAGCATGTCGATCCCGACTGTCCCGAAGACCAGCTTTTTGGCCGCGGTGACATAGATGTTCCCCGGCCCGGCGATCACCTGGACCGGGGCGATGGTCGCGGTGCCGAACGCCGCGGCGGCGATCGCCTGGGCCCCGCCCAGCCGGTAGACCTCGGTCACTCCGGCCAGCCGGGCGGCGTACAGCACCGCCGGGTTGACCTTGCCCTCGCGGTCGGGCGGGGAGAGCAGGATCACCCGCGCCACCCCGGCCATCCGGGCCGCGCCCGCTCCCATCAGCACGCTGCTGGGATAAGCGGCCTTGCCGCCCGGGGCGTAGATCGCCGCCGAGTCCACCGGCTGGAAGCGCCGGCCGAGGATTTCGCCATCCTCCCCGATGGTGAACCAGGAGTTGGCGAGTTGCTTGCGGTGGTAGTCGCAGATCCGCCGGTAAGCCTCTTCCAGCGGCGCGGCCAGCGAGGGCTCGACCGTGGCGGCTTCCAGTTCCTCCCTGCTTACCCGGAAGCGCTCGGGCGGCAGCTCGACCCCATCGAACCGGCGGGTGAACTCGCTCACCGCCCGGTCGCCCCCGGCGCGTACCTCGCGGACAATCGCCACCACCTGTTCCAGCACCCGGTCCAGGTCCTCGGCCTTACGGGCGGCCAGCTCATCCAGAAACCGTTCCTGGCCTTGTTCCACCAGCTTGAGGGAGGATTCCAACGGTCGCTCCTTCAGCAGCGTGTTGAAAAGTGCTTAAAGAACACAACCCCCTGTTTCCCCCTTTGCTAAGGGGGATTGTTACCGCTACGCCCTGGCGCTGGTGCAACCGAATGGGCGGCAGGCTGTCAAGTCCCCCCTGGAGGGGGGTGGCCCCGCCGAAGGCGGGGCCGGGGGGTGTCAGGCCACGGTGCTGCACCAGCCACCGATACCGTGACAGCCATCACACCCCCCTGGTCCCGATAGAATCGGGACCATCCCCCCTCCAGGGGGGACTATGCTCGCTTCGCCCGTAGAGTTGCGGCAACTGGTTGAGCGACAGGCTGTCACTCCCCTCGATGCCGGAGGGGTGGCGGCGCAGCCGCGGGGGGTGTGTCGCCTCTTTTCAGCGCTCACCGACCAGGCGCCAGGCTTAGCAGTTCATGACACGCTCAAAAAAACGGTCCCCTGTTTTCTTTTCAGGGGATGACCTTGTTGAGCGGGTATTCGATGATGTCGCGCCCGCCGTGCTTCTTGAGCTCGGGGATGATCCGGCGGACCGTGTTCTCATCGAGGATGGTCTCGACCGCCATCCATTCCGGATCGTTGAGCGTGCTGACGGTCGGGTTTTTCATCGCCGGCAGGATCGCGATCAGCCGCTCCAGGTCCGCCTTGCGCACGTTGAGCTTGATCCCGACCTTGCCCTCGGCCTCGATCGCCCCGTGCAGCATCAGGGCGATGTTCTCGATCTTCTCGCGCTTGGCCGGGTCCTGCCAGCTTTTCTTGTTGGCGATCAGCTTGGTGGTGGACTCCAGCACGGTCTCGACAATCCGCAGGTTGTTGGCGCGCAACGAGCTGCCGGTCTCGGTCACCTCGATGATCGCATCCACCAGCTCCGGGACCTTGGCCTCGGTGGCGCCCCAGGAGAACTCCACCTCGGCGCTGACCCCGTGGCGCTCCAGGTACTTGCGGGCGATGTTCACCACCTCGGTGGCGATCCGCTTCCCCTGCAGGTCCTTGGCGCTCCGGATCGGCGAGTCGTTGGGGACAGCCAGCACCCAGCGCACCGGACGCATGCTGCGCTTGGCGTAGACCAGGTCCGCCACTTCCACCACATCGGCATCGTTCTCGATCACCCAGTCATAGCCGGTGAGTCCGGCATCGAACACCCCATCCTGGACATAGCGGGCCATTTCCTGGGCGCGGATCAGCATCGCCTCCAGCTCGGGATCATCGATCGAGGGGAAGTAGCTGCGCTCGGAGATGCTGAAATTGTAGCCCGCCTTGCGGAACAGCTCGAACGTGGAGTCCTGGAGGCTGCCCTTGGGCAACCCGAGCCTGATCTTCATCCTCTGACCTCTCGCAGTCTGGTCCCGGATCGTTCCGGGAGCTTTGAGCAGTATGTGACAGTCGCCGGTTTGCCTGTTTCAGTTGTCCGGCGGCGGGCTTTCTGTCTCCCGCACCGCCCGGAGAAAAGCCCTCACCCGGGCGTGGTCCTTGATCCCCGGGGCGGATTCCACCCCGCTGGAGAGGTCCACCGCCGCGGGGCGGGCGACCCGGATCGCCGCGGCGACATTCTCCGGGGTGAGCCCGCCCGCCAGCACGATCCGGCCATAGCGCGCGGCCGCTTTCGCCCAGCGCCAGTCGAACGCCTGGCCGGTGCCGCCCTCCGCGGAGGCCGAGAAGCTGTCCAGCAGGAACTCTTTTCCCGGGCCATAGGCGGCCAGTTGCTCCAGGTCGCTTTCCTCGCGCAGGCGGAACGCCTTGATGTACCTCAGCCCGAGGCTCTCGCAGTACTCCGGGCTTTCCGCGCCGTGGAGCTGGGCCGTCCCCAGCCGGGCGGTGCGGGCGATCTGGCGCACCACCTCCGCCGGCCGGTCGACAAACACCCCCACCGTGGCGACAAACGCCGGGAGGCGGGCAATGATCTCCGCCGCATCATCCGGCTGGATGTAGCGCGGGGATGGCGGGTGGAACACGAACCCCAGCGCATCGGCTCCGGCCTCGATCGCAACCAGGGCATCCTCCAGCCGGGTGATTCCGCAGAGCTTGACCCGTACCCGCATCAGCGCCCCCCGCTGCCCATCAGCTCGCGCACCGCGGCCGTCAGGTCGGGACGGCGCATCAGGTGCTCGCCCACCAGCACCGCGTGGTAACCCAGGTTCCGCAGGCGCAGCACATCATCGCGGGAAGAGATCCCGCTCTCCGAGACCCGCAGCGAGCCCTCGGGAAACAGCGGAGCCAGCCGCTCCGACACCGCCAGCGAGGTCTCGAACGAGTGCAGGTCACGGTTGTTGACCCCGATCAGCCGCGCCCCGACCGCCGCGGCGACCGCCAGCTCGGCCTCGTCGTGGACCTCCACCAGCGTCTCCAGCCCCAGCTCGGCCGCCAGGGCCAGCAGCTCCTCCAACGTCCGCCGCTCCAGCGCGGCGACAATCAGCAGCACGCAGTCGGCCTCCAGCAGCCGGGCCTGGTAGAGCTGGTAGGGATCGCAGAGGAAATCCTTGCGCAGCACCGGCAGGCCGGAAGCCTCCCGGGCCTGGACCAGGTACTGGTCCGCGCCCTGGAACCAGCGGCGGTCGGTGAGCACGCTCAAGGCATCGGCCCCGCCCGCGCGGTAGCCCAAAGCCAGGGCGGATGGATCGAACTCCGCGCGGATCAGGCCCTTGCTGGGGCTGGCTTTCTTGAGCTCGGCGATCAGCGCCATCCGGCCATCCTCGCGCCGCAGCGCCCGGGAGAACCTTCCGGCGGGGCGGTCCGGCAGCGCGCGCGCCCGGGCGGCCAGCTCCGTTAGGGGCAACTGCGCCCGGTCTTGCGCCACTTCCTGCCGCTTGTGGGCGATGATCTGGTCGAGGATGGTCATGCGATCCCTCGCGCTCAGGCTTTCCCGTTAGTGATGATCACCAGCTGCTCCAGCTTCTCCCGCGCCGCCCCGCTGTCGATCGCCTCCGCGGCGCGCTCGATCCCGGCCGCGATGGTCAGCCCCGGGTAAAAGGCGCTGATCGCGGCCCCGGCATTGAGCAGCACCGCCTCGCGGTATGGGCCGGGTTGTCCCGCCAGCACCGCGTGCATGATCACGGGCGTTGTCGGCGACATCTCCGCCGCGCAGGGCGCCGGGCTCGCGCCGCGGGAGTCCGAATTCCTCCGGCGTGAGCTCGAAAGTGCGCACCGCTCCATCCTCCAGCGCACTCACCGTACTCGGCCCGTAGATGCTCAGCTCATCCAGCCCGCCCGCGCCGTGGACCACGTAGGCCTTGCTGCTCCCCAGCCGCTCAAGCACCCCGGCCAGCTTGGCGGTGAGCTCGGGGTGGTAGACCCCGAGGAGCTGGCACTGGGCCCCGGCCGGGTTGGTGAGCGGCCCCAGCACGTTGAACACTGTCCGGATCGCGATCTCGCGCCGCGGGCCGATCGCGTTTTTCATCGCCGGGTGGAACAACGGGGCGAAGATGAAAGCGATCCCCGCCAGGTCCAGCGCCCGCTCGACCAGCTCCGGCGGGGCATCGATCCGCACCCCGAGGGCGGCCAGTACATCGGCGCTGCCGCAGGCGCTGGAGACCGAGCGGTTGCCATGCTTGGCCACCGGGATCCCGGCCCCGGCCGCGACCAGGGCCGCGGCGGTGGAGATGTTGAAGCTGCCGGTGCTGTCGCCGCCGGTGCCGCAGGTGTCCAGCAGGCGCGGGTGGGCTTTGGATTCGACCCGCCGCACCCGGGCGCGCATCACCTCGGCGAAACTGCTGATCTCCGCGACCGTCTCGCCCTTCATCCGCAGCGCGGTGAGGAACGCGCCGATCTGGGAGGGCAGGGCCAGCCCATCCATGATCTCGCCCATCGCCGCGCGGGCCTGGTCCGGGCTCAGGTCGCGGCCCTCGACCAGGCCGCGGATCGCCTCGACAATCATCGGCCGGCCTCCCGCTCCGTGGACTGGTGATCCGGCAGCTCGCGCGCCAGCAGCGCGACAGCCTCCTCCACATCCCGGGCCACCCGGATCGACTCTCCGGCTCTTCCCAGGCTCACCCCGGGGGCGGCCCCGGCCCCGCGCATGATCTCCGGCAACCGGGCCCAGAACTCCCCGAGCAGCACCAGCGGCTTTTTCGGCATGATCCGCTTGTTGATATACTCCCAGGCCAGGGCGATCTCGGCCAGGGTGCCGGTGCCGCCCTTGCCGGCGATGTAGCCATCGCCGAGGCGCAGCAGGGTTTCCAGCCGGTCCAGCAGACAGTCGGTCTCGACCTTGGCGCTCAAGTGTTGATTGGGCGGGCGGGTGAAGATGCGGCAGGTCACCCCGACCGTGTACCCGCCCGCTTCCTTGGCGCCGCGGCTGGCGGCTTCCATCGCCGCGCCGTAGCCGCCGGTCACCACGACCAACCCCGCCCGGGCCAGGGAGGCTCCCAGCCGCTCGGCCTCTTCCAGGCTGGAGCGGTCCTCCGGGTCGGAGGTGCAGAAAAAGCAGACCCAGGGCGCCCCGGGGGGCCCCAGCCGGCTCCTGATCCCGGCATAGTCCATCGTGCCCCCCGGATAGAGCGTGTGATTCACTGCGAAGGCTAACGCCTGGGCAGTGGCCGCTAAAAAAGACCACACACCCCGTCGGCTGTCGCCGCCACCCCTCTGTTTAGAGGGGATTAACAGCCTGCCGCCCAAACGTTATGCCATTGCCGGGCCGAAGCGGGAACGATCCCCCTTACCAAAGGGGGACACAGGGGGTTGTGTATTTTCCTGCTTCCCGAGCCGGTCGCTCTGAATTCATCACACGCTCTAGGCCAGCCGCCGCAGGAAATTCGAAAGCAGCCGCTTGCCATCGGCGGTCAGGATCGATTCCGGGTGAAACTGCACGCCCTCGACCGGATGACGCTGGTGGCGCAGCCCCATGATCACCCCATCCTCGCTGCGGGCGGTGATCGTCAGGCAGTCAGGCAGGGACTGTTCCTCCACCATCAGGGAATGATAGCGGGTGGCCGCGAAAGGGTTGGGGACTCCCTCGTAGAGCGATGAGCCATCGTGGCGGATCAGGCTGGTCTTGCCGTGCATCAGGGTCGGCGCGCCGATCACCCGGCCGCCGTAGACCTGGCCGATGCACTGGTGCCCCAGGCAGACCCCCAGCACCGGCAGCCGGTCCCCCAGGCGGCGGATCAGCTCCAGGGACACGCCGGCATCATCGGGGTCGCCCGGGCCGGGCGAGATGATCACCCCCTGGGGGGCCAGGCGCTCGACCTCATCCACCGTCACCTTGTCGTTGCGATGCACGACCAGCTCGGCGCCCAACTCGCCCAGGTATTGGACGAGATTATAGGTAAAGGAGTCGTAGTTGTCAATGACCAGGATCATCGGAACTCCCGCGACTGCTCGATGGCCTGGAGCAGGGCCTTGGCCTTGTTGAGGGTTTCCTGGTACTCGCGCCCCGGGTCGGAGTCGGCCACCATGCCCGCCCCGGCCTGGACATAGGCGGTCGAGCCCTTGAAGACGATGGTCCGGATCGCGATGCAGAAGTCCATGTTGCCGGTGAAATCGATGTAGCCCACGCTGCCGGCGTAGATCCCGCGGGCCTCGGCCTCCAGTTCCTCGATGATCTCCATCGCCCGCACCTTCGGAGCGCCGCTGACTGTCCCGGCCGGGAAGCAGGCCGCCAGCACCTCCAGCGGGTCGGCTTCCGGGGTCACCTCGCCCTCGACATTGCTGACGATGTGCATCACGTGCGAGTAGCGCTCGATCACCATCTGCTCGGTGACCCGCACGCTGCCGTAGCGGCAGATCCTGCCCAGGTCGTTGCGTCCCAGGTCGACCAGCATCACGTGCTCGGCGCGCTCCTTGGGGTCGGCCAGCAGCTCCCGCTCCAGGGCGCGGTCCTCTTCCGGGGTCTCCCCGCGGGGGCGGGTCCCGGCCAGCGGGCGGGAGGTGGCCAGGCCGTTTTCCACCCGCACCAGCACCTCGGGCGAGGAGCCGGCGATCCGCAGCTCGCCCAGCTTGAGAAAGAACATGTAGGGCGAGGGGTTGACCCGGCGCAGGGCGCGGTAGACATCGAACGGATCGCCCTCGAGCCGGGCGGCGAAGCGCTGGCTGAGCACCACCTGGAAGATGTCCCCGGCGCGGATGTACTCCTTGGCCCGCACCACCATTTGCTCGAACTCGGCGCGGGTGGTGTTGGAGGACAGCTCCAGCGACAGCTCGCCAGCGCCGGTCCGGCGCACGTTCTGCGGCACCAGCACGATCTCGCCGATCCGGCGCACGATCCCGCGCAACTGGCGGCAGGCCCGGTCGTAGCACTCCTCGGGGTCATCGCCCTCATCGAGGAAGACATTGACGATCACGGTCAGGGTGTGCTTGACGTGATCGAAGACAATCATCTGGTCGGTGGAGATGAAGCAGGCATCGGGCAGGCCGAGCGGATCGGGCTTGAGGCGGGGAATCTGCTCGAAGTAGCGGATGCTGTCGTAGGAGAAATAGCCCACCACCCCGCTCTGGAAGCGCGGCAGGCCCTCGATCGGCTCGGGCCGGTAACGGGCCATCCACTCTTTCAGCGCCTGGACCGGATTGCCCTCGAAGCTGCGGGTGCGGCCATCCGCGGTCAGCTCGATCCGGTTGCCCCGGGCCCGGAAGATGAAGCGGGGCGACAGCCCCAGGAACGAATACCGCCCCAGCTTTTCCTCCATCTCGACGCTTTCCAGCAGGAAAGCGTAGTCGCCGGGCTCGCAGACCTTCTTGTAGACGCTGATCGGGGTCTCGGTGTCGGTGTAGAGCTGGGCCGCCAGCGGGATGATCCGGCCCGGACGCGCCCGGTCCAGGAACCGCTGTCGATCGGGGGTGATCTCCGGCATCGTTGTCGCTCCCTCGTGCTGGGGAAAGCCGGCCGCTTGGAGGGCGGCGAAAATGAAAAAACCGCGGGGGCTTCTGACATCAAGCGCCCGCGGCTCGGAATTTCGGTTCGGCAACCCGTTCAGGGATGCGGGCGTAGCTGTCCGCGGGCGTGATGATGCCAGCCACGCCAGAGGAACTCTCCGCCGCACCGGGAGGTGCAGACTGCGCTGCTGAAGCCGTTGGTCGCCATCTTGCCGTTCCCCGTTGAGCAAACACCTGATCCCGCCCGATGGAGCGGCGGAACTGCCGTGCGCCATCATGCGGGTGAATGTATTTTATATCCGGAACCCAGGGCTGTCAATACTTTTGCCGCTGCGTGGGATGGCGGGCCCGGATGGGGGGGCTGTCCGGCGGCCAGATCCTGGTTGATCTGTCATGGCTCTTGAGTTATTTTTCGGCCGGTCAGGTAATGATTCGAGCCGGGGGTGAAGCTTGAGCGAGAAAAGCAGCCAGCAGGAGTTCGGGCTGAGGGCCAATCCGGGCCTGGAGGCGCGACGGTTCCTGGAGGGCAAGTTCGAGGCCCTGCAAGAAGCCGGGCCGGAGAACCTGGAGCGCCTGAAAGAAGAGACCCGGCTGATCCTGGGCGGGCTCTTCGACAAGCTCAAGAAAGACAGCCGGTTCGTCCAGATCTTTCTCGATCCCCGGGAGAATGTCCGCGGGGAGCAGACCGGCCTGGGCGAGACCCTGCAGGGAGCGCTGACTTTCCTCGATGCCTGGTTCAGCGAGCGCCTGGCCGCCGCTTCCGGTCCCGAGGAGCGCCGGGCGGTGCTGGAGGAGCACTACCGGTCCCGGCTCTCCGCCCTGGAACGCTTTTTCGCCGGCGACCTGTCGGTCTTCCAGCACTACTTCATCCTGATTTTCCTGCGCTACACCCAGCAGCAGCGGGAGTTCTCCGACGAGGAGCTGGAGGCGTTCCGGGAACGCTTCCGGGTGTTCCTCGACGAGCGGGACACCATGCTGCGCTTCTTTTTCTACCTCGATGAGTTCAACCTCAGCAACACCGAGCGGGTCAAGCTCGACCTGGCCAAGAAGGGCTCGCTCTCTCAGCGGCTGGAGGAGCAGATCCACCACGGGGAGCCGGTGGCCGGCCTCGAACGCCAGATTTTCCTCTGCGATCGGCTGCGCGCCCTGGGGGCCCGGCTGGTCGAGATCAGCCGGGACCAGCACCCGCTGGATGAGATCCGGCGGGTGATCGACGAGGTCTACACCGCCGAGGCCGGCCAGAACGTGGTCAAGGGCCTGCTGGAGAAATTCCGCGGCTATTACCGGTTCGAGCTGGAGCTCCTGCGCGACTCGCTGGTGTTCAAGCAGGTGATGCTGATGAACTCCGGGGCCAAGGTCGGCCGCGAGCACCGCAAGGCCTGGCTGGAGTCCTGGGACCTGGCGACAGTCGAGCGGCTGACCGCCCTGCTGGAAATCCGGGAGGCCCCGAATCAGCGGCTCTCCCAGGAGCAGCGGGCCCAGCTGGAGCTGTTCCACCAGCTCAAGCCCCGGCTCGATGAGGCCCGGGCCAAGGCGGTGACAGCCCACCCGCTGGAGGATGGCGAGCTTAACCTGCTGGTCCACCGCCTGAGCAACACCGCCCAGCTCGAGGAGCAGATCACCCAGATGGAGCAGCGGCTGGAGGGCTTTCACCGCCAGAACAACGTGCTCTACCAGAGCGGGGTGATCCGTCCCTACAATGAGCGTTTCGGGCGGCTGGTGCAGAGCCTGTACTACTACATCGAGCTCTATGCGTTCCTGCAGCCGCCCCTGGAGCGCAAGGCCCGCGAGATCGCGGCCCTGGTTCGGGAGGAGATCGCCGGGCTGGAGGCCGCGCTGCGAGGGGAGGCCGCCCCCGCCGCCATCGCCCCGGACGCGCCCGGGGTGGCTTGCGCGCCGGGGGAGGCCGCCGCCGGACCGGAGGCGAAACCTGACCGCAAGGCGCTGGAACAGCAGCAGAAAGAGCTGCGACGGCGCCTGGAGGAGGAGCGGGACCCGGAGGCCCGGGCGGTGCTGCTGGCCGAGGGCCTCAAGTTCCTGCCCGACCAGGCCCGGGTCAAGCACCTCAAGGAACTGGCCTATTTCGGCAACCTGGAGAGCCTGCGCCACATCCTGCCGCTTTCCCAGTACGCCGGCTCGTTCCTGCGCAACCTGGCCCGCAACACGGTCATCAAGATCGTGCTGCGGGTGCTCCGGCAGAACGAGGAGACGGCGGTGCTCGGGATCCAGCAGAAAAAGAAGCTGATCGACCTGGTGGCCGGCCTGGACAAGAAGTACTCCTACCTGCGGGAGATGGAGCTCTCCAATCCCCGGACCACGCTGACGATCTACGACATCCTGATCCGCGAGGACTCGGAGTTCACCGCCCGGGCGCTGGCGGAAATCCTGGCCGATGAGGACTCGCAGGTGCGGGCCACGGCGGTGCGGATCATCGCCGACATGCTGAACCAGAACGAGATGGGCCTGCTGATGAAGCTGCTCAACGACCCGGACGACCGGGTGCGGGCCAACGTGATCGAATCGCTGGAGGCCGCCGGCAACCGCAATGTGCTCGGGATCCTGATGAAGTACAAGTTCGACAAGAACAACCGGGTGCGGGCCAATACGATCAAGGCGATCTGGAAGTTCGGCCACAAGGATGTGAACGATGCCCTGCAGGAGATGCTGCTGGACCAGGACCACCTGATGCGCTCCAGCGCGGTCTGGGTGATCGGCGAGATCGGCCACTTCCAGCCCCGGCTCAAGGCCCTGCTCAAGGCGGTCCAGAGCGACAAGCACGAGATGGTGCAGGACAACCTGCGGCGGGCGGGCTCCAAGATCAGCCGTCGAGAGCAGGGGCTGCTGGTGCTGGTGGCCGATGACGACATCGCGTTCTGCCAGGAGCTGTGCCGGGGGCTGAAGCGGGATGGCTTCCGGGCGGCGGCGGTATTCAATGGCCGGGCGGCGCTGAACGCGGTTGAAAAGAGCGTGCCGGACGTGATCTTCCTGGACCTGCGGATGCCGCTCGCCAATGGGCTGGAAGTGCTGAAAAGCCTGCGGGAGAAGCCCGAGACCAGCGAGGTCCCGGTGATCGTGATGAGCGACCTCAACTCCAGCATCCTGCTCAAGCAGGCCACCAGGGCCGGCGCCAACGACTACCTGCTCAAGCCCTGCTCCTACCTGCAACTGAAAGAGAAGCTCCAGCAGTACGCTTGATACCGACTTGCTGCCCGCGGATGCAGGGCGAACTATCGAGAAAGTTTTGGAAAGTGGAAGAGGGGTCCGGGGAGAGGGAGGAAAACCTTTTTCAAAAGGTTTCCGCCCTCTCCCCGGATCATCTGGTAATCTTCACGCCGTTGTTGTTAAAGTGGGATAAGCATTCCCCTTCAGCTTACCGGCGACTCCAGCAGGGTCAGGCGCTGGGAATCGGCCTCCAGGCGGGCCCGCACTCCCAGCGGCAGGGTGATCTTGTCCGGCTCGTGCCCGATCGGCGCGCCGTAGACCACCGGCACCCCCAGCCCGGCCAGCCGGTCCTCCAGCACCTGGCGCAGGGTGAACGACCGGCGCATCCTTCCGCTGGACTCGCAGTTGACACACCATCCCACCACGATTCCCGCCGCCGCGGCGAGCTTGCCGGCCAGGGCCAGCTGGCCCAGCATCCGGTCCAACCGGTAGGGGTCCTCGTCCACATCCTCGAAAAAGAGCAGCCTGCCGGTGGTGTCCAGCTCCCAGGGCGTGCCCATCAGGCTGCAGATCAGGCTGAGGTTGCCCCCGGTGAGCCGACCCTCCGCGGTCCCGCCGGCGAGGGTCCGCCAGCGGTGTGTCCCGCGCGGCAGCGATAGCTGGTCGGGGGCGCGGAAGGTCACCTCGCGCAGCCAGCGCAGCTTGAACGGCCGGGGGTGGCGACCCAGGTCATAGCCGGCCAACGGGCCCCAGAAAGTCACCAGGCCGGTGCGCTGGTGGAGCGCGGTGAGCAGGGCGGTCAGGTCGCTGTGGCCGACCACCACCTTGGGGTTGGCCCGCACCGCCTCCCAGTCCAGCAGCTCCAGCAGCCTTCCGCTGCCGTAGCCCCCGCGCAGGGCGAACACCGCCCGGACCTCCGGGTCGGCGAACAGGGCGTTGAGGTCCCCGGCCCGCTCCTGGTCGGTACCGGCCAGGAACCCGGTGCGGCGGCGCAGGTGCAGGCCCGGGCGCACCCGCAGCCCCAGGCCCTCCAGCGCTTTCACCGCCCGCGGGATGTCGCGCAGGTCCAGCAGCGGGCTGGCCGGGGCCGCCAGCCCCACCAGGTCGCCCGGGCGCCAGGCGCGGGGGCTTGATGATTTTCAGTTCCTGGACCATCGGCTCCCTCAAGGCATTCTTTAATGCCGGGCGAAAAGAGTCGTTCCGGAGAAGATCCGGAAAATAGAACGGTAGCGGCATGCTGACATGTACACACCCGACCGTTGTGCGGTGCCCCGCCATCACACCCCCCGGCCCCGCTGGCAGCCGGCCACCCCCCTCCTAGGGGGGATTTATTTCGCCCCGCTCCGGGAAAGCCTGGTGCAACCGGTTGGTCGGCAGGCTTAACAGTCCCCTCTAAGAAGAGGGGTGGCGGCTTCAGCCGCCGGGGGGTGTGATGGCTGTCGCTGCACCAACCGCCAGGGCGTTTCAAGCCGAAGCGGCGAAAAAGCCGCGGTGGACAGCTTATCCTCAGGCGGCAGGCGGAGTCGGAGCGGGCGGCGAAGACGGCGGCGTCCCGGCCGGATGTCCTTCCAGCCGGCGGAGGCGCTCACGCAGCTCTTCCAGCTCCCGCTCCAGCCGCCCGTTATCCCGCAGCGCCTCCAGCAGCCGCTTGACCATCCGCTTGTATTTGCGGGCCAGGCCATCCAGGATCAGGTACAGCTCCAGCGGGGCCCGTCGCAGCATCTCATCCAGTTGCTTGCGGCTGAACACCACCGCCTCGCCATCCTGGGCGGCCCGGACTGTCGTGAAGCGCGGCTCGCCCTCCAGCAGGCTGATCTCGCCGAACACCTCGTTGGGCCCGAGCTCCTCCAGCTCCACCTCCCGGTCCTCCAGGCGACGGGAAACCAGCGCCCGGCCCTCGCGCAGCAGGAACAGGCTCTGCGCCTCGGCTCCCTCGCGGATCAGGACCTGGCCCTGCTTGAATTTTTTCGGCAGCAGGTTGAGCTCCACCGCGTTCTCGACCGACTCGGTGAGCTGGTCGTAGGTGAGCCCCTCGGCCTGCGCCGTGGCGACCGGGACCGGCGGCGGGGCCTGGCCGGCGCGGGAGAGCAGGTCGGAGGTTTCGCGCAGCCGCTGGGAGAGCTTGCGGACCAGGTTGAAGATCCCGGGGGAGGCCTGGCCGATGTAAGCCTCGAAGCCCTGGCGGTCGAGGATGATCAGCTCGCTGTCCTGCAGCGCCCGGACAGTCGCGGTGCGGGTCGAGTAGCGGTCATCGATCAGGCTCATCTCGCCGAAGACCTCGTTGGGTCCCAGCACGGCAAGCTGCACCACGCCGCCGCGGGCCTGCTTGCTCACTTCCACCCGGCCGCTGCGGATAATGTAGAGCGCCTTGCCAGTGGTGCCCTCGGCGATGATCACCTCGCCCTGCTTGAACTTTTTCAGGATTCCGGCCATCTGCTCCCGGCTTTCGGCTGGCGTTCAGTTGCGGGAAACATTGAAGGCGATCACCCAGCCCCGGACATTGAGCTGCTGGCTGAAGACATTGAACCAGGCGCCCTCGCGCTTGAGCACGGTCAGCTGCTGGCCGGCCTTGAGGTACATCAGCACCTCGCTGGAGGGGCTTTTCTCGGCGTAGAGCGGGGTCATGTCATCGGTGACAGTCACCGCGTACTCGGTCCCTCCGGTCTTGGCCAGCACCCAGCCCTGGAGGCGCTTTTCCGGGGCGAAGACTTCCACCCACAGGCCGCGGGTGCTGATCAGGAACAGCTTATCATCGGGCCGCAGGGTGTCGATCGCCGGGAAGCGCTCATCGCGGTCCGGGTAGAGCGCGGACAGCTCCTCCAGCTTGTACTCCTGCATCGACTCGGTGACATCGCGCTTGGCGATGACCGTGGTGTCGGCGACCGCGGACTGTCTGGCCAGCTCGGCGGCCTCGCGGCGGTTCTGCTGGATGATCCCGTTGGCCTCTTTCAGGAACAGCACGAACTTGTCCACGTCCTTGCTGTCGAAATAGAGCCCATTGCCGGCCTCGGCCATGCAGTTGAGGTTCTCATAGCCGGCCGGGTCGGTCTCGACCCCGAGGGTGTTGACCGAGATCCCCTGGTTCACCCCGACCAGCTCGCGCACCGCGGAGCAGGGGCCGCCGCCGCAGGACTCATCGCCATCGGAGACGATCACGATGAAGTTGCTCTGGGACTCCTCTTCCGGAAAATCGCCCTTCAGGGCCTCGACCGACAGGCTGAGCGAGCTCTGGCCCTTGGCGGTGGTGGCGCGCACCTTTTCCAGGATCGCCGGGCGGGTGCGCTCGATGTCGTCCAGCACCACTTCCAGGCTGGTGTCATCGCAGTTCTGCTTCCACTTGAAGTACTTGGAGCCGAAGACCCGCAGGGCGGTCTTCATCGAGCCGGCCTCGTGGCTTTCCCGGGACAGCTCGCCGATGATCGTCTCCACTGTCCGCCGGGCGATGTCGATCTTGCGCACCGGGCCGATGATCTTGTTCATGCTCGCCGAGCAGTCGAGGATGAAGATGATGTTGATGTGGCGCTTCTTGTTGAGCTGCTCCTTCTTGAAGACCGCCGGCAGCTCGGGCGGGGCCGCCAGCGACAGGGCCAGGGCGGCCAGCAGCAGCGCCGGAAGGCGCAGGAAGCGAGGGCCGGCGGGATGCAACTTAGCGCATCCCGGCGACAGCCTGCTGTTCGTCATCGTAGAGCTCCGCGTACTGGGTGAGCCCCATGATCCGGAAGGTCTTGGCGATCACCGGGGTACAGTTGCAGAACACGATCCGATCGCCCTCGGCGCGCACCCGCTCGATCAGCTCGATCAGCGCGGCGATGCCCACGGAGTTGACGATCGGTGATTTGGCCAGGTTGAGGATGAAGCGCTTGACCCCCTCTTCCAGCAGGCTGTAGCATGCTCCGGCCACTTTTTCCCCGCCGGTGTTGTTGATGTAGCCATCGGTGTAGAGGACGGCATAGCCGGGTCCCCGGCGGACAGTCACCTGGAAGTTCTCTGCCATGATTCGCTGCTCCCGGTGGGCTGGTTGATCCGGGGGCGTCCCGGACCGGGGCGCGGAAAATCAGGAAAATCCGGCCCCAAAATTTAAGATTCCGTCAACCGATTGTCAAATCTGTTTTAACCATACCTGGTCAGGATCAGTCGGGTCCCCTCCGGCGAGCTCTCGATCCGCACCTCATCCATCAGGCTGTGCATGATCGCCAGCCCCCAGCCGCGCTTGCGGGCCCCCGGGCGCAGCTTGCGCTCGAGCCGCGGGATTTCGACCCGCGCGGGATCGAAGCCGGGGCCGGTGTCGGCGACAATCACGGTCAGACGGGGGGGCCGGCGGTCGAGCCCGAAAGTGACCCGGACCAGTCCCATCCTTCCCGCGGCCGTGCTCGATGGCGTTGATTGTCCCCTCGATCACCGCCAGCCGGACCTCCTCCGCGGCGTCCGGCCCCAGCCCCAGCGCCAGGGCCAGCTCGAGGGCGCGGTTTGCCGCCACCAACTCCTGGCCGGACTCGGCGGGCAGGGTCAGGGTTTCCTGAGATTCGAATCCGGCTTCCGGCCACTGTTGCCCGCGCTCACTCATCCAGCATCTCCCAGACCTCGACCGGGTCGCGCTTGCCCTTGACCCGCAGGTTTTCCATCCGATGGCAGGGGACCGTTCCCCCCAGGCGCTCGTACAGCCCGCGGGAGATCAGGGTCCTTCCGGGGCCGGCGTGGCCGACCAGCCGGCTGGCCAGGTTGACCGCATCGCCGATCACGGTGTAGTCCATCTGGCGGGTGGAGCCGATGTTGCCCGAGATCACCGGGCCGCGATTGATCCCGATCCCGATCGCCAGCGGCGGTTCGCCGAGGGCCGCGCGCTCGCGGTTGAAATCCTCCAGGGCGCGATGCATCGCCGCGGCGCAGGCCACCGCCCGGCGCTCGTCATCCTCGAACGCCACCGGCACCCCGAACAGCACCATCAGCTCATCGCCCACCAGCTTGTCCACTGTCCCGTTGAAGCGGAAGACCACCTCGATCATCAGCTCGAAATAACGGTTGAGCAGTTCCACCACCGCGGCGGGCTCGCGCTCCTCGCTGAGGGCGGTGAAGCCGCGGATGTCGGCGAACAGGATCGTCGCCTCGCAGAGCCGGCCGCCCAGGGCCAGCTCCTGGCCGCGCTCCAGCACCAGGTCGACCACATTGGCGCTGAGGTAGCGGCGCAGCATCTGCTTGACCCGCGCTCCTTCCGAGATGTTCTCCACCGAGATCACCGCGCCGGTCCGGTCGCCGGCCTCCAATGGCGCGGCGCCCAGGTTCAGCACCAGCTCATCGCCACCGGGGCCGCGGGCATGGAGGCTGGTTTCCTGGAAAGCGTCTCCCTGCCGCAGCGCCAGCTCGATCCGCCGCGCCGCATCCGGCAGGCCGACTGTCCCCAGCAGCTCCTCCAGCGGCAACTCCAGGGACTGCGCCGGATCGAGGCCGAAAATCCGCAGCGCGGCCTGGTTGCAGCTCACCACCATCCCGCGGCGGTCGGTGGTGATCACTCCGCTGGCGATGCTGGCCAGGATACGCTCGTTGTAGTTCTTGATCTCCATCACGCTCTGGAACAGCCGGGCATTGGCCAGGGCGGTCCCGGCCAGGGCGGCGATCCCGGTCAGCAGGCGCAGGTCCTTCTCGCCGAAATCCGGCTCCCGTTCCCGCAATCCCTCCTTGTCCCCGACCAGCAGCACTCCGAGGAACTCGCCCCGGAAGCACAGGGGAGCCAGCAGCGCCTTGCGGCAGCCGAGCAGCGCGCAACGCTCGGGCTCGGCATTGAGGGTTGCCGCCCGGCCCTCCCGCAGCGCCTCCCGCAGCCGCTGATCCTGAAAGAAGGCCTCGATCGCCGCCGGGTCCAGCGCCTCCAGCCCGAAACTTTCCGCCGGGCGCAGGGGGAACTCCCCCGGCTCTTCCGGGGAGGCGGTTGCGGCCAGCAGCACCAGCGCCCGGTTGACATCGAGCACCGCCACCGCCCGCAGCAGCAGCTCGCGGGTCAGCTCGGCCGGCTCCAGCCGCCCGGCCAGCGCCACCCCGGCATCGAGCATGGTTTCGAGCTCGAGGGCCTGGAGCCGGGCCGCGAACCCATCCAGCGCGGCGGGCGATGGGATCTTTCCGCTGTCGGCAGGAGCGCTCACTTAATCCTCGCCACCACCAGCGTGATGTCGTCATCCGCGGGCCGGCCCGCGGCGAACGCGCGATACTCGCCGACCAGGCGCTCGCACAGGCTTTCGGCATCCAGCTCTTTTCCAGTGCTGATCTCCGCCGCGAAACGCTCGAAACCGAACTGCTCGCCGGCGGGGTTCAGCCCCTCGATGATCCCATCCGAGTAGAACACGAACAGGTCGCCGGGCCCGAACCCGACCTCCGCCGAGCGGTAGCTGGTCCGCGGGGAGACCCCCAGCGGGTAGGCCGACAGCTCCAGCTCCTCCAGGGTCCCCCGAGCCGCCGAGTAATGGTAGGGGAAGGGGTGTCCGGCGATCGAATAATCCAGCACCCGGCGCTCCAGGTCGAAAATCCCGTAGCAGAGGGTCATCAGCATCCGCTCCCGCAGCGCCCCGTGGACCATCGCGTTCATCGCCTCCATCACCCGGGGCACCGAGCTGTCGGCGCGCACCTGGTTGTAGAGGCAGCTCTTGGCCATGTAGACCACGGTCCCGGCGCTGATCCCGTGTCCGCTGACATCGCCGATGAGCAGCAGCACCCGCCCCGGGTCCACCTGCTGGTAGTCGAAATAGTCCCCGCCGACCTCGGTGGCCGGGCTTAAGTAAGAGCAGATCTCCAGCCCGGGGAAAGCGGGCCGGCGCTCGGGCAGGATCGCCAACTGCATCCGTCGCGCGGTCTCCAGCTCCTGCCGCAGACGGGCGCGCTCGGTCTCCTGCTCGTAGAGCCGGACATTCTCCAGCGCCGCCGCCACCTGCTCGGCGATGGTCTCGACCAGCAGCCGGTCACGGCGCGACCAGCGGCCGCCATCCCGGCGCGGGCCGATCAGCAGCAGCCCGGAGAGCTCGCCCCGGGACAGCAGCGGCACTGTCAGCGCGGCGGCCGGCAGGCCCGGGAGCGCCGCGGCATCATCCTCCGGCGCGCCGCCGAGCTGCTCGAGGGCCGCGGCCGTGGAGGCCGGGAGCCCCTCCGGCAGCCGCACTCCCGCCGCAGTCGCCCCCTCGGCCCGCAGCACGGTCAATGGCAGCTCGGCCGCGGAGCGGACCGCGCCTTCCGGGACAGTCAGCAGGGCCGACCACTCGCAGCGCAGCAGCTCTCCGGCCAAGTCCAGCACCCGCTCCGCCAGCTCGGCCAGCCGGAAGGAGCGGGCCAGCTCCCGGCCCAGGCGGTGCAGCGCCTCGGCCGGATCATACTCCTCCTGCGCGGCGATCCCCTCCAGGGTCTGACTGACCCGCACCCAGCGCTCCAGCAGCGAGTCGCGCACCCGTACCCGCTGGTCGCGGTCCGGCTCGAGCAGCCCCCGGCGGGCCAGGTCGGCGGCGATCTTGGCCAGCTCCTCCGGGAGGAACTCCAGGCGGTGGCCGGACAGCACCCCGGCCAGGTCCCCCAGGGCCAGGGCGGGCGGAGGGCCCGCTCCGGGCGGGCAAAGGACCACCGCGGCCGCCAGCAGCAGTTTTTCGCGACGGGTCAGCTCCTCCCACCGGTCCAGCACCAGCGCGGGCGGATCGGCCACCAGCCCGGCCAGGGCTCGCCCGACCAGCGGCAAGGTCACCAGGTTGCCGGCGCGCTCACGGTTGAGCTGCTCGACAACCGCGCGCCCCAGGTGCTGCAGCAGCCCGGGGTGGCCATCCGACAGCGCGGTCAGCAGCTCCAGCGCCCGATCCTGGAACAGCACCCTGCCCGCCAAAGGCGCGGCCAGGGCCTCCCGGGCGGCGGGCCGCTCCAGTGTCCCCAGACGCACCACCCGGCTCATCCCGAACAGCACCGCGGCCCGGGCGCGGAACTCCTCCAGCCGCGAGGTCCCGAACACGAACCCGGCCGGCGAGCCGCCCAGCACCAGCTCGCGGACCACCGCCGCCAGCCGCTCGCCGGAGGCGGGATCGCGCTCCAGCAGCCGGCCCAGCCGCTCGGCGCGGTCGAACAGCAGGATGGTCCGGGGGCCATGGGCCGCCAGCCGCAGCCGCAGGCGTTCCAACGGGTCGGCCGGGCTGTCGGGAGTATCTCCGGGGCCGGACAACTGCCGCTCCAGCTCCCGGGCCAGGGCGGCGGCATCGGGGAAACTCCGCTCCGCCAGGTCGAGGTAGAGCGCCCGCGCCCCCTGCCGCTCCAGCCTGGCCGCGGCCTGGCGCAGCAGCGAGCTCACCCCGCATTGACGTTCGCCATGGAACACCAGGGCCAGCCGCCCCTCGGCCAGGGATTCCTCTATCAGGCGCAACTGTTCCTCCCGGCCGGGAAGGGAACCGCCCTCCAGCGGCAAGCCGGGCCGGAAGGGATTGGGCTCGACCGGGCGGAAAGCGCGGTGGCGCGACCGGGCGAGCCGCCAGGCGAGCTGCCGTCGCCCGACCGCGGCCACTGCCCCCGCCACCAGCAGCGCCGACAACAGGTACAGCCGCCAGTCGCTCCAGGGGCTGGGGACATCGACAAAGAAGCTGTAGTGGACCGGAGTGGGATCGACCCGCAGGTGCTGGTCCTTGGCCTGGACACTCAGCACGTGCACCCCGCGCGCCAGGCCCGTGAGGGAGATTTCCCCGCGGTAGCCGAACGGGGTCCAGGGACGGCGGTCGAGCTTCCAGGAGAAACGGCAGCCGGCATCGGAGCCGGGCCACCAGGGGGTGACCGCCGAGCAGCGCAGCTCCAGGCGGTCGAGGCGGACCGTGTCCAGCCGGGATGACTCCAGCCGGCGGTAGAAACGGTGGCCGAGCAGGGCCCGGGCGGCCAGGGTGTCGACTCCGGCCGGGAACGGGCGCAGGGTATCCCCGCCGGGGACAAACAACCGGGGAAGGTTGCCGCGATCCAGCGCCAGCAGCCCGCCGCTCGGCAGCGACAGGAAAGTCTCGGGCGGATCGAGCCGGGCCAGGTCGAGCCGGGTCAATCCTTTGCGCTCGGCCGCCAGCCACAGCACATCCTCGCGCTCCAGGACCAGGGCCCGCACCGCCGCGGGCTCCAGCCCATCGGCGGGGCCATAGGAGCGCCAGTTTTCGCCATCGAACAGGCTGAGGCCCATCGCGGTCCCGAACCAGACCCGGCCGCGCGCTCCGGCCGTCAGGGCGTAGACCTCATCGGCGCCCAGGCCCTGCTCCACCGTGTACTGCTCCCAGGACCCCGCGGGCCGCCTGCGCCAGACTCCCCGGCCGAGGGTGGCCGCCCACAGCGAGCTGTCGGCGGCGACAGTCAGCGCGGTGAAATGCTCGGGCCCGGGAGCCGGGTCCCCCGGGGAATCCCCGGCCGCGGGTCGGAAACGCGATCCATCCAGGAAGGCCAGACCCTCGCGGGTGGCGGCCCAGAGCGTGCCCTCCGGCAGCACCGCGCTGGCCTGGACCTCGTTCGAGGGCAGGCCATCCGCCACGGTCAAGCTGCGCAGCGAATCCCCCATCAGGCGGGCCAGTCCGCCGCCCTCGGTGGCGATCCACAACCCGCCCAGACTGTCCAGAGCCAGGTGGTTGACCGTGTTGCCGCCGAGCCCGGAGTCCCGGTCCAGGTAGCGCCAGCGGCCGCCCGCGAGGATCCCCACTCCGCGATGGGTGGCGAAAACGATCTGCTGCGGGTCGGGAAACAGCAGGGCGGTCACCAGGTCGGCGGGTAGCCCGGCGCGGCTGTCGAGCGTTCCCCAGCCCTGTTCCCCCAGGATTCCCGCCCCGCTCCAGGTGCCGCACCAGATCTTTCCCCCGGGGTCGCGGGCCAGGTGGTAGACCTGGTCCGAGGGCAGGCCCTGCGCGGCGGTGTGGCGCTCGATCAGCGCGCGGTCGCAGAGGTGCAGGCCCTGGCCGGAAGGAGCCAGCCACAGCTTTCCCCGGTGCTCCAGGGCCGCGGTCACCGGGTAGGGCTCCAGCTCCTCCGGCAGCGGGAAGCGCTCGAACGCGCCCTGGCGGTGGTCGAGCAGGAACACCCCGGCGGTGCTGCCGAACAGCAGGTCGCCATCCTCCAGCAGGGCCAGGCTCACCACCCCCTCGCCCTCCATCAAGGGCAGGGGAGCCTTCCGCCAGCCGATTCCATCCCAGAGTCCGGCCCCGGCCGCGGCGGTCCCGATCCAGACCAGGCCATCCCGGTCCAGCGCCAGGCAGTAGACCTCCTCGCTGCCCGGGCCGAGGGGCGCGGGGAACACTTGCCGGGCGTCGCTTTCGAGCCGATAGACTCCATCGCCGGCGGTGGCGGCCCACAGCTCGCCGCCGGGCATCAGCAGCAGATCGTTGATGTTGGCGGCGGCGGATGGAGCGGCGGAGTCCCCGGCGGTCAGGTGGTGCTCCCAGGCCCCGCCGGACAAACGCCAGAGCCCTCGGCCCTGGGTCCCGACCCAAAGCCCGCCATCGCCATCCGCCGCCAGGCAGCTCACCGGGGCCTCCCGCAGCTCGGGCGGCAGACCCTCGGGAACTAGCAGGCGGCCGCGGTCATAGAGCGCCAGCCCCCGGCCGGTGCCCACCCACAGGCGCTCCCGGTCCAGCGGGGCGGTGCAGCTGACAAAATCGTCCGGCAGGCCGGTGGTGCGGCGGTCGGCCACCTCGAGCAGCGCGCCATCGAACAGCACCAGCCCCTGGCGGTCGGTGGCGAAAGCCAGCCGGCCATCGAGGGTGGTGTCGATCGCCGTCAGGCTGCCGGACATCAGCACCGGGCTCTCCCGGAACCGGCTCCAGCGGAACTGCTCCCGGCCGCCCTCCAGTTGCTCCAGCCGCTCGCGAAGGAGGGCGTTTTCCTCGCTCAGCCGGGCGGCCGCCAGGGAGTCCTGTTCCACGGCGGCGATGCTCAGCGGCGCGACAGCGAGCTGCAGGCAGAGGAAAAGCGCGGCCAGTGGGATACGGGATGCAGTGGTGAGGCTCACGGCTGGTCCCTCGCGGCGGGAAGGGGAGAGGGCCCACCATTGGCGGCCCCGGGCTGAGAAGATTCTACCAGAAAACCCCGGGCGGGGTCAAGCGCAAAGCGCCCGGCCCGGGGTCGGAAGGCTTGACAGCCCGGCCCGCGAAGGGATAGAATCGGCATGAACCCATTTCGCCGCGGGCTGACCGGCTTGGGGGGAGAGCGCATGGAGCTGGTACTGATCGGCATGCTGGTGCTGCTGGCGATCCTGTGGCTGTACCGGAGCCGGGGCGGGAAAGCCGCTGGGGGTGGAAGCCTCGACAGCACCGGGCTCGGCCGGGAGGCCGGCGGGACCGGGATGACTCCGGCCCGGCCCGTGGCGGAGGCTCCGGCCCGGGCGGACCAGGCCGCCCCGGCCGCCGCGCAGTTCCGGCCGCCGGGGCCGCGAGGCCGCCAGCCGCTGGAGCGCGCGGACCTGGAGCTGGAGACCCTCTGGCGGCTGGAACAGGTGCTGCGCGAGCTGCCGGACCCGGGCGAGGCCCGGATGCTGCGGATCGATTTCGGGATGGAGCCGCGGGAGATCGCCACGATCATTTCCTCCAACCCGTTCTATGCGGCGCGGATCATCCGGCTGGTCAACTCCGCCGCGTTCGGGCTCAGCACCCGCATCGACTCCCTGCCGCGAGCGATCACCTACCTGGGCTACAACGAGGTCAAGAACATGGTGTTCGGCCATGCCCTGCAGCGCACCATCGGGGGCCGGTTCCGGGAGGCGGCCGGTTTCGACCTGCTGGCCTTCTGGAAGCATTCCCACGCGGTCTCGGTGGCCAGCGAATTCCTGCTGCGGGAGGTGCTGGGCCGCACCGGACCGCTGGGGGCGGTCACCACCGCCGCGCTGCTGCACGACCTGGGCTGGATTGTTTTCCCCTGCTATGACCGCGAGCGGGCCGCCCTGCTGTTCGAGCGCCTGGGGAGCGGGGAGCCGGGGGCGGACCAGGACACGATCCGGCTGGAGGAGGAGGCCTTCGGCTTCGGCCACCCGCTGGCCGGACGACTGCTGGCCGGCAAGTGGCAGTTCTCCTCGGAGACCGCCGAGATGATCGGCCGTCACCACTGCGGCTGCTATGGTTTCGGCGATGAGCCGGGGCGTCTCCCGGCGCTGGGGGCGGCGGTGATCTCCTGGGCGGAGGAACTGGCGGCGAAAGCGGGTTACCCGCATCCGCTGGCCGAGCCCTGGATGGTGCGGGTCGAGCTGGCGGGGGTGCTGGGTCCGGCGATCGGCAGCCTCCGGGAGCCGCCGCTCAAACTGCGGGAGAAAATCGAGCAGACCATCCGGCTGATCGAGGAGTTCAACCGGGAGGAATGAGGCCGGCGCTGCCGGCGGATCGGGGGCCATGAGCTCCCGCTGCGGCGCAACGTGGCTGCGACCCGGTGGCCTCAAGGGGGCGAATCGGGTTAAACCACTGGGCGCTTTTTTTTGCTTGCCTTTGGGCGGGGCGGACTTATTCTTGAGAGAGCCCGGCCGGACCGCCGGGCGGGCAGATCATGGAGGATCAGGCGGCAGAGGGAGCGGCATCGTGATCGATTTCAAGGGAAAACTGGCCCTGGCCCCGATGGCCGGGGTGGGGGACTCCCCCTTCCGGCGGATCTGCCGTCGACTGGGGGCGGACCTGGTCTGGTCGGAAATGGTCAGCGCCGAGGGCCTGGCGCGCGGCCAGGGGGGCAAGAGCCACACCCTGCTGCGCTTCCTGCCCGAGGAGCGCCCGCTCGGGCTGCAACTGTTCGGGGCGGACCCGGAGAGCATGGAACGGGCCGCCCGGCTGGCCGCCCGGCTGGGGCCGGATTTCATCGACCTCAATTTCGGCTGCCCGGTGCCCAAGGTGGTCCGGCGCAAAGGCGGGGCCTCGCTGATGCGCGAGCCGGAGCTGGTCGGGCGGATCGCCCGGGCGGCGGTCGCGGGCGCCGGGGGATTGCCGGTCACCGCCAAGCTGCGCAGCGGCTGGGACAGCGGCTCGCTCAACTACCTGGAAGTGGCCGGACGGCTGTGGGAGGCCGGGGTCAGCGCGGTGGCCCTGCACCCGCGCACCCGCACCCAGCTGTTCTCCGGCCGCAGCGACTGGAGCCAGATCGCCCGGCTGAAAGCGCAATCCCCGGGGCCGGTGATCGGCAGCGGGGATGTCCTCACTCCGGCCGATGCGCTGGAGATGTTCGCGGTCACCGGCTGCGACACCGTGATGGTGGCCCGGGCGGCAATGGGCAATCCCTGGATTTTCGCCCGCGCCCGGGCGCTGCTGGCGGGAAAGCCGGACCCCGGCGAGCCCTCGCTGGAGGAGCGGATCGCGGTGGCGCTGGAGCATGCCGCGCTGGTGGTGGAGCAGCGCGGCGAACTGAGCGGGGTGCTGGTGATGCGCAAGCACCTGGCCGCCTATACCCGTGGACTGCCGGAAGCGACCGGCCTGAGAAGGGAACTGTTTGCCTGCCGGACCCTGGCCGAAGTGGTCGGAGTGTTCGACCGGTACCGAGAGGGGTGACGATGCATCCGGATCAGATCAGGAACGTGCTCGACCGGGTCAAAGCCGAGGAGCTGTCGGTCGAGGAGGCGCTGGAGGCCCTCAAGTCCCTGCCGTTCGAGGAACTGGGCTTTGCGGTGATCGATCACCACCGCCACCTGCGCAGCGGCTTCCCGGAGGTGATCTTCTGCCAGGGCAAGACCGCCGAGCAGACCGTGGCGATCGCCGGGCGGATCCTCGCCCATGGCAGCAGCCTGCTGGCGACCCGGGTTTCGCCGGAGGTGGCGGCGCTGCTGGTCGCCCAATATCCGGAGGCGGTGCATCACCCCCTGGCGCGGATTGTCGCGGTGCAGGCGGGCAGCACCCCGCGCATGCGCGGACCGGTGGCGGTGGTCTGCGCCGGCACCAGCGACATCCCGGTGGCCGAGGAGGCGGCGGTCACCGCCGAGGTAATGGGGAACACGGTCCTGCGGATTTTCGATGTGGGCGTGGCCGGGCTGCACCGGCTGCTGGCGCGACGGCAGGACCTGACCTCGGCCGCGGTGGTGATTGTCGTGGCGGGGATGGAGGGGGCCCTGGCCTCGGTGGTGGGCGGGCTGGTGGACCGGCCGGTGATCGCGGTCCCGACCAGCATCGGCTACGGGGCCAGTTTCGGCGGGCTGTCGGCGCTCTTGACCATGCTCAACTCCTGCTCGGCCGGGGTGACCGTGGTCAATATCGACAATGGATTCGGAGCGGGATTCGCCGCCTCGCTGATTAACCGGGAGGCGTGATTCTTGCAGGATAGTGAAGCGGAAATGAGGGTTTGTCGGGAAAAGGCCGGATTGGATTTCAGTCCCTGAATGCGTCAGGGCAGGCACGACACCTGTTTCCGTGGATCGGTCCATGTCCGAAGGCTTCGATACCCCCCGGCCCTCGCCGGTCGACCCGGTACTTCCTGCCGGAGTTCCGCTCTTGAACAAGCACCAGATCAAGGAACAGCTCAAGCTGGGCCGGCTCGCCGCGCTGCAGGAGGAGGGCCAGGAGCTGGACTGGTTCCAGGCCCTGGCCGGGGAGCTGGTCGCCCGCAATTACCAGGGGCTGAAGACGCTCTCTTACGAGTACGGTCTGAGCCTGAGCCTGCTGGGCCGTTACCTGGAGCACCGGGCGGCGGAGGTGTTCAAAGAGGGCCGGATGCCGCGCTGCTGCGAGATCGCGACCCTGCGGCTGATGCTCTCCACCCGGGCCGAAAGCAAGAACCTGGTAAGCCTCTACGGGGCGCGGGAGCTGGATGAGGCCGAGGCCCGGCGCTTCTATTTCGCGCTGTTCGACCTCACCCCGCGGCGCGAGCTCTCGGCCCTGGCCGAGGAATTCGAGGTGCCGCGCCTCTATGAGCTGGTCTGGGAAAAAGGGCTCCAGCGCTTCTTCAACTTCCGTTACCGGCAGCTCAAGGGCGTGCCGGACAAGGAACTGGCGGTCACCGAGGTGATCGCCGCGCTGGGACTGACCGCGCTGTTCGATGAGCACCGGATCATCCGGCGCTACGTGGAACTCCGGGATGCCGACCGCAAGGGCGACCTGCGCGACAACCTGGCGGCCGAGAACGCGCTGAAGAACGAGGCCGCCGCCCGTTTCCAGCTCTTCCGCGAGATGTTCGAGCAGTACCCCTGCGACTTCCGCCGCTTGCGCCGGGTGATGGCCGAGCTCCGCCTCGAGGAGGAGCTCGACGCGGTGGAGCGCGAGGGGCTGGAGCACCTCAAGGATTACATCCGCGCCAAGGCGGTGATCGGGGCCCACGAGGTGGCGCTGCAGTACGAGTTGGTCTGCCCGGCGGTGAGCGGCGACGACTTGGAGTACGCCCGCCGCAAGATCAGCGGCAGCTTTTACAGCCAGGGGCTCAAGAGCAAGAAAGGCCGACAGTTCCTGCGCACGGAGGTGCTCTGCAACCTCCAGTTGCCGTTTGTCGGCGCCCGGTGTTTCGCTTTCCCCGGCGGCTACCTGCTGGCGGTGATCCTCGGCGCCGAGGGCGATGAGCACTACCTCTACGGTCGTTTTCCCTCGAAATACGAGCAGCAGGGCTTCCTCCAGCACTGCCTGGGCCAGCTCTGCAGCCACGGCACGGTGTCCCGGGCGGTCCAGCGGGTGGTGGCCCGCTACCTGGAGGAGTTGACCGGGGACCTGCAGGTCTCCAACGCGATCCGCAAGGTGCTGTTCGCCCTGCCGCTGGTGCTGGGGCTGAGCGCCCTGATCGGCGTGCTGTATTTCCTGACCCTGGGCGGGGTGGTGGAAGCGGCGATGATCGGCGGGCTGATCATGCTGATCGGGATGGGGATCGCCGCCAAGAACGGATTCGATGAGGAGATCAAGCCCGCCGGCCACGAAAAGATCCCCAGCTACCTGGTCCGCCGCAAGGGCAAGGTGGCGGCCGCGCCCCCGGCCGCCGAGACCGCGCCCGAGGACCGGGAGGACCTGGATCAGCTGCTCACCGACTGAAACCATCACCACACCGCCATGACCGGGCCGCGGCAATAGCCCCGCTCCTCCATTGCTTCAGCATCAACCGCCTGGAGCTCCGGGTGGCCGAGCCGATGACCGCGGCCGGGGAGCGCCCCGGTGATGGCGGTGGATGACCCGGAGTGCGCCGCGCGCATCCGCGCCCGCTAAGTCTCGCAGTTGCGTTTTCACTGATTCTAGGATAAAATAGAGTAAGTAGTATTTTTTAACCATTTGCGGATCGAATGATGCGCGGAGCTTTCCGCTGTGCGTGCCTGCTGGCCCTGCTATCGGGAGCTTGTTCCCAGTTGCTGGCCGGCCAATGGTTCGGGAGGCTTTACCTCAGCCCGGGCCTGGGCCACTGGATGACCTACCGCCCGGAAAACCTGCTGGGCGATGGTCCGATGTGGGGCGCGCGGGGCGGGTTGTATCTCAACCGCCTGATCGGCCTCGAGGGCGGCTTGGCCCGCAGCGGGAGCATGGTGCTCCCCGACCGGCTCGGCCGGTTGGGGCAGCACGAGGGCCGTTACCGGCAGTACTCCGGTGGCGTGAGGTTGGGCTTGCCGCTGGGGTCCCTGGCGCCGTTTGTCTCCGCCGCCGCCGGCCGGGCGGAGCTGGAGCTGGACCGCGATCTGGTGCTGCCGGACGGAGCCGGGGAAGTGGCGGCCCGCCAACGGCGACGGTTGCTGGTGCTCGGCGCGGGAGTGGAGTATTTCTTCACCGGACACCTGGCGCTGCGGGCGGCGGTGCATGACCATTACCTGGAGCGGCCGTTCGCCTCCCCGACCGGAAAGCCGACCCACAACCTGGAGTTCGGCGCGGGTGTGACTCTGGTGCTGGGACGGGGGATGGGCGGCGCGGATCGGACCGCCTCCCTGCCGGACGCCGACCTGGATGGGATTCCCGATGGGCGCGACCTGTGCCCGGGAACCTTGCCAGGCCTCGCGGTCGGCCCGGAGGGCTGCCCGGTGGATCAGGATGGCGATGGTGTCCCCGATGAGCGGGATGACTGCCCGGGGACCCCGCCCGGGGCGCTGGTGGACTCCAGCGGCTGCCCGACTCCGCCCCCGCCGCCCGAGCTGCCGGATTCGGCGGTGGAGGGGATGGATTCCGACTCCGATGGCATCATCGATCAGCTTGACCTGGAGCCGTTCACGCCGCGGGGAGCGCTGGTCGACCGGACCGGCCGGGCGCTGGATGGGGACAGGGATGGAGTGCCGGACGGCTTGGATCAGTGCCCGGGCACGGAAGCGGGGATAAGGGTGGATCGGGAGGGTTGCCCGGAACCGGATGAAGACCGGTTCTACCTTGTGCTCGATTTCCCCTTCAACTCCGGCGCGGTCAGGCCGGAACACTACGAGCAGCTGAAACGGGTCGCCCGGCGGTTGCAGGCGACCCGGGGCGTGGGCCTGGAGCTCGTGGCCCACCTCTCGCACCGGGGGAGGCTCTCCGCCAACCGGCGGGCCGCCGAAACCCGGGCCAGGGCCATCCGCGACTTCCTGGCCGGCGAGGGCGTCCCTCCCGAGCGGATGCGGCTGCTGATCTCGGAAGAGCTGATCGCCGAGCCCGGATCCTCCGGCGAGGCGGCGCGCTCCGAGCGTTTCGTGGTGGTCCGCCTCGCGCGCTGACCTGCGCTTCTCCATGAGCGGCGGGAACACGGTTCCCACGCTTGCTCCATCCACCGGGCAACCCTCCGCGGCAATCCGTTTGTCCCGACAGCGATCGACCATCGGGCGATCCGACCCGCTTCTGCGTTTCGGCATCCGGCCGGGCGGGCGCGCCCATTGTTTCGGGGAGGCGGTATGGGTAGGAGAATCTCGTCAACTGTGATCGTTTTCACGTTGCTGCTGGGACTGGGTTTTGCTCCGGCGGCCGCTCAGCAGCCGGGAGAGGGTCAGCCGCCGGGAGAGGGTCAGATCATGCCCGGCGGCCGCGGGATGCTCGAGTCCAACTGGGTCTACCACAACACCGGGGCGTTCTGGATCAGCCCGACCGTCTTCCACTGGATGTGGTACGATGATGCCAACCAGCTGGATGATGGGACTCTGTGGGGCGCCCGGCTGGGCTACGATTTGAACGAGTGGTTCGGGATCGAGGGGCTGGGGCTGTGGGGACCGACCAGTTTCAATCCCGCGGCGGGCGGTGCTTCGGTCGATGCCAATTTCTGGTCGTTCGGGATCGGGGGCAAGTTCAGCGCCCCCTGGTGGGGACGCTTTGTCCCGTACTTCGAGGCGTTGGCCGGGACCACCAGCATGACCGGTGATGATCCCCAGGGCCGGATCGAGGACTCCGACAGCCGCTTCGTTACCATCCTCGGCGCGGGCTTCGAATATTTCCTGTGTCCGAATTTCGGGTTGAGGTTTTCCGCCGCCGACTACCTCCAGAACTCGGATTTCATCGCCGATGATGAAGCGACCAACAACTGGGAGCTGGGCCTCGGCCTGACTTTCCTCTGGGGCGGCGGCCCGGACGACTCCGACGAGGATGGGGTGCCGGACGACATCGACCAGTGCCCGGACACCCCGGCCGGAGTGGCGGTCGATCGAAATGGCTGCTCACAGGACAATGACGGCGATGGCGTGCCGGACTTCCGGGACCGTTGCCCGGGCACTCCCTCCGGGACCGAGGTCGATACCAGCGGCTGCGAGCGGCAGTACCCTGACGCCGATGGCGATGGCGTGCGGGACAACCTGGACCAGGAGCTCAATACCCCCAGCGGCGCCCGGGTGGACCGGCAGGGCCGGGCGGTCGACTCCGATGGCGATGGGGTGCCGGATGGGATCGATCAGTGCCCGGATACCGAGAAAGGGGCCCGGATCGACAGCCGGGGCTGCCCGATCGAGGCGGGGGATGCCTTCCTGGGCGAGGCGCTGTTCGAGTTCAACCGGGCGGTGCTGCGCCCGCAGTACCAGGAGCTGCTGCGACGGCAGGTGGTCCAGGCGCTGCAGGATGATGATGAGCTGAAGCTGGCGGTGGTCGGGTATGCCGACCAGGTCGGCCCCGAGCGCTACAACCTGGGGCTGGGGATGCGCCGGGCCCAGGCGGTCTGTGACTTCCTGACCGGCGAGGGGGTGACCGGCGAGCGGATCTATGTCTTCTCCGGCGGCGAGTACCCGGTCTGGCTGGCCGGGGTGGACCGCGATGAGCGGCAGCGCCGGGCGATGGTCCTGCGCTGGCAGAGCCAGGACCTGCAGAGCTTCGATGCCGAGGGGATGGCGGAGGAAGAGCAGCGGCCCGAAGCCGGGGAACAGCAGGGAGAGGCCGGCATGGAGGGGCAGGAGGGGACCGTGACGGAAGAGCAGATGGAACAGGAGCGGCAACAGAAAAAAGAGCAGCCTGAACAGCCTTGAGGCGGCCGGACTTGGGGGGGCGGGGCTGCGGTCCCGCCCCCTTGCGCTTTCGGCCTCAGGCCGGCGGGGGGACCGCCCGCAGCTCCAGCTCGCCCGCCGCGGTCACGTTCACCCGCATCGCGAACCCGAACAGGTCCCGTTGCAGGCAGAAAGTGACATCGGCCGGGGGAAAGTGCGGCCGGTCGCCACGGAGGAATTTCTGCGCGCTCTCGTGGGGGATGATCTCCCGCAGGGCCGCGAGGTGGCTGTAAGGCCGGCCGGGATCGAGCAGGCTGTGCAGCAGATTGGCGCAGCACTGGTCCTCGGGCATCGGCTTGGCGCCGTTCTCGCCCATCGCCACCAGGTGCACCTCCGGCGGGTTGTCGGCCAGCAGCCGGCGGGCCAGGGCCCCGGCTGTCGTGAACGACCCGGCGTAGACCGTGTCGCAGTGCTCCACCGCCCGGAAGATCCCCCGCACCCCGGCCGAGGTCCGTTGCACCACGGTCCTTCCCCGAAAGAACTCCGGCCCGCGGGCGACAATCTCGCTCGGGGAGTTGCCCAGGTCGAAGCCCTCCACCATCACCCCGCCGATCTCGCCCAGCGCCAGGTGGCCGAAGCGCTTTTTCAGCTCCAGCACCCGCGCGGGGTCCTCCTCCAGCAGCAGGCGCGCGACCCCGTAATCCAGCAGGATTCCGGCGCAGGTGAAAGCGCGGAAGACATCGATGATCACCGCGGTGTGGCGGGCCTCGCCGGCGCCCTCGAGCAACTGTCGATGATGGATCAGCATGGGCGGGAAGATAGCCTTGCCCGGGCGGCCCTGTCAAGGGACCATTCCCGTCCGCCGGATTAAATTTTGACTTGCGCCGGGAAAACTGTTAAATTGACTGTTCTAAGCCCACAGAGCCGCGACTGGTAGCCATTCGAGCTAAGTTCCGGCAGCCAATGTCAATCCCGCCGGGGAACCGCGATCCCCGGCCAGTGCGGAGGAGATGTGCGCATGGGTGCCTACAGCGTGAAACTCGACGATGTCCGCGGGCTCGACCTGCTGGTCGATGAGCAGGCCGGCGCCACGGCGATGATCAATCGCCTGGGCTGCGAGCTGATCGGCTACCGGGTCCGGGACCCCCACGATGGGCGGGAAGTGCCGCTGATGTACCGCGATTCCCTGGCGAACAAGCCCGAGCGGGGCTGGAAGAACCATGCCACGGTGCTGTTCCCGATTGTCGGCGGGATGAAGAACAAGGAAAGCCGGCTCACCGATGGGCGGGTGGTGCGCACCCCCGGCAACCATGGGGTCGCCCGCCAGAGCACGTTCGAGGTGGTCGGCGCCGACCATTCCGGCCGGGCGCTGGTCCACTACCGCCTGCGCGCCAACGACTATACCCGCGGGTACTACCCGTTCGACTTCCAGCTCGACCTGCTGTTCCAGCTCAAGGCGGGGGTGCTGGAGGTGACGTTCGACCTCACCAACCCCGGCAACGAGCCGATCTGGTACCAGTTCGGCTGGCACCCGGGCTTCGCCGCCCCGCTCTTCCATGACCGGGGCGACAAGGCCGGCTGCCGGCTGGAACTGCCCCGGGGGACCATCCGCAAGTACATCAACAACGAGCACTGCCGCCTGACCGGCCGCACCGAGGAGCTCGAGGTCGGCGGGCCATTGGCGCGCACCGAGCAGGAGCTCGAGGCGACCCTGATGTACGAGATCGACGATCCCTCCTTGCGCACGGTGACCCTGGTCGACCCCGCCGCCGGGGTCTCGATCCGGGTCGATTTCCCAGAGTTCCCGCACCTGGGCTTCTGGAGCGAGCCGGGCGATGAGTTTATCTGCATCGAGCCCTGGCAGGGGATGGACGACCGCGAGGACCAGGAGCCGTTCGACCAGAAGGTGGGAATTGTCCGGCTCGAGCCTCGTGGCCGGGACGTGCGCACGATCAGGGTCACCCCCAGCGTGGGCTGAGGACCGGGAAGACCAGGCGGCGCGCCGATCTTTAAATCCATGTCAGGAGGAGCGATGTCTCAGGCTGCAATCCGTCTCTCTGCCCCCGCCGAACAGATGGCGGACAATCTCAAGCTGGACAAGGACAAGCTGGTCGGGCTGATCCGGGACATCCTGCGGGTCTGCCGCGAGCACGACCGCGACATCGCCGGCCAGGTGGTCTGCGGGCTGGATGTCAATGGCCCGATTGTCGATTGCGATGACTCCGAGCTCAATCCCTATCCCGGCGCCGCCGAGGCGATCACCTACCTGATCGGGATCGACGGCATCGCGGTCACCCTCTGCACCGGCTGGGACCTGGCCTCGATGGAGTTTTTCAAGAACCATCGCCTGCGAGTGGACCAGTTGGGGACAGTGGGCGAGTACGGGATGGTGTTCGAGCGGGATGGCAAGTTCAACTACCTCTACCCCTACAGCGAAAAAGAGGCGCTGAACCTGGTGCGGGATGTGCTCACCGCCGCCGCCGACCTCGAGGTCAAGGTCGCCCTGCAGGGCAACTACTCCACCGGCGCCGGCGCGACCTATGTCGAGGGCGATAAAAACGGCAACGTGCTCCAGCATCCGCTGGTCAAGGGCCGCCGCCCGACCATGGAGCAACTGGCCCAGGCCTGCCGGACCGACAGCCAGGTGGAGCTGAAGGATGGCAAGCTCTATTTCAGCAGCGAGCTGCAGAACATGCGCGGCCTCTACAAGGCGCTGGTCAAGACTCACCCGCTGATCGGCGTGCGGGTGCAGCGGGCCGGCGAGGGCCAACTGGCGCTGTGGATCGACGAGCGTGACAAGCCCGGCTTCACTTTCGAAAGCCTCAAGGCCCTGGTCCCGCAGTTCGAGACGCGCACCGGACGCAAGGCGCTGGTCTACGAGGATTTCGGCATGGACCTGATCAGCCCGGCGGTCGAGGCCGGCAACTACTCCAAGGATTCCGGCCTGCGCGCGTTCGGCCGCGATGCGTTCGGCAGCGATGAGTTCCTGAGCATCATCATCGGCGACAAGCGCAGCGACATCCCCAAGACCCTGACCAGGACCGTGATGGCCGCCCAGAAGGGCACCCAGGCCGAGCAGATCGCGGTTTCCGAGAACATCCCCAATTTCAACCCGATCGATGTGCGGGATTTCGCCATCGCGGTGGCCGAGGCGCACCGCATCGCCAAACTGTAACCACGATCGTTTTCCATCAAAGGAGCCGGCAACATGGCTGATGCATTGCTCAAGCTGATCCAGGCCCCCGAGCAGGAGAAAAAGACCCGGGGCACCGAGTTCACCCCCGCCGAGATCCACCAGCAGCCCGAGATGTGGCGCCAGACCCTGAAGATCATGGAGGGTCAGCAGCAGCAGATCCTCGATTTCCTGGGCGGCGAGAAGGACCGGGTGTTCCTGCTCACCGGCGCCGGCACCTCCGCTTTCATCGGCATCTGCCTGGAGAACCTGTTCAACAAGATCAGCGGCTACCAGGCCCGCGCGGTCGGCACCACCGAGATCATCACCGATGAGGCCGCCACTTTCCGGCCCGGGAAGAAATACTTCCTGGTGCATTTCGCCCGCTCCGGCAACAGCCCGGAAAGTGTCGGCACTTTCGTGCTGGGCGAGCAGAGCCAGGCCGACATCAAGCACATCGTGATCACCTGCAACAGCGAGGGCAAGCTGGCCCAGATGGGCCGCAAGCTGGAGCAGGGCCGTTGCCTGAACATCATCCTGCCGCCGGAGACCAACGACAAGTCGCTGGCGATGACCAGCTCGTACTCCAGCATGGTGGTGGCCGGCCAGTGCCTGGCCTCGATCGGCGATACCAAGAAGTACGCGGGGATCCTCGCCGAGCTGGCCAAGGCCGGCGAGAAGATCATGGCCCAGTTCTCGGGCGAGCTGCAGGCGATCTGCAAGGAGAAGTTCGAGCGGGCGGTGTTCCTCGGCTCCAACACCCTGCTCGGCTGCGCCAAGGAGTGCCACCTCAAGCTGCAGGAAGAGACCGACGGCAAGGTGGTGGGCAAGTTCGACAGCTTCCTCGGCCTGCGCCACGGGCCCGAGGCGGTGATCCACAAGAACACCCTGGTGGTCTACCTGATGGGCGAGGACCCGCTGGTCCATGTCTACGAGACCGACCTGATGAGCGGGGTGACCCGCAAGGGGATCGGCCTGAAGAAGATCGCGGTCTGCAAGCAGGCCGATGCGGCCACCCGCGCCAATGCCGACCTGGTGATCGAGCATGGCTGCGAGATCCCGGACGACTACCAGAGCCCGGCCTACGTGATTGTCGGCCAGACCCTGGGCGTGTTCAAGTCCCTGGACTACGGCCTCAAGCCCGACTCGCCCAGCGAGGCCGGGGTGATCAGCCGGGTGGTGCAGGGAGTGAAGATCTACGACCATCCTTCGTTCCGCAAGGATGGCTCGCTGAAAGTGATCGCCGGCTGAGCACCGCCGGGACCGCTCGATCCGACCGACAGAACCGAACGCTCAAGGAGATCAGTCATGCTTAAAGGCAATGCCGTTGTCGGCCAGTCCGGCGGGCCGACCTCAGTCATCAACTCCAGCCTCCAGGGCCTGATCGATGGCGCGCTGCGCCAGGAGGCGATCACCGGCATCTACGGGATGCGCTGGGGGATCGAGGGCTTCATGCAGGAAATGCTGGTGGACCTGAAGCAGGAGGACCCCCGCCAGGTGGCCCTGCTCGGCCAGACTCCCTCCAGCATCCTGGGCTCCTCGCGCCACAAGCTGCAGGAGCAGGATTTTCCGGTGATCCTGAACGTGCTGAAGAAGTACGACATCCGCTACTTTTTCCTGATCGGCGGCAACGACTCGATGGACACGATCAACCGGGTCGAGGCCTACTGCCGGAAGCAGGGCTATGAGCTGATCGGGGTGGGGGTGCCCAAGACGGTCGACAACGACCTGTTCGGCACCGATCACACCCCGGGCTACTCCAGCGCCGCGCGTTTCGTGGCGATGTCGGTCCAGCAGGGCGGCCGCCTGGCCCGCGACATGCAGAAAGTCGACCAGTACGTGGTCTACCAGGCGGTGGGACGCGATGCCGGCTGGCTGGCCGCCAGCGCGGTGGCCGCCAAGTACCGCGAGGAAGACCCGCCGCACATCCTGCTGCTGCCCGAGCGCAATTTCGACAAGGACCAGTTCCTGGCCCGGGTCGAGCAGTGCCACCAGCAGTATGGCTTCTGCTCGATCTCCTGCGGCGAGGGCATCCACTACGCCGATGGCACCCCGGTCTCGGCCTCGGCCACCAAGGACCGTTTCGGCAACATCGAGTTCGGGGCGATGGGCGGCACCAGCGCGGCGATGATGCTGCACAAGCTGATCAGCGACAAGTTCGGCTGGCGCGGCGAGTTCCAGGTGGTCGAGTCGCTGCAGATGTGCGGGATCGACCGGGCCTGCTCGCTGGACCTGGACGAGGCCTATGCCTGCGGGATGCGGGCGGCCGAGCTGGCCGCCTCCGGCCAGAGCGGGGTGATGGTCTCGATCGAGCGCGGCGAGGAGGAGGATGGCTGCTACCTGACCCAGCTCGGCACGGTCCCGCTCAAGGAAGTGGCGGTGCATGCCAAGCCGATGCCGGACAAGTTTATCGATGAGTCCGGGATGTGGGTCACCGAGGAGTTCCTCGATTACCTGGCCCCGCTGATCGAGCCCCTGCCCGAGTTGGCGGAGTTCAGGTACGTGCCGGTGAAGAAGTAGCCTGCCAGGCAGCAGAAAAATATGCAAGGGGCTGTCCCCAAGGGTGGGACAGCCCCTTTTCTCATTCCCCTTCCGTCTGCATCCCATGATCAAAAAGGATATCCACGAAGGACACGAAGAAACACCAGGAAAAACCCCTTCGTGAAGCTTCGTGCACTTCGTGGATATCTTTAAGGTTTCCGCCCTCCCCCCGGAGAGAACAGCCTTCGCTGTCGGCGCAGTCAGGGCAGGAAGTCCTCGCGGATCGGGGTGAAGACATCCAGCACCCGGCCGGACTCCAGGCAGCGGGCTCCGTGACTGACTCCGGGCGGGATGTAGTAGCTGTCCCCGGCCGTGGCCTCGAACACCCCCTCGCCCTCGATCGTCAGCTCGAACCGGCCGCTGAGGAAATGGCCCACCTGCTCGTGGGGATGGGAGTGCCGCGGGAGCACGGTGCCCCGACGGAAAGCGAACTCGACCGCCATCAGCCGGCCGGCATGGATCAGCAGCCGGCGGGTGACCCCGGCCTGGACATCGATGACCACGGTGTCGGCGGATTTGCGCAGCATCTCACTTGAGCTCTTCTTTGAAATACTCGCCGTAATTCTTGTAGTTCTGCGGCTTGTGCGGGCTGAGCATCAGCCGGTCGGTGTCCCAGATCATCTCGCCGCGGCTGTACTGGCTGATCTCCAGGTCGCCGGAGTCCATCCGGATCGCATCCTCCGGGCAGACCTCGACGCAGAAAGCGCAGTAGATGCACTTGCCCATGTCGATCGTGTAGCTGAACGCCTGCTTCTCCACCTCGCGGTCCGGGTACTCCTTGGCCACGATGTAGATGCAGCGGGCCGGGCAGACCGTCTCGCACATCATGCAGCCGACACAGCGCGGGGAACCATCCGCCCGCCGGGGCAGGTAGTGCCGGGTGCGGCTGCGGATGTGCCACCGGCGGTGCTGCTCCGGGTACTGGATGGTCACCGCGCCCTTGCGGCCGGTCCTGATCCCGAGCGCGCCCAGCAGGTGGTGGTACAGGTTCACCATGAAATGGCGGTTGGTGATCCACAGCCCGCGCAGGATCTCCGGCAGGTAGGCCCGCTCCATGAAGTTGAGCTCGCGGACCTCGAGCTGTTTGACCGTGATCTTTCCCATCTTGCCTCTCCCGGTGTTGCCCTTCAGCGCAACTGCAGGCCGTAGACCACGATCCCGGTGATGATGGTGTTGGCCAGGGCCAACGGCAGCATGATCTTCCAGCCGAGCTGCATCAACTGGTCATAGCGGAAGCGGGGCAGGGTCCAGCGCACCAGCATCAGCACATAGACCACGATCGCCAGCTTGACCGCGAATGCCGCCGCCCGCAGCGCCCAGACGAGCAGCGGGTCGAGCGACAGGGCCGCCTGGCCGCTGAGCCAGGGCACCTGCCAGCCGCCGAGGAAGATCGTGGTCGCCAGCGCCCCGACCAGGATCGTCTCCACGAAATCGGTGAACATGAACGCGCCGAACCGCATGCTGCAGTATTCGAGCTGGAAGCCGATGATCTCCGACTCGCTCTCGGGCAGGTCGAACGGAAGGCGCTTGCTCTCGGCCATCCCGGCGGTCAGGAACAGCAGGAACGCCAGCGGCTGGATGAAGATCCCCCACCATGGCAGCCAGCCCCAGGCGTGCTGCCCCTGCCAGCGCACGATCTCCTGCAGGTCGAGGGTCTGGTAGACCAGCAGCGGGCCGATCAGCGACAGCCCGAGCACCACCTCGTAGCTGATCAGCTGCGCCACGCCGCGCATCGCGCCCAGCAGGGCGAAGTTGTTGTCGGAGGTCCAGCCGCCGAGGATCACCCCGTAGACCGACATCCCCAGCATCGCCAGCACGAACAGGATCCCGATGTCCGGGTTGGCCACCTGGAGCGCGAACTCGTGGCCCCCGAGTTGCAGCGTGTCCCTGAACGGCACCACCGCGAACGCGGCCAGGGCGAACGACCAGGAGATGAAGGGGGCCAGGCGGAACAGCAACCGGTAGCGGGCGGGCGGGATGAAGTCCTCCTTGGCGAGCATCTTCAGCCCATCCGACATGATGTGGAACAGCCCCAACAGCCGGAAGCCCATGATCGAGGCCCGGTTGGCGCCGATGCGGTCCTGCATCAGCGCGCTCTGCTTGCGCTCGACCCAGGTCAGGAAGCCGCCGAAGCTCAGCACTCCGCCGAACACCAGCACCGCCACGATGATCTTGATGATTACGAAAGTCAGCATCCCATCCGCGATCATGACGGTTGTCCCTCCGCGCCCGGGACCGCGCTGCCCCCGGAGCCGATCCGGCCGTAGTCGAGCCCGGCGAACGCCGGCTGGCGGCGGGCCAGGTCGGCGAAGACCTCTTCCGGCCCGCGGAAGGGGTACTCTCCGCCCAGGGCGTTGCCCAGCCGGACCAGCAGTTGCCAGCCCGGCAGAGCCTCGCCGGCGGGACTGAAGGCCAGGTTCTGGCGCTGGACCCGGCCGGCAAAATTGGTGACAGTCCCCACTCGTTCGGCAAAGGCCGCCACCGGCAGCACGAGCTGGGCGGCTGCCGCGGTGCGGTTGTGGTTGGTGCCGTGGTAGATCAGCAGCGAGAGCTTGCGCAGCGCTTTCTCCCAGTCTTCCGGCGCGCCGCCGGGCAGGCGGGTCAGGTCGTGGTGCATCACATAGAGCGAGTCGATCCGGCCCTCGTTCAGCGCCCGCAGCAGCTCGCGCTCATCGCCCTCATGCCCGAAGCCCATCAGCTCCGCGCCGCGGGTGTTGGGATGCTTGTCGGCCTTGCGCAGGAAATCATCCGCGGTCGGCTCGGCCGGGGAGAAGGCGGAGTAGAAGAACCGGCTGCCGGGGAGCCGCTCCTCGAACACCCGCCGCACCAGGTGCAGCTCCTCATTGGCGGCCTGGGGCGAGACCAGCACCGCCACATCGCCGCGGGACCGGGCGGGGGTGGAGGCCAGCAGCTTGGCCGCCCGCTCCAGGGCGGGCTCCCAGCCCGGCTCCGGCTCCAGGCCCTCCAGGCGGGCCTGGGGGACAGTCAGGCGGTCGGGCGCATCGACGAAAGCGAAGCCGTAGCGGCCCTCATCGCAGATCCACCAGTTGTTGACCGCCGGGTTGTAGCGCGGGCTTGCAGGCGGGCGATCCGGGCGCCGTTGTTATTGTAAGGCCGCCGGAGGCTGCTGTGGATGTAGATGTTGCAGCCGCGGGCGCAGCCCGGGCAGACCGATTCCGCGTGTCCAGGTACCAGACGCGCACCTGGAAGCGGAAGTCCCGGTCGGTGAGCGCCCCCACCGGGCAGATGTCGACGACGTTGCCCGAGTAGGGGTTGTCGAGCTGCCGGCCGGGGAAAGTGCCGATCAGGCTCTGGTCGCCGCGGTGGAAGATCCCCAGCTCCCCGGTCCCGGTGATCTCGTCGCAGAAGCGCACGCAGCGCGAGCAGAGGATGCAGCGCTCGGCGTCCAGCATCACGTGCGGGCCGAGCGGCACGGCTCTTGGGCTTGTGGACCTTCTCGTCGCGCATCCGCGGGTCGTAGAGCCCGTGCTGCATGTAGTAGATCTGCAGCCAGCACTCGCCCGCCTGGTCGCAGACCGGGCAGTCGAGCGGGTGGTTGATCAGGTGGAACTCCATCATCGCTTTCCGGCGCGCCGCACCCGCTCGTTGTCGGTGTGGACCACCATGCCGTCGCCGACTGTCGTGTTGCAGGCGATCTGCAGCTTGGGGACTTTCTCGATGTCCACCATGCACAGGCGGCAGGCCCCGGCGATGGTCAGGCCCGGATGGTAGCAGTAGTGGGGGACCTCGATCCCGACGCTGCGGGCGGCCTCGATGAGGTCAGTCCCTGGGGGACCTGGACTCGTTGCCGTCGATGGTCAGCCGGACAGCTTGACTTCCTCTTTTATCTGCTCGGCGCCCAAGCGGCCTCCCCGGGGGTGGATCCGCTGGCCGGCAGGCGCCGGCTGAACGTGATCAGCTCCTCGAACTCTTCCCGGAACTTCTCGATGTAGCTGATCACCGGCAGGGCCGCGGCATCGCCCAGAAGGCGCAGATCGTGTGGCCGAGCGATGTCCTCGGCGATGTCGGTTAGGTTGTCCAGGTCCTCGGCCTGGCCCCGGCCCTCGACGATGCGGCGCAGGATGCTGGTAGATCCAGCCGGTGCACTCGCGGCAGGGCGTGCACTGGCCGCAGACTCGTGGGCGTAGAAGCGGCAGATGCGGTAGAGCACCTGCACCAGGTCGGTGTCCTCGTCCATCACGATCACCCCGCCGCTGCCGAGCATCGAGCCGAGCTGGGCCAGGGCATCGAAGTCCAGCGCCACGCTTCCATCTCCCCGGCGGTGAGGACCGGGCAACTGATGCCGCCGGGCACCACGGCCTTGAGGCGTTTGCCGCCGCGCACCCCACCGGCGTGCTCGTAGATCAGCTCCCGCAGCGGGGTCGCCCACCGGTCGCTCGTAGACCCCGGGCCGCGCGACGTGGCCGGACACCGAGAACAGCCGCGTCCCGCCCTGCGCTTGGTGCCGAGCGCGGCGAACCTTTCCGGCCCCGGCCGAGCAGGATCGGGACAGAGGCCAGGGTCTCGACGTTGTTGACCATGGTCGGCCGGCCGAACGCCCCTTGATCGCCGGGAACGGCGGCTTGAGCTTGGGCCAGCCCTTCTTGCCCTCCAGGGAGGAGAGCAGCCCGGTCTCCTCGCCGCAGATGTAGGCCCCGGCCCCGCGGTGGATCGCCACGTCGCAGTCGCCGGCCGCTGCCGAAGATGTTCTCGCCCAGGAGCCGGCCCGGCGTAGGCCTCCTCCACCGCCGCCTTGAAGACCCGCCAGGCTCGGCGTACTCGCCGCGGATGTAGATGAAGGCATCCTGGGCGCTCGATCGCGCGGGCGGCGATGAGCATCCCCTCGATCAGCAGCGTGGGGGTCGCGCTCGAGGATAGTAGCGGTCCTTGAACGTGCCGGGCTCGCCCTCGTCGGCGTTGACCACCAGGTACTTCGGCCCCTCCTCGGAGCGCGGGATGAAGCCCCACTTGGTGCCGGTGGGGAAGCCGGCGCCGCCCAGCCCGCGCAGGTTGCCGGACTTGATGGTCGCGATCAGCTTGGCCGCCGGCCAGTCCTCGGCGAATACCCGGCGGGCGACAGCATAGCCCCCGTGGCGCTCGTAAACCTCGCGGCTCGCGGCGTGCGCGATCTCGAACCAGCGGCTGATCAGTTTTACCGCGCCCATCGCCTCACTCCAGGGAATCCAGGATCAGGTCCAGCCGCTCCGGGGTCAGGTTGCCGTGCAGCCGCCCGCCGACCATCACCATCGGGGCCAGCTCGCAGGCGCACAGGCACTCGACGTCCAGAGGGTGAAACGGCCGTCGGCGGTGGTCTCGCCGGGCTCGATCCCCAGCCGTCGCCGCAGGTGCTCGACGAGCGGCAGCGCCCCGCAGAGGGTGCAGCTGACATTGTGGCAGACGGCGATCAGGTGCCGCCCCACCGGCTGCTCGAAGTACAGGTTGTAGAAAGTCACCACCTCGTGGACGTAGGTCGGCGACAGCTCCAGCGCCTCGGCCACCAGGACCTCGACCTCGGGGCCAGGTAGCCGAAGCGCGTCTGGGCCAGGTGGAGCACAGCCAGCAGCGCGGCTTTCTGCTGGGGGTAGTGCTCGATCAGGCGCTCGACCAGCCTGCGGTCCTCGCCGAAAACTCGACAGCCATCGGGTCATCCCGCGGGTTGAAGATGGGTGGCGCCGGTTCAGCGGTCCAGCTCGCCGGCGATCATGTTGACCGAGCCGAAAGTCGGGACGATGTCCGCCACCATCTCGCCCTCGATCATCCCGTGCAGGGCGGCCATCGGGCAGACACAGGCGCGCGGCAGCGGACGCGGTACGGCCGGTCGGTGCCGTCCGAGACGACGTAGAAGCCCAGCTCGCCGTTGGCGCCCTCCACCGCCAAGTAGGCCTCGCCCCGGGGGGGCTTGACTCCCAGTCGTCCATGACCAGCATGAAATGGTTCATCATCCCCTCGATGTAGCCGTAGGTCTGCTCGCGGGAGGGCAGGATCGCCTCGCGCCGCTCGACCGTGTTGATCCCGCGCTGGCTCAGCTCGTCCGTGCCCTCCAGGTGCCATCGACCACCGCGTGGGCATCCATGATCCCTTCGGTCTTCGCCCGCTTGCCCAGGTCGACGTACTCGGCGCCGGTCAGCTCCCGGCCGTAGCGGCCGGCCCGGACCGTCCCGGCGGAAGCTGGTCCAGCGCCTGCTCGGCGATCCGCATCGACTGCTCCATCTCCTCCATGCGCACCAGGTAGCGGTCGTAGTTGTCGCCGTCCTCGCCGACCGGCACCTCGAAGTCGAAGCGGTCGTAGACCAGGTAGGGGACGTCCTTGCGGACGTCGTAGGGCACGCCGGCGGCGCGCAGCAGCGGCCCGGTCACGCCGTAGGCGATCGCTCCGGTCTTTCGGCAGCACCCCGACCCCCCGCATCCGGTCCATGAAGATCCGGTTGCCGGTCAGCAGGTGGTCGACCTCGACCAGCACCGGGTCGAGAGCCTTGAGCACCTGGCGGCAGCGCGGGCAAAGCCCTCGGGCAGGTCGCTCTTGACCCCGCCGACCCGGCAGTACTGAGGCATGATCCGCGCGCCGGTGAACGTCGCGCAGCTCCCAGAGCCACTCGCGGGCCTTGATCATGTAGAGGAAGACGGTGAAGGCGCCCAGCTCCATCGCCGCGGCGCCGACGCAGGTCAGGTGGTCGCTGATCCGCGAGATCTCGGACAGGATCACGCGGATGTACTGGCGCGCTCCGGGACGTGCGATGCCGAGCAGCTTCTCCACCGCCAGCGCGCAGCCGAAGTTGTTGATCAGGGGCGAGACGTAGTTCAGCCGGTCGGTGTAGGGGATGGCGTTGCTCCAGCCGACCTGCTCGCAGCTCTTCTCGAACCAGCGGTGGAGGTAGCCGATCTCGACGTCGGCCTCGATCACCTGTTCGCCGTCGCAGCTCGGGTGATGATCCGGATGATCCCGTGCATCGCCGGATGGGAGGGCCCGATGTTGATCAGCATGTCCTCGGTGCGCTCCTCGACCTCGGGGCGCTCGGCCTGGGGCGACCGCGGCAGTTCCCTGTTCGGCTCGTTGACATCCATCTCGGTTCCGCCATCTTCCTGAAGCTCAGTTGTCCGGCCCGATCAGCGGCTGGCGCTTGTCGATCGGGTAGTCCTTGCCGCAGGGGGTGGCCCTGGAACTCCTCGTACAGCAGGAGGCGCCGGAGGTCGGGGTGGCCCTCGAAGCGGATCCCGTACATGTCCCAGACCTCGCGCTCGAGCCAGTTGGCGAGGCCACAGGTCGGTCACCGTCGCCACCCGGCGTCCTGCTCCTCGAGCTGGACCCGCAGCCGCAGCAACTGGTGGGTTTCCAGCGAGCGCAGGTGGTAGACGACCTCGAAGCCGGGGCTCGCGCGGGGCAGGTAGTCCACTGCCGTGAGGTCGATCAGCATGTCGAAGCCCTGCTGCATCGCGCAGGTAGCGCACCGCCTCGTGGAGGCTGTCGCGGTGGATGATCGCCACCGGCTGGCGCCAGCCGCTGGCCGTAGCTGATCCGCTCCGCGCCGAGCCGGCCTTGAGGGCCTCGAGGATCGGGCTCTCCAACGGCTCCAGCGGCGGTTCGGTCGTGACCTCGGGCCGCGGAAGCTGTGGGGACTGGGGATCGGGCCTGGCGTGTACTGCATCAGTACCCCTGCCGTGACTGGGCGATCTTGTCCTGGAGCTTCATCAGGCCGTCGAGCACCCTCTCGGGGCGGGGCGGGCAGCCGGGGATGTAGACGTCCACCGGGATGATCGTGTCGATGCCCTGGACGGTGGCGTAGTTGTCGTAGAAGCCGCCGGTGCAGGTGCAGACGCCGAAGGCGACCACCCACTTGGGCTCGGTCATCTGGTCGTAGACGCGCTCGCAGCACGGGCGCCATCTTGTGGCTGATCGTGCCGACCACGAACAGCACGTCGGCCTGGCGCGGGGAGAAGCGCGGGAACGCCGCGCCGAAGCGGTCGACGTCGTAGTGCGAGCACGCCGGCCGCCATGTACTCCATGCCGCAGCAGGCCGTCACGAACGGGTACTGGAAGATCGAGTACTTCCGGGCCCAGCCGACCGCCTCGTCCAGGCGGGTGGTCAGGAAGCTTTCCCCGCCCAGCAAGCCTCTCAGCGCCATTCCAGCCCTCCCCGGAGCCACTCGTAGACCAGGCCGAAAGTGAGCACCAGCAGGAAGATCATCGCGGCGAGGAACCCGTAGCGGCCGACCTCGCCGAACGAGGCGGCCCAGGGATAGAGGAAGATCGACCTCGATGTCGAACACCAGGAACAGGATCGCCACCAGGTAGTAATGCACCGGGAACGGCTTGCCCGGGGACTCGAACGGCACCTGGCCGCACTCGAACGGCAGCTGCTTGTTCTTGCTGGTCCGGCCCCGCGGGCCGATCAACGCGCTCAGGACCAGGGCGGCGCTGACCATCGCCACGGCGACCGCCAGACCGATCAGCAATGCGAGATATTCAGGCATGGGCAGCTTGGGTACAGGATGGATAAGGATTTGAAAGAGATTCAGGCTTATTTTACTGATCGCCCGGCGGTTTGTCCAGAGAAAAAACCCGCCGCCCGGCTGTCGCCGGCTACCTATTTGAAATACAACAAGTTACAATCGCTACAAATGGATGGCCCGGCCGGTCGCCGCGGCGGCCGCCTCCACCATCGCCTCCGAGAGGGTGGGATGCGGGTGCAGCGCCCCGTGCAGCGCTTCCGCCCCGGCCTCCAGCCAGAGCGCCAGCGAGGCCTCGGGGATCAGCTCGGTGGCCTCGGCCCCCAGGATGTGCACTCCCAGCAGCCGGCCGCTGGCTTTGTCGATCACGGTCTTGACGAAACCCTCCTGCTCGCCGGCGGCGATCGCCTTGCCCAGCGGGCGGAACGGGAATCTTCCCACGGAGATGTCAAAGCCCTGCTCCCGGGCCCGGGCCTCGCTCAGCCCGATCCCAGCCACCTGCGGCTGGCAGTAGATGCAGCTCGGCACCAGCTCCGGCGGGACCAGCCGTGGCTCGCGGCCCAGGATCAGCTCGACCGCGTTCACCCCCTCCCGCGAGGCGGCGTGGGCCAGGAGCGGGGCTCCGATGCAGTCGCCGATCGCCCGGACTCCATCCGCTGCGGTGCGGAAGCGCCGATCGACCCGGATGAAGCCCCCCTTGACCTCCACCCCGGACTCCTCCAGCCCCAGCTCCTCGACATTGCCGGTCACCCCCACCGCCACCAGCGCCAGCTCGCAGGCGATGGTCTCGGTGCGCTCGCCCGTGGCCACCACCACTTCCAGCCCGCCCTCCCGGACTGGTTGCGCGCTACGGACCATCGCCCCGGTGAGGATGCGCATTCCTTTTTTCTCGAACAGGCGCCGCAGCTCCGCGGAAATCTCCTCGTCCTCCAGGGGCAGGATCCGCGGCAGCAGCTCGACCAGGGTCACCCGCACCCCGAACGTCTGGAACAGGTAGGCGAACTCCAGGCCGATCGCTCCGCCGCCGACAATCACCGCGCTTTGCGGCAGGCGCTCCAGGGCCAGGGCCTCGCGGCTGGTGATCACGGTCCGGCCATCGGGGGTGAGTCCCGGCACCGTGCGCGGGCGGGCCCCGGTGGCCAGGATGATGTGCTCCGCAGTGAGCAGGGCGGTCTCCTCGCCGGCGCGATCGAACACCCGCACTTTCCGCCCCGGCTCCAGCTTTCCCCGGCCCGCGACCACCGTGATCCCGTTCTTTTTCATCAGGTACTGCACCCCGCGGAAAGTGCGGTCGGCGCTCTGGCGGCTGCGCTTGACCACCGCCGGCCAGTCGAACCCGGGCTCCCCGGCGCTCAGGCCGAACTCCCGGGCCCGCAGCATCAGCTCATAGAGCCGGGCGCTGGAGAGCAGGGCCTTGCTGGGGATGCAGCCCCAGTTGACACAGACTCCGCCCAGCCGGTCCGCCTCCACCAGGGCCACCCGCAGCCCCTCCTGGGCCGCCTTGATCGCGGCCACGTAGCCGCCCGGGCCGCCTCCGAGCACGATCAGGTCGAAACGCTGTTCCGCCGCCATGGCTGCTTATCCTAAAGTAATGAGGTAAAACGGGCTCGCGGCCGGGGTGCGTGGCGCCGCGGAGAATGCTGTTTCCAAGATAAGACCGGGACCGCCGCGGCACAAACCTTTTCCGGCGCCGCCCGGCGAAGCCACGCTGGCGAGCCTCTTGAACCGCAAGGGAAAAAGCCTTATCTTATAAGGCTTGGCGTCCCGGACCTCACTTCCCGAATGTTTGCCGCACCGGACAAGGATCACCCGCTTTGGACTCTGTGCTCGGCTCCTCGTTCCTGGCCACCCTCGAGGCCTTGATCAAGATCGCGATCATCATTGTCACCGGGGCCTGGCTGGTGCGACGGGGGGTGTTCAACGACAGCCACATCCGCTCCCTGAGCGCGCTGGTGGTGCACATCGCCCTGCCCGCGCTGATTTTCGCCAACATCGTCACCGGGTTCGATGCCGCCCAGTACCCCGGCTGGTGGCGATTTCCGCTGATCGGCGCGGCGCTCAACCTGGTGCCGCTGGGCCTGTCCCGTCTGGTCTTCCTTCGGGACCGCGAGCGCAGCCGGCCGCTGGCGGCCATGGCCTCGTTCCAGAACGCCGGCTACCTGGTGCTGCCGATCGGCGAGTTCCTGTTCCCGGACCAGTTCGGCCGTTTTTCGATCTACCTGTTCCTGATGCTGCTGACCTTCAATCCCCTGCTCTGGAGCATCGGCAGCTACCACATTTCCCACCGCGAGGGACGGCAGGTGGGCTGGCGGCAGGTGATCACCACGCCGTTCATCGCCACGGTCTGCGCGCTGGTGCTGGCGCTGACCGGGCTGAACCGTTTTCTCCCGCAAGTGTTTGTCGGCTCGGTGGACCTGGTCGGCCAGTCCTGCGTGCCGCTGGCGACTGTCGTGCTGGGCTTCACGATGGGCCTGCTGCACATCCGGCGGATGCCCTCGCTGTGGGCGCTGACCCGGGTGGTGGCGATCAAGATGCTGGCGGTGCCCGTGCTGATGCTGCTGCTGCTCAAGTATACCTCGTTCTCCAGCGGGATGCTCGAGCACTCCTTCTGGATCCTGGAGGCGGCCTCCCCTCCGGCCACCGGGCTGGCGCTGCAGGCGGTGCATTTCGGCGGGGATGAGAACCTGGTCTGCGGGACGATGGTGGTGACCTACCTGCTGGCGCTGCTGACCATCCCCCTGTTTTTCAGCCTGGCGCAGGTGCTGCTCTGAGCGCCCGGCGGCGTGCTTCGCTGCCTACTGATTGCTGTCCGGCCGGCAGGACTTAATCCGCGAACAAGTTTTGGAAAGCAGTGGGAAGGGGTTCCGGGGGGAGGGAGCAGCCGGTAAGCTTCTCGCTTTTGTTGTCAAATCCGTATCAATCCCGGGAGTGCGACGATGCTGGAAGGCGCGCTGAGCCGCAGGGATTTTCTGCGGTCGCTGGGGGCGGGCCCGGTGTTTCTCTCGCTGCTGGGATCAGGCTGCGGCGGCGGCGGCCGCTCGACGGTGGAGGTCGGGGAGGGGGGGCTGCTGCTCGATGGCCGGCTGTTCCCGGTGCTCGGCGGGACGCTCAACTACTGGCAGCACGAGCCCGGCGATTGGCCCGCACTGCTGGACAGCCTGGTGCGGCTGGGGTTGAACTCGGTCTGGACCGCGGTCCCCTGGGCGCTGCACGAGACCGGGCCCGGCCGGTTCGACTTCGGTGAGGCCGACCCGCGCCTGGCGCTGGGGAGCTTCCTGAAGCTGGCGCGGGAGCGCTCGCTGAAAGTGATGCTGCGGCCGGGCCCGCGGATCGGCGATGAGCTGGACTGCCATGGCTTTCCGCCCCGGGTGGTGTTCGACCCGGAGCTGGCCGCCCACACCGCGGTCGAGACCCTGGCGATCCGCCATACCCCGGGGGGGCAGTTTCCGCTTCCCAGCTACTACAGCGACCGCTTCTATGACCTGCTGGGCGAGTATTTCCACGCCCTGGCCGGGACCCTGGCCGGACAGTTGCACCCCCAGGGCGGCCCGGTGGTGGCGCTCGAGATCGACAGCGGCCTGGCCTGGTACAACCACTCCCGCCGTCCTTATTCCACCGACTATCACCCGGCCGCGCTGGCGCTCTACCGGGGCTGGCTGGAGGAGCGCTACGGGCGCTGGATCCAGGAGCTGAACCGGGTCTACGGCACGACCTACCACTCGTTCGCGCAGGTGGAGCCCCCGCGCCGTTTCCCGGTGGAAAGCTCCGCCGGGCTGGTGTCCTGCCTGGACTGGGCCGCTTTCCGTCAGTGGAGCGTGCGCTGGTCGCTGGAGCGGATCGCCGGGCTGCTCGCCCGGCACGGGATGGGCGGGGTGGCTTTCTTTCTCGACCTGCCGGGGGATTTCGGCGCCTCCGCGGCGCTGGCCGGACTGGGGGATGCGGCCGGGATCGCCCTGATCGGCCGGAGCGGCGCTCCCGGCCGGGGGGAGTACCAGCGCGGAGCCGAGCTCGGCCGGGAGCTGTCCGGAGAAAGCGCCCTGCCGTTGCGGACCGCTCTCGGCGGCGGCCATGGTCTCGAACCGCACCCGATCGCCGCTTTTCCGGAGGAGATCGAGTTCACCGCCCTGGCCGCGTTGATGCACGGGGTCCGTGGGCTCAACCTGCATCACGCCGCCGAGGGCGACCGCTGGACCGCCGCCCCGATCCGCCGCGATGGCTCGCCCCGTCCGGGGTATTTCGAGTCCTGCCAGCGCATCCTGCGCCTGGTGCGTGAATCCCGGCTGCACCTGGCGCGCAAGGACTGCGGGGTGGTGTTCCTGGCCGGGGCCGGGCTGGAACGCCTGGAGAGCGTGGCTTGCCAGGCCAGGGGCTGCGGGGAGGGACCCGGCGGCTGGTCCGACCCCGGGGCGGTGTTCTCGGAGATTGTCGATTATGGTTTCCGCACCTCGCCCGAGGCTTGCGCGCTCTGGGCCGGCCAGCTGATCGACCTGATGCGCAAGGTGGGCTTTGACTGGGATTACAGCGCGCCCGGCTCGGTGCGGCTGTCGCGCTACCGGGCGGCCCTGCTCCCGGCGCTGGACTTCCTCGGGATCGAGGAGCTGGCGAGCCTGGAGCACTACCTGCGGGAGGGTGGAGTGCTGGTTTTCGGTCCGGGCGCTCCGATCCTGGATGGCTCCCTGCGCGCCGCGAGCCGGGTCCAGGGGTTCTTCGCCGGGGCGGTCCCGGCCGAGGAGTACCTGGCGGGGTTTGTCAATCCCTACAATGGGACCCGGCCCGCTCTGGAGCGCAAGGGCGGGGAACGGGGGATGCTGCTGCGCCTGGAGAACCCGCTGGCGATCGGCGACCTGCTCAAGGCCCTGGGGGTGGAGCCGCAGTTCACCCGCTCCAACAACCTGATCGAGCTGAGCCTGCATCGGCTGGAGGAGGATCGGCTGGTGCTGTTCGCCGCCAACCCGGGAGCGGTCCCCGAGCGCACGGACATCTTTTTCACCGGCCGCCGGCGCTTCCGGGTGCTGTGGGGCGAGGGGCCCGAGCTGGAGGCCCAGGGCTCGATCGGGGTGGAGCTGGAGCCGTATGGGATCCTGGTCTGGGAGGTGAGCGCATGATCTCCTGGAACTGCCGGATGATCGACATCGATCCCGCGGGCTGGGCCGCCTACTCGACAGTTTTCCCCCGCCTGAGCACGGAGGCGCCGGAGCTGCTGCTCTGGCACGAGTCGGGGCTGGCGCGGCGGATGCTGCTGGCCGGCGAGGAGCAGCCCCCGGCGTTGCACCGGGTCGGCGATGCCCGGCAGGCGGCGCGCCGGCTCTACGACCGTCACCAGGACCAGGTGCGGCGGGTGGTGGTGACCGACCTGAACGGCTATGACCGCCTCTGCGCCGCCTGCGGCCTGCGGCCCGGGGCGGGCGAGGGCAAGCACACCTTCCGGGAACGGCTCTGCCGGTCGCTGTGCGGCACTTTCGACCAGAACCTGGCGATTTTCCCGGAGCCGCACCCGGACCGCGGGCCGGTGCCCATGGCCGAGCTGCGCGCCTTCCTGACCCGGGAACTGCCGATCCCCTGCTGCCTGCTGCTGGCGGTGTTCGAGGGGGCGCGGCCCTGCTTCAGTTTCGTGGTGCGGATGGCCGGCGGGCAGGCGGTGCTGATCACCAGTTTCGAGCACTGGAAGCCATTGGCGGCCGAGGCGGTCTCATTCACGGCCGAGGAGCTGGACCGGGCCGCGGCGCAGGTCTCCCGTGAGCTGGGCCCGGTGGCCTGCGGCCTGTTCCTCCAGCGAGGGGATTTCGACCGGCTGTTCGATGGGGCGCGCCACGCCGAGTTACCCGGAGCGCTGATCCTGAGCGGCGGGGCGTTCGGGTTTTCGCTCCTGCCCGGGATCGCCGAGCGGGCTCTGCTCTGCACCTGCGGACTGTTCGCCTACCTGCCGGTGACAGTGCCCTGAGGGCGGCGCGGGTTGCCGCGATGGAAATTGCATGGCAACTGCTTCGCTGCCTTTTGCCCCCAGCCGTGGTCCGAAAAACCCCACCCCCATCCCGGCATCTTCTCCGCCGTGGTCACTTCCAGGCCTCACAGCGCCGGGATCTTCCGTCGGGGCCGGCCCCCGTGCCGGCCCTGAAAAACACAACCCCCTGTTTCCCCCTTTGCTAAGGGGGATCAACAGCACTGCCGGCCCCTACGACTACGAACACCCGCGGGCCGGCACGCCGCTGCCGGCTGATTTTGTGGGAGCAGATGCCGGCCGGTCGCCCCTTTTTTACTCATCCCGCCGCGCCTGCCTGCTGCAGCTTACTGCTTTGGCGGCAAGGCCAGGTCGGCCATCCGCAGCTGATAAGGCTCGAGCGGGCCCCACTTGGGCGAGGGCAGGCTCTGGTACCAGTAGGCGGTGGCGCAGACATCCTGCGGCGCCTCGAAATTCTCCCAGCCGGTCTGGTTGACCTGGGGATCGAACCGGCGGTGGCCTTTGACCAGCTCGGGATAATCCCCGGGCTGGATATTCGCCGCGATCTGCTCGGCGCCGGCCCCGGACATCTGCTGGAGGGTCACCCGCAGCTCCTGGTGGAACCAGACCGGGTCCGGCTGATGATAGCGGTAGAACCCCCAGACCCCGTTCGCGTTCTCGGTGAGCAGGCAGCCCTGGTAGCGGTGGTCGAACGCCCCCTGCCCCCAGGCGCTGCCGAGATAGTCCTCGGTGCCGGTGCCGACCAGGGTCGGCAGCTCGCGATCGCCATCCAGGTAGACCTTGATCTCGCCCTCGCCGAACCAGACCGGCTCCCCGAAATCTTTCACCGGCCGCACCCCGACATTGCAGCCCAGGAAACGGCCGCGGCCCTCGACCCGGGGCAGGATCTCGAAATCCTGCTTGGGCGTGGTCGGGTTCTGGCGGCGGTAGCGGGCGTGGAAATAGCTGAGCTCCGCGGGCAACTGATCGCCCAGCGTGCAGTCGATGTCGTAGAACAGGTTGTCGCATTCCCGGGGGGACTGGTTCTCGAGCTCCACCCGGGCGCGGGTCTTGAACGGCATCGGGATGAAGCAGTTGAACGAGCGGCCCTCGGGGTTGGAGAACCAGCAGGACTCGAACGGCACCTGGCGGGCGAAGGGAATCCCGAAGAAATCCTGCAGCGGGGCCTCGACCGAGGGCCAGTCCTGATCCTCCCAGTACATGCGCAGCACCAGCCCGCGCAGGTTTTCCGGATTGCCGCGGACAGTCATCCAGATGCGGCGGATCACCCCCGGGCCCTCCAGGTCCAGCAGGGTGACCGTCTCCCCGGCGGCGATCGGCCGGGAGGGAGCGCCCTTGCGGCCCTGGTTGGCCTGGCCGCCCTGGCCCTTGGCCCCGGCCGGGTTTTCGAAAGAGACCCAGCGGGTATGCACCCCCGCCGGGACCTCGAACGGCTCCGCGGCCCGCAGGCCGATCGCGGCGCACAGCCAGAGCGCCGCTGTCAGTATGGTCAGCCCGGGATGGAAGGTCATGCCTGCTCCTTTTCGGCGATGGTTCTCGTTACTGGCGGCGATGGTCGCTATTTACCGCCGCCGCCGGGAGAGTTATTATCAAGAGTGGAAGATACAGTATACCGATTTTCCCGGGCTGGGGAAAGGCCGAAAGCGGGCGGTGACCAAGCTTCCGCTGCCGGGCCCGCCGGTCCGTGAAATTTTTTGAACCACCGCTCGCCACCGGTTGTCCCAATGGACAGTGCACGACACGAAGGCGAAAGTGAAAGCCGGCAGCCAACCCAGGTCGAGACCACGGGAATGATGGAAAACTATCAATCCGGCAACAGCGAGCTGGAGGAACAGCGGCTGGTGGCGCGCCTGCGGGCGGGCGATCCGGCGGCGGTGGATGAGGTGGTGAACCGCTACCAGCAGCAGCTCTATGCTTTCATCCTGCGGCTGGTCCACCAGCGGGAAACCGCCGAGGACCTTTTCCAGGAGACCTGGATCAGGGTGCTGCGCTCCCTGCCCTCTTTCCGCGGCGAGGCCCGGTTCTCGACCTGGCTGTTCCAGATCGCGCTCAACCTCTGCCGCAACCTGGCGCGCCAGCACGCGCGGCGGGAGTTTGTCGAGCTGGAGGAGGCCGGGCCGCTGTCCGAGGAGCCCGCGGTGGATGGGGAGCGGCTGCTCCAGGCCCGCAAGCTGCGGAAACTGGTCGACAGCCTGCCGGAGAAGATGCGCGAGGTGGTGGTCCTGCGCTACTACCATGGATTCAGCGACTTGGAGATCGCGGAAATCGCCGAGCTGCCGGCCGGGACGGTGAAAAGCCGCCTGCACCGGGCCACCGCGATGCTCAGGGAAAAGATCGAGGCAACCGCGGGCGCGCTGTCGCCGGCCAACGAGGAGGTAGACCATGCTGCGATTCGATGAGGAAAGCCTGCGACGCCTGATGCGGGAAGATCGCCTCCCGGGGCTCCGGCCGGATGTGCTGGCCCGGACCAAGCTGATGATGCGCCGGGAACTGCAGGCGATGACCGCGGCGATCGCGCCCGCCCCGGAGCCGGTCCGGACCGGGCAGGCCGGGCCGGTGCTGCTGCTGTCCGCGTTCTCCCTGCTGGTCGCTTTCGGGATGTTCTTCACGGCGACAGTCGGAACCCTGACCTGGCTGCTGCTGCCGGAGCTGATGTCCGGGCTCTTCAAGTACACCCTGGTGGGCGGCTCGTGCTGCGGGATCTGCCTGCTGGTCGGCCTGGTGCTGGTGATCGCCTTCAAAGCCTGCCAGGCGCAGCGCCCGGCCCTGCAACGGGCCTGAACTTCGAACCTGCCAACCGTGGCGAACCCGGCGCCGCCTGCGCCGGGGGAGTGAGCGGAAGTCACCTGTCGAGGAGAGCCAAGATGGAAAGCAACGAGCTGAAAAAGTGCCCCTTCTGCGCGGAGCTGATCAAGGTCGAGGCGCTCAAGTGCCGTTACTGCGGCAGCGAGCTGGTTCCCCGTCCCGAGGCCGCCGGCGCCGCCTGGACCCCGCCCGCCCAGCAGGGCCTCTGGCGCAGGGTCAACGAGGGCAAGAAGATAGCCGGGGTCTGCACCGGGCTGGCCCGCCAGTTTGATTCGCCGGTGCTGATCCTGCCCCTGCGGGTGTTCTTTGTCGCCAGCACCCTGTTCTACTTCTTCGGGCCGATCCTCTACGTCATCCTCTGGATCCTGATGCCGGCGCCGGTGGACAACCTGGAGCAGCGGGTGGCGACCCCGGAGGCGCCTTACGGCGGCGGCGGGGGTGCGCCCTACGCCCCTCCGGGCGGGCCGGCCCAGGCTTACCAGCCCCCGCAGGGCTTCTCTTCCGCGGCGCCGCGGGTGGCGAACTACCCCGGCCAGGGCTGGCGCCAGGAGCAAGCGGCCCGGCCTCCACTGGCGCAAGCCCCCGGCGCGCCGGAACAGGCTCCGGTCAAGGAGGAACAGCCGGCCGCCGTTGAGCCGCGCCCGGAGGAAGGGACTGTCGACCTGGGCCGGGAGCCGCAGGACAGGGAGCAATCCTGAGGATGGTGGGCTGTCCCAATCGGTTGGGACAGCCCACCGCCGTTCACCAATTCTTCTGCTTTTCCCACTTTCCGTGGTGAGATAAGTGGGTCAAAGAGCCTGGCGGCGCCACAGCTCGCCGGCCGCCGGTGCATGAACCACTGTGATCCCGGCCTACCATCCAAAAACTCCCGGCTATGCTGCCATCTCTTTGTTTCTTAATGTTTTTCTTCTTCTGTGACCAGAAGAAGCAAGAGTCTGTGCGGCGCAAAACTCGCCCACCACTGATGGTCTTCAATTGGCCGCTGGTAATCGCGGTGCCGAAACGCTACCCATCAGGTTGGGCAGCGCTGACGCGCATCTGCCAGTCAGTTCCTGCCTCCACTACTGCCTGTCATGGTATTACCAGTTCTGTAACCGCTGCAATCGAGTAGCTCATACAGTTGCGCCGCGGTGGCGGCTGGCGCCGCCTGAGGGTCAAAGGCAAAGGCAGGCAAGTTACCATGTTCCAAGTCGGTGCAAGTGGCCCGGAAACCGCGGTAGGGGTGATCCTCGATATAATCGGGATCGCTCCTACCCGTGATCCCGATGCTCCCGTGCAACCCCAGTTGCCGGAGAAAGCCCATAATCCATCGTAGAGGAGGGTTTCAAACCCGCCTCTACGGCCAAATCCGGACCAAGTGGCTTGTATTCATCCTTCGGCTGGCATACCCGATATCACAGCGAAAAGTTTGGGAAGGTGGGAGGGGGCCGGGGGGAGGGCGGAAAATCCCGATATAATCGTGGATTTCCGCCCTCCCCCCGGAACATCCGATAATCTTCGTTCTTTGTTTTCAAATTGGTATTAGAGCAGCACTGTCGTGTCCCGCCCGGCGGCCTCCAGCAGCGCCAGCGCCACCTCCACATCGTGGGCGGTCGACTCCGGGGTGATGTCCGGGGCAGCGCCGGTGGTCACCGCCCGGTGGAAGTCCGCCAGCTCCAGGTAGAACGCATCCTCCTGCTCCACCGTGATCCGCTCGCTGCGGCCCTCGCCGAGGAGCCGCGTGATCCCGCCGCCCTCCACCAGCAGCGTGGCCTCGGTGCCGTAGATCCGCAGCACCGGCTCGCCTTGCTCCCGGGCCCGCCAGCCCAGGTTGAGGCTGGTGAGCGCCCCGCCCTCGTGGCGCAGCAGCGCCAGGGCGGTGTCGACCTGGCCCAGCCCCGGCTCATGGGAGGAAATCTCCGCCTTGACCGCGCGCACCCGCCCGGCGATCATCTGCAGCACGTGGAGGTTGTGCACCCCGCCATCGAGCAGGTAGCCGCCCGGGTAGACATGCCCGATCCGCCAGGCGGTGCGGGCGTACTTGTTGCTCAGCTCCATGAAGCGCATCGCGTTCCAGGCGATGGCGGTCAGCTCGCCCACCGCCCCCTGGCGGACCAGCTCCGCCGCCCGGACGAACACCGGCTCGTAGTGGCAGTCCTCGGCCACCATGTAGCTCACCCCGTACCGCTCGGAAAACCGCACCGCCCGTCCCACCTCCTCCAGGCTCTGGCCCATCGGCTTTTCGCAGAGCACGTGCTTGCCCGCGGCAGCGGCGGCCTCGCTCACGGGGCAATTGAGCTCGATCGGCAGGCAGACCAGCACCGCCTCGACCGGGGCCCGCGCGAGCAGCTCCCGCCAGTCGCTCCAGATCGCCTCCTCGCCCAGGCCGAGGGTCCGGGCGATGCCTTCCGCCTTGGGCCGGCTCCGGTTGCAGAGCGCGGTGACCTCGAACCGGTCGTTGAGACGCTGCAGCGCGGGGACATGCGCCTCGCCGGCGATGATCCCGCAACCGAGGATGCCGAGTCTGATCCGCTGCTGTGCCATCGGTTTTCCGCCTGGATGGGGTGAGAGGAAGATCCGGGAGTGGTCCGGCCGGCTTCCGGCCGACCGTCTGGCTCTAATATCGCAGGTGGGGGGCCCGCCCGGCAAGCCTGGCGGTTGGAGCGAGGCGAAACCTGGAAGGTCAATCCGCCGGGGCGCGGCGGCAGTTGCTCGCCTTAAGGCGCAGCCATCCTTACCTCCGGCCGACCGGCAAGCCTCGCCGGGCGGCGGAATGCACCGGCAGACCACCCTCCGCCGGCCTGGCCGGATCGAGCTTGAAGCGCTTGCCGGAGACAGTCAAGCCCAGCCCCATCAGGCTCCAGAAGCAGATCGCGCCCTGGGGCCCCTCCAGGAACACATCGAACGTGGAGTTGACCAGGAAGGCCGCGCCATAGGCCATGACCCAGATCAGCAGGACCTCTTTCAGGCTGTCCCCGGTCGCCCTCGCCCGCCATACCCCCCGGATGAACCTCCGGTACAGGACGAACAGCAGCAGCAGCCAGACCACCAGGCCCGGAACTCCCATCCGCGCCAGGATGGTCAGATGATAGTTGTGCGGGCTCCGCAGCTTCGCCGCACCTTCCTCCCCGGACACCTGAAAGCCGTGGGCATCCGCCAGGTTCAGGCCGAACCCCCGGCCGGACCAGAAATATTTGCCGAAGAAGGTTTCTTCGAAGATCGTCTTCCACCACTCCAGCCTCCAGTTCCGGGTCTCGGAGTACCCGGCCTCCTCCGACTTGTCCTGGACCACGGTCATCAGCGAGGCCGCCACCAGTTGGGGAGAAATCTCACGCTGGCCCACCCCCGGGGGGGTGACGCTGGGGTTGATGATGTAAACCAGCAGCAGCACCGCCGCGGTGATCATCGCGCTCTTGACCAGATAGATCTTCCGGCGGTAGAAGATGGTCAGCACCGCCAGCGCGCAGAGCAGGGCCAGGAAAGAGCCTCGGTTGATCCCGGTGAAGATCGCGATGAACAGCAGCACGTACCAGATGACGCGGTGCTTGATCCTCCCCAGGTGGTAGCGCCGCAATTCCAGAGTCGCCATGAAGACGAACACCGCCGTACCCGCCAGGTGCACTTTCATGTCCCCGGCCTTGTAGCCGATGATCGGCGTAATGCCGCTATCGGTGGTGATGACGGGCAGCAGCTCCTTGTGCCAGAGGAACAGAAAGAAGGCCAGCGGGACCCAGTAGACGTAGATCGCGGCAAGCTGGTAATAGCGCCGGATAAAGATGGTGATGTAGTTGCTGTTGTAGTGCAGCAGCAGGAAGGTGATCGCCATGAAGACGCTGTAGTAGTAAGCGGCGGCATCCCGCAGGGCGATGATCCCGTAGGCTTTCATGAACGGGATGGTCCCGATCATCCCCAGGATCACGAACAGCAGCTGCAGCAGCAGGGCCGGCTCCGTGAAGTACCGGCCGAGGACTTGCGGCAGGTGCATCAGCATCAGCAGCGCCCCGCCCAGCAGCAGGATCTCCCCGATGAACAGCGGGATCCCGATGTCCAGGTGCAGGTAGGCGAAGCCCTTGCCCAGGAACATGTAGCCGAAGATCACGGTCAGCATCACGGCCGCGTACAGGCGCTGGTAGCCGCTGAAGATATCGATACGGGACAGGTTCATCTTCCGCTCGCTGGCTTGGGGATGATCCGACCCGGCAGGACCGCCGGGGCCCGGATCATTTCCGGTTCGCCGCTCCCACCACCGGGCGGGGCGGCCCCTCCGTGCGCCGGGGGATCGCTCGGGCCGCGGCCTCGTCCGGCGTCTGGCCGGTCGCCGGCAGTCGGTCATCGACTCCGCCGCTGCCGCGGGGCGGGTGGCTCACCCCCGCACTGTCTCGGGCTCCTTTTTCGAGGCGCCGTTCGACCGCCGGCGCGCGTTGTTGCCGTTGTCCTCCCCGTAGTAGTAGTGGTAGCTGTAGTAGTAGTAGCTGTCGTGGCTGCGGGGGATCTTGTTCAGGACGATCCCGAGGATCCGCACGCCCATCTTCTGCATCTGGTTCTGGGCCACCTTGAGGATTCTCCAGTCGTTCATCCGGGGGTCCATCACCATCAGCACGCCATCGGCCGAGGTGGACAGCACCGCGGTGTCGATCACGGTGCCGACCGGGGCGGAGTCGATGATGATCCGGTCGTAGTGCTGCTTGAAGTAGTCCAGCAGCTTGACCAGCAGCGGGTCCTCCAGCATCTCGGTGGGCTGGGCCGGGATCGGCCCGCTGGTCAGCACGTCCAGGCCCTTGATCAGGTTCTTGTGGATGAAGTCGATCTCGGGCAGCTCCCGGACCAGCAGATTGCTCAGCCCGTAACTGTTGTCCAGCTTCAGGCTCTTGTGGACCGAGGGCTTGCGCAGGTCGGCATCGATCAGCAGCACCCGCTCGCCGGCGGCGGCCAGGTTGATCGCCAGCCGCACCGCCACCGTGCTCTTGCCCTCGCCGGGCACGCTGCTGGTGATCACCAGGGTCTTGGAGCTCTGCTTGAGGTCGGTGTACTTGACATTGGCCCGCAGCACCCGGAACAGGTCGCGCTCCTCGCGGTAGCGCTGGTCGGTGAAGTAGTTCTGGTAGTCCAGCCCGTTGCCGTTTTCCTTGAGGATGCCGATCGAGGAGAGCACGGGCAGCCCGGTGACTTCCTCGATTTCCTCCCGGGATTTGAGGGAACGGTCCATGTAGTCGGCCAGGAATGCGGCGCCGATCCCGCCGACCATCGACAGCAGCAGCCCGAGCGCCAGCAGGAGCATTTTCTTCGGCTTGGCGGGCTCTTTCGGGGCGACCGCCTGCTCGGTGATCTGGATGTCACCCTCGCCCAGGCCCTTGGTCAGATCGATCTCCTGCATTTTCTTGGTGAACAGGTCGAACAGCTCCTTGTTGGTGTCGACCTGGCGACGGAGGATGTCGTACTGCACCGATTTCTTGCGGGCCTCGATGATCCGGTCGGTCAGTTGGCGGCGCTCCTCGGCCAGCCGGCCCAGCTCGAGGCGGTACTCGCGCTCCAGGGCGGCGACATTGGCCTCGGCCTCGATCACCCGCGGGTGCTTGTCCTTGTAACGCTGCAGCATTTCATCCCGGGTGGCCTTGGCCTCGAACAGCCGGATGTTGATCCGTTCCAGCAGGGTCTCGTTCGGGGCGCGGAACATGTCGCTCTTGAGCTCGCTTTCCAGGCCGGAGCCATCGGCGATGAAAGTGATCCGTTCCCTGGTGACATAGTCGAGCAGCTCCTGCTGCGATTTGCGGACGTTCTGCTCGAGGTCGGTCATCTGGGTGAAGAGCCACTGGGCGGTGCTCCGGGAAGCCTGGGCCAGGCGCTCCTTGTAGAGCTCGATGTAGGCCTGGACCACGGTGTTGGCGATCAGCGCCGCGGTGTCCGGAGAGGTGTTGGTGGCGGTGACCTCGATCAGGTTGGTGCTGCGCGGCCGCTCGACCGAGATGTTGCGCCTCAGGCGCGCCAGCGTCTGGAGATAGTCTCCGGTGCCCCGCTCCGCCTCGCTCAGGTGCAGGCTGGCCAGCACGGACTCGTAGATCGGGTCGCCGCCCAGGATCTTGAGCTCGGTTTCCATCCGCAGGTCGGCATCCTGGTTGCTCATGTTCTCCGAAAGTTCGGCGTTCATGATCGACCGCGAGAGCGCCTTGGTCAGCAGAATCTGGGCAGAGGCCTGGTAGAGCGGGGTCGCGGTGAAGGCATAGATCACCGCCCCGGCGAGGATCGCCAGCCAGACCGTACTCGCCAGCAGCCATCTTTTCCGGACGATCCGCCAGTAGTCGAGCAGATGCGGAGTCTCTTCGAAGTCATAGCTCTCGCTCATGGAATTTTTGTGGTTCATAACCTTCACTCCGGGTTCTGACCTGATCGGTTAAGAGATACATTCCTGGAAACGATCTTCAGGCATCAGGGTCCGGAAAGAACCCCTCCTCCAGCCTCCCATCATGATCTTCGACTTGCCGCAACGCGTGATCCTGCCGGTCATGCTCGAGCCCGTCGACCATTCGGTCGCGATCCCGCCGATGGTAAACTCGTTGACCACCGGTTCCACGGCCGCCGGGGAGGAGCGCCCCCCGGCGCGACCCGGCGCGCGTGACGCCACTGTCCCCCGTTTAGTCCCCCCGTGCATAGTCCTCTCCTGGTCTGGTCCGGCTTGGCCCGGGGCCAAGCCCGCCCGGCGCCTCGACCGGCCGGCGCCGCGACGGAATCTTCAGCCCGGCGGCCCTGAAGCCAAGACCCGGCTTGCGCTACCGTTATTGCAACGACTAACCGGATGAAATCAATAGTGTTAGATCCGATTGCCGTTTGCCCTGATCGCAGCCTCGCCACGCACTGGAGATTTTTATCCAGTCGCGAGCGGCATGTTGTGAAAATCCCCCAGCGAGGTTCTTTTTATTCTATTTGTTTTTCTGTTGATATCAACCCTTTAACCTCTACAAATTATTGAAGAAAATGTAGCTTATGGTCCGCATTAAATATCAATTTGGTAAAATTGTTCGCCAGTAACTGATGCGAATCTTGTAAGTTAGATAAGATGCAAGTGCGCAAATCTTCGATGGCCGATCCGGCGGAAAACTTCCTGTCCGCCGGGGTCCGCCTCCGGTTGTGAAGATTGTCGGCAGGGAGCACAACAACCGATCCTCGCCAATGCTCCGTTCTGTTCTTACAATGAAATTGAAGCTGATCCAGGCAGTCTTCATCTGGAAGCGGGGGGTGGGTGATGCGCAGCTATCAGTTGGCAAAGGCAGCGGGGGTGCTGGCCCTGGCCGCGGCGACCAGTTCCTGCCGGGAGTGGGAGCACGGCCGGGAAACCATCCGCATCAAGCCGGGATGGGACATTCAGGCGGTGGTCGACAGCAGCCCGGCCGGCTCGCATTTCCTGCTGGCGGCCGGGATTCACCGTTACCAGGGCCCAATCGGCGACAACACTGTCCACATCCGGCCCAGAACGGGCGACACCTTTCGCGGCGAACCCGGCGCAGTCCTGCGCGGCTCGGTGGAACTGGAACCGGAGGCTTTCCGGCGGGAGGGCCGCTGGTTCTGCGCCCCCTGGAGCCTCGAGCTGAGCGAGTCGACCCGCAGCCAGGGAGCCGATGGCTACCAGGGAGCGCGCTGGCGCGAGGACCTGTTTGTCGATGACCAGCCGCTGTGGCAGGTGGAGTCGCTGCCGGAGCTGGATGCCCCCGGCGAGTGGTTCCACGACCGGACCGGCGACCGGATCTGCCTCGCTTTCGACCCGGCCGGCCAGGCGTTGGAGCTTTCGCTGGTGCGCATGGCTTTCACCGGCAGCGCCGACAGCGTGGTGATCCGCGGCCTGGTGATCGAGAAATATGCCGGGGATGCCCAGGAGGGGGGGATTCACAGCTTCGACACCGGCAGCGACCAAGCCGGCCGGGGCTGGCTGATCGAGGACTGCGAGGTGCGGCATTGCCACGGGGTGGGGATCAAGGTGGCCGCCGGAGCCACCATCCGCCATTGCCGGGTGCACCACAACGGGCAACTGGGTCTGGCCGTTTTCCAGGGCCACGGGGCCCTAATCGAGGGTTGCGAGGTCGCCTGGAACAACTATGCCGGCTATGATCCCAGCTGGGAGTCCGGCGGCAGCAAGTTCGTGGGCAGCTTCGACCTGACTGTCCGGGACAGCCATTTCCACCATAACCTCGGCCCCGGGATCTGGTTCGACATCGACAACCGCGACTGCCTGATCGAAAACAACCTGGTCCACGACAACAGCCAGGACGGGATCGCCTACGAGATCAGCTACCGCGGCACGATCCGCGGCAACACGGTCTACCACAACGGTCGGGCCAAGGGCAACTGGGCCGGCCCGGCCGGGATCATGATCTCGGCCTCCCCCGACTGCGTGGTCTGCGGCAACCGGGTGTGGGGCAATTTCCGCAACATCTCCCTCCAGCAGCAGCAACGGGGCAGCGGCCGGTTCGGGCCCTGGCAGGTCCGTAACACCCGGGTCCACGACAACCAGATCGGCTGGGAGCCGTTCTACTCGCGGGAGCTTCAGGACTCGGTCGCCGCTCGCTACCAGTATGTCGGCGGGTACGAGGATACCGGCCTGGACAGCATTTTCACTCCGGACTGGGACAATCGCTTCTTCGACAATGTTTACCAGGACACCACCGGAATCAGCCCGTTCCTCTGGCGCTGGGGCTGGAACGGCCGCCCGCTGACCCTGGGCGAGTGGCAGCGGACCACGGTTGCGCACGACCGCCAGGGCTACCTCACCAGCCGCGAGGAGGTCCGGGGGGAGTGACCGTTTCGATCGGGTTGCGGGCGGCAGCGACATGGATTGTTCGGCGGCGGCGCAACAGCAGTATTCAAGGGGCTTGTGCCCCTTTTGCCGCCCGGGCAAGTGCGGTTCTGCCAGCTGAAATCAGGGGTTGGGGAGACGTCACGGGCACAATTTCGGGCCCAGTCGGAGGGGTTGAAACCGGCTTGCTGGTGGGAGCGTCAGGGGTCGGTTGAATTCGGCCTGCAGGCTTGACTCGAATAGCAGCTCTCGCCGCAGTTCTGCCTCAGTCTCGCACTGCTTTTACCCGGCCTCTCAACTTCTTCTTACAGTGTACATACCCTGGAACCAGCTCCTGAACCTTCAAACGTACCCCATGCCTCCGAACATTCAAACTCAAGTCTTGACCTCTCAGGCTATTTCTTGTAACCTCTTTCACGGCATTGTGTCTCCTCTGCAGGTTTGGGGATTCCTGCGGGTGTACGGAAAGATACCACGGCCTTCACCTTTTCACACACCTTGTGATCCTGGTTCAGACGACATCGAACCGTGCAACTGTTGCATCTTGCCCAAACTTTTCAGCCCAAAGGTTTCCATGAACAGTAAACAGCACATTTCAAAGCAGGTAATAGTAAGGTTGATTGTACGATTGGGGGTCTTGCTGCCATTGCTCGCTAATGCCGGTCCGACGCCGGCTGCGCGTGAATCCTCAAATGGCGAAGGAATCGCGGCCGGATATGCTCAAGATGCCGGCATCGCCAGGGATTCCGAGGTTATTTTCGCCGATGATTTCGAGTCCTGGGAAAAGAGCACGGGCCCCGGGAAATGGGGTGTTCGCAAGAATGAGGTCAGCCGCACAGGGATCATCCCTGGATCGGTCGAAGCCGGCGGCTCATCCGGTCCGGGCCGGGGCGTGCTGGAGATTGCCTGCTGGACCCCAGGCCGGCAGCTCTCGCAGTCGGGAGGGCTCAGCCTGAAACTGGGCAATTATAACGATGAGAACGAGGGCCTGGGGGACGGGCATGACGAGCTTTACATCAGGTACTACATCAAGTTCGATAAAGATTACCGCGCCGTGCAAAACCACGGGGGGAACCTGGGCGGACGCGACCTGAAGATGAAAGATGCGGCCTGGGTCGGAATGGCCGACGTTCGGGATGTCTCAACCCGGGGCTATTTCTATTCGGGCGTGCAACCGTACGGGGAGCTCGGAGCGGATAAGTTTGATATGGGGTTCTACAGCTATCACCTGGACAAGAAAGGCCGGTGGGGAGAGAACTACGAAGTGCAGAGAAAAATCCAGATCGAGGTCGGCAAGTGGTACTGCGTCGAGCGCCGCATGAAGCTGAACTCGGTCGATCCGAGCCAGCCCGATCCAGCCAATGCCGACGGGATCGAGGAACTCTGGATCGACGGTCAACTGACCATTCGTAAGGAGGGAGTTCGGTTCCGCAGGGTCCCGCACCTGCGCATCTCGTTTTTTACGCTGGAGACCTACTATCACGGCTCTTCCCCCGCAATACGACCGGGACCATCCGATAAAAATATATTTCGACAATGTCGTGATCGCGAAGAACTATATCGGACCGATGGCTGGCATTAAGTAAGATGAAAAATCAGGGCGCACGGTCTCATGGGGATTGAGGTGCTTGCATTGGCATCGACCGCACGCGCCGTTGGTCATCATTTGGATCTCTGGGGAAGGAATATAACGTGAAAATCACCTTCCATGGCGCCGCCCGTACCGTCACCGGATCGCAACACCTGATCGAAGTGAACGGCAAAACCATCATGCTCGACTGCGGCATGTTCCAAGGCAAGCGCAAGGAATCCTTCGAGCTGAACCGCAGCGGATTCTGCCAGGGCGAGGCCATCGACTGCCTGGTTCTTTCCCACGCCCACATCGATCACTCGGGCCGCATCCCCTGTCTGGTCAAAAACGGTTTCAACGGCGATATCTTTTGCACGTCGGCAACCCGCGACCTGTGCGCCGTCATGCTCATGGACAGCGCCTTTATCCAGGAAAAGGACGTGGAATTCGTCAATCGCCGGCGCCAGAAGAAGGGCCAGCGCCTCTTCGAGCCCCTCTATACCAAGGCCGATGTGGCCGAGGCCATGAAGCAGTTCGTGGGCCTCAGCTACAATCGGCGCCACCAACTCTTTCCCGGCATTCATCTCACCCTGGTCGATGCCGGTCACATGCTGGGCAGCGCCCATGTCATCCTCGACATCGATGACCAGGGACTCCGGCCAGAAGCGGCGCCTCGTGTTCAGCGGCGATATCGGCAGGCCAGATATCCCCATCATTCGCGACCCCGTTCCACTCACCGACGGCGCCGATATCCTGATCATGGAGAGCACCTACGGCAACCGTTTGCACCCCGCCTATCCCGAGTCGGAACAGGAACTGGAGCGCATTGTCAATGAAACCGTCAGCCGTGGCGGATCACTGCTGATTCCGGCCTTTGCCGTTGGCCGCACCCAGCAGCTCGTCTACGCCCTGCACAAGCTGCGCAGCGACGGGCCATCCCTGAGCTGCCGATCTTCGTCGATAGCCCGCTGGCCACCCGCACCACCGACATCTTCCGACTCCATCCCGAGGTCTACGATGCCGAAATCCGCGAGTTCCTGCTGACTGATGACGACAACAACCCGTTCGGCTTCAGCCGTCTCCAGTACACCCAGTCCGTGGAGCAATCAAAGGCGCTCAACAGCTTGAAAACTCCCGGCGGTTATCATCAGTGCCAGCGGCATGCTGGAGGGTGGTCGCATCCTGCATCATCTGCGAAACCGCATCGAGGATCCGCGCAACACCATTCTCATCACCGGTTGGCAGGCGCCCAATACCCTCGGCCGCCGCCTTGTGGAAAGGGAGAAGACCGCCCGCATCTTCGGCGAAGAATATCAGGTGAGGGCCAAGCTGGAAATTCTGACCGGCTTCTCCGGTCACGCCGACCGGAATGGATTGATTGATTTCGTGCGTGTCATGCAGAAGAAGCCACAACAGACTTTCATCGTTCACGGCGAAGACGACTCCTCTGAAAGCCTGGCCAGTGCATTGCACGATGAACTGGGACTTGAAAATGTGGTAATTCCCGGGCCGTTGCAATCCTTCAATGCATAAGAACTTCTTATAATCACCAAAATCTTGGGTCTCATACTGTAATCATTGGAGGCAGTATGAATGGCATCAGGAGAAGACAATTCATTACAGGTACGCTCGGTTTAAGCGCCTCCCTGGCAGGGTCGCAGCTGTCGGGAAAAACAGTGGCGGACAAGGCATCACAAGGTTCGACGCCCGGAAAGCAGGAGAAGTGGTTCAACCGGAGAATGGAAGAAATGACCAGCCGTGAGGTCGAGTTTTACCTAAAAGAAGGCGGAGACTTGGTTTTAATTCCATTCGGGCCGGTCAGCGGCCATGGGGCGTTTATCCCGATGGGAATGCACGCGCACTGGGCTACAGCGCTTAGTCTATTGATAGCCCAAAAAGCTGATGGTCTTGTTTTCCCACCCACTTATACCGTGATGGCCGGGGCCACACAAACTTTCCGAGGCACGGTTCATTTCACGGTCGGCGAACAGGTTGCGATCCTGAAAAAGATCGCGCTCACTCTATATGAGGCCGGATTTAAAAAAACCGTACTTGTCGGAGGGACGACCCCGGAGAACACGGGCGGTATCGTCGCAGTCCGGGAGCTGTTCGATGAAACCGGGCATCCCTTCTGGTTCATCGAAGGCGAAAGGCTGCTTTCCGATCCAGCGGTTAAAGCCATATACGATGGCTATCCGGGTAATTTCGGCGAAACCCTGCTGTGTCTGGCGGCCATGAAAATACTGGGCAGGGAACGTCCTATACCTGCGGCTGAATGGGCCCGGGAAATCGAATCCAAGCGCGATGACAGCGGGGACCAGCCGGAAGAGATCAGGAACGACGTGGTGGCCCTGCGCACACTGGGCCAGGTCGGATGGCGCTACCATGAAGAAGGAAACCACGGGAATCATGGAACCGCCGGAATTACCTACAAGGGTCAAAGCGATATAGACATGACCGTGGCCGTCCTCGATAAATGCGCGGAACTGATTGTACCGGTGCTCGGCCAGCTGTCTAATTACTCGAACTGGCTGGATAAGCATCCTTTTAAATACATCCAGGCCAGCGAAAGGCTTAACCTGCGATAGGGTGGGCCTGATTACCTGATTACGCCAGGGAGTTGGAAATGACCTGTCTTTCGAAATCCCGATTTGTACTGGCATTCGTGCTTCTGATCTTAGGTACGGCCGCTAGCGTTGCTCCGGTCCTCGCAGCCGATGACGACGGCTGCCTTCTCCCGCAAATTTTCAAGGATTTGCAGGACCTGGGTCTGCAATATCTCAGGCCGGGGCAGGTTAAGGAACGCCTGGCGCAAACTCCGGTGATCTACATTCCGGTAGGACCGATCGAATGGCACGGCCTTCACATGCCGATGGGTCCCGACCCGCTCAACGCCCAGACCGTGGCTCTGGCAACCTGCCGGATTACTGGCGGAGCGGTCTGGCCGACACTTTATTTCGGGGCAGCCACTTTGCGCAGTCCCGAGCAGTCCAGGAAACTTTACGGACTTGAGGGAGACCATTGGGTGTGGAGTGTCGACCTGCCGAACAACATAATACCGAGCGCCTTCTGTTCGGACGACATGCTGGCCATGATCGTTCGCGAAGCCGTCAGGGAAGCATCGCAGATGGGCGCAAAGCTTGTCATAATCATTAGCGGCCATGGCGCCGGCGCTCATATGCAGGCCTTGGAAAGAGTGGCTCTGGAGGTCTCGGCGGACACCGAAACGCGGGTCAAGGTAAGAGGAGCATGGGCGGTTAAGCCGCTGTATCCGGAGAAAGATGGGCATGCCTGTGCCGCCGAGACCAGCTTGATGATGGCCGAGACCAGGGCCGTGGACCTGAAACAGTTACCTCCGCTTCCGGAACTTCTGCGCTACCCGGAAACAGGTGTCGTGGACGACTGGTCCTCGACCGGCCGGACCGGTTACTCGGTTACCGAAGGAGCTGATCCCCGCACCAGTGCAGCGGCCGGATTTGGAAAGGAAATCGTGAACCAGGTGGCGGACGAGATCGCCAGTGAGATCAAAATGCTGTTGTCTGATATGCAATCAGGTAACTGACCTGCCTCCCTGAAATCGCCAAAGGCGGAGTTGAGACTTTGACCGGGGGCCCTATATCCCGCTGCTGAGCCTGAACAACGTTCGCAAGGGCTTCTTCGAGCACGGCGAGTTCCTGGCGCTACGCGAAGCCCTGCCCGAGCACCTGCGGGGCTTTGTCACCTTTGGATCTAAAGTGGGCCGGCGGATCGGGGAGATCGCGGGTCTGACTTGGGATCGGATCGACCTTGGGCGGGAAGTGGTGCCCCTGGACCCGGGAACCACGAAGAACAAAGAAGGCCGCACGATCTTCCTGGACGATGAGCTGAAAGAGCTGCTACGGGCACAATGGGAAGCGCGTAAGGGCAAGGGTGATAAGGTTCTGCCCTGGGTGTTCCTCAACCGTAATGGCATAGAACGGGTAAAGCGGTTCGAAAAGGCATGGGAAGCTTCTTGCGAAAAGGCCGAGATCGGTATTAGATTGTTCCACGATTTGCGGCGCACATCGGTGCGGAACATGGTGCGGGCGGGGATTCCCGAGACGGTGGCGATGCAGATTTCCGGGCGCAAGACCCGCTCGGTTTTCGACTGTTTCGACATTGTGAGCGAGGTTGATCTGAAGGCAGCGGCCATGAAACAGGCGGCCTGTCTTGAGAGGCAATTGGGCGCAATTTCGGGCACAATATCGAGCTTGATAACAGTAAAGCCTTGAGGCCACCATAGCTCAGCCGGTAGAGCAACGCACTCGTAATGCGTAGGTCCCCGGTTCGATTCCGGGTGGTGGCTCCACTGATAGCGCCCCTTTCCCGCGAGCACCAAGGGTCAGGGGCGCTTTTCTATTTGTAGCCCCCTTCCAGATTTTTCCAGCTTTAGCCATTTCCTGACAGCGGTTCCATTGGACAATCATTGGACAAACCCGCCGGAATGAGGGTGGCCAGGAAATGAGGCAAGATGGTAGTTGGGGATTCCGGGACTCGGATGGTGGACGTGGTGGTTACCGACCAGGAAACCGATGCGGGACGGAAAACAGCCGGACTTCCGCGATCACCGCAAACTAAAACCCCGGCAACCGGATCATCAGGTCCCTCCGCCATCCGATAACCCGGTCGGCGCCTGAAATCACGACAAAGATGAGCCGATTGGTCAACAGTACGCTGGGGTGTTGCTTGCGCTTCACCTGCTGGTAAAGCCGGTTGCTGAGGAGAAAAGTGAACGGGTGGAAGAGGGTCGGGGAGAGGGAGGAAACCTGATTGTCGAATTGGCTCAGGGGCGGCGGGCGGTGCAGAGGGTGGTGATCCCCATGGTCAGGGGATGGGCATGGGCCTGCTCGAAACCGCAGCGCACCAGCGCGGCCACCACCCGTTCCGGCTCCAGGAAGCCCTCGATCGAGCGGGCGAGGTAGCTATAGGCCCCGCCCGGGTCGCGGGCGAGCAGCCCCCCGACCAGCGGCGGGACCAGGTGCAGATAGGGGCGGTAGAGCGTTTTCAGCAGCAGCCCCCGCGGCGGGGCGAACTCCAGCGCCGCCAGCAGCCCCCCGGGCGCCAGCACCCGGCGAATTTCCACCAGCCCGCGCTGCATGTCCTCGAAGTTGCGCAGGCCGAAAGCGACAGTCACCAGGTCGAAGGAACTGTCCGGGAACGGCAGGCGCAGGGCATCGGCGCAGGCGATGTGGTGCGGACGGCCGGGGTGGCGGCGGGCGAGCTTCAGTTCGGCGGCCCGGCACATCGGCAGGGAGAAATCGGCGGCCACCAGCAAGGGGAGGCGCGGGTAAGACCTCAGCAGCCCGCGGGCGATGTCCCCTGTCCCGCAGCAGAGGTCCAGCGCCTTTCCCCGGCCGGCGGCCTGCGGGACCCGCTCGGCCCAGGCCCGGGCCAGCGCGCGCACCCACAGCCGGTCCAGCCCCAGGCTCAGCAGGTGGTTGAGCAGGTCATAGCGCCGCACGATACGGTCGAACATCCGCCGGACATCCTCGCCCCGGGGCATGCGGCGCACCTCCCCTGACTGATAACGGCTTGTTCCGGGGGAGGGAGAAACCCTTTTGGAAAAGGGTTTCTCCCTCCCCCGGGCCCCCTCCCGTTTCCCCAAACTTTTTCGAATGTTACGGGTACGCCTGCAGACAGCCGCCGAGGACAGGGCACGGTGAAAGGCGGCCAGCGCTCCGGTCACTCCTGCGCCTGCAGCTCCTCGATCATCGCCAGCATGTTCTCCACCGGGACATCTTTCGGCACATCGTGGGCCGGGCTGAACACATAGCCGCCCTCCCGGCCGATGGCGCCGATCAGCCGGCGGGTCTCCTGGCGCACCTGCTCCGGGGTGGCGTAGGGCAGGGTGCGCTGGGTGCTCATCCCGCCGATAGAACGCGATCCGGTCGCCGTAACGGCGCTTGATCGCCTCGATGTCCATCACCTCGGGCTGGAAGGGGTTGAACATGTCCACCCCGATCTCGATCAGGTCCGGGAAAATCTCGCTCACATCGCCGCAGGAATGGATCATCACGAACATCCCGGCCTCGTGGCAGGCGCGGTAGGCCGCCGCGGCCCGGGGCTTGAAAAACTCCCGCCACAAGACCGGCCCCATGATCAGCCCGTGCTGCTGGCCCCAGTCATCCCCGAACAGGATCGCATCGACCGGGTAGCGGCTCACTCCCTGGACAATCTTCAGGTTGAAGTCGAGGATCCGGTCCAGCAGCTCATGGACAAAGCGCGGCCGCTCGACCATGTCCATCAGCAGGTTCTCCATCCCGCGCAATGTCCAGGCCCGCTCGAACAGGGTGAAGCCGAAATCGTTGACCCGGAACAGGTCCGGGTGCTCCCGGCAGAACCGCTCGTGATCGGCAAAGCGCCGGGGGTCGAGCGGGTCGGGCAGCGCGAGGCCCGCGAGGTCCGGCTCCGGCAGCACCAGCGCCGCGTGGTCGACATTGCCGATGTCCGGATCGATCGTCCGGTCCCAGATTACCCCGAACTCATCGCGCCAGAACTCGGGGCGCAGCTCCTGCCAGCCATCTTCCGGCACGGCCTCGATCTTGGCGAAATGGTTGCCGAGCGCCCGGTCCAGTTCCGCGGTGCCCAGGGCGGCGGTCAGCTTTTCCCGGGCGGGGATGGTCAGGGTGATGTGCCAGGGGCAACGGTCCGGCTGATGGTGGCGCAGGGCTGTGAGTACGCGCTCCCGGGGGGTCATGCCGCGTTTCCTTTGCTGGTGGTGGAAGTGGATCATTCGCTTGCCGCCGCCCAAGATACATCAATCTCCGGAAGGGCACAAGGGGCGGCCGGTGTCGGGAAAAAGCGCAACCGGCGGAGGGTCTGGCCCTGCCGCCGGTCGGCTTGTCGATGATTTCAGGTGATAATCCAGCGAAAAAGCTTCAGAAAGTGGGAACGGGGGCCCCTCCGCCTCAGCTTTTGCCTGTCAACTCCGCAAAGCGGAAACAGTCCACGGTGTGGTCATTGACCAGGCCCGTAGCCTGCAGGTGGGCGTAGACGATGGTCGAGCCCATGAAGCTGAACCCGCGCTGTTTCAGGTCGCGGCTGAGCGCATCGGACTCGAGACTGGTGGCGGGGATCTGCGACTGGCTGGTCCAGCCGTTGACCCGGGGCCGGCCATCCACGAAACTCCAGAGGTAGGCGGAAAAGCCGCCGAACTCCTCCTGCACTTTCAGGAAAGCCCGGGCATTGTTCACCGCGGCGCGCACCTTGAGGCGGTTGCGGATGATGCCGGGGTCGGCCAGCAGCCGGGCGATCTCTTCCTCCCCGAACCGGGCCACCTCCTGGGGGTCGAACCCGGCGAACGCGCGACGGTAGCCCTCGCGGCGGCGCAGGATCGTCAGCCAGGAGAGCCCGGCCTGTGCCGCCTCCAGGGTCAGGAACTCGAACATCCGGCGGTCGTCATGGACCGGCGCGCCCCACTCGCGGTCGTGATATTCGCTCAGCAGGGGATCGGTTGTCGACCAGGCGCAGCGGTGGAGCATGGGACCTCCGTCTCGTGCCGTTGGGGGGAAAGCTGCCGGTGCGGGACCGGCCTCGCCCCGGAGCATTGACGGCAGTAAGGTCTGTTCCGCCTAGTGCGTGTGATTCACTGCGAAGCCTGGCGCCTGGGCAGTGGCCGCTGAAAAAGACCACACACCCCGGCTCCCGCCGGTGGCGGAGCCACCCCTCTGTTTAGAGGGGATTAACAGCCTGATTCCCAAACGGTTACGCCACTGCCGGGCCGAAGCGGGAACGATCCCCCTTAAAAAAGGGGGACACAGGGGGTTGTGTTTTTCCTGATTCCCGAGCCGGTCGCTCTGAGTTCATAACATGCGCTAGCTGATCCGGGTGCCGGGGGGCAGGTCGGCCTGTTCCCGGTCGATCGCCGCCAGGGCCAGCTGGTCACCCAGCACCGCCGCCAGGACCATTCCCTGGCTCTCGAAACCCATCAGCTTGCGGGGCTTGAGATTGGCCACCACCAGCACTTTCTTTCCCACCAGCTCTTCGGGACTGTAGTGGGCGGCGATCCCCGCCGCCACCGTGCGGCTGCCCAGCTCGCCCAGGTCCAGGCTCAGGCGCAGCAGCCGGTCGCTGCCCTTGACCGCCTCGGCCGCGGTGACCAGCGCCACCCGCAGGTCCACCTTTTTGAAATCCTCGAACTCGATCTGGGCCTCGAGCGGGGGCTGCTGGGGCTCGGCTTTCTTCGCGACCGCGCCCTTGTAGCTGGCCTCCTGCTCGGCGATTCTTTCATCCTCGATCTTGGGGAACAGCACCTCGACCTTGCCGAGCCGGTGGCCGGCCGGTAGGCGCTGCGACAGGTCCGGCCGCCAGGGGTGCTCGCGCCAGTCGGCGCTCAAGGCCAACTGGCCCCACAGCTTCTCGGCGGAGAAAGGCATGATCGGCCACATCGCCACCGACAGGGCATAGACCGCCTGGGCCGAGAGGTTGAGCGCGGTGGCGCAGGCCCCGGGATCGTTTTTGCGGGCGGCCCACGGCGCCTTGTCGTTGAAGTACTTGTTGCAGAAGCGGGCGAACTCGGTCAACGTGTCGGCCGCGGCCCGGAAGCGGAAGGTATCCAGCTGGCCGCCCAGCTCGTTCGCCAGCCGCCCCTCCAGCCAGGCCAGCAGCTGGCGGTCCAGCTCGTCCGGCTCGCCCCGCTCGGGCACCTGTCCCTCGAAATAGCGCTCGATGAAGGTCAGGGCGCGGTTGATGAAATTGCCCACCGTGTCGGCCAGCTCATTGTTGTTGCGGGCCTGGAACTCCCGCAGGTTGAAATCGGTGTCGCGGGTTTCGGGCATGCCGGCGCAGAGGTAGTAGCGCAGCGGGTCCGGCTGGAAGCGGTCCAGGTAGTCCTTCAGCCAGACCGCGAAATTGCGGCTGGTGGAGAACTTGAGCCCCTCCAGGTTCAGGTACTCGTTGGCCGGCACGTTGTCCGGCAGCACCCAGCCGCCGTAGGCCATCAGCATCGCCGGGAACATCAGGGCGTGGAAGAAGATGTTGTCCTTGCCGATGAAATGGACCAGCTTCGTGTGTTCCTGGTCCAGCCAGTAGTCCTTCCAGCGCTCGGGATCGCCCTGGAGCCGGGCCCACTCCTTGGTGGCGCTGATGTAGCCGATCGGGGCATCGAACCAGACATAGAGCACCTTGCCCTCGGCGCCCGGGAGCGGCACCGGCACGCCCCAGGAGAGGTCGCGGGTGACCGCCCGCTCTTTCAGCCCCTCGGCCAGGATGCCCCGGCAGAAGTTGAGGACGTTGTCCTTCCAGTGGCCCTTGGTGGCCAGCCAGGCTTCCAGCTGCGGCTGCATCCGGTCCAGCGGCATGAACCAGTGCTCGGTCTCGCGCGCCTCGGGACGGGTGCCGCAGAGCTTGCAGGCCGGGTCCTTGAGCAGCAGCGGGTCGATCGGCTTGCCGCAGACCTCGCACTGGTCGCCCTGGGCGCCGGCGGCGCCGCAGTGGTGGCAGATGCCCTCGACATAGCGGTCGGGCAGGAAGCGCTGGTCGTTGGGGCAATAGAGCTGCTGCTCGGTCTTTTTGACCAGCAGTCCCTTGGCGTGGATGGTCCGGAAAAAATCCTGGCTGGTCTCGCGGTGGATCGGCAGGCTGGTGCGGCTGAAATGGTCGAAAGAGATCCCGGCGCGGGCGAAACTGTCGCGGATGTGCTCGTGCCAGCGGTCGACCACCTGCTGGGGGGTGATCCCCTGGCGTCTCGGCGGCGATCGTGATCGCCACCCCGTGCTCATCCGTGCCGCAGATGTAGAGCACATCCCGGCCCAGCAGGCGGCAGTAGCGCACGTAGATGTCCGCCGGCAGGTAGGCCCCGGCCAGGTGGCCCAGGTGGATCGGGCCGTTGGCGTAGGGCAGGGCGCTGGTCACGAGGTATTTCGGCCGGTCCATGCTCGCGTCTCTTCACGGTTGGATGTGAAACGGCCCCGGCCGCGGTCGGCGGCCCGGGGACCGTTCATTTAAAGATAACCTCAATGCCTGGCGGCTTCCAGCAGGTCGTTCACCCGGTCGGTCTTCTCCCAGGTGAAAGTTTCCTCGGTGCGGCCGAAGTGCCCATAGGCGGCGGTCGGCTCATAGATCGGCCGCAGCAGGTCGAGCTGCTTGATGATGTCGGCCGGCTTGAGGGAGAAGACCTCCTGGACCAGCCGGGACAGCTTCTCGGGCGAGTACTTGGAGCCACTGGCATGGACGTACACCGAAACCGGCTCGGCCACCCCGATCGCATAGGCGATCTGGACCTCGCACTCCTCGGCCAGGCCGGCGGCCACCAGGTTCTTGGCCACATAGCGGGCCATGTAGGCCGCCGAGCGGTCGACCTTGGAGGGGTCCTTGCCGCTGAACGCGCCGCCGCCGTGACGGCCCATGCCGCCGTAGGTGTCGACAATGATCTTGCGGCCGGTGAGCCCGGCATCGGCCTTGGGGCCGCCCTCGGTGAACACCCCGGTCGGGTTGATATATACCGTGCGGCTTTCCAGGTTTCCCTTCTCCAGCCGCAGCTTGCTCTCATCGACCAGCTTGGTCGGGGCCAGGATCGGGATGATCACCTGCTCGAGGATGTCGGCGCGCAGCTCCTGGAGCTGGTAGGATTTCTGGTGGTGGCTCGAAACCACGACATTGCGGATCGCCACCGGCAGGCCATCGACATACTCGACCGAGACCTGGGTCTTGCCGTCCGGGTAGAGCTTGGGGAGGATCCCGCGCTTGCGCACCTCGGTCAGGCGTCGGCTGAGCTGGTGGGCCAGGTAGATCGGCACCGGCATGAACTGGGTGTCGAGGCCGATGCGCTTGCCCTCGCTGGTGGCGTAGCCGAACATCATCCCCTGGTCGCCCGCGCCCATCTCCTTGAACAGCCCCTTGCCATCGACACCGACCGAGATGTCCGCGCTCTGGGGCTTCATCAGCACTTCCACCCGGATGCTGTCCGCGGCGAACCCGACCGAGTCATCGATGTAGCCGATCCGGCGGATGGCCTCGCGGGCGATGCGCTCGACATTGACCTGCTCCAGCACTTCGCGGGACACCTCGCCGGTGACAAAGGCCACGCCCTCCGTGACCAGGGACTCGCAGGCGACCCGGGCCAGGGGGTTGAGGGTCTTGGCGGCATCGAGCACGCTGTCGCTGATCTTGTCGCAGACTTTGTCCGGGTGCCCCTCGGTCACCGACTCGGAGGTGAAGACGTAATTCTCGGCCATGAGCTGTCCTTCCCTGAGTTTGAAGCTTCGTTCTATCTCTTCACGAGCGATCGATTTCTGCAAAAAAAGGACAAGTGGCAATAATAGCGGCCGGTCCCGGTTTTGGCAATATAAAAACAAGCGCCGCGCCGAGGGGTCTCAGGCCCGCAGCCCCAGCCGATGGGCGGCGTACTCCACCACCTGGTCCACCGCGCGCGCCTGGTGGTCGTCCAGCACCGGCTCCAGCGGGCGGGCGAGGATCTCCCGGGCGGTTTCCGCGGCCAGGGCCTCCATTCCCCGCACTTGTTTTTTGCCGTGGGATTCCCAGCTCAGGCACTCGGTGAGCGGGGAGAGCCAGAACTCCCGGGAAAAATTCTCCGCGGTGTGCTCCTCGGCGATGAAGTTGCCCTCCGGCCCGATCCGCTCCACCAGCTCCAGGGCCAGGGTGTCCGCGTTCACCTCGAACCCCCGCAGCAGCCTGCGCACCGCCCGCACCACCTCGCAGTCCAGCACCAGCTGCAGGTGGCTGGCGGTGCGGCCCTGCTCGAGCTGGCCGATCGTGCCGATCCCCGCCGCGCCGCACAGCACCGGGAACAGCGTGCTGTAGGCTTTTTCCATCCCGGCCTGGAACCCGGCGCTGCAGGCATCGGTCTTGCCGCCGTGGACCCCGGCGCTCACCCCGTAGCGCTCGCGCAGCAGTTGCACCCAGGCCCCGGTGAACGGCATCCGGTCCGGGGCGGCATACGGGAACAGCAGGCCCTGCATGTCGCAGTAGCCGCCGGTGCAGTCCAGGCTCAGGATTGCCTCGCGCCGGACCGCGTAGCCCAGCACCAGCCCGGCCAGGGTCTCGGCCAGCCCGACCGCCAGGGCGGCGGCCCCGGAGGCCGGGGTGGTGGTCCCGGCCGAGGGCATCCCATCCAGCGACTGCGGCAGCCCGCGGCGCACGTACTGGATGAACACCTCGGCCATGTTCTCATCCAGGGCCAGCGGGCTGCGGCTCTCGCCGTAGCCCACCAGGCAGGGACTTTCCAGGGCGGCCGCAGCGCTGCCGCGGACAATCACCGCGAGCTCCTGCAGGCACTCGATGTCCAGCGGGGTCCAGGCCTCGATCCCGCCCAGCTTGCGGGTGTATTTCACCAGCTCGGCCGCCATCCGCACCGGGCGCAGGGGGTGCGGGGTGTCCTGGTCCGAGCAGGGCAGGCCCGACCAGTCGATCTGGTCCAGGGCGTTGACCAGCTTCAGGCTGTCGTGGACATCGCGCATGGTCGCCGGGCGGCGTTCGCCCTCCAGGTCCAGCACGAACACGCAGAATCCGCCGCTGTTCACCGTGAACCCATGATCGATCCCATCCGGGCGGCGCCAGTAGTGGGAGCGGGTGTAGCGGTTGGACTGGCTCAGCCCCTGGCGCTCCGGCCGCAGGAAATCCTCCCGCATGGTCTCCAGCGCGCTTTCGACCACAATCGCGGGAAAGCGCACCAACGGCCCCTCGCCCTCGATCCTGCAGCCGGCGGCCCGCAGGTACTCGCGGGCGCCCCGGTGATAGACCCGCACTCCGACCCGCTCCAGCAGCCGCAGCGCTCCTTGGTGCAGATCCTCGAGCTCCTGGTCGGTGAGCAGTCGCAGCTTGCCGAACAGCCTCGCCATCGGTGGCCTCCTCGCTTCGCGGTGGAGCCGGTCCCCCGCGGGGAATCGGTTGTTTTCCGGAAATGGGCCAATTTAGCGGATCGGACCGGAAAATGCAAAGCTTGACACCCCCCGGGGGCGGTGTTAGCATTCGTGATGGTTACCGGCAAGGCAATCCGGGCGTTCTGCCGTTTCGCAACCTCAAGCTCAAGTCTTCAAGGGGGCAGTCGATGAACAAGGATCAGCTCCGGGACAGTTGCATCCTCAACCGCCGCTCGCTGCTCAAGGGCGGAGCCCTGGCCGGTGTCGCGGCGATGGCGGGCCTCACCGCCTGCCAGCGGCAGGCGGAGACCGTTGTCGAGCAGACTCCCGCCCAGCCGGAGGCCGCGAGCACCGAGGCCACCCGGAACATGCACCTGTCGCTGGCGGCCTACTCGGTGCGCCAGGCCCTGACCGATGGGCAAATGGACCTGTTCCAGTTCATCGACTGGTGCGCGGAGCTGGGGCTGCCCGGCACCGAGCTGACCTCCTATTACTTCAAGGAGGGCTTCGATGCGGCCTACCTGCGCCAGCTCAAGCTGCACGCCTTCCGTTCGGGCGTGACAGTCAGCGGGACCGCGATCCGCAACGATTTCTGCATGCCCGCGGGCGAGAAGAAGAGCCAGGAGATCGCCCAGGTCCGGCAGTGGATCGACTACGCCGCCGAGCTCAGCGCCCCGCACATCCGCATCTTCGCCGGCCAGCAGCCGGAGGGCTCCACCAAGGAGCAGGCGATCCAGTGGGTGGCCGATGGGATCAAGGAGGTCCTGCCCTACGCCGCCGAGCGCGGGATCCTGCTCGGGCTGGAGAACCACGGCGGGATCACCGCCCTGGTGGAGGACCACCTGGCGATCCTCCAGGCGGTGGGCGAGCATCCCTGGTTCGGGATCAACCTCGACACCGGCAACTACCGCACCAGCCCCTACGAGTCGCTGGCCAAGGCCGCGCCCTACGCGGTCAATGTCCAGATCAAGGTCGAGGTTTACGAGGGCGAGCAGAAGCAGCAGGCCGATCTGACGCGTTTCCGGGACATCCTGGTCGAGACCGGCTACCAGGGCTGGGTCGCCCTGGAGTACGAGGCCGAGGAGGATGCCAAGGTGGCGGTCCCGCGCTACATCGGCCAGATGCAAGAGCTGTTCTAATCCGGGTTTGCCGGGAGGGAGGGGCGATGGCGGCAAATGTCTATCTGCGCAAAGGTCGCGAGAAACCGGTACTGAACCGCCATCCCTGGGTGTTCAGCGGAGCGGTGGCCAGGCTCGAGCCGGAGGCCCCCGCACCCGGGAGCCCCTGCGAGCTGTTCTCAGCCGATGGCTCCTGGCTGGCCGCCGGGTATGTCAATCCCCGTTCCCAGATCACCTGCCGGCTGGTGAGCTGGGAGCGGGGAGTCGGGTGGGGCCCGGAGCTGCTGCGGGAGCGGGTGGAGGCCGCCGCGTCATTCCGCGACCGGATCCGGCCCGCCCAGACCACCGCCTTCCGGCTGGTCAACGCCGAGGGGGATGGCCTGCCGGGAGTGACAGTCGACCGTTACGGGGATGGATTTGTCGTGCAGTTGGCCACCGCCGGGGCGGAGAGCCTGCGGGCGGAACTGGCGGAGCTGCTCTACGGCCGCTTCTCGGCGATGTTTGTCTACGAGAACTCCACCGGCCCCTTGCGCGAGCAGGAGGGGCTGCCGGAGGTCAGGCAACTGTTGAGCGGCAGCCTGCCGGATGGCCCGGCGTCGGTGCTGGAGCATGGCCACCGTTTCCTGGTGGACCTGGAGGGGGGCCAGAAGACCGGCTTCTACCTGGACCAGCGGGAGAACCGCCGCCGCTCCGCCGAGTGGGTCCGCCCCGGGAGCACCGGGCTCAATCTGTTTTCCTACACCGGGGCGTTCGCGGTCTACCAGGCCCAGGCCGGGGCCTCCCGGGTGACCAGTGTCGACAGCTCGACCCGGGCGCTGGAGCTGGCCCGCGAGAACCTGGCCCTCAATGGCCTCTCGGCGGAGCAGCACCCGCTGGTCCAGGCCGATGTGTTCCAGTTCCTGCGCGAGGACCAGGGGCGGTACGACCTGGTGGTGCTCGACCCGCCGCCGTTCGCCCGCCGCGCCTCCCATGTCCAGAAAGCCGCCCGGGCCTACAAGGACATCAACCGCCTGGCGCTGGGGCGGCTCGCCCCCGGCGGGGTGATGCTCACTTTCACCTGCTCCGGCCACATCGACTCCCAGCTCTTCCGCCAGATCGTGTTCGCCGCCGCCGCCGAGGCCGGCCGCGAGGTGCGGGTGCTGGACCGGCTCGGAGCCGGCCCCGACCATCCGGTCAGCCTGTTCCACCCGGAGGGGGATTACCTCAACGGGTTGCTGCTGCAGGCGCCTTGAATCCCGAGCTTTTCGGGGGGAGGGAGAAAACTTTTTGAAAAAAGTTTTCTCCCTCCCCCCGGACCCCTCTTCCACTTTCCAAAACTTTTTCGATAGTTATCGGGTCTGTCAGCCGCTGGCTGAATTCGAGCCACCTGGTCCGGATTTGGCCGTCGGGCGCGGCCTGCCGCGCCCCTACCTGGGACTACGGGCCTCCAGCCTGATCCCATCGCACCTGCTTTCCCTGTTTTTTCCTTTACCCCCCAGGCGGCCTCCGGCCGTCACCGCGGCAGCAACTGTATGAGCTACGGCGGAGCAGCGGTTACAGCACGCATGATCCCATGACTGGCATTAAAGCAGGCCAGAACTGACTGGCAGATGCGCGTCAGCGCTGCCCAACCTGATGGGTAGCGTAAAAACCCCGCGTTTACAGGTTCCACTTTGAAGACCATCAATGGTGGGCGAGTTTTGCGCCGCAAAGACTTTTGCTTCTTTTGGTCACAAAAGAAGAAAAACATTTAATAACAAAGAGATAGCAGTATGTCAGGGATCTTCCGGTCCACAGGTCGGGCCAAGTGATTTCAGCACCGGCGGCCGGCGAGTTTTACGCCGCCAGGGCTCTCTGGCGCTTGCCGGCCCTCCAGAAAGTGCTAATATCGACAGGGATTGAGTTGCCAGGAAGCTGGGGAAGCAGGCAAAAAGAAGCTGAAACACAAAGGGCCGTCCGACGCTACGGGACGGCCCTGGTCAGGGGGAGGGGGGAGTCAACGGGGAGGCTTAAGCCTCTTCCTCCCACTCCTCGAGCTGCTTGTTCATCAGCTTTTCGATCTCAGAGAGCTGGTCGCCCTCTTCCGCGCCGACAAAAGTGAAAGCCTTGCCGGCGGCGCCCATCCGTCCGGTGCGGCCGACCCGATGCAGGTAGTCCTCGGGCCGATCCGGGACATCGTAGTTGATCACGTGGCTGATCCCGGTGATGTCCAATCCGCGAGCGGCGACATCGGTGGCCACCAGGTACTCGATCTTGCCGGTGCGGAACCCGTCCATCACTCGTTCCCGCTTGCTCTGGCTCAGGTCGGAGTGGATCGGGGTGGTCTTGTAGCCGATCTTGTTCAGGCGCAGCGACAGGGCATCGCTCATCCGCTTGGTGTTGGTGAAGATGATCGCCTGGGTCGGCTTCTGGTGCGCCAGGAGTTTGGACAGCTTGTCCAGCTTCTCCCGCCGCTCGGCGTGGATGAAGCGCTGCCAGATCGACTCCACCGTGATCTCGTCCCGGCTCAGGTACAGCAGCTCCGGGGCCTGCATGTAGCGCCGAGCCATCTCCTCGACCTCATCGTCCAGGGTGGCCGACAGCAGCATGATCTGGCGGTCGTTCGGGCAGGCATTGATGATCTTGACGATATCCGGCCGGAATCCGATGTCGAACATCCGGTCGGCCTCGTCCAGCACCAGCACTTTCAGCCGGCTCAGGTCGATGCCGGTGTTGAAGATGTGATCCAGCAGCCTTCCCGGGGTGCCGACCATGATCTGCGGCCCCTCGGCCAGCTGCTCTTTCTCGCGGCTGATCGCGGTGCCGCCGTAGACACTCATCACGTGCGCCCCGAGCGAGCGGCCGAAACGGCGGGCCTCCCAGCTCACCTGGCGGCAGAGCTCACGGGTGGGCACGACGATCAGGGCCTGGATCGTCGGGGAATCCAGGTCGATGCGCTCGAAGATCGGCATCAGGAAGGCGACGGTCTTGCCGGTGCCGGTCTTGGCCTGGCCGAGGATGTCCTTGCCCTGGCAGGCCAGCGGGATCACCGCCAACTGGATGTCGGTCGGGGTGCGGAAGCGGTTGGCCGCCAGCGCCAGCACCGCCTTGTCCGACAGGCCCAGGGGGCGGAACTCGTTCTCCCGGAATTCCTCGCTGTACTCATCCACCGGCAGCAGCTCCGGGAACTCCACTGCCTGCTCGGTGCCGCCGAGCTCGGTCTTGAGCTTGCGGCTGCGCCCATCGCGCGATTTGCGGTGGCTGGAGCTCCGGCGGCGTTCGGCGACTGCCGTGGCAGTGCCACCATCCGCGGAGGAGCCTTCCGTGCCGCTGTCATCGCCGTGGCGGCGGCTTTCGCCCCCGGAACGGTCTGCGGACTGGCGGGACCCGCCCGTTTCGGGCTGGTCGGCCTGGTCGCGCTCCCGGTGATGCGGCGCGGAGGTGTCCGGCGCGGGCTGGCGGGCGCGGTCGGCGCCGGGCTTGCGGCGACGGCGGCGGCGCTTGGTGCTGGAAGTGCCGGGGGTCCGTTCGGGCTGGGCCTCATGGAGCGGGTGCGAGTCCTCCTTGTTCCGGCGGGACTGGCGTTGCTCCTCCGACTGGCTGCGGCGGCCTTCCTGACTCGAGCGCTGGCCCTCCGGCGACTGGCGCGGACCTTCCGGGCGCGGGCCGCGGCCCTCCTGCCGCGAGCGCTGGCCTTCCTGCTGCTGGCCGCGCCCCTCCTGCCGGCGTCGTTCGCCTTCGGTCCGAGGACCCTCCGGCCTTCGCCTGCGCCCTTCCGAGCCGGAGCGCCGCTCATCCCCACGGGATTTGCGCTCCCCCTGCTTGGACTGCCCGGTGGTTTGTTCCTTGCCTGTGAACAGTCCTTTGATCTTGTCCAGAATTCCCAAAATAGCAATCCCTCACAAACTGGTTAAAGGTTTTTACTGCTGCTGACATCCCAAGGAACAGAACTGCCCTCCCCGTTTAAGTTATTAATATAATCCGATTGCGGGCAAAAGCCACTCTTTTCTCGAAATCGCCCCCTAATTGACAGCCGAGGCCTCTGGAGATAGATTTGCCACCTATCCCCGGAAGGGCAAGCGCGAGGAGCGATGGATGCAGGTGCTGGAAGCGTACGGAATCAGCCACGACTACGGCCTGCGGCCGCTGTTCGAGGGGCTGGAGCTGGTGCTGGAGGAGGGCGAGCGGGTTGGGCTGGTGGGGGCCAACGGCTCGGGCAAGTCGACCCTGATGCGGATCATCGCCGGGCTGGAGGAGCCGCTGGCCGGGGAGGTGCTGCTCCAGCCGCGGGTCCGGCTGGCCTATCTGCCCCAGGAGCCGGAGTTCTTCCCCGGGACCACGGTCTACGCCGCGCTGGAGGAGGGCCTGGCCGGGCTGGTCGCCCTGCGGGAGGAGTACGAGGAGGTGACCGCCCGCCTGCTCGGGCGGATCGAAGCCCCCGAGCGCCGGGAGTTGACCACCCGGGCCCAGCGGCTGCACGACATCCTCGGCAATGAGGGGGCCTGGGACCTGCGGCCCCGGATCGAGGAGACGATCACCCTGCTGGGGCTGCCCCCGGCGGAAACTGTCCTCGACCTCCAGTCCGGCGGAACCCGCAAGCGGGTGGCCCTGGGCAAAGCGCTGCTGGCCGAGCCGGACCTGCTGTTGCTGGATGAGCCCACCAACCACCTGGACACCCGCACTGTCGCCTGGCTCGAACGCCGGCTGCAGACTTTCCGCGGAACCCTGGTGCTGGTCACCCACGACCGCTATTTCCTGGAGGCGGTGGTCGGCCGGATCCTCGAGGTGAGCTGCGGCAAGCTCGCCAGCTACCCGGGTAACTACAGCGCCTACCTGGAGGCCAAGGGCCGGGAGTGGGAGCTGGCCCAGCGACGGGATGAAAAGCGCCTCAAGCTGCTGGCCCGCGAGCTGGAGTGGCTGCGCCAGGGAGCGAAAGCCCGCACCACCAAGCAGAAAGCACGGGTGGAGCGGGTGGCGAAACTGTCCGGCCACAAGGGCTTGCGCAAGGACAAGCCGGTGGAGCTGCTGTTCGATCCCCAGCAGCGGCTGGGGCACACCATCCTCAAGGCCCACCGGGTGGGCAAGCGCTACGGTGACCGGCCGCTGTTCGGGGATTTCTCGCTGGAGCTGCTGGGCGGGGAGCGGATCGGGATCATCGGGCCCAACGGCTGCGGCAAGACCACCCTGCTGCGGCTGCTGATCGGCGAGCTGGAGCCGGACTCGGGCTATATCAAGCAGGGAGTCAACACCCGCCTGGCCTATTTCGACCAGCAGCGCGCGCAGCTCGACCCCAACGCCACGATCTGGGATTCGGTGGTGCCGGGCGGGGACCATGTGCTGGTCTCCAGCCAGAAACTGCACAAGAAAGCTTTCCTGGCAAGCTTCCTGTTCCCGGCCGAGATGCAGCGGATCCGGGTGGGGCTGCTCTCCGGAGGAGAGCGCAACCGCCTGCTGCTGGCCCGGCTGATGCTGGAGGGGGCCAATGTGCTGGTGCTGGATGAGCCCACCAACGACCTGGACCTGCGGACCCTGGAGGTGCTGGAGGAGCAGCTTTCCTCATTTCCGCGGCTCGCTGATCGTGGTCACCCACGACCGCTATTTCCTGGACAAGGTGATCGAGGAGATCTACGCGTTCGAGGGCGAGGGAGTGATCCGCCACTACCCGGGCAACTACAGCTACTACCTGCGGCGCAAGGAGGAGGAGCGGGAGGAGGCCCGCCGGGCCGAGGAAGCCCGCAAGGCGATCGAGGCCGCCTCCCGCAAGAAAGAGGAGCGCCCGATCGGCAGTGGATTGCATTACCTGGAAAAGAAAGAGCTGGCCGGGATGGAAGAGCGGATGGTCGAGGTGGAGGCGGGGCTCGAGCAGGCGCGCTCCCGGCTGGGGGACCCGGCGATCGCCAGCGATGCCGCGGCCCTGGCCGAGGCCTATGCCCGGGCGCAGACGCTGGAGCGGGAGCTGGAACGGCTGTTCGCCCGTTGGGAGGAGCTGGAGCACAAGGCGAACGGCGCGGGGTGACAGCGTGACACGCACGATGCTCGTGCGAGCGGGCGAAAGCAACACACCCCGGTCCCCCGATCCATCGGGGGACCACCCCTCTCGAGAGGGGATCAAAACCGAGCATGCTCAATCGATCGACATCAATCCCTGGCCGGAGCAGGGCGCGTGAAAATCCCCTCTCGAGAGGGGTGGCCCGCTGAAAGCGGGCCGGGGTGTGTGCCTTTTCAGCGCTCACGACCACGGGGCAAGACACCACAGGGCATCACACGCTTCCAATCATCCGGCAAGTCACCCTCACGCCTCGTGCTGCAGCACGCCCTCCAGCCAGACCTGGCGCGGGGCGAAACTGACCCGTCCATCGCTCCCCCGGGCGATCCGCGCCACTATCAGGTCGGCGGAAAGACCCACCGCCACAGCGCCCCGGCGGCGCTCCGAACTGTCGCCCTCCAGCAGCCCGCCCACCTGGGCCGGGGTGGTGGCGCACATCAAGGCGGCCTGGCGCACCGCCTCGGCCAGCGGCAGGGCCGGGTGACTGCGGGTGTACCAGCCTTCCATCTCGACAGCGAGCAGGTTGAGCAGGTTGAGGAACACCCGGTCCTGGTTCACCGCCGAGCCATAGAGGGTGCTGAAGTCGCAGGTGGCCAGCCGCGGAGGCTCGAGCATTTTTACTGAGCCATCGGGCTGACGGCGTCCGACCACGCTGATGTAGCCGCGCTCGTGGTCGATCTTTCCCAGGATCCCGCCGATCTCGAACTCCCCGGCCGGGGGATCGGTCGGGAACATGTTGTCGCTGACCGCGATCACCCGTTCCGGTCCCTTGCGGGCGATCACATCCCGCACCACCGGCGGGGCGACATGGATCAGGTCGACAATCAGCTCCACCGCCAGGCGGTCATCGCGCAGCGCGCCCTCCAGGGTGCCGCCGCCGAAAAAGCCCTTGGTGTTGCTGCCGGTCGGGCCGTTGAGCAGGTGAATGAAATACTTCAGGCCCCGATCCACCGCCCGGGCGAGCTGGTCGGCGGTGGGCTTGCAGTGGCCGGCGGCGGGAATGATCCCCCGCCCGGCGGCGTACTCGATCAGCTCCAGCGCGCGGTCGCCAAACTCGGGGGCGATGTTGACCATCCGCGCCGCGCCGGGGGCCAGCAGGCGTTCCAGCAGCTCCCGGTCCGGCGGGTGGATGTAGCGCGGGTTGTGGGCCCCGCAGTTGTCGGGGTTCATGAAGGTGCCCTCGATCAGCGCGCCGCAGAGCTCGGCCCCGCGGGGGTTTTCGTTCCAGCGGCGACGGAACAGCGCCATCCCCTCCAGGTAGCCGACCAGCTCCTCCTCCGGCGCGGCCAGGGTGGCCAGCACCATCCCGGTCACCCCCAGCCGGACCAGCGCCCGCGAGACTTCCGCCAGGCGTTCGGCATGCTCTTGCGGCGAGGCGATCCGCCGCAGCAGCGCCACCCCATCATTGAGGTGCAGGTCGATCAGCCCCGGCAGCAGCCAGTCGCCCTCCAGCTCCACCACCCGGGCATCCGGAGCAGCGCCGCATCCGCCCACCCGGATGATCCGGCCCGCGCTCACCTCCACCGCCGCCTCCTCCAGCACCCCTTCCGGAGTGACCACCCTGCCGCCGGTGAACAGCAGGTGGCTGTCGGCTCGAGTTTCCATCATCGTTCCTCCTGCAATCTGGTTGATATCCCGCCATCCAAAGGTTTACCCGCATTCTCCGGGAATGGCAGCGCAACGGGGTTAATCTCCAGCGATGTGCTCAGACTATAAATCCTGCGGATTTCTAATACTTTTGTAACCAAAAGTATCGCAACAAGCGAAGGCTGGCCGCGAAGCAGGAGACCAATCTCCAGCCCGCTGCTAATCCCGTAAATCCTTCGGATTTCTCTACTTTTTGTGACCAAAAAGTAGCAAAAAGTCCTTTGAAGCCAAAGCCGCGAAGCTGGATCAGCCATGAAGTCTTCAATCACCAGCGGTGTGCCTGATGGGGTTAGACGCTCGTTACGAGGTCGCCGCGTTCGCGCCATCCCTGGCGCTGCACGCATGGCCTGCCGTGCTCTCTCACTTCGTAGCAGTAGCCACGATGGAAATAGGGAAAAACTGCTTCGCTGCCTCTTGCCTCCAGCCGCGGCCCGAAAGACCCTGCTCCCAGCCGGTAGCCCTTCCGTCATGGCCAATCCCAACCTTCACCGCGCCGGGCGTGGCCGTAGCGGCGGGTTTCAAACCCACCGCTTGTTTTTTAGCTCACCCACCGCTTGCTCTTGCTTCCAGCCGCGGCCCTGGAATCACCCCCAGCCCAGAAGTCTTTCCCCAGAGTCAAATTCCAAACTTCAGCCCCCCAGCGAAAAAGTTTTGGAAGTGGAAAAGGGGTCTGGGGGGAGGGAGAAACTTTTTTCAAAAAGTTTCTCCCTCCCCCCAGGGGAAATGAAAAGGGAGCCGGTCGCGATCCCCGCGCGCGGCTCCCCGTGATGATTCGTTTCCCGCTTTCAGTCCCGGTTCAGCCGCTCGCGCACCAGGCGGTTGACTTCCTTGCCCTCGGCGCGGCCCTGCAGGCGCTCCAGCACCGGGCGCATCACCTTGCCCAGCTCGGCGGCAGTGGAGGCCCCGGTTTCCTCGATCACCTGATCGATCACCCGGAGGATCTCCTCCTCGGAGGCCGACTGGGGCAGGTAGCCACGGACCAGCTCCAGCTCCTGCTCGTGGCGGCGGGCCATTTCCTCGCGGCCGCCCTGGCGGAACTGCTCGATCGCCTCGGCCAGTTTCTTGGCATAGCTGCGGAAGACCTCGACCGCCACCTCATCCTCCAGGTCCGCGCCGGTGCGCTCCTTTTTGGTCTTCTCCAGCACGAGCTGGCTCTTGAGCATCCGCAGCACCCCGGTGGCCAGCTCATCCCGGCGCTTCATCGCCTCCTTGAGGTCCTGATTGATCCTGCTTTCCAGGGACATGGCCGCACTCCCTTGCCGCCAGCCTCAGCGGCGGTGTTCGAGGATCATGCCGAGCAGATGATAGGCCAGCCGGGCGCAGGTGAACTCGGCATGGTGCAGGCCCGGGACCGGAGAGAGCTCCACCAGGTCGAATCCCACCACCTGGTGGCGGCGGGTCAGGCGCTCCAGCAGCTCGAGCAGCTGGAACCAGGACAGCCCGCCCGGCTCGGGAGTCCCGGTGGCGGGCATCACCGATGGGTCGAGCACATCGACATCGATCGTCAGGTAGACCTGCTCGGGCAGGGGAGCCAGGGCGCGCTGGACCCAGGAGCCATCCCGGGCCGCGCACTCGTTGCCCACCAGGTGGACCTCCCGCCGCCGGTAGAACTCGGCCTCCTCCGGGCACATGCTGCGGATCCCCACCGCGGAGACCGCCGCGGGACGCTCCTCCAGGATGCGCCGCATCACCGAGGCGTGGCTGAAGGGGTTGCCCTCGTAGCTGTCGCGCAGGTCGGCGTGGGCATCGAGCTGGAGCACTCCCAGCCCGGGCCAGCGTTCGCGGTGGGCCCGGAAAGTGGCCAGCGCGAGCGTGTGCTCCCCGCCGAGGGTCACCACCAGCTTGCCCATTTCCAGGTAATGGGCGCAAGTCCGCTGCAGGCGCTGCAGGTATTCCTCGGCCGGGAGCGCCGGATCATCCTCCACCGGCGGGGCGGTGTGGATGCCATGGGCGACAGTCATCCCATCCAGGCGCTGATCGTACTCCTCCACCTGGGTGGAGGCGGTGATGATCGCCTGAGGGCCGAGCCTGGTCCCCCCGCCATAGCTGGTGCTGCGCTCGAATGGCGCGGGCAGCACCACCACCCGGCTCGATTCCAGGTCGGTCGGCCCGGACTCGGGGGCCAGAAAGTTGGTCGGCATGGGATGGTCGTTCTTATTTCAGCAGAATGGCGGCCGCGACCACAGTCGTCCAGGTGCCCCGCTTGGAGCCGACCGCGGACTGGGTGATGTTGGCCGTGTGCACGATTTCCGAACCAAGTCGCCAGAGGCCCTTCTGTTCATCGTAGCTGCTGTCGATGTCCACTTCCAGGCCCATGATCGTGGCGAACATGTCCGCGGCCAGGTCCTCGGCGTAATCGCCGGCTTCCTGCTGGGTCTGGCCGAAGCCATGGTGCTCGGAGAGGTAGCCGTATTTTTCCCGGTCCTTGGGGATCGCCACGCCCACCGAGGCCGAGATCAGGCGGTGGGGTTCATCGCAACTGATCTGGCTCATCACGCAGTGGACAATCTGGCCGGCTTTCAACTGGGACAGCCCTCGGCTGCAGGCGATCACCCGGCAGTTCGGCGGGAAGATGCTCGACACCTTGACCAGGTTGAACTGGGCGATCTGGGCCTTGCGCAGGGCCATCTCGAAGCTGGTGAGCTTCTCCTTGTGCCGACCGACTCCCTTGGTGAGGAAAATCTTGGTGGGTACGTACATTCTGCTTTAATACCTCCACAGGCGGATGGGATCGCGGACAATGAAGATCGACATGGCGAAAAATTAATGCCGATGGGCCCGGATGTAAAGGAAAGAACTACCCGACCCGAGGCGGGCGGGTGTCGATGGTTTCGTGCTCGGTGACAATCAGGTCCATCGGGATGTCGTGGGGCAGGGGCGCCAGCCCGCCGGGCAGGAGCTGAAAGCCGAAGGCCAGGGCGATGCGCGGGGTGGGGTGGGCCGCCAGCAGGCGGTCGTAGTAGCCCTTGCCGAAGCCGATGCGGTTGCCCCGGCGGTCGAACGCCACCCCCGGGACCACCGCCAGGTCCCAGGCCGGCTCGGCCCGAACCGGACCGGCGGCCGGCGGCTGGCGCAGCCCGAACGGTCCGGGAACCAGCCGTTCCAGGCTGTCGATCTCCACTGTCGCCAGCAAGGGGGAGCCGGGGATCACCACCGGGACAAACACCTTTCGCCCGGAGGCCAGGGCGTCCTCGATCAGCCGGTCGGTCTCGACCTCGCCCGGCTTGCAGCCGACAAACAGGCAGGGAGCCTGGCACTGCCGCCAGAGCGGGTGCCGCTCCAGGCGCAGGCGGATGCGCTCGCTCAGCTCGCGCTGCAGCTCGGGCGGCAGGACGGCGCGGCGTTCCAGCAGCTCGCGGCGCAGGCGCAGCTTGACGGCCAGCAGCGCCGCCTCATCGGGGATGGGCCGGTCGGGCATCGGAGTCTCGCCTTCAGGGACAGTGCGGTCAGATGTCCAGGCCGCCCAGCTTGTCGCTGCTCTTGTTGCTGAAGGCCCAGTGATAGACCTCCAGGTACCGGCGGGCCGAGACCTGCCAGCCGAAATCCTGGGCGAACGCGTTGGCCATCAGCTTCTTCCACTCCCGCCGCCGGTCGCGGAACCAGTCCACCGCCTCCTCGACTGTCGCGGCGAACGACCCGGCCGAGTAGTCCTGGAACTTGAAGCCGGTGCCGGCTTCCGGGTCAATCCGGACATCCACCACGCTGTCATCCAGCCCGCCGGTGGCGCGCACCACCGGGATCGTGCCGTACTTCAGGCTGTAGATCTGGTTGAGCCCGCAGGGCTCGTAGCGGCTGGGCATCAGGAAAATGTCCGCGCCGGCCTCCACCAGGTGGCTCAGGCGGACATTGAACTCGGTCACCGCGGCGAACCGGCCCGGGAAACGGACGGCCAGCTCGCGCAGGTCGTGCTCCAGGCGTTCCGAGCCGACTCCGAGCACGACAATCTGCAGCTCGTGGCCCAGCAGCCGCTCGGCGCTCTCGATCAGCAGCTCCACCCCTTTCTGCTCCGCCAGACGGGAGACCATGCCCAGCAACGGCAGCCCGGGGTCGGGCTCCAGGCCCAGCTCCTCCTGCAGCGCCCGCTTGCAGCGCTGCTTGCCCGCGGGCTTGGCGGGCGAATAGTTGGCCGGCAGGTGGCAGTCGGTCGCTGGGTCCCACAGCTCATAGTCGGCGCCGTTCATGATCCCGAACAGCTTGTGCTGGAACTTGCGGATCACCCCGTCCAGCCCGAACCCGAACTCCGGGGTCTGGATTTCGCGGGCGTAGCCCTGGCTGACCGTGGTCAGCGCATCGGCGAAGACGATCCCGGCTTTCATCAGGTTGACCCGGTCCCAGAACTCCAGGCCCTCGGGGGTGAATACGTCCGGGGCCAGGCCGGTCAGCTCCAGGCTCTGGCGGGGGAAGATCCCCTGGTAGCCGATGTTGTGGATCGTGAAGACGGTCGCCACGTTGTTCAGGCTGCGCTCGTAGCGGAACAGGTTGGCCGGGTAGGAGGGGACAATCCCGGTCTGCCAGTCGTGACAGTGGATCACGTGGGGCCGGGGCCGCAGGTTGGTGGCCAGCTCGACCACCACCCGCGAGAAGAAGATGTAGCGCTCGTCATTGTCCGGGTAAGCCTGTCCCGGCGGGCCGTAGAGCTCCTCGCGGTCGAAATAGCCGGGGTGGTCGACGAAATAGACATCCACCGCCTCCTCCAGGCTGGCCCGCAGGATGCGGCAACTTTCGGTGCGGGAGCCCATCCCGACCGCCAGTTGCTTGCCGACCGGTTTCAGCCCGTAGGCGGCGCGGTCCACCGCCCGATACAGCGGCAGGATCACCGAGACCCGGGCCCCCTCGCGGGCCAGGGCCCGGGGCAGCGCGCAGATCACGTCCCCCAGCCCGCCGGTCTTGCAGTACGGGGCCATCTCGCTGGCCGCCATCAGGATGTTCATCAGCCGCTCCTTGTCTCCAGCCAATGGAGAGTGCGCCGCCCCACGGACAGCGGGTCTTCCGGCCTAAGCTCCCGGTCCGTCTGTCCCAGGCCGGGCCAACCGGCAGGCGAAGCAAACCATTACCACGGCGCAGGCCCCGGATCAGCCCGCGGCAGACCCGGCCGCTCGCCACCGCCGGCCGCTCGGCGGCAAGCGGGAAGGCTCCATCATTTCAGGAAATGAGGTTGCGCACGGTGTTGATCGCCAGCAGCAGCACCGCCAGCAGACCCAGGCCGCCGATCAGCTTCATCAGAAAGCCCGAGCGCTCCCGGCCCATCAGTCCCCGCTGGCCGGTGAGCCACAGCAGCATGAACGCCGCCAGGGGCACGACGATCACGGTCACCGCCTGGGCGATGATGATTACGCTCACCGCCGAGAAGCCCGTGCTGAGCGAGCTCACCGCGGCGACAGTCATCCCGATCAGCATGATCGCCGCGGCGAACAGCTTGGCCGGCCGGCCGGACATGTCGCGCCCCATCCCCAGGCCATCCGAGAGCAGGGTCCCGCCCAGAATCGCGTTGCCCAGGAACGAGGAGAACGAGGCTCCCCACAGTCCCATCGCGAACAGCCACTTGGCGAAACGGCCCAGCAGCGGCTCGAGCTGCACCGCCATGTCCGCGGCGCTATGGACCTGAATGCCCCGGGGATAGAGAACGGTCGCCGAGGTAATCATGATCACCATCGAGATCCCGGTCAGGGTGGCGATCCCCACCAGCGAGTCCCGCATGCAATCCCGGACCTCGGTGTCGCCCCCGCGGCGTTTCTCCTGCACCAGGTAGGACTGGAACAGCGCCGCCATCACCGAGAAGGTCGTCGCGACGATCGCCGCCACCACCTTCTCGCCGAAGCCCGACAGGCTGGGGACAAAGCCCTGGGCGACCATCTTCAGGTCGGGGCCGGCCACCACCAGGTTGCCGACAAAGGCCACCAGCATCAGCACCACCAGGCCCATCATCAGCTTCTCCAGCGCCTGGTACAGGCTGCGGAAGAAGAACATGAAGCTCATCGCCAGCAGGGTGAACAGCACCGCCCAGGCCCAGGTCGCCCCGCCGATGATCGCCTCCATCGCCATCGCCACCCCGAGGTTGTTGCCGCACTGGAACCCGGCGCTGACCAGGAAAGCGCAGATCCCGATCACCGCCGCCAGAGCGCGCCCGTGGCGCCCGGCGATGGCCTCCAGGAACGATTCCTCCCGCACCGCGCCGAACCTGGCGCTCATCATGGTGTATGCCAGCATGAAGATTCCGGCCAGCAGCACCACCCACAGCAGGTCGGTGCCCATCACCGACCCATTGGCCGAGATCGCGGTCACCGAGCCCGGGCCCAGCACCACCGCGGCGATGATCAGCCCCGGGCCGATCGCCTGGCAGGAACGCTTGAGTTTCTTCAGCACCTGGATGTCCTTGTCGAATGTTCCGTTCGGGTTCGCCCGGGGGCGGCGCGCCAAGCCGGGGCGGGTCAGTTGAGGCGGGTGCTGTCATCCTCCCGGTTCTCCAGCGCCAGGTCGGGGCCCGGCGCGGCCTGCGGGATCTTGCCGAACTGGGATTCGAACTTGGCGATGTTTTCCGCCACCGCCCGCTGGAAATTCTTGAAGTTCTGGGGGGTCATCACGATCCGGGCGTGGATGCGGGCCTTGCTGGCGCCGGGCATCAGCCGGGCGAAGTCGATGATGAACTCGCTGGCGCTGTGGGAGATGATCGCCAGGTTGGCGTAGATGCCCTCGGCTTCCTCTTCCCTGAGCTCGATGTTGATGGTCTGCTGCTGGTTCTTGCTGGACATCCGGCCTCCGGTCGAAGCGGCTAACGGGGTGGGTGGAACGGCGGCGGCCCGGGGCGGCGGACGGGCGGCCGGCATGTGCCGTGCAAAATGCCTTTCCCCGGGCTGAATGTCAAGTGTGCCGTGCCCGATGCCGCTGGCCGAGTTGACTTTATCGGCCGGGGCTTGTAACTTGTCAGTCTGGGCCGGCGCGTGGATGCGCCGGCTTTCCATGACGAAAAACGCCGGGCCGCGCGGCCCGGGAAGGAGGACCCATGCATGCCAGATCGAGTCTCCGCCTGCCGGCGGCCCTGTGCGCCCTGATCGCGCTGCTGGCCGCCCCGTCCGCTCCTGCGGCAACCCTGGTGTATCTGCCGTTCGAGGAGCAGGTGGACCGGGCCGAGGTGGTGGCGGTGGGCCGGGTGGCCGGGAAAGAGTCCCGCTGGGATGACAACCGCACGGTGATCCTGACCCGGGTGCGCTTCACGGTCGAGGAAGCGGTCAAGGGCGAGCCCGGAGCCGAGCTGGCGATCAGCGTGCTGGGCGGCACGGTGGGGGAGATTTCCCAGTCGGTGCAGGGCGTGCCGGAGTTTGTCGATGGACGGCGCTACGTGCTGTTCCTGGAACGCCTGCCGCAGGGGGGAGAGTTCCGGGTGCTGGGCCTGAGCCAGGGCAGCTACCCGGTGGCCACCGATCGGCAGGGAAGTTCCCGGGTGGGCCCGAGCCTGGCCGCCGCCGGAGATACGCAGTTCATCGGCGGCAAGCCCACCGAGCAGTCCGGCGGGCAGACTCTGCCGGAGTTCCTGGCCCGCATCCGGGGCCGCCTGCAGCAGTCCGGGCAGCAGCCCGAGCGCTGAAGCCGCCGATCCCGCCCGCGCTGTCCGCGGGCTGACAAGAGAGCCTGGGGGTTGACTTAGGATGAAACCGGTCCGGTTCCTGCCGATTGTGATGCTCGCCCTGGCGGCTTTCGCCGGGGCCCCGCCGGCTTACGCCTATGTGCTGCGCCTGGACAGCATGACGGGCAGTCCTCAGCCCTGGAAGACCAGCGGCAACATGTGAACTTGACTTTCGCGATCAACCAAGGCGGCTGCGACAACATCTCTTCTCCGGGGCTGGAGACCGCCATCCGGGAAAGCTTCCAGTCTGGCAGAACAGCACCTTGTCGGACGTTATCCTCAACTACTAAAGGCAAAACCGCCACCTCCGCAGCCGGGCTACAAACGCGCAGAACCTGATTGTCTTCAAACCCAATCCACCTATCAGGTTTCCGAGCTTGATGGGCGATCTGGTGATCGCAGTCACCCTCAGCAACATGATCGGCGGCCAGACAGTCGATTCGGACATCATCTTCAATGACCAGGAGTTTAATTTCATGGTCAACGAGGAGACCAATGTCTCCCAGCGGAAAATCAACCTCAAGGACGTGGCGGTGCACGAGATCGGCCACCTGCTGGGGCTGGATCACAGCTTCATCTCCGATGCCACGATGTGGCCGTTCGCCTCCCAGGGCCAGCGCAGCCTGCACGAGGATGACGAGGCCGGGCTGGGAGTGCTCTACCCCAGCGCCTACTTCCGGACCTACACCACCACTTTCGGCGGCACGGTGCGCGATGACCAGAGCCAGCCGGTGTGCGGGGTGCATGTCAGCGCGATCGATCCCTCCACCGGCCAGGAACGGGCCGCGATGAGCGATAGTGCCGGCGTCTACCGCCTTGCGGGGTCCTCATTGGCAAGAGCTACGTGCTCAAAGCGCGCACTGTGGATTCTGAAAACCACCTCCAGAGCTATTACGCCATCTTTGGCGATAGCCGGCAGTTCATCGGCTAGTACTACGACAACGCCACGCTGATTAACACCGCCCGGGCGGTGAGCGCGGAGTTGGGCGGCGTCACCGGGCTGGACTTCACACTTGGTGAGGCAATGATCATCGATGCTTACTGGCCAGTGGATAACTATTACGCCCGACCTTACCGGTGACGCCGCTTCCCAGCCAGCTCACCGATAATTACTTCTTAGCGGTGAAATTAGCCAAGACCGATTTGCTCAACCGGCTTTTAACGTGTTCGGGATGACCTTCTACAACAACGACAAGAACGTGATCTGGCCGCGGATCATGCTCACCGGCGGCAGCGACACCGCCCCGAACCTGAACAACGTGCTGCGCCAAACCATCAACTACACCGGCAAGGAGCAGGACGAAAGTTTGGTTGAGTGGGAGATGATGCCGCTCACCAACGGCAGCCCGTTGTGGGTGGTCTTCCAGTACCCGAACCAGCAGTTCAAGGGATCGGGGATGGCCCAGCTCTCGGCTTCAAGGCGGGGAATTCCATCATCGTGCGCGACGATCGTCTATTTCGTTTCCTCTAACAATGGCGCCAGTTTTCAGCCTGCCACTGGCAACCCGCTTGTTAAACTTACGGTCACCGATGCCGGGGTGATCACCACTCCGCTGGCGCAGATTTTCACCGACACTATTGATTTTGATACCGCTAAGATCGGGGCTGGAAGCCGTGCGCAAGATTCCGGTGACCAACCTTGGGGCCGCCGAGCTGACGCTTTCCAGCTTCAGCAGCAGCAGGTCGTATTTCACCATTACCGGCAATCCGAAGATCGCCCCCGGGGCCACCGACAGCCTGCGGGTGGGCTTTTTCCTGCCATCGACTACGCAGCCCGGTATTCAGATTTCTGCCATTCTCTCCTTCTTGACCAATGATCCGACCCACGGCTACAGTCAATATCAAAGTCAAGGGTTTGGGGGGACGCCCATCCGCCGCCCTGGCCGGGACCGCGCTGTCGTTCGGCGAGGTGGCGGTGGGGGCCGCGGCCGACCGCGCGGTGGCTATGCGCAACACCGGCCCGGTGGAGCTGATCGCCCACAGCTTCGCCACGGGTTCGACCGAGTTCCGCGCCCTGAGCGACACGGTGCGGGTCCCGGCCGGCGACTCGGCCGCGGTGAGCGTGCGCTTCACGCCCGCCGCCCAGGGGGCGCGCGCGGCGAGCCTCACTTTCAAGACCGATGACCCCGCCCATGCCGTCTTCACGGTGAACCTTGCCGGCAGCGGGCAGGGCACCGCCCGCACCTGCGACTACAGCGGGGATGGCCGGACGGACATTGTCGATGCCCTGGCGCTGATTCTGGCCCAGCGCGCCCGTCCCACGGACCCGGCCCTGGATTGGGACGGCGATGGGAGGGTCGGCCTGGGGGACGTGCTGGCCCTGCTGCTGGACATCATGCACGGCGGCTGCCCGGAAAGCGGCGCGGCGCTGGCCGGCGGAGCGCGCCTGGAGCCCGGGAGCCTGTCGGCGGGCGAGCTGTCCTACCTGCGCCAGGTGATGGAGGGGCTCTCCCCCAGCTCGATCCGCGAGAAACGGTCGGCGCTCCAGGCCGAGCTGGACAAGCTGTCCGGGGATGCGCCCTCGCAACTGCCGCAGGCGTTCGCCCTGGCCCAGAACTACCCCAACCCGTTCAACCCCACCACCACCATCGCGTTCGTGGTGCCGGAAGAGGCGGCCGGCCGGCCGGTCCAGCTCCACATCTACGATCTGCGCGGGCGGCTGGTGCGGGCCCTGGTGGATGGCCCGCGGGCGGCGGGGGAGCACCGGGTGTTCTGGGATGGCGCGGATGAGGCCGGTCAGCCGGTCCCGAGCGGGATCTACATCTACCGGATGCGCGCCGATGGCCAGACGTTTACGAGGAAGATGGTGCTGATGAAGTGAGACCGCCGGGAGCCGCCGGCCACGCCTCGCGCCCCGCCCCGCCGGACCGTTTCCCGAGCTTCGAGCTTTTTCCCGTGTCCTGTCCCGACTTCTCCCGGACCATGCATCCCGGGAAGGCGGGAAAGCCTGAGATGAGCTTAACCAGCATCAGGGAGCCTGAACCGATGATCCACGCCAAGCTCAGCCACAGCGACCGCTACGAATCCGCTCTGCCCGGACTGGACCAGGCTTTCGCCTACCTGCGCCAGGTGCGGGACAATCCCCCGGCCGATGGCCGCTACCCGATCGATGGCGACCGGGTGTTCGCGATTGTCGCCAGCTATGAGACCAAACCCCAGGCGGAGAAGGTCTACGAGGGACATTTCCTGTACGCGGACGTGCAGTTCCTTGCCGGGGGCGGACCGGAGCTGATATATTTCGGCGATGCCGAGGCCGCGCGGATCACCGAGCGCTATGACAGCGCGCGGGATTTTGTCGGCTATGACCAGGCCGGGGCCCATTCCTGCCTGGTGCTGGAGGAGGGCTGGTTCGCGGTGTTTTTCCCGGAGGATGCCCACCAGCCGGGGGTGCAGTTCCAGGCCCCGTCCCAGGTGAAAAAGATCGTGGTCAAGGTCCGGCTGGCGGTCGAGCCGGCGTAACCGCTATTAGCGGAAAGGCGGGTCACATGGACAGCGGGATCGATGCCCTCGACATCCGCGAGGACAACGCGGGCAAGCAGCTCTCGTTCATCACCGTGCTGGGCCAGGACCAGTTGGGGATTGTCGCCCGGATCTCCATGATCCTGTTCCAGCACCGGATCAACATCGAGGACATCGCTCAGAAGGTGATGCACGGCCATTTCGTGATGATCATGATGGTCGATTTCAAGGACAGCCCCTCGGACCTGGAGGATGTGACCGCCGAGCTGGAGGCGATCGGCCGGGAGATGGGCCTGAGCATCCGCATCCAGCACGAATCACTTGTTCAAGACCATGCACAGGATCTGACGACAATGGCGATCAATGTCGAGGAAGTCTTCGAAACGGCGCGGATGACGCTCTACCAGAATTTCGACATCCGCACGATCACGCTGGGGATCAACCTCAAGGACTGCATCCACAGCGACTTCAAGCAGTTCTGCGAAAACGTCTACCAGCGGATCGCCCCGCGGGCCTCCCAGCTCGTGCGCGAGGCCCGCCGGCTGGAGGTGCTCTACGGGGTGCCGATCATCAACAAGCGGGTCTCGGTCACCCCGATCAGCCTGATCATGGAGACCCACGCCGAGCCGGAAAAATTCCTGGCGATGGCCCGCACCCTGGACCGCGCCGCCCGCGATGGCGGGATCGACTTTCTGGGCGGGTTCGGCGCTTTGGTGCAGAAAGGCTGCACCCGCAGCGACCACGTCCTGATCGAGAGCCTGCCGGAGGTGCTCAGCCGCACCGAGCGGGTCTGCAGCTTCCTGAATGTCGGCAGCTCGGTGGCCGGGTTGAACCTGGATGCGATCCTCGCCCTGGGCCCGATGCTGAAGGCGACAGCCGAAAAGAGCGGCAACGGGATCGGCTGCGCCAAGTTCGTGGTGTTTGTCAACGCGCCCGAGGACAACCCGTTCATGGCCGGAGCGTTTCACGGGGTGGGCGAGCCGGATTTCTCGGTCAATGTCGGGATCAGCGGACCCGGAGTGGTGCGCGATGTGGTCGCCGCCAACCGCGACTGCGACCTGACCGGGCTGTCGGAGGTAATCAAGCGCACCACCTTCAAGATCACCCGGGTGGGCGAGCTGGTGGGACGGGAACTGGCCCGCCGGCTGGAAGTGCCTTTCGGGATTGTCGACATCTCGCTGGCCTCCACCACCGCCGCCGGAGACTCGGTGGCCTCGGTGCTGGAGGCGATGGGGATCGAGCGGGTCGGGGCCCATGGCTCGACCCTGGCGGTGGCCCTGCTGATGGACGCGGTCAAGAAGGGCGGGGCGATGGCCAGCGCCAATGTCGGCGGACTCTCCGGCACTTTCATCCCGGTCAGCGAGGATGAGCGGATGACCGCCGCCGCCCTGGAGGGGGCCCTGACCCTGGACAAGCTCGAGGCCCTGACCGCGGTCTGCTCGGTGGGGATGGACATGTTCGGCGTGCCGGGCGACATCCCGCCGGAAAAGGTGAGCGCGATCATCGCCGATGAGCTGGCGATCGGGGTGATCAACAACAAGACCACCGCGGTGAGGATCATCATCATCCCCGGGGCGAAGCCGGGGGACCTGGTGGACTACGGCGGGCTGCTGGGCAAGGTGCCGGTGATGGCGGTCAACCCGTTCTCCTCGGCGGCGTTCATCCGCCGCGGGGGAAGGATGCCGGCCTCGGTTACCAGCCTGCGGAACTGAACAGGTTTGATGTCGAGCCGTTGGAATTGGATTGACCGGGGAGTTTCGCCGGGGGGTGTGATCCCGGGAGCCCTCTTCCGGCGGATCACGACGGAATTTCTGCCGGACTTACCACTATCATCGAACCTGTTGCGCCGATTGTCGTTCTGAATTAAATCCTCATCATCGTTTCAGGGATTTTTCTGCCGCCACGGGCGGCGGGACGGGGACAGCCGATGCGGATCCAACCAGGGGTGAAATGCGACGGAAGCTGGTGCGCAACTGCATAAACCTGCTGGCTTTCCTGGCGGCTTGGCCCTGGGCCTCGGCCCTGGGCCAGGGGAGTGATACGCTGGGGGTGGGGTTGCCGCACCAACCGGTCCTGCGGCCGGAGAAAACGGCCTGGGCCACCCGGATCGAGAGCCCGCCGGTGCTGGACGGCTACCCGGACGACTCCTGCTGGGCCGCGGCCCTGCCGATCGCGGACTTCATCCAGCAGCGTCCGGACGAGGGCTCGCTGCCCAGCGAGCGCACCGAGGTCCGGATCATCTACGATGACAAGGCGCTCTACGCGCTGTTCATCTGCCACGACAGCGAGCCCCAGAAGATCGAGGCCCTGCTCACCCCCCGCGACCACATCGCCTCCTCCGACAACGTCCGCCTTTTCCTGGACTCTTTCTTCGATCGCCGCACCGCCTTCCAGTTCACGGTCAACGCGGTCAACGTGCAGGAAGATGCCATCTACACCGAGGACACCCACCGCGATGAGAGCTGGAACGCGGTCTGGTCCTCGGCGGTCAAGGTGCACGATTACGGTTGGGTGGCCGAGCTGCGGATCCCGCTGTCGGTGCTGCGTTTCGGCCGGAAGCCGTTCCACACCTGGGGTCTGAACCTGTCGCGCTACATCGTGCGCCGGCGGGAGACGATCCAGTGGCGGATGATCCCCCAGAGCCAGCAGGGTTTCTATGTCTCCCGTTTCGGACTGCTGGGCGGGCTGGAGGGGCTCAATCTCCCACAACGGCTGGAGTTGCAGCCTTTCGCCCTGGGACAGTTGCAGGACAACGAGGTGATGCGGAACGACCTCACCCGCAACTTCGGACTGGATGTCAAGTACGGGCCGGGGCCCAACACCACCCTCGACCTGACGGTCAACCCGGAGTTCGGCACGGTGGAGACCGATGAGGAGCAGCTCAACCTCTCGCCCTTCCCGACCTACTATCCCGAGAAGCGCCCCTTCTTCCTGGAGTTCCAGGACATCTTCCGCACCGACATCAACCTGGTGCACACCCGGCGCATCGGCCGGCCGCTCTCCAACGTGGTCAACCCCAACGCGACCATCCTCGCCGGGGCCCGGCTGGTGGGCAAGACCGGGAACAACGTGCGCTACGGGCTGGTCGAGACCGTGGTCGACCGCGAAAACTTCTACTACATGGATGACGACCAGGACGCGGAGTTCGAGGGGGGCGCGGAGCGGGCGTTCCGCCTGCGGGAGGATTGCCCGCCGGAGGAGCGCCGGCGACTGGCCGAAAGCTACCTGGAGCCGCGCACCAATTATTTCATCGGCCGGGTGCTCAAAGAGTACCGGAACCAGTCCAGTCTGGGAGTGATCGGCACCGCGGTCAATCGCGACCTGGACCCGCAGGCCGGGACCGACTGGGCCCCGTATGCTTACACCGGCGGGGTCGACTGGGACTTCCGCCTCGGCGGGGCTTACCGTTTCGCCGGACAGCTCGCCGGCTCCGGCACCGAGGAGGAGGGAAACAAGCGGGAGGGCTACGGGCTGGAGCTCAAGGCCGGCAAGTTCAGCGGCGAGCACCTGACTTACGGGGTGAACTACGACCGGTACTCCGATGAGTTCCGGGTCAACGACCTGGGCTGGCTCTACGGCAACGACTACGGCGAGCACCGCCTGGGAGCGAACCTGCAACTGGAGGGCCGGCCCCAGGCCCATGGGGTGCGTTCTTTCTCGACGTGGTGCCAGGTGACCCGAAACTGGACCGATCCGGGCCTGGATGAACTGATGGGGATGGTCTACGGCAACCGCTACGATCCCAGCCGCGGGGTCTACCAGGGGGAGAAGCTGTCGAATGCCATCTTCTCGATGACCGGCACGCTGGGATTCATGAACTACTGGAGCATCTACGGCGGCATCTGGCGCGGTTTGGATGCCGGGGAGGATGCCTACCGCGCCGCCGAGGACCATGACTTCATCTTCGCCTATCCCAAGAGCTGGTCGCTCTGGTACGGGCTGTCCAACGACTTCAACTCCCGGGTCCGCATCGGCTTCAACCAGAGCATGGGCCGGTTCCGGGATGGCAACCGCTGGGGGGGACGGGCTTCCCTGAGCTTCCGCCCCAGTCCCAGGATCGAGATGTATTTCTCCCCCGAGGTCGAGCGCTACTGGGATTACTCCGAGTTCAGCGATGCGCGCCAGGTCGAGGGCGAGCAGGTCCCGGACCAGATCCTGACCCTGCGAAGGACCGGTTTCGAGAGCTTTGTCTTCCGCACCAGCTTCACGCCGAGCACCCGGCTGGACTTCCGGCTGTTCGCCCAGTACACCGATTTCAGCTCCGAGCGCTACCAGCCGGTGTTCGAGCCGTTCGCGATCGATTCCCCGCTGGAGGCGAGTTCCACCCTCGGCCTGCACTTTGTCACCCGCTTCGAGTACCGCCCCGGCAGCTTCTTCTACCTGGTCTACCGCGAGAACCGTTTCGATGAGGACGATGGCCGGGGATTCGGGCGGCCGGACCGCCAGATCATCGGCAAGTTCACCTACTGGCTGAAGCAGAGCTGAAGCGCCTTTCGACCGGCCTGCCGCGCCGTTGCCACGAAAAAGGTGGCCCGCGCCGCGGGATCGGGTTATTTTTAGGACCTCTGCTGATTCTGACTTGCTGTCCGGCAGCTAGTGCTGAACCAGCGAAAAAGTTTGGGAAAGTGGGAGGGGGACCGGGGGAGGGAGGAAACCTTTTTCAAAAGGTTTCCTCCCTCCCCCGGGACAGCTTTTTTTCTTTACACTGCGGTGAACAAATCGGTAGCAGGCGCGAGCGTTCGCGGCCGGGATGGCGGAGCAACCGGACCTTGCCGCGTTTCTGATGGAGCACAGTCCCGGATGACCTACCAGCCGGCCGGCTCCCCGAGCGGGAGCGGCGACACCCCGCGTTACCGCACCGCGGATTTCGATTATGAGCTGCCGCGGGAGCTGATCGCCCAGCACCCGGCCGAGCGCCGCGACCAGAGCCGGCTGATGGTCCTGGAGCGCGGCAGCGGCCGGATCGCGCATCACCGGTTCGATGAGCTGCCGGGGTTCCTGCGCCCCGGGGACCTGCTGGTGGTCAACAACACCCGGGTCTTCCCGGCCCGCCTGGCCGGGCGGCTCCCGACAGGCGGGGCCTGCGAGGTGTTCCTGGTGCGCCGGCTGGAGCAGGAAGGCCGCTGGCTGGCGCTGGTCAAGCCCGGCCGCCGGCTGAAAGAGGGCCGGACAGTGGAGCTGGGGGCGCTGAGGATTACGGTCGAGCGGTTCACCGGCAATGAGGGCGAGCGGGTGGTGCGCCTGGAGAGCCTGGAACCGGGAACCGGGATCGAGGAGCTGATCGAGCGCCAGGGGCAGGTCCCCTTGCCGCCTTACATCGGCCGGCCGGACACCCCCGGGGACCGCGAGCGCTACCAGACGGTCTACGCCCGGGAAAGCGGGGCGGTGGCCGCTCCGACCGCCGGGCTGCATTTCACCCCCGAGCTGCTGGAGGCGGTGCGCCGAGCCGGGGCGGAAGTATCCGAGCTGACCCTGCATGTCGGCCCCGGCACCTTTCGCCCGGTGGTGACCGAGGACCCGGAACAGCACCGGATCGACAGCGAGTTTTACCGGGTGACAGCCGAAAGCGCACGCCTGATCCGCGCCACCCGTGAACGGGGCGGCAGGATCATCGCGGTGGGCACCACCAGCGTCCGTACCCTGGAGACCATCGCCCCGGCGCTGCTGTCGGGCCCGGAGCCGGAGGCGGAGCTTTCCGGCTGGACCGGAGATCTTCATCCGCCCGGGGCATGCTTTCCGGCTGGTGGATGGCCTGGTGACCAATTTCCACCTGCCGCGCTCCACCCTGCTGATGCTGGTGGCGGCCCTGGCGGGTAAGGAACTGGTGGACCGGGCCTATCGGGAGGCGGTGGAGCGGCGCTACCGGTTCTACAGTTACGGCGATGCGATGCTGATCCTTTAGAGCGTGTGATGAACTCAGAGTGGACCGGCTCGGGAATCAGGAAAATACACAACCCCCTGTGTCCCCCTTTTTTAAGGGGGATCGTTCCCGCTTCGCCCCGACAATCGCATAACCGCTTGGGCGAGAGGCTGTTAATCCCCTCTAAAAGAGGGGTGGCGGCGACAGCCGACGGGGTGTGTTGCCTCTTTTCAGCAGCCACTGCCCAGGCGTCAGCCTTCGCAGTGCATCACACGCGCTATCAGGAAACGGAATGAATCAGGAGCCAATCGACCCGGCGCACGGGCAGTTCGCCTTTCGGGTGGAGCACAGTGATGGCCGGGCCCGGGCGGGGCTGATCGAGACCCCCCATGGCCCCGTGCGTACCCCGGTCTTCATGCCGGTGGGGACCCAGGCGACAGTCAAGACCATGGCCCCGAGCGACCTGGAGGAGATCGGGGTGCAGCTGGTGCTGTCCAACACCTACCACCTCTACCTGCGGCCCGGGGCGGAGCTGGTGCGGCGGGCCGGCCGGCTGCAGCGCTTCATGGGCTGGCACGGCCCGGTGCTGACCGACAGCGGCGGCTACCAGGTGTTCAGCCTGATCGACCTGAGCCGGATCAAGGAGGAGGGGGTCACTTTCCAGAGCCACCACGATGGCTCCTATCACCTGTTCACCCCGGAACGAGTGGTGGAAATCCAGGCCGCGCTCGGGGCGGACATCATCATGGTCTTCGACGAGTGCGTGCCCTACCCGGCCGAGGAGGACTATGTCCGCCTGGCCGCCGAGCGCACCCTGCGCTGGGCCGAGCGTTGCCGCGAGCACCAGGGCCGGCTGGGCGAGCTGGCCCCGCCCTGGCCCCAGGCCCTGTTCGGGATTGTCCAGGGGGGAATGTACCCGCACCTGCGGCAGTGGTCGGCGCGGCGGACGGTCGGGCTGGACTTTCCCGGCTATGCGATCGGCGGCCTGAGTGTCGGCGAGCCCAAGGCGACAATGTACGGGATGCTCGAGGAGGTGCTGCCCCACCTGCCGGAGGACCGGCCCCGCTACCTGATGGGGGTGGGCTACCCCGAGGACATGATCGAGGCGGTGCGCCGCGGGGTGGACATGTTCGACTGCGTGGTGCCGACCCGTTACGGGCGCAACGGGACCGTCTTCACCTCCCGGGGCCGGCTGGTGGTCAAGAACGCCCCGTGCGCCGAGGATTTCCGCCCCCTGGACGAGGAATGCGGCTGCTATGTCTGCCGCAACTTCACCCGGGCTTACATCCGCCACCTGCTCCATGCCGGGGAGGTGCTGGGAATCCGCCTGACCAGCTTCCACAATCTCTGGTTCATGACCCGCCTGCTGGAAGGGATGCGGCAGAGCATCCTGGATGGGAAGTTTGACCGCTGGGCGGATGAGTTTTATAATAGATATGATTATCTGAGATAGGTCCGGCGAAACATCCTCCGTGGCGCGGTTTAGTATGGGAGGGAGCCGGTCGCCGCCGTTTCCCGGCAACGGGGTGCGGCTCTCGCCGGTCGGTTTGCCGGCGGGAAGATGCAGTGAACCGCAAGATGAAGTGGTCAACCCACAACCTTCACCGAAGGAGTCTGCATTGACTCAAGGCTTGTTGTTCCTGATGGCCGGCGGCGGCCAGGGCGCCCCTGGCGGCGGTTTCGATGGTACGTTTTTTCTGCTGATCATCGCCACTTTCGCCATCCTGTACTTCATCGTGATGCGGCCGCAGCAGAAGGTTCAGCAGCGTCACCAGCAGATGCTCGCCTCGCTCAAGAAGGGCGATGACGTGGTGACCGCCGGCGGCATCCACGGCCGGATCGTCGAGATCGATGACCAGACGGTCGAGCTGAAGGTGGCCGAGGGCACCAAAATCACGGTCGACCGCAATCGGATCGGCCGCGTGATCGGGGCGGAAACCGCCCTAGAAAGTGATTCAGGAGAAGTAGATGGCGGAACTTCGCATCAGACACATGGGCGATCCGGTCCTCCGCAAAAAGGCCTTGCCGGTGGAGCAGTTCGACGACCAGCTCAAGCAACTGGCCGCCGACATGATCGAGACGATGTACCTCAACGAGGGCGTCGGGCTGGCTGCTCCGCAGGTCGGGGTCTCGCGGCGGATGATTGTCTACGATAATGTCGAGGAGAGCTTCGGGCTCGACCCCCAGGTGCTGGTCAACCCCGAGATCATCGAGCGGGAGGGCGTGCAGCGCGAGGAGGAGGGCTGCCTCTCGATCCCCGAGCTCAAAGAGATGGTCGACCGCGCCGAGCGGGTGGTGGTGCTGGGCCAGGACCTCGATGGCCGCCGGCTGCGGGTCGAGGCCGCGGGCATGCCCGCCCGCATCCTGCAGCACGAGATCGACCACCTGGATGGGATTCTGTTCGTCGACCGGGTCGGGGCGGTGAAAAAGAACCTGCTGATGTCCAGGTGGAAGAAGATCGTCCGGGACCTGGAGGCCGAACAGACGGCATGAGAATCCTGTTCTGGGGTAGTCCGGAATTCGCGGTGGCGCCCCTATCGGCGATCGCCCGCGCCTCGCGGCACCAGGTGGTGGGCGTGGTCTGCCAGCCGGACCGGCCGCGTGGCCGGGGACGGAAGCTGGCCGCGCCCGCGGTGAAAGAGTACGCCCTTCAGGCCGGCCTGCTGCCGGTGCTCCAACCCGAGCGGCCCCGGGGCGAGGAGTTCCTGGGACGGCTCGCCGCCCTGCGGCCGGATATTTCGGCGGTGGTGGCCTACGGCCACATCCTGCGGCCGGAGGTGCTGGAGCTTCCCCCGCGCGGCTCGATCAACCTGCACGCCTCGCTGCTGCCCGCCTGGCGTGGGGCCGCCCCGATCCAGCGGGCGGTCGCCGCCGGGGAGACTGTCACCGGGTTGACCGTGATCCGGATGGATCCCGGGATGGACAGCGGCCCGGTCTACGTCCGGCAAGCGTTGCCGATCGGCCCGGAGGAGAGCGCCGGCGAGCTGGCCGGACGGCTGGCCGCCGCGGGCGCTGAACTGCTGGTCCGGGTGCTGGATGCGATCGAACGCGGGGAGGCGGTGGCGGCGCCCCAGCCGGAAACGGGGGTCACTTTCGCCCCCAAGCTCGACCGCGAGCAGGCCCGGATCGACTGGAGCCTTCCCGCGGACCGCATCGCCAACCTGATCCGCGCGTTCGACCCCGAGCCGGGGGCCTGGTGCCTTTGGCGCGGGAGCGAGCTCAAGCTGTTCCGGCCGCTGGCCGGGGAGCCGTCGGTCGGGGCTCCGCCCGGCCGGGTGGTCGCCGCCGACCGCGCGGGGGTGCTGGTCGCCGCCGGCGAGGGCCGCACGGTCCTGATCCGCGAACTGCAGCTCCAGGGGCGCAAGCGCCTGCCGGCCAGGGAGTTCCTGCTGGGGGCGCGGCTGGAGCCCGGCGAGATGCTCGCCTAGCGCGTGTGATGAACTCAGAGCGACTGGCTCGGGAATCAGGAAAAACACAACCCCCGGTGTCCCCCTTTTTTAAGGGGGATCGTTCCCGCTTCGCCCCGGCAGTGGCGTAAGCGTTTGGGAATCAGGCTGTTAATCCCCTCTAAACAGAGGGGTGGCGGCGACAGCCGACGGGGTGTGTGGCCTCTTTTCAGCGGCCACTGCCCAGGCGCCAGGCTTCGCAGTGCATCACACGCTCTTGGCCTTTCCTGTCCTGTTTTCCGGAGCCCCCAGCCGATGGCAGTCCAGCCGGCCAGTTTCGAACAGCTCAGAGTGCACGCGGTCACCACTCCCGCGATGCTCCAGGAACAACCGGAGATGCTCGAACGGGTGCGGCGGGTGGCCCTTACCGGCCTGGCGGCGATCCACCTGCGCGGCCATGGCCTGACCGGCCGGGAATTTTATGAATTCGCGCTGCGAGCGCGCGCGGTCACCCGCGAGGCCGGGGTCCCGCTGATTGTCAACGACCGCCTGGACGTGGCCCTGGCGGTCGGGGCGGATGGCTTGCACCTGGGGCGGCACGGCCTGCCGCTGGAGCGGGCGGCGGTCCTCTGCCGGGAGCGCGGCTTAAAGCTGGGCTGGTCCTGCCACAGCCTGGAGGAGGCCCGCGCCGCAGTCGCGGCCGGGGCGGATTACCTTTACCTGGGGACAATTTTCCCCTCGCCCGGCAAGCCGGGAGTCGCCGCGGCGGGCCTGGAGTTCCTGGCCGGGGTCTGCCGGCAGGTCGACCGGCCGGTCTTCGCGATCGGCGGAGTGGAGCCGGACAAGGTGGGCGCGGTGGCGCGGGCCGGAGCTTTCGGCGTTGCGGCGATCACCGCGATCTGGGAGGCCCCGGACCCGGGCCGGGCGGTCCAGGCGCTGCAACGGGCCCTGGCGGGCGCGGGGAGCGGCGCTTAGCACGGATGGCGTCAGGCGCAGACGGGAATATACGGCCTCGACCGCGATCGAGGCAGAGGAGGGAGCGGATGACTGATACGGTGCGACTGTTGAAGGTAACCATCAACGGCGAAGCGATGCAGGTGCCCCCGGAGACCACTGTCGGCGACCTGCTGCAACTGGTGGGGATCACCCCCGGGCGGCGGGTGGCGGTGGAGCAGAACCGCCAGATCATCAAGGGCGGGGAATATGACCAGGTCCCGGTCCGGGATGGGGACCAGTTCGAGATCGTGGAGTTTGTCGGCGGTGGCTGAGTCCGGCTCCGGCGGGCCGGAGACGGACTTTATTCTCAACTTCGCTTTCTTTCAGCGGAAGGATCAGGCGCGATGACGCAGGACACCAGGCTCGAGATCGCCGGCCGCAGCTTTGGCAGCCGACTGTTGGTGGGGACAGGCAAGTACTCCGACAACCAGACCATGGTCGAGGCGCTGCGGGAGTCGGGCGCCGAGGTGGTGACTGTCGCGGTGCGGCGGGTCGACCTCAAACGCAGCACGCAGGAAGCGCTGCTCAATTTCATCGATCCGCGGAAATATTTCATCCTGCCCAACACCGCCGGCTGCTACACCGCCGAGGAAGCGGTGCGCACGGCGCGCCTGGGAAGAGAAGCGGGCCTGAGCGAGTGGGTCAAGCTGGAGGTGATCGGCGACCAGAAAACCCTGCTGCCGGATGTGGCCGGGCTGCTGGAGGCCACGAAAATCCTGGCGGCCGAGGGCTTCAAGGTCCTGCCCTACACCAATGATGACCTGATTACCGCCCGCCGGCTGGAAGAGGCCGGCGCGGTGGCGGTGATGCCGCTGGCCTCGCCGATCGGCAGCGGGCTGGGGATCCTCAACCGGGCCAACATCCTGTTCATCAAGGAGGCGGTCAAGGTGCCGGTGATTGTCGATGCCGGGGTGGGCACCGCCTCGGATGCGGCGATCGCGATGGAGCTGGGGGTGGATGGGATCCTGATGAACACCGGGATCGCCGGGGCCAGGGATGCGGTGGCGATGGCCCGGGCGATGCGCCTGGCGGTGGAGGCCGGGCGACTGGCCTGGCTGGCCGGCCGGATCCCGATCAAAAGCTACGCGGTGGCCTCCAGCCCGGTCACCGGCATGATCGGCTGAAACGCGCCGCCTGAGCCTGCGTTCATTACGAGGGGCCGACTCCGCAGGGAGCCGGCCCCTCGCTTTTTCGGACGGAGAGGGTTCCCGGCTGCGCGCTTTCAGCGCGCCAGCTCGGGCAGCACGACATCCGCGCGGCGCTCGCGGGCGAAGCGGTCCCGCATGTTGCCCAGCCAGTCATCGTAGAAGCGCTGATTGAGGTCGATGTCGCTCCAGGCGATGGTGCCGCGGCGCTCGGCCCGGGCCACCACCTCGCCCCGGGGGTTCCAGATCGCGGTCGGCAGGTTGTTTTCGTAGCACGAGCTCACCAGCCAGACCTGGTTCTCGATGGCCCGGGCCGGGACCAGCGGCGCGGTCCCGCCCCAGATCGGCAGGAAGATGATCTCCGCGCCCTGGACCGCCAGCGCCTGGGCCGGCAAGGTGTACTGCAGGTCCCAGCAGACCATCATCCCGATCCGGCCGAAGTCGGTGTCGAACACCGGGAAGGAGTGGCCCGGGGTGCAGCCGCCCTCGAGCTCCTCGCGCGGGAGCTGGACCTTGTGATACTTGCCGGCCACCCTTCCCTGGCGGTCGATCAGCACCGCGGTGTTGTAGATCGCCTGGTGCTCGCGCTCGCCGATGGCGGCGACAATGTACATCCCGTGCCGTCGCGCGACCTGGCCCAGCAGCTCGGTGGTCGGTCCGGGGATCGGCTCGGCGATCTCCGGGTAACCTTTGCCGGTCCCGGCCATGTTGATGCCCTCGCCCAGGCAAACGATGTCGCAGCCCTGGCGGCCGGCCTCCTCGAGCAGCGGCAGGAAAGATTCCACGCTGGCCCGGGAACTGCCGGTGTTGGTCGGCAGGTGATTGACTGTCGCCACCCGCGCCATCCGCCGGCCGGGATCATCCACCTGCTGCAGGCTGATGCAGTCGAACCAGACCCGGCCCTGGGGGCAGTAGCTCAGGTACAGCTCGATCCGGGCCGCGGCGGCCTGGGGCGGGGCCTGGAACAGGCCCTCGTGCAACTGCCACCGTCCGGGCTGCAGCCGCTCGCCGGGATATTCCGGCTGGGCGGTGCGCTCGCCCTTGGCATCCAGCCACTCCAGGCGGGAGAGCACCTGCTGGCGGGGATAGGGGACATTCTCGGCGGTGTACCAGGCCCGCAGGCGGTACCAGGTCCCGGGCTCGACTCCCTGGACCACCCGCCGCCAGCCCCCGTGGGCGGAGTTGTTGGAGGCCCCGGTGAGGCCCAGGCTGCCGGAGGCGCCGAGGCTCGGCTCGGCGGCGGTAAAGAGCTCCGGGCTGCTTTGCTCGCGCTGGCTCCAGCGCTCCCAGCCGGGCGCGCCCTGGAGCCCCGGTCCCGGCTCGAAGCTGTCGGCGAAGAACAGGGAACGGCCCCGGCTGGTGTCGGCGGGTGGTTCGGCCGCGGTCAGCAGCGTAGCGTGCAGCGAGGCGAGCAGCAGGATGGCCGGCATGGCCGGCCGGAACAAGGAGTGAAGGCGTAGCTTCGCGGGCATGCGGTCCTCCGGTCGGAAGGGAAGTGGCCACCAGGAAGTAACTTGGTACAAGTTCACCTTTATCATGAAGTCAGATCAAGCCGGACCCGCTAACCTCCCGCCAATGATCTTGCGATTGGGCCGGGAGTTGAATAAATTCTGCCGGCCTGCGTCTCAGATCGCGGACCATGAAATTGTAACTTGCTGTAAAATATTAGTTTAAAAATATCGAGCCTGAAAGTTTCCTCCCGGTGAGACTGGCCTGATTTTAATAGCGCGGCCCTGCCGGGGGAAGCTTTTTCTGCATTGAACCAGTGGTCAGAGCGGCTGAGGAACCAGATCAATGACTGAGAATTGTCGGACGACCAGAGAGATCCTGGAAAGCCAACTGGCGTGCCTGCGAAGGGAATTCGACAAGCTGTCGGAGGAAGAGCTTTTCAGGATTTATCTCAAGCACCTGGTCCGGGAGCGGATGGAGCTGTTCAGACGGATCGTCGATCCCTCCAGGGCCGGATGAGGTGGCGGGGAGTAAGTGCAGATCCGGTGGGTTGCCGCGTGGAGCCGGCAGCCTCCGGCGTGTCAGCGAAATCGTTGCCTTGCGGCCAAGTGCACCGGCCTGGCCGGAGTTGACCCAGGCCGGAGGGGGCCGGTTGCCGTCGGAATAATTGAAAAACTGTTCATCGCTATTGAACCAAAAATTCAAAAGTGGTATAATTCAGGAGTCAAGGCTGTTATTGTTTTCATTTTTCCCCAAAGGTCACGGCAATGGCGGAATCTTACTTTCCGGTACCCCTCAAGCGGATCGTGATCGACTCCATCCCCAACTTCGACCTCTACATCAAGCAGAAAGACCGCTACGTCCTGTACCGCCACGCCAATATCCGCTTTGATGGCAACGTGTTGCAGACCCTGATCGACAACAACATCGACTCGCTGTTCGTCTCCAAGGGCGAGATCAAGCTCTACGAGGACTATCGCCACCAGATGCGGGCAACGCTGGAGGAGCAGGCCAGGAAGCTGGGTTTCGAGGGGGTGTTTGTCGATCCCGAGGAAATCGAGCGCTACCACGAGATCATCGATCAGTACCACGTGGTGGAGTTGGGAGTGTTCGAGCCCGGGATGGTCCTGCCGTTCCCGCTTTACTGCCACGAAAACAACCATGTCTACCAGTGCGAGGAGTTCGAGGGCAAGCCCGGTCCCTGGACCCTGAGCGAAAAGTTCTTTCAGCAGGAACGGGTGCTGATGGTCCGCCGGGAGGACCTGCCGCAGTTCCGGGAGATGATTCAGAAGCTGCTCTCCACGCTGCAGCAGAAGGCCTGGGTGGATGATGACGCCCGGATCAGGCAGGAGGCGCTGGTGCTGCGGGAAATGAGCAAAATGGTGGTCCGGGACGTGCTGGATGACCCGCGCAGCGGCGAGAACATCAAAAAGCTGGATGAGACGGTGGATGGGCTGGTGGATTTCATCCTGGACAACGACACCTCGTTCTATTCCCTGATGCGGATCAGCGCCCACGATTTCTACACCTACGTGCACTCGATCAATGTCTGCACCTTGTCGGTGGGGTTGGGCGCGACGCTGGGGCTGCCCCGCAAGCCGGACCTGGAGCTGCTGGGCCTGGGGACAATGCTGCACGATGTGGGCAAGAGCATGGTGGATCCCCTGCTGATCAACAAGCCGGGCAAGCTGACCGCGGAAGAGTTCCTGCAGATGAAGAACCACGTGACCCTGGGCGAGCAACTGCTGCGCGAGCACCACCAGTTGCCGGAGCTGGTGCTGGAACCGGTGATCCAGCACCACGAGAAGCTCACCGGAACCGGCTACCCCCGCGGGCTGAGCGGCCGTCAGATCGGGCCGTTCGGTCGGATCGCCTCGATTGTCGACATCTACGATGCCCTGACCACCGAGCGTTCCTACAAGCGCGCCCTCACCCCGTTCGAGGCCCTGAGCTTCCTCAACAAGACCAGCGCCGACTACGACCGGGAGTGCTTGACCAAGTTCATCGTGCAACTGGGTCGGCAGATCAAGGAAGAAAACCGCACCGCCTGAGCCGTCCGCCTGGCCTGCCCCCGCCCGAACCTGATCCCGAGATGACACGCTGAGCGGCTGGCCCGCCCTCCCGGCGGACCGATCCCGCTTTCCAGAACTTTTCCGCCGGTTCGATCCCGCAGCGCGGACCGCAAGTCCGGATCAATTCCCCGCGGCGTTTTCCACCGGGTTGTCCGCATTCCGGTTCCACTCGCTGAACGACCCATCGTACAGCCCCACCTCGGCCAGCCCGAGGTAGCGCAGGACAAAATACGTATACGCGGCCGAGCGCCCGCTGCGGCAATAGGCGACCACCAGCCCCTCGGTCTCCAGCCCCCGGTCGGCGTACAGCTTTAGGAGTTCCTCGGCCGGGAGCAGGACCGGCGGCTGATCCTGCCGCAGGTTCTGTTTCCAGGGGATATTGATCGCCCCCGGGATGTGGCCGGGCCGCTCGAGGCCCTGGCCGGGCTCCTCGCCCCGGTACTCGGCCGGGGAACGGGAGTCGATCAGGGCCAGCGGGTACGATGGCCGCCGGCGCTTCTCCTCCAGCAGCTTGCGGATGTCCTCCTGCCCGATCAGGAGCTCCGATCGGACCCGCGGGATGAAGTTGGTGGGCTCGAACGCCGGCTCATCGCTGCTGAGCGGCCGCCCCTCGGCCCGCCACTTCTGCAACTGGCCATCCAGCAGGGCGCTCTTCTCTCCCAGTCCGAGATAGTCCAGGGTGAAAAAGGCCCGGGCCGCCAGCAGGCCATCCTGGTCATCGTAGATCACGATCCGGCGGTCGCCATCGAGCCCCAGCCGGCCGAACAGCTTCCTGAGCCGCTCCAACGGGGGCAGCTCGTTGGGCACCCCCCCGCGCTCGACCACCAGGCTGTCGAAAGCCAGGAAACGGGCGCCGGGCAGGTGGCCCTGCTCATAACTGGAGCGGTCGGCGGAAACATGCAGCAGCACCAGCCGTCGGTTGTCCAGCATCCGGGCCAGCCGGTCGGTCTCCATCAGCAGCTCCTGGCGCACGGTCGGCTCCAGCGCGAGGGACAGCCCGCCCAGCCAGACCTTGCCGCTGGTCGGGGCGCTGGTCACCACCAACTCGACCCGGTCCACATCGGCCGGGATCGCCATCCGGCGCTCGATGGCGTGCCAGGAGCTGTCCGGGGCGGAGCTCTGGTCCGGCGGCGCCTCCTGGCGGAAGAGCACCGAGTCCCACTGCACCCGCTGGTAATCGCTGAAGAGCTGGAGGGTGGCGGTGAGCAGCTCGCCGCGGGCCTGCTCGGTCCGCAGCTCGAGGCTCAGGGCGATGGTCCGGCCCCGGGCCTGGGTCAGGGCCGGCGAGCGCAGCCGCAGCAGGCCGGACTGCTGGGCGGAGATCAGATAAGCCGGCTGCTGTCGATCTTCCGGGCCGTACCACTGATGGGCCACCGCGCGGGTGCCGCTGGTGTCCCACTGCGCCGGACCCTGCGGCAGACCGAACTGCCAGGCCGGGGCCGTCTCTTGCTGCCGGCAGCCGGTCAGCGGGACGAGCCACAGGCCGCAAAGGGCGAGGGCGATCCTGAGCGGGGAGTTACCTCGAGCCAACTCTTCCTCCGGGGTCTGGCCCGGCCGCGGAACACGGCGCGGGAAAGATGAAGCGCGCCTCACCGCACGGGCGGGGGCGTTTTCGTGGATTGTCCGGTGATAAACTTTTGCGCCGGTTCAAGGCGGAATGTCTGACCGCCAGGCGGTATCAGATCAGGTGCTGGACGCTGCCGGCCTCGCGGTGCCGCTCGTACAGCCGGTGGATGATCCCATCCGCCAGGCCCAGCTTGGGCACGATCAGGGTCTCGATCCCGGCCCATTTCATCACCGCGAGGTAAATCTCGGTGGCCGGGACGATCACATCCGCCCGGTCGGGCCGCAGCCCCAGCTCCCGGACCCGGTATTCGAGCGGGAGCGAGCGCAGGTAGCGCGCCACATCTTTGAGCTGCTTGGCCGAGAAGGCTTTGCCCTCTTTCTTGCGCAGCAGCTTGAGCACGCTGTTGATGTTGCCCCCGGTGCCGATCCCCACCACCGGGCGGTAGTCGGCGGTATGCTGCTGGAGGTAGTCGCGCAGCGACTCCCATTCCTCCTGGCCCACCAGGTCGTGCAGGATGCGCAGGGTGCCGATCGGGAAGGAGTGGGAGCAGATGTTGCGGCCCCGCGCGAACAGGCTGACCTCGGTGCTGCCGCCGCCGACCTCGATGTAGAGGTAGGAGCGGCTGTCCACCAGTTGCTCGGCGACATGGGTGGAGTAGATCAGCTCCGCCTCCTCCTGGCCGCTGATGATTTCGATCCCGATCCCGGTGCGCCGCCTGATCTCCCGGGCCACTTCATCGCCGTTGGCGGCGTGGCGCATCGCCGAGGTGGCGACAGACAGGTAGTCCTGGGGCTCGTTGATCTCCATCAGGTAACGGAAGGCCAGCATCGCCTTGACCAGCTTGTCGGCCTTGCGCTCGGAGATCCGGCCGTGGAGGAAGACATCCTCGCCCAGGCGGATCGGGGCCCGGGTCAGCGAGAGCTTGTTGAAATAGGTCCGGCTGCCCTCTTCATGCACGTTCGACACCAGCAGGCGCACCGCATTCGATCCCACGTCTATCGCCGCGAAAACCAAGGCTCGTTCCCTCTGCTGTCGGTCATTCCGCCTGTTGCCGTTTCAGGAGTTCGTAATAGTCGAGCTGGGAGTGCACCGGCGGCTCACCCGGGGCCGGCCGCAGGTAGCGGTTGTCCAGCTCCGGGGTGATCAGCCGGGCCTTGACATTGTCCCGGAGCTGCAGCTCGAGCAGCGCTTTCAGCTCGCGCCGCAGGCCCTCGTCGTAGATCGGGCAGGCCACTTCCACCCGGCGGTCCAGGTTGCGGTTCATCAGGTCGGCCGAGGAGATGAACAACTGCTCCGTCCCGCCGCCGCCGAACAGGAAGATGCGCGAGTGCTCTAGAAAACGGTCGACAATGCTGATGGCGCGGATGTTGTCGCTCACGCCCGGCACGCCCGGGACCAGCGAGCAGGCTCCGCGCACGATCAGCTCGATCCGCACCCCGGCCTGGCCGGCCTCGTACAGCAGGTCGATCATCGGGCGGTCGGCCAGGTTGTTGGTCTTGAGGATAATGTAAGCCGGCCGTCCCTGGCGGGCCAGCTCCATCTCGCTCCGGATCAGCCGGACCAGGCTCTGGCGCAGGGAGAAGGGCGAGACCAGCAGGTGCTCGAAGGTATAGGCGCGGTGGTTGTGCTCGAAGAACTCGAACAGCTGTTCCAGGTCATCGGTGATCCGCGGGTCGGCGGTGAAGAAACTGTGGTCGCAGTAAAGGCGAGCCGTGGCCTCGTTGTAGTTGCCGGTGCTGATGTTGGCGTAGCGCACCAGGCGGCGGCGCTCGCGGCGGGCGATCAGCAGCACCTTGGAGTGCACCTTGAGGTCCGGCACCCCGTACAGAATGCGCGCCCCCTCCTCCCGCAGCCGGTCGGTCCAGTAGAGGTTGGCCTCCTCATCGAACCGGGCCTGGAGCTCCATGATGACGGTCACTTCCTTGCCGTTGCGGATGGCGTTAATCAGGGAGTTGACCACGTTGGAGTTGCGGGCCAGCCGGTAGAGGGAAATCTTGATCGACTCCACCCGGGGGTCGATCGAGGCCTCGCGCAACAGGTCGATGAAGTAGTTGAAGCTGTGGTAGGGGTAGCTCAGCAGGATGTCCCGCCGGCGCAGCACCTCGAAAGTGCTGGCCCGGGGATTGAGCTGCGGGTGCGGGAGCTGGGGCAGCGGCTCGTACTGCAGCGCGCTGCGGCCCAGGGAGGGGAACTCCATGAAATCCTTGAAGTTGTGATATCTGTCCCCGGGGATCAGCGAGTCGATAGTGGTCAGCCTGTTCTTTTTGATCAACAGCCGCAGAAAATAATCCGGGATCCGGACATCGTAGACGAAGCGCACCGGCTGGGCCTTTTCGCGCCTTTTCAGCCCCTTGGAGATTTTCTCCATGAAATTGATCGTGATGTCGTCCTCGATGTCCAGCACGGCATCGCGGGTGAGCTTGATGGTGTAAGCCTCGAAGCGCCGGAAGCCGAACAGGGAGAAGATCTCGCCCAGGCCGACCCGGATCACGTCGTCCAGCAGGATGATCGGCGTGCCGCCATCCTTGGGGGGCAGCACCAGGAAGCGCGACCGGCTCTCGGCCGGCACCTCGATCAGGGCGTGGCGCGGGGCGCTGTTGCTGTCCGGCCCTTTCAGCATCCGCACCGCCAGGTAGACCGAGTGGTCGCTCAGCGCCGGGAAGCGGCTGAGGTTTTCCAGCATGATCGGCAACAGCAGGGGGCGGATTTCCTGGTGGAAGTGATCCTTGACGAATTCGACCTGGTCGGGGTCGAGGTCGTGTTCGTTCACCAGGACCACCTGCTGCTGTCGCAGCTCCTGCAGGATCTCCTGGTAGACCTCGGAGAAACGGCTCTGCTGGTCGAAGACGATTTCCTGGATGTCCTCCATGATCCGGGCCGGGGAGCCGCCCAGCAGCAGTTTGGCCCGGGCGCGCTCCTTGCCCCGGGCGCCGATCAACCGCTTGATCGCCGCCACCCGCACCCGGAAGAACTCATCCAGGTTGGAGGAGAAAATCCCCAGGAACTTGAGCCGCTCCACCAGTGGAGTGGTGGGATCGGCCGCCTCCTGCAACACCCGCGCGTTGAAAGCGAGCCAGCCGATCTCGCGGTTGACGAACGGGCTTGCGTTTTGCTCCTCGCCGTGCTCCGGTTTTTCCTGCCTGGTTCCGGCTTCCATCTCAGCTCTTTTCCCCGATCCATCGCCGGAGATGCTCCAGGCCGGAAGAGTTGCCCACGGCCTGGGGGTGACGGACCACGAGGAGCGTTTGCATCGAACACCCCTCACCGGGCGCGAGCGTGGTTTGTTTCTTGCCATCCCGGCAAGGGGAGGGCTGCGGACAGTCGGTAACCGTGGGGACCGCGAACCGCGACGCGTTGCGGCTTTGTCTTCCGGTCGCGGCAACACCGGTCGCCGCAAGTAAATCGTAAAGCTGGCGCAAAAGCGCAGGCGGTTATATCCTGATATTGTCCCTGCCGGACGATGGCTCCGCGCCCCTCGGGGTTGCCATCCGGGCGCTCTCCGCCCCGGCCGCCGCCAAGACAAATATACAATGCCAGGCAAGAAATAGAAATCTGTTAAAGGGTGTGATGCAGTGCGCAGGCTGACGCCTGGGTAGTGGCTGCTGAAAAGAGGCGACACACCCCGTCGGCTGTCGCCGGGAGCAGGGACCTCAGCCAGTGGATAGCGCCTGCCGGTGTAGTGGCGGGTTTAAAACCCGCCACTACCAAGAGCCTGATTACTATTGGCAGCATTGACCGGGGCGAAGCGGGAACGATCCCCCTTAGCAAAGGGGGAAACAGGGGGTTGTGTATTTTCCTGATTCCCGAGCCGGTCCGCTCTGAGTTCATCACACGATCTATCAGCGTCAGATTCCGTCCCGCCGCCCGAAAAGGACCGCCCGATGGCCCTCAACCGCCTGACCCTCGCCCTGGGCGAGGCCTGCCGCTACCGTCCGACCGAGCCCAAGCTGCTGGTCGCCCCCGCCCTGCGGACCGGTTACCAGTGGCTGGATGCGGTGGCCGCCTCCGGCCGGCCGGTGGTCAATGTCCAGGTGACCACCCTGGCCCAGCTCGCCCGCCGGGCCGCCGATCCCGCCCTGGAACGCGATGGCCTGACCATGCTGGGGGCCTGCCGCGCCGAGGTGATCCTGGCCGGGATCCTCGACCGCCTGCGCCGGGAGGGCGCGGGTTACCTCACCCGCCTGGAGCCCAACCGCAGCCTGCTGGGGGCGTTGCGCCGCTCGATCGAGGAGCTGCGGCTGGCCGGGCTGAGCGCCGATGCGCTGCGGTCCGAGGATTTCGAGCACCGCGACAAGGCCCGGGAAATCCGGCGGATCATCGGCCACTACGAGCGGGAGCTGGCGGCGGGCAGGCTGGTCGACCGGGCCGCGGTGCTGCGCCTGGCGCTGGAGCGGGTCGAGGCCGAGCCCGGGTTCCTCCCCGAGCGGGTGCTGCTGCTGCCCGAGGAGCTTCAGGAGGAGCTGGGCGGCCTGGAACGGCGGTTCTGGGAGCATTTGCCCGCGGAAATCCGGGTGTCGCTGCCCGGAGACCTTCCCGGCGAGCCCCCCGAACGGCTGGACCGCCTGGGACTGCTGCGCTGGATCGAGCGGCCGGCCGAGGCTCCATCGCCGCCGGTAGAGGAAGATGCCACGGCGGTGATCTTCCACGCGGTCGGCGAGGCCAACGAGGTCCGCGAGGTGCTGCGCCGCTGCCGACGGGAGGGCCTGCCGCTGGACCAGGTCGAGGTGATCCACTCCGATCCCGCGACCTACATCCCGCTGTTCCTGGAGCTGTTCTCCGCGGTCTTCATCAGCGAGGAGGACCAGAGCCCGCCGGTGACTTTCGATGAGGGCATCCCGGCGCGCTACTCCCGGCCGGGAAGAGCCCTGGCGGCCTGGCTGGCCTGGGGCGGAGCGGGCTTCCTCCAGGAGGGCCTGACCGCGATGCTGCGCGAGGGGCTGCTGGAGGTGGCGGGACAGAAAGAATCCGGGCTGTCATTCTCGCGCCTGGCGGCGATCCTTCGCGCGGTGCGGATCGGCGGCGGAGCCGCGCGTTACCTGCCGGCGCTGGATGAGCAGCTGCGGGCGCTCCGGGCGCGGATCGCCCGCGGCGGCAGTCAGCCGGACCGCGCGGAGGAGCCGGACCGGGAGCAACTGGCCAAGCTGCGCGAGCGCCAACGCGGGCTGGAGCTGCTCCGGCCGGTGGTGCGGGAGCTGCTGCGGGACTACCCGGGCCCGGACCTCGCCGGCGCCCCCGCTGCTGGGACGGGCCGCGGCTTTCCTCGAAGGTTCGGCCCGCTCCAGGAGCCAGCTCGATCAGTACAGCCGCCGACGGCTGCTGGAGGAGCTCGCGGCCTGCGGCCAGGCGCTGCCGGATGGCCCGCCGCCTCCCGGGCTGGAGTTGCGCCGCTGGCTGGCGGCGTTGCCTGCCGAGACCCGGGTCGGCGGGAGCGGGCCGCGGCCGGGAAGGCTGCACCTGTCGGGGCTCTCCCGCGGCGGGCATTCCGGGCGGCCGGTGACTTTCATTGTCGGGCTGGATGACAGCCGTTTTCCCGGCGGCGGGGGCCAGGACCCGTTGCTGCTCGATCACGAGCGGCGAAAGCTGTCCCCGGAGCTGCCGACCGCGGCCGGACGCACCGGGCTCAAGCTGCGGCGGTTCGCCCGGCTGCTGGCCCGGTTGCGGGGAAGGGTGTTTTTGAGCTTCTGCTGCCGCAGCCTGCAGGATGACCGGGAGCTGTTCCCGGCGACTGTCCTGCTGCCGGCCTTCCGGTTGCTGTCGGGAAAGCGTGAGGGCGACCAGCGGGACTTAGCCCGTTGGCTGGGCGAGCCGGCGGGGTTCGCCCCGCGCGCCGCGGAAGAGGCGGTGGATGAGGCCGGCTGGTGGCTGGCCAACCTCTGCCGCTCCAGCGTTCACCGACCGCCGCTGGGAGGTGGCTGTCAGCTTCCCCCACCTGGCGCGGGGCCTGGTCGCCGAGGCGGCCCGCCTGGGCAGCCGGTTCACCGAGTACGATGGCTATGTGCCGGAGGCCGGGCCGGAGCTGGACCCCCGCCGCAACCCGGCGCTGGTGCTCTCGGCCAGCCGGCTGGAGCAGCTCGGGGCCTGCCCGCTGGAATATTTCTTCCGTCACGTGCTGGGGCTCGAGCCCCCGGAGGAGTTTCGGATCGACTCCCGACCGCTGGCTGGAGCCCGCCGACCCGGGGCTCGTTGCTGCACGGGGTGTTTTACGAATTCATGAGCGGCCTGGAGCGCGAGGGGCTGCTGCCGCCCGCTTGCGAGCGGGACCGGGGACGGCTGCTGGAGCTGCTGGAGCGGGCGGTGGCCCGGGCGCGCCTGGATGAGCCCCCGCCGGATGAGCGGGTGTTCGCCCGCGAGCGCCAGGGGCTGGAGCGGATGGCGCTGGTGTTCCTGCGCGAGGAGGAGCGTTTCTGCCGCGGCGGGAGCAATCCCCGTTTCTTCGAAGTGTCGATCGGGCTGCAGTCCGCGGGAGCGAGCTGTTCGCTGGACTGCCCCGAGCCCTTGCCGGTGCGGCTTCCCGATGGCGCGATGCTGCATCTGCGGGGGAGGATCGACCGGGTGGACCAGTCGCCCGGCGATCCCACCCGGTTCACGGTCTGGGACTACAAGACCGGCGGCAGCGCCCGGCTACGCCGAGGGCGGCCCGTTCGGCCAGGGAAGCGCGAGTCCAGGGCTGGCTCTACCTCCAGCTCGCCGAGGCGCGGCCTGCGGGCGGCGCTGTCGGAACGCAGGCCGGCGGTGCGAGCGCTTCGGCTATTTCTTCCCCCGCCCGGGGGACCCGCGGCCCGCGCGTCGCTCTGGACCCGCGAGGCGCTCGAGCCGGGCGGCGCGGTGGTCGCCGACCTCTGCGAGCTGCTGGCCGCGCGGCTGCTTCCCGTTCTCCGACTGCGCGAGCGACAGCGACTACAGCGACTTCCTGCCTTTGTACGGCGACCGCCGGGAGACTCTGCCGGCTGGCCCAGGCCAAGCGTCCAGGACCCCGAGAACCGCTGCTCGAGCCACTTCGCAGGCTGAGGGACCATGCCGCGAGACGAGCCTCGCTTAAGCCCGCCGCCGACCGGAGCGGAGTACGCCGGACCAGCGGGCAGCGCCGACCGGCATCGCGCACCGACCTGGACCGCAACGCTGCTCGTCGAGGCCGCCGCCGGCACCGGCAAGACCACGAGCCTCGTCGGGCGGATGGTGACGCTGATCGCGGACGGGCGCTGCGAGATCGGGCGCCTGGCCGCCGTGACCTTCACGCGCAAGGCCGCCGCCGAGCTGCGGGCGCGCTTCACCGCGCGCGCTCGAGCGCAGGCGCGCGCCGCGACGGAGGGCCGGGCGCGCGCCCGGCTCGCCGGCGGCGCTCGGCCAGCGCTCGGAGCGCTGCTTCATCGGCACGATCCACTCCTTCTGCGCGCGGCTGCTGCGCGAGCGGCCGATCGAGGCCGGCGTCGGACCTGGCCTTCGAGGAGCTCGACGACGGAGCGCGACGCGATGCTGCGCGACCGGGCCTGGGAGGAGTTCGTCGCCGGCTCTTCGCCGCCGGCGACCCGCGCGTCGTGCTCGCCCAGCTCGCCGATCTCGGCATCCACCTCGGCGCAGCTCGAGACGGCGTTCGGCATCGTTCGCCGGCTACCCCGACGTCGAGGAGTGGCCCGCGCCGGAGGTCGGCGGCTCGGCGACCTCGTGCCGGCGCGCCAGGCGCTCGACGGCTACTGTCGCGCATCCGCGCGCTCGCGCCGGAGCTTCCCCGGAGGAGCGCGGCACCGACCGGCTGATGGCCGCTACGCGAGCATGCCGCAGCGGCTCGCGCGCCACCGCGACCTGGACTCGGCTCCGTGCACCTGCTGGAGCTGCTCGAGGCAGTTCGACGCCAGGCACGGGGCGTCAGAAGCGGCTGGCGCGCGGCCGAAAGCGGAGGCCGCGCGGTCAAGGCCGGAGATGCGAGCGCTGGGAGCACGTTCATCGAGGAGCGAGGTCGCCGCCCCGTTGGTCGCCCGCTGGCGCGAGCTGCGCTACGCCGCCGGTGATCCCGCTGCTCCAGGACGCGCGTCGGCGGTCTACGACCGGCTGCGGATCGGAGCCGGGGGCGCTCAACTTCCAGGACCTGCTGCTGCGGGCCGCGGCGCTGCTGCGCGACCAGCCCCAGGTGCGCGCGCTACTTCCGCGAGCGCTTCACGCACCTGCTCGTCGACGAGTTCCAGGACACCGACCCGCTGCAGGCCGAGGTCGTGCTCTGCCTGACCGCCGACGACCCCGAGGAGCGCGACTGGCGCGCCTGCCGCCCGGTGCCCGGGCTCGCTGTTCGTCGTCGGCGACCCGAAGCAGTCGATCTACCGCTTCCGCCGCGCCGACATCGTGACCTACACCAGGTCCGGGAGCTCATCGAGCGCCGCGGGGGCGAGCCGTCGTCGCGCTGTGCACGCGAACTTCCGCACCCTCCCCGCGCTGATCGCCTGGGTGCAACGGCGTCTTCGAGGACCCGGAGCTGTTCCCGGCCGTGGCGGACCGCACGTTCCCGCCGGCCTACGTGCCGCTCGAGTGCGGCCGCGAGGCAGAGCTTCCCGGGCGAGCTCAACGGGCTGCGGGTGCTGACTGTCCCGGAGCGAGGAGTGCCTCAAGGGCCGGATGGTGGAGTACGAGGCCGCGCGGATCGCCCGCTTCATCCGCCACGCGCTCGACTCGCGGCCTGACCGTTTCCCGCACCCGCCAGGAGCTGGAGCGGGGAGTCGATCCGCGGGTCGAGCCCGGGGGACTTCCTGATCGTCACCTGCCGCAGGCACCTGCGGCTCTACGCCCGCCGGCTGCAGCGCTGGGCATCCCGCACCGGGTCAGCGGCGGCAGCGCGCTGGAGGCAGGTGGCGGAGCTGGGCTGCTGGCGGCCTGCCTGCGCGGCGGTCGTCGAGCCGGAGAACCCCGTGGCGCTCGTCGCCGTGCTGCGCGGGGGGCTCTTCGGGCTGAGCGACCGCTGGCTCTACGATTTCCGCCAGGCCGGCGGGGAGTTCAGCTACCGTTCCCCGGTGCCGGAGGGGCTGCCCTCCGAGGCCGCCGGGGCTTTCCGCGAGGCCTTTTCCCGGTTGGAGCGCTACGCCCGCTGGCTGACCCGGATGCCGGAGCTCACCGCGCTGGAGCGCATCGCGGCCGACCTGGGGCTGTTCGCCCTGGCCGCGGCCCGTCCCGGGGGAGACCTGCAGGCCGGGAGCATCGGCAAGGCGCTGGAGCTGCTGCGCGCCGACCGGGCCGTGGCGCGGGACCCCTCCCGGGGGCTGGCCGCCCGGCTGCGGTGGCTGGCCGGGGAGCAGGAGGCCGATGGGATCGCCGCCACCGCCTCCCAGCGGCCGGCGGTGCGGGTGATGAACCTGCACAAGGTCAAGGGGCTGGAGGCGCCGGTGGTGTTCCTCGCCGACCCGGCCGGGGAGATGGGCTTGAGGACCGATCTGCACATCGACCGCGGAGGGGAGCGCAGCCGCGGCTACCTGGTGATCCGCCGGGAGAGCGCCCAGGATCACCATGGCGGCCGGGTGCTGGCCCGGCCCGCGGGCTGGGAAGAGTGCCAGGAGCGCGAGAAAAGGTTCCTGGAGAAAGAGCGGGCGCGGCTGAAATATGTCGCCGCCACCCGCGCCGGCTCCCTGCTGGTGGTGAGCCGGGCGGACAAGGAGAAATACAACTACAGTCCCTGGAAGCTTTTCGAGCCGAGGCTGGAGGGAGTGGCGGAGCTGGAAGACCCCGGCGAGCAGCGCCTTCCGGCCGGGGAGGACCCGCCCGGGAGCGCCGCGGTCATTGCTGCCCGGCGCGAGCTGGAAGCAGCGCTGCAGGCCCTGCGGCTGCCCTCCCGCGAGGTCCGCGCCGCCCGCGAGCTGGCCCTGAGCACCGAGGCCGGGAGCCTGCCCTGGTCCGATCCGCTCTCCGCCGCGGACTATGATCCCGCTTCCCGGGCTCCGGCCGGAGATGGCGAGCATGGGCTGGAGTGGGGGCTGGTGGCGCACCGGCTGCTGGAGCTGGCGCTGCGGCGGGGTCCGAACGCCCCGCTGGTGGAGTTGGCGCGGGAGGCGCTGGAGGAGCGGGGGATGGATCCCGGGCGGGCCGAGGAGGCAGTGGAGCTGATCCGGTCGCTGCGGGAGTCGGAGCTGTGGCGAAGGGCCGGGCGCAGCCCGGAGCGCTGTGTCGAGACGCCGTTCCATGTCCTGCTCGGCCCGGAGGACAGCCCGCTGCTGACGCGGCCGACCCTGCTGCGCGGGGCGATCGACCTGGCGTTCCGCGAGGATGAGTGCTGGGTGCTGATCGACTACAAGACCGACCGGGCGGAGGATCAGGAGACGCGCCGGCGGCTGACAGCCCGTTATGCGCCGCAGCTTGAGCTTTACCGGCTGGCCTGGGAAAAGAGCACCGGCGCCCGGGTCTCCGAGTGCGGGCTGTTTTTCTGCCGCCCGGGCTGCTACCTGCGGGTGGACCGCGGCGAGACTCCCTGAGACTAATTTGACAACCAAGATCGTTGTTCCGGGGGAGGGAGAAAACCTTTTGAAAAAGGTTTTCTCCCTCCCCCGGACCCCCTCCCACTTTCCCAAACTTTTTCGATAGTTCGATTTGGGCTAAGCCCTTGACTCAAGTGGTCAAGAGAGGTGTTGCCGGGAGAAGTCCCAAGCACATCCCCCTCGGCCCCCTTGACGAAAGGGGGAGGAAACGCCTGGACTATTCGCCGCCCTCAACTGCCGGTCAGTGGCGGCTTTGAAGTCCCCCTTAACAAAGGGGGAAACAGGGGGTTGTGTTTTTTCTGCATTTTCCAACACCCTTCCAAGCTGCCGAGAACTTCTTCGATAGCTGCATGCTACATGTCGGACAGCATTTCAGGGGCAGTGAACACAAAAAAGGGACCACCCCGGATGGAGTGGTCCCTCGCATTTTCGCTGCAGTTCAGCTACGCCCGATGCCGGATCAGCGGACCTTGCTCAGCACGATCTTGTCGGCGGTCACTTCCATCTCGAAAGTGTCACCCTGCTTGAACTGGGGCTCGAGCTGGCCCCGCGGGATCAGGATTCCCAGCTTGGTGAACTTGCGGTTGCCGGTCCGACGGCCGCCGATGCCCGGAACCTGGAGCACTTCCCCGCGCTCCATCATCACTTCGGCCAGGGCTGACTTCAGGCTGGCCTTGGTCTTGATGTCCAGCTCCCGCATGATCGCCTGCGCGCTCTTGCCCTCACTAGCGAGTCGGTAGAGCTTCTCTTTGTTGATGCCCTTGCCCCTGGCCATGCACTATCCTCCTGAGATGACAATAATCGTGCGCGACAAGCTAGCTGTAGTTCCTACGGTCAATCTGAACCAATCTAATCATGGATTAGATCTGATGCAATATAATTTTTGCGTATTATAGTGGGTGGAACGAGGAATTTCGGAAGGGAGAACCGAACCGGCTGACTGATCGAGTCAAAGATGCAGCCATCATTGCGGATTGTGCATGAAACGCTAGCTGCGAAATCCATCGAGGAAACAAAAACCGCTCCGGGCGTGACCATCATCACGACCGGAGCGGTGGCCGAATCCTGATGAAACTAACGGGTCAGGAACAGCAACAGCAGGTAGCACTGATCGATCACCAGGAACATCAGCGCCGAGAAAGCCAGAGCGCAGGTCAGCTTGCAGGCCCGGTCGGCCGGGCCCTCGTAGCTCTTGCACAGGCACAGGGACTTGAGGATGTCGATCATGGAGGGCGCTCCCGTTGCTATCGTTCGCCTCGATGGAGGATCGCGGTCAGCCGGCGGGCCAATCCGGCCCGGGTACACGACGGCCCCGGTGGGGGTCCGTGAGGTTCAAGCACTGTTACATGGTGCAGGGCGCGCCCGCCATGATCCGGTGTCGCGCCGCGGTGGGTCAGAAAGGAGCCGGAGAGACTCCATCAGTTGATAATGTATTATCAATTGACCGAGGTGTCAAGCCTCATCAGCAGCAGGGGAAGACCAGGGTCAGGGTGGTCCGGCGGTAAGGCTCGACCCTGGTCAGCAGGCGGCCGCCCAGCGAGTGCATGATCGACAGCGAGGCCGCCAGCCCGATCCCCACTCCTGCGCCCAGCGGATCATGGTCCCCGCTCGGCCGGGCGGGATCGAGGATCGAGGACAGCAACTCGGCCTTGATGTTGGGCCGGGTGCTCTCCAGCCGGAGCTCCAGCTCATCGCCGCGGCGCTCCAGTTCCAGGGACAGCCGCTGGTTGCCGTGCATGGTCTCGAGCATGGTGCCGAGGGCATCGTGGATCACCGCCCGCACCTGGGTGATCGGCAGCCGCAGCTCCGGCAGCCCGCCGGGGAAATGGGGCTCGATCTGGATCTGGCGCTGGCGGGCCTTGCTTTCGACCAGCCGGATCACCTCCCGGATCAGCGCCTCCAGGTCGATGGTCGCGCGGTCGGCCGGGGCGGGACTGTAGAGGGAGATCAACTGGCCGGCGATCCCCGAAATGCGGCCGAGTTCCCGCTCCATCAGCAGCAGGTACTCGTAGTCCGGATGGCTTTCGGGCAGGGCTTGCTTGATGATGAACAGGCTGTTGAGCACCGCCGAGAGCGGATCGCTGATCTCCCGCACCACCCCCCCCGCCAGCCGGGCGGTGGCGGCCAGCTTCTCGCTCTCCAGGTTCCGCTGCGCCAGCTCCCGTCGCTGGAGCAGGACCGCGAGGGTGGTCGCCAGCTCGCCGAGGAGCTGACGGCCGTAACGGTGGTTCCAGTTGAGGGTCCTCACCCAGAACAGTTTCAGCGAGCCGCGGCGCTCACCCCCGACCAGCAGGGGCTGCTCCAGGCCGGCCCCATCCCGGGGGGCCACCCGCAGTGGGCTCTCCAGCACCAGTTCCCCCAGCTCCAGGACAGGACAGACCAGCTCGCCCCCGGCGGCTGTCAACGCCCGCCGCAGGTGGTCCAGGCAGGCCCGCAGAGTCTCCTCCAACCCTATCCCCAGCTCGAACTGCTCGTGGACCGCCTGCAGGCAGCTCAGGGTGCGCAGCCGGTCCTGGAGACGGGACTCCGAGCGCCGCAGCAGGACGGTGCGCTGCTCCACCTGGCGCTCCAGCTCTTCCCGCACCCGGCGGAGCTCTTCCAGTTCCAGGGCCTGGGGGGAGGCATCGGTGACAAAACCCTCCAGGAACAGCAGCTCGCCCTCCGCGGAACGGACTCCGCGCCCCCGGTCCCAGCACCGCCGCTCCCGGCCATCCTGGCCGATGATCCGGTAGCTGAGCTCGTAAGGGTGTCCCTGGCGCAGGGCGGAGCGGATGCTCTCATCGGCCGGCTGGCGATCCGCGGGATGCAGCAGCGACAAAAAACCGGTGCTCAGCAGCTCCGCCGCCGGATGGCCGGTCAGTTCCTCACAGCCGCGGCTGACAAACTCCAGGGTCCAGTGGTCATCGTGGCGGCAACGGTAGGCCATGCCGGGCAGGTTGCCGAGCAGGGCCGCCAGGGAGCTCTCGCTCGCGGCCGGGCGCCGGCCGGTCCGGGAGGCGGACCCGGGCGCCAGCTCCTCTGCTCTTCCCCGGTCGCGGTCCCCGGAACCGGCTTTGCGGCCGAAATCGTTCATGCCCTGCTCCTGGAATGGACCCGGCATGACGCCCAAGGCGCGGCGGCCGGGCGGAGTCACCGGAAGGCTGTGAGGAGCGATGGTCCGCGGTCGGAGGGCCGCGGGCGGCCGCTCAGGGAGGCGCGGAAGCGGCAGGCGCCACGATAAATCGCTTATCGGAGAATAACCATTTTTGCAGGGCTTCCGCCTCCACCCGTGCTGTCGAAGATGGCCCGGGGGCCGGCGCTGGACAGCGCGCCGGTGAGAGCGGAATGAAAATCTAATTTCCGTGATTACGGGAAGTCAAGGGATTTGACAGACCGGAGGGACCGGCTGGCGAGCGGCGGCGGTGACAGGCCAAAAGCTGAGCGGGGAGTTCGCGCGAATGTTGACAGATAACGATTAAGTTAATTAAAGGAAAAGCGATTCAAGCGTTCCAAATAAAAAAATCTCCAATTTGGCTGAATTATTCAGAAGGATGCGGCACAAGGGTCAGGAACGAGTCGTGAAGATATCTGGGGAACGAGCAGGCCGATAATTGCAACATTTTCAGGGTAAAACGGATTGACAAAATTATTCTCTGGACTAAAATAAAATAAAACCAAAGCGGGAACGGAAGGGGAACAGCTTTTGACACCCACCGGGAGGAGCTGCCGTAACTGAAAGAATCTCAGGCCAATAGCAGGTATGATTCGCGATTCGCCTTGGCCTAAGAGCCGGGAAAGAGCGCCGAGAAAACCACCAAGACAATTTGCAGATAAACGGTGCAAGCGTTACAATGAATTGTAAAGACTTGTCTTTGAACCTGATGGAATGCAGATGATTAACCGAAAACGCCCCGACTGGGGCTGAGACCCGCCGCGCCAGGTGCGCCTGGCCGGTTTTCTACATCCGAATTCCCGTCTCCTGTGGGCGGACGTGAATCTGATCAGCGAGGTGCGACAGATGGGAATTTCGCAACCCTTCCTTCGTGAAGGCGGCTCCGGCGTGCCGCCACCCCCAGGCTGGGGACCGGTTCTCTACCGACCCGGTCCGAAGCTTTTCCGGCAATCTCCGGTTTCCACAATCGACAACTCCTAGCGCGAGCAGGGCCGTAGATGAATACCCAAGAGATTTACCTCGACATTTCCGAAAAGATCGATGTCATCAGGGAGTGGATCACGCTGATCAACCTCAACCCGATGATCATCAGCGACCGCAACAACCGGATCATCCTGATGAACAAGGCGGCCGAGAATCTCTGGGGCAAGACCGAGGCCGAGCTTTTCGGAAAGGAGATCAAGATCCTGCGCAGTGACCTGGCCGACATCGCCGAGCAGTCCAAGCGCCAGTCCGAGATCAAGAACCGCGGCTTCTACAGCGGGTTCGAGATAATCCGCACCGCCCCGGGTGAGGAACACCTGACCAAGGTCAACATCAACAAGGTCTCCCTCGGCAATGGCAAGTTCTGCTACCTCAACCAGTACGCGGTCGAGGAGGAGAGCAGGCTCCACGACTACCGCGACCTGGTGCGGATCAAGAACGAGGTCCATCGCAATGTCGGCCAGATCAGCGACATGAAGCAGCTCCAGGAGGAACTGCAGATCCATTATCGCCGGATTCTCTACCTGTTCAAGCAGTTCGAGGGGGTCACCCCCAAGAAGTACCTCAACGAGGTGCGGATCCAGAAGTGCATCGAGATGCTGCGCGATGAGCGGTACAACTTCAAGGAGATCGCTTTCGAACTGGGTTACTGCGATGTGTCGCACCTCTGCAACTCCTTCAAGGAGAAAACGCACAAGACACTGAACGAGTATCGCAAGCAGCTTTGACACGGTTCTTTTAGCCGTCAGCAACAGCAGTCGAAAGGGGGGTAGCATGGTCAGGATCATGGCTTATTGCGCCATGTGGGGGTTCGTCTGCGCCACAACCGTTCTGGCGGAACCTTCGATCAGGCAGGGGGAAATCAACCAGGGTGACTGGGCGGTAATCCTGGTCAGGAGCCTCAATCTGGACCAGGGGCGGGAGCTAAATGCGGTGGCGGATTTCACCGCGCTGCTCGCCGAGCGGCACATCGCCCCGGCCCAGGGCTGGCAGCCCGACCGGCCGCTCAGCCTGGATGAATATGTCGAGACGATCAGCAGCGCCTTGCGTTTCCTCTGCTCCCGCCGTCAGCAGGGGCAGGATGCCGAGGCGCTCGACCGTTTCCTGAGTTTCCTCGAAGCCCAGGTCGGGATCGATGTCAAGGAGCTGCACCAGGCCCTGCCCAGCGAGGGGTTGCTGGGCGAGCTGAACCGGGACCTGGAGCAGTATGTGAAGAACGAGAAGGAGCGGCAGGCCCGGGAAAGGTCGGCCGCCGCCCTCTCGCGCAACCTGGATCGGCAGGGCCCGGGCGGGAGCTCGGCGCCCCTGCTGGCAGCCACGGGTGGCAGTGTGGTCAATTCGCTGGTCGGCGCGCTGGTGGTGAAATTCAACCCCCAGCACCCGGATTACTGGAGCATCTTTTCCAATCCGGCCAGCCCGATCACGCCGAACTCAGCGTCCGGCGACAAAGCCCATTGACCATCACTGCAACAGTCACCCGGAGGTTGTCACGATGTCCAGACTGATGTTGCGTGCGCTGCCGGTGCTGCTGTTCGCGGCCGCACCCCTGCTGGCCCAGGCCACGGGGACACCGGCGATGATGATCCCGCTGCTTCCCTCGGACCGCGATGGCAGCATCGCATTCACTGCGGAAAGCTGGCAACAGGCTCTCCAGTCCCGGCAGGGACAGCCCGGCGAACCCGGGGCTCTGCCCGCCGCGCTCCTCGCGGCCGCCAAGCCGGCTGAGAGCGATGCGGAAGTGTTCCCGCGCGGGGCGGCTTGGCTCCTGGCGCGAAAGATCGCCCGCAGCGGCGCTTACCTGGAGGGGGTCGGCGGCGGCAGCCCCCTGCCTTCCGGCTGGCCCTGGACGGCCGGCGGAACCATGGTCGCCCGCAGCACTTACGGCGAGGTCGGCCTGGGGTTGTTGGCGGCCTGCCGCCAGGCCCCGACCGAGGAGTTGCTGGCCGCGCTCCGGGAGATGGCCCGGAGCCTGCAGGAGGATTTCGCTCACGATGGTCCGCTGGCGGCCACCAACCGGCCGTTTGTCGCCGATGTGATTTTCCTGGCCCGGTTCCAGGAGAGCGGTCTGGGCGAGGGCGGCGTCGATTACCTAGGCTGAGGTGGCCCGGCCCTGGCTGCGCCGGATCATCGATCCCGGGGCCGCGGCCGAGGTCGACCGGATCGCGGTGGTACGGGCGGCGCAAGGGGTGCCGCAACTGTTCGGCTACGATGTGGCGATGCTGTACCAGGCGGCCCGGCTCACCGGCCAGACCGCCGCGATGAGCGCGATCGCCGCCCGGCTGAACGATTACGGCTCGAGCTGGGAGAGCGGCGCCGGGGCCGCGGCGCTGGTGCGCGGCGACACGCGCAACATGCTGTCGCGGGCGGTGCTGGTGCGGGCCGGGCTGGGGCGCTCCGGCTGGGTGGAGTTCCTGGCCGTTAGCCAGCGTTTCGGCGAGGGCAAAATCTATGGGTTCGAGAGCGATGGCTCGTTCCGGCCGGTGGGCGGCATCCAGAGCAGCAGCGCCTGCGCCGCCGCGATCGGGGAGTCCGGGTCTTTCCGTACCGCCGCGGTGCGCGGGGCCCTGTACCTGATTGACGCCCAGAATGCGGATGGCTCGTGGTACAGCTATCCGCTGTTCGGGATCAACGAGGTCTATCCGAGCGAGAACGCCGCGGCGCTGGAGGCCCTGGGCGCGCTGAGCGATCAGTTGGCGCTGGCCGCCGGCTGGACCCTGGATGACCAGGGACCGCGGCTCAGTTCCGCCGGCCGCAGTTGTGTCACCGACAGCGCCGGACCGTTCGATCTCTCCTGCCGGGCGGTCGATGAAGGCAGCGGGGTCGATTCGGCATGGGTGGTGCTGGCGATCGGCGAACAGGTGACCCGGACGGCCCTGCTCCCCCAGACCGGCGACAGCTTCCGGGCGCTGCTGGGGATCCAGCCGATCGGGACGATCGTGCACTATCATTTCGAGGCGCGGGACTGCCTGGGCAACCTCAGCCGCTACCCCGAGAGCCGCGAGATCATCCTCTGTGTCGGCGATCCCGCGCGGGGAGATCTGGACGGCGATGGCCGGTTCTCGATCAGCGACCTGCTGGCGTTCATGCAGGCCTGGCGCAGCGGCGCCCTGGCGGGCTCCAACCCGCGGGCGGACCTGGACAACAACGGGGTGGTGAACGTCTGGGACCTGGTGTTCCTGATGATCCGGCTGGCCGGCTCCGGCCAGTCGGCCCTGACCGGGGCGGCGGAACTGCCGGACCTGTCCGCCGGGCTCGCGGCGCGGGTGGCATCGCAGGAGTATCCCCAGAGTTTCGGGGTGATTTTCGGCAACGAGGCATCGGAAGCTGTGGCGGCCGAGCTGGTGTTCCGTTCCGCGGACGGTCTGGAGCTGGGGGGTGTGGTGCTGACCGGTGCGGGGTCAGCTCTGGGACTGGTGACCAGCGGGGCGGAAGGGGGCAGACTGCGGGTGATGGTGTTCGATCGGGGTGGAGGTGGTCTGCCCTCCGGCTCGGCTGTTTTTCGTGTGCTGTGCCGCTCGGCGGATGGCCGGCGGCTGGCGGGGGAGGCGGTGGTGCTGGAAAGCTGCACGCTGCTGGACCGGACCGGCGTCGCGATCGGGGCGCGGGTCTCCCTGGAAGGACTGGCGGAGCTGCCCCGGACCTTTGCCCTGGAGCAGAACAGCCCCAACCCCTTCAATCCCTCCACCACCATCGGTTTCGCGCTCCCGGGCGACAGCCCTGTCTGGGTCAGCCTGCGGGTCTACAACCTGAAGGGCCAGCTGGTGCGGACCCTGATCGATGCGGTCAGGGAACCCGGCGGCTATCAGGTCCAGTGGGATGGCGCCGACAACCGTGGGGTCGCGGTCCCCTCGGGGATCTACTTCTACCGGATGCGGGCCGGCGAGTTCTTCGCCACCCGCAAGCTGGTGGTGCTGAAGTAGCCGCGGCCCGGGAATGAGCCGGGCCGGGCCCCCCGCCGGCGTGAACCGCGGCGGGGGGCCCGCGGCCCGCAACCGACCGAAAGACCACAGCAAGCGAGAACAGGCATGAGTCTGATGCGAACGATAGATGGCGGAACGGCCGGGAGGGCGGGACTGCTGGCCGTGGGGGGGCTGCTGGCCGTAGCGGGAATCGCCGCGGCTCAGACCCCGCTCCGGATGGAAATCCGCCAGGGCCCGGGCCTGAGCTCCAATTTCTTCACCCAGGTCCTGGCCGGGTACAACGACAACCTGTTCCTGGATTCCGCCGCCGGGCTGGGCACGCTCACCCAGCACCTGGTCCCCCATTTCGACCTGGACCTGCGAAGGCCCGGCTTCAATGTCAACCTGGACTACACCGGCGATTTCCGCTTCTATGACCGGGGCGGCGACCGGCTCAAGCACGACCTGCACTACACCCGTTCCGCGCTGAACTGGGACTGGCATCGGAACTTCCGGCTGATTGTCGATGGTGATCTGAGCGACCAGCCGATCGACCTGTCCAAGGGCGGGGGGATTTCCTCCCAGGCGCTGTACCTGGGCCGGCACTTCCGGCCCCCGGCGGTCAACAGCACCCTGATCCTCGACTATGGCGTCCAGCAGAAAATGGAGCTGGATTTCGGGCGCCGGGTCACGCTGGAGCTGGGCTATCGGCTCGACCGGACCCAGGCCGCGGGCGGGCGCGGAAGGAACGCGGTCTCCCATGGACCGGACCTGGACCTGCTCTTTACGCTGAACAAGCAACTCGACCTGGGGGTCAGCGGCTTCGGCGGTTTTACCGATTATGAGGGGGACTACCTCCGGCGCAACGGCCGGGTGCTGTTCGAGACGATCTACGCGATCACCCCGATGGCCCGGCTCCAGCTCGGGGTCGGGGTGCAGCGGATGTGGGTGCGGGACAGCGGGAACCAGCTGACCAAGCAGCACCTGGCGGTGGACTCGGCGCTGGAGATCATGCGGGGCGCGCGCACCCGGTTCAGCCTCGACTATGGCCGCCGCTTCATCAGCGATGTCTTCGCCACGGTGTTCATGGTCGATGAGCTGGGCGTCGGCATCTCCCACCTGTTCACCCGCCGGCTGACCATGGACACGGCGGTGTTCGCCCGCAAGCTGGAGCTCATGGACACCAGGTTCACCCGGCAAGAGGAACAGATCAGGGACTGGATGCTGGGGATCGAGTGGGAGGCCGAATTTGCGGTCACGCCCGCGATCAGCCCGATGTTCAGCGCCGGGTACGTGCTCAATCGCGGCCGGTTCAGCGCCAATGATTTCCAGAACCTGCGGCTCAGTACCGGCTTCAGCTACCACTTTTTCTCACTGAACTGACAATCGATGAGGGTGGCACCAATGGACAAGGCGAGAACTGATGGCCTTCGTTCCGGAAGCGGGGTTCCGCTGCTGTGTTTGCTGCTGGCTACGCTCCTCGCTGCGCTGCTGGCCGCCGGTCCATCCCTGGCCCAGCAACCGCCGGCCCGGTCGGCGGCGGGAGCGGTCCGGACCGGATACACCATCGGCGGCGGCGATGTGCTAAGTATCATTGTCCTGGATGAGTTGACGCTCTCGGGGCTGTTCACGGTTTCCTCCCTGGGTACGATCAGCTACCCGTTCCTCGGCAGCATCCAGGTGGGCGGGATGACGGTCGAGGAGTTCAACCGCTTCCTGATCTCCCGTCTCGGCCGGGATTACCTGGTCAACCCGGTGGTGACGGTCAGCATCCAGAGCTACGCCAGCAAGCGGGTCTTTGTCCAGGGCGAGGTGGTCAAACCGGGCGTCTACTTCCTCAAGGACCAGTCCGGGGTGCTCAACATCCTGCTCGAGGCCGGCGGCACCACCGAGAACGCCAGCGAGGAGATTGTCGTCCTGCGCTCCAAGGGGGATTCGCTCCCCGAGAGCGAGGAGGATTTCGAGCAGATCCGGATCAACCTGCGGCAACTGCTCAGCGGCAACCAGTCGCAGAATATCCCGGTCCTGCCCGATGACATCATCTACGTGGCCAACGCCAGCGGGGGCCAGTTCAAGACCGAGGGGCGCTCGGTCAATATCATGGGCGAGGTGGAAAAACCGGGCAACTACCCGTACCGCCTGGGCTACACCCTGGTCAACGCCATCCTCGAGGCCGGCGGCTTCACCGAGTTCGCCGCCAAGAACCGGGTGCGCGTGATCAAGAAAATCGGCAGCAGTCAGAAAGTGATTGTCGCCAACCTCGATGACCTGATCAACAAGGGCAAGCTGGAGGAGGATGTGGTCCTGGACCCGGGCGATCTGGTGATCGTGCCGCAGAGCCTGTTCTAAGGGATCGGGAAGTTCCTCCAGGGCCATGGAAGCGAATTCGGCGGAAGTGAGAGCGAGGATGGAAGGCGCTGTGGCGGTGGGCAGCCCCGGCTTTTAGGCGCGGCGATACCCGCCGGGATCGGGCTCGACCAGATTTCAGCCGCCGGCGGCGGCTACTGTTCGGACGGCTGTTACTACGGGGATGATGACAGGGGGGACGCCGGGGCGAAGCCTGGCGTGAGGCTCGGGCCGCGGGCCGTGAAGACCTGATTCTCCCCACTTCCGGCGGTGGATGGGGCGGTGATGATGAGGACGGGAAGGGAATCCGGGAGCGTGCCCGGCGGGCTGCGCAGCGGCGCGGAGGGGCTGTTCTACCTCCTGCTGGCGTTCATGCCGTTCGCCTATGGGACGGTCGAGGGCTGGAGCCTGGCGGTGAGCCACCTGCTGGTCTACGGCATCCTGGCCTGCTACCTGGCCGGGCGGCTGGCGGCCGGCCGGCCGGATTTCCATTTCCCTGCGCTGACCGTGCTGCTCACCCTGCTGCTGAGCTGGAGCATCCTCTCCACCTGGCTGTTCTCGGTTTACCGCTATCCCGGGCTGCAGTTCGCCCTCAAGCTGACCGACTACCTGCTGGTCGCGTTCTACCTCTACCACAGCCTGAGCGAGGACCCCGCGCGCTGTCGCCGCCTGGCCGCGGTGATCGTGCTGACCGGGACCGCGGTGGCGACCTGGGGGCTGATCCGCTACCTGGGACGGCCGCTTTCGCCCGGCGAGTCCGGTCCGGCCGGGGCCAGCGGACCATTTGTCAACCACAATCATTTCGCCGGCTATCTGGAGCTCTGCCTGTGCGTGGCGGCGGGGCTGTTCCTGGCCGGCTACCGGCGGGTCCGCCCCGAGCTGATGGTGCTCCAGGCCCTGGCGATCCTGCTGATCTTCACCGCCCTGCTGTTCTCGCTTTCGCGCGGGGGGATCATCGCCACCCTGGCCGGAGGGCTGCTGCTGACAGCGGCGTTCCTCCGGCACGGGCGCGGGCGTTCCCGCCGCCGCCGGAGCGAGGTTCTGCCGCTGACAATCCTGACAGTGGCGCTCCTAGGCTTTGCCGCATTGCTGGAAACCGACCGGCTCGAGGCGCGGCTGAAATCCCTGGCCACCGAGGGCCGCGAGCGCGAGACCCTCAACTCCCGCACCTACGCCTGGCAGAGCGCCTGGCAGGCGATCCGGGTCCGCCCGGTCACCGGCTATGGCCCGGGCGCTTTCGCCGAGGCGATCCTGCCTTACCGCACTCCCGGGACCATGTTCCGCTTCCGGAACGCCCATAACGACTACCTCCAGGCCTGGGTGGAGCTGGGGCTCCCCGGCCTGGCGCTGGCGGCGCTGGGGCTGGGGCTGTTCCTGCGCCGGCTGCGGGCGGTGCTGGACCGGGAAACCGGCCGGGCCGACTGGATCGCCCTGGGGGCGGGAGCGGGAGTGCTGGTGCTGCTGCTGCACTCGCTGGTGGATTTCAACCTGCAACTGCACGCCAATGCGCTGCTGTTCGTGGTGCTGGCGACCATGCTCAGCCTGCCGCGCCACGCTGTCCGGGAACGCCGCGAAACATCGCGCCGGGTGGCGGCCCCATGGCTGGCGCTGGCGCTGGCCTTGCCGTTGCTGGCCGGCGGGAGCTGGCTGTCCTGGCGGCTGCTAAGAGCGGACCGACTGGAGCGCCGGGCCCGGGAGTTGGCCGCGGTCGCCCCGGCGCGGGCCCAGGGGCTCTATGCCGCCGCTTTTCGAAACATGCCGCTCGATGCCGACTGCGCCCTGGGCGCGGCCCGGGCCTATGCCCTCAATGCCGAACGGAGCGGGATCGCGTTCTTCCGGGCGCGGGCGCGGGAGTACCTCGACCGGGCGATCGCGCTGCGGCCCGGCGACAGCGAGGCATTGCTGGCCAGGGCTTGGCTGTCGGTCGCCGGGGGCGACCGGCCCGCGGCCGAGCGCGACTTCCGGGCCGCGATCGAGCGGGACCCGCGCAACCCGGCCTGCCACTTCTATTTCAGCGATTACCTGCTCGAGCGCGGCCGGCTAAAGGAGGCCGCCCGGGCCTCCCGGCAGGGGCTGGCCCTGGCCCCGGAGTTTTTCGGCCGGCGGCTGAGCGCGCTGGGCGGCCTGAGCTCCGATCCGCATCTGCTGGGGCTGCTGGTGCCGGAGGAGTTCGGCCGCGGCCACTTCCTGCTGGCCCGCTACCTGCTCGAGCAGGGAAGGCCCGCGGGGGCGCTGCAAGCCCTCGACCGCTGCGATCAGGCCACCCGCCGGGAAAGCGGCTACCAGTTGCTGCGCGGCTCTGTCCTGCTCGGGCTCGGCCGGCTGCCCGAGGCCGAGGCCAGTTTCCGCCGGGGAACCGAACTGCGGCCGCTGCAGGTCTACAACTATCGCGAGCTGGCCCGGCTGCTGGTCCGGCAGGGCCGTCACCCGGAGGTGGAGCAGTTGTTCGCCGCGGCTCTGGCGACAGTCCCGGAGCGCCGGCGGGGGGCGATCCGTTTCGAGCACGCCCTCTACCTGCGGGACCGGGGGGATTACCCGGCCCTGCGCTGGGAGCTCCACCAGGCGCTGCGGGATGACCTCAACAACACCGACTGCCTGGAGCTGCTGGCGGACTCTTTCCTGGCCGAGCAGCGCTTTGAAGAAGCCCTGGGGGAGCTGCGCCGGATCGAGCGGCTGGAACCCGGGCGCACCAGTGTTCTTCGCAAGCTGGCGGCGGCCCACGCGGCGCTGGGCCAGCACCCCCAGGCCCGGCAGTACTGCCGGCGGGTGCTGGAGCTGGCCCCGGACGACCGTTTCGCCCTCAACCTGATCCAAAGGATCGAGGCCGGCGCGACCGGCGCGGGGGGGAGTGATGGAGTTTAGGGCGGACCTGCATGTCCACACCTACCGGTCCTTCGACTGCCAGTCGCGGCCGCAGGACATCATCCGTCAGGCCCTGCGGCAGGATCTCAACGTGATCGCGATCACCGATCACCACGAGGTCGAGGGGGCGTTCGAGGTGCGGGACCAGGTCGAGGGACGCTACCCGCTGATCGTGGTCCCCGGGATCGAGGTCACCACCAGCGCCGGGGACATCATCGGCCTGTTTGTCGAGCGCAGGCTCAAGCCCTCCAGCCCGCTGGGCGTGATCGAGCAGATCCGCGAGCAGGGAGGGATCAGCGTGCTGGCTCATCCGCTCCGGAAGGGTTTCCCGGAGGAAGAGGTGGTCCGCGCGGTCGATGCGGTGGAGATCTTCAACTGCCGCAGCGGCCGCCATGAAAACCTGCTGGCGCAAACGCTGGCGATCCGGACCGGCAAGCCCGGTCTCACCGGCTCCGACGCTCACGAGGCTCGAGGCGTCGGGATGGTGTACACCGCATTCTCGAACCGTGGCGATCGAATGCGGCTGTTCGATCGGACGTTTCTCGCACTGGAAATCACCCCGGTGCTTGGCGGCAATCAGTTGTTATCGATCTGGTGAAGATGACCAAGAGCGGGGAGGTGGGAAAGATGCCCAATGTCAACGAGCGACTGATCCGGGTGGTGAACCCGGTGCTGGTCATGGGGCTGACCGTGCTGGCCTACGCCATGGCCTACTACATCAAACGGGACCTTTTGCCCGGGACCCTGCGCGGGGTCTCGCTGGCGCCCAATCACATCCTGGTGCTGCTGCTGATCCTGGCGGTCTGGATGCTGATCTTCCAGGCCACCGGCTGGGTGCTGCCGGAAGACAAGGTCCGGCTGTTCCGCGCCCTGAAGAACACCGCGCGCGGGGTGACCCTGGGGATGATCGTGATCCTCTCGCTGATGTTCATGCTGAAGATCACCGGGGTCAGCCGGATCATGATGGGGATGTTCTATGTCCTCGACCTGGCGCTGCTGGGCTGCTACAAGCTGCTGCTCTACGCGATGCTGCGCCGCTCGGGCGAGAGCGCCAACGGGGCGCGCAACATCCTGATCATCGGCAGCCGGGACCGCGCCCGCGAGATGATTACCCGTCTGGGCAACGATCTGTGGCACAAGTACCGGGTGATCGGCTGCCTGGACAGCGACCCGGCCCGGATCGGCCAGTCGGTCACCGCGCGGGTGCGGGTGATCGATCACGGTCGACAACCTCAAGCGGGTGCTGATCGACAATGTCGTGGATGAGATCATCTACGCCATGCCGTTGGACCAGGTCCCGCAGGTGGGCCGCCGGCTGGCCCTGACCGAGGAGATGGGCATCGATGTGCGGATTCTGCCCGACTGGCAGGTCTTCCGCACCGACTGGCAGCCGACTGTCGCCGGCATCCGTTTCGACAGCTTCCGGGGCACGCCCTCGCTGCTGCTGTCCACCATCCGCTCGCGCGAGTCGGACATCGCGATCAAGTACGCTTTCGACTACATCTTCGCCACCACGATGCTGCTGGTGATCTCGCCGCTGTTCCTGCTGGTCGCGATGGCGATCAAGCTCGCCTCGCCGCAGGGACCGGTGTTCTTCCGTCACGAGCGCTGCGGCCTGGGTGGCCGGCGCTTCACTGATGTACAAGTTCCGCACGATGGCGCCGGATGCCGAGGAACGGCTCAAGGACGCTGCTGGACAAGAACGAGACCGATGGCCCGGCTTTCAAGATCAAGCATGACCCGCGGATCATCCCCTACGTGGGCACGTTCCTGCGCAAAACCCAGCTCGATGAGCTGCCGCAGTTGATCAACATCGTGCGCGGCGAAATGAGCCTGATCGGCCCGCGGCCGCTGATGCCCTGGGTGGTGGAGAAATTCGACAGCTGGCACCGGCGGCGGATGTCGGTCAAGCCCGGGCTGACCTGCCTGTGGCAGATCGCCCCCGCACCGCAATGACCTGCGGTTCGAGGACTGGATGAGGCTGGACCTGGAGTACATCGACAAGTGGTCGATCGAGCAGGACCTGCTGATTTTCGCCAAGACCTTCAAGGCGGTGCTGCTGGGGGCCGGTCGCTAGGGGGCCCACCCGGCCGGGAAACAACATCCGACAGCGGAAAGGGACTATGAACCAGGTCAATGCGCCGGTCCTGGAAAGGAGCGGGCAGGCCGGGCGGGTGTCGCGGCTCAAGGCGATCGTGACCGGGACAACCGCCCGCAGCAGCTACTTTTCGATCTTCGACCACGGGTTGCTTTCAGGGACCAATTTCCTGGCGGCGTTCCTGCTGGCGCGCTTCACGGCCAGGGAGGAGTTCGGGGCCTACATCCTGGCCTTCTCGGCCCTGCAGGTCCTGCTCGGGCTGCAGCGCTCGCTGCTGCTCGGGGCGATGACTGTCCTGGGCACGCCGAAAGAGGGCGAGGAGTTCCGGCGGTTCATCTCCACCAACCTGCTGGCCCAGGTGGGGCTGGGCCTCGGGCTGGTGGTGGTGATGGCCGGGATCACCCTGGTGATCGACCGGTTCTGGCCCGGGGTCTCCGGGGCGTTCTGGGGGCTGAATGTCGGGCTGTTCTTCACCCTGTTCCAGGAGTATGTCCGGCGGGTGCTGTTCACCCGGCTCCAGTCCGAGCGGGTGCTGGCCAACGACACCATTTTCTGCGGCCTGCGGATCGGCGGGGCGGCGCTGCTGCTGCTGCCGTTCTTCCTCACCGGCCTGCCCTGGGGACGCGGGCTGCTCACCGCGCGGAATTTCTTCCTGATCCAGGCCGTGGCGGCGCTGGCGGCCTCCCTGTATGGCTGGTACCAGATCCGGGGCTACCTGATCCGCCGGCCGCGGCTGGACCGGGGCCACCTGCGCGAGAACTGGGAGTTCGGGCGTTGGGCGCTGGGCAACTTCATCGCCGCCTCGCTGGAGGGCAATGCCATGAATTTCATCGTGGCCGCGTACGCCGGGGCGGCCGGCACCGCGGTGCTGGAGGCCCCGCGGCTGATCCTGGCCCCGCTCCAGGTGCTGTTCATGGCCGGGCACAGCGTGCTGACCCCCAAATTCTCGGAAAAATTCGGCCGCCAGGGCAGTCAGGGGCTCCGGCTGTATGTCCCGCTCGCCTCGGCTTTTTGGGGTGGGATCTTCGTGCTCTACGCGGCGCTGATCCTGGCGGCGCCGAAGTTCTGGCTGGAGCTGTTCTACGGCAGTCGTTACGAGGGCAACCTCGAGATCCTGGTGCTCTGGGCGGTGATCTACGCGATCATCGGCCTGAAGATGATCCCCCAGATCGGGATCATGGCTGTCCGCCGCCCGGACATCGCGATGTACATCGGGATGGCGATGGGCGGGGTGACCCTGGTCCTCTGCCTGTGGCTGGCCTCCGGGTATGGGGCGACGGGGGCGGTGATCGCCCGGGTCGCCGGGGAGGTGGTCTCGATGGTCCTGTCGCTCTATTACTGCGCCCGCCTGCTCAGCCGCGACAGCGCGCCGGGGGCTGCGAAACCGGAGGCGGATCGATGAAGATCCTGATTGCCGCGCACGCCTGCCGGCCGGACAGCGGTTCCGAGCCGGGAGTGGGCTGGAACTGGGTCCGGCAGATCGCCCGCCGGCACGAGCTGTGGGTGATCACCTGCGGCCACAACCGGGAGGCGATCGAGCGGGGTCTGGCCGAGGAGCCTCACCGCGACCGGATGCGCTTCTTCTACACGGAAACGCCCGAGTTGCTGCGGCGCAATTTCATTCACCGCAATTTCCTGCTGGGCTACCTGCACCCTTACCAGTGGATGTTCCACAGCTACCGGATCGCCCGCAGGCTGGCCGCCGAAGTCGACTTCGAGGTGGCGATGAGCATCACCTATGGCTCCTGGCGCCTGCCGCCGCTGCTGCACCGTCTGGGAATCCCCCTGATCTGGGGCCCGCTGGGCGGAGGCGAATCGATCCCCGCAGGTCTGCTAAGGGTGCTGGACCGCAAGGGACGGGCCAAAGAGGGGGTGCGGGCGGTCTTCCAGCGCCTGTCGCGGTTCGATCCGTGGCTGCGGGTGGCCTACCGCCGGGCGACCGTGGTGCTGGCGGTCAACCGCGACACCCAGCGGCTGATCCAGCGTCATTTCGGCCGGGAAACCCGGCTTTTTCCCCATTGCGGGATCGAGGACCGGCTGATCCAGCCTGCCCGATCCCGGCCGGGCGAGGGACTCCACCTGCTCAGCGTGGCGCGCTTCCAGCCGCGCAAGGGGCTGATCCTGGCGCTGGAGGCGTTCGCCCGGGCCCGGACCGCCACCGCTCAGCCGTTGCGGCTGACCATGGTCGGCGATGGGCAGGAGCGGGGAAGGCTGGAGCGGCGCGCCGCCGAGCTGGGCTTGAGCGACCGCGAGCTGACTTTCACCGGGACCATCGAGTACGCGGCGCTGAGCGAGCTCTACTCCCGGGTCGATGCGGTCCTGTTCCCGAGCCTGCGGGATTCCTGCGGGATGGTGCTGCTGGAGGCGATGGCGGCCGGGCTGCCGGTGGTCTGCCTGGACCTGGGCGGTCCGGCCGAGGTGGTCGGCGCGGAGGGCGGAATCAGGATCGCGGCCGGCGACCGGGAGCAGGTGGTGGGCGAGATGGCGGCGACGATCGCCCGGCTGGCCGATGACCGGGAGTTCCGTCTCCGGTTGGGACGGCAGGCCCGCTGCCGAATGATCGGGATCTATGGCTGGGATCGCAAGGGTGACATGGTCGAAGAGTTGTTGCAGGAAGTGGTCGCGCGGCCGAAACCGCAGTCGGAGGGCTCGAACGTGGCGTTGCTGAAACAGGCCTGGCCGTTCGTGGCCCAGTTGGCGTTGGAATTGAGCGATGTTTTGCCTGGTGGCATCTGAGCGGAGGTTGAACGAGCGATGAAAATCTTGTTGGCGGCTCATGCCTGCGAGCCGGGCGCCGGATCCGAGCCGGGGGTGGGCTGGAACTGGGCCAGGCAACTGGCCCGGCGGCACGAGGTCTGGGTGGTCGCCTGCGGCCGGAACCGGGAGAATGTCGAACGCAAATTGCCGAACGAGGATTACATCCGGCGGATTCATTTCCGTTACACGAACTGCCATTCCACCATGGAACATGTCCGCTCGCGGTTTGACAGGCATTTCCTGTTGAGCTACCTGCACATCTACGGATGGATGTTCAATTGCTATAAGACGGCGCGGGAACTGGCCCGGGAAGTGGATTTCGATGTGGCGATCAACGTGACTTTCTGCTCCTGGCGCCTGCCGCCGCTGCTGCACCGCCTGGAAATCCCCTTCATCTGGGGACCGATGGGCGGCGGTGAATCGATCCCCGAGGGTCTGCTGGGGGTGCTGGACCGCAGAGGGCGGGCCCAGGAAGGAGTGCGGGAGGTCTGCCAGCGCCTGTCGCGGTTCGATCCGCTGCTGCGGGAGGCCTTCCGGGAGTCGACCATGGTGCTGGCCGCCAACCGGGACACCCAGCGGCTGATCGGCGCCCACTTCGGCCGGGAGGCCGAACTGTTCTCCCACTGCGGGATCGAGGACGACCTGATCCGGCCGGTCCGGGAGCCGCACCAGGGAGTGAACCTGATCTGCGTCTCGTGGTTCAGGCCGCGCAAGGCGGTGATCCTGGCGCTGGAGGCGTTCGCCCGGGCCCGGGCGGCCTGCCGGGAAAAGCTGCATCTGACCCTGGTCGGCGATGGCCAGGAGCGGCGGCGGCTGGAGCGGCGCGCCGCCGAGCTGGCGCTGGATGACCGGGCGGTGTCGTTTGTCGGGGGACTGCCCCGGCCGCAACTGATCGCGCTCTATCCGCGGATGGACATCTGCCTGTTCCCCAGCTTGCGGGATTCGGCCCCGGTGTCGATCCTGGAGGCGATGTCGGCCGGGCTGCCGGTGGTCTGCCTGGACCTGGGCGGCCCCGGGGAAATGGTCTGCGAGGAGTGCGGGATCAAGGTCGCGCCGGACAGCCGGGAAGAGGTGATCGAGGGCCTGGCCGCGGCGATCGTTCGGCTGGCCGGGGACCCCGAGCTGCGGGACAGGCTGGGTCGCGGGGCCCGGCAACGGGTGGAACGCTGCTACGGTTGGGAGCGGAAGGGCGAACTGTTCGAGAGCCTGCTCCGGGAGGTGGTGGCGCGAGGGGAAGTCAGGGTGGAGCGTGGAGCGATCATCCGCGGGTGAATTAGCTGCAGGTCGGACGGATCATCGGCCGGGATGGTGAAATCATCGAGACAGGGAGGGCTGGAGCGCCGGCCGACAACGATCAGGGAGGAGACGGAAAGATGCGGATTCTGGTTACCGCCGCCGCTTGCATTCCGGGCGCCGGATCGGAGCCGGGGGTAGGCTGGAACTGGGTCAGGCAGCTCGCCCGCCGTCACGAGGTCTGGATTGTCACCCTGGAGGCGAGCCGGGAGCGGATCGAGGCGGCCCTGGAGCACGAGGAGCGGCGGGAGCGGATGCACTTCCATTACACCCATACTCCGCGGCTCTGGCGGGTAGGCTGGATGCGGAGCAGCATCATGGTGCAGAACTACTGCATGTATCTCTGGATGTATACGGCGCTGCGGCTGGCGCGAAGGCTCCACCGCGAGCAGGACTTCGACCTGGCGCTGCACCTGACGGTTTGCACCTGGCGGCTGCCACCGCAGCTCTACCGGCTGGGGATCCCGTTTGTCTGGGGACCGATGGGCGGCGGCGAGGCGATCCCCTGGAAGCTGCGGCGGGTGCTGGACTGGCGGGGGAGGATCGGGGAGGCGGTGCGGGATCTGTTTCAGATTATCTCGCGGTTCGATCCCCTGGTACGGCGGTCGATGCGCCGGGCCACCCGGCTGTTGGCGGTCAATGCCGATACCGGGGGGCTGATCCGGCGCTACTTCAGCCGGGAGGCGGAGCTGTTCCCGGTGGTCGGGATCGAGGAGGAGGGCCTGCTGCCGTCGCGGGAACATCGCGGCGGAGGGCTGACCCTGGTCTGCGCCGGCAAGTTCCAGCCGCGCAAGGCGTTTATCCTGGCGCTTGAAGCCCTGGCCCGCGCCCGGAAGCTCACCGGGGAACGGCTGCGGCTGGTGCTGGTCGGCGATGGGCGGGAGCGGGGAAGGCTGGAGCGGCGCGCCGCCGAGCTGGGCCTGGACGGGCGCGAGCTGACGATCACCGGGATGCTGGAGCGGGACCAGGCGCTGGAGGCGATCACCGCGGCCGATGTCTTCCTGTTCCCCAGTCTGCGGGACTCGGGCGGGATGGTGCTGCTGGAGGCGATGTCGGCCGGGCTGCCGGTGATCTGCCTGGACCTGGGCGGCCCCGGGGAGATTGTCACCGCCGAGTGCGGGATCAAGGTCGCCCCGGGCAGCCCGGAACAGGTGGTGGAGGGCCTGGCCGCGGCGATTGTCCGGCTGGCCGGGGATGCGCCCCTGCGCGCCGGGATGGGTGAGGCCGGGAGGCGGCGGGTGCTGGAGCACTACCGGTGGCGGAGCAAGGGCGAGCGGATCGAGGCGCTGCTCCGGGAGGTGGCCGATGGCGGCATCCCGGGGACTGTGGCCGGCAGTGGTGTTCTCGTTCAGGAGGGGTGATGGTTTCCCTGGCGATCTGCATTGCGACCTACAAGCGGCCGGCGGGGCTGGAGCGCCTGCTGCTCAGCCTGGCCCGGCTCGAGGGGGCCGGCCGGGAGTTCGACCGGCTGTGGCTGGTGGTGGTGGACAATGATCCCGCGGGCTCGGCCCGGGAGTTGATCGAGCGGATGCGGCCCGAGCTGCCCTGGAAGGTGGTCGATGGCCTCGAGCCGCGCCAGGGGATCCCTCACGTGCGCAACCGGACTGTCGCCCTGGCGCTGGAGCGCGGGGTCGATTTCCTGGCCTTCATCGATGATGACGAGGTGGCCAGCCCGCAGTGGCTGGTGCGGCTGCTCCGGATGCAGCGCGAAACCGGAGCGGTGGCGGTCGGCGGACCGGTCAAGCCGCTGTTCGAGGTGCCCCTGCCCGCCTGGAAAGATTGCCTGCTCGGCGATCGCGGCTCGCTCCACTTCCGCGACCGCCAGGAAACCGGGGTCTGCAACATGGGCAACGCCCTGATCAGCGCCGCGGCGATCCGCCGGATCGAGGGGCCGTTCGACCCCCGGCTCAGCGACACCGGCGGCGAGGACACCCTGCTGTCGCTCGAGCTGTGCCGCAAAGGCGGCCGGATTTTCTGGGCCCGGGAGGCCTGGGTCTACGAGCATGTCCCAGCCAATCGGATCAGTCTGTGGTTCCACCTGAAGCGCTATTATCGCTTCGGCAACTGTGTCGTGCTGAGCGAGCGCATCGCTTACGGCAACAACCGGAAGATGATGCTCACCAGGCTGGTCAAGGGCCTGCTGCGGGCCGCCGCGGGGCTGGTCCTGCTGCCGGGGGCGCTGGTGCTGGGCCGCTGCTGGCTGTTTCTCCAGCTGCGGGGGATCGCCCGCGGCCTGGGGATGCTCGGCGCCCTGGCGGGCCTGCTGCACCGGGAGTATGTCCGCGCGCCGGAAGATGCATCGACCCCGGCGGACCGCGGCGGGCGCCGGGCGGCCGAGGTCTGAGGCGCGGGAAACGGCCGTCGGGAGCCGGATCGTCTCGGTCAGAGGCTGGTCACCCTGCGGTTCGATGATGCGTTCCCGTCGATCCGCTACGAGCTGGGGGACGTTGGTTTCATCAGGGTCAGGGGTTGTGCGGGCTGTTCGGCCGGGATGCCGGGCTCGAGTTCGAGCCGGTCGAGCGCATCCCGGAGCTGGAAAGCGGCAAGTACGTGTACTCGATCAACCGGATGAAATTGGGCAAGAAGCCGGCGCTCCACTTCGAGGACCGGGTCCGGGACCGGCGTGAGCCGGGGCCGGCGGGTCCGTGGCGGAAGCCGGCCGCATGGGCGGAGGATCCCCGGGTCAGCCGGCGGCGATCACACTCTCCTCTACAGAACGGGAGGCGGCAGGATGCTGAACAAGAAGATCTACCTTGGAATGCAGCAGGTGATGGGTTCGCGGGTCGGACGGTACTACCGCGAGTTCCGGGAACTGGAGCAGGCGCGGCCGGAGCGGCTGGAGGCGCTGCACCGCGAGCGGCTGCAGCTGATTCTGCAGCACGCGGCCGAACAGGTGCCCTACTACCGCGAGCGGGTGGGGCGGCGCAACCGGTACGAGCTGAGCGATTTTCCGGTGCTGACCAAGGAGGACATCCGTGAGAACTTCGAGCGTCTGATGGCGGACGATTTCCGGCGGCGGTTCCGGCAGGGCGAGCAGCCCTCGCTCTACGGCGGCTGGCGGCTGGTCAAGACCAGCGGCTCGACCGGCCAGCCGATCACGGTGATCCATGACAAGGAGATGCGCGAGCGCGGGCGCGCCGGGCGGCTCTACTGCCTGGACCTGGGGGGCCTGCCCTTCGGCGTCCCCCACTACAAGCTCTGGTGCAACCTGGTGGATCTGGATGCCTCCAAGAACGTGCTGATGCGGCGGGTGACCAACCGGCTGGCCCGGCCGGTGTTCCTCAATGCTTACTTCCTGCAGGAGGAGCGGCTGAAGCGATACCTGGAGATCATCAACAACTCGCGTCTGGACCGGATGCTGGCCTACGCCGATGCGGCCTACCAGCTGGCGTTGTATGCCCAGCGCAAGGAGATCAAGGTCAGGCCGCTCAAGCTGATCCTGGCGACCGCCACCACGCTCACCCCCTCGATGCGCCAGACCCTGCGCGAGGTCTTCGGGGCCGAGGTGCGCAACCAGTACGGCTCCACCGATTGCGCCAACATCGCTGTCGAGTGCAGCTACGGCGGCTTCCACATCCTGGACAACAACCTGCACGTGGAGGCGGTCGACTCGGAGGGGCGGCCCGCGGCGCCGGGAGTCGATGGCCGGCTGCTGGTGACCCAGCTCTTCAACTTCTCCTTCCCGCTGATCCGCTACAACCTGGGGGATGTGGGATCGCTGGAGCAGGGCCTTTGCGCCTGCGGTCGGCCCTGGCCGCTGCTGGGCCAGGTCACCGGGCGGCAGATCGAGATGCTGGTCACTCCCGGCGGCGGCTACATCTCACCGGCGGTGATCAACTCGCTGCTGGGCGAGCACTACGTTTTCAGTTTCATCCGTCGCTACCAACTGGTTCAGACCGCCGGGGATGCTTTCGAGCTCAGGCTGGAGGTCGAGCCGGCCACTCCGGAGGAATCTTTCGGCGTGGCCAGCCTGGAGCTGGGCCGGCGGCTGGGGATGATCCTGGAACCGGGCCGGCTGCTGATCACGCGGGTGGAGCGGATCGCCCCCTCCAGCAGCGGCAAGCACATGCCCACCCTGAATCTGATGGGAGCTTAGTGCGGCGGCTGCCGGCGGCGGGAACGATCCCGGCGTGATGCTCCAAACCGAGAGCGCGCGGTGGGAGAAATCGCCATTACCGGCAGCGGGAACCTCAAGGATGGCTGGATGATGCGCAAGCGGATCTACCTGGCGGTCCAGCGGAGCATCGGCTCCCGGACCGGCCGATACTATCGGGAACTGCTGGGCCTGGAACGGATGACCGCGGGGCAGTTGGAAGCCCGGGGAAGGGAGCGCCTGGAGCTGGTCCTGCGAAGGGCCGCGGCCGAGGTTCCTTTCTACCGGAAACAGTTGGGCCAAGGCTCCGGGCGCCGGCTGGAGGATTTTCCGATCATGACCCGGAAGCTGCTGCGCGAAGCTTTCGCTGACCTGATGTCGGACCGGTTCCGCGCCCGCTTCCTGGCCGGCGAGGGCCCCTCGCTCCGGGGCTGGACCTGGGTCAAGGCCAGCGGCGGGGCGGCCGCCGCCCCCTTGTGGGTCATCCACGACCGGGAGCTGCGCGAGCGCGGCCGCGCCATCCGGCTCTACTGCCTGGAACTGCTGGGGCTGAGGTTCGGCGCGCCGCACTTCAGGTTCTGCACTGTCCACGGCGAGCTGGGGCGCGCGGGGTGGCGCGACCGGCTGGTTCAGCTGCTGGCCAACTGCAGGTGTCTGAATGGATTGGAGCTGGATGAGGAGCGGATGGAGCATTACCTGGAACTGATCGACCGCGAACAGCCCGAGTACCTGGTCGCTTTCGCCGAAACCGCCGGACAATTGGCGCGGTTCGCCCGGGAGCGCGGGATCGCCATCCACCCGTTCCGGGCGGTGCTGAGCAACGGCGAGGCGGTGACCGGGCCGCTTCGTTCCTCGATCATGGAGGCTTTCGGCGCGGAGGTCAGGCACCATCATGGCCACCACGACACCACCAGCCTGGCCTGCGAGTGCGAGCTGGGCGGCTTCCATGCCCTGACCGGCCACCTGGCGCTGGAAGTGGTGGACCAGGCGGGCCGCGGGCTGGGACCGGGGCAATATGGCCGAGTGCTGGTGACCCTGCTCGGCAACGATTCCTTTCCGCTGATCCGCTACGAGACCGGCGACATCGGCGCCCGGCAGGAGGGGCTCTGCCCGTGCGGACGGCCTTTCCCGCTGATGCGCCACCTGGCGGGCAGCGGCCTGGGGCTGCTGACCACCCCCGATGGCGGCCAGATCCTGCCCTCCGCGATCGACAGCCTGATCGGGGATGGCGGGCGCTATCCCTTCGTGCGGCGCTTCCAGTTGGTCCAGTACGCCTCGGACCGTTTCGAGCTGCGGCTCGAGCTGGCGCCGGGCGCCGGTGAGAGCGCCTGCCGGGAGGCGATCGCGGACTTTGGCCGCCGGCTGGCCGTGGTGCTGGGGCCGCGCAGCCGGCTGGCGATCAACCGGGTGGAACGCATCCCGCCCGAGCGCAGCGGCAGATTGCAGACCACGCTGAACATGATGCGGATCAACGACAGATGAGGCGGTGGGCGCATGCGGGTGGCGATGCTTTACAACAACTACACCAGGCTGGGCGGGGAGGAGCTTTCCACGGCCGGCGAGATCGCCCTGCTGCGGGAGCACGGGGTGGAGGTGATCGAGTACGCCCGGCACAACCGGGACACCCTGGCCCAGGGCGCGCTGCGGCGGGCCGGAACCATGGCCGCCTCGGCCTTCAACCGGCAGGTCTACGAGCAGGTCCGGGAGCTGATGCTGCGGACCCGGCCGGAGGTGGCGCACGTGCAGAACTTCTGGTTCTCGCTGTCGCCCTCGGTGCTGTCGGCCTGCCACGCGGCCGGGGTGCCGACCGTCCTGACCCTGCGCAACTACCGGCTGATGTGCCTGAACGGGTTGTTCCTGCGCGAGGGCAAGGTCTGCGAGCGCTGCCTGGGCGGCTCGACCCTGCCGGGAGTGCTGTTGCGCTGCTACAACCACTCGGCCCTGCAGAGCGCCCTGGTGCACCGGATGGTCAGCCGCAACCGCCGTCGCGGGACCTGGGACCGCGATGTCGACCTGTTTGTTTCGCTGACCGAGTTCGCCCGGGCCAAGTACCTCGAGGGCGGGTTGCCGGCCGGGCGGCTGGCGGTCAAGCCGAACTTCATCCCGGACCCGGGGCCGGACCCGGAGGGTGATCCCGGCCAGGGCCGGGGGGCGGTTTTCATCGGCCGGCTGAGCGAAAGCAAGGGGATCGGTGTCGTGCAGCGGGCCTGGACCGAGCTGCCCGGCCTGGAGCTGGAGGTGGTGGGAGATGGCCCCGCCCGCCGGCCGCTGGAGGAGTTCATCGCCCGCCACGGCCTGAGGGGAGTGACCCTGGCCGGGCAGCGCACCCCGCAGCAATGCCTGGAGGCGATCCGCCGGGCCTCGTTCCTGGTGATGGCCTCCAACTGGTACGAGACTTTCGGCCGGGTGATCGTCGAGGCGTTCGCCTGCGGGCGGCCGGTGGTGGCTTCCCGGCTGGGGACCGCCACCGAGCTGGTCGAGGAGGGACGCACCGGGCTGCTGTTCGAGCCGGGCGATCCCCGGGACCTGGCCCGCCAGGCGCGCTGGATGGCCGAGCACCCGGCGGAGTGCCGGCGGATGGGCCGCGAGGCGCGGCGGGAGTACGAGCGCAAGTTTACGCCGGAGATAAATTTCCAGCTGCTGATCGAGCTGTACCGCGTGGCGCGGGAGAATTACCGGGATGGCGCCCCGGATCGGAAGGCGGCTGCGCCGGTTGGGCGGCCGGATCAAGCCGGGATGCGCGCCGGAAGCGGGCCGTAAGCCTCGCGGCGGGGGGGCTCGCGCCGCAATGGTTTCTCGAATTTATGATCTGAACGACAACAGCAGTCGAAAGAGTCAACCGCTCAGGAGGCGAAGCGATGGCGAAGAAGAATCTGTACATGAACCTGCAGAAGCTGGTGGGTTCACGGGTCGGTGATGCGTATCGGGAGTTCCAGATGCTGGAACGCTTGAAGCCGCAACAGGTGCAGGACCTGAGCGACCAGCGCCTGGAGCTGATCCTGCGGCATGCCGCGCAGAAAGTTCCATACTATCGGATGCGGGTCCCGATCCGCCGGCAATATGCCCTCGAGGACTTCCCGATCCTGACCCGGGAGGAGATCCAGGGCAATTTCCAGGAACTGATGTCGGACAGCTTCCGCCAGAACTACGAGAAGGGGGACAATTTCTGCTCCTACTGCTGGACTGTCGTCCGGACCGGGGGCACTACCGGCACGCCGACCCGGGTCATTCACGACCGCGACACCCGGGACCGGGGAAGGGCGGCGCGGATCTACAACCACGACCTGTACGAGTTCCCGTGGGGCTCTCCTCATTTCAAGCTCTGGGCCGATTACCGGATGATCAACAACACCAAGGGGCCGCTGCTCACCCGCATCTCGGATCGCTTCATCGGCAGCATCATGCTCAACGCCTTCCCGCTCTACGAGGCCGACATCGTCCGCTACGTGGAGGTGATCAACCGGCACGACCGGATCCACAACATGTATGCCTACACGGATGCGGTTTACCAGATGGCCAAGTACATCCGCAAGAACGAGCTGCATGTCCGGCCGCTGCGGAAGATCGTGGTCACCGCCGGCACCTTGAGCGAGGAGGCCCGCACTGAGATCCAGGAGGTGTTCCAGGCCCGGGTGCACAACCAGTACGGCAGCCGGGACTGCACCTGTGTCGCCGGCGAGTGCGGGCACAGGGGCTTTCACATCTTCAGCAACAATGTCCGCCTGGAGACCGTGAACTCGCTGGAGGTGCCCGGCGGGAACAAGCTGGGCAAGATCCTGGTCACCCTGCTGTTCAACCGGGCTTTCCCGATCATCCGCTACGACATCGGCGACATCGGCAGCCTGGGCAGCGGCCATTGCGCCTGCGGCCGCCCCTGGCCGCTGCTGGAGCGGGTCGAGGGCCGGGCGGTGGAGTTCATCCTGACCAACACCGGCGGGCATGTCTCGCCGACCTCGATCAGCACGCTGGTGATCCTTTACTCCAACTCCGAGTTCATCCGCCGCTTCCAGTTGATCCAGAACTCGCTGACCGATTTCGAGCTCAGGCTGGAGACCGATCCCGGCGTGCCGGACGAGGTCTACCACAACGGGGTGGCGCGGATCAAGAGCAACCTGGTCAAGCTGCTGGGCCCGCGCTCGCGGATTTCGGTCGAGCGGGTGCCCCGGCTGGAGGTCACCGGCAGCGGCAAGTTCCTCTACACGATCAACCGGATCAAGGATCAGCCGCAGGCGGGGCTGACCTTTACCACCACTCTGACAGGTAACCGATCATAACCGGGGTGAGATCATGCGGCAGAACGAGGGGAGGAAGCAGGCGCCGGTGGCCGGAACCGCCCGGATGGGCAGTTTCATCCTCGGCACCAGGGTGGACGCGGGAGACTGCCGGAGTGTGGTCGGCACCGTGATCGAATGGGTGGAACGGGGCGGCCGCCGCTACCTGTGCGCCGCGGACCCGCACCTGCTGCGCGCGGCGTGCGAGTCGCCGGAGCTGCAGGGCGCCTTGGCGGGCGCCGGGCTGGTGGTCCCGGACGATGACGCTCTGGTCCAGGCCCTGCAGTGGCGGGGTTTCGGAACCGCGAGCCGGGTCCGGCGCCGTGAGCTGCTGGAACGGTTGTGCGAGGAGGCCGAGCGCCGGGGGTGGCCGGTCGGCTTCTACGGCGGGCGCCAGGAGCGGCTGGAGCCGCTGGTGATCAACACCGCCTGGGCTTTTTCCAGGCTCAAGATCGGCTATGCCTTCACGCACCCGGCCCAGCCCTGGCCGGACCGGCGCGAGGAGGAGCGGATCATCGAGGCGATCAACAGCTCGGGGACCGGGATCCTGTTTGTCGGCTGTCCGGACCAGGAGCGCTGGATGCACCAGCGCCGGGAACGGATCATCCCGGTGATGGTCGGGATGGGGGTCGATTTCAGCGGCGGCCTGGCCCCGGCCGGGAGGGCGGCGGTCCAGCCCCTGCCGGCCCGGGAGGAGGAACCGGCGGCCCGCCTCCCGCATCCGGGCGTGGCGCGCCGGGCCATCCCGCCGGTCAGCGTGCGGCCGGCCCAGGGGCGGCCGCGGCTCGGCCGGGGCAACGGCAATTGAGAAGTGAGCTCAGGCCCCGGCGGTCCGGCCGGGAGCTGCGTCCGGCCGCAGCTCCACGTCCCGGCGCGCGCGGTTTGAGCGGTAACCCGGACTGTCGGCGGGGGGAGCTCCCGCGGCGGGACCGGCCGACAGCGGACTTTCCTTTTCGGGTACAAGGTGATATCTTGAGGCTCCGTCTGCTCCCGCCTCAACTGTCAACCGCTTGAAAAGGAAAGAAGTTGCTTCGTCCGATCCTCTGCCTGCTGCTGCTGACCGCCGGCGCCGCTTTGGCCCAGAGCGGCTGGAATCCCGAGCTCGGCATCGGGCTTACCCTCGACAAGGGCAACATCGACCGCAACCTGTTCCTGATGGACTTCAGCTCCCAGAAACGAGGGCCGATCCATGAGGTCCGCACCAACATGTCCTTCTCCACCGAGACCGGCCGCGAGCGCGAGTCCTTGCGCAAGGCCGACCTCAACTCCAAGGCCAACCTCTACTACCACCCGGACCTGTTCTTTTTCGGGATGCTGGATGTCTTCCACAACAACCTGGCGGGGATCGACTACCGGATCGCCCCGGGCCTGGGAGCCGGGGTGGTGCTGGCGCGCAAGGAAGTGCGGGACACCCTGATCTACAACTTCACCGCCAACATCGGCGCCAACCCGGTGTTCGAGAACCGCGCCGGGGAGGGTAGCATCACCAAGGGGCACTACCTGCTGATCACGGAAGCGGAGTACCTGCTCGACAGCAGCCCGACCCGGCTCACCGGCCGGCTGGATTACCGCCCGGGCTTCACCGACAACGCCAACTATCTGGTGGATCTGTCGGCCGCGGTGGTGCACCAGGTCAGCCGCCGTTTCAGCTTCTCCAACCGCCTCAAGCTCAAGTACGACAGCCGGCCCCTGCCGACCAAGCGGCACGCGGACCTGACCTTTGTCTTCATGATCGGCTACAAGCTGCACTGAGCGTTGGCGGGCCGGGGCGGGCGGCCGCCCCCCGCCGGCTCCGCTGAAGACCCAATTGCGCTCGACCCGCCGGCCAACGGCTGTTACCGCTCGCTGATCACTCCATCCGCCTGATCCGGGCCGCCAGATCGGTAGTCACCTCCGGGCAATCGAAGTCCAGCGTGCCGCTGGCGGTCTCGACCTGCTCGGTTTTGACCACCCGGCCCTGCGCCGGGTCGTACCACTCGAGCTCGTATCGTCCCGGTCCGCCGCCGGTCACCAGAAACACCTCCCCACTCGTGGCGTGGTCGTACCCTTTGTAGTGGTGCAGGTACAGCACCGTGATCTTGCCATTGGACAGGGCGTACCGGTTCAGCCCATCGCGCCCCGAAAAGCCCACCAGCACCGGGCGCAGGTCCGCCGGCAGGTCGCGCACGAACTCGAGATGGTTGCGGAAATACTGCCGCGCCTCCGGTCCCAGGTAGGCGTTGGCGTTGCCCCGACGTCCCTGGGGGGCCTCCGGCAGGAGCCTGCCTCCCATGCTCCAGAACAGCATGCTCCCCTCGTTCATGAACGCGGTCCAGACCGCGATGCGCCATTTCAGCGGGTCGTGGTTCGAGAGGTGGCCCTGGTTGCCGAACTCCGTATTCAACACCGGCTTGCCGAAACTTTTCAGTCGGCCGAATTCTTTGGTAAGCTGCGATTCGGTCTCCCAGGCCGGGATGCCCATGTAGATGTGGAACGTGACGAGGTCGCTCCAGTCGGCCAGCGGTCGTTCGTAGTTGGTGGTCAGCAGGTGGCCGTAAGGGTCGTGACGGCGCAGGTGGGCGGCTGCCGCCTCCAGCCAGGCATCCGGCGTGAAGACATCCTCGTTGAACAGCTCCCAGATGTCCGTATAGGCGGCCCAGCGGGCCGCGACATAGCGCAGGTAGTGAAAGACCGGGTCCACCGCCTCCCGGTTGTCGATGTCTTTCCACCCGCTCACGACATCGTTCGGGCCGAAGATGGTCGTGTCGGTCCCCCACAGGCTCATGTCCTGGAACGGGATCAGGATGGTCGAGAACCCGTATTTCGCGAGCAGGGAGTAGGTTTCATCCAACTGGCGGCAGGCTTCCAGGTTATAGCGGTACAGGCCCAGCGAGTCGGTCATGATCTCCCGCGCGCAACCGGCCCGTGTCCCCGCGCCGAGCTGGATGCGGAACAGGTTCGCCGCGCCCTGGAAAGTGCTCAGGAAAGTGTCCATCGGGACCGAGCGCCAGACTCCCTCCGCTGCCGGCGGACCATCCAGGCCCTCTTCTGTCGAGCCGCAGGGCTGGATTCCCACCGCGTAGAACGGGGTCCCATCCTCGTATTCCAGGCGGTAGGGATTGACCCGGCTCCGCTGCAGAAATCCGTGGCCGCGCCCTCCCCGGCACTCGAAACTGTCCACCCGCGCGGCCACCTCCTGTCCCGCATGGCTCAGGCTCAAGCGGACTTTCCACGCTCCCTCCCGCCGGGGCGCGAACCGGAACTTCCAGATTCCCTCGCCATCGTAGAACCCCTCCATCCTGGTGATGCCGGTGTAGCCCGGCCCGCTGAACTCTCCCACCGCCGCCACCTCCAGGAACGGGTTCGCGACCGCGCCGTGGTACTCGAGCGCGAACTCCGCCACGCCCCAGCGCGGGACAGGACCCTGCGCCCGCAGATCAGGGCAGGGGAGAAGCCACGCCACCAGGGCGATCGCCAGGCAAACCGTTGTCAGGCGCGGCATCAGGCCAAACGGGAGTCTTTGCATCCGGGGTCTCCTCTGGGGAGCAACGATTCGGTTGAATGGGGCGTGCGGGCGGCGGGATTGCTGTCAGGCGGATAAATGATATTCAACCATGTCCGCTCCCGCAATGCTTCCGCTGCGGTCGGACGGGTACCCGGACAGAAAAAAGCGGCCGGCGGACCGGCCGCGCCCCGAGCCGGAGCTGTCCGATGAGCAGGGCTCAGACCTCCTTGCGCGGAATCCCCTTGAACTCGCCGCCCAGCCGGTCCTCGGGATGGCGGCCCTCCAGCTCCAGCTCCCGGCCGGATTCATCCTCGAAGCGGACGCTCTCCAGGCTCAGCTGCTTGCCCGCCTCCGGGCCGTACTCCATCAGCAGGCCCAGAGCCGAGGTCAGGGCGTAGCCCTCGGATGGGCGGTAGCGCATCCGGGCCAGGGTCAGGCCGGTGTGCTCCCGCAGCCGCTCGGCGAAATCCGGGCGGTGGCAGTGCTGATGGCTGACCAGGAACCAGCGCAGGGAGGGATATTTCAGCCGGTACCAGCGCAGCAGGGCCAGCAGGCGGTCTTCCGGCTGCTCCGGGTCGGAGTAGACCAGCGGCCCGATGTGGAAAGTGGCCAGCCGGCCGGTGATGTCGCCGATCAGGCGCTCCAGCAGGCGCAGGTTGAACAGCACCAGCCGGTTGTCGATCCCCACGAACCGCTCGCCGGACCAGAGGCGGCCCTCGGAGCGATCGGTGAAAAACTCCTGGACCAGGCGGGTGTAGCGGCTTTCATAGGCCTCGTAGTACTTGCACCAACTGTAGGCCTCCTTGAACACCTTCCAGAACAGCTCGCCCAGCGGCGTGCCCTCGAAGCTTTCCCGGAGCACGGTCACATCCTGCAGCGCCGGACCATTGGAGTAAATCCGGCCCTCCCGCTCCACGCTGCGGTAGATGTCCTCGTAGGCCACCGGCAGCTCGAGGGTGGAGGCGGCCTCATCCCGCCCGAACATCGCCACGATGTCGTGGGGGTGCATCGGCTCGTAGACCGCCAGGTCGAGCACATCGCTCTCGAGCATCCGCACCACCGCCTCCACCGGAGGCAGCAGTCCCAGGTAGCTGCGGGTGATGACAGTCGGGTTTTTGTCTCGCAGGACCATGGCTGCGCCAGGGCAAAAGCTGTCGCTCGATCCGGGGAAAGCGTGGGGCGTGAGGCCGCTTTTCAAATATAATCGCTGAGCCGGCGGCGCGCCATCATTCGCAAGAGCATAACGGGCAAGAGATTGCGGGTCAGAGGCGGCTGAGCAGGCTGCGCTCCGAGGAGCCGCCCAGCAACAGCCAGAGGAAGAACGGGCCGCCCAGCAGGGCGGTCACCACCCCGACCGGAATTTCGGCCGGGGCGATCAGCAGCCGGCTGACAATGTCGCACAGCACCAGGAAAGTCCCGCCGAACAGGAAAGAGGCCGGGGCCAGCTTGCGGTGATCGCCGCCCAGCAGCAGCCGGCAGATGTGCGGGGCCATCATCCCCACGAACCCGATCGGGCCGCACTGGGCCACCACTCCGCCGACCATCAGCGAGGTGGCCAGGAACAGCGCCCGTCGCACCGAGCGGGTCTCCACCCCGCGGCTGACCGCCACCTCCTCGCCGAGGGTGATCAGGTTCAGCTCGTGAGTGAACAGCAGCACCACCGCGCCGCCGATCAGCACGAACGGGGCCACCCGCAGGACCGCGCCATAGCCGACAGTCTCGATCCCGCCCATCAGCCAGCGCATGATCCGGTAGGAATCGGTGAAGTCGCTCAGGTACTGCAGGAACAGGATCAGGCTGGAGAAGAAGAAGTTGACCGCCACCCCGGCCAGCAGCATGGTCGCGGTGGAGAAGCCATGCCGGGTGCGGGTCAGCCCGTAGACCACCCCGATCGACAGCAGCGCCCCCAGGAACGCCGACAGCGACTGCGCCGCCAGCCCCAGCACCCCGACCGCCGCCCCGGCCAGCACGTAGAGCGCCGCCCCGAACGCCGCTCCGCTGGAGACTCCCAGGGTGAACGGAGTGGCCAGGGCATTGCGGAACAGGGCCTGGAAGGCCATCCCGCCCAGGGAGAGCGCCGCCCCGGCCAGGAATGCCAGCAGCACCCGCGGCAGGCGGATCCGCCAGAAAATCTCGGCCCCGATCTCGCCCGGGACCGGCCGGAGGATCGCCTCCAGCCCGATCCGCTCCAGCCCGACCAGCGGGGCCAGCACCAGCGCCAGGACCGTGATCGCGGCGATAGCCGTCATGGTGTTCCGCGGCCTGGTCATGGCTCCCCGCTTTCCGGCAGAATGATCAACGCCCCCGGGCGGTGAGGATGGGCCAGGAACTCGAAGCGGCGGTCATAGACCGGCTCCAGCACCCGGTTGTCCATCACCCCGACCGCCGGGCCATCGTAGCGGACCTGTCCCGCGCGCAGGGCCAGCACCCGGTCGCTTTCCAGCGCGGCGCTGTTGATGTCGTGGGTGACCGAGAGCACGGTGATCCCATGACTGCGGTTGACCCGGCGGATCAGCCGCAGCAGCGCGGCGGCGTGACGCGGATCGAGGAAAGTGGTGGGCTCGTCCAGCAGCAGGAGCCCCGCGCCCTGCGCCAGGGCCGAGGCGATCCGCACCCGCTGGTGCTCGCCGCCGCTCAAAGCTCCCAGCGGGCGGTCGGCCAGCTCGCTGACCCCGGTCAGCTCCAGCGCCTCCCGGGCCAGGCGGCGATCCTCCGGGCCGAAAGTGGTGAACGGGCTCAGGTGCGGGTAGCGGCCCATCAGCACGTACTCCTCCACCGTGAACAGCTGCGGGCCCTCCTCGCCCTGGGAGACATAGCTCATCAGGCGCGCCAGCTCCCGTTGACGGTAGCTCTCCAGCGGCCGCCCGGCCAGCCGGACCCGGCCGGTCCCGCCGCGGTGGATCCGCATCAGGCACTTGAGCAGGGTGCTCTTGCCGGCCCCGTTGGGCCCGATCAGCGACAGATACTCCCCGGCCCGCACCCGGAAGCTCACCCCATCCAGCACGCGCTTGGTCGCGAAGGCAAACGAAAAATCCTCGACCTCGATCAGCCAGTCGCTCATGGCGCGCTCCCTTCCGCCCCGGGATGGAGCGCCCCGGCCAGCTCCTCCAGCAGCCGGACAATCCGCGGGCCCGGGACCACGGTCCAGTCGCCGATGAACAGATATACCCGGCCGGTCCGCACCGCGGCCAGGGTCGGCAGGGCGTTCCACTCGGCCCGCGCCCGCGCCCGGATCGTTTCCTGCTCCGCCACCTCGGGGACCAGCTCGACAATCACCTCCGGGTCCAGGTGCAAGAGCCCCTCGGCCGACAGCACCGGGAAATCGATCTTCGAGTCGGCCATCACGTTGCGCCCGCCCGCCAGCTCGATCAGCTCGTGATAGATGGTCCCTCCGCCGGCGACATGCACATCCGCGACACTCTCCGAGCCGATGCTGCGGCCGATCGCCAGCAGCACCCCCGGGCGGTTATCCCCGGCCGAGCGCTCCCGCACCGCCGCGATCCGCGCTTTTAGGCTGTCCGCCAGCGAGTCGGCGCGGGCGGCGGCTCCGCCCAGCTCGCCGATGGTCCGGATGGTCCCGAGGATTTCCTCCAGCGAGCGGTTGCGCACCACCCGGCAGGTGAGCCCCAGCCCTTTCAGGTTGGCCTCGATCTGCTGATGCTCGGGCAGCAGCAGCACCAGGTCCGGCCGCAGGGTGGCGATCAGCTCATAGTTGGGGTCCAGGAACCCGCCGACCCGGGTTTTCTCCCGGGCCTCCGGCGGCCAGTTGCAGAAGCGGGTCACCCCGACCACCCGCTCGCCCAGTCCCAGGGCGAACAGGGTTTCGGTGATCGAGGGGGCCAGCGAGAGGATCCGCCGGTAGCCTTCCGCCGCCGGCGGCGACTGCGCGGGCGGGGAGCCGCAGGCGGTCAGCGCGACCACCGCCAGGAGCGCAGCGAGTCGCACCGCGGTCAGCCAACGCTGATGGCCCGTTTGGGGCAGGATGTTCATCGCGACCGGCTCCATCTCGATAAAAAAACCCGGTCCACCCGCAAAGGGAATGGACCGGGCGCCGTTTTTCACCCCATCCGCCGGGCGGGGCCAGTCATCCGTGGCACCCCCAGGCCTTGTCGCAGCAGGGCCGGTCTTCTGGCTCCCGGATCATCCTACCGGCCGGGCCTTCCCGCCGATGTTTCCGGCAGTGGCTTTCCCCGGCTTTGGTCCCCGGTCACAGCGGCGGGCCCGCGATGGATTCGCACCATCTTCCCGGCGCCCTGCTTGAAAGCTCAAAGATAAGCTTCACGACATCTGACGGCAAGCCCCTCGCGCGCTTTCAGCGGCCGCCCGGCAGGTTGAGCTCCCTGATCCGCTCGCCCAGGGCCACCACCTGCTCGATGTCCCCATTGGGCGGCAGGATGTCCCCCACATTGACAATCACCCGGCCCGGCAAGGCGCGCCAGATCCGCTCGCCGAACTCCTCGATCTCGCTGGTGGGCAGCCCCTGGCAGAACAGGGTCGCGGGCACCCCGAGGTAGGTTTTCATCCCCGAGGGCAGGGCCGCGGCCAGCTCCTCGACCTCGTAGTTGTTCATCGGCTTGGGAGTGCAGCCATCCAGCAGGTCGAACCCGGTGTCGGCCAGGTAGGGGAAATGGCCCTTGAAGTTGCCATCGAGGTGAGTGCTGACAATTTTCCCGGCCCGGTGCAGGATCGCGCAGGCCTTGCGGTAAAATGGCAGGCAGTAGTCGCGGTAGTAGGGCGGGGCGATCAGGTTCTCATCGGCGTGGTCGCTGATGATCACCACCCGGGCCGGGCTTCTGGCCGCCAGCCGCACCTGCTCCAGGTCGAGCGCCTCCTGGAACTCCATGAACTCCAGGATCGCCGCCGGGGCATCGAACAGGGCGTAGACCACCGCCTCGAACCCCATGTACTCCTGGATCAGCTTGCCGAACGGGCTGCGCATCACCGTGATGTCGCCCACCCCCTGGCCATCCAGCTCGGCCAGCACCGCCAGCACCCGGTCATAGCGGGGGAGGCAGCGCTGGTGCTCCAGCCCCCGGCGCAGAATGTCGAGATCGGAGAGCTGCTTGACAAAAAACTCGTGCGGGGTGAACGAGCCATCGGCGGCCATCAGGTCGACCCGGGTCAGGCTCCCGGCCGGGGTGTGCAGCACCTGGACCTTGCGGGTTCCATCGCGCCGGGTCTCCAGCCGCGAGGGCTCCTCGAAGACAAAGTCGCACCAGTCGTAGAGATGCACCGGCAAACCCCAGCCGTGCAGCCGGTAGATCTCGCGCAGGGTCAGGCCGCGGTAACGCTCCGGCATCCCGTGGTCGAGGCGGTGCAGCCCGGCCTCGTCCGGGATGTACTGGCCCGGGCCGAATGGCTGCGGGGTGCCGGGGGCCACCCGGTGGGCGATGTACCAGTCGGTGATGTCCGGGAAGAACGGCACATCGCCCGCGGGATCGCCCGCGAACAGGCGGAAGAATCGCTCACGAAGGGTCGGCGGCATCGCTGCTCCCTGGATGGTCGGGGTGAGGGCGGCCCGGGCGAAGCCTGGCGACTGGGCCTGAACGAAAATAATTCCGCCGCGGTCCCGGGGCAAGCTCCGCCCGCGAGAAAGCTTGCCGGGGACTGCTCCCGGTGGCAGATTAAGCATGTTCGGCTCCCTCGCACTCGCCGCGCGGACCCCTAACGGTCCCGCGCCCTGCCGCACCTGTCCCCAGTCGGAGGTAATCATGCAACGCAGAGAGTTTGTCGGGTATGCCGCCCGCGCCGGCGCGGGGCTGGCGGTGGCCGGTTCCCTGGCCCGGTCGGCGATGGCGGCCAATGACCGGGTGGTGCTGGCGGTGGTGGGGATCAACGGCCAGGGCCGCAGCCATCTGGAGGATTTTTCCCAGGTGCCGGGGGTGCGGGTGAAGACGATCTGCGAGGTGGATGAGCGCCTCTGGCCCGAGGCGGCCAAATTCGCCGGGGAGCTCGGGATTGACAAGGTGAAATTCGAGTACGACCTGCGACGGGTGCTGGAGGACCCGGAGATCGATGCGATCACGATCGCCACCCCGGAGCAGTGGCACTCCCTGATGACGATCTGGGGCTGCCAGGCCGGGAAAGATGTCTATGTCGAAAAACCGGTCAGCCACAACATCTTTGAGGGCCGCCGCGCGGTGGAGGCCGCCCGCAAGTATAACCGGGTGGTGGCCACCGGCACCCAGCAGCGCAGCGTCCCCCACGTGATCGAGGCGATGCGCCTCTTGCGCGAGGGGGCGATCGGCGAGGTGTTCCTGGCGCGGGGGATGTGCTTCAAGCCGCGGGAGAGCATCGGCCGCAAACCCGACAGCGCGGTCCCGGCCGGGCTGCACTATGACCTGTGGCTCGGGCCCGCTCCCGAGCGGCCCTACAATGAGCACCGCCTGCACTACAACTGGCACTGGTTCTGGGACTATGGCTGCGGAGACATCGGCAACCAGGGGGTGCACGAGATGGACACCGCCCGCTGGGGGCTGGGCGTGGACACCCTGCCCGAGCGGGTCTACAGCTCCGGCGGCTACTATGCGTTCGACTCGGACCAGGAGACCCCCAACACCCAGAGCGCCGAGTATCTCTGGCCCGATGGCAAGCGCCTGCAGTTCGAGGTGCGGGGGCTCTACACCGGGAGCGAGGAAGGCTTGAAGATCGGCAATCTCTTTTATGGCACCGAGGGCTGGATGCGGGTGGACATCAACGGCTATGCCAGTTTCCTCGGGCGCAAGGATGAGCCGGGCCCGGCCGCGAAAGCGACCATCATCCGCGGGGCGACCACGGTCGGCGCGCCGGCCGGGTTTACGGAGGGCGAGGCCCACGCCTCCAGCCGGATCTTCCACCGCCGCAATTTCATCGAGGCGGTGCGGGCGCGCGATGCCGGACGCCTGGGGGCGGACATCCTGCAGGGCCACCTCTCCAGCTCGCTCTGCCACCTGGGGAACATTTCCTGGCGCCTGGGCCGCGAGCTGCGGTTCGACCCCGCGCAGGAACGTTTTGTCGGCGACCCCGAGGCCGACCGGCTGCTCACCCGCGAGTACCGCCAACCCTACGTGGTCCCATCGGTGGTGTAGGCGGCAGGCGACAGGCTTGGGAGGGAAAGCGAAAGGCCGCTCCGAATGGGGCGGCCTTTTCCGATGAAGCCGCAAGGCTGGAGGCTACTCCTGCCAGGGCCGCAGCCAGAAGCCGCTGATCTGCCCCTGGGGGCCGATCACCACCTGGGCATCGATCTTGCCCTGGGCGAATTGATAAGGCGTGTGCACCACTTCCATCCCCTGGACCTGCTCGGTGCGGGATTCACCGCGGCCCTGGTACTCGCCCATCTGGTCCGCCACCTGCCGGCAGGTCTGCCGCAACTTATCGGCCGGGAGCGCCGCTTTCATCTGCGCATCGAACATCCCGGTGGCCTCCTCGAACTTGTCCTGCTCCAGCAGGGCAAGGAATTTCAGGGCCAGCTCGGTGTTTGCGGAGGGAGCTGGCGTTTCAGCGGCGGCCTGCGCCTCGGCGGCCGGCTGGGTCTCGGGGGCCGGCTGGGCCTCCTCATTGCCGGAGCTGCAGGCGAACACGGCCAGCAGGGCGGCCAGGGCCAGCACCAGGAACAGTCTCATGGACAGGGCTCCTTCACGGGAGTTGGGGATGCTCCGGCCGCGGGGCCGGCAGGGGGATGGCAGCGCCGGGGCAGGCCGAAGCTTGCGCCCGGGTGAGGCGATGTATATTCTAAGGGGAGTTGGACAATTTGTAAATGGTGCGATATTCTTGAGGGCAATCACTGTTTCGGCGATCCGGTCCCGGAGTGGGTGGCGATTCCAGCGCCGAGGGAGTAGGGGGGCTACGTTTACATTTAACGTTGGGGGAGTATATGGAAAAAAGGTTTATCTGTGAAAATTGTGTTTATAATGAAGGCTTGAAGAGAATGATCAAGAGAAAGGCGAAGAATTGTATCTGCTCATACTGCGATAAGTCTGCGTCTTGTATTAGTGTGAATTATTTGGCAAGCTATATAGATGGTTTAATTAGGTATCATTATGAAGTGGACTACGAATCTGAAGTGCAAGGTGAGGGCCAGAAGGATGGCAATGGTACCAATGGCAATGAAACTACTATTAAGGGTAGGATTATAGAGATTTTGGGTGATGATGAGCGGCAATCCCTTATAAGCGACATACTGTATTATCTTCAAAAGGTGGGTGAGTCTTTGTCGGCGTGTAGTCGAAAAGATTACTATAGGCCGGGAGTACATCTTCGAAGAAATGAGGTTGATGATTGGGTTGAATTGCGTGTATTGTGGATTAGATTTTGCCAAGAGATAAAGCATAGAAAGAGATATGGAATGAGTGATTATGGTAAATTATTGAAGAAAATGTTTGAATTTGTTGAAGATACCCCTGTGTTGAATGGCAATGGTTTTTTGCATTATATTAAAGCGGGGGAGTCAATATTTAGGGCTAGGTGATTCAGGAAGAGGATCAAGCAGAGAAAATATATTCTGATCAGAAAAATGAGTTGGGTGTGCCTCCTTCGGGTGTTACTAAATCGAGTCGCTTTAGTCCTTCTGGCATTCTATTTTCTATGTTCTTTGGGGGGTAGAGATGTTTGTGTGGCGGAAGTGCGTCCGGATATTCAAGATGTTGTTGCTACGGGAAACCAAAAAAAAAAAAAAAAAAAAAAAAAAAAAAAAAAAAAAGGAATTTCGGGTTGTTGATGACTTGAGAGTATTTGATTTTACAATTGCGGAAAAAGAAATTTTAAAAAAAAAAAAAAAAAAAAAAAAAAAAAAAAAAAAAAAAAAAAAGGGTAGAAGATGTTTGTGTGGCGGAATGCCCGGATATTCAAGATGTTGTTGCTACGGGGGAATTTCGGGTTGTTGATGTTAGAGCTTGAGAGTATTTGATTTTACAATTATAAGGATTTACAATTGATTGGTTTGATGAAAAGTATTTTAAGATAAGCAATCAGATTAGCTTTCTAAAATTTATTCAAAATGAAATTAAAAAGCCTGTGTCCAATCGCGATGAAATTATAGAATACGTGCCTTATCAGGCGTTAGTTGAATATATTGTAGGTGCTTTCGATCCAGTGATTGATGCAATTATCTATGGATCGTCGAGATATAGGGGAGGGAGAAATATTGCTGTTATGCCCCATGCTATAGACAAGCTGGAATATTGCGATGGTACATTAACATATTCTAACATTATAGATATTAAATACGACAAAATGGATGTTGTATACTATTTCCCTGATTTGGGAGTTGTTGCTGGTCGTTAAGGTTTCTGGAGTGATAAAACGAGTGGTGTAGGAGAAATTAGCACCCCCCTCCCCCCTCCCCCTTGCCTAATCCACGAAAAAGTATATATTTGGGTCTTCCTTTTTCCGACCGTGACACTCAAAACGAAAGCAGCAATCAATGAAGGGTACCGCCCGTAACGAAAAGCTCCGCAACATCGCCATCATCGCCCACGTCGACCACGGCAAGACCACGCTGGTGGATCCATGTTCAGCCAGAGCGGCATGTTCCGCGAGGGCCAGGAAGTGGCCGAGCGCGTCATGGACAGCATGGACCTGGAGCGCGAGCGCGGGCATCACCATCGCCGCCAAGAACTGCTCGCGTCACCTGGCAGGGCGTCAAGATCAACATCATCGACACCCCGGGCCACGCCGATTTCGGCGGCGAGGTGGAGCGGGCGCTGATGATGGTGGACGGCGCCATGCTGCTGGTGGACGCCTCCGAGGGCCCGCTGCCCCAGACGCGCTTCGTGCTCAAGAAGGCGCTGGAGGCCGGGCTGCCGATCATCGTGCGCGATCAACAAGATCGACCGCAAGGACGCCCGCCCGGACGAGGTGCTGGACGAGATCTACGACCTCTTCATCGACCTGGACGCCACCGAGGAGCAGATCGATTTCCCGGTGCTCTACGCCGATCGGCCGCGAGGGCATGGCCGCAGAAGCCTGGAGGAGCAGGGCAGGGACCTGACCCCGCTCTTCGACACCATCCTGCGAGCATGTTCCCGCCGCCGGCCTACGATCCGGCAGACCCGTTCCAGATGCTGGTGGCCGACCTGGACTACTCCGACTACCTGGGCCGGCTGGCGATCGGCAGGGTGTTCGACGGCTCGGCCCACTGCAACGAGAACCTGGTCTGCCTCAACGAGGACGGATCGCCGCGCCCGCTGCGGATCACCAAGCTGCAGGTCTACGACGGCATCAACCTGAGCCGCGGTGGAATCGGCCGAGCCGGGCGACATCGTCATCCTGGCCGGCATCGAGGACGTCGCGATCGGCGACACCATCTGCACCCGCGAATCCCAAGGCCCTGCCGCGGATCACGGTGGACGAGCCGACCCTCTCGATGATCTTCGCATCAACACCTCGCCGTTCTGCGGCAGGGAAGGCAAGTTCGTGCAGTCGAGCAAGATCCGCGAGCGGCTGTTCAAGGAGACCCTGAAGAACGTCGCCATCCGGGTGGAGGAGAGCGAGGAGCGCGACATGTTCATCGTCAAGGGCCGCGGCGAGTTCCAGATGGCCATCCTGATCGAGACCATGCGGCGCGAGGGGTTCGAGCTGATGGTCGGCCGGCCCGAGGTCATCTTCAAGGACGAGCGACGGCAAGATCCTGGAGCCCATCGAGCACCTCTTCGTCGACTGCGAGGAGAGTTTCCTCGGCAGTCGTCACCGAGAAGCTCTCCCCGCGCAAGGGGCGCATGGTCAACATGGTCAACCACGGCACGGGGCGGGTGCGCATGGAGTTCTCGCGTGCCCTCGCGCTCCCTGATCGGCTACCGCAACGAGTTCCTGACCGACACCCGCGGCACCGGCATCATGAACTCCTACCTCGCCGGGTACGAGGAGTACCGCGGCGACTTCCCAGCCGGTTCACCGGCTCGCTGGTCGCCGACCGCACGGCCGGGCGACGCCCTTACGCCCTGTTCAACCTGGAGCCGCGCGGGACACTGTTCGTCATGCCGGAGAGCCGGTCTACGAGGGGATGATCGTCGGCGAGCACAACCGCGAGAACGACCTGAATGTCAACCCTGCCGAGGAAAAAAAGCTCACCAACATGCGCGCCTCGGGCAAGGACGATGCGGTGATCCTGACCCCGGTGCTGCCGATGACCCTGGAGCGGGCGATGCACTTCATCCGCGACGACGAGCTGGTGGAGGTCACCCCGCAGTCGCTCCGGCTGCGCAAGAAGATCCTGAGCGGTCAGGAGCGCAATGTCCAGCGCAACGTCCGGTACAAGGAAAACCGGTAGGGGATTCGAGCCGGTGGCAGTCGATCTCGAAGCCGGGTGGGCCGTACAGCTCGCCCGGCTTCGCTGTTTCCGGGGCCTGGCTGTCGATTGCCACCGCCGCGCCGAGCTCGACCGCCCGTCGATGCTGTTGAAAAACCGCGGGCGCGGCGCTAACTTGAAGCTGATGGTCCACCGGTTCCGACCGAGGCTGAGCAAAAATGCCTGATTCGAGGAGCACGCGCCCGATGCGCAGGATCGCCGCTAACTGTCGCCCCGCCCTGATCGTGGCTGCCGGTTGTGCGCTGCTGCTCGCGGCGCTCCTGGCCGCCGACCTCCGGGCGCAGGGGCGTACCCTCTTCCGCGAGGATTTCGAGTCCGGCAGCCTGGAGGACAGCTGGCTGCCCTACCATGAGTTCGGCGATTCGGCCACCAGCGGTTTCGAGCGCAATCCCGAGCATGTCCACCGCGGGAAAACCTCGTTCCGGCTGACCGCGGTCGACCGGCAGGGCCAGGAATCCGGCAGCAACCTGCTGCATTTCTTTCTGCCGGGCGAGGACCGGTGTTATTTCCGCTGGTACGCCAAGTTCGACAGGGATTTCGACCAGGGCAACCTGATGCACTGGGTGCTGATCGGCGGCAACCGGGTCGACAACCAGTGGTCGATTTTCGGCCGCCAGGGCGGCTGGGCCGGTTTCCGTCCCGATGGCCAAGATTTTTTCGTCACGATCCTCGACCCCTGGCGCAACTGGGGCCGCAACCCCGCCCCGGGCGAGCTGCAGTTCTACTCCTATTTTCCGGAGATGACGCGGGACCGGGACGGCCACTACTGGGGCAACACCTTCCGGCCGGAGAAGCCTTGCCTGGTCGAGCTGGGGAGCTGGCACTGCTACGAGGTGATGGTCAAGCTCAACACCCCGGGCGAGCACGATGGCGAGCAGGCGTTCTGGGTGGATGGGAAGGAAATCCACCGGGCCGCCGGGATGCGCTGGCGCGACACCGCGGACCTCAAGCTCAACCTGCTGATGCCGTGCGTTTACATCCACCAGGCGCGGAAGGACAACACCTGCTGGTTCGATGACATCGAGATCTCGACCGGGTACATCGGACCGATTCAGTGAAGTGACAGACTGAGCCGGGAATGTTTGCCGGTGGCTCCGCCCGGCATGGCCGGGCCTTGGGTCCCGGGGGAGCCGCTTGTCCTCAACGAGGGAGGTCGCCATGCATTGGCCGGACCGGAGGAAGTTTCTGGGCAGCCTGACCTGCCTGCCGCTCCTGGAGTCGGTCTTTCGCGGGCGGGCGTTGCACGCCGGCCGGTTCGAGGGGCGAAGCTTCGAGGACCGGATGATCGAGGCCAAGCTGCCGTTCGATGATGCCCGCAGCCGCAAGGTGATCTTTGTCGCCCACTGCTTCCTCAACCAGAACGCCCGGGTCAATGGCTCGGGCCAGACCCCCTCAGCGATCCCGCAGATCCCGGAACTGCTGCTCCAGAGGCAGATCGGGATCATCCAGCTGCCCTGCCCGGAACTGGGCTGCCTGGGCCTGGCCCGGCGGGGCGCGATCTATGACCAGCTCTCCTCCCACGGCAATCGCAGATACCTGCGGGACCTGGCGCTGGATGCGGCCTACCAGGCCCGGCAGTACCTCCGGCAGGGCTTCCGGGTGCTCGGGGTGCTGGGCATCAACTGCAGCCCGAGCTGCGGAGTGGACTGCCACGCCTACAATGGGGCCAAGCCCGGCAAGGGCGCGTTCATGGAGGAACTGGCCGAGGTGTTTGCCGGCCAGGGGCTGGAGCTGCCGCTGATCGGGGTGGCGGACGAGGATTACCAGGCGGCGATTCCGTTGATCGAAGCACTGGACAACCCGGGTTGATGCTTGCGCCGCGAATCCCCGGGCGGCCCCCGGGCGGATCGACCACGGCGCGGCATTGACAGCGGCGGGTTCTCTGATTATCGACATGGTGACAGTTCGTGTCCGGCCCGCGTTGACGGCGGATGCCATCATCTTCAGCCTCGAGGAGCCTTTCCCATGACCGAGCGCAAGGACCAGGAGACCATCAGCCGCCGCAGCTTCATTTCCAGCGTTCCGCCCCTGGCGGCGGCCCTGTCGGTGGCGGGGACACAATTCGCCCGGGGGGCGGCCGAGCCGGCCGGGGCGCTTACCGCCGGGGCGGTCCACGAGTACCTGAACTCCCTCGACCGCGGCTGGGTCAACTGGAAAACGACGGTCGACACCTTCAAGGCCGGCTCGCCCGAGACCGTGGTCAAGGGGATCGCGGTCGCCTGGATGTCCTACACCTGGGCCCTGCAGCGCGCCCTGGAGCTGGGCTGCAACCTGTTCGTCACCCACGAGCCCACCTACTTCAACCACCGCGACAATGACCCGGAGATCTTCCGGTTCCCCGCCGCCAAGGCCAAGCGCGAGTTCATCGAGCACAGCGGGCTGGCGATCATCCGCTGCCACGATGTCTGGGACCAGTACCCGGGGATCGGCATTCCCACCGGCTGGGGACAACTGCTGGAGCTGGGCGAGCCGATCGACGGGCGAGGGCTATTACTATGTCTATGATGGCCAGGGCCGCACCGCCGGCGACCTGGCCCGCCAGATCGCCGCCCGCACCGCCGGCCTCGGCCAGCCGGGAGTGCATTTCTTCGGGCCGGCGGACAAGCCGGTCAAGCGGCTGGTGCTGGGCACCGGGGCGATCACCCCGATGTTCCATTTCATCGAGAAGCTGGGCGCGGACATGGCGATCTGCACCGATGACGATTTCATCAACTGGCGCGATGGCGCTTTCGCCACCGATGCCGGTTTCCCGGTGGCCGTGGTCAACCACCCGGTCTCCGAGGATTTTTCGATGAAACTGCTGGCCGGGCACCTGCAGGAAAAATACCCCCAGGTGCCGGTGCATTTCATCCAGGAAGGCTGCATGTACAAGCTGGTGACCGCCTGAGCCGGCCGGGAAGGCGCACGCCTAATTCAAAGGAGCACCGCGATGGGGAAGCTGGCGATCAACGGCGGGAGCAAGGTCCGGGAGGAGCAGTTTTTCCCGTGGCCCGACTACGATGAGCGCGAACTGAAGTATGTCGAGGAGGTGATCCGCAGCCGGCGCTGGTTCGCGGGGATGCGGGGGGCGAGCTCCGGCACCAAGACCCGCCTGTTCGAGGAGCGGTTCGCCGCCTATCACGATGCGAAATTCGGCATCGCCTGCGCCAATGGCTCGGTGGCCCTGGAAATCGCCCTGCGGGCGGCCGGGGTCGGGGCCGGCGATGAGGTGGTGGTCCCGGGCCTGACCTTCATCGCCACCCTCAGCGCCGTGCTCCAGGTCAATGCGATCCCGGTGCTCGCCGACATCGCCTTCGAGACCCAGTGCCTCGACCCGGCGGAGTTCGAAAAGGCGATCACTCCCCGCACCAGGGCGGTGATCCCGGTGCATTTCGGCGGCTTCGCCTGCGACATGGACCGCATCCGGGCGATCGCCGCCCGGCACGGGATCGCGGTGATCGAGGACAGCGCCCACGCGGTCGGGACGGTCCACCGGGGGGGCCGGAAAGTCGGGGCGATCGGCGACCTCGGCACTTTCAGCTTCCAGGAGAGCAAGAACATGACCGCCGGCGAGGGGGGCATCGTCCTGACCGACAACCCGGAGCTGGCGGAAAAGTGCATCCAGTATCGCAGTTGCGGCCGCCACGAGGGCGAGTCCTGGTACGTCCATTATGTGCTGCCCACCAACTTCCGGCTGGCGGAGCTGCTCTCGGCGGTGCTGCTGGCCCAGCTCGAAAAGGTGGAGGAGTGGACCGCGCGCAAGAACGGGCACGCCGTCTGGCTGGGGGACCGGCTGCAGGCCCTGGGCTGCCTGGCACCCTATCCCGGCGATGACTGCACCGCGGTCAATGGCCGTTACCTGTTCCTGCTGCACTACGACCGGGAAAAATGCGGGGGAGTGTCGCGGGACCGGTTTGTCGCCGCGCTCGCCGCCGAGGGGGTTCCCTGCCACATCGGCTATCCCTGGCCGCTGAACAAAAATCCGATGTTCGAGGGCATCCCCTCCGGCGCGAAAGGCTGCCCCTACACCTGCCCGTACTACGAGGGCCGGGTCTCGATCAGGGAGCAGGTGCTGCCGGTGTGCGAGCGGGTCTGCGCGGAGACCGTGGTGATCCCGCACCAGGTGCTGCTGTCCCGGCGGGAGGAGCTGGAGGACATCGTCCGGGCGGTGGGGAAGATTCAGGATTACGCCGCGGAGCTGCTGTGACGGGTCCATGCTAAAACGCCGATTCATCCTGAAGATTTGTCTGACATCCAGCATTGAACTATCGAAGAAGTTTTGGAAAAGCTGGCCGTCGTGTCAAATCGGTATCAGGCTGCGCCGGGGCCGCGGGGCCGCCGGTCCACGCCGTGAGCATTGACAGAGTTGGAGTTGGCAGTTAAATAGCAGCAACCTGTTTTCCGACAGTCACTTTCCCTGGGAGACCGGATTGTTCCGTGATCGCGGCAGCCTGCGCCGGGCGATCAGCCTGGCCGTGCTCGTGTGCTACCTGGTGTCCTGGGGCGCGCATTTCTGCCATCATGGGCTCCACGCCCACGATCTGTTCCTGCACGCGCAGGCGGCCCTGGCGCTTTCCCCGGGCGCAGGCGAGGTGCCGGCCACGCATTTCGAGAAAACCGACCGGCAGGACCAGCAGTCTCACTCGGCCTGCTGCCTGCTGTGCTCGCTGACCAGCCACTTCCACACCCTGGTCCGGCCGCAGCCGCCGCGCTTCATTCTGCCCGAGGCGCTCCCCGTCGGCGATCTTTACCGCTTCGCCCTGCCCCAGCCTGTTTATTCCCTGCTGGTTCCACCTCCGTGGGCCGCGCTCGCCTGAGCCTTCACGCGCCATCTTTCCGCCAGCATGAGGACCCTGCCCGACCGGCAGGAGCCCCGGCCGCCTGTTGAACGCGGCCCGGGCCTGCCTGCGGCTGTCCCCGGCGGATAATCATCAACCGAACCACATTCCAAGGCATAAGCCATGATCTCAAGCTGGAGACTGCTCCCGCTGTTAGCGGCGGGGTGCATCCTGCTCACCGCCGCCGTGGGGACCGCATTCCCCGCCGGCACCGCGGGGAGCGCCCCGCCCGGGCCGACCGGGGTGATTACCCTGGAGGCCGCGCGGGCCGCGGCCCTGGCCGCCAGCCCGACCCTGGCCGCTTCCGCGGGCCGGGTGGAAGCCGCGGCGGGAAGACTCGGCCAGGCCGGGCTCTTCCCCAACCCGGAACTGCGCGCCGAGGCCGAAAGTTTCGCCGGCAGCGGAGCGTTCCGCGGGACCGAGGAACTGGAGTACAAGCTGCTGCTCAGCCAGCCGCTGGAGCTGGGGGGCAAGCGCGGGCGAAGAGTGGCGCTGGCCCGCCGCGAGCAGGAACTGGCCGAGCTGGAGCACCGGACGGCTCGCCTCGACCTGCTGGAGCGGGTGACCGCTTCTTTCTACGAGTTGCTGGCCGCCCAGGAACGGCTGGAGCTGGCCCGCGAGCGGGTCGGGCAGGCCCGCCAGGTGCGGGAGGCGGTGGCGGCCCGGCTCGAGGCCGGCAAGGTTTCGCCGGTGGAGCTGACCCGGGCCGGGGTGCCGCTGGCGACCGCGGAACTGGCCGAGCGCGGGGCCGAGGCGCGCCTGATGGTCGCGCGGCGACTGCTGGCAGCCGCCTGGGGGGCGGACTCGGCGCGGTTCGAGCGGGCGGAGGGCTCGCTGGAGGCGCCGGTGTCGATCCCGGCGCTGCCCGAGCTGGAAGCAGCGCTGCAGAGCCCGGAGCTGGCGCGGGCCGCGGCCGAGGTGCGCCGCCGTGAGGCCGCGCTGGCCCTGGTCCGGGCCGCGGGAATCCCGGACCTGGAGCTGGGCGGCGGACTGCAGCGGTTCCAGGGGAGCGGCGAGCAGGCCCTGGTGCTGGAGCTGGGCCTGCCGCTGCCGCTGTTCGACCGCCGCCAGGGCGACTCGCGGGCCGCGGCTTTCGAGCTGGAGGTCGGCCGTCACGAGCTGGCAGCGCAGCAGGTGGAGCTGCGCCGCGCGCTGCACGAGGGCTGGCAGGAACTGGCCCTGGCCCACGCCGAGGCCACGGTCCTGCGGGACCAGGTGGTGAGCGGCGCCCGGGAGGTGTTCGAGGCGGTGACCATCGGCTATGCCCAGGGCAAGTTCGACTACCTGGCCCTGCTCGATGCCCAGCGCACCCTGGTCGAGGCGCGCGAGGCCCAGTTGGAAGTCCAGGCACGCTATCACCGGGCCGCGGCCCGGGTGGACCGGCTGGCCGGCGGATCGGCGCTGGAGAGTGGGTCAAACAACCGGAAGGAGCGGGAACGATGAAGACCGAGAGACTGCTGGTAATGGCCGTTTCCGTCCTGCTGTCGGCCGGGCTGGCGATGACTGTCGGCTGCGGGCGACAGACTGCCGAGGGGCACGCCCTGTCGGCGGAAGCCGGGCACGAGGGCCACGAGCACGATGCCGCGGCCGGGGAGGAGGCCCACGCGGACCATGTCCCGGGCGAGTCCGCCGAGGGCGAGGACCACCATGATCCGGTGCGGCTCTCCGCGCCGGAGTTGGCCGAGTATGAGATCGAGCTGGCGACCGCCGGGCCGGGAGACCTGGTGCGGCAGATCACCCTGCCGGGCGAGGTCCGGCTCAATGGAGACCGGCTGGCGCACGTGGTCCCCCGCCTGCGTGGAGTGGTGCGCCGGGTGAATAAGAGCCTGGGCGACCCGGTGAAACAGGGCGAGGTGCTGGCGGTGATCGAAAGCTGGGAGCTGGCCGAGGCCGTGGCGACCCACCTGGCCGCCCAGGCCCGGCTCGAGCTGGCCGAGGCCCGTTTCGCGCGCGAGCGGGAGCTCCACGCGCGGAAAATCTCCTCGCTGGAGGACTTCCTGACCGCGCAGCGGGAGCTGACCGAGGCGCGGATCGAGAACGCCATGGCGGAGCAGAAGCACCAGGCGCTGGACCTGGAGGAGGACTGCCACGAGGCCGGAGGCGCTGTCACCGCCGAGTACCGGATCCTGGCCCCATTCGGCGGGACCGTGATCGAGCGGCACATCTCCCTGGGCGAGGTGCTGGAAGCCAATGCCCCGGCTTTCCTGGTGGCCGACCTGTCCACGGTCTGGGTCGACCTGAATGTCTACCGCCCGGAGCTGCCGTTCGTGCGCCAGGGCCAGCCGGTTGCCATCAGCGCCGGCCATGGCATCCCGGATGCGACAGGGGAGATCGCCTATCTCGGGCCGGTGGTGGGGGAGAGCACCCGCACCGCCCTGGCCCGGGTGGTGCTGGACAACCGCGGGGGCCTCTGGCGACCCGGACTGTTCGTCTCCGGCCGGGTGACCCTGGAGCAGGTCGCGGTCCCGGTGCTGATTGCCCGGGAGGCGGTGCAGGAGCTGCACGGGGAGCCGGCGGTGTTCGTCGAGACCCCGGAGGGCCTCGGCGTGCGCCACCTCACCCTCGGGGCGGGGGACAGCAGTACGGTGGCGGTGGAGCAGGGCCTGACCCCCGGCGAGCGCTATGTCGCCCGCGGCGCGTTCACCCTCAAGGCGCAACTGGCCAAGGGTTCGTTCAGCCACGGCCACGTGCACTGAAAGGGGGAGGATCGTGCTGCGACTGATGGAACTGGTAATCCGCAACCGCCTGATGCTGGCCGTGTTCGGGCTGCTGACCATGGCTGCCGGCTGGTACGCCTACTCCCATCTTCCGGGGGAGGCTTTCCCCGATGTCACTCCCACCGTGGTCCAGGTTTTCACCGCCACCGAGGGGCTGGCCCCGCAGGAGGTGGAGCAGTATGTCAGCTACCCGGTGGAAAGCGCCATGAACGGCTTGCCCAACCTGGAGCGGATCCGCTCGGTGTCGAGCTTCGGCATCTCGGTGGTCAGCGTCTACTTTGAGGATGGCACCGATTTCTATTTTGCCCGCCAACTGGTGTCCGAGCGGCTGCAGGAGGCTCGGGAGATGATCCCGCCGGGCTTCGGCCAGCCGGAAATGGGGCCGATCGCCACCGGGATGGGCCAGATTCTGCTCTACCTGGTGGAGGATGAAAGCGGCGCCCGCAGCCTCGCCGAGCTGCGCTCGCTCCAGGACTGGCTGGTCAGTTTCCAGCTGCGGACAGTGCCCGGGGTGACCGAGGTGGTTTCGATCGGCGGCGATGTCAAGCAGTTCCAGGTGCTGGTGCGGCCGGATGACCTGCTGCGCTACGACCTGACCCTGGACCAGGTGGTCGGGCGGGTGCGGGAGGGCAACTCCAATGTCGGCGCCCAGGTGATTGTCAGGAACAGCGAGGAGTACATCGTGCGCTCGGTGGGGCTGGCCTCCCGGATCGAGGACCTGGATGGGATCGTGCTGCGCAGCGAGGGCGGCACCCCGGTGCGGCTCTCCGATGTGGCGACTGTCGTGACCGGCGGAGCGGAGCGCCGCGGGCTGGTGACTGTCGATGGCCTGCGGGAGGGAGTGAGCGGGATGGTGCTCAAGCTCTATGGGGCCAACAGCTCGACCGTGATCCGGGATGTCCTGCGGCGGATCGACGAGATCAACCGGACGCTGCCGCCCGGAGTGCGGGTGGTCCCCTATTATGACCAGGCCGAGCTGGTGCGCCAGTGCGTGCGCACCATCACCGGCGCCCTGCTCTCCGGGATCGTCCTGGTGGTGCTGGTGCTGCTGTTGTTCATGGGAGGCTTGCGCCCCAGCCTGGTGGTGGTGCTGTCGATCCCGTTCTCGATCCTGTTCGCTTTCATCGGGATGAAGCTGCTGGGGATCACCGCCAACCTGATGAGCCTGGGCGGGCTGGCGATCGCGATCGGGATCCTGGTCGATGGCTCGATCGTGATGGTGGAGAATGTCGATCAGCGCCTGAGGGGGGCGCGCCCCGAGGCCCCGCGCCTCCGGACAGTCGCCGCGGCCTGCGCCGAGGTCGGCCGGCCGATCCTGTTCGCGATCACGATCGTGATCCTGGTGTTCCTGCCGCTGCTCTCGCTGCAGGGGGTGGAGGGCAAGACCTTCCGCCCGCTGGCGATCACCCTGGTCCTGGCGTTGGCCGGATCGTTGCTCTACGCTTTCCTGCTGGCTCCCGCCGCCGCACTGCTGGTGATGAAGCGGCCCACCGGGACTGGTCACCGCCGCGCCGCGGCCCTGCTCGACCGGCTGGCCGACCTTCACGAGCGGCTGCTGTGCCGGCTGGCCCCTCACCGCGGGCGGACCCTGGCCGCCACCATGGCGGTGGTGGTCCTGGGCGCGGTGGCGGCCCTGTTCGTCGGCTCGGAGTTTGTCCCCCGGCTCCATGAGGGCAGCCTGATGGTCCGGGCGATGATGGCGCCCTCGATTTCGCTGGAGGAGGGGCGCAAGACGATCTGGCGTTTCGAGCGCCAACTGCGGGAGCGTTTCCCGGAGGTGGAGCGGGTGGTCAGCCGGATCGGCCATGGCGAGGCCGGGGCCCATGCCAACCATCCGCCCAACGCCGTGGAGATTTTTGTCGGGCTCAAGCCCCGCCATCAATGGACCACCGCCCGCGACCCGGAGGAGCTCTACGCCAAGATGAGCCACGCTTTCGAGGACTTCCCGGGCGTGCAGTTCAGCTTCACCCAGCCGATCGAGGCCGCGGTGGAGGAGCTGCTCACCGGCGGCAGCGCCGCGCTGTCGGCCCGGATTTTCGGCCCGGAGCTGGAGCTGCTGGAGGAAAAAGCCATCGAGATCGAGCAATTGCTGCATCAGGTCCCGGGCGCCGAGGATGTGCTGCGGGACAAGTCCACCGGCACCTGGCAGCTCCGGATCATGGTGGATCGGGAGGCGATCGCCCGCTATGGGCTGAATGTCGAGGATGTCCAGCGGGTGGTCGCCACGGCGGTGGGCGGCGGCGCCGCCGGCCAGATCTTCGAGGGGGTGGCGCGCTATGACATCCTGGTGCGGTACGCGGCCGAGAGCCGCCGGGGAAAGGCGGAGATCGCCGCGATCCTGGTGGCCGCTCCCGGCGGAGTGCGGGTGCCCCTGAGCGAGCTGGCCCGGATCGAGGAAGTGACCGGGCCGCAGCAGATCCTGCGCGAGCAGAACCAGCGTTTCGTGCGGGTGCAGTGCAATGTCCGCGGCCGGGACATCGGCTCGTTTGTCGCCGAGGCCCGGGCGCTGGTGGAGCGGCAGGTCAGCCTGCCGCCGGGCTACCTGGTGAGCTGGGGCGGGCAGTTCGAGCTGCAGGAGCAGGCCAACCGGCGCCTGCTGTTGGTGGTGCCGGCCACCCTGCTGCTGGTGTTCCTGCTGCTCTATGGCAGCACGCGCTCGCTGGGCACGGCCGGGCTGGTGATGCTCAACGTGCCCCTGGCGCTGGTGGGCGGGGTGCTGGCGCTCCGGCTGGCCGGGGAGCATTTCTCGGTTCCGGCCGCGGTGGGCTTTATCGCCCTGTTCGGGATCGCAATCGAGAACGCGATGGTGCTGGTGGCCTGCATCGGCAACCTGAGGCGCGAGGGGCTGGCCGCCGGCGAGGCGGCGATCCGCGGGGCGAGGCTGCGCCTGCGGGCGGTGCTGATGACCGCCGCCACCACTGCTTTCGGGTTGGTGCCGCTGCTGTTTTCCTCCGGCACCGGCAGCGAGGTCCAGCGCCCCCTGGCGCTGGTGGTGCTGGGCGGGCTGGTCACCGCCAACCTGCTGACCCTGCTGGTGATCCCCACCCTCTATGTCTGGTTCGCGGGAGACCGGGCTGTCCGGGCGGGGGAATTGCCGGCCGCGGAGCATCCTGATCCTGGCTGGCGGTCCGACCGATAGCGTTAACCAGCAAAAAGTTTGGGAAAGTGGGAGGGGGGATCGGGGGAGGGCGTCCCTGTGGGAGGGAGAAAAACCTTTTCCAAAAGGTTTTCTCCCTCCCACAGGCAAAGCAATTCATCTTCACACCGTTGTTGTGAAATAGGCATGAGAGGCTGCGCCTGGGCGCGGGCCGGTCGCCCGTGGGGTCACCGCCGTTCCAGCAGCATTTCGGCCAGCTCGCCCCAGTGCCGTTCGCTGTCGGCGACATCGACCGTCACGATGCGCCGATGGCTGAGGTCCGCCCCGGCCGGCACCCTGAGCGTGAACCGCACCGCGCCCTCGCCCTTGCCCGGCACCCGCAGCGAATCCAGCGGCGGCTCGCAGGACCAGCCCTGCGGCAGGCGCGGCTCCAGCCGATACCGCATCGGTCGCGGCAGGTGGTTGCGCACCCGCACCTCGGCCTCCAGCGCCTCGCCCGGCTGGACCTTGGCGCTGAAGGGATACCAGCACACCCAGTTCGGATCGAAGCCCAGGTTGGGGTCCTCGTACGGCAGCACCCGGGCCACCGCGGCCAGCCGCTGTTCCAGCTCCCGTCGATTGGCCAGCAGCATCTCGCGGGAGCAGGGCTTGCCCGGGGCCCCGGAATGAGCGAACAGCAGCAGCTCCGGCTCGAGCTCCAGCAGCCGGTCCAGCGCCCGCAGGTAGCCCAGCCCGGGCTCCAGCTGGTAATAGTTGAGGAAAGTGCTGATCCCGTGCAGCTTGCGGTTGCGGTGGGTGAGGTTCGGGTCGTCCGGGAGGTAGACATCGCTGTCGCCGCAGAACATCACCCGGCGGCCATCGACCATGGCCTCCAGCGCCATGTGGTACATCGTCTGGCCGGGGAAATGCACCACCTTGAACTCGTACTCCCGCCAGCGGATCGTCTCCCCATCGTGCAGCACCCGGTCGGCGACAATCGACTCCTCGGCCAGGCAGGGCAGGTTGTAGCGGGACGGATGCTCCATGATGTCGGCCATGTTTTCGAACAGCCATAGCTCGGTGCCGTAGCGCTGCTTGAGGTCGGGCAGCCCCCGGACATGGTCCTCGTGGAAGTGGCTGAGGGTCGCCACCTCGATGTTTTTCACCCCCAGTTTGGCCAGCTCGGGCGGGAGCGAGTCGTAGTGGTAGAATTCGTGCGGGTCCGACACCGCCAGGTAGTCGTAGAGCAGGGCCCCGCCCTGTTCGGAGAGCAGCAGGTAGTTGGTGGGAGCCAGGTGGTAGAGGTGCTCGCTGATCCGGCGCAGGCGCGGCTGGGGCTGCCGCGGACCGGGGGTCTCCCGCTCGGCGGTGGCCAGGGTGTCGAAATCGTAGAGCGCTTCCAGGTGCTCTTGCAGCAGCGCCACCGCCTTCGCCGGGTCGGCGATCGGCTCGCCGTGGGAGGGCAGCAGCAGCTCCGGCTTCCGGGCCAGCACCCGTTCCAGCCCCACCCGGTTCTGCACCACTCCCTTGAAGCCGCCATCCCAGTAATGATGGTCGAAGTGATAGAGGTTCCAGACCCGGCCGGGGGAGTGGATCATGTCGCCGGTGAAAGCGTAGCGGCGGCCATCCAGCTCCAGCAGGTAGCTCAGCGCCCCCAGCGAGTGGCCCGGGGTCTCCAGGGCCTCGATCCGCAGCCCCTCCCACTCGAACACCTCGCCATCCTTCAGAGCGCGGTGGACCGGGATGTTCTCCCGCGGCTTGAACTGGTCGGGCTTGTAGAAGTAGCGATAGAACAGCGCGAAGTTGTCCCAGAAGCCCTCGGCATCGGTGAAGAAGCGCTGCTCGTTCGCGGGCACAGCGATCCGGGTCCCCTGGGCGGCCAGCCGCGGGGCGCCCTGGCACTGGTCGCGGTGGGCGTGGGTCTGCAGCACCCAGTCGATCCGTTTGATCCCAAGCCGGTCCGTGAGCTCCAGCACCCGGGCATCGCCGGCATCGATCAGCAGCGCCCGGTCGCCGCGCTTGAGCAGATAGACATTGCAGACATCCCGCACCAGGTAGAGCTCATCGGTGATCCGGCTCAACGCCGGGGCGGCCTCGGCCCGGCCCGGGACCGGGGCCAGGGCCAGCAGGACCAGGAGGCTTCCCAGGAGCGCGAGCGAACGGCCGTGGTTGCGAGGCATACGGTCACCTTCTTCCGTTCCGGGTGAAAGTCGGCAGGCGCCGCCGGCGGGAAATCCGGCGCGGCCGCCGTCATTGCCGATGAATGCGAGACAATCCTGGTATAACGCTACAACGGTCGGCCGGCAAGATCAAGGATGCGGCAGCCCTCGGGACAAGGCTTGAGTCGATGGCTTGCCGATTCCGCCCGGCCGCGCTAGATTGAGCACATCCAGCGTTGCACGAAGATTTGCCGCGAGCCCGCGGAAGGAAGATCCCGACCGAAGGCCGCGATGGCCGGCGCTCGGTGCGCGCGCCGGGCCGGAGGCTGCAACCCATCGCCGCGGAAGGGGTATCCCCTGGGGGGCGACCGCGCGCGGCGCCCGCCCTTTCCCGGCCCTGCCGGCGGCCATGATGAAGCTGTCGCCGGAACCCGTTCAGGAGCGAACCCTTGAAAAGCTACTACCGCAGACTGCTGTTCTGGATGCTGGCCCTGTCCCTGGCGCCGCTGCTGGTGGTCTCGATCCAGGGCTATCACTGCGCCCGCCAGGCAGTGGTGGACCGGGCCCGGAAACACCTGCTCAGCGTGCTCGATGCCAGGACCGCGATGTTCCACAACTGGATCGGGGAGCGCAAGCGGAACCTGCGCCTGCTCGATGTGCTGATCGCCGGGCAGCCGCCCGTTCTCCCGCTCGGAGCCGCCGGGCCGGCCGCTCTCCCGACCGGCCGCGACCCGCTCGAGCGGGTGCGGCAGGACAATCCCTCTTTCCTCAGCCTGACGGTCTACGACAGCCGGCGGCAACTGCGCTACCGGTCCGCGCCCGCCGGGCTGACTGGCGACGGGGAGGCGGAGCTGTCTTTCGCCGCGGCCGGAGCCCCCGGTGAGGTGGTGCTCGGCCGGGCCCGGCTGCTGGATGACGGACGGCTGATTGTCCCCGCCCGCTATGATGTCCCGGATGGCGAGGATGGCCCCGGGGGGCAGGTGCTGGCCCTGATGGACCTGTCCGGCCCGCTCGCCCCGATCCTGGCCGACCGGGCCGGCCTCGGACTGACCGGCAAGGTCTACCTGCTGTTTCCTGAGACCGGGAAGGTTTTCGCCTCGAAGGCCGGGGAGCCCGCGGTCCAGGATGGCTCGGCGCTGGTGAGCCTGCTGGCGACAGCGCGGCCCGAGATCCTCGAGTACCGCGACCACCTCGGGGCGGAAGTGCTGGGCGTGTCCGCCCTGGTCCCCGAGCTGGGAGCGTACCTGGTGGTGGAGACCGACCGGAGGGAGGCGTTCGAGTGGGCGCGGATCCTCGGCTGGCGGGCTTTCATCACCGGAATCATCACCATGGTGGTCGCGGTGCTGATCGCGATGAGCAGCTCGCGGCGGCTGCAGCACCCGCTGCACCGGCTGGTGGCGGTAACCCGGGAGGTCGGCCGGGGCAAGCATGATGAGCGGGTGGAACCGATGGAGGTGCGGGAGTTCGATGAGGTGGGACGGGCGCTCAACCGGATGCTGGACGAGCTCGATGCCAACTATCAGCGGATGGTGCGCGATGCCTCGCTGGTGGCGGTGGGCGAGATGTCCTCCAGCATTGTCCATGAGATGCGCACTCCCTTGAGCTCGATGAAGCTCAATTTCCAGACGATGCAGGAAGCCCTGGGAGATGACCCGGAACAGGCCGAGCCGGTGGCGATCGTGATGCGCCAGTTCGACCGGCTGGAGCGGATGCTCTCCGGGCTGCTGGGCTATGCCCGGCCGCTCGAGCTGCACCGCGCCCCGGTCGCCCTGCGGGAGGTGCTGGATGAGTCGCTGGAGCTGCTGCGGGGGGCGCTGCGCGACAAGGCGCTGGGAGGTGGAGGTCCGCCAGCAGCAGGGCGTCGGGCTGGTGCTGGAGCTGGACTCGGAGCAGGCGCGGATTGCGGTCACCAACCTGATCGACAACGCGATCCAGTTCTCCGGCCGGGGGCCGGATCACTGTCAGCCTCGGTCTTTCCGAGGGGCCCACGCCGCTGGCGGAGCTCACGGTCGAGGACCAGGGGCCGGGGATCCCGGCCGCGGCCCTGGAAAAACTCTTCCAGCCGTTTTTTACCACCCGCCGCAATGGCACCGGTCTGGGACTGGCCAATGTCAGGAAGATCGGCGATTATCACGGGGGGCGGGTCGAGGCCGCCAACCGGCCCGAGGGTGGAGCGCGGTTCACGATCGCTTTTCCGGCAGAGGGAGGCCAGGCTTGAGCCTGATCTACGTGATCGACGATGATGAGGACCTGTGCCGGACCCTGAGCATCCAGCTGCGGAAGCGGGGGCATCAGGTCCGGTACGCCACCCGGGGCGAGGAGGGCCTCCGGGAGCTGGCCGCACTCGCGCCGGACCTGGTCCTGCTCGACCTCAACCTGCCGGACGTTAGCGGGCTGGAGCTGCTTTCCCGCCTGCAGCGCCGCGACAACCCTCCGCCGGTGGCGATGATCACCGGCGCCCAGCAGATGAGCGCGACAATCGAGGCGATGCGCTCCGGCGCTTGCGACTACATCCGCAAGCCGCTGGGAATGGAGGATGTGCTGCTGCTGCTGGAGAAAGTCGAGCGGTTCCGGGCGCTGAACGATGACCGCTCGCGCAGCCTGTTCGGCGAGGAGCAGCCCTCCGCCGGGCCGCTGGAGATTGTCGGCTCCAGCCGGGAGATGTTCGAGGTGGTCAAGCGGATCGGCCTGCTCTCGCGCAGCGGTGTCACCGTGCTGATCGAGGGCGAGAGCGGCACCGGCAAGGAGCTGGTCGCCCGGGCGATCCACCAGCGCGGCCGCCGGCCGGGCAGCCGTTCGTGGCGATCAACTGCGCGGCGCGTCGCGCCGAGACCCTGCTGGAGAGCGAGCTGTTCGGCCACGAGAAGGGCGCGTTCACCGGGCGCCGATCGCGCCGGAAGTCGGCAAGCTTCGAGCAGGCCGACGGCGGCACGCTGTTCCTCGACGAGGTCGGCGACATGCCGCTCGACCTGCAGGCCAAGCTGCTGCGCGTGCTGCAGGAGCAAGCGTTCGAGCGGGTGGGCGGCATCGGAGCCGATCCCGGTCAACGTCCGGGTGGTGGCCGCCACCCACCGCGACCTGGAGGCGCTGGTGGTGGCAGGGGCCTTCCGCGAGGACCTGTTCTACCGGCTGGCGGTCGCCCGCCTGCGGCTTCCTCCCTTGCGGGAGCGCCAGGAGGACCTGCCCGCCCTGGTCCGGCACCTGATCGGCCGGATCGCCCATCGCCTGCACCGCGAGGTCGAGGGGATCGAGAAACAGGCGATCGCCCGGATGCAGGACTACGACTGGCCCGGCAATGTCCGGGAGCTGGAGAATGTCCTGACCCGCGCGGTGGCCCTGGCCCGGGGATCGGTTCTCACGCTCGAGGACCTGGATTTCCGGCTGGACCGGCTCGCCTCGGGCGAGCGTGCGCCCGAGGAGATTCTCCCCTTGAGCGAGGTCGAGAAACGCCATATCGCCCTCGCCCTGACTGCCACCGGCTGGAACATCACCCGCACCGCGCGGATGCTGCAGGTGGCCCCCAACACCCTGCGCAGCAAGATCGCCGAGTACGGCCTGAGAAAACCTCTTTGAGCCGGTCCTCCTTGCTTTTCGCGGCAGCCGCGACCGCTGTCGGACTGCTTGGCTGTCCCCGCCCTCGCCCCGGGTGGATCCGACCACAATTCAGATTCTGAGCAGCAGGATCGCGCAGGACTTGCAGAGCCGCCTCCTCCGAACCGCAGCGCATCCCCCGCCAATGTGCTTCATGCTTGAATCCTGCTCCAGCTCCCCCGGTGGTATGGACCTTGCTTTTACTGAAGACGAAAAGATAAATTGCCTTAAGCTGCAATCCTGGAGACCGGCATGAGAATCGCGATCGTGGAGGATGACCGGGACCTGCTGCGGACCCTGGAGACGGTGCTGGGCCGAGACGGCGGCAAGGTGTTCGCTTTCCCCAGCGCGGAATGGGCCCTGCTGATGCTGAGGCAGCGGCTCCCGCTCGATGTGCTGATTGTCGACTACCAGCTCGGGAGCTTTCCACGCCGGCTGGCTGCTCGACCGGGTCAGAGACAGCCTGCCGGAGGGCTGCCGGGTGATCCTGATCAGCGGCGTCTCGGGCCTGGCCGAGCGGTTGGACCTGCGGAAGATGGGCGTGGAAACTTTCCTGCCCAAGCCGCTCGATCTTCGGTTGCTGCGAGAGAAAGTCGCCGGTTGAACTCCATCTGTTCCAACAAATTCGGTCGGGAGTGGTGCGCCGGCCCGAGGCTTGCGCCGCAGTAGTCGTAGGGGCCGGCCCCTGTGCCGGCCCGGAAAAACACAACCCCCTGTGTCCCCCTTTGCTAAGGGGGATCAACGGCACTGCCGCCCGACCGGTGGCATCCACACCGGGCGCAACTGTGACAGCAGTCTGATGCGGCGATCATAATTTGTTGGAACAGATGGTTGAACTCCCGGTCCAGCGACCGGAGAACAGCAGGTGGAGATGCTGGCCTTGACCGTAATCAGGAAACAGCTCGGCCGTTGGCTGCGCCAAGGCGCCGAGGACAATCGCCGGCAGTCCGGGCAGTCGATGCCGGATTGCCGCAAGCTGCTCAACCAGAAGAAGGGAGCCACAACATGAAGCTGCTGCGCGCTTTCAGCCTGATCCTCCTGCTGCCGTTGGCCCTGACCGCGGGCCAGGCCGGGAACCAGGAAAAATGCCCGGTGATGGGCGGCAAGATCGACCGCGAGCTCTACGCGGATCATGAGGGCCAGCGGGTGTACTTCTGTTGCCGGGGCTGCGAGAAAAAGTTCGCGGCCGATCCCGCCGGCTACATCGCCAGGATGAAAGCGGCCGGGGTCACCCCGGCCGAGGCGCCGAAAGCCCAGACCGAGTGCCCGGTGATGGGCGGCAAGATCGACCGCAAGTATTTTGCGGACCACGAGGGCCGGCGGATCTATTTCTGCTGCCCGGACTGCAAGACCGAGTTCCGGGCCGAGCCCCGGAAGTACCTCGACAAGCTGAAAGCCCAGGGGATCGAGGCGGAGCGAGCTCCAGCCCAGTCGGCCCCTGCGGACCAGCAGCACCAGCACTGAGCGGTGAGGGGAGACGGCGGGAGAGCTGCGGCCGGATCACCGGTTCGGCCGCAGCTCCGGCCCGATCCGCGGCGAGCGGTGCGCGCGGGCCGGCCACGGAAAATTGATCCCGGGCTTTGCAGTTCGGAGAGTGCATGGCGCCTGAAGGGAGGGGGCGATCTTGAAGATTCTCGTTGATGAAATCCGGAAATACCTGACGGCTGCGGCCCTGGCGTTGGCCTTGACGGCCGGCGGGCCGGCCGCTGTGTCGATGGCCCAGGCCCCCGCGCCGGAGGAGCGCGCCGATACCCTGGGCGGGAGCACGGTCGAGGTCCCGCGGCTGGAGGAGGGCTCGAGCCTGGACGACTACCTGGTCTACGCCGCGCAGTGCAGCCCGGAGCTGCGGGCGGCCTGGCAGCGCTGGCAGGCCGCGCTGGCGGAGGCGCCCCAGGCCGGGGCCCTGCCGGACCCGCAGTTGACCTACTCCACTTTCATCCGCGAGACAGGAGAGATGCCCCATATGGGGGACGAGCAGCACCGCTTCATGCTCAGCCAGGGCTTCCCGCTCGGCCGGCGCGGTCTGCGCCGGCAGGCCGCTCGGCAGGAGGCCGAGGCGATGCGCCAGGAGTTGGAGGATCAGCGGCAGGTGCTGTTTTTCCAGGTGAGGCAAGCCTACTATGACTACTACCTGCTCGCGCGCGAAATCGCGGTGACCAGGGAAAACACGGAGCTGCTGCGCGGACTGGAAGAGGTGGTGCGCCGCAGCTACAGCGCCGGCGGGGCCGACTATTCGGGCCTCCTGCAGACCCAGGTCGAGCTGGGGAGGCTCGAGGACCGGCTGGCCTCGCTGGAGGATCGCCGGGCGGTGGCGGTGGCCGAGCTCAACCGGGCCCTGGGAAGGCCGGTGAGCGAGTCCCTGCCGGAGCCGGCGGAACTGCCCGAGGACACGCTGGACCTGAGCCGGGAGCAGGCCCTGGAGCTGGTGGAGAGCTCGAGCCCGGCCTTGCAGCGCCTGCGCAGCCTGCTGTCGCAGGCCGAAACCAACCTGAAGTTGGCCCGCCGCGCCGACTGGCCGGAGCTGATGGTCGGCCTGGACTACACCGTGGTCGGTGAGCCGCTGGAGGTCGGCATGACGGATGCCGGCCGCGACCCCCTGATGGCGGTCTTCGCGGTGAACCTGCCATTGTGGCGGGGCAAGTACCGCGCCGCCGAGCAGCAGGCGGCCAGCCGTCACGGGGAGGCGGCGGCCGAGCGCGAGCAGATGGCGCTGGAGCTGCGCTCCCGGCTGGTGGAGGCTTTCCAGCGGCTGCGGGACAGCCGTCGCAAGATCGTCCTTTACCGCGAGGGGCTGGTCCCCCGCGCCGAGCAGGCCCTCGGGGCCACCAGCCGGTCGTTCAGCGGCGGAACCGCGGGCTATGGTGACCAGATCGAGGCCCAGCGCACTCTGCTGGAGCTGGAACTGGAGCTGGAGCGGGCGCAGGTGGAACGAGCCGGCAGCATCGCCCTGATCCGGATGCTGCTTGGCGGCGACCAGCCCGGAGTGCAGTGAGGCCGGGAAAGCGGCCCCGAGGGATCTCGGGAGTGAGCTTGCCGGAAATGCTCGGTGAAAATGTCAGCAATCTGCAAATAAATGCTTTCCACTTGAATGGAGCGAATCGAAAATGCGACACGGGCCAGAAGGGCTTCGCCCATGGGTTCACCGTCACCGGTTCCCGCTGCTGATCGCCCTGGCTTTTATCGTGGGCTTTCTGCTGCGCGGGCTCGGCGGGCCGGAGCGCCGGGCCCAGGCCCCCGGCGCTGATGAAACGGTGGAAGCGGCCGCGGTCCAGGCGGCCGAGGAGTGGACCTGCTCGATGCATCCGCAGATCCGCCAACCCCGGCCCGGCCAGTGCCCGATCTGCGGGATGGACCTGATCCCGGTCAGGGACGGGCGGTCCGGCGCGGCCCTGCCTGCCGGGCAGGTGCGGCTCTCCGAGACCGCCCGGGTGCTGGCCGGGGTCCGGACCGCCCCGGTCGAGCGGCGGGAGGTGGCCCATGAGCTGCGCCTGGCCGGCACCCTCGAGTACGATGAGACCCGGGTGGTCTACCTCACGGCCTGGGTGGCGGGAAGGCTCGACCGGCTGATGGTCGATTTCACCGGCGAGCGGGTGCGCCGGGGCCAGCCGCTGGCCTCGATCTACAGCCCCCAGCTCTATGCCGCCCAGGAGGAGCTGCTGCAGGCGGTGGCCGCCGGGCGAAAGGCCGGGGCGGGGACCGGCTCGCTGGAGCGCACCGCCGGGCTGACTGTCGCCGCCGCGCGGGAAAAGCTGCGCCAGCTGGGGCTTTCCGAGCAGCAGCTCGAGCAGGTGATCGCGCGGGGCGAGCCCTCGACCCAGGTGACTATCAGCGCTCCGACCGGCGGGACAGTGGTGGAGAAGACCGCCACCGAGGGGATGTATGTCGCCACCGGCGACCGGCTCTATACCATCGCCGACCTGTCGCGACTGTGGGTGATGCTCGAAGCCTACGAGACCGAGCTGCCCTGGGTCGAGCGCGGCCGGGAGGTGCTGCTGTCCACCGAGGCCATTCCGGGCGAAAGCTTCCGCGGGACCGTGGAGTTTGTCGACCCGGTGGTCAACCCGCAGACCCGCACGGTCGGGTTGCGGGTGGAGGTGCCCAATCCTGCCGGCGCGCTCAAGCCGGGGATGTTTGTCCATGCGGTCCTGCGCTCGGAGCTGGAGCGGGCCGGGAATGATTCCCAGCCGCTGGTGATCCCGGCCACGGCGCCGCTGATCACCGGCCGCCGGGCGGTGGTCTATGTCGCGGACCCGGTCCAGGAGGGGGTCTACGCGGGCCGCGAGGTGCAGCTTGGCCCCCGCACCGGCGAGTACTACGTGGTCAGCGCGGGGCTGGCGGAGGGCGAGCAGGTGGTGGTGAGCGGCAACTTCAAGATCGACAGCGAGATCCAGATCATGGCCGGAAAGAGCATGATGAATCCCGAGGGCGGCCCCACCGGCACGCTTCATCAGCACGGCCGGGAGCAGGCCCCGCGGGCGCAGTCGCCGGCGGAAGAGCCCGCGGCTGCGAAAGCCGTTTCGGCACCGGCCGGGGAGCTGCCCGCGGCGTTCGAGCGCGAGCTGGCCGGGGTCTACCAGGCGTTCTTCCGGGTGCAGACCGCTCTGGCCGCCGATGACCTGAAAACGGCCATCGGCCCGGCCGCCGCGGCGCTGGCCCTATCCCTGGACAAGCCGGACATGAGCCTGCTGCAGGGCGAGTCCCACCATCGCTGGATGGAGCGGCTGGGGGCGCTCGAGCCCCTGGTGGCGAGGCTGCGGCAAGCCGGAGGGATCGAGCCGGCGCGGGAAATCTTCGAGCGGATCAACTCCGAGGTGACCCTGCTGGTGGAGAGTTTCGGGCCGGCCGGAGTGGCGCCGATCCTCTCCTACCATTGCCCGATGGCGTTCGACAACCGCGGCGCCTCCTGGCTCCAGCAGGGCGGCGAGCCGCGTAACCCCTATTTCGGCGACCGGATGCTGCGCTGCCACGACACGGTGGACACCCTCGCGGCTGTCGCCGTTCCGCACCAGGGCCACGGGGGGCCGAGCGATGAGTGAGCCGCGCGGCAATGAACGCCTCAATCTGCTCAACCTGCTGATCCGCTTCACCCTCGAGCGCAAGCTGGTGGTGTTCCTGCTGGCGGCCGTGGCGGTGGGCTGGGGCCTGCACAACGCGCCGTTCGCCTGGGATCTGGGCGGGCTGCCGCGCGACCCGGTGCCGGTCGATGCGATCCCCGACATCGGCGAAAATCAGCAGATTGTCTTTACCGACTGGCCGGGCCGCTCGCCCCAGGATGTCGAGGACCAGGTGACCTACCCGCTCACTGTCAGCCTGCTGGGCATGCCCGGAGTCAAAACTGTCCGCAGCTTCTCGATGTTCGGTTTCTCGACGATCTATGTCATTTTCGAGGAAGGGATCGAGTTCTACTGGTCGCGTTCGCGGGTGCTGGAAAAGCTGGCCAGCCTGCCGGAGGGGATCCTGCCCCCGGACGTGCGGCCCGCCCTGGGGCCGGATGCCACCGCGCTGGGCCAGGTGTTCTGGTACACCCTGGAGGGCCGCGACCAGCAGGGCCATCCCGCGCCCGGCTGGGACCTGCAGGAGCTGCGCTCGATCCAGGACTGGCAGGTGCGCTACGCGCTGCAGGCTGCTCATGGGGTGAGCGAGGTGGCCTCGATCGGCGGTTTTGTCCAGGAGTACCAGGTGGACCTGGATCCGGACGCGATGCAGTCCTTCGGGGTGACGATCGAGGAGGTGGTGAACGCGGTCCGCGGCTCCAACCTCGATGTCGGGGCGCGCACGATCGAGATCAACCGGGTCGAGTACGTGATCCGCGGAGTGGGCTTCATCAAGAGCCTGGAGGACCTGAACCTGGCGGTGGTGCGCCAGCGGGAGAACTTGCCGGTTTATCTCCGGGATGTCGCCCGGGTGAGCCTTGGCCCCGCCCTGCGGCGCGGAGTGCTGGACAAGGGTGGCGCCGAGGTGGTGGGCGGGGTGGTGGTGGTGCGCTATGGTGACAACCCCATGGCGGCGATCGAGAATGTCAGGCGGAAGATCGCCGAGATCGCCCCGGGCTTGCCGTCCCGCACCCTGGAGGACGGCCGGGTGAGCAAGGTGACGGTGGTGCCGTTCTATGACCGCACCGGCCTGATCCAGGAGACCCTCGGTACGCTCAATGACGCCCTCTACGAGGAAATTCTGATCGCGGCGATCGTGATCCTGGTGACGATCATGCACCTGGGAAGCTCGCTGGTGATCTCGGCCCTGCTGCCGCTGGCGGTGCTGATCGTCTTCATCGCGATGCGGGCTTTCGGGATCGATGCCAACATTGTCGCCCTCTCGGGGATCGCGATCGCGATCGGGACGATGGTGGATGTCGGAGTCATCATGATGGAGAACACCCTGCGCCACCTGGAACTGGCCGATCCTGCCGAGAGCCGGCTGGAGGTGGTCTACCGCGCCACCTGCGAGGTGGGCTCGGCGGTGCTGACCGGAGTGGCGACCACGGTGGTGAGCTTCCTGCCGGTGTTCGCGATGACCGGTCCCGAGGGCAAGCTGTTCCGGCCGCTGGCTTTCACCAAGACTTTCGCGCTTACGGCCTCGATCATGGTGGGGCTGATGTTGATTCCGCCGGTGGCCCATCTGATGTTCCGTCGCCACGGCCGGCCGCGGGTTACGAGACGTTCGCTGGGCTGGGTGCTGGTGGCGCTGGGAGCGGTGCTGCTGGCGACAGTCGCCTGGTGGGCGGGTCTGCTGGTGCTGGCCCTCGGCCTCTACCGTCTGTTCGGGGAACGGCTGCCGGAACGCTGGCGCGGCCGGGCGCCGCTGGCCGTCAACTCGCTGGCGGTGCTGGCCGTGCTGCTGGTGCTGGCCCGGCACTGGCTGCCGCTGGGCCCGGAGCAGGGTTTCACCCGCAACGCCCTGTTCGTGGTGCTGATGCTGGGCGGCCTGATGGCGGCGTTCCTGGCGTTCCTGCACTACTACCGCCCGGTGCTGGGCTGGTGCCTGGAGCACAAGCTGCTGTTCCTGTCGCTGCCGATGGTGTTCGTGCTGCTGGGCGGCTTCATCTGGCTGGGCTTCGACCGCTTTTTCGGCTGGTGGCCCGCCCGTTGGCAGGACAATCAGCCCTACACTACCCTGGTTCATGCTTTCCCGGGCCTGGGCAAGGAGTTCATGCCGCCGCTGGATGAGGGCTCGTTCCTCTACATGCCGACCACCATGCCGCACGCCTCGATCGCCGAGGCCGGCGATGTGGTCCGGTTGCAGGACATGCGGATCAGTGCGATCCCGGAGGTCGAGAGCGCGGTGGGCAAGATCGGCCGGGTGGAGAGCGCCCTCGATCCGGCGCCGATCTCGATGACCGAGACCGTGATCGGCTACTACCCGGAGTTCTTGCTGGATGGCGATGGCCACCGGCGGCTGTTCCGGTTCGATCCCGACTCGGTGGATTACTTCCGCAATGCGGCCGGCGAGACGGTCCCGGCCTTGGATGGGCAGCCCTATCTGGTGCGCGGAGCCTATCCGCGCGATGAGGCCGGGCGGCTGATCCCGGATGGGGGCGGGATGCCGCTGCGGCTGTGGCGGCCGGCGCTCGATCCGGAGCTCAATGACCACCGGGCGGCCTGGGGCGGCATCCAGTCCCCGGGCGATATCTGGGACCAGATCCAGCTGGCCGGCAAGCTGCCGGGCTCCACCGGCGCCCCGCGGCTGCAGCCGATCGCCGCCCGGCTGGTGATGCTGCAGAGCGGGATGCGCGCCCCGATGGGAGTCAAGGTGCAGGGCCCGAGCCTGGAGGCGATCGATGGGCTGTCGCTGGCGATCGAGCGCCTGCTGCAGGAGGTGCCGCGGATCGACCCGGCGACAGTCGTGGCCGACCGGGTGATCGGCAAGCCTTACCTCGAGCTGCACGTGGACCGCCGGGCGGCGGCGCGCCATGGCTTGAGCGTGGCGGCGGTGCAGGAGGTGATCGAGACCGCGGTCGGCGGACGGGCGGTGACCACGACAGTCGAGGGGCGCGAGCGTTACGCCGTGCGGGTGCGCTACCTGCGCGAGCGCCGCGATGATCTGGAGTCGCTGGAGCGGATCCTGGTGCCGACCCCGGCCGGGGCGCAGGTGCCGCTGGGCCAGCTGGCCCGGCTCGAATACCAGCGGGGCCCGCAGATGATCCGCAGCGAGGACACCTTCCTCACCGCCTATGTGGTTTTCGACAAGCGCCCGGGCTGGGCCGAGGTGGAGGTGGTCGAACAGGCCCGGGAGTACCTGGAGCGGGCGGTGGCCGAGGGAAGGCTGGAGCTGCCGACCGGCACCAGCTACCGTTTCGCCGGGAGCTACGAGAACCAAGTGCATTCGGAAAAGACGCTGATGGTGATCCTGCCGCTGGCCCTGGCGGTGATCTTCCTGATCCTCTACCTGCAGTTCAGCTCGGTGCTCACCACGACCATGGTGTTCAGTGGGATCGCGGTCGCCTGGGCCGGGGGGTTCATCCTGATCTGGCTTTACGCCCAGCCCTGGTTCATGGATTTGGAGGTATTCGGCGCCAACCTGCGCGGGCTGTTCCAGGTCGGGCCGGTGCACCTGAGTGTCGCGGTCTGGGTGGGATTCCTGGCGCTGTTCGGGATCGCCTCGGATGATGGGGTGGTGATGGCGACCTACCTCGACCAGGTGTTCGATGAACGTCGCCCGGCAACCATCGCCGAGGTGCGGGCGGCCACCCTGGAGGCGGGCTCGAGGCGGGTGCGGCCGGCGCTGATGACCACCGCGATCACGATCCTGGCGCTGCTGCCGGTGCTGACCTCCACCGGCCGCGGCTCGGACATCATGGTTCCGATGGCGATCCCCTCGGTGGGCGGAATGACCCTCCAGATCATCACGATGCTGATCGTGCCGGTGCTGTACTCCGCGGTGCGGGAACGCCGCGCCCGGCGCGGAGTGTAGCCCATCGCCGGGACCACGGCGCAGCTCCGGAACGACCCATCCTGGCGACACGGACCGTTTTCGGCTGGTCCGTGTCGCCAGGGTCAGATCGGGACAGACTGCGTTCACTGCTGTTTCAGGCTCTCCACCGTCTCGTATCCGAGATCGCGCTGAACCTTCCGCACCTCCCGGAGCACATCCTCATCGCTCTCGAACACCTTGTAGACCAGGCAACTGCGGAACAGGTAATCCTTGTTCGGCTGATAATCCGCGCGGGGGATCAGCCATTCGGAATCCCAGGCCGGGCTCTGCAGGCCGGCAATCAGGCTCTCGCCGCCGCCGGAGGGAGAGGCGTAGAACCGGAGCCAGCGGGGCCGGTCGAACACCAGGATCAGCACCATCTTCCCCAGCCGGCCGTAGTAGAACGGCTCATCGAACCGCTTCTGATTGCGCTGATACCAGTGGAACCGCGGATCATTGGTCTTGCGGCCAGACCTCCAGCTCGGAATCCGGGATGTAGGATGGCGCGATCGAGGTGCCCGGCCCGGCGTGCACCGCCGGGATGAAACGCACCCACTCGCCCCCGGCCAGGAAATGGATCCGGGTGTCATCGGGGCTGTTCATGTAGCAGTTGTACGATACCTGCCGCTCGTTGCCCTCCTGGGGATGGGTGGCGATCATGTCCACGACATCGTGGATGGTCAGCTCGGCTTCGAGGTAATACGGGCTGCGCGCCCGGTAGAGCAGCCTGGCCCGGACCGGGTAATCATCGGTCGGCTCGCGTTTCAGCAGGCTGGTGGAGTCATCGACATACTCCAGCACGGTGTTCGCCTTGCTGCGAAACTCTCCGGTGAGCATCCCGGAGGACATGTTCTTGAAGATGCTGAACTGGCGCTCGAGCGAGGCCATCGACCACAGCCCGGGCCGGACCCGGAGGCCGGCTCCATCGCCGACAATCGCCTCGATCTGCCCGGCGCGGATCAGTTGGCAGTGCATCGGCGGGCAGTCCGCGCAGAAGGCCGGCCCGGAGCCGAGCAGAGACAGGGACAGGGCCAGCGCTCCGAGCTGGACTGCGATTTTCCGGCTTGTCATCAGTGCCTCCTTCAGTGTGCTGAGGATGCCTTCCAGGCCAGAGCCCGTTGGACCAGGCCCTCGAACGCCCCATCGTGAAACAGGATCACCCCCCGCGCTTCGCTGACAGCCCCCGGCGGACAGTCCGGGAAACCGGGATCGGAGTGGAAGCAGGGATTGAGGGGATTGCAGAACAGCACCCGGGACGGTTCCCAGATGATGCCGATCCAGCGGGTGGTGTCGCCCGCGGCATGGACCGCGATCAGGGCCGGATCGGCCAGCTCGTTCACCACCCGGCCGGGACGGTCGCCGAGGAACCAGCTGCCCTGGTTCAGGGTGCGGATGTCCGGCTGCCCCTTGAGGTTGATCCCCCAGTTGATCCGGTATCTCAGGTTGGATTCATCGGTCCCGGGGGATAATCGCCCTGGTAAGTGGTCTGGTCGTGCAGTTTGACCTGATGCCCATCGACCGCAATCCAGGTCGACTGGTAGCTGGTGTCCCGGAAGGACAACATCCCATCCTCGCGGCTGGGCGTGCTGATCGTGGCATCCGGCTTGAAGCAGACCAGGGCGCGGATCGCGGTCACCGGCTGGTCGGAGTTGTTCTCGATCCGGATCGACAGCCGCACCGCCATCGAATCGGATTCGGCCCGGGCGCGGAAAGTCACCCCGGGGCGCGGCTGGCGCTCGAACGCCGCCCGGGTGGAATCCGCGCTGATGAGCCAGGGGGAGCTGACCAGGGTGTCGCTGTCGTGGCTGGTGTTGGGCATGTTCTCGCCCCAGCAGTGCTCGGGCAGGCCCAGCCGGGCGTACTGCGCCGGTTCCCAGGGGGAATGGATGAACAGATCGGTGACCCCATGCTGCCGGGGGGTGGTGTAGGTGCCGAGCCTGATCGGCGAGGTGGGTGCGGTCGGCCCGGACCGCTGTCCGGGTTGACCGCAGGCCGACAACAGGCCAAGGAGCAGGGCCAGCCATCCGTGTTTCATCTGCCGCCTCCGGGGGGTTGGACCTGCCGGGGGCCGACATATTCGGTGCTGATCACCAGGTCGTCGTACCAGCAGGTGTTGTTCCGCACGGCTTGATGGATGTAGACCGAAAACCAGAAGTAATTCAACCGCAGCGCATCCGAATCCCTCCAGTGAAAGTCCCGGACATGCAGGAGCTTTTCTCCATCCACCCAGCAGGCCAGCTCGCCATCGGTCCGGCCGATCCGGTTGAGCTTGACCATCGCCTCCAGGCAGTACCAGCGCCCGCGCTCCAGGACCAATGGCTGTTCCGGGCCGATGGAGTTGGTCCAGTACTTTCCATCGGCGGAAATTTTCATCTCCGGGTAGCTGACCGAGAACTGGAGCGCGCCGGGCGGAGGGTACTTTCCCCGGTCGCGGGCCGGCTCGAACATGGCGGTGAAAAAGTCGGCGCCATTCGGCCGGATCCCGGCCTGGCCCATCCCGGAGTACTTGTCATCGATGCGGCTGCCGCCGATCATGGTCCAGTGCATGAAGTTGCCCTGGTCGAAATCCTCCGCGAACATGGCGTACCAGCGGAAGTAAAGCTGGTCATGGCCGGGCAGGAACCAGCGCACCACCTGCGCCACCGCGGCCTGGCCACCATTGGCGACAGCGGTCAGCCGGAGGGAGCGCTGTCCCGAGTGGACGAACTCCGGATCGGTTTCGATGCCGCCGGCAGCCGAGTCGCGGATAGTGACCTGGTCCCAGCGGTCGGCCAACTCACCGGCTTCGAAGTCATCGGAAAAAATTTCGGCGCAGTAGGAACCGGCCAGGAAGGGCGAAAGGCTCGAGCACAGGGCGATCAGCAGCAAGGCGGGCAGGCGGGCGTTTCGACTGAGCACGAGTTCACCCCCGGCGAGATGGTGGAGCACAGCTATCGGCGCGGAAGATTGGCGTGCAGCGCGGTCCCGGCGGCGGCGATGGCGGCTCCCGCCGGCGGTCAACGAGGGTCGGCCCCATTGCCCGCATGGGCGATCTTTCCCGGAGTTCCCGGCCCAGCGGCGCCCCCCGCTACTCAACTTTACCAAGATTCGGGCCGGAAGTCCATGAATCTCACCGCCCTGCCCGGAATCCCTTCCATTTGGCAGAACCTTTTGGCTGGTCTGATGTGATGTTTCCGACAACAAACCATTATGATTCCTTCAGATGGAGGTGGAATGCCTTCCCATGCACAGCGCGCCGAGCCCTCGCACCCGTAATTGGTACTGGAAGAATTTGAAATTCTGTTTATAATTCTGGCAGAAAAAATCCGCCTCGAAAATTGAACGGAGTTGTGGGAACCATCTCAATGGAGAGAGCATGCCCAGAAGGGAAGACATCAGCAAGGTCCTGATTATCGGCTCCGGCCCGATCGTGATCGGCCAGGCCTGCGAGTTCGATTATTCCGGCACCCAGGCCTGCAAGGCGCTCAGGAAGCTCGGCTACCGGATCGTGCTCGTGAACTCCAATCCCGCGACAATCATGACCGATCCGGGGATGGCGGATGTGACCTACATCGAGCCGTTGACAGTCGATTCGCTGAGCCGCATCATCGAGAAGGAGCGGCCGGATGCCCTGCTGCCGAACCTGGGCGGCCAGACCGGGCTGAACCTGTCCTCCGAACTGGTCCGGCTGGGCGTGCTGGAACGTTTCGGCGTCCGGGTGATCGGGGTCAATATCGATGCCATCCGGCGGGGCGAGGACCGCATCGCTTTCAAGGAGACGATGGACCGCCTGGGGATCGAGATGCCGCGCAGCAAGCCCGCCTTCAACCTGGAGGAGGCGGAGGAGATCGCCCGGGAGCTGGGCTTCCCGGTGGTGATCCGGCCGGCCTATACCATGGGCGGCACGGGCGGCGGCCTGGTCTATAACATCGATGAGTTCAGGGTAGTCGCCAGCCGGGGATTGTCGGCCAGCCTGATCCACCAGGTGCTGGTCGAGGAATCGGTGCTGGGCTGGGAGGAACTCGAGCTGGAGGTGGTGCGCGACTGCGAAGAACCAGATGATCACGGTCTGCTTCATCGAGAATGTCGATGCGATGGGCGTGCACACCGGCGATTCCTACTGCACCGCGCCGATGCTGACGATCAGCGCGGAGCTCCAGCAGCGGCTGCAGCGATACTCCTACGCGATTGTCGAGGCGATCGAGGTGATCGGCGGGACCAATGTCCAGTTCGCCCATGATCCCGAGACCGACCGGGTGGTGGTGATCGAGATCAACCCCCGCACCTCGCGCTCCTCGGCCCTGGCCTCCAAAGCCACCGGGTTCCCGATCGCGCTCGTGTCCTCGATGCTGGCCGCCGGGTTGACCCTGGATGAGATCCCCTACTGGCGCGACGGCACCCTGGAAAAATACACCCCCAGCGGCGATTATGTCGTGGTCAAGTTCGCCCGCTGGGCGTTCGAGAAGTTCAAGGGGGTGCAGGACAGGCTCGGCACCCAGATGCGCGCGGTCGGCGAGGTGATGAGCATCGGCAAGAACTACAAGGAGGCGCTGCAGAAAGCGATCCGCTCGCTGGAGAGCGGCCGCTACGGCCTGGGTTTCGCGAAGGATTTCAACCGCAAGACCAAAGAGGAGCTGCTGCAGCTGCTGGTCTACCCGACCAGCGAGCGCCAGTTCGTGATGTACGAGGCCCTGCGCAAGGGGGCCACGGTCGATGAGCTTTACGAGAAGACCTGGATCAAGCGCTGGTTCATCCGGCAGATGCAGGAACTGGTCGAGCTGGAGGAACGGCTGCTGGCGCACCGGGGCGGACTGCCGCCCGATGAGCTGCTGGTCCAGGCCAAGCGGGATGGTTTCGCCGATCGCTACCTGGCGAAGATCCTCGGGATCGGGGAGAGCGACATCCGCAGTCGGCGCTCGGAACTGGGCCTGGAGGAGGGCTGGCATCCGGTCCCGGTGAGCGGGGTGGAGGATGCGGCTTACTACTACTCGACCTACAATGCCCCGGATGTGGTCTCCACCAGCGGCAACCGCAAGGTCATGGTGCTCGGCGGCGGCCCGAACCGGATCGGGCAGGGGATCGAGTTCGACTACTGCTGCGTGCACGCGGCGTTCGCCCTGCGGGAGCTGGGCTACGAGTCGATCATGGTCAACTGCAACCCGGAGACCGTTTCCACCGATTACGACACCTCCGACAAGCTGTACTTCGAGCCCTTGACAGTCGAGGATGTGCTCCAGATTTACCGCAAGGAGCAGCCGCTGGGGGTGGTGGTGCAGTTCGGCGGCCAGACCCCGCTCAACATCGCCGGGGAACTGGCGGCCCAGGGAGTGAAAATCCTCGGCACCAGCCCGGAGACCATCGATCTGGCCGAGGACCGGGACCGGTTCCGGCTGATCATGCAGGAGCTGGGAATCCCCCAGCCGGTTTCGGGGATGGCCAGCAACCTGGAGCAGGCCCTGTCGATCGCCGGGCGGATCGGCTACCCATTGATGGTCCGGCCCTCCTATGTGCTGGGCGGCCGGGCGATGGAGATCGTGCGGGATGAGCAGATGCTGCGCCACTATGTCGAGGCGGCGGTCGAGGTCAGCCCCGAGCGGCCGATCCTGATCGACAAGTTCCTGGAAAACGCCATCGAGTGCGAGGCCGATGCGATCTGCGACGGCAAGGAGGCGTTCATCCCGGCGGTGATGGAGCATATCGAGCTGGCGGGAATCCATTCCGGAGACTCCGCCTGCGTGATCCCGCCGGTGACCCTCACCCCCGAGCAGATCGGGACGATCGAGGAGTACACCCGGAAGATCGCGGTCCGGCTCAATGTGGTCGGCCTGATGAACATCCAGTACGCGATCGCCGATGGCCGGGTCTATGTGCTGGAGGCCAACCCGCGGGCCAGCCGGACTGTGCCGCTGGTGAGCAAGGTCTGCAATATCCCGATGGCCGACCTGGCCACCCGGGTCATGCTCGGCAAAACTGTCGCGGAGCTTGGGTCTGAAGCGCAGGGAAATCAAGCATTTCGGGGTCAAGGAAGCGGTGTTCCCATTCAACATGTTCCCGGAAGTGGACCCGGTGCTCGGTCCCGAGATGCGCTCGACCGGGGAGGTGCTGGGGATCTCCCACAACTTCGGCCTCTCGTTCTTCAAGGCCCAGGAGGCCACCGGTACCGGTCTGCCGCTGGAGGGCAAGGTGCTGATCACGGTGGCCGACGAGGACAAGGAAGGTGTGCTCGAGGCCGCCCGGCAGTTCGCCGGGATGGGATTCGGGATCCTCTGCACCCGGGGGACAAGGGATTTCCTCGCCGGGAAAGGGATCGCCGCGGAGCTGGTCCTGAAGCTGCACGAGGGACGGCCGAACATCGAGGATGCGATCCGCAACGGCGAGGTGCAACTGGTGGTGAACACTCCGGTGGGCCAGCGCGGCGCGGCCGATGATTCCTACATCCGGAAAGCGGCGATCAAGCACAAGATTTCCTACATCACCACCACCGCCGCGGCGCTGGCGGCGGCCAAGGGGATCCGGGCCTGCCGGCAGGGCAAGGGCGACCTGATGAGCCTCCAGGAGCTTCACCGCTCGATTGTCTGATGCTTTCTTGCCGGTCCGCGGGGAGGCCGCTGTCCACAGGATGGCGGCCTCTCCGCTATCACCCGGTCAGTCCAGGCTCACGAAAATGGGCAGCTTGTCCAGCGGCGCCGGGTAAGCTGCCAGGGTGGTCCCGCCGCGGTAGAGCTCGCCGCTCCAGAAGTCTTTCCACAGCCCGGCGGGCAGGTAGACCTCCCGGGAGACCGCTCCTTTTTCCAGCACCGGGGCCACCAGGAACCGGTCGCCCAGCAGGAACTCCTGCCGGGCCAGGTAAGCCTGCTCATCGCCGGGATCGCGGAAAAACAGTGGGCGGATCAGCGGGCGACCGGTGCGGTGGGCCTCCAGCGCCAGGGAGTGGATGTAGTCCCCCAACTGCTCGTGGAGGCGGGTGTACTTGAGGCAGATCTTTTCCGACTCCGGATCGAGGTGCCAGGGGGCGAAAGAGAACTGCATCATCGGCATCAGGGCCGAGGCCTGGGTCCAGCGCACGAACATCTCCGGGTCCATCCCGCCGTACTGGTCCCGCTCGAAGTCTCCGGCCTCGCCGCCGCCGATCAGGTCCGGGCAGAAATAGCCGTAGCCCAGCAGCGACTCGGTCAGGCCGTGGGGGATCAGCGCCCCCAGCCCGGTGGCCGGGTCCCAGTCGCTGTTTTTGTCCCGCAGGCGCTGGACCAGCCCCAGGCCCTGAACCAGCCAGCTCACCCGCAGCTCGTTGATCTCGAAATGCGCTCCCACCGCGGCGAACAGGTCGGTGTAGCGGTTCGGGGTCACGTTGCCGTAGGTGGAGAACCCCGGCAGGAAATACTCCGCATCCCCGGCATCCAGCTTGAAGCCATCCACCCCATACTCGGCCTGAAGCTTTTTCAGCTCGCCGACAAACCAGCCGAACGCCTCCGGGTGCGACAGGTCGACCAGCGCCGAGCTGCCGTTCCACCACTCCACCAGCGCCGGCTTGCCGGTCTTCCCCTCGCGCACCAGCCAGTTCTTCCGCTCCAGGAAACGGTAATTGGCGGCCTTGGGGTCGACAAACGGCACATCCCACAGCACGACCTTGAAGCCCATCCGGTGCAGCTCATCCACCAGTTGCCGTGGGTTGGGGAATTTTTCCGGGTCGAAGGCGTGATCGCCGTACCGGGACTGCCACCTGTCATCGATCATCAGCACTTCGCAGCCGAACCGGTGTTCGCGCAGGGTGCGGGCGTAGGCCAGGATTTTCTCCTGCCGCTGGTCGGTCTGGAACTCGATCCAGGTGTTGAAGATCGGGCTGGCGAAATAGCCCCGGGGCGGGATCGCGGCGGGCTTGCCCACCATCGCGATGAAGCTGTCGTAGACCGCGACGATGTCCCGGCCCACGATCACCCGGTAGTCGAGGCTGCCGCTGTCCTTGACATTGAAGCGGAACAAGCCCTCGCCGCCCTTGTTGATCGAAAACCCCAGCGGCTGATAGGTCGGCAGAAAAAATCCTGTGCCGCTGGAGGTGAGCCAGAACGGCGAGGTCTGGTTGCTGGTGGCCAGGAATGGGTCCAGCTCGATCTCCGCGCTCTCCAGCGGCCAGTGGTGGCCGGAGGTGACATTGCCGCCATACCAGTGGCCGCCGTCCCGCAGGCGGAAGCTTTCCTCCAGCCGCGCGCCCGGTAGGCCATCGGCCGGGGACCAGCTCACCAGGAAATGGTCCGCGAAAAAGGTCAGGCGGACAGTCACCGGGAGCTCCCCCTGGGCCTGCACCCGCAGCTCGAGCCCGGCGTCCAGCGCCGCCGCCGCGACAACCCGCTCCAGGGCGTGCCGCCGGCCCGCCCGCACGAGGGCGGTCCCCCCGGGGATTCCCTCGGCGACTGTCCGGCCCTCGCGGAGCACCGCCAGGCAGTAGGGATCGCGGGTGATCCGGACCGAGTAGCTGTCCAGCTCCGCCTCGATCACCGCGGGATCGGCCAGGTCGAGCCGCGGGTGGACCGCGCCGAAAGCCGGCGAGCGGAAAGCGCCGGCCGCGCCGAGGGCCAGCAGGAAAGTCAGGACGATGCGCGGGCGGGCGGCAGGCATGAGTTCATCCTTGTTGGATTGCCCAGGGTGCTAAAGGACAGGAAACTCCGATCCCGGATTCCATCGGTCACGGCGGCAGGTCGGCGCGACCGGGTCCGGACGGTCAGGCGACTGCGGCGTCCGGAGCGGGCCGCCCGGTTGGGGTCGGGGATCACCCGGACCGTGTCCGCTGGGAAGGTAGAAGAGATTTCCGGAGAAATCAAGGGAACCGGCTCGCCCGGTCCGGCCGGCAGCTCCCGCATCAAAACAGCCGTCCGGCGGGGCGGCTGCAGGGGGAGTACGGGCGGTCTTCCCGATGATCTTCGGCAGCAAGCTTACAGCGCGGCGAGCTCGTAAGGCAGGGCGAGGATCGCGAAATAAACCACGGCGCAGAGGACCGCCTGGCTCAGGAATCTGATCTTTTCTCTGGTGTCCATCTTGATCTCCGGTTGAGGGGCGAAGTTTTCGACTTCTTGTCTGATTAGACAACTCTTTTCCGGATTTGGATTCAGAATTGTCGGTTCCCGGCTCCTCATTCAGACCTGCGGTCCGACCTGGAGCACTCAACCAGCGAAAAAGTCTGGGAAGGTGGGAGGGGGGCCGGGGGAGGGCGTTTCTGGGGGAGGGCGTCTCGGGGGGAGGGCGGAAAATCCTGATCTAATCGTGGATTTCCGCCCTCCACCCGGATCAGGACGCTCAGTTGCCGCCCGGCGAGTCATCGCGCTGCTTGAGCTTGCGCCAGAGGGTCGAGTAACTGATCCCGAGGATCTCCGCCGCCTGGCTCTGGTTGCCGCCGGTCAGCTCCAGCACCTGATCGATGTAGTCGCGCTCCATCTCCCGCAGCGAGGGCGACTGATCGAGGCCGCGGCGGTAACGGCTCACCGGGCGGGAGTGGATGATGCCGGGGGGCAGGTAGTCGGGCAGGATCAGGCCCTCGCGCGAGAGCACGGCGGCGCGCTCGATCGCGTTCTCGAGCTCGCGGATGTTGCCCGGCCAGTCGTAGACCTGCAGGTAGTCCAGGCAACGGGCATCCAGCCGGAGGCCCGGCAGCCTCAGCTTGCGGGACATGCGCTCGACGAAATAGCGGGCCAGCGGCAGGATGTCCTCGCGGCGACGGCGCAGCGGCGGCACCTCGATCTCGATCACCCCCAGGCGATAATAAAGATCCTCGCGGAACGCTCCCTTCCGGATCAGCTCCTTCAGGTCGCGGTTGGTGGCGGCGATCACCCGGATGTCCACCTTGCGCACCTTGCGTTCGCCCACGCGCATGATCTCCCGCTCCTGCAGCACGCGCAGGATCTTGAGCTGCATCGCCGCGGTGATGTCGCCGATCTCGTCCAGGAAAATTGTCCCCTGCTCGGCCTGCTCGAACAGGCCGATCTGGTCGCGGATCGCCCCGGTGAACGAGCCCGCCCGGTGGCCGAACAGCTCGCTTTCGAGCAGGGTCTCCGGCAGCGCCCCGCAGTTTACCGCCAGGAACTGCTGGCCGGCGCGGGTGCTGTTTTCGTGGATGTGCCGGGCCAGCACCTCCTTGCCCGTGCCGGTCTCTCCGGTGATCAGCACCGAGCTGTCGAAACGGGCGATGCGGTTGGCCAGCTCCAGCACCCGGCGGAACGAGTCGCTGTGGACCTCGATCACCAGGCGACGGCTTTCGCGCCGCAGCAGCTCCAGCCGTCGGCGCTCGCGCTCCAGCTCGATGGTCTTGCGCCGCAGCTCGGTGGTCAGGGCCACCACCTTGCCGTAGATGTCCTCGGCCTGGAAAAACGGCAGTTGCGCCGAAATCTCATTCCCCCACGACTCCAGGTCGCGCCCCAGGGCCCGGCAGAGCTTGTCTCCCCTGGCGGCGCAGCCCTGCTCCATGAAATAGACCTCGCCCCCCATCACGTAGCTGGCATAGCCGCTGATGTAACCGATCAGCATCCAGCAGACCGGCTCCTCGGCGCGCCCGGACTCGGCCAGGTGCTCCTCGGCCTCGGCGGAGTCCTGCCAGCTCAGCTCCATTTCCAGCGTCCCGGCAGGCTGATCCAGGCGCACCGCGCCCGCGACAGTGCGGCCCAGGCCCTGGAGAGTCATCATCCGGGGACCGGCCAGCAGCCACTCGAGCTTGCTGTCCCACGTGAAAATGCGCTGCATGGCGGCCGCATCCTCATGGCCCCAGATGAAGCCGAACCGGACCAGGATCCGGCGGGCCTGCTCGGGCCCCACCATGCTGACCAGGTCGCGGCGGAACTGGGCGAAGGCATTGGTGTCGTGCAGGACCAGGCGACGGCCCTGCAGGCTCAGACGGCCCTCGGAGAACTCGACCAGTTCCTCGAGTCTCAGGTTTTCGGAACGCATCGCGGACTCCTTGAGCTCCCAGGCTGCTTCATTATGGAATAACACTCTTTCAAAATAAAATACCGGCGCCGGAAAGTAAAGAGTTCTGAATGCTCCATCTCCGGACATGACAGGCGTTTGAGATCAGGATGCCGGGATGGCACGCCGGTTGCTTTTATCTCAGGCGTTCCGCAACAACCACAACTCAAACAGGAGCGAGATGATGTACGCCATGCTGAAAGACCAGATGCAAGGGCTGAAAAAAGAGGTGGTGGAATTCACCCGGGAACTGGTGCGCACCCCCAGTGAGAGTCTCTCCGAGGAAGCCGCGGCCGCGCTGGTGGAGCACCGGATGAATCGGCTCGGCTATGACAAGGTGTTCCGGGACAATGCCGGCAATGTCATCGGCGTGCTCTACGGGCGCGCGCCCAAATCGACCCTGCTGCTGGAGAGCCACCTGGACACGATCCCGGTCGGGGCGGCCGGGCGCTGGAGTGTCGATCCGCACGGCGCCGAGATCAGGGATGGACGGCTCTACGGCCTGGGTGCGGCGGACTGCAAGGGCGGTCTGGCCGCGCAGGTCATGGCCGGAGCCCTGCTTTACCGCAGCATGCTGCCGCTCAAGGGCAACCTGGTGGTGGCGGCGACAGTCGCGGAGGAAAACGGCGCCAGCGTGGGGCTGTCGACCCTGATCGAGCAGACCTTGCCGGAACTGGGGCTCAAACCCGATTACACCATCCTCGGCGAGCCCACCGGCCTGGGCCTCTACTACGGGCACGATGGCTGGCTGGAACTGGACATCCAGGTCGAGGGGGCCAACCCGTTCCAGGTGGACGATGCCGTGCGGGCGATCTACGAGGACCTGCGCCTGGAGCGCAGCGATGGCTCGAGCCGCACGCAGGCGGATTCCCTGCGGATCGGCTCCCCTGCTTTCGATGCCCAGGCCGAGGCCCGGGGCGTGCGGCGCGGAAGCATCCAGCTCGCCCGGCGGATCGGGCAGTCCGAGAATCCCGCGGCGGTGATCGGCCAACTCAAGCATGAGGTCAGCATGCTCACCCAGCCGGTACGGGATGTGGCGGTGGAGGTGGCCGTGCGCCAGGAGACCCAGCGGCTGTACAACGGCAGGAAGGTCATGGTCGAGCGGGAGCTGCTGGCCTGGTACACCGATCCCTTCCACCCGCTGGTCGAGCGCTCCCGCCAGGCGCTGGCGGCGGCCGGGTGCGCCAGCGAGACCGGCAAGTGGAAGCTGGAACGCCCGGGGATGGGCACCGCCGGCGGCACGCTGGTCAGCCGCTACGGCATTCCGACCATCGGCTACGGCCCGGGGCGCGAGGAACAGGCCCATGCCGCCGATGAGTATGTCGAGCTCGCTTCCATCCTGGAGGCCACCTACGGGACCGCCGCGATCGCCCATAGCCTGATCGGGATTCCGGTCTATGGCTGGACCTCGGATGAAATCTGACCGGAGGGGACCGATGCGGATTCTGGTGCTTAACTGCGGCAGTTCCTCGCTGAAATACCGCCTGATCGAGATGCCCTCGGAACGTGAGCTGGCGGGAGGGGAGGCCCAGCGGGTCGGGCCTCCCACCGCCGAGCCTCCGCGGATCATCCACCGGGCGGAAGGCGGCGAGCGTGAGGTGCGGGTCGCCATGCCGGACCACGCCGAGGCTTTCCGCCAGGTGATGAAACTGCTGGGCGGCAGTCCGGCCGCCCTGCCCGAGGCGCTCGGGCACCGGCTGGTGCACGGCGGGGAGCTGTTCGAGACCGAAAGCGTGGTGGGCAGGGGGGACCTCGAGCGCCTGTCCCTGGTCGAGGGCCTGGCCCCGATCCACAACCCGCCGACCATCGCCCTGATTCGGGCCTGCGCCGAAATCTACCCGGAGCTGCCCCAGGTGATTGTCCCGGACACGGCTTTCCACGCCGGGATCCCGGATTACGCCCGGGACTACGCCCTGCCGCGGGAGCTTGCCGCGACGCTGGGACTGCGCAAGTACGGGTTCCACGGGATCAGCCACGAGTTCGTGGTCGGGGAGGCGGCCCGGCGGCTGGGCGTGCCGCTATCACGGTTCAATGCGGTGAGCTGCCACCTGGGCAGCGGCGGAGCGAGCCTCTGCGCGGTGCGGGGCGGCCGCTCGGTCGACAACACCATGGGTTACTCCCCGCTCCAGGGGCTGGTGATGAGCACCCGCTGCGGCGACCTCGGCCCGGCGGCGACCCTCAGGCTGATCGACCACAGCGGCGGGGACAGCCGGCAGGTGGAACGGCTGCTCAACCGCCAGAGCGGCGTGCTGGGACTCAGCCGGATCTCGGCCGACATCCGGGACGTGCTCAAGGCCCTGGAGACTGGCGATCCGCGGGACCGCAGTCTGGAGGCGGCCGCGCAGGTCTATCTCTGGCGGCTGAGGAAATACCTCGGCGCCTACCTGCTCAGCGTGGGCCCCTGCCACGCGGTCATTTTTACCGATACGATCGGCGAAAGCGTCCCGCTGGTGCGCGGGACCACCTGCGCGGCGATGGAGGATTTCGGGGTGAAGCTGGACCCGCGACTGAACCTGGACCCCGGTCCCCTGCCCGCCGACATCGCGGCCGACGACAGCGCGGTGCGGGTGCTGGTGGTCGCCACCAACGAGGAACTGGCGATCGCCAGGAAAACCTGTCAAGCCTTGAATGAGCGACTGACACTCATGGAGGTCTGAAGTGAAGATTCTGGTGCTGGGCTTGAGCCGCAGAAAGCTGAAATTCCACCTGTTCCGCGGGACAGCGGACCGGCCGCTCCGCAGCGGCTCCCTGGAGCTGCTCCCGACCGCCGAGGACCGGACCGGGCTGGTTCCCTGCCTGGAGAAGCTGCGCGGGGAACCGCTGTCCGGACTCGGCGGCGAGCCGGTCGATGGCGTGGCGGTGCTGATCCGTTACGGGGGCGACCGGTTCCGGGGACCGGAGCTGGCCGGGCCGGAGGTCCTGGCCCGCCTGGAGTCGCTGGCGCCGCAGGCCCCGCTCCACGTTCCCTCCGCCGCGGCGCTGGTCCGCGCCGCCGGCGAAGTGTTCAGCCCCACGCCCGTGGTGCTGGTTTGCGAGACCGCTTTTTTTGCCGCCCTGCCGGCCCGGGAGTACTCCTACGCCCTGGAGAGCGGGATGATGCAGGCCCTGGGGCTGCGGCGTTTCGGTCACCACGGCCTCTACCACGAGGCCGCCTGCCGCCTGGCCGCCGACCAGCGGCGGCAGGCCGGGGCCGGCTCCCCGGGAAGGTTCCTCTCGATCTGCCTGGAGCCGCGTCCCGAGGTGGCCGCGGTGCTGGGACATCTGCCCTTGATGGTCACGGGCGGAGCCACCCCGTTCGAGGGGCTGCCCGGGGAAACCTCCTGCGGCGAGATTGATCCGAGCCTGGTGATCGCCCTGGCGGAGCGCCTGGGCTGGGGGCCGGAGCAGATCGATGACACCCTGACCCGGCGCAGCGGCCTGCTCGGCCTGACCGGAGCTCCGGTGCGCCTGGACGAGGTTTTCTTTTCCGGGGAGCCGAACCTGGCGCACGCGGCCGAGCTGCTGCGTTACCGGATGCTCCAGGCCTGCGGCGCGGGCATCGCCGCGCTGGGCGGACTGGATGCGATCGTGTTCTCCGGGCGCTACGCCGCCCTGGGCGAGCTGCTCGGGCCATGGCTCAGGGAACGGATCTGCGCTCAGCATCCCTCCGGCGCGAAAATCCTCAGCCTGGAGCGCCTGAACCATCGCCTGGAGCGGATCGCCGCCGACCGGGCGGTCGCCCCGATCCTCCAGGCCGGGGCCGGGCGGGACTCGGGCCGAGCGGCCTGAACGGGCGGCAGCTTGCACGGGGTCTGTCCCGCATCGCCGCTCGCAGCCCGGCCGTACCGGTTTCGCTCCGACTGACAGTCCGACCGCTAGTGTTATGTCAAGCAGATCTTAAGTCGTGATCCGCCTGAGGAGGGCTCTCGGAAGCACACCCCCCGGCCCCGCTGACCGCGGGGCCACCCCCCTCGAGGGGGGACTGTTTCCGCTTCGCCCCGGCCATGGCGAAAACATTGGGCCGCAAGCGGTTATGATCCCCTCTTGAGAGGGGTGGCCCGCTGCAAGCGGGCCGGGGTGTGTGCCTGTGTCAGCGGCCACGGCTACCGCGCAAGACACTGGAGTTCATCACACACTCTAGGCAGCGACGCACACGATTGGGCGGCAGGCTGTCAAGTCCCCCCTGGAGGGGGGAGGGCAACTTTAGCTGCCAGGGGGGTGTGATGGTGGTCACTGCACCGGCGGCAGGGAGCGCCTGGGGTCTCCGCTCATGGCGCGTATTGACTGGAAAGGCCTCGGATGTTATCTACATGGCAGCCGGGGCGAATCTCGCCGAGCCGTGCTGCGGGAGCGCGGGCTTCGGGCGGCCGTCGCCGGGCCCCGTCGCCTCCAGGTGCAGCGGATGACAGCCACCTCAGCCCTTGGGGAGTTTTCATCATGGAAGATCGCCAGGATCGGGAGTCGATCGGCCGCCGCAGCTTGATTTCCAGCATTCCGCTCCTGGCCGCGCTCCTGGCGCTGGGGCTGGCGGCATCCCTGTGCGCGCAGGAGACCGGACTTACGGTCTACCAGGAGCTGGAGGAAGTGACCGGCCGGATTTCCCGGCTGCAGGACAAGCCCTTTCAGCAACTCGTTTCCGATGGCTTCTATCAGCCGGAGGTGCTGATCTATCGGGACCTGGAGACCGGGACCGAGCTCTGGAGCCTGACCCGCGAGCTCTGCACCGACCTGGCCAACATCGAGCGCCGCTCGGCCTGGAGCTGCAACGGGCAGTACCTCTCGTTCATCGGGAGCATGGCGTTCTGGAACCATCTCACCGGAGCGCTCCACCAGCGACGGTGGGCGGGCAACAGCTACATCGCCAATGCCGATGGCTCCGGCCGACGCAAGCTCTGGGGCAACTACGAGGGCCGGCTGCGTCTCCACCAGGAAAAGTTCAACAACTGGGACCAGGCCCGGCCCGGCACGCTCTACTTCACCGCGGGCGATACCCTCTGGCGGGTTACCCTCGGCCGGGGGGAGCTGGATAACCGCTCCGAGCCGATCTTCAGGTTTCCCAAGCCTGACAGCAAAATCATCCAGGAGATCAGCGACAGCAATTTCATGCTGGTGGAGGAAAGCGGCGCCCACCCCAACTGCTACGTGATCAACCTCAACCGTGACCCCGGAGACCCGCTGTTCTGCCTGACCTGCCCGTTGAAGGGTGAGGTCCATCCCGGCAGCTTCCGGTTCATGCGCAGCCGGCTGCAGATCCGCGGCGGATATGAGGATCAGGCGCTGGGCGAGATCCTGATGCGGGTGGACCCGGAGCAGGGGCGGTTCATCGATGAACCCGCGCCGGAAGACCCCTTCGGGGTGCAGATGGCCCACCTCTGGTATGGGCCGCCGGACGACCGGGCGGGGTTCTCGGGCTCGGTGCGGGGCAAGCCTTCCGGGTTGTACGTGCAGCTCCCCGGAAAAGCACCGGTGCTGCTGGCCGAGGTTTCGGATGGCCACCCGAGCTGGTGCGGCCACGACCCGGAATGGTTTTTTTACTCGGTGGGGACCCCGACCACCGACAGCCCCTACTCCCGACGGCTGGTGGCGGGCCGGTTCGATGGCTCGCAGCTGCGGATCATCTGCACGCCCTTCGACCGCCGCCGTGGCGAGGATGAGGGCGGCTACGATGCGATCCCCCGGCCCAACCAGAGCCCGGACGCCACCAAGGCCTGGTTTCATTCCAGCATGCTGATGCCGACCAACCAGTACACCGGCAGCTACATCGCGGTCTTCCGACGGCCCTACCCGCCGGTCGCGGTCGAGGTCGGCGGCCAGGGTGAGGCGACAGTCGTGACATGGCGGCCGCATGCCCTGTCCCATGAGGTCAGGGGCTACCATGTCTACCGCAGCGAGGATGACGGCGCGAGCTTCCGGGAGATCACGCCGGAGGCGGTGCCGGGGACCGGGTTCGCCGACAGCTCCGCCCGGAGCGGGAAGAATTACCTCTACGCGGTGACCGCCGAGGAGTGGTCGCGGCTGGAGAGCGACAGCGCCCGCACCGGCGGCGGCGCGACAGTCAAGGGGTGGGACCGGGTGTCGCCGGCCAGGCTGTCCGGCTTCGCGGCCGAGCGCCGGGAGGGCCTGATCCGGCTCAGCTGGCAGGCGAGCGGGGATCGGGACCTGCGCTACTACAACCTCTACGCCTCGGAGCAGGGACGGCCGGCGATCGAGCAACGCCGGAGAATTGTCTCGCCGCCCCACGCGGAGACCGGGTATCTGGATTGGACCGCTCCCGCGACCGGGCCGGTCTGGTATGCGCTGACCGCGGTGGATCGCCAGGGCAACGAGTCCGAGCCGGTGTATGTCGAGCTGCCCTGACCGCAGCGACTACGGCGTTCGGGAGCTGGGGTGGTGGCTTGATGCTCCTCGGGCGGCTTCATCATTCGATCCCTTTGGCTTCGAGAAGGAGAGACGGCGATGAGCAGCGCGCAGACTGGCGGATCGAACCGGGTGAGCCGGCGGGAATTCCTGGCCGGGGCGGTGGGCGTGGCGGCGCTGGGGGCGGGGCTCACCTGCTCCCGCGATGGTGGAAGCAGTCTGCTGCCCCGCCGCCGGCTCGGCCGGACCGGGCTGGAAATCTCGATCATCGGGATGGGCGGCGGCAGCGCCCTGGGGATGATCGAGGACTACCAGCAGCGGCTGGCCCTGGTCGAGCTGGCTTTCAGCCGGGGGATCAATCTGTTCGACACCAGCGCCAATTACGGCCAGGGCAGCGAGGGCTGTTTCGGCGAGGCGCTCCAGGCCCACCGACAGGAGGTCTGCTTCAGCACCAAGTACGAGTGCGAGCAGGGGCCGGACCAGGTGCTGCGTAATTTCGAGCGCTCGCTGGAGCGCCTGCGCACCGACTACCTCGACATCGCCCACATCCACTCACTCGAGGACCTGCAGCAGGTGGAGACGATGTTCGCCTCGGGCGCGCTGGAGACCCTGGTCAAGCTGAAAGAGCAGGGGGTGGTGCGCAACATCGGGGTGACCAGCCACAACCATCCACCGGCGATGGCCGAGGCCCTCCGGCGCTTCAATTTCGATGTCTGCCTGCAGGGGGCCAATGCCAGCAAGGTGCCGTTCGTGTTCGAGTTCAACCCGCGGTCGGATGCCAGTTTCGAGGAGCTTTCCCTGCCCGTGGCCAACCAGCAGGGGATCGGGGTGATCGCCTTCAAGATCACCGGCCAGCGCCGGCTGATCCGGAAAGCCGACGAGCCGGACAAGGCCACGGCCCCGGAGTTGATCCGCTACGGCCTGAGCCTGCCGGTGCACGGGATCCTGCTGGGGATGAACGCCCCGGAGCATGTCACTTCCGCCTGCGACCTGGCGCTGGATTTCACCCCGATGACCGCGGAAGAAATGCGCGAGCTCAACCAGCGGCTGGGCCCGAGCGCCAACCAGCTCACCTTGCACTACCTGCGCCCGGACTATGTCGATGATGGCCGGCCGCGCCCGCACCTGGCCTGAGGACAATCAACAACAACTGCTGACTGATCCGGGGGGAGGGCGGAAATCCACGATTATCTCGGGATTTTCCACTCTCCCCAGGGATGCCTTCGCCCCCTTCCACTTTCCAAACTTTTTCGCTAGTTTGTTGCTGGAGGCCGGGCAGCAAATCAGGATGACATACTACGGCCTGGTTCGCGGGCTCAGGTCTGACTCCCCGGCGGCTGGGGCCGCCACGGCACAGCGGATTGGCACCCCCCTGGCAGCGGGGCCGGGGGGGGTCATGCCAAGACCTCGCGCCGGCCGCGGGGCAGGCAGCGCGGCGCGCCGGAAGGCCGTGTCCGCGCTGATCCCCGCCCTCAGCGCAGCACGATGTCGCCGAAGCGCTGCGGGTCCTGCCGCAGCAGTTCCCCGATCCAGCCGGCGACCCGCTCGCGCAGTTCGACCATGTACTTGCGGCCCTCGAGCTGCTGCACCCGGTCGTGCTCATCGCCGCCCAGGATCCGCACTGTCCGGCCCGTGGGGATCGAGCTCCTCACCTGCCGCAGGTCCTCCCTGATCCGGCCGGCCAACTCGTTGTCGGCCTGGTCCAGCAGCCACTCCAGCATCTTGACGTAGCGCAGGTCATCCGCCGCCTCGCGCATCCCATCCCAACTGACACTGCACACCAGCGGCCCTCCCTGCTCCCGCGGCGGCCACACCATCCGCGCCGAGGTTTCGGCCAGTCTGCCATCGAGATCATCGTACAGGTCGCCCGACCCGTAGTTGTAGGCCCAGAACCACGAGGCCTCGGCAGCGCTGGCCCAGGCGGTCCAGGCGTAGCTGTGGCGGATGCCGGCGGCATCGAGGCTGGAAGCCCCGCCATAGAGCCAGAACGGCTTGCCCAGGCTGTCGGCCAGGGCCCTGATCTCGGCGAAATCGCCATTGGCCACGAAAATGTCCACCATCGGCGCGATGTCCCGCGCCCACTCGATGCGGTTCATGGTCACGCCGTAGATCCGCAGCTCGGGCCAGAAGGACTTGAGGAAGCGGTAGCGGTCCTCATGCTCGGCCATCAGCCGCTCGGTGGGCTCATCGTAGATCAGGAACACGATCTCCGGCCAGCCCTGCTGGCGGGCATGGTCGCGGATCGCCAGCATCAGCTCCTTGAGCAGCGCGTTGAGCCGGGGATTGGTGATGTCGGCGAAATTGGTGGTCTTGCCATCGACCGTGCGCGGCTCGGCTTGCGGCAGGTCGAACAGCCGGGCCAGCACGTTCTCCAGGTGGCTGTTGGCATCGTTGCCCATCGACCAGACCACCGGCCCTTTCAGCCCGGCGGCCTGGAACTGCTCCATCCAGCGGTCGACCGTGGAGAAATCGATCGCGAGTTTGCCATCGAGGTTTGTCAGGTCGACCGAGATGCTGCCCCAGAAAAACTGCAGGGCATCGAAGCCGCGCCGCTCCAGGTCGCGCAACTGGTCCGGAGTGATGCTGATGTCCCGTTCGCCGCAGAACGCGCCGAAGAAATAATCCTGCAGCTCGCGCAGGCGAAACGGGCGGACTGTCAGCTCGAACTGCGCGCGGGCCGCACCCACCGTCAGGCTGACCATCGCCGTGCCGGCCGCGGCGCTGCTGTCGGCATGGAACGTGAGGTAGACCAGCGTGCTGCCGCCGGGGGTGGCTGCGACCGAATCGGACCGCTCCAGGAAATACGGCATCGTGGCCTGTTTGTCGCCGCGCAGGCGACGGGTGTGCGGAGTCACCAGGAACGCCTCCACGCTCACCCCGGGCGGCAGGCCCTCGACCATGATCGCGCCGCCGGCCGTCACCGAATCCGCGGTCAGCCGGAAGCACAGCGATTCGTCCTCATTGCCGGCCAGCCGCACGGAGGGAGTGTCCAGCTCCACCAGCGTTTCGACCGGGCAGGGCAGGTCCAGCAGGTCGACAGCGGCCAGCCGTCCCGCGCTTTCGGGAGCTGTCCCGCAGGCCAGGGCCACCAAGACCGCCAAAGCGCAACCCATCGAGAATACTTTCATCCTGTCCCCCTGTTGAGTGCAAGGAAGTCAATCGGATCACCACTCGATGCCAAAGTGCTTTTCTGATCACGGCAATTGAGGCAGCGCCGCGGCAAGCTCCATCCGCCGCTCATCGCTGCGGTCGGATCTTCGGGAAGATCGACCGCATCTATCAATACTTGTCAGGACGGGCTTGTCAAGTTAATAATGTCCGAGCAGGGATGAGGCGATGCTTCCGGGCGGCGCGTCCCGGCCTGTCAAGCCGGTGGGGCCTCGCTCGGGTGGAGCCATTCGCCCTCCCGGCCGAATCCTTGATCTTCTGCTGAGAGTAGACCATATTCCGAAGCGAACAAAACCTCCGGACCATGATCGGAAGCTTCGGCCACGACGGAGATGTCCCGGTTCCCATCCCATGCTCAACCGGCAATCCTCGCCACGGGGGCAGACCATGAACCTCATTCGCCGCCAGTTGCTCAAAACCTTGCCGCTCCTGCTCCTAACCTGCCTGGTCCCGGGCAATGGAGCCGCCGCCGGGCCGTCTGTGGTCGCCTCGCACCCCCGGCTGTTTTTCCGCGGCGGCGACTGGGATGGGGGCCGGGGCCTGACAGTCGAGACCATCCGCCGGCGGGCCGCCCGGCCGGAGGCGGCGCCGGTGTTGGGGCTGCTGGGCGGTTCGCTGCCCAACCTCGCCCTGCGCGCCCTGATCCTGGCCGGCGACCCCGCCCGGAGCATGGAGTCCCACGCCGCCGCGGACAGCGCGGTGGCGATCCTGCAGCAACCGGTGGAGCTGGAGGGCACCACCGACCAGGGGATCACCCTCGCCTGGCACGCGATGGCCTACGACTGGCTCGGCCGTCATCCCGCCTTCGATGAGGGGGAAAAGCGGCAGGCGGCGGAAGAGATCGCCCGGGCCGGGTTGGCGCTGGCCGACCAGCTCGAGCACGGCTCGCACATCTTCCACACCCGGATGTACGGCTGGGCGGCGGGGGTGGCCCTGGCCGGACTGGCCCTGCAGGGGGACCATCCCGCGGCGGAGCGTCTGATCGACTATGGCGGCCGTTACTGGCGCGAGCGCCTGTTTCCCGCCCGGCGGCTGCAGGATGGCAGCGTGCACAACAGCTTCGGCTATGGCCGCAAGTACACGATGTGGCTCACCGGACATTTCATCTCCGGCTGGCACTCGGCCACCGGGGAGAACCTCTGGGAAGACATCGCCCGGGAGCAGGGGGACTGGGCCCGGCAGGAACTGCTGTTCAACATCTACGGCCGCTACCCGGATGGCACCTACCTGCGTTTCGGTGACAGCTACAGCCTGACTTCCGACCACTACTCCTTCCGCGCTGTCTCCGAGCGCGCCCAAGGCTATCGCGACCCGGTTGGGGCCGGTTTCCTGCGCAAGCTGCTGCGGGAGAATGCCGGCCCGGTGGTGGAGCGGCCCTCGGCCTATGTCTACTTCCTGTTCTTCGACCCAGAAGCGGACACGCTGGCCGAGAGCGCCCTGCCCCTCAGGAAGCTCTTCAGCCGCGAGGGCACGGGGATGGTGGTCTGGAAGAGCGGCTGGCAGGAGCAGGGCACGACGGTGTTTTTCAAATGCGGCAACTACTTCGATGACCACGGCCATTTCGACCAGGGCCACCTGGACATCTTCCGCCGGGCGCCGCTGCTGATCGACAGCGGGGCCTACCTCACTTTCGATGGCCCGTTCCGCCGCGAGTACTGGCACCGCACGGTCGCCCACAACAGCATCCTGATCCTCGACCCGGCGCTGCCCGGGGATGAGGGCGGCCAGCGGGTCTTTTCCAGCCAGGGCGATGCCACGCTCGGGGAGTACCTCGCCAACAGCCGCTCCGAGACCGGCGAGATCCTGGACTACCTGGACCTTCCCGGGCTGGCCTATGTGGCCGGGGACTTCACCGCCGCCTATCCCGATGATCGCGCGGAGCGGGTGACCCGCGAGCTGTGTTTCCTCGATGATCGTTACCTGGTGGTGCTGGATCGGGTGCGGGTGAAACGGCCGGACCTGGAGCCGCGCGTGCTCTGGCATTGCCCGGTGCCCCCGGACCGGGAGCAGGCTGTGCAGCGCTTCCGTCTGGACCGCGAGGGCGGCCGGGTGCTGGTCACCACCCTCTGGCCGCAGGCCGCGGAGATTGCCTGGGTCGATTCCTTTCAGGCCGGCGGGCGAAAGATCGCGCCCGAGGGAACCCTTCCCTTGCAGGAGGGGATGGGAGTGGGCCGCTTCGAGGTGGGCGACCCGACCGGAGGCCTGGAGCACCTGTTCATCCACGCGATCGAGATCACCGACACCCCGGCCGATCCGAACGCTTTCGAGGCCGCGCCGGCGGAAAGCTCGGTCCGGTTCGAGCAGGGCCGGATCCGGGTCGCGGTCGGCGGGCGGGAAGCGGTCTTCCGGGCGGACAGTCCCGGGCTGCTCCGATAACAGGGCCGGCTCGATCAGCGAAGTCAGGTTTTTGGCGCGAGGCCGGCGCGGGAAACGGCGCCGGTCCGGACCGGCAACTGCTGATCGGCGATCAAGGCCGGGTAACACCGCTTGATCCGGATCGTCCGCTCTCCCGGGGCCCGGCTGCGGTCTACCTGTCCATGCCGTTCAATTGCGCCGCCAGCCACTGCGCAGGCCCTGGTGCGGCAGTCTGCGGGCGCAGTATCAATCCGCCGGAGCCGCCGGTTGCTTCATAGCGGCTGATGGTCTGGCCCAGGGCCTGCCGCAGTTCCCGCTCATTTAGCAGCCGGTTGCGGCCATCGACCGCGCCCGCCACCAGCAGGGGCAGCGGCGCCAGGACGGCGCAGCGGTCATCGGTGTCCCCCGCGGCGAAAATGCCGGGGACTGTCATGTCGAACGGCAGATAGGTGACATTGCTCTCCAGCAGGGAAAGATAGCCGGCCAGCATCCCGCGGGCCGCCACCGCCCGGACCTCGGGCTCGAACAGCGCGGTCAGCAGCGCCAGCTGCCCCCCGAGCGGGCTCGACAAGTGCTGGGGCTGCGGGCTCACCGGCCAGTCCGGCAGTTCTTCCACCCACAGCTTCCGTGGATTGGCGGTGGCGAATGACTCCCCCCACAGCGCGATCCGCCGGCCATCGAGGTCAGCGCGCCCGCGCAGGTAGGCCAGCACTGCCCGGACATCCCGCACCCGGGTCCCGAGCAGGGTTTCGCCCAAGTCCAGCGCCCGGTCCGTCAGGTAGGAGTCCCGGTTGTACTGGGAGGGCGCGGTTTCGCCGGTTCCCCGCACATCCGGCAGGCAGACCGCCACTCCGGCCGCCAGCAGTTCCGCGATTTCTCCGCTGCGCTGCCTGAGCAAGCGGTCCTTGCCCTCCTCGGACAGGGCCAGCACCACCGGGAGCGGATTGCTGTCGGCCCGGCCCGGCCGGAGGAGCAGCAGCGGGAGGATGATCCCCTCCTCCGGGCGCAGCGCCACCGCCTCCACCATTACCCCCTCCAGCGATTGCCGCCATTTTTCCTCCGCGGCCGGGATGCCGGCGGGGGAGACGCCGCCCAGCAGGCGATCCAGGCTGTCGGCCAGGACTTGCCTGCGCCTGGCCGGTTCCAGCCCGGCCAGCCGCCGGCGGGTTTCCCGGAGCTGCCGGAGCGCTTCCTCGCGCGCCAGCTGATGCAGCGCCTTGCGCTCGATCGCCGCATCGGTTTTCGGCGTGATGCTGAGCAGCGTGGAGTCGGCCGGGCGGCGTCGCGCTTCCTTGAGGCGGACCTGCTCCAGCCCCTGGCGCAGGCCGCCGAAACCGAGCCAGGAGTCGGGCTCGAGGTTCAGGTCCTCCGGCGCGGGCCGGGGAAAGCCGAACCAGCGGTGGAAAAGCTCGTAGAGCGGCCGGCGCTGGACACTGCCCAGGCTGTAGCAGTCGCCCATGGTTTCCGGCACCCGCAGCAGGCCCTGTCCCTGGGCAGAGGCGAGGTTGCCCTCCGCTCCGTACAGCCGGTAGACCCGCTGATAGCGCGGCCAGGCCGGAATGTCGATTGCGGGCAGGGAGTGGCCCTCCTCGCCCTCCCAGGAGAACTCGTGGGCGTAGACCAGCCGTCGCGGGGCGATCGCCGCGCAGGTGAACCAGGCGCTGATCCGGTCGATCGCGCTGCGGCGCAGGCCGAAGCTTTCCCAGTAGACCCGGCCCCAGTTGAACGGCACCACCGCCGCGAAACGCTCCTCCAGCAGGCCCGCGATCGCCGCCGGACGGCCGCCGCCCCAGGTCACCGAACCGATCAGGATCAGCCGCTCGGGGTCGATGTCCCCGCGCGCCAGCAACAGATCGACCGCCCGGCTGAGATCCCAGGCGATCCAGCCCAGCCGGCTCTGGCCGACCAGGCTTAGCTGCAGCTCGAGCTGGCTTTCCGACTGGTAGGGCTGGCGGTTCCAGGGGTTGACCTCGACCCGCTCGCCATAGCCGAGGGTTTCCAGCACCAGCACCGCGCAGCCGCTGCGGGCCCAGACCATCCCGCAGTCCTTGAGCTCGCCCTGGATCTTGGGGTAATGGTGGCTGGGGATAATCACGATCGCCGGCAGCTTCCCTGCGGGCGGCTCGGCCGGCAGGTAGAGGTTGGCCGCCACCCAGCATCCGGGCCGGCTCTGGAAGGCGAGGTTATGCAGCCGGTAGCCCTCGCCATGATGGACCGAGGATTCCCGGCACTCGAGCGGTGCCCGCCGCGCGGGGAACTCCCCCAACGCCGCTTTCAGCCGCTCGACCCGGCGGTCGCGGAACTGCTGCCACTGCGGCAGGCTCTCGACCGTGAGCCACTCCCGGTGCTCCTGCATGGCCAGGCGCTCGACCCGGCCCTCCAGTTGGCGCTCCAGCATCCCGGGGAGCCTGAGGTAGGTGCGCTCGACCGGCGAGAAGACCTCGGAATCGAGTCCGGCGAGTTGGCCGGCCAGGCCGGTCGGCTCCGGGACCGGCTGCTGCGCCGGGTCGGGGTCGAGGCGCGCGGGATCCTCTCCGGTCAGCTCGAGCCGGCGGAAACGGGCGGGAGCCAGCAGGAACGGATTGCCCAGCATCGGAGTCGTGCTCAGCTCCCCCGGCTCGCCCAGGCGCGGCTGGCGGGCCCGGCCAACCAGCACCCTCCACTCGGTCGGCACTGCGGATTCCCCCAGCGCGGCGGCGATCTGATCGAGCGGAAGGTTCACCCGCAACTGCCAGCGGTCGCGGTCGATCCGAGTAGCCGCATCGACCTCACCATCCCAGGCCCCGGCGCCGGCCCGTGCCGCCCGCGGACCCTGCGCCAGGCCATCCCGCACCGCGCCGGCCGGGTTCACCAGGATCTCGATCACCCGGCTGCCGCTGGTGGCCAGGTAGATGCAGAGATGGTCATCACCGGCCAGGTCGCCATCCCGGGCGCCATGGTCGCAGTCCACCCGGGAGCTTTCCGTGCAATGGACCAGCAGCGCCAGCCGGCGGCCATCGTGCACCCACTTGATTTCGGTCGGGTAGCGGGGCTCGCGCGGGGAGGGCTCGTTCCTGAGCAGCCGGAAGCTGGGTACGTCCTGCCAGAACGGATCGTCCGCAATCAGCGCGGCCGGCGGGACTGCCCGGACCCGGCCCACCCGCAGCGGCGGATCGTCGTTGCCAAGCTGCGGCGGATGGAACTCCGGCCGGGCGGTCCCGGCTGAGCTGTCGGCCAAAGCAGTGCGGAAGCGGGCGAACTTTCCCCTGGCGGGGGACTGCCAGCGGAACTGCGGGTCCAGCGGGCGACGGGAACGAAAGCGGGTGATCGCCAGGCTGATTTCAGTTTCCTTCCCTGTCCCGATCACCTCCTCCAGGGGCAGGGCCAGCTCCACCGACCAGCCCGCGCTGTCGATCCGAGCCGCGACCAGGGCGGCGGAGGATGGCACGGTCCGGCCATCGCGCTCCATCCGGCAAGCCCCCCAGGGGTTGATCTCGATCCTCAGGGGTGAGCGGTCGCGCGCCGGGTGGTCCGGAGTGAGCTCGATTACCAGCAGGTCCTCGACCAGCGGAGAGGTCGGGGCATCCTGCTCCCAGACCGGGTTCCAGCCGATCGAGCGGGCCAGCACCCGGCCCCCGGGCTCGGGGAGGAAAGCCGCCAGGCAAAGTTCGCCGCCGCTCCGGACCAGGCTCACCCGGCCGCCCAGGGCGGCGGGTACCCCCGGCTCCGACGGCTCCAGCTCCACCGCTGCCGCCTGTCGCCAGATGAGATCGGACAGTCCGCCATCGATGGTTAGCGCGCCGGGGGCAGCCGGGAGGAGCGATGCGCCGCGGGCGGGACCATTGGAAGGGGAGAGCGGGAGCGGCCCGATCAGCATCGACAGGGCGAGCAGCGGGCAGACCAGGAGACGAGCCATCTCAACCTCCCAGTTGGATGTTACCCACCGGTGCCGGAAATGGCGTTTGGGGCAGCGGCCGGGCCGCTTCAGGTTTCACACCGGCGTGGAGACTCGTGGGTTCGGGCGCGGATCGGGTCGACACAGCAGGGAAGGTAGAAGAGATTCCCGGAGAAATCAAGCCTCCCTGCCCGCCCGGTCCGGCGCGGCAGCTTTTTTCCGGGCAATCTGCGGTGCCGGAACGGACTGATTGTTGCGGTTGAAAAAACCGAGGGATGGATGTAGGTTGTGCTATCCCGGCCGAACGCTCCGCCCTGGAACATTCCGCCCGCAGGGGACCGGCTTTCCCCCGGTCAGCGCCTCACGGAGCGGGAACCGGAGCTGACCATCGCCAGTCGGTCGCCGCGAGGATCGCCGGGCAGAGCGACTGAGCACGCTCTGGTCCCCTGGCCTTAAAAACTCCGGGGGCCGGGGATTAAGCTCAGCGGATCTTGCAAGACCAGGAAACAGCCACACCGGGCGCCGTTGATAGCATCTTTTATCACCAGATTTGTCCGATTCATGCTGAAGCAGTACATTCTTGATAAACGGAGCGGATCAATGTCCAGGTTTATCCTTAGGCAATTCCTGCTTGTTACCCTCGCCGCCTCATGCTGCGCCGCCCAGACCAATAATGAGATCTTCTTGAAAATGGCAGGCGACGAGGTGGTCATGGATCGCAGTGTCGGCGTGAAATTCCTCGAGGGAAGGCCGGATCGGAAATTTGCGGTCGATTCCAATCACGATGGCCGGATTGATGTGATTTACCTGATCGACAATGATGACAAACATCAGGGAAAACGTGCGCCGCTGCTGGTAAAAATCGTCGACGAGGACGGGGACATGGATCTGACGGGCGAGGGAGACCTTGACAGCGATCTTTATGTGGCGGACTGGTACGGGGACGGCACGATCGACCGCGTGGTGGACTATCGGGACCTGGACCGCGACAACGATGTCGATGAGCAATATTTGTACCAGTGGATCGAAGAGAATTATTCGTATTTTTCGCCCAGGACATATGAAGGCAAAGCATATTGCCTGGCTTATGCCCGGGATATCGGCGATGATAATCGTTTGTGGTACCACACCAACTACGAATATGACCAGCGGTTGACCGAATGGCGCTCCGATTTTAACGGTGACGAAATGTTCGTTTATCCGTTTTACTTTGATTTCGAGGCCGGGACCTTGACTCCTGCCTGCGAAATCGTCTTCTCGTTTTACGATCTTGACGGCGATTCGCTTTCCGAGGAAGCGGTCAGGTTCGAGGGCGTGAAGCTGATTGCCGAAAACTTGCGCTACAGCATGGATCTCGACAACGATACTCGTGCCGGCAACCGGCATGATTATGATTTTTCCATTTCCAGCCTGGGTCCGATCGCTCTGCCTGAAAGCAGTTGTACCAGGTTTGAAATCCGCGGGATCATGACCGAGCCGATCTTCAATTGGTCGGAGATGCCCCGGTTCGCCAAAGTGCAGAAGTGGGGCAAGACCCTGCTGACCTGGGATGAGAATGACAGCAACATCGATCCAACGCCCGGCAGGCAGCACAACGAACGCTGGGAGGGCGTCCTCAACCACGAGAGCGAATTGATGCCCCAGGTGGGCGGGCCCTCCTGCGGCCCTGACAACAAGCGCAATGAAATAGACAGCGACAGATCCGGTGAATTCAGGTTTTATTATTCTCCCGTGGACAGGAGATTGCACCTGCTTGGCGCCGAAACGGGATGGATCAAGGTTGATTACGATTATGATGGCAGGGTCGATCTGGTTATCCGGACAGAAGATACTGATCTGAACGGTTTCTTCGACACCTGGAAGTACGACCGTGATGGCGATAACGAATTCGAGTACACCTATCTGACGCCATGCGATACGGCAACTGTTTATCCCTTTGATTACAAAACACTGCATCAGGCTTATCTGCCCATGTTGAGCAAAGCTGCCGATGATAACAGGCTGTTGATTGGAATCATGAAATCAGTGCTGGCGAAGGTTTCGCATGAGGACATCGCCGATCCCGTGGAAAACTATTTCAATACGGAATTGATCGGCTATGGAAAAGATTTTCACCTCGGAGAAACGATCAGAAACAGCCCCGAAGGGCAAAGATACTATGATGATCTTATCAGAATACGTTATTGGGAAAATCTTCGCGGGACAGCAGCTGTCGGCGGGAGGACCGGCTTTGCGGGAATCGCGAAGGCTTATGAAAGCGGCCGGTTTGATGAAGCGGCGGCAATGTTGAAAGAGACTTTTCTTGATGGCGCGATCCAAGCGCCTTGATAACCTGCCGACGGCGGCCCAAAAAGCGGAAAGGCCGCAGACTCTCATCGAGTCTGCGGCCTTTCACTTGGTACGCCCGGAGGGAGTCGAACCCCTAACCTTCTGATCCGTAGTCAGATGCTCTATCCAATTGAGCTACGGGCGCATTGATTTCCTGTTGCCTGCAAGGGGAAGATATAAAAATCCCCCCGGAAACGCAAGCCTTTTGCTAATGGCCGCCCTCGCCGGCAAAGCGGGAATCCGCATCGTGGCGCGGCGGGAGTTCCCGTCCCTCCAGCCAGCCGGCCCGTACGCCCGGGAAGCTGTCGAACGCCGGGACATAAGGCTTGAGGTCCAGCAAGGGCGTGCCATCTATCAGGTCCAGCTCCGACACCTCCAGCACGTGGCCCCGGCGCGCGGTCAGCCGCACGCAGGAGATCCCCAGCGGATTGGGCCGGCTCGGCGAGCGGGTGGCGAACAACCCGTGCGCCGCCTGGTCGAGGTAGGGGGTGACCACCGGCTGCCAGGGGCCGCAGCGGTCCAGCCAGCAGAGCAGCCAGATCCGCTCGAAACCCTCCAGGTCCGCCAGCGCCGCGGCGAACTCCGGGAACAGCTCCACGGTCCCCCGGGCCTCCGTTCCCGCCAGGGCGGGCTGGACCGGTGTCCCCCGCTGTTCCGTGAACGGGGAGTGGACCACCCCGATCGGCCGGACGATCAGTTCTCGCTCCAGGGACAGCTTGGCCTCCCGCCGGGTCAGACCTGGTCCGGCACGACGAACGGATAACGGTACTCACGGCCCACCAGGCGGTTAGCCTCGGCATCACCCGGGAAGGTCTCGCTCTCGGAGTCGAAGGTCAGGGTGCGGCCGGTGCGATAGGCGATGTTCGCCAGGTGGCACATCGCGGCCGAAAGGTGGCCCTCCAGGATCTCGGCGTTGAGCTGGCTCCGGTCGTGGGCGCGGACCGCATCGATGAAGTTGTTGAAGTGCGGGCCGCCGCCGGTGCCGCGGGCGTTCAGGGTATCGTAGCGGTTCTCGGCCTCGGAGTCGGTCAGCTTCTCGCCGGGCTCGTTCTTGCGCCCGTAGAAGGTTTCCCAGGAGCCTCCGCCCAGGCGCATCCAGCCCTCGGTGCCGTAGAACAGCAGGCCCATGGTCTGGCCATCGGCCTCGCTGTTGGTGTAGAGCCCCCGCACCTCGACCTGGAAGACCGTGCCATCGCGATACTGCATCACCGAGAGCTGAGTGTTGGGGGTTTCCTGCTCGCTGTCGAACTGGAAGAAGCCGCCCATGGACTGGATTTTCTGCGGCAGCTCGTATTTCTGCAGCGCCCAACGCGCCATGTCGGTGTAGTGCGGCCCGTTGTTGCCGGTCTCGCCGCTGCCGGTGTCCCAGAACCAGTGCCAGTTGTAGTGGAACTGGACCTCATTGAACGGCTTCCACTGGGCGGGCCCGAGCCAGAGGTCGTAGTCGACGCCCTGGGGAACCGCGGTGATCTTGCCCCGGCCGATGCTCTCCCGCGGCCGGAAGATGTTGGCCTTGACCATGTAGACCTTGCCCAGCTTGCCCTCGTGGATGAAGTCCATCGCCGAGCGCACCAGGGGCAGACTGCGGTTCTGGCTGCCGGTCTGGGCGATCCGGTCGTACTTGCGGGCGGCCTCGACCAGCTTGCGGCCCTCCCAGATGTTGTGGGAGACCGGCTTTTCGACATAGACATCCTTGCCGTTCTGGCAGGCCCAGATTCGCGGCCAGGGAATGCCAGTGGTTGGTGCTGGCGATCGAGACCACATCCACATCCTTGGCGGTCACCACCTTACGGATGTCGGTCTCGGTGCGGGGCTTCACGCCCTGGATCTTCTCGATCGCGGCCACCGCTTCCGGGAACAGCCGCTCATCGATGTCGCAGAGCACCGAAACCCGCACTCCCGGGATCCGGGCATAATCCTCGGCATGCTGGGCGCCGCGGCTGTGGATGCCCATCACCGCGACATTGACCGTGTCGTTGGGGCTGTTCTTGGCGGCCTGGCCGGTGCGGACCCAAGGGCCGGTGGCCGCGGCCAGGCCGACCGCTCCCACTCCGGCCTTGCGCAGGAAGTCGCGACGGTCGATCTTATCCATGAGCTCTCCCTGAAATGGTGACTGATGCGATGCTGAATGCTGCGGTTACCACGGTCATGCCCGGAAGCTCCGCAGGGCTTGCCGGTGAGTCTCTGCCGGCAATATACAGGGGGGCCGCGGCGCTGTCACGTTTTTTTCAGCGGCTTCGCGCTGGTCAGGCCGGGCGGGACAGCCGGGCCCCGCGGATCGAGCGGGCCTTGACCAGAGCGTGCACCGGCCGGCCCGGGGCCAGCCCCAGCTCCCGCGCCGATTCGGCGGTGATCTCCGCCCGGATGGTCACGCCGGCATCGATCGTGACCAGTGCGGCCTCGCCCAGCAGTTGCAGCCCGGCCACCACCCCCGGCCAGCGGTTGCGGGCGCTGGAGGGCGGCAGGGGCTCGGCCGAGAGGATGATGTCCTCGGCGGGGATGGCCAGCCAGGCCTCATCCCCGGGCGCGGCCCCCTCCAGCCGCGCGCCGACCGCCAGGGCGCCGCAGCGGACTACGGCGTAGCCGCGGCCGGAGTCGGCGCTTTCCACCACCCCGTGCAGCAGGTTCTCGATCCGCTCGGCCCCGAGCGCACTGCCGCCGCTTTCCAGCAGGCCGAACGGTTCGCCGAACGCGGCCACCCGGCCGCGGCGCGCGCCCGCGCCGTCGCGCTCCACCTTCAGCAGGGCGGCTCGGTCGGCCAGGGCCGCCAGGTCGGAGAAATGATGGCTGACATAGACCATCGGGATCGCGAGGCGCTCCTTGAGCCGCAGCAGGTAGGCCAGCAGACGGTCGCGCAGCGGGCGGTCCAGCCCGGTGAGCGGTTCATCGAGCAGCAGCAGGCGGGGCGAGGCCAGCAGGGCTCTTCCCAGCGCCACCCGTCGCGCCTCGCCGCCGGAAAGGCCGGCGACCCCGCGGCCGAGCAGGCCCTCCAGCTCCAGCAGCCCGATCACCTCCTCCGGCCGCAGCTGGCGCTCCGCGGGCGGGGTGCGCCGCCAGCCGAACAGCAGGTTGTCCCGCACCCCGAGATGCGGAAAGAGCAGGCTGTCCTGGAAGACCACTCCCAGGCGACGGCGCTCGGGCGGCAGGTCGATCCCGCGGGCGGAGTCGAAAACAGTCGCGCCGGCGAGGGTGATCCTGCCCTCGCGGGGTCGCCGGATTCCGGCCAGCGCGGCCAGCAGGGTGCTCTTGCCGCTGCCCGAGGGGCCGGTGAGCCCGGTCACCCGGCAATCGCTCGCCAGCCGGGCCTCCAGCGTGAAGCCGGGCAAGGCCAGCTCGAACGCCAGGTCGATCATCCGCCGGTCCTTTCGGCAGGGTGGCCGCCGCCGCGAGCCTTGCGCACCAGCAGCTCGCTGGCGGCCAGGGCCGCGGCGCTCAAAGCCACCGAGATCAGCGCCAGGCGCGCCAGCTCGCCCTCATGCCCCGGCAATTGGTAATAGCGGAAGATTTCCAGCGAGATCGTGCGCTGGCCGGGGGTCCCGGCCGAGACCATCGCGGTGGCCCCGAATTCCCCCAGCGCCCGGGCGAAACAGAGCACCGCCCCGGCCACCACTCCCGGCCAGGCCAGCGGCAGGGTCACCGTGAAAAAGGTCCGCGCCCGCGAGCAGCCCAGGCTGCGGGCGGCCTGTTCCAGCCGCGGGTCGATCCCCTCCAACCAGCCGCGGGCGATCCGCACCAGCAGGGGGAAGCCCATCACCGCCGCGGCCAGGGCCATCCCGGTCCAGGAGAACACCACCGGCAGCCCGGCCCGGGCCAGCCAGCCGCCGATCAGGCTCTCCCGGCCCAGGAAACGCAGCAGCAGCCAGCCGGTCACCACCGGCGGGATCACCAGCGGCAGGAAAACCAGGGTCTCGACCAGCAGCTTGCCCGGGAACCGCCTGCGGGCCAGCAGCAGGGCGATCAGCAGCGCCGGGCCCAGGTCCAGCGCCACCGCGCACAGGCCCATGGCGAGCGACAGCCCCACCGCCGCGAGCTCCGGCTGGCTCATGCGCCCTCCGCGGGAAGCGTGAACCCGTGCCGGGTGAGGATCTCCCTGAATTCCGCCGAGCTGAGAAACTCCAGGAACGCCCGGGGCAACGGACGCTTCGCGGCCCGGTTGGTCACCGCCGCGTAGTAGCGGATCGGGGAGTGAGTCTCGGGCGGGAAGGCGAACGCCTCGCTGACCAGGCTCGAACCGGCGGCATCGCTGCGGAAGACCACCCCGGCCGAGACCTCGCCCTGCTCCACCAGCGCCAGCACCGCCCGCACGCTCTGGCTGTAGACCAGCTTGTCCCCGGCCTCCAGCGCCCCCCAGACTCCATAATGCTCCAGCGCCTGGCGGGCATAACGGCCCGCCGGGACATGCTCGGGATCGCCCACCGCCAGGCGTTCCAGCACGGCCAGCTGCGCCGGGCGGGTGAACAGCAGTTGCCGCTCTTTGCGTGCGACACAGACCAGCCTGTTGCCCGCGATCAGCCGGCGGGAGCCGGGTGATAGGCGTCCCTGCCGCTCCAGGTGGTCGATCCACAGCTCATCGGCGGAGATGAAGACCTCCGCCGGAGCGCCGGCCTCGAGCTTGCGGGCCAGCGCGCCCGAGGAGGCCAGCTCGATCGCCGGCAGCACCCCGGCCTGCCGCTCGAACAGCGGGGCGGCCTCCTCCAGGGCCGGGCCCAGGCTGGCCGCGGCATAGATCACCAGGCGGTCCCGGCCGGCGCAGCCGCAACCGAGGGCGATCAGGCCGCACAGCAGGATCGGCAGCAGGTTGCGCATCGATCTCCTCGGCTCAGGGCGGGGTTGTCGCCCCCCGCGTTTCGACAGTCGCCGCCACGGTGATGGCGGATCGCCCCTCCACGGCACAAATATGGGCCTCCCCCGGAGGCAAGTCAACCGCCGCCTAACCGTAACCCTCGGCGCTTGACAACCGTTTTTCAGAGTAATACTTTTGGGTTGTAGGTTGTAAAATCGACCAATTACGTCCACGGAGCGGTTCTCCGCCCGGGGCGTATCCCGCCGACTGGTTTCACCGCCGGCGTCTCTCGAGGCAAATCTTCCGAAACAGCTCCGCCCGCGGCCGCAGTCCCTGGCCCGCCCGCGGGCTGATTCCCGGACCCGGTTTTAAAGCGCGATCACCAGCCGTCTTGTTCGTAACTTCAACCACGGAGTCCGCCGATGAGTGATGGAGGCAGGAAGCAGGCTCCTCCGGGCAATGGCCTGAGCCGGAGGAGATTCTTCAAGGGGATGGGCACCGGCCTGGTCAGCGGAGCGGCCCTCGGCCAGGGGCTGATCCCCGGCGAGGGGCTGGCCGCGGTCCGGCCGGACCAGGTGGCCGAGGACATCACCCGGACCACGATCAGCCTGCGGGTCAACGGCAAGCCATACAGCGTGGAGGTCGAGCCGCGCCAGACCCTGCTCGGCGTGATCCGGGGCGAGCTCGGCCACACCGGCGCCAAGAGTGTCTGCGAGCGCGGCGAGTGCGGCGCCTGCACGGTGATGCTCGACGGCCGGACGGTTTATGCCTGCATGATGCTGGCGATCGAGTGCCGACGGGGCGGAGATAGACACAATCGAGGGGCTGGCCAGAACGGCAAGCTTCACCCGGTCCAGGAGGCTTTTATCCGTCACGATGCCTACCAGTGCGGCTTCTGCACCCCGGGCTTCGAGATGTCGCTCAAGGGCCTGCTGGAGAAAAATCCGCATCCCACCTGGATGAGATCAAGCACGGCCTCTCCGGAAATATCTGCCGCTGCGGGGCCTATCCGCACATCTTCCAGGTGGCTCTGGAGCTCTCCGGCAGGAAGGGAGGCAGGTAAGCATGGCGACATGGAAACCGCTGGACCAGATGAAATATGTCGGTCGGGATGTCCCTCGGGTCGATGGGCCGGAGAAAGTGAAAGGTTCGGCGAAGTTCACCCAGGATGTCCAACTGGCCGGAATGCTCCACGGGATGATCCTGCGCAGCCCGCACGCCCACGCCTATGTCCGCTCGATCGACCTCTCGAAGGCTGAGCGGCTGCCCGGCGTCAAAGCCGTGCTCAAGCTCGACAAGTACACGGTCCGCTACCAGGGCGAGGAGGTGGCCGCTATCGCCGCCGAGAGCCCGGAGATCGCCGGGGATGCCCTGCGGCTGATCGAGGTGAAGTACGAGGTCCTGCCCTACGCCGTGATCGAGGAAGAGGCGATGGCCGAGGGCGCGGCCAGCATCGGCGGCGATGGCAATGTCTCCTGGGACAATAACGGCGACAAGGCCGCGGTGGAAAAGCTGCTGGAGGCTTCCGCCCACGTGGTCGAGCAGGAGGTCCGTGTCCAGGTCCAGGTCCACAACTGCCTGGAAACCCACAGCGCGGTCGCCGGTGGAAGGATGGCACGCTCAAGGCCTGGCTCTCCACCCAGGCGGTTCACGGCACCAAGGATGACCTGGTCCAGATCTTCGAGCTCGACCCCGAAAAAGTGGAGGTTGACTGCCAGTACATGGGCGGCGGTTTCGGCAGCAAGTTCCCGCTCCGGGGTCGAGGCCCTTGTGGCGGCCCGCCTGTCGCGGATGACCGGCAAGCCGGTGCGAGTGGCGTTCGACCGTAAGGGCGAGTACCTGTCGGCCGGCAACCGCCCCAGCCTCAACACGAAGATCCGGATCGGCTGCGATGCCGCGGGCAAGCTGACCGCCTTTGCCGAGGAGTCCAACGGGACAGCCGGGATCAGCGGCGGCTCGGGCGTACCCACGCCCTATATCTATAATGTCCCCGAGGGCGCGGTTTTCAAGAGGCACGCCAATGTGCGGATCAATGCCGGCGAGGCCCGGCCGATGCGCGCCCCGGGGCATCCCCAGGCCCAGTTCGCCACCGAGATCCTGATCGACATGCTGGCCGAGAAGGCCGGGATCGATCCGGTGGAGTTCCGGATGCTCAACATCCCGAGCGCGTGGAGGCATCACCAACAGTTGAAGCTCGGCGTCGAGCGGATCGGCTGGAGCCGGCGGCGCAACGCCACTCCCGGCGCGGGCGAGGGGCCGATCAAACGCGGGATCGGGGTCGGCTGCGGGGTCTGGGGCGGAGGCGGCGCCCGCAGCACCAAGGTCCAGGTGGAGATTATGCCCGGATGGCAACGTGCGGACCTCGACCGGCACCCAGGACCTGGGCACCGGGGTGCGCACGATGATCCAGCAGGTCACCGCGGATGTGCTGGGAATTTCGCTGGAACTGGTCGACCCGGAGATCGGCAACAGCGAACTGCCGTTCTCCACCGGCTCGGGCGGCAGTATCACCATCGGCTCGGTGATTCCGGCGATCTACAATACCGCCAACCGCGCCCGAACGAGTTGCTGCTGATGGTCGGCCCGGTGCTGGGCGCCCAGGCCGAGGACCTGGTCTGCGAGGATGGGGCGATCAGCTCGAACAATGACCCCTCCCGCCGCCTGAAATGGAAAGATGCCACCGCCCTGCTGGGCAGGAACAGACCTTGCGTGCGTCGATGGCTGGGTCGAGGGCCTGTCCGCCGCCATGTGGGCGGCTGTCAGTTCATCGAGGTCGAGGTCGATGCCGAGACCGGGCGGGTCAGGCCGATCAAGGTGGTGGCGGTCCATGATTTCGGGCTCTGCGTCAACAGCCTCACCGCCCGCAGCCAGATCAACGGCGGAGTCATCATGGACCTGAGCTGGGCGTTGTTGGAGGACCGCCTGATGGACCAGAACACCGGCACGATGGTCAACCCGAATTTGGAAAATTACAAACTCCTCGGCCCGTGGAGATGCCGGAGATCGACATCGTGATCGACAACATGCCGGAGCGCGGGGTGATCGGGCTCGGCGAGCCGGCGAACATCCCCACCGCCGGGGCGCTGGCCAATGCGGTCTACAACGCTATCGGGGCGCGGGTCACCCGGATGCCGATTACCCCGGACGTGGTCCTGGGCGCACTGGCCAGTAAGGGAGGCAAGTAAGATGAAAGCTTTTGCCTATTACAATCGCCCGGAGCCTGGAGGACGCGGTGTCGGCGTTGACTGGCCAGGGTCGGGTACTGCCGCGCCGGTCGCGGCCGGCACGGACCTGATCGGCGAGATCAAAAACGGCTATATCGCCCCGGATCGCCTGGTCAACATCAAGTCGCTCCCGGGGCTGGACCGGATCGCGGGCGGCGCCCCGTCGCGGATCGGCGCCCTGGTCCGCCTGGCCGATCTGGCCCGGATAACGCCGATGTCAAGCAAGAACTATCCCGGGTCTGGCCGAGGCCGCCGAGGCGATCGGCTCGCCCCAGTTGCGCAACATGGGGACATTCGGCGGGAACCTTTGCCAGCGGCCCCGTTGCTGGTACTACCGCGGCGAGGAGTATCCCTGCCTGCGCAAGGGGGGCGACACCTGTTATCGCGGTCGATGGGCGCGACAAGTACCACGCGATCCTGAGCGGCGGACCGTGCTTCATTGTCCATCCCTCCGACCTGGCCCCGATGCTGATGGCCTACGATGCCGCGGTGACAGTCCAGGGCCCGAAAGGCAGCCGGGAGGTCAAGCTGGATGAGTTTTTCATCCTGCCGGCCGAGGACCCGACCCGCGAGAACATCCTCCAGCCGGGCGAGCTGGTCACTCAGGTGACTGTCCCGCTCGCCGATGGGCAAGGGGGTCTACCTCAAGTTCAAGGAACGCGAGAGCCGGGATTTCGCCCTGGTGTCGGCGGCGGTGGTGCTGGCGATGCAGGGCAAGAGCTGCCGGCGCGCCGCGGTGGTGCTGGGCGGAGTGGCCCCGGCCCCCTTCCGGGCGAAAGCGGCGGAAGCGGCCCTGGCCGGCAGCCAGCTCGACCTGCGGACAATCGAGCAGGCGGCGGAAGCAGCCCTGGCCGAGGCCCAGCCGATGAAGGAGAACGCCTACAAGATCCAATTGGCCAAAACCATTCTCAAGCGGGCGGTCCTCCGCGCCGCCGGGGTGGAAGTCTAAGCCCTGTCCGATGGAGCGCAAGATGGCTGACAGCATGCTCGACCAACTGAAAAATGTCTGCAGGAACCACCGCTCGAAAGGCTACTACATCGCGCGGGACCAGGGGCTGCACTACCTGCCCGACCCCTCCAAGGACTGCTGGTGCCTGATGACCCAGGGGCCGGTGGGGCCGGATGACCGCTTTGTCTCCAGCGGGGAGTGTCTCCCGGGCAGAAGCTGCTTCCGTTGCCGGATCCCCTGCTGAGGCGGTGGCGCGGGCGGGAATGTCGCAGGCTGAATGACGGGGTCCGGGCGCAGTTCCCGGACCCCGGTTTTTATCCTGACTGGCTGGGTGATATCCAGCAACGAACAAAGGAAAAGTTTTGGAAAGTGGAAAGGGGGCCCGGGGGAGGGAGAAAACTTTTTTCAAAAAGTTTCCTCCTTTCCCCCGGAACAGCCTTTGTTGTAAATCTTGTGGAAGGGACGAGTGCATGGAAAGAGTGATCGAGGTCCTGCTGGAGCGCCTGGAGCGGGGCGAGCCGGTGGCGCTGGCGGCGGTGATCGGGCGAGTCGGGTCGATCCCGACCCCGGTCGGGGCCCGGCTGCTGGTGACAGTCGAGGGTCTCGCTCGCGGCACCCTGGGCGGCGGCTCGCTGGAGGCCGGGGCGATCCGGGCCGCGGCGGAGGCCCTGCGGCGGGGGGAGTCGCGGGTCGACAGCTACGATTTCAGCAATGCCCGGGCCGGCGCGGAGGGGATGCTCTGCGGCGGAAGGGTGGAGGTGCTGACCGAGCTGGTCCCTCCCGCGGAGCTGGAGCTGTTCTGTCTGTTGCGGCGACAGCTGTCCGGCGGCGCGGGCGCCTGGCTGGTGAGCGCGATCCGCCCCGGCCGCGGCGGCGATCCCCGCGGGAGCCGCCTGCTGCTGGACCGGGAGGGCCGGGTGCTGGCCGGCGGCCTTGGCGACCTGACCGAACCGGTGCGGACGGCCCTGGCTCCGCGCCGGGACCGCGAGGACCCGCTGGTGCTGGAATTGGAGCAGCCTCCGGCCGGGGACCAGTCGCTACGCGGTTTCCTGGCGGAGCCCCTGGCCTCCGCGCCCCGGCTGGTGATTTTCGGCGGGGGGCACATCGCGATGCCGCTGTGCCGGGTGGCCGCGCTCTGCGGTTTCCGGCCGACCGTGGTCGATGACCGCCCGGAGTTTTCTTCCCCGGAGCGTTTTCCCGAGGCCGAGGCGGTCCTGACCTGCGGCTCTGCCGAGGCGTTCGACCGGCTGGCGATCGGGCCCTCCCACTACCTGGTGTCGGTCACCCGCGGCCATGCTCACGATGGGGAAGTGATCCGGCGGGCGATCCTCACCCCGGCGGCCTATGTCGGGATGATCGGCAGCCATCGCAAGGTGAAACTGCTCTGGGAGGAGCTGGCGCGCCAGGGGGCGGACCCGCAGCGGCTGGCCCTGGTCCGGGCCCCGGTCGGGCTGGAGATCGGGGCCGAGACCCCGGAGGAGATCGCGGTGAGCATTGTCGCCCAGTTGATCGCGGTGCGCCGCGGGCGCAGCCCCGAGCTGGGGAGGGTGGTGCTGGGGCACTAGCTTTTTCGATGTCGGATTTCTGCCTTCAATTTCATGGTTTGGCGGTTAATTCACTAAAGGCAAAAGAGTTTTGTCCTTTTGTGACCAAAAGGACCAAAAGTCTGGCGGCGCCACCACTTGCCGGCCGGCTGTGCATGAATCACCTTGATCCCGGCCTGCCGGCTGAAAATTCCCGACTATGCAGCTATCTCTTTGATTGTCATTATTTATCTTCTTTTGTGACCAAAAGAAGCAAAAGTCTTTGCGTCGCAAAACTCGCCCACCAGTGGTGATCTTCAATTGACCGCTGGTAATCGTGCGATCTTTACGCTGCCCCTGTGGGTGGGCAGCGCTGACGCGCATCTGCCAGTCAGCTCTTGCCTCCTCTATCGCCATTCATGGGATCGCCGGTGCTGTAACCGCTGCTCCCTCGTGGCTCATACAGTTGCGCCGCGGAGGCGGCTGGTGCCGCCTGAGGGGTGAAAGGCTAATGCACGACAGGGACTTTGCTTGGTGTGGGGATGGGCGGTCTTTGGGCCGCGGCTGGAGGCAAAAGACAGCGGTGCAGTTGCCGCGCAATTTCCATCGTGGCTGGGGTGGAATGAGCGAGCCCGGCAGGCCATGGCGTTGCAGCGCCAGGGATGGCGCGAAACGCGGCGACCTCGGATGGAGCGCTTTGCTTCCTCGGACACAACGTAATTTATTGAATACCTTGATGTTGCTCCAGCTTCGCGGCCTTGGCTTCACAAGACTCTTGCTACTTCTGGTCACAGAAGTAGAAAAATCCGCAGGATTTACGGGATAAAGAAAAAGCTGAAGATTTCCCTCCCCCTTCGCGGCCTTGGCTTCATAAGACTCTTGCTGCTTCTGGTCACAGCAGGAGAAAAATCCGCAGGATTTACGAGAATAGCAAGCGGCCGGGAGTTTTCCCTCTATTATCGCTCAAAGCGAGGGAAGCAAAAGATGGAAAACAAAGGTAGCATCGCCGCGCTGATCCTGGCCGCCGGCAAATCGGAACGGATGGGCCGTCCCAAGCCCCTGCTGCCGCTGGCCGGATCGACTTTCCTCGGCCACCTGCTGGGCCTGGTCCGCGGCGCGGCGGAGGTCGGCCCGGTGCGGGTGGTGCTGGGGGCGTTTGTCGCGGAGGTGACCGCGGCGATCCCGCTGGCCGCGGAGGAGCTTGTCATCAACCGGGACTACGAGCAGGGGATGCTGAGCTCGCTCCAGGCGGGCCTGCGCGCGGTGCTGCCGCTCGCGCCCGCGGCGGTGATGCTGTTTCCGGTCGATCACCCCAACCTCGATCCCGCGACCATCGCCGCGGTGGCCGGGGCTTTCTGTCGCGGGGAGGGCGAGATCATCCTGCCGCGCCACGGGGAACGACGGGGCCACCCGGTGCTGTTCGCCGCCTCGCTGTTCGAGGCCCTGCTTGCCGCCCCGCCGGAGGTGGGGGCCCGTCATGTCGTGCGCGCTTTCCCCGAGAAAGTGCTGGAGCTGGAGGTCCCGGACCCGGGCGTGCTCCAGGACATCGACACCCCGGCCGACTATCGCGCCCTCACCGGCCGGGAGCCCTGAGCTCAATTCGACCACAACGGCCAGTTGATCCGGGGGGAGGGAGAAAACCTTTTGGAAAAGGTTTTTCTCCCTCCCCCCGAGCCCCCTTTCCACTTTCCAAAACTTTTTCGATAGTTCAATCCTATCTTTCGGAAACGAGTCAAAATGGGGGCACTTCCCCGGACCCGCCCCCCGCCGGCCGCTGTTGGCAGCCTTGCTGTTTACCGCTCCGGTTGTCATTATTAATCAGGCCGCGATGGTCGCGGCCGAGAAGCCATCCCACTCGAGCTTGCCGGGAGAACCGATGCTGCAGCCCGAAGAGGCGCTGGCTCTGGTGCTGGAGACCGCCCGCCGCGCGATCCCGGAGGAGCGGCCGCTGGAGCGGGCGGCGTTCCTGGTCTGCGCCCGCGATCTGCCCGCCGAACGCCCTTACCCGTTTTTCTCCTACTCGGCGATGGATGGCTATGCGGTCCGTCGCGCCGACCTGGCCGGGGCCACCCGCGGCCTGCCGGTCAATCTGCCCCTGGCCGGCGAGGTCCGAGCCGCCCCGGGCCGGCCGCCGGAACTGGTCTCCGGCCACACCCTGCGGATCATGACCGGCGCCGCCCTGCCGGCCGGAGCCGATGCGGTGATCAAGCGCGAGGAGGTGTTCGAGGGGCAGAACTCGATCACGTTCTACTTCCAGCCGGAGAGCGGCAGCCACATCAACCGGGAGGGCGAGGAGGTGGAGCGCGGCCAGGTGGTCTGGCCGGAGGGGGCGCAGCTTTCGCCTCCGGCCCTGGGGATGCTGGCGACCCTGGGGTTGGCCACGGTCCCGGTCTATGCGCCTCCGGCGGTGACCCTGCTCACCACCGGTGATGAGCTGCGGCCGGCGGGGACAGTCCTCGAGACCGGCACGGTCTATGATTCGGTCACTCCGATGCTGCTGAGCGCCCTGCGCAGGGCCCGGGTCGAGCAGGTCGCCTGCCGTCGCTGCGGGGATGACCCCGACCTGCTGCGGGAGGAGCTGGCGCGGGCCCGGGAGGAATCGGACCTGGTGCTGACAGTCGGCGGGGTGAGCGCCGGCGACTATGACCACCTGGCGCGGGCGTTCGCGGAAATCGGCGTGCGCCAGGTCTTTCACCAGGTGGCGCAGCAGCCGGGCAAGCCGCTCTGGTTCGGGCGACTGAACGAAAAGCTCTTTTTCGGGCTGCCGGGCAACCCGGCCTCGGCCCTGGTCTGTTTCGAGCTCTATGTCGTGCCCGCCCTGCGCCAGGTGATGGGATTCCCCGAGCCCTGGCCGCTCTGGCTGCGGGGGCGTCTGGACCAGGAGCTGGAGCACTCCGGAGAACGCACCCTGTTCCTGCGGGCGATTGTCCGGCGGGAGGGGGAGGATTTCCTGGTGGAGCGGGCCGGGGAGCAGGCCTCCTACATGCTGGGCTCGTTCGCCCGCTCCAACGCCCTGGCCCGCATCCCGGCCGGGCCGCTGAAACTGGAGGCCGGGGCGCAGGTGGATTTCCTGCCGCATTTCTGGGAGGAGATCTGATCGTGGCCGAAGCGATAGCTTGAGCGGGCGGGGTCTGTCATGCTCGCTCGCCGCGCCGGCGGACCGGAACTGCCATCCCGGAATTCCCGGATGAACCAATTTTACGTCGGTTGTTGACGGGAGGGCGGTCGATCCGGTACAATAAGCTTGAGAAAGATTGAGCCGGCGGTGATCTTCCGGCTCCCGAAAGCTCCAGGCCCGGGCAGTCCGGGCTTGCGGACAACCCACCGCAGAGGAAGGTTTCGATGAAGAGGACCGAGTTCTTCAAGCTGGCCCTGGCCGCCGGCCTGGGTTCGGGCAGCTTGATGGCCGAGCGCCTGCGCGCCCTGCCGGAGAAAGTGGACCAGCCCCTGCCCCGGCGTCCCCTGGGCCGCACCGGCGAGCAACTGGCGATTGTCGCTTTCGGCGGGAACATCATCCGGGAGGAGACCCAGACCAATGCCGACCGGATGGTCCACGAGGCCTTTTACCAGTACGGCACCAACTATTATGATGTCGCCCCGGCTTACGGCGATGCCGAGATCGTGATGGGCCCGGCCCTCCAGGGGCTGCGCCAGCAGGTTTTCCTGTCCTGCAAGACCCAGAAGCGCGATGCTGTCGGAGCGCAGGCCGAGCTGGAGCGGTCGTTGCGGCGCCTGCGCACCGACTATTTCGACCTCTACCAGCACCATTTCCTCAACTCCCGGGAGGATGTGGAGCGCGCGTTCGGCCCCGGCGGGGCGATGGAGGTGATGGTCAAGGCCAAGGAGCAGGGCAAGACCCGCTACCTCGGGTTTTCCGCCCACACGGTCGAGGCCGCGTTCTATGCCATGGAGCACTATGATTTCGACACGGTGATGTTCCCGATCACCTATGTCTCCTGGTACAATCAGAATTTCGGGCCGCAGGTGGTGGAAAAGGCCCTGGAGACGAAGAAGGGGCTGATCGCGATCAAGCCCGGCGCGCGCTGCGCCCGCACCCATGGGGAGCAGGGCGGCGGCAAGTTCGCCAAGGTCTGGTATCATCCCCACACCGCCGTGGAGGAGATCGCCCGCAGCTACTACTTCACGCTCTCGCAGCCGGTGACCTCCGCCATTCCGCCCATGGAAAACGAGTTGTTCCAGCTTGCCTGCCGGGTGGCGCACTCGTTCATCCCGCTCACCGCGGCGGAACGGGAGGAGCTGCGGGCCGAGGCCGCGCAGTTGCCCTCGATCTTCCAGTACCCGGGCTGGCAGTCCTGACAGCGCGCGCCTGAGGCGGAAAGGATCGCGGCATGACCGCAACCAGGGTCTCGCAGGACCTCCCGCGGCGCGAGCTGGGACGTACCGGGGAGCGGCTTTCGATCATCGGGATGGGCGGGATCGTGGTGATGGACGAGCAGCAGGAAGTGGCCGACCGCCTGGTGCGGGAGGCGTTCGAGGCCGGGGTGAACTATTTCGATGTCGCCCCGACTTACGGCGATGCCGAGGAGAAGCTGGGGCCGGCCCTGGAGCCGTTCCGCAAGCAGGCGTTCCTGGCCTGCAAGACCGCCGAGCGTGATGCGGATGGGGCGCGGCGCGAGCTGGAAAGTTCCCTGCGCCGCCTGCGCACCGACTGGATCGACCTCTACCAGCTGCACTCGCTGGAGAGCCGCGAGGATCTGGACCGGGCGTTCGGCCCGGGCGGGGCGATCGAAACCCTGGTCCGGGCGCGCCAGGAGGGCAAGGTGCGTTTCCTGGGCTTCTCCGCCCATTCGGTGGAGGCGGCCCTGGCCGCGATCGGGATGTTCGATTTCGACTCGGTGCTGTTCCAGATCAACTACGCCTGCTGGCTGGCCGGGGGCTATGGTCCGCAGGTGGTGGAGAGAGCCCGGGACCGGGGGATGGCGGTGCTGGCGCTGAAAGCGGGGGCCCGCGCCGCCCGCGATCCGGCGGCCCCGCAGCGTTTCCCCAAGTGCTGGTACCGGCCCCTGGAGGATGAGGATGAGCTGCGGCGGGCCTTTTCGTTCACCCTTTCCCTGCCGGTGACCGCGGCCTTGCCGCCCGGGGATGTCGGCCTGTTCCGCACCGTGCTGCGGATCGCCCCCAGCCTGAACATCCTCAGCGAGCAGGAGCTGGAAAAGTTACGTCGCCAGGCACAGCAGGAGCAGCCCTTGTTTTGTTTTCCGACCTGGAAGCCTTGACACGGCGCCGGCGAGATATTTTATATAACTATGAATATCAGTTGATTATAATGATTTCTTCGAGTGGAGAATGAAAGGTTCCGAGCCATGAAGCGAAGCGAATTTTTCAAGCTGTCCCTGGCCGCGACCGCGGCCGCCGGCCTGCCCGCCGCCGGGGTGGCCCGGGCCGCGGTGCAGGACCAATCCGGCCCGCTGCCGCGCCGTCCTTACGGCAAGACCGGCGAGATGCTCTCGATCATCGGGTTCGGGGGGATCGTGGTCAACGGTGGGGAGCAGGCGCATGCCGACCAGGTGGTGCGGGAGGCGTTCGAGGCCGGAGTGAACTATTTCGATGTGGCCCCGACTTACGGCGATGGCGAGGCCGAGCAGAAGCTGGGGCCGGCCCTGGAGCCGTTCCGCAAGCAGGTGTTCCTGGCCTGCAAGACCACCGAGCGGAGCGCGGCCGGGGCGCGGGAGGAACTGGAGCGCTCGCTCAGGCGCTTGCGCACCGACCATTTCGATCTCTACCAGCTCCACGCGATCCAGTCCCGGGAGGACATCGAGCAGGCGTTCGGTCCCGGCGGGGCGATGGAGACTTTCATCAAGGCCCGGGAACAGGGCAAGGTGCGCTACCTCGGCTTCTCGGCCCACTCGGTGGAGGCGGCCCTGGCCGCGATCGAGCGGTTCGATTTCAACTCCGCGCTGATTCCGGTCAACTGGGGCTGCTGGTACAAGGGCAATTTCGGGCCGCAGGTGATCGACAAGGCCCTGGAAAAAGATATGGCGGTGCTGGCGCTCAAGCCCGGGGCCCATTCGCGGCTGGAGCAGGGGCAGAAGCCGAAGTACTCCAAGTGCTGGTACACGCCGCACGAGAGTGAGCAGGAGCTCGAACGCAGCTACCGTTTCACGTTCTCGCTGCCGGTCACCGCGGCGATCCCGCCGGGGGAGGAGCATCTGTTCCGGATGGCGCTCCGGCTGGCTCCGCGGTTTATCCCGGTGTCGGAAGAGGAGAAGCGCCAGTTGGCGGTTCAGGCGGAGGAAGTGGCCAGGCCGCTGTTCTCCTACCCGGCCTGGAAGTCCTGAAGGAACTGAGTTTCGGGGGGGAGTGTTGCCGGGGGCCAGGGCTGACCCGGCGTCGGACAGGAGCATCACAACCGGGCGCCGCGCCCGCCGGGGGAGTTCCGCCGGGCGGGAAGCGCCGCTGCCGACAGGGGGCTGACGATGAAAATGAGCTATAGCTCGATCCGGCTCGGGGAGTTCCGGGCCGGTTCCATGCACCAGGAATCGCGGATGGAGGGCGGATCCCATGCCCACCCGGTCGAGCGAAAAGGTCAGGCCGGGCTGAGTGTCGATTTCCTGTACTGGGAGGATTGCCCCTCCCATGACCATGCCCTGGAACGGCTGAAAGAGGTGCTGGCCGAGGAGGGGCTGGACCTGGTGGCGACCGTGATCCGCGTCCCCACCCAACAGGAGGCCGAGCGTCTGCAGTTCATCGGCTCGCCGACCATCCGGGTCAATGGGCGGGACATCGACCCGGCGGGCCTGACGGGCCAGCCGTTCGGGCTGAACTGCCGGATCTACCGCCACGATGATGGGCGTTTCTCGCCGCTGCCCTCGCGGGAAACGATCCGCCGCGCGCTCCGGCCGGAGCGCCATTGATCGCCACCCCCGGATGGGGGTGATTTCGCAGGCACTCAGGGGCCAGGTGACAGGAGGCTGTGATGGCCAAGCTCAATCTCGGTGACCGCGCGCCGGGTTTCGACCTGCCGGCGGTCGATGGCAAAAGCTACTCGCTGGAGGACTTTTCCGGCAGCGGGGTGCTGGTGGTGGTGATCTCCTGTGTCCACTGCCCGTACGTCCGGGCCTGGGAGGACCGGCTGATCGACCTCCAGCGAAAGTACCACGACCGCGGGGTGTCGTTCGTGCTGATCAACGCCAACGATGAGGTGCGCTACCCGCAGGACAGTTTCGCGGCCATGCAGGCCCATGCCCGCGAAAAGAGCTATCCCTTCCCATTCCTGCGGGATGAGAGCCAGGAGGTGGCCCGCGGCTATGGGGCCGAGCGCACGCCCGAGGTGTTCGTGTTCGACCGCGAGCGCCGGCTGGTCTACCACGGCGCCCCGGATGACAACTACGAGGAGCCGGACCAGGTGCGCCACGCCTATCTGAAGGAGGCGATCGAGGCGGTGCTGGCGGGCGAAGCGGTGGCGATTGCCGGCACCCCGCCGGTGGGCTGCTCGGTCAAATGGCGCTGAACGGCGAGGGCTGGATCAACGGCGGGAGGGGAGAACATGCAGTATCACCTGAGCAAGCTGGTGGCGTATTCGTTCGAGGAGGCCCTGCGGCGGGTGAGCGATGAGCTGGCCCGCGAGGGTTTCGGGGTGCTGACCGAGATCGATGTGCGGGCCACCCTGAAGAAAAAGCTGGAGCTGGAGTTCCGTCCCTACCGCATCCTCGGGGCCTGCAACCCGCGGTTCGCCCACGAGGCGCTGGGGCTGGACGACAAGATCGGGGTGCTGCTGCCCTGCAATGTGGTCGTGCAGGAGCACGCGGGCGGCCAGGTGGAGGTCTCGGCGATGGACCCGGTGGCGGTGATGAAAGATGCCGGCGAGCCCGCGCTCACCGCCCTCGCCACTCGGGTGAAGGACAGCCTGCAACGGATGCTCGACCGGCTGTGAACCCGATGACCATGCCGGGTCCGGGTAGCGGAAGCAGGCCCGTAACCTGTTGCAGGGGTGCGGCATGCCGCGCCCATACGGCACAATCCCATTCAACAAAGCATGGAATCAGCCTTGAAGAAAGGGCTTGTTTGTGAGGAGTGGGGTGGGGCCTTTGGGCCGCGGCTGGAGGCAAAAGGCAGCGGCGGGTGATTTTCCCTATTTCCATCGTGGCTACTGCTACGAAGTGAGAGAGCCCGGCAGGCCATGGCGTTGCAGCGCCACGGTATGGCGCGAAACGCGGCGACCGCCGAAGGAGCGTTTTTACTCCCGCAGGCACACCGCCGTCTATTCAAGACCTTGGTGTTGTTTCAGCTTCGCGGCCTTGGCTTCAAGAGACTCTTGCTACTTCTGGTCACAGAAGTAGAAAAATCCGAAGGATTTAGGGGATAAAGAACAAGCTGAAGATTTCCCTCCAGCTTCGCGGTCCTGCTGTTAAAGACTCTTGCTACTTCTGGTCACAGAAGTAGAAAAATCCGAAGGATTTAGAGGATAAAGAAGAAGCCGGAGCTTCCCCTCCGCTCCAGCGCCGGCTCACCGCGGGAAACGGGCGGGCCGGAACGGCGAGTCCTCCGGGGTGCGGCCGGCCAGCAGCTCTCCGGCGGCCAGCTCACCCACCGCCGGGCTGGTGGTCACCCCATGCCCGCCCAGCCCCGCCACCCAGTAGAATCCGGTTAGCCGCGGGTCCCAGCCCAGCACGAACATCCGGTCCGGGGCGAAAGTCCTGATCCCGGCCCAGCTGCGGGCGATCGGCAGCTCCAGCAGTTGCGGGAAACTATGCCCCAGCTTCTCGGCCAGCAGGTCCTGGGCCGCGGGGTCGGTGACCGGGATGCCGGGTTCGACCCGGGCCTCATCGCAGGGGCTGAGCAGCAGCCCGCCCGATTCCGGCCGGAAGTAGACATCGCGCTCGATGTCCCAGATGTAGGGCCAGCTCGGATCGACCCAGTCCAGCTCGCCGGTGTACATCAGGTGGCGCCGCAGGGGGGTGAGCTCGATCTCGAGCGCTCCGGCCCGCGCGGCGATCCCGGCCGCCCAGGCCCCGGCGGCGTTGACCACGGTTTCGCAGCGCACCGGTCCCCGGGTGGTCTCGACTCCGGCCACTTTCCCCCGCTCGGTGAGGATTCCGGTCACCTCGCGCTCGGACTCGAGCCGCACCCCGTAACGGCGGGCCGCGCCGAGGAACCCGCTCATCAGCCGGTCGGTGTCGGTCACCCCATCCAATGGGCAGTAGACCCCGCAGCAGAACCGTCCCCGCTCGGTGCAGGGGACAGTCTCCTTGATCCGGTCCGGCTGCCAGATCTCGCATTCCACCTCATGCTCACCGGCCATCCGGCTCTGGGCCTCCAGCTCCAGCCAGCTCCACTGCCCGGCCACCAGGATCGAGCCGGTGCGGGCCAGCGGCACCTCCTGGTCCCAGTCCTCCGGGCGGGAGTGGAAGAAGCGCGCGCCGCGGGCCGCCAGGCGCAGGATGTCCTTCTGCGCCACGACCTGCCGCACCATCGCCGCGTTGCGGCCGGAGCTGTGCAGGCCGGGCACTTGCTCCCGCTCCAGGATCAGGACCTCGCGTTCTCCCTGGCGGGCCAGGAAATAGGCGGTCGCGGCCCCGGCCAACCCGGCGCCGATGATCACATACTTGGCTGAATCCATCCCCACCTTCTCTGACTGAGTTTGTCCCGCCCTCGCCGGACTTGCCGCGGCTCGCGCGCGGAAGTCATCAGGGCCTGGTTTTAAGCTAAGGGAAAGCCCTCCGGCAGTCAACAACTCTGCGCGGATGCGGGGCCGGCGGCGCTTGCGGACCCGGCCGGGGGCGAGCTTGACAACCCCGGCCGGGGCTGATAGCTTTCGGGGCGAAAACCCGATGGAAAAATCCACCGCCCGCGCGGGCGGACCACCTCAAGAACAGTCACGGATGGTGCCAAGATGATGGAGGAACGGATCGGCGCAGTGCTGGAGGCGATCGGGGGCTTGAGGATCGGGGTGCTGGGGGATTTCGCGATCGATGCCTACTGGATGCTCGAGGATGGGGTCGGCGAGCTGTCGGTGGAGACCGGCAAGCGGGCGCTGGTGGTCCGCTCCCAACGCTACAGCCTGGGCGGAGCGGGCAACACGGTCGCCAACCTGGCGGCGCTGCGTCCGGCCGGGCTGGAGGCGTTCGGGGTGCGCGGGGCGGACCTGTTCGGCCGCGAGCTGGTGGAGCTGCTGGAGCGCCTGGGGGTGGAGACCGGCGGGATCGTGGTCCAGCGCGAGGGCTGGGACACCCATGTCTGGAGCAAGCCCCACCTGGAGGGGGAGGAACAGCGCCGGCTGGATTTCGGCTTCCACAACGAGCTGTCGGACCGGAGCCGGGAGGCGCTGTTCAACAAGCTGGAGGAGCGCCTGCCGTCGCTCGATGCCCTGATCGTCAACCAGCAGCTGCCCCGGCCCCTAATGATCGGCGGCTGCATCGACCGCCTGAACGAGCTGGCCGCGGCGTTCCCCCACAAGCTGATCCTGGCCGATGTCCGCCGCAGCCTGACCCGTTTCCGCGGGATCGCGCTCAAGTTCAACGAGGTCTCGCTGCTGGAGGCCCGTCAGGGCGTGGAGAGCCTGGGGCCGGGCTACCCGGTGGATCGCGGCCAGATTGTCGAGGCTTTGGAAAATCTGTTCGCCGGCTGTCTCCGCCCGATCGTGGTCACCCGCGGCAAGCGCGGCGGCCTGGTCTGGAGCGGAGATCGGGCCGAGGATGTGCCGGGGGTGCAGGTCACCGGCCCGGTGGACCCGGTCGGGGCCGGGGACACGATGGTCGCCGCGCTGACCACCGCCCTGGCCGCCGGGCTGGAGCTGCCCCAGGCCGCCCTGCTGGGCAATTTCGCCGCCGCGGTGACTGTCCGCAAGCTGCGCCAGACCGGGACCGCCTCCCCGGAGGAAATCCTGCGCATCGCCGGCGAGGGCAACCTGGTAGTCCGCACCGACCTGGCCGAGGACCCGCGCCAGGCGCGCTACCTGCCCGGCACCCGCATCGAGCTGGTCGGCCCGGAGATCGTGCGCGGGCAGATCCTCCACGCGGTGTTCGACCACGATGGGACGATCAGCGTGCTGCGCCAGGGCTGGGAGCCGATCATGGAGGAGGTGATGCTGGAGTCGATCCTGGGCGCGGCCTATCGGATCGTCTCCTCCGGCGAGTTCCATCGCCTCCGGGAGCGGGTGCGGGAGTTCATCGACCAGACCACCGGGATCCAGACCATCATCCAGATGCAGGGGCTGGTGGAAATGGTGCGGGAGTTCGGCTATGTGCCCGCGGACCAGGTGCTCGACCCGCTCGGCTACAAGGCGCTTTACAATGTCAAGTTGCTGGAGATGGTGGATCGCCGGCTGGAATGCCTGGAGCGGGGCGAGCTGGAGGTGGAGGATTTTACGATGAAAGGCGCGGTGGGGTTCGTGTTCGCCTTGCGCGAGCGGGGGCTGCACTGCTACCTGGCCAGCGGGACAGACGAGGAGGATGTGCTGCGCGAGGCCGGTCGCCTGGGCTATGCCGCGGCGTTCGATGGCGGGATCTACGGCAGCGTGGGGGACCTCACCAAGTTCTCCAAGCGCAAGCTGATCGCCCGGATCATGACCGAGCATGGGCTGGAGGGGCCGCAGCTCTGCACTTTCGGCGATGGGCCGGTGGAGATCCGCGAGTCGAAGCGGCGGGGCGGGATCGCGGTCGGGATCGCCTCGGACGAGGTCCGTCGCTACGGGATCGACCTCAAGAAGCGCGAGCGGTTGATCCGGGCCGGGGCGGACCTGATCATCGAGGACTACACCCAGGCCCCGTTGCTGCTGGCCTACCTGCTGGGCCAGAGCTGAAGCTTGCGGAGGGAAGGATCGCAGCACGAAGGGCGACCCGCGCGGGTCGCCTTTCGTTATTTTGCGCTGGATGTTCGATCCGCTTGATCCTGACTTGCTGTCCGATCAGGATAAAACTATCGAAAAAGTTTGGGGAGGGAAGAAATCCACGATTGCATCGGGATTTCCGCCCTCCCCCCGGAAAATCTCAGCTGTCGATTGGCCTCAGGGGGTCGTGCCGCCCGGCGGCTGCTGTCCGGAAGAACTGTCGGCCGGGGCGGTCTGGCCGGGAGCGGGCGTCTGGTCCGCCGGGGGAGCCGCCGGAGCGGTGCTGTCCGCGGCCGGTGGAGCGGTGTTGCCGGGGGCCGGCTGGCCGGTCGCGGCGGAATCGGCCGGAGCGGCCGGCGGCGCGGTCTGAGGTGCGGCGCCGGAACTGTCGGCCGGAGCCGGGGCTGCTGTCGCGGCGATGGAGTCGCTCGCGGCCGGGGCCGGGGTTGCTGTCGCGGCGATGGTGTCACCCGGAGCGGCGGCGGTCGCGGCCCTGGTGGTGTCGCCGGCCGGAGGGACCGCGGCCGGCGCGGCAGCCGCGGGTTTGGGCGGCTCGGGCGGTTTAGGACGCTCCGGCGGAGTGGTCAGCCGTCGCACCAGCAGCACCCCGGCGCTGTCCGGCAGCGCCCCGGACAGGGTCAGCGGCAGTTGCAGCTCGATCGCCCGCTTGAGATCGGTCGGATCAGCCATCGGGTAGAGCCGGATCCGGCAACTGGCCCCGGCTTTGCAGGGCGCCACTGCCACCGCCAGCACCAGCAGGTCTTCCAGCGCCCGGCTGGCGAAAGCCTGGTTCAGGTCCCGCACCGGGGCCGGCGCCGCAGCGGCGGAATCGATGGCGGTGGAATCGACAGTAGCGGAATCGGTCGCGACTGAATCGGATCGAGCGGCCGCGGAATCGGCGGGCCAACTGGAGATAGTGTCGGGCGGGGCCTCTGCCATCCGCTGACGGCGCTCCTCGTACTGATCGGTGCCGATGGTCGCCCCGGAAGATTCCAGCGCGCCCTCCAGCTTCGCGACCAGCCAGCGGGTCTGCTCCGTGTCTTCGCTCAGGCTGTCGAACGGGACAGTTACCGCCACCCGCCGCCCGCGGAAATCGAGCGGAGTGAAGCTGCTGGTGTCCTTGATCTCCTCCAGGATCCCGATCCGCTGCTTGAAATTGTCCAGCAGCTTCTGCTTGTCCAGGTCAGTGGGTTCATAGAGGAAAAGCGGCCCAGTGGAGGCCTGCCAGGTCAGCACCGGCCCCTCCAGCGGGAGCAGCGAGTCCAGCGGTTCCTCGAAGTAGAAGCGCTTGTAGCGTCCGGTGGGCTGGAATGCCAGCTCCAGCACCAGGTTGCCATCGAGGTAAAACAGCGGGAACTCCGCGGGCGGGGGAGGGAAGTCCGGCAGCTCGCGGGCGGTGCGCTCGACCAGGTAGGCCAGGTAACGGTGGCTGGGCTTGAGCTGGTAGAACGACTTGAGCCGGCCCTCGCCATCCAGCCGGAAACGGAAGGTGAGCCGGGCCCCGGTGGTGTCGGTGACAAACTCGCGGCGGGGGAGGCCCTCGCGCACCCGGGCCTCGATCCGTTCGGCCAGTTGGCCGGCCAGCCGCCGGCCATAGCGCTCCCAGTCCCAGCCCGTCGTGTCGTCCGGGGTGGCGGTCGCCTGCACCAGCGCCCCCTGCGCTCTCCGCTGCGCGATCAGAGCGGAGGCCGACCAGGCGGCGCAGAGGAACAGGGCCAAGGCCAGGGGTATTAACTTCCGGAAAGGCATCATGCCCGCTAACGGCTGAATTTGGTGGCGGATCGGAACCCGGCAAATTTACCGGTTCACGAGATACTTGTCAACAAAGGTCGGCGCAGTTATTATTCGTTCGACCGGCGGGCGGCAGTCAATCGCCTGCCCGGCGGTGTCCGGCCGCTGGAGAATATTAGCTGTCAAGCCGCTTCGATGTTCCACTTTTCTGCCCTGCCCGAGACTTTCGGCGGTCAGGACGCTGGACACGGTCCGGTTGGCGGCTCGCTTTATTTCACCCGGTCTTTCGACTCGAAAGGGGACACGATGGGAAAGGGATTGTCTCGGCCACTGGCGGTCGCCTCACTGCTGGCAATACTGGCTTCTTTCAACGGCAACCTGATGGGGGCGGATGTGAAAAAGGCAGCGGAACGAAGCGGGATCGACCCCAGGTACAAGTGGAACCTCGAGGACATCTATCCGAACGTGGATGCGTGGGAGGCGGATTTCCGCAAGATCAAGGGCGCGATCCCGGAGCTGGAAAGCTACCGCGGCAGCCTGGCCGGATCGGCGGACCGGCTGCTGGCCCTGCTGCGGCTGGAGGACTCGCTGGGGGTGACCCTGGGCAAGCTCTATGTCTACTCGAACATGAAGCGGGATGAGGACACCGCCAATGACACCTTTCAGGCCCTGGCCGACCGCGCCTCCAGCCTCTCGACCGACCTGTCGGCCGCCACGGCCTGGATGGTGCCGGAGATCCTGCAGATCCCCGAAGAGCAGCCTGCGCGGCTGGCTGGAAGCACCAGGGCCTGACGCTCTACCGGCACCGGGTCGAGGACATTATCCGCAGCAAGGCGCACATCTCAGTCCGGAGATGGAAAAGCTGCTGGCGATGGCCGCGAGGTCACCCGCATCCGAGCACCATTTTCAGCATGCTCGACAATGCCGACATGACGCTATCCCTGATTCAGGACAGGAGGGGAAGAGGTCGAGCTGACCAAAGCCCGCTACAGCCAAGTTCTATCGAAAGCGGCGACCGGGCTCTGCGCAAGCGCGCCTTCGAGGCCTTCTACACACCTACAACAAGTACTCGAACACCCTATCCTCGCTGCTGGCCGCGATCGTCAAGCGCGACATATTTTACGCCAAGGCCCGCAATTACGATACCTCCCTGCAGTCCGCCCTCGATGGCGACAATATCCCGGCCGCGGTCTATGACAACGTGGTCGGGACAGTCAACGCAACCTCGCCCCGATGCACCGTTATGTCGCCTGCGCAAGCGGGTGATGGGGATGGAAGAGGTCCATCCTTACGACCTCTACACCCCGCTGTTCCCGGAGATGACCGAGGAATACGAGTACGACCGGGCGGTGGAGCTGGTGCCGAGGGCCTTGAACCTCATGGGACCGGATTATGTCAGGCCTCCATGCGCGGGTTTCGGCGGCGGCTGGGTCGATGTCTACGAGAACCGGGGCAAACGCAGCGGCGGCTATTCCTGGGGCAGCTACGGCACACATCCCTACATCCTGCTCAACTACAACAGACCCTGCACGAGGTGTTTACGGTGGCCCACGAGATGGGCCACGCCCTGCACTGCTACTTCACCTGGAGCACCCAGCCGCCTGTCTATGGCGACTACACGATCTTTGTGGCCGAGGTGGCCTCCACCACCAATGAGGCCCTGTTGATGGACCACCTGCTCAAAGCCACCACCGACAAGCAACAAGAAGCTCAGCCCTGCTCGACCACTACGTGCGCCAGATCCAGGGCACCGTTTACGTCCAGTCCGCTGTTCGCCGAGTTCGAGCGGGAGATACATCGCCCGCTCGGAGGCCGGCCAGCCGCTCACCCCGGACGACCTGAAAAAGCTCACCCGTGAGCTGTACCAGAAATATTTCGGTCCGGAACTGGTGGTCGATGAGATCTACGAGATCAACTGGGGCCGGATCCCCATTTCTACAACAATTTCTATGTCTACCAGTATGCCACGGGTTCCGGCCGCGGGGCGCTGCTCAGTCGAGCGATGCTTGAAGAACGAAGCCGGGGCGCCTGAGAATTACATTCAGTTCCTGAAAAGCGGCAGCAGCGACTACTCGATCGATCTTGCGCCGGAGCCGGAGTGGATATGACCGGCCCCGAGCCGATTGTCCGGTGGCCCGCACTGATGGACAGCCTGCTGGACCAGATGGAGAGCCTGCTGGACGAGAAGTGAGCGCTTGTATTCATCCGGCCCCTGCCTGCGGACAAGCCGCCGTACATGGGATTTGCCGGAAAACTTTAATTTCTCGAGTGGCCCGAAATGATGTTTCAGCGTTATGGATGCTGAAACCGAATAGTCTGATTGATGGGACGAACGATGGAGGAGAAAATACCGTCGGAAGCGACCATGCGGGTTCGAGCTCAAGCAGGAGTTGTGGAATTCCTGCGGGAACTGGGCTACGAGCCGGAAGACCTGGGCACCACGATGCCCAATCGTGCCGATTATCCGGATTATGCGGCGCGGGTGGCGGATTTGGTCTGCCCGGGTGAGCGGAGCGGGGAGTCGTGGTCTGCGGCACCGGGATCGGGATTTCGATCTCGGCCAACAGGTTCTCCGGCATCCGGGCGGCGGTCGGCGACCGAATGTCTATCTGGCCGAGATCAGCCGCCGCCATAACGACAGCAATATCCTGGCCCTGGGAGGACGGCTGCTGGAGCCGGAAATAGCCCGGACGATCCTCAAGCGCTGGCTCAATACGGAATTCGAGGGCGGCCGTCACCAGCGCCGGATCGATAAGATTCCGGGTTAGAAACGCCACGGGCGAACAAATCCGGCCCAGCGGCCAACAGACCTTTATTCAAGCAACAGTGGCGGAGCAGGATGGAACACCTGCGCGATAGCCGACCCCGAACATCTACCAGTTAGTCCGCAAAGAGACCATGCGCCAGGCGACAAACTGGAGATGATCGCCTCGGAGAACTTTGTCAGCCGGGCGGTGCTCGAGGCCGCGGGCTCGGTGCTGACCAACAAGTACGCCGAGGGCTATCCCGGGCAAGCGCTACTACGGCGGCTGCGAGTTTGTCGACCATGGCCGAGAACCTGGCCCGCGCGCGGGCCTGCGAACTGTTCGGCTGCGCCCACGCCAATGTCCAGCCGCACTCCGGCTCGCCAGGCGAATATGGCGGCCTACTTGGCGCTGCTTCAGCCCGGGCGACACGATCCTCGGGATGGACCTGTCCCACGGCGGGCACCTGACCCACGGCAGCCCGGTCAATTTCAGCGGCACGCTGTTCAAGGTGGTGCCCTACGGGGTGGGCCAGGAAACCGGCCGCATCGACTACGACGAGCTGGCAGCGCCTGGCCGCGCGAGCACCACCCCAAGCTGATCGTCGGCGGGGCCAGCGCCTATCCCCGGATTATCGATTTCGCCCGTATCCGCCAGATCGCCGACAGCGTGGGAGCGTACATGGTGGTGGATATGGCGCACCCGGCCGGCCTGGTCGCCGCCGGCCTGCATCCCACGCCCGGTGCCCCATGCCCACGCGGTCACCACCACCACCCACAAGACCCTGCGCGGGCCGCGCGGCGGGATGATCCTCTGCGACGAAGAGTTCGGCAAGAAGCTCGACAAGCTGATCTTCCCGGGCATCCAGGGCGGCCCGCTGATGCATGTTATCGCGGCCAAGGCCGTGGCTTCCAGCGAGGCCCTGGACGAGGATTCAAGGTCTACGCAGCGCCGGGTGGTCGATAATGCGCAAGCGGCTGGCCGAGGCGCCTGATCGGATACGGGTTCAAGCTGGTCTCGGGCGGCACCGACACTCATCTGATGCTGGTGGATCTGACCGAGCAAGGGGCTCACCGGCAAAGAGGCAGAGGCGGCGCTGGAGCATTGCGGGATCACGGTGAACAAGAACACCGTCCCGTTCGAAACCCGCAGCCCGTTTGTCACCAGCGGGCATCCGGATCGGCACCCCGGCGCTGACCACCCGCGGGATGGATCCGGGCGAAATGGAGACCATCGCGGCGCTGATCGCCCGGGTGCTGGAGCATCCCGGCGACCAGGCGGTCCGGGACCGGGTGCGCGGCGAGGTGGCGGAGCTTTGCCGCCGGTTCCCGCTCTATCCGGGCTTGGTGCAGGTGGAGGACTAGAGGGTGTGATGCACTCAGGAGTGGGAAAGAACACCACCCCCGGTGTCCCCCTTTGGTAAGGGGGATTGGTCCGGCTTCGGACGGAGTTTTGAGCTAAGCGCTTGAGCGATAGCGGTTTCGATCCCCTCTACCAGAGGGGTGGCCCGCCGCAGGCGGGCCGGGGTGTGTGCCTTTGCCGGACGCACAGCATAGAGCGTGTTATAAACTCAGAGCGACCGGCTCGGGAATCAGGAAAAACACAACCCCCTGTGTCCCCCTTTTCTAAGGGGGATTTGGTCCGGCTTTGGCCGGAGCTTTGAGCTAAGCGCTTGAGCGATAGCGGTTTCGATCCCCTCTACCAGAGGGGTGGCCCGCCGCAGGCGGGCCGGGGTGTGTGTCTTTGCCGGCCGCACAGCCTAAATCCCCGACCCCGGAGTTCATCACACCCGCTAGGAATTCAGTACAGGGAGATGACTGCGGGAGGAGGGCTTCAGGCTTTGCTCGTGGCTTTTTCCCGTTTCTGGGCGGCGGCTTTCTTTTCCTTGCCGCTCCTGGCGGGCTCGGCCTGCGGCGGCGAGGCGGCGCGCTGCGGTTTGGAGACAGTTCCCGGTTCGATCAGGAACAGGAACCAGACCGCGACATAGGCCAGGGCGATCGCTCCCACGAAGGCGTAGAAGCCCCGGGAGGTTGAGATCATGGTGAGCAGGTTGGCCAGCAGGTCGGTCATGGGTCCGGGCGGCGCGCTGGGGACAGGGTTGCGGGCGCACAGGTACGCTGTGCGCCGAAGGACGCTACTATTCTAGATCGAAACAATCCCGCGTTTCTTTAATTATTATAATCGGGCCCGGGCCGACGGTCAACCGAGGCAGCCTCAGGCGCCCCTTCCCAGGAACTTGATGAAGGCGTTCAGGTAGGGGTGGTAGAACTTGCCGATCATCTGCTGCTTCATCAGCAGCAGGGCCTCGAACGGCTTGAGGGAGGGGCGGTAGGGCTTGCGGGTGGTCAGGGCGTCGAACACGTCCCCGATCGAGGCGATGCGGGCGATCCCGTTGATCTGCTGGTAGCTGAGGCCGGCCGGATAGCCGCCGCCGGTCCACTTCTCGTGGTGCTGGGCGATGATGTCCAGGATGGTCTCCGACAGTTCCTCTTTCTCCACCAGCTTGATCCCGTAGACCGGGTGGCGCTTGATCTCCTCGAACTCCTTGGCGCTCAAGGGGCTGACCTTGTCGATGATCCGGGGGTCGATCAGGGTCTTGCCGACATCGTGCAAGAGGCTGCCGGCCACCAGTTGCTTGAGGTCCTCGCTGTCGTGGTTGTGCAGCGAGCCATTGCCCAGCTCCAGGAACAGCAGCCCGGAGTAGAGGCTCACGCCCACGCAGTGGGAGTAAAGGCGATAATCCTCGCCGATGATCTCGCCGAGGAGCATGTTCAGCGCCTTGTTGTCCTGGAAGATCAGCTCGATCAGGTAGCAGATCGTGTCGCCGACCCGCATCACCAGTTCGAGGTTGTCGCGGTCGAACTGGCGGCCATCGAACACTTTGCGCATTACCTCGTTGGCGCAGCCGACTGTCAGCTCGATCTTTTTCTGCAGGTTGAACTCGTTGCTGTCCAGGATCGCCTGCTGGAACTGGCCGCGCAGCAGCAGGTAGAAGATGTTGTTCTCGAGGCTTTCCCGCTCGGAGTCCTCCCTGGCGGTCTCCAGCGCCCGGGCGTCGGGCACCAGACGGATCAGCTCGTCCAGCACGGTCGAGCGGACATAGACCGCGCCGGGGATCTCCCGGGCCGGCGGGTTGCCGCCCTTGTGGAACAGCACGTAGAGGTGTTTGCCCTGGTGGGTGATCCGCTTGTGAAGGTCGAAACGGGCCAGTTGGTGCGGGTCGGCCTCGCGGTTGACCTGGATGTACTCCTCTTTTTCCAGACCGTCGAGGAAACTTTTCGGCTGCTTGTCCCTGGAGTGCTCTGTCATCGGCTGTCCCCTGACCGTGGTTCCGTGCCTGCGTTCCCCCCCGGCTGTTCTCCTCCGCGGCGCGCGCCGCGGGTGGGAGCAAAAATACCGGATACAAAGTTAAAACACAAATACAAAATCTTGTCAACGTGAATTTGGTAAACCATAATAAACGTTTCAGGGAGCGAGACCCCCAGCCAGGATCGAGCAAGCGATGGAGCGACTGGAAAAACTGTTCCGGGGAGAGCTGGCCGGCGCGGCCTGTTTCGACCTGCCGACCCGGGTGCTGTATGCCTCCGATGCCAGCATTTACGAAATCCTGCCGGCGGGGGTGCTGTTCCCCCGGGACCAGGACGACCTGGCGCGGATCGCCTCGATCGCGGCCGGGGAGGGCCTGACCCTGATTGCGCGCGGGGCCGGCAGCGGGATCGCCGGGGAGGCGCTCGGCGCCGGCCTGATTGTCGAGTTCAGCCGGTTCATGCACCGGATCGAGGGCGTGGAGGAAGAGGGGGCCACGGTCACCCTCCAGCCCGGGGCGGTGCTGGACCGGGTCAACCGGGAACTGGCCCGTTATGGAAGGATGATCGGGCCCGATCCCTCCAGCGGCGGCCGCGCCACGCTCGGCGGGATGGTGGCCAACGATGCCACCGGGGCGCACTCGATCCGCTACGGCCACATGCGCCATCACCTGCTGTCGCTGGAGGTGGTCTACGCCGATGGGACCATCGGCGCCCTGGAGAGCGTGCCGGTGGGAGAGCTGGACTGCCGGGCCCGCGCCGGGGGGATCGAGGGCGAGCTGTTCCGACAGTTGCCGGGGCTGCTCGCCGCCAACCGGGAAGCGATCGCCGCCGACCGCCCGGCCACCGACCGCGACCGCAGCGGCTACCAGCTTGACCTGCTGAAAGATGGCCGGTTTCACCCCCAGCGGCTGATCGCCGGGAGCGAGGGCACCCTGGCCCTGATCGGCCGGATGCGGCTGGCGACTGTCCCGCGGCCGAGCCACCGGCGGGTGCTGCTGCTGATGTTCGACCGGGTGGAGCGGGCCACCGAGGCGGTGATCCCGCTCCTGGCGCACGGCCCCGCCGCGGTGGAGATGATCGACCGGCTGATGATCGAGCTGGCCCGGAAGAGCTCGCACGACTATGACCGCCTGCTGCCGGAGGATGCCCAGTCCTGCCTGCTGGTGGAGTTCGCCGGGGAGGACCTGTCCGAGCTGGAGGGGCGGCTGGAGGCGGCGCGGGGCGAGCTGGCGGGCAGGGGAGGCCCGGCGTTCGGCAGCCTGGCCACCGCCGACCGGGCCGAGGAAGCCCGGATCTGGGAGCTGCGCAAGGCCGGGGTGCCGCTGCTGTTCAAGCGCCCCGGTCCCGAGCAGCCGGTGCCGTTCATCGAGGATGCGGCGGTGCCGGTGGCCCGGCTCACCGAGTATGTCACCCGGATGGCCGGGGTGTTCACGCGCCACGGGGTCCAGGCGGCGTTCTACGGCCATGCCGGCGGGGGCGAGCTGCACATCCGGCCCTACCTCAACCTGCGCAAAGGGCGGGATGTGGAGCTGATGGAGCGGATCGCCCGCGAGGTCTGCGAGCTGGTGGGCGAGCTGGGCGGAACTCTCTCAGCGGCGAGCACGGCGAGGGGTTGGTGCGGGGACCGTTCATCAGGCGGATGCGCCCGCGCACCTAGCCGCTGTTCCTGGAGATCAAGCGCCTGCTTCGACCCGCAAGGGATGCTCAACCCGGGCAAGAAATCGAGCACGCGATGAGGCGTGATCTCGCCGCAACCTCCGTTTCGGCAATCCCTATCATGCCACCGAATCCCAACCTTGCGGCTTCAACTAGGGCGGAGCAGCCCTACTCCGAGGCGATCGAACGCTGCAACGGCTGCGGGAACTGCCGCAGTCCCCGAGCGTACTCGATGTGCCCGGTGTTCAAGGCCACCGGCCTGGAGGCGGCCAGCCCGCGGGCCAAGGCCTCCGTGCTCGCAACCTGCTCTATGGACGGGTCGGATGAAGCCGGGGCGCTGGGAGAGCGCCTGGAAAGAAATCTACGACTACTGCATCGGCTGCGGGATGTGCGCGGTGGAGTGTCCCTCCGCGGTGGACATCCCGAAACTGATGCTGGAGGCCAAAGTCCGTTATGCCGGGCCCAACGGGCTGGGTTCGATCCGATCTTTTCCTGCCGAGGCCGACCAACCTGCCGGCTGACGAGCGCATTCGCCCCGCTGGCTAACGCCGGCGGCCGCTAATCCGCCTCTGCGCGCTGGCTGATGGAATGGACCACCGGGCTGGACCGCCGCCGCCGCCTTCCCCGGTTCAGCCGTACAGAAAACCCGCTTCTTCCCGGAACACGGTTCCCGGCGCGCCGAAACTGGCGCTGTTCCGGACCTGTTTGCCCGCTGCAATGACCCGGCACTGGGGCAGACAGTGGTGCTGCTGCTGGAAGAACTGGCCGGGGCCGAAGTGGTAGTCGCCGGACCTGGGCTCCTGCGGGATTACGGCCATGGCCTATGGCAACAGCCGCAGCCGGTTGGGATGGTGGAGCGAATCTGGAGGCGCTGTCCGAGCTGGTGGAGCGGGGCTATACCGTGGTGAGCCAGGAGCCGACCGCGTGCTGACCCTGCGGGTGGAGTACTCCGGGCTGGACCGATGATCCCCGGCGCCGGCGGTTGTCGCAGCGAACACTTTCGAGCTGTTCGAATACCTGGCGCTTCTGAAGACCGGGGGCAAGCTGAAGCCCCTGCCGGCGATCGACTGCGCCTGGACCTTGAAACTGATCTATCATCAGCCCTGCCACCTCAAGGCGCTGCGGATCGGTGTCCGGCACATAGTTTCCTGGACGGGTGCGCGGATTGGAGCTTACGCACAGCAAAGCCGCCTGCTGCGGGATCGCCGGCACTTTCGGGATGAATAGGGACACTTCGATCTTTCCATGAAGATCGGCGAGCGGCTGTTTGCCGCCCTCGAGGGCGCGGGAATAGATGCCGGGCTTTCCGAGTGCAGCACCTGCCGTCTGCAGATGGAGCAAAGCGGAAAGCGGACCTGGCATCCGGCGGAACTCCTGGCGGCGGCTCTGGGGCTGACCGGTTGCCTCCGGTAAAACGCCTTGACAGTTTTCCCGGAGCCTGTTGAAGAAGTTTACCCGGCATTAAATTGTCGCTCACAAGATGAGACTTGGCCCCTTCGTCTAGTGGCCTAGGACGTGTGGTTCTCAGCCATAAAACAGGGGTTCGATTCCCCTAGGGGCTACCAGTATAGAAAGCCCGCCTCGTCAGAGGCGGGCTTTTTGTTTGCGGGACGGCCTGCGGCTGATCTCTCTATCGCATGTGATGAACTCAGAGCGACCGGTTCGGGAATCAGGAAAAACACCACCCCCGGTGTCCCCCTTTGGTAGAGGGGGTGATGAACTCTGGGTCGGGGTATTAGGCTGTGCGGCCGGCAAAGGCACACACCCCGGCCCGCCTGCGGCGGGCCACCCCTCTGAGAGGGGATCGAAACCGCTATCGCTCAAGCGCTTAGCTCAAAGCTCCGGCCAAAGCCGGACCAAATCCCCCTTACCAAAGGGGGACACCGGGGGTGGTGTTCTTTCCCACTCCTGAGTTTATAACACCATCTGAGGGGGATCGTTCCCGCATCGCCTCGGTCAATGCTGCAAATAGTAATCAGGCTCTTGGTAGTGGCGGGTTTTAAACCCGCCGCTACGCCGGCAGGCGCTATCCACTGGCTGATGTCCCTGCTCCCGGCGAAGCACCGACGGGGGGTGTGGCCTCTTTTCAGCAGCCACTACCCAGGCGTCAGCCTGCGCAGAGCATCACACGGTGCCGGCGCTTCAGTTCCTCCTCCAGCCTTCCCATGAACTCCCCGGTCCGGGCAAACCTCGCGGTAGATTTCCTCCAGCAGCCCGCGGTCCATCTTCTCGTAGTCCTCGCGGCGGGGCAGCACCAGGAAGCCCGAGACATCGGTGGCGTCCGGGCTGGTGACACAGCGCTCCGGGCCCTGCCGGTAGAAGCAGGAGGGCCGGTGTTTCGCGCGCGGGACCACCGTCACCACCGGGGTGCCCGCGCCGGGCGCGGGGAAAGCGGCCAGGTCCAGCTCCGGGTCGGAAGTCTCGGGCTGTCCGGCGGTGCGGTTCAGCGCCCGCAGGGTGCGGTCGTAAAGCTGCTCCAGCTCGGGGATCTCCCGGCCGCGCAGGAACACCCGCGGCGGCAGCCCAGGCTCGACCAGGATCTGGCCCGGACGCACTTCGGGAAGCTGCCCTCCCAGCGGGATCTGGCCCGGGGGCGCGGCCTGCAGGTGCATGTGCTCGGGGATCGAGGCCCCGGCATTGGGGCCGTTGTAGATGCAGGCATAGCCGCTCGCCGCGGCGAACCGGGCCATGTCGCCGAGGAAGCCCCGGGGCCGCTGGGGGATGTGCTCGGCGCGAACCAGCACCAGGTGGCGGCGGAAGATCGGGGCCGGGTTGTGGACGATCATCCAGCGGCCATACCAGGGGATCGCCTCCTGCCGCGCGGGCATGTTTTGCGGGCAGAGCGGGCAGGGGCGCCCGCGGCGCTGTTCCGCGGAGGGAGTGTCGGCGCTGGACAGGCGCGAGGGGTTGTGCTGCAGCACCACCTCGCGGCCATCGGCCCGGATCGTGCGGTGGTCCAGGCGCTCCAGATTCTCCACCGCCCGGGCCAGCTCCGGCCAGTCGCGGAGCTGGATCTGATAGAACAGCGACAGCACCTCCGGCAGGGCCTCATCGGCACCCAGCCAGCGGAATTTTTCCCAGGCTTCCTCCTGAATCCGTTGCCGCCAGTGCGGCTCGGCGGGCGCCCAGTCGTGGTCCCGGTCCTCGGCCTCTGTCATGCTCCCACTCTCTCCTTCAAACATCTATAACTCAAAAGGATTTATCCACGAAGGACACTAAGTTTCACGAAGGTTTTTCCTTGGTGTCCCTTCGTGTCCTTCGTGGATACATTGCTTTGTTGTCTGGTCAGTGGTCAGCGCCGGGCGGCGGCCACGGTGGCGCGCTCCAGCGTCTCGGCCAGCTCTCCCGCGGCCTTATCCCAGTGCTGCGGGTGATAGTCCCAGATGTCGAGCTCGCCGATCGACTGCTCGCCGAATGGCCGGCGGATGATCCGCGCCACCGCGCTGTCGGCCTGCTCGGGAGCGCCGGCCTCGCTGAGCATCCGCAGCATCTCCCACTCCTCGACCCCGTCCCGCATGTGCTTGAGGCGGATCGTGGCGCAGGGCAGATCCACGCCCGGGACAATCCCCGGGGCGTAGACCGCCAACGCGTTGCCATTATAGCGGCGGTAGCTGAGCGGGCCATCGCCGTGGTCGCGGAAGTAGTCCTTCCAGGTTTCGGAGTTGTACCAGGCGGCCTCCCAGTCCGAGCCGATCCCCCAGCTGCACCAGGTCAGGGTGCGGTATTTCCAGGCGGCCCAGCTGATCGCCCGCTCATTGACCAGCGGCAGATCCATGAAAGTGCTGCTGCCGCACCAGCCGTTCTCCGCGCGCTCGTAGAGCATCGGACCGTAGAACCAGTCCTGGATGCCCATGGCGCGGTACTTTTCGATGGTCTCCAGGTTGTAGCCGATGGTGTGGCAGCACCAGTAGTCGATGGCATCGTGGATCACCTCCATCGCCTCGGGGCTGTAGCTGCCATCGACCCGGAATTTCGACTCCGGGAAGTGCTGGTCGAACAGCTTGCCGTAGAAGTCCATCCGGTCCCAGGCCTCGGGGAAATAGGACTCATCCAGCCCGTTGAGGTAGACGATCAGCCGGGTTTTCTGCGGATCGGCCAGCCCCAGGATGTGCTCGCGCACCTGGCGGATCGCCTCGACATAGACCGCCTGGCGGGCCGGCTCGCGCTCCACTTCCGGCTTGCCGAGGTCCGGCCAGCCGGGGGTGTCGTACTTGCCGTAGACATCGAACGGCAGCACATACTGCTCCAGCGGCTCGCCATAGCCGGGGCCGTAGGCGTAGCCGTACTTTGCGGTGAACGCCTCGCCGGAGAAATATTTTCCTAAGCGCTGGTCATGGGCCTGCCAGTCGATGCTGACCCGGCCGCGCTCATCGACCGCGATCCCCGGGGTGTAGGTCGGGTCGGCCGGGACCACGCGGTGACGCTTGAAGAGCTGGTAGACCGCCAGCTCCAGCCGCGGGTCCATGTTCCGCAGGAACCCCTCGTGCTGGAGGTTCCCCGCCAGGCGGTTTTCCCGCGGCAGGGCGAAATCCCGCACCCGCAGCTCCACTGAAATTTTTTCCACAACGCCCTCGACCGAGACGCTGATCTCCGTGCGGTAGATCCCGGCCGGGGCCGCGGCGGCCTCGAACGGCACGAACTGGTCGATCCAGACCAGCAGGAAGCGCTGGTTGTCGATCCGGTTGCGGAAGTCGGGCAGCTCCAGCGGGTAGCTCAGGCGGTTCAGCCTGGCCACATCCTGCTGCAGATGGTCCAGCGGGATCAGGGCGTCCGGGTACCAGCCCGGGCCGAGGTTGCCGCGCTCATAGCCGGTGGAGGGCGCTTTCACCTCCACCGCCCATTCCAGGAACAGCTCGGGGGCGATCGCCAGGGCGGCGTCCGCGCCGCGGAACGGCTCCATCCGCACGATGATGTCTTTGAGGGTGCGCTCCGGCTCCCGGCTCTCCAGCACCAGCTGGAAGGAGACATACTCGCCGCGGGCGGCGGAGAGGCTCACCGTGCCGCCCTCGAAGATCCAGTTCTGCTCCAGCAGCGCGCCCAGCGGCTCCATGTCGTAGATTTTTGACCCATCATCGATGATCCGGCCGCTGGAGGGGTCGAGCCGGACCGAGGCCGGCAAGGCGGAGATCCGCCAGCCGCTTTCCCCGGAGGGTTCGGCATCCCCGGGCCGGGTGCAGGCGAAAGCGGAAAGCAGGACAAGCACGGTCGAGAGGGCGAGGCTCCTGGTCATTGCTGCTCCGGGTGGTGGATGGGCAGGGGCAATGGTAGCCATCAGTGAAGCATCTATTATTCTAAGTGCGGCCCGTTCCGTTAACAAGATTTTTGCCAACAGGCTTGACTGGTGGATAAAATCATTGCATTTTGTTGCCCTACAAAAAATTACCCCGCCACTCCGGTACGGAATTGCAGAGGAGGAACCGTTGTCCGCAGTCACCCTCGCCCGAAGCCTGATCGCCGCCTTGATCGTTGCGCTGCTCACCATGACCGCCGCTTTCGCCCTGACCTCGCCCGAGCAGTTCCTCGGCCACCGTGTCGGAGAGGACCGCCGGCTGGTCCGTTACGACAAGGTGATCGAGTACCTCGAGCTGCTGGGCAGTGAGAGCCCGCGGGTCCGCAACGAGCGGGTGGGCGCCAGCACCCTGGGCCATCCCCTGATGCTGACCGTGATCTCCACCGAGGAGAACATGCGCGCGCTCGACCGTTACCGCCAGATCGCCCGCCGGCTGGTCGATCCGCGCCAGCTCAAGCCCGGCGAGGCGGAAAAGCTGATCGGCGAGGGCAAGGTTTTCCTGCTGATCCTCTGCAACCAGCATTCCACCGAGATCGCCTCCTCGAACATGGCGATGGAGCTGGCCCACAGCCTGGCCAGCCTCAGCCAGCCGGGGATGGACCGCTGGCTCAAGGATGTGATCGTGATGATCGTGCCCTCGGCCAACCCGGATGGCCAGATGCTGGTGGTGGACCACTACAACAAGTACCTGGGCACGCCCTACGAGGCCTGCAACCTGCCGTTCCTGTACCACCACTACGCCGGGCATGACATCAACCGCGACTGGTTCACCCTCAACCTGCGGGAGACCGATGCCCTGGTCGACCTGCTCTATGGCAACTGGCACCCCCAGGTGCTGGTCGATGTCCACCAGATGGGGGCCACCGGGGTGCGGATGTTCGTTCCGCCTTTCTTTGACCCGGTCAATCCCAACAACCACCCGCTGATCTGGGACCAGATCGAGGTGCTGGGCTCGTTCATGAAGTTCCGCCTGCACGATGCGGGCAAGACCGGGGTGATCGACCACGCCTACTACTCGGGCTGGTACCAGGGGAGCATCCGGCCCAACGCCACCCAGCATCACATCACCGCGCTGCTGACCGAGAACGCCAGTGTCAACCTGGCCAGCCCGATCTTTGTCGACCCCTCGGAGCTCAACGGCACCAGCAAGGGGCTGCCGGAGTATGGTCCCCGCATGAACTTCACCAATCCCTGGAAAGGAGGCTGGTGGCGCCTGCGGGACATTGTCGACTACCAGCTGGTGGCCTGCGGGGCCCTGGTCGAGTCCTGCTCCAAGCAGCGCGAGCACTTCCTGCGCAACTTCCACCGGATGAGCGCCGAAACCATCGCCCTGCCCGACAGCGGGCTGGTCCCGTACGCCTACCTGGTCCCGCCCGACCAGTTCGATCCCGGCGCCGCGGCCCGCCTGCTCAAGGTGTTCGAGCGCACCCGCTGCGAGCTGCATCGCGCCGAAGCGCCGTTTGTCGCCGACCGCCGCCAGTACCCGGCCGGGACGATCGTGCTCAAGCTCGGCCAGCCCTATGGCCGGTTCATCAAGGACATGCTGGAACTCAAGCCCTACCCGGAGATGCGCGAGTACCCCGGCGGCCCGCCGCAGCCGCCCTACGACAATGCCGCCTGGACCCTGCAACTGCTGATGGGGGTCGAGGTGGTCGAGGTGCGACAGCCGTTCGAGGCCGAGCTGAGCCTGCTGCAGAGCGCCCCCCGGCCGCCGGCCGAGGCCGATGGCAGCCCGGCCCTGCTCGACTGCCGCAACATCGACTCGTTCCGGGCGGTGAATCTGCTGCTGCAGGCCGGGGCGAAAGTCTCCCGCTATGAGGCCGCGGTGGAGAACGGGCCGGAGCGCCTGCCGGCCGGAGCATTCCTGGTCGAGGCCCCGGACAAGCTGATGCTGCAGGTGGCCGACAGTTGCCGGGTCAGCTTCCGACCGGTCAAGACCGTGCCCACGGGGGCCCGCCGGCAGCTCAGGGCCGGCAAGATCGGGGTCTACCGCGGCTGGGTGCCCAGCAGCGATGAGGGCTGGACCCGTTTCGTGCTCGACCGGTTCGGGTTCGAGCACGAGCGCCTGACCAACGAGCGGGTGCGGATGGGCAACCTGAACCGCGACTACGCGGTGATTATCCTGCCGGACCTGCCGCCCGAGGCGATGACCAGAGGCTTCAACAATGGCGATGCGATGCCGCCCGAGTACCGCGGCGGGTTCAACACCAGCGGGGTCCGGGCGCTGGAGGATTTTGTCCGGCGCGGCGGGACCCTGATTACCCTGCGCGAGGCTTGCCGGCTGGTGATGAACGAGTTTCACCTGCCGGTCGCCGATGCCCTGGAGGGCAAGACCAGCTCGGAGTTTTTCTGCCCCGGTTCCCTGCTCGAGCTGGAGGTCGATGACCAGCACCCGTTGGGCTGGGGGATGCCCGCCCGGACCGCCTGCTTCTTCGGCGATGAGGTGGTGTTGAAAACCTCGCTGCCCCGGGCCGGCGGGCCCGACCGCCGGGTGGTGGCCCGCTACGGCGGCAAGAACGGCCACAGCATCCTCAAGAGCGGCTGGATCCTGGGCGAGAACCACATCCAGGGGATGCCCGCCATTGTCGATGTCACCCTGGGCCAGGGCCATCTCGTGCTCTGCGGCCTGGGAGTGCAGCATCGCGGCGAAAGCTGGGGCACTTTCAAGCTGCTGTTCAACTCGATCCTGCAGGGCATGAGCTGAAACCTTTGTCGGAGCCTGATTCCCGGTTCCCGGAAGGGAAAGGGGAGAGCGCGCCGGCCGGACCGCGGCGCTCGCTCCCGGCGTTGAGGGCGTGTGATGAACTCAGAGCGACCGGCTCGGGAATCAGGAAAATACACACACCCCCTGGTTATCCCCACTTTGCTAAGCCGGCGAAGATCGTTCCCCCGCTTCGCCCCGGTCAATGTTGCAAATAGTAATCAGGTTCTTGGTAGTGGCGGGTTTAAAACCCGCCGCTACGCCGGCAGGCGCATCCACTGGCTGATGTCCCTGCTCCCGGCGAAGCACCGCCGGGGGGTGTGGTCTTTTTCAGCGGCCACTGCCCAGGCGTTAGCCTTCGCAGTGCATCACACGCGCTGAGGCCGAAGAAAAGCTTGAACCGGCCGCCCGCATCGCCTAAGATAAAGTGCCGGCAACATCCGCCGGTGCCGTCGCTCCGGTCGTTACCATCAACCTGCTCATTGTCGTCCACCTTCACAGGATCGATCGAGATGCGGAAACTGGCTGCCGGGCTGTGGGTCGTGCTGCCTTTCCTGATGGTGCTGGCCTGCGGCGGCAGCGGTGGCGGAGCGCTCCGCCAGGGCGTGACCGGGCTCGAGCTCGAGCGGCGGATCACCCTCGGCGATGGAGTCTCGTTCGGCGCGGCCGGGGCCTACGAGGTCCTGACCGGCACGGCGCACTATGCCCTGGACCCCGGGGACCAGCGCAACAGCCGGGTCGCCGACCTGCGGCTCGCCGAACGCGGAACCGATGGCCTGGTGCGCTACCGCGCCGAGCTGGTGATCCTCAAGCCGGTGGATGTTTCCCGCGGCAATGGGGCCCTGCTCTACCACGTGGTCAACCGGGGCAACTTCGACCAGCGGCTGCTGGACCCCGCGCCCTGGTCGGAAGTCGCCGCCGCGCCGAGCGGCAGCACCGAGTGGCTGGGACGGCTGATGAAGCAAGGCTTCACCGTGGTGTTCTCCGGCTGGCAGGATGACCTGCTGGCCCCTCCCCCCGGCGAACCCTCCCGGCTGCGGCTGTATGCCCCGGAGGCGCGGGAGGAGGGCGGCGCGGTCCCGGCCGGGTTGGCCCTGGCCGAGTTCGAGGCCGACAGCGCCGGCCAGACTGTCGCCGCGCTGGCGACCCCCGGTCACCGCGCCTGGCCGGTGGACCCCGCCCAGGCCGTTGCCGCCGAGTTGCGGGTCCATGACAGCCACGCCGACCCCGGGACCGTGATCGCCCGCGACCGCTGGCGGTTCGCCCGGCTGGGGGAGGATGGCGCGGCGGTGGATGACAGCATCAGCGTCTATTTGTCCGAGGGCTATCAGCCCGGGAAAATCTACACCGTCAGCTACCGCCCCTCCCGGGCCACGGTGATGGGACTGGCCTTCCCGGCGGTGCGCGACCTGGTGGCCTTGCTCTCCAGCGGGGACAGCCTCAACCCGCTGGTCCTGCCCGATGGCCGGTGCCCGATCCGCTACCGCCTGGCTTTCGGCAGCAGCCAGTGCGGGCGTTTCCTGCGCAACTTCCTCTACGATGGCTTCAACCGCGCGCTGGATGGCGGCCGGGTGTTCGAGGGGGTGTTCGCCAATGTGCCCGGCGGAAGGCTGGGCTTCTTCAATTACCGCTTCGCTCAGCCCTCGCGGGCCTGGGGCTTCTATCCCGAGTTTGTCCCGCCGTTTGCCGACCTGCCCTCCGCCGACCCGGTCAGCGGGTTCTCGGCCGGGATCCTCGACAACCTGCCGGCGGAGCTCCAGCCGAAAATTTTCCACGTCCACCATGCCGGCGAGTACTGGTCGAGCGGGGCGGCCCTGACCCATGCCGAGGTCACCGGGGCGCGGGACCTGGAGCTGCCGGACAACGTGCGGATCTATACGATGGTCGGGATGGGGCACGGCGCCGCGAAGCTCACCGCCGAGGGGCGTCCCGAGGATGGCCCCGCCTGGCCCGGCGACCGGCCGTTCTACCTGCTGCCCTCCAATCCCAACCCGGCCCACTTTCTCGAGGCGCCGCTGTTCGAGGCCCTGGCCCGGTGGGTGATGTTCGAAGAGGCCCCGCCGGAGAGCCGCTACCCGCGGTTCGACCGCGAGGAGCTGACGCCCCTGGAGAGCTTCACTTTCCCCACTGTCCCCGAGGTCCAGGCTCCGGTGCTGGCCCAGGCCCACCCGCGCTTCGATTTCGGCGAGCGCTGGCGCGAGGGGGTGCTGGCCCATCCCCTGCCGGAGCTGGGTCCGGAGTACCCGGTGTTTGTCCCGGCGGTGGATGAGGATGGCAACGAGCTGGGGGGCCTGCGCAGCCCGTTCGTGGCAGTGCCGGTGGCCAGCTACACCGGCTGGAACTATCCCGCCGGCTGGTTCGCCGGCTATGATGGCACCCGCGCCGCCCGCCTTTCCGGGGCCTGGCTGCCGTTCTGCGCCGACCAGGCCCAGCGGAAAAAGCTGGGCGACAGCCGACTCAGCCTGGCCGAGCGCTACAACAGCCGGGCGCTGTACCTGGAAGAGCTGCGCGCCGCCGCGCAGGAGCTGATCGACCAGCGGCTGCTGCTGCCCGAGGACCTGCCGCTGGTGCTGCAACAGGGCGGCTCGATGTACGGCTGGGTGGCGGCCCATGGGGCCTGGCGGATGGCAACGAAAGGGACCAGATGAGCGGCGACCGGAGTGAGATCATCACCCTGGCCCATGGGGCCGGAGGCGAGCGGATGCGGGAGCTGATCGAGCAGCGGATCGCCCCGCGCTTCCGCAACGAGTGGCTCGCCCCCTTGAGCGACAGCGCGTTGCTGGAGCCGGGGGAGGGAAGGCTGGCTTTCACCACCGACAGCTACGTGATCGACCCGATCTTTTTCCCGGGCGGGGACATCGGCTACCTGTCGGTCTGCGGGACAGTCAATGACCTGGCGGTGAGCGGGGCGGTGCCGCTCTACCTCTCGGCCGGGCTGATCCTGGAGGAGGGGCTGGAGCTGGCGGTGCTCGACCGGGTGCTGGACTCGATGGCCCGGGCCGCGGCCGAGGCCGGGGTACGGATTGTCACCGGGGACACCAAGGTGGTGGCCCGCGGCGCCGCCGACCGGATTTTCATCAACACCGCCGGGATCGGCAGGCTGCGCCCGGGGCTGGTCCTGGGGCCGCAGCAGTGCCGCCCCGGGGACCGGGTGCTGGTCTCCGGCCCGCTCGGCAGCCACGGGATCGCGGTGCTGCTGGCCCGCGGGGAGTTCGGGTTCGAGGCCGAGCTGGCCAGCGATGTCGCCCCGCTGGCCGGGCAGGTCGGGGCGCTGGTCGAGGCCTGCCCCGGGGTGCGGATGATGCGCGATGCCACCCGCGGCGGGCTGGCCGGAGTGCTCAACGAAATCTCGGCCGGGGCGGGCCTGGGGATCGCCCTGGAGGAGCAGGCCCTGCCCTTGCTGGAGGCGGTGCGCGGGGCTTGCGAGTTGCTCGGCTTCGACCCGCTGTTCCTGGCCAACGAGGGGGTGTTCGCCGCGGTGGTGCCGCCCGAGGGGGCGGAACGCGCGCTGGCGGCCCTGCGGAGCGCCGGGGCGACCCAGGCCGCCCTGATCGGGACCGTGGTCGCGGCCCCGCGGGCGGTGACCCTGCGCACTCTGATCGGCGGCGAGCGGCTGGTGGTCCCGCTGGGGGGCGAGCTGCTGCCGCGCATCTGCTGACATCCGGCTGCTTGTCATCGTGTTCCGGGCTCCACCTCACTTTAAGCCTGGGGGTGCGGGATGATCGACCTGAAGCGCATTCTCTTTCCCACCGATTTCGGCGAGAGCGCCGAGCAGGCCCTGCACTATGCGGCGATGCTGGCCGAGGAGTACGGCGCCGAGCTGGTGATGATGAACGTGGTCAGCCTGTTCGGCGAGGAGGGCCTGCCGCCGGAGGACCGGCTGGAGGAGCTGGACCGCCATGCCGCCGGCTATCTGGAACAGCTGCACGGCCAGGCCCGGCAAAAGCTGGAGCGGGCGGTGGAGGAGCAGGTCGGGCGCGGCATCCGCACCCGCAAGCTGATCGCCCGGGGCTTTTCGCCTTACCGCGAGATCCTGCGGGTGGCGGAGGAGCAGCAAGTCGACCTGATCGTGATGGGCACCTACGGCCGGGGCGGGGTGACTCATTTCCTGTTCGGCAGCACCGCCGAGCAGGTGGTGCGGATGGCGCCCTGCCCGGTGCTCTCGGTGCGCCACCACGCCCCGCACCTGACCCGTTTCAACAGCCTGCGCAACATCCTGTTCCCGACCGATTTCTCCAACTACTCCAAGCGAGCCCTGCCCTACGCCCTCTCGTTCGCCGCCCGCTACGGGGCTCGGCTGCACGTGCTGCATGTCTTCGAGCAGCGGATTCACCCGGCGTTCTACCTCGAGGACAAGACCACTCCGCTGGAGCTGGATGAGGGGCTGCACCAGCGCGCGCTGGAGGCGCTGCGGGAGCTGGTCGTTTCCGAGCTGCAGGGCCGGTCGATCGACATCCGCTACGAGGTCGCCGCGGGCAAGCCGTTCGTGGAGATCATCAACTACGCCCGCGCGGCCGAGATCGACCTGATCGCGGTCGCCACCCACGGCCTGACCGGGCTGGAGTACATGGTGATCGGCTCGACTACCGAGCGGGTGGTGCGCAAGGCCCCCTGCCCGGTGCTGAGCGTCAAGGACCCGGAGCACGAGTTTGTCAAGCCCTGAAGCCCCGCGCGGACCGGTCCCCGCCCGGGTGGCGGTGGTGATTGTCGGCTACAACTCCAGCCTGGAGCTGCGGGCCTGCCTGGCCTCGCTCTATGTTCAGCATCCGGGGCTGGAGCCGGCGGTGACCGTGGTGGACAATGCCAGCCGGGATGACACCGCCGGGATGCTGGAGCGCGAGTTCCCAGCAGTGCGGCTGATCCGCAACCAGCGCAACCGGGGGTTCGCCGCCGCCTGCAACCAGGGCCTGGCGCGGCTCGGGGCCGAGGATCGCCTGGTGCTGGTGCTGAATCCCGATGTCCGTTTCGACTCTCCGGCGCTGGAGCTGCTGCAGGAGGAGTTCGCCGCCCACCCGGAGGCCGGGGCGCTCACTCCCCGGGTGCTGGGGGAGGATCGCCGCCTGCAGCGCGGCTGCCGCCGCCGCGACCCCCGCGCCCTGGCCCTGCTGGGCAGGCTGACCGGCCTGTCGCGCCTGTTCCCCCGCTCCCGGACCTGGTCCGGCTACAGCTACGGCGACCTGCCCGAGGACCTCGGTCACGAGGTGGAGGCCGCCAGCGGCTGTTTCCTGCTGATCCGGCGGGAGGCGCTGGCGAAGGTCGGCGGCTTCGATGAGCGCTTTTTCATGTACGCCGAGGACCTGGACTGGTGCCGCCGGCTGCGGGCGGCGGGCTGGACCATCCGCTACTGTCCCCGGGCCGCGGTCATTCACCGGCGGGGGGCCTCCACCCGTCGAAGGCCGCTGCGCAGCCTCTGGCACCTGCATTTCACCGCCTCCCAGTACCTGGAAAAGTACCGCGGCGACTACCCCCTCCCGCTTCGTGCGGCCCTGCACCTGGCCCTGGCCGCGAGCTTCTGCCTGCGCGCCGTGATCGCCCTGGCCGGGGCGATCTTTCTTCCCCGGGCCAAACCGAAAGAAATCCCCCGGACTGCCGATAATATGAGTGGAAGCACGGGGACCTCCGCGCCCGCTCCGGCGCGCCGGCATCGTCCCCCACGCCGCGAACCGCAGTCCAGCGATCGGAACCAATGACCAGCAAGCGCTTAAAGCTGTCCGCAGTCCTCCTGGCCGGGATGCAGCTGGTGGCGTTCCTGTCCATCGGAGCGCTGTCGGCCCAGCAGGCGACCGCCCCGGCCCAGGCCAGCCCCCGGCGATGGATTCCCTGTTGCCCTCGGCGCCGGCGGTGGAGACATTTTCCCAGGCCCTGGGCTTCAACCTGAAAGTGGTGGCCGAGCTGGTCCCGGTCTACCGCGACTCGACCCTCACCAGCGAGATCATCGAGCGGCTGCCGGGCGGCAGTGTCGTGGCGGTGCGGGAGGAGCGCGAGAGCTGGTACCGCATCGAGTTCGGCGAGGAGGACAGCCGCCGCCAGGGCTGGGTGATCTCCTACGGGGTCGAGCGCACCCACGATCTGGAGCGGCTGATCGCCAGCCGCAGCGCCGCCGAGCAGTGGCAGGGCCGCAAGCTGGTGGTCACCGCCGGCGAGGCCGCGATCCGCTCCTTTCCCTCGACCACCGCGGAAGTGCTCTCGCAGGTCTATCGCGATGAGATCCTCGAAATCATGAGCGAATCGCCGGACTTCTACCAGGTGCCGCTTTCCGAGGCGGTGAGCGGCTGGATCTGGAAGGGCGATGTGCAGTTCTGGGTCAAGCCCAGGTATGCTCCGGAGGAAGTGCGGCAACTGGTCCGGGAGACCACGGCCCAGGATGGCCGGCTGCGGGAGCTGGGGGCCCTGCTGGAGGACCTGTCCGCTCGTGACCGCCGGACCCGGGAGCAGGTCGATCGCCTGGCGGGCCTGGCCGAGCGGCGCAGACAGGAGGCGGCGGCGGCCCTGGCGCCGGCGCCACAGTCGTTCTTCAGCTATGATTCGCTCAAGGCCCGTTCGCGCCTGGCGGTCGGATTCTCGCGCCAGCAGTTCGACAGCCGGCTCGGGCTGGCCCCCGCGCTGCTCAAGGGATTGGGTGGGACCCTGTTCTGGAGCGACCGCCTGACTTTCGAATTCTCCTGCTTCTTCGGCGCTCCCGCGGTCCGGGCGCTGGGGGTGGAGCAGGCCGCGTTGCCCGAGGCGTTGGTTGGCTTCGACACCCTGGCGGTCTCCGCCGGCTTCTGGCGGGCCGGGGCGCGTTTCACTTTCGGCCCGGTGCCGGGGCTGCCCGTGCTGGGCGGGATGGACCACTACCTGTTCGGCGGGCTGGGGCATCTTTCCCTGCAAGCCGAGGCCGGCGGGTTCAGCGAAACGCAAGGGTTCTGGGGCCCGGCCCTGGGCTGGGGCTTCACTCGTCCGCTGTTCTCCCGGCTCGGGCTGGAGGCCGGTCTGCAACTGTTCATCCACGGGGCGGAAGTGACCGACCCGCGCCAGTCCGGCCGGGGGCTGCTGGAGCGGCAGCACCGGCTGATGCTCAACCCCTCGCTGTTCGGAGGCGTGCATTGGGACTTCTGAGAGCGATCGCCCCGGTCCTGCCGGCCGCCGCGCTGGCGCTCAGCCTGGCCTGCTCGAGCGGGGACCTGACCTCCGCATCTTCCGCGCTGGTGGAGGCGCAGCGCCAGGCCAACCTCAGCCGCATCTCGCTGGCCGGCAACTGGCGGGGGACCCTCACCGCCGCCGATGGCATCTCGCGGGAAAGCTTCACCCTGATTTTCGCCGAGAGCGAGGATTTCGGGCTGGACTCGAGCCTGCTGGTGGGCCATGACATCCGGCTGGGGGCCGGCCTGGGAAAGGATACTTTCGCTCTGGTCAACGGGCTGTTCCAGGAGGGCCGCCTGCGCTTCAACCTGGCCCCCCGCGGCAGCTCCGAGCTGGTGTTGATGGGCGGCGCGCCGGTGCTGTTCGACGGCGAGCTGACCGAGAACAGCTTCATGAGCGGCGAGTTCCACTCCGGCCCGGTGCTGGCCGGCAGCTGGGAGGCCCGCCTCGTCCAGTCCGGCTCGGGCGGCAGGACCCCCCGCTGACCATTTTCGCCTCGGATTGACACCCTTCGGCTTTTGCGGTATAATCCCCCGGAATGAGCTTTTTCTCCAATCGCGCCCTCCCGAGGGGGGGCGGCCGGCACACCTGACCCCACGGCCGGAGGATCGCCTTGCCCGGCACGCGCTCCCGCCACACCGCCCGACTGTCATCCGCGGCGCAACTCGCTACGCTCCTAGTGCTGCTTGGGCTGGCGGCATCCCCCGGCCTGGCCCTCCGGAACCCCCCGGGCCGCGACAATGGCCGGGGCGGGATGCCCGTCGACACCCTCCAGGCCGCGGTCGCGGATGACCCCCACGAGCCCAATGATTCCCCGGAGACAGCCACGTCCCTGGAATGGGTCCGGGGGGAGGATGGCGCGTTCGAGGCGCAGGGGGCCGAGGCGCTGATCGCCGATGAGCTGGACCTGGATTTCTACGCTTTGGAGCTGACGGCCGGAGACTCGCTGGTGGCCTGGCTGGAGCCGGACTCGGGCAGCCGGCTCGATCCGCTGCTGACCCTGCTGGGGCCCTCGGGCGAGGCGCTGGCCCATGCCGCGGGAGACTCGGCGCTGATCGGCCTGACTATCGCCGCGGATGGGCGCTACCTGCTGCTGGCCGGGGACCGGGCGCTGCTGGCCGGGCGCGACCTGGCCACCTCGAACCTGCGCCGCTACGTGCTGGTGGCCCGACGGCTGGCGCGCAAGGGGGACCTCGATGGCAATGGCCGGATCGACTACCGCGATGCGTTCCTGGTGTTCCTGGTGTTCGCCGGGCTGACCGCCGGGGAGGAGTTCACCCCCGCCCGGCTGCTGGCCGCGGACCTGGATGGCGATGGCCGCACGGCCGGGGACCTGGATGATTTCCTGCTGGCGCTGCGGGCCGCCGCCGGCTCGGTCCCCCGCCGCGATCCCGGCCAGACCGGCAAGGGAGCCGCGCTGGCCGCCGCGATGGGGCAGTGGCGGCTGGAGTGCCCGGATGGCTCGGCGCTGGTGCTGGCGCTGGGGGACACTCCCGTGCGCCTGGCCCGGCCGGGCGTCCAGGCCGAGGCCCTGCTGGCCCGGGCCGGGCAGTTGCCATCCCACCCGGCGGGAGCAAGCGCGCTCACCGGCAACTATCCCAACCCGTTCAATCCCTCGACCCGGATCGAGTTCTTCCTGGCCCGGGAGTGCCCGGTGCGCCTGGCGGTGCATGACCTCCAGGGCAGAAGAGTGCGCCTGCTGGCGGAGGGGCGGTTGGCGGCGGGCTCCCATGCGGTGATGTTCGATGGCCGGGATGGACGGGGAAAGCCCCTGCCCAGCGGGGTTTATTTCTGCCGGTTGGAGGCGGAGGGCCGCGCCGGCGTGCGCAAGCTGACCCTGGTGCGCTGATACTGAATTGCTGTCCTGCAGTAGGATTTAACCAGCGAAAAAGTTTTGGAAAGTGGAAGAGGGGCCCGGGGGGAGGGCGGAACAGCCGTCAGCCTTTTCGCTTTTGTTGTCGATCGCGATGAAAGGTCGTGGGATTTGCGGGGCAACTTGATAAAATACCTGCTGCTGATCCTGTCGCTGGGGTGGGCGGCCCGCGGAGAGGGCTCGTTGCGCGAGTGGCCCGACCTGGCCGAGCAAGTGCGCTCCGCGGACCGGATCCTCGAGGCCAAGGTGCTCTCCGGCGAGGCCCGCTATGAGCATGGGCGGATCTACAGCTACTACCGGCTGGGAGTGAGCGGATCGCTGAAAGGCGCCGAGCGGCGGAGTGGCCGAGTTGCGGGTGCCGGGCGGGACCATCGGGCTGGTGAGCTATGTGGTGCCCGAGGCCCCGGAGCTGGCGGAGGGCCAACGGGTGGTGCTGTTCCTGCGGGAGGAGGCGGGCGCGCTGGAGCTGGACCGGCTGGCATCCTCCTGCTACCGGATCGAGCCTGATCCTTCCACCGCCGAGCCGCTGGTGACTCCTGTCCCGCTACTCACTTCGTTCCTGGAGCAGCGCGGCGCCTCCCTGGCCGGGGCCGACAGCCCCCCGGCGGAACCCCGTCCGATGCGCCTGGAGACTTTCCGCACCCTGGTCCAGCGCCTGGCGGGCCGGCTTCCCGATCACCGCGCGGCGGCGTTCCCAGTTGAAAGGCGAGGCGGTCCCGGCCAAGCGCAAGGGAGGCAACCCCGGCCCGGAGCTATCGGCGGGCAATGTCCAGCTCGGCTGGTCGCGGATCCTCAATCGGCCGGTGGACATCTTCTGGGACCTCTCCCGCGACTATGGCCCGGTGCGCGGCGGGCGCATCCGCTGGAGCTTCAATCCGGACTCGCTGGCGGGCAAGAGCCCCTACGGGGTGACCCCCGAGCAGGCCCTAGCGGCGCTGCGGCAGGCGGTCGAAACCTGGGACAGCGTCGCCACCTCCGCGGTGGCGTTCGAGTATGGCGGCGAGCGCCGCGATCTGCCGGACCATCGGCTGGACCTGGTCAACGTGGTCACGTTCGCCGACAGCGAGTACATCCACGGCATCCAGAAAGAGGCGATCGCCAGCGCCCGGCCGTTCGCCCTGACCCGCCGCACCTGGGTCGGGCCCGAGGGACTGGACTGGGACCAGGATGGCCGGGTGGATTTCCCGGATTTCCCCTCCGGGAGCTACGAGGCCGGAACAATCATCGACTGCGACATCCGCTGGGATGTGGGCGGCCCTTACGCCGACCTGGATTTCGCGGTCCAGGGCGAGGCCGGGGCGCTGAGCATGGCCGGCGTGTTCCTCCACGAGCTGGGGCATTTCCTGGGGCTGGTCCACACCCCGGTGCGCGACCTGGCCAGCCTCACCGCCGGGGCCAACCGCACCCCGACCATGTTCTCGATCGCGGTCCCCAATCCCTCCGGACGCCCCAACCCGATGACCAGCCTGGAGTGCGATGACCGGGTCTCGCTGAGCATGCTCTATCCCGCCCCGGAGTTCGCGGCCGGCTATGGCGCGCTGGCCGGCCGGGTGGTGAGCGGGATCGATGGCCGCCCGGCGGCGGGACTCTGGGTGGCGGCGGTGAGCGCCCCGGAGGGGGAGCCCTACCGCAGTCTGGAGGAAGGCTATCACCGCGCCGCGACCGCCACCGGGGTGTTCACCGACCAGGAGGGGCATTTCCGCATCCCCGGCCTGCCGCCGGGCGCATACGCCCTGGCCCTCCAGACCATGGATGACCATCCCGCCGGGACCAACCGCTATGCCTTCAACACCCTGGTCAGCCGGTTCGGGGAGAGCGAGTTCATCTGGGATGAGTTCTACAGCGGCCCCCGCGAGTCGGCTGCCGAGGATGACCCGCTGGACTGGGAGCCGGTGACTGTCGCCGCCGGGCAGAGCGTGACCGGCCTGGCGCTTGTTACGGACTACCGTCCCCACGGCCGCCTGGCCCTGCGCAGAATGTTCGGGGAGCGGGACTACTTCCTGGCCGCCAACCAGCTCCGCCTGAGCGCGCTCTCCGAGAGCACCGACCTGGTGGGCCGCCGTTTCCCGCAGCCATTCGCCGCCCCATACCGGATCATCGCCGCGGCGGTGGATTTCGCCTCCATCACCGCCCCGCCCGAGGGGTCGCAGGTGGTCTGGCCGGAGCTCATCCTCGCCGCCGCCGATCCCGCCGCTCCCTCCCGCCCGGACCTGGACCATCCCTTGGCGGTGCTGCGCGATTTCCGCGGGGATGGCACCCTGCTGTCCACCGATCCGCTGCCGTTCGACTACCCGATCGCGGTCGACCGGCCGGGCCCGTTGTGGCTGGTGGTGCGCTCGCCCGCGGGAAGGTTCAACGCCTTCCACAACATCGACATCCTGGGGGCGGGCCAGGGCGAGCTGCAGGCGGATGAATCCTTCCTGTCGTTCGATGGCGGCCGGAACTGGCAGAGCGTTTTCGCCTATGGGATCAGCTGGCGGATGGCGCTGGTGCTGGAGGGGACCCGCGAACTGGAGCCCCTGGCCGAGCCGCGGCTGGCGGAGAGCTTCGCCGCGGCCGATGGCTCGCTGCGCCTCAGTTTCGCCCGGGTGCGCTCCTTGAGCGGAGCGGCGGCCTCCCTGCCGCCGACCATCCGGCTGCGCTATGTTTCACAGACCGCGCCTTACCGCGAGGGCTCGCTGCTGCGGGAGGTCCATCCCGATGAATCCGGCCGGGGCGTGGCGTTCGAGCTGGTGCGCGGGCGCGGCGCGGACAGCACGGTCTATGCGGCCCGGGGAGTGGCCCTCGGCGCGGATGGCCGGCTGAGCGGGGAGCTGCTTCGCCGTTCCGGCCCGGGCGAGCCCGCCGGCGGGACATTCCTGCTGGAGCGTACCTCCGGCGGCGGGTCGGGCGGCTGGGAGGGCGGCTGGGAAAGCGCGCCCGGCAGCGCCCTGTCCGGCCTGAAGCTGGACCTGACGGACCAGGGCGGCCGGCCCTCCGGGGCCTGGGCCTGGCCGGCGGTGGAGCTGCCCCCGGCGGACACCCTGCTCACTTTCACCAGCGAGCCGGGGGACACGGTGGTGCTGGTGCCGGCGCTGCCCTCCAGCCCGGCCGGGTTCGAGCTCACCGCCCGGGATGACAGCGGCCGGGCGAGCCTGCCCGCGCTGCTGGGGCTGGGGGAGGACCCTTTCGAGCCCAACGAGCGCCTCAAGGATGCCCGCGCCATCTTCCCGGCCCGGGCCTATCCTCCCGCGCCTCACTCGCTCAATGCGCTGCGGGCGGTGATCGCCGGGGAGGGGGACCGGGAGGACTACGACTGGTACCGCTTCCCGGTTCATCGCGGGGACAGTGTCGTGCTGGACCTGGATGCGGTCTCCCAGCGGCCGTTCGACCCGGCCTCGCGGCTGGATGCGTTCCTGGAGCTGTTCGACTCCACCGGGGCGCGGTTCGCCGGACTGGATGGGCGCGAGGTGCTGAGCGATGACGAGCACGGGCTGGACCCGTTCGCCACTTTTGTCAGCCCGCGCGAGGCCACGATCTACCTGCGGGTGCTGGAGGCGGCGGTCGCCTATGGCGAGCCGGGGGATCGCTCCGGAGCGGCGGCGTTCTATGAGCTGCGGCTGGAGGTCTATCCCCGCAAGGGGGATGTGCTGCGCGATGGGCTGGTGCGGATCGAGGACCTGCTGACGGCGATGGCGCTGGCCCGGGGGACCGGCGGCGATGACCCGGCGGCGCTGTTCGCCGCGGACATGGATGACAACGGCCGGGTGGACCGCTCCGACCTGGCCCGGCTGTTCGCCCTGGCGCTGGATGATCCGCTTTCGGCCGGGACCGGGCTGGCCGCCGCCGCGGTCGAGGTGCCGGGATTGCGGGTGGAACCCGGCGCGAGGGGAGAGCTGGCCCTGGGCTGGGAGCCTGGGACCGGAGCGGTCCCCGCGGGGTTCCTGCTGGAGTTCGCGGTAAGCGGGGAGGTGGCGGTCAGCGCCCCGCTCGGGGCGGACGGGCCGCGGCTGGAGTGGTGGCGCCAGGGAGAGACCCTGCTGGTGGCCGGCTGCTATCCGGCCCTTGCCCGGGAGCATCCGGGCCGGGCGGAAGCACCCTTCCTGGTCCTGGAGGGCGGTTCCCCCGGGCTGGTGTCGGCGCAGGCCGGAGATCCGGGGAGCGATCCGCAGACTGTCGGCTTCGCGCTGCCGGATGGCCCCTCCGGCCCGCCGGCGGCTTTCGGGCTGGAGCGCAATCACCCCAACCCCTTCAACCCCTCCACCACCATCCGCTACAGTGTCCCGTCCGCCGCCGGACCGGTGCGCCTGGCGGTCTACGACCTGCGGGGAAGGCTGGTGCGCCTGCTGGCCGAGGGCCCGCAAGACCCCGGCAGCCACGCGGTCGGCTGGGATGGCCGCGACAGCGGGGGACATCCCTGCCCCAGCGGAGTCTATCTTTACCGCCTGACCGCCCCCGGCTTCAGCCAGTCCCGCAAAATGGTGCTGATAAAATGAACCGCCCGCCTGTCCCGGGTTATAATTAGCAACCGGCGGGAGCGGGGCGGTCACTGTCCTGCTGCCGGCCGGCCAGGCGATGGGCCTGGTAGGAACTGCGCACCAGCGGGCCGGAAGACACCAGCGGGATACCCGCCCGTCGCGCCTCCTGCGCCAGCTCGGCGAACTCCTCGGGAGGGTAGTAGCGCTCGACCGGCAGATGCTCCCGGGTGGGCGGCAGGTACTGGCCGAAAGTGATCGCCCGCACCCCGGCCCACGCCAGGTGGCGGACCGCCTCGGCCAGCTCCTCGCGGCTTTCGCCCAGGCCGACCATCAGCGAGCTCTTGACTGTCGGGCCATCGCTTGCGGCGGCCCGGGACAGCACCGCCAGCGAGCGGGCATAGTCGGCTCCCGGACGGGCGCGCGGGTAGAGCCGGGCGACAGTCTCCAGGTTGTGGGCGAAGACGTTCGGACCGCCGGCGAGCACGGTGTCCACCGCTTGGGGATCGCCGCGGAAATCGGGGGTGAGCACCTCCACTCCGCATTCCGGGCGAAGAGCGCGGATCGCTCGCACGCAGGCGGCGAAAATCGCCGCGCCGCCATCGGGCAGGTCATCGCGGGTGACACTGGTCAGCACCGCCCAGTCCAGGCCGAGGGCTTCCACCGCTTCCGCCACCCGTCCGGCCTCATCCGGGTCGGCCGGCAAGGGGCGCTCGGCCGGCGGGACCCCGCAGAAAGCGCAGTTGCGGGTGCAGCGCCCGCCGAGGATCATGAAAGTGGCGGTGCCGGAGTTCCAGCACTCCCAGATGTTCGGGCAGCGCGCTCCCTGGCAGACCGTGTTGAGGCCCTGCCGTTTCAGCAACTCCCGGAGGCGGGTGTAGTTGCGGTTGGAATGCACCCTGACCGTGAACCAGGGCGGCAGATGGCCGGGACGGTTGCTCATGCGCTGTTCTTTCGCCGGTTGAGGCTTGGCCGGTGCGCCTGCGCCGCTTAGATTGAAAGTATCGGAAGTCGTACCGTTCGGGGTAGTGCGTGATGGCGGGTTCATTTTAAGCTGATTCCCGGGCAGAGGCAAGGGCGGCGGTGGCAAGCCCCGCTGCCGCTGCGAGGGGAGTTCAGCCGGTGGCGTCCCGGCTTTTCGGCCGGACGGGGATTACCAACGACAGCCAACCTTAACCAAGGTGGTGATAAAATGAGATGTTTCTCGAAGGGGCACGAATCGAATTTCCTGACCAGGCTGTTCGGCCATGGCAGCAGCCACACCCACCGTCGCACCGGCTCCTGGGGACGGAGGAAAGAGCGGCAGGGTGGAATGCTCTCGCGGCTGAAAAACATCTTCCGTTGATGCACTCAAAGCGCAACCCGAGCGGCAGGTGAGGCGTGATGTCTCTGTCGAGGATGATTTTCCCGCATGGCCGGTCCGAGCGCCTTCTTCATGAAGGCGGGAGTGTTCGCTTGCTGCTGCGCCGGCTGGTTCCGGCGGCGCTGGTCCTCGGGCTGGTCCTGGCGGCCTGTTCCGAGGACAATCCGACGGCGCCCGAGGGGTACAGCCTCGATGGCAGCTGGTACCCGATCCAGCACGCCCGCACCGCGGATGGGACCAACTATGAGATCTACCAGCCTCCGCAGAATGTGCTGGGGATCATGCGGATCCAGAACTCGCAGTACAACCGCGAGATCGGCAGCGCGCTGGTTTTTCTGAGAAGCGATGGCGAGCTGACTTACTGGCGGGACAGCGGGCAACTGCTGTTCGACAACGAGTTCGGGATGCTGGAACTGCAGCCGGCGGGCAAGGACTCCACCGCCTTCGAGCGCGGAGAGTTCGACTATGAGCACGAGCGGATCGTGGTTCGCTACACGCATGGGGATTATCTCTACTCCGAAACCTGGAAACGGGTGGCCCCGATCGACAGCATCGCCACCCAGACGGCCGCGACCGGCCAATGAGGCTTGCGCTTTCTCCCGCCTTTCCGCAGATTTACTGCCTGTGACCGCCGGGCCCGATTACCATGCTGTCGACCGGGCCCGGCCGCTTTTCCCTCTTATCCTGAAACGTCCATGCCCGACAGTCTGCGCTCCAGCCCGATCATGGCGACTGCAGTCCTTTGCCTGCTGCTGATGCTGCCGGCGGCCCCCTTGCCGGGCCAGCTCCCCCCGGCGGCTCCCGCGCCCGACAGTGTGGCTGCGACCCCGCCCACTTCCGCTGCCGACAGCGCGGCCGTGACCCCGCTCATTCCCGCGGCCGACACGCTGGTCCAATCTCGGTTTGACCGGGCCGAACTGGCCTCGCGCAGCCGTTTCTGGCTCCCATCCTCCCCGCTCGACAGCACCATGGAGCTGGAGTTTACCTCCGAGCACCTGCGGCGCTCCCGTCCGTTCTACCTCGATGACCTGTTCCGCCGGCTGCCGGGCTACCTGGCGGGCGACAGCCTCGGCAATGGCTACCCGCGCCGGCTGAGCCTGGCGGGGGCGGGGTTCGATGCCCCGCAGGTCCGGCTGGACGGGATGCCGCTCAATGATCCGCTCACCGGCGGGTTCGACTGGCGGATGGTCTCGCCCCGGGTGCTGGCCGGGGTGGCGCTGGGACAGGATCATGCTTTCGGCTCCCCCACCGGCGGGGTCGGGCAGGTGGATCTGCTCTCCGCCCGGGCCGACCTGCCGGAGGCTCGCTCCGAGCTGGGGATCGCCGGCGGGGCCTATGCGATCAACCAGGTGGGAGGCGGACTGCAACGCACCCTGTTCGGCTCGGGGGCCCTGAATGTCCAACTGAACAAGACCCAGCAGAGCACCGAGGATTTCGACAACGAGGTCGAGGAGATCCAGTTCTTCACCCGGCTGGAGCAGGCCCTGGGCCGTCGGCAGTTGTTGAGCCTGGATGGGCTGTTCTTCTCCAGCCAGCGCACTCCCGAGGGGGGATTCCGCCGCCTGGACCTGGCGCAGTCCCGGATGCAACTGGCCCTGGCCGGCCTGGCCGGCGAGGGTCTGGGCTACCGCCTGGCCTGGTGGCGCGCCGCCGGCAGCCAGCCGTTCCAGTTGCCCGGGGGCGTGGTCGAAAAATTCGGCGCGGTGGCCAACGGGTTCGGAGGGAGCCTGGGCTGGACGGTCGGCCCGGGGCTGCGGCTGGGTCTGCAGCTCCAGGGGGAACGCACCCGGCCGGAGGCTTTCCCCGCCGATACTGTCGCCGGCGGCCCGGCCGATTCCACGCTGGAGGGCCTGGCCGGAACCAGCCTCGAGCTGCTGGCCAGCGTCGGGATGACGCTCCCGGGGCGGTTCGACCTGGAGGCGGCGGCGGGCCTGCGCGATCCGGCCGGGGAGCCGGACCCAGCCCCGATCTGGTCGCTGCGGGCGAAGCGGCCGCTGGGCGAGCGGGCTAAATTGTCCCTGGGCTGGAGCGGCGAGGTGACCGCCCCGTCCCTGGCCGGGCGGATCATCGCCCGCCGCACCGGAGAGGGACCGGTCATGGCCGGCAAGGTCGGCGCGCTGGAGGCCCTGGTCGAGCTGGCGCGGGGCGCGGGGACCGGGCTGAGCCTGGGGGTGACCCATTACCGCTTCCGCGACCGGACGCTCGCGCCTTACGAGCTGTTTCCCTTCAGCGACACTCCCCTGCGACAGCTGGACTACCGGGCGACAGCCGTGAGCTACCGCCTGTCCTGTCCCGAGCTGTTCGGGCGGTTCCGCCTGGAGCTGCGCGGGTTGGAGTTCCCCGGGGCTCCCGCCCGGGTGCCCTGGCTGCCCGCGCGCCGCCACACCGCGCTGCTGGGGCTGGAGGGACCGCTGTTCCAGGGGGACCTGGACTGGTCGATCCAGGCGGAAGCCTACTACGAGGGAGCCCTGCGTTTCCCGGTGAGCGACGATCCCGCGGTCGCCCTGGCCCGCCAGCCGGGCCGCTTCAACCTCGGCGGCGCCGCCCAGGTGCGGATCATCACCCTGACCATCTACGGCCGCGCCGATTTCCTCGCCAGCAGCTACTACAACACGCTCGATCCGCTGCGCCTGCCCGGCCCCCGCGCGGTGTTCGGGATCAACTGGGAATTCTTCGAATAAACCTCCGCCGGTCGCCCCGGCTGGCGCTCGAGCCGGAACAATCTTTCCCTCCGCAAGGTTTAACAACCAGGGATGGTTTTTTGACCACCCGCGGGCCCCGGCGCGCCAAGCGGCCGGGCCTCCCGCGCGAACAACCGGAGGAGCGCATGAGCTGGCGCAGGCTACTGTCGGCGGGCCTGGCGGCGGTGCTGGTCGCCGCGGCCTGCCTGTCCGGATCCGAGAACGCCCGGAGCGTGGAGGACAAGATGGGACTGACCATGGAGGGGAAGCGCCTGGCGCTGGACTTCCCCGATTACGCCGAGTGGATCAACACCAGCCGCGGGTACCACCTTCAGGACTTCCGCGGGAAGGTGGTGCTGCTCGATTTCTGGACCTACTGCTGCATCAACTGCATCCACGTGCTGCCGGACCTCAAGCGCCTGGAGCGCAAGTACCCGGAACTGGTGGTGGTCGGGGTGCACTCGGCCAAGTTCGACACCGAAAAGGATCGCCGGAACATCCAGGAGGCGGTGCTGCGCTACGACCTCGAGCACCCGGTGGTCAACGATCACCGTTTCGAGCTGTGGCGCGGCTATGGGCTGCGGGCCTGGCCCTCGTTCGTGCTGATCGATCCCCTGGGTGGGGTGCGGCTGATCACCAACGGGGAGGGGGCCTTTGAGGCGCTGGACCAGCCGATCGCCGCCCTGATCCGGGACTACGACTCCCGGGGGCTGGTCAACCACCAGCGGATGAGCTTCGAGCTGGAGAAACTGCGGGCCCCGCGCCGGGTGCTCTCATTCCCGGGCAAGCTGGAGGCCGACTCCCTGGGCCGGCGCTTGTTCCTCAGCGATTCCAACCATGACCGGGTCCTAATGCTGGACCCCAGGGGTAAAATCCTGGAGGTGATCGGCAGCGGCGAGCCGGGCAACTCCGATGGCTCGTTCGCGGAGGCCCGTTTCCTGCGGCCCCAGGGGCTGGCCTATGACTCCGGCGCGGATGCGCTCTACATCGCCGACACCGAGAACCACACCATCCGCCGGGCCGATCTGCGCGCGCGCCGGGTGGAGACTGTCCTCGGCACCGGCGAGCAGGCCCGTGGCTGGGGCGGCGCGGGAGGACGGGGGACCGCGGTGGCGCTCAACTCGCCCTGGGACCTGGCCCTGCGCGGGCCGGAGCTGCTGATCGCCATGGCCGGCTCGCACCAGCTCTGGCGCGCCGACACCGGCGCCTGGGAGGTGGGAGCGTTCGCCGGCAATGGACGGGAGAACATTGTCGATGGCCCGGCGGCCGAGGCCCAGCTCGCCCAACCCTCGGGCCTGAGCCTGGACCGCGAGGGGCGGCGGGTCTATTTCGCCGACAGCGAGGTCAGCGCGGTGCGGGTGGTGGATGAGGGCCGGGTGCGAGACCCTGGTCGGCACCGGGCTGTTCGATTTCGGCGACCGCACCGGGGCTTTCGACGAGACCCTGCTGCAGCACCCGTTAGGGGTGCTCTGGCACGAGGGATTGGTCTATGTGGCCGATACCTACAACAACCGGATCAAGGTGCTGGACCCCGCCGCGGGCAGCAGCCGGGTCCTGGCCGGCAATGGCGAGTCCGGGGAGCGGGATGGCCGGGCCGCCGAGGCGCAGTTCAACGAGCCCAACGACCTCGCGTTCCTGGATGGCCGCTTTTACATCACCGACACCAACAACCACCTGCTGCGGGTCTATGATCCGGCCGGGCAGACCGTCTCCACCCTCGAGCTCTCCGGGCTGGACCGGCTCCAGCCCGCCGGCCGCAGCACCATTGCCCGGCGTTTCGAGCTGGCGCCCCGGCGGGTGAGCGACCGCCTGCGGGAGCTGACCCTGCGGATCGACCTGGGCGAGGGCTATCAGCTCAACTCCGAGGCCCCCAGCTTCCTGGAGGGTGTCTCCTCCGACCGCCGGGTGGCGCGCCCCGGCCCGGCCCGGCTGGAGGGCAAGGGCCGGACGGTCGAGATCAGCCTGCCGCTGGAGCTCGCTCCCGGCCAGGCGGTGCTGGAGCTGGAGCTGGGCCTCTACTACTGCGAGGCGGTCAACGAGAGCCGTTGCCTGGTGGAACAGGCCCTGCTGCGCCTGCCCCTGACTGTCGCTGCGGAAGGCGAGTCCGTGCTGGTGATCGAGCGCGGGCTCTGAGCCGGCCGCCGATTGTAGCACGCTTCTTGCATTCATCTGAGCGCGGAACGCCACCCCTGGCCCTGTTTCCGAGCGTCTTGACCTAGCGCTCGGAATAACCTGCCGGGGTCGTGGTGTGACCTCTGGCGGGAATCCGGCAAAAAATGCAGGGCAAGCCCTGCCCGCCGCCGGACAGACCCGCCGTGGACTTCAGTCCGCGCCTCCGCCCGGTCTTCGTGACCGGCCGCGCGCGGCCCAGCGCCGCCCTCCCAGCCGCGAGAGGACCAGATGCAACCATCAGCCGCTTTCCGCCATCGCCTGCCGTTGGCGATCCTGCTGCCCCTCATGCTCCTGACCGCGTTCGGCCCGGCGCTGGGTCAGGACCGGGTAATCCGCCGCCAGGCGCCATTGCTGGAGCTGCCGCACACCGAGGCGGTGGTGCTGGAAATCCTGGTCCCGGGGATGCCGGTGGAGCTGGTCCAGCAGCAGGGGGCCTGGGCGCGGGTCCGGCTGCCCGGCACCGCCGAGGTGGGCTGGGTGGAGCTGGGCGCGCTGGCCCCGCCCCCGGTGCAACCGGCCGGAAAAGCGCCGGTCCCGGAGGCGAAGCTGGGCGGGATGGAGCAGCAGGTGCGGTCGCTGGACCAGGACCTGCAGACCATCGAGCGGCGGGTGGATGAGCTGCTGAACCGGATCGAGGGCCGGGGCAGCCATCCCGGCCTGGGCGCTCTGCCGGAGGCGGGCCAAGCCGGTCCCCGGCCGGTCGGGGAGCCCCCGGTGACTAATTCGATGGAGGGCCCTGCCGGAGCAGCGGTCTACGGCTGGCGCAACTCGTTTTTTGCCGGCAGCTATTTCCGGGGCGGGGAGAACTGCTACGGGCTGGGCCTGGCGCGGCGGCTGGATCGCGGCGGCCGCAACTGGCTGGAAATGGAAGGCGCTTACAGCCTGGGCGCCGCCGGCGGCACCTCGGATGACTTCCTCGACTGGAGCCTGGGCCTGAGTTTCAACCTGATGCCCCAGCGCTACCGCATCTATCCTTTCCTGGGCGCGCAGTTCGGGATGCGCCACCTGCTCGGAGACCTTCCCGGGACGCGCCGCTTTTTCCTGCTGATGCCGGCAGTGGGGCTCAACGCCGAACTGAGCTCGATTTTCATGCTGGCGGTCCGGGTCCAGGGCGCTTTCCTGTTCGACCATGGCGACCGCTACGATGAGGGCCGGGTGAGCCTAAGCGCCGGCTACCGGTACTGAGGCCGCCTCTTTTCCTGATCCCGCCCGCCCCTCCGCGCGAGGCGGCGCACCCGCGCCCGCCTCGCGCCGGCCTGTCACCAGCGAGAGCAGGAATCCCGCATAGATCATCAGGTACGGATCCATTAGCGGGACACGGAAACGCTGGCTGGGCCAGAACAGGAGCATGAACCCGGCGGCCGACAGGATCAGCAGCGCCGGAAGCGACTCCCGCCATCTTCTTCGTTTTGCCAGCATCCACAGTCCGCCCAGCCCGAGCAACAGCACCGGAGTATATGCCAGCGCGGTCACCAGCATTTTGAGCAGGTTGTGATCATAGCGGCTGCGGGAATCGGACCAGGGCCGGAGCAGGTTGAGCAGCTTGGACCGGTAAAGCTTGAGAAACAGCCCGGGATGCCGCCGCATCGACTCGAAGCTCGCATGATAAAAGATCTGTTCCTGCTGGGCCGCGTTCAGGTGGACATGGAGCAGGCTGGCCGGGTGGATCGTCTCCCGGCTCGAGGTCAGCGCCGGATCAGTCGCTGTTTCCGCATCGAGGTAGCCCCCCAGGTTCCGGTCGCGATCCATGAAGAAATTCACCATCGTGAACCGGCTGTTGCCCAGCCAGAAGTTGTATCCTCCGCCGGTGGTCACCAGGATCGTTCCACCCCCGGAGCGGTAGTAATTGTGAAGGGTCCAGGGGGCGATGGTCAGGGCTGCGCCGAGCAGGAATCCGGCGCTCACGAGCAGGCCGACGCGCCGATGGCCGAGCAGCAGGGGGTAGAGGGCGAGCAACGGCAGAGCTATCAGCAGGTTCGGTCGCGCCAGCAGCGCCAGCCCGGCGCAGATCCCGGCCGGGAGGGTCAGCGCCGGCCGGTCGGCTGCTCGATAAAGCAGATAGACCATCAGCGCCGCCAGCAGCATGAACAGCGACTCGGTCAGGATGTTGGCGGACTGGTAGGCCAGGTGCGGATAGGCCAGGAAGATCAGGCCGAAGCTCCAGGCCGCCCGCCGGCCGAACATCCGGTCGGTCAGCGTGAACAACACCGCCAGGGCGAGCCCCTGGCAGAGGGCGTTGAACAGGCGCAGCACCAGCAGGTTTGCTCCGAAGAGGCCCACCAGCGGACTGATCGCCAACGGATAGAGCGGCGCGCGGTAATCGCTCGAGTAGCCCTGCCCCTGCCAGATTTCATGGGCCAGTTGCAGGTATTCGGCGCTGTCGCCCGCTCCGATGACGGTCAGATCCGGGGGGATCACCCGCCAGGCCAACAGGCAGACCGCCAGCGAGGCTGAAAACAGCAGCAGCCGCGGTCGCCGCGCGGCGAGCCTCGCGGCCGGAGCCAGGATGCGGCGCGGGTCACTCATCTTCCTCCACCAGGCAACGGACCGCAGTGGCGTGGGCGTAATACCCCGGCATCAGCCAGGGCTCGAGCCGGCGGCCGCCCGGGGTGCGGGCCGACAGCAGCGGAAACGCGAAGATGGTCTCGATCTCCTCGTAGCCCTCATCCGCCGGCGGCAGCTCCGGCCGGCACCACTCCCAGACCTCTTCACGCGGCGCGGGGATCGCCCCGCTGCGATGGGCTGCCTGCCACTGTTGCGGAGAGGGGAGGCTTTTGCCCAGGTAGGCGGCCAGGGCCGCGGCCTCGTACCAGTTGAGGGGGGCCGCGGGGGGGACCGATTTTTCCCGGTCCAGGGAGTAGGCCAGCCCTTCCGGGGGCCACCAGGCAGGGATCGAATAGCCGCCCGCCTGACGGAAGGCGGCGACAGCTTCCGGCCCGACCGCGCCACTGTCGATCAGGAACGGGCGGCCTTCCGCCGCGACCCGGATCATCCCGCGGCAGCGGGGCAGCCGTTGCCGGTCCAATTGCCGGATCAGTCCCGGCGGCGGGTCGACCGGAGCGGGAAGCTTTCGGCAGCAGGCGGCCAGGGTGCGCCAGCGCCGGCAATTCTCCAGGACCGGCTCCAGCTCGAAAACAGCAACTTCGCCTCCCCCAAGGTGGTAGCACAAACGTTGCGCCTGCGAATCGAGGTCCGGCTCGCCCGCCCGGTTCCACGGCGGCAGGTCCTGGCGCAGCAACTCCCGCCCGTAGACCGGGTCGAGCAGTCGCCATTGCCGCGGGCAGGCTTCGATCAGCAGGGAGCCCGGCAGAAAAAACAGCCGGCCGCCCGGACCGGAGCTGCACCGGCTGATCGTGCTGATCCTCCCATCCTGCAGGTCGAGCACTGTCGGCTGGTGATCGGCGGTATGGAAAGCCAGCCAACGGGAATCCGGGCTGAACGATGGCGGGCTGGACCTGTCGGCCGGCCCGACCAGCGCCCAGGGAGAACTGTCCCCGCGCGTGGTGACTGTCAGCCGGTCATCCGGATCGAACTGCGCCAGTTGGCTGCTGTCGGGGCTGAAGCAGAGGACTGGTTCGCCCGCATCCCGCCGGTCGCGGTCCGTGCTGTGGACAGTCGCCGGCAAGATCCGCCAGTCCGGCCGGGCCGCCAGGCGGCGGGCCTGGATCAGGGCCAGCGCCGCCCGGTCCTCCAGCAGTCCGGCGGCTTGCCGCCCTGCCGCCTGGCCCAGGAAGCGTTCTCGCAGCAACAGCAGCACCATCAGCGGTCTCGGCTCGTTCCCGGTCTGCCCGGCCGGTTGCAGAGCCTGATGTTTTTCCAGCAGCCAGTCCGCCCGTTCCTCGGAGCGGTTGCAGGCAATGGTGGAGGCGGCCAGCAGCATGGCTGGCAGCAAGAAGCGCGGCAGCGCTCGGGGAATCGTTCCCACGGCAGGAATCTCCCGGATGTAAAAAAAGGAATCTACTATCAGGTTTGTGGGAAAATCCAGAAAAAAGCGGGAAGGAAGATGTGACGTTATTGTTTACAACTTCAGCCCACTATCGTAAATTGTGGCGATGCCGCCCGAAGCTTGAATGACGGTGGATGATTGAAAGGGTTTTCGCAGGAGGAGCGGATGTAGCAAACCATGGCCGGAGCCTTTCAAGCTGGATTTCTTCCAACCCTAATCAGTTGGTGATTGTTTGCTGACTCTCAAGTCCCTGCCTGCGATGGCAGGGCATTTACTGGAGGCCCTCATGCTCAGGCTCCGCCCGTGCTTCCTGCTCATTGCTGCGCTGCTGCTGTCCCATGGCTTCGCCCAGGCCCTGACCAACACGCTCGAGGAACTGGTCAGCGAGAAACAGATCATCATGCCGGCGGACCTGGCGGCCAAATATCCGGACGCCGAGGCGGTGTACATCCTGGATGAGAAGGCCATCGACCAGTCGCGGATCATCAACCCGGTGTTCATCACCCGCCACGTGGCGATCAAGCTGCTCAAGCCCTCGGCCGTGGAAAAATTCCGCACCGTGGACATCCCGCTGTACGATGATGCCAGGATTGTCGAGTTCGAGGCCCGCACCCTCAACGGCGCGAGCGGCAGCGCGGCCCAGGACCAGGAAATGGATGTCAGAGCCGCCGGGCTGGCCGGGAGCTTCCGTTTCCCGCTGGAGCAGGGCAGCAATGTCTACCTGCTGCGCGGCACCGAGCTCACCGACAATCCCGGCTCCGGGGACATGCTCAAGGTCACCGACAACGAGTTGCTGCACAAGAAGAACGAGGAGGCCTGGAAGATCCGGCGGATCAGTTTCCAGAACCTCCAGCCCGGCAGCGTGATCGAGTACCGTTACCGTGTCGAGCAGAAACGGGCGATCATCTATGATCGGGTCTTCTTCATGAAGGAGTACCCGGCGCTGAAGGTGAAGTACAGCGCGATGAACAACAAGATGATGCGCTTCAGCTACCAGGTGGAAAATTTCGCCTTCAAGCCCAAGTCGGTCTTCGAGCCGCGCTTCAACAACCTGGAGAACCAGTACAACAACCGCACCCGCACCGCGCTGCGCACCACCGAGATCAGCGACAATCCCGAGACCTGGCAGTTCTTCGGCCATGACTACTTCGAGATCGATGTCGACACCATGCCGGCCTACCAGGCCGACCTGCCGTTCACCCCGCCGATGGAGGATGTCGCGCCGCGGGTGGATTTCTTCGCCACCCAGCTGATCCAGCTCTGGACCCGCAGCGAGACCGATTACCGGGTCCGCCGCGATCCCTTCAGTCCCAACATGAGCTTCATGATCCATCGCATGACCAAGGATTACCTGGTGCTGGACCGTGAAGCCCGCCGGGCCAAGGAAGAGGTCGCCAAGGCGATCGTCGGAGCCTCCACCCCGGAGGAAAAGGTGACCGCCGCGGTGGTCTGGGCCCGCCGGACCTTCAAGGACAACGGCGACCTGAGCCGCTGGGAGAGCTACTTCTGGGGCTCCAGGCCCCAGAGCCCCGACCAGCTGCTGATCTCGAAGGTGGGCAACGCGGACGACATCAACCACCTCCTGGTCAGCGCCTTGCAGCTCAACGGCCTGATGGTCTACCACGCCTATGCCAAGAGCCGCGACCGCGGGGTCTTCCAGCCCAAGGTTTTCATGGAGGCCCAGTTCGACCAGCCGCTGATCGCCCTGGAGATCGCTGACCGCAAATTCCGCCTCTGGCAGCCCAGCTCCGACCTCCCCTTGCCGGCCGACTACCTGGACTGGCGGCTGGAGGGAGTGCAGGCCTTCATCAACATGAGCTCCGAGACCAGCCCGAAGGTGGAGAACGAGATCATGCCCACCCGCAAGGCGGATGACAACCTGTCCACGCTGGAGGGCGCCCTGGCGCTGTCCGCCGATGGCTCGGCCGCCGGCAAGCTCAAGCACGGCCTGACCGGCCATTTCGCGGTCGAGATGCGCCGCAGCCTGCTGAAGTCCGGCAATGCCGCCGGGGCCGAGGCCTGGCTGAAACTGCTGGCCGGTCACTACCAGCAGGCCGCCGCTGTCGGTCAGCTCGAGCTGGGCGATCCGGCTTTGCCGGCCCTGGAATTCCCGGTCGGAGGAGAGCTGAAGCTGACCGGGGTGGCCCGGGACGATGGCCAGGGCCTGGCGATCATGGGCTCGATCTTCACCGACCCGTACTCCGGACGGTTGCTGGGCAAGCCCCGGGAACTCGGGGTGAACTTCCCCCACACCGGCACCTTCAAAGTCGTGCTGGAGGTGGCGCTGCCCCAGGGCTACTCCCTGCCGGACAGCCTGCCGTCCCCGGTCGACCTGACCACCCGCGGGATGAGCTACAAGCTGACTCTCAGCGCCAAGGACCCCTCCACCCTGCGGATGGAGCGCTCCTTCATGCTGGATGTCAACAATTTCCCGCTCCAGATCTGGAACCGTCGATTCGCCTCGATGTTCGATCAGATCAACCGGGCCGATGACTGGAAACTGGTGCTGAAGAAGAGCTGACCGGCGCCTGGGGATCGCGTTCCCCAGCCCTGGACTGACAGAAAGCCGCGCGGCAGGCTGCCCACCGCAGCCCCCGGCGCGGCTTTCGTGTTTCTCCGGGCGGAATTCGTAAGCTGGAAAAAACAGTTGACTTAAGCCCCGGTACTATATATAGTATGGTACGGGTGAAAAATACACAATATAATGTTAACGTTACCAGGAGGTCCTGATTATGCCTGGCAGAAACAGCGAGCGGATGGCCGGCCGCCCGGACCGCCCGCAGCGGGTCGCGGACCGGGGTGGCGCCGGTAGGGGCGCCGCGTTCAGCTATGGAAGCCGTCTCGAGCGGCTGTTTACCGCCCCGGACCGTGAGGCTTACTCCTGCTTCCGCTGGGAGCAGCGGGATGTGCGGATTGTCGATCGGGGCGGGGAACGGGTGGTGTTCGAGGGGCGGGAACTGGAGTTCCCGGCCGGGTGGTCCGAGACGGCCTGCAAGATCACCGCCAGCAAGTATTTCAAGAAATCGGCGCGTTACAGCGATCAGGGCCTGCGCCAGTTGGTTGACCGGGTGGCGGATACGATCACCGGGCAGGGCGACAGCCGGGGCTATTTCCTGGATGCCGAGGAGCGCGAGGCGTTCCGCCAGGAGCTCAAATTCCTGCTCTGCGACCAGCGGGCCTGCTTCAACAGCCCGGTGCTGTTCAACATCGGGGTGCCGGGGGAGCGGCCCCAGGCCTCGGCCTGCTTCATCAACTCGGTCAAGGATGACATGGTCGACATCAGCCGGCTGATTGTCACCGAGGGCCAGATCTTCAAGTGGGGTTCCGGCTCCGGGGTCAACTTCAGCCCGTTGCGCGCCGAGGGCGAGGCGCTCTCCACCGGCGGGACCGCCAGCGGGCCCTTGAGCTTCATGAAGGTGCTGGATGCCAATGCCGGGGCGATCAAGAGCGGGGGCAAGAGCCGCCGCGCCGCCAAGATGTGCGTGCTGGACATTCGCCACCCCGATGTCGAGCGCTTCATCGACAGCAAGGTGCTGGAGGAGAAGAAGGCCCAGGCGTTGATCGATGCCGGCTACGATTCCTCGATCTGCGGTGAGGCCTACGCCACGGTCGCTTTCCAGAACGCCAATCATTCGGTGCGGGTGGGGGACGATTTCATGCGGGCGGTGGAGGAGGATCGGCCCTGGGAGCTGAAAGCGGTGGTCGCCGGCGAAACGGTCAAGACCGTCCCGGCCCGGGAGCTGCTGCGCCGGATGGCCCAGGCGGCCTGGATCACCGGCGATCCAGGCATCCAGTTCGACACCGCCACCAATGCCTGGCACACCTGCCCGGAGTCGGGGCGGATCAATGCCTCCAACCCCTGCGGCGAGTATGTCTTCCTCGATGACAGCGCCTGCAACCTGTCCTCGATCAACCTGCTCAAATTTGTCGAGGGCGGGCGTTTCCTGGTGGAGGAGTTCGCCCACGCCGTCCGGGTGATGCTGCTGGCCCAGGAGATTCTCTGCGCGTTCGCCGTGTACCCGACCGTGGAGATCACCCGCAACTCCCACGATTTCAGCCCGCTGGGGCTGGGCTACACCAACCTGGGGGCCCTGCTGATGGTGCACGGCCTGCCCTACGACTCGGACCAGTCCCGGGCGCTGGCCGCGGCGATCACCGCGCTGATGACCGGCCTGGCCTGCGAGGTTAGCGGCTGGATCGCCGGGCGGCTGGGGCCATTCCCGGCCTTCCGGCTCAATGAGCGCCCGCTGCGCCGGGTGCTGGGGCAGCATCGGGCCGCCCTGGGCGGGATCGCCGGGTTCGAGGAGCCGCCGGTGTTCCTGGAGGAGCTGCGGCGCCAGGCCCTGGCCAGCTGGGAGCGGGTCTGCGATGAGAGCCGCTACGCCGCGGGCTTCCGCAACGCTCAGGTGACATTGCTGGCCCCTACCGGCACGATCAGCTTCTTCATGGATGCGGTCACCACCGGGATCGAGCCCGAGCTGTCGCTGGTCAAGCTCAAGAACATGGTCGATGGCAGCCAGCTCTCGCTGGTCAATCCGCTGCTGCCGCGAGCGATGCGCTACCTGGGGCTGGATCGGGAGACCATCGCCGGGGCGGAGCGGCATGTCGCCACGCAGGGGGACCTGGGGGAGTTCGAGCTGCCGGAAGAGCTGAAACGGGTGTTCGCCACCTCGCTGGGGGCCCCGGGCCGGGTCACCACCCTGCGGCCGGAGGCCCACCTGCGGATGATGGCCGCGGTTCAGCCCTTCCTGTCGGGGGCGATCAGCAAGACGGTCAATCTGCCCGAGGACAGCACGGTGGAGGACATCGAGCGGATGTATTTCGATTCCTGGAAGCTGGGCCTGAAGAGCGTGACCATCTACCGCAACAACTGCAAGCGCAGCCAGCCGCTGGAGGTCAAGCCGAAAGCCCATGCCCCGACCGAGGTCGCCACGGTCCCCAAGCGCCGCCGGCTCCCGACCACCCGCCGGGCGATCACCCACAAGTTCGAGATCGCCGGGCATGAGGGCTACCTGACCGCCGGCTGCTACGAGGATGGCCGGCTGGGGGAGATCTTCATCCTGATGCACAAGGAGGGCTCGATCCTCTCCGGGCTGCTGGACTCCCTGGGGATCATCACCTCGATCGCCCTGCAGTACGGCGCGCCGCTGGAGGTGCTGGTGGACAAGATGATCCACATGCGCTTCGAGCCCAGCGGCCTGACCCGCAACCCGCAGATCCCGATGGCCAAGTCGGTGGTGGACTACATCTTCCGCTGGCTGGGCTCGGAGTTCCTGAGTCCCGAGCAGCAGGAGCAGATCGGGATCCGGCAGCTCAAGTCGGCTGCTGAGGCGCTGGCGGAACTGAGCCGTCCCAAGCCGGGCCAGGGGCCGGCCGCGGCATGGGTGGGCCGGCCGCGGGAAGCGGTGGCGCGGTTCGACAGCCTGGGGGATGCCCCGAGCTGCGGGCATTGCGGCAGCCTGATGGAACGGCGCGGGACCTGCTATACCTGTCCCTCCTGCGGCGAGACCACCGGCTGCAGTTGATCCTGACTTTGCCGACTACAGTGAGAAGATGAGATGATGATTCCGGGGGGAGGGCGGTTACTCCGCGGAGGAGCTATCGGCCGGGTCCTCGATCGATTTGTCGAGGTTGACGATCTCGGTGTCGCCGACATATTTCACGGTCTCCAGCCGGGTGATCTTGCGCAGCTTGGCAATGATCCCCGCCATGCGCTCCACCTGGTCGATGATTTTCTGCAGGTAGTCGGCGCCGGGACCCCCGCCCTCCCGGCCGTACATCTGCATCAACTGGGAGTAGCCCATCACCGCCTGCATCGGCTGGTTCAGCTCGTGGCAGATCGCCCCGGCCATCTGCAGCACCCCGGCCAGGCGTTCGCGCTGGATGCGTTCCTGGGTGACGCGGTCGAACTCGGAGACATCCTCGAAGCTGCCGATCTCGCCGGTATAGCGCCCCTGACGGTCCTGCAGGAAGATCGTGCTCTTCTTGACCAGCAGTTTCTGGCCGTTCTTCTTGCGGACCGTGCAGACCGACTCTTGAACCGTCCGGCCGGAGGTGGGGGTGAGCAGGGCGCAGGTGGCGGGGTTGCAGTCCTCGATCAGCAGCGTGCATTTGCGCCCGACCACCTCGTAGTCCTGGTAGCCGGTCAGGCGGGTGGCCTTCCGGTTCCAACTGGTGATCTGGCAGTCGGCGTTCACGGTGAACACCGCTTTGGGAAACAGGCGATAGATCGTTTCCAGATGCTGGCGCGAGCCCTCCTGCTCCTGCAGGCGCAGGAGATGCTCAACCCCCAGGCGCAACGAGCGCTCCAGCAATGGCGCGGTGAGCCGCCCCCGCACCAGGTAGTCCAGCGCCCTCGCCTCCAGCGCCGCCCGACCCTGCCCGGCCCGCTCCACCAGCACGATGAACGCCGCCCGGCAGCCCTGGGAGTGGGCGAAATCCATCAGTTCCAGGGCGGTGAACGAGCCCAGCCGGCAATCCAGGACCACCAGTTCCAGCTCCTGGTCTTTCAGCGCGGCCAGGGCCTCCTCGACCGTGCCGGCGATCCGGATGGCGCAGTCCAGGCCGGTGGTTCGCTCCAGCAGACGGGCAAACTGCCCTTGCAGGGCGGGGTCCTCGCTGCAGAGGACGAGCTGGAGCGCTGGTGGTGTCATGGCCGGCCGGTCCGGGAGTGCTGGAAGCTGACTGGGTGACCCTGCCGCAGCCCGGGCCGGATCGGTCCGAGCGGGGCGGGTGTTCTGGATGGTGTGTGCCGAACAACCTGAATGCAAGACCTGTTCCCATCGGCTGCCGGCGCGCCGGACGGCTGGGACCCGGTCGCCGCAGACCGCTGTTCCGGAAGACAGCCGCGCGGATCCAGCCTGATATTATCAAAAAGTCTTGCAACCTGTGCGAAAATGAACGGCCCCGCCGGGCGGAAAGCCTCCCTGCCCGCGCGGCGGCGAAGAGTCAATGACCGCTCCGGGCCGCCGCTTCCTCCACCTCCCGCCAGACCCGCAGCAGGTTGCCGCCCCAGATTTTCGCGATCTGCTGCTCGCCATAGCCCCGGCGCAGCAGCTCGGCGGTGATGTTCGGGGCCTGGTCCGCGCCCATGAAGCCACGGATGCCGCCGCCTCCCTGGAAATCGGTGCCGATCCCGACATGGTCGATCCCCGCCACCCGCGCCACGTGCTCGAGGTGGTCCACCAGCTCGCGGACCGAGGGTAGCGGGAACTCCCGCTCGACACGCCGGAAGCCCTCGGCGAAACGCCGGGTCACCGCCTGGTAGCCCGCCGGGTCAGTCTCGCGCAGCCGCAACAGCCGGTGGGGATCGTGGTCGGCGCAGCCGGCCTCCCGCAGCAGCTCCTCCAGCGCCCGGCGCTGCTCGTCCGGGAAGCTCAGGAAACCTCCCAGGGCGCAGATCTGGATGCAGCCGCCCCGCGCGGCGATCGCCCGCAGCAGCTCATCATCCAGGTTACGGGGCAGGTCGGCCAGGGCCCGGCACGAGGAGTGGGAGGCGATCACCGGGGCGCTGGAGACTTCCAGTACCTGCCGCAGCGACTCCGGGCCGATGTGGGAGACATCGACCATCATCCCCAGGCGGTTCATCTCGCGCACCAGTTCCCGGCCGAACGCGCTCAGGCCCCCATGCCGCGGCGGGGGCGGCTCCATCGAGTAGACGGTCTCCAGCCAGCCGATCAGCCGGACGATCTCCGCCCCACCCGCATCCAGCGAGTCCCGCAGGGCGTAGTGCTCGTAAATCCGGTTGGCCGAGTCGCAGATCTGGTTGTGGCCGACATGGCTGAGGGTGACATAGCGCACCCCCAGGCGGTGGAACTCCTTCAGCCGGGCCAGGTCCTCGCCCAGCGCATAGCCGTTCTCCAGCCCGATCATCGCCGCCAGTCTGCCCTCGGCCGCCAGCCGTTCCAGCTCGCCCGGCGAGGTCGCCAGCCCGATGGTCTGCGGGTTGGCCGCCACCATCCGCCGCACCGCCGCGACCTGGGCCAGGGCCTCCCGATGGGCGGCCTGGTAGCGCTCGGGGGTCAGCGGTCCCTGGCCGACATAGGCCGCCCAGAACACGCCATCCACCCCGCCCTCCCGCATCCGCGCCAGGTCCACCTGCAGGCTGTCATTGCGATGGGAGGGGTCCAGTCCCGGCCGGTCGTAGCCCTCGGGCTGGTCCACATGGGAATCCAGGTTGATGATCCGGCCGTTAAGCGACCGGGCCCGCGCTGACAGGGAGTCCTCCGCGAGGGAAGCGGCCGCCGGGAGGCTGGTGAGCAGCAGGGCCGCCAGTCCCAGGGCTGTCAGTCTGGTCATGGTCAGGCCTTTCCCGCCGGGGTCTCCAGGGCCGGGGCCGCGGGAACGCCCGCGCGCAGCAGGCGTTCCCGGCGCCGCCGCAGGTAGTTGGCGCTGAACAGCAGGAAGGCCCCGATCGCCGCGATCAGCACCCCGATCGACAGGTTGATCAGCCTTCCGCGCCAGGGCAGATCGAGCAGGGCCAGCGCCGCCACCGCCACGCCCATCACGACCGTGGTCCAGCCGGTGATCCGCACGCTGCCGACATCGGTGGCGGTGGAGTCGCCCACTTCCTCCGGGGCGATCGGGGTGTGCAGCTTGCGGAAAAACGCCTCCAGTTGCTCGCGGTAACGGCCCTTGGGCTTGAGGAACAGCCCGGGCAGGAAGTAGACCACCGCGCTCACCCCGCCGAACACGAATACCTGCTGGGTGAAAGTGAAACTTTTATAGCCCAGCAGCAGGTAGATCGAGCCCAGCCCCAGCCCGGAAAGATAGGAGGCGATCCCCGCCCAGCGCGGCGTGTGCGGGTAGACCAGCCCGAGCACGATCGGGATCCCGGCCGGGATGATCACGATCCCGGAGAAAGTCATCATCAGCCCGAACACCCCGCCGGCGGAACCGGCCTGGGCCAGGGCCGCCCAGATCACCAGGGCGCCGAAACCCAGGGTGGTGATCCGGCCGATCAGCAGCAGCATCTTGCCCGAGGCGTTCTTCCAGAAGATCTGGCGGATGATGTCCTCGGTGAGCACCCCGGCGTACGCGTTGAATGTCGCGCTGAGCGAGCTCATGGTCGCCGCCAGCATCGCCGAGAGCATCACGCCGATCGCCCCGGCCGGCAGGTACTTGATGCAGAAGCCGACATAGGCTGCCTCCTGGGGCGCTCCCAGCCCGAGGCTGATCGAGGCCAGGTCCAGCCCGATCACCCGGGAAACCACCGCCGGGGTCAGGAACACGATCGGGGTGGTCAGCAGCAGGCCCATCGACAGCAGGGCCACCTTGCGGGCCTCGCGCTCATCCCGGACCGAGAAGTAGCGCTGGGCCGCCGCTCCGCTGTTGAAGGCGAACGCCATCACGATCGCATAGGCCGCGATGTACCACCAACTGAATTCCAGGGTGTTGATCTGCCAGAACTCGGCGGGGGCTTTTTCCAGCAGCCCGCTGGGGCCGCCCACCTCCAGCAGGGACAGCACCAGCACCACCAGCGCGCAGGGGAACAGCACCATGAACTGCAGGGTGTCGGTGACCGCCACGGCCCACAGTCCGCCGATCAGGCAGTAGACCGCGATCACCGCCCCGCAGACCAGCACGGTCAGCTTGAGATCGGTGCCCATCGCCACCGAGATGAAAGTCCCCAGGGCCAGCAATTGAATCCCCCCCTGCAACAGCGAGGTCAGCAGCATGGTCCAGGAGTAGACCTGGTTGGTGCCCACCCCGTAGCGTTCGGAGAGGTAGGAGAGGATCGTCGTGGAACGGGAGCGCCGCCAGCGTTTGGCCAGGAACAGCACCCCGGTCAGCAGCACCAGCCCGTTGAAGGAGTACATGATCATCGCCACGCCGGGGGCTCGGTAGGCCAGCCCGGCCCCGCCGGTGAAAGTCCAGGCGCTGAAGCTGGTCATGAAGAACGAAAAGCCCGAGAGCCACCAGGGCATCTTGTTGCCGCTCTTGAAAAAGTCGCTGGCATCGCGGTTGAAGTAGGAAAGGACGATCCCGACAGCGACCATCAGCACCATGTAGATCGCGATCACCAGGATGTCGACTTGAGAAACATACATATCCGGCTTGCTCCTGTCTCGGGGGTGAGGTGGCCCGCTGGCGCGGGGGCATGGCAAGGCCAATATCATAAGCTATTGAAGTGGATTGTACAATATCTTTGCAGGGAACCCCTCCGGCCGGGATTTTGGTTGCTTCCGGCCGGCGGCTGAATATATTTCTCCGGTTGATTCCGCTCTTTTTTCATCCTTCGAGGCCGCCGCCCCCGTGCTCCGGCCTTCCTCCGGGCAAGGAGCTTGTCGCGATGCGCATCCGCCGCCTGACCCCGTTGCTGATCGCGCTGCTGGCCGGCGCGCTGCTGTTGTCCTCCTGTGGCCGTCGGCAGCAGCCGCCGGTGCTGGAAGGCGAGTGGACCCTCGCTCAGGGCACGCTGGCGCTGGAGGGCCGCCCGGTCCTGGAACGGGTGCCCTCGCTGGTGGCCCTGCCCGAGGAGCGCGGCGGGGAAAAGGGAGTCTTCCTGCAGCTTACCACCTCCGAGGGCGCCAGCGGCCTCTGCCGCTGGGAGGGCCTGGCGCCCGCCGGGGCCGACAGCCTGCTGGCCCTCCACCGCGAGCTGCCCTGGTGGATGGTCCCGGCTTTCGCCGCCGATGCGACCGAGCTGCCCGGCGACATCCAGCTCCTGCTCTGGAAGCGCGCCGATGGCCGCTACGGCCTGCTGCTGCCCCTGCTGGACCAGGGCTACCGGGTGAGCCTGGCCGGCGACAGCAGCGGCCTGGCCCTGCTGGCCGACAACAACCTCCCCCGGGGCGAGGCCGGGCAGGTGCTGAACGGCGCTTACCTGTCGCTGGGGACCGACCCCTACGCCATGCTGGACGAGGCTTTCGAGGTGTCGACAGCAAAAGCGGGTTTCGGCCGGCTGCGGCGGCAGAAGACCCCGCCGCGCTGGGTCGACCGCCTGGGCTGGTGCACCTGGAACGCTTTCTATCACGGAGTCGCCCACGACAGCGTGCTGGCCGGGCTGGAGTCGCTGGCTGTCCAGGGGATCCGCCCCGGGTTCCTGGTGCTGGATGATGGCTGGCAGCAGGCCCGCCAGTACGGCTTTTTCGATGCGGAAAGCTGGCTGACCGGGCTGGAGGAAAACAAGAGCAAGTTCCCGCAGGCCCTGGCCGCCACCGTGCGGGTCGCCCGCGAGCGCTACGGGGTGGAGGACTTCCTGGTCTGGATGACCCTCCAGGGCTACTGGCACGGGGTCGCCCGCGACAGCGCGCAGTTGCGCCGCTATACGCTCTATGACCTGGAGGCGGGCCGCTCCAACCGCGAGCTCAATCCCCAGACCGCGCCATGGGTCCCGCGGCCGTTCGGGATCGTGCTGCCGCAGCAGGTCGAAGCCTTCTACGATGAGTACCTGGGCTGGATGGCCGCCCAGGGGGTGACCGGGGTCAAGGTCGACAACCAGTCGCACCTGGAGTTCATGAGCTACGGGCTGGCCCCGCGCACCGAGGTGATGGGCGAGTACCGCCGGGCGCTGGAGGCGGCGGTGGGACGTCATTTCAGCGCGGGCAGCCTGATCAACTGCATGTCCCTGGGCTCGGATGTGCTCTTCAACGCCCGCAGCTCGACTGTCACCCGCAACTCCAACGATTTCTTCCCGGACCAGCCCGAGAGCCACGGGACCCACCTGGTGAACAACGCCTACAACAGCCTGATGACCGCCCAACTGGTGCTGCCGGACTGGGACATGTTCCAGTCCGGGCATGAGCTGGGCGAGTTCCATGCCTCGGCCCGGGCGATCTCGGGGGGCCCGGTCTACATCGCGGACAAGGTGGGAGCAGGCGTGCCCGGAGGTGCTGGCCCGGATCGCCGGCCCGGATGGCCGGGTGTTCCGCGCGGCCGAGCCGGCCCTGCCCACCCGGGACATCCTCTTCCGCAACCCTTACCGGGAGGAGGTCCTGCTCAAGGTTTTCAGCCGCAACCCGGCCGCGGGCACCCATCTGCTGGGGGCCTGGAACTGCCGTTACCGGGAGGGCGACCAGTCGGAGATCGGGGATGAGCTGGCGGTGGGGCTGATCCGCGGGATTGAGCCGGATTCGAGCTATGCGGTCTGGTCTTTCCGCGGACAGGAGCTGCGCCGGGTGCGGCCCATCGACCGCTGGCGGCTGAGCCTGCCCTACGGCGGATTCGAACTGTATGCGGTGGCGCGGATCGACCATGGGGTAGCCCCGCTCGGCCACACCGGGATGTACAACTGCGGCGGGATCTTTTCCCAGGCGGGCTGGCTGGAGCGCAAAACATACGTGGCCGTGCTGAAGAGCGGCGGGCCGATCGCGTTCTACAGCGAAAAGTCGCCGCAGCGGGTGCTGGTGGGAGGGCGGGAGGGCGGTTTTTCTTACGATCAGGCCAGCCGGCTGCTGACTGTCGAGGCGCCGGGCGCGGAGCCGCTGGAAATGGAGCTGAAATACTGAGCGTACGGCCGGTCATCTTCCGGCCGTGCGGCCGGTAGCGGAAACCCGCGCCGCGCCGGGCCGCCCGGGATCACTTCCCCCCGGCGTACCAGGTGAAGACCTTGCGGATCCCGGCCACCAGGTCGGGCAAGTCCCGGTCCGCGTAGAACTCGCTCAGCATCAGGATGATCATCTCCTCGAGCAGCCGCTCGGCCTCCGGGCAGAGCCCCCGGGGATAGAGTTCCCGCAGCTCGCGGCCCTCCGGCTGGAGCGGGGGCAGGGCGAACGGCGCCAGCGACCGGTCCTGGAAGCAGTCGTAAAGGTAGACCGGCTTTCCCCCGCAGTATTCGGTCCAGGCGGGGAGGCCCTCGGCGCTCAGGGCGGCGGTGAGCTCCGCGGCCGGGGCCCCGATCCGGGTGCGGTCGGCGCGCAGCACGAAATACCACCAACTGTGGCGGCTGCCCTCCGGCTGGACCGGCAGAAGCAGGCCGGGAACCCCTTGCAGTTCCTCCAGCAGCAGCTCCGCCATCCACCGCCGCCGCGCGATGATCCGCTCCAGCTTGGAGAGCTGGACCCGGGCCACCGCGGCCTGCAGCTCGGTCATGCGGTAGTTCATCCCGAAGAACTGCGGATTGCGGGACCCGCCCCGGCGGTCGTAGCACTTGTCCACGAACAGCCGCATGCGGCGCGCGGTTTCCGGGTCCCCGGTCAGGCACATCCCGCCATCCCCGCACTCGATGTGCTTGTAGCCATTGAGGCTGAAGCACCCGACATCGCCGAACGTCCCGGCCAACTGTCCCCGGTACTCCGCGCGCCAGCTCTGGGCGCAGTCCTCCACCACCGCGATGCCCCGCTCCCGCCCCAGCGCGCAGATTTCCTCGACCGCGGTGGCCAGTCCCGCCAGGTGCACCAGCAGGATCGCCCGGGTGCGGGGGGTGATCGCCCGGGCGATGCTGTCCGCGGTCATGTTGAACGTGTCCGGGTCGACATCGGCAAACACCGGCAGCGCGCCCTGGGCCACGATCGGGATGATCGAGCCCTGGTCGGTGATCGGGCTGGTGATCACCTCATCCTGCCAGCCGACCCCGACCGCGGCCAGGGCGGTGTGGATCGCCGCGGTCCCGCTGGAGGCGGCCACGGCATGGGGCCGGCCGAAGTACTCCGCGAACTCCCCTTCCAGGGCGGCGGCCTCGGCGCCGAACGAGCGGCACATCACGCCCGAGTTCACGACCCGCAGCAGGGCCTGCTGTTCCCGGTGATCGAACCTCAAGGGGCGCAGGCGGTTGGGATCGAGCGGAGTCTGCCGCACCGGGGTTCCGCCGTGCAGGGCCAGCTTTTCCATGGTTCCGGTCCTTTCGGGTGAGGGCGCTGTCACAGCCCGGAATTCATCCGGCGCAGCCATGCAGCCGGGCGGCGGGCTGAGGGTTTGATCGCCTGCTCCACCGCGTTGATCGAGGGCGCGCCCGGCCGCACCGGCAAAGCTATCGCTGTTGCCTGGTTGCGGATGATCGCCGGATACTTAGCGCCGGAGCCGGAAAATGTCAAGCCGGGATCAGGCTCGGAGCAGGATTGATGCTGACTGGCGGTCCGAGATGTGGAAAAAAATATCGAAGAAGTTTGGTTCATCAGTACATTTTGGGAAAACGCAGCGGGGGTGAAAATCCAGACTATCTTTGCAAGCCCGCAAGCCTTAAAGGCTGTTCTACTTTTTGTGACCAAAAAGTAGCAAAAAGTCTCTTGAAGCCAAGGCCGCGAAGCTGAATAAGCTATCAGCTTTTCAATCACTGGCAGTGTGCCTGCGGGAGTTAAATCGCTCCTGCGGCGGTCGCCGCGTTTCGCGCCATCCCTGGCGCTGCAACGCCATGGCCTGCCGGGCTTGCGCATTCCACCCCAGCCACGATGGAAATGGCTTGGCTCACCCGTCGCTGACTCTTGCCTCCAGCCGCGGCCCGGAAAACCCTGCCCTTCCCAGTATCCCTTCCGTCATGGTCAATCCCAACCTTCACAGCGCCCGGCGTGGCCGTAGCGGCGGGTTTTAAACCCGCCGCTACGATGGATTACGGGCCTGCTGCTGCAACCTCAAGTTATGCAGCATCAACGGGATCGAGGGTAGGGGCGTCCGGCCGGACGCCCCCTCTGCGCTGATGCCCCCCGGAGTTTCGTCCTGTCGACCGCTCGGGAGGCCGCCTCCCCGCGCTCACGACTTCAGAAAAGTCCCCGCCTGCAATTCCCGGAAGGCCTGCCGGAGCTCCTCCTGGGTGTTCATCACGATCGGGCCATACCACGCCACCGGCTCCTGCAATGGCCGCCCCGAGACCAGCAGGAACCGGACCCCTTCCTCCCCGGCCCGAACTGTCAGCTCATCGCCTCGGTCGAACAACACCAGCGAGCGGTTGTCGGCCTCGACCGGAGGAGCGGTGTCCCACCAGCCGGCGCTCTCGGTCGGCACCGCCAGGGGCTCCGAGGAGTTGCAGAATTTCCCTTTCCCGGCAAAGACATAGGCGAAAGCATTGCGGGTGGTCTCGACCGGGAGGGTCTTGCTCTTGCCCGCGGGGATGGAGACATCGAGGTAGATCGGGTCGGCCGCGACTCCCTCCACCGGGCCGGTCCGGCCCCGGAAACTGCCGCAGATCACCCGGACTCCGGCGCCGTCATCGTCGATCACCTCGGGGATCTCGGCGGCCTTGACCTCCTGGTAGCGGGGCGCGGTCATCTTGAGCGCCGAGGGGAGGTTCGCCCAGAGCTGGAAACCATGCATCCGGCCGCTCCGGTCGCCTTTCGGCATCTCCTGGTGGATGATCCCGCTGCCGGCGGTCATCCACTGGATGTCGCCGGGGGAGATCACCCCGCGGTTGCCGATGCTGTCGCCATGCTCGACTGTCCCGGCCAGCACGTAGGTGATGGTTTCGATCCCGCGGTGGGGGTGCCACGGGAAACCGGCCAGGTAATCCGCCGGGTTGTCGCTGCGGAAATCATCGAGCAGCAGGAACGGGTCGAAGTCGGAGGTGTCGCCGAAACCGAAGGCGCGGCGCAGCTGCACTCCCGCGCCCTCGATGGTCGGTTTGGCTTTGGCCAGCCGTTTGATCGGTCGCAGGGACATCGGATGCTCCTTTCACCACACGCGCTTGGTCCACCAGTCAGCAGGAACAGCCGGAAAAGACGGACTCATCATCTTAACATCGGCATTTCAGCGGGGAGATGCAAGTGATGCCGGCTGGCGGTCCGATCTCCAGTTAAAAATATCGAAGCAGTTTTGGCGAATGGGAGGGGGCCGGTGGGAGGGCGATCCTGGCGGAGGGCGATCAGGGGGAGGCCGCGCCGTCGGGCCCGCCAATGAAAAAGCCGTCCGGAATGCCCGGGCGGCTTTCGATATTTCTGGCGTCCCCAAGGGGATTCGAACCCCTGTCGCCGCCGTGAAAGGGCGGTGTCCTGGGCCTCTAGACGATGGGGACGCGGAGTGCTCAAATAATAGATTGGCAATCTAACCGCATGGGAAAGACCTGTCAAGTTCCATCTGCCGGGGGAAAGAGCGGACAGCCGAGGCCCACGGCCGGGGAAGATGGCGCGGCGGCCTTCCTCCCCGGTCGCGGCGTGATCGGCGGGACTACACCTGCAGGCGCTCCACGGAGCTGTTGATCCTGACCGGATTGGCGACCGAGTCATAGACCGGCGAGGCTTTGGCGGTCGCGCGCGCCAACTCCTCCAGGGTCTGCTGGTCACAGTCGCACTTGGCCTTGATCCGAAGGTTGATCCCGGGGAAACCGGCGCGGACATCTTTCAGCCCCAGGAAGCCGTTCAGGTCGAGCTGGCCCTCGACTTCCACTTCCAGTTGGTCCAGCCTGATCCCGCGGGCGGTGGCTTGCGAGACGAAAGTCCCGGCCACGCAAGCTCCCAAGCCCATCAGCATCGTTTCGGCCGCGGAGGGGCCGGTGTTAGCGCCCAGCAGTTCCGGCGGATGATCGATGCGCAGGGTGAACTTGCGCTTCATGCTCTGGCCGGGTTGCCTGAGTTCCACGGTATGCGCATCCGCGCTGACCCCGAAATCCCAGGACACTTTCTCGAAAAACCCGAGCTGGCCGCTCTCGGGCCGCTGCCTGACCTCCTCCACCATCCCGTGGAACTGCTCGAGGTCGAAACCATTCAACGTATTCACGGCCGTCGCCGTGGCTTTGACCATCTTTCCCTCCTCCGGGGATTCCACCCCGGTTGCCGTCGTTCCGGCGGCAGGTTGAGGACCGTAAGAGGGGAAAAGGACCTGTCCAATCGCGCGGTTCAACTAAATATCTGCCCGGGAACCCTGGATGTCAATACATCCAACCGGTTGGTAAGAAATAAATTGCAGTGTCAGCCCCTCGCCAGGGACTCCGCGCCGAACACCTCCCGCCAGAGGGCTTCCGGGACCTCGATCCCCTCTTGGCGGGCCTGCTCGCGGGCTGCGGCCGCGCGCTCGCCGGGCAGCCGGACCTCGCCCCCGGGTTCCGCCGGCCGGGAGGCTTTGACCGCGGCCAGCAGCTTCTCCAACTGGCGGTCGTAGAGCTCGCGCTCCACCAGCAGGTCCGGCCGCACGGCGGCGATGGTGAAGCCGTAATCGCCCTGGGGCGGGGGCAGCGCCGAGGCCCCGGTGAACGCCGAGGTCAGGGCCTGCACCGCCAGGGCCAGGGCATAGCCCTTGTGGCCCCCGAACGGCAGCAGAGCGCCGCTCTCCAGCGCCGCCGCCGGGTCGGTGGTGGGCTGCCCCTCGCGGTCCAGGGCTACCCCTTCCGGGAGCCGGCGGCCCTCGGCGATCGCCAGCCGGCACTCGCCGAACGTGGTGGCGGTGGTCCCGAGGTCGATCAGCAACGGCTCGGTCCCCTCGCGGGGCAGGGCCACCGCGATCGGGTTGGTCCCCAGCACCGCGGTCAGGGCCCCGAACGGCGCGGCCAGCGGGTAGCAGTTGGCCAGGCAGAGCGCGATCAGTCCCTGGCGGGCGCAGTGCCGGGCGAAGAAGCCGATCGGCCCGGTGTGGGTGGCCCCGCGGGCGCCCACCACCGCCAGCGGATGCTGCCGCGCCAGGGCCGCCGCCTTTCGGGCGCACTCATAGGCCACCAGGTAGCCCAGGCCATCGCCGCCATCGTAGAGCGCATAGCCGGGCCCCTCCCGCAGCCAGCGCCCCGGGCGGTGGCCCCGGGCCGCCAACTGCCGCAGCAACGTTTGCACCCGGATCAGCCCGTGGGTGCGCCGCCCCGAGCCCTCGGCGTAGCTGAGCACCTCGGCGAGCAGCGCGGCCTCCTCCGCGGCCAGCCCACCCGCGCGGAACAGCCCCGCCAGGCGCGATTCCAGCTCCTCCAGCGCAATCCTCGGCATCTTTTCCCTCCCGTTCATCGGCGGTTGAATTTGTACCCTGCAGGCAGTATTATAAAAGCCGTGGGCTTTGACAAGGGGAGTCATCTGGAATATTTACCATCGGAAGGATCGGGGCGATGCCGGAATTCGATCTGGAAGCGGTGCTGGAGCTGGCCCGGGAGGCCGGGGCGATCGGCAGGAAGCATTTCGGCGGCGTGGCGGTCACCCGCAAGCCGGACCGGAGCATGGTCACTGTCGCCGACCGGGAGATCGAGCGGCTGGTGCGCGAGCGGCTGGGAAAGATCAGCCCCGGCAGTTGCGTGCTGGGCGAGGAGCAGGGGCTGGAGCGGGGCGGGGAGGGACGATCCTGCTGGGTGGTGGACCCGATCGATGGCACCAGCGCTTTTGTCAGCGGCCTGCCGACCTGGGCTTTTTCGCTGGGGCTGGTCTGCCACGGCCGGCCCTGCGTTCGGGGTGGCCTACCTGCCGATCACCGATGAGCTCTACCACACCGACCGGGAGGGCCGGGTGCGGCTCAACGGCAAGCTCTGCCAGCCCGAGCCGTCGGCCCCGCTCGACTCCGAGTCGGTGCTCTACATCCCCTCCGACAGCCACCGCCGCTATGAGATCAGCTTTCCGGGCAAGACGTGGACCCTGGGCAGCGCGGTCTACCATGCCCTGATGGCCAGGCGCGCCCACACCGCCGGGGTGTTCGAGGGCAACGTCTATCTGTGGGATGTGGCGGCGGTGCTGGCGATCTGCCAGGGCTGGGGGCTGCGGGTCGGGACCCTGGAGGGGCGGGAGCTGACTGTCGATGACTGGGGCTGGGAGGGCAAGAACCGGGAACCGTTCCTGATCGCCCGGCCGGAGCTGTTCGAGCAGATTGCCGGGAGCATCCGCCCCCGGCGCGAGAGCTGACGGCGCTCGGGATGATCGCTTCGGCGGCCCGGGCGAAAAGGTCAGTCCGGGCGCGAGAAGTGGCGGTAGAGCATCCAGGTCAGCACGCTGGCCACGATGAACACCGCCGCCGGGATGATGATTCCCAGGATCGGGCTGCCGATCGGCTGCAGTTGGTCGAGGTTCATTTGCCGCTTCCTTCCTGATCGTTGGACTGCTTCCAGGCGATGATCCGGTCGAGCTCCTCCAGGTACCCCTGCTGCTTCTGCTCGTAGACCGCGCTGACCAGTTTCAGCTTGGGATCGATGACACGGTACATCGCCCAGGCGCTGGCCAGCCCGATCACCAACAGTACCCAGCCGAGCCACTGATTCAGCAGCACCAGCCCCACCGCCGCGGTGATCGCGAAGTAGGCGATGGCCGAGAGGATGCAGGCGATCAGCTCGACTCTGGACCACTCCTGGTAGGGAGCCTGGTCGGGGGTGACTGCGGGTTTGTCCACCAGCGCCTCCGGGATGTGCGGTGAGCGGCTCTGCAGCAATGGTTCGCAAACCTGAATATATCTGCGGGCCGGAGGGCTGTAAAGAAAAATTGGCTCCCCGCGTCCGGCGGTCGCTGGTGGCGGCGATTATGCAAAAATATTCGACAAACTTGATATTTTCTCTTGCCACGAATTTTTTCCGCGGCTATATTTTGGGCCGCCAGAGGTCCGACCCGAGGGCCGCGGAAGCTTTCACGGCCCGCTGGGACAGGCAAGTGATGGTCCTCCCGCTTTTTTCGCCAGGAATAGCCTGCGGGGGAAAGCCGATGGCCGGGATGCCCGGGCCGGAGGACTTCCGCGGGTGACGGCGGCGCGTGTTGCCGCCGCAGGATCGGCGATTGCCGCGGGGAGAACGCTGGAGGTGAGCAGCCGGAAGCAGTCAGGCTTTTGACAGTTCGCAGTCCCGACCCGAACCCCCAACTGCAAACGGAGAGGCCATGAGCACCAAGAGTACCCATGAATACTACAAGGAAGACCTGAATCGGATCGGCCCCTTCCGCTCCACGATCGAGACCGCGTTCTACGGCAATAATGTCGAGCCGATGTCCCATGCCCGGATTTACGAACTGGCGCGTCGCCAGCCGGGAGTGATCGAGCTGGATGTCCCGATGTACAAGCCCGAGAGCTTCGGCATCCCCAAGGACAGTCCGGCCCTGCTGTCATCCGACGGCAAGGTGGTCGGGCGCACGGCCCGGGCCCGGGCGGTGGTCAGCCGCACCGCCGAGGCCGATCGCAAGCGTTTCCTGGGCATCCTGCGCGAGGTGGTCTTCCAGATGGGCGAGAAGCCCTGCCTGAGCACCTCGGCGATCGGCGGGCTGGACCAGGAGTTCATGGTCAGGATCAACCTGCTGATCCCCAAGCGCCACGCCAAGAACGCTTTCGACTGGCTGACCAATTTCCAGGCGTTCGAGGGTGAGTTCGCCGAGCGCTATTTCCGCAGCCGGCCGGTGGATGAGCCGGACATCCTGGTGCTGGTCGACCCGGAGTGGCGCTCCCCGGAGTTCCCGGACGGCCTGGTGATCATCGATGACATCAACAATGCGATCGCGGTGCTGGGCCTGCGCTACTTCGGCGAGATGAAGAAAGGCACCCTGACCCTGATCTGGCGGGCCGCGGTGCGCCAGAACATGGTGGCCTGCCACGGCGGCATCCGCGAGGACATCTGCGATGGCAAGCGGCGGATCACCGCCAACTTCGGCCTCAGCGGCAGCGGGAAGAGCGCCCTGACCAACCGCAAGGGCGGAGTGATCATCCATGATGATGCGTTCGTGATCGACCTGGACCGCGACCTGTCGATGGCGTTGGAGCCCAACCTGTTCGACAAGACCGACCGCGGCTGGAGCGAGGAGGCGGTCTTCAGCTTCATGAATGTCGGGGTGCTGCCGACCGAGGGCAAGAAAATCCCGCTGCTGAACGATGTGCGCAACGCCAACGGGCGCTGCGTCAAGAGCCGCGATGTGCTGGGAACAGTCGCCGACCGCACCGGCAAGCCGGACCTGGTGGTCTGGCTGATGAAAGACTCCACCCTGCCGCCGATTGTCCGCCTGGATGACCCCTTGCTGGCGGTGGCGATGGGCGCCACCCTGATGACCAAGCGCACCGCCGCCGAGAACGTTTCGGCCGAGGAGATGAAGAAGCTGGTGTTCGAGCCGTTCGCCAATCCGTTCCGCTGCCACTACCTGAGCACGGACTGCGAGATGTTCCTCAGGCTGATCCGGAGCGGCACCGTCTGCTATGTCTTCAACACCGGCGGCTACTGGAAGACCAGCGACACCGACCTGGTGGACATTCCCAAGGAGCTGTCGCTCAAGCTGCAGCAGGCGATTGTCGCCGAAGACATCGAGTTCACCCCCTGGAAGCGCCTGCCGGGCTCCAGTGTCCCGAAGCCCGGGGCGATGGAGCGCTTGTGGCCGGGCTATGACCAGTTGTTCGACCCGCGGCGGCCCTTGCTGGACGAGCGCTGCCGGGATGAGATGTTCGACCGTTTCGGCCAGCGGATCAGCTACCTCGAAAAGGAGGTGGTCAAGAACCTGGCCCTGCGCCAGGAGATGGTCCGCAGCCTGATGTTGCCCTACGATCCGACCGAGTAGGCGAGGGTCGCGGGATCGCCGCTGAACTGCTGAAAGCGCAAAGGGTCTCCCTCCCAACGAGGGGGACCCTTTTTCTCTCCAGCCGCAGCCCGAAAACCGCCACCACCCTCATCCAAAGACACCACCGCTCCTTCCCGGGCTGGTCTGCTTGAGCTTGACCGATGTCGGTCGGGTTGGCCGGTAGGGGCGGGGCATGCCCCGCCCCTACAAGTAGTTACTGGCTTCCAGCTGCGGCCCGAAAATACCTTCAGAGGATATCCCCGCCATGCTTGACTGAAGCATGCCGATCCACAGCCTTGAACAATCGAAAAAGTTTGGGGAAACGGGAGGGGGTTCGGGGGAGGGAGAAACCCTTTTTCAAAAGGGTTTCTCCCTCCCCCGGGAAAAGAATGCGGTGGTCAGCGCCGCTTCTGCTGGCGTTGCTGCTCCTGGCGGTATTCGCGGTAGTAGAAACCGGTCCGGCGCGGGGCCAGCTTTGACAGCTCCTGGAGCGAGGGGATTTTGCCCGAGCGGGTCTGGCGGGTTTCCCGGTCCTCCTCGACCAGGATCTTGCGCACCTCGGCCGGGTCCAGCTTGCCGGCCCGGAGGTCCTGCCAGAGCGCCAGGCGGTCCTCCAGCCTGCGCAGCAGCAGGGTGCACTCCACCAGCCGGCCTTCCGGCAGCTTGGCCTGGGAGACCAGCGGCCCCACCCGCCGCACCCCCTCCTGCAGGTTGTAGGAGACCGCCCCGCTGACGGGGGCTCGCAGCAGGAAACGGTTGGCCAGGCTCAGACGGGCCCGGGCCAGGTTGATTTTCGGCAGGGGGTCGCGCGGATCGAGGCGCCCGGCGCGGTTCAGGATGACAATGGCCAGCACCTGGAAACCCAGCAGCAGGCTCAGCTCGCCCAGGCTGCCCAGCAGGCGCGAGGCCGGGGCTTTCAGCCCGAGCAGGGCCCGGCTGCGCTCCAGGGTTTCACGGTAACGCCCGGCCTGCTCCGCTCCAGCCGACCGTTCGGCCAGCCGCACCAACGCCCGTTCCAGGCGTCCCTGCCAGCGCCGCAGCATACTCTCCAAGCTTGCCTCTTCCCTAAGGATGGTCAACGGTTGGTGCGGCTCGAAAGCGGTCCTGATTTTAAGCCGCGGGCGGCAAAAAAGCAAGCCTGGCCGGGGATCGGCGCAGCCGCGGCTACTCCTGGCCATCCAGCCCGGCCAGCAGGTCGTTGCACTTGAGGAGCCACTCCCGGGCGGTGCCCTCCAGCTCCGGGTTGTCCAGCAGGTGGCTGAACTCGGCGATCGAGCGCCGCAGCTCCAGCGCCGCCCGGCGCTTGGCCTCGCGGTCGAGCTGGGCCCGCAGGATGGTCCCCTGGAGCCGGGCCTGCTCATCGTGGGTGGTGTCGGCCGGCAGGGGCTGCAGCGCCCGCCGCGCGAGCTGATAATGCGACATCGCTTTCAGGTAGTGCAGGTACTGGCCGGGATCCATCCGCACCAGTTGCAGCCCCTCGGCGGTGACCACCGCGGTCTGGGGGTACTGGCCCTGGCGGTAGTGCAGGTAGCCCAGGCCGTAGTAGTCGCGGACCCGCGCCGGCCGTCCCAGCCGACGGCGTTCCTCGATCAGCCCTCTCCAGCTCTCCCGGGCGCGCTCGGTGAGGCCGGGGTCGCCGGGAGTGCGGGAGAGGGCATCACGGTAAGCGCCCAGTTCCGCCTCCAGGGTCCGCAAGCGGGCGGAGTCCCCCGGCTCGGGGCGGGCCGACTGTTCCAGCCGCTGGTAGATCGCCTGCAGGCGGGCGCTGTCGGCCGGAGGCGAGTTGTCCGCGGCGGAAGATGTATCGGCCGGGGGCGGGACCGGGGCCGGCGCGGCGGCGGGCGAGGCCGGAACACCGGCCGAAGCGGAGATCGCCGCCGCCGGTGAGGGTCGCCCGGGGCCGATCATTCCCAGCCGGCCCAGCAGGAACACGCTCGAGCCGCCGGCCAGGGCCGCGGCCAGCACTCCGGCCAGCAACCAGCCCAGGCGGCGGCGCTGGCGGTCGCGCTGGCGCGCCGCGGCCTCGATGGCGTTTTCCCAGCGCAGCTTCCTCCCGGCGGCATGGCCCAGGAAAGTCAGGTGCTTGTCTCCCAGGCTGGCCCCATAGACTGTCCGTTCCAGGATCCGGTCGATCTTGAGGAAGGAGGTGATCGCCGCCTGGCAGTGGCGGCACTCCCGCAGATGCTGCTCCAGCGGCTCGCGCTGCTCGAAAGGGATGAAGTCCCCTTTCAGGCGGTTGAGGAACCCTCGCAGGTGGCTGCATTCCATCTTCGGCCTGCCCCGTGGCGGGAGGTGGAGGGCGGCGGCGGCCGGAAAACCGTCTCCGCTGACCCTGGATATATTAGCTCCGGAGGCGGTTCTGTCAAGCGGCAAGCGGCCCGGCCGGGGCGGAAACTCGCTGCCACAAACCGCGGTTTACGGTTTATAACAGTCAGGATTGGCCCGCAAGCGGTCATTGGCGGCCCTCGGGACGGCAAAAGGTTGACACTGAAGGGCTTTAAGGTTAGCTTTCTGCTGAGCGTTCAAGCATCGGGGCCGGGAGCGTTCCGGGCCTGCCCCGCCCGCCGCAAAAGCATTCGGCCGAGGACGAGGATGATCGAGCTCAAGGCTCGCTGGCTGGGCCTGGCGCTGGCGGTGTTCCTGCTCGCCTGCGGGGGACTGCCCCAGGATCACGAGGAGCGGGGGGATCATTATTCCCGGATCGGCTCCCATGAGGATGCGCTGGCCGAGTACCTGATGGCCCAGAAGACCGATGGGGCCAACCTGAGCCTGCTGCAGAAGATCGGCCGGGTGTACGTCATGAAGGGCGATTTTTTCCAGGCCAAGAAGTATTACGACCGCTACTACAATGCCAGCAACTCCAAGCCCGACCACGCGGTGCTGCTGGACTATTTCAAGATCGCCCTGGAGCGCGCCGCCGCCGGCGACACCACCACCATGGTCCAGGCCCTGGAGGAGATCCTCCAGCTCGATTCCTCGTTCGAGCTCGGCCGCTATTTCTTCGACATGGGGGAGTTCTATTTCCGCCAGGGCGATTATCGCCGAGCGGTGAGCTGCTTCCAGCGCGGGCTGCCGCTGCGGGTCGAGGAGGACCACCGCCCGCTGCACCTGTTCCACCTGGCCCTGAGCTACGAGAAGCTGAACGATGGCGCCAACGCTTTCCTGTACTTCGACCAGTTCGTGACCCTCTACCCGGATCGCGAGGAGGCGGACGAGGCGCGCTGGCACCGCGGCAGTTGCTGCTACCCGCTGGCCGAGCAGCTTTTCCGCGAGCAGCACGACTCGGAAGGGGCGATCTTCTACCTGGATCAGATCATCCAGGCCGGCCAGCCGCAGCACCTGCTGGATGACGCCTGGTATCTGCAGGGCGAGATCCTCCTCGCCGCCGAGCGGATCGGGGAGGCCCGGCGGGCCTACCAGCAGGTGCTGGAGGCCAACCGCTACACCTGGAAGGAAAAAGTCGCCGAGGAAGCCCGTAAGCGGCTGCAGGAAATCGAGGTCAGGGAAAGAATCAGGCAGTGACCCGGGCCGGCGGAAACCGCCGGAGCCCCGGGCCCGAACGGCCACTCGGAGGGATCTTGAAAGGATTCAGTTTCGGCATTCTGCTGGTTGTCCTGCTGGCGGCCTTGTCCGCCGCGCCCGGCTGCGCCCCGCGCAAGACCTATGCCCCCACTCCGGAGGGCGAGTTCGAGGCCGCCTACGACAAGTACCAGAAGGGGAACTACAGCACGGCGATCGATGACCTCAAGCAACTGATCTACAAGTACCCGGGCTCGGACCTGATCGAGCAGGCCCGCTACTACCTGGCCGATGCCTATTTCCAGCGGCAGGAGTACCTGCTGGCCGCCAGCGAGTTCGAGCGCCTGAACCGCGAGTTCCCCCAAGGCCAGTACGCGGACGAGTCGATCTACAAGGCCGGGCTGTCCTACGCCGAACTGTCGCGCCGCCCCGAGCGGGACCAGAACGAGACCCAGCGGGCGCTCGACCTGTTCGAGACCCTGCTGGCCAAGTATCCGAGCACCGAGTTTGCGGATGAGGCCCGGGCCGAGATCGCCAAGCTCCAGGACAAGCTGTCGGTCAAGCAACTGATGACCGCCAAGTACTACTTCAAGCGCCAGGCCTACGATGCGGCGATCATCTACCTCAAGGATCTGCTGGCCGCCAACCCCGAGTCCTCGATCGCTCCCGAAGCGCTTTACCACCTTTACTTGGCCAGCAACAAGATGGGCTACCCGGATGATGCCCGCGATGCCCGGGCCTGGCTCTGCCGGTCTTTCCCGCAGTCCGAGTATGCCGCGGGGCTTTGCGAGGCCGGGGCCGACACCAGCGCCACTGTCGCCGACAGCAGCGTCACCTCCCAGGATGGGTCGGGGCGCTGAGGCTGCCGCGGCGGCCAAGGCGGCAATTACCGAGCGGAGCGAACCTTGCGGATCGCGCTGATGGGTGGCACGTTCGATCCGGTGCACCTGGGGCACCTGGTGGGGGCCCAGGCCGCCCTGGACCGGCTGGAACTCGACCGGCTGCTGTTCGTGCCGGCCAAAACTCCGCCCCACAAGGCGGCGGTGGTGATCTCTCCGGTGCCGCACCGCCTGGCGATGCTGCGGCTGGCGCTGGCGGACAACCCCGCTCTCGGGCTCTGCCTGGACGAGCTGGAGCGGCCGGGGCCCTCCTTCACGGTCGACACCCTGCGCGCTTTCCGCGCGCGGTGCGCTCCGGGCGATGAGTTGTTTTTCATCCTGGGGGCGGACCAGCTGGCCGAGTTCGACAGTTGGAAGGATTGGCGGGAGATCCTGGCGCTGGCGGCCCTGGCGGTGCTCCACCGCGAGGGCTCGGGCCGGCCCGAGGAACTGGTCGCCAGGCTGGGCGGACCTCTGGTGCGGTGGGTGGAGATGCCGTTGATCGGGATCTCCGGCACCGCGATCCGACAGGCCCGCCGCGAGGGACGCTCGATCCGTTACCTGGTCCCGGACCCGGTGGCGGCCTATCTCGAGGCCAACAGGCTCTATTGCGGGGAAGGTGAGTCTTCGCCGCCCATCGCATAAGACTTCTTGGGGACGATTGCCACGGGCGGCCGCACGGGTGATGCCGCCCTGAACCGATGAGAAAAGAGAACGGGATCATGCTGCAGGGAATGCTGAAAAAAGTGTTCGGCGACAAGCACGAGCGCGAGGTCAAAAAAATCCGGCCGATTGTCGCCGAGATCAACCGCATCTATGCGGAGCTCGAGTTGCTGAGCGATGATGAGCTGCGGCAGCGGAGCCTGGCCCTCAAGGCGCGCCTGAGCGCGATCGAGGACCCGGCCGAGCGGGAAAAGGCCACGGACGAGGTCCTGCCGGAGGCGTTCGCGATGGTCAAGGATGCCTGCCGTCGCAACATGGGGCGCGAGATCTCGGTGGTCGGCCAGCCGATGATCTGGGACATGATCCCCTACGATGTCCAGCTGATCGGCGCGGTGGTGCTGCACCAGAGCAACATCGCCGAGATGGCCACCGGCGAGGGCAAGACCCTGGTGGCGGTGATGCCGCTCTTCCTCAACGCGCTCAAGGGCAAGGGCGTGCACCTGGTGACGGTCAATGACTACCTGGCCCGCCGCGACTCGGAGTGGATGGGGACGATCTTCAAGTTCCTGGGCCTGACGGTCGGCTGCATCCAGCACGACATGGAGCCGCCCCAGCGCCAACTGGCCTATGGCTGCGACCTCACCTACGGCACCAACAACGAGTTCGGCTTCGACTACCTGCGCGACAACATGTCCTGGCGCCTGCAGGACCGGGTCCAGCGCGGCCATCACTTCGCGATTGTCGACGAGGTCGACTGCGTGCTGATCGACGAGGCCCGGACCCCGCTGATCATCTCCGGGCCGGTCCAGGGCTCCGACCACAGCTACAAGCAGTTCAAGCCCTCGGTCGAGGAGCTGGTGCGGGTCCAGACCAAGAAGGTCAACCAGTTGATCTCCGAGGCTACCGACCTGCTCCGGCAGGCCGAGGAGGAAGCCGACGAGAAAAAGACGCATGAGCTCAATTACGAGGTCGGGAAGAAGCTGCTCCAGGCCCAGCGCGGGATGCCCAAGAACAAGCGCCTGCTCAAGCTCTTCAACGAGGTCGGGATCAAGAAGCTGGTCCAGCGGGTCGAGGCCGACTTCATGCGCGAGAAGAAGCTGCACGAGCTGGACGACGAGCTCTACTTCTCGATGGACGAAAAAGGCAACCAGGTCCAACTCTCCGACCCGGGGATCGACCACCTCAGCCCCAACGATCCGCTGATGTTCGTGATCCCGGACCTGTCCACCGAGCTGAGTGCGATCGAGGGCGAAACCGAGCTCGCTCCCAAGCAGAAGGCGGAGAAAATCCAGGGGATCGAGCGCGAGTACCTGGAAAAAAGCGACCGCATCCACACCATCCACCAGCTCCTCAAGGCCTACATCCTGTTCGAGAGGGATGTGGAGTACGTGGTGCAGGAAGAGAAGGTGCTGATCGTCGATGAGTTCACCGGCCGCCTGATGCCCGGCCGCCGCTACTCCGAGGGGCTGCACCAGGCGCTGGAGGCCAAGGAGGGGGTCAAGATCGAGGGCGAGACCCAGACCCTGGCGACGATCACCCTGCAGAACTACTTCCGCCTCTACGAGAAGCTCGCCGGCATGACCGGCACGGCCGAGACCGAGGCCAACGAGTTCTGGGAAATCTACAAGCTGGACGTGGTGGTCATCCCGACCAACCGGCCGTTGGTCCGCAACGACATTGACGACCTGATCTTCCGCACCCGGCGCGAAAAGTTCAACGCCATCGTCGAGCACATCGGCGAGCTGCACGAGCTGGGGCGCCCGGTGCTGGTGGGCACGATCAGCGTCGAGATCTCCGAGACCCTGAGCCGGATGCTGCGGCGCAAGGGGATCAATCACAACGTGCTCAACGCCAAGTATCACCAGCAGGAGGCGGAGATTGTCGCCAAGGCCGGCCGCGAGAGCGCGGTGACCATCGCCACCAACATGGCCGGCCGCGGCACCGACATCAAGCTCGGCTCCGGGGTGGCTAACCTGGGCGGCCTGGCGATCGTCGGCACCGAGCGCCACGAGGCCCGGCGCATCGACCGCCAGCTCCGCGGCCGTTCCGGCCGTCAGGGCGACCCGGGCTCGTCCGAGTTCTACCTCTCGCTCGAGGACGACCTGATGCGGCTGTTCGGCAGCGAGCGCATCGCCGGGGTGATGGATCGCCTCGGGCTGCAGGAGGGCGAGGTGATTACCCACCCGCTGGTCACCAGCTCGATCGGCCGGGCGCAGAAGAAGGTCGAGGCCAACAACTTCCAGATCCGCAAGCACCTGCTGGAGTACGACGATGTGATGAACCAGCAGCGCGAGGTGATCTATGACCTGCGGTTGTTCGCCCTGGAGGGCGGCAACCTCGAAAGCGAGTTCCGCCGGATGCTCGACGAGGCGGTGCAGGCCAAGCTGGAGAGCTATGTCCCCAACGGCAGCCCGTTCGAGGGCTGGGACCTGAAGGGGCTGGCCTCCGACTTCCTGCGCTCGTTCCTGGTCAACGTGCGCTTCGACCCCAAGGACCTGGAGCAGCTCCAGGCCGTCGAGATCCACGAGCGGGTGAAGGGCATCATCGACCAGCTCTATACCATGAAGTGCGAGGAACTGGGCGAGGAGCGCAAGAACTTCCTGATGCAGCAGGTCATGCTGCGGGTGATCGATGAGAACTGGCGCGAGCATCTCTACCAGCTCGATCACCTCAAGAGCGGGATCAATTTCCGGGCGTACGGCCAGAAGGACCCGCTGATCGAGTACAAGAAAGAGGCCTTCGGCGCCTTCATGGAGATGATGGGGCGCCTCAACGTGGAAGTGGCCACGCTGTTCTTCAAGGCCCAGTTCATCGATGAGCGCGAGATCGAGCGGCGCAAGCACCAACCCGAGCGGCTGGCGGTCCAGCACGCGACAGTCAGCGCTTTCGCCGGCGCCGAGGCGGTCGCCGCCTCGATCCAGCCCGGACAGGACGGCCAGTCCGAACGGCAGCACACGATCAAGCGTGAGCAGCCCAAGGTCGGGCGCAACGATCCCTGCCCCTGCGGCAGCGGCAAGAAGTTCAAGCACTGCTGCGGCAGGACCGCCTGAGGCCGGCCCCGGCCCCCGCGCGAGGAGACCGGATGGCGGAAAAACGAGAACGGCGCGAGGACTCGCTCCTGCTTAGCCGGGAGCAGCTCCGGGAGCTCGACCATTGCCAGGCCCGGGTGGTCGAGCTGGAGCGGGAGCTGGCCGCCTGCGGGGATGAGTTCCTGAGCATCCTCAACCGTCACTATTTCAACCGCGAGAACGGCTACCTCGAGGACCAGCGGCAGAACCTGCGGGAGGTGACGCTGCTCAAGGGTCGGCTCGAGGAGCTGGCCGGCCGGCTGGCCGCCGCCTCCTCCGGGCTCGGGGAGTTCATGGATGGGCTGCGGCGGGAGCTCTCCGCGGAGCCGGAGGCGGCCGCGGCGGTCGCTGTTCCCGCCGGGAAGGCTTCTGCCCAACCGCGGCCCGCCCGCGACTCGGCCCTGCCCAGCCCGGTGGTGGTGCGGGACAGCCTGGAGTGGGAACCCGGCCAGCGGGGAGGGGAGCTCTCCCTCAAGCTGGTGTTTCAGGAACTCCGGCTGGGCGATCCCGCCCGCCGCGAGCTGTTGGAGGAGCTGAGCGGCGCTTTGCGCCGACTGCTCTACGACCGCCAGTTGGTGGGCTACAGCAAGACCTCCCTGGTTTTTGGCCCGGACCGGAGCCTGGGCGAGCTGCTGGAGGCGCTCCGGCCGCTCTTTCTCTCCGAGGCGATGCTTGGGCTGCTGCGGGAGTTGCACCTGGTGACCGGGGAGGAGACCGGCTCCCTGGAGCTGGCCAGCAACCCGGATCGGGAACTGGTCTTCCGAGTGGCCGGCTGAGGGCGACCGGCGCCCGCCCCGCCTCCCGTGGCTTTCCGCGCCGCACCAGCCTTTCCCTCCTGGAAGCTCCTTCCGGGGGCCGCAACTCGATTGAACTTCGGCCGCCCCGGGTTTTATAATCAGCTAGCGGAATGAAACAACAGGAGTCGCCCCGCCGGGGGTCTTTCGGCCCCCAGGCCGGGATCGAGAGCGGAACATGCCGAAAGACTCGTTATTGGAACTGCTGCGCCAGGTGGGAAACCTCGACATGGCGCAGGTCGAGCGCGCCTACGACTTCGGGGCCAGGGCCCACGAGGGCCAGAAGCGCAACAGCGGCGAGGATTTCATCACCCACACCGATGCGGTCGTGCGCATCCTGCTGGACCTCAAGCTGTTCGACAGCGTCTCGGTGGCCGCGGCCCTGCTGCATGATGTGATCGAGGATACCGGCCACTCGCTGGAGGAGATCCGGCGCGAGTTCGGCGATGAGGTGGCCGACATTGTCGACGGCCTGACCAAGATCGGCCGGATGGATGGCTATGTCTTCCGCTCCCAGCACGAAACCCAGGTCGAGAACTACCGCAAGCTGATCCTCTCCATGGCCCGCGACATCCGGGTGATCCTGATCAAGTTCGCCGACCGGCTGCACAACATGCGCACCCTGTTCGCCCTGACCGAGGACAAGCGGCGAAGAATTTCCCGCGAGACCCTGGACATCTATGCTCCGCTGGCCCACCGCTTCGGGATCGCCCTGATCCGCTGGGAGCTGGAGGACCTGGCTTTCAAGTACCTGGAGCCGGAGCGCTACAAGGAGCTGGCCAAGCTGGTCTCCCAGAAGCGCGGCGAGCGCGAGGCCCTGGTCGAGCAGTTCCGGGGGCCGCTCCAGGCCGAGATCGACAAGGTCGGGATCCGGGCCGAGGTCACCGGCCGGCCCAAGCACCTCTACAGCATCTACAAGAAGATGGAGCGCCGCACCAAGACTTTCGATGAGCTCTACGACCTGCTGGGCCTGCGGGTGCTCACCCAGTCGGTGGCGGACTGCTACCATGTGCTGGGCATCGTCCACTCCACCTGGACCCCGGTCCATGATCGCTTCAAGGACTACATCGCCACCCCCAAAACCAACATGTACCAGTCGCTGCACACGACGGTCTACGGGGCCCAGGGCCAGTTGATCGAGGTCCAGATCCGCACCCACGAGATGCATCGCACCGCCGAGTACGGGATCGCCGCCCACTGGAAGTTCAAGGAGGACCGGCGGGGGGACGAGCAGGAGATGGACCGCCGGATGAGCTGGCTGCGCGAGGTGCTGGAGTGGCAGAGCGAGGCCAAGGACCCCCAGGACTTCATGGAGTTCCTCAAGATCGACCTGTTCCACGACGAGGTGTTCGTCTTCACCCCCAAGGGCTCGCTGATCAAGCTGCCGGCCGGCTCCACCCTGATCGATTTCGCTTTCGCCGTCCACACCGAGATCGGCCTGCACTGCGCCGGGGGCAAGATCGATGGCCGGATCTCCCCGCTGCACACCAGGGTCAAGAACGGCCAGACCGTGGAGATCATCACCAATCCCAACACCCACCCCAGCAAGGACTGGATCCAGTTCGTCCGCACCGCCAAGGCGCGCAGCAAAATCCGTTCCTGGGTGCGGGAGCAGGAGTTCGCCTTCAGTGTCAAGCTGGGCAAGGAAATGCTCGACCGGGAGCTCAAGCGCCGGCGCCTGACCGGGGTGGAGGACTCCCGCCTGCGGGAGCTGGCCGAGCAGCTCCACCTCGGCGGCCAGGTGGACAAGCTCTACGAGGCCCTGGGCCAGGGGCATGTCTCGGTCAACCAGGCGCTCGGCCTGCTGGTCCCCGAAGAGGACAAGGAGCGCGAGCGCAAGCCCGGCGCCCTGGAGCGGATCATCGACAAGGTGCGGCGGGACAGCTCCGGGATCAAGCTCCAGGGGATCGGCAACCTGATGGTCACCTACGCCGGTTGCTGCCAGCCCCTGCCCGGGGACAAGGTGGTGGGCTACATCACCCGCGGCCGCGGGATCTCGATCCACCGGGCGGACTGCCCGAACCTGCTGCGGCTGGATGCCAACCCGGACCGGCGGGTGCCGATCGACTGGAAGGCGGAAGGCGACAAGGACTTCATCGTGCGGATGCTGGTCAGCGGCAGCGACCGCAAGGGGATGCTCGCCGACCTGACCGCCAAGATCACCGAGACCGGGACCAACATCCGCAGCGCCTCGATCGAGGCCAAGGATTTCGAGTTTTCCGCCACTTTCGTGGTCGAGGTGCGGGACCTGCGGCACCTCAACCGGCTGATGGCGGCACTGAAGAAGATCCGGGGGGTGGAGAACGTCCAGCGCAAGGAATCGTTCTCCACCCAGGCCCTGGAACAGTCCGGATAGCATCCTCCCGCGGCGTCTCACCGCCGCTCGCCATCGCACCCCCACCAGGAGGCGCCAGGTGAGTCCTGCCATCACGACGCTATTTCTCTGGCCGGTCTGGGACCGGCTCGCCGGCTGGCTCTCTCCCGACCTGGTTCCGCGGGTCCAGCGCTGGAAAGACATCCAGCAGGGCATGACCCAGCAGGCCAAAGGCTCCGTCAACCTGGCGATCTGGCTGTTCTCGCTGATGGCGGTCGGGGTGGCGGTCTTCATTATCTTGCAGACCCGCCGGGATCGGGCCCGTCGCAAAGTCCAGGAACAGCTCTATTTCGAGCGCAAGGCCGCGGAGAAGGAACTGGAGGCCGGGCAGGTCGCCCTGCTCTCGCGGGCGATCCAGGCCTCCGGCCTCGAGCAGCCCTACCGCCTGCTCGATTCCTACGACATCTTCATCGGCGTGATGACCCGCTTCGAGGAGAAAATCGCTTTCAGCGAACAGGAGCACCGCCATTACCACCAGTTGATTGACGAGATCAAGAACAAGCTGGGCTTCAACAAGATCGAGCAGGCGGTGCAGCTCGAATCCAGCCGGGAAATCTACCAGGGCCAGCCGATGCGGCTGCTGCTCTCCAGCCCGGAAGGGCAGATGGAGTACCTGGTCTCGCTGGTGGAAAACGATGAGAAGCGGATGCTGCTCGAGGCCTCGCAGGTGGACCTGGAACTGCTGGAGGGAGTCCGGGCCGAGACTCCGCTGGAGGTGACTTTCTACCGGGAATCCGATGCCAGCTACCGTTTTGTCACCACGCTCGAGGCCCCGCCGGACCGCGAAAAGCGCCTGATCGCCCTGCGCCATCCCCGTCAGCTCGAGCGCAAGCAGGCCCGCCAGTTCTCGCGGATGGAGGTGCGCTTCCGTTTCAGCTTCCACCACCTGCCGAAAAAAGACTTCAACCCGGTGGAGATCGACCGCAACCTGGAAAAGTGCGAGCGGCTGCCGGTCTACGCCGGCGACAGCGAGGACATCAGCGGCGGGGGGATCGCTTTCCAGACCCGCAAGCGCACCGCCAAGGGCGATTTCCTCTACCTCAACTTCCAGATGCTGAGCGATGAGCACAACGAGCCGCTGCTGGCCGAGGTGGTCTGGTCCGGCAAGGACAAGAACGCCCAGGAGCAGAACCTCTGGATCGTCCGCGCCCGGTTCTACGACATCACGGACAAGATGCGCGATGGGCTGATGAAATTCATCTACCAGATGCAGCGCCGCAATGCCCGCCGCCTCAAGTTCGCGCCGAAAAAGCGCTGACTGAGCAGGACGATTTCGGTTTGCCCCTGAATAGCGGAAGCCCCTGCCGCCCGATGGCGGCAGGGGCTTCCTGCGCTTCACTCTATCGTTCCGGGCATCCCCGGCGGACTACGAGGTGCGGTAGAGGATCCGGCCGCAGTGGTTGCAGAACTCGATCACATCCTCGGCCTGGGTGACCAGCTTGCTGCCGGTGGGGGCCGAGACGAAGCAACCGTAGCAGACCCCGTTCTTCACCGGGGCCAGCGGGCGGTCGTATTTCTCGGCGATCCGCAGGAAACGGTGGTAGAGCACCGAATCCAGCTCGGCGGTGACCTCCCGGATCGCCTCCTCGATCTTTTCCTTCTTGTGCAGCGGGAACCCCATCTCCTCGTACTTCTCAACCATCTGGAAGTCTTCGATCTCTTTCTTCAGGCTGAGCAGGTCCTGGAGGAACATCAGGAGTCTCAACTGATTGTCTTTCATGGTCTCCCCGGTCGCGCGGCAGGCGCGTGGCACCTCAGACTTTGTCGAGCAGGTCCAGGAACTCGCCGACCTTTTCGATGTGCTGCAGTTTGTTGTTGATGTCCGGTGTCTTGCAGAACTGGGCGACCTTGCCCAGCACCGGCAGGTAGTAGTTGGAAATCTCGATCGGCGGGGCGACGATCAGGAAGAAGAAATGCGCCGGCTTGGCATCGATGGAATTGAAGTCCAGCCCCTGCTTGTGCCGTCCGAAAGCCACGTTCAGCTTGTCCACCACCAGCGAGCGGCAGTGGGGGATGGCGAAGCCCTTGCCGATGCCGGTCGAGCCCAGGTTCTCCCGCTTCTTGAGCATCTTGAAGAGCATCTCCTTGGCCTTGTCATCCAGCTTCAGCAGGCCGATCAGCTCCATCAGGACATCATCCTTGTTGTCCGACTTCAGCTCGAGCGAGACGTTCGACTGGTCGAAAAGCTCTTTCAATTCCATGGGAAGACGACTCCATCCGTTGAGACGCCCGCGCTCCCGCGAGGGAAGCGGAACCGGGCGGAAAGGAAAAGCAGGGAGGCCGCAGGCCGCGGGTCCCCGCTCGGGGACAGATGCCGATACCGTCCTATAACATTGCAGTAACCGATGCGGGTGTCAAGCCTTTTCCCCATCGTGACAGTTGGCGGGCGTTCCGCCGGAGCGACTACGGGCCGTAATCCACCGCCTCCATCGCCTTGAGCTGGCGCTGGCGGTCGCCGGTGGTAATCCGGACATCCCGGTATTTTTCCATCAGAGGCGGGTGGGGGTCGGTCAGCAGCCGGAACAGCTCGGGCTTGCGGCACACGTAGTGCATCGCCTTCTCGTTGTCGGTCCCGTTGAGGGTCGGCCACCAGCTGCCGTCGATCATGGTTTCCCCGGCGAAATCGACCTCGGCGATGATCACGGTGTTTTTCTTGCCCAGGGCCTCGGCCACCACTTTACCATTGTAGTCGATGATCCCGTTGCCTTCCGAGCCGAGCATCACCGGGGCCAGCCAGACCCGGTTGTCCACCGCGCGGGTCAGGTAGCGGTGGGCGGTTTCCAGGCTCTGCCCTTCCTTGTTTTCCCGGCCCATGGTGGGGTGGAAGATCAGCTCCGCCCCCTCCAGGGCCATGATCCGGGTGATCTCCGGGTAGGTGATCTCCCAGCAGGTGGCCACCGCGAACTTGCCGAAATCGGCCTCGAACACCGGATATTCGGTCCCCGGGGTGACCAGCCAGGTCTCCAGCACCGGCAGGTGGGTCTTGAAATGCTTGCCGATGATTTTTCCCTCGCGGTCGAACACCACGGCCGAGTTGTAGACCTGGCCCTCCAGCTTCTCGTAGATCGGGGCCACGATGTACATCCCGTGCTTGCGGGCGATTTCCGCGATCCGGTCGGTGAGCGGGCCCGGGACCGGCTCGGCCAGGGAGTTGAACAGGACCTCGCCTGTCGCCGGGTCGGTCTTGTCGAGGAAAATGCCGTAAGCGCCGATACCCTGCATGTCCTCGGGGCCGCAGACAATGTCCGCGCCCAGCTCCCCGGCCTGATCCAGCAGCCCGAGCAGCTTGTCGAGGTGGGCCTGCATCTGCGGGCGCACCTTCGCAAAGTCGTAGCTGGCCAGGAAAGCATCCTGGCGGGGCGAACCCTCGGCCTGGATCACCGCCACTTTCGCGGTGCGGGCGGCCGCCAGGGGCGTCCATGCCAGCAAGGCCGGCAGGGCCAGCGCGACCGCCAGCAATCGGATTCCCGGTCCAGTCATCTTCTCCCTCGCTGCGTTGATGGTTAACCCGGCCGGGCGCGGAGCGCCACCCGGCCAACATCTCTCAAGCTAACGCCCAGTGGCCTTAATTTCAAGCGGATCGCGCAGGCTTTCGGCCTGGCCCGCGGGAGCAAGGTTAGAGTGTGTTATGAACTGCGAGGCCTGGCGCCTGGGTAGTGGCCGCTGAAAAAGACCACACACCCCGGCTCCCGCCACCGGCGGGAGCCACCCCTCTGTTTAGAGGGGATTAACAGCCTGTTTCCCAAACGCTTACGCCACTGTCAGGGCGAAGCGGGAACAATCCCCCTTAGAAAAGGGGGACACAGGGGGTTGTGTTTTTCCTGATTCCCGAGCCGGTCGCTCTGAGTTCATAACACGCTCTAACGATACTCCTGCTGGATCAGCAGTTCCTTGTTGTAGCGGTCCATCACGTCCGAGCGGGTCAGCAGGCCCAGCAGCAGGGTCGGATCGGCGGGGCTCACCACCGGCAGGTGGTCCAGGCCCTGCAGGTCGAACTGCCGGAGGGCCTCGATCAGGTTTTCGCGCGGAGTGAGCGCCCGGATCTCCTCGGTCAGCACATCCCGGGCCAGCACCAACTGGTCCAGCTCGTGGCTCTGCAGGACCGTGCGCAGGTGCTGGAAGGCGATGATCCCCGCCAGCCTGCCATCGCCATCGAGCACCGGCAGGTCGGAAAAGCGGGAAGTCCTGAGCACTGTCATGATCCGTTCCAGCGGGTCATCCTCCCGCAGCGTGTCCGGCCGCCGATCGTAGACCTCCTCGACCGTGATCCGCGACAGCACCGACAGGTCGGCGCCATGCTGGATCTGCTCCCCGAGACGAGTGAGCTTGGTGGTGTAGATCGAGTCGTGGTGGAGGCTGCGGCTGACCAGCAGGCTGACCACCGAGGCGATCATGATCGGCAGGATCAGGCGGTAGTCGCTGGTGAGCTCGAAGACCATCATGATCGCGGTCAGCGGGGTACGGCCGGCCCCGGCCAGCATCGCGCTGGCGCCGACCAGGGCGAAGGCTCCGATCTGGCTCTGCGGGTCGGTGATGGTCAGCAGCGGCGCCGCGCCGGCCAGGTAGCCGAAAGCTCCGCCGACCATCGCTCCCAGGAACAGCAGGGGCGCGAAAGTTCCGCCCGAGCCGCCCGAGCCCAGGCTGACCGAGGTGGACAGCAGCTTGAGCACCAGCAGCACCAGCATCAGCTGCAGCCCGAGCTGGCCGAACAGCGCCGCCCGGATCGTGTCGTAGCCGATCCCCAGCACCTGGGGGAACCAGACCCCGGCCACTCCCACCAGCAACCCGCCGAGCGCGGGCTTGAGGGCGGGGGGGATTTTTTTCATCCCGGCGAACAGGTCCTCGGTGCGGTAGAGCACGTGGATGAACGCCACCGAGAGCAGGGCGCAGACCACTCCCAGCAGGCTGTAGTGGATCAGATGCCAGTGGGAGACCACGGCGTAGCGTGGCACCGCGAAAGCGGGATGATCGCCCAGCAGCGAGCGGGAGACCGCCGAGCTGATCACCGAGGAGATCACCACCGGGGCGAAGAAGCCGGTGGAGAACGAGCCGAGGATGGCCTCCAGGGCGAACATCACCCCGGCGATCGGGGCATTGAAGATCGCGCTGAGGGCGGCGGCGCTGCCGCAGGCCACCAGGATCTTGAGCCGTTCGCCGGAGATGCGCAGGCTCTGCCCGATCCGTGAGCCGATTCCCGCGCCGATGACCACCATCGGACCCTCGGGACCGGCCGAGCCGCCGCTGCCGATCGTGATGATCGAGGCGATGAACTTGAACAGCGTGTTGCGGCTGCTGACCACCCCGCCCTGCTTGGCCACCGCCAGCATGATGTGCGGGATGCCCTGGTCCCTGATTGTCGCGTTGAGGCGGTAGAGCAGCCCCACCGCCAGTCCGCCCAGCGCGGGGATCAATGCCGCCAGGTAGCGCCAGAGGGGATCGGCCTCCGCCAGCCGGCCGGAGAGGCGCCCGACCAGGCGCAGCAGCAGGTGCACCCCCCGCTCGAAACCGATCGAGGCCAGAGCGCCGCCCACGCCCACCACGATCGAGAGCAGGATCAGGAAGGTGCTTTCCGGGAACTCCCGCCGGACAAGGATCCGAGTCAGGAAACGGCGCGGGCCGGCCGAGGGGGCGGCGCTTTCCGGGGTCATCGGCGACGGACCTCCCCCGGGAGCGACCGTTCCGGGGCGCCGGGGAGCGCGGGCTGTCTGATGGCAGGGGGCATGGCGGCCTGGGTAAAGGCCTTTCCAATCAGAAAGTAAGGTGCGAAAATACCAATCTAACTCGAAACCCGGGGTCTGTAAATAGCGGGTTCCCGGGCTTGCGGCGCAACGGTTGGAAACCGCGGGGAAATTGTCTGCAGAAATCCTTGACAAAGCCTCGGGGGGCGATTAATATGGTGGCACAATTGCTGGCCGATCAGCCGGTTTGCGAGCGGGAATAGCTCAGTGGTAGAGCGCCACCTTGCCAAGGTGGATGTCGCGGGTTCAAGTCCCGTTTCCCGCTCCATTTTTATTTTATAGACCGCGGGCGGCGTACCCAAGTGGCTAAGGGAGAGGTCTGCAAAACCTTTATTCGGCGGTTCGATTCCGCCCGCCGCCTCCAGCTTCCAGGCCCGGCGCTGTAACCGCAGCGGCGGGCCTCGCTGTGTCCGGGCTATTCCGGGGGCGGTAACTATCAGCGTCAACCGATGCAAAACCCGGTTCCGGGACTCCCGGAGCCGGGTTTTTTGCCGCGGGGACTGCCGCGGCCGGCTTCAGGCGGGAATCAGGTCCCGGGCGAACCGGGCGGCCGGCAGCTCTCGCAGCGCCCGGCGGTTGGAACTCGGCCGCCTCCCGCTCCCGCAGGCGCAACTCCAGCGAAAGCGCCCAGCCCGCCAGCAGCAGGAGCGCGACCAGCAGCATCAGGCTCTTCATGGCGAGAGCCCTCCGCGGTGAGGGGAAACGGCATGAGCCGGGGATGACTCCGAAAATACAAGCCGGATGCCGCCGGATCAATGGGCGCTTTCCGCTCCCGATGGATCGGCGGGGGCGAAAGGGGTTGACAATCTCCCGGCTTCGGGGGATAATAAGCCGGAGTTTGCGGCCGGGCCCCCCGCCGGCTGGATTTTGCCCGCAGGAGAATCCCTCGACATCGACAGCGGATGAGGCTTGCAGCGCCGCAATGGCAATCGCGGCGCTGCAAGCTGTTCAGATTCGCGCAAGCTGCGCACCAGTCTGCACGGAAACGCTCCGTGCCGCGATTGCCCGTGGCGGGCAATCCACTGATGCGGAACCGGTTGGAGATACCGGCATTGCAGGCACGGTACGTGCATCCATGTCAGGCGGGTGGATCGGGCAGTGCTGCGGATGGGGGCCGCCGGACTTATCCCAACTGTCCAGGGTAAACTGGAGCCAGGCTCCGATCACATCGGGGCCGGGGAATCAATCGTAGCCGGCCGGGGGCCGGAGAAACGGTCGGAGCATGAAGATCCTGCTGGTGGATGACGACAACGCGGTCAGGAACGTGCTCAGCAAGTTCCTCAGCGAGGAGAACTGCCTCGTGCGGACCGCCGGCAATGGCCGGGAGGCGTTCGCCCTGCTCGAACAGGACCTGCCCGATGCGGTGATGAGCGACATCAAGATGCCGGAGATGGACGGGCTGGAGCTGCTCAAGGCCAGCCGCCGCAAGTACGAGGTGCCGTTCATCATGTTCACCGGCTATGCCGATATGGAGATCGCGGTCGAGGCCCTCAACAGCGGGGCTTATTATTTCATCCACAAGCCGATCAATTTTTACGAGATCATGGCCGTGCTCAACAACCTGCGCGAGCGCATCGTCCTGCGCCGCCGGATCGAGGAGCAGCGGGCGGGCCTGTTCAACATGTCGCGCCTGGCCGACCTGGGCCTGCTGACCGCCGGGCTGGTGCACGAGGTCGGAGCCCCGGTCGAGGCGCTGGGGGAGAACCTCGAGCGCCTGCAGCGGAAGCTCGGGGAGCTGGAACAGGCGCTCGGGAGCAGGCAGCCGGTCGAGGGCATGCTGGTCGGAACTCACGCCCTGGTCGAGTCGATGCGCGGCCACTGCCGGGGAGTGAGCGATATCGTGCACGGGATGGGGCTGTTCACCGGCCGGATGAGCAGCATGGAGCGCCAGAGCTGCGACCTCAACGAGTGCCTCGAGGATGCCCTGCGGCTGGTGGAGCCGGGCTCGATCGAACTGGAGCGGAACCTGGGGCCGGCGGTGCTGGTCAGGGGCAGCAAGCTTTACCTTTCCCAGCTGGTGACCAACCTGCTGACCAATGCCTGCGAGGCGCTGGAAGGCCGGGACCAGGGAAAGATCACCATCGGCACCTGCCGCGATGAGGACTGGGTGTTCCTGCAAGTGGCCGACAATGGGCCGGGGATCGGGCCCGAGCAGCGGGAGAAAGTGTTCACGCCGTTCTTCACCACCCGGGAAGGTTCCGGCCACAAGGGGCTGGGGCTGTCGATCGCCTACGGGATCGTGGCGGCCTCGGGCGGCGAGATCAACTTCCGCAACCCGGATTCCGGCGGCACGATCTTCACGGTGCGGCTCCCCGGGGCCTGAGTGCGGCGGATGCCTCGGGCCGGCCGGCGGCGCGGCGAGTGTTACCATGATGATCCGTCTCAGTCGTTGTCAACGGACCGAAGCCTCAAGTGGAGGGCAGCATGTCACAGCAAGCGCTCGAGCAACTGATCGAGTCCCTGGCTTCGGAAGTGGTGATGTCCGATCCGCACGACCTGCAGGCGGCGATGCGGATCATGGAGCTGTTCGGCCGGATCGGCGAGAGCGCCTCCGGCGAGCTGGCCGGCCTGCTGGCCCCGGCCTGTCGCGCGGCGGTGAGCCTGGCCGAGGAGATGATTGTCCAGCCGCCCGAGGAGGCGGTCGGGACGATGGAGCTGCTGGGCCGGACGGTCACCGCCTTCCAGCGGGCGCTCGAGGATGGCGCAACCGCGGGACGGGCCGGACTGCCGCCCGAGCTCCTCGCCGGGATGGCGGCGGGCGAGGCCGCAGCGGTCCCGCCGGCCGAGGTCGTGGCCGCGGATGACAAGATCCTGGCCGAGTTCCTCTCACGCCAGGATTCGGTGCTGGAGGACATCGAGGAGCAGATCCTCGCCGCCGAGAAGCAGGGCTTCAGGGGCAAGCCCCTGGCCGAGCTCAAGCGGGTGCTGCACACCCTGAAGGGCGAGACCGGGATGCTGGGCCTGGGCGAGATCCAGCGGGTCTGCCACGAGGCTGAAAGCTTCATCGAAAAGGGCGCCGCCGGGATGGATACCGCCGGGGCGGTGGATGTGATGCTGGGAGTCAAGGACTGGCTGGCCCAGAGCTTCAAGGCCCTGGCCGGGGCGGATGAGCCCCCGGTCCCGGCCGCGGACCTGCTGGCCCTGTTCTTCGCCCCGGAGGCGGAAGAGCCCGCCCAGGAAGCCCCGGCCGCGGAGCCGGAATTGTTGAGCGAGAAACCGGCGGCGGCTGAGACCGCCCCCGCGCCCGCGCCGCCCGCGGCGGAGTCGCTGCTGCGTGAGCTCAAGGTCAACGAGGGGGATGAACCCCTGTTCTGGGACTTCATCAACGAGGCCCAGGGCCATCTGGACAATGCCGATGTCCAGCTGCTGACGGTCGAGAACGATCCCGAGGACCCGGATGCGCTCAACGCGGTTTTCCGCTCCTTCCACACCATCAAGGGCGTGGCCGGGTTCCTGGACCTGAAGGACATCCAGGCGCTGTCCCATGTCGCCGAGGATGCGCTGGATCGGGCCCGCAAGGGGCGGCTGACCATGTCCGGGGTGGCGATCGACCTGATCTTCGAGTCGGTCGATGTCCTGCGCAAGCTGGTGGGCAGTGTCGAGCGGGCCCTCGCCAGCCGCGAGCCCTACCTGCTCGAGCCCACCCTGCCGCGGCTGGTGGTCAAGCTGCGCGACCTGCTGGAGGGCCGTCCGGTCTCCCGCGACAAGGGCCCGGTCGAGGTCGAGCCGGGCAAGAAGCTGGGTGAGATCCTGGTCGAGAGCGGCCGCCTGCCGGCCGACCGCCTGAACCGGGTGCTGCTGGAGAAGGATTCCCGGACGATGCTGGGCGAGGCCCTGGTCAAGCAGCACGAGCTTCCGGGCAAGGAAGTGGCCGAGGCCCTGCGCGCCCAGAAGCAGGCCCGTACCGCTGCCGGCGCCCAGGTCAAGGTCAAGGAAACGATCAAGATCGACACCGAGCGCCTGGACAAGCTGCTGGATACGATCGGCGAGCTGGTGATCGCCGAGTCGATGGTCAGCCAGAGCGAGGAGATCCTGGCCCTGGTTTCCGCCGAGGCGGCGCGCAACCTCAATCATCTGACAAGATCACCCGGGTGGTGCAGGAACTGGGCATGACGATGCGGATGGTCCCGGTCCGGCCCACCTTCCAGAAGATGGCCCGCCTGGTGCGCGACCTCTCCCACAAATCCGGCAAGGAAGTCGAGCTGGTAGTCAGCGGCGAGGACACCGAGCTCGACCGCTCGGTGGTCGACCGCATCGGCGACCCGCTGATCCACATCATCCGCAACTCGATGGACCACGGGCTGGAGGAGCGCGAGCAGCGGGTCGCGACCGGCAAGCCGGCGGTGGGCAGGCTGGATCTGCGGGCGTTCCACCGTGGCGGGAGCATCCATATCGAGCTCGAGGACGACGGCAAGGGGCTGGACCGCAAGGCGATCATGGCCAAGGCGGCGGAGAAGGGGCTGGTCAACGGGGATGGCTCCGAGATGAGCGACCGCGAGATCTACAACCTGATTTTCCTGCCCGGCTTCTCCACCGCCAAGAAAGTGACCGACATCTCCGGTCGCGGGGTGGGGATGGACGTGGTCAGGAAGAACATCGAGGCCCTGCGCGGCAGTGTCGAGCTGTCCAGCGAGCCGGGCCGCGGCACCAAGATCAGCATGCGCCTGCCGCTGACCCTGGCGATCATCGATGGGATGATCATCGGAGTCGGCCGCGAGGATTACATCGTCCCCACCCTCTCGGTGATCGAGTCGCTGCGGCCCACCCCCGGCATGGTCCACACGATCACCGGCCGGGGCGAGATGCTCAACATGCGCGGCAGCCTGATCCCCCTGTTCCGCATTTCCCGCCTGCTCGACATCCGCAATGCGATCGAGCGGCCCACCGAGGCCCTGGCGATGATTGTCGAGGATCAGGGCCAGCGGGTGGCCCTGCTGGTGGACCGGCTGGTGGGACAGCAGCAGGTGGTGATCAAGAGCATGGGCGAGGGGCTGGGCAAGATCGAGGGCATCTCCGGCGGCGCGATCATGGCCGATGGGCGGGTCGGGCTGATCCTGGACATCTCGGGGATCGTGCGCATCGCCAGCGGCGTGGCGGAGCAGGCCGTGGCGCTCTAAAGCGTGTGATGAACTCAGAGCGACCGGTTCGGGAATCAGGAAAAACACAACCCCCTGTATCCCCCTTTTTAAGGGGGATCGTTCCCGCTTCGCCCAGGCAGTGGCGTAAGCGTTTGGGAATCAGGCTGTTAATCCCCTCTAAACAGAGGGGTGGCTCCCGCCACCGGCGGGAGCCGGGGTGTGTGGTCTTTTTCAGCGGCCACTGCCCAGGCGTCAGGCTTCGCAGTGCATCACACGCTCTAGGTTCGAGGACGGCGGCACGAGCGGGATTAGGCGATTTCCGGTGACAGCCGGATCGGATGGAGGCAGGTTCGGCCCTCCAGGCCGACATGAACGGTGAAAGGATTCACGGGCGATGGAAGGAACTGGGCTCCGGCAGCCCGCCGAGCTGCGGAAAGTGGTGGTGGACATCTCGGGACTGGAGGTCTCGGACGACCCCTCCGAGGTGCTGGTGACTTACTCCCTGGGCTCCTGCCTGGGCCTGGGGGTCTATGACCCCGTGGCCCGGATCGGCGGGCTCGTGCACTGCATGCTCCCCCTGTCCAAGATCGATCAGCAGAAGGCCGGCCGGAAGCCCGGGATGTTTGTCGACACCGGGGTGCCGCACCTGCTGGAAGCGGTGTTCGAGCGCGGGGCCCAGAAGAAGCATCTGCGGATCTGGGCCGCGGGCTGCGCCCATCTGCTGGATGACAATAACCTGTTCCGGATCGGCGAGCGCAATTATACTGTCCTGCGCAAGCTGCTCTGGAAAAACAACCTGCTGATTACCGGCGAGCATGTCGGCGGCACCATTTCCCGCACGGTGCGGCTCCAGGTCGCCACCGGCCGGTTTACCATTCACACCGGGGGCCAGGAGCTCGAGCTATGAAGATCAGAGCGGAGATCCTCGACCGGATTCACACCGTGCCCCCATTGCCGCTGGTAGTCGTGCGCCTGGCCGACCTGCTGCGCGATCCGGGAGTCTCGATCCACCAGCTGGTCGAGGTGGTGCGCTTCGACCCCGGGATCACCGCCCAGGTGATCTGCATGGCCAACAGCGCCTATTTCGGCTCGGGCCGCAAGCTCGACAGCCTGCGGGAAGCCCTGGTGCGCCTGGGCAACAACCAGCTCTTTTCGTTCATCCTGGCCTCCTCGGTCCGGCCGATGCTGCAATCCCCATTGGCGGGCTACCAGCTCGACCACGGCGAGCTCTGGCGGCACAGCGCCGCGGTGGCGATCGCCGCCGAGCGCATCGAGCAGCGGCTGGGGGGCAAACGCGCCGAGGCGGCTTTCACCGCCGGGCTGCTCCACGACCTGGGCAAGCTGGTGCTGAGCGCTTTCATCGAGCAGTCCACGGAGCGGATCCGGGAGCACTCCCACCAGAACCGGGTCTCGTTCGAGCTGGCCGAGCGCGAGGTGTTCGGGATCGACCACATGGAGCTGGGGGCGCTGCTGCTGGAAAAATGGGGGTTCCCGCCGGAGACAGTCAGCGTGGTGCGCTGGCACCACGAGCCGGCCAGCGGCGGCGAGCACTGTTACCTGGCCGACCTGGTGCACATCGCCGATGCCCTGGTGCTGTCGCTGGGGATCGGCGCCGGGGTGGATGGCCTGTGTTATCACCTGGATGCCGGATCGTTCGACCGGCTGCAACTGGACCGCAAGCTGCTCGACCTGCTGGCCAGCCAGGTCCTCGAGGAAGTGGAAGCCCTGGATCAGGCATTCAAAGTCAACTGAAGGGCATGGCCTGTCATGTACAACATCCTGATCGTCGATGACTCCGCGACCATCCGCTCGGTGGTGGCCAAGGTGCTCAAGATCGCCGAGGTGCCGACCGGCAATCTCTGGGAGGCCGGCAATGGCCGGGAAGCCCTGGAAGTGCTGCGCCGGGAGTGGGTCGACCTGGTGTTCGCCGACATCAACATGCCGGTGATGAACGGCGATCGAGATGATCGAGGAGATGAGCCGGGACGGCCTGCTCGACTCGGTCCCGGTGGTGATCGTCTCCACCGAGGGCAGCAGCACCCGGATCGATGAACTCCGCGCCAAGGGCGTGCGGGCCTACCTGCGCAAACCGTTCACGCCCGAGGCCCTGAAAAAAGTGGTGGAAGAGATACTGGAGCGGAAGATGGCCAATAAGGACGAGATCGAGCTGTTCGGCCAGTGCCTGTTCGGGGTGCTGGAAGCGATGGCCTTCATCATGCCCGACCTGATCGGCGCCGATGAGCGGAACGAGGGCGGAACAGGGCGGCCTGGAGGCCCGGATGCGTTTCACCGGCTACCGCCGCGGCGAGGTCTGCCTGGTGGCCGAACCCGGCCTGTGCGAGGAGCTGGCCACCAACGTCCTGGGCGTCGAGCCGGACGAGCTGGATGAGCAGCGGACGGCCGATGCCCTGCGCGAGGTGCTGAACGTGGCCTGCGGCCACGTACCTGACCGCCCGTTCGGGGACCGGCCGGTGTTCGACCTGACTGTCCCCGAGGTGCGCGCGGTCAGCCCGGAACAGTGGGCGCGAGTGGGCGCTGGTCCCGGGCCGCCTGCTGGCCGATGCCGAGGGCAGCCAGCTCCAGGCCGGACATTGTGCTGGAGAGGGACTGATGCCGTGATCCGGGTGCTGATTGTCGACGACTCGGCGGTGGTGCGGCAGATCCTCGCGCGCGAGCTGGGCGAAGGACCCCGAGATCGAGGTGGTCGGCACCGCGCCCGATCCCTATGTCGCCCGCGACATGATCGTCCAGCTCAAGCCGGACGTGCTCACCCTGGACATCGAGATGCCGCGGATGGACGGCATGACTTTCCTGCGCAAGCTGATGAAGTACTACCCCCTGCCGGTGATCATCGTCTCCTCGCTGACTCCCAGGGGCGGCGAGGTGGCGCTCGAGGCCCTGGAGGCCGGGGCGGTGGAGGTGATGTGCAAGCCCGGCGGCTCATTCACGGTCGGCGACATGGCCGTGGAGCTCATGGACAAGATCAAGGCCGCGGCGATCGCCAGGTGCGCGCGTCACGACGCCCGGCGGCCGGGACAGCTCAGCCCGCTGCCCCGGCGCCTCGATGACCCGCACCACCAACAAGGTGATCGCCATCGGCGCCTCCACCGGCGGGACCCAGGCCCTGCGAGGACATCCTGACGCGCCTGCCCGCCAACGCTCCGGGCATCGTGATCGTCCAGCACATGCCCGAGCATTTCACCCGCTCGTTCGCCGACCGCCTCAACGAGCTCTGCGCGATCGAGGTCAAGGAGGCCGCGGACGGCGACTCGGTGGTGCCCGGGCCGGGCGCTGATCGCCCCCGGCAACCGCCACATGCTGCTCCGCCGCTCCGGCGCCCGCTACTACGTCGAGGTCAAGGACGGTCCCCTGGTCTGCCGCCACCGCCCCTCGGTCGACGTGCTGTTCCGCTCGGTGGCCCGCTATGCCGGCCGCAACGCGGTGGGCGTGATCCTCACCGGCATGGGCGACGACGGCGCCGAGGGCATGCTCGAGATGAAGAACAGCCGGCGCGCTGACCATCGCCCAGGACGAGGCCAGCTGCGTGGTCTTCGGCATGCCCAAGGAGGCGATCCGCCTCGGCGGGGTGGACTATGTCAAGGACCTGAACGAGATCGCCCCCTTCATGCTGCACCTGGCGGTCCAGGAGTCCGCTCCCGGCGGGATGGCCTCCGCCTGAGCCTCCGCGCCCCCTGCTCGCCCTTGCCCGCTGTTTCCCAATCACTTACTTTTAGCGATCCGCAACTGTCCCCATCGCGCGGGACTCCATCCGGCCCGACTTTCCTTGACAGCGGCGGGGCGCGGGATTATGTTGTACATAATCCCGATTGATAAGGTGAACTATAAACCGGAACCGGACCGATGCAGATTTCCAGCAAGTGCTACTATGCGCTGCGGGCCTTGTTCGAGCTGGCCAGCCAGGCCCGGCGGGGACAGCAGCCGGTCAAGAGCTCGGAGATCGCCCAGCGGCAGCGCATCCCCCGGCGGTTCCTGGAGGTGATCCTCAGCGAGTTGCGCCAGGGCGGGTTTGTCGAGAGCCGGCGCGGGGCGGAAGGGGGCTACCTGCTGGCCCGGGATGCAAGCCAGGTGACAGTCGGCGAGGTGGTGCGGTTTGTCGATGGGGACATCGCCCCGGTGGGCTGTGTCCTCGCCGGGGAGGCCGGTCGCAGTTGCGAACTGGACCTGAACTGCCCGTTCCACGAGTTCTGGCTGGAGGTGAAGGAGGCCACGGAGCGGGCTTACGACAGCGCATCGCTGGATGAGCTGGTGGAGCGCTGGAACCACCGGAATGCGAAGTTGAACCCGAGCTACGAGATCTGAAGCCGGCCATCCACCGGCAATCCTTGCGCCGGCGCCGGCTGCAACCGGCAGGCATCGAGCCTGCCAATGGGAGGAGATTGCGATGAGTGCACCGTTGGAGAAAGGCCTGGAGACCCTGGCCCTGCACGCCGGACAGCAGCCCGACCCGGCCACCGGCGCGCGGGCCGTGCCGATCTACCAGACCACCTGCTACGTCTTCAACTCCAGCGAGCATGCCGCCAACCTGTTCGGGCTCAAGGAGTTCGGCAACATCTACACCCGGATCATGAACCCGACCACCGATGTGCTGGAGAAGCGGCTGGCGGCGATCCACGGCGGCAGCGGCGCGCTGGCCGCTGGCCTCGGGCCAGGCGGCGATCACCCTGGCGATTCTCAACATCACCCGGCATGGCCAGAACATCGTCTCCACCAGCTACCTTTACGGCGGGACGTCAACCTGTTCCACTACACTCTGCCCGGATCGGGATCGAGGTGCGGTTCGTCGATTCCTCCGATCCCGCCGACTGTCGAGCCGCGGCCATCGACGAGAACACCCGGCTGGTCTACACCGAGTCGATCGGCAACCCCAAGAACAACGTCGATGACTTCCGCGGCAATCGCCGAGATCGCCCACAAGCACGGGATCCCGTTCGTGTGGACAACACGGTCAGCCCGCCGCCGCTGTTCAAGCCGTTCGATGCCGGCGCGGACATCGTGGTCTACTCGCTGACCAAGTTCATCGGCGGGCATGGCACCAGCATCGGCGGGGCGATCGTCGATGGCGGCGGATTTCGACTGGAACAACGGCAAGTTCCCCGAGCTGGCCGAGCCCGATCCCTCCTACCACGGGGTCAGCTACTGGCAGGCGTTCGGCAACCACCAGAAGGCGGTCGCGCCGGGGATCGCCTACATCATCAAGGCGCGGGTCCAGCTCCTGCGCGACCTGGGCCCGGCCCTGCGCCCGTTCAACAGCTTCCTGTTCCTGCAAGGGCTGGAGACTCTGCCCCTGCGCCTGCGCCGCCATTGCGAGAACGCCCTGGCGGTGGCGCGAGTGGCTGGAGCAGCCACCCCTCGGTGAGCTGGGTCAACTACCCGGGGCTGCCGAGCCATCCGGACCATGCCCGGGCGAAGCAGTTCCTCAAGGGCGGGTCCGGGGCGATCATCGGCTTCGGGATCAAGGGCGGCAAGGCGGCCGGAGTCAAGTTCATCGATCGGTCAAGCTCTTCTCGCACCTGGCCAACATCGGCGACGCCAAGAGCCTGGTCATCCACCCGGCCTCCACCACTCACCAGCAGCTCACGCCGGCGGATCAGCTCGCCAGCGGGGTTACCCCGGACTACATCCGGCTGTCGGTCGGGCTGGAGGATGTGCGGGACATCCTGGCGGACCTGGAACAGGCGCTGGCCGCCAGCCAGCGGTAACCGAAAGGGCGCGATGGGAAAAGCACCGAGAAGCGCCGCGGGCGCGGCGGTCGAGGAGAAGCCCCACCGGTTGGTCAAGCCGCCCGAGCACCCGGCCTCGGTCGGTTGGACCCGCCCGCAGCGGGTGCGGCTGGTCGAGCCGGGCGGGAGCCGTTCCAGCTCGAGGCCGGCGGGTTGCTCTCCCAGGTCGATGTCGAGTTCGAGACCTACGGGACCCTGAGCCCGCGACAGGACAACGTGATCCTGCTGGTGCACGCCCTGTCCGGCGATGCCCACGCCGCCGGCTGGGATGCCGAGGCTGTCGAACGCGGCCGCCGCTGGCGCGAGAAAAAGCCCGGCTGGTGGGATGAGATGATCGGGCCCGGCGAGCCGCTGGACACCAGCCAGTATTTCATCATCTGCTCCAACGTGCTGGGGAGCTGCTACGGCACCACCGGCCCGGCCGACATCGATCCCGAGACCGGCCGTCGCTATGGGTTGCGGTTTCCGCTGGTGACAGTCGGCGACTGGGTGCGGCTGCAGGCGAAACTGCTGGACCACCTGGGGATCGAGCAGCTGTTCGCGGTGATCGGCGGCTCGCTGGGCGGGCAGCAGGCCCTGGAGTGGGCCCTGGCTTTTCCGGAGCGGGTGGAGAACGTGATCGTGCTGGCGGCCAGCGCGCGGCTCAGTCCCCAGGGGCTGGCGTTCAACGCGGTGGCCCGGCACGCGATCCTTCACGATCCGAACTTCCGCGGCGGGGACTACTACAATGGGCCCCCGCCGGCCGAGGGGCTGGCCGCCGCCCGAATGCTCGGGCACATCACCTACCTCAGCGACCAGGCGATGTACCAGAAGTTCGGCCGCCGGCTCCAGGGCAAGAGCGCCCCGGAGTTCAACTTCGGGATCGAGTTCGAGGTGGAGAGCTACCTGGCCTACCAGGGCCGCTCGTTTGTCGAGCGTTTCGATGCCAATGCCTACCTTTACATCACCCGGGCGATGGACTACTACGATGCCGCCCAGAAGTGGGGCGGGGGGAGCTGGTGGCCGCGGCCGAGCGGGTCCGCTCCCAGCTGCTGATCGTCTCCTTCTCCACCGACTGGCTCTACCCGCCCAGGGAGTGCCGGGAGCTGGCGATGGCGGTCTGCCGCCACCGCCCGGCGACCTACGTGATGGTGCCGAGCAACTACGGCCACGATGCCTTCCTGGTGGAAACCGAGGAGGTCGGCCGCCTGATCCGCAACTACCTCACCCGGCGGAACGGACAATGAGCGAGATGACCACGATCCAGGGCGGGAACTCGATCGACCGGCTGACCGAGCTGCTGCGCCGTTGGGCCAGCCGCTACGGCTTGCCCCTGGAGCAGCTTTCGGCCGACCGGCTGGCGGCGCTGCTCGAGAGTTGCCTGGCCGGCGAGCGGCGGGCGACCCCGGCCCCCAATGGCGGCCATGCCCGCTGGGATCACGAGGTGATCGAGCGGATCATTCCGTCCGGGTGCCGGGTGCTGGACCTGGGCTGCGGCAATGGGGAACTGCTGGACCGGCTGATCCGGGTCCGCCATGTCCGGGGCCAGGGAGTGGAGCTGGACCCGGAACGGGTCTCCCAGTGTGTCGCCCGCGGGGTCCCGGTGTTCCAGATCGACCTGGACGAGGGGCTGACCGGCTTTCCGGACGACTTTTTCGACTACGTGATCCTGGAGGAGACCCTCCAGACCGTGCACCAGCCGGTCAAGGTGCTGGGCGAAATGCTGCGGGTGGGCAAGCGCGGGATTGTCAGCTTCCCGAACTTCGGCTACTGGCAGGTGCGGCTGGAACTGGGGCTGGGGGGGAGAATGCCGGTGCTGGATTCCCTGCCGTATCCCTGGTACGACACTCCGAACATCCACCTCTGCAGCCTGGTGGATTTTGTCGGCTGGGCGAGGGAAGCCCGGGTCGAGGTGATCGAGGGCCACGTGCTCTCCGAGGGACAGGTCCGCCCGCTGCGCGAGGGGGACAACCTGTTCGCCGAGGAGGCCCTGCTGGTGGTCCAGGGCTGCCGTCCCGCCTGATACCGGACTGATGAAGAATACTTCGTTTTCCGGGGAGAGGGCGGAAATCCCGTTGGTCGGGATTTTCTGCCCTCTCCCCAGGGATGCCCGCTTCCCCCCTATCCCCCCTTCCACTTTCCAAAACTTTTTCGATAGTTCGATGGATCCTGGATGTCTGACAGTAAGTCAGGACCAGGGCGGAAGACAAAAGGGGCAGGGGATGAATGTCCTGGTGATCGATGGCTACAACCTGATCCGGCGAGTTTCCGCGCTGGCGGAGGTCGAGCGCCGGGGCGGGCTGGAACAGGGACGGGCCGAGTTGGAACGGCGGCTGGCGGGTTACCTGGCCGGGCGTAAGGGGCTGCGGGCGGTGGTGGTCTATGATGGCCCGGACCCGGGTCGGACCGCGGGCGGCCCCGGCCTGGAGCTGGTGTTCGCTCCGGATGCCGACAGTCGGGTGCGGGAGCTGGCCCGGGCTCAGGCCGGCCAGGGTCGCCCGGTGCGGGTGGTGAGCTCGGATAACGCGCTGCGGGCGCAGTTGGCCGGTACTCCGCGGGTGGAGCTGGTGAGCGCCGAGGAGTTCTGGCGCAGCCACCTATCCGGCCGGGGGAGCGCCGGGGAAGGGAAATCTCGCGAGCCGAAAGCAGCCGCCGGAGGGGCCCGGGAAAAACCAACGCGGGTGCCGCGCGGCGAGCTGGGGCTCTGGCTGGAAGCTTTCGGAGCGGGGGAGCAGGGCCGCAGTCAGCGGCAGTCCCCGGAGCGGGAGCAAGGTCAGGCTCCCGGACGGGAGGAGCCGCCTTCAGCTTCCGAACAGGAGCAGCAGGAGCATCGCAAGGCACTCCGAAAGGAGCGCCACCTGCGCCGACAGAAACCGAAAACTTAGCTCGTGGCAATCTTCTCAACTTAAACCGGGAGCGGCAGGCATGGGCACCAAGTGCGATATCGTCCGCAGCGGGATTTCGTTCGGCACGGCCCTGGCGATGGTGATCTCGTTCAGCTACAACCACTCGGTGCTGTGGGCGATCCTTCATGGGCTGATGTCCTGGTTCTACGTGATCTATCACGTGCTGTTCCACTGAGCGCAAGGCTGCGAGCCCTCGCCCGAGCAACAAAAAACGCCGCTCCCCCCAGCACGGGAGAGCGGCGTTGCGGTTGGCGCCTGACAATCCCGCGCTACCGCTCCAGCTCCGCCAGCCGGGGCAGGCTGTCCTGAGCTCCGAGCCGGGTGGTGGAGAGCGCCGCCGCCCGGGAGGCGAAACGGATCGCCTCGGGCAGGTCGGCCCCGGCGGCCAGGCGGGCCGCCAGGGCGCCGTTGAAGCAATCCCCGGCCGCGGTGCTGTCCACCGACTCCACCGGCTCGGTGCCGAACAGCGTGACCTCGCGGCGCAGGTTGAGCAGCGAACCCTGTCTGCCGCGGGTCACCAGCACCCCCGCCACCCCGCGCTCGCGCAGGATCGCGGACTGGCGGCGGGCCGCGGCCTCATCGGTCCCGGCCACCCCGGTCAGCACCTCGGCCTCGGTCTCGTTGGGAGTGATCAGGCTGATTTTCGACAGCAGTGAAGCGGGCAGGGGCTGGGCCGGGGCCGGATCGAGGATCACCCGCACCCCATGGCTGGCGGCCAGATCGGCCGCCCGGGCGACAGTTTCCAGCGGGACCTCGAGCTGGAGCAGGATCGAGTCCGCCCCGGCGATCGCTTCCTCCGCCGCCTCGACATCGGCCGGGCTCAAAGCCGCATTGGCCCCCGGGGCGACAATGATGCTGTTCTCCCCGGCGGCATCGACCGCAATCGTCGCCACCCCCGAGGCCCGGCGCTCATCGCGGATGATGTAATCGGTGGCGATCCCCTCGGCGCGGAAATTGGCGAGCATCTTGTCGCCGAACGGGTCCCGGCCGACCCGGGCCACGAAGTACACTTTTGCCCCCAGGCGCGCGGCGGCCACCGCCTGGTTGGCGCCCTTGCCCCCGGCCACCATCACGAATTCCCCGCCGAGGATGGTCTCCCCGGCGCGGGGGATGCGCGGGGTCCTGATTACCAGGTCCATGTTGGAGCTGCCGATCACCACCACCTGCCGGTCACTCATCGTGCTCTCCTTGGGGCTGGCGGGACATGACTGCCATCGGTCCGGCGGAAGGCTGGCCGTTCACTTGCGGTCGAGCAGGCCTTTGGCTCCGTCGGCCACCCGCCCGAACAGCGCCTTGAGCTCGATCGAGTCCGGGAGCGCGGCCGCCGCGGGGCCGGGCGCAAGCGTGTCGCCCAGCAGCTCCTCCCAGTCCTGGCCCAGGATCACGGTGGCATCGACCAGGGCCTGGTGGTCCTCCTCGAAGCTCACCCGCTCGCAGCCGATCGCCGCGGCCACCGCCCGGCCGACCTCGGGGCGGGGGGTGTGGTTGATCACGACCGTGTACTCGTAGCCGAAATGCTGGGCATTCTCGGCGATCACCACATCGAAGCGGTGGTCGCGCAGGCGGTTGGTCATCAGCCGCCCGGCGCCGGCGGCCCCGCAGCCGTTGAGCACCCGCACCTCGACCGCGCCCGGGTCCACCGGGGGGCGGTCGCCGTGCTGTCGGGCGCCGCCGCCTCCACGGCTTTCGACCGTTCACGGTACTGCAGCGCCATCGAGCCAAGCAGCACCACCAGCACCCCCGCGCAGATCAGCAGCCCCAGGATCAGCAGCCAGCCTCCTCCTCCACCCTTCCTGGCCGCGGATTTCTTCCGGGGCCGGGGGAAGCTTTTCCGCTTTCCGGCTGTTCTTCTGCTTCTGGCGCAGCTTTTTCAGGTGCTCGTTGCGCCTTCTGCGGTCCACACTGTCTGCCATCGGGATCTGCCCTTTCATTCGCGGTGCTTGCAGCGGTCGGGGAGCTTTCAGCCGCGGGAGCGGCAAAGGCTGTTCCAGGCGGCCACGCTGTCGGAGTGCAGGCCGTGCTGTTTGCCGATGGTGAAACCGATCTTGCGGCGGAGCAGCTCGCAGAAGACCTGGTCGAGGGCGCCGGCCGCCAGCCGGTCCCGCAGCGCCTGGACATCGGGATCGTTCTTGCGCCGGGGCCGCTCCGGATCGAGATAATCGGCGCAGTAGAAGATCTTTTCGATGCTGCCGGCCCCGGCCCGGGAAGTGGTGTGGTAGAACACCAGCGCCAGCAACTCACGGTCCCGCACCCCCAGCTCATGCGCCAGGAAATGGGCGGCCACCGGCCCGTGCAGCAGCCCGCCGCCCAGCTCGAGCCGCTCGCGGTCCAGCGGCACCGCCTCCCGGGCGATGCGCTCCCGCAGGGCGGCCTGATCCAGTTCCTTGAACAGGTCGTGGGCCAGCCCCGCCAGGTGGAGCCGGGCCTGGTCCGCTTCCGGCAGGCCGAGCTGTTCCGCGGTGCGGCGGGCCAGCTCCGCCACCGAGCGGATATGGCGGCGCAGCCCCCGGCTGCGGATCCGTCCTTCGAGCTCTGCTTCGAGCCTGGCGAGCAGGCCATGGTTTTCGGTCATCGGTCTTGGGAATAAAGGGAGGGTTCGCGGGCTCTCGGCCTCGACTGTCAGCGCAGCAACTCTTTCATCTCGCGCACGGCGCGCTCCATCCCGACCAGTACGGCGCGGCTGATGATGGTGTGGCCGATGTTGACCTCCGCCAGCTCTTTCAGCTCCTTGAGCGGCAGGATGTTGGTGTAGGTCAGGCCATGCCCGGCGACCACCTCCAGCCCGCAGTCGGCGGCCAGGGTTGCGGCCTCGCGCAGTTTCTTGAGCTCGGCCCGGCGGGCCTGGCCCGGCGCGGCCTCGGCATAGGCGCCGGTGTGCAGCTCCACCGCCTCGGCCCCGGCCTCGGCGCCGGCGCGGATCGCCTCCTCGGCAGGGCCGACAAACAGGCTGACCCGGATTCCTTTCTCACGGAAACGGGGGATCGTCTCTTTCAGGCGCGGCAGGAGCGCGGCGGCATCCAGCCCACCCTCGGTGGTGAGCTCCTGGCGGCGCTCCGGGACCAGGGTCACCTGGTCCGGGACCGCCCGCAGGGCGATCTCGATGATCTCCGCGCTGAGGGCCATCTCCAGGTTGAGGCGGGTGCGGACAGTCCGGCGCATGATCTCCAGGTCGCGGTCCTGGATGTGGCGGCGGTCCTCCCGCAGGTGGATCGTGATCTGGTCCGCGCCGCCCAGCTCGGCCAGGATCGCGGCGGCCACCGGGTCGGGCTCCTGGGCCCGGCGGGCCTGGCGGACCGTGGCGACATGGTCGACATTGACCCCGAGTCTGATCAAGCTTCCTTCTCCTTGAGCTGGCCCTCATAGGGCGTGCCGGCCAGGATTCGCTCCGCCTGGGCGCGGGAGATACGGACCCGCAGGTTGAGGCGACCATCCTCGACCCGGAGCTCCAGGACCTGGCCCTGGCGGTGGAACGCCGCGGTCAGCCGGCCCTCGCCCGGGTCCAGTTTCAGGCTGAACACCGCCTGGCGCTCGGCGGCCACCCGGGCCAGGTGCTCGCGCAGGTGACGGTAGCCGGCCTCGCCGCGAACCGCGGAAGTGAACACCGCCCCGGGATAGTCCTGGGCGACCTCGAAGATCAGGTGGCGTTCCTGGACCAGGTCGGTCTTGTTGAAGACCAGGGTGCGGGGCATCTGCCCGGCGCCGATGTCGTGCAGCACCCGCTCCACCACCTGGATCCGCTCGGAGAAATGCGGGTTGGCGACATCGACCACCACCAGCAGGTGATCGGCCTGGAGCAACTCTTCCAGGGTGGCCTTGAACGAGGCCACCAGGTGGTGCGGGAGACGGCTGATGAAGCCGACCGTGTCCGAAATCAGCACCGGCTGGCTCTCGGGCAGCTCCAGCAGCCGGGTGGTGGTGTCGAGGGTGGCGAAGAGCTGGTCGCGCACCAGCACCTCGCTGCCGGTAAGCTCACGCATCAGCGAGCTCTTGCCGGCATTGGTGTAGCCCACCAGGGCGAAGCTGAACAGCTCCTCGCGGCCCTGGCGCCGCAGCGAGCGCTGCTCGGCGAGCTTCTCCAGCCTGCGACGGTGGTCGGCGATCCGCTGCTGGATCAGCCGGCGGTCGGTTTCGAGCTGAGTTTCGCCGGGGCCGCGCAGCCCGATCCCGCCGCGGATGCGCGAGAGGTGGACCCACATCCGCCGCAGCCGGGGCAGCAGGTACTCGAGCTGGGCCAGCTCCACCTGCAGCCGGGCCTCGGTGGTGCTGGCGTGGCGGGCGAAGATGTCCAGGATCAATTCGGTGCGGTCCAGGACCTGGACCTCGAAAATCTCCTCCAGGTTGCGGGCCTGGGAGGGCGCCAGCTCATCATCGAAGATCGCCAGCTCGGACTCGGTGCTTTTCAGCAGGTCCCGGATCTGCTCGGCCTTGCCGCGCCCGATGTAGGTCTGCGGGTCGACCTTCTTGATCCGCTGCACCACCCGGCCCACGACTTCGGCGCCGGCGGTCTCGGTGAGCCGGCTCAGTTCCTCCAGGGGCTGATCGCCCCAATAACTGTTCTCCGGCCGGTCGATCCCGAACAATACCGCTTTCTGCGGTTTCTCTTCGATTTCAATCATATTCGACCAGTTGTTCCCACTGCTGGTACGCCTGCTCGATCCGGCCGCTCAACCGGTCCACCCCGGCCACCAGCTCGGTGGCCAGGCCATCGCGGCGATAGGTTTCCGGGTCGGAAAGCCGCAGTTCCAGTCCGGCCTTTTCCTGCTCGAGTCGGGCGATCTCTTCCTCCAGTTGCTGGCGGCGCTCTTTCAGGCGGCGCAGCTCGTTCTTGCTGAGGGTCCGGGCGCCATCGGGCGCCTGGTTCTGCTCCGGGGAAGGGGCCTGGGTCTTGCGCTCGGCCGCGGACTGGCGCTCGGAGCGCTCGCGCTCGCGGCGGGCCCGTTCCTGTTTATAATAAGCATAATCCCCATCGTATTCAACAATTTTGTCCCCGGTCGCGCCCGCGCGGTCCAGGGAGTTGAACTCCATCAGCCGGGTGGCGAGGGATGCCAGCAGCTCCCGGTCGTGGGAGATCAGCACGACCGTGCCCGGGTAATCCTCCAGCGCGCGTTGCAGGGCCTCCCGGCTGTAGATGTCGAGATGGTTGGTCGGCTCATCCAGCAGCAGCAGGTTGGCCCCGGAGTTGATCAGGCCCGCCAGCAGCAGCCTTCGGAACTCGCCCTCGCTCAGGGTGTCGATGGTCTGCTCCACCTGCTCGCCGGTGAACAGGAAGCGCGCCAGGTATTCCCGCAACTGGCCGATGGTCATCCCCGGGGCCTGGGAGGCCATGAATTCCAGCACCTGGCGGTGGTCGCCGGGGCGGGCGACATGCTGGGGCAGCAGCGCGATCGAGACATCCTGGCCGCGCTGGATGGTCCCGCGGTCCGGCAGCAGCCTCCCGGCCATCAGTTGCAGCAGGGTGCTCTTGCCGGTGCCGTTGTCGCCGATCACCGCCATGGTCTCACCGCGCATCAGGATGAAATCCAGCCCGGCGAACAGCGGCTCCCGGCCGGGATAGCCCTTGGCCAGCTCCCGCCCTTCCAGCACCAGCGAGGCGGACTCCTTCTCCACTCCGATCCGCCAACGGGGGGCGCGGGCCTCGCGGCGGACCGCATCCGGGGCTTTCATCCGGGAGAGCGCCTTGCGGCGGCTCTGGGCCTGGCGGCTCTTCTGGCCGTAGATGTTGCGGCGGATGAAGTCCTCGAGCTGCTCGACCTTGCGCTCATAGTTGGCGTGCTCGCGCTCCAGGCGCTCGGCCTCCTGGCCGGCCCAGGCCGCGTAGTCCTCGTAGCTGCCGGGAAACAGGGTCACCCGGCCGTGGAGAATTTCGATGGTGCGGCTGGTGACTTTCTGCAGGAAAGCCCGGTCGTGGCTGATCACCACGACAGTGGAATGAGTCTCCAGCAGGTAGTCCTCCAGAAACTCGATCGCCCGCAGGTCGAGGTGGTTGGTGGGCTCATCGAGGAACAGCAGGTCCGGCTCGGCGATCAGGGCCTTGGCCAGCGACAGCCGGCTTTTCTGGCCGCCGCTCAGGCTCTGCACCGGCTGGTCGAACACCCGGGGCCCGAGCCCCACGCCGGTGAGGATTTTCTCGGCCCGGGCGCGCAGGTTCCAGCCCTCCAGACGATGGAAGCGCTCCAGCCAGTCGCCGTAGCGCTCGAGCTCGGTCTCGTCCAGCACCTCGCCTGCCTCCATCCGGCGCTGGTAGTCCTCCAGGCGGCGTTCCAGCTCTTTCAGGTCGCGGCAGGAGGCGAGCAACTCATCGATCACCCCGCGCTCCTGGTGCTCGAAACGCGGTTCCTGCTCCATGTAGTGGACCCGGGCCAGCCGGTCCAGATGCACCTGGCCGGTATCCGGCCGCTCCAGAGCGGACAGCAGCCGGCAGAACGTGCTCTTGCCGGCCCCGTTGGGCCCGACCACCCCGATTCTGTCCCCGCGGCGGATGATCCCGGTCACCGGCTCGAAAACAGTCATCCCGCCGTAGCTGTGGCCCAGGTCGACAAAGCTCACCAGTGTCAAGTCAGCGCTCTCCGTTGTTGCCGTATCTGGATGGATGCCAGCTTATTGTCCTGCAGTTTCTACCCCGGCTTCCCCGGCTTGCTCCTTGCGCTTGCGCCACCACTCCAGGCGCTTCCTGATTTCGCGCTCGAAACCCAGCCCGGTGGGCTCGTAGAAATGTTGCCCCTCCAGCTGGTCCGGCAGGTGCTGCTGCGGGGCGAAGTGGTAGGGGAAGTCATGGGCGTACTTGTAGCCCTTGCTGTAGTCGAGGGCTTTCATCAGCGCGGTCGGAGCATTGCGCAGGTGCAGGGGCACCGGCTCGAACGGGAATTTTTTCAGGGCCTGCTGGGCGCTCTTCAGGCCCAGGTAGCTGGCGTTGCTCTTGGGCGCGGTGGCCAGGTAGGTCACCGCCTGGCTCATGATGATCGCCGCCTCGGGCAGCCCGACCACGCTCACCGCGTGATGGGCCGCAACAGCCACCGGCAGCGCCTGCGGATCGGCATTGCCGACATCCTCGCTGGCGAAGATCAGCATTCTTCGCAGGATGAACAGCGGGTCCTCGCCGGCCTCGAGCATCCGCACCATCCAGTAGAGGGCGGCATCCGGGTCGCTGCCGCGCAGGCTCTTGATGAAGGCGCTGATCACATCGTAGTGCTCCTCGCCCTGGCGGTCATAGCGCAGGATGTTGCGCTGCAGGGCCTCGGCGATGATCTCTCGGGTGATCCGGCGCTCGGCGGCCTGCCGTCCCTCGCCCTCCACAAAAAAGCCCGCGGCCAGCTCCAAGGCCGAGAGCGCCTGGCGGGCATCGCCATCGGTGGCCTCGATCAGCAGCTCCCGGGCCTCATCATCCAGGGCCAGCTCCAGCGCCCCCAACCCTCTACCGCGCTCGGCCAGGGCCCGGTCGATCAGCGCGCCGACAGCTTCCGGCCCCAGTTTCTCCAGCACGAACACCCTTACCCGGGACAGCAGCGCCCGGTTGACCTCGAACGAGGGGTTCTCGGTGGTGGCGCCGATCAGGGTCAGCACCCCGTGCTCGACATGCGGCAGCAGGGCATCCTGCTGGGCCTTGTTGAAGCGGTGGATCTCATCCAGGAACAGGATCGTGCGACGGCCGGTCTGCCGCAGCTCCGCGGCCCTTCCGGCGGCCTCCTTGATGTCTTTCACCCCGCAGGTGACCGCGCTGAAATGCAGGAACTCCGACCCGGTGCGGTTGGCGATGATCCGGGCCAGGGTGGTCTTGCCGCTGCCCGGCGGGCCCCAGAAAACCAGCGAGGAGAGCCGGTCGGACTCGATCATCCTTCGCAGCACCGCGCCCGGGGCCAGCAGTTTCCCCTGGCCCTCGAACTCCTCCAGGGTGCGCGGGCGCATCCGGTCGGCGAGGGGGGCGAACCGCGAGGGTTCATCCGCCGGCGTTTCCTGCCGCTGCGACTGCTGGTCATCGACCGGCATCGTGCCGCCATGGTTGCATGGGCCGCCGGGCAGCTCTGGACAAGCCCGGCGCATTGCTGTAACTTGATGGTCCGATTCGAGCGGGCGGATGCACCCGTTCCGACAAATATACTGCCGCGGCGGGGGATCGGGCAAGGCGCGGGTGGGGAAGCCGGCCGACAGAAGGAGCGAACGGATGGAATTACCGGAGCTGCAAGGGCCGGGAGTGATCGGCCTGGGGCTGGACCTGGTGGAGATCGAGCGGGTGCGCGAGGCGCTGGAGCGAGGCTCGGGGAAACGGTTCGAGCAGCGGGTGTTCACCCCGCACGAGATCGCCTACTGCCGGTCGAAAGCCGATCCCTACCCGCATTTCGCGGCGCGGTTCGCGGCTAAGGAGGCGGCGATGAAAGCCCTGGGCACCGGCTGGACCGGACAGGTGTTCTGGCAGGGGCTGGAGGTCTGGAACGATGAGCGGGGCAAGCCCTGGCTGCGGCTGCTCGGCGCGACCGCCGAGTTCGCCCGGGAGCTGGGAGTGACCCGGGCCCACCTGTCGCTGACCCACGACCGGGGCCGGGCGGCGGCGGTGGCGCTGCTGCTGGGAACAGCACCAAAGGCCTGAAAGCTGTGCCGGGGGGAGCGAGGGAAACTTTTGAAAAAGTTTCCCTCGCTCCCCCCGGACCCCCCTCTCACCTTTCCAAATTTTTTCAAGCTGGTTTGGTGTTGCGATCGGACTGGCAAGCCGGGTCAATCCAGGAACCGTTCCCGCAGCTCGGGGGCGGGCAGGGGACAAGCCTCCCGGCGGCCGAACAGCCGTTCGCGGCGCCGGGCGATCAGGTCGTAGCCCGCATCCAGCAAAGGCCGGGGCAGCAGGCCGAACACCCGCAAGGCCCGCCAGGGCCAGGGCAGCAGGGCCAGGGTCCGCAGCACCGCCCGGGACCTGACCAGGCAGCGCCCCTCCTCCACCAGGACCACAGTTCCGCGCTCCTCCGGCGGCATCCCGCATCCGCGCAGCAGGCGGGCGGCGGTTTTGCCCTCCAAAGGAGCGAACCGCAAGCTTCCCGTTCGGTCCTGCCGCGCGACAAACATCACCAGCCCGCTGCAGAGCGGGCAGGGGCTGTCGAACAGCAGCACCGCCGGGTGGGGTCCGCTTTTTAGTCTTCGTTTCTGCAAGTCCGCTCCACCCCGCCCGATGCCATTTTTGTTCTGAATGGTTAAACGATCTAATAATTAAACTTACGGGAAGTTTTGGAAAGAGGAAGGGGGTCCGGGGGAGGGAGAAAACTTTTTCCAAAAAGTTTTCTCCCTCCCCCGGAAATATCAGAACAATCCGTAGGTGTTGCCTTCCTGATCCAGGCCGATGGCGCAGGCCGCGGGCCGGGCGGGCAGGCCGGGCATGGTCATGATATCGCCATTGAGGGCCACCAGGAAGCCGGCCCCGGCGGAGGGGGCGATGCCGCGGACAGTGAGCTTGAAGCCCCGGGGGCGGCCCAGCAGGCGCGGGTCATCCGAGAGCGAGAACTGGGTCTTGGCCATGCAGACCGGCAGGGAGGCCAGCCCGAAACTCTCGATCTCGGCGATGTTCTTGCGGGCCTGGGCGGTGTACTCCACCCCATCCGCGCCATAGACCCGGCGGGCGACCGCCAGGATCTTGGCCTCCACCGACTCCTCCAGCCCGTAGAGGAAGCGGAAGTCAGGCTCGCCTTCCGCCAGCTCCACCACCTGCCCGGCCAGCTCCAGGGCGCCCGCGCCGCCCTTTTCCCAGACCTCGCAACCGGCGGCGGGCACGCCCAGTTCCCGGCAGTGACCGCGGATCAGCTCCAGTTCGGCCTCGGTGTCGGTGATGAAGCGGTTCACCGCCACCACCGCCGGCACCCCGAACAGCCGCAGGATTTCCACATGGTGGGCCAGGTTCTCCAGCCCGCGGGCCAGGGCCGCGGTGTCCTCCTGGCCCAGCCGGGAGGCCGGGGCCCCGCCGTGGTACTTGAGGGCGCGGGTGCTGGCCACCAGCACCGCGCAGGCGGGACGGAGCTTGCCGTAGCGGCACTTGATGTCGAAGAATTTCTCGGCTCCGAGGTCCGCGCCGAACCCGGCCTCGGTGACCACATAATCGGCCAGGTTCAGGCCCAGCCGGGTCGCCATCAGGCTGTTGCAGCCATGGGCGATGTTGGCGAACGGCCCGCCGTGGACCAGCGCCGGCCCGCCCTCCAGGGTCTGGACCAGGTTGGGCTTGAGGGCCTCCTTGAGCAGGACGGTCATCGCGCCGGCGGCCTCGAGCGCCCCGGCGGTGACCGGCTGTCGCTTGAGGTCATAGCCGACCACGATCCGGGACAGGCGCGCCTCCAGGTCGGCCAGGCTGTCGGCCAGGCAGAGGATCGCCATCACCTCCGAGGCGACCGTGATCACGAACCGGTCCTCGCGGGGCAGGCCATTGCCGGGCCCGCCCAGGCCGACCACGATCTGGCGCAGCGCCCGGTCGTTCATGTCCAGCGCCCGCGGCCAGGCGATCCTCCGCGGGTCGATCCCCAGCGGGTTGCCCTGGTGCAGGCTGTTGTCCAGCATCGCGGCGAGCAGGTTGTGGGCGGTGCTGACCGCATGGATGTCCCCGGTGAAATGCAGGTTGATGTCCTCCATCGGCACCACCTGGGAGTAGCCGCCCCCGGCCGCTCCGCCCTTGATCCCCATGCAGGGGCCGAGCGAGGGCTCGCGCAGGCAGAGCATCGCCCGGCGCCCCTGGCGGCGCAGCGCCTGGGCCAGCCCCACCGAGACGGTCGACTTGCCGACTCCGGCCGGGGTCGGGCTGATCGCGGTCACCAGGATCAGCTTGCCCCTTCCTGTCGCCGGGCGGTTCAGCGCCTCCAGCGCCACCTTGGCTTTGTACCGGCCATAGGGCTCGATTTCTTCCGCCCGCAGTCCGGCCTCCGCGGCCACCTCCTCGATCGGTCTCAATCTTGCCGCGCGCGCGATCTCGATATCGCTGGGGACAGTGCTCACTTTGCCTCCGAAAATGGGATAACCGGACTGGTGGCTGGGCGATGGCGCATCAAAACCTGAGATTAGAGTGGGTTAATTTTAGCACCCCGGCGGCGGCCGGTCAAGGCGGGTCGAGCGCCGCTCGATGGGCGGCGGCGGGCAAACCATTGACCTGACCGCCGATTCCGGTTACTTTTAGTTTTTATTTCGGCAATCCGCAGAGCGCGAGGCGCGGGCCCCAGGGAGGAGATTCAGAGCGTGGCCGAGGAACTGGCAAAGCTGTACGACCCCTCGCAGGTCGAGCGCAGGTGGTACGAGTTCTGGGAACGGCAGGGTTATTTCACCCCGCGGTTGGACAGCGGCCGGGAGAGCTTCACGATCGTGATCCCGCCGCCGAATGTCACCGGGGTGCTGCACATGGGCCATGCGCTCAACAACACGATCCAGGACATCCTGATCCGCAGCCGGCACATGCAGGGTTTCGAGACCCTCTGGATGCCCGGCACCGACCATGCCGGAATCGCCACCCAGAACGTGGTGGAAAAGAAGCTCGCCAAAGAGGGGAAGAACCGCCACGACATCGGGCGCGAGGCCCTGCTGAAAGAGGTCTGGGAGTGGAAAGAGGACCGCGAGCGGACGATCATCGAGCAGCTCAAGCGCATCGGCTGCGCCTGCGACTGGACCCGCTACCGTTTCACGATGGACGAGGGGCTGTCGCGCGCGGTGCGCAAAGTGTTTGTCAGCCTCTACGACAAGGGGCTGATCTACCGCGGCAAGTACATCATCAACTGGTGCCCGCGCTGCCGCACCGCGCTCTCCGATGAGGAAGTCGATCACCTCGAGGACCAAAGGGCGGCTCTACCACCTGCGCTACCCGCTGGCGGATGGCGGCGCGATCACTGTCGCCACCACCCGGCCCGAGACCATGCTCGGCGATACCGCGGTGGCGGTCAATCCCGAGGATGAACGCTACCGTCACCTGGTGGGGAAGACCATTCGCCTGCCGCTGGCCGGGCGCGAAATTCCGGTGATCGCCGATGACCATGTCGACCCGCAGTTCGGCACCGGGCTGGTGAAGGTGACCCCGGCCCACGATCCCAACGATTTCCAGATCGGCCGCCGTCACGGGCTGCCCCAGGTGACCGTGATCGACGAGCGCGGGTCCATGAACGAGGCCGCCGGAAAGTTCGCCGGGCTGGACCGTTTCGAGGCCCGCCGGCAGATTGTCGAGGAGCTGGACCGGCAGGGGCTGCTGGAGCAGGTCGAGGAGCACCTGCACTCGGTGGGCCACTGCTACCGTTGCGATACGATCATCGAGCCCTATCTGTCCACCCAGTGGTTCGTGCGGATGCAGCCCCTGGCCGAGCCCGCCCTGGAGGCGGTGCGCCAGGGAAGGGTGCGCTTCCATCCCGAGCGCTGGACCCGGGTCTATCTCGACTGGATGGAGAACATCCGCGACTGGTGCATCAGCCGCCAGATCTGGTGGGGCCACCGGATCCCGGTCTGGTACTGCGACAGTTGCGGCGAGGTGATTGTCCGCGAGGAAACCCCCGCGCGCTGCCCCGCCTGCGGGGCCGACAGCCCTCGCCAGGACCCGGATGTGCTGGACACCTGGTTCTCGAGCCTGGCTCTGGCCGTTCTCCACCCTGGGCTGGCCGGATCAGACCGCGGACCTGCAGCGTTTCTACCCGACCAGCGTGCTGTCCACCGCTCCGGAGATCATTTTCTTCTGGGTGGCGCGGATGATCATGGCCGGGCTGGAGTTCATGGGCGAGATGCCGTTCACCGATGTCTACCTCCACGGCACGGTGCGGGACGAGAAGGGCCGCAAGATGAGCAAGTCGCTGGGCAACGCGATCGACCCGCTGGAGCTGATCGGGGAGTACGGCGCCGATGCGATGCGTTTCACCCTGATCTCGATCACCGCCACCGGCAGCGATGTCTACCCCACCACCGATAAGTTCCTCATGGGGCGGAATTTCGCCAACAAGCTCTGGAACGCCAGCCGGTTCGTGCTGATGAATTTCCCGGAAGATTTCAGTCCCCAGGGCCGCGACTTGCCGGAACTGGGGATGGAGGACCTGCCCGAGCGCTGGATCCTCAGCCGGCTGGAGCGGGCCGGGCACGAGGCCGCGGCGGCGCTGGATGCCTTCCGGCTCAACGATGCGGCGGGGGTGATCTACCAGTTCATCTGGCACGACTACTGCGACTGGTACATCGAGCTCTCCAAGGAGAAGCTGGCCCGGGGCGGCGCGGCGGCGGACAAGGCGCGGCTGGTGCTCTGGCACGTGCTGGAGTCGGCGCTGCGGCTGCTGCACCCGTTCATGCCCTTCATCACCGAGGAAATCTGGCAGAAGCTGCCCCACCAGGGCCGGTCGATCTTCCAGCGGCCCTGGCTGGGCGAGGGCCCCAGCCGCCGGGAGGCGGAGGCGGAAGGGACGATGGAGCTGGTGCAGGAACTGGTGGTCGCGGTGCGGACCATCCGCAGCGAGATGAATGTCCCGCCCACCCGGCCGGCCCACCTGGCGGTGATCCCCGCCGACCCGATGGTGCGCGCGATCATCGAGCGCAGCGCCTGGATCATCCGCAGCCTGGCCCGGGTGGAGGAGATCGAGTTTGTCGACCCGGACCACAAGCCGCGGGCCAGCGGGATCGCGGTGATCGGCCGGACCGAGCTGTTCGTCCCGCTCAAGGGGCTGATCGACCTGGAGCGCGAGCGCCAGCGGCTGGGCAAGGAGGCCGAGCGCCTGCGCGCCCTGGTGAATGGCCTGGAAAGCAAGCTGGACAACTCCGGCTTTGTCGGGAAAGCCCCGGCCGAGGTGGTCGAAAAGGAACGGCAGAAACTGGCCGGGCTGCGGGAAACCTTGCAACGGCTGGAAAAGAACCTGGTGCAGCTCAGCGAGTAGCTTGGCGCTGGCGATGCGGAGCGGTGGACCGGCGGCGGGGCGATGGCAGTCATGCAAACGAAGGGAGAACCCAGCATGAAGGAGATGTTCCTCGACCTGGCCAAATACCGGATCCAGCGCGCGTACGAGCAGCATGGCGATGCCGGGCTGCTGCTGCGCAGCCAGCACTGGGCCGAGGCGGTGAACCGGGTCTACCAGGCCAATTTCTACGCGATCAAGGCCCTGCTGGCCACCAAGATGCGCGATGCCTCCAAGCACCAGCAGGTGCTGCAGGCGTTCAATGAGCTGTTCATTGTCAGCGGGGAGATTCCCGCCCGGTACGGCCAGATTGTCGACCGCAGCCACCGCGGCCGCGACACCGGCGAGCGCCACGAGGCCCTGCAGGTCAGCCCCGAGGATGCCGCGACGATGCTCCAGGACTCCGAGAGCTTCCTCGGCTTTGTCCGCGACTACCTCAAGCACCTGGCCGCCACCCAGCCCCGGCGCTCCGAGCAGCCCCGGGAGCAGGAGGGTGGGGGCCGCCGCGAGGAGCGGCACGAGGGACGGCGTGGCGAGGGCCGCCGCGAGGAGCGGCGCAGCGAGGGGCAGCCCCGGGAGGAACGGCGCGAGGAGAAGCCGGAGGAGAAACGGGAGGAACAGCGCGTGGAGCAGGGCGGCGGCCAGCGGCCGGAGAGCAGCGCGGAAAAGGCGCAGCCCACGGCTCCCCGCGAGGGGAGCCGCCCCGGACGTCACCGGCGCCGGCGCTGATACCGACCTGGCCTTATTTCCGGGGGAAAGGCGAAAACCTGTTGCAAAAAGTTTTCGCCTTTCCCCCGGACCCCCTTTCCACTTTCCAAAACTATTTCGCTGGTTCACTGCTCGGCTGCTCCCGCATGGTGATGCCATCCCCCGTCCGGCCATGCTCACGAAGGCCCCCTCACTCCCAACGCCGCCGCAGATTGGACTTCCCACCGGCCCGGGAAAGCGGATTTTCCGCTTCATGTGAGTTGTCTTCCATAACAGGCAATGTATTGATAGTAAAGGCGTAATACCGCTTGATATCGCAGATGGCTTTACCTCGGCCCTGCCCCGCGTACGCGCCGGAAGCGGGTTCCTCCCCAATTGATACTGACTCGTTGTCCGACAGCTAAGATTGAATATCGAAACAGTTTTGGAAAGTGGCAGGGGGGTCCGGCTGGAAAGCTTGGCCCCTTTTTTGGTCGAATCGGCAACAGGCCCGGGCGCTCCGGGCCGCAAGCGGCAGCCCTGCGCGGTGACACTTTTGCCGCGCGGGACAAGTGATTATTATTAATCACGCCCCGGAAGGGTTCTGTCCGGGCCGCCGCTGGTGCCATTCCATCCCCCAAGGAGGCCGGATGTCCCGCTCCCATCCGCAGAGAGCTTTCCGCCCGATGCTCGCCCCGGCCGTGCTGCTGGGGCTGTTCCTGGCCTGCGCCGCCGGGTTTGCCCAGCAGCAGGAGCGGGAGGACCTGAACGTGTTATCCGGCTGGGCGCAGTGGAGCGATGGGCAGGAGATGCTGACCCGGCACCTCAATCGCCAGGCGTTCGCGCTGCTGGATGCCCGTGACCGGGAGCTCGAGGGCTTGCGCACCAGCGAGGACTGGCTGGCCCGCCGGCAGCGGGTGCGGGAGGCGCTGGAGCGGATCGTTGGGCCTTTGCCGCAGCGCACTCCGCTCAACGCCCGGGTGACCGGCACGGTGCAAAAGGAAAAATTCCGGGTGGAGAAGGTGATCTTCGAGTCCCTGCCGGGCTTGACAGTCACCGGCTGCCTGTTCATTCCCGAGGGGGCCGCCGGCCCCCGCCCGGCGATCCTCGATGTGATCGGCCACACCGACATCGCGTTCCGGGCCAGAATCTACCAGAACGTGATCCTCAACCTGGTGGACAAGGGTTTCGTGGTGCTCGCGATCGACCCGATCGGCCAGGGTGAGCGCCTGCAATACTTCGACCCGGACAGCGGCCGCTCGCTGGTGGGCGGCGCCACCGCCGAGCACTCCTATCTCGGCAACCAGTGCTTCCTGGCCGGGGTTTCGCCGGGGCGCTATTTCGCCTGGGATGGAATCCGGGCGATCGACTACCTGCTGACCCGCCCGGAGGTGGACTCCACCCGGATCGGGGTAACCGGGATCTCCGGCGGCGGGACCCAGACCAGCTACATCATGGCCCTCGACCCGCGGGTCAGGGCCGCCGCGCCCACCTGCTACATCACCGGCTTCCGCCGGCTGCTGGAGTCGATCGGCCCGCAGGATGCCGAGCAGAACCTCTATCATGCGGTCGCCGCAGGGATCACCCACGCCGATTTCCTGGAGGTGCGCGCCCCGCGGCCGACCCTGCTGGCGGCCACCACCCGGGACTTTTTCAGCATCCAGGGGGCGCGGGAGTCGTTTGTCGAGGCGAAGCGCGCCTACCGCGCGCTGGGGGCGGAGGATCAGCTTTTGATGAGTGAAGACGACCTGGGCCATGGCTTTTCCCGCCGGAACAACGAGGCCACCTACGCCTTCTTCCAGCGGGCGCTGGCGCTGCCGGGGGACTCCACCGAGCGCGAGCTGCCCTACCTCACTCCGGAGGAGCTGCAGGTGACCGCCACCGGCCAGCTCGCGACCGCATTCCCGGAAGGGGAGACGGTCTTCAGCCTGAACCGGCAGGAGACCCTGGGGCTGCTGAACCGGCTGACCTCCTCCCGCCTGCAGCCGCAAGAGCACCTGGCCGCGGTGGCGCAGGCCGCCCGGACCCTCTCCGGCTACCGCGCCCCGGAAGGCGCCCCGGAGGCGGTGTTCCGCGGGCGTTGGCAGCGGGAGGGCTACGCGGTGGAGCTGTATGCGTTGGAGGGGGAGGACCGCGGCTACGTGATCCCGCTGCTGCTGTTTGTCCCCGCGGGACGGACCGGGGAGCGCCGCCCGGCGCTGATCTGGCTCAGTCCCCGGGGCAAGGCCGCCGATGCCGCTCCGGGCGGAAGGATCGAGCAGCTGGTGCGGCAGGGGTTGGTCGTGGCCGCGGCGGACCTGATCGGCACCGGGGAGACCGCCCCCGCGGGATCGCAGACCGCCTATGCGGCGATGCTGATCGGGCGGAGCATCCCCGGGCTCCAGGCCGGAGATGTGAGCCGGGTGGCGGCCTGGCTGCGGGAGCGCCCCGCGGTCGACCCGCAGCGGCTGGGCGCGGTGGCGCTGGGTGCGCTCGGGCCCGCCCTGCTGCATGCCGCGGCGTTCGACCCGAACCTGCAGGCGGTGGTGCTGATGCACGGCCCGCTCTCATACCGCTCGATTGCCCTGGAGCGCCGCTACGCCTGGCCGTTCGAGGCGATGGTGGCCGGGGCCCTCACCGGCTATGACCTGCCGGACCTGATGGGGCTGGTGGCCCCGCGCAAGCTGCTGCTGGTGCTGCCGGAAGGGGCGCGGGGCGGCCCGGCCTCGCAGGATGAGACCCGGCTGGAGCTGGACTGGCCGAGCAGGGTCTACACCGCGCGGGGAGACCCCGGCAACTTCATGCTGGGGACTGCGTTTGAAGCGAACGAGGCTCGTCGTCGGCTGGGCTGGTGAGGCCCCCGGCGGGCGATGCTCTTTTCCCGGCGGCGGGAGCGATTAGGCTCCTGCCGCCGTCTTGCTGATGGCTACTGGCGCGCGGGAGGACCGGTTGGCAGAGCTGCCCCTGGAAACACAGGTGGGGGAGTACATCCGGCGGCTGGGACTGATCGCCCCCGGGGACCGGGTGCTGGCGGCGGTCTCGGGCGGAGTGGACTCGATGGCGCTGCTGGAGCTGCTGAGCCGTCTGCGGGCCGGGCTCGGCTTCGAGCTGGCGGCGGCGCATTTCGACCATGGCCTGCGCGGGGAGCAGGGAGCCGCCGAGAGGGAACTGGTGCGCGCGCGATGTGTATTATTACAAGTGCCGTTCAGTCATGGCGCGGGCGAGGTCCGGGCGCTGGCCGCCGAGCGCGGACTGGGGGTCCAGGAGGCGGCCCGGCTGGCGCGCTATTCTTTTCTATGGCGCTGCGCCAGGGAGCGGGAGGCGACCCGCGTGGCCACCGGCCATCACCGCGATGACCAGGCCGAAACTGTCCTGCTGCGGTTGCGGTCGGGCAGCGGGCTGCTCGGCCTGGCCGGGATCGCCCCGGCCAGCCGCGAAGGCCGGCTGATCCGGCCCCTGCTGGAGGTCGGCCGGGACCGGCTGGAGGAATATGTCCGCCGCGAGGGCATCCCGTTTGCCGAGGACCCCTCCAACGCCAGCCTGAAATACCTGCGCAACCGCCTGCGCCTGGAGCTGATTCCCCGGATCGAGCGCGAGCATGACCCGGCGTTCCGGGAGCACCTGGTCGCGCTGTCCCGGGAGGCGGCCGAGGTGCGGGAGGCGCTGGAGGGACGGGTGGCCGGGCTGCTGGTGCGTCTGGTGACCGGGCGGGGGGGGCGGTGGTTGCGCCTGGACTGCGGCCCCTTGATGGAGCTGCCCGGCCTGGTGCGGCGCTACCTGTTGCGCCGGGCGGCCGGGGAGCTGACCGGGGACAGGGTCCTGCTGTCCGGCCGGCCGCTCACCGCTTTGGAGCGCCTGGTGCTCAAGGGGCGCAGCGGGCAGCGGCTGGACCTGCCGGGGGGCTTGAGCGCGGTGCGGGAGTTCGACCGGCTGATCCTGAGCGCCGGCGGTTCACTCCGGCGGACGGTCGAGATCGCGCCGCGCAGGCTGGAGCCCGGGGCATCCCTGGCGCTGGAACTGGCCGGGGCGCACTGGGAGATTGTCGCCGGGCAGGGGTCGGGCGCGACGGAGGAGCCTGCCGAGTGGGGCTGCCGCCAGGGGCCCGGGGGGAGCCTGGAGTATGTCGAGTGCTTCGACCGGGAGCAGTTGGAGCCGCCGCTGACAGTCGGCGCCTGGCGCCACGGCGACTCGATGCGGCCATTCGGGATGCAGGGGACCAAGAAACTCAAGAAACTGTTCCTGGAAAAGCGCGTGCCGCCCTCCGAGCGAGCGCGCCGGCCGGTGATCCGCGATGCCGCGGGCCATTGCCTGTGGGTGTGCGGGGTGGCCCGCTCGGGGCTGGCCCCGGTGGGTGAGGACAGCCGCAGCGTGCTGCGGATCGTGGCGCGGCGGCTGCCAGGCCCGGCGGGAGGCCGATCCGAGGATCATTGACACCCAATTTCAAGGGAATTATATTGCTGACGGGCCGATCCGGGCCGGAGGGGGGTAAGCCAACCCCGCAGCGCGGCTCCGCAAGCGGCCGGTTACTCATCATCCCGAGCTACCAAGCGAAAGCGACAGGATCTGAAGCGATGGCAAAGAATTCCGGAGGCAGGAAAAAGGATGTGCGGGGGCCGGGTCGCGAGCGCAGGAACGCCGGCGGGGGATCTCCCGTCAATGGTCCGCGCTTCGGCAACTTCTCGAAGAACTTGGCGTTCTGGCTGCTGATCATCCTGCTGCCGATCACCATCTTCAACTTCCTTTCCCCGAAACAAAGCCGCATCGAGGACGTCAAGTACTCGCGGTTCCTGGAGTATGTCGAGCAGCACCGGATCGCGGGCGTGACCATTGTCGAGAAAAAGATCACCGGCGAGCTGGCCGCCCTGCCCGAGGGCCCTGCCGCCGGTCAGACGGCGGCGGCGGTCGAGGGGAAGAAGTTCCAGACCTATATCCCGTTCGAGGACCCGCAGTTGGTCGAACGGCTGCGCCTGGCCGGAGTGGAGATCAACAGCGCTCCGCCGGAAGTCAACTGGATGACCCATCTGGTGGGCTTCCTGCCCTGGATCGTGCTGATCGTCTTCTGGCTGTTCTTCCTGCGGCAGATCCAGTCCGGCGGCGGCCGGGCGTTCACTTTCGGCAAGAGCAAGGCCAAGCTGCTCTCCGGGGACCGGCCCAAGGTGACTTTCGCCGATGTGGCCGGCTGCGATGAGGCCAAGTACGAGTTGCAGGAAGTGATCGAGTTCCTCAAGGCCCCGCGCAAGTTCCAGAGGCTGGGGGGCCGCATCCCCAAGGGCGCGCTGCTGTTCGGCCCTCCCGGGACCGGCAAGACCCTGCTGGCCCGGGCGGTCGCCGGCGAGGCCGGGGTGCCGTTCTTCAGCATGAGCGGCTCGGATTTTGTCGAGATGTTTGTCGGCGTCGGCGCCTCCCGGGTGCGGGACCTGTTCGAGCAGGGCAAGAGCAATGCGCCCTGCATCATCTTCATCGATGAGATCGATGCGGTCGGCCGCCAGCGCGGCGCCGGCATGGGCGGCGGGCATGATGAGCGCGAGCAGACCCTCAACCAGCTGCTGGTGGAGATGGACGGGTTCGAGTCCAACGAGGGAGTCATCCTCATCGCCGCCACCAACCGGCCGGACGTGCTCGACCCGGCGCTGCTGCGCCCGGGCCGTTTCGACCGCCAGATCGTGGTCGACCGGCCGGACGTGCGCGGGCGGGCGGGAATCCTGAGGGTGCACATGCGCAACATCCCGGTCGTCCGATGATGTCCAGGTCGAGGTGCTGGCCCGCAGCACTCCCGGCATGACCGGCGCCGATCTGGCGAACCTGGTCAACGAGGCCGCGCTGCTGGCCGCCCGCCGCAACCGGAAAAAGGTCACGATGGCCGACTTCGAGGATGCCAAGGACAAGGTGATGATGGGCACCGAGCGCAAGACCATGGTGATCAGCGATGAGGAGAAGCGGCAGATCGCGGTCCACGAGGCCGGCCATGCGCTGGTGCGCAAGTTCACCCCCGGCGCCGACCCGGTGCACAAGGTGACCATTGTCGCGCGGGGGCTGGCCCTGGGCGTGACTCATTTCCTGCCCGAGAAAGACCGCCACCTCTACAGCCGGCGCTGGTGCCAGGACAACCTGGTGGCCCTGCTCGGCGGCCGTTGCGCCGAGGAGCTGCTGATGGGCGAGATGACCACCGGCGCGGGCAACGACCTGGAGCGGGCGACCGATCTGGCCCGCAAGATGGTCTGCAACTGGGGCATGAGCGAGGTCATCGGCCCGGTCACTTTCGGCAAGAAAGAGGAGCAGATCTTCCTCGGCCGCGAGATCAGCCAGCACCAGGACTACAGCGAGGAAACCGCCCGGTTGATCGACAGCGAGGTGCGGCGGCTGGTGGATACCGCCCACAAGGATGCGATGGAACTGCTCGTGGCCAACCGCGGACAACTGGAAAACCTGGCCGAGAACCTGCTGGAGCGCGAGGTGCTGACCAGCGATGAGATCGACATCCTGGTGGCCGGCGGCATCCTGCCCCCGGTCAGCCGGGAGGAGTACTACGGCGATGGCGGGGCTCCCGGCGGCGATGGGGCGGAAGCGGTTCCCGGCAATGAGGAAAATCCGGCGGAAAAGTCCGCCGAGAGTGAGCCGGAGCGCGAGCCGGCGGGGGTGCAGGAGCAAGAGGAGGAGAGCCGCTCGGCCCGTGCCGAGCTGGAGCGTGACCGCAGGGCGGAAGAACTCTCCTGAGGGTGGCGGGTGAGGAGTGTCGGCGGCGGGAGCCGCCTGGGGTGGCAGACGAGGAGGGGACCATTCCCCTCCTTTCTTTTTACCGGCTGTGGCCGGCCGCAGGATGTTGTTGCGCCGGCGCTGTAATCGAGGCATATTTTCGCGCCGCCGGCCGGATGAAAGCTGCGGCCCGGCGCACCGGGAGGGGTGATGGCACGGTTGCCGGTGGCGAAGCTCTTACCATCAGCCGAGTTCGGGCAGTTGGCCCGGAATTGGGCTCCGGGAGGCCCGCCGCCGGATGAGTACCCGCTGGCGGCCGGAGTCTACCGGCTGCAAGCGCGGGAAACTGAGGAGCTGGGCGAGGCCGCCCGGAGCGCCGGAGCGGCGCTGCTGGCTCCGCTCCAGCGCCCGGAGCAGGGCCTGCCGGAAGTCCTGCTGGGACTGACCCGGCGCTCCTGCCTGCGGCTGGCGGAAGCGCTGACAGACCACCCGCGCCTCGGATCGTTGGCCGGACAGTTGCGGCGGATGGTGCCGCCCCGGGCCGGGATGGCCTGGGAGCTGGCGCATGGCCGCAAGCTGGAGCTGGAGGCCGCCGGACCGCCGGCGCTGATGGGGATCATCAACCTCACCCCGGACTCGTTCTACGATGGCGGGACCCTCGCCGGGCGGCAGGCGGCGCTGGAGCGGGCGGAGCGGATGCTGGAGGAGGGGGCGCAACTGCTGGACCTGGGCGGGGAGTCCAGCCGGCCGGGAGCCGGACCGGTGCCATTGGCCGAGGAACTGGAGCGGGTGCTGCCGCTGGTGCGGGAGCTGGTCCGCCGCTTTCCGCAGGCCCTGCTCTCGGTGGACAGCTACAAGGCCGAGGTGGCCCGGGCGGCGATCGGGGAGGGCGCCCACGCGGTCAACGACATCAGCGCCGGGCAGCTCGACCCGCGGATGGCCGAGACTGTCGCCGCCCTCGGGGCGGGCTGGGTGATGATGCACATGCGGGGCGAGCCCCGCACGATGCAGCAGCAGACCGAGTACACGGACCTGATCGGCGAGGTCTTCCTGTATTTCGCCGACTGCCGGGACCGCGCCCGGGCGGAGGGAGTGCCGCCGGAGCGGATCGTGCTGGACCCGGGGATCGGGTTTGGCAAGCCCCGCGCGGGCAACTACCGGCTGATCGCCCGGCTGGAGGAGTTCCGTAGCCTGGGACAGCCGCTGCTGGTGGGCCCCTCCCGCAAATCATTCCTGAGCGAGCAGGGCGAGCCGCCATCCACGCGGCTGGAGGCGACCCTGGCCGCCTGCGCCGTGGCGACCATCAATGGGGCGCAGCTGTTGCGGGTGCACGATGTGGGGCCGGTCAGTCGCGCTGTCCGGGCGGCCTCCCATTTCCGGGAAGAGTTCTGAGCGAAGCGGCCCCCGCTTCAACGCGCGGCGGGCTCTCAAGTCCAACCGCACTCACCCCGTTCGTCGGGGCATTTCGCGCCGGATGGCCCAAGGCGCGCTCCCTGGCGGCAGGAAAGACGAGGAGTCGAGAGGCAGATGAAAAGAACCGGATTGGCCTGGCTGGTGTTTCTGCTGCTGCTGGCGGTCTATCTGCTGACCCTCACGCCCACGCTGGGCAACGGCCGGTCCGCGGCCTGGGTGACCAACGCCCTGTTCTCGGGCTTGCCCGAGGCCCCGGGCAACCTGTTCTACCTGCTGGTCTCGATGTTTTTCGGCAAGCTCTACCAACTGGCCGCGATTCCGCTGATCGGCCTGGCCGGAGGGGTCCTGGGGGCGGTTCCCGGCGGAGCCCGCGGTTTCCTGCTGGAGCCGGCGGTGGCGGTGAACGCGATCTCGGCCCTGAGCGGCGCCGGGGCGGCGGCCCTGTTTTTCCTGCTGGGCGACCGGGCGGTCGCGAAGCTGGCGCCCGGGGTCCGGGCGACGGGCGGCGGGGTGCTGCGAGGCCTGCCCGCGGCGCTCCTGCTGGCCGGGACAGTCTTCCTGTTCACGATGCCGTCGCTGTGGGTGGCGGCGGTGACCGCCGGCCCGCAGATGTTCAACCTGTTCCTGCTGCTGACGATGCTCTGGCTGCTGGTGCGGGTCGAGGAGGGCGCCGGCAATTCCGGGATGCTGCTGCTGGGGCTGGCCTACCTGCTGGGGATTTCTTTCAGCGAGCAGCACCTGTTCCTGTTCGGCGCGCTGCTGGTGGGGCTGTTCCTGCTGCTGGGTCGAAGGACCGGTCGGCTGTTGCGGGCGAGCTGGCTGCCGATGCTCGGGCTGTTCCTGCTGGGACTGACCGTTTATTGCTACCTCGCGGTCCGGCCGGTGGAGGACCCCGGGCTGGGGCTGCCGGTGAGCCTGCTCAGCGGGGAGTTCCGCTCCTACTTCCTCAACTTCGAGGCTTTCAAGGGCTCGTTCCAGCGCCAGGCCGGGTTCTTCGCCTACCAGCTCCCGCTGTTCTTCCAGTACCTGCAGTGGCAGGCGCAGCACCCGGCGGTACTGGCGGTGCTGCTGGCCCTGCCGGCCTACGGCCTGGTCCGCGCCTGGCGGGCGGACCGGCGGCTGTGCGGCGCCGGCCTGGTCCTGCTGCTGGCGGCGGTGTTCGGGGTGCTGTGGCTGCTCGATCCCAAGCTCGGCTTCGAGCAGGCCTGGGAGCAGTTCCCGGAAGCGGTGCGCCATGAGAGCTCGCACATCGACTATCTGTTCCTGCCCGCCTTCCTGGCGATCGGCGCCTGGGCGGTGTTCGGCCTGCTGTTGCTGTATCGCGACCTGGAGGGGCTGTTGCTGCGGCTGGAACAACGCCTGGAGCTTGCCTCCGGACGGCTGGCCGCCACGCTCGGCATCGCGGCCGGCGTGCTGCTGATCGCCGCGCTGCTGGCCCCGGTCTACTTCCGCTGGCTGCAGTGCGAGATGTCGGCGTATCATGTCAAACGAGACCTGGGCCGGAACCTGCTGGCCGGGACCGAGTCCGAGGCGCTGGTGGTGCTGCGAGGCGATGATGAGTTCTATCCGGCCTACTATGCCGGCCGGTTCCCCTCCGGCGAGGCGGGACGGCGCTCGCTGATCAATTACCACCGGCTCGGGGACAGCCGCTATGTCAAGTGGCTGCGGCGGATGGAGCCGGCGGTGCCGCTCACCTACGAGGATGCCTTCATCGACCGATTGGGACCGATCCGGCTGGCCCAGCCGGAGTCATTCGAGTCCGGCCGGTTGCAGGTGATCTATCCGGCGGGGACCGTGTTCCTGCCGCGGGACATCCTGGTGCTGGACATCCTGCGGGCCAATGCTTTTCAGCGCCCGGTCTATTTTTCCTCCCGGATGGGGGAGGCCAATCTGGTGGGCCTGGGCCAGTTCCTGGCCGGCCAGGGGCTGCTGCTGAAGCTCTCCGAGCAGGACCCGGCGGCCGGGTCCGACAGTGTCTTTTTCTGGCGCCGCCAGCCGGGCTTGCCGGCGGTGAGCATTCCGCGCACCACCAACATGCTCTGGATGGCCTACCAGTACCGGACCACCGCCGAGCAGGTGCGGCGCAGGCCGCGGGATGAGCGGATGGACCTGCTGGTTTACGCCCGCAGCCATGTCGAGCTGGCCGAGGCTTTCCTGAGCAAGGGCAATGCCGAGGCCGCGGCGATGAACTTCCGCCAGGTGGAGTTTTTCGACACCGGCTATCAGGACCTGCTGTTCAGTTTCGCCACCCGGTTCGCCCAGCATGCCAAGTACAAGGAGGCCAAGGAGTTCGCCGCCTCCTATTTCCAGCACGCCGAGTCCGACCCGCTCAAGTGGGCCGGGCTGGCCAAGATCGCCCTGGACCGGGCCGACACCACCGCCGCCACCGAGCTGCTGCTGGAGTCGGTCAAGGTGGACCCGCACTTCCAGCTCGGTTTCCTCAAGCTGGTGCGGCTCTACGATGCGATGGGCCAGAAGGTGATGGCCTCGGCGTTCCTGAGCACCTGGGCGGGCAATCATCCCAATGATGTGGAGTCTCGCAAGCTCTGGGAGGATTACACCGCCACCCAGACCCTGCCCCCGGGCTTCCAGGACTGAAGCCCGGCATCCGAAGGCAGCCAGCGGAGCCGGTCAGCGCGGACTTTCCCCGACCGCGATGAACTCCGCCAGGCCGCGGCGCAGGCAATCCCCGCGCCAGGCGGTTTTCTCGGGCGGCTCCTCCGGGTAGAGCGTGGCGAGCTCTCCCAGGCCCTCCCCGGCGATCCGGCAGAACTCCAGCGCGGAGAGGCGGCGGCCCTCCCGGAGCCCCAACCGGGCGAACAGCCGGCGGTCGATCAGCCGGTTCCAGGCTTCTTTCGAGCTTTCGTAGCCGCTCACCGCGCAGCCATCCCGGCAGCGCCCATCGGGCCCGAGGTGGCGGCAGGGTCGGCAGATCTCGTCCGCTCCGTCGGTCAGCTCGACCATCAGCCCGGGCTCGGCCGCCAGCCGTCGCGCCACCAGGTGCAGCGCATGGCCGTAAGGGTGGGGTTGGTGTTCCTGTCCCGCCCCGAAGTCCCGGATCAGGTCCAGCAGATGATGCGGCTTGAGCAGGATGATTTCCACCAGGCATTCCCTCCTGTGATGGACGACAACGGCGCAGGTTTTGGTTCTCCCGGCCAGGAATATTAAGACACCGGAACGGTCAGTTCAACCATCTTCCCACCGAGACCATGACTCCCACCATTGGTAACCTGAGCACCATCGATGCGGCGATCATCCTGGTGTACCTGCTCGCGGTAACTGTGTTCGGCTCCTGGATCGGGCGCTTCATCAAGAGCGACGAGGATTTCTTCCTGGGCGGGCGCAACCTGCCCTGGTGGGCGATCGGGATGTCGATGGTCGCCGCGGACATCGGCGCCCTGGAGCTGGTCGGGCTGGCCGGCGCGGCTTACACCTACGGGATCGCCGCGGCCAATTTCGACTGGATCGGCTGCATCCCGGCGCTGGTGATCGGCGCTTTCATGTTCGTCCCCTACTACTGGCGCTCCCGGGTCTACACCATCCCCGAGTTTCTGGGGCGGCGCTACAACCAGTTCATCCGCACCCTGGTGGCGCTGATCTGGGGGGTGGTTTTCCTGTTCCAGCTCGGGATCTTCTTCTACACCGCGGCCAAGACCATGAACATCCTGATCGGCTGGCCGATCCCGTTCTCGATCGTGCTGGTGGCGCTGGTGGTGGGGATCTACACTTTCTTCGGCGGGCTGACCGCGGTGGTGTTCCTCGATGCGATCCAGTGCGTGATCCTGTTCACCGGCAGCGCGCTGATCCTGGTGATCGGGCTGATCAAGACCGGCGGCTACTCGGGGATGGTGGAGCAGGTGACCGCCCTTGGGCCGCGGTACGCCGAGCATTTCCACCTGCTGGTCCCGCCGGACCGGCCCACCGCTTTCGGCTGGTCGGGAATCCTGTTCGGGCTGGCGTTTGTGCTGTCGCCGGCTTACTGGCTGGGAAACCAGGCGATTGTCCAGCGCACCCTGGGGGCGCGCTCGGAGCACGATGCCAAGAAAAGCCTGCTGTGGGCGGCGTTCATCAAGCTGTTCATCCCGATCATCCTGATCGGGCCGGGGCTGGCCGGGCTGGCGCTGTTCCCGGCGCTGGAAAAGGGGGATGACATCTACCCGACCCTGATCCACGAAATCCTGCCGCCGGGCCTGATCGGGATCATCTTCGCGGCTTTCCTGGCGGCGATGCTCTCCACGGTGGATTCCTACCTCAACAGCGCGGCCACCCTCTGGACCAAGGACATCTACCAGAAATTTTTCGCCCCGGAGCGCAGTCATCGCCACTATATGCTGGTGGGCAAGGTGCTCACCGCCGCGTTCGTGGTGATCGGAGTGGCCCTGGCGCCGATCACCGCCAAGTTCCAGAGCATTTTCGGCTACTTCATCGCGATCTACAGCGTGTTCCAGGGGCCGTTGTTCGCCCTGCTGCTGCTGGGGATCACCTGGCGGCGGGCCAATGGCAAGGGCGCGGTGGCGGGCCTGCTGCTGGGGCTGGCTACCAGCGGGGTGCTCTACCTGGTGCGGGACCTGATCTTCACCGCCCCGGAGCCTTATCTCTACGTGGCCTGGTGGTCGTTCCTGGCCGCGGTGGTGGGGATCGTGGTGGTGAGCCTGCTGACCGCCCCATTGCCGGCCGAGCGGATCGAGCCGTTGCTGTACTCCCGCGCGCTGCGGGCGGGGAAGCCCTCCCCGCCGGAAGCGGCCGACACGCCGCCGACCGCCTGAGGGCCGCGCCGGGCCGATGCAGAAGATCGAGGGACTGATTCCCGCGCCGCGGCGGGGGATCGGCCCCGGACCAACCTGAACCCCGCCGCCGGAGGGCCGGGAAGATGAAAGAGACAATCGGAGCGGTGCTGAAACCCCTGGCCGACTTTTTTTTCGACCTGGTGATGCTGGTCCCGATGGAGTGGGTGCGCGGGATCTTCCTGGGGCTGCTGGCCCTGCTGGCGCTATGGGTGCTGAACCTGCCGGAGCAGAAGCCGGAAACCGAGGATGGCCGCCCGCTGCCGTTCTGGCGGGACCTGCGGCTGACCGCCGTGGGCCTGCTGGCCCTGCAGTCGGTGTTCTATATCATCTTCTGACTATCGCAGCCTCAGCCAGCGCCCGAGCAGGCGAGCCGGACCCCCGAGCGGTGGAGTCCGGCTTTTGCTTTGACGGCGCGGTTCCGGCCATTCCGGGCGGCAAGGCAATGGTGAATTCCGGCGCAGCCTGGTATCTTGAGGAAACGAAACATTACCGCAACCAGACCAACCGGGGACGAGCCTGAAACGCGGCGGGGGGACGATGCCGGCGGTGGGGGCTCAGGCCAGTTCGGTCTGTCGCCTGCCGACCGCGGAACTGGTGCGTTTGGCGGGGAAGCGCTGAGCGCCTGTCGACCTGGGAGAAACCGAACATGACCGAAAGACTGTGCCGAACCATGCTTCTGGCCGGGCTGCTGCTCGCTGCGCTCCACTATGCGCTGCTGTTCGCGGCAATGGCGGAGCTTTCGACGGAAGACAGCGAATCCCAGACCGACTGGTACGGGATCTACCTCAACGGCCAAAAGATCGGCTACTCGTGCAGCTCGGTGATGTGGCAGGACTCGCTGCTGGTCTCCAGCGACCACACTTATCTTTCATTCCAGATGATCGGCCGGGACCAGGAGGTCAACTCGATCTCCCGCGCCGAGCTGGACAGCGCCGATCACCTGGTGTCGTTTGTCTACAGTCTGACCGGCCAGGACACCGACTATGGGGTGCGGGGCCGGATGGATGGCGACACCCTGCGCTTCACGGTGACAGTCGGCGGCGAGAGCCGTGAGGAGCGGCTGTGGATGGAAGAGCCGCCGAAACTGCCGGGGACTGTGATGCTGATGTTCGAGGGCAAGGAAATGCGGGCCGGGGACAGTGTCAGCACCACGATTTTCGATCCCTCCTCGCTCAGCCCGCAGGAACTGGTGGTGGTGGTCGCGGGAAGGGAGCAACTCACCTGGCGGGGACAGTCGCTGGAGGTCTGGCACCTGCGCCAGCGGCTGGCCGGGCTGCCGGTGGACTCTTACATCGATGACCAGGGCCGGCTGCTGGAGGAGCGCAGCGGGGTGGGCTACCGGATGGTGCTGGAGGATGAATCCGCCGCCCGGGGCGCGGGCTGGAGCTCGGGAGGCAGCGACATCCAGGAGCTGGTGGCGGTCACTCCCGACCGGCCGCTGGCCGACCCGCGGGGGCTCTCCCGCCTGAAAGTGGCGCTCACCGGGCTGGGGACCGACACCCTCAACCTGGATGGCGACAGCCAGCGCTACCGGGATGGGGTGCTGGAAGTGGCGCCCCATCCGCCGGGAGAGTCCGCCCGGGAGCTTCCCGCGGCGTTGCGGGAGCAGTTCACCCGCTCGACCGCGTTCGTGCAGAGCGACCATCCGCGCCTGCTGGCCCTGCTGCCGGAAGCGCTGGGGACCGCCACGGGCACCCGGCAGAAGATTCGGGCGATCATGGGCTGGATCGAGCTGAATATCGCCTCCAAGCCGACTTTCAGCATCCCCAGCACCCTGGAGGTGCTGGAGCGCCGCAGCGGAGACTGCAACGAGCATGCGGTGCTGTTCTGCGCCCTGGCCCGGGCGGCGGGAATCCCCACCCGGATCGCGATGGGGCTGGTCTATGTCGAGCGGGCGTTCTACTACCATGCCTGGAACGAGTGCTGGGTGGGCGGGGAGTGGATCGCGGTGGACCCGATCTTCCGCCAGTTCCCGGCCGATCCCACCCACCTGCGCTTCATCCACGGGGACATGGACCGTCAGGTGGAGATTCTGCCCTTGATGGGGAAAGTCGGGATCAGGGTGCTGGAGGAGGGGTGAGAGGACTTGGAGTGTGTGATCAACTTCAGTGTCTGAGATGGCAGCCGGGGCCGCTGCAAAGTTACAAATGTCGAGGATAGAAGGGGTCGAAACTGCTACAGATAAATAACTTACGCCAAGGTTGATGGCGAAGCGAAAAAAATCCCCCTTAGAAAAGGGGGAAACAGGGGGTTGTGTTTTTTAATCTCGTTTTTAGTCTAATCGATCTTTTATTGCACCCAAAATGCGTGGGCCAAAATCCATGGCCCACCCAAAGGCTGAATCTTCAACTTTTGCACCATGAGCTGCTTTGTTTAGTAGGGGTAATAAATCGCGGATTGAAGCTGCTTCTTTATGGGATAACACCCCGGATTGTTCTAGTGGAGCTAGTGAGGTTGTTTGCCCCACGACCGTGCATAATAGTATTTCTCTTTTCTGCTAAATCATTAAGTAGAGATTCTATTTCAATTCTTAAGCCTGCTAATGCTAGGTTTGGGTTGTCTCTAGATATACTTTGAAAAGAATAAGCATGTTTATGTATTGGTTTTAGTGTCTGTTCTGGAGATATGAGTCCTGATTCTTCCACTTTCTTGCCTGCTTCTTGCAGTTTGTGATACTCTATTTTTACGCCGCCTGGTAATTCGATGCTTTTAAATAGATGGCCAAGCCAAGGAAGGATTGCTATTCCTATCAATGTTACCGTAATTGAGTCAATTGCTTCAGGAGTGCAAGCGTGTAATGCGATTGCAATGGCTGCAATCGCAGTTATTGTTATTTGTGTGGCTTGTGGTTTCATTTTGTAATGCCTTGCAATGCGTAGGGCTCCTTCAAAAGAGCTTTATTCAATCCGCAGACCCCGCAGAAACTCTCTCACTCCCGCCAGCGCCGCGTTCTCATCCTCGCCCGCTTGGTTGTACAGGTCGATCACCTTGCTGCCGATGATCGAGACCTCCGCCAGCCGGCTCGCGGCCTGGACCTGCTCCTGCGAGGAAATCCCGAACCCCAGCGCCAACGGCAACGCGGTGTGCTTCCTCACCTCGCCCATGAACCCCTCCAGGCCGCGATAAGCCCCGCTGCGGGCCCCGGTGATCCCCACCCGGGCGGTGCAGTACAGGAACCCCGAGGCTTGGGCCGCGATCAGCGCGATCCGCTCCTCCGTGCTGGAGGGGCTGAGGATCAGCACCGGGTGCAGCCCGGACCCCAGCGCCAGCTCGCGGTAGGCCTCGTGATGCTCCTCGGGCGGGATGTCCGGGACAATCAGCCCCTGAATCCCCGCCGCGGAGGAGTCCCGGCAGAACCGCTCCAGCCCGTAGTTGAACGGGATGTTGATGTAGGTCATGAACAGCAGCGGGACAGTGGTTTTGTTCGCCACCCGCTCGGCGAACGCCAGGCAGTCCCGTACCCGGATGCCGTTTTTTAGCGACCGCAGGTTGGCCTGGAGGATGGTCGGGCCATCGGCCAGGGGGTCGGTGAACGGGATCTGCAGCTCGATCAGGTCGGCCCCGGCCTCGGCCAGGGTCAGGATCAGCCGCTCGGAGCGGGCCAGGTCCGGGTAGCCCACCACCACATGGGCCATGATCCCATGCTTGCCATCCTGTTTCAGCTCCGCCAGCCGGGTGTCGATCCTATTGCGCATAGCCCGCCTCCACCTTGCGGCGCAGGAACTCCAGCCACTCCTGGTCCCGCAGCGCCTCGGCGACAATGAAAATGTCCTTGTCCCCCCGGCCGGAGAGATTGCAGACGATGATTTTTTCCGGTCCCAGCCGCGGGGCCAGCTTGATTGTCTCGGCCACCGCGTGGGCGCTTTCCAGGGCCGGGATGATCCCCTCGCTGCGGATCAGGGTTTTCAGGGCTTCCATGGCCTCGCTGTCGGTGGCGGAGGTGTAGCGCACCCGGCCGCGGTCGTGCAGCAGGGCATGCTCGGGGCCGACTCCGGCATAGTCCAGCCCGGCGGCGACACTGTGGGTGGTCAGGGTCTGGCCATCCTGATCCTGCAGGAAATAGGACTTGTAGCCCTCGATAATTCCCACCTTGCCGCCCTGGAACCGGGCCGAGTGCCGGCCGCTCTCGACCCCGAACCCGGCCGCCTCGACCCCCACCAGCTCCACCCGCGGCTCATTGAGGAAGTCGTGGAACAGCCCGATCGAGTTGCTCCCCCCGCCGACACAGGCCACCAGCACATCCGGCAGCTTTCCCTCCTGCTCCCGGAGCTGGGCGCGCACCTCCCGGCCGATCACGCTCTGGAAGTCGCGGACAATCGACGGGTAGGGGTGGGCGCTCAGCACGCTGCCCACCAGCAGGTGGGTGTCCTCCAGGTGCTCGATCCAGTGCTTGAGGCTGGCGTTGACCGCCTCCTTGAGGGTGCGGGTGCCATCGGTGACCGGGGTGACTTTCGCTCCGAGCTGCTGCATCCAGAAGACATTCGGGCGCTGGCGGGCCACATCCAGCTCGCCCATGAAAATCTCGCACGCGAAACCGAACCGGGCGGCGACAGTGGCGGTGGCCAGCCCGTGCTGGCCGGCCCCGGTCTCGGCGATCAAGCGTCGCTTGCCCATCCGCCGGGCCAGCAGCGCCTGGCCGAGCACGTTGTTGATCTTGTGGGAGCCGGTCTGGCCCAGCCCCTCCTGCTTGAGGTAGACTTTCGCTCCGCCCAGCTGGCGGGTGAGGTTCTCGGCAAAGTAGAGCGGGGTGGGCCGGCCGGAATAGTCCCGCAGCAGCCGCTCGAACTCGGCCACGAACCCCGGGTCCCGCCGGGCCTCCAGGTAGGCCTGTTCCAGCTCCTGCAGCGCGGGGATCAGCATCTCGGGCACATAGCGGCCGCCATATTCGCCGAAATGCCCTCCGCTGGCGAAACTGTCGGTCCTGAACTCGGTCATTGTCATCCATCCTGAAGCATGGGGAATTCATGGTCGAAAGCGGTACTGACGGGGCTTCAAGATAGCGGCGGGGGACTTTCGGCGCAAGGGGAAAGCCAACTCTTTCATGAGCAAGGGCCTGGAGCCGGCGGCCGAACTAAAGCTAAACTATCCCGGTCCGTGGTCGATTCTAGAAGCAGGGACCGATCTTCAGTCACGAACGCCCGAGCCGGTAAGGATGCCGGATCGACCGCCAGGGAGGGTGCCATGCTGCAGAACCTGCTGCACTATCTGTCCGATCCGCTGTATTTCCTGCTGTTCAGTGTCGCGCTGGGCGGGGCCTATGTCGCGGTGTGGGTGGTGTCATTGCAGGAGCTGACCCGCCCGAACCGGCCGCGGTTCGTGCGGGAGATGAACGAGGAGTTCGACCAGGAGTTCGGCCGCCGCAAGCGCCAGGTCAAAGGGGCGCGGTTCGGCTTCGAGGGCCGCTCCGGGCAGGGCCGGGCCGCCGAGCGCCGCCGAGCGGCCGCTCCCGCCACCGGACGCTCCCGGTCGCGGAAAGCCTACTCCCGCGCCGCCTGATCCCCAACTGACAGCAACAGCCAACAGATCCGGGGGGAGGGAGAAAACCTTTTGAAAAAGGTTTTCTCCCTCCCCCCGGACCCCCTTTTCCACTTTCCAAAACTTTCTCGATAGTTTGATGAAGCCTTTATTGGCATAGGCGGAGAGGTTTTTGGGTTAGGCGGGGTCTTTCGGGCCGCGGCTGGAGGCAGAAGCCAGCGGTGGGCGAGCCAAACAATTTCCATCGCGGCCGCCATGGAATGTCACGGCCCGGCAGGCCATGGCGTTGCAGCGCCAGGGATGGCGCGAAACGCGGCGACCGGTGTGGGAGCGACTTTTTTCCCTCGTACCCTCGGCGGCTGTTAAAGACCGCGATGGTCTTTCAGCTTCGCGGCCTTGGCTTCATAAGACTCTTGCTACTTCTGGTCACAGAAGTAGAAAAATCCAAAGGATTTACGGGATAAAGAACAAGCTGGAGCTTTCACTCTATCCTTCGCGGCCCGCCCTCTACTCTTGGTTTTTCTGGTCACAGAAGAACAAAAATCCGAAGGATTTATGGGAAAAGTATACAGCTTGAGCTTCCCCTCCGGCTTGGCAGCCTTCCCCGGAAAATGCGGATAAACCTGAACAAAATCCGCCGCGCGGGCTGCCCCCGGCGGGTTTTTCGGGCTTGACCGGCCACCGGACCAGGCCTTAAGTTGAAGCGGCAGGTCAGGTTATTTCGGCATCAGAGGAAGGAGGCGCGCTTGATCGAGTTCAGCGTGGCGACCAGCCGGACCACCGAACTAATGGAGATCACCGCCCGGGTGGAAGAGGCGGTGCGGCAGGCGGGAGTGAGCGAGGCCCTCTGCACGGTGTTTGTCCCGCACACGACCGCCGGGGTGACCATCAACGAGAACGCCGACCCGGACGTGGTCCACGACATCCTAACGGTGCTGGACCGGGTGATCCCGTTCCAGGATGCCGCCTATCGCCACGGGGAGGGCAACAGCGCCGCGCATATCAAGAGCAGCCTGGTCGGCTGCAGCCTGAGTGTCGTGGTCGAGGGCGGCCGGCTGCGGCTGGGCGCCTGGCAGGGGATTTACTTTGCGGAATTCGACGGCCCGCGGCGGCGCAAGGTGTGGGTGAGTTTTTCTCCGCTGCTCTAAGCCCGTCGCAGGCCCTCCTCGACCCGGTCCAGGCTGCGGACAGTCAGCCCCGGCTGATCGGGACGGCAGAGGATCACCCGGTGGTCGCCATGCTCTTTGAGGGCCGCCACCAGTGTCTCCGGCTCCGGGTGCAGGGCGATGATGGTCCCCCCCCCGCCCGCGCCGGCCAGCTTGGCCCCCAGCGCTCCATGCTCCAATGCCAGCTCGATGAACGCATCGTTGGCTTTGCCCGAGGCCCCCAGCTCCTGCTGGATCTCCTGGTTACGGTTCATCAGCTTTCCCAGGGCGGGCCAGTCCTCGTTCAGGATCGCCTTCTTGCCCAGCCGGGCCAGTTGGGCGATCTCCCGGTAGCCCTCGATCACCGCCCGGTCGCCATCCAGCCAGCGCTCGCGGATCGGCCGCAGCACATTGCCGGAAACCCGTTGCACCCCGGTGTGCACCACCACCAGCGGCAGTCGCTGGATGAAGCCCCCTAACGGCTCGACAGTCGCGTAGACCTCCTCCTCCAGCTCGCGGTAGATCTCCTTGGTGCGGAAGTCCAGGAAGTTCAGGCCGCCGAAGACGGTCATGTACTGGTCCTGGTAGCCGCACTGGATGTCCATGTAGTTGAGCTCGATGAAGCGGATGGTCTCCGCCAGCTGGTAGCGGTTGACCTTGAGCCCGACATGGGCGGCCACCGCGCCGAAGGTCGCGGCCAGCATCGCGGTGGAGCCGGCCAGGCCGCTGCGGTAGGGCACCTCGCTTTCGCCCTCGAGGCGGAACTTGCGGTCGGTGAGGCGCAGGTAGCGGATCACGCTGCGGGCGATGTCGAAATAGCCGCCATCGAGCCGCAGGTCGGCCTCCCCGCGGATCACCAGTTCCTGCCCGCCGAAACGGAGCTCCAGCTTGTCGGAGGGACTGATCCGGGCGTAGGCCCGGCAGTCCAGAGTACAGGAGACCAGGCTGCCCCCGTAGCCGTCGGTCGGGTTGCCGATCACCCCCGCTCGCGCCGGTGCCGAGGCTTCGATCATAGCTTCCTCGTCAGATAGTGCCGCAACACATGGCCGTACTTTTCATCCTGCAGGGCAAAGTCGACAAAGGCGCGGAAGTAGCTCTCGAAATTGCCGATGTCGTAGCGCTGTTCGTTCTCCTGCAGCATCACCGCATAGACCGGCTTGCCCTGCTTGATCAGCAGGCTGATCGAGTCGGTGATCTGCAGTTCCCCGCCCCGGTCGGGCAAGGTCATGTCGATCGCCTTGAAGATCTCCGGGGAGAAGACATAGCGGGCGGCGATCGCCAGGTCGCTGGGAGCATCCTCGATGTTGGGCTTTTCCACCAGGCTGTCGACCTCCACCACCCCGGCCCCCAGCTCGTGCTTGATCTTGACGATCCCGTAGCGGTAGACCTCATCCCGCGGGATTTTCTCGATCGCCAGGGTGCAGGCGGCGTTGTGGCGGGTGTGGACCTCGATCATCCGGTGCATCAGGTTGTTGCGCGAGCGCGAGTTGGAGAGGATCGTGTCGCCCAGGGCGCAGACAAAAGGCTCATCCTCGACAAAATCCCGCGCCAGGCTGATCGCATCGGCCAAGCCCTTCTGCTCGCTCTGGCGGACGTAGAAGAAGCTGACATCGATGTCCTGGAACTTCATCTCCTCCAGCAGGCTTTTCTTGTTGGCCTGGAGCAGTTCCCGGGTCAGGCCGGGGTCCTTGTCGAAATGATCCTCGATCGAGCGCTTGTGCCGGCCGGTGACAAACAGGATCTGCTTGAGCCCCGCGGCCTCGATCTCCTCCACCACATACTGCACCACCGGCTTGCGGCCCACCGGCAGCATCTCTTTCGGCTGGCTCTTGGTGGCGGGCAACAGGCGGGTTCCATGGCCGGCGACCGGGATGACGGCTTTCTTGATCTGCATCGACTACCTCCAGCGCGGGTGAGGACAGGAGCGGATTCTATCGCGAAAGTTCCTGGTCAGCATCGGCCGCCGGGCCGATCCGGCGGGCCAGGGGCGAGCCGGGATAAACAAACTTATGCTCGGGCGCGGCGGGCTGTCAACACCCGGGAGCGGGTTCAGGCTTCCCGGGCCGCTGCTCCGCCGTCATTTGCCGCTTGTAGCGGGCGCGGATCTCCAGCAGGTCGCGGTCGTAGCGCCCGGACTTGAAGTCCGGGAAGGTCCATTCGAAAGCGGCCCAGCCCCCTTTCCGGTAGTAGAGGGTCAGGTCCGCCCAGACTCCGTGGTCCAGGTAGATTTTCTGCCCCTGGTACTTGAACGAGGCCAGCACCACTTTCTGGTAGTCGATGGTCCCGGGGTCGAGGTTGACGGTCCGCGAGCCATCGGGACGGGCCAGGGCGCGCTCGATCCGCTCGGCCTCCAGCTTGGCCTCGACCAGCGCCCCGGGAGGGACCAGCTCGCGGAAGGAGATGAACAGCCGCCACAGCGGCCCGCCGAACTCGCGCTCATAGAACGCGGTGTGGTCGAACGGCACCGGCCGGCTGCGGTAGTCCTCCTCCCCGTATTTTTTCCCAAGTTGCCTTGCCGCTTCTTCGAGGCAGGGCTGGTACCCAGCTGGTCTCCCGCCGGCTCGCCCTCGCGGTAGAGGACCGCCACGAACAGCTTGACCGGCTCGATCCTGCCCCGGGACGGCGGGCTGCCGCTCATCGCGGCCTCCCGCGGGCGGCGCGCTCGCGCTCCAGCCGGGTGAGCGCGGCCTCGGTCAGGGCGGGATCGATCCCGAACAGCTCCCGTACCCGCTCGGGCAGCTCATCGCGCAGGTTGAGGTTGCGGCGGCCATCCGGGAGGTTGAGCCGCAACCGTTGCTGGTGAAGGTAGACCTGCCCGCCCTCGAAAGCGCGGGTGAGCACCAGTTGGCCCATCATCGCGGCCTCGAACGAGCGGTCCCACCAGTGCGCGAACGTGCGGTCATCCGCCGCCCGGTCATGCAGGCGGTAGCGCCACTTCAGCTCCTCGGTCCCGTGGGAGCGGGTGAACAGGCTGTAGGCCGCGCCATCCGCCTCCGGCATGAGGTGGTACTCATAGAGCGCGCCGCGCAAGATGGTCCGCCCGGCGGGGGAGAGCAGCACCGGCTCGGGCAGCAGGTAACCGGCATCCAGCAGGTATTTTTCCCGCTCCAGGACAGTCACCACCGCGCAGTGGATGTTCTCCCCGTGGCGCATGTCCCCCAGCACCCGGTAGGCCCGGAACCCGCAATGGCGCAGCAGGGCGAACAGGGTCTGGGTGAGCGAAAAACAGGTCCCGCCGAGCCGACTTTCCAGGAAACCCTCCAGCACCTGCTCCGGAGTGCGGAAGCGCGATTGCCCATCCTCGTCGGCCTGATGCTTACGGATGATCTTGGAGATGTTCTCGTAGGGCAGGTCGCCGAACGCCCGGTAGAGCTCGCGCAGATAGCGCGGGTCCCCCGGGGCCGGGCTCTCCAGCCCGAAGCGGGCCAGGAAGCGCCCGGCCAGGTCCGGGAAAGCGGCTGTGGCGGCGACAGTCATCGTCCCTCGAACGAGCACCGATTGCAACCAATTGAAATTGCTGCAAATATAACCTGCCGGACCCGGGCGGCCTGAGTCGCCGCCTTTACATTTGCCGGGCAGGGAAATATATTACGGCTTTGGCTGCCGGAGAATGATAATCCGCGGAAGGGACGCAGTCGATGGCGATCCGCAACATCCTGTTCGACATTGGTTACGTGCTGCTGGACTTCGACCGCGAGGCGGTGGTGCGGGAGCTGGCGGCCTCAAGCCGCACGATCCCCCCGGAGCGGTTCGGCCGGGAGCAGGTGTTCCTGCCCGGGGCGATCGAGGAGTTCGAAACCGGCCGGATCGGCGGCGAGGAGTATTTCGCGCGCTTCTGTCAGGTCAGCGGCTGCGAGCTTGCGTTCGGGGAGTTCCGCCGGATCTGGTGCGCGCACTTCACCGAGATCGCGCCGATGATCGCTCTGGGGCGCGAGCTTTCCCGCGACTACCGGATTTACCTATTCTCCGACACCAACCCGCTGCACGTGCCCGCGATCTACGAGCTCCATCCCGCCCTACGTTTTTTCCACGGCGAGGCGCTTTCCTACCGGCTGGGTGCGCTCAAGTCCGACCCCGGGTTTTTCGAGCGGGCGCTGGAGCAGCTCGGCCTGGCGGCCGGGGAGTGCCTGTTCATCGATGACCTCGAAGCCAATGTCCTGGCCGCCCGCGCCAATGGGATCCGCGCCATCTGTCACCGCGACCCCGAGAGCACCCGGCGCGGGCTGCTGGCCGCGCTCGGCGATGGCTCAGCCCCCCACGCTCCGCGATGAAACAATTGTCGCATCTTGCGGTAAAAGTATTGTAAAAACAAGCAGTTAAGATCAAACTGGCCCCGCGGGCGAAAGCGGTCGGGCCGCCCGGGGCGCCGGTGTCCGCCGCCGGGGAGGACCCGGGCGGCAAGCGGCGCGCCGCCGGGGCCGGGAGCCTTAGCGCTTGCGATCAGGGGCGGGGAGGCTTATATTGCCGCATCTTGCTGAAATAGTTGCTGGCAGTTCCAAACGAGCAAAGGAGCATCAGTGCTGGATAAAGTCATGGATCAGGCGGTCGAGCTGGAACGGCGGCTGGATAACCTCCGGGGTTATCTTTGACATCGAGGCCAAGAGCAAGCGTCTGAAGGAGCTCGAGGACCGGATGGCCCAGCCCGCGTTCTGGGATGACCAGGAGCAGGCCCGTCAGGTGATCGAGGAAAGCCGCGAACTGAAGCGCTGGACCGATCCCTACGCCGAGCTGCAGGGCCGGGTCCGGGACCTGGCGGAGCTGGCCGAGTTGTCGGAGGATGGGGAGGATGGGATCACCGCCGAGCTGGAGCGCGATGCCGCGGGGGTCCGGAAGAAACTGGATGAGCTGGAGCTGCTGCACATGCTCTCGGGCGAGGATGATGCGCGCAACGCGCTGCTGACGATCCATCCCGGGGCGGGCGGCACCGAGAGCCAGGACTGGGCCCAGATGCTGGCCCGGATGTACACCCGCTGGCTGGAGACCTCCGGCTACAAGCACCAGGTGCTGGACCTGCTGCCCGGCGAGGAAGCCGGGATCAAGAGCATCACGATCGAGGTCACGGGCGATTTCGCCTACGGCTACCTCAAGGCCGAAAAGGGAGTTCACCGCCTGGTGCGGATCAGCCCCTTCGACTCCCAGAGCCGCCGCCACACCTCGTTCGCCTCGGTGTTCATCTACCCGGAGATCGAGGATGATGTCGAGCTGAAGCTCGAGGAAAAGGACCTGCGGGTGGACACCTACCGCGCCAGCGGGGCCGGCGGCCAGCATGTCAACAAGACCGAGTCCGCGGTGCGGGTGACCCACCTGCCCACCGGGATTGTCGCCCAGTGCCAGAACGAGCGCAGCCAGCACCGCAACCGCGAGGTGGCGATGAAGATCCTGCGGGCCCGGATCTACGAGCACTTCCGGGAGCTGGAACTGGCCGAGCGCGAGGCCGCGCAGGGCGAGAAGAAGGCGATCGCCTGGGGCAGCCAGATCCGCTCCTACGTGCTGCACCCCTATACCCTGGTCAAGGACCACCGCACCGGCGAGGAAAAGGGCGATGCCCACGCCGTGCTCGATGGCGAGCTGGATGATTTCATCCACGCCTACCTGCGAAAGTTCGGCGGCCAGTAGCGACAGCCGCGCCCCGATGGAAGGACCCGCTTCACTCTCAGGCAGGAAGGACCATGGAAGAACGGCACAAGCTGTCCCAGGTGCGCCTGGAGAAACTCGACTCCATCCGTGAGCTGGGCTTCGAGCCCTATCCCTATTCCTACCCGGTGGATGCGGCCAGCCGCGGGCTGATCGAGGATTTCCGGGACAGCGAACACCCGGAAGCGGGCCCGCGCCACCATCTGGCCGGCCGGATCATCTCCTACCGCAGCAAGGGCAAGGTCACTTTCGCCCACATCGATGACGGTGAGGGACGGCTCCAGCTCTATCTCCGCAAGGAAGAGGTGGGTGAGCCGACCTACGCCCTGGTGGAGCTGCTGGACCTGGGGGATGTGGTCGGGGTGGAGGGCTACCTGTTCCGCACCCGCACCGGCGAGGTCACCCTGCACGCGTTGTCGCTGCAGCTCCTGGCCAAGAACATCCAGCAACTGCCGGTGGTCAAGGAGAAAGTGGTCGAGGGCCAGAAGCAGGTCTACGACCAGGTGGTGGACAAGGAACTGCGCTACCGCCAGCGCTATGTCGACCTGATCGTCAACCCCGAGGTGCGGGAGATCTTCCGCCAGCGGGCGAGGATCATGGGCTGCATCCGCCGTTTCCTGGACGACCGCGGCTACCTGGAGGTGGAAACCCCGGTGCTGCAGCCGATCTACGGCGGGGCGATGGCCCGCCCGTTTGTCACCCGCCACAACGCCCTGGACTGCCAACTGTTCCTTCGGATCAGCAACGAGCTCTACCTCAAGCGGCTGATTGTCGGCGGGCTGAACCGGGTCTACGAGTTTTCGAAAGACTTCCGCAACGAGGGGATCGACCGCAGCCACAACCCCGAGTTCACGATGCTCGAGTTCTACCAGGCCTACGCCGACTACTACGCGATGATGGACCTGGTGGAGGAGCTGGTGTCCACCACCGCCCGCGAGGCGCTGGGCGAGGGCGCGCGGACCGTGCAATGGCTGGGCCATTCCATCGACCTCACCCCGCCCTGGCCGCGCCGCAGCGTGGTCGAGCTGATCTCCGAGGCGGTGGGCGAGAGCATCGCGGTCCCGTTGGAGCGGGCGCAGCTGGAGCGGCTCTGCCATCGGCACCAGCTCGAGGCCGAGCCGGGGATGAGCGCCGGCAAGCTGCTCGATGAGCTGTTCGGCGAGCTGGTGGAGCCGAAGCTCATCAACCCCACGTTCGTGATGGACTACCCGCTGGAGACCAGCCCGCTGGCCAAGCGCCACCGGGACAACCCGGAGCTGGTCGAGCGGTTCGAGCTGATCGCCGGCGGCACCGAGCTGGCCAATGCGTTCTCGGAGCTCAACGACCCGCTGGACCAGCGCCGCCGTTTCGAGGCCCAGATGCAGTTGCGCGCCGCCGGGGATGAGGAAGCCCAGGTGCTGGATGAGGACTACCTGCGGGCGATGGAAGTGGGCTTGCCGCCCACCGGCGGAGTCGGGATCGGGATCGACCGCCTGACCATGCTGCTCACCGGGCAGGACACGATCAAGGATGTGATCCTCTTCCCACAACTTCGTCCGGAAAGCGCCTGATGCGGATCGAATATTTCATCGGTTGGCGCTACCTGTTCTCGCGCCGGCACTCGAAGATCCTCTCGATGTTCACCCTGATCTCGATCGCCGGGGTGATGGTCGGGGTAATGGCGCTGATCGTGATCCTGGCGGTGCTCAACGGGTTCCACGATGACCTGAAGGAAAAGATCCTCGGGACAATGCCCCATGTGACGATCAGCACTTTCGGTGCGGAGTCGATCACCGGCTACGACAGCCTGCTGAGCCGGCTCGAGCAACTGCCGGGGGTGGCCTCGGTCGCCCCGCTGATCTACAGCGAGGGGATGGTCACCTCGGAGAGCCAGCAGAGCGCCGGGGTCTTCCTGCGCGGGGTGATCCCCGAGCGCGAGCAGCAGATCACCCAGGTGGGCGACTTCATCCATAGCGGGGATTTCACGTTCCACTGGAAGGGCGAGGGCCAGGACTACCCCGGGGCGGTGATCGGCAACTACCTGGCGCTGCTGCTGCGGGTCGGGGTGGGGGATGTGATCACGGTCTGGACCCCACGTGGGGTGAAGATCACCCCATTTGGGCTGTCGGCGCCCTGGCGCAAGTTCCGGGTGACCGGGCTGTTCGAGACCGGGCTCTACGATGTGGACTCCAAGTTTGTCTATCTGTCGCTGGAGGAGGCCCAGGCCTTTTTCGGCATAGATCATGCTGTGACCGACATCGAGCTGCGGCTGGATGACCTGGAGCAGGCGATGCTGGTGCGCGAGCAGGCGGTGGAGGCCCTTGGCGGCTACCCCTACACCGGGACCGACTGGATCAGCCAGAACCGCAACCTGTTCGAGGCGTTGAAGCTGGAAAAAGCGGTGATGTTCGTGATCCTGACCCTGATCATCCTGGTGGCCTCGTTCAACATCGTCAGCACCCTGACCGTCCTGGTGATGGACAAGACCCGGGAAATAGGCATCCTGCGCTCGATGGGCTTGAGCGCTCGGGCAGTGGGGCTGATCTTCGTGGTCAACGGGATGGTGATCGGGGCGGTGGGCACCCTGCTCGGGGCGGTTTCGGGCTCGGTGCTGAGCTGGGCGCTGGACAAGTACCAGTTGATCGAGGTCCCGGGCGATGTGTATTTCATCTCCAACTTCCCGGTCAACATGCGGGTGAGCGATACGCTGATGGTGGTGGTCGCCAGCATGTTGATCTCTTTCGTGGCGACAATTTATCCGGCCTTGCGCGCGGCGGCGCTACCGCCGGTGGATGCGATCCGTTATGAATGACAAAGACAGTCGGCTGGAAGTGCGGGAGGTCCACAAGGATTTCCCCAGCGGGGAGCGCGGGGTCCTCAACGTGCTGCAGGGGATCAGCCTGAGTGTCGCCCGGGGGGAATCGGTGGCGATCCTGGGAGCCAGCGGCGCGGGCAAGAGTACTTTGCTGCACGTGCTGGGAGCGCTGGAGCAGCCGACTTCCGGGCAGGTCATGCTGGATGGGGAGTCGATGTTCGAGCTGGATGACCAGCGGCGCAGCCTGCTGCGCAACCGCGCCCTGGGCTTTGTTTTCCAGTTCCACTACCTGATGGCGGAGTTCACCGCCCTGGAGAATGTCGGGATGCCGCTGCGCATCGCCGGAGCGGGGGAGCAGGTCGCCAACCGGGCGGCCGCGGCGATCCTGAGCGAGGTCGGGCTTTCCGGGCGGCTGCATCACCGGCCGGCCCAGCTCTCCGGGGGCGAGCAGCAGCGGGTGGCGGTGGCCCGGGCCCTGGTGCACCAGCCGGCGTTCGTGCTGGCGGACGAGCCCACCGGCAACCTGGACAAGCAGAACAGCCGCATGGTGGCGCGGCTGATCTTCGATCAACTCGAACATCGCGGGATGGGATTTGTATTAGTAACGCATGATGAAAGTTTGGCTGAAATGACCCGGAGGTCTTATCTTTTAGAAGAGGGCAAACTCCAGCCACTGGCCCGGAGTTTTGCCTGAACGGGCGGCAGCTCGTCAGACGGGGGATTCGCCAGAAGGATGGATGTGCGATGAAGTGTGAAAAGTGCAAGAGCGAGGAAGCCTCGATCCACTTTACCCAGATCAAGGATGGTAAGGTGGTTAGCTATAATCTGTGCAAGGACTGCGCGGAGAAGCACGGAGTGAAATCGGTCAAGCTCGACAGCGAGCAGCAGCCGGTGTTCGCGCCGGAGACGAAGGAAGAGGTGCTCAGCGAGATGTTGAGCAAGGGGGACGCCGTGACGGGAGAATGTCCGAATTGCCATTGCCGGATCGACGACATCAAGCGGACCGGGCGCCTGGGCTGCGGCCGTTGCTACTACGCTTTCGAGAAGCAGATGGATGTGCTGCTGCGCCGAATCCAGGGCAGCTCGTTCCATATCGGGCAGCGTACCAGCAAGCCCGAGGATGAGATCTACAACGACCAGTTGCGGGTGCGCGATCTGAAGAAACGCCTGAATGAGGCCGTCAAAGTGGAGAATTACGAGGAAGCGGCCCGGCTGCGCGACGAGATCGTCGTGATCGAAAGGAAAATCGAAGAGATCAAGAAATAGCTGTCAATGCGCCGTCCGCCGTGGCGGCGCCGGGAGAGTGTCAATAAATGAGTTTGCCGATCAAAGATGAAACTTCCGCCTGGCTCGAGGCCACCGGCGAGCATTCGGACATTGTCCTCAGCTCCCGGGTGCGGCTGGCGCGCAACCTGAAGGGTTTCCCGTTCTCCTCGCGCATCAAGCTGGAGGAGGAGCGGCAGATCCGCCAGGAAGTGCTGGCCGTGCTGGAGCGCGAGGCGGTGGTGCCGGGGATGCAGGTGATCGACCTGCAGGGGCTGCGGCCGTTCGAGTGCAGCTATCTGCTGGAGGAGCACCTGGTCTCGAACGACCTGCTCAGCCGCAAGGAGGCAGCGGCGGTCGTGCTGGGCGACCAGCGGCGGATTTCGATGATGATCAACGAGGAGGACCACCTGCGCATCCAGAGCATGTCCTCCGGCTTCGACCTCCAGAGCTGCTGGGGCAAGACCCTGGAGCTGGAGCGCAGCATCGGCCGTAACCTGGAGTTCGAGTTCCACCCGCGCTTCGGTTACCTTACCGCCTGCCCGACCAACGTCGGCACCGGGCTGCGGGCCTCGGTGCTGATCCACCTGCCGGGGCTGGTGCTGACCAAGGAGATCCAGAAGGTGCTGCAGGGGCTCACCCAGGTCGGGCTGACTTTCCGCGGGCTGTACGGCGAGGGCAGCGAGGTCGTCGGCAACTTCTTCCAGTTTTCGAACCAGATGACCATCGGCAAGAGCGAGCAGGAGCTGCTCGATCACCTGGGCCGGATCGTCCGGCCAGGTCATCGAGCACGAGAAGAACGCCAGGGGCATCCTGTTCAAGGACGCCGGCCACTATATCGAGGACAAGGTCTGGCGGGCCTACGGCCTCCTGCGGCATGCCCGGACGATCTGCTGCGAGGAGGCGATGAACCTGCTGAGCGGCGTGCGGCTGGGGGTGGGCCTGAAACTTATCAAGAGCCTGCGGGTATCAACGCATCAACAAGATGCTGATCAGTTCGCAGCCGGCGCATCTGGACGTGGCGGCAGGCCGCAGCCTGAACGCGACCGAACGGGACATCAACCGGGCGACAGCGATCCGGTCGCTTCTTCGGCTGACATCGGAAATCAGCAAGCAGAGGTCCTTGATATGAATAACAACTTCACCGACGCGTGCGGAAGGTCCTGCAGATGGCCCGCGAAGAGGCGGCCCGGCTGCACCACGAATACGTCGGCACCGAGCACATCCTGCTCGGCCTGATCCGCGAGGGCGAGGGCGTCGCCGCCGCCGTGCTGACCAACCTCGAACGTCGACCTCGAGGACGATCCAGCAGAAGATCGAGGAGACGGTCAAGAAGGGGAAGGCGGCCGCTGCCACCGGCCCCGACCTGCCGTACACCTCGCGCGCCAAGAAGGTGCTCGAGCTGCCATGAGCGAGGCCCGCGAGCTCAACCACTCCTACGTCGGCACCGAGCACCTGCTGCTCGGCCTGCTGCGCGAGGAGAAGGGCATCGCGGCCCAGGTGCTCACCGACGCCGGGCGTCAACCTCGAGCAGGCGCGCGCAGAGACGCTGCGGCTCCTGGGCAGCGACATGCCGCAGGCGTCCGCCGCCGCTCCGGCAGCGACGCCGAGCCGCCGAGGACCCTCCAGCGAGCCGGAGCGCCAAGTGCGGAGAAGAAGTCCAAGACCCCGGCGCTCGATCACTTCTGCCGCGACCTGACCGCAGCTCGCCGCCGAGGGCCAGCTCGACCCGACCATCGGCCGGGCGCAAGGAGATCGAGCGGGTCATGGAGATCCTGGCGCGCCGCAAGAAGAACAACCCGGTGCTGATCGGCGAGCCCGGCGTGGGCAAGACGGCCATCGTCGAGGGCTCGCCCTGCTGATCGCCAACGGCGCAGTGCCCCGACGTCGCTGCGCGACCACCGCGTGCTGTCGCTCGACATGGCGGCGGTCATCGCCGGCACCAAGTACCGCGGCCAGTTCGAGGAGCGGCTCAAGGCGGTGATGAACGAGATCGCCGCAGAACAAGCAGATCATCCTGTTCATCGACGAGCTGCACACGCTCGTCGGCGCCGGCGCGGCCGAAGGGGCGATCGACGCCTCGCAACATGCTCAAGCCGGCGCTGGCGCGCGGCGAGCTGCAGTGCGTCGGCGCGTCGACGCTCAACGAGTACCGCAAGTACATCGAGAAGGACGGCGCGCTCGAGCGCCGCTTCCAGACGGTGATCGTCGAGCCGCCCTCGGTCGAGGAGACGGTCGAGATCCTCAAGGGGCTGCGGAAGAAGTACGAGGACCACCACCGGGTCACGATCCCCGACGCGACGCTCGAGGCCGCGGCCGAAGCTGTCCGAGCGCTACATCACCGACCGGTTCCTGCCGGACAAGGCGATCGACGTGATCGACGAGGCCGGCGCGCGCGCGCGGCCTGGCCTCGCAGGTGCCGCCGCGCCGAGGTGGCCGAGCTCAAGGCGGAGCTCGAGAAGGTGAACGTGCGAGAAGGAAGACGGCGGTCCGCGACCAGAACTTCGAGCGCGCGGCCGCGCTGCGCGACCAGGAGCGCGAGCTGCAGAGCCAGATCCGGCGCAAGCAGGAGGAGTGGGAGCGCGAGCGGCAGACGCACGCGGCCGGTGCATCGACGAGGAGGACGATCGCCTTCATCGTGTCCCGCTGGACCGGCATTCCCGGTCACGCGGCTGCAGGAGGCCGAGACCGCGCGCCTGCTCCGGATGGAGGACGAGCTGCACGAGTCGCGTCGTCGGCCAGGACGAGGCGATCAAGGCGGTCTCCCGGGCCATCCGCCGCAGCCGCGCGCCGGGCTCAAGGACCCGAACCGGCCGATCGGCTCGTTCATCTTCTGCGGCCCGACCGGCGTCGGCAAGACCGAGCTGGCCCGCGCCCTGGCCAAGTTCCTGTTCGCCGACGCGCACGGCGCTGATCCGGGTGGACATGTCCGAGTACATGGAGAAGTTCTCGGTGTCCCGGCTGATCGGCGCGCCTCCGGGCTACGTCGGCTACGAGGACTCGCGGCACGCTCACCAAGGCGGTGCGGCGGAAGCCGTACTCGGTGGTGCTGCTCGACGAGATCGAGAAGGCGCACCCGGACGTGTTCAACATCCTGCTGCAGGTGCTCGACGAGGGCCACCTGACCGACAACTACGGCCGGGTGATCGACTTCAAGAACACCGTCGTGATCATGACCTCCAACGTCGGCGCCCGCGACATCATGCAGGGCAAGGCGCTCGGCTTCCACGGCGCCGATGACGCCGGCGACGACTTCGAGCGGATGCCGGAGCAAGGTCAAGGAGGAGATGAACAAGGTCTTCAACCCGGAGTTCCTCAACCGGCTGGACGACGTCATCGTCTTCCACCCGCTCGACGCAGGAGCACATCGCGCAGATCGTCGACATCCTGCTCCACGAGGTGCAGCAGCGGCTGGGCGACGAGCAGATCACGCTCAAGCTGGATGACGGCCAAGATCTTCCTGGCCGAGAAGGGCTACGACCAGAAGTACGGGGCGCGGCCGCTGAAGCGGGCGATCCAGCGCTACATCGAGGACCCGCTGTCGGAAAAGTTCCTGAGCAACGAGTTCAAGCCGGGCGACCGAATCGTGATCAGCGCCCGGAACGGTGAGGAGCTGGTGTTTACGATCAGCGGCTCCAACCCGCGGCAGGAAGAGGAGGAAGTCCACAGCTCCAAGCGCTGATCAGGCTTGCCGCGGAGCTGTCGACCAGGCGGGACCGGAATTGGGGCCAGATTCCGCCGGAGCTTGCCGGCCCTGATGTTCCACGCCGGGGCCATGGCCGGGACATCAGGGCCGACTGGTAGAATCGGCCGATCCGGTCAGGGGAGTGGGCCTGCGGTTTCGGTCGCATCGGATGAATGTCTTTCCGCTGGGGGGCCCTGGAGCCGTCCCGGCCTCATCTCTCCACAGGACCGCTGTCTGACGCGGACGGCTCATCAAGCGATAGGCGAATCCTCAATGGGTTTTTTCAGCTCTTCGGGATCAGCGGTCCGGGCGTCGCGGCATCCCGCCCACCCGCGCCGGCTGGTCCCCATCGTGCCGGTCCTGCTGCTCCTGACCCTGCTGCAGCCGCCGGCCGGCGTGGTCGGACCGGGGCTGCTGGCCCAGGCGCCGCAGCAGAGCACCGAGGAAAAACGGATTGTCGAGATTGAGATCCAGGGCAACCGGCGCGTGGCGGACCAGCGGGTGCTTTCCGCCACCCAGCTCTCGACCGGCGCGCTGTTTACCCTGACCGATGTCCAGCGCGCCATGAAAAACCTCTGGGAGACCGGCCTCTACAGCGATGTCGACATCCTGGCCGAGGAGGTTCCCGGCGGGCTCAAGCTGATGATCCGGGTCGAGGAAGCCCCGATCATCTCCAAGCTGGAGTTCAAGGGCAGCAAAAAGGTCAAGGAGACCGACCTGCGCGAGGCGGTGGAGTTGCGGGTGGGGGGGCTGTTCTCGCCGGGCAAGCTGCAGCAGGCCCAGAACCAGATCATCGAGAAGTACAAGGACAGCGGTTACTACAACACCCATGTCCTGCCGGAGGTCAAAGCCGCTGAGGCCCCGGGCCGGGTCGAGATCACGCTCCAGGTGGAGGAGGGCCAGAAGGTCCGGGTCACCGAGGTCGTGTTCGAGGGCAATGAGGCTTTCCCGGACGACAAGCTGACCGGCGCGCTTTCCACCAAGAAAAAGAGCTGGCTGCTGTTCTGGCGCACCGGCGGCTACGAGGAGGAAAAGTTCCAGAAGGACCTGACCGAGAAGCTGCCGGAGTTCTACCGCAAGTTCGGCTATGTCAATGCCCAGGTGCTCGGCCACGAGCTGAAGTTCCGGAAGGGCAGCCGGGATGTGACGGTCCAGATCACGGTGGATGAGGGCCAGCGCTATTATGTCGGTGACATCAAGGTCACCGGCAACTCGCACTTCCCGGACGAGTTCATCCTCTCGCAGTTCACCCTGAGCGAGGGCAGCGTCTTCAACGAGGAGAAGTTCGACGAAAGCATGGAGAAGGTGCGCGAGGCCTACGGCGAGGAGGGCTACATCTACCTGCAGGCCCAGCCGCTGCGCACTTTCCAGGACAGCCTGATCAACCTCGAGCTGGCGATCCAGGAGGGCGAGCCGGCCACCGTGCGCAAGATCGTCATCCAGGGCAACGAGAGCACTTTCGAGGGCGTGGTGCGGCGGCGGATCATGATCATGCCCGGCGATCTCTATCGTCAGCCGCTGGTCAAGGCCAGCTACCAGAACCTGGTCAACAGCGGGTTCTTCGAGCGGGATATCGGGATCGAGCCGCGGCCGGTGGGCGAAAGCAACGAGGTTGACCTGGTGTTCAAGGTCAAGGAGAAGCGCACCGGGAGCGCCAATTTCGGCGCCGGTTTCGGCGGCGGCTACGGGATGACCGGCTTCCTGGACCTGACCCAGAGCAACCTGTTCGGACGGGGCAAATCGGTCCAGTTGCGCTTCGAGTTCGGCACGCGGATGAACAACATCGACCTCAGCTATGGGGACCAGTACTTCATGGACACCCCGATCTCGCTGGATGTCGGGGTGTTCAACATGCGGCGGCGCCTGCGCAACGACCCGTTCCAGGACCGCTACAAGGGCTTCTACCAGCGCTGGGGCTTCCCGATCCCGGAGGTCGACTACACCCGGTTCTATGTCGGCTACTCGCTGATGTCGATTGACATCCGCGGCGACAGCGCGCTGGTGGCGATGTACACCGGGGCCGACATCAACGACTATCCGCAAACCTCGAGCAAGGTTTCGTTCACCCTGGCCCGGGACACCCGGCTGGGTTATCAGCACTCCAAGGGCGGCACGCGCCACAGCTTCGATGCGGAGTTCAGCGGCGGACCGTTCGGGGGCAACATCGGCTTCCAGAAATACGGGATCGCCACGGAGTGGTACACCCCGACCTACAAGGATGTGGCGATTCTGGGTCTGAAGGTGAACGGCGGCACGATGAACCCGTTCGGCGGAACGGGCAGCCCGCTGCTCGATCCGCGCGAGATGTTCATCATGGGCGGCACCGGCTACGGGCGTGACACCGACATCCACCTGCGCGGCTATGAGGATCGCCGGGTGGGAGTCGATGGACGGATGTATGCCCGCGGCCGGGCGTACTTCCTGGCCACGCTCGAGGAGGAGATCGAGATCACCGAGCAGGTGCATGCGGTCCTGTTCGCGGAAGCCGGCAATGTCTGGAGCGAGCTGGCGGACATGAATCTGTCCAAGCTGCGCCGCAGCGCGGGCATCGGCGTGCGGGTCCAGACCCCGATGGGGCCGCTGGGCCTGGATCTGGGCTACGGCTTCGACCAGACCGATGAACTGGGCAACCCGTTGCCCGGCAAGTGGATCCCGCACTTCCGCTTCGGGATGTTCTAAAGGCCGGCAGGAATCGTGACGCTGCCCGTCATCCCGGTTTGAAGAATAGATGGCAACATGCTTAATTCACCAGGCGCAGTGAACCTTTGAGGAGGAACGACCGTTGCGTATCCTGTCCATGCTGTTTGCCTTAGTGCTTGCCTTCGCGGCCACTTCGTTCGCCCAGGTCAAGGTCGGCTATGTCCAGGTGGAAGCCCTGGTGCAGAATTTCCCCGAGTTCGAGGATGCCGCGAAAACCTACGAGAAGGAACTCCAGGGCTGGCAGACCCAGTTGCAGGAGATGCAGCAGGCGGTCAACGGCCTCGAGGAGGAGTACAAGCAGCGCCAGATGCTCTTCAGCCCGGAAAAGAAGCGCGAGAAGGAAGAGGAAATCGTCACCAAGCGCCGCGACATGGCCCAGTTCTATCAGGAGACTTTCAGCGAGCAGGGCAAGGCCGAGCAGCGCAAGATGGAGCTGCTGACTCCGGTCTATGCCAAGATCAACCGGGCGATCGAGATCCTCGGCGACCGCGACAAGTATACGATGATCTTCAACGCCCAGGGCCTGCTCTACGCCAATGAGACGATGGACCTCACCGAAGAGGTGCTGAAGATCCTCAAGGCCGGTGTCGACGTTTCCCCGAAAGCTGCGGGTGGCACTTCTTCCGGCAGCCCCAGAAGATAAGGCGCGCAAGAGAAAAGTCTTTCCTTATGAGCCGAATCGTAGTAATTTTATTGCTTGTGGTGATGGCCGCCGAGGCCCGGGCCCAGGAACTCAAATTCGGGTTCGTGGAGGATCAGCGGATCCTGAGCCAGTTGCCTGAGGTCAAGGAGGTCCAGAAGATCCTCGACCAGGAGACGGCGCTCTGGGAGAAGCGATTCCAGGACCGGCAGCAGGCGATCAAGGTCTGGCAGGATTCGCTGACCACGGCCAAGGCCCAGCTCAAGGCTGTCAGCGATTCGGCCGCCACGCCCGGTGCTGCGCCGCGAGCGGCCCAGCCGCCTGTCGCCGCTGACAGCCTGACCCCGGTTCCGGCCGGGAGAGGCGTTCCGGCGGACACGCTGGCTTTGCGCCGGCAGATCGGGCGCCTGGAAGAGCGGGCGGAAGCCGCCAAGCAGGAGGTGCTGGCCCTCTACCGCCAGATCTATGGGGAGGGCGGGGTGCTGGAACGGCGCAACGCCGAGTTGAGTCAGCCCATCCTGGAGAAGGTCAACCGGATGGTCGCTGAGACCGGCCAGCGGATGGGGGTCTCGCTGATCTTCGACTCCTCCGTCCTGTTCTACATCGACCAGGAGTTGAATCTGACCGACGAGGTGCTGCAAGCCCTCGGCGTCGAACAGTCAGCAACGCGTCGCTAACCTATCAGGGGTTGCAAGTTGCCTACATTCAGCCTGGGTGAGATCGCTGCCAGAATGCAGGGTCGGGTCAAGGGTGACCCGGAGATCCTGATCAAGGGTGTCGCCGGCCTCGATGAAGCCGAGGAGGGCGATATCACTTTTGTCGCCAACCCCCGTTACTACAGCCGGGTAGGCACCACCCGGGCCAGTGCGGTGATTGTCGCCGAATCCAACGGCGCCGCGACCGCGGAGCGCAATTTCCTGCTGGTCGCCAATCCTTACCTGTGTTTTCTGCGCACGGTCGAGCTGTTTTTCCCCCAGCACCGGAAATTTACGCCGGGCATCCATCCCACCGCCGTGATCGACCCTACTGCCGAGGTCGGCGAGCGGGTCTATCTCGGTCCGTTGGTGGTGGTGGCCGCCGGCAGCCGGATCGGCCATGACTGCATCCTCCAGGCCCGCTCCTATGTCGGCGAGCGCGCGGTGATCGGCGATGAGAGCCGGCTGATGCCCGGGGCGACCGTGCTGGACGATGTCAGGATCGGGCGGCGCTGCCTGCTGCAGAGCGGGTGCGTGCTCGGCGGCGATGGCTTCGGCTTCGTCTGCGATCCGCGGGGAGTCCAGAACAAGGTGCCCCAGGTGGGCGGCCTGGTGCTCGGCGATGATGTCGAGATCGGGGCCAACACCACCATCGACCGCGGCACCCTGGCCCTGACCCGGATCGGCAATGGGGTCAAGTTCGACAACCTGGTCCATGTCGCCCACAATGTCGAGATCGGCGACAATACTCTGGTCATCGCCCAGGTCGGCATCTCCGGCTCGACCAAGGTCGGCCGCTCGGTGATCATCGCCGGACAGGCGGGCGTGGGTGGGCACCTGCGCATCGGTGACCGGGTCAAGGTCGGCGCCCAGTCCGGTGTCACCAAGTCCATCCCCGAGGGCTCGGAAGTTTCCGGCTACCCGGCGCGCCCCCACAGCGAGGCCCTCCGGCAGCAAGCCTCGCTCTCGCGCATTCCGAAAGTGATCGAGCAGATGAAAGATCTCCTGCGCAGGATCGAGGCGGTCGAGGATAAGCTCGGGAAAGCCTGATCGCCCTGATGTGCTGTTCCTCGCGCACCCCAACTGTTTCCACTGACAGCAACGCTGGCATACACTCAGACGACCGGCCGGCGCTCGTCCGGCGGAAAGCAATCCTTCCGCCGGTGACCACGGCCGGCGGATCTGCCCCAAGGAGCGTTTCATGAAGCAGCAGACCATTGCCCGTCCTGTGGGTTGCTCGGGCATCGGTATCCACACCGGCAACAAGGCGCAGTTGACTTTCCGGCCCGCGGAGGAGAACACCGGCGTGGTCTTCGTGCGCGGGGACATCGAGTCCAAGCCATGGATTCCCGCCCTGGTGGAGAACGTCAACCAGGTGATGCGCGGCACGACCATCGCCAAGAACGGCTACATGGTTCACACCGTGGAGCACGTGATGGCGGCGGTGGCGGGGATGGGGATCGATAACATCCTGATCGAAGTCGATGGGATCGAGGCCCCGGCGGGCGATGGCAGCTCCTCATGTTTCGTGCAGGCGCTGCGCAAAGCCGGGCTCCGGCAGCAGGATGCCGAAAAGAAAGTGGTGGTGATCACCGAGCCGCTGAGCTACCAGGAGAAGGACATCCATTTCCTGGTCCTGCCCCACGACAGTCTGAAAATCAGCTTCCACATCGAGTACCCCAACCAGATGGTCGGCTCGCAGTTCGAGTCGCTGGAGATCACCCCGGACAGCTTCCTGGAGAAGCTTTCCGAGGCCCGCACCTTCGCTTTCCTGGAAGAGGTGGAAGAGCTCAAGCGGCTGGGGCTGATCAAGGGCGGCAGCCTGGAGAACGCCGTGGTGATCAGCGGCGACAAGATCCTCAACGACACCCCGCTGCGCTCGCCCAAGGAACTGGTGCGCCACAAGATCCTGGACCTGCTGGGCGATCTCTACCTGCTGGGGATGCCGATCCAGGGGCACGTGATCTCCTTCAAGAGCGGCCACCCCTCCAATGTCAACCTGGTGCGGCGGATCCGCCGTTTCCTGGAGGAGCGGGAGCAGCGCCAGTCCTCGATCCTGGTGGCTTCCGAGCAACTGGCCCAGCAGCAGCCCGATCAGCCGAAAATGGTGATGGGCATCCGCAAGATCATGGAGATGATGCCCCACCGCTATCCGTTCCTGCTGGTGGACCGGATCCTGGAGTTCGAGGCCGAGAAGCGGGTCGTGGGGATCAAGAACGTCATCGATCAACGAGCCGTTCTTCCAGGGCCATTTCCCGGGCCACCCGATCATGCCCGGCGTGCTGATCGTCGAGGCGATGGCGCCAGGTCGGCGGGATGCTGCTGATGAACAGCGTGCCCGACCCGGAAACGAAGGTGATGTACTTCATGAGCCTGGACAAAGTGAAGTTCCGCAAGCCGGTGTTCCCGGGCGACCAGCTGCGGATCGTGCTGGAGATGGTCAAGTTCCGCCACCGCATCTGCAAGATGAAGGGCTGCAGCTACGTGGGCAACGAGTAGGTGGCCGAGGCCGAGATGACGGCGATGGTGGTCGACCGGGACCGGCTGCCGGACGAGACCAGGTTCGAGTAGGGGCGGGGCGGGGCAAGCCACAGTCATGGATTCTTCAGGCAAGAGGATGGCATGGCGATTCATCCCACAGCGATCATTGATCCCTCCGTCGAGCTGGCGGAAGATGTCGAAGTCGGGCCGTATACCGTGATCGGCCCCAAGGTGCAGGTCGGGCCGGGAACAGTGATCGGGCCCCATGTCTTCATCTACAAGAACACCCGGATCGGCCGTGAGTGCGTGATCTGGAATGGGGCCGCCCTGGGCGGCGACAGCCAGGACCTGAAGTTCAAGGGCCAGGTCACCTACCTGGAGATCGGGGACCGGACCACGATCCGCGAGTTCGCCACCCTGAACCGGGCCACCACCGAGGAGTCGGCCACCCGGCTCGGCAGCGACTGCCTGATTATGGCCTACAGCCACATCGCCCACGACTGCGTGGTGGGCAGCAACGTGATCCTCTCCAACGCGGTGAACATGGCCGGGCACGTGACGATCGGCGACCACGCGACGATCAGCGGCCTGACCTGCATCCACCAGTTCGTGCAGGTGGGGATGCACAGCTTCATCGGCGGAGGGAGCCGGGTGCCCAAGGATGTCCCGCCATTCCTGATGGCGGTGGGCAACCCGATCGTGCTCAACGGGCTGAACACGGTCGGCCTCCAGCGCAAGGGGTTTTCGGAGGAGGTGCGGCTGGAGTTGAAGCGGGCCTACAAGATTTTCTTCCGCAGCCAGTACAACATCTCCCAGGCGCTGGAAGTGGCGCGCCGGGAGCTCAAGCAGCTCCCCGAGATCAAGCTCTTCAACGATTTCATCGCCCGCTCCGAGCGGGGGGTAATCGTCTGATCCGCGGCTGAAAGCTCTCACCTTCCGGTCAGCGCAGGGGGATTCCCGTGGCCCGGCTCTACCTGCTGTTCGCCGCGATCTACCTGCTGGAGGGGATCACCGAGGTCCCCTTCGTGCTCAATGTCTACCTCTCGCAGGTGCTCTCCTTCACGCCCTCCCAGGTCGGCCGCGTGCTGTTCCTGGGGGGGCTGTGGTTTATCGTGCTCAAGCCGTTGATCGGCTTCCTGGCCGACTGGTGGCGCGGTTTCGACCGCCGCTGGTTCATGCTCGGGGGGTTGCTGGCCTCGGTCGCGGGCTGGCTGGTGATCGCCGCGGCCCGCACTCCGCTGATGATGACGCTCGGGGTGAGCCTCAAGGTGCTGGCGGTGGCGGTGCTGGATGTGATCATCGATGGGATGATCGTCCGGGTGAGCACCGCCCGCAACCGCAGCTTCATCCAGAGCCTGGTCTACGCCTGCCGGTTCGGGGGCGGGATGCTGCTGGCCAGTTGGGCCGGGGGAAGGATCGACCAGGGCGCGGCGGCGTTCATCCAGATTTACTACCTGTTCTCGTTGCTGTCGCTGGCGGCGCTGCTGCCGGTGCTGCTCTACCGACGGAAGGATTACGAGGCCGCGCCCTCGCCGGAGGCGGCGCTGCCGGGCTCGGTCGGGGCGATGGCCACCGCGATTCCTTTCGGCCAACGCCTGGAGCAGCTTGGCCGTCCGGCATTCGGCTGGCTGCTGCTGCTGCTGCTGCTCTATGCGCTGGGGGCGGACACCGCTACCTATTTCGACCCGATCCTGGCCGAGCGGTTCAGCGGGGAGTTCCTGGGGCGGATCACGACGGTCTACTATCTGGGGATCCTGGCCGGGATTCTTTCCTTCCCGGTGCTGCGGGCCCGCGCCGGGATGCGGGGCCTGTTGGTCGCCTCGCTGCTGGGCTGGAGCGCGGCCGAGTTGAGTTGCCTGTGGATCGCCGAGTGGAACGGCCCGGCGATCTATTTTGCCGGGGGCTTCTTCAACGCTTTCAGCTCGATCGCTTTGCTCACCATCGCCACCGCCAGTTGCCGGCTGCGGGGGATCGAGACTTTCTCATTCGCGGTGGCGATCTCGGTCAAGAACCTGCTGGACCAGACCAACGTGCTGATCGGCGGCTACGTGATGGAGGCGGTGGGGATCGAGTGGCTGTTTGTGATCTCGGCGGCCTGCGGGTTGCTGCCATTCCTGGTGCTGGGCCGGATCGACTTCCGGGAGGTGTGAGGAAAGCTTGTTTATCCACGAAGGGCACGAAGAAACACGAATAAGAAAACTTCGTGAAGCTTCGTGCCCTTCGTGGATAAATTTTTTGAATAAAGGTGTTTTTTACCGGCCCTCACTTGCCCTGCTGCTGCTTTTCCTGCCCCATCCGCTTGTGATCTTTCCCTAAGAAATAGTTGCTCCAGGAACTGGTCTTGTCAAGGGCGGTGTTGCGGAAGACCGGCTCAGGGCTGCGGACACTCTCCAGGCCGCCATCGCGCTCCAGGCGGGTCAGCACCCGCACCCAGAAGCAGGTGCGGTCCTGGCGCTCGCAGATCCCATCGCGGGAGCCGCCGCAGGGGCCATTGCGCTGGCCCTTGGGGCAACCCGCCTCCGGGCAGAGGAACGCCAGCTCATCCAGCGAACAGTCGCCGCACTCCTGGCAGTTGTTGCACAGGCGCTTGGCCATCCGCTCGAAGCCCTGGAAGATGTCGGCCGCGGCGCCCTTGCCATCCAGCCTTCGACAGAGCTCACGCGCCAGGCGGAAGCCCGGGGTGCCCGGCTCGAACGCGGTCGCGTGCAGCAGCTTCATGAAGCGGTAGGGGGCCATCGCCGCGCGCTCCCGCGAGTCGGACCGGGCGGGTTGGTCGGTATTGAGCCCGGTTTCCGGGTCCGGCTGGAACCAGTAGTGCGCTCCGGACTGGGCGAAAGAGAGCTCGCCCACGAACGAGCGCCAGTCCGGGGCCAGGCTGTCGCTGAGCTCGATCACCCGCAGCACATCCCGGAAGCCCAGGCCGAACCCGCCGATGTGCGCCCCGCGGCAGCCCAGACCCCGCAGCACCGCCACCTGCCGGGCGGCGAACTCCAGGAATGCGGCCTTGCCCTTGTCCGGGGAGGCCGCCTGGCGATTGACCCACTCCAGCAGCTCATCGCTCACGACACAGCCCGGGACCTGGTTCTGGTTCATGATCCGGCTGACAATCCGGTGGGGGACATAGACATTGCCCAGCACCGGGATGTTTCCCAGGCCGGCCAGCCGCATGTAGCGCAGCAGCTCATCGAACTTGCGCGCGTCATAGCCGAGCTGGGTGATTACGAAGCCGGCGCCGTTGAAGATCTTCTTCTCCAGCTTCAGGTACTGGCCGGCCAGCTCGCTGCGCAACTGCTTGAACGGGCTGACCGCCGCGCCGATGAAGAAGTCGGTGGTCTCCAGATCCTGGAACTTGCCCGGCCGCAGCTCGACCTGCAGCCCGCGGTTCATGTCGCTCAGCATCCGGATCATCCCCACCGCATCCAGGTCGAACGAGGGCTTGGCGATCCCGCGGTAGCCATCGGTGGGGTAGTCGCCGGTCAGGGCCAGCAGGTTCTCGACCCCCATCCTGCCAAGCTGGAAGGCCCGGCTCTCGATCCCGTTGCGGTTGAGGTCCTTGCAGGTCAGATGCACCAGCGGGCTCATCCCGCGGAAGAGGATGTCCAGCCCCAGCACGTCCGGGCTGAGGCGGGGATTGCCGCCGGGATTGTCGGTCAGGCTCAGGGCATCGATCCGGCCGCAGGCCACCGCCTGCTCGGTGAAAGCGATCAGCTCCTCGAAATCCTTGCGGATGAAGCCTCGGGTCGGCACCAGCTCCACCGAGATCACGAACTCGTCAGTCCGGGTGAGTTTTTCGCGGAACTTGTTGTCCATGGCAATCCCTGTCAGGCGATGGTGGTCGAGCGGCTCTCCGGGAGGCGCGCTCCGGGCCGATCTGCCGCAGGTGGTTGACACCGGCGGCCGCGATCCCTATAATAACAGCACTGTCGATGGCAAACAATGGAAAATCTCGGCATAAGGAAGGCCTTTGAGCTACGAATACGATCTGCACGTGCACACCATGGCCTCGGATGGAGGCCACGCCCCGGGCGGGATTGTCGCCATGGCCCGGGAACTGGGGCTGCGGGGGCTGGCGATCACCGATCATGACAGCATCGCCTCGGTGGCCGAGGCGAACGGGGCCGGCAGGAAAGCCGGGATATGGGTGATCCCCGGGGTGGAGCTCACCACCACCGAGGGCCGTCACCTGCTGGGCTATTTCATCAGCACCGAAGACAACCCGCTCACCCGTTACCTGGAACGCCTGCGCCAGTGCTCCTGGGGCTTCATGCACGGCAAGCTGGCCGAGCTGCAGCAGAGCCTGGGGCTGCCGGTGAGCGAGGCCGAGCTGGCCGAGCGCTCCGGCCGGGGCATCCCCAACATGTCCCACCTGCTGGACCTGCTCTACCGCAAGGGGTTGCTGGAGGATGTCTCCTTTGACTCGCCCTCGGCGCTGGCGCTGTTCAAAGATCCGGACTACCTGGTGAGCTACTTCCGGGAGTTCGCCCGCACCCGGCCGTTTGTCGACACGCAGGAGGCGATCGGGCTGATCCGCGCCGCGGGCGGGGCCCCGGTCTGGGCCCATCCCTACCGGGCGGAGCGAGCCGAGGTGGAGCGCCTGAAAGCAGCCGGGCTGGCCGGACTGGAGGTCGACACCCCCAAGCACGATCCATCGACCCGCGACCACCTGCGCGCGCTCTGCCGGGAGCTGGACCTGGTCCCCACCGGCGGCACCGACTTCCACGGCCGCTATTTCCAGTCGCTCGAGCAGGGACGCCAGCTCGGCACAGGCGGAGCGATGGAGGAGGCGGTGCTGCGCCTGGAACAGTCCGCCGCGGCCGGAGCCTGAGGCCCGCACCCGGGAGGAAACGCCATGCCCGCCAATCTCACCCCCCAGTACCTGGAGGCCGAGCAGGCTTTCCGCGAGGCCGAGTCCACCGAGGACAAGGTCCGCTGCCTGGAGGAGATGATCCGCATCATCCCCAAGCACAAGGGCACGGATCACCTGCAGGCCGACCTGCGGCGCAAGCTCTCCAGGCTCAGGGAACAGGCCCAGCAGGAAGCGCAGAAGTCGAAAAAAAGCCATTCCTTTCGGATCAGGAAAGAGGGCGCGGGGCAGATCGCCCTGGCCGGGCCGCCCAACAGCGGCAAGTCCCAGTTGGTGGAAACCCTGACCGGAGCCGGGCTGGAGGTCGCCCCCTATCCGTTCACCACCCGCGCTCCCCAGCCGGCGATGATGCCCTACCTGGATGTCCAGGTGCAGCTGATCGACCTGCCGCCGCTCTCGGCCGAGCACGAGGAACACTGGGTGGCGGACCTGGTCAAGGCCGCCGAGGCGGTGCTGGTGGTGGTCAACCTGGAGGTCGATCCGCTGGAGGCCCTGGCGTTCACCCTGGGGCGCCTGGAGCAAAGGAAGCTCTTCCCGGTTAGAGCCCTCCCGGAGGAGCTGCCGCCGGGGGCGCTGGCCCGCCCGATGCTGGTAGCCTGCACTGGGGTGGATCACCCGGAGCGGCTGGAGGAGTTCGAGCTGTTCCGCGAGCTGAGCGCCTGCGAGCTGCCGATGCTGCCGGTCTCAGGAGTCACCGGCTACGGGCTGGAGCATCTGAAAGATGAGCTGTGGCGGATGCTGGAGGTGATCCGGGTCTACTCCAAGCCGCCGGGACGGAAGCTGGAGGAGCGGGATGCCCCCTATGTCCTGCCGCGCGGCAGCACGGTGCTTGCCTTTGCCGAGGCGGTGCACCGCGAGCTGGCCGAAAGCCTCAAGTACGCCCGGATCTGGAGCGCCGGCAAGTACGATGGCCAGATGGTGAACCGCGATGAGCCGCTCGAGGATGGCGATATGCTGGAGCTGCACTGAGGCGGCGAGGGTCCATCGTCCTGATCCTGATTGCTGTCCGATACGAAGTGCTTAAATATCAAAAAGTTTGGGAAAGTGGGAGAGGGGATCGGGGGGAGGGCGTCCCCGGGGGAGGGCGAAAAATCCCGACCAACGGGATTTCCGCCCTCCCCCCGGATCATCCAGTCTTCACGCCGTTGTTGCTCAAATGGGGATGAATCGCAGCCTGGAGCCGGAGTTGGAACAAGCACCCCTGATCGGGATCGTCGGCGGGGTCGGGCCATTCGCGGGCCTGGACCTCAACCGCAAGCTGTTCGAAGCCACCCTCACCGATGGCACGGACCAGGAGCACCTGGAAGTGCTGCTGTTCTCCGCCGGGCGCAGGATCCCCGACCGCACCGAGTTCCTGCTGGGGCGCGAGCCGGAGAACCCGGCCGGGGGACTGTTCCAGGCCCTGGAAATCCTGGCCCGGGCCGGGGTGCGCCTGGCGGCGATCGCCTGCAACACCGCCCACAGCCCGGCGATCCTCGGGCCGCTGAAAGAGCGGATCGCCCGGGAGGGCCTGCCGCTCGTGCTGGTGGACATGATCGAGGAGACAGAAAAATTCGTGCGGGAGCGGTTGGGCGCGGGCGCGCGGGCGGGCCTGCTGGCCAGCCAGGGGACCTATGCCTCCGGGGTCTATGGCCGGTGGCCCGGGCTGGAGCTGATCCTGCCGGAAGAGGAAATGCGCGCGACAGTGCACCGGGCGATCTACGACCGGGAGTGGGGGATCAAGGCCCGGTCCTCCCCGGTGAGCGCCCGGGCGAGGGCGGAGTGCCTGCGGGCGGTGCGGCACCTGGCGGACCGCGGCGCGCGGGCGGTGATCCTCGGCTGCACCGAGCTGCCGCTGGCCCTGCCGGAGCGAAAGCTGGCGGGGGTGGCGCTGTTCGACCCGACCGAGACCCTGGCCCGGGCGCTGGTGGCCCGGGCGGCCCCGGACCGCCTGCGGCCATACGCCTGATGACATTCTAACGACAAATGCCATCTTTCCCGGGGGAGAGCGGAAACCTTTTGAAAAAGGTTTCCGCTCTCCCCCGGACCCCCTCTCACCTTCCCAAACTTTTTCGATTGTTCAAGGCCGGATGAGGAGCGGCGAGCTGGGATCAAACCCTGCCCTTTTCATCGGCATCCCGATGGCAGCATATTTATTGCAAAGACAACCCTCAGCATGGAGCGTGGATGAGCGACAGAACAGCCGACAGCTTGCGGGAGATCACCTGCCAGACCGGTTTCCAGGAGTTCGCCGAGGGCTCCTGCCTGCTGGCGATGGGACGGACTCGCGTGCTCTGCAGCGCCTCGGTGGAGGAGCGGGTGCCGCCATTCCTGGAGGGCAAGGGCCGCGGCTGGGTCACCGCCGAGTATGCGATGCTGCCGCGCAGCACCCATACCCGCTCGATGCGGGAACGGGCCACCGGCAAGCCCAGCGGCAGATCGCTGGAGATCAGCCGGCTGATCGGCCGGGCGCTGCGGATGGCGGTGGACCTGGAGGCCCTGGGCCAACGCACGGTGACTGTCGACTGCGATGTGATTCAGGCCGATGGCGGAACCCGTTGCTGCGCGGTCAATGGGGGAATGATCGCCCTGCAGTTGGCCCTGCGGCGACTGGAGGAAACCGGGCTGGTGAGCGTCCCGCCCTTGAGGACCCTGGTGGCCGCGGTGAGTGTCGGGTTGATCGGGGGCCAGCCGGTACTGGACCTGGATTACGCCCTGGACAGCCAGGCCCAGGTTGACCTCAATGTCGTGATGACCGCCGGGGGACAACTGGTGGAACTCCAGGGGACCGCCGAGCGCGAGCCGTTCAGCCGCGAGGAGCTGGACCGCCTGCTGGAGCTGGCCCGGGTGGGGATCGAGCGGATCGTGGACCGGCAACAGGAGGTGCTCGGCCTTGCGCACCCCTGAGTTGCTGGTCGCCACCACCAACCGGGGCAAGGCCCGGGAGTTCGCCTGGTTCCTGCGGGGGCTGCCCTTGCGGGTGCTCGATCCGCAAGAGCTGGAGCAGGCTGTCCCGCCGGTCGAGGAGGATGGCGATTCGTTCATCGAGAACGCCGCCCTCAAGGCCGAGCACTGGCGGGACCACACCGGGCGCATCTGCCTGGCCGATGACAGCGGCCTGGCGGTGGAGGCGCTGGATGGCGCCCCGGGGATCTGGTCCGCCCGGTTCGCCGGGCCGGGGGCCGGCGACCGCCGGAACCTGGAACTGCTGCTGGAGCGGCTGCGAGAGGTGCCGGACGAGCGCCGCGGCGCCGCATTCCACTGCGCCCTGGCCCTGGCCCGCCCGGGCGCATCGACCATCACTTTCCAGGGCTCCTGCCGGGGGCTGATCCTGCGCGAGCCGCGGGGAGCGGGCGGTTTCGGCTATGACCCGGTGTTCTGGTACCCGCCGCTGGGAAAATCTTTTGCCGAGCTGAGCCCAGAGGAAAAGCACGCGGTCAGCCACCGCGCCCGGGCGTTCGCGGAGTTGCATCAATGGCTGGAGCAGCATCCGCCGGCCTGATTTTTCAACCGGGGATTGACAAGCGGGAGCGCGGGCGTTATCATTCCTATAAAGACTATCGGGTAGGTGAACAATGAATCTCGGCGCCCCTCGGGCGCGGGAGGCGGGCCGACCCGGAGTCGACAGCATTGCTCCTGCAGTCGAACCAGTGATTTCTGTCGCCAGGATGGAACAAAGGGGGAGGGTCGTGATGGTACAAGCCACCGAGGGGACTACCCTGAAGGGGGAGCGGAAGATGACGCGCATTTTCGATGACATCACCCAGACGATCGGGCGGACTCCCTTGGTCCGGCTCAATCGCCTGACCGAGGGGCTCGAGGCCGAGGTGGTGGTCAAGTGCGAATTCTTCAACCCGATGGGCTCGGTCAAGGACCGGATCGGGGTGAACATGATCGATGAGGCCGAGCGTTCCGGCAAGCTGACCAAGGGCGCGGTGATCATCGAGCCCACCAGCGGCAACACCGGGATCGCCCTGGCTTTTGTCGCCGCGGCCCGCGGCTACCGGCTGATCCTGACCATGCCGGACACGATGACCATCGAGCGGCGGAACATCCTCAAGGCGCTGGGGGCCGAGCTGGTGCTCACTGCCGGCAGCGGGGGGATGAAGGCCGCGATCGAGAAGGCCGAGGAGCTGGTGCGCAGCACTCCGAACTCGTTCATGCCGCAGCAGTTCAAGAATCCGGCCAACCCGGAGATCCATCGCCGGACCACCGCCGAGGAGATCTGGGAGGATACCGGCGGCCGGATCGACATCCTGGTCTCCGGGGTCGGCACCGGCGGGACTGTGACCGGGGTCTCCCAGGTAATCCGCCAGCGACGGCCGGGATTCCGCGCGGTGGCGGTCGAGCCGGTGGAGAGCCCGGTGCTTTCCGGCGGCAGCCCCGGGCCGCACAAGATCCAGGGGATCGGGGCCGGTTTCAGGCCGGACGTGCTGGACATGGGGGTGGTGGATGAGGTGGTGAAGGTCAGCTCCGACCAGGCGTTGCAGGCGGCCCGCCGGCTGGCCCGCGAGGAGGGTATTTTCGCCGGGATTTCCTCGGGCGCGGCGGTGCACGCCGCCCTGGAGGTGGCCCGCCGGCCGGAGAGCCGCGGCAAGCTGATTGTCGTCGTGCTGCCCGACCTCGGGGACCGTTACCTCAGCCACCCGCTGTACGCCGAGCTCGAGTGAGCATGGATTTCAGCCCGGAAGAACTGCAGCGCTACAGCCGGAACCTGGCCCTGCCGGGGGTGGGCCGCGCGGGACAGGCTCGCCTCCGCCGGGCCGGGGTGCTGGTGGTGGGGTTGGGGGGGTTGGGTTCTCCGGCCGCGCTCTACCTGGCCGCCGCGGGCATCGGCCGGCTGGGGCTGGTCGACAGCGACCGGGTGGAGCTGTCCAACCTTCAGCGGCAGGTGCTGCACGACACGGCCGCGCTGGGGGAGGGCAAAGTCTCCTCCGCGCTGCGACGGCTGCGCGCCCTCAACCCCGGGGTGGAGCTGGCGCCCCACGAGTTGCGCCTGGAACCGGCGGTGGCGGCGGAGCTGGTGCGCGGCTATGATTTCATCCTGGACTGCAGCGATAACTTCGCCACCAAGTTCCTGGTCAACGATGCCGCGGTGCTGGCCGGCAAGCCGTTCTGCCATGCCGGGGCCCTGGGCTTCCGCGGCCAGGTGCTCACCTGGCGGCCCGAGCCTCCCACCCCCTGCCTGCGTTGCCTGATCCCCGAGCCTCCCGCTCCCGGCGACTACCCGACCGCGGTCGAACAGGGCATCCTCGGGGCAGTGGCGGGCGTGCTGGGGGCGCTGCAGGCGGTGGAGGCGATCAAGGTGCTGGCCGGGGTGGGCGAGCCCCTGGCGGGCAGGCTGCTGACCTGGGATGCCCTGTCCCAGCGCTTCAGTACGGTGACTGTCGAGCGCAACCCTGATTGCCCGCTCTGCTCCGTTTCCCCTCGACTCACCGCTCTGCAAGAGTAGTGCTCCAGCCGAGCCGCCGGAAAGCGCGCGTTCACTGTCGGCGGTGCACCCGGCCGGGCCGTCGCGGAGCGCGCTCCATCCGGCCTCGGGAACTGTAGTTTCCGGAATGGCTTGACAAACCAACGGCCGGGGGCGAGATTAACAGTCTCTGCAGCAAGCGGACAAAGCTTCGTTCGCCCGACCTCCCCGGCATCCCCCTTCAGGCAAGGAGCATCCATGCCCCAGGAACGATACGAGTTCGACATCCGGGACCTCAACCTGCCCCAGCTGACCCGCCGCAAAGTGCTGGGCGCGCTGGCCGGCATTCTGGCGATCTGGCTGGTCACCGGGATCTACATCGTCGAGGCCAACGAGCTCGGAGTGGTGCTGCGCTTCGGCCAGTTGAACCGCATCACCGAATCCGGCCTGCGCTACCACCTCCCATTCCCGTTCGAGGCGGTCGAGACCCCGAAGGTGACCGCGGTCCAGCGGGTGGAGATCGGTTTCCGCACGGTCGATTCCGGCCCGCCCGCCCGCTTCGAGACCGTGCCCGAGGAAAGCCTGATGCTGACCGGGGATGAGAACATCATCGACATCAACATGATCGTCCAGTTCCGGATCAAGGATCCCGCGGATTTTCTGTTCCAGGTCCAGAATGTCGAGGGGACAGTGCGCAGCGCTTCGGAGGCCACCTTGCGGCAGGTGATCGGCAACCACCTGATCGACGAGGCCCTGACCGATGGCAAGTTCCAGATCCAGAGCGAAATCAGCGAACATCTGCAGGTGGTGCTGGATCTTTACGATGTCGGGGTGCAGGTGGTGGCGGTCCAGCTCCAGGATGTGCATCCGCCGGAGCAGGTGGTCGCCGCTTTCAAAGATGTGGCCAGCGCGCTGGAGGACAGGAGCAAAGCTGATCAATCAGGCCCAGGGCTACCAGAACGATTTGATCCCCCGCAACCGCGGCCACGCCGAGCAGATTGTCCGCCAGGCCGAGAGTTATCGGGAGCAGCGGGTGCTGCGGGGCCGAGGGCCAGGCCGGCCGTTTCCGGAGGTGCTGGAAGAATACGAGAAGGCCCCGGCGGTCACCGAGCGGCGGCTGTACCTGGAGACCATGGAACGGGTGCTGCCGCGGATGAACAAGTATGTCGCGCAGATCCATGGCGCCGGTGGATTGATGCCGTTGCTGGACATGCGCAACACGTCAGCGGCTCGCTCCCGTCCCGGCCCTAGGCCGCCTTCCCCTTTCAGCGCCGGGAGTCAACCGTGAACAGAATCGCCATCATCATCACCGTTGTCGCCATCCCCTTGCTCGTGCTGCTGCTCGGCTCGGTCTACCGGGTCTGGGAGACCGAGCAGGTGGTGATCACCAAGTTCGGCGCCCGGTACAGACAGTCACCGAGCCCGGCCTGCATTTCAAGCTGCCGCTGGTCCACAAGCTCAACGTTTTCGAGAAGCGGCTGCTGGACTATGACAGCGCGCCGACCGAGATCCTGACCCAGGACAAGAAAACCCTGATCGTCGACAACTACGCCAAGTGGCGGATCGTCGATCCGCTCAAGTTCTTCAAGGCGGTGGGCAACCAGTTCGGGGCCCAGAGCCGGCTCGATGACATCATCTACTCCGAGCTGCGCACCGAGCTGGGGCGTCACCCCTTCCACGACATCATCTCCAAGCAGCGCGCAGCGATCATGGAGGTGGTCACCCGCGAGAGCAACGCCAAATCCGCCGAGTACGGGATCGAGGTGATCGATGTGCGGATCAAGCGGGCCGACCTGCCGCAGGAGAACGAGCGGGCGGTTTTCGCCCGGATGGAGGCCGAGCGCAAGCGGATCGCCAACCGCTACCGCTCCGAGGGCGAGGAAGAGGCGTTGAAGATCCGGGCCGAGACCGACAAGGAAGCGCAGATCCTGCTGGCCGGGGCCGGAAAACAGGCGCAGCAGGTCCGCGGCGAGGGCGATGCCCGGGCGACCGTGATCTATGCCGCGGCCTATGGCCGCAACCAGAAGTTCTACAACCTGGTGCGGACCCTGGAGGCCTACGAGACGGCGATCGACAGCGGCACCACGCTGATCATCTCGCCCAAGGCCGATTTCTTCCGCTACCTGTGGCAGGCCCCCTGAAGCTGACACGCACCGGGGAGACTTACCTCCCGGCTTCTTCACCGTCTTGCTGTCCCAGGATCAGCCGCAGTTGACGAGCATTGCGGGTGGCCTGGCCCTGGCGGTGGTTGTTGAAGAAGATGAAAGTCTCCCCGGTGCGGCTTTCCAGCCAGCGGATCTCCCGTTCCCAGCCCCGCAGTTCCTCCTCGCTGTAAAGGTAGTCGTAGCGCTCGGCCGGGTCCTCGTAGTCCCACCACTTCTGCCCGTTGCGCCCGTGAAAGCGTACATAGCCCAGCCGCTTCGTGGTGCGGACGATCTCCGGCGGCATCAGGTTCGGCAGCCGGGGCTCATCGACACAGCACCAGGCGGCCTCGCGCTCGCTGAGGAATTTCCAGACCTCCGGGTCGACCCATTCCCGGTGGCGGAACTCGATCACCGCCGGAAGCTCCCCGAAAGGCCCCAGCAGGCGGTCCAGCAGCTCCAGGTTCTCCGGGGTGCGGTGGAAGCTGTAAGGGAACTGCAGCAGCACCGCGGCCAGCCGGCCGGAAGCCCGCAAGGGCTCGATGGCGCCGAGGAAACGCGCCAGGTCCGCGGCCGGGTCCCGGCGCTCATGGGTGATTCCCCGGTAGGCCTTGACCACCACCCGGAAGCTCGCCGGGGTCTCGGCCAGTCTTTGCACCAGGGCCGGCGCGGGAATGGCGTAGAAACTGGAGTTCAGCTCCAGGCAGTCGAACTGCCCGGCGTAGTAGGCCAGGTAATCCTCTTTCTTCAGTTCGCGGGGATAGAAGTCCCCCTTCCAGTCATCGTAGGAGTAGCCGCAGGTCCCGAGATGGATCATGCGCCCCTCCTCCCGCTGTCCGTGCTCATCGCAGCCTCCCTCGATTTCCTTCCGCGGTGGTGGCAACAGCTCCAGGCTTAAAGGTAAAACCCCAGCGCCCTCCAGGGAAAGACCCTCTCCGCCGGAATTTTTTATTGAGCGGCGGCGCGGTGTTCGGAAACGCCCGCCGGCCGGCCGAAACCGCACCGGCGAGGACGAAGACAGGACTTTCCCATCCGGTCTATCCTGCCTGGAAAAATAGAGATAAGCAGCATCGCGCCGGCTGGTACGCGATATGCTGCCAGGGCTGGTGGCAATGTCAGCCAGGTGATTCGCTCTGTTCGCTCCGCGGCCAAGGTGATCCGCGGAGCATGCCACGCCAGACTGGGGGGAAAGATGTCGCGGAAACAATGGTTCGGCCTGCTGGTGCTTTCGATGCTCTGGGTTGCCGGTCCCTTGGCGGCGCTGGAGCAGGATTTCGGCTACTGGAGCGAGTATGGAGTGCGCCACAAGCTCGACCAGCGCTGGCAGTTTTCCTCCAATGCTCAGGTGCGCTGGCGCGACAACGCCGGAGACCTGAATTATCTTCGGATCGAGGGCGGGCCCTCGCTCAGCCTGAACCAGCGGTTCAGCCTGGGAGCACTGTTCCGGGTGAGCCCGAAGGAGAGCGGCGAAAGCTGGAGCAACGAGTACTACTTGCTGCTGGACCCGACAGTCAAGCTCTACAGCTCGCCGGGACTGGGTCTGGACTTCCGGGCCCGGATCCACCAGCGGGTGGGCGACCTCGGCCGCAGTTTCGTGCGTTTGCGCCCGCGGGTGAGCTGCAAATTCGAACTGGGGGACAGCCCCAGCAGTTGGTTCCTCTACAATGAATGGTACCTGCAGACCTCGGAGCCCGGGACCCGGGACCGCTACAACCAGAACTGGCTCACCTCCGGTTTCAACTTCGGGCTGCCGGGAGAGCTGGAGCTGTCGGTCTACTACCAGCTCACCTCCAACAAGCTGGCCGCTGCCGTGCCGGAGCTTCGCCAATGGTCGCACGCCCATATCCTGGGGACGGCGATCTATCTGAGTTACTGAGCGCCCAGGCCAGCGCCGGGGGGAAAAGCCCTCTCCGGGCCGGGACCGCGCCAAGTGGCGGCCGGCTCGGGGAGGGCTTCATTTTTAGCGACCGGGGCAGTTGCCGCGCCGCCTGCTGCGGGTTAAATTGGAGGCTCGATGAAATCCGGGCGCCGCGGCCTCCTGTCGCGGCCCGCCGGCAGCGGACAGCGGCAGCACCAACCTCAGGAGGACCGACAGCGATGCCCCGGCCCGAACAGTTCCATCTTGGCATCCAGTACTACCGCCAGCCCACCCCGCCACCCGAGGAATGGGAGCGGGACCTGGAGCACATCCGCCGGCTGGGGTTCACCGCGATCCAGCTCCGCCCGCAGTGGGCCTGGCACGAGCGTGAGGAGGGCCGTTACCAGTGGGATGACCTGGACCGGCTGCTGGAGCTGACGGAGCAGTACGGCCTGCAGGTGCTGTTCAAGTTCATGCTCGAGAGCGCGCCCCGCTGGCTGTTCCGCGATTACGAGGCGCTGCGGGTGGCCCCGGATGGCGCTCCGCTGCCGCCCCGGGCCCTGGGGGCGTTCTACCTGGGCGGCTGGTGGCCCTGTTTCGACCGGCCGCTGGTGCGGCAAAAGGCCGAGGGGTTCGTGGTGGGGGCGATCCGCCGTTACCGCGACCGGCCGCAGATCCTGGGCTGGCACCTCTGGAACGAGCCGCGCAGCCGGCCGTTCGAGGACTGCGCCTGTCCGGACTCGATAGCGCAGTACCGCCAGTGGCTGGCCGAGCGCTTCGGGACAGTGGAGCAGTACAACCAATGCTACGGCCAGTGCATCGCGCGCTGGGAGGACATCACTCCCCCGGCCGACCTGGGGGCCTATTTCGACAGCTGCCTCTGGCGCCGCTGGCGGGCGGAGGCGATCGCCGGGCGCATCGCCTGGATGGCGGCTCTGGTGCGCGAGCACGATCCCTCGCGCCCGCTGTTCTGCCATGTCGGCTTCAGCAGCGTGCTCCAGCCGACCCTGCTGGACACCTGCCACGACCTGCCCACCGCCCGCCCGGTCGATGTCTATGGCACCAGCCTGCCGCACTGGACCGGCGATTTCCACTCCTTCTACCAGCTGGACCGGCCGGCGTTGTTCTCCAACCCGGACTACCGTCAGGAAGCGTTCCTCTACAGCCTGCAGGCGCGCTGGATCGCCGCGGTGAAAGATTATTTCTGGGTCAACGAGATCTACGGCAACAACTGGCATTACCTGGGCGAGCCGTTCAGCGGGGATGACACCCGGTTCATGCTGCTGGGCGCGGTGGCGGAAGGGGCGCGCGGGCTGGTGATCTGGCAGTTCAAGCCGGAGCGTTTCGCCCAGGAGACGATCAGCTCGGGGCTGGTGGGGCTCGATGGCGCGGACACCGACCGCAGCCGGGCGGCATCCCAGGTCGGCCGGGCGCTGGAGCGCTCGCCGGAAGCCTTCCGCACCTGGAAGCCGGAAAGCTCGCCGGTGGCGCTGGTGTTCGATTTCGAGGCGGACATGCACTCCGAGGCCGAGGATGCCGAGGAACTGCCCCGCGCCGGGACTGTCCGCTACCGTTACAAGGAGTCGCTCAAAGGCTGGTACAGCCTGCTCTGGCAACTGGGCCAGGCGGTGGACCTGGTGCCGGTCGAGGAACTGGAGCGGATCGGGCGCTACCGGCTGGTGGTGCTGCCCTACCAGCACCTGCTGGGGGAGGACCAGGCCGCGGTGCTGGAGGGCTATGTCCGCGGCGGCGGTGTGCTGGTGAGCGATCCCGGCCTGGCATTCCGTGACCGCCGGGGCTGGGTCCGGCCGCAACGGCCCGGCTGCGGGCTGGCGGAGCTGCTATGCTGCCGCGAGGAGGCGCCCCGCCCCTTGGGACAGGAGCTCGCGGCCCGGGTGCTGGGCCTGCCACTGGCCATCAATGGGCTGGCCGCCCGGCTGAGCCGCTGCCCGGCGGACAGGACCGTTCCGGCGGGCAGGGACTGCTGGTGGAGGGCGGGCGCGGGAAGGGCCGGACCTTCCATTTCGGCTGCTACCCGGGGATCATCTACCGCGACACCGGCCAGGAGGCGCTGCTCACCCTGGCCGCCCGGCTGCTGGGACAGGCCGGGATCGAGGCCCGGGCCCCCCGTCCGCTGGTGCGGGTGCGGCGCGGGACAGTCGGGGAGCAGCCCCGGCCGGCGGCGTTCGTGTTCAATTACGAGGACACCGCGGCGGAACTGCCGCCGGGGAGCCTAACGCCCGAGGTCTACCGCTGCCTGATGACCGGCCGGCTGGTGGATGGCGGCGAGCCCTGCCCGCTGCCGCCCCGCGAGGCCCTTTTCCTTGTCCCGCGGGATTTTTAGGATTAAGCTTAGAGCGTGTGATGAACTCCGAGCGGACCGGCTCGGGAATCAGGAAAATACACCACCCCCTGTTTCCCCCTTTGCTAAGGGGGATCGTTCCCGCTTCGCCCCGGTCAATGCTGCCAATAGTAATCAGGCTCTTGGTAGTGGCGGGTTTTAAACCCGCCGCTACGACGGCAGGCGCTATCCGCTGGCTGATGTCCCTGCTCCCGGCGACAGCCGACGGGGTGTGTGGCCTCTTTTCAGCAGCCACTACCCAGTCGTCAGCCTTCGCAGTGCTAACACGCTTTAGAGCAAGTACCGTGAAGCGATCCATCCCAGTGGAGAAACGCCGATGGACCTGAAGATGGAATCCGGGACCAACCGCCGGGCCCGGCTGGCGATGCTGCTGCTGTTCGGGATCACGATGGCCTATTTCGAGTCGGCGGTGGTGGTCTACCTGCGGGCGCTGCTCTACCCGGAGGGCTTCACTTTCCCGTTGCGGCTGCTCGACCGGGAGCTGCTGCTGGTCGAGGTGGGGCGGGAGCTGGCCTCGCTGGCGATGCTGGTGACTGTCGCCCTGCTCGCCGGCCGGAATTTCAATGAGCGCCTGGCGTTCTTCCTGATGATCTTCGCGCTGTGGGACATCGGTTACTACTTATTCCTCAAGCTGATGCTGGGCTGGCCGGAAAGCCTGACCACGTTCGACCTGCTGTTCCTGGTTCCCGCCCCCTGGGTTGGGCCGGTGCTGTCGCCGTTGCTGGTCTCGCTGGGGCTGCTGGCCGGGGCCGCGCTGATCCTCCGGCGGATCTGGAGCGGGGGGGAGTTCGCGCCCAACTTCCGCGAGTGGGCGATCGCCAGCGGGGGCGCGCTGCTGATCCTGCTGAGCTACGTGCTGGACATCGATGCCGGGGTGGGGCGCTCGGTCCCCAGGCCCTACCGTTGGGACCTGCTGCTGGTGGGGCTGGCCTCCGGACTGTACGCCCTGCTGCGCAGCCTGGCCCGCACTCGACCGCGAAGGGGGGCTGCCTGATGGGCGAGACCGCTTTTTTCGACTCCAACGCCGCGCTGGGCCGGCCGGTGTGGCGGCCGCCGGGGGCCCCGTACGACCGGGAGGGACTGCTCCGGGAACTGGACCGCTGCCGGATCACCCGGGCGCTGGTCTATCATGCCGATGGCCGGCTGCTCGATCCCCGGGCCGCAAACCGGCGGGTCCTGTCCGAGGCCCCGGCGGTGGACCGGCGGCTGGTGGCGGCGGCGGTCTGGAGCCCGGCTCCCTACCAGCCGGGGCGCGACCCGGCCCGCGAGCTGGATGAACTGCTGATGGCCGGGGTGCGGGCTTTCCGCATCTTCCCATTGCTGCACGGCCTGCAGCTTTCCGACCCGGAGCTGCGGGCGTTCCTGGAAGCCCTCGAGGAGCGCGCCCTGCCGCTCTGGGTGGACTTCGACCAGTTCTGGTACAACTTCAGCCAACTGGGCCAGCACGAGCAGCGGGCGATCGATTTCGGCCTGGTGGACCGGCTGGCCGTCGAATACCCGCGCCTGCCGCTGGTGCTGGTGGGCGCTTTCCACAACCACCTTACCCAGCTCTTCAAGCTGTTCGACCGCCGGGAGAACCTGCGGGTCGAGACCTCGCTGTTCCAGGGTAACGGCATGATCCGGTATGTCTGCCGCCGCTGGGGCTCCTCCCGGCTGCTGTTCGGCACCGGGCTGCCCTTCACCGCCCCCGGAGCGGCCCGGGCCGCGCTGATGTACGCCGAAATCGAGGAGGCGGAGCGAAAAAGCATCGCCGCGGCCAACCTGGAGCTGCTGCTGGGGATGCCCCCCACGCCGACCCTGCCCGAGGAGCCGGGCCGCTCGCCGCTGCTGATCGCGGCGGATCGCGGGGAAAAGCTGCCGGGCCTGACGATCCACGATGCCCACGGGCACATCGGCCCGGCCGGGTTCGAGGGACCGCTGGGCTTAAGCCTGGGCCCGCAGGATGGCGACCACCTGGTGGCGCGGATGAACCGGCTGGGGATCGCGACAGTGGCGGTGTCGAGCTGGGAGCTGATGGGCGGGGATGCCCCGGCCGGCAACCGGGTCGCGGCCGAGGCCGCCGAGCGTCACCCGGGAAGAATCCTGCCCTATCTGGTGGTGAACCCCAACTATCCGGAGGACTGGGAAGCCGAGGTCGCGCGCTGGTTCAGCCCGCGGCGGTTCCTGGGCCTCAAGCCTTACCCCTTCACCCAGCAGGTCCCGTTCAGCGACCCGCTGTTTCGCCCGGCGCTGGAGCTGGCCGACCGCCTGAGGCTGCCGGTGCTCTGCCATTTCGGTTTCGAGCCGCTCTCCGGGGTGAGCCCGGAGGAGCTCGAGCGGCTGGCCCCGCGCTATCCCGGCGCCCGGTTCCTGGTGGCCCACGCCGGGGCCTCGGTCCGGACCGCCCGGGCGCTGATCCCCCTGGCCCGCGAGTTCGACAACATCTTCCTGGAAATCAACTACACCTCCGTGCCGTTCGGGATGGTTTCGCACCTGGTGCGGGAGGCCGGGGCGGGCAAGGTGGTCTTCGGCACGGACACCCCGATGCGCGACCAGTCGCCGATCCTGGGCTGGGTGGTCTACGACCGGCTGTCGGACGAGGAGCGGGCGCGGGTGCTGGGCGGGAACTTTTTCGAGATCGCGCTCAGGTCCTTCCTGCCGGAAGGCTGAGCCCGTTCGACGGGGAAAAAGGCGGAAACCGGGGACGCCAGGTCCGGCCGCGCCCCCGGTCCCGCGCCTTCAGTGCTTGACCTTGTGGTGCAGCTTCTCCTCCACCGAGGCCACCTTGGATTCGATTTCACCAAGGGTATGGCTTTTATCCTCGTCCACCTTCAGCACCATGTACAGCCGCTCGTTGCTCTTGAGCAGCTCATCGCGGCAGCGGCCGACTACGCCCATCACCTGGCCCCAATCGCCCTCGATCAGAGTGCCCATCGAGGTGAGCTGGTAGTTGCAGCCGCTGTGGTCGATGATGTCGACCACCTTGGCCACGTCCTCGCTGAGGTTATGGGTCTTGCCCATCGGCAGCACGCTCAGTTCCAGCAGCATCTTTCCTCCTTGATTTCAGGTAAGCGCCGGTCCTCTTGCCCGGGAACATCCCCGGCGCCGGGGTGATTCCCTTTCACGCCCATGGCTGGCGGGATGCCGGTCCGGTAGACAGACCTCCCGCCGGATGTTAGATTCAAGGTGAGCGCCATGCCGGCCGCACGGGAATTGCCGGACGACCGTGCCGCGCGGTTCATATATTATTATAGAGAAGCGAGATAGCATAAATCAATGCCCGGGAGGCGCACGATGCGGCACAGCTTCCCGGGCCGGGAGTGCCGTCGCGGGGGGTGGAGCCGTTCTCTGCCCGTCGGTGGAGTAGGTTCGGCAGGTGATGGAGAAGGAGGAAGGCATGGCGCTGCAGAAAAAGCTGTTGAAAAAATATTTCCTGGAGAGTGTCGCCGCTCCGGTCAAGGCCGACCAGGTGGCCCGCGCCCTGGGGCTCAAGGGGCAGGAGGAGTTCGAGGCCCTGCGCCAGATGCTGGATGAGCTGGCCGGGGAGGGGATGCTCGAACGGGTGCGCCGCGACCTCTACACGCTCTCCGGCCATGGCGACACCCTGCGCGGCAGGCTGCAACTGGTGCGGCGCGGCTACGGGTTCGTGATCCCGGACAGCGGCGGCCGGGACATCTTCGTCAAGTCGCTCAACCTCTCCAACGCGATGAATGGCGACCGGGTGGAAGTGCGGGTCCTGGAGAAGACGGAGCACGGCAACCCCGAGGGCAAGGTGGAGCGGGTGCTGACCCGGGCCCGCAAACGTTTTGTCGGGCGGCTGGAGAAACGCCGCAATTTCGCGGTGATCGATCCGGTCGAGGAGCGGGTGTTCGGCGAGATCCTGGTGCCGGAGTCCGAGGCCCGGCCCTACAAGAACGGGCAGAAGCTGCTGGTGGAGGTGTTCGAGTGGGGCGGCCCCGGCGGGCGGCCCCTGGCCAATGTGCTGCGGGCCCTCGGCGGACCGGAGGCCGGCCCGGCCGAGGAAATCCTGCTCAAGTACGAGCTGCCCGAGAAATTCCCCGGCCCGGTGCTGGGCGAGGCCCGGCAGGCGCCGGCCGAGGTCGGGCCGGAGGAGCTGGCGGGACGGGAGGATTTCCGCGGACTGGCGGTGTTCACCATCGACCCGGAGAGCGCCCGGGATTTCGATGATGCCCTGAGCCTGGTCCGGCTGCCGGATGGCGGCTGCGAGGTCGGGGTGCACATCGCCGATGTCAGCCACTACGTGCGGGAGAAGTCGGCGATCGACCAGGAGGCCCGCGAACGGGCGCTGAGCGTCTACCTGGACGAGGCCTATGTCCCGATGCTGCCGCCCGAGCTTTCCTCCGGCATCTGCTCGCTGGTGGAGGACCGGGATCGTCTGACCATGTCGCTGGTGATGCGGTTTGGGCCCGATGGCAAGCTGCTGACCCACCGGCTGACCCCGGGGGTGATCCGCAGCGGTCACCGCTACACCTACGAGGAGGCGCAAGCGGTGATCGAGGATGGGGCGGCGGCGGACCAGAGGCTGGGCGGCACGGTCGAGCCCTTGCGCGAACTGTGGCGGCTCAGCCAGCAGCGGCGCGCCGAGCGCCTGGAACGCGGCCAGCTCGATTTCGAGTTGCCCGAGCCCTGGCTGATCCGCGATGTGCAGGGGATGGTGGTCGGCATCGCCCGCAAGCAGCGCCTGGGCTCCCACCGCCTGGTGGAGGAGTTCATGGTGAGCGCCAACGAGTTGGTGGCGGAGCGGCTCGAGGCCGCGGAAATCCCCGCGATCTACCGGGTGCACGAGGAGCCGGACCCGGAGGCGATCGAGAACATGAACTTCCAGTTGCGGACGGTCGATCCGCGGCTGGTGGTGAAGTCCCGGGGCAAGGTCCCCAGCTCGCGGGAGATTGTCCGCAGCCTGCTGCTGGCCGAAAAGCTGGGGCTGCTGGAGCTGATCTCTCCCTCGGTGATCCAGGCCATGAAGCGGGCGGTCTACAGCCCGCAGAATGTCGGCCACTTCGGGCTGGCCAGCGCGGCCTACACCCATTTCACCTCGCCGATCCGCCGTTACCCGGACCTGGTGGTGCACCGCCTGCTGAAAACCCTGCTGGATGGGAAGCGGTTTTCCGCCCACCAGCGCGAGGCGATGGAGGAGGACCTGCTGCAGTTCTGCCTCCACTCCAGCCAGCGCGAGCAGCAGGCCGACTATGCCGAGCGCGAGAGCGGGGACCTGATGGCGGCCCGTTTCATGGAGCGGCATGTGGGCGAGCGGTTCCAGGCGGTGATCACCGCGGTGATGAATTTCGGCTTCCGGGTGCGGCTGGAGGAGCACCTGGTGGATGGCCTGGTGCATGTCAGCCAGTTGACCGATGATTACTACTTCATGCGCGAGGAAGAGGCCGTGCTGGAGGGACGCCGGACCCACAAGCTCTACCGTCTCGGGCAGCGGCTGGAGGTGGTGCTGACCAGGGCCGACCTGGAGCTGGCGCGGATCGATTTTGTCCCGGCCGACCTGGGTCGGGCCGTGAAGAAAGCGCCCTCCCGCGGCAGGAAGCGCAAAGGAGCGGCCGGGTGAGCGCTCAGGAGGAACAGGCGCCCCAGCCGGCGCGGATGGTGTTCGAGGAGGACCTGCGGCGCTATGCCGGCCCGCGGGAGTTCGACCTGGAGGAGCAGCGGCAGTGGATGGCCTTTCGCCGGAACCTGCCGGTGGGCCGCTGGCTGGAGCGCTCCCGCTCCCAGCCCGGGAGCGCGGGCGAGCTGCGCCGCCGTTGCGAGGAACTGGAGCGCTACCGCGAGCGGTTCGCCGCCGAGGCCGCCGAGCTGGGACTGACGCTCGACATGGAGCGCAACTACTACAAGGAGGCGGTGGCCCTGGCCGGGCGGATGCAGGCCGGCGAGGGCGGCCGCGCCAGGCGCCAGGAACAGGTGCGCCAGCTGCTGGTGCTGACCGACCTCAAGGATGCCGGCCTGGCCCTGCAAATCCTGCGGTCGATTGCCTGAGGGGAAATGAAAAAGGCAGGAAAAAGGATTTTTCCTGCCTCGCTCAACTCTGGCGCGGGGAGCTCGAAGCGGTTAAGCCTCGGCGGCCGTTTCGGCCGGACGCATCTTTTCCACCAACTGGCTCAGGCGCGATTTCTGGCGGTTGGCGGTATTCTTGTGGACCACCCCGGTCTTGGCGGTCTTGTCGATCACCGAGAACACCTCGGGCAGCATCGCCTTGGCGCTGTCGTAGCTCTCGGCGGCGCGCAGTTTCCTGATGATGGTGCGCATCCGGGTGCGACGGGCACGGTTACGGTCCCTGCGCACCAAGCTCTGGCGCAGGCGCTTGGCGGCGCTTTTCGAATTGGGCACTTCGCTTCCTCCCTACAGAACTTGCCGTTTATTGTTGGGTACAACTCTCTGTGACTCTGATTCGTAAAAATAAAAGATAACAATCGAGCGGCTTTTGTCAATGATTTTGCGGCTTTTCATGCTGTCGGCGGCGCTGCTGGCGCCGTGTCTGCCGCCGCTGTCCCCGCTGGCCGGGGCCGAGCCGGCCTCGTTCCACGCTACTGCCGGCTATCGCAGCCTGGTGAGCGCGGAAGCAGTGGAGCTGCTTTTTTACCCGGTGGACCGCAAGGTGGCCCAGCGCTACCGCGACTGGTGCGACCAGTTCATCCCGCGGCCGGAGTTCATCCGCGGCCGGGCGCTGCCGGGGACCAGGGTGTTCATCGCCCCGAGCGAGGAGGAGTTCCAGCGCCTGAGCGGCGGGATGCTGCCGGAGTGGGGAGTGGCCTGCGCCTTCCCGGAAGAGGGCGTGGTGATCGTCCGCTCGCCGCGGCTGGTCCCCCTCTGGCGGGAGGACCCCCGGGAGATCCTGTTCCATGAGCTGGCCCACATCGCCCTGGCCCGGGTGCTGCCGGAGGCCCGGGTGCCGCGCTGGTTCCACGAGGGCTACGCGGTCTACAGCGCCCAGATGTGGGGTCCGGAGAGCTGGCTGGAATTCTCGCTCGCGATCCTGGTCAGGAAAGTCCAGCCCCTGGCCCAGTTGCGCTCCGACTTCCCGGCCGAGGAAGCCCGCGCCCGCCGGGCCTACCTGCAGAGCTACACTGTCGTGGAATATATCTTCACCCGCTGGGATGACTCCCAGCTCGAGCTGCTGTTCAGTCGCTGGAACGAGCAGGGCGACCTGGACCAGGCCCTGCGCCAGACCCTGGGGCTGACTCTGGACCAGCTCGAGGGCCAGTGGATGCAGTGGGCGCAGGGCCGCTATGGCTGGATGACCTTCCTGACCGATTTCTCGGTGATCTGGATCCTCGGCGGCGGGCTGTTCATCGCGGTCTATGTGATCCGGCGCCGGGCTTACCGGAAGCGGCTGGCGGAGATGGAACGGATCGAGCGCATGCTCGAGCCGGCGCCGGGGCCATGGTCCCGGCATGTCCTGCCCTACCATGAGCAGCTCGAACCCCGGGAGCAGGGGGAGCCGGACAGCCCGCAGGAACGGGACCGGGAGCCCGGGGAGCCGCCCCGGCCGGACGGTTCCGCGGCGGCCGGGTGAGCCTTGCCTGCTGTCATCGCGTTGCTGCAGTGCCTGCCATCCTTTACAAAAGTGTAACCATCCCAGCATCCCCGTTGTCGTACGGGAAACAGTCGCAATCAACCGCCGGCGGGAAGGCCAGCCATGCCATCCGATGATCAGCTCATCGCGGAAGTGCTCCGGGGCAGCCGGGAGCGATTCGCCCTGCTGGTGGAACGTTACCAGCGGCCGATCTATGGCTACCTGCGGCGGATGGGGCTGGAGCACGACACCGCGGCGGATGTGATGCAGGAGACTTTCATCCGCGCCTATCGCAAGCTGGACACGGTCCGCGGGGAGGGCAAGTTCCGCGGCTGGCTGTACACGATCGCCGGGAACCAGGCCCGCAACGAGCTGCGGCGGATCGGCCGCCGGCGGGAGCTGCCGCTGGATGAGGTCGAGCCGTTGGACAGCGAGCAGGAGAGCCCCGGGCGCGCGGTCGAGCGCAGCCAGGCGCGGGAACGCCTGGAACAGGCCCTGGCCCGGCTGCCCCTGGCCCAGCGGCGGGTGGTGGTGCTGCGGGCGCTGGAGGACCTGTCTTTCAAGGAAGTGGCTGAGGCTTGCCAGATCAGCCTCTCCAGCGCCAAGGTCAGCTACCACCGGGCGCTGAAAAAGATGTCCCGGTTTCTGAAATCCGAGTTGGTGCAGGATAAAGCGGTACCAGGAGGTGCAGATGAAATGCCCGCTCGATGAAATCCTGATGGTCGAGTACCTGGAAGGGGAGCTCGATCCGGAGGAGCGCGGGGTGGTGGAGGCCCACTTCCGGCATTGCCGGAGCTGCCGGGAGGAGCTGGAGGAGCTGCGCCGGGCCGGCGGGCTGGCGCGGGAGGGCCGGGAGGAGTACCTGCTCCCGGAAGCCTTCTGGCAGGAGAGCCTGCGGGCGGTCGGCCGGGCCACCTGGGAGCATGACCACCGTCAAGTTTTGACCGGCGGAGTCGTGGTCCGCCTGCGCCGGTACTACCCGGCGCTGCTGGCCGCGGCGGCGGTGCTGGCGCTGGCGCTGGCCGGCACGCTCGAACTCTGGCGCAGGCCGGCGATCTTGGGCCCGGACCCGCAGCTCGCCGCGACAGCCATGCAGGAGGCCCTGTCGCCCGAGGACTCGCTGCGGCTGATCCAGGGGCTGGTGACCCAGTACCAGCAGGCGGTGACGGTCCTGGAGGCGATGGAGGCCCTCGGCTCCGGTGTCGATGGCGGGGTGCTGCCGGTCGAGACCACGGTCTTCCCGGTGGGGCGGTCGGTTTACGAGGGCCTGATGGACCTGGAGGAAAACCAGTTCGAGGCGATGATGGTCGAGCTGGCCGGAATCTGAATGCACCCGGCTGCGCAGCCGATTTTGATGATTCAACCCATGCGGATGGTTTGCCACAGGAGGCAGTATGCTTACGATCAGGAACAGCTTCGGGGCGATCGCCCTGCTGGCTTGGCTGGGCGCGGCGCCGTTGATGGCGGCGCAGGAGGAAAGCGCGCCGAAGGGTCCGGGGGTGGAGCTGCCCGGAGAGGTGGAAGTGCTGGAAGATAACCTCGCCCGGGAGCTGGAAGCTCTCGAGCCTCGGATCGAGGCCGCGGTCGCAGAATTTACCCCGCTGATCGCGGTCCACACCGCCCGGCTGGGCGAGGAACTGGCGCTGTCCATGCCGGGGATGATGCTGTCCGCGGTCCCGGCCGCCGATCCCGAGGAGCGGCGGTTGAAGCGCGAGCGGCATGAGCAGCAGATCAACATGTTCCGTCTCTGGCGGATCATCAATGATGTCAAACTGAGCGATGAGCAGGTGGACTGGTTCTTCCCGCTCTGGCGCACGATGCAGCGTGAGGAAAGCCGGCTGTCCGAGCAGCGCCATCAGTTGTTCCGGCAGCTCGATGAGGAACTGCGGGCGGAAAAGCCGAACGAGGGCAAGCTCGATAACCTGGTCAAGGAAATCCGGGAAAACAGCCGCCAGATCTGGCAGAACAAGCACCAGATCCACGAGCAGGCGATGGAGAAGCTCGATGCGCAGCAGCGGGCGCGATTCCTGATGGCCACCAACGACCTGGAGCGGGACATCTGGCGCGCGCTGGCCCGGGTGCAGAACGACTTTCCGAACATGCCCGGACCTCCCGGAGTTCCCGGAGCGCAGTTCGACAAGCAGAAGTTCCAGGAGCAGATGGAGCAGTGGCGCTTGCAGCTGCAGGAGATCAACCAGGAGTTGCGGGCGCGGGGGCTGAAGATGGACCCGGAGCCCGATCTCAAACCGGCCGATGTCCCCCGGGACAAGGGCGGCAAGCAGAAGTAGCGGTTTGGTCCGATTCCCCGGTTGACTTTCCAGAGCGGATTGTATCCAGCGCAAGGAGCTGTCGATGCGAGTCAAGGTGTTGTTGCTGGTGGCGGCCCTGATCGGGCTGGGCGCCATGTTCTCCCTGGTGGCTGTCCCCGCCGAGCTGGCGGCCCAGGACCGCGGCGGGCGGATGGAGCCCCGCCCTGACCGCGGGCAGATGCAGCAGCGGGCCGGGGAGCTGAAAAAACGGGCGGAGGAGAATTTCCAGGAGCTGTGCGCGTTCCTGGCGCTGAACGATGACCAGCGGAAACAGGCCCGGAAGCTGTTCGAGAAGCGGCAGGAAAAGATGCAGGAGGCGATGAAAGACGCCCGCCGCGAACGCTCCGAACGCAGCAAGACGCGCGACAAGATGGCCGAGAGCTACCGCGAGTTCCGGCAGAACCTGGAAAAGATCCTGAGCGAGGAGCAGCGAGCCAAGCTGGAAAAATGGGTCGATGACCGCCAGGGCAGCGCCGGGCCGCGCGGCCAGGTGCCGGGCTCATCCCGGCTCGAGCGCGCGCCGGAGCGGTTCGAGACCGCGCTGGCGTAGGTGCTGCGCCCGGAGCAGCTCCCCATGAGGAAGAAGTCGCGCGGGGAGCTGCCGGCCGTGAGCAGGCCGCGCAGCTTGAGCTGGTCCGCCTGCCGGACACGGTCCGGGGCCGGGCGCGCACCCGGTCAACCGGGATGGAAAGGATGCAGTCGGCCGGCAGGTCCCCATCGGGGTTGATTGTTGCCGCCTGAGCGCCGGGGCTTTTCAGCCGACCCGCAAGATGGTCCTCCTGAAGTAAGCTTGTCGTCTCCCCGCGGAGCCATTGCCGGCTCCCGCTCACCCCGCGGTCCACTCCCCCCGGACCGCGGCGGGATTGCTCCGAGAGCTTCCGATAACTCCAGAAAAACAGAACATTTCCCGCCACGCCCCGGTAATTCCTTGTACGTGAGGATCGGCGACAGGCCGGCGATCCTCGCGGCCGGGCTTGAATAATCGGCCTTCCGGCGCTAACTTTCGAGGCATTTGCGGCAGCCTGGGAACACCACGGATGCGAGGAGATGGCCGATGCGCGAACCGGCGCGGGCGGTAATCGGAAAAGCCTTGCTGCTGATCGCTCTGGCAGGCTTGATCGGGCTGGCGGTCAATGCCGCCGGGGGCGGGCTGGCGCTGTTCGAGCCTCCCGCGCGGGTGGAGGCGGCCGACCCGATGGCGGAGGTCCCCGCCGAGCCGGGCCGTCACGTGCTGTCGTTCGAGGCGGCGCGGTCGTTCCTGGACCAGGGCCTCGGGATCGTGATCGATGCCCGCGACCCGGCGGCCTACGCCCAGGGACACCTGCCCGGGGCGGTCAATGTCTACCTCTACGAGCTGGAGCGCTTCCTGCCCCCGCTGCTGGAACAGGTTTCCCCCGAGGAGCCTCTGCTGATCTACTGCTCCGGGGCCAATTGCGAGGACAGCCACCACCTGGCCGAGGAGCTGCAGGCGGCCGGCTACCAGCGGCTCTATGTCTTCCAGGGCGGGTTCCAGGAGTGGGAGGAGCGACAGATGCCGTTGGAGCGCGGCGAGGGCGACCTCGCCCCCGCGCCGGCGCCGGAACGCGGCGCTAAGCTAACTGTCAACAGCCTGCTGGACCTGAGCCTGCTGCTGCCGGCCTGGATCTGGCTGCTGGCGGATTTCCTGCTGCTGGGGCTGGGCCTGTGGGCCCTGGCCGCATGGGCCTGGGGCCTGTGGTTTCCGTTCTCCTCGGGCTGGCGGCTGGTGGGGCTGCTGTTCGTGCTGGCCTCGCTGCACAAGATCGCCGCGCCGGGGGAGTTCGCCCGGGCGATCGATGGCTACCGGATCCTGCCGGGGACCCTGGTCAACCTGGCGGCGGTGGTGTTGCCCTGGCTGGAGCTGATCGGCGGCGGGTTGCTGCTCGTGTCGCCACGCGCTCCGCTTCCGGCCGGACGGCTGGTCGCTCCCGCCGCGCTGCTGGTGCTGGGCCTCACCGCGCTGTTCATCCTGGCGATCGGCTTCAACCTGGCCCGCGGGCTGGAATTCGACTGCGGTTGTTTCGGCCGGGGGCATGTCTCTGCCTGGCGGGTGCTGCTGCGGGATGTGGGGTTGTTCCTGCTGGCGGTCCCGGCGCTGATCTGTCCCGCGGCCGGGAAACTCGGGCTTTCGGCGGCCGGAGCATGGAGGGTGGGCTTGGAGGATGGGGAGGGAAGATGAATCGGAAGGGATCACGGAGGATCCTGGCCCTGCTGGCCGGGCTGATCCCGGCGGCGGTGCTGGCGACAGCCCTGCTGGCGGCGGACCCGCCGGTCGCGCCCGCGCTGGATGACCAGACTTTCATCAATTTGCGCAGCATCACCCAGGCCCTGGAGCGGGCCGGCCGGGTCGAGGAGTCGATCGGCCTGCTCGGCCCGTACGCCCAGGACCCCCGCGTGCTGGAACTGCTGGAGGAGCTCTACCGCAAGAGCGGCCATCCGGAGGAGTTCCTGCCGCTGGTCGAGGAGCGCTTCCGCGCGCAGCCGGAGGAGTTGCGCCTGCTGGCGCTGTTCCTGCGGACGCTGGACCGGGCCGGGCTGGAGGACAGCCTGCTGCGGGTGGGACGCAGTCACCTGGCGGCCGCGCCGACCGACCCCAATCGCTTCCTGTTCCTCGGCAACCTTTACCGCAGCCTCGGCAAGCCCGGGCCGGCCCTGGAGCTGTTGCGGGAGGGGCAGACCCGGACCGGAACCCAAGTCCAGTTCAACCGGCCGCTGGCCGAGGCGCTGATCGACCTGGGCCGCCCGGTCGAGGCGCTGGAGGAGATCCTGGGCTACCTGTCCGGGCCCGCGGCCACCGACCTGCCGCTGGCCCAGCGTCAGCTTTACCGCATCCTCGAGGGCGGGGAGAAGGCCGGGGAGCTGGTGCGCGGCCGGCTGGAGCGGGAGCTGAAAGCGGCCCGGGAGCGCAACCGCCAGGAGCTGCTGATCCTGCTGGTGGACCTCAACCTGACCCTGGGCGCGCCGGAACGGGCGCTGGGAAGCCTGCGGGAACTGCTAGGCGAGCTTCCCCCGGAGAGCGGCCTGCAGCAGTTGACAGTCTTCATCGGCCGCAGCCTCAAGCTGGGACAGCCGGCGGCGGCGCTGGAGGCCTACGCGCTGGCGGAATCGCTGAAACTGATGCCCCCGGCGGCGATCCTGCTCGGCCGGGCGGATGTCGAGCTCCAGCTTCCGGACCCCGCGCGGGCGGAGTCCACGCTGAAAACCATCGCGGCAGCCGGGGAATACCCCGCCGAGGTGCGGGTCCAGGCGCTGGAACGCCTGGGCGCGCTGTACCTGGAGCGCCTCGACCGCCCCGATGGAGCCCTCGAAGCCTACCGCCGGATCGAGGGGCTGGGGACGGAAGGCCGCGATCTGTTCGCGATCAAGCTCAAGATCGTCCGGAGCTTCATCCGCCTGGACCAGCTCGACCAGGCCGGCGCGCTCTGCGGCGAGCTGGTAGCGGCGGCGGGAGTTCGGGTCCAGCCGGAGCAGGCGCAGGTGCTGCGCCTGCTGGGGGATGTGCTGCTGTTCGGCGGCGAGGTGGACAGCGCCGCGGACATCTATCGGACTTTCGCCCGGATGCGGCTCGGCGAGCCCGAGGCCAATGAGGCGATCGAGCGCGCCTACCTGATCCAGAACGACACCAGCCCGGAGCGGGTGGCCGGCAAGCTGGTGGGGCGGGCGCTGCACCTGGCCGAGCGCGGGGAGCTCCAGCTGTCGGCCGCGGCTTTTCAGCAGGCGCTGGAGCAGGCCGCGGACTCCAGCTACCGGGCCCAGGTGGTTTTCCAGTTGGGCCGGGTGTACGAGGAGGCCCGCGAATACCCCCTGGCCCTGGGAGTGTACCAGGAACTGGTGCGGACTTACCCGCGGCACCACCTGGCCCCGCTGGCCGAGTTGCGCCAGGGGATCGTGCTGCTGGAGGGGATCGGCGACCGGGAACGCGCCCGCGAGCATCTGGAGCGGGTGGTGGTCGAGTACCCGGCGGGAGTGGCGACACCCCTGGCCCGGCGACTGCTGCGCGCGCTGGATGAGGACCGGCTGTGAGATGGCAGGAAAAATCGAGCGAATGAGGATGGAGGTGAGGCGGATGCTCCAGGCAAAAGGAGTGCGGTGGGTGAAATCGATGACGCTGGCCCTGCTGCTGTGCGGCCTGCCGCTTGCGGCAGTCCCGGCGCGGGGCGAGCTGCTGGTGCCGATGGACCTGGCCCAGCAGGACCATATCAAGGCCTACGGGCTGGCCTACAAGGTGCTCAAAGCCGGCTCCCGGGTCGAGTGGCTGCTCAACTACCGGGGCGGCTCGTTCCTGCTCGAGGAGCGGGAGGCGTTCGCGCGCCTGGCCCGGCTGATGGGAGTGTCGGTCGAAACGGTCAGCCCGCAGCAGGTGGCGGCGATCCACGCCCAGATCGAGCAGGAAAACATGGAAGTGATGCTGCTGGAAAAAGCTCCCCGGGTGGCGGTCTACACCCCGCCCAACCTCTCGCCCTGGGATGATGCGGTCACCCTGGCCCTGGCCTACGCCGAGATCGAGTACGACAAGATCTGGGATGCCGAGGTGCTGGAGGGCGCGCTCTCCAAGTACGACTGGCTGCACCTGCACCACGAGGATTTCACCGGCCAGTTCAACCGCTTCTACATCGGTTATCGCGGCCGCGACTGGTTCGAGGAGGAAGTCGCCCGCAACCGGGAGATGGCCACCCGCTTCGGGTATGCCAAGGTCTGGCAGCTCAAGCACGCGGTCGCCGAACGGATCGCCGCCTATGTGCGCGAGGGCGGCTTCCTGTTCGCGATGTGCCTGGCGGCCGAGACCCTGGACATCGCCCTGGCCGCGGGGGAGACCGACATTGTCCCGGCGGAGGCGGATGGCGATGGGGTGGACCCGGAGGCCGCCGCCAAGCTGGACTTCTCCCGCACTCTGGCCTTCCGGGACTTCCGTCCCGAGCTCAACCCGGTGGTGAACTCGTTCTCGGACATCGATGGCCACCAGGTGAACAATCCCCTGGCCCGCCGGAACCTGGGCTACTTCCAGCTCTTCCGGTTCTCGGCCAAGTACGATCCGGTGCCCTCGCTGCTCACCCAGTGCCACACCGACTTCATCAAGGACTTCTACGGCCAGTCCACCAGCTTCACCCGCCGAACCCTGAAAGAGGGGGTCACGGTCCTCGCCTTCGAGCAGGACCAGCCCTTTGTCAAGTATATCCACGGCAATCAGGGCAAGGGCTTCTGGACTTTCCTGGGCGGCCACGATCCGGAGGACCCGGAGCACCGCATCGGAGACCGGCAGACCACCCTGGAGCTGCACAAGAACTCGCCCGGCTACCGGCTGATCCTCAACAACCTGCTGTTCCCGGCGGCCAAGAAAAAAGAGCTGAAGACCTGAAATCGAAGTCAGGAGGTTGTCTTGAGACTGACCACTCTGCTCGGCGCGATGGGCGCGGTCCCGGCGGATGGGACCCCGGCGGCGGGAGTCGAGGTGGGGGGCCTGACCGCGGACAGCCGTCGCGTGCGGCCCGGTGAGCTGTTTTTCGCCCTGCCGGGGGCGCATGCCGATGGGCATGCTTTCCTGGAACAGGCCCGGGCCCAGGGCGCGGTGGGGGCGGTGGTCTCCCGCCGGGAGAGTGCTTGCCCGCTGCCGCAGTTCCTGGCCGCCGACACTCGCGCGGCGCTGGCCCTGGCCGCGGCGGAGTTCTACGACTACCCCTCGCGCAAGTTCCCGCTGATCGGGGTGACCGGCACCAACGGCAAGACCACGATCACCTTCCTGGTGCGCGAGCTGCTGGCCCGCCAGGGGATGCCCTGCGGCCTGCTGGGGACAGTCCGCAACATCCTGGGGCCCTCCGAGGTGCTCGGCAGCAGCCTGACCACCCCATTCGCCGATGAGATCCAGCGGATGCTGGCCCGGATGCAGGTCAATGGCTGCCGGGCCGCGGTGATGGAGGTCAGCTCCCACGGGCTGGACCAGCAGCGCAGCCTGGGCTGCCGGTTCGAGGTGGCGGTGTTCACCAACCTCACCCCGGACCACCTGGACTACCACCGCGACATGGAGGATTACTTCCGGGCCAAGTGCCAGCTGTTCGAGCATCTTGGGACACAGGGAAGGGCGGTGGTGGGCTGGGATGACCCTTACGGCGAGCGGCTGACGGCACAGGTGAGAGGCCCGCTGCTCACCTATGGCGAACGTCCGGGCGGCACGGTGCGGATCGCCCGCTGGGAACCCCGCCCGGATGGGGCCTGGCTCGCGCTGGAGGTGTTCGGCCGGAAGGTGGAGGCTGAGGTCCAGCTGGTGGGCCGTTTCAATGGCCAGAACATCGCCGCCTGCGCCGCGGTGAGCGCCGCGCTGGGGATCACCCCGGAGCGGATCGCCGAGGCCCTGCCGACATTGACCCCGGTCCCGGGCAGGATGGAGCGGGTGCGGCAGGGCCAGCCCTTTCACGGTGCTGGTCGACTACGCCCACACCCCGGATGCCCTGGAGAAAGCGCTCCAGGCCGCGCGGGAGCACACCCGGGGCAAGCTGGTGAGCCTGTTCGGCTGCGGCGGGGACCGTTACCGCCAGAAACGGCCGATGATGGGGGGGATTTCGGTCAGGCTGGCCGATTTCACGGTGATCAGCTCCGACAACCCCCGCAGCGAGCAGCCCGGGGCGATCATCGGGGAGATTGTCGCGGGAGCGGAAGCCGCCGGGGGAAGCCATGGCGAGCGGTTCAGCGTGATCCCGGACCGTCGCGAGGCGATCTTCCAGGCGATCTCCAGCCTGGACGAGGGCGACCTGCTGCTCATCGCCGGCAAGGGGCACGAGGATTACCAGCTCCTGCCCACCGGGAAGATCCATTTCGATGACCGCGAGGTGGCGGCCGAGGCCCTGGCCGAGCGGGGCTACCGGGGGTGAATCCCGGAGGCGGGTCCGGCGGCGGTCGCCAGCCCCATCACCATCTGCTCTGATGCGGTAACTCTTTGGAGGGGCGTGAAGGGGGAGGGAAATCTTCAGCTTGTTCTTTATCCCGTAAATCCTTCGGATGTTTCTACTTCTGTGACCAGAAGTAGCAAGAGTCTTATGAAGCCAAGGCCGCGAAGCTGAAAGACCATCGCGGTCTTTAACAGCCGCCGAGGGTACGAGGGAAAAAAGTCGCTCCCACACCGGTCGCCGCGTTTCGCGCCCATGCCCTGGCGCTGCAACGCCATGGCCTGCCGGGCCGCGTCATTCCATGGCGGCCACGATGGAAATTACGCGGCAATTACACCGCTGGCTTTTGCCTCCAGCCGCGGCCCGAAAGACCATCACCCCGCTCCCCAAGATAATGTACCAGCCCGTCCGTAAGTGATTAAATATCAACCATATAAATCGTGGTCAGCCATAGGGACTGGGCATGCCGCACCCTTGATTGATTACGAGATTTCTCGCAGCGCCAGGGCTTGGAAGGATGATCCAACTATCGAAAAAGTTTGGGAAAGTGAGAGGGAGTCTGAGGGAGGGAGGAAACCTTTTTCAAAAGGTTTCCTCCCTCCCTCAGGAAATAACAAAAGGGCCGCTCCATCAGGATCGGGAGCGGCCCTTTGATCTTTCAGGGGACCGGGGTTAACTACCGCTAGTCCAGCTCCTCTTCCTGGACATCGGCCAGCAGGTGGCCCTGCAGGGTGTTGTCCGTGAGGGTCAGCCCGTGGGAGCCCTTCTCGACAAAGATCCCGTAGCGCTGGGTGCGGGCCTCGCCCTGGCGGGTGTCCTCGATCGTGTTGTTCTCGAACACCAGGTCGTTGTTCTCCTTGCGCACCAGCACCCCATAACCGCGCTCGGCCCCGCCATTGTCGACAATCTTGTTATTGCGGAAGACATTGCGATGGCCGGCCACCCGCGTGTCCTCATGACGGAAGAACACTCCGGCGATCCCGTTGCCGCGGACCACGTTGTTCTCGAACAGGTTGTCCGAGTCCTTGTGGCCGATCGAGATCCCGTAGCTGCCGTTGTTCTCGATCAGGTTGTCCCGGAACTCGCCGTAGCGCACCCGGTAGCAAAGGAACAGCCCGATCTGCCCGTTGTCGTGCATGTGGCTTCCGCTGACCAGGGTGCGCGGGCTGCCGGTGCCGGGATGGACCCCCAGGCCGCTGTTGCCGTAAGCCTCGCAGTCGACCACCCGCACGCTGTCGGTGATCTGGTAGGAGAAGCCATCGCCGTTGTAGTTGCGGGCCACACAGTTGCGGAACTCGCTGTTCTTGCACTGGAACAGGTAGAACGCCCCGCCGCGGCAGCCATCGAGCGCGTAAGGGTTCTGCTCGAGGTTGCCATCGACCGTGATCCCCTCGAACAGGAGTTCCCGCTGGCCGAACGCGGCCAGGATCGGGAAATTGTTCTGCACCCGGGCGTTGCCCTCCAGGTAGTCGTAATCGCAGCAGGGCAGCTCGCTGATGCGGATCGTATCGGCGCGCATCTCGGTGATCGTGCCGGTGGTGACATTGTAGCCGCCGGCATTGCGGTCATCGCGGAAGGAGATCCCCATCCCGGGCTTGAAGTTGGCCGGCTCGGCCAGCACCAGGACCGGTTCGCCCCAGTCGCCGCCATCGGCGACGATGCTCTGGTAGCCGGGGCCTTTCTTGAGGATGGTTTCATCAGGGGTGCCGCGCACCACCACCCCGGAGACCGGGATCACCAGGCTGTTTTCCATGTTCCACGCGCCGGGGCCGATCTCGAGGGTATCGCCCGGGCGGAGCAGGTCGGCGGCCTGCTGCAGGGCGAGGTTGTCCGCGCCGACCACATCGGCCGGAGCGGACTGGGCCACCCGCACCGTATGGGGTCCGGCGGGGATGGCAGCCGGGCTCTGCTGCTGGCGGCAGGCGGAGACAGCCGCCAGGGCCGGGAGCAGCAGGGCGAGGATGGACCAACGCAGCAGTATCTTTCTCACGGCCGTTCCTCCTTGAAGCTTAACTTCAGGAAAGCGTTGTAAGGCATTAAAAGCTAAGGAACAGAACAAAACAGCTACTTGCCGTTCTCATCCTGCAAATCCGCCGACAGGTGCCCGCTCATCCGGTTGTCCGCCAGCAGGACCGGGCCGGCGGACTTGGCCACGAAGACCCCGTAGCGCTGGGTGCCCTCGCCGCCGGCGCGGGTCTCGCCGATCTCGTTGTTCTCGAACACCAGATCGCCGGCGTAAGGGGCCACATAGATCCCATAGCCGCGCTCGCTGTCGCCGTTGTCGATGATCTTGTTGGCGCGGAAAACATTGCGGTGACCGGCCAGGTGCAGCGTCTCCTCGCGGAAGTAGACCCCGGCGAAGCCATTGCGCTGGATGACGTTGTTCTCGAACAGGTTGTCGGTGTCCTTGTGGCCGACTGAGATGCCGTAATCGCCATTGTCCTCGATCAGGTTGTCGGCAAACGTCCCGTAGCGCACCCGCCAGCACAGGAAAAAGCCGATCCGGTCGTTGTGGTGGAAGTGGCTGTTCCTGATCTGGGCGCGCGGGCTGCCGGTGCCGGGATGGATCCCATAGTTGGAGTTGCCGTGGGACTCGCAGCTGTCGACCCTGGACATTGTCGGTGATCTGGAACGAGATCCCATCCCCGTTGTAGTTGCGGGCCACGCAGTTGCGGATGTCGCAGTCTTTCACCCGGTAAAGGTAGATCGCTCCGCCGCGGCAGCCATCGAGGAAGTAGGGGTTCTGCTCCCGGTTGCCATCGACCGTGATCCCCTCGAACGTCACAGCCCTCGACCTCGATCCCGCAGAGGATCGGGAACTTGTTCTCGACCCGGGCATTGCCGGTCTCGTAGTCGTAGTCGCGCAGGGTCATCTCGGCCAGCAGCAGGGTGTCGCCCCTGATCTCTTTGACCGCGCTCACCGAGACCGCCCAGCCGCTGTTGTAGTTGTCATCGATGATCGACAGCCCCATCCCGGGCTTGAAGTTGGCGGGCTCGGCCACCACCAGCACGCTCTCGCCGTAGTCGCCGCAGTCGACCACCCGGCTGGCCGCGCCGGGACCTTTCTTGAGGATCGTCTCGCCGGGGGCGCCCTGGACTGTCACCCGGCTGGTGCGGATCACCAAGCTGTTGTCCATCCGCCACTCGCCGGGGCCGATCTCGAGGGTGTCGCCCGGGCGGAGCAGGTCGGCGGCCTGCTGCAGGGCGGCATTGTCCGCGCCCACCACCTCGGCCGGAGCGGACTGGGCCACCCGCACCGTGCGCGGACCCTCGCAGGCCGCGGCCGAGCTTGGCTGACGGCAGCAGGAACTGCTCAGCAGCAGGGGGAACAGCAGGAACATGGCGAGGCAGAGTGAACCGTTCATCAGGGCACCTCCTGGGCCGGCCGGGGCCGGCGGGTTCGAGGTTACGACTTCGCGCCGGGACGCGGGATGGGCTGCCCGCCGCGCCGACCAGCCCGGGACAGCACCTGCAGGACAGAGCGATCGATGATCCGCAACGGGAAGAGCAGGACCACGAAACCAGCAATTGCCAGCAATTCCACCAAGATAACATCTCCGGCCAGTTTTGCCGAGACAAAACAGGCCGCGGCGAGCAAAACCAGGCGCAGCAGCCGCCCCCACTGGTAAGCGATCGGGTAGATCCGGCGGGTGAGCAGGAACAGCACCAGCGCCTCGATCCCGTAGGAGAGCAGGGTGGCCCAGGCCGCGCCCATCATCCCCAGCGGCGGGATCAGCAGGAAGCAGGCGGCGATGTTGACCACCGCGGCCGCCAGGGTGGTCCAGGCATAGTAGTAGGTCTTGCCGGTCAGGTCGCAGCCGACAGTCAGGTTGAGGTAAACCCCGTAGAAAATGTAAGCCGCCAGCACCGGAGGGATCACCACCAGCCCCGGCCAGTAGCTGGGTTCCAGCAGCCGGAAGCCGGTGAAGGGGATTTTCAGACGCACCAGGTTGTCGGCGAACAGCGAGACCGCAAGAAAGATCAGGCAGAGGGCCAGCACGGTGAGGGTCATCACCCGGGCGAACAGGGCGGAGGGATGGTCCTGCTCGCGGCTGGCCCGCACCAGGAAAGGCTTCCAGGCCAGGGCGAACGCCGAGACCGCAATGTTGGCCACCGCCGCCAGCCGGTAGCTGGCGCTGAAGACCCCGACCGCGGCCGCATCCATCAGCCGCTCCATGATCGGGCGGCTGGCCAGGTCGAGCAGGCTCTTGCCGATCCCGGCGAACACGATCGGGAAGCCGAAAGCGAAGTAGATGCGGAACAGCCCCCAGTCGAACCGGGCCCGGATGTTGCCCAGCCAGACCGGCAGATAGAACAGGGTCACCGCGGCCGAACCCGCCAGGTTGGCCAGCAGCACTCCCTCGACTCCCATCCCGCGCGCGCTCAACAGGTAGATTGTCAGGCCGGCGTAGATCCCGGCCGAGAGCAGGGCCCCCGCCAGGTAGTAGCACGGCCGGCGCTCGGCCCGCAGGAAGCTGAAAGGCAGGGTGTTGATCGCATCCAGCCCGATGATCGCCGCGGCCAGGCGCACCGCCGGCAGGTCGCCGGGCAGGCTCTGGTCGAAGATCAGCGCGGCCAGCCCCCCGGCCTGCAGCAGGACCATCAGGCTGCCGAGGACCGCCGACCACCAGCAGCGGCCAGAAGTGGCTGGAAAACACCAGGGTCCGGTCCGGGGCGCCGATCAGGTAGCGCACCAGCGAGTTGCCCAGCCCGAGCATCAGCAGCAGCTGCAGCAGGGCGATCAGGAAGTAGACGATGGTGAGGTGGCCGAACTGGGCCGCCGGCAGGAAGTTGGACAGCACCGGCAGCAGCAGCAGGCTCAGGGAGCGGGCCAGCACCCCGCTGATCCCGTAGATGACTGTTTCCCGGAACAGCGAGCGGATGGACACACCGGACATGGCGGGCTTTCTTCAGCGGATCTTTATGGTGGCCGGCCGATCAGCAGTCAGGATAATCCCCACTATCCAGAACCGCACCACCACCTTGGTCTCGGCGATGCCGAAATGCTGGAAATTATGATGGATGGGGGCGCGGTGGAATATCCGGCGTCCCAGCAGCCTGATCCCAAGCTTCTCCTGAATCAGCACCGAGGCCCCCTCGATGACAAAAATCCCGCCGGCCAGAAGGAACAGGAACTCCTGTTTGATCATGATCGCCGCAACGGCCAGCATGCCGCCCAGGGCCATCGATCCCGTATCACCCATGAATATCTGCGCCGGGTAGGCGTTGAACCAGAGAAAGCCCAGTCCGCCGCCGACCAGGGCGGACAGGATGATCGTTATTTCGCCGCTGCCCACCAGATGGGTGAACAGCAGTGTGCTTGCATGGATCGAGTTGCCGATGATATAAGCGAAAACCGCGTAACACCCCGGCGGTGAGCGAGGCCGGCACCACCGCCAGCCCGTCCAGCCCATCGGAGAAATTGACGGAATTAGTAATCGCCAGGATCACGAAGACCCCGAAGGGAAGGTAAAACCAGGAGAGCTCCACCACCGGGTACTTCTTGAACGGCACTTGGAGAAAAAAGCGGTAGCTGTGCGCATCCACCCCGGAAGCGCCGCTGCAGCAGCTGGACCCGCTCGGCGGCCAGAGGCCCCCAGTCCGAGAGGTAAACCAGCATGAAGACCAGGCCGAACAGTCCCTGCAGGGCCAGCTTGATCGGCTGGCTCATGCCCCGGCGGCTGTCCTGGTGACTGATCTTGAGGTAGTCATCCATAAAGCCGATCGCCCCGAACCAGAGCATCGCCGCCAGGCTCCACTGCACGAAGGGGTTGGTCAGGTCGCCCCAGAGCACGCCGGCGAAAAACACCGCGCCCACCAGCATGATCCCGCCCATGGTCGGGGTGCCGCGCTTGCTCTCGGGGTCCATCAAGCCATAGTCGTGCACTGTGTCCCGCGCCCCGTGCCGGTACAGGGCCTGGATCCTGCGGTTGCCGAACAGCAGCAGCAGCAGGAAAGCGGTGATCGCGGCGAAGATCGAGCGGAAGGTGAGGTAAGTGGCCAGGCGGCTCCAGTCGAAGCCCAGGGTCGGGATCAGGATGTACTTGCTCAGATAATAGATCATCGGCCGTTCTCCCGGCTGTCGGTCGAGCTGTCGGCGGCGACCGCTCCGGCCTGGAGGCTGCGCAGGCGGTTGAGCGAGCGCTTGAGCGGGAAGCTGGGGACAAAATCGGTGCAGGTGGGCATCAGGCCCTCCAGCAGGCTCAAGGCGGGGTCGCCCCGGCGGACCACCCCGCGGGCCAGCAGATGGCACATCGCCTTGAGCAGGGCCTCGCGGATGCGCCAGTTGGGGTGCAGCAGCAGCTTTCCCTGGCGCTGGAGGAACTCCGGGTCCGGGGCGACCGCCCCCAGGGCCTCCAGAGCGCACCAGCGCACCTCGAGCGAGCGGTGGCCGAGGTTGCGCTCGAGGGCCGCGGCCAGTTGCGCGCAGCCGCCGATCCGATCCCGCAGCAGGATGATCGCCCGGGCGGCGTGGGAACGGGCCTCATAGTAGGGGTCATCGGCCAGCACGCGCAGCAGGAGCTGACGCAGCGGCTCATCCCAGAGGCCCAGCTCGGCCAGCGAGTCCAGGGCGTTGCGACGGATGAAGCCCACCTGGCGGTAGTCGCCGCCCAGCGCCCGCTGCCACAGCGAGGCCGGGGTGCGGTCGCCGGCCATCTCGAGCAGCAGGCCCCGCCGTTCCAGGTGCCGCAGCAATCCGACCAGCTTGACCCCGCTGTTGCGCACCTGCCAGGACAGGCTCACCAGGTAGCCATCGGCGAAGAAGCGCAGGGTTTCGACCAGCGGGTGCCGTTCCACCCCGCGGCCATCCGCGCCGGAGCTGATGGTCTGGGCCACCTGCAGCACCCGGGAGGGGCTGAGGCGGGTCAGCCAGGCCGGGTCGAAGTCATCCTGTCGCACCTGGCCATTGGCCGCCCGCGGCTGCACCGGCAGGCGCTCGCCCTCCTGCTCCCGTCGCACCGAGGCCGCGAAGCAGCGGTTGTCCGCGCGGCCGCCCACCTGCGCCGCCGAGTGTCCCATCCGCGCCAGGCGCTCCGGGTCATCGAGCAGCTCGAGGGCTTTGCGCGCCAGGGTTTCCCCGCTGACCGCCACCTCCATCCGGCCCCCCTGCAGCACCGGGCGCTCGAAAATCACCTCGCAGACTCCATTGCGCTGCAGGGCCAGGGCATTGACCACCTGGTGCTCCCCGGCCAGGTTGGACTTGGGGATCACCACCGCGGGGCGTCCGCAGCGGCAGGTCTCGTTGAGCGTGCCCGCTCCGCCCCGGCAGACCACCAGGTCCGCGGCGGCGTAATAGTACTGGATGTCGTGGTAAAAGTCCCGGACCTGGTAGCGCGAACGCGGCTCCGTCGCCAGCCCCAGCGCCTCGACCCGTGCGGCGGTGTCGCGCACCGGATCATAGCCGGTGAGCTTGGTCCCGCCGGTGCCGTGGATCACGATCACCCGCGGGTCGGCCAGCAGCCGGGGCAGGGCCTCGACCAGGGCGCGGTTGATCGTCCGCGCGCCCTGGGAGCCGCCGAAAGCGAAGATCACCCGCGCTTGCTCCGGAAGGCCCAGCCGTCGCCTGGCCTCGTGGCGGTCCTCGCTGTGGATCTCCTTGCGGATCGGGTAGCCGGTGTACTCCACCCGGCTGCCGGGGAAGAACCGCTCCGAGCCCTCCAGCGAAATCCAGACCCGGTCCACCCAGCGGCCGATCAACTGGTTCCAGCGGCCCGGGGCAAAGTTCTGCTCGTGGATGAAAATTTTCGGGGCGATCAGCCCCAGCCGCCGCAGCAGCACCGCCGCCAGCACCGCCGGCACGCTGGCGTAGCCGCCGGTGCCGATCACCGCGTCCGGCTCGTAGCGCCGCAGGATCACCGCGGCCTGGGCCAGCCCCAGCAGCAGCTTGACCGCGGCCAGCAGGTTGGGCAGACTCGGGCGGCTGCCCGGCATCCCGGCGCCGATCACGAACCGGAGCTCATAGCCGTGGCGCGGGACAATCTGTTCCTCGGCCCGGCCACGCACGCCGATGTAGAGGAATTTCGCCTCCGGATCATCCTCCCGGAGCGCCTCGGCGATCGCCAGGGCCGGGTAGACATGGCCCCCGGTCCCGCCGCCGGTGATGATGTATTTCCTGGGCACTCCCGCTCCGCCAGATGAAATTGTTTTCCCTCACAAAGTATTCCGCAAAAAATAATTACCACGGCCTGAACTTTCAATCTTAATCTTTTCCCGTTTTTCACACTTCCCTGGCCGGGCGCGGCGCGGGGACCGCGGGGCTGACCGGTTTGACAACAGGACTTCCAGTCATCACAATTAGTAGAGAGAATTTCGAGCGGACCTCTCCTGCCGGGAGCATCGCTTCCCTGCCTTGTACCAGGGATGGGTGGTGTCGGGGGGACCGGGTGCGGGCGGGGAAGGAGCTGCTCATCATGCCGGGGACGCACCCGCAGGGTGCGCGCGGCTCACTGCTTCCGGAGGAAGGACATGATGACCAAGAAGCTGCAGGGTCCCGAGCAAGAGGAACAGCCGGCGGAACAGAACCAGGCGGAAGCGATGGTCGCCGGCGCGGCCAACGGCGGCGCCCGGACCGCGCCGCCCGATCATCCGGCCGGCGCCCTCGGCCGGCGGGGCCCGGCCCGGGCGGTCGAGGATGCGTTCACGGTCAGCATCGGCACGCCCGCGGCCAGGTGCGAGGTGACGTTCGACAGCCATCTGGACCATCTCTGGGAGGCCAACCCGGAGCTGCAGGAACTGCTGCGCGAGGCCCCGGACCTGGAGTCCGCCCGCGAGGGGCTGTACGGCTACCTGGAGCATGCCGAGCGCGAGCTGCAGCAGCACGAGAGCGAGCTGCCCGGCATGGAGCAGGCCGCCCTGCGCGCCTGCCTCCGGGCCTTCAAGGACATCATCGGCCGGGTCAACGAGCGGCGCACCGGCTTCTCGGCCCTGGAGCGCCTGTGGCTGCTGGCCCGCGGGGAGGAACGCGCCCTGACGGCGGAGCTTTCGGCCGCTTTCCTCATGGAGTTCATCCACCTGTTCCAGGGAGTGACCGGCCGGTCGGACCTCTGCCACGACCGCCGTTCGACCGCCCGCGGCAGCTCCGGGTACCCGTCCCTCGAGGGCCAGGAAGGGGCGGGGGCCCGGAACCTGATGCTGGACGAGCAAGGGGTGCGGGTCCGGAAGTATTTCAAGAAGTACCCTTCCGGACTGGACCCGGAGGTCCAGGGCTGGCGGCGGGAAAACCGCCGGCGCATCCTGGACTATTTCGGGGCCGGTGAGCCGGACTGGCGCAACCACGAGTGGCAGATCAGGAACATCATCCGCGAGCCCGGGCCGCTGCTGGACCTGATCGAGTTGGACCTCGAGCGGCAGGAGGCGGTCCGGCGGGCGGTGGAGCGGCGGGTGCCGTTCGGGATCACTCCGTACTACCTGAGCCTGATCGACCGCGATCCGGCGGTCGGGTTCGACCGGGCGGTGCGGGCCCGGGTGCTCCCGCCCCGGGAGTACGTGGAGCTGCTGATCGAGCGGCGGGAGGATCGCGCGCTGGTCCTCGAGCTGAGCGGCGAGCATGGGGATGCGCCGTCGGACCTGATCTCCCACCGTTACCCCGGCGTGGCGCTGATGAAGCCGTTCGGCGCTTGCGCCCAGTGCTGCGTATTCTGCCAGAGCCCGTTCGAGCAGGAGGAGCGCCTGGACCCGCAGGCGGCGGTATCCGGGGAGGCGCTGGAGGAAACCCTGCGCTGGCTGGATCGCCACCGCAGCGTGGGCGACATCCTGATTACCGGCGGGGACCCGGCGATCCTGAACGACGAGACCCTGGGCCGGGTGCTGGAGGCGCTGGCCTCGCGGGAGCAGCTCTTCCGCATCCGCCTGGTCACGCGCTCCCCGGTGGTGCTGCCGATGCGCTGGACCGACCAGTTGGTGCGCACCATCGCCCGTTTCCACGAGCCCGGCTGCCGCGAGCTGGCGGTGGTCACCTGCTTCCAGCACCCCTACGAGATCACTCCCGAGGCGCTGGAGGCGGTGCAGAAGATCCGCCGGGCGGGGATAGCGGTATACAACCAGCAGCTTTTCACCGCCGACAACAGTCGCCGTTTCGAGAGCGCCAAGCTCAGGCGCGACCTGCGGCTGATCGGGGTCGATCCCTACCACGCGCTGGCGGTCAGCGGAAGGGAGGAGCACCGGCGCTTCCTGACCCCGATCGCGCGGCTGCTGCAGGAGCGCCAGGAGGAGGCCGACCTGCTGCCGGGGCTGGACCGCACCGATCAACCGGTGCTGAACCTGGGAGGCCTGGGCCAGAGCGAATTCCGTTGCGGGCAGAACCACCGGCTGCTGATGATTCTGCCGGACGGCGCCCGGGTCTACGAGCTGCATCCCTGGGAGAAGAACAACCAGCCCGCTCCGCCGTTCCATTATACCGACATCCCGATCCAGCTCTACCTGGAGGAGCTGGCGGCCCGGGGCGAGGACATCCGGGACTACCGCAGCATCTGGTACTATTACTGATCGGGCGCCGGCCGCGCCCGGAGGGTGGATTTTTTCGGCGATCCATACTAAATTGTGTATCCCAGACGGCGCCGCGGGGCTCCGCGCCGGGCGGCAACCCCGTCCGCGGAACCGGCGGATGCCGCCGCAGGACGGATTCGCGACTCACTACTTGAACCGCAGCGAGGGAAGATCCGATGGGATACGCCGCGTACGGCCGGTCCGGGGAAGCGATCAGCCGCCTGGCTTTCGGCGGAATGCGTTTCGCCGAGCCGCAGGATGTGGAAGCGATGGCCGAGGTGGTGCTGGCCGCCTACGATCAGGGGATCAACTATTTCGACACCGCCCCGGGCTACTGCCAGGACCTGAGCGAGCAGATCATCGGCCGGGCGGTGCGCCAGATGCAGCGCCAGGGCGGGCCGCGGTTCTACCTTTCCTCCAAGAGCAGCAAGGCGGATGGCGCGGCGCTGCGGGCGGACCTGGAGCGCAGCCTGGAGCGGCTGGGAGTGGATGCGATCGACTTCTACCACTGCTGGTACCTGCTGAGCCTGGAGGGCTGGGAGGAGCGCAAGCGCGGCGGCGCGGTGGATGCCCTGCTGCGGGCCCGGGAGGAGGGGCTGATCCGCCACCTGGCGTTCAGCACCCACCTGGCCGGGGATGAGATCGGCAAGATCCTGGAGGAGAAGATCTTCGAGGGCGTGACCCTCGGCTACAACGCGATCAATTTCCCCTACCGACGGGAGGCGGTCACCGCCGCCGGCGAGGCGGGGCTGGGGGTGGTGGTGATGAACCCCCTGGGCGGGGGGACCATCCCTCAGAACCCGGAAAGCTTCTCGTTCATCCGCACCCGCGCGGAGCAGTCGATGCTCGAGGCCGCGCTGGGCTTCCTGTGGTCGCACCGGGAGGTCACCGCGGCTCTGGTCGGCTTCCGCAGTGTCGAGGATGTGCTCTCGGCCGCGGCGGCCTGGCGGGCGTTCGATGCCGACCGGGACAGTATCGACCTGGAGCGGCTGGAGGCGCAGATCGAACGGTCTTTCGACAAGCTCTGCACCGCCTGCCGCTACTGCCGGGACTGCCCGCAGGAGATCCCGGTCTACAAGTACCTCGAATCCTGGAACCACCTCAAGCTCAAGGGCGGGGAAAGCCTCTGGGAGCGGCTCAAGTGGCACTACGGGATCGATGATCTCGCGGAGCTGGAGCGTTGCACGGCCTGCGGCTCCTGCGAGCAGGCCTGCCCGCAGCGCCTGCCGATCCTGGAGCGGTTCGAGGAGCTCAAGCGCAGTTATGTCCGGCCGGAGTGAAGGCCGTCGCAGTTTGACCCGGCCCCCGGGCCGGGGAGCAGACCACCAGGGAAGCGGAGGATCGATGCCCGCTACGCCAGACCCCAGCATCAAATCGGCTTTCGAGCCGTTCGAGCGCGGCAGGTTCTCCCTGCCCGGGCGGCTGGTCCGGGCGCCGATCTGGTGCTCGACCGCGGATGAGGCCGGCTTTGTCACCGACCGGACAGTGGAGTTCTACGAGGCCCTGGCCGGGCATGGCCTGGGGCTGATCATCACCGGCTTCGCTTTTGTCAACGCCGGCAGCCGGGCGGTTCCACGGATGCTGGGGGCCTCGGACGATGACCACCTGCCGGGGCTGACCCGGCTGGTGGAGGCGGTCCATGCCAGGGGGGACAAGCTCGCGATCCAGCTGGCCCACTGCGGGCTCAACGCCGACCAGGCGTTCGATCCGGATGGGCTGATCTACGGCCCCTCACTGATCGCCCTGACCGGCGCCACTCAGAGCGAGAAAGCCGGGCGGCTGCACAAGGGCAATGCCCAGATCATGCGCTCGCTCACCCGCTGGCAGATCGAGCAGATCATCGATGAGTTCGCCGTGGCCGCCGAGCGCGCGGTCGAGGCCGGGTTCGATGCGATCGAGCTGCACGGCGCCCACCATTACCTGATCAGCCAGTTCCTCAGCCCGATGTTCAACAAGCGCACCGACCTTTACGGCGGAGGCGCCCGCCAGCGCGTCCGTTTCGCGATCGAGGTGCTGGAGGCGGTGCGCGAGGCGGCCCCCGAGCTGCCGGTGATCTTCCGCCTCAACTGCGAGGATTTCGCCCCCAACGGGATCACCCTCGCCGACACCCTGATCACCGCCGCGATGCTGGCCGAGGCCGGCTGCGACGCGATCTCGGTCAGCGGCAACAACCCGAGCCGGATGCGGATTGTCAAGCCCTCCAAGGAGGCATATTTCCGCGAGCAGGCCCGCCTGATCCGCGAGACCTGCGGCCTGCCGGTGATCCTTACCGGCGGGGTGCGCTCCCCGGAAGCGGTGCGGGAGATCCTCGAGCAGGGCTACGCCGACCTGGTGGGGATCGGGCGGCCGCTGATCCGTACCCCGGACCTGCCCTCCCGTTGGCGCCAGGGCATTTTCGACCCTTACGACTGCATCAGCTGCAACGGCTGCCTGAAGGCGGGGCTGGAGTACAGTGTCAGCTGCGTGCGGATGGGCGAGCCGAGCCAGGAAGTCGGGGCCGGCGAGGACTCCTGAGCGTGGGGCCTCAGTCCCGGGACTGAGCCGGGGCTGCCGTCGCGGGATGGTAGAGCAGCCAGACCTGGCCGGCCAGCAGCGCGACAGTCAGCAACAGGCAGAGCAGGTAGGGGGCGTGCAGGTCCCAGCGTCCGGCGACCCAGCCCCCGGCCAGCGGTCCCAGCAGGATCCCCAGTCCGATCATCGCCTCGTGCGCTCCGGTGCGGCTGCGCTCCTCGGGCGGGCGGCTGACGCTGTAGTAGATGCTCGAAGTGTAGGTGAACCCGCTGGCCACCCCGATCAGCAGCATCCCCAGCCCATAGAGCAGAGTGTTGCCGCCCAGGACCAGCAGGGCGGTCCCGGGCAGGGAGATCAACTGGGTCAGCAGGTAGATCCGCCGGTTGTACTGCCAGCTGTGCCAGTAGCGCACCAGCACGAAGACCGCGAACTGGCCGGCGTGGATCAGCGCCAGCAGCAGGCCCAGGGTGGTGCGGCTGAGCTGGTCGACCTCCAGGGCGAGCTTGGGAAAGAGCATCTTGAGCGTGGCCTGGATGAAGACCAGGGCAAAATTGGCCAGCCAGCCGCTGATCAGGAACCGCCGCCAGAGCCGGCGCCGCTCGGGAGTGAGGTTAATCAGGAAGTCGGCGCTGCCGGTGCGCTCGGCCCCCTCGGCATCGGAGAGGGTGCCGCTCACCAGCAGGATCAGCAGCAGGGTCCCCAGCGCCCAGCCGAACGGCAGGGTGGAGGACAGCTCGGTCAGGTAGCCCGCCGCGAAATGCCCGATCGTGAAGCCCAGGCTCCAGGAGATGCAGAAAGTCCCCAGGGTCCCGGCCAGGTTGCGGCGGTGGCGGCTGTCGGCCACCAGCGACTGCATTGTCGGCCAGAACGCCCCCAGGGCGGCGTTGAACAGGGCGAAGAACAGGTAGATCTTTCCCAGGCTGGCGGCGCCGGTCAGCCCCAGGCAGGCCAGGGCGCAGCCGGCGGCGGTCAGCAGGATCATCAGGCGGCGCGAGCAGCGCTCGACCAGCATCCCTCCCAGGTAGCTGGCCACGGTATAGACCGCGGCGCCGACCGACCCGATCAGCCCGAGCTGCATCGGGCTGGCGCCGAGTTCCACCGCATAGACCGCCACGGCGCCCACCACGAAGGCGTAGGTCAGATCCATCAGCGCACTGGTGAAGTAGATCCGGTGACGGTTGTACAGGGCGATCCGCATGGGCCTGCTCGGGGGTGAACGGATGGCGACAAGGACCGCGGCGTGGTCCCCGCCGGGATGGCCGGCCGGGGGCCGGGGCCGTGCCAAAGATTGACTAAGATATACCTCTCGATCATCATGGGCAAGGGCTGCGGCTTGGGGATTTGACTCGAGGCTGCGGTAATCTGGCAAAGGACCGGACCGGATGCAGAACAGAAAGTCGGGATGGTTTTTCCGCCGCCTGCAGAGCGGCCAACTGATGGCCCTGAGCTTTCTGGGGGTGATCCTGCTGGGGACGCTGCTGCTCTGGCTGCCCTGGTCCGCCGCCGGTGAGCGGCCGGTGGCGCTGATCGACGCCCTGTTCACCACCACCAGCGCGGTCTGTGTCACCGGGCTGAACGTGGTCACCACCGCCGACACCTTCTCGCTGTTCGGCAAGGTGGTGATCATGTTGCTGATCCAGATCGGCGGTCTGGGGATCATCTCCTTTTCGGTGATGATGTTCCTGACTGTCGGGCGGATCCCGGCCCTGCGCGACCGCTGGGTGATCGAAAGCATGTACTCCGGCTCCGCCCCGGGCCTGCGGATCTGGGAGCTGGTCCGGCTGATCTTCCTGTTCACCTTCATCACCGAGGCGGTGGGGATGTCCCTGCTGGCGATCGGGTTCGTGACCAGCGGCGCGCCCCTCGGCCAGTCGCTGTGGTATGGTCTTTTCCACAGCGTTTCGGCCTTCTGCAACGCCGGGTTCGACCTGACCGGCAGCAGCTTCATTCCCTTCCGCGACAGCCCGCTGCTGCTGCTGACTATCGCCTGGTTGATCATCCTGGGCGGACTGGGATTCGCCGTGGTCTACGAGCTGGCGGTCAGGGCGCGGGGCCGGCGGCGAAGGCTGTCGATCAACAGCCGGCTGGTGCTGATCACCACCGCGCTGCTGCTGCTGATCGGCACGGCGGCGTTTTTCCTGCTCGAGCGCGGGAATTCCCTGGCGGGGATGCCCCGGGACTGCAACTGCTGAATGCCTTTTTCCAGGCGGTGGTCCCACGCACCGCCGGGTTCAACAGCTTGCCGATGGATGTGCTGAGCAACGCCTCGCTGCTGCTGACCATCGCGCTGATGTACATCGGGGCCTCGCCCGGCTCCTGCGGCGGAGGGGTGCGCACCACGACTGTCGCCCTGCTGTTCGTGCTGTTCCTGCGCCGGCTGAGGGGGGCCAACGCGGTGAACATCGCGGAGCGGGAGATTCCGGAGCGGACCATGCGGCGGGCGGTTTCGGTGGCCCTGGTGGGAATCCTGCTGATCATGGCCAGCACGGTGGCCCTGCTGGCCACCCAGGGCCAGCAGTATCTGCACCCCACCCAGCGCGACCTGTTCATCGGTTACCTGTTCGAATCGGTATCGGCCCTGGGGACAGTCGGGCTGTCCTACGGCTCGACCACCAGCCAGTTGAACCTCATCGGCAAGCTGATCATCATCGGGATGATGTTCGCCGGACGGGTCGGGCTGGTGACCATGACCTATGGCCTGATGCGGGAACGGATCCGCGAGCGCTACAAGTATCCGGAAGAAGACGTGATGCTCTGATGTTCCATCACCGGAGGAACCAGTGAAGAAATTCATGGTGATCGGCCTGGGCAATTTCGGGGGCCAGGTGGCCAGGACCCTGTTCGAGATCGGTCACGAGGTGGTGGCGATCGACAACGACCGGGAGCGGATCGAGGAGTTGGCTGACTTCACCTCCCGGGCGCTGATCGCCGATGCGGCGGACCGGAACTTGCTGGAAGCCAACGGGGCCGGAGAAATGGACGCCGTGATCGTCAGCCTCGGCCCCAATATCAGCAAGGCGATCCTGACCATCATGTTTCTCAAGGAACTGAAGGTCAAGCACGTGATCGTCAAGGCCAACGACAGCGACGAGGCGCGGGCGATGCGGAAGGTCGGGGCCGATCAGGTGATCTTCCCGGAGCAGGAGGTGGCGGTCAAGCTGGCGCGCAAGCTGACCTCGCCCTCGGTGCTGGACACGATCGACCTGGCCGGAGAGTACATCATGAGCGAGATCCTCACCCCGATGGAGTTTGTCGGGCAGTCGCTGATCGAGTTGGACCTGCGCCGCAAGTACGATGTCTTCGTGATCGCGATCAAGGAGGCGGTGCCGGAGCGGTTCACGGTGCTGCCGCAGCCGGATTACCGGCTGAAGGACAGCGATGTGGTGATCCTGCTGGGCAAGGGGGAGAGCATCGCCCGGATCGAGCGGAAAGCCAATCAGCAGGAAGGCTGACGGGACGAAAGGTCAGTGGCCGGAGTTGGGCCCGTGCTTGCGCTCCAGCCCGCCGATCGAGAGCAGGACATCGCTGCGCGCCATCCGTTCCCGGATCAGGGGCGCGAGCTCCTCGCAAATCTGCGGATCCAGATGCAGTTGCTCCATGGACTCGTGCTGCTTCTCCCCGGCGGGCAGTCCCTCGCCGACATCGCCGATCCCGGCCGCGCGGCAGAAACCATCCGAGAGGTGGATCAGGTGGGCGATCTGGCGCTCCGGACGGGGCGCCACTTCCGGCTGGTGATGGAACCGTACGCAATGCACGATCTTGAGCGGCAGCCCCCAGCGCTCCAGCAGGGCCGCCCCGATCTGGGCGTGGTCCAGTCCGATGTGGTCCCGCTCGAGCGCGGTGATGTCCCGGCGGGGAACCACATCCCGCGGGATCTCCTGGTAGTACTCCGACAGGTAGGTGGCGGAGACCCAGCGCCCGAGGTCGTGCAGCAGCCCCACCACGTGCGCCTGGGGCCCATCCTGGGGCATCACCCCGATCCGCTCGTCGATCAGCTCCATGCAGTGCGCCACCCCGATCGAGTGCTCCCAGAAACCGATCGGGTCCAGCCGGCTGTCCTCCCGGTCGGTCAGGAGCCTCACCACCGACAGGTCGAAGACCATCTTGCGGATTTCCTTGAACCCCAGCCGGACCACCGCTTCCTGTACCGAGGAGATGGTCCGCCGGGAGCCGTAGGCGACACTGTTGGCCAGCTTGAGGACCATGCTGGTGATCGAGGGATCATCGCCGATGATGCGGCTGACCCGGTGGATGTCGGCATCCTCGCTTTCCAGCGACTGCTCGAGCATCAGCGCCACCGGCGAAAGGGTCGGCAACTGTCGCACCGCCAGCAACTGCTCGATCAGCGCGTTGAGGCTCAGCATGTTCTCATCCGATGGAGGAAGGAGCGGGCCATATTTTCAGGATTAGAGATCACGTTCCAGGCTGGAACAAAATAAGGGGCTCTGCTCCAAATTTCAAAGAAAAAATCTACAATTACCTTTCCGGCACAAGTTTGGGGGAATCAGAAAAATTTCGTTCCCAGCAGGCCAAAACCGTTTTTCAGCCTTTATGCATAACCATCACCAGGTTGTCACTATCAGAGGTGAAAGGAGTCTCGCGGCTGAAGCCGCCGTAGCATCCGATCCGGCCGAACCCGGCCCGGGCCGCGGCGCGCCGGAGTTGCGGTTCGGTCAGGGGATAGAGCAGCTCGCGGTCCTCGGCCAGCGGTTCATCATCCCGGAAGACCTTGACCGTGAACTCGATCCGGTCCTCCCGGTAGCGATATTCGCGCTCGAAGCGCCAGCGCCGGCCCTGGTGCTCGACCAGCTTGGGCGGGAGACCGGCGGGCTGTCGCTCCATGATTTTTTCGTAGTTCAGCAGATGCAGCACCGCCACCCCGGCCGGCGCCAGGCTGCGTTCCAGGTCCGCGGCGAACCGGTCCAGCCGGTCGGCCGGCAGGTGGGCCAGGGTGTTGCCCAGGCAGAGCACCAGCTCCCATGGCCCGTGCTCCTCGGCCAGGCCCGCGAGTTCCTCCAGCGGGGCCGCGTGCACCCGCGAGGCCCCGAGCAGCTTGCGGGCCTGCTCGCGCAGGGCGGGGGAGGGCTCGCTGCCCTCCACGGCGAAACCCTCCTGGCCGAGCCGCTCCAGGTGCTTTCCGCTGCCGCAGCCGAGGTCCAGGGCCCGCCGCAGCTTGCCCGGCGGGGCCACTGCCAGCAGGAACGGAAGCTCGCGCGCGAGCCGCGGTTCCCAGTCGATGAAGATGTCGTAGTAGTCCGCCAGGCGCTGGTAACGATCGATCGGGCTGTCCATCGCCGCCTCCTCCCCTCGGAGCTCCGACTTGAAAGCATCCGGCTCCAGGCTTATATTACGGTTGGGAGTGAATAAAAGTGGGAACATCCAGGTCTAACTGTCGATTCTTCTTTTAGTATTATATGATGCACCCGCCAATTCCGGTAGGGAGGTGTTTGTGATCAGAACACTGGCCGACAGGTTCATCCTGCCGCTGACTTTTGTCGCGGCCATCGCGTTGACCGGCTGCAGCTCGATCCAGAACATGAATTTCTACAGCACCGATGAAGAAGTGCAGTTGGGACAGCAACTCGACCAGCAGATCCACAAGGAGATGCAGGTCATCGATGACAGCCGTCTCCAGGACTTTCTGAACGAGCGCGGCCAGCGGCTGGTGGCGCACGCGGAGCGCAAGGACCTGGACTACCACTTCGCGGTGGTCAAGTCCGATGAGGTCAACGCGTTCGCCATCCCCGGCGGCTACTGCTACGTCAACACCGGGCTGTTCAAGGCGGTCAAGGACGAGAATGAGCTGATCAGCGTGGTGGCCCACGAAATCTCCCACGTCACCAACCAGCACAGCATGAAACGCCTGAGCCAGATGCAGCTGGCCGGGCTGGTCAGCGAGGCGGTGCTGGGCAACCGCAGCCAGATCGAGCAGATTGCCGCCCAGCTTTTCACCAGCACCGGCCTGCTCTATTACAGCCGGGAGGCTGAGCGCGAGGCGGACCACGACGGGTTGCTGATGATGTACGAGGCCGGCTATGACCCCCGCGGGATGGTGGACATGTTCAAGGTGCTGATGGCTAAGAGCGGCGAGGGCGGCGCCGAGGCCCCGAACTGGCAGAAGCTGTTCTCCACCCACCCGATGACCCAGGAGCGGATCGACAACTCCCAGCAACTGATCGACAAGCTGGACAAGAAATCGGGGCTGGTCACCAGCACCAAGGAGTGGGGCAACACCCTCAGCTACATCCGGCAGAAGTACTGAGCGGGGTCCGACGGGCAGCGCGGCAGTTCAGCGGCGAAAGCGGGTGACACGGGCAGGATAACCTTCGAGGCCGGAAGTCGCAGCGGGCCGGCGCATCATGCACGCAACGGGAGATCAAGCATGCCGAATCTGTCAGTCGAATACCTGGGCCTGCGGCTCGCCAACCCCCTGATCGTCTCTTCCAGCGGGCTGACCAGCTCCGCCGCCCAGATCCGCAAATGCGCCGAGGCCGGCGCCGGGGCGGTGGTGATGAAGAGCATCTTCGAGGAGGACATCCGCCGCCGGGACAACACCTTCCAGGACACCCTGATGAGCCACCCGGAAGCTGGCCGACTACCTGAACGCGGATCTCGGGCTGCGCTATGGGCCGCGGGAGTACTGCGAGGAGATCAGGAAAGCCAAGGACCAGGTGGCGATCCCGGTGATCGCCTCGATCAACTGCGCCGAGCCCCGCTGGTGGATCGACTACGCGGCCCAGCTCGAGGCCTCGGGCGCGGATGGGATCGAGCTCAATCTTTCGGTGCCCTCGGTGCACAAGACCATGCCCGGTTGCCAGAGCGAGGAGATTTTCGCCCAGATCGTCTCGGCGGTCTGCTCCCAGGTTCGGCTGCCGGTGGCGGTCAAGCTGAGCGGCCAGCTCACCAACCCGGCCCATGTCGCGCGCCTGCTGTTCGAGGCCGGGGCCCGGGCGCTGGTGGTGTTCAACCGCCAGAGCGGCCTGGACATCGACATTCAGCAGCGGCGGGCGATCCTGTTCAAGGCCGACCGCGGGCTGACCGACCTGGCCAGCATCTATTATCCATTGCGCTGGGTGGCGATCCTGCATGAGGAGTTCCCGGAGGCGCAGCTTTCGGCCTCGGGCGGGGTGCACAGCGGCGAGGCGGTGATCAAGTACCTGCTGGCCGGGGCGACCACGGTCCAGGTCTGCTCGCTGCTCTACCGCCGGGGGCTGGGGGAGTTGCGGGTCCTGCTGGATGAGCTGGAAGCCTACCTGGAGCAGCAGCAGGCGGAGCGTGTGGAGCAGATCCGCGGCAGCGCCCGGCGCAAGCTGTCCACCGGCTCCCGCGAGCAGCAGCGGGCGGAGTACCTCGGGCTGGCCCAGGGCCCCCAGACTGAGGTGGACGCCACCGATGGCGATGGATTGATCTTCGAGAGCCACCCGCGCAGCTGAAAGCCGGCAGCGGAGTGGACGGCAACGATAAAAAAAGGCGGACCGGGAATCCCGGCCCGCCTTTTTTGCTCCAGGCGAAATTACTTGGCTTCCAGCAGTTGCCTGACCCAGTCCAGCCGCACCGATTTCGGGCGGAAAATCGGGGCGCCGAGGGCGCGGTTGAGCACGAGCTGGCTGAGCATGCCCATCGCCCGGGCGACCCCGAACAGGACGGTGTAGTAGTTGTTTTCCCGGAGCCCGTAATGGTACAGCAGCGAGCCCGAGACCGCATCGACATTGGGATAGGGGTTCTTGGCTTTTCCCTGCTTGACCAGCACCTCGGGGACCACCGCGAACAGCCGGTCGACAATCTTGAAGGGCGGGGAGTCCGGGCAGCACTCCAGGCCGAACTGGTGCATCGCGGTGAAGCGGGGGTCGGTTACCCGCAGCACGGCGTGGCCGAAACCCGGGATCACCTGGCCGCTGTTGAGCCGCTCCCAGGCGAACTCGCGGAGCTGCTCATCGCTCGGCACTCCGTGGTAGCGCTCCATGATCTCGATCACGAAGGCCAGGCATTCCTGATTGGCCAGTCCGTGGAGCGGGCCGGCCAGCCCGTTGAGACCGGCGCTCACCGCCAGGTAGGGATCGGACAGGGCGGAGCTGACCACGTGGTTGGTGAAGGCGCTGACATTGCCGCCCTCGTGGTCGGAGTGCAGCACCAGGTAGCGCCGCATCAGCCGGGCGAACTCGCCGTTTTTGTCCTCGAAGCCCAGCATGTAGGCATAGTTGGCGCCCCAGTCCAGGTCCTTGCGGGGTGGGATCGGGTCGCCCTCGCCGGTGTAGATGCGGTAGATGCCCGCCGCCAGCTCGGGCAGGATGCTGAGGATCCGGATCGCATCATCCAGCGCCGGCTCCCAGTAGTCCGATTTCTTCATCCCCGCTTCGTAGCGCTGGCGGAACCTGCTCTCGCGCTCCATGCTGAGGATGCCCATGCTCAGCCGGACCATCGGGTGGGTGTCCCGCGGCAACGAGCGCATCGCCTGCCAGATGTAGGCCGGCAAGGGCTCGTGGTCGCTCAGCGTGCGCTGGAAGTCACTGGTTTCCTCGGGGGTGGGCATCTCGCCCAGCAGCAGCAGCAGGAAGATTTCTTCCGGGAGCCGGTGGGCGATCTCGAGGATCGGGTACCCGCGGATGATCAGCCCTTTTTCCGGATCGACCACCGAGGTGTCGCAGAACAGGGTCCTGACCCCGCGCATGCCGCCGAAAAGCTGCTGGACAGTGACCTTGGAGATTTCCCGGTCCCCGTACTGCTTGAGGACGCGCTGGTAGTTGTCGCGGAGCTGTGGGATCCTGGAAGCCAGCTTGTCCTTGAGCTTCGTCATCAAACCCTCCCGCTTGTTGGCGATTATTTCGGACTCGATGCCTGTTTTTTCCGCGTTCTGAACTCCCAGGTCATCCATCTCCACCCTCCCTGCACCCCGGCTGCGTTGGATGCGAACGAACCACAGTCGATCGGCCCTCCCGGAAAAGCATTATCCCCGCGGATTGCTTATACTTATAGTGTGCTGGATATGCGGCGAACATGCAAGCGCAGACGACCGGTTTTGCCGGGGAGCCATCACGGGCAGCCCTGATGCAGGCGATCGATTGTTATAATTTAAAAATGAGTGTTGTAAAAATGCAACAAAAACCGGTTTCGTCAAGAGAAAATTTTATCGCCCCCATCGACTGCCGCTCCTCCCGGGCCCGCAGCGAGCCCGGTCCTGAGCCCGCAGGACCGGAGTGTCGGTTGCACCCGCCTTGCAATCATGCGGTTATGAAAGTTGAATGGAAGCGGCCCGGCCGGCCGGAAAACATGGCCCCGCACCGGGCCGGGCGGGCGGGACTACCGGTCGGAATCCGGCCAGGTGAAAACGCATGGGTTCGATCCAATAGGTTTGCCTTATAATTATTCATGCTGTATATTCAGCGACCAGGATCAATTCGGTTGCTCCGGCCGCCGGGACGGCTGGAGGATGAACATCGAGCCTGAGCAAGGGGGGTGCATGACTGTCAACGCGGAGAGAGGCGGGCGGGTTTCGCCGCTCGCGATGCTGATGGCGCTGGCGCTGCTGCCGATGGCGCTGGCGTACGCCCAGCAACCGGAATCGTGCCTCGAGTGCCATCGCCGGGAGAACCCGGGGATTGTCGCCCAGTGGGAGAGCTCCGGGCATGGCGGGGCCGGGGTGGGCTGCGAGCTCTGCCACGGGGCCCAGGCCGGTGAGCCGGATGCGTTCGAGCACTATGGAGCGACGATCGCCGCGATTGTCTCCCCGCGCGACTGCGAGAGCTGCCACGCCGAGGAAGTCGAGCAGCAGCAGGGCTCGCACCATGCCAAGGCCGGGGAGATCCTCGGCTCGCTGGACAACCTGCTGGGTGAGGTGGTGGGCGGCCCGGCGGCGGTGGTCACCGGTTGCCGCCAGTGCCATGGCTCGCTGGTCAAAGTCGATGAGCGCGGCCGGCCCACCGCGGACACCTGGCCCAACACCGGGATGGGCCGGATCAACCCCGATGGCTCCCGGGGCTCCTGCACCGCCTGCCATACCCGCCACCAGTTCAGCCGGGCCCAGGCCCGCCAGCCCGAGGGCTGCGGCAAGTGCCACCTCGGGCCGGACCACCCGCAGACCGAGGTCTGGAACGAGTCCAAGCACGGCGTGCTCTATCGCGCTTTCCGCGAGCAGCTCCAACCTGGACAGCCCGACCTGGCGCGCCGGGAAAGAGTATTTCACCGGTCCGACCTGCGCCTCCTGCCACATGAGCGCGGGCGGCGGCCAGGCGACCACCCACGATGTGGGCGAGCGGATCTCCTGGACCCTCCGTCCCCCGGTCTCCACCAAGCTCAACATGCTGGTGTTCGAGGACCACGACAAGGAGGACCTGCCGGGCGAGGACGCCAAGCTGCCCCAGCCCGGCGCGAGCTACGCCACCAAGGGCGGGGAGAGCAAAAAGGTGCTGGAGACATTTTCCTGGCAACAGCGGCGCCAGGCGATGCAGGAGGTTTGCACCCAGTGCCATGCCGCCACGTTCGTCGGGGCGTTCTACGATCAGTTCGATGGCGCGGTGGCGCTGTACAATGAAAAGTTCGCCGTGCCGGGCAGCGCGATCATCGAGGAGCTGCGGGCGCGGAAGATCATCACCCGGGTGGATTTCGATGACCCGATCGAGTGGACCTGGTGGGAGCTCTGGCACCACGAGGGTCGCCGCGGCCGTCACGGGGCCGCGATGATGGGACCGGACTACGCCTGGTGGCACGGGATCTACGAGGTGGCCAAGCACTTTTACGAGGAGTTCATCCCCCGGCTGAAAGAAGCCGCGGGAGAACAGGTCGCCGCCGAGCTGCTGGAGAAGCATGTCTACAGCCAGGAGGGCCACCGCTGGCACCGGGATGGGATGAGCCCGGAAGTGCTCCAGCGCATCCGCGATTTCTACCGCGAGCGCTACAAACAGTAGCGGCGCAAAATGCGCCGGAACGCGACAAGCCCCCGGTCGCCGTTGTCAGCAGCGGCCGGGGGCTTGTTTTTTGAGGCGGGTTCGTCAGCTTAGCAGCCGGGCGATGCTCTCCCGGAAGGGCGGGCGCAGCACCCCGCGGTCGGTGATGATCGCGGTGATCAGCTCGGCCGGGGTGACATCGAACGCCGGGTTGAAGACCTTGATCCCATCCTCCGGGGCGATCTGCCAGCCCCCCGGCGCGGTGACCTCGGCCGCGGCGCGCTCCTCGATCGGGATCCCCGAGCCATCGGCCAGCGCCAGGTCAAACGTGCTGTGGGGAGCGGCCACATAGAACGGAATCCCGTGGCGGGCGGCCAGGCACGGCCACGCCGTAGGTGCCGATCTTGTTGGCCGTGTCGCCATTGGCGGCGATCCGGTCCGCCCCGGTGATCACCAGGTCCACCTTGCCCGCGCGCCATCACGGTTGCCGCCATGTTGTCGCAGATCACGGTGGCCTCGATCCCCGCCTGCGTCAGCTCCCAGGCGGTGAGGCGCGCGCCCTGGAGCAGCGGCCGGGTCTCATCCGAGATCACGCTGAGGCGCTTGCCCTGCTCGGCGGCGACATAGACCGCGGCCAGGGCGGTGCCGATCCCGGCGGTGGCCAGGGCCCCGGCATTGCAGTGGGTGAGCACCCGCGCCCCGGGGGCGAGCAGCTCCGCCCCGAACTCGCCGATCGCCCGGCAGAGGCGGCGGTCCTCCTCCAGGATCGTTAGGGCCTCGGCCTCCAGCGCCTGGACGAGGGCCAGCGGCGCGGTATCCGGAGGCAGGCTCCCGGCCCGGCGCTGCATCCGCTCGATCGCCCAGAACAGGTTGACCGCGGTCGGCCGGGTCGCGGCCAGCTCGCGGCAGACCTCGCTCGACCGCCCGAGGGAACTCCGCCGCGGGCAGCGCCAGCGCCGCTTGCGCCCCCAGCACCACTCCCAGCGCCCCCGCCACCCCGATCGCCGGGGCCCCGCGCACCGCCAGCCGGCGGATGTCCTCGGCCAGCAACCGGTAGTCGGAGCGTTCGAGGTAGAGCTCCCGCCGGGGCAGCTCGGTCTGGTCGATCAGCCGGACCTTGCCGGCGGGGACATGTCCCCGCCAGCCGATGGTTTCCACCGCCATCTTCAACTCCCGGGTTGCTTTTTGTTCTCAATGCGGATAGATTCACCCCGCGATGGCGGCCCACGCCCGCGAGGGGCGCGATCCGCCGGGGCAGAAGTTAAGCTGGTCCGGGGCAAAGATCAAGCCTGTCTTCTTCTTACTCTCGGAGGGATGCCGATGCTCTTAGGCAGGTCAGTTGGAGTGATGATGCTGGCGTTGCTGCCGGCGGCCCTGTTGACGGGGTTGTCGAACTTGCAGGCCGCGCGGCCTTATACTCCGCGCGATGCGGTGACTGCCGAGGCGGTGGCCGCTCCGGCGCTTTCGCCCGATGGCGCGCAGGTGGCCTATGAGGTCGCGAGCACCGACTTCGCGGCCAACAAGCGGGAGAGCCGGCTGTTCCTGGTCCCGGCCGCGGGTGGAGCCGAGCCGCGCCAGCTCACGTTCGCGGGCAGCAGCCGCGCGGCCGCCTGGAGCCCGGATGGCCGCAGCCTGGCTTTCCTCTCCAGCCGCGGGGACAAGCCCGAGGCGCAGGTCTACCTGCTCCCGGTGGACCGCCCGGGCGAGGCCCGGCCGTTAACCAGTTTTCCCGGCGGGGTGGAGGACGTGATCTTCGCCCCGGATGGCCGTCACCTGGTGTTCGCCGCCCGGGTCTACCCGGATGCGCCCAGCTCGGACAGCGCCGCCGCGCGGGACAGTGTCAAGGCGGCCTCGAAGCTGAAGGCGATGGTCCACGACCGCCTGATGTACCGTCACTGGGACACCTACTGGGATGGCAAGGTCACCCACCTGTTCCGGGTGACAATCGCGGGGGACAGCCTGGTGGACCTGACCCCCGGCCTGAAGCACGATGCCCTCAACTACTGGCTGGCCTCGGCCGGGCGGGAGTTCACGGTCTCCGCGGACAGCAAATGGGTCTATTTCGCCGGCAACCAGGATGAGGACCAGGCGGTGAGCTACAACACCGAGGTCTACCGGGTACAGTTGGCCGGGGGTGAGCCGGAGCAGCTTTCCCGCAACCCGGCCGCCGACAACCTGCCGCGCCCCAGCCCGGATGGCCGTTGGCTGGCCTGGCGCGCCAGCAGTCGTCCCGGCTATGAGTCGGACGAGTACGATCTGGTGCTGCTGGACCTGGCCGGCGGCAAGCTCGCCAACCTGACCGGGAGCTTCGGCCGCAGCGTGGGCGGCCTGTTCTGGTCCGCCGCTGCCGACACCCTGTTCTTCGAGGCGGAGGATGAGGGCGACCTCGACCTGTTCGCGGTGGCCCTGGCCGGCGGCCCGGTGACCCGGGTGCTGGGCGAGGAGCTCGGGGCCGGGGAGGGCTTCCACCTGGATGTGCTGGCCCCGCCGGGGGAGGAAAGCTTCATTTTCCTCAGTCGACGGTACGGGTACCTCAATGAGTTGGCGAGTTTCGACCGCGGCGCCGGGCGCCTGACCCTGCTCAGCGGCCACAACCGCGATCTCTGGAAGGAGGTCCATGTCCCGCAGGGCGAGGACTTCTGGTACCAGGGCGCCGATGGGGCGCGGGTCCACGGGATGCTGTTCAAGCCGATCGATTTCGATCCCGCGAAAAAATATCCCCTGCTGGTGCGGGTCCACGGCGGGCCACAGCAGATGTTCCCCAAGGCTTTCCGCCATGAGTACGCCCTGTTCGCCGGACGCGGCTATGTCGTGTTCACCTGCAACCCGCGGGGCTCCACCGGCTATGGGCAGGAGTTCACCGACCAGATCCGCGGCGACTGGGGCGGCCGGGTGATCGAGGACATCCGGCGGGGAGTGCGGGAGGTGCTGCGACGGGCGCCGTATGTCGACCCGCAAGGCATCGCGGCCTGGGGGGACTCCTACGGCGGGTTTGTCGCCAACTGGCTGGAGGGGCACAACGAGGATCGGATGTTCGCCACCCTGATCTCCCACGCCGGGGATGCCGACCAGTGGAGCGCCTATGGCAGCACCGAGGAACTCTGGTTCCCGGAATGGGAACTGCACGGGCCCCCCTGGCAGAGCCCCAAGCGCTACGACCAGCTCTCGCCGATCCGCTATGCGGCGAACTTCCGGACCCCGATGCTGCTCACCCACGGGGACCTGGACTGGCGGGTCCCGGTTACCGGCGGGGAGCAGATGTTCACCGCGCTCCAGCGCCAGGGAATCCCGAGCCGGCTGATCCGTTTCCCGGACGAGGGCCACTGGATCCGCAAGCCTCAGAACGCCGAGTTCTGGTACCGCTCGATCCTGGACTGGGCCGACCGCTGGTGCCAGCGCTGAAGATGCCGGCGGCGGAAAAATATGTTTGACAACCCGGCCGGTTGTGGATATTTTATAATCTCCACAGCGAGAGCCGTGGGGCTGTAGCTCAGTTGGGAGAGCGCTTGAATGGCATTCAAGAGGCCAGGGGTTCGACCCCCCTCAGCTCCACCAGTTATAGCGAGGGCCCGGGAAGCTTCCCGGGCCCTTTGCGTTTTCCAGTCCCGGCCTCAGCCCCTGGGCCTGATGCGCGCGAATGTTCCCCTGCCGCGCTCCGCAGTGATGCCGATCAGGCTGCCGCGTTCCCGTCACCCGGGGGGAATCCGCTCCATCCACGGTTGAAAAAAACTGCTGCCGGTAATGCACAACCCGCCTCTTGAGCCCAACGCCCGGAAGGGCCATCTTTGATTAGCAGCCTTGCAAGGGGAATCCCCACTTTTCGACGTCCACAGCTTTTTCAATTGCCGATGAACCGATGCGAACTCCGGACTATTTTCTTGTCGGTGCGCCCAAATGCGGCACCACGGCCTTGAGCGAGTACCTGCGGGGACACCCCCAGGTCTGGATGTCCGACCCCAAGGAGCCGCACTTTTTCTGCTCCGACTTCTTCAACCGCTATGGCCGCAAGTTCGTCAGCCGGGAGTGCTACCTGGAGGCTTGTTTCGGGCGGGCCAATGGCATCCACCGGGCGGTCGGGGAGGCCTCGCCGATGTATTACTACTCGCGGGTGGCGTTCGGGGAGATCAGGCGCGTGTTCCCAGATGCCCGGATCATCGTCATGCTGCGCCACCCGGTGGAGATGGCGCAGTCGATGCACTCCCAGAAAGTGTACGATCACGAGGAGGACCAATTCGATTTCGAGCAGGCCTGGCTGCTCCAGTGCGAACGGCGGCAGGGGCATCGCATCCCGAGGACCTGCCTGGAGCCGACCTCGCTGCAGTACCGCTGGATCTGCTCCCACGGCACCCACATGCAACGCCTGTTCCGGAATTTCGCGCGGGAGCGGGTGCTGGTGATCCTGTTCGAGGACTTCCAGCGCGATACCCTGGGGGTCTACCGGACCGTACTGGAGTTTCTCGGGGTGGACTACGATGGAAGAACGGAGTTCCCGCGGGCCAATCAGAACAAGCAGGTGCGCTATCCGAACCTGGCCCGGTGCTACTTCGACACCCTGTTCGCGCTGGCCGAACCCAAAAACGGCCTGAAGCGGATGCTGGGAAAGGAGGACCTGGGGATCACTCGGCGCTTCAAGGAGCTGAACAAGCGCGAGGCGTTCCGCCGGGAGCTTTCCCCCGGCTTCCGGAGCCGCCTGGTGGAGGAATTCCTGCCGGAGATCGAGACGCTGGAATCCCTGCTGGGAATCAGCCTCGAGAGCTGGAAACGGTGAGGCATCCGCCGCGAGCAACACTGCCCGGGAGCCAGATCTTATTCTTCCAAAGACTTCGCGGGATGGCCGTGATCCTCGCCGAACCGGGATGAACCCGCTGATCAGACCCTTCCTGGATGATCCCTTCCGATTTCTGATCGCAGCCGCAGCTTGGGAAGGCACATTCCAGCATTCGAGCCCGATGCTGAAATGATTGGCATTTGCGCCTGATCGGTGATATGATCGAACCTGTCCTTTAGATTGATCGTCAACCGGAGGATGCGGATGACCGCCGAGCAGCCGGTGCTGATCTACGAGGTGGACCGGGAGGAGGTGCTTACCAGTGTCGGCGGCAACTGGGACGAGTTCGCCGGCGGCAACCAGGGCCGACGGCTTTCCGGGGTGGAGGTGGTGGGCAAGCGGCTGCTGGATTTTGTGCGCGGGGAGGAGGTCCGGATGATCTACCGGACCTTCCACCAGTTGGCGTGGAAGGACCCGGACCGGACCATCCGCTTCGATTACCGTTGCGATGGCGACCTGGTCCGCCGCTACATGAAGATGGAAATCCGGGCGATCGAGGACCGGATCAGATACGTTTCCACGATTGAGCGGGAAGTGCCGTTCGACCGGCCGATCGCGCTCGATTACGCCGGCCGGGAGGGCGAGTTCCTCTTGATGTGCGCCTGGTGCAAGCGGTTCGTCTATCCGCGGGAGTCCGGGAACTGGCGGGAGCTGGAGGAGATTTTCTCCATCGCGCCGGAGCAGTTTTCGATCTCCCACGGCATCTGCCCGGCCTGCCTGGAGGAAGTCCGCCGCCAGACCAGGTTCAGGGCCTGAGCCGGGCCGGAAAGCCCCAGCTACTGACGGTAGGCCCCGCTCTGGATCACGCCGGCGGGCAGGCGCGGCGAGAAAGCCCGCAGGCAGGCGATCAGCCGGTCCCGCTCGCCGGGAGCGACGGCGAAGAAGATGACAGTGTCGCCGCCGCAGACGATGTTGTTCAGGATCCTCCAGCTGCCGACCTCGACCCAGCTTTCCGGCAATCCGCCGATCGTGTCGTACCAGTGGCGGTAGACAATCGCCACCCGCACGCCCTTGCGCCGAGCCAGTCGTTCCACCAGCTCCCGGCGATACTGTCCCGTCAGTTTCGCCCGCGCCACCTCGAGGCTGGCCAGGCCGTAGAGGTCCAGGCAGTCGATCTCCGCGAAAAAATTGATCGCCCCGACATCGTTGGCGGCGACCGCCTGCTCCTGGTAGAACTCCCGCAGGAAGAGCGCCATCCGGTATTGCTGCTCGGCGATGTTCCGGGCGGCGCGCGGAGTCCAGGTCAGGGCCTGGACCTCCCGCAGGAACAGTGGCGAGAAGGCCAGCAGCACCAGCAGCGCCGAGGGCAACCAGTACCGGGGGATCGCCGGGTAAACGACCTGAGCAGCTCACGCCCGGCCGGGCCGCCCAGGGCGGTCGCGGTCGATAGCAGGCCGAGAGCCACCAGGTAGGCCTCGTACCGGAAAAAGTGGTCGAGGCGGGCGAACTGCAGGTGCAACGCCGCGGTTCCCAGGAAGATCAGCAGCAGGAAACGGGCGCTGCTCCATGCTGCCCGTTCATCCCCGGGCTGCGGGCGCAGCAGCAGGAGGGCGGCCAGCAGCAGCACCAGCAGGTGCGGGGCCTGCGCCAACTGCCGGTAGCCGAACAGCGCCTGCCTGGCTATCCGCAGGGAGTAAATCTGGCTCAGGTCGGTCTTGAGCAGCAGCGAGCTGGGGAAGAACATCCAGCCCCGGCCCAGGGACCACAGCCCGACCACGGATACCGCCAGAGCCGCCAGCGCGAGGAGTCCCCCCGCCAGCAGGGCTTTGCGCCGGACCAGCAGCAGTAGCGCGACCACGCCCACCAGGAACATCCCCTCGTAACGGATCAGCACCACCAGCGGAGCCAGGGCCAGCAGCAGCGCCCGGCCGCCGGAAGAATTCCGCTCACTGGCCAGCAGGTCCGCCGCTGCGGCGGCGAATACCAGGCAGATCAGGGTCTGGAACCCATGCTCCATCCCGGTGAAAGCCAGGGCCGGCAGGGATGTGGTGAAGACGATCACCAGCAGGGCCACCAGCTCCCAGCCTGGAACCAGTCCGGCGCGCCTCAGCCGGAAGTGGGTCCAGAGGATCACCGCCAGCGCGGCCAGGGCATTGAGCACCAGCGGCGTCTCCACCCGCGGGCCGGACAGGCGGTAGCTTCCGGCCAGCAGCGCGGTCCAGAGCGGAGAGGAGGAGCAGAAAGCAAAGCCTGAAAGCCGGGAGACCCCCCAGATCCCATGCTCGGACAGGTTATGCGCCATCGCCATGTGGATGTAAGGGTCATCCAGCACGTAGACCAGCGCGCCGCCGGTCTGCTGCAGCAGCCGCCAGTACAGGAAAACCAGGGAGGCCCCGAACATCAGGAGCGCCGCCGGCAACGGGTAATGATCTTTGAGCAGGCGCATCGGGCGATCCTTGCACGGATGAGCGGGATGGGTGAGGCTGGGGCCAGTTGAATTTTAATTCCCACGCCATGACTGGTAAAGGAAAATCATGGCCCGCGGGACACTGGCCGCGCGAGGGTTAGCTGTTGCCGGATCGGCGCGCGGCGATTATCTTTAGCGGTCTGTCGCGCGGCGCCGGAAGTCCCGCTGCCTGCCGCCCGGAAAAGATGCCCGCGCAATCACGCTCGAACTACCGCATCCTAAGATGAGGGGGAAAGATGCGTACCCTGGTGCGACTGTTGCCGGCCTTGCTTTGCCTGTCGTTCACCCTGCTGACGGCCGCGACTGCGGAAACCGAGCTGCGGGACCGGCTCAAGGCCCTGGACCGCGAGGTCTCGCAGAATTCCAATGATGCCCGGGCCTACCACGAGCGCGGTCTGGTCCAGCTCGAACTGGGCGACTTCCGCAAGGCCCTGCAGGATTTCGACCGGGCGATCGGGCTCGAGGCCGCCCCGGAGTTTCTTTTCGACCGGGCGCGGGCCCGGGAGTCGCTGGGAGAGGTCCAGCAGGCGGCCGATGACCTGGGCAAGGCGCTGGAACTCAACCCCAATTACACCGAAGCCTACCTGCGCCGCTCGCAGCTCTACCAGCAGCTCGGCCAGGCCGGCCAGGCGCTGCAGGACATCCAGGCCGCCGGCAAGCTGGGACCGAACGCCCTGCGCGAGCTGTCCACCGCAGCCGCCACCGGGAAAGGGATCGACTCGGTGCTGACGGTCTGCGTGATGCCCTCGCTGGACCGGGAGCTCTATTTCGCGCTGGTGGAGCGACTGCAGCGCCTGCCGGGCTTCCGGGTGGTGGAGCGGCTCGAGGAGTCCCGGCTGGTGCTGACCATCCGCGGGCGGGACCAGGATTTCGGCGATGTGATCACCAGCTTGTCCGGTTTCGCCGGCGTGGCCGGGGCAACCGGTCTCAAGGGTTCCCTGACCGGGGCCGCCGCGGACGGGGCCAGCCGGCTGGCGGGCGCGGCGGTGGATTCAGGATTGGCGCTGGCCGGAAACCTGGGCCATGGTTCGGCCGGGCTGATCGACAAGGGGCTGGATGGGGTAGGCAGCGTGTTGAGCGGCTCGATGTACTTCAAGGCGGCCAAGGGGCTGATCGGCCAGGTCTACCAGGAAACCAAAAGCGTGGGGCTGGAGATGCGGCCCGCCGAGGTGGAATCCTCGATGGGGCCGCCGGCGATCCGGATCAATCTGAAAGACCGGGAGGTCTGGAAGTACAGCGAGGGGGTGACCGTGATCTTCACCGGCGGCAAAGTGGTGGACATCAAGTTCTAGGCCGCTTCCGCCAGTCACGGGGGAATGGGCGGTGAACGCGGAAATCAGGAAAGCGCTGTCAGCCGATGCGAGGCGGGCAGCGCTTTTTTATTCCTTGATGAACCGGAAACCGTAGGTGATTCCCTCCTCATCCGCGTCCGTATCGGTGGTCCAGACCATCTGGGCCCGGCGGCTCATCCGCTTTTCCCCGACCTTGAAGCGGATCAGGAAGTTGATCGGCTTCTGCATCTCGAAACGGACCCCGCCCTCGGAGACATCCACCAGGGTCGCCTTGAACACGCTGGACTCGAGGTAGATCTCGGTGTCGGTGGCTACGGGCTCGCGCTCTTCCTCGCGCCTGTCGAGGGTGACCGGCTTGTACATCTAACGCCTCCTGGTAAGCTCATGGTGACAGAAACCGTAAAGATGAGGAAACTGCGCAATTGTACCTCAATTCCGAAAAGCATGTCAAGAAAAAAGAGTGAATAACAAGAAAAACATTGCTCACGCCGGCAACAGGTGCTCGGTGAAAGAGAAAAGGCGGGGGAGGTCGCCCCCGGCAGGCCGGGAAAAAACCGGGCCGGCGCTGGTGACGCCGGCCCGGCCCGCAATGGCGGAGGGCGAGGGACTCGAACCCCCAAGGGTGTAACCCCGACGGTTTTCAAGACCGTTGCCTTGCCAGTTAGGCTAGCCCTCCGTGGTCTGTCGGTTTCCACCGGGCATAAAGATACGGCCAAAACCGATTTTGTCCAGCTTCCGCGTGGGGCCTGGCCGCCGGGCTCACTGCCCCTGCTGGCCGAAGTACAGCTTCTCGAAACGGGCGGTCTGCTCGCGAAGGTCCGCGACATGCTGACGGTCCAGGCTCTGCTTGGCTTTCATCGCCGAGACCAGCAGCTGGTGCAGGACAGTCAGTTGCTGGACATATTTCTGCTGCGCCGCGGCATCCTGGGCGGACGCCGGTTTCACGCGCTGGGTCATGAAATACTGGCTGACAATCTCCTGCAACTGGTTGGCGTGGTCTTCCTTGTTCATGGTCCAGCGGATGAGCTGGTTGTAGTTCTTGTCACCCTGGGCCGAGAGGCTGTCAATCTGGCTCATCGCCTTCTCGATCGTGGTGATGTGCTCCTCGATCAGGTGGACTCGCAGGTGATCATCGTAGATGCCGCAGGGGATCTCGCAGTGGGCCCGCAGCAGCGAGGGGAGCGGCAGGGTCAGCAGCAGGGCGGTCGCCAGCACGGCCAGGCGTCTCATCGTCAGCCTCCATCGGATGAAAGCAAGGGAAGAGCGGTCAAGGGAATTACAAGTTATTATAGGGGCGGGTCCCCGCCGGATCAAGGGCCGCCGGATAAATCACAATGAAAATCAATATCAAAGGATGGAGATCAAGCGGGGGAGCCCCGGCGAGGGCTCCCCGGAAGGTCAGGACCGCGCGCGGGGGTAATCGCGGATGGTCTCCAGGTAGGACAGCGGCAGGCCGATGTCGAAGCGGTCGCCCTCGATCACGTAGCCGAGGAAGCCCTCCTCGCCACGCAGCACATCGAGGGCGGAGGTGAGCTGAAACTCGCCGCCCACCCGCAGGTTCTGGCCGATGTGGTCCTTGAGCACCTCGAACACCGAGGGGCCGATCACGTAAAGCCCGAACAGGGTCAGGAACTCATCCTCCTCCAGCCCATCGACCCGCAGCCGCTCCTGGGCGTAGTCCAGCGAGGGCTTCTCGGCGAACTCGGTGATGTCGAGCACCCCCTCCTCCCGGTCCAGCCACAGCCCGGCGACTGTCCCGAAACGGCCGATCAGCGAGGCCGGGGTGCGGCGCAGCCCGACCACGTTCTTCTGGTACTTCTCGTAGATGTCCAGCAACTGGCGGGTGCAGGGAAACTCGGTGTGGGAGCGGTAGAGGTGGTCGCCGAGCATCAGCAGGAACGGCTCCTTGCCGACCCAGCTGCGGGCGGTGTGGACCGCGTGCCCGAGGCCCTCCTGGTGCTCCTGGGCGATGACCGCGGTGCGCGAACCCAGCTCCATGATCCGGTTCTGGTAGGTGCGGGAGGCCTGGCTCAGCTTGTTGTAGTGCTTGATGTCCAGCGGAGAGTTGAAGAAGCTTTCGAACAGCTCGACATCCTCGCGCTGGACCACGATGCAGACCTCGCTGGCGCCGCTGTCGAACGCCTCCTCCACCAGGCAGAGGATCGCCGGCCGGGCCACCCCATCCTCGCCGATCACCGGGAACAGCTCCTTGCGAGTGGCCTTGCTGGCCGGGAACAGCCGGGTGCCGAAGCCCGCGGCCGGGATCACCACCTTGCGCGCCCTTCGCGAGGCCGGGATGTCGAGCTTCATCGCCCGCATCCCCAGACGCTCCTCGAACAGGCGGATCACCTCGGCCTGCTCCTCGGGCCCGCGGGCGACAAACTGCGCGGTGCCATCGCCCTGGGAGCCGACCCCCTTGCCGCCCCAGACCAGGGGCTGGACTTCCGGGAAGGCCAGGGCCTGGTGCAGCACCGGGGCGGTGAGCTGGCCCGGGCAGGCCGGGATCAGGTAGCGGTCGAACAGCTCCTGGGCCCGGGTCATCAGCTTGCCCAACCCCTCGGCATTGCCGCTCCTTAAATGCTCCATCGCCTCGCCGGCCACCAGCTTATTGACCTCGCCCAGGTAGTACTGCACCCCCTGGTCGGTCTCGTTCTCGGCAAACGGAAAGCAGCGGTTGAGCGAGGCCAGGATCTCCACCGTATTCTTGCTGGCCTGCAGGTCCACCACCACCAGGTGGATGTCTTTCGGGACCGAAAGCTCCTCGACAGTCAGCAAGTCGCGGTCGTGGACCATCAGCACCGGCCGATTGCCATAGGCGCAACCCTGGTCCATCCGTCCGCAGCGGCTGGGGGTGATCACCTCGCCGAGGTAGGCGAACTCCATCTCGCCGCGGATGGTCATCCGCAGGTCATAGAGCTTGTTGAAAGCCCGGGCGGTGAGGACACAGATCGCGGCCGAGCTGCTCAGCCCCTTCTTCACCGGCAGGTCGGTGTGGTAGTTGTCGATCTCCAGGCCCTTGACCGGGTAGAAGGTCATGATCTGGTAGGCCACCCCGGCGATGTAGCTGAAGAATCCGCCCTTCTCGGCCTCGGCCAGCAGGGCCTCGCTGGTCATCGGGACCTCGTAGGGGCCGATCCTGCGGCCATCGGGCAGGGTGGAGTGCAGCACCAGCTTGCCGGGGTGCGGCTTGACCTCGGCATAAATCCCCTGGTTGGTGCCGGTGAGCAGGGTGTAGCCCTTCTCGAGCTGGGAGTTGACCCGGCGGTAGCCGCCGGCCCAGTCCGAGTGTTCGCCGAAGAGGCAAATCCGGCCCGGTACGAACAGTTTCATGGCATGGCTCCGGTCGCTGCGATGGATTGGTCAGGGTCAGGAAACAGGAAGCGGGAGATGGCGGCCTAGCGCTGGAACCGGACCTCGCCGCTTTTCGGGTCGAAACTCAGGCTGCACGGCTGTCCGCGCTCGGACCAGCGGACCTGGCAGCGGCCGCCCTCGAAATCGACCCACGGGGACAGGCCGGGGGAACGGCTGTCCCGGAGATGGATCAGGCTCATCAGCAGGATGTTGTCGCCCTCGAACGCCGGGCGGATCGCCAGCACCCTGGTCTGACGGAACTCCGTGCCGCCGGTGACACTCCAGTCGCCCCAGTCGTGGCTGCGCTGGGCCGGGGCCAGCGGGTGCAGTTCCAGCACCAGCTCGCCGAGGGTGGCCTCGATCCGGGGGCCATTGCGCTCGATCCTGGTTTCCGGGTCGAACTGCAGCAGCCAGGTCAGCTCGCGCGGAGCCCGCCTGGTGGGACTGGAGACCACCAGCTTGACCAGCCGCGCCCCGCGGCCCAGCGGCTCGCCCACCACCCGCAGCCGGCTTCCCGAGTGGAGGCGGATCCCGGAGGCTACTTCATAATGCGTGTCGGTGGCCTGCATCGTGTCCTGCCAGGCATAGACCCGGGCGCTGTCGACCATCAGGCAGTAGGAGCCGCTGCCCGGGGCATTGTCGAGGTAGCTGACTCGCGACCGTGTACTGGCCGCTCTCCCCCGGGAAACTCACTCCGGCCCGGCCGGTTTCCCCCACCACGTAGCCGCCCTCGTGCCGCAGGCCCTCCTCGGTTTCGAGGGAGTCCGCCGGCCAGCTGTAGAGCACTCCCTGCTCATCCAGCTCGATCTCATCCGCCACCAGCAGCAGGTCCGGCGGGAGGAACACCAGGTGGCGCATCAGCTTGCGCAGCCCCAGATGGGGGTGGTAGGCCGGGGCCAGGTCGGCCTTGACATAATGATAACCGGAATCGGACCGGGTTTCCAGGATTTCGGGATGGTGGCGGTAATGGAGGGCCTCCCCGGCGGCGAACCAGGGCTCATCCTCGCCCAGTTGGCCGTGACCCTTGACCAGCAGGGTGCTGTGATCGGCGGTGCGCTTGAAATAGGTGTAGCCCGGATCGATGGAGAGGAACTCGCCGCGGTGGAAGATCTGGAGCGAGCCGGCATCGGGGTGGCCGTGGGCCGAGCCCAGGTCGAAAGCCGCGCTGTCGGCCTGGGCCTTTCCCAGGAACGGGCCGCACTTGAAGCCGATCATGGTCGCCGCGGTGTCCTCCCAGGAGGAGCGCAGCATCACCTGGCCGAGGTCGGTCAAGTGCCAGAGAGTGGGGAAACCATCCGGCCGGGCCGGTTCGACCGCGGTGTCATGCCAGAGCACCGCCCACCAGGAGGCGCTGCCCAGTCCCCGCGGCTCGAGCAGGATCAGCCATCGCCCGAGCCACTGCGCCTGCGGGTCCCCATAGCGGGAGGCCAGCAGGAACAGCTGCGGCTCGGGACCATGATAGTTGCCATGGCGCGGGCTGTCGCCGAAAGTCATCGCCCAGCGGTCGGGGCGGGAGGATGGCAGCAGGCTGTGCAGCACATAGCGCGGATACTCCCGCAGCCAGGGGCTGGAGGCGAAGCAATCGATCCCCAGGTTGCGGCGGGCCAGCTCGGCGAAACGCAGGGCGTATTCCATCGCGTAGTTGCCGTAGCTCAGCCCCTCCACCGAGCCGCCATCGGGCGGGTTGGCCGCGAAAGCTTGCCGGTAGAAAGATAGGCTCGCCGCCAGCCAATCCTGGGCCCGGGCATCCTCGCCATACAGCGCCACTCCGGCGTAAGCCAGGGCGGCGAAACTGACATGCGCGTGGTTCTGCTGATACTGGAAGCGGTACCAGGCGCGGTGGTCGACAATGTCCCGATAGTGCGCCTCGGCCTCATCGCCGATGCGGTCGGCAATGAGGCGGCGCTGGACCCGGTCCAGCCGCGGGTAGAGCCAGTCGTAGGCCAGGGCTGCGCCCAGCAGCAGGTGCCCGTGGACCAGGCTGTACTCCGGGTCCCAGCTGCCATGGGCGCAGAGGGCCTCCAGGTAGTCGCGCGCGGACCCGTAGAGGCTGTCGGCATCGGTGGCGCGCCAGGCAAACGCCAGGTTGGCGGCCAGATCACCGTGATGGCGGTCGAGGGTTTCGGGAAGCCGGCCGGAAGCGGCGGAAACAGTGGCGGGCAGGTCCTGCAGGTAACGCTCCCACAGCCAGCGACGGCTGGCGAACAACTCGCCGCGCAGGCGCTCTCCCTCCCCGGCGGTCAGCAGCAGGCGGGGGTGGATGCCCTTGCATCGGCTCAGGCCCTCGTAGGCTCCAGCCTCGAGCGCGCCCGGCCCGCCATCCCAGCGGCAGCCGGAGAGGGCGGCCAGGCCCAGCATGACCAGCATCGCCAGAAAGCTCTTCACCGGCGGATCCCGTGCGGACGGTGTGGAAGAAGCTTTTGCGTTTTGCGGCAATTTAACATATTATTGCCATCGGCACAAGGCGACCCGGGTTTAGCTTTTTGGGCCGAAGGCCCGGCCGGCGGGCGGTGGCCGGAACCGCGGTGACTCTGGTGGATAGTTTCAGGTTTTCCAAGGAGTTGCCGGAAGAAGGATGGCCGGGCGCCAAGCGGGATGCCGAGGGGGCGATCCGCCGGGAAACGGGAAGCGCACTGTGACGGGCGGCGGAGAGCCGCCCCAGCGAGCCTGGATCAGGCCTCCATGACCACGAACCGGGAGCGGCCGATGTACCGGAAGATCGAGAAGCTGGAGGAAGTGCTGGAGAGCAGCAAGCAGCAGCCGGTGGTGATCTTCAAGCACAGTACGGTGTGCGGGATTTCGGCCTCGGCCAAGCGGCAAATGGACCTTTTCGTGCAGAAACACGATATTCCGGTTTACCTGATCGTGGTCCAGGAGGACCGCGCGCATGTCCTGGAGCTGTCGGAGCGGCTGAAGGTGCGGCATGAGACTCCCCAGGCGGTGCTGGTCAGGGATGGCCAGGCGCAGCGGGTCTTCGACCATTTCCAGATCACCAAGGATGCGCTGGAGCGGGCGCTCGGGCTCTGAAAGTCCAGTGGGGCGAGGGTCAGCTGCCGCGGCTGGCCAAGGGGAGCCAGCCGGGGCGGGTGGGCCTGGCTTTCCGGGTAATGGAGCTTGGCCCGGCCAGCGTGATCGCGCCGAAACAGACATTTATCTGTTCCTCGTTGCTGTCAAATTGGTATCAAGAGTGAGGGAACGGCGGCGGCCCGGGTGGCTGCCGCCTTTTTTCTTCTTGACAGGAAGCAAACTAATAATCGACATTGAATCACAGCCTTTTGAAACTATCATGCTATAAGAATGTGATTAACTTTACTGCAAAGAGCAGCAAAACCAAGCGTTTACCTGAAACCGTAGGGAGGGGCGATCATGTTCAAGGAATTCAGGGCATTCATCATGCGGGGCAATGTCCTCGACCTGGCGGTCGCGGTGATTATCGGCGCGGCTTTCGGCGGGATCGTCAACTCGCTGGTCAAGGACATCCTGATGCCGCCGCTGGGCCTGGTGCTGAACAACATCAACTTCAGCGACCTGTTCATCACCTTGAACAACCAGTCGTTCGAGACGTTGAAAGCCGCCCAGGATGCCGGGGCGCCGACCATCAACTACGGGTTGTTCATCCAGGCGGTGATCAATTTCCTGATTATCGCCGCGGCGATCTTCCTGATCGTACGCACCGCCAACCGGCTGCAGCGGCCCCAGCCGGCCCCGACCGCCGCTCCGACCACCAAAGATTGCCCGCGCTGCCTGTCGACCATTCCGCTCCAGGCGACCCGTTGCCCGCACTGCACCTCGGAGTTGTAGGGGAGAGGGCGTCTGTTAGGGATTCAAGCGCTTTTGATCCCCTCTTGAGAGGGGTGGCCCGCTGCCAGCGGGCCGGGGTGTGTTGCCTTTGTCATTACCATTATTTTTGTTCAGTGCTCCGTAGTTCATCTAACGCTTTCAGGTGGCAGACCCGGATAAGTGAGCATCCCCTACAAACCGCGATTGATCCCCCTGGCGCGGGAGCTGCGCAAGCAGGCGACACTGGCTGAGGTGTTGCTCTGGCAGCACCTCCGTAACCGGCAGTTCCATGGCCTCGATTTTCACCGTCAGAAGCCGGTGGATGAGTATATCGTGGATTTCTACTGCCCAACGCTGAGTTTGGTGATCGAGATTGACGGCAGCAGCCACGATCCGAAACTGGAGCAGGACCGCCAGCGGCAGGCCCGGCTGGAAGAGTTGGGCCTGACCGTGATCCGATTCCTGGACCGGGAGGTTAAGACCAACCTGGCGGGAGTGTTGCAGGCGCTGAAGCAGCGGTTCGGCTTGGGCGGTTGAATCATCGCGGCAAAAGGCACACACCCCGGCGACCGCAACTGCAGAGCAAAAGGCACACACCCCGGCCCCGCCTGCGGCGGGTCCACCCCTCTCAAGAGGGGATTTGCATACGCCCCGCTCCGGCCAGGAATTATGCTAACCGATCGAGAGTGCGGGCTTTAAATCCCCTCTTGAGAGGGGTGGCGGCGCCAGCCGACGGGGTGTGTTGGCCTTTTGGTGGGGAATGGGGCGGCGGGCGTGATGGATTCAAAGATAATGCGGGAAATAATTTCGGGAGACAGACTGGGAGAAGCAAAAATGAGTGTTTTGAATGTTTACCTTGACCAGAATCACTGGATATACCTATCAAAGGATTATTGGGGTAAGAAACACGAGAAGGCTCCTAAAGGAATTTCAGTATATCTCAAAGAGAGAGTCGTATCTGATCGTATTAGGCTACCTCTTAACACGTTACATCTAATTGAGCATGGCAAAGCAGAGGATCTTGGGCGTAGAAGAAGGCTTGCTGAGGTGTTTGAACTTTATAGCTGTGGTTGGTACATGGCAGCAGCGAAGCACGTGTTGCCGATTGAGATTCGCCGCTCAATCATTAAAATATTTAACGAATCGATACCTCTGCCTGAAATAGATATTTTTGGTAAAGGGTATATTTTTGGCCTTGGACCTGTGGAGAAAGAATTGCTTTTTCAAGGTTGGGACGAACATAAGATCAAGCTTTTTAAAGATATCTCGGGAATACCATGGGCTACTTATGACCTTCTAACCCAACAAAACGAATTTGGGAGAAACAATCAAAATCTCTATATATCTAATTTAGATTTGAAGGAAGCGGCGGAAGCTGAGGATTTACGTTTTAAAATGAAACATTATTCAAGAGAAATACACCGACGCGCTCGCTATTGTCGGTGTTTCTTGGGGCTAAATAAGGATATTATCTTGGCGCTTGATGCTGTTGGGCGAACTATGGGTGACTTTGTGGGGCTGGGCCAAGAGCGTGTAATAAAATTTATGTCATCTGTTCCTTCGATAGACGTGGATTGTGAATTGACTATTTACCGTGACCGTCAGTGGTCCAAGCCTGTCGATCCTAACGATACGAGAGATATTGCGTCTCTGGCGCTTGCGATTCCCTACTGTGACATTGTACTTACGGAGCGTTTTTGGGCACGTGCAATCAAGGAAACAGGATTAGATGATAAATATAACACTAAGGTTTTTACTGATCTTTCGGAGCTTCTGGAGAGCCTATGTTAAGATTAAGTTCCCTAGGGGATAAAAGCGGCCCCCCGGGATCACTCCCGGGGGCCGCTGCGTTTTGCCTCACTGCGCTATCGAAGCCGCCATCGTTACTTCGTGCCGCTGTCCACTTTGCCGCCCATCTCCTTGATCGCGGCCTGGGCCGCGGCCAGGCGCGCGATCGGCACGCGGTACGGCGAGCAGCACACGTAGTTCAGGCCGACCTTGTGGCAGAACTCGACGCTCTGGGCTCGCCGCCGTGCTCGCCGCAGATGCCGACCTTGAGGTTCGGGCGGGTGCCTGCGGCCGTGCTCGACGCCGATCTGGATCAGCTGGCCGACGCCTTCCTGGTCCAGGACCTGGAACGGGTCGTCGGGCAGGATGTCCTTCTCGACGTACTCGGGCAGGAACTTGCCGGCGTCGTCGCGGCTGTAGCCGAAGGTCATCTGGGTCAGGTCGTTGGTGCCGAAGCGAGAAGAACTCGGCGTCCTGCGGCGATCTTGTCGGCGGTCAGCGGCGGCGCGCGGGATCTCGATCATGGTGCCGACCATGTAGTCGACCTTGACTCTTCTGTGCCTTCATGACCTTCTCGGCCGTCTCGACGATGATGTTCTTCTGAGTATGGTCGAACTCCTTGACCGTGCCGACCAGCGGGATCATGATCTCGGGCATGACCTTGACGCCCTTCTTTCTTCAGCTCGCAGGCGGCCTCGAAGATGGCCCGGGCCTGCATCTCGGTGATCTCCGGGATAGGTGATGCCGAGACGGCAGCCGCGGTGGCCGAGCATGGGGTTGAACTCGTGCAGCGATTCGACCTTGGCCTTGATGCTTCTCGACCGGGACGCCCATCTGCTTGGCCATCTCCTTCTGGTTCTCGTCCTCGTGCGGCAGGAACTCGTGCAGCGGCGGGTCGAGCAGGCGGATGGTGACCGGCAGGCCGTCCATCGCCTTGAAGATGCCGTTGAAGTCGTTGCGTCTGCATAGGGCAGCAGCTTGGCCAGGGCCTTGCGCGCGTCCGGCGTCGTCGTCGGCCAGGATCATCTCGCGCATCGCCTTGATGCGGTCGCCCTCGAAGAACATGTGCTCGGTGCGGCAGAGGCCGATGCCCTCGGCGCCGAACTTGACGCGCCACCTGCGCGTCGTGCGGGGTGTCGGCGTTGGTGCGGACGCCGAGCTTGCGGAACTCGTCGGCCCAGGTCATGAGCGTGCCGAAATCGCCGGAGAGCTGCGGCGTCGATGGTCTGGCACCTGGCCCAGCATCACCTCGCCGGTGGAGCCGTCGAGGGAGATGCAGTCGCCCTCCTTGACGTGACTTCGCCGTCGACGGTGAACTGGTTCTTGGCTTGTAGTCGATTGCGATGTCGCCGCAGCCGGCCACGCAGCACTTGCCCATGCCGCGGGCGACCACGGCGGCGTGGGAGGTCATGCCGCCGCGGGCGGTGAGGATGCCCTGCGCCGCGTTCATGCCGTCGATGTCTTCGGGAGAGGTCTCGATGCGGACCAGGATGACCTTCTCGCCCTTCTCGGCCCACTCCTCGGCGTCATCGGCGTGGAAGACGACCTTGCCGGTGGCGGCGCCGGGCGAGGCGGGGAGGCCCTTGGCGAGCACGTGGCTTTCTTCTTGGCCTTCGGGTCGAACATCGGGTGCAGGAGCTGGTCGAGCTGCTCGGGGTCGATGCGCAGGACGGCGGTCTTCTTGTCGATGAGGCCTTCCTTGACCATGTCGACGGCGATCTTGACCGCGGCCGCGGCGGTGCGCTTGCCGTTGCGGGTCTGCAGCATCCAGAGCTTGCCCTTCTGGATGGTGAACTCGATGTCCTGCATGTCCTTGTAGTGCTTCTCGAGCTTCTGGTAGATGTCGTCGAGCTGCTTGTAGGCCGCGGGCATCACGTCTTTCAGGGTCTCCTGGTCCGGCCGGACTGCGGGTGGACTCGTTGATCGGCTGCGGAGTGCGGATGCCGGCGACCACGTCCTCGCCCTGGGCGTTGATCAGGTACTCGCCGTAGAAGCGTGTTCTCGCCGGTGGCCGGGTCGCGGGTGAAGGCCACGCCGGTGCGCGCAGTCGTCGCCCATGTTGCCGAAGACCATGGCCTGGACGTTGACCGCGGTGCCCCAGTCCTCGGGGATGCCGTTCAGCTTGCGGTAGGTGATCGCGCGGTCGTTCATCCAGGAGCCGAACACGGCGTCGATCGCGCCCCAGAGCTGCTCCTACGGGGTCCTCGGGGAAGTCCTGGCCCTTGCGCTTCTTGATGAGGGCCTTGAACTGGACGCACCAGCTCCTTCAGGTCGTCGACCGTGAGGTCGGTGTCGAGCTTGACGCCGGCTTCTTCTTCTTCAGTCGTCCATGACTTCCTCGAAGGGGTCTTCCTCGTCCTTGCGCTCGGGCTTGAGGCCCATGACCACGTCGCCGTACATCTGCACGAAACGGCGGTAGGAGTCCCAGCCGAAACGCTCGTTGCCGCGTCTTCTTGATCAGGCCCTGGACCGTGGTGTCGTTGAGGCCCGAGGTTGAGGACGGTGTCCATCATGCCGGGCATGGAGACCCGGGCGCCGGAGCGGACGGAGACCAGCAGCGGGTTGTCCGGGTCGCCGAACTTCGTGCCCATGATCTTTTCGACCTTGGCCATGGCGTCGCGGACATCTGCCGTCAAGCTCGGCGGGTACTTGCGGTTCATCTTGTAGTAGACGGTGCACACTTCGGTGGTGATGGTGAAGCCCGGCGGCACCGGGATGCCGAGGTTGCTCATCTCGGCCAGGTTGGCGCCCTTGCCGCCCAGCAGGTTTTTCATGTCCGCGCGTGCCCATCGGCCTTGCCGCCGCCGAACAGATATACGTACTTCTCAGCCATTACAGTCCTCCACATACATTGTGGTTGTAAGGTCTGTATTCGATGCCCGGTCTTGGCGGTAATAGGACGTAAATCCGCGAGTGCATTCTGCTCGCCGCAGGAATCAGAGCCCCGGGTCAGCTCTTTTTGGTCACTGTCCAGCAGGGAAGTCTGGACCTCCTTCGTGCATGCTCTTTTTGATATTCTTTTCGAACGCTACCGCGTAGTTGCCGTTGAAACAAGCCATGCAGTAGTCGTCGACCTTGAACGGGCCAGGCCGTAAATACCCTCCTCGCTCAGGTAGCCGAGCGATTCCACATCCAGATATTTTCCGATCTCCTCGACCGTGTGGCTCGAGGCGATCAGCTCGCTGCGGGTGGGCATGTCGATACCGTAATAGCAGGGATAGCGGATGGGCGGGCTGGAGATTCTCATGTGAATTTCGCGGGCCCCGGCCTGTCGGATCATGCGCATCAGGCGGCGGCTGGTGGTGCCGCGCACGATGGAATCGTCCACCACCACTACGCTGCGGCCTTCGAGCACCTCGCGCACGGGTTGTATTTTATCCGCGCGCTGATGTCGCGGATCGTTCTGGCTCGGATGGATAAAGGTCCGGCCGACGTAGTGATTGCGGATCAGCCCCAGCTCGATCGGGATCCCGCTCTCCTCGGATAACCGTGGGCGGCGGAGTTGCTGCTGTCAGGGACGGAGATCACGATCTCCGCGCCGGGAGCGGGATGCTCGCGGGCCAGCATCCGCCCGAAGAGCGGCGGTGCGGTCCACGTTGTTGCCGAAGACGCGGCGGTCGGGCCGGGAGAAATAGATCATTTCGAAGACGCACTGCTGGAGTTTCTGGGCGCGGGAAGGGCTTATAGCCCGACCGACCGGCGGGTTGAGCTGGACTATCTCGCCCGGCTCGATGTCGCGCACACTAGGCGCGGATCACGATATCGAACGCGCAGGTTTCACTGGAGACAACCCAACCATCTTCCAGACGGCCCAGGGACAGCGGACGGTAGCCGCGGGTGTCGCGGGCGGCATAAAGCTCATCATTGATCATGATCATCAGACAATAAGCCCCCGCACCTGGCCGAGTGCATCGGCGATCTTGTCCACCGGGCCCTTGAAAATGCGAGCGGGCAATCAGGTGCAGGATCACCTCGCTGTCGGTGGAGGACTTGGAAGATCGCTCCCGGCTCACTCAGCTCAGCCCGCAGGCTCTGACCGTGTTGACCAGATTGCCGTTGTGGCCGATGGCGATAAACCCGTCCTTGTAATGCTGATCAACGGCTGGACGTTGGCCAGCGAGCTGCTGCCGCCGGTGGTGGAATAGCGGTTGTGGCCGATCGCCACATTGCCGTTGAGGGCGGTGCAGGATCTCGTGGTCGGAAAATATCCGAGACCAGTCCCTGGCCGCGGTGGACATGGAAGCCATCGTGCGTCGGTGCAGACTATCCCGGCGCTTTCCTGGCCGCGGTGCTGCAGGGCGTAAAGCCCGTAATAAGCGAGTTCGGCCGCGTTTTCAGATTATAGATGCCGATGACCCCGCAATACTCCTTGAGCCTGCGACCGGCCAGCGCCTGCAGCGGACATCCGGAACATTCGTCGATGGAAGGCAGAATATATCGGTCTATGAACGGCCTTGCCAGAAGGACTGGAAAAGCACGCCTCCCTGCAGGTGAAAGAAGCGCCGCTCCCTGGCACCGATATCAAAGACTTTAAAATAAACAATCTTCACGCCCGGGGCAAGGTTCTTGTTACCAAAGGAGCAGCCGACCGGCAGCCGGCGCTCAGTCGCCGTTCTTCTCCGGCAGCCGGGCCAGGAAGCCCAGCAGAATCGCGCGCGCAATACCATATCCCACATAGAGGACAGTCGCCGGGAAAAGCAGCAGTGCCAGTTGTAGAACAGGATGAAAACCACGGCCAGGAAAGCGAACAGCGCGAGCTTCCTTGCAGGGTTGAAGCGGAAACGGGGGATGGCCGGATACTCCATCGTGCTGACCATCAGCGCGGCCAGAAGCAAAATCATAAACACCAGGAAACGGTTATAGGGGAACAGTGGAAAGATGGTTGAGAAAAAACAGGCTGCGGCTGAACGGGACGAAACTGATCAATCCCGCGGCGGCCATCGGAATCGGCAGACCCTTGAAAACCGATCTTTTCCGGTCCCTTGGTCTCGACATTGAAACGCGCCAGGCGCAGCGCGCCGCAGAGCACGAACAGGAACGAGACCAACCAGGACCAGTCGCCGTGCCCCTTCAGGAAGAACTGGTACATGATTATCCCGGGGCGACCCCGAAACTGACCACATCCGCCAGGGAATCCAGCTCCACCCCGAACCGGCTGGGGTCCCGCTGAACATGCGCCACCTTGCCGTCGATGAAATCCAGCAGCCCGGCCATCACGATCAGCCAGCAGGCCAGCACCATGTCGCCGCGTATACTGCTTATGACGGCAAAAAACCCGCAGAATAGATTGCCCGAGGTGAAAGCGCTGGGGAGGATGTAGGTCGGATTTGCGTATTCTCATGGCAGCTCCGCCAGGATAGTTTCTCCGGCCGCGCACCATGTCGCCGCGACTCGACCTCGAACCGCGAGCCCGGCGGCAGATAAACTTCCACCCGCGATCCGAACCGGATCATGCCGAAACGCGCGCCCCGCATGGCCGTGTCACCCTCGGCGACCTCACAGACGATCCGGCGGGCGATCAACCCTGCGATCTGACGCACCAGCACCCTTGTCCCATCCTCCATGAGCACGCCAATGCTCATGGCTTCGTTATTTTCACTGGCCTTATCCAGACTGGCGTTAAAAAACTTTCCCGGCCGGTACAGCTCATATCTGCACCGTGCCGCCCACCGGGAACCGGTTCACATGGACCCGAAGACGCTCATGAATATGCTCACCCGGAGGGCTTTGCCCCTGATCCATCCAGCTTCTCGATCTCATCCACCCCCAGTCACCCGGCCATCGGCGGGGCTTACCACCAGATGCTCTCCGGGCGGAGAGATACGTTCCGGATCGCGGAAAAAATAGAGGCTGAAGGCGGTCAACACCCCGAACGACAGCCAGTCCCAGCGACAGGTAATACAGCGGCCGCCAGAGACCCATCTGCCCCGCCGAGCCAGGCGGCCCCAAGTCAGCACCAGGTGCGCAATAGAGAGAAAAACAATATTATCGGGACTACCTGGCGCGAGCTCAGGTTCCTATGCCGCGGCTCAGTCAATCTCCTTGCCGGTTAACATCCTGAAAGCGCTCTTGCGTAGAGTTCGCTCATGATGCTGCACGACATCGCTCCGGGAGGTCCGGACCGGGGAGGAGTTTTGTCCCATTTGCCCTGTCGGCGAGGTCCTGGAGCCAGTCGCGCAGGGGCTGCTTGTCGAAACCTTTCTGCTTGCGGCCTTCCGTACTCCGAGGCGAGCCAGAACCGGCTGGAGTCCGGGGTGAAAATCTCATCGATCAGAACGAGCCTGCCTGCGATCAGGCCGAACTCGAACTTGGTGTCCGCGATCAATATCCCCCGGCCCGCGGCGTATTCGGAAGCAAACTCATACAATCCGATCGAGGTGTCGATAATTTTATCGGCCAGCTCAGTTCCGATAAGTTTGCGCATTCTCTGCACGGAGATGTTTTCATCATGGCCGGTCTCGGCTTTGATCGCCGGAGTGAACATGCGGGAGTGGAAATTTCTGACTTTCCTTCATGCCCCTTGGGCATCACCTGTTCGGCCACGGTGCCGCGGGACTTGTATTCCTCCCAGGCGCTGCCGGTGATATATCCTCGCACGACACACTCCACCGGGATCGATTCGGCCTTGCGACAGAGCGCCGTGCGGCCGTCCAGGATTTCTCCCGGCCTTTTAACTTCGGATAACGCGCCACTATCTTGTCAACTTCGGTTGTTTCGATATGGTTTTCCACAATATGACGGGTCAGGCCGAACCAGAAGGCGCTCAGGGAATTAAGCACCCGGCCCTTGGACGGTATCCCGCCGGGCATCACCACATCGAAGGCGCTCATCCGGTCGGTGGCGACCAGCAGCAACTCTCCGTTCAGCGTATAACAATCTCGCACCTTGCCCCGGCGTACAGTGCCGATCCCGAGGTCTGTTTCCCTGATTATTTCCATATTTGCTACCCTTATGGATTTATGATTCGAAGTTTGAATTCACGGCCTGGTCGTGAGGGATCCAGTCGGCCCGGCCACGCCCGGGGATCATGCCGCCAGGCCTGACTTGGCAAGATGTAGGTCCACCTGTGCCGGGTAGTGGTACTATTCCATGTCGGAAGCAGCAGCCGGATGCAGCCCCTGGCGCGATTCATGTCGAACGCGCCCAGCTCCGCAGGCTCGCCGGCTTCATCTTCGAGCAGGATATTCAGAAAATCCACCTCTTTCTCCCAGACCTGCATGGCATTGCGCTGGACCACACGGTAGGCCTGTCTCGCGACTCAAGCCTTTTTCCGTGAGCGCCAGCAATACCCTCTGCGAAAAGACCAGACCGTGCAGACGGTTGACATTTTTCAGCATGTTCTCCGGGTATACCAGCAGTTTATCCACCAACTGGCCGAATTTAACCAGCATGTAGTAGACTATCATCGTGCTGTCGGGCAGGATAACCCGCTCGACGCTGGAGTGCGAGATGTCCCGTTCGTGCCAGAGGGCCTGGTTCTCGAAAGCCGCCAGGCAGTTGCCGCGCACCAGGCGCGCCATGCCGGAAATACGCTCGCAGGTAATGGGGTTGCGCTTATGGGGCATCGCGCTCGAGCCTTTCTGGCCTTTGGAGAAATATTCCTCGGCTTCCAGCACCTCGGTGCGCTGCAGGTGGCGGATCTCCACGGCGAATTTTTCCAGTCGAACCGGCCAGCACGGCCAGCGCGGCCATGTATTCGGCGTGAATGTCGCGCTGGATGATCTGGGTGCTGATATTGGCCGCTTTGAGACCAAGTTTTTCGCACACGTAAACTTCCACCTGCGGGTCCAGGTGGGCATAGGTGCCGACAGCTCCCGAAACCTTGCCCACCGAGGCGTTTTCCACCGCCACCGCGAAACGCTCCATGCCCCGCCGCATTTCATCGTACCACAGGGCCATTTTCAGACCGAAAGTGATCGGCTCGGCATGGATACCGTGGCTGCGACCCATCATCAGGGTGTCCTTGTGTTCCAGGGCGCGGCGTTTCACCGCCGGCAGGACCTTGTCCTTTATTTCATCCAGGATCAGCTTTCCGGCCTCGCGCATCTGCAGCGCAAGCGTAGTGTCCAGCAGATCGGAGCTGGTCATGCCCTGGTGGATGAAACGGGCCTCAGCCCACGTACTCGGCGACATTGGTGAGGAAAGCGATCACATCGTGCTTGACCTCTTCCTCGATCTCCAGCACCCGCTTGACATCGAACTTTGCGCCTTGCGGCGGATATTTTCCACCGCGGAGGAGGGTACTTTGCCCAGCTCGCTCAACGCTTCGCAGGCCAGAATCTCGATTTCCAGCCAGAATCCGAAGCGCTGCTCATCGCTCCAGATTTTCTCCATTTCGGGTAATGTGTAACGCGGGATCATCTGCTCTCTCTCTGGGTTAGTCGATTCCGGCCGGCTGCGACTTATCAGGCAGCAAATTATAACCCAGCGTCGCGGCTATGGCAATCAATTTCGCCGCAAGATAAAGTTCATCCGGTTATGTAACGGCGGATGCTGCGCCCATCGCGCTCAAGGTACAGGACCACGTACTTTCCCGAGGGAATATTCGAGAGCAGCTTGACCGCCTGCTCTGCGCCTGTGACCTGGACATTCCCGACCCGGTAAAGAACATCGAACGGGAGCAGAGTGCCCTCTTCCATCAGGTCGGCGTTCTCGATTTCAACGATCACCGCGCCTTGCTCGGAACGCACCTCGAGCTGACTTTTCACCTCGGGAGTGAGGTCTATCATCGAGAATCCCAGCCCGGTGCTATGACGCTCGGCCTTGTCCGAGGGCCGCTGGACCGGCGTGAGCGACACATTCTGAGTGCGTCCGGAGCGAAGGACTTCCAGCTCGATCGGTTCTCCCACCCGCACGTCCAGCATCTGCCCGGTCCAATCATCACCCGAGCGCACATTCTGTCCATCCAGGCGGGTGATAATGTCTCCCGGCTCATTTTCCCGCTTCCGGCGGCAGGGGAGAGGGGTTAGTGGCGGCGATCACCACCCCCTGGATCCTTTTCTCCGCATCGTAGCCCAGGCTCTGCAGGATCTCCCGGCCGAGGTTCTGCACCTGATCCCGATCCAGGGGTGGCAGCACCTTCCCGCCGCGGATCAGGTCTCCTCGCGATCCGGCGGTGCCCGGTTGATCGGGATGGCGAAACCCATCCCGACCGAGCCGCCGCTCGGCGAGAAGATAAAAGTATTGATCCCGATCACCTCGCCCAGGGCGTTCAGCAGCGGCCCACCGGTGTTGCCGGGGTTGATCGCGGCATCGGTCTGGATCATGTTGGCGTAGACTGCCGCCGGTGTTCGCTCGCCTCCGGCCGGATATCGCGCCCGACGGCGCTGATCACCCCCACGGTCACGGTGGGCTGCGGATCGTCCAGCAGCAGGCCGAAAGGACTGCCGATCGCTATCGCCCATTCGCCGATCTGCAGGTCGTCCGAATCGCCCAGCTGGGCCACCGGCGAGCTCTCGCTGCCGGGGTCGAATCTTGAGCACTGCCAGGTCGGTATTGGGGTCCTCGCCGACCAGAGTGGCCGGAAAATTTTCGCCCGTGCTGGTGCTGACCGTGATTTCCGTGGCCTGGTCCACCACATGCTGATTGGTCATGACATAGCCGCGGGATTGAAAATGAACCCGCTGCCCAGGTTTTCCACCCGGCGCTCGCTCGGGCACATAGAAATAGCCGAAGAAATCACGGTACCGCCTGGTTGACGACTGGGTCTGGATCACCGTGACACTGACCACCGCCGGGGCGACCCGCGCGGCGGCGGTGACGATCGCGTTGCGGCGGCCCTGGCTGAGTTGCTCCTGCAGGTCGCCCCGGCCGCTGCTGCCCCCGGCGGCGGAGTCCTCCGGCGGCCCGGCCAGCAGGCTCTCGGCCTGGAAGCGCCGGACGGGGCCGGAGGACTCCGCCGCAGCGGGCAGGCTGTCCGCGGCCTGGTCGAGCACCGGCTGTCGAGGCTGCCCCAGCCTTCCTGACAGGAACGGGTAGGCCGCCAGCACCAGCGCCAGCAGCAGTGCGATTTTCAGGACCAGGTTCCTCAAAGCTCATCACCTCGGTCAGTCATACTGGAGGGATCAGGATAGTCGACCCGGACCAGGAACAACCCCTGCGGCGGGGCCGGGACCGCCGGCTTCCAGCGGCCGGGAACATCCAGAGCGGCGCGGAAGTCCTCGGCCGCGGCCCGCCCCTCCGCCACCGCCAGCATCGCCCCGACCAGCATCCGCACCATCCCGCGCAGGAAGCGGTTGCCCTCGATCTCGAAGGCGAGCCGGGAGGGGGGCAGTCCCGCTCCAGGCCGCGCGCAGGACCGTGCAGCGATGATGGCCGCGGTGGCCCTCCTGGCGCGAGAAGGTGAAGAAATCATGCTCGCCGGTCAATAGCCGGGCGCAAGTCTCCAGCGCCTCGCGGTCCAGGGCGAGCGGTCGCACCCAGTGGGTCTTTCGCAGGAAAGGCTCCTCGGGACCGCCCGGCTCGGCGAGCTGGTAACGGTATAGCTTGGAGCGCGCCGAGTACCGGGCATGGAACCCGGTCGGGGCCTCCGCCAGCTCCCGGACCCGGATCTCGAGCGGCAGGCGGGCCCCCAGCGCCCGCAGGATCACCGGAGCGGCCAGACGGCCGGCGGTGTCGAAATGCGCGCACTGGCCCAGGGCGTGGACCCCGGCATCGGTGCGGCCGGCGCCGGTAACCCGCACCGGCTCGCCCAGGATCGTACGCAGCGCATCCTCCAGGGTTCCCTGGACCGTGGGTTCCCCCGGCTGGAACTGCCAGCCCCGGAAGTTGGCGCCATCATAGGAAATGGTCAGCCGCAGCCGGCGGGTCACTCCGGCCGCAGCCGCGGCAGCTTCGGGCAGCTCGTTCATCGGTTGGGTTCTTTCTGCGTCCGGTCAGAGCCGCCACGAGGTCAGCAGGATCAGCGCAATGGACAGGCCCAGGAACACCAGGTCCCGCGCCCCCGGCCGGGCCAGCGCTCCCGGGACCAGCGGCCGGTAGGGGTCATAACCGCGGGCCATCAGGCTGAGCGAGAGCAACTCGGCATCGTGCAGCGAGTGCTGCATGTACAGCACCATCGTGTCGATCACCCGGCCCATCGTTCTTCGCCAGCGCGCCGGCTTTCCCCGGGCGGCGGCCGCCAACCGCTCCCGGTGCTGGAGGTTGCGATGCAGGTCGCGCAGGCGGGTCAGCGAGGCCGGGAAGAAGCGGATCACCAGCCCGACCGTGAAAGCGAACTGCCCCACCGGCAGGCGCAGTCTTTCCAGAGGCCGCAGCAGCGCGCCGATCGCCTCGACCACTTTCATCGGCGCGGTGGAAAAATAGAGCCAGTAGGCGGCGGCCAGGGTCAGCCCCAGCTTGCCGGTGATCAGCAGGCTCGCGCGCAGCACGGCGGCCACCGCGGCCGGGTCCAGGCCCAGGCGCGGCAGGTCCGTCCAGGAATAATAGAGCAGCGCCAGCACGAAAATATAGATCACCCCGCCGGCCAGGCTGTCCAGGATCCGCCGGGCGGCATCGCGCAACAGCCAGAGCCAGACCGCCACCACCGCGGCCATCAACCCCAGGCCGGGGAGCCCCTCCACGCTCCAGACCGCCACCGAAAGCAGCCCGGTCACCAGGACCTTGACCCGGGCATCCAGGACGTGGGCGAGGGTGGCGCCGGGCCGGTACTGGCCGGCGATCCCCTTGAACAGGCGCGGCATCGGACCCTCCGCTGGCATCGGAAATAAGGTGAACTCGCTGAAAGATAAACCTTTGACCGAAGGCCTGTCAAGGCGACGCCTCCGGGGCGACCGCACCGGGTGCGCCCCCGGTGCGGTCCTGCGGGCAAGCGAGCCGGGTCCGGTGATTGCCCCGCGGACCGCGAGGTGTTATCATTAACCGAAGACAGCGGCAGGGCGCGCCGGGACCGCCCGGCGCCAGTCAAGCTTCACTTCAGCCAGGAGAGGCCATGGACAAGCATATTCTGATCTGCGTGCACATCACCAACCGGGTGAAAGAAGTGCCCAGAGTGCAGTTGACCTACACCGAGTTCGGCTGCAACATCAAGACCCGCCTGGGACTGCACGAGGTCAGCGAGGATTACTGCTCCCCGGCCGGGGTGCACGTGCTGGAGATGACCGGGGAGGAGCGGCTGATCGATGAGATGGTCGGCAAGCTGCAGGCGATCGAGGGGGTGGAGGTGCAGAAAGTGGTGTTCAGCCATCCCTGAACGATCATTTCATGGCCGGCCGGGCCCAGCCAGCAGGACCCGGCCGGCGCTCTCGCGCTCACCCCATCCGCCGGAAGCCGCCAGATGCCCGAACAGCCCCGACCCTGGAAAATCATCAACAGCGTGGCCCCGATCCGCATCTGCGACAACGGCGGCTGGACCGACACCTGGTTCGCCGGGCACGGCAAGATCTTCAACATCGGCGTCTATCCCTACGCCGAGGTGCAGATCGAGGTCTATCCGCCGCGAGCGCCAGGACGAGCGGGTCATCATCAACGCCGAGAACTTCGGCGAGCGCTACGCCGTGCACTCCGGACGCGAGCGACGTGGGACCACCATCCGCTGCTGGAGGCCGCCATCGACGACATGGGTGTGCCCGAGGACCTGGCCTTCGAGGTCACCATCTACTCCGAGGCGCCGGCCGGGGCCTCCACCGGCACCTCGGCGGCGGTGACCGTGGCGCTGATCGGCGCGCTGGACCGGCTCACGCCCGGCCGCCTGACGCCGCACGAGGTGGCCTACGCCGCCCACTCGCGTCGAGACCGAGATGCTCAAGCAGCAGTGCGGCATCCAGGACCAGCTCTGCTCGGCCTATCGGCGGCATCAACTACATCGAGATGTTCGACTATCCCCACGCCTCGGTGTCGCAGATCCAGGTGCCCAACGCGATCTGGTGGGAGCTGGAGCGGCGGCTGGCGCTGATCTACCTGGGCAAGTCGCACAGCTCCTCGCGAGGTGCACGAGATGGTCATCCGCGAGCTGGAGGACGCCGGGCCGGAGTGCCGCCAAGCTCGAGGACCTGCGCCAGACCGCGCGAGGCTTCGCGCGATGCCGTCTACGCCGGGGATTTCGCCGCGCTGGGCCAGGCCATGATCGACAACACCGAGGCCCAGGCGCGGCTGCATCCCGACCTGGTCAGCGCCGGACGCCCGGCGGATCATCGAGATCGCCCGCGGCCTACGGCGCGCTGGGCTGGAAGGTCAACGGCGCCGGCGGCGAGGGCGGCTCGGTCACCCTCCTCTGCCGGCGCTCTCCAGCGCGCCAAGCGCGCCATGATCCGCGAGATCGAGGAGGACAAACCCGCTGTTCCAGAACATCCCGATCTACCTCAGCCGCTATGGCTTGCGCATATGGGAGCAACAGTTCGGGGACTGAAGCCGGATGCAAGAAGGCGCAAGGACCGAAATTCGGCCTTGCGCCCTCACGGGCGGAAACAGACCATCGGGCAACATTCAGTCCGCCATCCGGCTGCGAGCTGATGCTACTCCTCGGCCTCTTCCGCCGGTTCCTCGCCCATCATCTGACCCGGGCCCATGTTGTCCCGCAACATCGTGAAAGCCTGCTGCTGCTGCTCGTCATCGAGCACCGCGGTGGCCTCCTCGTTGGCGTCAAGCTGGGACAGCCGGTACTCGGTCCGGGCAACCCGAAGCTCATCGATCACGCCCCGCATGTCGCCGAGGGTGGTCCGGGTATTGCCGAGCTTGATCCAGTAATTGTCCTGGGCCTGGATCAGCTGTCCCGCACCTTGGCGATCTCCTCCAGCTTGCGCTGGCGGATCCCGGCGAGCCGCTGCACCTGCTCCTCGCTCAGCCCGAGCTGATCGTAGTGCATCAGGAAGAAGTTGACAGTCGGCAGGGTCCGCATCACGTCGATCCCGCCGGCAGCCATCCCCCATGCCTCTCATCGCCCCGGAAGCGCCGGTCCTGCCTTTGGCCTGTCCCGGCATCATCCCGGCCTTGCTCCTGGCCTGTCCCGGCATCATCCCGGCCTTGTCCTGGCCCGGCATCATCCCGGCCTTGTCCTTGGCCTGGCCCTGCATCATCTCGGCCTTGTCCTTGGCCTGGCCCGGCATCGTCTCGGGCTGATCCTGCTGCTGGTCATCTCCGGTTTTCGGCGGGTCTTCCAGGCTGACCTTGCGCACCAGGCCGGCCTGGGCAGCGGTGGTCCGGGCGGCGCCGGCCGGCTTGGCCTCGCCGGTCCTGTCGCCGGCCGCACCGAACCAGTTCCAGAACTCATACCAGGGCTCGCTGTAATCCACCACCGCGAATCCCAGCAGGAGCTGCTGCTGGGACTCGGACAGGATGTTCCGGGCCTGCAGGAAGCTGTTGGTGCGCTGCTCGAGCAGTTGCGCGTGAAGCTGTCTCGACCTGGCGGATCTGCCGCTCGACATCGCTCCGGTTCCGGTCCGCGCTCCAGTAAGTTTGCTGCAGCTCCTGCCTGGACTGCATCAGTCGGCTATGGATGTTCATCAGGCTGTCGGACGATGCGGTCTGGTCGAGCTGCCTGAGCCGGGGAGACCTGCTCCTGGTTCAGCCCCAGTTCCTGCTGATGGCCGAGGATCAGGCTGGGCCAGCTCATCTGTTCGCCGCGCAGGCCCGGCTGTCCCTGCCGCGTCTGACCCTGCGGGCGCTGGCCCGGCGGGGTCTGGCCCAGCTGGCCCGGTTGGCTCATCTGGCCTTGCTGGCCCTGCTGTTCCTGTTGGTCGTCCTGGCCCTGCTGAGTCTGGCCTGGTTGGCCCGGTTGGCCCTGCCGATCCTGCTGGGCAACCGCCCCGGGCAGGATCATCGCCAGGCTCAGCGCCAGAGTCAGTAAAATGCCCGCTGCTTTGTTCATCATCGGAACTCCTCCCATCCTTTGGATTGCACGTTGACTTCCCTGTAAAGGCTCGCCCTCCAGCGCTGAAACTGGTCCCATCCCAACGTGAGGCGCTCACATGGAGAGCAAAGCTTCTAACTAATTAATAATAATAGAGATGAAATGAATCAAGACCTCATGGTTCCGGGCTGGCCGGGAGCGCTTCCGGGACACCGGCCCAGCGGACCGGGGGGCGAATGAAATGAAGCAAAGCCGCCGGACACGGGGCCGGACCGGCTGGCCGATCCCATCCCGCGCCACCCCGGCTGGAGCTTCAATTTCAGGCCCAGGCCCGATCCGGATCGGGCCGCGCTCACTCGACCGCTCGGCTCCCTCCTCTTCCAACCGGCCGGGACTCAACTGCTCCCCCTCGAACAACTGCAGCGCGGTCTGGCGCTGATCCTCGTTCAGCACCTCGCCGGCATCCGCGTACCCCTGCAGCGTGGCCACCCTGATTTCGGCCCGCAGGTCCCCCAACTCGAGCAGGCGGTCGCGGACCTCATCCATGGTGATATCCTCCTGGGTCAGATCGATCCAGAGCTGCTGGCGGGCGGTGAACAACTCGCCCCTGAGCTGGGCCAGCCGGTCCAGCCGTTCCCGTCGCAGCTCGTTGAGCTGCTCGACCTGCACCTGCTCCAGCCCGAGCTGGTCCCGGTAGCTCAGGTAGAGGTTGACTGCCGGCAGGCCGCCCCACAGCAGGTCATCCGAGAACATCCCGAAACGTTCCATGATCTGCCGGCCGATCAGGTCACTGCCGGTCACCCCCTCGCCCAGCTGTTCCCGGCGGGTCCGGCCTTGGCTGGTCTGATCCTGGCGGCCCCTGCTCCACTGTTCTTGGGCGGTACTGTCCCGGCTGGCCTGTTCCTGCTGTTCCCGCCGCCAGTCATCCTGGTTCTGCTGGATCAACTCCCGCTGGGTCCGGGCCCACCGGTCGCGGTCGGCCTGATTCTGCTGGTCCCGGCCCTGCTGTCCGGCCGCGCCCTGGCTGCCGGTGGTCATGCCGGAACCGCGCCTCGAGGGCTGGCCAAACTCGCGGGCCAGCACCTGGCGGAGCTGATTGCGCTGCTGATCCTCCAGGGTCTCCCTGGCCTCCACGAATGAGCGCAACTGCTCGGTGATCAGATCGGTGCGGAGCTCCTCGGCCTCGCGGACCCGGTCCTCCAGCGCGCCCAGCTCGAGGACCGGCTGCCCGACCAGGCTGTTGTACTGCCTGGTGGCGGCAGAGAGTTTATTGCGCAATTCGCCGGTGTTCCGCGAGACCTCATCGCGCAACTCGCGGAGCTGCTCGACCTGTTCCTCGGACAGGTTCAGCTCGCTCTGGTAGCTCAGCAGCAGGTCGGTGAAGTTGACATTGCCGGTAGCAGCGCCCTGGCCATCCCGAGACTGACCCCGGCCCGGCTGGCCCTGATCCTGGCCGGACTGTCTGTTGCCACAGGCCCTGGCCCGGCCGAGGGGCCTGCCGGCCGTCATCCCGGCTCGGCTGGTCCTCCCAGCCCTGGTCAGGAGTGTCCAGGGTATCGTCCGGAGTCCGTGCCGTGTCGTACGGCTCCATCTGGTTGCCGCTCGTCCCGCCCGGGTCCGGCTGGGCGGAAGCCAGGCTGCCGGCGGCCAGGGACAGTCCCAGCGCCAGCATCAAGGTCGTCAACTTTCCGGCGGCTTCTTTCATGCGCTCACCTCCCATCCGAATTGATCCAAGCTGATTCCAGGTCTGGGGTTTTGAGCCATGCTTAATATTGAGCATGAGACAAACCCAGTTACTATATTGATAACGAATGGATTGGGATTAATCAAGCCGGGCAGGGGACAAAAGCGCCAACCCCCGGCGCGGATGGCTCACGCCAGTTGCGCCGGGGGTTGGCTTGAGGGGGCGGCGGGGTCCTCGCTCACTCGTAGTAGCGGCCCAGGTGGCCGATGATCGCGGTCTTCAGCTCCAGGGGATCGAACACCCCGGTGCTGCGGTAAAGCACCTGGCCGCCGGGAGCCACCAGCAGGGTGTAGGGCAGGGCGCCCGGCCAGCTCGGGTCCACCGCCTCGATCAGGCGGTACTTGTCCTCCAGCGAGAACAGGCAGTTGCGGCAGGAGGCCTGCTGTTTTTCCAGGAAAGCCTGCACCTGGTCCTGCCTGGCCGGCTGGTCGGCGCTGAGGGTCACCAGCTCGAATGGGCGGCCGCGGTACATCCGGTTGATCGCGATAGCTCCGGGAACTCGGTGACGCACGGGTCCGCACCAGGTGGCCCAGACATTGATCAGGCGCAGCTTGTCGCGCCGGGTTGGCCACCAGCTCCCGCACCGCCTGCTCATCGATGCGCTCCAGGGCCACCGGCTCGGCGGCCCAGCGCGCCTCGGCCTCCTTGACCCCGGTGCGCTTGTCCGCCCACTTGATCGAGCAGCCGAAAGTCTTGGTCTGGGTCGCCGGGACCTCGCGGCCGGCCAGCAGAGCCTCGATCGCCTCGCGGGCATCATATGCTGGCGGCCTGTCCGATGCGCTCGTTGTCGTCGATCCGGCCGACGTAGCGCAGCTTGCGTTCCCGGTCGAAGATGAACACGTGCGGGGTGGAGACCGGCCCATAGGCCCGACTCATCTCCTGACTGTCGCCATCGTAGAGGTAGGGGAACTGAAAGCCTTTCCGCCGGGTGCGCAACTGCATGTCCTCGAACGAGTCGCCCAGGTCGGTGTAGCCCAGCTCATCCAGCCGCACCGCCTGCGGATTGTTGGGCGAGACCGCCACCAGCGCCACCCCCCGGCCGGCGTAGTCCTCGGCCAGTTGCTCGATCCGGTCCTCGTAGGCCTGGGCGGTCGGGCAGTGGTTGGCGGTGAAGACGATCACCAGCAGCTTGGCCTCGGAGAAATCGGCCAGGCTGTAAGTCTTGCCATCCACCCCCGGCAGCGCGAAATCCGGGGCCGGGTTCCCGATGGCCAGGGTCGGGGGCTGATCGCCCCGGGCGGGCACGGGCAGGAAGGCGGTTAGGAGCGTAGCGAGCAGGGGTGCTGTCAGCAGGGGTAAGCAGCGGCTCAGTCTCATCGGGCACCTCTCCGGGTGAAAGTTTTCGGCTTAAAAGCGGTCCACCCCTACAATAGCACCCCGGGAGCCCGGCGGGCAAGGGGGGGCGCAGGCGGCGATTGACAGCCCGCGCTGCTTCCGGCTATATTGAACGCCACCTGACAAGTCCGCGCCCGCGATCACGGAGGGCGCTCCACTCACGCCAGCACGGCATCATCCGGAAAACGGGGGGGCGATCGATGGCTCGCAGCGCAGAAACGATGGGGCAGCGGCACCTGGACAGCGAACAGGAACGCCGGCGGCTCGATTCCCTGGTCGAGACGGGCCTGGCGGCGCTGCGGCAGAAACGGCCGTTGAGCGAAGTCCTTTCCGCCCGGGACCTGGAAGCGTTGCGCTCCCGTTACAGCCATTTCGAGGATTGCCGTGACGAGGCCGGCTTTCTGGCCGCCAGCGCCCATGTCGTGACCCGCGTGGCCACCCCCCGGCCTTACCTGCACCTGATCTCCAGCAACCACGCCCGCGAGTACGGCTGCTTCGGCTCGTTCTGGGACCAGACCGGCGGCGGGTTCTGCTGCCTGGACTCGGTGCTGGCCGGCGCGGTGACCTCCCACAAGGATGTCTCCTATGTTCCGACAGTCCCCCGCGCCACCGACCAGCGCCGGTTCTTCCTGCGCGAGGAGGACCCCTCGGGCGGCCCGGCCCGGAGCTGGCACCTCTTTCCCCAGGCCGGTCGGGAGGAGGAGCGCTACGACCATTTCGAGTGCCGCCAGGGCCTCGGGACCGTGGAGCTTTCGGCCACCCGGGAGGGGATCGCGGGTGATCTGCTGGTGTTTGTCCCGGTGGATGACCCGCTGGAGGTCTGGCGGCTGCGGCTGGCCAATCGCAGCGACCGCCCCCGCCGGATCGGCCTGTTCCTGGCGGTCAACTGGGGGCTGGAGTCCTACCCGGGCTACTACTTCGACCCGCGGGTGGTGAGCGCGGGCCGGGTCCACCCGGAGCTGCACGCCCTGGTGGCCCTCAACCAGGACCAGAACAACAAGCATCCCCGCACCGGGTTCCTGATGAGCGCCAGGGAGTTCCAGGGCTTCGACCTTTCCGGGGAGGATTTCAACGGCCCCGGCCACGCCCGGCTGTTCCCCCGGGCGGTGGAGGAGGGGCGCTGCCGCGGCTCGCTGGGGCTGCAGCCCTGCCTGGGGCTGATCGGCGCGCTGCAGTTCGAGCTGGAGCTGGAGCCGGGACAGGAGGAAACCCTCGAGCTGCTGCTGGGGGTGACCGCCCCGGACCCGGAAAAGAGCACGGTCCACCTATCGGGCTTACGCCACCGTTACCTGGAGCCGGGCGGTGTCGAGCGCGCCCGGGTGGAGCTGGAGCGCTCCTGGGCGATGATGCTCGGGCAACACCGCGCCCTCACCCCGGATGCCGAGGTCGACCGCTTCTTCAACGTCTGGTCCAAGTACCAGGCCAAGAATACCGCCCGCTGGACCCGCGCCCTGGACAAGGTCGGCTATCGCGACCTGCTGCAGGACCTGATGGGGGTAAACTCGTTCGACTCCGGCTACACCGCGACCATGCTGCCGGTGGCTCTGCGCTACCAGTTCCCGGATGGACGGGCGGTGCGGCAGTTCGCCAAATTCCACGGCACCGCCCATGATGAGCGGATGTACATGGACTCCAGTGCTGGATCCCCGACACCCTGGTGGATTACCTTCAAGAAACCGGTGATTTCTCCCTGCTGGACCGAAAGAAGGATTTTACAGACCCGCGCACCGGAAGGTGGAGGACGGCGAGGCCAGCCACGCTCTACGAGCACGCCATGCGGGGCCTGAAGTCGCTGTGGGATCATCGGGGCCAGAAAGGGCTTTGCCGGATCGGCCACGGGGACTGGAACGATCGCTGGATGGGGTCGGGCGCGGAGCGGCGAGGGGGTCAGCGTCTGGCTGTCCATGGCCCTGGTCTATGCCGCCGGACAGATGCGCGAGCTGACCCTGCGCCTGGGCGACCGGGACAACACGGCGCTGATGGACACGGATGATCGCAGAGCTGACGGCTGCGATCAACGCCGAGGCCTGGGATGGCGCGCATTATATCTATGCCTTCATGCCGGATGGCTCGCCGGTGGGCTCGCAGCGCAACGAGGAGGGCCGGATTCATCTGAATGTCAATACCTGGGCGCTGTTCAACGGGGTAGCGGCCGCCGCGGGCAGGGTCGAGCAGGTGCTCGGAGCGATCCGCTCGCTGCAGACCCCCCTCGGACACTCACCTGATCTTCCCGCGCTACACCGAACGCAGCAGGCAGGTCGGGCGGATCGCCGACATGCCGCCGGGCCAGTTCGAGAACGCCTCGATCTACACCCACGGCCAGAGTTTCGTGGTCTATGGCCTGACCCAACCTGGGGCTGTGGCAGCGCAGGCCTTGGACCGAGCTCCGGCAGGATTCTGCCCGAAGCAACTCTGCCGGACATCGCCACCGGCCCGCTGCACCAGATTTCCAACTTCACTGTCGGAATCCAGCACGAGCATTTCGGCCGCAACCTCTACAGCAATTTCACGGGGCCCTGGCCTGGCTGCGCAAGTCCGCTGGACCGGATGTTCGGCCTGCTGCCGGATTCGACCGGCTGATGATCGATCCATGATACCACGGCCATTGGAAGCGAGTACGAGTGGTTAAAGTGTTCCGCGGCTGCCAGCGTGCACGCCCGGGTGCGGAATCCGCACGGGTCAGCCGGGGAGTGAAACGGGCGCTGGCGGCTGGATCGCTCCAGTTGAAATGGCGCTGCGAGTCCGAGGATGATCCGGGCAAAGCGAACTGCGGGCGCGGTGGAGCTGGCTGAGCCCGAAGACCAGGTTTTTAGGTTCTTTGTAGGTGCGCACCAGGTGTGCGCCCGCATGCTCACGAGAGTTTCGCGCTATGAGCGGCGTGGGTCCGCCTCTCATGGCATTTACCTGAACTTTTGATAATCGCGGGAATATCCCTGGTAATAATAGCAGCTTATTTGGTATCAAGGATGATTGATTCAGAATTGTCTCGATGGAATATTTAAACTTGATAACCTCGCCTTTGATCCGTAACAACCGGAATGATCGATCCGATGAAAGAATCGACGACTCTTGCCCCGCGCCGGAGACCATGACAGTCCGCGTGGACCGCTTTACAACTGGGCGGCGCGCACCCGGTGCTGGTGCAATCCATGACCAACACCGATACCGGCGATCCCGCGGCCACCCTCGGCCAGATCACACGGCTGGCCGAGGCCGGCTGCGAGCTGGTGCGGGTGGCGGTGCCGGACACCAAGGCCGCCGCGGCGCTGCGGGCGCAGATTGTCGCCGGGTCGCCCCTGCCGCTGGTGGCCGACATCCATTTCAACCATCGTCTGGCCCTGGCCGCGCTGGAGGCCGGGGTGGCCAAGCTGCGGATCAACCCGGGCAACATCGGGGCACGGACAAGGTGCGCGAGCTGGCGCGGAAGGCCCGGGAGCGCGGGGTACCGATCCGGATCGGGGTCAATGCCGGGAGCCGTCGAGCAGGAGCTGCTGGAGCGCCATGGCGGGCCGACCGCCGCGGCCCTGGCCGACAGCGCCCTCGGCCACTGCAGTCTGCTGGAGGAGGCGGAGTTCACGCAGATCGTGGTCTCGCTCAAGGCCTCGGATGTGCCGACCACGGTCGCGGCCAACCGGCTGTTCGCCGCGGCGCGCGACTACCCCTTGCACCTGGGGGTGACCGAGGCCGGGACCCTGCTGCGCGGGGCGGTACTGAGCAGTGTCGGGCTGGGGCTGCTGCTGGCCGAGGGGCTGGGCGACACGATCCGGGTCAGCCTGACCGCCGACCCGGTGGAGGAGGTGGGGGTGGCCTGGATGATCCTCTCGGCGCTGGGGCTGCGGCGACGGGGGGCGGAGGTGATCTCCTGCCCGACCTGCGGCCGGACCGAAATCGACCTGATCGGACTGGCGCAGGAGGTGGAGCGCCGCTTGCGAACGGTGGCGCGGCCGATCACGGTGGCGGTGATGGGCTGCGTGGTGAATGGGCCGGGGGAGGCCCGCGAGGCCGACTATGGGATCGCCGGGGGACACGGGATGGGGCTGGTGTTCCGCCATGGCAAAGAGGTCTGCCGGGCGCCGGAAGCGGACCTGGTCGACCGGCTGATGGAGCTGATCGAGCGGGAGGAACCGGGCCGGGAAGGGCCGGCGGAATAGTCTTGCGAGGGATTTCGAATTAGATTATTTTAAAAGTCCGCGGGTGAGGCTGACGAAACCATAACTCATCCGTGGCTCGAATACGAATAGACGCCCCTATAGCTCAGAGGATAGAGCACCGGCCTCCGGAGCCGGGTGCGCAGGTTCGACTCCTGCTGGGGGCACCATCTACGAGCGGCGGCTTCTGCGAAGAGGTCGCCGCTTTGTTTTGTTCTGGTGATGTTTGTTTTTTTTAAATATCATTTGGTAAAACGTAAATAAGCCTCTCTAATTCGTTTAATGCCTCACGAGCTTGGGTTGTTGAAATTCCACCGCCTGTATGCGCCGCCCTGTTTCTTAAGTGTGTTATACGCTTTAATATATCCCAGTCGATTTGCTTAAATTTGCCGCTATCAACAAGTTGTCTTATTAAGTTTACCAGTGGTGATGGTGTCTGGACTTTGGTTTTCTTGCGTAATGCAATTTCCAGTCCAGTAAAGGCAGCTATGACTGCCATTTCATGAGCGCCCGAAGAAAGAAGTCTTTCTGACTCCAGTAGAATTTGTCTGATTTCTTCCGGAAGACTTGTTTTGTCTTGCTCTATGTTTTCCATTGTCTTGATATACGTGTATGGCAGATAAGAGGCAAGATTTAGGTTTATCTCGTCACGCAAGAAGCGCTTTACAAAATTATAAGCTTCATTGACATAAAAATTTGTCGTATGAACGTGCGGGGGTTAATCCTTTGTGTTGTATTGTGTTGCGGAAGTCGTGCAAGTCTTCTAGTCTGGGTTTTTCAGGGATTGAAATGTTTTGGTCATGGAGTACTGAATAGGCTTCGTGTATGCTGATTGATTTTCCGTCTTTCCTAAAGATAGACAGTCCCAAGCGCACTACTTTTTCTTTAAGTATCAGCTCAATCGCATGATCTATGTGTAGAAATGCAAATTTTCTGCTTGTGTCTGTGTTGTCGAGGTGGTGAAATATGCCATGCTCAAAAGATTCAAGGGCGTGAATAAGCATAGGGGCTATGTTGTTTGTGTTCGACATTAAAAACGCTCCATGTTGAGTTGGTGATAGTATTGGTTCAAGATTATCTTCTGTTATGGGTGATGGTGATTTATTGCTAAACAATTATAATTGTGCGTATACATGTCGAAATATTCACCCCCCGCCGCCCCGGCCCTCGCGCAGCCCCTGGAAAAACTCCCGCATCAACGCGGCGCACTCCTCGGCCAGCACTCCCTCGGTCACTTCCACCCGGTGGTTGAAGCGCGGGTCGGCCGGCAGGTGATAGAGGCTCCCGCAGCAGCCGAACTTGGGCTCCCGCGCCCCGAACACCAGCCTTCCCAGGCGCGAGAGCAGCAGCATCCCGGCGCACATCGCGCAGGGCTCGATCGTCACATAGAGGGCGGCCCGGTCGAAATACCAGTGCCCCTGGAACCGGGCGGCCTCGCGCAGGGCCAGCGCCTCGGCATGGGCGGTGGCATCCTGCAGCCGGCGGGTCAGGTTGCGGCCCCGACCGATCACCCGGCCCTCCAGCGCCACCACCGCGCCGATCGGCACCTCGCCCTCGCGCGCGGCCTGGCGGGCCTGCTCCAGCGCCAGCCGCATCAGCTGCTCATCCTGTTCTGCCGGTGCCCCTGCCATGCGCTCCCCGCTGCTGAAGGAAATCCCGTTGTTGCCGCCGGGCCAAAGATAGCGCCGCGAGGGGCGGTCAGCAAGGCCCGGCGGGCCGGGGCGCATCTGAATGATGCACTTTCCCCTTTACAAAGGGGACGGAGCGGATTAATTTTAGCCCCACGAGCGCGATTTTGCGATGGCAGTGGGGCAGTAGCTCAGCTGGGAGAGCGCATCCCTCGCACGGATGAGGCCAGCGGTTCGATCCCGCTCTGCTCCACCATCCTCGCCACGCCCGGCGGCAGTGGCCCATCAGGGGCCGGACAGCCGCCGGGCGTTCTTATTGTACCGGAAAAATGACCGCATCTCCTTCAAATCCAGGCGCTTGAGGCGATTGCAGCGCTCTGGCGCATCCGGGGCGGATTTGTTATTTTATATCATTCTCGCGGGAGGATGGCGTCAGCCATCGCACTCCCGAAAATCCCCGTGAAGTCAGAAGCTTTTGATGGAACAGCGCCATGACCACTGAAAAACTGGCCGGAGAGATCGAGCAGATCAGTTTCCACAATGCGGAGAACGACTACGTGGTCGCCCGCCTGCGTGACTCCGCCACCGCCGAGCTGGTGACCGTGGTCGGCCACCTCAGCGGATCCTACCAGGGCCAGCAGCTCGACCTCACCGGCCGCTGGCAGCAGCACCCCCGTTTCGGCCGTCAGTTCGTGGTGGAGAGCTACCAGTTGATCTACCCCGATACCGCCGCGGGGATCGAGAAGTACCTGGCCTCGGGGATGATCAAGGGGATCGGCCCCCGGACCGCCGAGCGGATTGTCGCCGCCTTCGGCCCGCGCACCCTGGAGGTGATCGAGCTGGAGCCGGAGCGGCTGGCCGAGGTCCCGGGGCTGGGCCGCAAGCGCCGCCGCCAGATCGGCGAATCCTGGGATGAGCAACGGGGCCTGCGCAAGCTGATGGTCTTCCTCCAAGGCTTCGGGGTGGGCAGCGCGCTTTCCCTGAAAATCTGGCGACATTACCGCGAGAAAGCCCTGGAGGCGGTCCGGAGCAATCCCTACCGCCTGGCCGAGGAAATCCACGGGATCGGTTTCGCCACCGCCGATCGGATCGCCCTCAGCCTGGGGGTGGAGCGCGACAGCCCATTCCGGGTGAGCTGCGGGCTGGCCTACGCCGCCGAGCAGTGCCAGGAGCAGGGGCACACCTGCCTGCCCCGCGGGCTGTTCCTGCAGCAGGCCGTGAAACTGCTGGGGCTGGAGCAGGAGGTGCTCGATCCGTTGGTCGCCCGCCTGGCCGAGACCGGCCAGCTGATGGTCGAGCGGGACTCGGAGAGCGGCCAGGAATTCATCTATCCGCACGCCTGCTTCATCGCCGAGGAACTGGTGGTGCAGGGCCTGTCCCGGCTGATCGCCGAGCGGGACCAGCAGCTGTTCGACCTGCCGCGGCTGGTCGGCCGATACGACAAGGAGCTGCGACGGTTCGAGCAGCACCTGGGGATCGAGCTCTCCGATGACCAGCGCCAGGCGGTCGAGGGCGCGCTGCACCAGGGGGTGGCGGTGATCACCGGCGGGCCCGGGACCGGCAAGACGACAGTGATCGCCGCCCTGCTGGAGGTGCTGCGCGCGGGACGGCTCCATGTCGTGCTGGCCGCGCCCACCGGGCGGGCCGCCAAGCGGATCACCGAAACCACCGGCGAGCCGGCCTCGACCATCCACCGCCTGCTGGGCTGGAGCTTTGGCGAGGGCCGTTTCCTGCACCACTCCGGCCACCCGCTGGAGGGCGAGATGTTTATTGTCGATGAGGTCTCGATGGTGGACATTCAGCTCTTTGCCAGCCTGGTGGAGGCCCTGCCCAACGGGGCCGGGCTGATCCTGGTGGGGGATGTCGACCAGTTGCCCTCGATCGGGCCGGGCAAGGTGCTGGCCGACCTGATCGCCAGCCGCCGGGTGCCGGTCTACCGGCTGAACCAGATCTTCCGCCAGGCCAGCCGCAGCCTGATCGTGCGCAATGCCCACCGGGTGCGCCAGGGGCTGATGCCGGTCGGGGCCGAGGCTGCCGCCGAGGAGGATCGCGAGCTGGTGCCGGATTTCTACCTGGTCAACCAGCCCGACCCGGCCAAGGCCCGGGAAATGGTGGTGCGGCTGGCCGCCGAGCGGATCGAGTCCCGCTTCGAGATCGATCCGGCCAGCGACCTGCAGGTGATCTCGCCGATGAACAAGGGGGCCTGCGGCACGATCCAGCTCAACCGCAGCCTGCAGGAGGCGCTCAACCCGCGGGGGGAGAAGATTACCCTCACCGGCCGGGAAATCCGCCTGGGGGACCGGGTGATGCAGATCCGCAACGACTACGAGAAGGACGTGTTCAACGGCGATGTCGGCCGGGTGCTGCAGTTCGATGCGAAGGAAAGCCTGGTGACGGTCGATTTCGAAGGCCGGCGGGTGGAATACGATGCCCTGGAGCTGGAGGACCTGGTGGTGGCCTACGCGATCACGGTCCACAAGAGCCAGGGCTGCGAGTACCCGGCGGTGGTGCTGACCCTGCTGGGCGAGCACTACGTGATGCTCCAGCGCAACCTGCTCTACACCGCGCTCACCCGCGGAAGGCGGGTGGTGGTGCTGGTCGGGGACATGCACGCCGTGCAACGGGCGGTCAACAACGCCCGCGAGCAGTTCCGTTGCACCCGCCTGGCCCGCAAGCTGGCCGAGACTTTGAAACATGAATGTTGACAATTATTCTCAAAGTTTGTACTGGTTAATGTAGGGTTCCGCCCGCAACCAAATCCCGAGGATGGAAGGAACCGCCATGCCCAAGTGTTGGGAGCGAATCGCCGAGGCTTCCGAACGCAATGACAGCCGGATCTGTATCGGGCTGGATGTCGATCCGGAGAAATTCCCGGTCCACCTGCGCGGCGCGGAGGATGCGATCTACTCCTTCAACCGCCAGGTGATCGACGCCACGCTGGACCTGGTCTGCTGCTACAAGCCCAACCTGGCGTTCTACGAGGCGCTGGGTTTCCAGGGGCTCAACGCCCTGTCGCGCACGATCACCTACCTGCGCGGGCGGGCGCCGGTGATCCTGGACGCCAAGCGCGGGGACATCGGCAACACCGCGGAGCGCTATGCCCTGGCGGCGTTCGAGTGGATGGGGGCCGATGCGGTAACCGTCAGCCCCTACATGGGCCACGACTCGGTCGAGCCGTTCCTGAAGTACGAGGACAAGGGAGTGTTCGTGCTGTGCCTGACCTCCAATCCCGGCGCCGCCGACTTCCAGTTCGCGCCGGAAGGGGAGCCGCTCTACGAGCGGGTGGCGCGGAAAGTCCTGGAGTGGGACCGCGGGCGCGGCCAGCTCGGCCTGGTGGTCGGCGCGACCCGGCCCGAGCATGTCGGCCGCCTGCGTTCCCTGGCCGGCGAATTGCCGTTCCTGCTCCCCGGGATCGGGGCCCAGGGGGGCAGCCTGGGATGTGTCGCGGCCGCGGGCCTGCCCTCGGGGGCGGCCGGGCCGGCGGTGATTGTCAACGCCTCGCGGAGCGTGATCTACGCCGGCGAGGGCAAGGATTTTGCCAAGGATGTCAGAACGGCGGCCGAGAGCCTGCGCCGGCTGGTCGGCGGCCCGGCCGTCAAGTGATGCCGCACCCTGGAGGGACCATGGCGGAAGACCTGACCGAAAAATTCATCTCCTACCTGCGTGAGAACGGCTACCTGATCACCAGGCAGCGGCGGCGGATCGCGGAGATCATCTTCGACACCCCGGGCCACCTCAGTGTCGAGGACATCCAGAACCTGCTGCGCCAGCACCGGATCTCGGCCTCGATCGCCTCGATCTACCGCACCCTGGATGTGCTGATCAAGAGCAACCTGGTGGTCCAGCACCGTTTCGGCAAGCGCTTCAAGCGCTTCGAGGCCGTGCGCCAGGACCGCCACCACGACCACCTGGTCTGCATCCGCTGCGGCCGGGTGCTGGAGTTCCAGAACGAGACGATCGAGAACCTGCAGCAGGAAGTGGCCCGCACCCACGATTTCGAGATCACCCGGCACAAGCTCGACATCTACGGCTACTGCAACAAGTGCCGCGACAAGAGCTGAAGCGAAGAGTCCCCTGGCCGCGGCTGTCGATCTGAGCCGGCGGCGGCCGGGATCCCACCCTGAACCCGGAGCGGAAAGCCTTGGGCGGAACATGGAGACTGGCGGCGGCGGTCGCAGCGCTGATGATGCTCGCGGTTTCCGGCCTGGCGGCGCGCGAGGGCGCCCCGGCCGCGAAGCACTATTCGATCAAAAAGACCAGCCACCCACTGGTGATCGACGGCCACCTGGACGAGGCGGCCTGGCGGGCGGCCGAGCCGATCGAGCTGGGGGGATACCACGCGGGCGTGACGCCGCTCCAGTCCACCACCTGCCGGGCGCTGTGGGATGACCGTTTCATCTATTTCGCCTATGAGTGCCGCGACAGCAACATCTGGTCGACCATGACCCGGCGCGACCAGCCGCTCTACGATGAGGAAGTGGTGGAGGTGTTCCTCGATCCGGACCGCGACCTGGATACTTATGTCGAGATCGAGGTCAACCCGCTGGGGGCGCTCTGGGATGGCTTCATCCTCAACCGCGGAGTGGGCCGGATCACCGGGATCCTGGCCTGGAACAGCCTGGAGCTGCGCCGGGCGGTGGCCCTGGATGGCACGGTGAACCGGAGCGGGGATCGCGATGGCGGCTGGACAGTGGAGCTGGCGGTGCCGCTGCGGGACCTGGTGACCGCGCCGAACATCCCGCCCAAGGCTGGGGATCGCTGGCGGATCAACCTGTTTCGCATCGACCTGCCCGACGGGCCGGGCAGCGCGGCTTCCGGCGACTACTCCACCTGGGTGCCGGTCACCGGCGAGTCTTTCCACGACCCGGACTGTTTCGGGGAGATCGAGTTCAGCGGGGAAGAGTTGCCCTGACTGACTGCCGCCGCGGCTCGGAGCCGGGGCGGGGAGGCTCTTCCGGGCGCGGGCGGCATGATGGGAAACAGCTCAGCGCCAGCAGCAGCAGCGAGCCGCCCCAGGCGAGGTGGGCCGGCCAGTCGCCGTACCGGTTGTAGAACGTCCGGTCGGAGTAGGTGCGGATCGTGCCGGTGCGGCTGACCGTTTCATAGAGCGCGCTGGCCTCGCGCCGCCGTCCCAGGCGGTCGTAGAAGGCGCTGATCCCGGTATTGGCCGAGCGCACCACCTCCCGTCCCTGCTCGATCGCCCGCAGCACCAGGAAGGCGCTGTGCTGGTGGACCGCCGTGGTCCGCTCGAACCAGGCATCGTTGGTGATGTTGACCAGGAAAGTCGCCCCCTCCCGCACGAAGCGCCGCGAAAGCTCCGGAAAGATCGACTCGAAACAGATCAGCAGGCCGAAACGCTCCCGCCCGCCATCCAGCTCGAACAGCTTGTACTCGGTCCCCGGCACGAAATGCGAGCCGCCGACATCGATCTCCTGCAGGAAGGTGAAGACCTGCTCGTAGGGCATCCGCTCGCTGATCGGCACCAGGTGGGTCTTGTCGTACTGGCCGGTCAGTTCCCCCCGCCGGTCGAACAGGAAGGCGGAGTTATAGGAGTAGAAGGTCGCGCTGTCGGTGGGGGCCTGCCGGTACTCCAGCCCGCCGGTGAGCAGCGAGGCCTGCAGCTCCTGCGCCAGGGAGCCCAGCAACCGGCGGTAATGGGGATCGATCCGCAGATAGGCCGGGGCGGCGGCCTCGGGCCAGACCACCAGATCGGGACTTTCCCCGGCCCGGGCCCGGGAAAGATGCATCAGCAGGGCGAACGTGGAATCCCGCAGCTCGGGCGACCACTTGAGCTCCTGGGGGATGCTCGGCTGGACGTAGCTCACCCGCAGCGTGCCGGTTCCCTCGCCGCTCCGATCGTAGCGGCCGTAGCTCAGCAGGCCCACCGCCAAGGGCAGGACCAGCAACAGAGCCAGCCCGGCCGCCGGGACCAGCCGGCCATCGCCCCGGCGCAACCTTCCTATCAGCACGTACAGCACGGAGTTGACCCCCACCACCCACAGCGTGATCCCGTAGGGGCCGGTGAAAGCGGCCGACTGGAGCCAGAGCGGATAGTGGGTCAGGGTATAGCCCAACTGGCCCCAGGTGAACGCCAGTTCGGTGTGGGCGTGGAGGTACTCGATCGCGGTCCAGACCAGCGGGGCGCTCCAGGCCACCGGCACCCCCAGCCGACTGCGAAGCCTGCGCACGGTGAAAGCGAACAGCGGGAAATTGAGCGACATCGCCAGGATCAGCACCACGTAGCCGGGCTGGGTAAACAGGGTGATCCAGTAGAGCAGCCCTCCGAAGAAGGTCAGCCCGGCCAGCAGCGAGGCCAGCAAAGCCTTGCGCTCGGAGCGCTCGTGCTCCAGCAGGTAGAACAGCGGCAGCAGGGCCAGGAACTGGGGAAAGAACAGTCGGGCCGGGGGGAAACTCGCCAGCAGCAGCAGGCCGGTGGCCAGCGGGGCCAGGAACAGGAATCTGCTTCGCATCTTCTACCGTGGTGACAGGTCGAATTCGGTTGCCTGAGGCACACGGAAAGCATTAAGTTTCAGTGTGGCCCCTTGAGGATACCGGATCGGATAAAATTAGTTCCGGAAGGATGAAAATGCCAGGCCAAAAGCTTCGCGGGCAGATTTACCGGATTTCCCAGGCGGTCCTGCGCGGCCTGTTCCGGGTGGCGTTCGGCTGCCGCTATGTCTACGAGGCGCCGATCCCGACCGATGTCCCGCTGATCGTGGCCTCCAACCACGCCAGTTATTTCGACCCGCCGGGAGTGGGGGCGGGAGTGCCGCGGCCGCTCAACTTCATGGCCAAGCGGGAACTGTTCCGCAACCCGCTGTTCGGCGGGCTGATCGGTTTTTATGGCGCGGTGCCGATCCGGCGCGGGGTGATGGACTGGAGAGGGGTGGCAATGCTGAAAGGCATCCTCGCCGCGGGGGGCGCGGTGCTGCTGTTCCCGGAGGGCACCCGCAGCCGCAATGGCGAGCTGGGGGAGGCCAAGTTCGGGGCGGGGATGCTGGCCCAGGAAAGCGGGGCGCTGATCCTCCCGGCCTACATCCGCGGCTCGGATCAGTTGAAAGCGGCGTTCCTGCGCCGGCGGACGATGCTGGTGCGCTACGGGGAGCCGATCAGTCCGCAGGAGTATGCCGGGTTCGAGCGCTCGGTCCAGGGCCGGCTCGAGATTTCCCGGCTGGTGATGGCGCGGATCGCCGGGCTGAAAGAGCGTTGCGGGGACGGGAACGGGCGGGTCAAGCTCGAAGACACTGCCGCCGACCGGGCCGAAAACGGATCGAGATAATGTTGACAAGGCCGTAGCTGTTGATTAACTTCAAGTTCCTTCACTATCCGTATGGCCCCCAAAAGGGGTAATTTAATTGGTTAAAGGAGGAAATACATTCTCTATGGCTGATCTCCACGAGAACCATAACCCCAAACCAGATGACCAGCAGGAAGAGCTGAAGGCCGGAGAAGAGATGGAGGCCGCACCGCAGGGTGAGACCGCCGTCAACGCTCCCGCCGAGTCGTCTGCCCCCCAGCCGGAAGCAGCAGTGAGCGAAGAAAAGCAGGCGGAGGAAGAGTCCAGCGCCGAGGAACCTGCGGTTGCTGTCGCCGAGAAGAAGGCTCCGGAGCAGTCCGCAATCGATGAAGATGAATACTGGGCGATGCAGGACGAGGGTGTCGAGTACACCAAGGATGAGTACGAACAGATGATGGCCATGTACGACTCGACTCTGACCAAGATCGAGGAGGGGCAGGTCATCACCGGGAAAATCCTGCGGGTCACCGATAACGAGGTGGTGCTCGACATCGGCTTCAAGTCCGAGGGCTCGGTCCCGCTCGACGAGTTCAAGGAGCCGGACGAGATCAAGCCGGGCGACGAGGTCGAGGTCTTCCTCGAGCACCTCGAGGACCAGGAAGGCGCGGTCGTCCTCTCCAAGAAGAAGGCCGACTTCATGCGGGTCTGGGAGAAGATCCGCGTGGCCCACGAGAGCGATCAGCCGGTCGAGGGCACGCTGGTCAAGAAGATCAAGGGCGGCGTGGTGGTCGACCTGATGGGCGTCGATGCGTTCCTCCCCGGCAGCCAGATCGCGCTCCGCCGGGTGCCCGAACATCGACGAGCTGCTCGGCCAGACGCTACGAGTTCAAGATCATCAAGCTCAACAAGCGCCGCCGCAACATCGTGGTCAGCCGCCGCGTGATCCTCGAGAACGAGCGGGCGCAGCAAGCGCGAGCACCTGATGAAGGAGCTCGAGGTCGGCCAGGTCCGGAAGGGCGTCGTCAAGAACATCACCGACTTCGGCGCGTTCATCGACCTCGGCGGCGTGGACGGCCTGCTCCACATCACCGACATGTCCTACGGCCGCGTCTCGCACCCGACCGAGATGGTGGCCATCGGCGACGAGGTCGAGGTCAAGATCCTCGACATCGACTGGCAGCGCGAGCGCATCTCCCTCGGGCATGAAGCAGCTCCAGCCCTACCCGTGGAAGGACGTCGCCGAGCAAGTACCCGGTCGGCACCCGGGTCCAGGGCAAGGTCGTCTCGATCACCAACTACGGCGCCTTCGTCGAGCTCGAGCCGGGCATCGAGGGCCTGGTGCACATCTCCGAGATGAGCTGGACCCGCAACGTCCGCCACCCCTCGCAAGATCGTCAGCATCGGCGAGACCATCGAGGCGGTGGTGCTCAAGGTCGACGAGGCGGAGGAGAAGATCTCCCTCGGCATGAAGCAGACCGAGCAGGATCCGTGGATGATGCTGCCGCTGAAGTACCCGGTGGGCACGCGGATCAAGGGCAAGGTCCGCAACCTCACCAGCTTCGGCGCCTTCGTCGAGATCGAGCCGGGCATCGACGGCCTGATCCACATCTCCGACATGTCCTGGACCAAGCGGGTCCAGCATCCGTCGGAGGTGGTGAAGAAGGGCGACGCGGTGGACGTCGTGATCCTCAACATCGACGCCGAGAACAAGCGGATCTCGCCTCGGCCTCAAGCAGGCGGAGGAGGATCCGTGGCTCAAGATCGGCGAGACCTATCCGGTCGGCACCGAGCTTCGCGGCCGCGTCGTGCGCCTGATGGACAAGGGCGTCGTGGTCGACCTCGGCAACGACATCGAGGGCTTCGTGCCGATGTCGCAGCTCGGGATCAAGGGCACGGTCAACAACCCCGCCGAGGTGCTCAACAACGGCGATGAGCTTTCGCTCCGGGTGATCGAGGTCGATGCCGAGAATCACCGGATCGTCCTGGCGGTGCGCGACATGGCCGAGGTCAAGAAGTTCGCCAAGGAGCGCCTGAAGGAGATCAAGGAAGCCCGCGCCGAGGAGGAAGCTGCTGCGGAGGAAGCCGCAGCGGAAGAAGCCGCCGCGGAGGAAGCCGCCTCTGAGGAAGCCCAGGCTGAGGCTCCCGCCGCCGCGGAAGAAGCGCCGCAGGAGCAGGAGCAGGCCCAGGAAGACTCTGCGGCCGATGAGGAAAAAGACCCGGCCTGAACCGGCCGGTGATCGAGTTAATATGGAAGGCGCAGGGTCCATCGGGCTCTGCGCCTTTTTTTCTGCGCATCTGCGGGCCGGCAACTGCAGCAGTTTATGGTTGCCCCGGCTGCCGTGTTTGACTATCTTAAAAAGATTTTTTTTGCGGACAGGATTCCGTACACTGGAGATAGAGGACGAAATGTCGATGCGCGGTCTGAGAGGGTTGGCGGTGATCCTGCCGGCGCTGCTGCTGGTCTGCTGCGCCGGCCAGTCCCGGCGGGTCGAGATGCGGCCGGTCCCCGGCGACCGGGGAGCGTTCGAGCAGCTCCGGGCGGGGATCAGAAGCTACGAGGGCGGGCGGTTTTCGGCGGCGGGGGCGGCGTTCGACAGCCTGCTGGCCCTGGCCGCTCCGGGCGACAGCCAGCTCGTGTTCCTCGGGGTCTACTATGGCATCCGCGCCCGGCTGGCCCTCCAGCGCGACAGCTCCGCCGCCGTGCTGCTCGAGCGTTACCGGGAAAGGGTGCCCGGAGAGCAGCGGCCGGAACTGGTGCTGGTCCTGCGCGGCGAGTACCCGCTCGGCGGGGGTCCGGTGGCGGAAAAAACGCGGGCGGTGGCCCGCAAGCTGGGAGTGGTCCTGCCGCTCAGCGGGAAATACGCCGAGTTCGGCAACGCCCTGCTGGAGGGAGTGCAGTTGGCGGTGAACGAGTACAACCGCGGCCGGGCTCCCGGCGGGCAGGTGCTGCTGGAATCCATGGATGACCGCTCGGACCCGGCGCGCGCCGGGGCGCTGGGCCGCCGCCTGGCGGCCGATACCACGGTCGCGGCGGTGATCGGTTCGTTCGAGGAGGAGACCACCATGTCGCTGGCGCTGGCGGCGGCCGCCAGCCAGCTCCCGTTGCTCTGCCCATCCGCCGAGGCCCCGGGGCTGGACAACCTCGGGCCGATGGTGCACGTGCTCAACCGCGCCGATCCGGAACTGGCGGCCAGCCTGGCCCGTTTCGCGGTGCGGGAGCTGGACTGCCAGATGATCGCGGTGCTGGCCCCGAACGATGAGCGCGCCAACAGCCTGGCCCGCAGCTTCACCGAGGGAGTGCGGCAGGCCGGCGGCTCGCTGGTGCTCGATCTGCGCTACCCGCCCGAGACCAGCACTTTCAACACCGAGATGAACCTGATGCGGCGGGTGCTGCCGGATGCGATCTACCTGCCGGCCCGTTCCCATGAGCTGACCCAGCTCGCCTCGCAGGTGCATTTCTACGGGCTGGGCCGCTCGCAACTGCTGGGCACCGAGCAGTGGGCCGCGGAGCGGGTGATCCGCATCGGCGGCCAGTACGTGGAAGGCGCGGTGTTTTCCAGCCCGTTCTACGAGCAGGGCGCCGGCCTGCGCTGGGAGGAGTTCAATGACCTCTACGTGCGCGCCTACCGCCGCCCGGTGAACCGTTTCTCCGGGCTGGGCTACGATGCCGCGCAACTGGCGCTCTCGGCCGGGGGCGGCTTTCCGGTGGACCGGCGCGCGCTGGGGGAGAAGCTCAACCGGATCGCGGATTTCCACGGGGCGATGGCGATCTATTCGATCGGCCCCGATGGCAAGGTGTGGCGCAAGCCTTTCATTCTTCAGCTTTCCGGCGGATCGATCCAGCCGGCGGCGGGACGGCGGGGAGCGACGATTCTTCCGGAGCAGGCCCCGGAGACCGGGGCGGACGCGCCGGCGGTGGTCGCCCCCTCCAATCCTTGACCTCGAGCTAGGAGCACACTTTTGGACCCGGGTGAGCCGTTTCTGTCGGTGGTGATCCCCGCTTACAATGAGGAGCGGCGGATCGGGCGCACCCTGGAGGGGATGCTGGCCTACCTCGGGCGCAAGCAGTTCCCCTCGCAGATCCTGGTGGTCGACGATGGCAGCCGGGACCGCACCGGCGAGGTGGTCCGCTCGTTCCAGGGCCGGGCGGTTCCGGTGGAGCTGGTGGTCAGCCCGCGCAACATGGGCAAGGGCCATGCGGTCAAGGTCGGGATGCTGGCCGCCGCCGGCCGCTACCGGCTGTTCGCCGATGCCGACATGAGCACGCCGATCGAGATGTTCGACCGTTTCGAGCCTCTGCTGGCCCAGGATGCGGACGTGGTGATCGGCACCCGCAAGACCAGGGGAGCTTATGTCGGCAAGCGGCAGCCGTTCTACCGCGAAAACATGGGCAAGGTCTTCACCCTGCTCAGCAACCTGGCTTTCGGCCTGCGGCTGTCGGATTTCACCTGCGGCTTCAAGTGCTTCCACCGCCGGACCGCCCAGCCGGTGTTCGGCAACCAGCGGATCTTCGGCTGGGGCTACGACACCGAGATCCTGGTGATCGCCCGCCGCAAAGGTTTCCGCATCCAGGAGGTGCCGGTGGACTGGTTCAATGACGAGGCCACCCGGGTGCGGCTGCTGAAGAATGTCTTCACTTCCCTGGCAGAGCTGGCCCGCATCTACCGCAACGACCGGAAGGGACTTTACCGCTAGTGCTCGCCATTCCTCCATCCGGCCCCCGCCGGGGCGACCGCCGCAGTCAGCCCCGGCCCGAGCGGCAGGCGGAGCCGGCCGGACGCCGCAGCTTTCCCGGAACGGCGGAACTGCCCGGTTATCTTGCCGCCCTGGCCCTGCTGCTGCTCACCGTGGTTTTCTTCTGGAAGCTGGTCACCCCGCTTTCCGGCATGCGCCAGTGGCTCTGGGAGGATTTCATCCACCAGAACTACCCCTACCGGGTGTTCGCGGCCACCAGCCTGGCCCGGGGGATTTTCCCCTTCTGGAACCCCTACGTGTTCGGCGGCCAGCCCTTCTTCGCCGACATCCAGACCGCGGTGCTCTACCCGTTCAACCTGCTCCAGACCCTCTGGGCGTTCGATGGAGATTTAAGCCCCTACCTGGTGCAACTGGTCGAGGTACTGCACTATTTCCTGGCCGGCTGGTTCACCTTCCGTTTCCTGCGGGCCTCCCATCTGGAGGACGACAGCGCGCTGCTGGGCGCGGTGGCTTTCGCTTTTTCCGGCTTCATGGTCACCCACGCCATCCACATGAATTTCATCTTCGTGTTCATCTGGCTGCCGCTGGTGCTGGAGCAGCTCGAGCGGGCCCTGTCCGGCCAGGGCCTGCGCCACGCGCTGCTGGCGGCGTTGTTCCTCGGGATCAGCACCATGGGCGGCTACCCGCAGTACAGCCTGTACATCTACTACACCCTGGCCCTGTACTGGCTGGTGTTCGAGCTGACCCGCCGGCCGGAAGGGGAGGGGCGCCGCCGGACCGGCCTGGGATCCCGGGCGCTGGCGTTCGGATTCATCGTGGCGGTGTCGCTGGGGCTCAACGCGGTGAGCTACCTGCCCGCGGCGGAACTGGCGGGGTACACCCCCCGCGCCGAGATGAGCTACGCCGCCTCGGTGGAGCACAGCCTGCACCCGCTGCTGCTGGTCAAGCTGCTGGCGCCGAAGTTTTTCGGAGTGCAGTACCCGGAGCTCAACACTTACTGGGCCGGCGACTACAGCGCCTTCTGGGAGACCGCGCTGTTTGTCGGGGTGCTGCCGCTGATGCTGGCGCTCTCCGCCCTGGGGCAATTGCGCCGCAACCGCCAGGTGCTGTTCGCGGCGCTGCTGGCGCTGATCGCGCTCTGGCTGGCCCTGGGCCGCTACGGCCTGCTCTACCGGCTGTTTTTCGAGCTGGCTCCCGGTTTCGACCGTTTCCGCATCCCGGGAAGGTTCTCGGCCCTGGCCTCGCTGGCCCTGGCGGTGCTGGCGGCCCATGGCTGGGCGGGCTTCAAGGCCCGGGCCCGGAAGCGCGCGGGTGGATTTTTCGCCAGCGGAGCGTTCCGGGCGGCCGCGGCGCTGGCGGTCCTGGCGGTGGCGCTGCTGGCGCTGGTGGGCGGCGGGGCGCTGGATCGAGCGTTCGGCGGAGCGCTGGCCCGGCCGGAGGTGCGGGGAATCGCCACCGGGGCGCTGATCAGGGCGTTGTTGACCCTGGCGGCGGCGACCGGGCTGCTGGCCCTGGCCTGGCGGGTGAGGGACCGGGGCACCTGGCGCGCGGCCGGGCTGGCCGCCGCGGCTTTCGTCTTTCTAGAGTGCTACCTGTTCGGCGCGCCGTTCGTGGCCTCCAAAACCTCGCCGGAGGAGGTCTATCGCCGGACTCCGCTGGTGGAGCGCTTCCAGCGGGAGCTGGAGCGGGAGCTGTTCCGGATCAACGCCCGCAGCCTGCAGTACTCCGGGGTGATGCTGCTGCCCCGCAACTCGGGCAGCATCCACCGGCTGTTCCTGCTCGAGGGCTACAATCCGCTGCAGCTCAAGCGGCGGCTGGGCGAGCTGGAGGATGTGGAGCGGCGCTTCGACCTGCTCAATGTCAAGTACGAGATCCAGGTCGACATGCAGCAGCGCCAGGCCGGGTTCGCGGTCAACGAGGATCGGCTGCCGCGGGCGTTCCTGGTCCATCGTTGGCGGGTGGTGGAGGATGAGCGGGTACTGGAGGTGCTGGCCGATTCCGGGTTCGACTGCCGCGCGGAAGTGGTGCTGGAGCGCGATCCCGGGATTGACAGCCCCCCGGCCGCGGGGCATATTGAAGCGGAAGCGGAAGTGGCGCGGTACTCCCAGAACGAGATCGTGGTACGCACCGCCAGCGGGTCACCCGGGGTGCTGGTGCTCAGCGAGTGGTATTTCCCGGCCTGGCGGGCCTGGGTCGATGGGCGGCCGGTGGAGGTGCTGCGGGCCGACCATGCCCTGCGGGCGGTGCCATTGGCGGCGGGTGAGCACGAGGTGCGGTTCGCCTACCGCTCCGGGCCGTTCCGCCTGGGCGCGGCGCTGACCGTATCGACCGCGCTGCTGCTGGCGGGAGCGGCGCTGGCCCTGAGCAAGAGACGATGAGCGACTGCCACGCGGGGGCTGCCGGATGAAATACAATACCTACTACGAGGGCGCCACATACGGCTTCGGGTTGGGGATGACCCGGGGGATCAGGTACATCCTGATCGCCTCGGTGGCCTCGTTCCTGATCGACTCGATCCTGCGGATGACCGGCCACGGGTTCTGGGTGAACGCGTTCGGCCTGACCCCCGCGCTGGTGCAGCACAACTTCTTCTTCTGGCAGTTCGCCAGCTACATGTTTGTCCACGGCGGCCTGTGGCACCTGCTGTTCAACATGTTCGCCCTCTGGATGTTCGGCACGGAGATCGAGCGCAGCTGGGGCACCCGCGAGTTCCTGATCTTCTTCTTCCTGACCGGGATCTGTGTCGGCCTGATCCACTGGGTCTTCTCCAGCCTGATCCCCTTCACCCACCTCACCGGCAGCCCGAACCAGACCCTGATCGGCGCCAGCGGGGCGGTGTTCGCGATCCTGGCCGCCTACGGGATGATGTTCCCGGAGCGCACGATCCTGTTCATGTTCATCTTCCCGATGAAAGTGAAGTGGTTCGTGCTGATGCTGGCGGGGATCGAGTTCTACCTGATCTGGGCCCCCAGCGGGATCGCCCATTTCGCCCATGTCAGCGGGCTGCTGCTGGGCTGGCTCTACCTGAAGAAGGACTGGAACATCTCGGGGATGATCGACCGCGCCCGCGACCGCCGTCGCCGCCGCCACCTGCGGGTGGTCCGGGAGAACGAGCAGAGCCTGCTCCAGGAGAGCGAAGAGGTCGACCGGATCCTGGACAAGATCAACCGCCAGGGGATCGGCAGCCTGTCCCGCCACGAACGGAAAATCCTGCAGAAAGCCAGCGAGCGCGGCAGGAAATAGTTGCTCCCTCGCCGCGCCGGATCATCCCAATCTGACCACAACGGCATGAAGCTTACCGGATGTTCCAAAACTCTCTCGATGGTTCGAAGCTGAAGGCGGGACCGCCGGGTAGGATCACCCTGACCGGAATGTCATCAGATCAGCCGTCCCTCTGACTCACCCACGGCCACCAGCTCGATCCGCTCGCGCTCGGCCACGCCCAGGCCGTATTTGTCCTGGGCCACCCGCAGGTGACGGACCGGGGGGCTGAGCGGCCAGGGTCGCCCGCGGTGCTGCTCACGCCGGCGCAGCAACAGCTCGGCGCAGATCGTGTCCACCGCCACCTGGTCCTCGCCGACCAGCAGCCCGCCATAATGCCAGAGGTAGGCCGGGTTGACCTGGGGCCCACCCTCGAACAGCGGGCGCAGGGCATCGAGGATGGTCAGGCGGCAGCGGTCACGGATCGGCTGCAGGGCGGCCAGCCGGCCCAGGTCGGCGCAGCTGTCCCGGTGGAACGGGTAGGGGGTGTCCTGGTCCTGGACATTGATCCGGGTCACCGCCCCGGCCCAGTTCTTGAGCGCCCCGGCCATCCCGGACAGCCAGTGGCTCTTGAGGGCCGGGATGTTGATCAGCGCCGTGGCCTCCTCGGTGATGATCCGGCTGATCGCCTGCTCATCGAACCCGTACGACCGGCTGCGCTCATGGACCCCCGCCAGACCGATCCCGGCCCGGTCGCGGTCCCAGATGATGATCCGCTGCTCTTTCACTCCGGCCTCGATCAGCAGCTCGACCAGCGCGCCCACCAGCTCGGGATGGGTGGCGGTCATCATCACGTTCATCTTGATTCCCACCGTGTCGGTGGGCCGGATGAAGCGGCGGAGCGCCGCCACCGGCTTGGACTCCCCGGTGTAGGCGCAGAGAGCCCGGCCGAGCATCCGCCCCAGCAGGGCGCGGTCCTGCTGGCCGGCCTCGCTCAGGGCCTCGCGATCGCGCAACAGCACCACCCGGGCCATGGCTTCGGGCCTGGCTTCCGCCCCGGCCACACCGGCCAGACCCAACCCCAGCGCCCCCAGCGCGCCGGACTTCAGGAACTGCTTGCGGGAAATCCCGCGCCGATCATCGTGGCTGTGCATCGAACCTCCCGGCCGCCAGGGCGGCAGCTAAAACGGACTTGAAGCTCTCCAACCAGGATGGGTCCGCCTGGCCGAACATTAGCGCCAGCAGTGAGCCGCGCCGCTCGACCAGGGTGGGGATCGCCTCCCGCGGCAGTTTTTCCCTCGCGGCCAGGAAGCGCTGCGCCGCGGCGGCGCAAGCCTGCTCCTCCGGGTAATGGATCACCACCAGCCGGGCCACCGCTCCGCCGCCGGGACGGAAATCATATTCGGCGCTGACCGCAGCGGTGCGGCCGCTCAGGGAAAGCCGGTCTTCCTCCCCCAGGTAGATCAGGCTGTTGAGGGAGTTGCGGGTGTGGAAATAGATCACGCTGTCCTCGATCCGCGCCCCGGCCGGCAGCAGGCCGAGCAGCCGGGGACGGTCCCGGGGGCCGGAGGGCGGAGCCGCGGCCGCGAGCGCCCTTCCCAGGGCCAGGATCGTTTCCCGCAGCCCCCCGGCCAGGTCATAGTCCTGGATGCGGAAGAAGTACGGCCCCTGCCAGAACTGGAGCAGGTGCTCGCCCAAGGCGGCATCCATCCCGCTCCCGCCCGGGTCCTCGCCGGCGCGATCGCTGGAGAAGAGGCCGTAGGCATTGGCCGGGCGGTCCATCCGGTAGACTTCCACCCGCAACGGCGGCCCATCCGCGCCGGCCCGCAGCTCCCGGACCGCCAGCCGCTGGAAGCCATAGCCGAGGTAGCGCTCGGCTCCGCCATCGAGGTACTCATGCAGATTTGCGGGCTCGAATTCCTGCCGGAGCTCCCCGGCCAGCAGTCCCGCCGGGGGCTGCCGGAGGACGGTTTCGAGCGCGGGGGTGAGTGCCTGCTGCATTTGCGCCCTCCCGTTGGATGCCGCCGCACCCAGGAGCACAGCGAGTAGCAGCGGCAGGATGCAAAGGAACTTGGTGGTGCCACTCATGGGTTCGCTCCCTCGTGACGGCTAAAATCGGCAGTCCGTGCCCTCCCGGGCCGTACTCACCACGCGGGTATCGAAATATCGACTCGCGTGCCACACCCGGCACGAGAATTGCACTTACCTGACAACGGGTTTCAAGGTTGGGTTCTATCTATACAGCGAGAACGCTCAATGTGCAAGCACAAGAATCTGGTATATCTGGGCAAGCAGGAGCTGATCAGGTCCGAGCAGTACCTGGCCCTGTTCAATTGTATCGACTGCGAGTCCACGATCTCCCTGAAAGTCAGGAAAGAAGAGCTGGAGGAGCAGGAGGCTGACACTGACAGTTTGCTGCAGGTTGAAAGGCGGTGAAAGCTCCATCGTCCATGGTAAGTTCCTGCCTTCGACCGCCCGTGAGCTGTGAAATTCCTGCCCGCGGCGGTGCGGAAACGGGCATCGGCCGGAAGCAGGCGGCCGGAACCGCCGCGGCCACTTTGTCGAGCATCGCGCCCCTCGCCGGCTGATCGGGACATTTTCCTTGATTCGCGGCGCGGGGTTTGTTATATTCGCAAAGTTCCCGGCGGGATAACCGGAATCCGGGCAACAGCTTTTCCGTACGGCGGACCAGAAGCGCCGTTAGCTCAATTGGCAGAGCAAGTGACTCTTAATCACTAGGTTTGGGGTTCGATTCCCTAACGGCGCACCAGCTTGCAAAGGCCGCACCCTCCGGAGCACCCGGGGCTGCGGCCTTTTCGCTTGGAGCGGAAGCCCTGCTGTCCGGCGATTTTCTCTTTTGCATCCGCTCGCGAATCTGATATATTCTGCCTGCGGTGACGGCAACATTCAAGGGGGAACGAAAAAAATGGCAACTCCGGCGAAAGAAACGAAACAGCGGAGCGGGGTGGTGGCGATCGCCGGCCGGCCGAACGTGGGCAAGAGCACCCTGCTCAACCGGATGCTCGGCCAGAAGCTGTCGATTGTCAGCCACAAGGCCCAGACCACCCGCCAGCAGGTGCTGGGGATCCTGACCGAGGGTGATTGCCAGGTGGCGTTCATCGACACCCCCGGAGTGATGGAGCCGAAAACCCGGCTGCAGGAGCTGATGGTCCAGGCCAGCTTCAAGGCGGTGAGCGGGGCCGACCTGGCGGTGCTGCTGGTCGATGCCGCCGACCGCGGCACCCCGGCCGACACCCCGTTGCTGGAACGCCTGGGCCAGGTCGATGTCCCGCGCCTGCTGGCGATCAACAAGATCGACCTGGTGGGCGAGAAGGAAGAGCTGCTGCCGCTGATCGCCGAGTACCACCGGACCGGGCTGTTCGAGGCGATCGTTCCGCTCAGCGCCCTCAAGGGCGATGGGGTGGAGCGGCTGCTGGGGGAGATCCGCCGCCGGTTGCCCCAGGGACCGTTCCTGTACTCTCCGGACCAGATCGCCACCCAGCCGATGCGTTTCTTCGCGGCGGAACTGATCCGCGAGACCATTTTCGAGCTGCTGCACGATGAACTGCCCTATGCCTCGACAGTCATGGTGGAGGATTACAAGGAGCGCGAGCAGGGGAAGATCTACATCAGCGCCGTGATCTACACCGAGCGCGACAGCCAGAAGCGGATCATCATCGGCAAGGGGGGGCAGCAGCTCAAGCGCATCGGCCAGCTCTCGCGGGTCAAGATCGAGGAGTTTATCGAGGCCGGAGTCTACCTGGAGCTGTGGGTCAAGGTCCGGGAGAACTGGCGCCGCAATGAGGATTTTCTCAATACTTCGGGCTTCGACCACAACCTGTGAGCCCGTCGCGGTCATCAACGAGGGAGGAAGCGATGCTCGACCCCAAGCTGCTCGAGATCCTGGTCTGCCCCAAGTGCAAGGGTGATCTGGAGTACCGCCAGGCCGAGAATGAGCTGGTCTGCCATGCCTGCCGGCTGATCTACGAAGTCCGGGATGAGATCCCGATCATGCTGATCGACGAGGCTCGCTCTTTCTGAGCCCTCTCAGGGACCACGTGAGCACGCGCATCCTGCCCATCCGATATCCGGCGCTCCGACTGGCGCTGCCGTTGCTGCACGCCACGCTCCTCGCTTCGCTCCTGGCCGGGTGGCTCGCCGCCGAGGCGGTGGCCGCCGACTGCGGGTTCACCCTGGAGGAGAGCGGCGACAGCCGGATCCGGGTCATCTTCCGCCTGCCCGCCTGGGAACTGGTCCCGGTGGCGGCCGGCCAGCGCGACCAGTTGCGGCTCGAGACCGCTTGCGGCGAGTGGATGCCGGGGGCGGGCGCGACGCCATCGCCCTGCTACCAGACGATGCTGGCCCTGCCGCCCGGCGGCCGGGTCAGCCTGCGCTGGAACGCGGGGCCCAGCCGCACGTTGGAGGGCCTTCGCTTTCCGCAAGCTCCGCCGGATACGGCCGCAGCCCTGGAAATGGTTCAGTTGCTGGGCCCGGACCGGCTGCGGGATTTCACGGTGGTCCGGCTGCTGCTGCATCCTTTCGCTTATGATCCCGCCGCTGGTACCCTCACGGTAACAGAAACCATCGAAGTCACACTGGAGCTGGCGCCGGAAAGCCGCCTGGCGCCATCCCCGGCCGGAGCCTCCCGGCCGGAGCCGGCTTTCGAGCCGCTCTACCGGGAACGGTTGCTCAACTACGAGTCCGCCGCGCGCTGGCGAATGCTTAGGGAACGCGGGCCCCGGCTGGCCGCCGGGTTCTCCGGATCGGGCCGCTGGGTCAGCCTGCGCCTGGGGCAGTCCGACCTCTACCAGCTCACCGGCGAGCGCCTGGCCGCGGCCGGAGTGCCGCTGGAGCAGGTCGACCCGGAACGGCTGCGGCTGTTCTGGGGCGGGGGCGAGCAGCTCCCCGAGGACCAGGCCGCACCCCGTCCGGAGCTGCGGGAAGTGGCGCTGCTGGTCGAGGGGGCCGGCGATGGCAGCTTCGACCCTCAGGACCGGCTGGTGTTCTTCGGCCAGGGGCTGGACCGGTTCACCGCGGATGATTCGGGCCGGGTGGCCTCGCTGCGCCACCGCTACGATAACCGGGCGGCCTACTGGCTGAGCTGGGAGGGGGATCAGCCGGGCCTGCGGATGGAACAGCCGCCAGCGGCGCCGGTCTCCGGCGCGCCCGCCGCCAACGCCGAGTTCTGGACCCATTTCGAGGAAAATACCACCTACCTGGCGAGCACCGACCCTAATACCCTGGATGCCTGGAACCCCGCCCCGGACTACTGGGGCTGGGGCGAGGAGGCCGATGCCGGCGGGGCCGCCGAGCGCCGTCTGGCGCTGCCTTTCGCCCCTGCCGGCGCAACCGGCCACCGGCTGCGGTTCGAGCTGTACTCGACCCGGTTCAGGCAGTTGACCAGTTACCGGGTACGGTTGAACGGCCAGCAACTTGCCGCCTCGAACATCCTGCCCTTGCCGGTGGGTCGGGCCACCAGCGGCTGGCTGGAGCTGCCGGCCGGGCTGTTGCTGCCGGAGAACCAGTTCCGGGTGGAGGGCGAGGGGCTGGCGCCGGGATTCATCGAGCTGCGCTGGCGGGCTCCGTTGCGCCTGCCCGCCGGCGGACGGCTGATCTTCCACGAGAGCGGCGGACCGGCCGCGCCGTCGTTCGCTTTCAGCGAGGTCGGAGCGGAGCGGGCGGCGCTGTTTGATCTCTCCCGGCCGGAGGAGCCGCGCTACCTGGGCGAGCGGACGGTTCAGGGCGGGCGGCTGGAGTTCGCCGCGCCGGAGTCGGCGCTGCCGGTGCGCAGCTTCGGCGCGGTGGCCGATGGCGCCTACCGCGAGCCGGAAGAGGTGCGGCTGGCGGAGCTGCCGGGCCTGCGCAGCTTCCTCGGGGCCGAGTACCTGGTGCTGGCCCCGCGGATGCTGCTCCCCCAGGCCCAGCGCCTGGCGGCCCTGCACGCGAGCCGGTACTCGACCGCGGTGGTGGAGGTGGAGGACATCTATGATGAGTTCTCGTTCGGCATCAGCGATCCGGTGGCGATCAGGGATTTCCTGCAGCACGCTTTCCTGAACTGGAGCATCCGGCCCCAGCTGGTGCTGCTGTTCGGGGATGGCCATGTCGACTATCGGGGCTACACCGCCGCCGGCCGCTCCCGGCCGAGCCTGATCCCGCCCTATGTCACCATCAACGATCTCGCGGTGGAGGAATGGTTCGTGCGCCTGGACGGCAGCGCCCTGCCGCAGTTGGCCCTGGGCCGGCTCCCGGTGCAGGATGCCGCCGAGGCCGAGGCGGTGCTGGCCAAGCTGGAGGGCTACCTCCAGGGCCGCGAGGCCGGGGACTGGAGCCGCCGGACGATCCTGGCCGCGGATGACGGGCTGAACCTGGGCGGGGCCTGCGATGAGGTCACCAATCATGTCCCGGCTTCCGAGTTCATCGATTCCCTGCTGCCGGCGCAGTTCGAGCGCCGCAAGGTCTACCTGGACCGCTACCCGCTGGACCCGCCGGAGATCGGCACCCGCAAGCCCGCGGCCACCGGCGATCTGCTGGACTGGTGGAACCGCGGGGCGCTGCTGGTGAACTTCATCGGCCATGGCAGCCCGCTGTACTGGGCCCAGGAACGCCTGTTCGATGTGGAACGGGACTTGCAAGCGCTTCGCAATGGATACCGGCTGCCGCTGGTGCTCAATCTTTCCTGCTCGATCGGCCATTTCGATGACTACACCGTCCAGGCGATGGCCGAGCGGCTGCTGATCCATCCGGGGGGCGGGGCGATCGCGGTCTATGCCGGAACCAGGGTCACTTATGCCTTCCAGAACCAGGCCCTGAACCGATTGCTGGTGCAGAACCTGTTCGGCGGCGCCGATCAGCCGTTGGGCCTGGCGGTGCTGGCGGCCCGGCTCGGGCTGGGGACTCAGGATTTCGGCAATGCCCAGCGCTACAGCCTGTTCGGAGACCCGGCGCTGCGGCTGCACCGGCCGGAAGGGGCGGTGGCGCTAGCGGCGGAGGAACCCGGCAGCCTGCAGGGCGGGCGCAAGGTGCGGTTCGGCGGCACGGTCCGTCGCGGCGATGGCACGCCGGATGCAGGGTTTTCCGGGGTGGCGGGCATCAAGTTCCTCGGCGGCGCCGGAATGGTAAATCTTGCCTACCAGTGCCGTGAGGGCGGCCGTCTGCAGCAGCGGACCGCCAGTTTCAACGCCACCGCCCCGGTGCTGTTCGATGGGACGGTGACAGTCAGCGCCGGAAGTTTCTCCGGGGCCTTCATCCTGCCGGTGAACCTGGGCGGCTCGCTGCCGGAGGACACTGCCGGCGGCTCCCAGGGAAGATTTTTGGCCTACGCCACCAGCGACCGTGGCGATGCGGCCGGGGCCAGCGCCCCAGTGACTGTCTCCCATGCGGCGGCGGCCCTGAACGACAGCCTGCCCCCGAGCATCTCCCTGCTGGCCGGAGAAAGGGAACTGGAGGATGGGGAACGGGTTATCAGAAACCAGGAACTGCGGCTGGTGCTGAACGATGAGAGCGGAATCAACACCACCGGCGAGCCGGGAGTGCAGTTGACGCTGGAGGTCGATGACGGGCTGGGGCTGGCCGATGACCTGACCCCGCTGTTCCGCTACGATACCGACAGCTACAGCCGCGGCTCGGTGGCGGTGGACTTGACCCGGGTGGAACCGGGTTTGCACAGCCTGCGGTTCCGAGCGACCGACAATGCGCTCAACACCGGGCGGCTGGAGCTGATGCTGAACGTGGAAGCCGAGGGGGCGGGGCTGGCGCTGAGCCAGGTGGTCAACTACCCCAACCCCTTCCGGGATGAAACCGAGATCTGCTTTGAGCTCAGCGCCCCGGCCGATGTGCGGGTGCGGATTTTCAGCGTGGCGGGCCGTCCGGTGCGGGAGTTGTCGGCCTATGGTTTACCGGCGGGTTTCCATCGCCTGCGCTGGGATGGTACGGACGAATATCAGGAAAAGGTTGCCAACGGCGTGTATCTTTATAAGATTATATGTAGTTCCACGGCTGTTGGTTCTTCCCAAGGCAAACAGGAGGTCGAGGCCATCGGCAAAGCCTTACTTAGTCGCTGATTGGGTTGATGTGTGCCTGTCCCGAGATCGAAAGGCCGCGCGCCGGCCTTCCTACGCAACCAGCTTACTAAGGAGTGTCTGCTAATGCTGCGGAAACTGACCTTCCTGACCACGCTGCTCCTGTTCATTCCGTTGATGGTGGCCTCGGTCCGAGCCCAGGGGATCAAGGCCGAATACACCGAGCGCAATGGCGCCCGGGCGATCGGCATGGGTCACGCGTTCACCGGAGTGGCCGAGGGGATGCCCACCGTGCTGTGGAACCCGGCCGGATTGGCCAATCTGAACCGCACCGAGGTTTATTTCTCCCGCTACGAGGGCTGGAGCTTCACTTATGATGATCCGCTCACCGGCGGCCAGGCCAGCGACCAGATCAGCTTCAACTTCTTCAATGTCGGAGCCCCGATCGCCGAGCTGGGCACGGTGGCTTTCTCGGTGAACCTCTGGGACCTCGGCAGCAGCCAGAGCACCGACTACGGCCAGGACAACCGGGGCCTGGACAGCCAGAGCCTGATGACACTCTATGGCTCCTACGCCACCCACCTCACCAAGAAGGTGGATTTTGGCGTGACGATGAAGTACACCCGCGAGAAGCTGGCCTCCAGCCAGGGCGGCACCGGGACCAGCGCCGCCCTCGACCTGGGCGTGCTCTACCGGCCGTTGTCGGACATCCCGCTGCAGTTGGGGATGTCGCTGCTGGACCTGGGCACCGATGTCCAGTTCAAGAACGAGTACCAGTCGGACCGCCTGCCGCGGCGGGTGCGGGTAGGGGCGGGCTACAACATCCTCAAGCACCTGCTGGACCAGGACCGCTTCAACCTGCTGCTGGCGATGGACTACGAGCGTTTCCTGGTGGGCAACCCGGCCAATGACGGGGTGTTCGCCGGGACCGAGTTCTCGATCGAGCCGTTGGAGGACCTGCTGCTGGCGATGCGCGCCGGTTACCAGAGCGAGACCGGCGACCTGAGCGGGGCCCTGTTCGGCTTCGGGGTCAACTGGAAGGGCTACAGCTTCGACATCGCCCGCGAGCTCGGGGTGCTGCCGACCAATGACCGCACCTTCTTCGCGCTCTCGGCGCACTTCTAATCCCCGAGCGCTTTCCGCACTCTCGAGCATGGGGCGCCCCTGGACCGGCCGGACCGGGGAGGGGCGCCCTTGCTTTGAACCCCGGAGCCGGATGATGACCAAGCCTGGCTGCATGGCCGCTTTCCTGTCCTGCCTGCTGGTGATGTGCCTGCTGTCCGGTCCCGCTGTCGCCGCCCCGGATGGCATCCCGTTCGTGCCGCCGCCATTGCGGGTGGCCGCCGCCCAGCCGCCGCTGTTTGCCGCCGAGGGCTCCTCGCCGGCCTCCCGGCCGCTGGGCGAGCGCCTGAACCCCGGCCTGAAAGTGCTGCTGGGTTTCCTGGCTCCCGGGGTGCCCCAGCTCCTGGATGGCAAGTGGCGCGCCTACGGCTTTTTCGCGGTCGAGGGCGGGAGCGTGGCCGGGTTGACCTGGCTCGACTCCCGGGGCGGCAACTTCAAGACCCGCTACCAGCAGCTCTCGGCGGTGGCGCGCGACAATTTCGCCTACCCCGGCCTGCGCGGCAACCCCACCGAGGAGACCGACCCCACCCTCGGGGGCTTCGGCGAGTACTACGAGGACCTCTCCAAGTGGGCTTCCAGCGGGGATTTCGACAATGATCCCGCCCAGCCCGGAGTGCAGCCGGAGACCGATCCCCGCACCTACAACGGCAACCAGTGGCGGATCGCGAAGATCAACAATTACTCGCTGACCAATGGCGGTCTGCCCGAGCCCGCCGGCGAGGCGGAGGTCCAGCGCGCGATTGAAGCCTACACCCGGGCGGTCTACCCCAGCCAGTTCAACTGGGACTGGACCGGCCTGGAGACGGCCGACCACGAGTACCACCGGCTGTTCGACCGCAGCGAGAACGCTTTCCGCAACCGGACCAGGTTCGCCACCGCGCTGCTGGCCAACCACCTGCTGAGCGGCCTGGATGTGCTGATCTCCCAGAAACTCGGCCGGAGCCGGGCGCTGCAAGCAGTCGGACTGGAGCCGCACCTGGGCCTGCGCGCTTTCGAGGCGGCCGGGCCGTTCGAGTTTACCCCGGTGGTGGGGCTGACCCGCTCGTTCTGAACTCCGATCCAAGGCGGCGCGATGGCTGGATTGGGTGCGCAGGGCCGGTCCTGGCTCAAGGGGTTCCATCTGCTGTTTTCATGCACCTGGCTCGGGGCGGCGCTGTCGATGCTGCTGGTGACCTGGGTCTTCCGTTCGCCCGGGGATGGCAGCGTACTCTTCGGGGCCAATGCCGCGGTCAAGCTGATCGATGACTTCATCATCATCCCCTCGGCCCTGGGCTGCCTGCTGACCGGGCTGCTGTTCTCGCTGCTGACCAACTGGGGCTTCTTCCGCCACCGCTGGCTGACCTTCAAGTGGATCGCCACGCTCTGGGCGATCCTGTTCGGCACCTTTTTTCTCGGGCCCTGGGTCAATGGCATGACCGCGATCGCCGAGGGTTCCCGCCTGGCGGCGCTGCAAGACCCGGAGTACCTGCGGATGCGCGGCCTGAACCTGGGGTTCGGCCTGGGCCAGTTCCTGCTGCTGGCGTTCACGGTGTTCCTCTCGACCATCCGGCCCTGGAGCCGAAAGGGGCGGGGACCGCGGCGGGAAAAATAGCCGCTGCCGGTGAAGTCCTTGCCCGTGGCTCGTCCCCGCTTTATATTGGCCCATCCCCGGCAACCGAAGCGTGAGGAAGCAGGCGAAAGGTACGCGGCATGTCGAATAGAAACAGCGGTTTGGCCCTCCTCCTGATGTTGGCGCTCAGCCTGTCCCTCTCCCTGTCCTGCGGCCTTTCCTCCCAGCGGGTGACCCGCCTCAAGCTTTCCCACGGTCTGGATGGGGTGCACCCGGTGCACAAGGCGATGGTTTTCATGTCCAAGCGGCTCGAGGAGCTGAGCGGCGGGACCATGACCATCGACATCTATCCCAGCGAGCAGCTCGGCTCGGAGCGCGAATCGATCGAGCTGGTGCAGCTCGGCAGCATCGACATCACCAAGACCTCGGCCGCGGTGCTGGAAAGTTTTGTCCCGGCGGCCAGCATCTTCTCGCTGCCTTACCTGTTCAAGGATGAGGCGCACGCCTGGCGGGTGTTCCTCGGGCCGATCGGAAAGGAAATCCTGCTGGCCGGCACGGAGCGGGGGTTGCGCGGGCTGTGCTACTATGACTCCGGCAGCCGCAGCTTCTACACCAAGAACCGCCCGATCCTGACCCCGCAAGACCTGAAAGGGCTCAAGATCCGGGTGCAGAAGAGCTACATGGCGGTCAAGACGATCGAGGTGATGGGCGGCTCGCCCACCCCGATCGATTGGGGCGAGCTCTACACCGCCCTGCAACAGGGGGTGGTGGACGGGGCCGAGAACAATCCGCCCTCGTTCTATACCAGCCACCACTACGAGGTCTGCAAGTACTACTACCTGGACCAGCACACGACAATCCCGGACGTGCTGCTGATGAGCGAGCGGGTCTGGCAGCGCCTGACTCCCGAGCAACAGGGCTGGGTGCAGCAGGCCGCGGATGAGAGCAGGGAGTACCAGCGCCAGCTCTGGGGCGAGATGGTCCGCAAGTCCCTGGAGCAGGTGCAGGCGGCCGGGGTGGAGGTGATGATGCCCGACAAGGCCCCGTTCATGGAAGTGGTCCGCCCGCTCTACCAGGAGTACGCCGGGACCGAGATCGGCCGGCTGGCCGAGCGCATCCGCCAGATCCCGTGAGATGGCGGTCGAGACGGGATGCCGATTGAGTTCTTTCCGCTATGTAACATTGTGAAATGCAAAGAATATTAAGAATAACTTGAGATGCCGCATGAGGCAGTCCGGCTGCCGCGAGGAGGGACCGCCGTTGCTGAAGACAATCAAGAGGGGGCTCGACCTGGCCCTGGAGAGCGGGCTCTGGCTGGCGATGCTGGTCGAGGTGCTGACTGTCATCTGGCAGGTCTTCACCCGTTTCGTGCTGCGCAACCCCAGCTCCTGGACCGAGGAACTGGCGATTTTCCTGCTGATCTGGATCGGCCTGCTGGGCTCGGCGGTGGCGCTCCACCGCCGGGCACACCTGGGGCTCGACTTCCTGGTGGCGCGGCTGCCGGAGCGGGCCGCGCGCCTGACGACCATCTTCGCCGCCCTCTGCGTGGTGGCGTTCGCCGGCGGGGTGCTGCTGGTGGGCGGGAGCGGCCTGGTGCGGACGATCCTGATGAACCGCCAGATCAGCCCGGCCCTGGGCTGGCCGATGGGTTATGTCTACCTGGCGCTGCCGATCAGCGGCTTCTTTCTGACGCTCTACGCCCTGGAGTTCATCTGGGAGGAAATCCAGGCGCTGCGGGGCCGGCGGGTTGCCCCGCAGCAGCCGGCCCCGACCGAGGAACTGCTCGGGCGCTACGAGTAGCGCCGCGAGCGGCCCCGGCGTGCCACTCCCGACCGCACGATTGTCCTGACGCTCACACCCCCTGGATCAGCGAGGTCTGGCCCCATGGTGGAACTGCTGCCCCTGCTGGCGTTGCTGGTCACGTTTTTCCTGCTGCTGGCGCTGAATGTCCCGATCGCCTTCTCGATCGGCCTGGCCACTCTGGCCGCGCTGCTGGCGGTGGGGGGACGCCCTCCGCTGGTGACCATCGCCCACCAGGTGGCCACCGGGATCGACTCCTTCGCCCTGCTGGCGATCCCGTTCTTCATCATGAGCGGGATGCTGATGGGCCGGGGCGGGCTGGCCCGGCGGCTGATCGATTTCGCCGGGACCGTGGTCGGACGGTTCACCGGCGGCCTGGCCTTTGTCAATGTCATGACCTGCATGCTGTTCGGCAGCATCAGCGGCAGCGCGGTGGCGGCGGTCTCCTCGATCGGCGGCTTCATGATCCCGGTGATGAACCGCAAGGGCTACGATCGGGATTTCAACGCCGCGGTGTCGATCACCGCCGCGACCACCGGGCTGCTGATCCCGCCGAGCAACATCATGATCGTCTACTCGCTGGCGGCGGGGGGCCTGAGCGTCGCGGCGCTGTTCCTGGCCGGGTTCCTGCCGGGGATCCTGATGGGCCTGGGGCTGATGGTGGTCTGCTGGGTGATTGCCCGCAAGAAAGGCTACGGCGCGGAGGAAAGCGCTGACTGGCGGGAGTTTTTCATCAAGCTGCGGCGGGCGGTGCCGAGCCTGTTGCTGGTGGTGGTGGTGCTCGGCGGGATCATCGGCGGGGTGTTCACCGCCACCGAGGCCTCGGCGATCGCGGTCGCCTATGCTTTCCTCCTGAGCGTGGTCATCTACCGCGAGGTCAAGTGGCGCGAGCTGCCCGGGATCCTGCTCGAGTGCGGGATCACCACCGCGGTGGTGATGCTGCTGATCGGCGCCTCGGTGGCGATGAGCTGGGTGCTGGCCTACGAGAACATCCCGCAGACCATCAGCGCGGCATTGATGGGACTGACCGACAACAAGCTGGCGATCCTGCTGATCATCAACCTGGTGCTGCTGGTGGTGGGGATGTTCATGGACATGACCCCCGCCGTGCTGATCTTCACCCCGATCTTCCTGCCGGTGGTGACCGCGCTGGGAGTGCACCCGATCCACTTCGGGATCATGATGATCTTCAACCTCTGCATCGGACTCTGCACTCCGCCGGTGGGGACTTGCCTGTTTGTCGGCTGCGCCATCGCCAACACCACCATCGCCAAGGTCACCCGGCCGCTGCTGCCGTTCTTCCTGTCGATGATCTTGGTGCTGTTGCTGATCACTTACTTCCCGCAGATCTCGCTGATCGTGCCGGCGGCTTTCGGCTACAAGTGACGGAGCCGGGCGCAGCGAGCGGCGATTTGCTGAATCTTTTGCCGGCCTGGCGGTGTACTTTACTGTCAGAATCTCATTCCGCGACCTCCAAGCCGATCCTTTAGGTGGTAGAGCTTATGATGCGTTTGCCGAAGGTGCGTTCCGTGTCCCCGGGGGCCGCGCTGGTGTCGCTACCCGCTTTGCTCCTCGCTGCGCTCCTGCTGATTGTCAACGCCGCGGCCGCTGCCCCGGCCGAGCCCGCCGACAGTGTCCCCGCCGATTCCCTGCAGAGCTGGGCCCGCATCGCCGCCGCCAACCGCGGCTGGAACCAGGTGAAAGAACTGGTCGAGCAGTGGCTCGAGCGGAAGCCTCCGAGCGCCGAGATGCTCGGCTACCTCGGCCAGGCCGAGCTGTACCTGGGTGAGGCCAAGGAGGCCGAGGAGTTGTTCGGGAAGGTGCTCGACCTGGACAAGTCCAATCTCAGCGCGCTGGAGGGGCTGTGCGAGGTCTACCTGATCCGCGACCGGGAAAAGGAGATGCTCAAGACCCTGGAGCGCCTGCGGCAGTTCTCCGCCGACAGTGTCACCTGCCGCTACTACGAGGCCCTGGCGGTGGATCGTTTCGAGCTCAAGGGCTACGACCAGACTTTCTTCTGGGACACGCTGGAGGAACTGGTGCGGGCCCATCCCGAGCGGGAGAAGATCTTCAACGCCCTCTGCGATGCCTACATCAACGACCGTTTCCTCGAGCGGGGCATCCTGTTTCTCACCGAGCTGATCGACCAGGCTCAGGGCGAGCACCCGGAAGCCCGCTTCCAGCTGGCCCGCATCTACACCCACACCGGGGACAAGGAACTGGCCCGGGAGATGTTCGGCAAGATCTACGAGGCCGGGCTGGACAAGATCCCGCCCCGCCAGCGCTACCTGATGGCCCGGGAGCTGTTCCGGCTGGAGGAGGGCCAGCTCGGCTGCGAGGCCTATTTCAGCGCCGCCCGCCAGATGGACGACCAGTTGGCCGAGGAGGCGTTCGATGAGCTGCGGGACATCACCCGCTCGGATGAGAAGCGGGAGTTCAAGCTCACGCCCTCGGGCAAGAAGGGGATCTTCCTGATCTCGTTCTGGGGCCGCAAGGATCCCACCCTGACCACGATCAAGAACGAGCGGCTGATCGAGCACTACCGCCGGATCGAGCATGTCAAGGAAAAGTACCACAGCCCGCTGCGGCCCGGCTACGACGAGCGGGGACGGGTCTACATCAAGCACGGCGAGCCGGACCAGACCATCAGCTACTCCGGCAACTGGGCGGTGCGCGAGAATGTCAGCTGGCTCTACAGCAAGGGCAAGTCCAACCCGCTGATCTATCATTTTGTCGAGCGCAACAATGTCTACCGGATGGTTTACCGCCTGGAGGAGGCGCTGGTCAGCGACCTGGAGAGCGAGATGAGCTCGGGCGGCCGCAACGCGGTCGAGCTGTTCCGTTCGCGCGGGGAAATCCATCCCAAGTACGACCAGTTGGCCAACGAGCTGGAGCAGTACCGGGGCTACAGCATCAACGAGGCTCGGCGCACCACCCTGCTCGACATCTTCTCCGCCGAGGAGGAGCTGACCGAGCGCGGCTTCACCGAGGGCGAGGTCACCGAGACTTTCGAGCACGAGTTCGAGGAAGAGCCGATGAATTTCTACTACTACCCGGCGACCCTGCGCGGGGGCGACTCGACCAGTGTGCTGGGGGTGTTCTTCGCCCTGCCGACCGACCAGGTCAAGGTTTCCGACCCGTTCGGCGCGGTGGAGATCCCGGTGGAGCTGGAGGTGGTGCTCTACGACAGCTGGTGGCAGGAGACCGCGCGCACCACCCAGCACAAAACCTACCGCGTGCCGAACTTCACGCCCGACAAGCGCAACATGATCCCGGACCTGCTCAGCCTGCAGGTGCCCCCGGGCAACTACCACCTGGCGGTCCGCCTCAAGCAGCAGGACCGCAATCTGATGCAGATCTACAAGAGCAATTTCTATGTCGACTCCTACCGCAGCCCGGACAGCCTGTACCTGAGCGACCTGATCCTGGCGGCGAACATCGAGGAGGACCCCCGGCCGGGCAAGTTCACGATCCGCGGCCACCGGCTGCAGCCGATGCCCTCGGCCTCGTTCAAGAAAGCCCAGCCGATGTTTGTCTACTACGAGCTCTACAACCTCAAGCCGGACACCACCGGCGGCAAGCGCCTCAAGGTCGAGTACGTGATCTCGTTCGCCGGCGGGGACCTGAACATCGCCCGGAAGATCATCAACACCCTGGGAAGGTTCATCGGGGTGCGCAACGAGGTGGGCAAGGTGGTGACCACTTTCGAGCGGGAGATCGCCCAGGAGGGTTCGGTGGACCCGGTCTACATCTCGATCGACCCGACCGAGTACCTGCCCGGCAACTACAACCTGATGGTGACGGTGGAGGACCTGGCGACCGGCCAGCGGGCGGCCAAGGATGTGACTTTCCTGATCACCGACTAGCGGCGGCCGCGTTCAGATCGTGATGATCCCGAACAGCGAGGCCAGGTTGCCGATCACCTTGGCCGCGATCAGGTAGAGCAGGCCGAGGATCGCCAGGGTGAGCAGCAGGTCGATCGCCTCGTGCAGGCGGTCGAGGGCCCTGCCCGGCGGTTTCGGGCTGGAGGCGGACATGGCTGCCACCTTTCCGGCTGTCAAAATGGATGCTGTCCCGGCGAACCGGCGGCGGAGAAGACTTCGCCGCCGGTTCGGTTTTACTTGACAAAAAGGAGCAAGATCTTTATCTTAAAGTAAGATTTTTAAACTTTTTAGGCTTGACGCTTTACAATTTAATATAAGGAGAGCCGAAGGAAACATAATTTCCAATTCACCAGCGATGCGGCATTCCAGCAGGCAATCTTGTTTCTGAAACGCAAAACGACACAGGATGTGGATGGAAGTGGGGCGATGGGTCGTTTTCATTCCTGGAGCGATTGCTTTTTTTATTGCTGCCTGAGCAGCTACCCCGCAACTGGGGCGCGATTCTTGCAAGCTGTGAGCCGATGTCGTGGAACCGAGCCCTGCGGGGCCCTGATGGAAGTGAGGGATGCCTTATGCATCACAGGCAACTGGATCAAGCGATTGCCAGAAAGACCAGGCAGTGCCTGAGCCGAAGCGGGCGGCAGGGCTGCGGGAGTTTCTCGGCGCGCTACGTGAACCTGCTGCTTAGTCTTGCCGGAATCATCATGGTGGTGACCCTGATCAATGTGGTCTATGGCGGTCAGGAAGAGCTGACGCTGGAGGCCAGGATCGCCCGCGGAGAAATGCTCAACGACAGCCAGGTGCCGCTGATCGCCGAAACCCGGCAGATGCACCTGGCCGCGCTGAAAGCCGAGGCCGCCGCGGCCACGGTAACCCGGGAAATCCGCTCCTACGCCCGCCGCTTCAGGATCGACCTGAGCCTGGCCCGCCTGATCTTCGACATCAGCCGCGACGAGAGAATGGAGCCGGACCTGGTCTTCCGGGTGATCTGGACCGAAAGCCAGTTCAATCCCAACTGCCTCGGCGAGGTGGGGGAGATCGGCCTGATGCAGGTGCGCTACGGCACCGCGCTGCTCATCGATCCCGGCGCCACCACCGCCAAGCTGTTCGATCCGGCCTACAATATCCGGATCGGGGTCAAATGCCTCAAGGACCATCTGCACTTCTACCGCGGTGACCTGCGGCTGGCCCTGCTGGCCTATAACCGCGGACGCGGCAGGGTGAACGAGTTGCTCGGAATGGGGATCGACCCCGGCAATGGTTACTCCAACCGGGTGCTGGAAACCAATCTCTGACCGGGCATCTTCAGGGTAGAGCCACGTGGCGGCGGCTGCCGGCAGACACGGCGGCCGCCGTTTTCTTTGCCGGCGCCTCGCTGCCGCAGGCTCCGCTCAACCGCGCCGCGACTGCTGCCAGTAGCTGTCCAGCTCGGGCAGCTTGAACGGGGTCCGGTCTTTCAGCCAGTCGATGGTGCGCAGGCAGTAGGGGGTGACGAAGTTGGGGCTGGTGATCCGGTTGCCCGGGAACGCGCGCTCGGCCGAGTAAATCATCAGGGAGATGAACAGGAAGCTCTTGGCCAACCCCAGCGCTCCGCCGAGCAGACGGCTCAGGATCGGGAGGCTGCCCTCGCCCAGGCTCTTGTTCAGCACCCATCCCAGGATCTTCACCGCGGTCCAGGCCAGGAAGAAGACGGTGACGAAAGCGGCGGCATCACGGGTGAATCCACGGGGGAAGATGTTTTCGAAGCGTGTCCCCATCAGCTCATAGAAACGGTTGGCCGCCAGCAGGCCCGCCGCCAGGGCCAGCAGCCCGAAAATTTCCAGGATGACGCCCTTGAACAGCCCCTGGACCAGGGCGAAGAGCAGCACGATGATGATCAGGTAGTCGACTACGGTCATTTCCAGGAACCTGTTCCGCGATTTCGGGTAACAAGTCATGAAGCCGAAAACACCAGGCGAACAGCCTAATACTAACGGCGGCTCTTGACAAAGTCAACAGCCGGGGTTAGATACCTTTCACAGCAGATCAGGGGGCGACACGGTTTCGACGAGGATATGGTTTGGGTATGACCGCATGCCGGGGACCCGTGCCCCGTTAACAAATGGGACAAGCATAACTGCCAACGACAACTTGGCTCTGGCTGCCTAAGAACAGGTAGTCACGTCTGTCACATGGCCCCCGCCCGCGGACCGGTGACAGGCGACGCAAAAGCGGGCTGGCCTCCCCGGGGCACCGGAACCTGGGGGAGCGAGATCCTTCCGGCTGGCTGGGCGGTACACCCTGTCGGTGTGGTAACCTCCCGGCGAGATCTCTGAACACCGACTAAGCATGTAGCGGTTGTGCCTGAAGTGTCTTCGGACGTGGGTTCGATTCCCACCGCCTCCACCACTTGAAGAGCCCTGTTTCCCGCGGCCGCAGCCGCCCGGAAGACAGGGCTTTTTTTGATCCGCAGCCGAAGCCTGCGCTCAGATCGCCTGCCGCGCCTTATACTCATAACTGGTTGCAATTAAAAGAATAAGGCAATATAATCTAGGTGGCCGCGCAAATTATGAGCAGCACTCTCCCGCGCCAGGTCCGGCCAGGTTTTTGGCCGGAGTGAAACGCTCAGCGACCATCCGCGCAGCGCATGGAGGGAAGTGGAAGTGACTCGTTCGGGTCCGACTCGGCAAGGCTTGCCCTTGCCCGCGGGCCCCGTGTTTACAAGGAGGTGAAGCATGAGGGTAGTGACCGGAACTCCACAGACTCAAACCGAACATAACACCGGCCTGGCCGCCACCGGAGTAGCGCTCAGTGTCGGCATCCCGATCGTGATCGCGCTGGCCGGTATCGCCACCCTGGGCTGGGGTGCGATCAGCTGGTCCGGCGCCCTGTTCTGGGGAGCGGTCGCATCATTCGTGATGTTCCTGGTGGTTCGGCTCGCCAGGACGATGAAGCTGCACCGGATGGACATGCTGGACCTGATGGGCAGCATGATGGCCCGGCCCCACAGCGGCGAGTCACATGCCCTCGGGCTGGGGATCCATCTTGTCAACGGCGCCCTGCTGGGGGTGGCCTGGGCCTATGCCTGCAACCTGCTGGGCGTGCAGACCGACTGGGTCTCGGCCCTGGGCTGGTCCCTGTTGCTGTTCGCGCTGTTCCTGATGTTCCTGACCTCGATCGGGGCGGTTCATCCGGCGATCCGCGATCATCGCCAGGAGGACCCGGGCCCGGCGGCCAGAAACTTCGGCCGGCTGACCCCCTTGGGGGTGCTGCTGGCTTACGTTGTCTACGGGCTGGTGCTGGGCTACGGCTACTGGAACTGGCCGCTGGTCGGCTGAGTACAGGCCCCTCGGGTGCCGGCGACGCCCTGTCAGGCAATGCGCCTGGCGGGGCGTCCGCGTTTACGCTTCGATAGATCGACCCGTCCCGGGCCGGCCGGCATTGAAGAATGTCGCCGGAAATCCGGCAGAAAACTGCAACATTCACCCCCTTTATTTTGGCCGCGGAATTCCTTATAATTATAAGAGGTTAGCAGTGAATGAATTAGACATCTTCTGGCCGGATGGATTCTGCCCCGGCCAGGTCGATCCAGTCACGGCCATAACAGGAGGAGCCAGCGGCCGGCAAGCTCTGAACCACTCGGATCGGATGGTCCCGGTGATCCAGGCTTTGACCAGGCCGAGGATGGGACTGTGAATTCGGGGCCGGCATGGCAGGGGCCGGCCGAGCACAGGCAGTCAAACAGCGCCGACAAAGAGCCGGAGGACGCAGGAAGGGCCTCGGGAGCAAGCCGCAGCTAGTTGTTGGCTGCTCTTGTCGCCAGCGAGCCCCGCTCAGGGGTCGTACCTGTGGCCCGGACCGGGTTGGCGGACAGTGGTTGCCTTGCCGGGAAGAGCAGCGAAAAGAAAAATGCTGCGCTCGAGGCGCCTGGTCTCCCGCCGGAAATGGCGAGAGCCGGAAGCGCCGACGGCAGGGAAAGTAGTCAACCGCTGGACCGTGGCCCGGTCAATGGGTGCGACCCCGGGTCAGCGCTGTTTTTGATAACCGGATGTCAGTTCAGCTCTTTGCAGAGAGGGAAGCATGGCGAGGAAAGTCAAGCTCAACGAAGCGGATCGACGGGAGCTGATGAAGCTCGATGGCGTGAACGCCTCGACAGCGGACCGGATCATCACCTACCGGGAAGAGCACGATGGGATAGGTGACTTCGAGGAACTCAGGAGCGTGCCCGGCATCACCCGGAACACGCTGGACAGCATCCGTAACCAGGCGAAGCTGTAGCTGCGGGTTGCGGTTTCTTGGCATGGGGGGTGATCCCTGCACTGCGGGCCGGCGGCCCGCGAGGCTGATTTTCCAGATCGGGTCAAGGAGGATGAAATGCGCCACAAGATAAACCTGAACGCTGCCAAGCGCGATGAATTGATGTCGACCAGCGGGCTTCGCCGGGAACAGGTGGACCAGATCATCAAGTACCGCGAGGAACACGGCTCGTTCGAGAGTGTCGACGAGCTGAAGAACCTGACCGGATTCAGCGGGCAGCGTCCCGAGGAATTGAAGAACAAGTTCGAGGTCTGACCCTCCGGCCGGCACCGATGGCGACCTGGCCGGGGCGAGTCTGATGGCCTCGGCCAGGGCTACCGGTGCCGCTCGACTCCCGCCTGATCGCACATCTCCAGGACCGGACAGGATGAGCAGCGCGGCAGCCTGCCGGTGCAGATGTGCTTGCCGAACGGCACCAGCAGCCGGTTGATCTCCAGCCAGTAGCGGCTGGGAAGTTGTTGCTCCAGCGCGGCCATGGTCTGCTCCGGGGCGGCGGTGCGGACATAGCCCCAGCGGTTGGTCACCCGGTGCACGTGCACATCCACCCCGATGTATTCCTGGCCGCAGGCGATCCCCAGCGCCAGCCCGGCGCATTTGGGCCCCACTCCCTCGAAAGACAGCAGGATTTCCCGGTCGCCGGGCAGCTCCCCCCGGTACACCTCGACCGCGCGCCGGGCGATGGCGGCCAACTGGCGCGCCTTGCGTTCATGGAAGGCGCAGCCGCGGACCAGCTCCTCCAGGCGATCCCGGGACAGGGCCAGCAGTCCGGCCGGGGTGCGGGCCTGGCCGAACAGCCGGCGGGCGATCACCAAGGTGGCCTCATCCATGGTGCGGATCGAGATGATGCAGGCCGCCAGTTGCTCGAACAGCGAGCGGTGGCCCTCTGCCGCCAGCTCGAACAGCGCCGCCCTGGGGATAGCGGGCGACCGCCCGGCCGACCTGCTCCAGCACCAGCTCGAGGTCGAAGGGTTTCAGCTTGCGGTTCCGCGCGGAATCCGGCTCCATGGGTGCTCCTGCGTGGCGGTTCGACTTTCGACTGTGGGCCGGGCGGTCCCCCCCGTTTACCCCTCCTGCCCGCGAGGGGCCCGGCGCGTGTCGCCGCTCTTCAATATGCGCTGCCCGGCTCGCTGCGTCCAGCCGGCGGAGCGCCGCGCCAGCTGCCCGCCGGATAACGCTCCTCCCGGCGGGCGCACCTAACAGCAACAACCCCGCCTTTCCCGCGTTACTTCAACAGTCCCGCCGGGTATTACGGTGGTGAACGCTGTTGAATCTCCCGCGGCTCACCGTCCGCGGGCCAAAATAACATCATCCTGAATCCTGGAGCGAGCGGTATGCCTTCCCACTGGGCGGAAGCCTCGCGCGGGTTGCAGCAGGAGCTGGGGCAGGCGGTCAGGCCGGAAACCATGCGAGGGCTGCGGCGCAAACAGCCCCATCGCCACCTGCTGATCGCCGGGCGGCAGTTCCTGTTCCTGTTCACGGCGGCCGCGGTGCTGGCCTGGAGCGATGCGCCGTGGCTGGTGGTCCCGGCCGCGCTGCTGGCCGGGCTGACAGTCTTCAATTTCACCGTGCTGCTGCACGAGGAACTGCACGGGCTGATTTTCCCCCAGCGACGGCCCTTGGCCAGCGCGCTGCTGGGGCACCTTTACGCTTTCTGGAGCGGGATCAGCCGCAGCCAGTTCACCCGCTGGCACCTGGACCACCACGCCGAGCTGGGCTCGACGGAAGAGGACCCCAAGCGGCGCCACCTCTCGCCCAAGCGCAACTCGCGGCTGGTCAAGCTGGCCTATTTCACCCCGGCCCTGTTCGTGATCTACTTCCGGGCCGCCTCCCGGGAGACCGCCGGCTACCCGCTGGAACTGCAACGCAGGATCAGTCGCGAGCGGCTGGCGACCAGCGCCGGGCACCTGGCGATCCAGGCCCTGCTGCTGCTGACGGGCTCGCCGGCGCTCTGGCTCAAGGTCTATGTCCTGCCGGTGTTCGTGGTGTTCCCGGTGGCGTTCGCGGTCAACCGGATCGGCCAGCACTACAACATCACCCCGGATGACCCGCTCGGCTGGACCACCTGGGTCAAGGGACACCCGCTTTGGGATTTCCTGTTCCTCAAGTCGAACTATCACCTGGAGCACCACCTGTTCCCCTCGGTGCCGTTCTACAACCTGCCGGCGCTGCAGCGCGAGCTGACCCCGCTGTTCCATCGGCACGGGCTGGAGCCTTACAACTACCCGGGGCTGCTGTGGGGCTACCTGGTGCGCAATCGCCCGCCCCACACCAGCTGGGAGCAGGTCGAGGCCGGCGGGCGTCCGGGAAATGGAAACAAGGCGGGCCAGCCGGCGACCGCTTGATAAACCGGCCGGAATATCGTATCTTGAATGTTTGCGCCCTGGTTCAACGGGCGAAGAATTCCTGGAGGTAGTCTCCGAGGGTACGGCCGCGCAGGAATCCGCGGGTGCTGTCGGAGAGCCCGGCCAGGGGGTCGAGGCTGTCGGGGGGAGAGGCGGGGGCGGCGGAGGCGAAACCGCGGATCAGCCCGAAAGTTTTGGGCCGGAAGTGCAGGGAGCGGTGGTAGAACGGCAGCTCGAGGGGCACCTCGAGGTCGAGATCGAGGTAGACCACCTCGCCATTGACATTCTGCACGGTCACCTGGCTGGTGTCCAGCGGAAGCTCCAGGGCCTCGGCCTTGCGCACCAGGTAGTCGCGCAGCTCCCGCGGGGACTGGGTCGCGAAGTACAGCCGGGCCTGGGTCTCCATCAGGTCCTGGATCAGCCAGAGCTTGCTGTAAGGGACCCACAGGCTGACCCCGAGATAGACCGCCAGCAGCAGGGCCACGAGCAGGAGCTTCCTGCGATAGAGTTCCATGGTGATGGGCAATCCGGTCGGAGAGGAAGGCATGCGCATGGCTGTCGCCTATATATCGCACCGGGCGCCGGGCAAGTCAAGCTTGCGGCTGGGGAGGCCCTGGCGGCCCGCCCTGGCGGCGATCCTGACGGTGCTGCTGTCGCGGCGGGGGGACCGTACCTGCGGGCGGCCGGGCCCGGCGCACGGCCGGAAGGGGAACGGCTGACCATCGCCCGGGTGATCTACGATGGCGGGGGAGACTGGTACTCCAACCCCTCCTCGCTGCCCAACCTGCTGGAGGCGATCCGCCGGCACACCGGGCTGCCGGTGGCTGTCCAGGAGGCGCAGCTCGCCCTGAAGAGCGCCGACCTGTACAACTACCCCTACCTGTACCTCAACGGCCACGGGAACATCAAGCTCGATGAGGAGGAGGTGGGACGCCTGCGCCGTTACCTGGACGAGGGCGGGTTCCTGCACGCGGATGATAACTACGGGATGGACGAAAGCTTCCGCCGGGAGCTCAAGAAGGTCTACCCCGAGGCCGAGTTGGTGGAGCTGCCGTTCGATTTCCCGATCTACCACACGGTATTCGACTTTCCCCAGGGCCTGCCCAAGGTGCACGAGCATGATGGCGGCCCGCCCAAGGGGCTGGGGCTGTTCTCCGAGGGCAGGCTGGTGGTGTTCTATAGCCTCAACACCGACCTGGGCGATGGCTGGGAGGATCAGAAAGTGCATGATGATCCCGAGCCGATCCGTCAGCAGGCCCTGCGGATGGGGGTCAACATCTTTGTCTACGCCCTGACCAGGGACTAGGAGGGGAGCGTGGCGGAGGATCAGGGCTATCAGGCCCATGGCCGGGCGATCCGGGGCATGCTGCGACGGGCCCGGCGGCGGATCATCGGGTTCCTGGCGCTGCGGACCGCGCTGCGGGCGATGCTGCTGGCCCTGGCGGCGGCGCTGCTGCTGGCCGGGCTTTCCCATCTGACCCACCTGCCCGCGCTCGGGCGGATCATCCTGCTGGGCGGGGGTCTGCTCGCCCTGGGAGGCTTGCTCCTCTACGGGCTGGGGGGGGCGCTGCGCCGCTATGGCGCGCTGGAGCAGACCGCCCGCGCCCTGGACCGGCGGTTCCCCGAGCTGAAAAACCGCCTGGAGTCCGCCCTGGAATTCCTGGAGCGGGGTCCGGACCACTGTCACTACTCGCCCGAGCTGACCCGGGCCGCGGTCCGGCAGACCGCGGAGCTGGTGGGAGAACCCGGCGAGGCCCGGCGGCTGGCCGGGGGAGTGCTGGAACGCTACCGCGCCGACGCCCGCCGGGAGGGCTGGCTGGCCCTGGGGCTGGCCGCGGTGCTGGCGGGAGCGGCGCTGCTCGATCCTTCGGGACTGTCCCGGCTGGCCCGGGACTACCGTCATCCCTTGGCCCTGCTAACCGCCGAGCGGAATTTCCGACTGGCAGTCCAGCCCGGGAACCTGACAATCCTGCGCGGCGACACGGTGACTGTCAGCGGCACGGGCTCGATCCCGCGCCCCGGGCCGATGACCATTCATTTCTGGCAGGCCGGCGAGCCCCGCGGCCAGGCGGAGATGTCCGCAGTTTCCGGCAGCGCCGGGTTCGAGCATCTGTTCGCCGGGCTGGAGAACGACCTGAGCTATGTGGTCAGCCAGGGCCGCACCGCTTCCGACACCTTCCGGATCACAGTCACCAGCAACCCCTTTGTCACCGAGCTGCGCCTGCGTTTCGAGTACCCGGAGCACACCGGGCTCGAGCCGTTCGAAACCATGCGCGACCGGGCGATCCAGGCCCTGTACGGCACCCGGGTGGTGCTCTCCGGGCGGGCCAGCAACCCATTGGCGGAGGCCCGCCTGGTGCTGGGACCGGACAGCTCGCGGCTGATGGCGGCCGCTGGCGAGCGGGGCTTCCTGGACACCCTGGTGCTGCGGGAGGATGGCGGCTACCGGATCGCCCTGCGCGACCGCTGGGGGCTGACCAACCCCGACACCTTGTCCTACCCGATCACGGTGCTGCGGGACGAGCCGCCGGTGATCGTGCTCAAGTTCCCGGAGGATGGCGCCCTGCTGGATGAGAGCCTGAAGCAGCCCCTGGTCTATGAGGCCGCGGACGATTTCGGCCTGTCGCGGGTGGAGCTGATCTTCCACAAAGAAAGCATCGCGGGCCGGGTGGGGAAGGAGCAACTGGTGGTGATCGGGCGCGGGCCCGGCCGGGAGCGCGAAAACCACCGGCTGGGGCAGTACCTCTGGGAACTGGGGGAACTGCGGCTGGTCCCCCAGGATGAGGTGGTCTACCGGCTGCGGGTGTTCGACAACGACCGGCTGTCGGGACCGAAATCCGCGATCACCCCGGAGTTCCGGGTGCGCTTCCCCTCGCTGGAGGAGATCTTCCAGGGCGAGCAGCAGCGCCAGCAGGAGATCACCGGCGATCTGCAGCAGCTGGAGCGCCAGGGCACTCAGTTGCGGGAGCAGGTCGAGCAGATGAGCCAGGCCCTGGAGCGGGGCCGGCAGTTGAACTGGGAGAACGAGCAGCAACTCCGTCAGGCCGCCCGCGAGCAGCAGCAACTGGTCGAGCAGGTGCAGGAGCTGGCCCGCCGGCTCGAGGGCAGCATCCGCCAGCTCCAGCGCGGGGAGATGATGTCCTCCGAGCTGCTGGAGAAGATGACCCAGGTCCAGCAGCTGATGGAGGAGGTCGCCACCGGGGAGCTGAAGGAGGCGATGTCCAAGCTCCAGCAGGCGCTGGAGCGCCAGCTCGACCCCCGGCAACTGGCCGAGGCGGTGGAGCAGCTCAAGCTGAGCCAGGAGCAGATCCTGGAGAAGATGGACAAGACCATCGCCCTGCTGGAAAAAGTCAAGCTGGAGCAGCAACTGGACTACCTGGTCAAGCAGACCGCGGAGCTGGCCGGCCTGGCCGAGCGCCTGGCCGACAGCACCGCCTCCCGGCTGGGTGAGCCGGTCGGGGAGCGGGACAGTCCGTCGGTTGCCCCTCGGGACACGGCCGCGGGCGCGGCGGGTGAGCGTGGCCGGGAGGACGGGCCGCAGGAGCCCGATCGCCAGTCCCGGCCGGAAGCGGGAAACGGGGAGGATCGCCCGCGATCACCGGAGGAGGACCAGGCGCAGGGTAACCAGGCGGCCGAGGGCTTGCCGGAGCTGGCCGAGGAACTGGGAACCAAAGGTGAGCAAGTGTTCGAGGAACTGGCCGAGACCGGAGACAACCTGCAGCGGATGGGGGAGCGGGAACTGGCGGAAAAGCTGGCCCGCGAGGGTGAGCCCGGGCAACGGGAAAGCTTCCGGGAGCAACTGGCCGGGATCGAGCGGAACCTGCAGCAGGGCCGGCTGGGCCAGGCCGGCCGGCAGGAGCGGGAACTGACCGAGGAGGCCCGCCAGCGCCACCAACGGATGCAGGAGTACCGCGATCAGCTCAAGCAGGAGTGGCGCAACGAGGTCTCGCAGGCGATGGCCCGGGCGTTCGATGACCTGAACTGGCTGAGCCGTCGCCAGGAGGAGCTCTACCAGGCGGTGCAGGCCGAGCCGGACATCAACCACCCGGACGTGCTGGGGTACGCCGCCGAGCAGCAGGACATCAACGCCGGGCTGGAGGAAGTGCTGCAGTCGCTGCTGGCGGCCTCGCGGGACAATTTCTTCATCAGCCCGCAGTTGCTGGCCTACCTTGAGGCGGCGGTGGAGCATGGGAACGAATCCGCGGCCCGGCTGCAGGAGGAGGTCCGCCGCAAGGACCAGGCCGACCGTCAGCTCCAGCAGAGCCTGGCGGTGACCAATGCCAGCATGCTGCTGCTGATCGATGACCGCCAGGGGCTGCTGCAGTCGGCCAGCGGGACCGGGATGGACCAGATGATGCAGCAGCTGGAACAGATGGCCCGCCGCCAGGAGGAGCTCAACCGGCAGATGCAGGAGGCGATGCAGCAGAACTCCCAGGGATCGCAGGGGCCATCGGGCCAGAGCGGGATGCTGCCCTCGCTGGAGCAGGGCGGCCAGATGCCGGGGCAGGCCGACCTGATGAGCATGCTGCGCCAGATGGCGGCCGAGCAGCAGGCGATCCGCGAGCAGGCCGCGCAGCTCGCCGAGCAGCTCAAGGGCCGCCGGCAGCTTGGCTCCTCCAGCGCGGAGGGAGCGGCCGAGGAGGCGGAACAGGTGCTGGAAGACATCCGCCGGCGGGGAGTGACCGAGGAGACCCTGGAGCGCCAGCGCCGGATCCTGGACCGTCTGCTGGATGCCCAGGTCTCGATGCAGGAGCGGGATGCGGGCAAGGAGCGCAAGAGCGAGCGCCCGGGCGAGTACGAAGCCAGGCCGCCGGCGGCGCTGGAACAGGAACTGCTGGAGCGCGCCGGCAAGGACAGCGCCCTGCGGGCGGTGCTGGAACGCTGGAAGGGCCAGTACCCGGAGAGTTTCGAAGCCCTGGTGCGGGACTATTTCGAGCTGATCCGCTCGCGGGAGCTGGAGCCCTGAAAGCGCGGCGCATCAAATGGCTGACCAGTCAGCCGTGACAGCACCGCCTGCGGCCGAAAGTCGCTCGAGCGCTCAAGCTTTTCGCAGTACCGGCAAGACAATCACTCTCAGGCCGGACCACAGCACTTTGAGCGTATAGGAAATGCCATCCCAGCTACGCACTTTAGGGACAAGAAAGGTGATCATGTTGCCGGGCTTGAGGTAAAAGAAGAGCTTGTGCCGGATGAGGCCACGGACCGCCTTGTCGTGGATCTCATTCAATTCCCGGGCGGACATGGTCTTGGTATCCAAGGAGCTGTGCTCGATGTTCGAGTAGGTGATGTTCTCCCTGAGCAAGCCCTCTTTCTTCATGATCCCGGTCAGCTCCGAGCCGGCATAAGGCTTGGCGATAAAGAAAATGGGGTAGTCGAGCCCGCTGTCATAGGCGTAGCGGATGGTTTCCGCGATCTCTTCCCGGGTCTCATAAGGAAAGCCGATGATAAAGTTGCCCTGCGTCCAGAATCCGATCCGGCTGGCAAGACGGATCTTTTCCTTGACCTGGTCGAGCTTGATCGGCTTGCGAATGAATTTGAGGGTGTTGAGGTTCCCACTCTCGATCGGGAAGCAGAGCCGGTAGAAGCCGGCTTGCTTCATCTTCCTGAGCAGAGCTTCATCCACCAGCCAGATACTGGTGCCGGCGGGGATGGAGAGACTGATCCCCAGCCGTCGCGCGATCAGCATGTCACAGATCCGGTGGACCCGCTCCTTGTCCATGACGAACTGGTCATCGTAGATCGCGATCTCCCGAACGCCGTAGTCGCGCACCAGATGCTCGATTTCCTGGACCGCTCTTTCGGCGCTCAAGGCCCGTAATTTCCTCCGCCACATGATCTTGGTGCTGCAAAAAACGCAATCGAAAGGGCAGCCGCGGGAGGTCATGATGGCGGCGGCCGGCGTTTTCCGGGTAAATGGCAGCAGTCGCCGGTTGATGTTCTTGTAGAACTCCATATCGATGTATTTTCGATCGGGCATGGGCAACACGTTGAGGTCGGGGATCAGCTCGCGCCTCGTATTCAGGACCACGCTTCCATCCTCGCCCCGGTAGCACAAGCCCTCGATCTTCCGGCAATCTTCCGGACCGCCCTCGCTCAGCGCCCGGACCAGTTCCTCCAGGGTCAGTTCCCCCTCGCCGCAGACCACGAAATCGATCGCGCTGTGCTCCCGCAGCACGTTCTCCGGTTCCATGGTCACATGCGCGCCGCCAATGACCACCGGGATCGTGGGACAGGCCGACTTGGCCACTGCGGCAATCTCGAAAGCATCGTTAGCGTAAGCGGTGAAATTGCATTGAATGCCGATCAGGTCCGGAGCCAGGGCCGTGAGCTGGTCGACAATCGCTGGTCGATCCCCAAGCCCACAGACAAACATCCCATCCTTGGGGCGTGATGCTCCCTGGCCGAGGGCAAAAAGATCGAGGACATGGACCGAAACCTTACCGCCGAAAACATGCTCCAGATAGCTGGCCAGGCAGACCAGCCCCAGCGGCTCACCCAGTTTTTCATCCGGATGGCGCGAGGTGATGTAGGGATGAATCAAGACAACATTCATAGAACGCTATCTCCGTTATGATGCAGTACTTACCTGGTTGCAACGGTCGATTGATTCACCCGGTCCCGGACAAGGCCGGAGTTGTCGGCGGCAGTCGAAGCCTGAGCAGGGAGCCGGCTGGTTGGATGTTGTGGCTTCAATCCATCCTGCGAGCGGATCGGAAGGCGTGCAGACCCTTGTCGCAACTCCTGAATGAATCCGCTAACTGCTGACCGCTCAGTTCCGGAATCGCCATGCGGGAACGACAGCAGCGGCCGGTGGGACCAGAAGCCGCTTCAGGCATCGGACCCGCTGCTGTCGATCTTTCGCCCTCAGTTGATCCGGCCGCCGAACATCGGCACCTTGATCTTGTCCTGCTTGCTGGTGTTGTAGATGGTCAGGTCCCCGGTCAGACGGAGCTGTTCGGTGACCTTGTCCACGGAGAGCCGCAGGGTGGTGCTTTCGCCGGGTTTGAGCCGGAGCTTGGCCAGCTCCATCTTCAGCTCGGGGACAGTGGAGGCGACTTCCTTGATCTCGATCGGCTGATCGGAGAGGTTGCTGATGGTCAACTGGCGCTCCAGTCGCTCGCCCTGCTTGAGATTGACGAAATAGAGCTGGGTGGGAGAGACCTCCAGGTCCACCGCTACCTCGCCCTGCAACTGCAGGATGGTGGTGGGGTTCTGCTCATCGTTCGAGTAGACCGAGATCATCTTTTCCACCTGGCCGCGGAAGCGTCCTGTGCTGAAGGTGGCTTTCAGCTCGGCAGACTCTCCGGGGGCCAGGGCGTGCTTGTCGAGCAGGGTGGCGGTGCAGCCGCAACTGCTCCGGACGTTGTTGATCCGCAGGGTATCATCTCCGGCGTTGCGGATCACGAAGACATGTTCGATACTCTCGCCCTGGTAGCGCCTGCCGAAATCGAAATCCTTCCGGTCGACCTGGATCCGGGGGGACCCGGCCAGCAACGCGCCGCTCAGGACCAGGCTCAGTACCGCGGCCGCCGAGGGGATCGAACCAGCCCGCCTGCTCTTCAGCTTTCCGTTCATTTGCCTTCTGCCTCCTGTAGGTGAAACGCCGTCTCAGGACAGGCGTTCCCCGCTTTCTGACGCCAGGTGCTCCGGGTTCGGCCGGTCCTGCTCCCAGGACCGCTTGTAGGCTCGCATCGCTTCGTAGAATTGCCCATTGCAGCGGTAGGCTTCACCCAGGTAATAGAAAACCCCGGGGAACCCGGGCTTGCTGTCGGCCACTTTCTGGAACTGGGCCTGAGCTTTGTCGAACTGACCGAATTTCAAGTATGCTACCCCCAGCCGGAAGTCCGGTTCCGGATCGAAGGGGCTGAGGCTTTTCTGGGTCAGGTACTCGGAGTAGATCGTCTGCAGGCTTTTCTCCCCGAGGTTCAGGTGGTGCCCTTCGATCTCGAGCTGCTCACTGAACAGCCCCTCTTCCGGATTCTCACCGGGCGCCGCGCCGGCGGCCGCGGAAGCTCCCTCCCCGAATCCCCCCGGGGCAGTCTCGGCGGTCGGGGAGGAGCCCTCCGGGCTGTCGAGCATGAGTTCCCGGAAGCGGTCTGTGTTCATGGCGCCGGTGCCGCGGGCGGTCAGCTTGTCCAGCAGCGTCCTCGGGCGTTGCTGCTGGTAATCCCGGGCAACGCGGAACTGGCGGGCAATAAACGTCGCGATGACAAACAGCACTACCAGGAAAATAATGCCTACCAGCGGCAGGTGGTCCATCCGCGCACTCCTTCCGGCCAGGCCGTCCGGATTCAATATAGCCCCGCCGGCGGTCAAGTGCAAGTGGAGCCTCGCTTCCAAAGCTTTTGATATTGACAATGAAGGCGGCGAGGGCTAAAGTAATCTGAAAACAACGGCAGTGCGGACGGCGCAAAAACTGCAATTCAGGATTTCCGGCGGGTTTCCCGCTCCTGTCAGGCTTGTCCACCGCTCGGTTGGGCGGGCCGCGACAGGAAGGCGGCAAGCGTGCACGATTCTTGCAACCGAACGCTGGCGATCCCTGCCGTGCCAACCGCCGCCAGGCCGAAAGACAGCGAGGCGCGATGTCCAAGAAGAAATGCGAATGCCCGGAACCCCCGCCGCCCTGGCTCACCACCTTCAGCGACCTGATGAGCCTGCTGCTGTGCTTTTTCGTGCTGATCGTCTCGATGTCGGCGGTCGATCCGAACCCGTTCAACAAGGCGTCCGGTTCGCTCAAGGGCTCGCTGGGAATCCTGAGCGAGGATCCCTCGACCAGGGAACTGGTCACCGTGATCGTGCCCAAGATCAGCGATGTGGACGTGGGGGAGATCACCACCGCTATCTCCGCGCTGCAGGATTTCGTGGAGAGCCAGCAGCAGGGCAAGAGCGTGAAGGTGGTGATCACCTCCGAGGGGATCGCGGTGCGGCTGCTCACCCCGCTGCTGTTCGAGCAGGGGCTGGCCGAGATCAAGCCCGCGGGGATGCCTTACCTGGCCAAGATTTTTGACATGGCCCGGGGCTGGGAGAACACGATCCGGGTGGCCGGCCACACCGATGACCTGCCGGTGACCGGGATCTATGGCTCGAACTGGGAGCTGTCCTATGCCCGGGCCAGGAGCGTGATCGATTTCGGGATCAATTACTCGAAGCTGGAGCCGAAACGCTTTTCGGCGGTTGGCTATGGCGAGTTCCGGCCATCGTTCCCCAACGACTCCGAGGAGAACCGCCAGCGCAACCGCAGGGTCGAGATCTTCATCGAGTACAAGGTCAACCCCGACCCGTTGCTGTAGCTCCGGTCGGTCCGTACCGGCGGCCGGTCCCTCCGGACCACGCCCTGTCTCATTCTTCCGCAGGAGAGCGCCATGGCCACTTGTCCGGTTTGCTTCTCGGAAATCCGTCCCGGGGCGATCAAGTGTTCCAGTTGCCTGAGCTTCATCAAGCCAAAGGTCAACGAGGGCCAGTTCTGGGGCACCGCGCTGTTGGTGGCGGGCATCCTGACCGGCCTGTTCTGCTACATCGTCTACATTGCCCGGGTCCAGGAATTCTGGCTGCAGGTGATGAACGTCGGGATCGGTCTGGCCTATCTGGGCTTCCTGGTTTATGGGCTGGGGACCTTTCTGAGCTGGTTCCGCAATCCCCGGGAAAAGCTGCAGGATGATGCCAGCCAACTGGCCGGCCAGGGACTGAAACGCTGTTTCTGCTGCGGAGAGGCGATCGACCTGCGGGCGATCAAATGCACCCACTGCTACAGCTTCCTGCGACGGGAACGGGGCAAGATTCTGGCGACATTCGTGGTTGTCAGCGGGATGCTGCTGTTGACGACCTCTTACGTGCTGTACCTGGCCCGCAGCCTGCACTCCGAGATCTATATCTACCTGGGAATGTGGGTGATCATCGCCGGACTGATCGGTTACCTGGTGCTGGTGCTGAAACGCCGCTACCAGTCGCCGCATCTGGATGAGTCCCGGGCCGAGGGAGTGGAAAAGTAGCTGTCGGTTCATTCGTTCTCGAAAAGCCGCGTTCCTGCCTGGGAGCGCGGCTTTTTGCTGTGCACAGGTTATCCACAGGCGGGCGGAATTATGTCTCGCCATGTTACGATCATGAGGAAGCATGGGCTTCCACCGGAGCCTGGCCCGATAGGGGTTGGAGGGCCCAGTTGAGCAGGGGCCCGCAACCCGTGACTTTGACGTTTGTTTACATAATATATCTTATGCGACATTCAAATTGCCAGCGCTGGGAAGGCGCAACAGGCGCAATTAGTTTGACATCTGAACTATTCACCTGCATATTTCAGGATGTCGGGCAATCACCTCAACGCTCTTCCCTCACAGGACACCCGCAGACTGAACCTTGCACTGAGGAACTGTGTCATGCGCAACTCATTTCTGCTTGTTCTGCTGGCCGTGCTGGCACGTGGTGAGCTCTGCCTGGGCCAGGCTCCCGCATCGAGGCCAGCCCACAGCCCGGTCGCGACCGCCCCGGCTGTGGCGAACGAGGATCTGATCGTTACCGGCCTCGGAAATCTGAAGAAACTCTACGACCTGAAAAGCATCATCAGAGATGTCCCGGGCGGAGCGCTGGCCGGAATAAGGTTCGATCAGCAACACCGGCTGTATGTCGCCACCTATGGCTATGGCTCGTTCGAGGCCTGGACTGTCGGCAAAAAACCGATTTACAGAATTGAAGCGGATGGCAGAGTGGCGGTTTTTGCCGAGATCGTCTGCGGGATGCTGGGGATCCTGGGCATCGATGAGGCCAATTCGGTCTACGTGACTACTACGAACGATCGGAATGCCGAATTCGGCACCGACATCCTTAAAATCACGGAAAATGGGACAGTGGCAAGCTATTCAACCGGATACAAGCAGCCCTGCAGTGGGGTTTTCGACCGGGCGGGGAATTTCTATTTTGTGGATGCGCTGCAGAAAAAAGTGTTCAAAATAGCGCCGCAGGGCGCGAGATCAGTCTTTCTGGACATCAATTCGAGCAGCCTGGCGAGCGGACTGCTGTTCCACGGCATGGCTTTCGACAGCAGTTTCAGCACCTGTTATCTGGTCGGATACAGCGCCGGGATGGGAAAAGTACTTAAATGCGGTATCGACGAGACGATGAGACCCGGGCCGCTTGAAATGATCTGCGATTTGTTTTCGCCGAAATATGTCTGGGTGGACGCGAAGAACAACGCCTTCGTGAATTATGGCGATAACCGGATTGCCGGAATCTTTGCGGATGGCGCCCGGCGGCTTTATTCCCACGCTTTATTCTCCAGCATGCTGGATGATTTTGACAGGAAACTGTACATCGTCAGCCCAGAGTGCGGGCTGTACCAGATCATGGAGGATGAAGCCCCACCGGATGAGGAAAATGGCCAGAGCACGAATGCCGCCCCGCGAATCATCGAATTCTCCCTGGGAAGAGACAGCCTCGCCTGCGGCCACTGCTCGTGCTGTGCCAGGATCGAGGACGAAGCCTCCTGCGGCGTTCAACTGTTCCTGCTGCATGCTGGAAGATGCGACAGCCTGCGGCTGGAGCGGGACAGCCGGGACAGCAGCCTCTACCGACTGACTTTCGATGGTTACACCCGCGGGGACAGCCTGGCCGCCTGGCTGGTGGCTGTCGATGAACGGGGCCTCCCAGCAGCATCCGACACCCTCGATTTTTGCTTCAGGCCCTATCTGGCCGGCGACCTCGATGATGATGGAGGGGCGGATATCTTTGATCTGCTTGCCCTGCTGCGCATGCTCTCCGGCTCAACGCAACCGACAGCGGGGCAGCGCTGCAGCGGAGACCTGGACCGCGATGGCATGCTGGGCATCTTCGACCTGCTGGCCCTGCTCAAGCAGTTGGCCTCCTGATGAACGTGACGAAAACTTGATAGTCCGCAGCAGCGAACAAGGCTCACCGCTGGCTGGTTCAAGTGACCGCCTTCCCTCAGCTAGCCATTCCAGTGGCATGTCATCCCCCGGGAACATCCGACAGCAATCAGCCGGTTGCTGGATTCCCGCCAAAAAAAAGCGGAGCCGTCTGCACGGCTCCGCCATCATAGCGACACACTCTTCCCGGTTCCCGCTCACCCGACCACAAAATTCAGCAGCTTGTTGGGGACATGGATCACCTTGCGGATGGTCTTGCCATCCAGCTGGCCGCTGATCCGCGGATCGCGCTCGGCCGCGGCGACCACGGCCGCCTGGGGCTGATCGCGCCCGACCTCGATCTGGCCGCGCAGCTTCCCATTGACCTGCACCACCACCGTGACCACCTCTACGGCCAGCACCCGCGGATCGAACTCCGGCCAGCCGGCATCGAAGACGCTGTCCGGGTGGCCCAGCCCTTCCCGCCACAGCTCCTCGCACAGATGCGGAGCGAACGGCGCCAGCAGTTGGACCAGCCGGTCGATGGCCGCGGCCAGGAACCCCAGGTCGGGACTCTGGTTGCCGCTTTCCTCGCCCGCATATGGCACCAGCTCGTTGACCAGCTCCATGATCCGGCTGAGCGAGGTGTTGAAGTGCATCCGCTCCAGGTCCTCGCTCACTCCGCGGATGCTGTTGTGCAGCACCCGAGCGATCGCCTGCTCCCGGCTGCCCAGGCTGCCGAGCGTGGCCGAATCGATCGGCCGGCGCGGCACGCCGCCCAGGCGGTCGGCGTTGAAGTCCACCAGGCGCCAGACCCGGCTCAGGAAGCGGAACATCCCGTGCACCCCGGTATCATCCCAATCGCCACCCTGGGAGTAATCGCCCATGAACATCAGGTAGCAGCGGAAGGTGTCCGAGCCGTAGCGGATGAGGTAGGACTCGGGGTTGATCACATTGCCCCGGCTCTTGCTCATCTTGGCGCCCATGTTGGTGATGGTCCCCTGGTGGCTCAGGCGCTGGAAGGGCTCATCGAACCCGATGTGCCCGAGCTCGTGCAGCACTCTGGTGACAAAGCGCGCGTAGAGCAGGTGCATCACCGCGTGCTCGGCCCCGCCGACATAGTGGTCCACCGGCAGCCAGGCATCGGTCAGGGCGCGGTCGAACGGCTGACGGCTGTCTCCCGGCGACAGGTAGCGCAGGAAGTACCAGGAGGAGTCGACAAAGGTGTCCATGGTGTCGATCTCCCGCCGGGCCGGCTTGCCGCAGCGCGGGCAGGTGGTCTGCACGAACTCCGGGTTGGTGGCCAGCGGACTCACGCCCTTGGCGGCTTTCTTGAAGTCCACCTCGTAAGGGAGCTGTCACCGGGAGCTGGTCCTCCGGCACCGGCACCTCGCCGCAACTGTCGCAGTAGACCACCGGGATCGGCACGCCCCAGTAACGCTGGCGGCTGATCAGCCAGTCGCGCAGGCGATAGTTGACCTTGAACTCGCCCAGCCCCTGGTCCGCCAGCTTCTCCACCAGCCGGTGTCCGCCCTCGAGCGAGGGGCTGCCGCTGAACTCGCCGGAGGCGAGCATGGTCCCCGGCGCGGTGTAGGCCGCCCCCAGCGGCTCACGTCTGCGGTCCCGCCGGCGGGGCGATCACCTGGCGCACCGGCAGGCCATGCCGGGTGGCGAATTCGAAATCCCGCTCATCGTGGGCCGGGACCGCCATCACGATCCCGGTGCCGTAGCTCAGCAGGACATAGTCGGCGATCCAGACCGGCACCCGCTCGCCATTGGCCGGGTTGATCGCATAAGCCCCGGTGAACACCCCGGTCTTCTCGCGAACCGTGCTGGTGCGCTGGATCTCGTTCTGGCCGCGAGCCTGCTCGACATAGGCCGCGACCTCGGCCCGGCGCTCCGGAACCGTGATCCGCTCCACCAATGGGTGCTCGGGGGCCAGTACCATATAGGTCACCCCGAACAGCGTGTCCGGCCGGGTGGTGAAGATCCGGAAGGAGCGCTCCTGTTCGCTCAAGGAGTCGGCCCCGGGGGTGTCGCCGGCGAAACGGAAAGTGAGCTGCGCCCCCTCGCTGCGGCCGATCCAGTTGCGCTGCATGATCTTGGTCTTCTCGGGCCAGTCGATCCGGTCCAGCCCCTCCAGCAGGCGGTCGGCATAGGCGGTGATCCGGAAGAACCACTGCACCAGGTCCTTGCGGGTGACCGGGCTCTCGCAGCGCTCGCAGAGGCCCTCCAGCACCTGCTCGTTGGCCAGCACGGTCTGGCAGCCCGGGCACCAGTTGACCGGGGCCTTGCTGCGGTAAGCCAGGCCGGCCTTGTAGAGCTGGAGGAAGATCCACTGGGTCCAGCGGTAGTACTCGGGCTCGCAGGTGATGACCTCGCGGGACCAGTCGTACATCGCGCCGATCTTTTTCAGCTGCTCGCGGATGAAGCGGATGTTCTCGTGGGTCGAGTCATAGGGATGCACCCCGGTCTTGATCGCGAAATTTTCGGCCGGCAGCCCGAAAGCATCGTAGCCGATCGGCTCGAAGACATTGCAGCCCTGCATCCGGCGGAAGCGGGCCCAGGTGTCGGTCGGCCCGTAGTTGTACCAGTGCCCGATGTGCAGCTTGGCCCCGGAGGGGTAGATGAACATCACCAGGGTGTAGCACTTGCGATCCGTGCGGCTGAGATCGGTCCGGAAGCTCCCCTGCTCGACCCAGCGCTGCTGCCACTTCTGCTCGATCTCTTTGAAATTGTACCTGTTCATCTACCTGTCCTCGGACCCGGGGTCACCCGGCTCGGGATTCACTGGTGAAGCCGCTGCGAATGTTGAAGTAAGCGGAAATTTTAATATATTCGGCGGCCAAAGTCAAACCAAAAGGCCCCCCTCCCCCGCCGCCTTCAGCGCGTTGATTTGCCGCCGCCGAAGCGCTATATTGTTATCCCGAAGCTTCCTTCCTGTTCCGCCCTCGGGCGTACCCTGCTCCCGCTTGTCGAGGACATGCCGGATGAAAACCCTGCTGGAGGTGCTGCGCCTGGCGGAAAGCTTCCTGCGCGACAAGGGAGTACCCTCGCCCCGCCTGAGCGCCGAGCACCTGCTGGCCCGGGTGCTGGGACTCGACCGGCTGGGGCTGTACCTGGCCTATGACCGCCCGCTGGCCGATGGCGAGCTGGAGGATTACCGCCGGTTGCTGCGCCGCCGGGCCCATCACGAGCCCCTGCAGTACATCCTGGGCGAGACCGGTTTCCGCGGGTTGACAGTCGAGCTGGGGCCGGGAGTGCTGGTTCCCCGGCAGGAGACCGAGCTGCTGGTGGACCTGGTGCTGGAGCGACTGGAGGAGGTACGGCGGCGCTGCGGGGTGGCGACAGTCAATGTGCTCGACCTGTGCGCGGGCAGCGGGGTGGTCGGCCTGTCGCTGGCCGGCGAGCAGGCGGGCCTGTGGTGTTGCCTGGGGGAGCTCTCCCCCGCCGCGCTGAAATGGGCCACCCGGAATCTGCGCCGCGGCGAGGGGAGCCGACTCAGCCCGGCGGTATGTTTCTGCGGCGACCTGCTTGCCCCGCTATCGAAACGGCCGTCGTTCCAGGTGGTGGTCTCCAATCCGCCCTATGTCGGCAGCGGTGAGCTGGAGGGGCTGGAGCGCCAGGTGCGGGAATTCGAGCCGCCGGCGGCGCTGGATGGCGGCCCGGATGGGCTGGCGGTGATCGGGCGGATCATCGCCGAGGGCCGGCAAGTGATGCCGGCCGGGGCGCTGCTGGCCCTGGAGATCGGCGAGGACCAGGAGCTGGGCCTGCGCGCCCTGTTCGGCGGACAGGCGGCGCATTACGGGCCGCCGGAGTTTCATCGGGACCTGGCGGGCAAGCTGAGGTTTGTCACCGCCTGGCGCAATCTGATTTGAGAAAAGATGAGAAGATAAAAGCTTTCCGGGGGAGGGAGGAAACCTTTTGGAATTTCCTCCCTCCCCCCGGACCCCCTTCCACTTTCCAAAACTTTTTCGCTGGTTCTATCCTGCCTGTCGGACAGCAAGTCAGGATGATGATTGATCCTCAACCGGAAAGAGCATGGATAAGCTGCTGATCGAGAAAAGCGGACCGCTGCATGGGCGGGTGCGGGTGAGCGGCGCCAAGAACTCCTGCCTGGCGCTGATGGCGGCCGCCCTGTTGACCGATGAGCCGGTGGTGCTGGAAAATGTCCCGGACCTGATGGATGTGCGCACGATGGCCCGGGTGCTGGAAACCCTCGGAGTGGCGGTGCGGCACTCCCCGGGGCGGATGGAGCTGGATGCCTCCCGGGCGGAAGGTTTCACCGCGCCGTACGAGCTGGTGCGGACAATGCGCGCCGCCTACTATGTCCTGGGGCCGCTCACCGCCCGCCGGGGCCGCGCCGAGGTGAGCCTGCCCGGTGGCTGCGCGATCGGCCAGCGGCCGATCGACCTGCACCTCAAGGGGCTGGCAGCCCTGGGCGCGGAGATCGCCACCGAGGAGGGCTACATTCGCGCGCGCAGCTCGGGACGCCTGCGGGGACGGCGGATGGACATCTCCGGAGCCCATGGCTCCAGTGTCGGCGCGACAATCAACCTGATGCTGGCCGCCTCGCTGGCCGAGGGAACGACTGTCCTGGAGGGCGCGGCCTGCGAGCCCGAGATCGAGGACCTGGCGCGGATGCTGACCACGATGGGCGCGCGGGTCGAGGGGGCCGGCTGCCCGGCAATCACGATCGAGGGGGTGGACCGGCTGCGCGGGGTGAGCTACCGGGTGGTCCCGGACCGGATCGAGGCCGGCACTTTCGCGGTCGCCGCGGCGATCACCGGCGGGGACATCCTGATCGAGGATTGCCGTTGCGAGCACCTGACCGCGGTGCTGGAGCTGCTCGAGAGCCTCGGAGTGATTGTCGAGCGGCGGGAGGACACGCTGCGGGTGGCCAATGGGGAGGAGTTCCCCGCGTTCGCCCTGCGCACCGCCCCCTACCCCGGCTTCCCCACCGACATGCAGGCCCAGTTCTGCGCCCTGGCCACCCGAGCCCACGGCGCGAGCCGGATCGAGGAGACCATTTTCGAGAACCGCTTCCTGCACGTACCGGAGCTGGTCCGCCTCGGGGCGCGGATCGAGGTGAGCGGCAACCGGCTGACCATCCAGGGTCCCTGCCACCTGACCCACGCCCCGGTGATGGCCTCCGACCTGCGCGCCTCGGCGGCGCTGGTCCTGGCGGCCCTGGTGGCGGAGGGCACTTCCGAGATCAGCCGCATCTACCACCTGGACCGGGGTTACGAGCACCTGGAGGCCAAGCTCGGCCGCCTGGGCGCGCGGATCGCCCGCATCTCCGGGTGAGACTCGAACCACGGTTTTTGGGGAGAGGGCGGAAATCCCGTTGGTCGGGATTCTCCGCCCTCTCCCACTTTCCCAAACTTTTTCCATCGTTCAATCCGGATAAACAAAAAAGCCGGCTCCCCGCCCGGGGAACCGGCTCTGCTCCGTGTCTCAATCGTCTGTCAGCCCGCGATCACAGCCCGCCGCGGTCGATCCTGGCCATCGAGCTGTCGGCCATCTCCGCCACCCATTTGTCCGGATCGTTGTGCAACTGCTCGAGGATCGGCTTGGCCCGCTGGTCCCCCAGCATTCCCAGGGCCATCACCGCTTTGGCCCGCACATCGGCATCCTGGCTCTGGGTGAGGGTGATGATCCCATCGTAAGCCGGAGCATGCTTGCGGGCGCCGAGCATCATCGCCGCCTCGCTGCGCAGAAACTCGAGGGTGATGTTGCTGGGCTTGGTGCCGATCGTGTAGTCCGGCGCCAGCACCTTGGCGATGGCCTCGGTCGCGGCCGGATCATCGAACTCACTCAGGCTGTACATGCTGAACAGCCGCACCGAGCTGTAGGGATCCTCCAGCAGCGCCCGGCTCAGGTAGGGCACCAGCTCCGGCCCGAACGACTTGACCCGTTCCTGGGCCTGGTTGTAGAACTGCTGCACGTAGTCGATGCTGTTGGTTCCCTGCAGCACCTGAACCTTCCACACCACCACCACCGAGGCCGGGTCCGGGCTGTCCTGGTTCTGGCCAAGGTTGAAACGGGCGACATTCATCGCATTCTGGTACTGCTCCTGGTTGTAGAGATCCTCGACCTCGGAGAGCTTCTGCTCCCGGGCGGAGGGCTGGCCGGTGCCGCCGCAGCCGACCAGCAGCATCAGCGGGAAGGACCAGCGCGAACAGCCCGCGCGACAAAATCCGATAATTCATCGAACCTCCTGAAAGTGTGGGTGGTGCGGAGGCAGCTGGAACCGGACCAGAAAGGTGGCCGCCGTCTCAGCGGACCATGCTGCACCTGCCGTTGAAGATCACGCCCTCCTCTACTGTGAGCTCACCGGTTTCCACATCCCCGATCACCCGTCCGGGCTCATTGATCGCCAACCGCTTCAGGGCAAAGACATTACCGACAATCTGGCCGCTGTTGATCACGGTGTCGACATGGATGTCCCCGTTGACCCGGGCTTTTTCGCCGATAATCAGGGTGTTGTGGACGCCGTCCTTGTTCTCCGAGATGATTTCGCCATCCAGCCAGCCATCGATCCGCATTGTCCCGGAGAACTCCAGGCGGCCATTGAGCCGGGTGTTTTCGCCGAGCACGCTGCTGATGCTGTCGATCACGATCCGGTTTTTCTTGTTGTTGCCGTTGTTGAACATAAATCCTCGCATCAATGGTCGGTCAATCAGATATCCTCAGCAGACCGGCTGGTTCTGACCAGTAGCTGCCCCATCTCGGAATAGACCAGCACCTCGAGGCTGTCAGCATCCGCCGAGTACCGCAGCTTCCCCTCATACTCCTTGAAGCGCTTGATGTTGAAGCGGTCCCCGAGGCGGTAGTTGTCCGGCAGTCCCTCATGGAAAGCGGCTTCCGGGTAGCTGTGCAGCACCTGCCGCCGGCGGCTGTTTTTCAGGGCGACAAACACATAGCCACGGATCGTGTACGGCTCCTCCACCACTTTCTCCAGCAGGAACGAGTATGTCAGGACTTCCTGCTGGCGGTTGAGGCTGAGGTTCAACCCACCGACTTCCACCGGCTGGTTCGCCACCGGCTGGTTCGCCACCGGCTGGGGCGCAACCGGGCCGGGCTCCGGGAGGACCGATCCGGCCGGAGCCACCCCGGTGGACTCGGTCTCCGCCAGGGAATCCCTGATGCTCAGCTTGACGATGGTGTTCTGCAGCTTCCCGACCTCGATCTTCAGCGAGCGGACCAGGGTTTCCAGGTGAGAGTTGTCCTGCTGGAGGGTGTAGTAGCCTTGCATGAAGAAAGCGTAAGAACCGATGGAGACAACGAGCACGGAAACCAGCAACGCGATCAGCTTGACAGGCAGTTCGAGGGTCTTGGGCCGGTTGGTGTCCCGCATGAAGATGATTGTCAGATGGTTTTTCTTCACCGGCTGTCCTTGAGCTCCGGTCCCGCGGTTCCCCAGCTCGGGAGGCTGACCGGCAGTGGCACTGACCATGGCCCGGCACTCGAGGCCGGGCCGCTGTGTTCCGGTGGAGAGGATCAACGCCGAGCCTGGTGCCGGCGACCAAATTTAGCCCTGCCGTGCCCGCAAGTCAAATCAAAAACTGCTACTGCGGAAACTGCTCCTGACCGAGGATGTGAGAGAGATACTCGATGATGCCCCGAGCGCAGTCGTGGATCTCCTGGAAAGTGCGGCGGTAAACTTCCAGCTCTCCGCCGTAGGGATCGCTGATTTCCCTGATTCCCGACTCCCGGCCGCAGAACTCGCCCAGCAGCACGACCTCTTTCTCCCGGGCCATCAGGTAATGCCTGAGGGCCAGCCGGTGATCCGATTGCATCACCACGATCAGGTCCGCCCGGGCGATCAGCTCATCGGTGAGGCCCTTGCTGCGATGGTTCGCCAGTTCCAGCCCGGCCTCCCGGCCCGCCTCCACCGCGTAATGGCTGGCGGGGAAGCCATCGCGGGCCATGATTCCGGCTGAATCCACCTCCACCCGGCCCTCGAGCTCTGTCCCGGCCAGCAGGTCCTCCAGGATCACCCGCGCCATCGGCGAGCGGCAGGTGTTTCCCGAGCAAAGGAACAGCACCCGGAATTTTTCCGATCGTTGCTCCCGGCTCTCGTTCGGCTTGACGGACATCCGCCCCTCATCGGCTGACCACTGTGACCATCGCCCCCTCGGTCGCGGCGGCGATTTGACCTGTTCCCAGCGCCCCTTCCCGCAGGATCTGGATTTCCCGTGCTCCGGAAACCCTAACCACGGTCGAGGGCAGCCGGCCGGGGCCGCCGGATCGCTGGTCCAGCACCGCCAGCTCCGGCAGCAGCGGCGAGTCCTCCCCCAGGGCGCGGGACAAGGCGGCCAGGTAGGCCGCCGGGTCCTCCGCCGGCGGCTCGCCCGCGCGGTTGAGGCTGGTCGAGACCAGCGGCAGGCCGAGCCGCTCCAGCATCCTGGAGGTAAACGGGTGCGCCCCCTGCCGCAGGGCGATGCTCTCTCCGGCCCAGGGGCAGAGCAAATGGGCCTCGTCTCCGGCCTCGAACACCAGGGTCAGCGGTCCCGGCCAGAAGCTCTCCATCAGGCGGCGGGCCAGCGGCGAGACTCCCCGGGCCAGCCGGTCGACCCACTCCGGACCGGGGACCAGCAGCAGCATCGGCTTGCCGGTTTCCCGCCCTTTCAGCGCCCGGATCCTCTCGACCGCCTCCGCCAGATCGAACCGGGCCCCGTAGCCATGAACAGTCTCGGTCGGATGGACCACCACCCCGCCCTCGCGCAACAGTTCGGCACCCCGTTCGGGAAGCTCCTCCGGAAAACTGTCCCAGTCGATGCGGACCAGCCGCTCAGTCACCGGCATGCCCCATGATCCTCAGCGCCAGGTGCGCGGCGTTCTTCGCACCATTGATCGCCACGGTCGCCACCGGCACGCCCGGCGGCATCTGGACAATCGCCAGCAGGGCATCGATCCCCGCCAGCGGCCCGGAGCTGATCGGCACGCCGATCACCGGCAGCCTGGTGAACGAGGCGCAGAACCCCGGCAGCGCGGCCGCCATCCCGGCCCCGGCGATCACCACTCTGATCCCGCGCGAGGCCGCGCCCTGGATCAACTCACGGGTGCCATCCGGGTTGCGGTGGGCGCTGGAGACATGGGTCTCGAACGCCACCCCCGCCGCTGTCAGGACCTCTTCGGCCTTGGCCATCACCTCGCGGTCGGAACTGCTGCCCATCACGATCAGCACGGCTGGTTCCATCGCTCGTTCTCCCCGGTCTGTTTGGCCATGACCCACCGCCACGGGTCCCTGGCGCTGCAAATCTTGATAATTTAATTTAACTGATTCCCGTATCCCGGCAAACAGTAATATGATCGGCGAACGATGTCACGCCAGGAAGGCCCGCCCGACCGGGGCGGCGTCCGGATCGCCCGGTTCCTGTCTGAATTTAGGCCGGGGCCGGGGCATTGTCAATCGGCGCTCTCCCGGCTGACAGAAATCCAGGAATGCCAATCCTCGCCGATCCGGCCGGCCTTGCGGTAGCGCAGCATCGAGCGCGAGCAGGGGCAGTCCCGCTCCTCTTCCTGTCGGGAGCGGACCAGTTCCAACGCCCGCAGCGCCAACTGGGGGAAACCCCGCACCGCCTGCGCCACCCGTTCCCGCAGCTCCGGCTCCAGCATCCCCTCGAACAGCTCCCCCGCGCGGTAGGGAGCCTCCTTCACCCCCTCGGCCCAGTTGGTGACATAGCACAGCGGATGGTAGCAGATCTCCAGCTCCCGGGCCAGAAACGCCTCCGGGGCGAGGGTCATCCCCACCAGCTCGCCCCCCAGCCGGGCGATCATCCGCACCTCGGCCGGGGTTTCCAGCCGCGGGCCCTGGGAGACCGCATAGACTCCGCCGGCGTGGAGCACATTCCACGGCAAAGCCGCCGCCTCCACCAGTACTCCTCTCAGGACCGGGCAGAACACCGGGTGCTGGCGGATGAACCCCAGCCCGGTCCCCTGCAGAAAGGTGCTCTCGCGGCGGGTGGTGAGATCGAGCAGATCGTCCGGGAGCACATAGTCCCCGGGCATGAAGGTCGGGTTAACCGATCCGGGTCCGCTCCAGGCGATAATCCGCTCGGTGCCGAGTTCTTTCAGCGCCCAGATGTTGGCCCGGTAGTTGACATCCGGGGCGGCGACCTCATAACCGCTTTCCCCGTGGCGGGAGAGCAGCGCCAGCGTGCAGTCCGCCCCCGGCGGCCGCAGGAAGTGCACCGGGGCGGCCACCCCGAACGGAGTCACCAGCTGGAGGGTGCCCACCGGACGGCCGAAGGTTTCCCGGGCCAGGGTGTAAGTCCCGCTGCCCCCGATCACCGCCAGCCCGAGATAGTCCTCCGGCACCCGCGGCTCCTGCCCGTGTCGCTCACTCATCTGGCACCTCCCTCAGAGATAACGCAGGATGGTGTAATCCTGGCGCCGCAGCGCCGGACGGAAGCCCGCCTCGCGCACCAGCCGGGCGATCCGTTGCTCATCCAGGGCCTGAAAGCTGCAGCCCGCGGCCCGGACCACGTTCTCCTCCAGCATCGTGCTGCCGAAATCGTTGGCCCCGTAATGCAGGGCAAGCTGGGCGATCTCCGGTCCCTGGGTCACCCAGGAGGCCTGCAGGTTCGGGACATTGTCCAGCAGCACCCGGCTAACGGCCAGGACCCGCAGGTAACGCGCCGGGGAGGTCCGCTCGCGGTCGATCCGGGTGTGGGCCGGCTGAAAGCTCCAGGGGATGAAGGCGGTGAAGCCGCCGGTGCGCGCCTGAAGCGTGCGGATCAGCCAGAGGTGCCGCAGCAGTTCGCGGTCGGTTTCGCCCAGCCCGTAGACCAGGGTGGCGGTGGTCTGGAGCCCCAGGCGATGGGCGGTCTCGTGGACCTCCAGCCAGCGCCGGACTCCCACCTTGCGCGGGCTCACCTGCCGACGGATGCGCCAGGCCAGCACCTCCGCTCCCCCGCCGGGGAGCGAGTCCAGCCCGGCGGCCACCAGCTCGCGGAGCACCTGTTCCAGGCTCAGGCCCGACAGTCGGGCCAGGTGGTCGATCTCCGGGGCCGAAAACCCGTGGAGGTGGATCGGGTGATGTTCTTTCAGATAACGCAGCAGCCCGGTGTACCATGCCAGGGGCAGCCCCGGATGAAGCCCCCCCTGGAGCAGGATCTGGACCGCCCCCAGCGCCCGGGCCTCCTCCACCTTGCGCCCGATTTCCTCGTAGCTGAGCAGGAACGCCCCGGGTTGGTCCTCCCGTCGGCGGTGAAAGGCGCAGAACCGGCAGCGGCAGGTGCAGAGATTGGTGTAGTTGATGTTCCGGTCGTTGATGAAGCTCACCACCGGTTCAGGATGGAGCCGTTCCCGGACCAGGGCCGCCCGGGCCCCCAGCTCGTGCAGCGGGGCCTGGTTCAGCAGGGCCAGCCCTGTTTCCAGGAATTCCCTGGTCATGATTCACTCCACCCGGAGCCGGTTTCGCGCCAGCGGCAAGGCCCGGCCGGCGCCGCCTGCGGGCAGCCTCCAGCCGGGCCTCGGAGATTCGATTCGATCAGGCCGAACCGGTCACGCAAAGAAAATCAGCGTCACCAGGAAGAACAGCGGGATCAGGATCCCGATCGAATACAGCATGTAGCCGAAGAAACTCGGCATGACAATCCCGCTCTCCTCGGCGATCGAGCGCACCATGAAATTGGGTGCATTGCCGATGTAGGTATTGGCGCCCATGAACACCGCGCCGCAACTGATCGCCTCCAGGAAGATCTTGTGCTCGCTGACCAGCACCGGCACGGCCGAGGCCTCGGCCTGGCCCGGCAGGAGCTGGCCCAGGGCGCTGTTGAAGAAGGTCAGGTAGGTCGGCGCATTGTCCAGGAAGCTCGACAGGCTGCCGGCCGCCCAGAAGTAGTCCGCGGGATGTCCACCGCGTTGATCAGGAACGCCAGGGCGCCGCTGGTGCCGGCGCGCAGGATCAGCAGGGCCGGGATGATCGCCATGAAGATTCCGGCGAAGAGGTAGGCTACCTCTTTGATCGGGAACCAGCTGAACTCGTTCTCCTTGCGGATCGCTTTCGAGGTGAACTTGAGCGAGAGCAGCCCCATGCCGATGATCAGCGCATCGCGCAGCAGGTTCTGCACCCCGAGGTGCACCCCGAGGACATTCACTTCGCCCAGCTCGACCGTGCCACTCATCAGCACCGCGCCGACAATCCCCAGCAGGAACAGGAGGTTCTGCAGGCCGACCAACCGCAACGGCTCGCGGGCGGCGGGCATCGCGGCGGGAGCCTCGGTTGATGGCTGCTTGCGCTCACGGCCGTACATCACGGTATCGACCAGGAAGTAAAGCCCGAGCAGGGTGGCCGAGAGCAGGAACATCACCGGCAGCAGGTTCAATGTCCAGAAGAACGGCACGCCATGCAGGAAGCCCAGGAACAGCGGTGGGTCTCCCAGCGGAGTCAGACTGCCGCCGATGTTGGCCACCAGGAAGATGAAGAAGACGATGGTGTGGACCTTGAACCTGCGGTTCTTGTTGGAGCGGATCACCGGCCGGATCATCACCATCGCCGCCCCGGTGGTGCCGATCCAGGAGGCGGCCACTGTGCCGATGGCCAGGAAAACCGTGTTCACCAGCGGGGTGCCGACAATCGATCCCCGCACCAGCAGACCTCCGGCGGCGGTGAACAGTCCCCACAGCAGGATGATGAACGGGATGTAGTCCACCAGGAAGATGTGCATGATCTCGTAAAAGGCCGCGCCCTTGAAGACCAGCAGGAAGGGAACCGCGAACAGCAGGGCCCAGAAGGCGCTGACCTTGGGGAAATGATGATGCCAGAAGCCCGGGGCCAGCAGCGGGAACAGGGCGATGCTGAGCAGGATCCCGACAAAGGGGATGACGCTCCAGAGGGGCAGCTTGGTGCCGAGCTCATCGGCGCCATGGGCCTCCCCGCCGGGTGCGGCGGGCTCGAGCTGGGCGGCGGCCTGGCCGCCATCGTGCTGCGCCAGGAGCGCGGAACCATTGACCGCCTGATCGGCCGCCAGGAATCCAGCCAGAGCTGTCGCCAAACCGAGTGCCAGGACCAGTTTTCTCATTTTCGCTCCACCGAGGGTTGAAAAGAGCAACGAGGGTGCAGGCCAGAACTTATCTATCAGCAACTCGCCGGTGTCACCGGCCGGTAGAGCGTGTCCCGCTCCACCGGAATCCTCCCCGCCTCGCGGATGATTCGGATCAACTGCCGGGCGGGCATGTACTGCGGAGTGTCCGCCCCGGCCTCGTGGGTGATCCGCTCCTCGAGCACCGTGCCGTTGACATCATCCGCGCCGAAAAACAGCGCCAACTGGGTCAACGGCAGCCCGAGCATCACCCAGAACGCCTTGAGGTGGCGGATGTTGTCCAGCAGCAGCCGGGCCACCGCGAAAGTGCGCATGATCTCCACCGCCCCGACCTTGTCCAGGTGCTCCAGCGCGGTGTGCTGCGGGTGGAACACCAGCGGGATGAACGCATCGAATCCGCCGGTCTCATCCTGCAACGCGCGGATCGCCAGCAGGTGGTCGACCCGGTCGGCCCGGGACTCGAGGTGGCCGAAGAGCATGGTGACATTGGTCCTCAGGCCCAGGCGGTGGGCCTGGCGCATCACCTCCAGGTACTCGCCGCCGCTGATCTTTTCCGGGCAGATCCGCCCGCGCACCTCCGGGGCGAAGATCTCTCCGCCCCCGCCGGGCAGGGAACCCAGGCCGCACTCCATCAGGGCGGCCAGCACCGCGGGGACACTCAGCCCCTCCCGCCGGGCGAGATGCTCGATCTCGACCGCGGTGAACGCCTGCAGGTGCACCCCCGGAAACTCCGCGGCCAGCAGGCTCATGCATCCGGCGGAAATAGTCCAGCCGGGCCGTCGGGGTGGCAACTCCCGACCAGGTGGAACTCCCGGACCCCCTCCTGCCAGCCGGCGCGGGCCTTGGCCAGCACCGCTTCCGGCTCCAGGAAGAACGCTCCCGCGCTCTCCGCGCTGTCCTTGCGGAAGGCGCAGAAGCGGCAGCGGTTGACACAGATATTAGAATAGTTGATGTGGACATTGTTGATGTAGCAGACCCGGTCCCCATTGACCGCCCGGTTGGCGCGATCCGCCAGGGCGCCCAGCCCCGGCAGGTCCGCGCTGGCGCACAAGGCCAGGCCATCCTCCCGCCCGAGCCTTCCGCCCTGGTCCAGGCGCGCGGCGATTTCCGCCAGGCGGGGGTCCCGGAACTCGATCCCGCTCCCGTTGATCGCCCTATCCCCTCTTGCTGGCCAGGTCCCGCACCAGGCTGTTGGCGATCACCTGGCGCTGGATCTGGTTGGTTCCCTCGTAAATCTGGGTGATCTTGGCATCGCGGAAAAACTTCTCCGCCGGATAATCCTTCATGTAGCCGTAGCCACCCATCACCTGGATCGCATTGGTGGTGACCTGCATCGCCACATCCGAGGGGAAGACCTTGGCCATCGCCGATTCCTTGCCGTACTTGCGCGAGCCGGAGTCGATCATCCGCGCCACCTGGTAGACCAGGCAGCGGGCGGCCTCGATCTGGATCGCCATGTCGGCGAGCATGAACGAGACCCCCTGGAAGTTGAGGATCGACTGGCCGAACTGCTCCCGGGTGTAGGCGAAGTCCAGCGCGGCCTCGAACGCCCCCTGGGCGATGCCGATCGACTGGGCGCCGATCCCGGGCCGGGACTTGTCGAAAGTCTCCATCACGATCTTGAAGCCCGAGCCCTCGCGGCCCAGCAGGTTCTTTTTCGGGATCACGCAATCCTCGAACACCACCTCGTAAGTGGCGGAGGCGCGGATGCCGAGCTTGTCCTCTTTCTTGCCGAACTTCAGGCCCGGAGTGCCCTTCTCCACCACGAACGCGCTGATCCCGCGAGCGCCCCTGGTCTTGTCGGTCTTGGCGAAGACGGTGTAGATGCTGGCCTCTTTGCCATTGGTGATCCACTGCTTGGTGCCGTTGAGCACGTACTCATCCCCGACCAGCCGGGCGTTGGTCATCATCCCGCTGGGATCGGAGCCGGCCCCGGCCTCGGTCAGGCAGAGCGCGGCGAACTTTTCGCCCGAGGCCACCGGGGGCAGGAAATGCTGCTTCTGGTCCTCATCCCCGGCGATGATGATCGGGAAGCTGCCCAGGGCGCTGCCGGCATAGGTCACCCCGACCCCGGCGCAGGCCCGGCTCAGCTCCTCGGTGGCCAGGCAGAGCTCCATCACCCCGGCCCCGATCCCCTCGTACGCCTCGGGGATGTAGAGGGCGGGCAGTCCGGCCTCGGCAATCTCTTTCATGATCGCGTGGGGGAATTCCTGGTCGCGGTCGAGCTGTGCCCGCTGGGGGACAATGTGCTCCTCGGCGATGCGGCGGGCCAGGCGCCTGATTTCCTGTTGTTCCTCGGTCAGAAAGTATTCCATCCTTCGGCTCCCCTTGCGGATGTTCGAAAGGTGTCGGGCACAGCCCGAAATGCTCATTCCTGCTCGTCGTCCTGGTCGCTGTCCAGCTCGCCCAGGTGCTGCAGCGCCTGGCGGGCGGCCCGCTTTTCGGCCTCTTTCTTGTTGGAGCCTGAGCCCCGGCCCAGCACCTTGCCGGAGACCATCACCTCGCAGGTGAAGCGCCGGGCATGCTCCGGGCCGCTGACCTCGACAATCCGGTAGACCGGCTGGCCGCCGTAGCTCACCTGCGACAGGTGCAGCAGCATGTTCTTGGCCTCGTGCAGGGTGTCGTAGCCCAACTCCACCTTGCCGCTGCCCAGCAGATGGTGGTAGACGAAGCTGCGGACCGGCTTGAGGCCCCCATCCAGGTAGATCGCCCCGATCAGCGCTTCCAGGCAGTTGGCGATGATGGTTTCCCGCCCCCGGCGGAAATCCGGCATGCTCTCCCGCGAGTAGAGGACATACTCCTCCAGGTCGAGCTGCTGGCCCTGGCGGGCCAGCGCGGTGCGGGAGACAATCGAGGTCTTGATCCGGGTGAGCTCGCCCTCCCGGGACTCGACAAAATGATTGTAGAGGTACTCGGAGACAATCAGGTCGAGCACGGCATCGCCCAGGAACTCCAGCCGCTCGTTGCTCTCGATGTCCTTCCTGCCGTTGACGTTGATGTACGACAGGTGCGACAGCGCCGTTTCCAGCAACTCGCTGTTGTGGAACGAGTAGTCGATCCTGCGCTCGAGACGGCTAAGCTTTTGCCTGCGGCGTCGTTCGGGTCGGCTCCAGTCGAGCCACTTCCGGGTTGCTTTCTGAAGCCAGGACTGCATCGAGCTCGACCTTCCTGTCACACTTTCCTGAAAGCGAGGGAGATATTGTGCCCGCCGAACCCGAGCGAGGTGCTGAGGGCTGCCCCGAGCTCGGCCTTCCGGGCCTGGTTCGGGCAGTAGTCCAGGTCGCACTGCGGGTCCGGCTCGCGCAGGTTCATCGTGCCGGGGATGATTCCATGATACAGCGCCAGGGTGGTGAAAATCGCCTCGATCCCGCCGGCGGCGCCGAGCAGGTGGCCGGTCATCGACTTGGTGGAGCTGACCACCAGGCCGTGGTAGGCGTGGTCGCCGAAGACTTTCTTGACCGCCTGGGTTTCGGCGGCATCATTGAGCTGGGTGGAAGTCCCGTGGGCGTTGATGTAGTCGACATCCTGCGGCTCCAGGCCGGCTTCTTTCATCGCGGCCCGCATCGCCCGCTGGGCGCCCTCGCCCCCCTCGGCCGGAGCGGTGATGTGGTAAGCATCGCCGGTCATCCCGGCGCCGACCACCTCGGCGTAGATCCTGGCCCCGCGAGCCTTGGCGCGCTCGTACTCCTCCAGCAGCAGGATTCCCGCGCCATCGGAAAGCACGAATCCATCCCGGGTTTTGTCGAACGGCCGGCTGGCGGTGGCGGGTTCATCGTTGCGGGTGGAGAGGGCCTTGCAGGCGCAGAAGCCGCCCAGGCCCATCGGGGTGAGCGAGGCTTCGCTGCCGCCGGTGAGCATCAGGTCCGACTCGCCGTGCTTGATCGAGCGGAAGGAGAGGGCGATCGCGTGGGCGGCCGAGGCGCAGGCCGAGACCGTGCAGAAGTTCGGCCCCTTGGCCCCGACATGGATCGAGAGGTAGCCGGCGGCCATGTCGGAAATCATCATCGGGACATAGAACGGGCTGATCCGGCCCGGCCCGCCCTTCAGGTAGCGCTCGTGCTGGAGCTCTTGGGTCTCGATCCCGCCGACCCCGGAGCCGATGATCACCCCGAAACGCTCCTGCTCCTCGAGGCTGAGCCGGCCCTCGAGCCCGGAATCGCGCAGGGCCATCACCCCGGCCGCGACCGCGAACTGGACGAAGCGGTCGGTCCGCTTGGTCTCCTTGCGATCCATGAAGTCTTCCGGATTGAAGCCCCTGATCTCCCCCGCGATCCGCGTCTCGAAGTTGCTGACATCGAAAGACTGGATCGGGCCGATCCCGCTGCGTCCCTCGAGCAGTCCCTGCCACGTGGTTCGAATGTCGTTGCCAAGAGGGGTAAGCGCGCCCACCCCGGTTACCACGACTCTTCTTGCCATTAATCTGTCCTTGTGCTAAAGGGCCTCGGATCACCGTCACCACAGCCCTCGGCCGCCCGGGCGGCACCCGTCCGCGACGTGTCGGCCGGTGCCGCCGGTCGCGTGCCGGCCAGCCGGCAAGCCCCCCGCCCGAGGAGTGGAAAATAAAAGATTGACCCATCCCCCAGGGAATGGGCCAGTCTGGTCGCTGATGCGGGGAACAGCTTCAACACTATTCCTTGGCAGCGAGCTTCTCTTGGAGGTACTTGATGGCGGCGCCAACCGTGGTCAGCTTCTCGGCATCCTCGTCCGGGATCTCCAGGTCGAACTCCTCCTCGAAGTCCATCACCAGCTCGACCGTGTCCAGGCTGTCGGCGCCCAGGTCCTCGACGAACGAGGCATCCTCGGTCACTTTCTCGGCATCCACTCCCAACTTCTCGATGATGATCTCTTTGACCCGCTGCGCATGATCCGACATGAAAATTCCTCCAGATTATGAGGTGGTATCTTTGGAGTCAGATAAAGAGTTCAAAGTCACATGACCATGCCGCCATCGACCTGCAGCACCTGGCCGGTGATGTACTCGGAGTCCGGTCCCACCAGGAAAAACACCGCCGCGGCCACCTCGTCCATCGAGCCGCCGCGGCCCAGGGGAATGCTCGAAAGCCAGCCCTGCTTGACCTCCGCCGCCAACACCGCGGTCATCTCGGTCTCGATGAATCCCGGCGCGACCGCATTGACCCTGACTCCCCGCGGAGCGAACTCCTTGGCCGCCGATCTTGGTCAGGCCGATCATCCCGGCCTTGCTGGCCGAATAGTTGGCCTGGCCGGCATTGCCCATCAGCCCGACCACGGAGGAGATGTTGACGATCTTGCCGCTGCGCTGCTTCATCATCTGGCGGCTGGCCAGGCGGATGAAATTGAAAGCGCCTTTCAGGTTGATCCGCAGCACCAGGTCCCAGTCCTCGGGCTTCATCCGCATCAGCAGGCTGTCGCGGGTGATCCCGGCATTGTTGACCAGGATGTCCAGGCGGCCGAACTGCTCGACCACCTGGTCCAGCACCGCGCTCACCTGGTCGAAATCCGAGACATCGCAGGCGAACGAGGCGGCGCGCACTCCGTGCCGCTCACCCAACTCGGCCGCGGTCCGGCCGGCCAGCTCGCCATCGATGTCGAGGATCACCACCGCCGCGCCCTCGGCCGCCAGCCGAGCGGCCACGGTCTTGCCGATTCCGCGGGCAGAGCCGGTAATCAAAGCCACCTGATCTTGTAAGGACATTTTAATAACACCCATAGGAAAAGTAAAGGTTAATGCGGCCTAAGCCGGCTCGTAGCTCTCGATCCGCTCGGCGGTGCCGATCCCGGTCACCTCGGCCGCGCGCTCGATCCGACGGGCCAGTCCGGCCAGGACATTCCCGGGGCCGACCTCCACAAAGCCGGTCGCTCCGGCCGCCAGCATCCGACGGAAGCTTTCGGTCCAGCGCACCGGCGAGGTGATCTGCCGCACCAGCAGCTCGCGCACCGCCTCGGGCGTGGTGACAAAGTCGGCGGTGACATTGGCCACCACCGGGATCCTCCCCGGCTCGATCACGGCCTCGGCCAAGCGCCGGCGCATCCCCTCGGCCGCGGCGGCGACCAGCGGAGAATGGAACGCCCCGCTGACTTTAAGCTGCTGCACCAGGCGCGCCCCGGCGGCTTTGGCGGCCTGCATCACCTGCTCGACTCCCGCGGGGGCGCCGCTGATCACCACCTGCCCCGGCGCGTTGAAATTGGCCGGCACCACCAGCGACCCGGCGGCCCGGCAAAGCTCCTCGACCCGGCTGTCCTCCAGCCCGATCACCGCGGCCATGGTCCCGGGGGCGGCCGCGCCGGCCTGCTGCATCAGCTCGCCGCGACAGGCCACCAGCGCCAGGCCCTCCTCGAAGGAGAAGAACCCGGCGGCGGCCAGGGCGCTGTACTCACCCAGGCTGTGGCCGGCGGCCAGCGCGGGGGCGAAACCGCGTTGCTCCAGCAGGCGGAACACCACCAGGCTGTGCACGAAGATCGCCGGCTGAGTGACCCGGGTCTGGGCCAACTCCTCCTCCGGCCCCTCGAAACAGAGCCGGGCCAAGTCGAAACCCAGCACCCCGGCCGCCCGGTCGAACAGCTCCCGGGCCAGGGGATAACGCTCGTAAAGATCACGCCCCATCCCGACCGACTGGGAACCCTGGCCGGGGAAAATCGCCGCGATCCCGGGAGTCTCTGCCACGCTACTCGCTCTCCGTCTCAGGTGGATGTCCGCCGCGGCGCTCAGCCCCGGATCAGTACGCCGCCCCAGGTGATCCCGCCGCCGAACGCCACCAGCAGGACCAGCGAGCTTGCATCGCAGCGGCCGCTCTGGCGGGCCTCGTGCAGGGCGATCGGGATCGAGGCCGCGCTGGTGTTGCCGTAGCGCTCGATGTTCACGAAGACTTTGGAGCTGTCGATTGCCAGGCGCTTGACCAGAGAGTTGATGATCCGGATGTTGGCCTGGTGGGGAATCAGCAGGGTGAGCTCATCGGGGCTGATGCCGGCTTTCCGGAGGGTGGCCAGGGCGGCTTCCTCCATCGAGCGCACCGCCACCTTGAACAGCTCGTTGCCGTTCATCTTGATGTAATGCTGGCGGGCCGCGACAGTTTCCGAGCTGGCCGGCAGGCGGCTGCCGCCGGCGGGAAGATTGAGCAGCCCGGCATAGCTGCCATCGCTGCCAAGGTGGCTGGCGAACAGCCCCTTGTCATCCCGCCCCAGCGTGACCAGCACCGCCCCGGCTCCATCGCCGAAAATCACGCAGGTGGAGCGGTCGGTGTAGTCAGTCATTTTGCTGAGGGTCTCGGCGCCGATGATCAGGGCATTGCGGTAGAGGCCCGAGTTCAGCATGCTGTAGGCGACAGTCAGGCAATAGAGAAAGCCGCTGCAGGCGGCGGAGATGTCGAAAGCGGTGGCGTGGCCGGCGCCCAGCTGGCTCTGGATGACGCAGGCGGTGGAGGGGAACAGGTGGTCGCCGGAGGCGGTGGCCACCAGGATCAGGTCCAGTTCCCCGGGGTCCATCCCGGCCGCTTCCAGGGCCTGGCGGCCGGCGCGGGCGCCCAGGTCGCCCGAAGAAACTCCCTCGCCGCTGATCCGGCGTTCCTTGATCCCGGTGCGGGTGACAATCCACTCGTCGGAGGTCTCGACCATCCGCTCCAGGTCAGCGTTGCTCAGGATCTTGTCCGGCACGGCGATCCCAGTGGCGACAATCTTAAGATATGGCGTTCCCATGCGTTCCGCTTTCTGTCTGGTAGTTGCCGGCCGCTTCCCGGATGCTGCCGTTGATGTTCTTGAGCACGGCCAGTCGGGCGCACTTGATGGCATTGCGGATCGCCCGGGGCGAGGACCCGCCGTGACAGATCACCATCGTGCCCTCGATGCCCAGCAGCGGTGCGCCGCCGTACTCCTCATAATCGAAAGATTTTTTCAGGCTGGCGAACACCGGCTTGAGTAGCAGATAGCCCAGGGTGGACAACGGGTTGGCCTTGAGCCGGCCCTTGAGGTGGCCCACCAGCAGGCTGAGGATCGACTCGCTCACCTTGAGCACGACATTGCCCACGAAACCATCGCAGACAATCACGTCCGCCGCGCCCTCGAACAGGTCGCGGCCCTCGACATTGCCGATGAAATTGAGGTTGCTGACGGCCAGGAGTTTGTGGGTCGCCACCGCCAGTTCATCGCCCTTGGTGGCTTCCTCGCCGATGTTGAGCAGCCCGACCCGCGGGTTGCGGATCCCGAGCACTTTCTCGGCGTAGATCGCGCCCATCAGCGCGAAGTGCAGCAGATGAATCGGCTTGGAGTCGACATTGGCGCCGACATCCACCACGACGCAGGGGTTTTTCTTGGTCGGGAAGACGCTGCAGATGCCGGGACGGCTGATCCCGCCGATCCGTCCCAGCCCGCGCAGGCCGGCCGCCATCACCGCGCCGGTGTTGCCGGCGCTGATGAAAGCCTCGGCCTGGCGGCAAGCCACCAGCTCCACCCCGACCGCGATCGAGGACTGCTTCTTCCGGCGCAGGGCGACAGTCGGGCTCTCCCCCATCCCGACCACCTCGGGGGCGTGGACGATCTCGATCCGGCTGCGATCGACCGGCTGATGCCGGGCCAGTTCCTGCTCGACCACCTGCTGGTCTCCCACCAGCACCAGCTCGAAATCTTTTTCCAGCTCGGCGATCGCCTCGACCGCCCCCCTGATCGGCACGGAGGGGATGTGATCCCCACCCATGGCATCCAGCACAATTTTCATGTGGCTGTCGCTTCCCCGCTCCTGAAGAAAGATGTCCCCCGGATCCGATGCGGCGACCGGCGCCCATGATTCCGCCGCCGGGCGGGTCGGATCCGATCCACCCGGCGCGAGACCGGCGCTTGCAGCTCCATGAAACCCCAAGCGCCGCGGCCATCGCTGTCGGGGCCACGGCGCGGGTGGAGGTCAGGCCGGAACGGCTACGCCTCCTCGATCACCACTACCTCGCGGCCTTTGTAATAGCCGCAATGCGGGCAGGCATGGTGCGGGAGCTTGATCTGGGAGCAGTTGGGGCAGGCGCCCATCCCGGGGGCAGTCAGCTTGAAATGGGTCCTTCTCTTCCGCTTGGCGGTCTTGGAAGTTCTTGTTCTCGGTACGGCCATCTGGTTTTCCTCCCTGGTCAGGATAACCGGAAGGCTGTCCTGGGGGGACAGCCTTCCGGAAACAGTGCAAATACTGCCAAGCCGATCTTCAGCTCTCTTTTTCCAAGTCCTTGAGCTTGGACCAGCGGGGGTCGACACTGGCTTCCCGGCAATCGCACTCGGCCTGGTTGAGGTTGGTCCCGCAAATGGGACACAACCCGCGGCACCTCTCGGTGCAGAGCAGGTAGCGCGGGTAATCCAGCACGATCCCCTCGCGCACCAGATCGGTCAGGTCGATCCGCTTCTGCCCGGGATCGAGGGAAAAAATCCCCTCCGACTCCCGCTCCTCCTCGCCCATTTCCAGCCGCCCGAGCGCTTCCGGGTAAGCGAACACCCCCCGCACCTCAAGCTCCCGTTCCCGGCAGACCGGCTCCAGGCATCGGCGGCACTCACCGGCGGCCTGATAAGCCGTCCGCCCGGAGGCGTAATAGGTGAGCTGGTCGGTGGTGCTGAGCCGCAGGTCCACCTGCACTTGGTCGCCGAGCCGGAAGCCCGCCTGCTCGTTCAGGTCCAGCTCGGCCGGTTTTACCTGGCCCGTGACCCGGATGGAACCGGTCCTGAGCTGTTCCAGTTCGATGATGAGCACAGACATTTAAAATATCTCCACTGTCAGGATTTGTCAAGAATTTAGCACCCCGGGACCGGGGCGGAACGCACGGCGCGTGGCCCTCAGCCGGCAATCACCCCGGCCAGCGCCCGCGGCAGCTTCCCGATCAGGTCCCGGGCCAGGACACTGTGCAGCCCCAATTCCTGCGCGGCCAGGTCTCCGGCCAGCCCGTGCAGGAACGCCCCGCACCAGGCCGCCTCGAACGCGGCCATCCCCTGGGCCATCAGCCCGGCGATGATCCCGGTCAGGACATCGCCGCTGCCGGCCTTGGCCAGCGCCGGGCCGCCGGTGGGATTGATCACGGTCCGCCCGCGAGGGTCGGAAACCACGCTCGGCGCTCCCTTGAGCAGCACCACCACCCCGTGCTGGCGGGCGAACGCGCGGCTGGCCTCCACCGGGTCGGCGGCGAGCTCGGCGACTGTTTTCCCGCTCAGGCGGGACATCTCGCCGGGGTGTGGCGTGATTACCACCGGGCCGCGAAACTGTTCCAGCCGGGTCAGGTCCCGGGCCAGCAGGTTCAGCCCATCGGCATCGATCACCGCCGGGACAGTCACCCGCGGCGCCAGGTTCCAGAGCAGGCGGAAGGTTCCCTCATCCCGGCCCAGCCCGGGGCCCAGGGCCAGGATGTCCATCTCATCGAGCAACGCGGTCACCTGCTCCAGCGCCTCCGGCTGCAGCGCGCCGCTGCCGCCATCGGGCAACGGCCGGGTCATCGCCTCGGTCAGCTTCTGCGCCAGAATCGGGTTCAGCGAGGCCGGAATCCCGGCGGTGACCATCCCCGCCCCGACAGTCAGCGCGCTCCGGCAGGCCATCGCCACCGCGCCGGTCAACCCGGTCGAGCCGCCCAGCACCAGCACCTTGCCATAGTCGCCCTTGTGGCTGCTGGGCCGGCGCGGCGGGATCAGCCGCCGCAGGTCGGAGCACTCGCTGAGCTGGAGCGCGGGCTCCAGGCCATCGAGGGAGCTTGCCGGGAAGCCGATATCGGCGGTGACCACCTCGCCGCAGAGAGCCCGGCCGGGATAGAAACGATGGCCGGGTTTCTCGAAGCCGAACGTGACTGTCAGCGCGGCGCGGACCGCCGCTCCCGGCGCCAGGCCGGAGTCCATCTCGACCCCGCTCGGGCAGTCCACCGCCACCACCGGCGCGGAGCAGGCCGCCAGGGCCTCGATCACCCGGCCGATCGATCCGCGGGGAGCGCCGGCGGCGCCGGTGCCCAGCAGGGCATCCACCACCAGGTCCGCCCGGCTGAGAATGGCCTCCAGCTCCGGAAAATCAGGACCGGAAAGCTCGATGACCCGCACGCCGCAATTGAGCGCCACGCGGGCCATCAGGGCGGCATCGCCGGAGAGCTCCCCCAGGGCGCCGCAAAGCAGCACCAACGGGAAACCCTCCTCGCAATGACGCTGCAGGCGGCGGGCGACCACGAAACCATCGCCGCCATTGTTTCCCTTGCCGCAGAGCACCACCGGGCGGCGGGCCGGCGACAGTCCGGGACGATCCAGGATCTCCCGGCAGACCGCCTGGCCGGCGGATTCCATCAGCACGGCGCCGGGAAGCCCCAGCTCCTCGATGGTCCGCCGGTCGATCCGCCGCATCTGGTCGCTGGTCAGCACAGCTCTCACGGGGCACTCCCGTGGTGCGGGGTTGGAGACCGGCGCGCTGCCGGTCCCGCTGAAAATAGCGGCGTACGGGCCCCGGCTCGGCCGCGCGAGCCGCAAGCCTGGCCTGACCGACACCCGCCGGCCGCCGGCAACGCAAGCGCCGGACGCCGGGCCTGCACGCTGACATTACTGCCGGCGCTACTTGAAGGATTGGCCTATATTTTTGCCGATCCTGACTTCCCCATTGTCGATCCGCAGATGGAATCCGCAGTCCGGGTTGGTGCAGACCCAGGCCTTGTACATGATCGAAGCCCCGTCACGCCCGTAGTCGCTGAGAGGAATCAATACGCCCCTTTGCATTCAGGCAAGTCGGATAGGTGTGTTCACTCATTTTCTCCCCATCCCAAATGTTTAGGATCCTGAATTGTTTGTTAAGGTCGGTCTGTTGTTGAAAGATAAAATTGCGCCGGATCGTAATTCCCCGTTCAGATAGCCAGGCGGGAAGATCTCACCATGATCGCGTTATCTTCACCTGCGGCTATGTTTATCCGATCCTGGGCCAACTGCCAATTCATGTCGTCTTTGGCTTCCTCTCGCTACGACCGGAACTTTTACCTCGATCCATGTATCCGCATCCCCGCGAGACTCCCAGACTTTGTTCATCTTATAGGTGGCCTGGCTGAGAGCAAGCATGTATTTACCGGAGAAAATCTTCCTGTACGATTCAATGATCCTGCGTTTTGATTCCCTGACTGTTCAAGAACTGAAATACGCGCTGGTAACAGAATCAGCTCGCATAAGCAACGCTCTCCCAGTCCACCAGAGTGTCCACCGTTTGCACTGTACCCGTTTGATACCATCCAGAAACAGCTTGTCACCTCGGCGGGGACTGTTCAACGCCCGGCCGCAGCCAGGAAAGGTATAAACACAGTCCAAGCAGCAAAATCGGGAGTAAAATAACGGCATCCCTTGTTGGAATCCCGGCAATGGCCCGGCCGTGCGCTCAATCCAACCATTTTCGACCTTTTCCTGGATTTTGAACGGAACCAGGGGCTTGAGCAAAAAATCATTACAACCCAGATCAACCGCTTTTCGAGCACTGAATGCCGAATGTGCGGTTATGGCTATTACCGGCATCCGGTAATACAGCCGGGGATGCTTTCTCAATTCCCGGATCATTTCCAGGCCATTCATTCACGGGCAGGAAATATCGAGGAAAATCAGGTCCGGCCCTCCCTGTTCGGTCAACTCCAGCCCCTGCCGCCATCCGCCGCTTCCAGCACCGTATATTGCTCCTCCAGCAGGTCCGTCGAAAATCTGCCCGGTTGCCCGGCAATATCATCCACCACCACGTATCTTTTTCATCCGCCCGCCTTCAGCCCCGCTGTCGTTCATAATACTCCTGCAATGAGGTAACGGTGATCTGCTCGGTGCTCAGCGCTTCGATCCCTTCGACCGCCGCAATCGCCGCGGCGGTGGTGGTGACATATGGAATCCCGACCGGTAGCGCCGCCCGCCGCATCGCCCCCGCGTCAAACGGCTCTTTTCCACCCCAGCGGCGTATTGATCAGCAGATTCACCTTGCTCTGGCTGATCAAGTCCACAATGTTCGGCTCGCCCTCGCCGACCTTGAACACCCGCTCGCATTCGATTCCATGCTGCTGCAGGAACAGCCGCGGTGCCCTCGGTGGCGACAAACTTGAAACCCATCTGGCCAGCTTCCGCACCGAGTCGGCAGCAGCTGGGGCTTGACTTTATCCGCCAGGCTCACCGCCACTCGCGCCCTCTACCGGCAGGCTGTTGCCCGCGCTCATCTGGGCTTTGGCGTAACTGATCCCGAAACTGCGGTCCAGGCCGATCACCTCGCCGGTGGACTTCATCTCGGGTCCCAGCAGGTGTCCACTTCGGGAACTTGAGAACGGCAGCACGCTCTCCTTGATCGAGATGTGGTTGAACTGCTTTTCCTCGGTGAAACCCAACTGGTCCAGGGTCTTGCCGATCATTATCTTGGCCGCCAGCCGCGCCAGCGAGCACGCCGATCGTCTTGCTGACGTAAGGGATGGTGCGGCTGGCGCGGGGGTTGACCTCCAGCACGTAGACGTGCCTCCCTTGATCGCGTACTGGATGTTGATCAGCCCCTTGACCTCCAGGGCCAGGGCCAGCTTCACAGTAGCCACCGCGCATCTGCTCCAGCATCTCTTTCGGCAGGCGGACCGGCGGCATGACGCAGGCCGAGTCGCCGGAATGGATGCCCGCCTCCTCAATATGCTGCATGATCCCGCCGATCACCACCCGTTTGCCGTCACAGATCGCATCCACATCCACCTCGGTGGCATCCTCCAGGTAGTCATCGACCAAAATCGACTTGCCGAGCGAAGCATCGATCGCGGTGCTTCATGTAGCGCCCGAGGTGCTCCTCATCGTAGACAATCATCATCGCTGGCCGCCCAGCACGTAGGACGGGCCGCACCAGCACCGGATAGCCGATCCGGCGGGCGATCTTGCCGCGGCCTGCTCCTGGTTGTAGGCGATCCCATACTCGGGCTGGTTCGAGCTCCAGTTCCATCGAGCAGCTCGCCGAAAGATTCGCGGTCCTCGGCCAGGTCGATGCTCTCGGGCGAGGTGCCGATGATCGGCACGCCCTGCTCATACAGCGGCAGGGCCAGCTTGAGCGGGGTCTGGCCGCCGAATTGCACGATCACCCCGTCCGGCTTCTCGATGTCGACGATGTTGAGCACATCCTCGAGGGTCAGGGGCTCGAAATACAGCCGGTCCGAGATGTCATAGTCGGTGGAGACGGTCTCCGGGTTGGAGTTGACCATGATCGACTCGTAGCCCTCCTCGCGCAAAGCAAACGCCGCCTGGACACAGCAGTAGTCGAACTCGATCCCCTGGCCGATGCTGTTCGGCCCGCCGCCCAGGATCATCACTTTTCGGCCGCCGGGTCGGGTAGCTCTCGTCCTCACTCTCATAGGTGCTGTACAGGTAAGGGGTGTGAGCCTCGAACTCGCCCGCGCAGGTGTCGACCCGCTTGAACACTGCCTGGACCCCCTTGCTCTTGCGTAGGCTTGCGCACGGCGATCTCTTCCATCCCGCAGAGATTGCCGAGCTGGCGGTCCGAGAAGCCGAATCGCTTGGCCTGGCGCAATAAGTCCGCGCTAAGCCCCGCCTGTGTCGTGATCTTGCAGCAGGCGCTCCTCCATCTCGACGATTTCACGGATCTGGTAGAGGAACCAGGGGTCGATCTTGCTGAGCTCGTGGATACTGCTCGGATTCCATTCCCTGGCGCATGGCGTGGCGGATATAGAACAGGCGGTTGGCGGTGGGACGCTAGTAGCATGGCCTCCAGGTTTTCCGGGTCCTTGATTTCCTTCCCGTCGGCGCCCAGGCCATAACGGTTGGTCTCCAGCCCCCGCAAAGCTTTTTGCAGCGATTCCTTGAAATTCCGCCCTATCGCCATCACCTCACCCACACTCTTCATCTGCACAGTCAAGGTGTCATCAGTGCCGCGGGAACTTGTCGAAAGTGAAACGGGGGATCTTGGTCACCACGTAATCGATAGTCGGCTCGAATGAAGCCGGAGTTTTGCTGGTGATGTCGTTGGGGATCTCATCCAGGGTCAGGCCGACACTGAGCTTGGCCGCGATCTTGGCGATCGGGAAACCGGTGGCCTTGGAGGCCAGGGCCGAGGAGCGCGACACCCGCGGGTTCATTTCGATGATCACCAGACGGCCGGTCTCGGGCTGGACGGCGAACTGGATGTTTGACCCGCCGGTTTCCACCCCGATCTCGCGGATCACCGCTATCGAGGCATCCCGCATCCGCTGGTATTCCTTGTCGGTCAGAGTCTGGGCCGGGGCCACGGTGATACGAGTCGCCGGTGTGAACCCCCATCGGGTCCAAGTTCTCGATCGAGCAGATGATGACCACGTTGTCCTTGAGGTCGCGCATTACCTCCAGCTCGAACTCTTTCCAGCCCGACCACCGTCTCCTCGATCAGTACTTCGTGGATCGGCGAATGGTGCCAGCCGCTAGCGCCGCCACCGCCTCGAACTCCTGCATGTCCCGGGCCATAGCCGCCGCCGGTGCCGCCCATGGTGAACGAGGGACGGATGATCACCGGCAGGCCGATCTCCCGGACTATCCGGCGGGCATCGTCCATGTGCGGGCATACCCGCCGCGGATACGTCCAGGCCGATCCGCGCATCGCGTTGCCGAACAGCTAGCGGTCCTCGGCCTTCTGATCGCCTCCATCTTGGCGCCGATCAGCTCCACCCCGTAACTGTCCAGCGCGCCGCTTTCAGCAGCGCCACCGATAGGTTCAGCGCTGTCTGGCCGCCCATGGTCGACAGAAGGGCATGCGGACGCTCCCTGTCGATGATCTTGTCGATGATTTCCGGGATCAGCGGCTCCAGATATATCCGCTCCGCGGTTTCCGGATCAGTCATGATCGTGGCCGGGTTGCTGTTGACCAGCACCACCTCATAACCCTCTTCCCGCAAGGCCTTGCAGGCCTGGCTTCCGGAGTAATCGAATTCGCAGGCCTGGCCGATCACTATCGGCCCGGACCCACGATCATTATCTTCTTGATGTCTTTACGCTTTGGCATGTCAGCTCTTATCTGCTTAGAGTGTTTTGACGGATTTTGCTCCATAAAATGTCCGGTTCAACCCGATTTCTCCTTTCGGCGGCAAGCTGAGGTCGATCAGTCTGACCGCGAGGTCGGTATCGGTTTCAAGCAGCGCAGACGGTGTATTTACCGCTGAGCCAGCCGCCACATTCGCCGGGGTTGATCCCCATCGGGAGACCGCCTCCCGACGCTGTTTCCATCACCACCTGGTGGGTGTGGCCGAATATCACCACCTCCGCACCGCATTTTTTCGCCTCAGATTCCCAGTCGGAACAATCGTGGAGTACGCGGATTTTCAGGCCCCCGGCCTCGAGGTCCAGCGGAGGGACCTCGATTGTACCGCCGACCGCCACGGCTTTGAGCTTGAGGCCTACCTTTTCACCGTCATTGTTTCCGTACACGCCCGGAACGGGCAGGCAAGCTTTTCCAGCAGGGCCATGGAGAACGGTGAAATGATATCTCCGGCGTGGATCACGAGCTCGCAGCCGGCATGATTGAAATACTCCACGGCGCGCTGGAGCATCGGAACGTTGTCGTGACTGTCCGAAACAATTCCGATCATCATTGTACCCCCCTCCCCACTCACTTTCCGTTCACTCCGATAATTCAGAAAATAATAATTAGATCGAGTTAGTCGTACACTTAGAATTAAATGCGAAGCATCAAAACTGAACGTTTTTCCGCAGTTTCTGTTCAGGCTTTAGATTAATATGCCTTGGCCGCCACTACCCGGCGCATGGACTTTTTCCCGCTGAGTATACAGGTCCCTCTTCAGGCTCGGCCTCGAATGGAATGCAGCGGATCGTGGCTTTGGTTTCCTCCTGCATCCGCTGCTCATCCTCCGAGGACTCCGGCCCAGTGAATCAGGGCGAACCCGCTATCCGCAGCCATGAACTCCTTGAACGCGTCCCAGCTGTCCACCTTTACCGTGTTCTGTCCACGGAACTCCAGGGCGCGATCATACAACCCGCTGCTGAATTGCATTCAGGTACGGGCAACCGAGTCCACGATTCCCTCGACCGGGCGAGCTGAGGTTTTCTGCCGTTATCCCGACGCACGATCACTGCCTGCCCCGCTGCCACATCGCGTGGACCGAGCTCCAGACGGACCGGAACGCCCTTGAGCTCCCACTCGCGAATTTGAACCCGGGCTTGAACTGTTCACGGTCATCGAGATTGACGGTGAACCGGCTCGCCAGCTCGCGTTTCAGGCGATGGGCTGTCTCCAGTACTTTCGGCTTTCTCATCATCGCTGCGGTAGATCGGCACGATCACCACCGGCAGCGGAGCCAGCTCCGGCGGAAGGACCAGGCCGTTGTCATCGCTATGGGCCATGATCAGGGCGCCGATCAGCCGGGTGCTCACGCCCCAGCTCGATGGCCCAGACATGTTTGCGCTCTCCGTCCGCATCCAGGAACGTCACATCGAACGCCTTGGCGAAATTCTGGCCGAGGTTGTGGCTGGTGCCGGATTGCAGGGCCTTTCCGTCCTGCATCATCGCCTCGATGCAGTAGGTGCGCACCGCCCCGGCGAATTTCTCGCGCTCGGTCTTCATGCCCGTGATCACCGGCAGCGCCATCGTTTCCTCGGCGAATTTCCGGTAGACCTCGAGCATCTGCAGGGTTTCTTCCTCCGCTTCCTCGGCTTGCTGGCATGGGCGGTGTGGCCCTCCTGCCAGAGAAACTCGGTGGTGCGCAGGAACAGCCGGGTGCGCAGCTCCCAGCGCACGACGTTGCACCACTGGTTGATCAGAAGCGGCAGGTCGCGGTAGCTCTGGATCCACTTGCGGTACATGCTACCAGATGATGGTTTCGCTGGTGGGGCGGATAACATAGGGCTCCTCCGAGCTTTCGCCCCACCGGCGTGGGTTACGACCGCGCATTCAGGCGAGAATCCCTCGACGTGCTCGGCCTCTTTCTTCAGGAAACTTTCCGGGATGAGCAGTGGAAAATAGGCATTGACATGGCCGGTTTCGCGGAACATGCGTCCAGCGTTTGTCTGCATTTTCTCCCAGATCGCGTATCCGTAAGGACGGATCACCATGCAACCCTTGACCGGAGCATAATCGGCCAGCTCGGCCTTGAGCACTATATCCTGATACCAGCGTGAATAGTCTTCCTCGCGGCTTGCGATCCCCTTGCACATTTTCCCTGGCTGCCGGCAGTCAAATTTGGTGGTCATCCCGCGGGCCGCTCACGTAAGATCGAAGCAAATACCTCTTGCATCGATCCGGGCCCGATCATCACAAATGACTAAATTTATAAGATCAAACCGAAAGTGTCAATGCCGGCGCGGCCGAGCCCCGGTCGGAGGCGGTTCGCCGGGATTCGGGCGGACGATGTACCACGCGAGCGCCCTCTTTCTGCCCGGATCGGTCGTCCAAAAAAACCGCCGGCGCTCCCGGACCGGGTTTCGATCACTGTCACCCACCGCTTCCCGCCCGGGAGGCTCAGGCCGTGGCCCGCTTCTCCTTGGAGGGCTCTTCCCGCAGCACCAGGTCGCGGTTTTCCGCCTTGAGGATCGGCCGCAGGGCGCGGACCAGCTCATCGAACTGCTCCGGGGTAAGCGACTGCTCACCGTCCGAAACGCCTCGCTCCGGCTTGGTGTGCACCTCCACAATCACCCCATCCGCCCCGCAGGCCGCGGCGGCCTTGGACATCGGGCTCGACCAGCTCGGGCTTGCCCGTGGCGTGGACTGGGGTCGACAATCACCGGCAGGTGGCTGAGGCTCTTGATCAGCGGCACCGCCGACATGTCCAGGGTGTTGCGGGTGGCGGTCTCGAACGTGCGGATTCCGCGCTCGCAGAGGATCACGTTCGGGTTGCCCTGGCTCAGGATGTACTCGGCCGACATCAGGAATTCATTGATCGTGGCCGACAGCCCCCGCTTGAGCAGCACCGGCTTGTCCAGCAGGCCCACCTGCTTGAGCAGGGCGAAATTCTGCATGTTGCGCGCCCCGATCTGCAGCACATCGGCAAAGCGGGCCACCAGGGCATGTCCTGCGGGGTGACCACTTCGGTGACGATCTGCAGGCCGGTCTTTTCCCGGGCCTCGGCCAGCAGCTTCAGGCCTTCCTCCTCCAGGCCCTGGAAAGCATAGGGCGAGGTGCGGGGCTTGAACGCTCCGCCGCGCAGCATGCTGGCCCCGCTCTTGCGCACTTTGCGGGCCGTCTCCAGTATCTGCTCGCGGCTCTCGACCGAGCAGGGCCCGGCGATCACCACGAACTGGCTGCTGCCGAACTCGACCTCCTCGCCCACCCGGATAATGGTGGGCTCGTTCTTCAGCTCGGTCCAGACCAGCTTGAAGGGCTTGAGGATCGGGATCACCGATTCCACGCCGGGCAGTGATTCCAGCGACTTGAGACGGAACTTCCCTCTCTCATCACCGATCGCCCCGATCACCGTCCGCTGGGTGCCGTAGATCGGATGGACCTTGTAACCCAGCTCGCGCACCCGGTCGAAAACGTGGTCGACCTGTTCCCGGGTGGCGCGCTTCCCGCATGACAATAATCATCTGGCCACCTCGCGCTTGAGCGGATAGATGCACGGTACAACGTCAAGAGGGACCGCCTTTTCGGCGATCAGGTCGCCGACCTCGCTGGTGCAGTAGCCCATCTTGCCGGCGGCCAGGCTCTTGATCTTGCTGGCGCAGGCCCACTTGACCGCATCCTCGATGTCCTTGGCCACGGCTGCTCTCGCCGAGGTGCTCCAGCATCATCGCAGCGGCGCCGATCGCGGCCAGCGGGTTGATCACGTTCTTGCCGGTGTACTTGGGCGCGGTGCCGCCGATCGGCTCGAACATCGAGACGCCCTTCGGGGTTGATGTTGCCGCCGGCCGCGATGCCCATGCCGCCCTGGATCATCGCGCCCAGGTCGGTGATGATGTCGCCGAACATGTTGTCGGTCACGATCACGTCGAACCACTCCGGGTTCTTGACCATCCACATGGTGGTGGCGTCCACGTGGGCGTAGTCGCGTCTTGATGTCCGGGTAGTCCTTGGCGCCACCTCGTGGAAGGCGCGCTCCCAGAGGTCGAAGGCATAGGTCAGGACGTTGGTCTTGCCGCAGAGGGTGAGCTTGTTCTTGCTTGTTGCGCTTGCGGCAGTACTCGAAGGCGTAGCGGATGCAGCGCTCGACGCCCTTGCGGGTGTTGATCGACTCCTGGATCGCGACCTCGTCCGGCGTGCCCTTCTTCAGGATGCCGCCCGCGCCGGCGTAGAGGCCCTCGGTGTTCTCGCGCACGACGACGAAGTCGATGTCCTCCGGGCCCTTGTCCTTCAGCGGGGTCTCGACGCCGGGATAGAGCTTGACCGGGCGCAGGTTGATGTACTGGTCCAGGCCGAAGCGCAGCGCCAGCAGGATGCCCTTCTCCAGGATGCCCGGCTTCACGTCCGGGTGGCCGATCGCGCCGAGCAAGATCGCATCGAACTTGCGGAGGGTATCGCAGCCATCATCGGGCAGGATCACGCCGGTCCGCTTGTAGTGCTCGCCGCCCCAGGCGATGGGGGTATACTCCAGCTTGACCCCGTGCTTGCCGGCGGCCGCGTTCAGCACCTTTACCGCCTCGGCGACCACTTCCGGTCCGGTTCCGTCCCCTCCGATCAGCGCGATCTTGAACGACCTGGCCATCTTAGAGACTCCTCTCTCTTTAAGAAACGACATTAAACGCGAAGTGTTAGTGCATTTATTTCAAACACATCCACTCTTATCAAACAAGCCTGCGCCCGCTCTCAGGCGCCAATGAACATCCAGGGACAGCGGGCGCGGTAGTCGCGCTCGAAGCGCTCGATCTCCTCCTGAACTCCAGGGTCCAGCCGATACTGTCCAGCCCCTTGAGCAGGCATTCCCGGGCGAACGGCGGGGCCTCGAAGCGGAAAGTCTTCCCGGAGGGCGAGGCTACTTCCTGGCGCTCCAGGTCCACTGTCAACTGCGCCCCCTCCCGGCTCTCGACCTCGCGGAAGAGGGTGTCGACCTCCTCCCCCTGGAGCGCCACCGGCAGGATCCCGTTGTTGAAGCAGTTGTTGTAGAAAATATCGGCAAAGCTCTTGGCGATGATCGCGCGGAAACCATACTCGGCCAGGGCCCAGGGCGCGTGCTCACGGCTGGAGCCGCAGCCGAAATTGTCCAGGCTGACCAGGATCTGCGCCCCCTGGTAGCGGGGAAAGTTAAGCACGAACTCCGGATTGGGCTGTCGCTCCTCCTCGTCCAGGTAACGCCAGTCGTGGAAAAGATGACGGCCGAAACCGGTGCGCTCGATCTTTTTCAGGAACTGCTTGGGGATGATCGCATCCGTGTCCACGTTCTGGCGGTCGAGCGGGACCGCAGTCGCGGTGAGTCTGGTAAAAGGCTGCATCGCCTGCCCTCGTCAGCTAAAGTTCCGGTCGCGTCATTCAGCGCATGGTGCGCGGGTCCACGAAGTGGCCGGCAATCGCCGCGGCGGCGGCCATCACCGGGCTCACCAGATGGGTGCGCCCGCCCTTGCCCTGCCGTCCCTCGAAGTTGCGGTTGGTGGTGGCGGCGCAGCGCTCGCCCGGGCGGAGCATGTCGCCGTTCATCGCCAGGCACATCGAGCAGCCCGGGGCGCGCCAGGAGAAGCCGGCCTCCCGGAACACCCGGTCCAGCCCCTCGGCCTCGGCCTGCTGCTTGACCAGCCCGCTGCCGGGGACAATGATCGCCTTGACTCCCGCGCGCCACCTTGCGCCCGGCGACCACCTGCGCCACCGCGCGCAGGTCCTCGATCCGTCCGTTGGTGCAGGAGCCGATGAACACCACATCCAGCTTGATCTCGCGCATCGGGGTGTCGGGCGCCAGGCCCATGTACTCCAGGGCGCGCTCCACCGTGCGGCGCAGGTTGGGGTCGGCGATCTTTCCCGGGTCCGGCACCCGGCCATCGATGTCGGTCACCATCCCGGGCGAGGTGCCCCAGGTGACCTGCGGCTTGACCAAGCTCATGTCCAGCTCGACCACGGCATCATACTCGGCGTCCGGGTCGGAGGCCAGTGTTTTCCACTCGGCGACCGCACTGTCGAACTCCGCGCCCTTGCGGGGCGTAAGGCCGCCCCTGCAGGTAGTCGAAAGTGGTCTGGTCCGGGGCAACCAGCCCGGCCCGGGCCCCGGCTTCGATCGACATGTTGCAGAGGGTCATCCGGCCCTCCATCGACATCCGGCGCACCACCTCGCCCGCGTACTCGATCACATAGCCGGTGCCGCCGGCGGTGCCGATCCGGCCGATCAGGGCCAGGATCACATCCTTGGGCCCGACAGCCTCGGGCGGGGCGCCCTCGATCCGGATCAGCATCGACTTCGGTTTTTTCTGCTGCAGGGTCTGGGTGGCCAGCACGTGCTCGACCTCGGAGGTGCCGATCCCGAACGCCAGGGCGCCGAACGCGCCGTGGGTGGCGGTGTGGGAGTCGCCGCAGACAATGGTCGCGCCGGGCAGGGTCAGCCCCTGCTCGGGGGCGATCACGTGGATGATCCCCTGCCGCACATCATCGATGTCGAACAGGGTCACCCCGAACTCGCGGCAATTGGTGCGCAGGGCCTCGACCTGGCGGGCCGAAAGCGGATCGGCGATCGGCTGGTCGCGGTCGAGGGTGGGCACGTTATGGTCCGGCACCGCATAGGTGGCCAGGGGCCGCCGCAGCTGGCGGCCGGTGAGGCGCAGCCCCTCGAACGCCTGGGGCGAGGTGACCTCGTGCACCAGGTGACGGTCGATATACAGGATGGTGATCCCCTCGCGCTCGGCGACCACGTGGGAATCCCAGATTTTCTGGAACATCGTCTTGCCCATGCACCGCTCCTTGTAGTTTGGCCTCAAACCGGCAGCGGACCCGGACGCCCGCCGGGGCGTTCGAGCCTCCCGCTGTCCGCCTCAGACCCCTGTCCTGGCCGCGGGCTGCTGGCCGGCGGCGCCGCGCTCCCGGGCGTGGATCGCCTTATTGACCGCGTTCAGGTAGGCCCGGGCGGTGGCGTCCATCACATCCGTACTGGCGGCCTTGCCCGAGAACTCGCTGCCGTTGAACACCACCCGCATGAAGACCTCTCCCACCGCATCCCGCCCCTCGGTCACCGAGTGCACCTTGTAGTCGATCAGGGTGCCCTCCAGCCCGACAATCCGGTCGATGGTGTTGCAGAGGGCGCTGACCGGGCCATCGCCGGTGGCGGAGTCCGCCACCTCGCGCTCTTCCGGAGGTTGCGGAGCTTGAGGGTGGCGGTGCTGAGATCTGGCTGCCGCCGACCGTCTGCAGGTACTTCAGGCTGCCAGGTCTCGGGGATGTTCTGGATCCCGTCCTGCACGATCGCGATCAGGTCCTCGTCCGTAATGCTTTTCTTCTGGTCGGCCAGCTTGCAGAACAGTGCGTAGGCCTTTTCCATGTCCTCTTTCGCCAGCTCGAAGCCCAGTTCTCTCGAAGCGGTTGGTCCAGGGCGTGACGGCCGGAATGCTTGCCCAGCACGATATTGCTGCGTCAGGATCCCCACCGACTGCGGGGTCATGATCTCGTAAGTCGGTGGCCGTCTTTAGCACGCCGTCCTGGTGGATGCCCGGCCTCGTGGGCGAACGCGTTCTTACCCACGATCGCCTTGTTCGGCTGGACGAACACCCCGGTGATGTTGGAGAGCATGCCGGCTCGGCGGGAACATCTCCTCGGTGACGATCTCGGTGGTGAAATCGAGCAGGTCATGACGGGTCCGGGCGGCCATCACGAACTCCTCCAGCGAGGCGTTGCCCGCCCGCTCGCCGATCCCGTTGATCGTGCACTCCACCTGGCGCGCGCCGTTCTGGCAGGCGGCGATCGAGTTGGCCACCGCCAGACCCGAGGTCGTTGTGGCAGTGGACGCTCAGACACCATCCCGGTCCGAACTCGGGGACATCCTCGCGCCAGCCGCCTGATCCTCCGGCCGAACTCGCTGGGAATCGGCGTAGCCGACCGTGTCCGGGAATGTTGATCGCGGTCGCGCCGGCCTCGATCACCGCCTTGACCACCTGGGCCAGATAATCGTCAGTCCGTGCGGCCGGCATCCTCGCAGGAGAACTCGACATCCTCGCAGTAGCTCTTGGCCAGCCGGACCGCCTTGACCGCCTGCCTCCAGCACCTCCTCGCGGGTCTTCTTGAGCTTGTACTTGAGGTGGATGTCGCTGGTGGCGATGAATGTATGGATGCGCGGCCGGGCGGCATGCTGCAGCGCCTCCCAGGCGCGGTCGATGTCGATCTTCACCGCGCGGGCCAGCCCGGCGATCACCGGTCCGCGGACCTCCCGGGCCACCTGGCGCACGGCCTCGAAATCGCCCTCGCTGGCGATCGGGAACCCGGCCTCGATCACGTCCACGTTCAGCTGCTCGAGCTGGCGGGCGAGCTGAAGCTTCTCCTCCAGGTTCATGCTGCAACCCGGGCGACTGCTCACCATCACGCAGCGTGGTGTCGAATATCAGATCTTTCGCTTTCGCTTCCTGACATGATTGACTCTCTCCCGCTGTGAATGGACAGTTCAGGTTGACGAAATTAGAGCCTGGACACCGATTCGGTCGTCCGAAGGACACGGCGAACCGGGGTCACGGGTGGAGGCCACAAGCGGGTGGTCGAATACCAACTTGATGCGGATGGCGAAGTCGAACATGGGGCCCCGGGGGGCTTAAAGTTTAATGACAGCCGCGGGCTCAGGCGCCAGGGTGACGGCCGATCGCCCGGGCGATGATCTCCAGTTCCCGCATCAGCTTGTCGAACTGCTCGGGGTACAGGCTCTGGGCCCCATCGCTGAAAGCCTTGTTCGGGTCCTGGTGCACCTCGATGATCAGCCCATCGGCCCCGGCAGCTATAGCGGCCCGGGCCATCGGCAGCACCTTGTCCCGGATGCCGGTGCCGTGGCTGGGATCGGCGATCATCGGCAGATGGCTGAGCTTGTGCACCACCGGGATCGCGCAGATGTCCATCGTATTGCGGGTGTAGGTCTCGAAGGTGCGGATCCCACGCTCGCAGAGGATCACCTCCTTGTTGCCGCCCGGAGCATGATGTACTCGGCGCTCATCAGCAGTTCCTCGATCGTAGCCGCCAGGCCGCGCTTGAGCAGCACCGGCTTGTCGTCCTGCTCAGCGCCCGCAGCAGGGTGAAGTTCTGCATATTGCGGGCGCCGACCTGGTAGATGTCCACGTATCGTAGCATCATCTCCATCTGGCTCTGGTCCATCACCTCGCTGACCACCGCCAGCCCATACTCTCGCGCGGCCTCGTGCATCAGCTTTAAGCCCTCCTCGCCCATGCCCTGGAAACTATAGGGGGAGCTACGAGGCTTGAAGGCGCCGCCGCGCAGGAGCTTGGCCCCGCTGGCGGCAACCTTCCGGGCGATGATGGATCTGCCGCTCGTTCTCCACCGAGCAGGGCCCGGCCATCACCACCACTTCCCGTCCGCCGATCAGCACATCCCGCACCTTGACCACGGTGTTGTCGGGATTGGAACTCGACGGCTGGCCCGCTTGTAGGGGGCGCTGACCCGGACGACATCGTCCACCCCGTCCAGGATCGCGAAATCCCGGGTATCCAGGGCGGAAGTGTTGCCGATCACACCGATGATGGTCCGGTTGAGCCCGGTGGAACGGTGGGCATCGAATTTGAGCTCCTCGAGCCTCTTGATGATCGCCTGGATCTGCTGCTCGGAGGCATCCTTCCTCATGCTGATGACCATCGACAGCTTCCCCTTTTTGTTCGCAGGTTTCACGTTCGAGCCGGCGGGTTTCGTCGATGATGCGCTCGAACAGCCGACGGATCGCTCCATTGGAGAGCGGGCCGGGATTGCGGTCCTGCACGTGCTGGTAGATCTGGTTTTCCCGGTTCGGGTTGAACACCGGCAAGCCGCGGAGCTGTTTGATCCGGCCGATCTCGATCGCGTACTCGGCCCGGCGGTTGAACAGCTCGATCAAGCGCTCGTCGATCCGGTCGATCTCGTCCCGCCAGTCTTCGATTTCCGTGGGCATCGGCATCCCCGCCGCGGTGCGCCGGCCGACCGGGCCGCGCACATGGTTGAGCAACGAAAAACCCACTATCGGTGTGATAGTGGGTTTGGGCGTCCGGCAATCCAAGGGCTGGAAATGCGGCTGGTCACCTCACTGATCAACGGACCGACAGTGCGGGAGGCGGTATGGAAGCAAAATCAACAAATAGCCACACACCTCCTCTACCTCCGTCAATAAGTGATCTTCTTCCAGCCGGACAATCCAATTCGGAAGTAAATTAACCCAATCGCTCCCGGGAGTCAAGATATTTAACGCACCAGAGGGCGCCGGCGCTCAGAACGAGAACTTACCGAAATCCTCCGGGTTCATCTTGCGCAGGTTCTCCCGCAGGTCCTCGGGATCGTACTCATCGGCCTGGCCCATGGTCTTGGGGATGATCTTGCTCGCGCTCTCGAGCAACTCCTCGGTGGTGTGAATCGGCGCGTTCATCCGAATCGCCAGGGCGATCGAGTCGCTGGGCCGGGCATCGAGCTCGATGCTGCGATCATCCTGCTTGAGGAACATCCGGGCGTAGTAGGTGTTCTCCTTGAGCTCGCTGATGAAGACATAGTCCAGCAGCACACCCAGTTCCTTGAGGCAGTCGCGGAACAGGTCGTGAGTCAGCGGGCGCTTGAACTTCACCCCGCTGATCTCCATCGCGATCGCGCTGGCCTCGCTGGGGCCGATCCAGATCGGCAGCACCCGCTCGCCGTCCTTCTCCTTCAGCAGGACCACCGGGGAATTGTTGGAGCTGTCTATCCCCAGACCGGAGATCGTCAGTTCGATCATTTTCGCGCTCTCTTGTTGAATAAATGAACAGTGCTCGCTCAGCTCTGACGGGCCCCCGGCTGACAGCACCACAACAAGCGAGCACGCCTGCCGGTCGCCGGCGGCCAGTGCGCCGGAACCACCACCCCCGCCACCCTCCCGCACCGACCGGCGCCTGCAGGCCGCGGACCGGGTCAGTACCGGTAGTGCTCCGGCTTGAAGGGCCCGTCGACAGGCACGCCGATATACCGGGCCTGTTCCGTGGTGAGCCTGGTCAGCTTGGCGCCGAGCTTGGCCAGGTGCAGCCGGGCCACTTCCTCGTCCAGCTTCTTGGCCAGCAGGTAGACGCCGACCTCGTGCCGCTGCTGCCACAGGTCGATCTGCGCCAGGGTCTGGTTGGTGAAGCTGTTGGACATCACGAAGCTCGGGTGGCCGGTGGCGCAGCCCAGGTTGACCAGCCGGCCCTCGGCCAGCAGGTAGATCGTGTGGCCGTCCGGGAACGTGTACGCGTCCACCTGGGGCTTGATGTTCATCTGCTTGATCCCCGGCCAGGCCTTGAGCTCCTCCACCTGGATCTCGTTGTCGAAGTGGCCGATGTTGCAGACAATCGCCTGGTCCTTCATCCTGGCACATGTGCTCGGCGGTGATGATGTCGCAGTTGCCGGTGCAGGTGACGTAGATGTCGGCGTACGGCAGCGCGTCCTCGACCGTGGTCACCGTGTAGCCGGCCATGCAGGCCTGCAGGGCGCAGATGGGGTCGATCTCGGTGACCCAGACCCGGGCCTTCTGGCCGCGCCAGCGACTCGGCGCGAGCCCTTGCCCACATCGCCGTAGCCGCAGACCAGCGCGATCTTGCCGGCGATCATCACGTCGGTGGCGCGCTTGATGCCGTCCACCAGCGACTCGCGGCAGCCGTAGATGTTGTCGAACTTGCTCTTGGTCACCGAGTCGTTGACGTTGATCGCCGGGAACAGCAGCTCGCCCTTCTCCATCATCTGGTAGAGCCGGTGCACGCCGGTGGTGGTCTCCTCGGAGACGCCCCGCCACTCGCCACCACCTGTGGAAGAGCTGCGGGTCCTCGTTGCGGATCTCTTTCAGCAGCGCGTTGACGATGCGCAGGCTCCTTGTTGTCGGTCGGCTCATCGAGGAGGGCTGGTTCTTCCTCGGCGTAGTAGCCGCGGTGGATCAGCAGCGTGGCGTCGCCGCCGTCGTCCACGATCAGCTGCGGCCCCTTGCCATCCGGCCAGGTCAGCGCCTGCCTGGTGCACTCCCAGTACTCCTCCAGGCTCTCGCCCTTGAAGGCGAACACCGGCACGCCCGCGGCGGCGATCGCGGCGGCGGCGTGGTCCTGGGTGGAGAAGATGTTGCAGGTCGCCCAGCGGACATCCGCGCCCAGCTCCACCAGGGTCTCGATCAGCACCGCGGTCTGGATGGTCATGTGCAGGCTGCCCATGATCCGCACCCCCTCCAGCGGCTTCTGCGGGCCGTATTTCTCCCGGGTCGCCATCAGGCCGGGCATCTCTTTCTCGGCTATCGCGATCTCCTTGCGCCCGAAATCGGCCAGGCCGATGTCGCGGACCTTGAAATCGGCAGCCTTGACAGTACTCACCTGGTACCCTCCTGAAGTTATGAAGGCTTCCTCTCGCCGTCGTCACATGCCGCACCCGCCGCAGTTTCCCGCGGCAGGCGCACGCTCGTCAGTATATGATAATATAAAGAACCGGCAGTTTTATCGCCACATCTTACGCGAAAAACCGCCGGTTCTGGTTTACGGGACAAGCCCGGGACCGGTCAGAGCAGTTCCCGGATCACGTTCGCGTTGCTCTCATCCAGGAGGATCATCACCGAGTCGGTCTCGGCGGTCTCCGGCAAGGGGAGGTTCCAGACCAGTTTCTCGTTGGTGGTGCCGGGACGGCGGATCTCGGAGTGCAGCCACCATTTGCCGAACGGCAGGATGATGTCCTTCACCATCCCGTCCGGGCCGGTGACCTCAACCTTGGTCTGGAAATCGGGCTGAATGGCTTCCTTGAAATCGGCGAAACCCTTGTAGGCGTTCTGTTTCCACTCCGCCAGCTCGGCCTCGTAGCTGCTCTTGGCGGTCAGGTACTGCTGGTGGACCTGGTGCAGGTTGTCGGCAACTGACTTCTGCTTCTTTTCCAGCTCCTGGAAGACCGGGTATTTCTGCCGGTAGTCGACCGAGCGGTTGTCGAGCTTTTCCAGGTCATCGCGCAGGAAATCGACCGAGTCGGCGATCGCCGTGCTATGCTCCAGGGCGACCTGGTAGATGTCGAGCAGGGGCAGCAGCTCGGAGGAATCCGGCCGCGGGCCCGGGTTATTGGCCTGGGCCAGGCTGTCGAGGACTGCCACATAATCGTAAGAGAGGAACTCTACATCGACATTGCTGGTGGCTTCCGGCGGACCCAGCACCTCGAACTTGACGTAGAAGTGGGGCCGGGTGGAGCAGCCCGCGATCACCATCAGGGTCAGGGCGAACAGCGCCAGGGTGGCTTTCCAGGGGTTGAACCGATCCAAATGCATAAAAAGGACCCTCCAGGGACGTGGGGGATGTCGGGCGGGGGGAGTCGGCCAGCCCGGTCTGCTGGTTTATTGCCGATTCAGCGAAGATAAATTAATCCGCTTCCCGGCAAAGTCAAGCATAAATGTCCACATTCGATCCGGATGCGCGGACCTCCGCGCCCAGCGCCATCAGCCGGTTGATCGCGCTGCGGGTGAGGAAATCGGTGGCCAGGGCCGTGCGCTGCTGGCTGTCGAGTTCCTCGCGCAGCCGGCCGACCGTCCAGGACTGGACCTCCCAGACGCCGGACAGCCGGCTGAGCAGGCGCTGGGCTGCTTCCGAGACATGCTCGCGCTCGAGCCCCGCGATTTCCCGGCCCTGCTCGACCCAGACCGCATCCTCGGCCGACCAGCGCGAGCCCGGCAAGGGCGAGGCGCCCGAGGCGGCCCCGGAAGCGGATGGTCCCAGTGTCCCGCCGTGGAAAGTGCGCTGCGGCGCCTGCTCGTACAGCGCCGGGGTGAACGAGCGATCTGCGTACCTGGTGCTGGAAACAGGCGTGAAGTCCATAACCGACCCCCGGTTATTGATTGGCGCCGGTCCCGGGTCCATGAGGCCGGACTGGGTAAGGGCCGGGCGGTTGCAGCCTCCCGGCTCCCCCTCGTCACTTGCTTCGAGCTTTCAGGCGCCGCGCCCGGCCCGAGACCGGCCGGCAGCGCGGAGGAAAACTAAAGGTTTGCGGCTGACAGCCGATCTAATAGCCAGGAGAAGCAATCAGAGCACAAAAGCTTGGGTCCCCCTTCCCCACCCTCTCGAGGGTCCCCATAGTGCAGTACCCCGAGATTTTGTGCTCCAGGCCCGGGCTGCTCAGGCAGCCCGGGCTTTCTCTTTGAAAAACCGGAAAGCGCCGCCCGGTCCCGGGCGGGTCCGGCTCAGACCAGCAGGTCGACCTTCCGGCCGATCAGCTCCTTTGGCAGCAGCGCCCGGCGTTGGAGCACCTGGCGCGCCACCTCGGAGGCGACAGCGGCAATGCCGGTCAGCCTGGCCTCGGCCCGGCGTCCTTGCCGGACAATCCGCTCCAGGCGCGAGGCGTGCTCCCGGTAGGTCGCGAGCTGGCTGGCGTGCAACTCCTGGAAGTCGAACAAGCCTGCCTCCCGATCAGGGCGGGGAACATTGCAATTCTGTTCCGCCCCGGTTTAATAATTGTTATTATAATTCCCGGCAATAAGCAAGCTTTAGTCGAAGATCCGGGTCGACCGCCCTTAACCTCTCCGGAGCCCACGGCGTGCCGAAAGTGGAATTCATCTCCCCCAACTGGGAATGCAGCCAGTGCCACAGCAAGATCGAGCAGCCGGTGCGGATCGTCGACGACCGGCTCAGCCCGACCTTCTTCTATCTGCCGCAGAAGTGCAAGGGCTGCGGCAAGCTGCTGGATTTCTACAAGGTGCTGGAAGGCTACTCGCTGGAGCTCATCCGGCTGGCGGACCGGGTCCTGGTCTAGCGCGGGCGGGGATCGGCAATCGCACGGGCTTTCATGCAAGGAGCTTGTTTTGTCCGGAGCCGGGAGCAGGAAAGAGCCCGAAGGGGCGCACCCCTCACGGCCGGCAACGCCGGCCCCGGGGCTGGAAACCGAACTGCTGCGCGAGATGTCGGGCACAGTGGAGAGCATCAACGATTACATCTCCCTGGTGACTGACACCGAGGGCCGGGTGGTCTACATCAGCCCGGTGGTCGAGCAGTTGCTGGGGGTGCCGGCCCTGGAACTGATCGGCCGGCCGTTCCAGGAACTGGTGCACGAGCAGGATCGGCGGATGGTCCGGGCGATGATCCTCCGGGTGCTCGCCGGCGAGCACGAGCCGAGCGAGTTCCGGCTGATGAGGGGCGAGGGCGGCGCCTGCTGGGTCCGGGCCACCTGCCGCGCGATGCGGCGGGGCGAGAGCCTGATCGGGCTGCGCGGGGTGCTGGCGGACATCACCCGCCGCAAGCAGGCCGAGGAGAAAATCCGGCGCGTGCACGAGGTGTTCTTCCCGCTGATGCGCCGCACCAACCACCTGATCGTCCACGAAAAAGACCGCCGCCGGCTGCTGGAGGGGGTCTGCCACTCCCTGACCGGGATCTGCGGCTACTCCGGGACCTGGATCGCCCTGAGCGAGAAGCCGGGACAGGTGTTCCTCGCCGGCGGCGAAGCCCGGGGGCGGGTGCATTCCCGGACTCTGAAATGCTTCTGCCATGACCGCGCTCCGGCTTGCCTGGAGCGGCTGGCCGGCAAACAGCCACTCGGGCGGACGCTGGACTCGGCCTGCTGCGCGAGTTGCCAGGTCAGGCCGGTGGTCGGGTCGAGCCAGGTGCTGGGGGTGCGGCTGGAGTACGGGAGCATCGCGTTCGGGGCGATGTTCGCCCTGCTGCCGCCGGAGCTGCTGCAGGACTCCGATGAACGCAACCTGTTCCAGGACGTGGCCGAGCAGGTCTCGTTCGCGATTTACAATATGGAGCTGGAGGAGTACCGCGCCCGGGCCGAAGAAGCCCTGCGCGGCTACCAGAAAGCGGTCGAGAGCTCGGACGAGATGCTCAGTGTCGTGGACCGCAGCTATGTCTACCTGCTGGCCAACGAGGCTTTCACCCGCTTCCGGGGCTTGCGGCGCGGCCAGGTGCTCGGCCGGACCATGCGCGAGGTGATGGGCGGGAAATTTTTCCGCGAGGTGCTTAAAGCGAGCGTGGACCAGTGCCTGCAGGGCCACAAGATTCAGTTCGAGATGCGCTCGCCCTACCCCGGCCCGGAAGAACAGTACCTGAGCCTGTCGTTCTACCCCCTGATCGACCCGCGCGAGGAGATCAGCGGAGCGGTGTCGGTCATCAAGGACATCTCCGCCCGCAAGCTGGCCGAGCGCAAGCTCCAGTACCGCTACGAGCTGGAGCGGCTGGTGGCCGCGATCTCGGCCCGGTTCATCAACCTCGATCCGGATGGCTTCGACCGGGAGCTGCGCCAGGCCCTGGCCCAGATCGGCGAGTTCTCGGAAGTGGACTACTGCGTCCTGTTCACCCTCAGCCGGGATGAGCGGGAGGTCGAGTGCCGGTACGAATGGCGGGCCCGGGGCAGACGTCCTTTTCCGGTTCGCTTCCGACGGCTGCCGGTGGAGCGGCTGGACTGGATCCTGCAACGGATGCGCGGCTTCGAGCAGGTCAGCGCCACCTGCCTGGAAGACCTGCCCGAGGAGGCCGGGCTGGAGCGGGAAATCATCCGGACGTTGGGGCTCTCCTCGATGATCCTGGTGCCGCTGGGTTATGGGCGCACCCTGGCCGGCGCCCTGGGGCTCGGCTGCCGCAAGGCCGGGCGCTCCTGGCGGGAGGATGACCTGGTGTTCCTGAAGATGGTGGGAGAAATCTTCTCCAACGCCATGGAGCACAAACGCAACCAGGAAGCCCTCAAGAAAGCGCGCGAGGGCCTGGAGCAGCGGGTCAGGGAACGCACCGCGGCGCTGCTGGAGTCCGAGCAGCAGCTGATGCGACGGGTCAAGGAGCTGACCTGCCAGTACGACCTCCGCCGCGAGTTCGACCGCTCGATCTCCCTGGAGGAGACCCTGCAAGCCTGCCTGGGCCACATCCGCGATGCCTGCCCGGAAGCGGAGCGCAAGTGGGCGGAGCTGGTGCTGGATGGCCAGCGCTACGCTTCCAACCCGGAGGGAGTTCCCGAGGGGGACCCCCTGGAGCACGAGGTGAGGATCGGCAACAAGCCCCGCGGGGTCCTGCGGGTCCACGGCGCCGGCGAGGGCAACTGGGAGCTGCCGTTGGAGCGGGAACTGCTGGGGGAGATCAGCCAGACCCTTTCGGCCTACATCCAGCGGCGGGAGCTGAAGGAGCACCTGACGCTTTCGGAAAAACTGGCGGCGACCGGGCGGGTGGCGGCGGGAGTGGCCCACGAGATCAACAACCCGCTGGGGGCGGTCAAGAACTCGCTCTACATCATCAAGCGGGCGGTGCCGGCCGACCACCCCGACTACGAGTATGTCGAGCTGATGGACCGGGAGATCGGCCGGGTCTCGGGGATCATCTCCCAGCTCTACGGGCTCTACCGCCCGGCCGAGCAGGAGAGCCGGCTGTTCCAGCTCAGCCAGGTGGTGGAAAGCGTGCTCAAGATGCTCGAAGCCAAGATCCGCTCGCTCAAGATCAGGATCGACCGCGCGGACTGCGAGCCCGAGCCACGCCTGAAGCTGCCGGTGAGCCAGGTGACCCAGGTGCTTTACAACATCATCGAGAATGCGGTGCAGTCGATGCCGGGCGGCGGCATCCTGCGGCTGGCCTGCCAGGACCAGCGGGAACTGCTGCGGCTGTCGATCGGCGACACCGGCCAGGGCATCCCGCCCGAGGTGCTGCCGCATATCTTCGAGCCGTTCTTCACCACCAAGGCCAAGCGCGGCTCGGTCAGCGGCGGGATGGGAATGGGCCTGTCGATCTCCAACTCGCTGATGGAGTCGATGGGCGGGCGGATCGGGGTGGAGAGCCGGCCGGGCGAGGGCACGACGGTCCACCTGGATTTCCCGTTCTACCGCCCGGGCCGCAAGAAAACAGCCCGGAAAACCGGTGGCGGCGCGCGCCGCAGCCCGCAACCTTTCGGCGGCTGAGCCCGCACCTTTTCGGGATGGAACAAAAAAGCCGGTGGAACCGCTTTTCGCGGCGCCACCGGCTTTCGGCTTCTGTCACCCGCCGCTACGGCCGGCGGACAGCTCCCGCTCCTGACTCGTCGTTCGGCATCCGGCCTTAAACCAGCGAAACAGTTTGGGAAAGTGGAAAGGGGATTCGGGGGGAGGGCGAAACATCCCGTCCAACGGGATTTCCACCCTCCCCCCGGGTTGTCAAATTGGGATCAGACCGGGCGCGGCTGGCCGGGGATCGCCACCGGGCGCTGGGGGGCCTTGCCCTGGGCGATCATCTGGGCGCTGGGATAGAGGTCCAGCGGGGAGCTCAGCGCTTCCTCCCAGGTAATCAGCTTGCCGGTGTAGGCCGACTCCCGGCCGATGACCGCGGTCAGGGTGCTGTCGGCGGCGAAGTCCAGGATGTCGTTGCGGGCATCCTTCTTTTTGATCGACTCGATCAGCACCTTGTGCTCATCGACATAGGAGTTGGCCAGGCCCTGGCCCCGCGACCGGAACTGATTGGCCCCGCGGATGCGCTCGCTGCAGTCGCTCTCCCCCAGCTTGCCGATCACCACGTTGCCCATCCGGCTCTCGCTGTTCTCCCACTGGCGGAGCATGCAGGTCACATGCACGCCATTGGCGTACTCGTAGTCGACCGTCATGTTGTCGTAAATGTTGCCGTACTTGGGATCGGTGCGCTGGATACGGCCGCCCTGGGCCAGGGCGCTCACCGGGTGGCCGCCCATCGCCCAGTTCATCAGGTCGATCTGGTGGACCACCATCTCGACGATCTGGTCGCCGGAGAGCCAGTCGAAATAATACCAGTTGCGGCACTGGTACTCGAGCTGGCTCCAGGCGGGGTTGGAGCCGCGATGCCAGACCCCGCCGCCCAGGCGGTAGATCCTGCCGGCCAGCACCTCGCCGATCGCCGCCTCGTGCAGGCGCTTGATCACTTCCTGCGAGCCGGTGTCGTGACGATAGTTGAGCCCCACCACGGTCGAAAGGCCCTTCTGCTTGGCCTTCTGGGCCGAGGCGCGGATGCGGCGGATGCCGGCCGGGCAGGTGCCCACCGGCTTTTCGGCGAAGATGTGCTTGCCGGCGTTGACACAGGCCTCGTAGTGCTCGGGCCGGAAGCCGGGCGGAGCGGCCAGGATCACGTAGTCCACATCGGCCTGGAGCAGCTTCTTGTAGCCGTCGATCCCGCTGAACTTGGTGGCGCTGGTGACTTTGATCCGGTGCTGCTTGTCCTGGAGGTCACGATCCTGTTTCAGGGCGGCCAGGGCCTTGTCGATCTGGTCCGCGGCGACATCGGCGATCGCCACCAGCACGGTGTTGGGATCGGCCATCAGCACGTTGGAGCAGGCCCCGGTACCGCGTCCGCCGCAGCCGATCACCCCCACCCTGATCTCACTGCCCTGAGCCCGGGCGGTGCCGACAAACGGGAAGCCGGAGATGGCGGTGGCCGCCAGCGCCCCGCCCCCGGCGGCCAGGAAGTCGCGACGCGTGTACAGGCTGCTTTGCTCTTTGCTCATTTTCTCCCTCGCTGCGCTGTGCGTTAGAAATGCTGCTTCAGGTCTTCAGGCAATGCTCCCGGGCTTACTGTCTCCGGCCGAAACGTTCTGCCACTGGATTCCGACTTTTTTCAGCGCATAGCCGACTTCGTTGAGGTAATCACCATAGCAGGTCATCCAGTGGAAGCCCTGCATCCGTTCCAGCAGTTCGCGCCAGTCCCCGTCGATCGCCAGGTCGATCTGCGAGCGGCAGATGTCGTAGTCCGGGTGGTCGATGATCGTCCCGCGGAAGCCGACCCAGCGCTTGAAGCTGAAATCCGGGGCGACATTGGTGGTCACCTGGCCCTTGCGCATCAGCACCTTGGGAGTGGCACCGTAATCCGACTCGAAATGAGTGACCACCCGGGCCGGCTCCAGGTCCACCCCGTTCATCCGGCGCGGCGCGGTGCAGTGGGCGACAGTCACCACTCCGGCGTGAGGATGGGTCGGGTCCTGGAGGAAAGAGGGCTTGCCGGAGATGTAACGCATCAGGATGCCGGAAGGTATCACCACGAAGTCCGATTCGCAGAACGCCATCGGGCCCTCGTCGTTGATCAGGCTCAGGGTCAGGCAGGCGGTGGTCCGGGCCTTGGGGATGATCGTGTTCATGCAGCCCTGGACCGTGATCGCCTGGGCGCCCTCGCGCCGCATCAGCTCGCGGAAGATTTCGGCCAGCATGAACCCGTTGACCACGAACTCTTTTTCGGTGTGCAGCGAGACCCCCTCCTGGGAGAGGTAGGCCTCGGCATCCTGGCGGCATTTCCCCATCAACGCCTGGTCGGCGAAAGCTTTCTGGATCAGGCGGTCCAGTTCCTCGTAGGCGATGTCCCGGATGTCCAGCTTGAAGATGTCCCGGGCGTGGGCGGGGGCATCCTGTCCGTCGCGGCCCCAGCCGCTGGCCGGCCCGATCGAGAGGATCCGGGTGCCGAGGGTGTTCTTCAGCCCGAACAGCCCGCGCAGGCGCCACAGCACTTCCTCGTAGTCGTCTACGACCACGTCCCAGACATCCATCCCGGGTTCGAGGTAGTCATCGGTGGTTTTGCGCAGGAAGCGCGGGTGGGCGGTCTCGTACCAGAGGTAAACCGGCCCGGAGCGGTGGCGGATGAACATCACCGCGGGCTTGCCGGCATTGGCGGCCAGCTCCAGCCAGCGCTGCTCGCCGGCGGCGGCGTAGACCAGCACCAGGTCGCAGTCCTCGGCGCGGAAGGCTTCGGCCTTGGCGGCATCGTCGATCAGCAGCGGCTCGAGGATTTCCAGCGGAAAATCGGCCTTGGCGGCCAGGGCTTTGAGCTCATCGCGAATCTTCCCGGCCTCGCGGTCGATGTCATCCCGGGAGTGGAGCCCGCCCCAGGGCCGCCAACTGGTGGCCTCCTGGCGCTCATAGACCGCGGCGACCAGCACCGGCCGGATCCGCAGGGCGGTCCCTCCCCGCTCGAACGCTCCGGTCGCCGCGGGCTTGGGCGAGGAGCAGGAGCTGGCGAAAACCACCGGGGCCACCAGGCCGGTCACCTTCAGGAAATCACGCCGATTGAGGTTGCTGGTCATAGGCGGTACTCCATCGAGCAGCGGTAGTGAGACAGTGGACAGCGCGGAACGGAAGGTCGAAGCCTTGGTTGCCTGGAGCGGGTTGGCGCGCCACCGGGCGCAGCCGTGACATCTCGGGGAACAGAATAGGGAGAGCGCGGGAGAATTGCAAGGAAAAGCATGCACGGATCGGGAATCGCGGCCGCCCGAGCGGGACGATGAACCGGCGGCGGTGCTCATCAGGAGCCCAGGCCGCGGGATCAGCCCGACCCGCCGGAAACGAAAACGGGCCGGGCGCTCCGGAATCAGCTTCCGGGCTGCCTCGACCCGTTTCGAAAGATGGGGTGAGCGACGGGACTTGAACCCGCGACCACATGGGCCACAACCATGTGCTCTACCGACTGAGCTACGCCCACCATGCAATCCGCAGTGGGAAACACTGAAAGATAAAAACGGCTCATCGGGAAGTCAAGGGGCTTGGTCGCTTTTCGCCTCTTCCAGCGGGATCGGCAGCACCACCAACGGATCGCCGGGGAGGACCCGGCCCCCCGCCAGCACCCGGGCGAAAATCCCCTCGCGGGGCATCACGCAGTCCCCGGCGCGCTGGTAAACCGCGCAACGATGGAGGCACTGCTTGCCGAGCTGGGTGACCTCCAGCACCGCACTGCCCAGCCGCAGACGGGTCCCGAGCGGCAAAGCGATCAGGTCGATCCCCGCGGTGGTGATGTTCTCGGCGAACGAGCCGGGCTCGACCTCCAGCCCCAGCGCCCGCATCTTGTCAATGCTCTCCTCGGCCAGCAGGCTCACCTGGCGGTGCCAGGGGCCGGCATGGGCATCCCCTTCCAGCCCCCAGTCGGCGCGCAGCATGGCGCTGTCCACCGGGCGCTTGGGCTCCCCCCGGCGCTCGCTGAGCGAGATCGCCACCACCCGGCCGACAGGCGGCATTGCCTGGCTGTGCTGCACGCGGCCTGCCCCTTCCCGCTGCTCGATCTTTCAGCCTCCCAGTTCCACCATCGCCCGCTCCGGGCGGCGATGCAGCCGCTCCAGGCCGGGGTGCGAACGCCATTTGCCCAGCAGGGACTGGCGGATCAGCGCTTCCAGTTCCTCATCGTTCGCTCCGGCCCGCAATGGCGCGGCCAGGTCCAGCTCCCGGCCCTCGTGCAGGCAGAGCCGCAATCCCCCGGCGGCGGTGAGCCGCAGGCGGTTGCAGTCGCCGCAGAACTGCTCGCTCAGGGGGGCGATGAACCCGATCTTCCCGGCATGGCCCGGGATGCGGTAGTCGCGCGAGACCCCGGAATCCTCCCCATTGCCGGGGTCCGGGAGCAGCTCCCAGCGACCGCCGATCAGCTCCCGCAGCTCGGTCGCCGGGATGAAACCCTCGGGACGCCAGTGGTTGGCGCGGAACGGCATGTACTCGATGAACCGCACGTGGAGCGGAAGCTCGCGGGTCAGGGCCACGAAATCCGGGACCTCGTCCTCGTTGAGCCCCCGGATCACCACCGTGTTGAGCTTGAGCGGCCGGAAACCCGCCGCCAGGGCGGCCTCCAGCCCGGCCTGGACCCGGTGCAGCAGGCTCCGCCCGGCGATCAGCCGGAACCTTCCCGGCCGCAGGGTGTCCAGGCTGAGGTTGATGCTGTCCAGCCCCGCCGCCTGCAGCTCCGGCAGGCGCTGCTCCAGCAGCACCCCATTGGTGGTGAGCCCGATCCGCTCGATCCCATCGATGGCGCGGAACGTGCGCACCAGCTCGGGCAATTCGGGCCGCATCAGCGGCTCCCCGCCGGTGAGCCGCAGCTTGCGTACTCCCAGGCGGGCCAGCAGCCGCACCAGACGTTCCAGCTCCGCGCCGGCGAGCGGGGGGACCGGCGGGCGGCGGCGCCCGCCCTCCTCCTCGCCCGGCATGCAGTAGCGGCAGCGCAGGTTGCAGTCGCCGGTGAGCGAGAGGCGCAGATAGCTGTGCACCCGGCCGAAACTGTCAGTCAGCGGGTGAGATGGGCTGGTCATGGCCGAACGGTCCACTGGTTCGATGATGGAGGGGCGGGAGGATGGCGGCCCGCCGGATGGAGCATGCGGACAACCATTGAACGCGGCGGAAGGTCGCCGGTTACCCCGCCCACCGTTACCCCTGGCGGCCCCCGTTGTTCAGAAAGCTTTCTTGAGCCTGCTGCGCAGGGCGCTGCGGGTGAGCCCCAGGTACTCGGCGGTCTGGGTCTTGTTGCCGCCGAACATCGTCATCGTCTTGCGCACGATCTCCGCCTCCAGCGACTCCATCTCGAAGCCGCCGGGCGGCAGCAGGAGCATCCCCGGCTTCAGGAGCTGGCCCTGCCGGGCGATCGGCAGCTCATCGTCATCCCCGCCCAGGAACCGCAGGTGCTCGGGCCGGACCTCGACATCATCGTAGAGCAGCACCACGCGCTCGATCGTGTTCTCCAGCTCGCGGATGTTCCCCGGCCAGGGATGGCGCTCCAGCAGGTCGAGGGCCGCTTTCTGGAACAGCCGGAACCCCCGCTTTTTCTGCTCGGCGTAGTGCGCGAGGAACATCCGGGCCAGCGCGCCGATCTCCTCCGGTCGCTCCCGCAGGGCCGGGATGTAGATTCGCCCCAGGTTCAGCCGGTAGAACAGATCCCGACGGAAAGTGCCCCGCTCCACCTGTTGCTTGAGGTTGGCATTGGTGGCGCAGACCACCCGGGCCTGGAACTCGATCTTCTTCAAGCCTCCCACCCGGTAGAACTCGTGCTCCTGGAGCACCCGCAGCAGCTTGGGCTGCAAATCAAGCGGCAGGTCGCCGATCTCGTCCAGGAACAGCGTCCCGCCGCGGGCCAGCTCCAGCTTGCCCGGCGAGCCCTCTTTCCTGGCCCCGGTGAACGCTCCGCCCTCGTAGCCGAACAGCTCGCTCTCGAACAGGTTGGCCGAGATCGCCGAGCAGTTGAGCGGGATGAAAGGAGTGGTGGCGCCCTTCCGGCCGTAGTGCACCAGCCGGGCCACCAACTCCTTGCCGGTGCCGGTTTCGCCCTCGATCAGCACCGGGACCGAGGGGTCGGCATGCAGCCGCTCGGCCATTTCCACCACCGCCTGCATCTTCTCGGAGAACACTCCCAGCTTGCCGACTCCGACAATCCCGGCGTAGGCTTTCTGCAAACGCTCCAGCTCGGTCTTGGTCTGGCGGGTGGCCGCCTCCACCTGCTCGTGGAAACGGTGGGTCAGCTCGAAATTCTCCCGGAGCAGCGACTGGTGCTCGGCGATCCGGCTCACCACCGCGGCCAGCTGCTGGACATCGATCGGCTTGAGCAGGTAGTCGTAGGCCCCGGCGCGCAGGGCCTGGATCGCGGTGTGCATGTCACCGTGGCCGGTGATCAGCACGATGTCCGACCGGCGGCCCTCCGGCAGTTGCTTGAGCGAGCGCAGCAACTCGATCCCATCCAGCCCCGGCATGCGGATATCGGTGAGCACCATCGGAAACGGTTCGCGGCGGAACAGCTCCAGGGCCTGTTGCCCATCCCCGCAATGGGTCAGCCGGTGGCCGAGCTGTTCCTCGAGGAACTCGCCCACCGCTTCCCGGCTGAGGGGATCATCATCGACCAGCAGGATGTTCATGGAGCTTTCCGATCAACGAAGAACGGTGATTGGGACAATGCCGATAAGGTAACACGGGCGACCGATGCCGGTCAAGGCACAGGCCGCAGCATGACCGGCGCTGTCAGCCCCGCACCACCGGCCGGCCATCTTTCCAGTCCAGCGGGGCGATCCAGGGATAGCGCCCGGTGCGGGCGGCATCCCAGGCGTGGAAGCAGATCCAGCGGCCGCCATCGGGCCCCGCGAACACCGAGTTGTGGCCGGGGCCGAGCAGGTCGCCGCCGCGGCTCTCCAGCAGGCTGCCCTCCAGGCGTTCCCAGGGCCCGGGCAGATGGTCGGCGCGGGCCACCAGCACATGATAGCTGCCATCGCGCCAGTTGCCCATGCTGCTGAACAGGTAGAATTTTTCCCCTTCCCGCACGACAAACGCCCCCTCCTCCCAGGGCTGGTCCTCCCCCGGGAAAACCCGCTGCGGCTGCCCGGCCAGGCGCTCGGGACCAACAAAACGGTCCGCCAGCAACTGGCCGACATGGGGGTTGCCCTCATTGCCGGTGTAAAACAGGTAGCCCTCCTCTGCCGAGCACCAGACCGGGTCTCCATCGATCGCCGGCTGGGCGGTGAGCTGACCCGCATCATGGTAAGGCCCCTCGATCCGGTCGGCCACCGCCGCCCGCACGTAGCGGCGCTCGTTGATCCCGAACGAGTCGGCGGTGTAATACATGTACCAGCGGCCGCCATGGAAAGCGATTTCCGGGGCCCAGTAGTTGGCCTCGCGGCTGCCCTCGAACTCGGGGAATGCCAGCACCGGGCCCAGGGGTTCCCACTTCCGCAGGTCTTTCGAGAAGTACATGTCGTAGACTTTTTCGCTCCGTTCGTTGTACCCGCTGGAGTGGGTGCCGGTCAGGTACCAGCCCGCCCCGTGGCGGATGCAGAACGGGTCCGGCAGGTCCCGGCCGATCTCCAGCCGCTGCGGATAGCCGGCATCGGCCCGGGCCCGGCGCGAGAACCCGGCGGCGAGGGACAGGCCGGCCGCTGTGCCGGCCAGGGTCAGGAGTTGACGTCGTTTCATGGTCAAACCTCCGCGGTGGGTACGGTTCGAACTGTCGATGGCCTCAGATGAGCAGCGCCCCTCAGCCGGACATGGTTCGGGCGACCATCGTCCGCTCGCCTCCCGCATGGACTGCTTGCCGGATCGGCCGCTGCAGGCTAATTTATCGCCAGTACGCTCGCTTGGCCTCAGGCCTCACCAGCACGGCCCGCCCAAGGGCCATCACCCCGGAGGAGATCATGCGCAAGACCCTCAGCCTGGCCGGCGCCCTGGGCGCCCTCTTGTTGCTGCTGAACCTGTCGGCCGGCCTGGCCCAGGAGGAGCCGCAGCCGCGGGTGGTCGGCGCCCCACCGGATGCACCGCCCGCCGATGCGGTGGTGCTGTTCGATGGCCGGGACCTGTCGGCCTGGACCGGCGGCGATGGCGGCCCCGCAGGCTGGGTGGTGGCCGCTGGCGCGATGACGGTCCAGGGCGGAGACCTGGTCACCAGGCGCGAGTTCGGCGACTTCCAGCTCCACCTGGAGTTCATGACCCCAGCCTCGGCCGAGGGGCTCGGCCAGGACCGCGGCAACAGCGGAATCTACATCCACCGCAACTACGAGGTCCAGATCCTCGATTCCTACGGGGACAACACCAAAACATACGCCAATGGCACCTGCGCCTCGATCTACAAGCTCTTCCCGCCGCTGGTCAATGCCAGCCGCGAGCCCGGCCAGTGGCAGACCTACGAGATCTTCTTCCGCGCCGCCCGGTTCGATGCCGCGGGTAACCGCACCCGGAAAGCGCTGATCACGCTGGTCCACAACGGGGTGCTGGTGCAGGACCACCGCGAGTCGGTCCCCACCGGGGCCCGCACCGGTCAGCCGGACGTGGCCCGCGGCCCGATCCTGCTGCAGGACCACCATCACCCGGTAGCTTTCCGCAACATCTGGATCCGCGAGCTTGAACCTCAGGACTGACCGCGGCTCCGGACTTCCGTTTTTCCTGGGGGAGGGAGGAAACCTTTTTCAAAAGGTTTCCTCCCTCCCCCAGGGACGCCCTCCCCCGATCCCCCCTCCCACTTCCCCAAACTTTTGGTTCATCCGTCCAATCCGGGGAAAGCTCCAGCCCGCTGCTAATCCCGTAAATCCTGCGGATTTTTCTACTTCTGTGACCAGAAGTAGCAAGAGTCTTTTAAAGCCAAGGCCGCGAAGCTGAATCAGCTATCAGCTCTTCAATGGGCTGCGGTGTGCTTGAGGTAATCAGCCGCTCCTTTCGAGGTCGCCGCGTTTCGCGCCATCCCTGGCGCTGCAACGCCATGGCCTGCCGGGCTTCGGCATTCCACACCAGCCGCGATGGAAATTGCGCGGCAATTACATCGCTTTCCCTTGCCTCCAGCCGCGGCCCGAAAGACCACCGCCGCCCAAGAACAAGATGCTCTGGCCCTGGTCTTGTCTTTCATCCCCCAGCGCCCGTTCCGGGCGCTCCGCGGCAGCAACTGGATGAGCCAAGCCAGAGCAGCGGTTACAGAGCGCATGATCCCATGAACAGATGAAGCTGCGGCCAGAGCTGACCGGCAGATGCGCGTCAGCGCTGCCCACGCAGAGGGGTAGCGTAAAGATCCCGCGATTACAAGCGGCTCTTTGGAAACCACCACTGGCCGGCGAGTTTTGCGCCGCACAGACTCTTGCTTCTTCTGGTCACAGAAGAAGAAAAATAATGATAACCTGAGAGATAGCAGCACCGCCGGGAATTTGTGTCCCCAAGCCCGAGAAGGGTCTAGTCCGGCTCCCCCGCCGGCAGAAGCTCTCACCCCGGAATTCCCGGATGAACCAAACTTTTTCGAAAGTTTGCTTTTTAGATATCGAACTGCAGCGGCAGTCAGCCCGTACCGGCTTTCCCGCACTCCGGGAACAACCCTTCGATTATTCCTTCTCCCGCAGCACGATGATCCGGCTGGAGTAGTTGCCCTCCAGCGGCAAGGCCAGCCCGCTTTCCATCAGCACCCGGCCGGAAAGCTCGCTCGCCTGGTCATCCGCGGTCACCGCATACACCGCCTGGGCTTTCAGGCCGTAGAGCCGCACCCGGTCCGTCTGGTCCTGAACGCTTTGCGCCCCGGGCAGGGTCTCCAGGGTCTGGTAGGCGAACACCACGCTCTCCGCGCCATCGGTGGTGACATACTGCACCGCGGCGCGATGGCCCGCGAACGGGTCCCGGAGACGGTACTGGTCCCCGAGCTGGACAATGTGCCGGATGCGCTGGTAGAGGGCGATCTGCTCCCGGGCGACCGCCCGGTCCTCCGCGCTCAACTTGAACAGGTCATTGCCGATCCCGAGGCTGCCCATCATCGCCACCTGGAGGCGGAACTTCAGCGGCGTGGTCTTGCCGTGCCATTCCTCATCGGTGATCCAGTTGACCATGCTGCGGGCCGGGAACGCCTAGCGAGTAGCCGTACTGGATGTGCAGGCGGTCGCCGGGGTCGGTGTTGTCGCTGGTCCAGATCTGCTCGGCCAGGACAGGATTTGCCCGGATCGCCCGCCCGCCGCCGGAGGAGCAGCTCTCGAACACCACTGGGGGTAGCGCTCGCGCAGGGTCGAAAATCTCGATCAGGTTCCGCATAGCGGATGAGCAGCTCGCGCTGCATCGTGCGGCGGCCTCCGGCCAACCCGCCTCGGAGACATAACGGTTCATGTCCCACTTGATGAATCTTATGTTGTTCTCGGTGCAGAAGCCTGTCCAGCCACTGGCAAGGTGTACTCGCGGCACCTCCTCGCGAGCGAAATTCAGCATCAACTGATTCCGTCCCGTGTGGGATTTCCCGGTGCGGGGTGTGCAGGGCCCAGTCCGGGTGGGCGCGGTACAGGTCGCTGTTCGGGTTGACCATCTCCGGCTCGACCCACAGCCCGAAATCCATCCCCAGCTCGTTGATCCGCCCGGATCATCGGCCCCAGGCCGTCGGGGAATTTCTTCGTGTCCGGGAGTCCAGTCCCCCAGCCCGGCGCTTGTCATCTACTCTTCCGCGGAACCAGCCATCGTCCATCACGAACAGCTCCACTCCCAGGTCCCGGGCGATGTCCGCCAGCTCTGACCTGCTGGTCCTCATCCACATGGAATGTCGTGGCATACCAGCAGTTGTACAGCACCGGGCTGGGCTTGTGGCTGAATGGCCGGCGCAGGACATGCTCCAGCATGAAGCGGTGCAGGCGACGGCTGGCCCCGCCCGCGCCCTGGTCGCTGAAGCCGAAGATCATTTTCGGAGTCTCGAAGCGCGCTCCACCCTCCAGCACCTGGTGCGTGTCCCAGAAATTGATCCCGCCCGCCACCTGCAGCCGCTCGTTCTCATCCACCTCGCAGTCGATCCGCCAGTTGCCGCTCCAGGCCACCGCCCCGAACCAGGCCTCGCCCCGGTGCTCATCCTTCTCCCCCGCCGGGCGGACCAGGAAAAACGGCGCGTGCGGCGGGCTTTTCATCCCCCGCACGAAAATCGACTTCTGGCCGGAGGTGAGGAAAGTCCGCCGGGGGTAAAACTCTCGTCCCCACTTGCCGGAAAGCTGGATCAGGTCATAGCCGCCGGGAGGCAGCAGCACCGAGCCGGAGTAAGCTTTCTCGACAATGATCCGCTCGGAGCCGAGGTTCTCCAGCACCAGCCATTTCTCGATGATGTCCAGCTCCGGGCAGACCTGGAGGTACTCGCTGACCCGGAAGGGGTAGTGGGAGTCCTTGAGGTCCAGGCGCAGGAAGGGCCTGCCCTCCCGCTCGCCGAGCTCGTGGCCCTCATAGCGCAGCTCCAGCTCGCGTCCCCCATCGGCGAACACCACCTCCAGCGCGGGGTTGAGGTGGGTGAAGCCGCCGCGGTAAGGGACCTCCCGGTAAGCGGTGCCGACTTCAACCGGCTGGTCATAGTCCGGCGCCTGGAACACCCGCTCCCCGGAGAGCGGCCCGAACCAGCCGCAGACCAGGTCGCCATCCCGAGCCCGGATCACCTGGTAGCTGGAGTTGGCCATCTCGATGGTCCAGCGCAGCGGGTCCTGGTCCTGGCGGATCGCCTGGGCCGCCATGGTCGCAGGAAAGAGCAGCAGGGAGGAACAGAGCAGTACCGCCGGGAGGATGCGCCGGGAGTGGGCCTCGGGCCTGGAGAGCATCGACCGCTCCATGGTTGGGGTGATGGTCTTGACTGCCGATGGCCGGAGGCTGATTGCCGCGGCGGTCGGGACAGCTTTCAGGGCGCGACACTCAGGATCAGCGCCAGGTTGCGCGGATACTGCCTGCCGCCGACCATGATCTCGAACTCGCCCGGGGCGGTGAAACTCCGCCGGGCGCTTTGGGCGATGGTCCAGTCCGGCCCCTCGGCGTAGCGCCATTCCAGCTCCAGCGGGGAACCGAAGCCGCCGCCCTCGACCCGGACCACGTTCTTTCCCGGGACCAGGTAAGGCAGGGCGTAAGGATTGAGCGCGAACTGGCTGGTGAGCTCTAACTTGCCCACGCTCGCCCCTTGCTCCAGCACCAGGCGCAGGTAGTAGCCCGTGAAGCTGCCGGCCACCGGCTCCCGGAACGCGGCGCGATGGGAAGCGCCCTCGGCGGCCAGCGCCAACTCCTGCCAGGGACCTTGCTGTCCGCGGCCCAGCCAGGCAGTCACCCGGCCGCTGTCGCCGGTGGCCAGCGCCAGCTCCCCGGCGGTGATCACGTAGGGGCAACCCACCGCGAACACCACCTCCCCGGGGCGTGAGGCTTGCTGCTGGATCAGCCCCCGCCCGGCCTCGTGCCGCAGGTTGCGACGGTAGACCGCTCCATCCTGGTAATGGTCACTCTCCAGGTCCGGAGCGTAGATCAGGGTCCCCGCTCCCCAGTGACGGTAGGTCTCGCGGCCGGCGATCATCGCCAGGTGCGGCTCGTACAGCGGCCAGTTGACCGTGTCTTCGCGGTCGGCCGGGCCGCAGGTGTGGTAGGGGCCATGTTCCGGGTCATAGGTCCAGGACTCGCGGTAGGGATGCTCCCCCGGCAGCCAGGTGCGGAGGTAGCGCTCGCCGCGGCGCAGGGTGATCCGGCCGAACGGCTCCTCGACCGCCAGGTCCGGCCAGTGCTCCTCCCGGGTCCAGTCCCCCCCGCCGCTGAACCAGCCGGGGCTGTCGCCGCAGAGCAGGAAGCCCGGGCCGCTGCGCTCCTCGCGCCGGGCCTCCCAAGCCAGGGTGGAATCGGCGCGCAATTGTTCGATGCCGGCGATCGACGGCGGGATCGAGCGGTCCCAGACATAGAAGTTCATGTGGGGGTCCAGGCAGTGCCAGCGCCCGCCATAGCGCACCTGCAGCATGTGGTGGGTATCGTGCACCCAGCTTTCCGACTCGTAGCCGAGTTTTTTCAGCAGGTAGGCCAACGGGGCGGTCTGGATCAGGCAGCTTCCGCTGCCGAGGACATTCACCATCCGGTGGAAATCGTAACGGTAAGCATGCGCCGGCTCGCCATGATAGAGCACCCGGCGCACCCAGTGGAACGCCTGCAGCACCCGCTGCTCATCGCTCATTCCGGGCGTGACCAGGTCCTCCAGGATCCGCTCCGCCGTGCTGCAGTCCACCGAGCGGTCGGTGGAGACCTGGGGGTTTTCCACCACGCCCCCGGCCGCGACCGCAGGGCTGCTGTCGCCGATGGCCAGGATCAGCAGCACGGCCAGCGCGACAGTCGCCGCCCGGGACCATCCGCCGTGGCGCGGCAGGTTTCTTGTCTGTGACGGCATCTTGTACTCCCCTCGCGGGCCTGCGGGTTGGACCATCAGGGCTTTCCAGCGCGGGAAACAGGCCCCGCGTGATAATTATAAGCCCGATTTCGGGCCAGGCAAGCTTTTGCTGCCATCAGCGTTGAAAGCGGCCGCGGCGGATGGTATATTCCGGCGGTCCTGCTCCCGATCCCCAGTCATCAGCCCAGATAGGAGGCGCCATGTCCCGCATCGAGCTGCACCCGCGCCGGATCACCCGCCGGCTCGCCCTGATCCTGCTCTGGCTGGCATCGCTGGCCTGGAGCGGCTGCGGCCATCGCCCGGCCGAGGGTCCCGACAACCTGGCGGCGGACCAGCCCTCCTCCGGGCCGGAGTACGGCTACCGGATCGAGGACAACCAACGGGTCGGGCAACCGGCGGTGATCCTGACCCGCAGTGCGGCCGGGGAAGAGCTGGAGGCGGGGATTGTCCCCGCGGTGGGGGCCAACCTGTTCAGCCTGGTCTACCGCGGCCACGAGTTGCTCTACCTGCCGGACACCATTAGCGGGTTCGATGGCACCCGCTACGGGGTCCCGCTCATGTACCCGACCCCCTGCCGGGTGCCGCAGGGGAAATTCGGCTTCCAGGGGCGGCGGTTCGAGTTCGGGACCAACCGCGGCGACACCTGGATTCACGGGCTGGTGCGCACCCTGCCCTGGGAATCTTCCGATCCCCAGGTGGATGCCGATGGCGTGAGCCTGGAGTGCTGGATCGACTTCAGCCCCGGCGATGAGCACTACCGCAAGTTCAACTACGATCACCGCCTGACAGTTACCTACCGCCTGGATCAGCGGGGGCTGGAGATCTCCTGGCGGGTGACCAGCCGCGACAGCCTGCCCCTGCCCTACGGGTTCGGACTGCATCCCTACTTCAATTACCCGGATGGGGAGCGGGAGGGGGTGTTCCTGAAAGCCTCGGCGGAGTCCTGCCTGGAGATGGTGGAGCAGATCCCCACCGGCAAGCTGCAGGCCGTGGCTGCGGACCCGGAGCGCAACCTGGGCGAGTTCCGCTCGGTGGCCGGGCTGCGGCTGGATGATGTGTTCGCGGGCCTGTCGCCCGACTCTCCATCGGTGATCGAGTTCCGCCGTCAGGGGGTGCGCCTGACCCTCGAGCCCTCGCCGGAGCTGGCCCGGCTGATTGTCTATGCCCTGCCCGAGAACCCGTTCTTCTGCGTGGAGAACCTCACCTCCGCCCCGGATGCGCATAACCTGTACGATCATGGCCTACAAGAGGCGGCGCACCTGATGGTGGCGCCGCCCGGCGGGGAGAGCGGCGGCGCGGTGCTCTACCGGCTGGAAGGGCTGTGAGGACGGGATAACGGGGATCAACAGCGAAGGGCGGACCGGCCGGTCCGCCCTCGGTACTGCAAGTCGACATCTGGAGCGTGTGATGCACTGCGCAGCCTGGCGCCTGGACCGTGGCCGCTGAAAAGAGGCCACACCCCCCGGCGGTGCTTCGCCGGGAGCAGGGACCTCAGCCAGTGGATAGCGCCCGCCGTCGTAGCGGCGGGTTTAAAACCCGCCACTACCAAGAGCCTGATTACTATTTGCAGCATTGACCGGGACGCAGCGGGAACGATCCCCCTGCTTGCCAAAGGGGGACACCGGGGGTGGTGTTTTTCCTGATTCCCGAGCCGGTCGCTCTGAGTTCATCACCCGCGCCAGGCCTGGGAACCTTCCCGGAAACTTCCCACTTCTTACCCATTGGCATCACGCACTCGGTACGCCCTTGAATCTCCCTTACTGTTACGGGGTTCTTCTTGGCTGCCGATCCTGAGTCTTTTTCAGCTTTTGATCCTGTTTCTGTGTCGTCTGTTTCTTGCTCTTGTCCTTATCTTTCTTGCCGCCTCGGTCTCCCATGGTGTGCTCCTTTTTTCAGTTGTTGTCTGCTCGCCACGAAAAATTCTGTCGCAGAAAACAATGCTTTCAAAGGATAGCCCTTAGAATCTCTATAGACAAGATTTTTCTCAAGCATTTTTGGGAAGGCCCACCTGGAGTCAGGCTGGGTCTGATAACATTTATCGATCCTCCTCGTATCAAGCAGAGCGGGGGTTGGATCATGAAGCGATACAAATCTGACCGACAAGCACTGAGAGCTGATCGAACCATCTCGCCCAAACGCACGGCCACGACCGGCCGCAAGCCCCGGGGCGGCTTCGGCAGCAAGCTGCACCTGCTGACCGACAGCCACGGCCTGCCCCTGGCCGTGAAGCTGACCCCCGGCCAACGGCAGGAGGCAACTCAGGTCGAGGCCCTGCTGAACGAGATAGAAGCAGGAAAGGCTGCACCCCTTTATTTTTCAAGGAGATGCAGCCTTTGTTAGTGGCGCCCTCAGCGGGACTCGAACCCACGACCTACTGCTTAGAAGGCAGTTGCTCTATCCGACTGAGCTATGAGGGCGGTGCTGGTCCGGCAAGGGCCGCGACCGATCGCGGCCGGCGAGCATAAGATAAACCAAAGCCGCCGATGGTTCAAGCTCTTTGTCGGGCGGCGCGGCCAAGCCGCGTCCCACCGCGCTTTTCCTCTTGCCCCGCCGGGAAATCGCTTTACATTCCTGACCAATCGCCTGTTTTCGCGCACCGCAAGCTTTCCCACCTCCAGCCACCCGAGGCGACCCATGCCGCGCAGCCGGACCATCCTCAGTCTCTCCCTGGCCCTCTCCCTGTCCCTAACGCTGGTCATCGCGCCGGCGCGGGCGGCACAGCCGGGCCTCAGCGCCAACTATCCCCTCTCCGCGCTCGGGGAGCTGCTGCTGCCCAGCGCGCAGTGGCATCCCTACCCGACCGCCGCCGAACGGGAGTTCTGGGAGGGCCTGCCCGCCGAGTTGAAACAAGCCCATCTCGCCCGGGCGGAAGAGTACCTCGGCCGGCCCTGGGAGCTCCTGCCGGCCTCGGTCTACCTGCAGTTCTCCCGGGATGGCAACCGCAGCAACTACGAGGAAATCTATTTCGGGCGCAGGAACCGCCTGGCGGCGCTGGTGGTTGCCGAGTGCATCGAGTACCAGGGCCGTTTCCTGGATGAGATCGCCAATGGCCTGTGGGCGATCATGGAGGAGACCAGCTGGTGCATCCCGGCCCACATCGGGATGCAGCAGGCCGGCAATGGCCTGCCGGACGCGATTGAGCCGATCGTGGACCTGTTCGCCGGGGAGACAGTCGGGCTGCTGGCCTGGGTGCATTACCTGCTGGCCCCGGAGCTGGAGCGGGTCTCGCCCCTGCTGCCTCCCAGGCTCGTGCGGGAGGCCCAGCAGCGGATCATCGAGCCCTGCCTGGCCCGCAACGATTTCTGGTGGATGAGCTTCGAGACCGACCACATCAACAACTGGAACCCCTGGGTCAACTCCAACTGGCTGACCGCGGTGCTGCTGCTGGAGCAGGACCCGCAACGGCGGGTGCGGGCGGTGGACAAGATCTTCCGCAGCCTGGACCGTTTCCTGGGCAGCTACCACCCCGATGGCGGCTGCGATGAGGGCCCGGGCTACTGGGGACGGGCCGGGGCCGCGCTGTTCGACTGCCTGGAGCTGGCCCACAGCGCCTCGGCGGGAAAGATCAGCATCTACGACCAGCCGCTGGTGCAGAACATCGGCCGTTACATCTATCGCGCCCAGGTCAGCGGGGATTACTTCATCAATTTCGCCGATGCCCCGGGCCGGACCGGGATCGATGGTGACCTGGTCTACCGCTACGGGCAACGGATCGGCGACAGTCGGATGATGGGCCTGGGCGCCTGGGCCGCCCAACGGGAACTGGCGGAAGGCCAGGGCTCGACCGGCTCGTTCGGCGGGCTGCAGCGCTACCTGCCCAAGCTGGCCGGGCTGGCCGAGATCGACGGGGCGAAAGGCTTCCAGCCCCTGCCGCGGGATGCCTGGCTGGATGGGATCCAGGTGATGGCCGCCCGCTCGGTGGATGGCGCCGACCAGGGGCTGTTCCTGGCGGCCAAGGGCGGGCACAATGCCGAAAGCCACAACCACAACGATGTCGGCAACTTCATCGTCTATGTCGATGGCCTCCCGGCGCTGATCGATGCCGGGGTCGGCACCTACACCCGCCAGACTTTCAGCGAGGAGCGCTACTCGATCTGGACCATGCAGTCGGCCTACCACAACCTGCCGACCATCAATGGCGTGATGCAGCGCGAGGGACGGGAATTCGCCGCCCGCCAGGTGCGGTACCGCGCCGATGGCTCCTCGGCCGAGCTGGCCCAGGACCTGGCGGGGTGCTATCCACCGGAGGCCGGGGTCGAGCGCTGGATCAGGAAAGTGCGGCTGGAGCGTGGCCGCCAGGTGCGGATCACCGACAGCTTCCGCCTGAGCAAGCGCGAGGGCGGCCTGATGCTGAGCCTGATCACCCCCTGCCGGGTGCGGCTGGAGCGGCCCGGCGAGCTGGTCCTGGTGCAGTCGCGGGAGGGCGGCCCGGCCGAGATCAGGGTCACCTACGATGGCGGCAAGCTCACGCCCGCCCTGGAGGAGATCAAGCTGGATGACCAGCGCCTGTCCGGGGTCTGGGGCGAGCGCCTGACCCGGATCAGGCTGGAGGCCCCCGCCGGCTCGCCGCGGGAGGACAGTTGGACCGTGCGGATCATCGAGCCGAAGTGAGCCGAGCCGGAAAAGCCTCAATTCTTTCCCGTAACGATGAACGGCGCGTCCCTTCTTCAATGGCAGGGGGCGCGCCGTTCTTGTTGCGATCATGCTGTTAATGAACCATGTATTTTTATGTTGAGAAATTGCTTACAGGCTTTAGCTCATGCGTGACATCAAGGGAGATCATCCCGGTGTTCCGGCGGATGGCGCGCCCTGGGGCGTTCGAGCGGCAGGCGAGGCGGGAGGAGCGGAGAGATGCCCCCTATCGCTGCCTAGAGCGTGTGCTGAACTCAGCGCGGACCGGCTCGGGAATCGGAAAACACCCAACCCCCGGTGTCCCCCTTTGATAGAGCGTGTGATGAACTTGGTGTAGGTGTCTGGGCAGTGCGGCCGGCAAAGGCACACACCCCGGCCCGCCTGCGGCGGGCCACCCCTCTCGAGAGGGGATCGAAACCGCTATCGCTCAAGCGCTTAGCTCAAAGCTCCGGCCGAAGCCGGACCAATCCCCCTTACCAAAGGGGGACACCGGGGGTTGTGTTCTTTCCCACTCCTGAGTTCATCACACCCTTTAACGGTGCGCCGACCGCGCCGTCCCCGGCTACTTCCAGGGGCCGTAGCCGCTGATGTCGGCGATGTCGATGTAGTCGATGATCTTGGTCAGAATCTCCCGGATGTCCGCCACTTCCATGTCGGACTCGGGGTGGTCGCCGGCGTAGTCATGCAGGCTGCGGGAGATCGAGTCGCAGATCAGGCGGGTCAGTTCCTGTTTTTCCTCGGCGGTGCCGGCCACGGTTTCCTCCCGGTCGCATCCCCTGCTGATTGCGCCTGACTTCATCCCGACAGGTGAATCATAGCACGCGACCGGCCCGGGAATCAAGCCCATTCCACGGGCGATTCCCCCGGCCTCAGAGGTAGCCCATCGACTCCAGGAAGTCCCGTCCCTCCTCGGTGATCAGCTCCGGGGTCCAGGGCGGGCTGAAGGTGAACTCCACCTCCACCTCGTCGATCCCCTCCACCGCCGCGGCCTCCCGTTTCACCCGGGACTCGATCAGCCCGGCGGTCGGGCAGCCCATCGAGGTCAGGGTCATGGTGATCTGCGCCCGGCCGCCATCGATCTCGATGTCGTAGATCAGGCCGAGGTTGACGATGTCCACCTCGAACTCCGGGTCCTCGATCGTCTTGAGCCGTTCCCTGATTGCCTCGGCCAGTTCGAAGGCCTTGTTCTTGCCGCTCATCTCAGCTCCTTCAACTCTGTTCCACTGTCGAGACACTGGTCAGGGCATCCTTGAGCGCCATCCAGGCCAGCAGGGCGCACTTGACCCTGCACCGGGAACTTCGCCACCCCCGAGAGGGCCTCGATGTCCCCCAGGTCCTGGTCCCCATCGCGCTCGCCGTGCATCATCCGGCGGACCGTCTCGATCAGCTCCAGGGCCTCCCCGCGCGTCCAGCCCCCGCACCGCCTCGCTCATCATCGAGGCCGAGGCCTGGGAGATCGAGCAGCCATGGCCCTTGAAGCAGATCTCCGCCACCCTGCCCCTCCCGTCCAGCTCCAGGCGCAGCAGCAGCTCATCCCCACAGAGCGGGTTCTGGTGCTTGACCGGAAATCGCTCTCCGGCCGGTCCGGGCAACGGTGATGGGGGTGACGGTAATGGTCGAGCAGGATTTCCTGGTACAGCTCCTCGATATTCCATGTTCAGGCTCCGCCAAAGAATGCCCTGACCTTGCGACCGCCTCCAGCAGGCGGTCGAGCTCCTCGTTCCGTGTTGTAGAGATAGCACGAGGCGCGGCACATCGCCGGCACATCGAAATGCCGCATCAGCGGCTTGGCGCAGTGATGGCCGGCCCGGATCGCGATCCCCAGGCTGTCGAAGATAGCTCCCGACATCGTGCGGGTGGATGATCCCGCCGCGGCCATCCTCGATGTTGAAGGCGAAAGTGCGCCCCACGGCGCTCCGGCTCCGGGCTGCCGTAAAGGATGAAGCCCTCGGTCCGGGCAAAACGCTCCAGAGCGTAAGCGGCCAGCCGCCGCTCATGCTCGCGCACCCGCTCCATTCCCAGCTCTTCCAGGTAATCGATCGCCGCGCCAGGGCCACCGCCTCGGCCACCGGCGGCGTGCCGGCCTCGAACCGCCAGGGCGACTCGATCCAGCGGGAGTGCTCCAGCTCGACATCGAGGATCATCCCGCCGCCGCCCTGGTAAAGGGCTCCAGGCGCTCGAGCAGTTCCGGCCGGGCCACCAGCGCCCCGATCCCCGTGGGACCCAGCATCTTGTGGCCGGAAAGCCCCAGGAAGTCCACGCCCAGGGCCTGGAAGTCCACCGGGGCATGGGGCACCAGCTGGGCGCCGTCGAGCAGCACCAGCGCCCCCACCCGCCGCGCGGCCGCGACTATCGGCGCCGGACTCGGTGATTGTCCCCAGCACGTTGCTGGCACCGGTCACCGCGATCAGTTGGTGCGCTCGCTCACCAGCTCATCCAGCCGTTCCAGCTCGAGGTCGCCCTCGGCATTGAGCGGGATGAAGCGCAGCACCGCGCCGGTCTCCGTCGCCGCCAACTGCCAGGGCACAATGTTCGAGTGGTGCTCGACCAGCCGTGAGAGGATCTCATCCCCGGCCTCAGGTTGGCCCGCGCCCAGGAGTTGGACACCAGGTTGATCGCCTCGGTGCAGTTGCGGGTAAACACCACCGCCTCCGGTCCCGGGGCCTCGACAAAACGCGCCACCTTTTCCCGCGCCGCCTCGTAACGCCGCGGTGGCTTCCTCCGCCAGGCGGTAGCACCCCGCGGTGCGGGTTGGCGTTGTGTGCGCTGTAGAAATCGCTCAGCTCGTCGAGCACCGCCGCGGTTTCTGCGAAGTCGCCGCCGAGTCGAGGTAGACCAGCGGCTGGCCGTCCCCTGACCCTCCGTCAGCAGAGGGAAATCCTGGCGGATGCGCCCGGCATCGAGCGCTGTCGCGTTCCTGCTCCCGGGATTCTCAGGCTGTTCGCGGACTGCTGGTCATTTCGCGGTCAGCGCTTCTCCGTTCGGCGTCCTCGACCGAGATCCCGAACTCGCGGCGCAGGGTCGGTTATAGCCGTTCTTCTCCAGCTCGTGGGCCAGCTCGGGTCCGCCGGATCGGACGATCCGTCCCTGCCGAGCATGATATGCACCACATCCGGGACCAGGTAACTCAGGATCCGCATGTAGTGGGTGATCACCAGGAAACGATCGCTCCGGGCCGCGCATCTTGTTGACCGCCTCGGAGACCACCCGCACGGCATCGATGTCCAGGCCGGAGTCGGTCTCGTCCATCACCGCCAGCTCCGGGGCCGAGCAGGGCCATCTGCAGCACCTCGTTGCGCTTCTTCTCGCCGCCGCTGAAACCCTCGTTGAGGTTGCGGCGGGTGAAAGCCGGGTCCATCCCCAGCAGCTCGAGCTTCTCCTTGACCAGGTCGCGGAACTGCGCATCGGGACATCCTTTCCCCGCTGGGCGTTGAGCGAGGTGCGCAGGAAATTGAGCAGCGACACCCCCGGCACCTCCACCGGGTACTGGAAGGCCAGGAACATCCCCAGCTTGGCGCGTTCATCCGCGCGGCATCCCGGTGACATCGGCGCCCTTGAACCAGATTTTCCCGCCGGTGACCTCGTAGGCGGGATGTCCCAGCAGCACGTTGGCCAGGGTCGACTTGCCGCTGCCGTTGGGCCCCATCAGCGCGTGCACCTCGCCGCGCGGGACTTCCAGCGATTCAGCCCTTGATTATCTGCTTGCCCTCCACCGCGGCGTGCAGGTCATCGATCACAAGACAGTTTTTCACTCATGTGTCTGCCTCCTTCGTTGTACATCAATCTTTTATTCCGATCAGATATCGAGCCATCGTCTTCCACCCGCACGAGGAAAGTCTCCAGGTCCAGTGTCGGCCGGGCGAGCGAGCACCTTGCCGGTGCGCAACGTCGAACGTGGCGCCGTGCAACGGGCATTCGAGCACATTCCCCTCGAGCTACTATCCCGCCCGCCAGCTTTCCTCCTCGTGGGTGCAGATGTCGTCGACACGCGTACAAGCCATGCCTCCGAGCCGCACCAGGGCCACCGGCTCCCCGTCCACCTCCACCCCTTTCGCCGTGCCCTCCGCCGAACTTGCTCATCCATGGCCGACCTTGACGAACTTCACTCTTCCGCCCTCCACCTTGTTGCAGGATCGCCTCCGCCAGCAGTCGTGCATCCCGGACCACTCGACCCGGTCCAGTACCTCGTTGAAGAAACCGAAGACCAGCAGGCGCTCGGCCTCGGCCCCGGGCATGCCCGCGCGACATCAGATAGAACACCTGCTCCTCGCTGACCTTGCCGACTGTCGCGCCGTGGGTGCAGCGCACATCGTTGTTCTCGATCTCGAGCTGCGGGTTGGTGTCCGCCTTGGCGTGCGGCTCGAGAGGGTCAGGTTGCGGTTGGCCTGGTAGGCATCGGTCCCGCGGGCTTGGCGCGCACCCGGATCGTGCCGTAGTAGACCGTGCGGCCCCGGTCATCGACAGCCCCCTTGTACAGCAGGTCGCTCTTGGTATGCGGCGCGGCGTGATCCTGGACTGTCCAGTGCTCGAAACGCTGATCCCAGGTGCGGGAAATACAGGCCGAGCATGATGCTCTCGGCGCCCTCGCCGGCAGAGACTGACACTCTTTCCAGGTGCGGGAGAAATCCGCCGCCCAGGGTGACCAGCAGAGTGTTGAGCCTGGCCCGTTCCGCCAGACGCGCCTTGACCCGGGCGATCTGGCGCACCCCCAGCCCCCAGTCCTGCCAGGTGACCCAGCCGACTTCGGGACTCCGCCCCGGCAAAAAGCTCGGTTACCGGGTTCACCAGCGTCGGGGCGCTCAGCCTGCCCGAGGAATATATGTCGTTAAACACCAACTGGCCCCCCGGTCCACCACCACGACGTCGCGCGGCTGCACCGCCGCGCCCTCGGCGGTCACCCAGTGCAGGGCCTGCAGCGGCATTTCCAGTTCCACGCCGGTCGGCACATACAGGAAAGTCCCGCCGCGGTGGAGGGCCAGGTTCCAGGCGGTGAACACGTCCGAGGCGCCCACCAGGAACTGCCAGGTGGCGGCGCAGCAGTTTCTCGTGCTCGCGGGCGGCGGTCTCCATGTCGGTCAAAATCACCCCGGCCTGACGGGCCTCTCGCTCAGCTCCAGGGAGAACGGCCGGCTGTCGACATGCACCAGCCGCCCGGCCGAGCGCAGGCCCTTGAGCTCCAGGGCGGCGCGCGCCTTGGCCGGCAGATGGTCCAGGCCGGGTTCCTCCGATGGCGGGAGCACGCCGGTAAGAGCCGAACTCCAGGGGCGCAGGTCGGTAAACGCCAGTGCTCTTCGCGGCCTTGCGGGAACGCCAGGCCCTGGAAACGCTCCCAGGCCTGGCGGCGCAAATCGGCCAGCCAGCCGGGGCTGCGCTCCAGCAATGCTTCCAGTGTGTCGCTCGTATCAAGCGTGGTCAGCATGCTTTCCCATCCACCTCGTTCTCGAGTGAGCCTCAGTCTATCCATCGAAAGCAAGCGCGACCACTCCGGGCGCCTCAGCCCACCGAGCCTTCCATCTGCAGCTCGATCAGGCGGTTGAGCTCCACCGCGTACTCCATCGGAAGCTGCTTGATGATCGGCTCGATAAACCCGCGCACGATCATCGCCCCGGCCTCCTCCTCGCTCATCCCGCGGCTCATCAGATAGAACAACTGCTCATCGCCGATCCGGGCCACTGTCGCCTCGTGGCCGATCTCCACCTCCTCCTCGTCGATGTTCATGTAAGGGTAGGTGTCGGAGCGCGAGCGCTCATCCATCAGCAGGGCATCGCAGCGCACGTTGCTCTTGCAGTGCGTGCGCGCCGGGCAGCCACCTTGACCAGCCCGCGATAGCTGGTCCGCCCGCCATCCTTGGAGATCGACTTGGAGATGATCAGGCGCTGGTCTCGGGAGCCACATGGATCATCTTCGCCCCGGTGTCCTGGTGCTGGTCCTTCCCGGCGAACGCCAGGGAAAGCACCTCGCCGTGGGCCTTGCGGCCTTTGAGGATCACCGCGGGGTACTTCATGGTCACGCTTGGAGCCCAGGTTGCCGTCGACCCACTCCACCACCGCGTTCTCGTCGGCCACCGCCCGCTTGGTCACCAGGTTGTAGACATTGGAGGACCAGTTCTGGATCGTCGTAGTAACGGATCCGCGCGTGCGGCAGGGCGATCAGCTCCACCACCGCCGAGTGCAGCGAGCTGGAGTGCTGTAGACCGGCGCGGTGCAACCCTCCACATAGTGCACGTAGGACCCCTCATCGGCGATAATCAGGGTGCGCTCGAACTGGCCCATGTTCTCGGCATTGATCCGGAAATAGGCCTGCAACGGCACATCCACCCGCACTCCGGGCGGAACGTAGATGAACGAGCCGCCGGACCAGACCGCGCTAGTTGAGCGCCGCCAGCTTGTTGTCACCGGGCGGGATCACCGTGGCGAAATAGCTTCTTGACGATGTCGGGGTATTCCTTCACCGCGGTGTCCATGTCGGTGAACATCACGCCTTCTTTTCGGACAGGCTTCTCCTTGCATCTTTATGGTAGACCACCTCGGACTCGTACTGGGCGCGAACCCCGGCCAGGTACTTGCGCTCGGCCTCGGGGATCCCCAGGCGGTCGAAAGTGCTCTTGATCGACTCCGGCACCTCCTCCCAGGACCGCTCCGGGCCTCTCGGTGGCGCGCAGGAAATAGAAGATGTTCTGGAAATCGATCCCGCTCAGGTCCGCGCCCCAGGTCGGCATGGGCTTCTGGATAAAACGCTCGATACGCCTTGAGGCGGAAAGTCCGCATCCACTCCGGCTCCTGCTTGATGAACGAGATCTCCTCCACCACCTCGCGCGACAGGCCCCGGCGCGGCTTGAAGATATAGCTTTCCGCGTCTCGCCAGCCCCAGCGTTCCTCGTATGACTCTCCTCAGATCCAGATCCATCATCTGTTCACTCATCATGCCTCCAGATTGACCGGCTTGGGAGGCTTGTACCGGCTGATCCGCCCGCCCTCATCTACAATCCATCAGGTAAAATCAACATAAAATATTTTAACAGCCAGTCCAGCCGGCCGCGTTTGACGAAGTACATGCCCGCTGAACTTCATCACTTCCCTGCACCCGCTCCCGGTAAGCCGGGCGGTAGCAATGGGTCGGGCAGTCCTTGCACTTGGGTTTCGGGTCATACGGGCATCGCTCCAGGCGCTGCACGGCTGTAAGCCAGCAGGTCGGCGCATGGATCGCAGAGTCCGGCACCTTTGGTCCCGTGGCGGTGTTCACAATAGACCTGGATGAACCGGGTCAGGAGCCGGGCATCCTGGTCGCGACAGTCCCGCTTGCCGTGTCTGTTCCACGCTGCGCCCCTTTCAGAAAGCCTCGCGGCGGTCGAGGATTCCGCCCCCGATGCCGATCCGGGTGAAAGCTGGCCGGGATCCGCTTGCCGCTGGCCTCGAGCGCCAACTGCACCATGTTGGCCATCCCGAAACAGCAGGGGACCTCCATGAACACCACCTCCACCGACTCGATCTCGTTCTGCGCAAAAATCGCGGTCAGCTTGTCCAGGTAGAGCTCGCAGTCATCGAGCTTGGGACAGCCGACCAGCACCACCCGTCCCTCCAGGAACTCCCGGTGGAAGCCGGCATAGGAGAACGGCACGCAGTCGGCCGAGAGCAGCAGCCGGGCGCCCTGGAAGTAAGGGGCGCTCACCGGGACCAGCTTGAGCTGGACCGGCCAGTTGCGTAAGGATGACTTTTCCTCCACCGGCGGCCCGGCCTGTTGCTCCTGCTCCCGGTCCGGCTCGGCCTGGAGCATGCGCATCATCGAGCCCGGGCAGCCCTGGAATCCGCCACCCTCGGGCTGGTGCTGCTTCGCCATCGGTCGCTCCTCGCTTCGCTCCAGGTGACGCTCCACCGCCTGCCGATCGAACGCCTGCGCCTCCCGCCGCTCGACCGTGATCGCCCCCTGCGGGCACTCGCCCAGGCAAGCCCCGAGCCCATCGCAGTAGACTTCGCTCACCAGCCGGGCCTTGCCATCCACCAATCGGATCGCCCCTTCCGCGCAGGCGGTCACGCACAACCCGCAGCCATTGCACTTGTCCTCATCGATGCGGACGATATTCCTGACCGATTTCAAGGGGTCCTCCGATGGTTCCGGCAAGGTCCGGCAGCCTGGTCGCGGCCAGATAATCCCTCACCCGATGATTGAACTCTCCGAGGAGCCCGCCGAAGATGCAACTGGCCTCGGTGCAGATCCTGGTGTTCTTGAAACAGTGCGTCTCCTGCAATGGTCCCTCGATCGACTCGTAAATCTCCAGCAGGTTGATCTCCCCCGGCTGTTTGGCCAGAAGAAAGCCGCCCTTCGGCCCCCGCTCCGACCTGACCAGCCCCAGCCGCGCCAGCCGCTGGAGCACCTTGGAAAGATGGGCCTCCGAGACCTGCAGCCGGTCGGCGATCTCCCTGGTCGAAAGCTGGCGCGCCGGGTGGTCGGCCAGCAGGACCATGGTGTGCAGGGCCAGGGAGGCCGCTTCCGATAATCTCAGCATGGCAGTGGCTCCGTGTCCGGTGTTATTTGACAAACTGGTATTCGAGTACCAATATAACTCCGGCTGGAAGAATGTCAAGAACCTATTTACTATTTTGTGCAGATTTTTTTAAGGGGAGTTTTTTGGCTGGGGAGTCGCGGCTTCAGAATCTCATCCGGGAGAGTCGCAGGCTGTTGAGGACCACGGTCACGCTGGAGAGCGCCATCGCCGCGGCGGCGAGCATCGGGTGCAGGTCCCGCACCAGCGGAGGCAGCGCCTCCACCCCATGCAGGGCCCCGGCCGCCACCGGGATCAGCAGCAGGTTGTAGATGAAGGCCCAGAACAGGTTCTGGCGGATCGTGCGCATGGTGCGGCGCGAGAGCCGGATCGCGCGGGCCACCCCGGCCAGGTCCTCCCCCACCAGGGTGATGTCGGAGGCCTCCTTGGCGACATCGGTCCCGGCGCCGACCGCGATCCCCACATCGGCGCGGGCCAGGGCGGGAGCATCGTTGATCCCATCGCCGACCATCCCCACCAGCCGGCCCTCGCGCTGGAAGCGCTCCACGGCCTGCTCCTTCTGCTCCGGCAACAGTTCGGCCACCACCTGCTCGATCCCCACCCGCGCGGCGATGTGCCGGGCCGCCAGCCGGTTGTCGCCGGTCAGCATCACCGGGGTGATCCCCAGCCCCTTGAGCTCGGCCAGGATGGAGCGCACCCCCTCCTTCTCGGGATCGAAAACCGCGATGATCCCGGCCGGGCGCTCCTCGACCGTGGCCAGGATGACGGTCTTGCCCTGGGCGGCGAGCTCCTCGATCCGGGCGCGGGTCTGCTCGCCCAGGCCCTCCAGACCCAGCCACTCCGGCCGGCCCACCCGCACCCGCCGCCCGGCTACCACCGCCTCCACCCCAAACCCGGTGCTGGACAGGAAGCGCTCCGGAGCGGCGGGCTGGAGGCCCCGTTCCCGCGCCCCGGCGACAATCGCCCGGGCCAGCGGGTGTTCCGAGCCGGACTCGGCCCCGGCCACCAGCTCCAGCAAGCGGTCGCCATCGCCTTCCGCCAAGGGTAGCCAATCCACCATCCGCGGCTCGCCGCGGGTGAGAGTGCCGGTCTTGTCGAACAGCACCAGTTGCAGCCGACTGGCCAGCTCCAGGGCCTCGCTGTTGCGGAACAGGATGCCCTGCCTGGCGCCCCGCCCGCCGGCGACCATCACCGCGGTCGGGGTGGCCAGCCCCAGGGCGCAGGGACAGGCGATCACCAGCACCGCCACCATCCGGATCATCGCCGGGACGAACTCGCCGCCGATCGCCCACCACAGGGCGAACACCGCCAGGGCCAGCGCGACGATCACCGGGACGAACACGGCCGAAACCCGGTCGGCCAGGCGCTGGATCGGCGCCTTGCCGGCCTGGGCCTGGCGCACCAGCCGGACGATCTGGGCCAGGGCCGACTGCTCGCCGACCCCGGTGGCCCGCACCCGCAAGAGGCCATTGCGGTTGACTGTCGCCCCGAAAACCTTGTCCCCGGCGGCTTTCTCCACCGGCATCGATTCGCCGGTGAGCAGGCTCTCATCCACCGCGGACTGGCCGGAGACCACCGCTCCATCCACCGGCAGGCGCTCGCCGGGACGGACCAGCACCAGGTCGCCGGCCCGGATCGCGGAAAGCGGGACCACCCGCTCCCCGCCATCCTCGTCCAGCAGGGTGGCCCGTTCCGGGGCCAGCTCCATCAGGGCGCGGATCGCCCGGGAGGCCCGGCCGCGGGCCCCGGCCTCCAGCAGCTTGCCCAGGCTGATCAGGGTGATGATCATCGCCGCGGTTTCGAAGTAGACATGGCCGCCCAGCGGTCCATGGATCAGCACCACCGCCACCGAGAAGAAGTAAGCCGCGCTGGAACCCAGGGCCACCAGCAGGTCCATGTTGGCGCTCCCGGAGCGCAAGGAACGCCAGCCGCCCCGGTAGAAAGTGCGGCCGGTATAGAACTGCACCGGAGTGGCCAGGGCCAACTGCAGCCAGTCGTACCAGGGCTGGGCGGCGAAAGTCCCGAGCAGGGCGGTATGGCGCCACATGCTGAGCACGAACACCGGCAGGGTGAAGACGATCCCGGCGATCAGCTCCCGCCGCCGCGCCTGGTACTCTTCCCGCCGGGCCACGCTCTCGGCATCGCCGTCGACTGCGGCCCCCTCCCCGGCGGGCAGGATCGCCCGGTAGCCGGCCTGGTCCACCGCCGCGGCGATCCGTTCCAGGCTCACCGCCTCCGGGTCGTAGCTCACGGTCGCGCTCTCGGTGGCCAGGTTGACCGAGGCCGCCGTCACTCCCGGGAGATTGTTTGTGAGCGCGCGTTCGACATTGGCCACGCAGACCGCGCAGTGCATGCCGACAATCGGGATTTCCACCTGTTTTTCCAACAAACGATCCTCCCCGTGAGGCAGGGATCGGCTTCAGGCGATCGCCGCCGCCTGATAGCCGGACTTGTTGACCGCGTGCACCAGTTGGTCCAGGCTGATCTGTTCGGAATCGTATGTCACCCGCGCGCTCCCGCGCTCCAGGTCCACTTCCGCCTGTTTGACCCCCGGCAGGATGGTCAGGGCCCGCTCGACTGTCCGAACGCAGCCCATGCAGCTCATCCCCTCCACTTTCAGCATCCTGATGGTCTCCTGCATGTTCCCCCTCCCCTAAGTTGAGGACGAGATGTTTCCGGATATCTATCTTATTATATTATATAGCATTATCCCACCAGACCGCCACCGGTTCCATCGCATCGACCCGCAGCGGCCGCCAAAAAAGCGGGCGCCCTGGACGGACGCCCGCTGGCAATGCCGCTCCCACGCGGAGAGAGGATCAGGCTTTCCACAGGCCGTGCAGGTTGCAGAACTCCCGGGCGGTAACCTGGTCGGCCTGGACCATGAACTCGGCCACCGGCTCCTGCCCCGGCTTCAGGTAGCGGCGCAGCACCAGGTCCCCGGCGGTCAGCTCGATCCACTCGATGTAGTGCTTTTCCTCCATCGGGTGGGGCACTCCCCCGACCTTGACCCGGAATCCGCCGGGGATCCGCTCGATCACCGGGACATGCTTCTCCCGCGAGGCATCGACCGTATTCTCGGCCATCAGCTTCATCGGCTTGCCGTGGATCTCCAGCGCGCCATCGCCCCCGTGGAGCACCTCGACCATCAGCTCATGCTCGCTGCACTTGAAAACCTGCCCTCGCTCGGCCACTGGCGACTCTCCTTAAACGGGTAGGGTGGATGGAAACGGATCGCTTCAGTGCAGCTTCTTCACCGCGGACAGCACTTCATCGTAATTGGGCTCATCGGCGACTTCGCTCACCATCTGCTTGTAGCGGATCACCCCCTCCTTGTCCACCACGAAAACCGTGCGGGCGAGCAGGCGCAGTTCCTTGATCAGCACCCCGTAAGCCTGGCCGAACGAGGCCTCCTTGTGGTCGGAGAGCAGCACGGTTTCATCGGCCTCGGCGCTTTCCTGCCAGCGGCGCTGCGCGAACGGCAGATCCATGCTGACAGTCAGCACCTTGACATCGGCGCCGAAACGATCAGCCTCCTGATTGAACCTGCGGGTCTCGACATCGCAGACCGGGGTGTCGAGCGAGGGCACGGCGGAGATCACCAGCTTCTTCCCGCGGTACTCCGAGAGCTTGACCTCGCTCATGTCGGTGCCGGTCAGAGCGACATCCGGAGCCTTGTCCCCGACCTTCACTTCCTCGCCCAGCAGGGTCAGGGGATTGCCCTTGAATGTCACCTGCCCTTTGCGCTCCTTCATCGACAGCTCCTTTCAATGATCTTCCCGAGACTTTCCCATCCGGCTTGCCTGCGCCTGACTCAAAACTGGAGGAACAGGAACATCTAATAGTTACAGGTCCCGCAGGTGCCTGTCAAGTGCGGATGGGAAAAATCAGGCCCAGCTTGGCGAGGGAATTTCAACGCTGGCAGCAGGGGCAGAAGAAAGTGCTGCGCTGGGCCTGGACGATCCGCTGGACTGTCCCCGGGCAACGGCGGCAGGGCCGCCCTTCCCGCCCGTAGACCGCGAGCAGCTCCTGGAAAGCGCCGGCCCGGCCGGAGGCATCCTGGTAGTCGGAAAAGGTGGTGCCGTTGAAGTCGATCGCCAGCAGCAGGATCGCGATGATCGAGCGGTAGAGGGCCGGGACCTCCTCCGGCCGGAGTTCCCCGGCCCGGCGATGGGGATCGATCCCGGCCTCGAACAGGATCTCGGAGGCGTAGATGTTGCCGATCCCCACCAGCCGATCCTGGCGCAGCAGCCAGGGCTTGATCGGCGTGAGACTCCCGTGCAGCAGCCGGGCCAGCTCCTCCCGATCGAACTCGGGGGCGAACGGGTCCAGTCCCGCGGGCCAGACCTCCCGCAACGAGGAGACCAGCCGCAGGGTGCCGAAACGCCGGGAGTCGAGGAAAGCGACCGCGCCGCGATCCAGCCTTAGCCGGGCCCGCAGATGCCGGTCGCGCTCCCCGGGCTGATCCTCCCAGATCAGCCGGCCGGTCATCCGCAGGTGGACCACCAGCCAGAGCGGCTCCGGCCCGCCCAGGCCGAGCGCCGCCTGCTTGCCGACCCGCAGCACCTGTTCCACCGGGCGGCCCGCCAGCCGGGGCTCCCGCTCCAAAGTCAGCTTGGAATCGTAGACCTCCAGGGCTCGCACGGTGCGGCCCTCGAGCCTGGGGCCCAGTTGGCGCACCACTGTTTCGACTTCCGGCAATTCCGGCATGAGCTCGCGCCCCACGGCAGGTGGTTCCGGGATGGACAACGGAACTGCCGGACCCGCGGCATCCGCGGCCGGCCCGGCAGTCCGGTCGGATCGTGGCCGTTTCCGGCCGAATCAGTCTTTCCGCTCGCGCAACCGGCTCGCCTCCAGCCGCAGCAGGCGCAGGATCCCCCGCAGCTTGGATTCGTGCTGAAGCTCCTGCGCGGCCAGCCACTCGAACATGCCGTGGGTCATCTCCCGACCGACCTGCTCGGCGGTGTGCTGGTAGAGCTGGTGCGCCTCGCGCTCGCGGGGGATCATCCGGATCACCACCTCGATCACCCGCTCCAGGTCCCGCAGCTTCTCCTGCCGGCTCATCCCCTGGTCATGGATCCCCAGCGCCTCCTCCTCCGCCTCCTCCGGCCGGTGGCCGCGCAGCCCCGACAGCTCATCCTTGAGCAGCTCGAGGGCGGCCCGCAGCTTGGCCTCGTGCTGCTCCTCCTGCTCGGCGAGCCGCCGGAAAAGCTGGCGGGCCAGCTCGGTCTGGGCTCCCTCGGAGGTGCTCTGATAGATGTCGTGCGCCTGCCGCTCCCGAGGGATGGCCCGCATCACGACTTCGATCATCTGCTCCAGTTGCCTGATCTCTTCCTTAGCCATATCAGCCAGCTCCCATCAAGAGGGGAAAGTGATCTTGCCTCCGTAATAGCCCAGGCCGATCACGGTTGGTCCGGTAAGCATGGTCAGGATGACGTAGCTCCAGTACCAGTGGCCATCCGCCAGGGTCTCGGGCAGGACGAGGAACCGGATGAGCAGGGTGGCGGTCAGCAGCAGCCCCAGCAGGATCGACAGGGAGGTCTTCATCCGGTAGATGTGGGTCCAGATCGCGCTGTAGTTGTAGTACCAGCTCAACAGGCCGGTCATGACCGAGACCGGGGTGGCCAGCGCCGAGAGGATGGTGTTGTAGAGGGCGGCCTGCTCCAGGGCCGGCTCCTTCACCACCAGGGACAGCGCAATGAACAGCGCGGCGCCCAGGCTGAAAGCGATCGGGAAGTGCACGGTCATCGGGTGCGGGTGGCGCGACAGCAGCAGGGCCACCAGCGGCGGGGGCTCGGGGCTCAGCTCCGGCTCGGAGGCCGCCATCTCGACCAGTTCCGCCACCTGCTCGAACTTTTCCAGCACCTCGGGTCCATGCGGGGCGGCCTGCATCCCCATGGTCAGGTCCTGGCCCGCCAGGTGGGTCCGCACATGCCGGCCCTTGCGCCAGAGCTTGCTGACGGTGACATCGTAGATCCTGCCCTCGAAGGCTACCAGCGCCCGGCGGCCTTCCTCGGCGCCATCCTGCTGCGACAGCTCGTCCTTGTCCATCTGCTTCATCGATTTCTCCCTCTGGATCAGCATGGATCATGGAACGGTGGGCCGAAAGCCGTGGGCCGGGATGGTCGTTCCGGGGCCGGGAGGACCGACCGGAATGCTCCGGGCGTGGCGGCTGAAATTTTCCAGCGGCGAGGGCGCGAGACCAGCCTGAAGCTGCTCGCTCCTGCCTGATGAGCGTCAGCGAAAGCCGGGCGAAACTCCGGAAGGATCGGGAGGACGATGCAACCGCCGCTCCCGCTTGTGCCGTATCTGTCAGAAGATACTGCTCTGCGCAAACCTTGTCAATCGTCTTTCCCCGCGGCAAGCAGGTACAAAAAAACCGGGGCCCCTGTGGGGGCCCCGGCCGCGGTCCCGGCCGGTTTCACCCGGCCCGGAAGTCGCTCAGTACATCTTCCACATCAGGGACAGCACGTGATTCTGGGTCAGGCGGCCCATGTCGCGGTAGGCATAATCGAAAGCGATGCCCTGGTTCTTGGCGAGCATGTACTCGATGCCGCCGCCGGTGCTCATGCCGCGCAGTTGCTCGCTGCCGGAGAGGCCGACCTCATCGCGCTCGAAATTCCAGCCGAAACGCAGCGCCCCGGAGAGCCGGGAGCTGATGTCCCGGGCCAGCTCGGAACCCATCGCGAACGAGGCCGGCATGAAGTTGTTCTCGGAGAACTGCCCGGCCATCGTCCAGCGCAGGTTGTCGGTGGTCAGCACGTCCATCGCCATGCCGGCGGTGAAGCTGGTCGGCAGGGAGAAAGCGCTGGTGGCATAGTAGGCGTTGCGGTTGTCGCGGTGGAAGATGCGGTTACCCGCGCCATCCTGCAACGGGTCGGAGTAGAGCTCCTCGGGCCGCACGCGCACGAACAGGTTTTCGCCGCCAAAGCGCATGTTGGTGCCGAGGTTGCTGATCACGAACGAGACCCGCAGGGGCTTGTCCATGAACTCGGTGTGGTAGTTGGTGCCCATGTCGAACGCCGCGGCGTTGGAATGGAGCTGGTAGATCGACTCGCGCACCGCCTTGACATTCATCCCGGCCGAGAAGCGGTCGGAGAAGTTGAAGGTCAGGGTGCCGCCGAACTGGGCGCTGTAGCCGTCATAATAGGCCCCGGTGCCGTTCGGGTACTCGATGGTGGTGATCTCTTCCTCGCCGATGTTCATGATCCCGAAAAACCCGCCGACCACCAGCCGGCCGTCCAGCAACGGCATCGCCCCGGCGAAGTAGTCCAGGGAGAAGCCCACCGGCATGTCGACATGGTTGAAGAGCACCTGCGGGCCTTCCATCAGGCCGAGACCGGCCGGGTTCCAGTAGATCGCGCTGATGTCATCCGCCTGGGCCGTGAAAGCGTTGCCCATGGCGATCGCGCGGGCGCCCACCGGAATCGACAGGAACGCCGCGGAATGGTTGCCCACGTATGAGAAACCATCCACCCTGCCGCGCAGGGGATTGGACACCTCCCCGGAGGCCGCCAGCAGGGACGGGAGCAGCAGCATTGCCAGCAGGCTGGCAATCCTGAATCCAGTTTTCAGCTTCAGCATGGTCATTCCTCCAAAAAGCTGGACAGGAGCAGGTCTTTTCCGCTCCAGACACCGGGCCTCAGTGGATGATCGCAAACTTGCCCATCTGCTTCTGGCCGGTTTCATGATCCTCTACATGGTAGATGTAGTAGCCGCTGGCGATTTTCTGCGAGTAACGGGAGCGGATGTCCCACATCGCGGTGCCGCTCATGTCGTTATGCTCGATTACATCCACCAGGTTCCCGGCGACAGTATAGATGCGGATCGTGCAACTGCCGGGCAGGTTGACAAACTGCAACTGCACCTGGTTCGGCGTCAGGTCCAGCGCGTTGGAGGCAACATACGGGTTCGGCACGACCTTGATCCGGTCGAGGTCCCGGGCGGCCAGGTTCACCTGGTCGGGATTCAGGTCGACCACCCAGCGGTTGCCGGCCACCGGGCGGCGATGGTTGTAGGTCGCCACGCCGGGAAAGGTCTTGGCGCCGGCGCGGTAAGGATTCTGGGCCGCGCTCGGATGCTGGCGCATCCGGACCTTCCAGACATCGCCGGCGGCGGGCAGGCGGGTGATCCCATTGATCTGGTACATCACGCCGCAGACATAGAGATCCAGGTCCTGGGTGCCGGACAGGTCCGCCACCCGGTCGCCGATCTCATCGACCACTTCCCCATCCTCGACTATTTCAGTGCCTAGCACATCATAGTCCGAGGGCTTGATCGCCTCGCCGAGCTTGCGCACCAGCTTGAAGTTGCGGCGGACCCCATCATCGACCGCATAAGGCCTCGTTGTGCCGTCGGCCAGCGTAACCTCGTTGGCGATCAGTTCCATTCCGGGGGTAGCGGTACCATAGAAGTTATCGAACATCCACTCGGCGGTCTGGTGATCGACCAGGACATCCAGGGCGCTGCCGGTTTTGGGCACGAAACCCCAGCCATCGTTGGTGATCTCGTTGAACCGCACCGGCACCTGGCTGGACAGGTCGGTGACCTGCAGGGTCAGGTCCGAGCCATCCGCCACCCAGCGCAGCTCGATGTCCGCGCTGCGGGTGCCGGCGACCACGTGGCCGAGATAGATGCTGTTGGCCAGAGGAGCCATCGACATGGCCTCGTCCGGCCCGTAAAAGGCGCTGTACCAGAAATAGTTGGTCAGGTGGGTGCGCTGGTTGCCCTGCTTGACGTTGTCGTACTGGATGTTGCCGCTGACCTGGATCGGCTCGACCACGAACCCGTCCCAGTTGTCGGCATAGACCGTCACATCCAGGCTGGCGATCACCGCGCCGTTCTTCTTGAGCGGGATCGAGCCGCTCAGCTCGATCGTTCCGCCCCACGGGTCGTACTTGCCCATGCTGCTGATGATCGACTGGCCGAGCACGAGGCCCTGGCCATCCTTGGCGGTCAGATGCACCTGGAACTGGGCATCGTGATAGAAGCCCATGCCGGCATCGAAATCATTCGGGACGTTGATCACCGAGTCCACTTCCAGCACGAGCTGGGTGGGCAGGACCGCGGGATTACCCTCGGCCAGGGTGACATCGGTGATCACCAGGCCATTGTCGGCCGCGGGCTGCGGGGTGGTTTCCTCCAGCAGGCCCTGGGCGGTGAGGTGCATCACCGGCGGCTCGCCCAGCTCGCTGCCGTCCGGGTAGACCTGGGCGACCTTTTCCACGCTGGCCGGGATGAAGCCGTTGATCGAGGACCGCGGCACGCCCTCGCGCAGGTTGTTGCCGCTCTGGTCCAGGGCGATCAACTGCACGCCGGACTCCAGCGACTCCTGGCCCAGGTTGGAGGGCTGGTAGTCGAAGGCGGTGACAGCGTAGTAGTACTTGATGCCGTTGATCAGGCCCTCGCGGCCGCCGGACAGGCCCTGGCCGCGGTCGACCAGGATGTAGCGCACGCCGGTGTCCTTGACATCGTCATCGCCACTCTTGCCGATGTCGAACGGGTCTTTCTCGGTGTCCGGGAAGTCCGCCACGCCATCGCCATCCAGATCAGCGCCCTGCTGGGTGACATACTTGGCGCTGGTGGAGGTGATCCCGTCGGACTTGTCGAACTGGCCCACCAGGCGGGCATCCTCGAGGTTGGTGGTCAGGGAGCGGTAAACCCGGTAGCCCTGGAAATCGTACTCCAGGTAATTCGGGTTGTAGGTGGCGGCCGGGGTGCCATCCGGGTTGGCGGCCACCTGGCTCACCGGGTAGAACGGGTCCGGGGAGCTCTCGGGCAGGTCATCCCAGGTGATGATCACCATGCCGTCCTTCTCCAGCAGCTTCACGTTGGGCGAAACCGGAGGAGACGGCAGGTTGAACTCGGTGTCGAAAGTGGTCTGGACGGTCTGGGCCAGGCCGATCAGGGGCTTGAGCTCGCCCTCGATGGTGATGTCCAGCGGGTTGGCCGGGCTGCGCTGCGGCTCGGAGAAGAAGTAGCCGACCTCGACCTTCTGGAAGCTGCCATCGGCCGGCAGATCGAACGGGCCGGTGAGCAGACGGGCGCGCAGGTCATCCTCGAAGTCGGAGACAATCAGATCGGCCTCGGCGTCCCACTGCGGCTCGGTGATCTCGCCCGGGGCGTTGACCATGATCCGGTACGCCTCGGCGTCGGTGTTGGGATCCTCGCGCGGGCCGCCGCGGTTGGTGGTGATGGTGAAGCCGGTCATGCCGATGCGGTTGGCCTCACCCTCCTCGTCCACCTGGCCGTCCTTGTCATTGTCGACCCCATCGACCGGGCGGCCGACCTGAGCCGGACTATCCAGGAACTTCATCGCCAGGAAGCCGACCGGGCTGGTGAAATTGCCCTCGGAGAAGTCCGAGTCCCAGTAGATCGACATGTTGAACTTCGGGCTGACCGCGGCGCGGTCGTCATCGGCATCGCCGATGTCGAAGTCGGTGTTGATGATCGCCAGCATGTCCTTGATGGTGTAAGGCCCGGCGACATCCACCGCCCCATCGCCATTGACATCCTCGTTCACGTACTGGGAGGCGTTCTTGAAGCGCCACTCGACATACATGATGTCTTTCTGCGAGCTGACCGAGAACAGCTTGACCCGCTGGTAGGTTTCCACGCCCAGGCGGAACATCCCCGCGGTGGGGTTGACCGGTCCGCCGACATCGGTGTAGATGCAGACGATGTCCTGCTGGCCGTAGACCTTGGGCTTGCCATCCGACCCGCGGAACTCATCGGGCCAGGCTTCCAGGTCGATAGCGCTGGCGCTGGAGTAGAGGCGGTTGGACGGATCGTCCTGGCCGACCGAGGCCTTGCCCTCGCGCCACTCCTCGTCGTAGACCGCCTCGGTCTCGACCGTGTCGCCGTAAATCCCATCGCCATCGCGGTCGAACAGGCCGGCGACATGCAGGCCGGACTGGAAGACATAGTTGTCGGTGCGGCTGCGCCAGTAGCCACCGCTGGTGGTGGAGCTGCCGCCCGGATCCTTGCCCAGGTTGCCCCGGTTGTCCACGCCGAAAATGATGTTGTTCGTGGTCGTGAACATCCGGCTGATGACAGACAGCTCGGTGTCGCTGGCATGCCTGGCCTTACCGGTCGCTCCCGGTTTCCGGGCGGACAGGCTCCCGGGAAGGGCGACCAGCACGACCGCCGTCACGAGCAGCGCCGTCTTGATGAATCTGCCAAAACTATCGAACATTGAGTGTTCCTCCGGTTGATGCTTCTATCGGCGGGTCGGCCGGTTAAGCCGACCGGACAGATAGAGTCTGCTGGCCGGGAGCGTTCACGAACGATCCCGGCACCGGCGTAATGGACCTCAGAAGTCGTACTCGACCCCGAGCCTGACCTCGCGCGGGCGGAGCCAGAAGCGCGGATCGAAGTCCTGGGCGCGGCCCTTGGCGAACGCGGCGGCCGCGGCCTCGCTCTTGGAGACGAAGCCGTCCTTGTTCAGGTCGCGGATCAGCTGCGCCTCGCTGGCGACCTGGGTCTCCAGCGCGCTGGGCAGGATCTCCTCGACAAAGTACTTGTCGATGCCGACCTGACCGGAAGTGGGATCGACTCCCTGCTGGGCGACATTGACGTTGTCGAACAGGTTCATCACCATCGCGAAGAACGAGACCCGGTTGCCCGCCAGATCGTAGGCCTTGGAAACCCGCAGGTCGGCGATCTTGAAGTCCGCGCCGCGGCCGGTGTTGGCGCGGGTGATGTAGTTGCCCTGCTTGTCGATCGGGGTATAGGGCAGACCCGAGGCATACCGGAAGTTCAGGTTGGCCGAGACATTGGCGAAGATCGGGTTCCAGATCGTGCCCTGCCTGAAATCGGCGGGCAGCATGGTCCGGAAGATCAACGAGACCTGATGGGTCCGGTCGTTGTCGGTCGGCGAAAACTCGCTCGGCGGCGGCGGGCTCTGGTTGGTGAACGGATCGAGCTGACGGGCCAGGGTGCGGGTGTACTCCTGGGGATCGCTCTGGGTGGAACGGGCGAACATCAGCGAGTAGGTGCCGCGCATCCCGAAGTAGCCGGCGAAGCGCTTGTCGACCGTCAGGTCGAAGCCGCGCACGTTGCCGTTGTCCTGGTTGGTGACCACGCTCAGGTTGCCCTGGCCGCGGACAATGTAGTCATCCGCTACGCCGGCCATCAGGCGGCGGTCATCGACCGTGGTCAGCCGGAAGCCGAAATTACCGTTGATCTCGCGGTTATAGCCGACGAAGTCGAAGACCAGATTGTCCTTGGCCATCATCGTGAACCCGGCCTCGAACTGGATGGTCTGGCCCAGGTCCAGCCAGCCGTTGCCGAAAGGCTGGTTCGGGTTGCTCAGGGCATCCACCATGAAATCCCGCTCACTCATCGTGTACAGGACCTCGTAGGCCGGCACCTGGTAGAAGTAGCCGTAAGACAGGCGGACCTGGGTGCGATCGGTCACCGGGTGGGCCACGCCGATGCGCGGGCTCCAGTAGTTCTTGACCGGGGGCCGCCGCAGCTCATCGCTGAAGTCGCTGTTGTTCTGCCCGATGATGATCGGGAAGTCCTTGTTCTTGTCGAAGCGGTCCAGGCGCAGTCCGAGGTCGACCACCAGGTCGCCCAGGTCGATCCGGTCCTGGAGATAGGCGCTCCAGAGCACCGGCTCGGCGGTGTACTCGTCGTCGGTGAACTCCCCGTAGTAGAAGCGGCTGTTCTCCATCACGTCCCAGCGGTAGTTCTCGAAGCCGAACTTGAGCCGGTTGTGGCGGTCGAACTGGGAGTCCATGTCCAGCTTGAAGCCCAGCCGCTTTTCATCATCGTTGGCCAGCGCCGCCGACATCCCGTTGTTGACAAACTGACGGGGGTACATCCGGCTGCCGCGCTCGCCCTTGCGGCTGGCGGTGATCGCGCCGAAGATGTTGCTGGCGGTCACCTGGTCGGTCGGGTACTGCTCTTCCCGGTCGATGCCGGGCCGGATGGCGGTCGGCTCGAGCAGGTCATTGGCGAACCCATCGTTGGTCACGCCCGAGAACAGCTCGTAGCGGTTGGTGGAACCCTCGTTCAGGAATTCCAGCTTGTCGCCGACTCCCATGAAGGTATTGCGGTCGAAAGCATCGTCGAGCAGGATCAGGCCGCCGTCCAGGTCGTTCTCGAAGTACGACAGGCGGGCCTGGGCGTTGACCGCCCGATCGCTGTTGCCGAACAGCTGCCAGTCCGCCCCGACCAGGGCCATCTGGGTGTACCAGCGGCGGGCCGGACTGGTGCGCCCCGGCCGGTTGAACAGGTAAGAGTGGTCATAGAACTGGCGCTGCTGCCGGCTGCGATGGTAAGCGCCGATGAACTTCAGGGTGCTGGAGGGCTGGTAGGTGGTCTTGAAGCTGGTGGTATACAGGTCCGACCAGTTGCCGGGCAGCCGGGTCGGGTTGTCGCTGCTCCAGGGGCCGCCGTAGAGCGGATTGGCGACTGTCACCCCGCGGGCGAACGCCTCCTGCAGGGCATCCGGGGAGCTGGTGGCAATGCCGTCCTCGCCGATCGTGAACAGTCCGCCGGTGGTCGGATCGATCTGGATCAGCGGCTGGGCGCCGGAGCGCAGGGCCCCCTCGGCGGTGAGGTCGGCCGGATCGACAATCAGCAGGTTCTGGGCGAGCAGGCGGAAGTCCAGTCCATCCTGGCGCTGGAAGCCGCGCTGCACCGAGCCATTCTCCTGCACCACGCCGTAACCGAGGTCCGGCGACCGGGAGACCGTGGAGTAGTCGGCGAAGGAGTTGATGGTCAGCGGATCGATCGCGTCGGCCCGGTCGGCGATCCCGTCCTTGACCACGCCGATCGCGCTCAGATCTTTGTTCAGCATGTCGATGAAGCGCTGGTCGACTCCGCGGAAGCCGCCATCGCCGCCATTGGCGCGCGGGGTGGCATCCGCCATGCCGCGGATCATCCCGGAGGCGAAGAAGCGCAGCTTGTCGCCGTAGACCGGGCCGCCGACATTGCCTTCCAGGTGGTTGAAGCCATAGTCCATCGAGCGGGGCATCGCCTGGTCGGTGGTCATCTGCACCCGGCCGGTGAACGCCGAGCCGCCATCCTTGGTGACGATGTTGATCATCCCGGACTGGGCATTGCCGAACTCGGCCTGGAAGCCGCCGGTGATCAGCGAGACTTCCTCGATCGCATCCTGGGCCAGGACCAGCGGGTTGATCTCGCCGCCGTTGTCGGTTTCGACTCCGCCGCGATCCTCGGAGGCCTGCTGCTCGTTCTGGGCCTTGACCGGGACCCCGTCCACATACATCGCCTCCTCGCCCTCGCGCCCGCCGCGCAGCGAGTAGTTGCCGGAAGCATCGACTGTCACCCCGGCCTGCAACCCGACCAGGTCCTCCAGCCGGGTGGCCGGCATCTCGGAGATCATCTCCGCCTGCATGTTCTGACGGGTCTGGACATTATCGCGGGCCATCTGCGGGTCGGCCTCGCCCTCGATCACGATCCCTTCCAGGCCGATCACGGTCGAGGTCATCTCGGCATTGATAGTGACTGTGTGACCGGCGCCGACCCGGGCATCCACGACCTGGACCGGGCCATAGCCGGTAAAGCTGAACCCGACCGTGCGCAGGCCGACCGGGATGTTCAGGATGAAGTAGTAGCCATCCTCGTTGGTCACGTTGCCCAGGCGGGTCCCCTTGACCGTCACCTGTACGCCGCCCATCGGATTGCCGGTGTCCTTGTCGCGGACCACACCCTCGATCTTGCCGGAGGTCTGGGCGAGCAGCGAGGAGCACAGCAGCAGGCCGAGCAGCAGACTCAGAAATGAAAGCTTACCAACATCTTTCATACCAAGCGCTCCTGACGAAGATTGAACAGCGGCGGAGAGGGGATTTCCCCCGCTCCCGGTTTTAACAGGGGTTTCTGCCAGGCCCTCCTTTGATGGGTTCTCAGGATTGGTCAGCCCAACTGAAACTTAATCTTATCTAATTCTTACCAGAAACCGTTGCAGATACGACTGGGAGGGGTGAATTCGGCGCCGGCCGATAGCCTCGGGTCGGTCAAGTTGTTTGGATGGGAGAGGATCGGCCGGAAATTTAATAGCATTGCAGGAATTTGGCAAGAAAAAAACGACCGGACCGGCCGGCAATATGGACAAAAAAGTCGGCAAAGCCGGTCAGCCGACCGGCGGAAAATCCTCGGGCGTGGACTCCAGACGCTCGGGCTCACGCTCCGGCCCCTCCGGCAGGCGGTCGTAGGCCAGACGCAGGCCATCCAGGGTCAGGTCGGGGTCGAAGGTGTCGACCTGCCGGCTGAACTTCTCGATCATGTGCACGAAGCCCCCGGTGGCGATCACCCGCTCGCAGACCGGCCACTCCCGGCGCATCCGCTCGACCAGCCCATCGATCTGGCAGATTGCGCCGAAGAAAATCCCCGACTGCATCATCGACCGGGTCTCCCGGCCGATCACCCGCTCGGGAGCCATGATCTCCACCCGGCTCAGCATCGCCGCCTTGCGCACCAGGGCCTCGGCGCAGGTCCGGATCCCGGGGGCGATCACTCCGCCCAGGTAGGCGCCCTCGCGCGAGACCACATCGAACGTGGTGGCAGTGCCCACATCGACCACGATGCAGTTCTGGCGATAGCGCTGGAACACCGCCAGCGCATTGGCCAGGCGGTCGGCCCCGATATTGTGCGGCGGGGTGTCCACCCGGTACTCGATCCCCAGGTCGCTGGTGCCGTCCAGCCGGCGGGCCCGGCAGCCGAAATAGCGGTTGGCCATCTTGCCGAAGACATAGGTCAGCAACGGCACCACCGAGCCGATCACCATCCCGCGCACCCGGTCGGCGCCCACCGTGCGCTCCAGCATGTAGAGCACCAGGTGCCCGTAGTCGTCCACCGTGCGGTTGACATTGCTGTCGATCCGCCAGTGCTGGACCAGGCGGTAATCCTCGTACAGCCCGAGCACGATGTTGGTGTTGCCGATGTCGACCGCCAGGATCATCCGAAGCTCCTTCCGGCGCGCGCCGGAGCGTTCAGTAGCCGATGACATGCCCCTGGGCCAGCGTCCGCAGCCTTCCCCCGCCCGCGGATTCGAGCAGCAGGCCGCCCTGTTCGCTGATTCCGCGGGCAACCCCCCGCACCAGCTCACCATTCGGCAACTGCACCTCCAGTTCCCGTCCCCGCAGGAAATCCCGCAACTGGACCCGGGGCAGGAACGAGGCAAACCCATCGGTGAGGAACTGGAAGTAGCCCTCCTCCAGCCGGTCCAGCAGCTCGAGCAGGATCGGCACCCGGAACAGCCGGCCACCCCCGGTCGCCTGCTGCAGCGAGATCGCGCCGGAGGCCAGCGCCGGCGGGAAGCTCTCGATGTTGACATTGATCCCGAAGCCGAGGACCAGGTAGCGCAGCTCCTCGCCCCGCAGCCCGGCCTCGCAGAGGATCCCCGCCAGCTTGCGGCCCTCGAGGTAGATGTCGTTGGGCCACTTGATCCGCGGCTCCAGCCCGAACAGGCGCTCCAGGGTCAGGCAGATCGACAGCGCGGTCAGCAGGGCCAGGCTGCCGGCCTGGGCGGGCCGCAGCCCGGGGCGCAGGATCAGGCTGGCCAGGATGCTCCCCCCGGCGGGCGAGTACCAGCCGGTCCCCCGGCGGCCGCGCCCGGCGCGCTGTTCCTCGGCCACGAGCAGGGTGCCATCCGCGGCCCCGGACTCGGCCAGCATCCGCGCCGTCTCATTGGTGGAGCCGATGATCCGGTAGGTGAACAGGCAGCGGCCCAGGAAGCTGGTGGCCAGCCCCCGCTCGATCTCGAAATAGCTCATGGCCTCGGGCAGGCAGACCAGGCGCCAGCCCCGCAACTCATCGCCATCGATCTCATAGCCCTGCAGCCGCAGGACCTCCACCGCCCGGGCCAGGTCCTGGCCGCTCTCGGTGCTCCGGTCCCGCAGCCCGGCCAGTCCGAACCCCTCCAGCAGCTCATCGCCGGCCAGGTAATGGTGGCGATTGTCCCGGAGGACCTCCAGCAGCCTTTTCTCGAACTCATAAGCGGACATAGGGCGCTACCGGCCCACGCATCAGCGGGCCTCGATCAGCAAGGTCAGGTTGAGAATCCCGGAGGAATGCGTCAGCGCGCCCACCGAGATAAAATCCACCCCGGTGGCGGCCATTTCCGCCAGGGTGCGCAGATTGACATCGCCGCTGGCCTCGATCTCCGGGACCGGGCTCGCCCCGGTGGTCGCGGATAATCTCCACCGCCACCCGCATCTGCTCCATAGTCATGTTGTCGAGCATGATCCGGTGACCCTGGCGATCGCGCCTCCCGCACCTCGTCCATGGTTCGGGCCTCCACCTCAACGGCAGGCCCAGGCGGTTCGCCGCCTTACCATCTCCACCGCCGGGCAATCCCGCCCGCGGCGGCGATATGGTTCTCCTTCAGCAGGATGTAATCGTAAAGGCCGAACCGGTGGTTCGTGCCCCCGCCTACCCGCACAGCGTATTTTTCCAGCTCCCGCAGCCCGGCGTGGTCTTGCGGGTATCGAGGATCCGCACCCCGCTGCCCTCAAGCTTGCTCGACAAACTGCGGGTCATGGTGGCGATCCCGGAGAGCCGCTGAAGGAAATTCAGCATGGTGCGCTCCACCACCAGTAACTGCCCGGGTCTGACCCTCCAGCTCCGCCACCACCTGGCCGGCGGACACCCCTGCCCCATCCTCGAGCCCCGGATTCCACCGAGGTCTGGGTTTCATCTGCGTACAGCAGGTAGTCGGCAACCGGAATTCCGGCCGATCACCCCGCCCGCGCGGGCGATGATTCTGGCCGTACTGCGGTGATCTTCGCGGGACCGACCAGAGCGTGGTGTAGTCCCCCTACCCACATCCTCGGCCAGGGCCGCGCGACCAGCCGCGGGTGCGCTCGCCGAAACTCAGTTCTCCCGGTTCGTTCATCGCGCTCAGACGATTGCTTTCCTGTCCGTCCTTATCCCCATGTACCCGGCGGTAAAATGCCACGTACAAGCTCGTTATCTGTTCTATGTTGAAATGTTCGCACCGCCCGCTCCCGCGCGCTGCGGGTGAATTTTTCATAAAGCTCCCGGTCGTCAACAACCGCATGCAATTGGCGGCCATGTCCTCGACGTCGCCGATTTCGGAAAGGAAGCCGCATTGACCCCGTGAACTCACCACTTCCTCCGGGCCGCCGCAACGGGTGGAAATCACCGGCACCCCCATTGCCATCGCCTCCAGGATCACCAGGCCGAAACTCTCCGAGGCGCTGGGCTGGAGCACCAGATCGGCGCAGTTGAGCAAACTTTCGATCGAATCCTGCGCCCCCAGGAACAAACCCGATCGCCCACTCCCAATTCCTGCGCCACCCTGTGATGGGCTCCGGCGCGTCTCGGGCCCATCGCCCACCATCACCAGCCGGCGACTCGACCCTGGCGGGCACCTCGGGCGAACACCGGATCACATCCCGCAAGCGTTTGACCGGCCGCATATTGGAGATGTGCATGATAAGCTTTCTCACCACCCGGGGCCAGGATATTGCCGGGGCAGTTCTCATTGTTCTGCGTCCCGGCTGAACTCGCTCCGTGTTCGACAAATTGGGATCACTTCGATGTGGCCGGGCGACCCGCAGCATCTCGACAGTCTGGCGCTCAGGTGCTTGCTGACAGCGGTTACCCCATCCGAGCGCTCGATCGATGAAGCGGGTGATCTCCGTGTAGTTCTGCTTCCTGGCCGACCAGGGTGATGTCGGTCCCGTGCAGGGTGGTGATGACCGTACTGCGGCGCTCGGCCGCCAGCATCTCCTTGGCGATCCAGGCGCTGGTGGCATGCGGGATCGCGTAGTGCACGTGCAGCAGATCCAGCCCGTACTCCAGCACCATCTCGTGCATCTTCACCGCCAGCGCCAGCGTGTAGGGCTGGTGCTCGAACAGCGGGTAGCTGGAAAGCTGCACCTCGTGGAAATAAACATTGGCTAAAACCTTTCAGCCGGTAAGGCAGGGCGTAGGAGATAAAATGCACCTCATGCCCCGTAGGGCCAGGTGCTTGCCCAGCTCGGTGGCCAGCACTCCGCTGCCGCCGTAGGTCGGATAACAGGTGATCCCTATCTTGAGCCTTCTTTTCACTCCTGTCCGCGCCAGCCGTTCCTCATGTTCACAATGCCCATCCCATGCTTGGGCTGATCCGCTCCGGCCTGCGCCCTATGTGTCCTCGCAATCTAAAGCCGCCGGTCATCCGGCGGAACCAGGTGCGCTGACGGCGGGCATACTGCCAGGTCCGGCGGATTATCGCTTCCAGGGTCCGTTCGAATCCCGCCTCGCCGCGCACCAGCGCCGCCATCTCACGATAGCCCAGGCTCTGCATCCCGGTGTCCTCCGGCCTGCACTCCCGAGCCAGCAGAGGCGGACCTCCTCCGCCAGCCCTGTTCAATCATCGCCCAGTCCCGCCGGGCGATGCGCTCTTTCAGCGTCGGGCCGCGCTCCGGGTCCAGAACCACGGTCAATGCGCGCGTAATTCCGCGCGGGCTGCGGTCTTCGAGCCTGAAGAGCACGTCATCGGGCGGCCGGTGAGCCGGAGATCTCAAGCGCCCGGCCGATCCGTTGGAAATCGTTCTGATGAAGCCGCGCGGCGCGGCAGGATCAACCCATTTCGAGTTCATGATACAGCACCGCCGTTCCCTCGGCAGCGGCCCTTTCGCGATACTCACTCCTCAGCGCTTTCAGCGCCGCCGCTGCGGATCAAATTCGCGGCTCCTCGAACAGCGGGCTCAACAGAGCACTGATATAGAAACCCGTCCCGCCGCAGACCAGAGAAACCCTGCCCCTGCCGGCGCAGATTCCTCGATCACGACCGCCGCCTCCCGGGCAAAACGGCCGGCGCTGTATCTTTCCTCCGGCAGCACGCGGTCCAGAAGGTGATGCGGCGCCCGGGCCCGCTCCTCGGGCGGTGGGCTTGGCTGTGCCGATATCCATCCCGCGGTAGACCTGACGGGAATCAGCGCAGATTATCTCCGCTCCCAGAAGCTGAGCCAGTTCGATGGCCAGTCCGGTTTTTCCCGAGGCAGTCGGACCGGCCACCATAAGTAATGGGATCAAGAGCGGCCAAACCTCTTGTCCACCTCAGTCGACCGTGAGATGGACCATCGTGTTGCGCCCATGAACATCCGCGTAAGGCAGCTCGGTGGCAAAAAGCTGATCCACCAGCTCATTCATTTCGGGCGCGGAAAGCCGTTTACCGGATTTGATCGCGGCGCGGCAGGCCAGCGAGCGTGCAAGCTGCTGGTGACGGGTTCCGGTGGTGCCCTGGCCCTCCGTGACAGGTCACGCAGAAGCTCACGGAACCATGTCCTCCGCATTATTCAAATCTGGACAGACCGGGGACAGAGCGCACCACCACCGTGCTGCCGCCGAAATCCTCGATCTCGAAACCTCCCTGCTCCAGAATGCCGGAGAATTCCAGCGCGGCCAGATGTTCCTCCGGGTCTCAGATCCAGGGTAAACGGGAAGAGCAGGCGCTGACGGCTTATCTCTCCACTGTACATGCCTTCCATGATCTGCTCATAGAGAATCCGCTCATGGGCGGCATGCTGGTCTATGATCATGCATCCGTTCTTGGTCTCGACAAAAATGTAGCGGTCGTGGACCTGCCACATTTCCGCGAGCACAGTGGCGGGCGAATCCGGGTTTCGCATGCGTGGCGGGAGTACGGAATTTCCTCCGGCCGGGCCGTTCAGCGGCTCGCGACCCCCACCGGAACGCCCTATCCCTGCGGTCGCGGCCAGGGAGGGCGACGGCAGCGGCATCAGGAACGAGGTCTGGAACGCTCCCGAGCGCGATTCAACCCGCAGAGACCTCGGCTACTCGGCGGGGAAGGCTGCCGGCGGATGATCCGCCCGGCCCGGATGAAATCAGCTTGCCTTCCACTTCCTCGCCCCGATAGTCCGCCACCGCCCCCTCCCGCCGCAACGCCTCCTGCACCCCCCGGTGAATCAGCGAGAACAGCAGACCCTCATCGCGGAAACGCACCTCCAGTTTGGCCGGGTGGACATTGACATCCACCTCCTCCGGATCCAGCGTAATGAACAGAAAAAACGAGGGCTGCCCGGATTCCGGGATGGTGCTCTGGTAGCCCTGTCGTACGGCATGGGCCAGCGAACGCGGAGAAAAAGGGCCTCCGGTTTACGAACATGTACTGGTCGGCGCGGGACGAGCCGACCGAATCCGGGGCCTGGATCAGCCCGCCGATCAGACTGCTCCCCGCGCTCGAAGAACACCGGCAGGCTCTTACCGATCCGTTTCGAGCCGAACACCTCCTCCACCCGCTCCGCCACCGTGGAGCGGGAGGAGCGTTTAACAGCTCCCGGCCTTCATGCAGCAGACGGAACCCGGTTTCGATCTGCGAAAGTGCAATCGAGGTCACAACCTTTATACTATGGCGGAGTTCGGTCTGGTCGCTCTTAAGGAATTTACGGCGGACCGGGACGTTGAAAAACAGGTTGCGGACAGTGCATGTAGTTCCGGGAGACCTGGCGCGTGTCCGAGACCTCCAGTGTCCGTCCGCCCTCCAGCACCACCTGGGTCCCCACCGGATTTGCCCGCTCGCTGGTTTCCAGCTCGAACCGGCTGACCGCGGCGATACTGGGAAGGGCCTCGCCACGAAAGCCCAGAGTGGCGATACTGCGCAAGTCCGCGGCTGAGCGGATTTTGCTTGTCGCATGACGGCAGAAGGCTCAGCTCGGCATCCTGCCGGTCCATCCCGCGCCGTCATCGATGACCCGCACCAGACGGTTGCCGGCGCCCTCCAACTCTACCGTGATACGGCGCGCCCCGGCATCCAGCGCATTTTCAAGCAGTTCCTTGACCACCGAGGCGGGACGCTCGATCACCTCTCCTGCCGCGATCAGGTTCTTGGTATTTTCATCCAGCAGAGCTATTCCATGATCCATCGTCCTCTTCCCGCTACCGGTTGTTTGTCAAATTAATGAAATATACATCATCCTGACTGGACATGACAATTAAAAATCTCGCTCAGTCCCGTCAGAAATTCACCATGCCGCCTTGCGGACCTGCCTTGCGGACCGAAGGTGAGCTTTTCAGACTTCGACAAAGACCGCTTCTTAAAAATACAATGATCATTATTTCTCAGGTAACCGGAGGCAAATCGCTTGAAACTTATCTCTCTCGACTCGCTTGAGCCCGGCAAAATGCTCGGACGTCCGATCTACAACGAAAAGGGCACACTGCTGCTCGGCTCGGGCGTGGCTATCTCGGCTCGTTACCTGCGACGGCTCAAAGAGATGGGCTATACCTCGGTCTACATTCACGAAAAGGGCTATGAGGACATCGAGGTCAAGGATGTGATCTCGGACCAGACCCGCCGCGAAGCCGTGTCAATGATTTCCGAGACTTTCGACGCGGTCCGCCAGAGCGAAAGCTCCAAACGCGTTATGCTGGACAAGGCCAGAATCACCGGGATAGCGGATAAAATTGTCGATGACTTGACCGGTAACGCGGATCAATTCCTTGACCTGATCGACCTGAAAAGCTTCGACAACTACTCATTTCTGCATTCCGTCAACGTCTCCGTGCTCACTGTCCTCACAGCCGCCCACTCAGGCAAATTCACCGGTCTGGAGCTGCGGGACCTGGCGATGGGCGCGCTGCTTTTTGACATCGGCAAATCGCACATTCCCTTGGAGGTGGTGCAGAAGAAAGGCCGTCTGAGCGCCGAGGAATTCAGGATCATGAAAACCCACACCCAGATCGGCTTCGAAATCCTCCAGCACAAGTCCAATGTCAAACCTCTGGTAGCCAGTGTCGCGCTTCAGCATCAGGAATATTACAACGGCTCGGGTTATCCCAACGGTCTCTCGGGAGAGCAGATCCACATTTTCAGCCGTATTCCGCCCTGGCCGATGTTTACGATTCACTCACCTCCGACCGCTGCTATAAGCGCCGTCTGCCCTCCCATGTGGGCCTGGACTACCTTCAGCTTGGAAGCGGCACCCATTTTGACCCCAACTGGATTCGTGATTTCATGCGCCATCGGTGGCGCGCTTCCCGGTAGCCAGCACGGTGGTGCTCAACAACGGAGAGACCGCGGTGGTGGTGGCCAACAATCCCGGCCGGATCGACCGCCCGCTGGTGCGGGTGCTCGCCGCCCCGGATGGCCGCCAGTTGGACAAGCCGGTGGAGCTGGACCTGGTCCGTCGCCCGGAGTACCAGATCCAGAACGTCCAGATTTAGCCCCGGCGCTCGTGCCAATTCGACAATCAACGGTGTAGAAGATTTCGCGGCCATTCCAGGGAGAGGGAGGAAACCTTTTGGAAAAGGTTTTCCTCCCTCTCCCCGGTCCCCTCTTCCTTGTCTTTCCAAAACTTTTTCGATAGTTTACTTCGGTATCAGTCCCTTCTTTCCCGCTCCTCCACTGTCACCCGCCAGCCTTCCGGACCGGCCTCGGCGGTCACCGCCCCGGTCTGCGAGGTACAGACCCAACGCAGCCCGTTGCTGCTGTCCGCCCGGCCCTCCGGCGGCAACCCGGGAGCCACCACGACAACCCCGGGAATCGCTTCCACCCTGCGCCACAGCGCCTCCGCCGCCTCGTTGGCCGAGCGTGGCAGGCGCGGCCACTCCAGCAACCGGACCGGGTCCCGGCCGATCAGCCGGACCAGCGCCTCGGCCTCCCCGGCCCGCACCGCGCCCGAGAGCAGCAGCGCCGCCTCCCCATGCTCGATCCGGGGGACCAGCCGCATTTCCCGGTCTCCGGACAGCCGCCGGAACAGCACCCGCGATTCTCCGGAGACCAGGGTATCCCCTCCGCGCAACAGTTGCAGCGCCACCCCGTTGCGGCGGGCATGCTCGATCAGCTCGCGATGGAGGACCGTATCCCGGTCCGGTGGCTCGGGCAGGGCCAGGCTCCCCACCTCCAGATGGTCCAGCGCCTCCCAGGCCCAGTTCAGGCTGGCGTGGTCGCTGCCGCGCAGGATCAGCCAGTCGGCGCGGGCTCGGGCCTGGCGCGCCAGGTATGGCTCCACCACCTGCTCCAGCTCATCCAGCACCCCGCGATGGCTGCCGGAGGGATCGAACAGCAGGGTCTGGCCGCCCGGCAGGTGCGCCACCGGCAGCGAGCTTTCCGCCCCCAGGTCGAGGAAGCGCACCCGCAACGGCTGCTGTCGGGCCGCTCCCATCGCCGCGCCCCACAACTCCAGGTTGAGCCAGCCCAGCAGCAGGATCGCCAGCGGACCCGCCAGGGGCCGCCAGCCGCGCCATGGCACCCGCGACAGCAGCAGCAGCAGGCCCCAGGCCAGCGCCACCTCCCAGGCCGTCGGCATCTTCACGCGCAGCGCGGCTCCCGGCAGCTCGGCGAAAAACTCCGCCAGGCCGATCAGCATCCGGGCCAGCAGGCTGACCGGGACCGCCAGCAGTCCCGCCAACTGCGGCGCGAGGAAAAACAGCAGGTCCGCGGCGAACGCCCCGAGCACCAACGGCCCGGCCAGGAACACCATCGGCGGGTTGGCCGGAAAGGCGGTGAGCGAAACCTGCCCGAAATGGTAAGCCAGCAGGGGCAGCACCGCGATTTGAGCGCAGGCGCTGCCGAGCACCAATTTAGCCAGGTAACGCACCGGCCGGCGCCTGCGCCGTCGTTCCGGCAACGTCTGCTCCAGCGCTGGAGTCAGGAGCATGATCCCGGCGACAGCGGCGAACGAAAGCTGGAACCCGAGGTCGAACAGCCAGGAGGGATTGACCAGCAGCAGCAGGGCGAACACCGCGGCCAGCAGATTGAGCGGGCTGACTTTTCGCTGGAGCGGCCAGGCCAGGGCCAGCAGCGAGAACAGCAGCGCGGCCCGCAGCACCGGGGGCCGCGCCCCGGTCATCAGCGCGAAAACCCACACCGCGAGCATCGCGGTCAGCACCGCTGTCCAGCCGCGCCCGGGAAACACCAGGCACAGCAGCCACGCCGCCCCGGCGATGTACCCGGCGTGCAGGCCCGAGACCACCAGCAGATGGACTGTCCCGCTGCGACGGAACTCCTGCTCCAGGTCCCGAGGCACCGCCTCCCGCGCCCCGGCCACCATCGCCGAGACCAGGGCCCGCACCGCCGGATCGGGGTAGAGCCGCTCGTGGGCCCGCAGCAAGGCCACCCGCAGCCGGGCGGCCAGGGTGGTCACTCCGCCCGGCCGGAGAAAGCTCCCACCGGCCGGAAGCTCCCGCAGGTCGGCCGGCCGCTCCACCCGCAGCCCGCCGGCCAAGGCCTGGCGCTGCTGCCAGCCCTGGTAGTCGAAGCCGCCGGGGTTGCGGCGTCCGCCCCGGCGCTCGACTGTCCCCAGCAGCAGCAAGCGCTCCTCGCCCCACAGGCATCGACCCGGTTCCAGCGGCGCGCGCACCATCAGGCGCAGGTTCACCGGGAGCCACCCACTGGTGCTATCATCAAGGCTGATTCGATCAGCAAGGAACGGGAAGCTCACCATCCGCTCGCCCTGGTAGCCGCGCAGCTCCCGCGCCAGGCCATCCAGCCTCCCGGCGACCGCCAGCGCCACGCCCGGCTCCGGCAGCAACGCCTGCTGGCGCTGGAAACGGGCCTGATGCAGTTGGAACAGGGAGAACCCGCAGAGGAAGACCGCCGCGGGGAGCAGGCCGGCATTCAGCCACCCTCGCCGGCGGGGGCAACGCCAGGCCAGCACGGCGCCGCCAGCGGCCACTGCCGCCGTGGCCACGATCAACAGCGGCCACCCCGGGTCGGCTGTCCCGGCCAGGGCGATCCCGGCCGCCAATGGCAGGGCCAGGCGCAAGGCGGGCGGAAGAGGGGCGCTGGCGGGGTCCATCGACGGCGCCTCGCGGCGAGGGTGGTCCGGAAAGACCGCTCCGGTTGCAGCGCTGGGGGCTGCGATCAGGCTGCGCCGGGCGCAATCTCGCCCAGCAGGGTCATCCCGGTGTTGCCGGTGACCCGCACCCGGCCGATCTTGCCCAGCCACTCCGGTCCGGCCGGGGCCACCAGCGTGAAATGGGTGCGGGTCTTGCCCAGCAGGCCCTTGCCATTGCGGTCCGGGGCCTGGAACAGCACTTCCAGCTCCCGGGCGGCCAGCGCCTCCAGCGCCCGGCGGGTATGTTTCAGTTGCAGGGCGAGCACCCGGTCCAGCCGCTGTTGCTTTTCCGGCTCCTCCACCTGGTCCGGGAACCCCTCGGCCCGGGTCCCGGGCCGGGTGCTGTACTTGAAGGTGTAGGCGTAGTCGAAACGGACCTCCTCCATCAGGCTGACTGTCTCCAGGAAGTCCTCGGGCCGCTCGCCGGGAAAGCCCACCAGCAGGTCGGTGGTCAGGGCCAGGCGGGGAAGGCGCTCCCGCAGCCGCCGCACCCGGTCCAGGTACCAGTGGCGGTCGTAGCCGCGGTTCATCAGCTTCAGCACCCGGTCCGAGCCGGCCTGCACCGGCAGGTGCAGGTGCTCGCAGACTTTCGGGCAGTCGGCCATCGCCGCGATGATTTCATCCGAGAGGTCGCGGGGATGGCTGGTCAGGAAACGAATCCAGCGCAGGCCCTCGACTGTCTCCAGCCTGCGCAGCAGCCCGGCCAGCCCGAGGCCATCGTGGCGGTAGGAGTTGACATTCTGACCGAGCAGCACCACCTCCAGCACCCCGCCGGCCGCATGACTGCGCACCAGGCGCTCGATCTCCTCCGGGTCGGCCGAGCGTTCCCTGCCCCGCACGTAGGGTACGATGCAGTAGGCGCAGAAATTGTCGCAACCACGCATGATCGGCACCCAGGCCGAGCGCTGCTCATGGCGCGCGGGGGTGAGCCCGGCGTAGCTCTCGGTGCGGTCGAGATCGACCAGGGCGGATGGCCCTTCCGCCGCGGGCTCGCGCACCAGGGAGGGCAGCATCCGGTAGTTGTCCGGCCCGACCACGGCCTCGAGCCAGGGGGCCTGCTCCAGCAGGGACTGGCCCAGGCGCTGGGCCATGCAGCCCAGAATGATGATCCGCTTGCCGGGATCGCGCTCTTTCTGCTTTCGCAGGGCGGCGATCCGCGCCAGCACCCGCTGCTCGGCATGCTCGCGCACCCCGCAGGTATTGAGCAGGATCAGGTCGGCCGCTTCCTCGCCGGCGACCGGCGCCAGCCCGGCCTCGACCAGCAGGCTCTCCACCAGCTCGGAATCGCTGAGGTTCATCTGGCAGCCGTAGGTTTCCAGATAATAGGTTTTCGGTTCCCTCATTCCTCGTTCTTTCCCGCTGTTTCAGGGTCATCGGCCCGCAGGCCATCGCGCCAGAGACGGTCGGGCACGAGGGTGAAAGCCTCGCCCGCCGCAGGTCGCGCGGTGTAGACCAGGGCGTAGTTGTCGGCGCGGCAGGCGGTGAGCCCATCGGCCCCGCCCGACTCGGCGATCACGGTCAGGGTCGTTCCAAGCTGGGAGCGCAGGAACTGCTCGTGCTTGCGGCGGGAGAGCTCCCGCAGCTCGCGCACCCTCCGGCGGACTGTTGCCGGCTCCGGCCGTTCTCCCAGCTCCGCGGCGGGAGTTCCGGGCCGCGGCGAAAAGGGGAACACGTGCAGGTAAGTCAGCGGAAGGCTGTCGATCAACTCCAGCCCCTGGCGGAACTCGGCCTCGCTCTCCCCCGGGAACCCGGCGATCAGATCGGTCCCCAGCCCCAGGCCCGGCACCAGCGAAGCCGCCTCCCGCAGGCGTTCGGCGAAAAGGGCTGAGCGGTAGCGGCGGTTCATCCGCTCCAGGACCGCATCCGCCCCATGCTGGAGCGGGACATGCAGGTGACGGCAGAGCCGCGGCTCGGCGGCCATCAGCCGAAGCAGCGCGGGGTCGAGTTCCCCCACCTCCAGCGAGCTCAGCCGCAGCCGGACCAGCGCGGTCCCGGCCAGCAGTTCCTCCACCAGGGAGCGCAGGGCTCCCGTCTCCCCGCGATCCGCGCCGTACATCCCGACATGGATCCCGGTCAGCACCACCTCCCGGTGGCCGGTCTTCTCCAGGGCCCGCACCTCATCCAGCACTTCGGACAAAGGGCGGCTGCGGCCCGGGCCGCGGGTGAAAGGGACGATGCAGTAGGAGCAACGGAAGTCGCAGCCATCCTGGATCTTGACAAAGGCCCGGGTGCGGTCCTCGTGCCGCGCCAGCACCGGGTGGCGGGTATATTCCCGGGTGTGATGCACCTGGCCGCAGTCGCAATGGGGATTCTCGCCAGCGGGTGCGGTTCCCGCCGCGCCGGCGAGGATCGCTCCCAGCCGGTACTTTTCCTCGGTCCCCAGCAGCAGGGCCACCCCCGGCAGGGAGTCGAACCGGGCGCTGTCGGCTTCCACCCCGCAGCCCACCACCGCGATCTTCAGCCCGGGATGCTCGCGCGCCATTTTTCGGATCCACTGCCGGGCCTTGTCCTCGGCCCGGCGGGTGACCGCGCAGGTGTTGACCACCACCCAGCGGGCATCCCCCGGCTCCGCCGCGGCTTCCGCGCCGGCCTCCCGCAGGGACTGGCGCAACAGCTCGGTATCATACTGGTTGGTCTTGCAGCCGAAAGTGTGGAAATAGATTTTTCCGGGATGATTCATCGCGTTCCCTTCCGGATGGCTGCCTGCGGATTCGTGCCCTCGCCGGGCGCAGTCACAGCCGGTTGGATGCTTTTACCCCACTGCGGCCGGCATGATTCGCCCGAGCCGCCACGGAGGAAAATAGCGGCCGGAAGGTCCAAGTACAACCCCCGGGATGATGCTCCGTTAAACCTTTGAACTTCCGGACCGACCCGGGTATATTCCCGGCAATGTCTACAGGCCCGAATCAACGTACGTGGGACCGGAGGTCGGAATGGCCCGGCGCGAGGAGATTTTCGACATCGTGGACGAGCAGGGACGGGTGATCGGCAGCGCCGCCCGCAGCGTGGCGCATGGCGATCCGCGCCTGATCCACCGCAGCGTGCACGTGCTGGTGCTGAACGGGCGCGGCGAGCTGTTCCTTCAAAAACGCAGCCTGTCCAAGGATATCCAGCCCGGGCGCTGGGACAGCTCGGTCGGCGGGCATGTCGACCGGGGCGAGGAGGTGGCAGCCGCCGCCCACCGGGAGCTGCGCGAGGAACTGGGCGTGGGTGGCGCGAGCCTGGAGCCGATTTACCGCTACCTGTGGCGCTCGGCGGTCGAAACCGAGCTGGTGACCAGCTACCTCTGCCATCACGAGGGACCGTTCGCCCTGGGCCGCGAGGAGATCGACGAGGGCCGGTTCTGGAGCTTCACCGAAATCGAGCGCCAACTGGGCACCGGGCTGTTCACCCCCAATTTCGAGGAGGAGTTCCGCCGGCTGAAAGCCCATCTTTCCGCCTGAAAGCCTGATCCGGCAGATTACCAGCTGTTCCGGGGGGAGGGCGGAAATCCACGATTAGATCGGGATTTTCCGCCCTCCCCCCAGGGACGCCCTTCCCCCGATCCCCCTTCCCACTTTCCCAAACTTTTTCGCTGGTTCAAGGCCGGATCTTGGGGCCGCAAGCCGGAATCAGCATCCGTCCGGTTAAAAGCGGTCAGCTTGCCTCCGGCAGCCGGCCAACCCGTCGGTTTCCCCTCAACGGCTCGTGGCTGTCGCCCGCAGCTCCAGCAGCAGCGCCAGCGCATCGCGGATCGTGAAGCTCCCGCTGCTATCGAAATCCGCCTCCGGGTCGGTGCGATCGCGCAGCCCCCGCCGCACCAGGGCCAGCACATCCCCCACGCTCAGCACGCCATCGCGGTTCAGGTCGCCCAGGCGAAAAACCGGGGCCTCCCGGCCGGTACCCTCGTAGCTGAGGTAATACAGCGCCCGGGGAAGGTTCCGTCCATGCAGCGCATAGTCCTTGAAAGCGTTGCTCCAGCGGCCCTGCCAGGTGGCCAGGCAGGCCAGGGCCCGCTCGCGGTAAGCCGGGTCGTTCAATTTGGCGGCCAGGAAACCATTGCCCAGGGCCAGGTTGGAGAAGCGGATCGGCTCGCGCTGCCAGCTCCAGTCCGCCGCCTGCTTCACCCAGTCGACAATCCGCTGGTCGCCGGTCACCTCGTACAGGTCGATGAACGCCTCCACCAGGAACCCGTTCATGAAATTGGCGCTGGTCTCGGGGAACAGCTCATCCCCGCTGTTGAAGTGGCTGTGCCAGATCTCGAAAGTGGAGCGGGCGGTATTGAGGTACTTCGCCTCGCCGGTGGCCTGCCAGGCGGCGAGCAGGGTCAGCACCTGGAACGCCGCGCCCCGCGGCTGCTCGTAGTCGGTGTAGGCCCCGAAAGAGTTGGCGAACTCCGCCCCTTTCAGCGCGCACTCCAGGGCGCGCTCATCGCCGGTCAGGTACCAGCGCTCGAACAGCCCCTGGGTCTTGTGATGGTTGGTGTAGGGCGAGACATACACCGGAGCGGTGCGGTAGTCGTCGCTGCTATTGGGATCGGGGTCGTTGCGCACGTGGTCGGTGGGCGGGCAATAGCGGCAAGCCCCATTCAATGGATTGCCGGGAGCAAAATGGGTCAGGTGGACATCCATCAGGTGCGCGGTGGCAGGCAGGAAACGGTCCAGCCAACGCCAGTCGCCGCTGCGGACAAACTCCAGGCAGTACAGGTGCGGCAGGTCGTAGTAGTGGTGGTTCCAGGCGATGTTGCGGGCCTCGGGCACCCCGCTTTCCCAGGCGTAGTGCATCGCATCGCCCCAGTCCAGGAAGCCGTAGCTGTCCCAGGTCACCCCGTTCTTGGTACGGTTGTCCACCAACTGGAGCTGATAATTCAGGCCGTCATCCAGCGCGGACTCGACCCGTTCGGCTGCTGGGCGGTACTCCTCCGGGTAAAGCTGCTGATTGCGCTCCACGATCCTCCCGAACGCCGCGCTTTCCCGGCAATAGTACTCCGGCCGGGCCAGCGCCAGCGGCGGCTTCTGCCAGCGGGCCATCAACGCCGGCAGGGCGGGGGCCTCCCCCGGCGCGAGGAACGCCAGCCGCAGGTAATGGGTGCGCGCCACCCCGGAGTAGATGTCCAGGGCCTTGCCGCTCCCGCGGGGATAGAGCCCGGCGGAGAGCAGGCCGGTGGAGGGATCGAGTTCGATCGCGCTCGGGTCCATCTGCCAGAACCAGCGCAGGCCGACCGCCACCAGGCTGCCCGATCCGGCGGTCATCCCGGCCCAGCCCAGGTGGTCGCTCTTGAGCAGCTTGGGGTTGCCCAGCGCGGTGACCGCCGAACCCGCCACCCAGCGCGCCTGCTGGATCTCCGGCGCCTCCAGGCGGCAGAGCCCTTCGGGAGCGTCCAGCTCGACCCGCTCCCCGGCCGGAGAGCCGTAAAACACCCGGGAATGGCCGCCGGCCAGCGGCAGCTCGACCGCGAGGCCCTCCAGCGCCACCTTGGTTTCGGCCCTCTCCTGGTAATGGCCGCGGTTCTCGAAGGTGAAGGCCACTCCCACCAGCGGGGAATCGTGGTACAAGTACAGGCGGCAGATGTAGTGGAAGCCTGCCGCTCCGCCGGCATCGCGCAGCTCACCCTCGGCGCGCAGCACCACCCGCAGCGGCCCCCGACTCTCCAGCTCGACCCGGGAGGACTGATCCAGGGCGGCGCTGTACTCGGTCCCGCCGGCCCACATCACCAGCCCGCGCTGATGGGAGTCCACCAGCAGCTCGGAATACTCCTGCGCCCCGGGTGCTGAGGCCAGCCACAGCCGGTCGATCAGGTTGAAGCCTGCTTTCCGGACCTCCGCCCGAATCCTTCCGGTGGAGACCGTGATCGCCTCCGCCCCCTCCTCCACCAGCAACCGGGACTCGAACGCCGCCGGGGCCCCCGGCTCCAGATCGTAATACTCGCTGCCCACCAAGGGCAGGGCGGCCTGAAAGTCCAGGTGAACCCATTTGAGGGAGCCATCCGGCCAACGGCCGGCGGCCCGCGCCTCACAGGGGACAGCCTCACCCTGGCGGTAGAGCGCCAGCCCGGCCGGGTCCATCGCCCAGCCCCGGGGCAATGGCACTCCGCAGGTCACCGGCTCCCGGACCGCGGCGGGATCGAAGCCGGCGGGCCAGCCCCGATACTCGATCCGGTCCTCCAGCCGCAGACCGACCGCCGGGAGCAGCGAGGGCGAAATTGCCGACAGCAGCAGGATCAGAACATTCAGCTTGCGCATGAGGAACCTCCCCCAAGTTTCAGCTCCGCTGCGATCCGGATTTTTTCTGGAAGCCGGAATTTCAGCGGCCGGCCCCGGCGGGCGGAAGCGACAGGTAATACAGCGCGCGGGCGACATTGCGTCCATGCAGCGCATAGTCCTTGAACGGGTTGCTGTAGACCCCTTGCCACTGCTCGAGGTGCTGCGCCAGCAACTCCCGGTAACGGGGCTCCCGCAGCTCGCCCCACAGGAACCCGATCCCGAGCGACATGTTGGGATCGACCTCCTCCGGCCGTTGACTGCGCATCCAGTCCACCGCGGTCTGCACGAACTCGATCACCCGCTTGTCGCCGGTGGCCTCGTGGTAATCGACAAACGCCTCCAGCAGCAGGCCGACCTGGAAGTAGCAGTCGGTGAACAGGGGCCGGCCATCGCGGGAATGATCGTACCAGCGCTGGAAGGTCTTCCCGGCGGTCTCCAGGTACTTGCGGTCGCCGGTCATCCGGTAGCCATCGACCAGGGTCAGCACCTGGTGGGCCGCCCCCCGCGGCTGGGCGAAGTCGCCGTAAGCCCCGAACGAATCGGCCAGGGCCAGCCCCTCCAGCGCCACCTCCCGGGCCCGCTCATCCCCGATCAGCCGCCAGCGGTCGAACAGCCCCTGGACCTTGGAGTGGTTCAGGTTGGGATGGACATATACCCTGGCGGTGGTGAAATCCCCCGGGTCGGTGGGGTCCAGCCGCACGTGATCCGTGCTCGGGCAGTAGCGGTTATGGCCGGTGAGCGGGCTGTCCGGCCCGAAATGGCAGTAGTGGATATCCATCAGGTGGTGGGCGCGGGAGAGGAAAAACTCCAGCATGCAGAGGCAGCCGCCGCGGGCGTACTCGAGGCAGGCCATGTGCGGCAGGTCATAGTAGTGATGGTTCCAGGAGAGGTTGCGGTCATCGTCCACCCCCTCCTGCCAGGCGTAGTGCAGCCCATCGCCCCAGTTCATGAAGCCGTAGCTGTCGCGGGTCACCCCGCGGACCGTGCGGCTGTAGATCATGTCCTGCATGTTGAGGTAGCCGCGCTCGAGCTGATAATCCACCCGGCTGGCCAGCCGGCGGTACTCCGCGGGGAAAGGCGCGGGCCCGCGCGGGTACAGCTTGCCGAACGCCCCGGACTCCACACAGTAGTACTCCCGGCCGGCGGCGGCGAACAGCGGACGCTGGACAGTCGCGGTGAGCGCGGCCAGCCGCTCCGGGTCATCCTGTTCCGTGAAGCCGAACTGCAGGTAGTGGGTCCGGGCGACCCCGGCCTGGAGCGGCAGCGGCTTTGCGAACGAGCGCGGGTAGAGCTCCGCCCGCAGCAGCCCCTCGGCGGCGGAGACCTCCAGGCGCGAGGGGTGCATCTGCCAGAAGTGGCGCACCGCCAGTCCCAACGCGCCTTGCGGCCCGCCGACACCGCCCCAGCCCAGGCGGTAGGGCAGGTCCCGACGGGGGTCGGAGCCCGGGGCCTGGCCCTCGGCCGCTCCTCCGAACTCGTAGCGGTCGGAGGAGAAAGCCCGCGCCCAGGCCGAGCCTCCCGCTGTCAACGGGCCGCTCAGGTTCTCCGCATCGCGGCCCAGGTGGTAACGGTTGCCGGCCCGGGCCAGCGGAGTGGGCAGCTCGAGCTGCAGCCCCTCCAGCAGCAGCGCGCGCTCGATCACCGGGTCGCGGTTCTCGATGGTCCAGGCCAGGCGCACGATCGGCGAATCATGGTAGAAATAGAGACGGCAGACATGGTGCAGCAGCGCGCGGCCATCCGCGCTCACCAGGTCGCCCTCCGCCCGCAGCACCACCCGCAGCGGGCCCCGGCTCTCGACTGTCACGGTCGAGGCCCGGTCCAGGCTGGAGCGGTACTCGACCCCGCCGCTCCAGGCCACCAGCCCGCGATCGTGGCTTGGCACCAGCTCCGCGCCCCCGGCCAGGCTCACCCGCTCGAACACGTTGAACCCGCCGCGGAGCACGCTGGCGGTGATCCGGCCGGTGGAGACAGTCACCGCCTCCGGGCTCTCGCGCACCTGCAGCCGGGAGTCCACCGCGGGCGGCTCGGCCTGCTCCAGGTGCAGCTTCTGGTAAGTGCGGGCCGGCAGGTCGGCCTGGAAGTCCAGGTGGACCCATTGCAGCGAGCCATCCGGCCAATGGCTAACGGCCCTGATCTCCACCGGGATCGGCCGGCCCTGCTCATCCAGCAGCACCAGTTCCCGCTCCGACCGGCACCAGCCCCGGGCCAACGGGACCCCGCAGGTTACCGGCTCCCCGATCCGCTCCAGCCCGCAGACCTCATCCAGGACCAGCTCCACCGCCCGCAGATCGGGACAAACGAGCAGCATCGCCGCCAGCAGCGCCAACCAGCATTTCGATCTCATCTGCATCCGCCCGTGTTATGAGGTTGATGCCCCAAGGTCGGGAAACCGGTTATGACAAGCTCCGGCGGGTTTTTTAGCTTGACCCTCCGCCGGCCGATGGTAAATTACGCCCCATTGACCCCGGAAGCAACCCCCGCCTGCGACACCCGCCTAAAAAAGGGAGCGGCGCCGATGAGCCTGAACGTGGTGGACCTGCTGGTCATCCTCAGTTATTTCATGATCGTGATCGGAATCGGGATTTATTTTTCCAAGCGCGCCGGCCGGAGCATGGAGGATTTCTTCCTGAGCGGCCGTTCCCTGCCCTGGTGGGTGGCCGGGACCTCGATCGCCGCCACCGGCTTCGCCGCCGACACCCCGTTCATGGTGACCGAGCTGGTGCGGCGCAACGGGATCGCCGGCAACTGGTTCCTGTGGTGCTTCGCCCTGACCAACCTCTGCGCCACGTTCCTCTTTTTCAGGTTCTGGCGGCGGGCGCGGATCCTCACCGAGCTGGAGATCATCGAGGAGCGCTACGAGGGCCGCTCGGCGAGCTTCCTGCGCGGCTTCCAGAGCATTTTCTACGGGATCGCTTTCAGCGCCCTCAATATCGGTTTCGTGATGCTGGCGATGCAGAGCTTCATCACCGTGCTGCTGGGCTGGCCGCCGGTGCTCTCGCTGGCGGTGCTGCTGGCGGTGACCATGGCCTACGCCCTGGCCGTCCGGGCTGTGGGGGGTGGTGGCCAACGAGGTGGTGCAGTTCGGGATCGCTTTCTTCGGCTCGGTGTTCATGACTGTCATGGCGGTGAGCGCGATCGGCGGGCTGGATGGGATCATGGACAAGCTGACCGGGGTCTTCGGCTCAGAGACCGCCCGGGCGCTCACCAGCTTCCTGCCCAGCGAGGGGGTACCGAAGCCGTTCACGGAACAGGGCGGCGAGTTCACCTGGACCCTGTTCCTGATCTACATCCTGGTGCTGTGGTGGACCAGCGAGAAAGCCGATGGCAACGGGATGTTCATCCAGCGGATCATGGCCACCAAGAACGACCGCCACGCCTTTTTCGCCGGGGTGTGGTTCAACATCGTCTACTACGGGTTCCTGATGTGGCCCTGGATCCTGGTGGCGCTGATCAGCCTGGCGGATTTCCCGGACCTGACCGACCACAAGCTGGCCTACCCGATGATGATCAAGAAATACCTGCCGGCCGGCATGCGCGGAATCATGTTCGCCGCGTTCCTGGCGGCGTTCATGTCGACAGTCGATGGGCTGATCAACTGGGGCTCGAGCTACATGATCAACGACTTCTACAAGCGTTTCGTGCGCCCCAAGGCCTCACAGCGGCACTATATCTGGGTCGGCCGCGGGGCGATGGTGATCGTCCTGGCGGCCGGGATCGGGGTCTGGACCATGACCGACTCCCTGGCCGATGCCTGGAAGTTCATGGCCGAGCTGTTCTCCGGGCTGGGGGCGGTCTGGATCGCCCGCTGGTTCTGGTGGCGGGTCAACGCCTGGAGCGAGATCACCGCCTATGTGCTGTCGATTGTCGGCTGCGTGACAATCAACGTGCTGGAGATGTACGGGATCGCGTTCCCCGAGGCCCAGCGCTACATCATGATCGCGCTGTTCAGCATGGCCGGCTGGGTGACAGTGACCTTCCTGACCCGCCCGGTCTCGAACGACAAGCTCAAGCATTTCGTGCGCAAGGTCAACCCGGGCGGCATCTTCTGGTGGCGGATCACCAGCCAGGTGCCGGCCGCGGAGCTACCGGCCGGCCCGCCGTTGTCCTTCAACCTGATTTCGTTCGGACTGGGAGCGGTGGCCCTCTACAGCTTCATCTTCGGGCTGGGCTCGCTCTTTTTCGGCGGGACGATCAAGGGCAGCCTGATGATCGCCCTGGCGTTCGGGCTGGGGGTCATCATCTACCGCCTGGAGCAGTTCCGCCACGGCGAGGAGCAGAAAGGGCTGGCCGACCGGGGCGTGAGCGAGCAGGCGCCGCTGACCTGAAGCCGGCGAAAAGGCATACACCCCGGTCCCGCTTGCAGCGGAACCACCCCTCTTCAGAGGGGATCATAACCGCTCACCTTCAATCGTTTAACTCACAATCCCGGACCGACACGGGCTCAATGACAATCCCTACTGCGCCAGGGCCAGGGGCACGGTGAGCTTGACAAAGAACGCGCGCTGGCGCTCCCGTTCGAGTCAGGGTTCGACACGGCCGAATTCGTCCAGCATTTCGAACCGGTCCGCCGTGTAAGCCACGTACAGCGCCCCGAACGGCGGAGCGAAACGCCAGCCGAACAGGCCGTACAGGTAAAACCTGTCGTTATTTTAGTTGTATTGGCTGGTCAGGCGGAACCAGAGGTCGGGCGTGAAATTGTAGTCGCCGGTCAGGTCCTACAGCCACGTTCCCTGTGCCGTGGGATCGGGGTTGAAATGAACCTGGTCACTCCGACGTTGAGCCGGAGCCGGTCAGTGGGCTTGAACCCTCCGCGCTGGAAGGATCCGGCTGAAATCGCGGTCGAAATTGCGGCCCCAGGTATGTAAGAAATATACATTGTTCCCCGTGCGGCTGTCCCACTCCCACTCCCAGAGCTGGGTGCTGTTGTGGAACCGTTTCTCGAACAGCTCTGTCTCGTAAGTTTTAATGTAACCGACCCGCCAGTCGGATAAAAATGTGACACTGGTCCTGCCGCTCAGGCGCACCCGCTTGAGCGCACCGCTGTGCCGCCAGGCCACACCGTTGTCCTGGTTGAAGCTGATCTTGTCGATCCCCAGGCGATTGATCCAATGCTCGCCGATGAACCCGGAAAAAAGCTCGCGACGGTCATCGTCCTGGACAAACCCCACCGGATTGACATTCTCCCGGAAACCCGGGATCGGAATTGTAGCAGCCCATGCTTACTTCGTAAAGCCCTTTATTGTAAGTGAGTCTCAGAGCACATAGGCATTGGCGATATCTTTATCACCGGAAGGGAAACTGCCGACAAATTGGCCGCGCAGGCTGGTGGTCGGGGTGAGATTCAGCACCCCGTCGCCGCTGAGTACGCGGGCGTAGCCCCCGTCCCACATGCGGCTGACCGCAGTCAGGCCGAGATTGGAGGAGCCGAGGATATCGCGCTGGAGACGCAGGACCTCCGTGTGAGCGGCAGGGTTGGCTCGCCGCCGGTGCGCTCATCGGCCGCCAGCACGGCGTAGTTGAACTGCCCGACCCGCCCGTTGGTTTTCACCCCCCAGTCGATGTCGCCGATCCGCCGGCTGTAGAACACGTTGATCGGGTTGTTGAACAGCTCGGCGCCCTCGATGAAATACAGGCGCTTCTCGGGATAGAAAGTCTCGTAACGGGTGAGGTTCAACTCGGTCAGGTCGGCCTCGACAGTTGCGAAATCCGGGTTCCAGGTAATGTTCCCGTCCAGCGAGTTGCCGAGCTTGAGTCGCAGGTCCGCCCCGCCCACCAGCTCGCGGCCGCCGGAGGAAAGTATCGTGCGCCGTCGTGTGGCGGGCTGGTTGGAGTCCAGCCCCACCAGGTATGGGAACAGGGTGGCCGAGAAGAGCTTGTTGAAAGGGGGAAGACCCAGACAGGTCGCCGGACTGGGAGATCCTCCAGGCCACGTCGCGGCTGCTGCCAGAAACTTGTTTCAAACAGCGCCGGGTAGTTCCGGCGGAAATTGATCCCCCAGGCCAGGTCCTCGCCGTGGGGGATGCGCATCTCGGAGACCGGGATTTTCATCTCGCAGGTCCAGCCCAGGCTGTCCTGCGCGCGAGACCACCCACCAGGTGCAGTCCCACTCTTGTCGTTGGATGCGCCGTCCTCGCCGATCCGGCCCATCCACCTGGGTGCCCAGCGAGTTGGTGGAGAAATAGTAACAGTCGCGGCGGGTATGGTAGGTATCCAGGTACAGGGTGACCGCGTTGTCCTCGTCCATGTCGCTGTCGCGGGCGGTGTCGGAGCTGTTGGCCGAGCCGCCGGAGGGGTTCAGGCAGCGGAAAGCGGCGTAGATATGACGGTCATCGAAAGCCACGGCCACGCGGGTGACCGCCCCGGCCGGCTCGCCGGGAGAGGGCTTGAGCTGGGAGAAATCGCCCTGCCATTGGGCCTCGGCCCAGACCGGATCATCCAGGATCCCATCCACCACCACCGGGCTCATTTTTACATCCACAGCGGTGATACTGCGCAGCGTAAGCTCATTCTGCGCGTGGGCAGGCGCGGTTGCGGTAAGCGCCGCCAGGACTACCAGCATACCTGAAACCAGGGCTTTACGCACAAGTTTCTCCGTCAAAGTATTTCTACCCACTACTCCGCCCACCCCGGCAGCGAGACTGTCGCCTGGTAGTTGGAGTAGTTGTACAGCGGATTGCGCACCGGGCTGTAGAGCCTGCCCGCTCCGGGGTTGTCCTCCTGGGTGTAGACCCAGATCCGGTGCGGGTCCCAGACCACGACCTCATCCCGGCAGTCCCCGGTGAGGTCCAGCACGGCGTTGCACATGTCGGGGTGGCCATCGTCCGGGAACATCACCACCGGCCGGCCCAAACCGTCGAACATCCCGCCCTCGAGCGCGTTGGCCGATTGAGCACGAAATATTCCCGCCCATCGCCGGTCCAGTTGATCGGCAGGCACATGCTGCCGTACTGGGTGGGCTCGAAGTCGTGGTAGATCTCGCCCCGGGCATCGAAGAAATGGATGATCCCCTGGTTGCCCCAGAAGTTGACCGAGACTGTCTCCAGCCCGGGCAGCTCGGGACGGAAATCCGCCACCGCCGGGTTCTGGCCGTGACCGATCCAGTGGTGGCGCAGGATGTTGCCTGACAGGTCGGTGAAGAACACCCCGGCATCGCTGGCGGCGAACAGCACCACCGGCGGAGCTGGCCGGGTCCTGGTCGAAGTCCACCATCGCCACCCCATCGGCGTGGTCCCGCACCTGCTCGTCCAGGCTCCACAGCTTGCGCCCGTCATCATCGAACAGGGTGTAGCCCAGCAGCAGCTCATCCTTGCCATCCCCATCCACGTCCGCCGCATAGGGGTAATGCCCGGTGTTGCACTCGCCCTCCCACAATGGCTGCAGCCGGTCATCCAGCGCCCAGAGGTGCCAGTAGCGGTCCTTGATGATGATGTCCCCGGCGTGCCCCGTCCGCGCAGGTCGCAGAAGAACAGGCAGTCGCCCAGGATGCGCGGGAAGCTGTCGGCCGGGGCCTTGGCGACCGGGGTCGGAGCCTTGTACCTGGTCCGGCCGGTGGCGCCCTCGGCGACAATCAGCTCCATCCCCATGGTGTAGATCACCTCGTTCTTGCCGTCGCCATCCAGGTCGTGGATCTGGAAGGCCACATCATTGGTGAGGTGCCACTTCCCGGGATCGGGCTGCCCGACCTGCCAGAGCCGCTTGCCCTCGAACGTCATGGCGGTCAGGCAGCTCAGCTCGCTGTAGCTGTCCCGCGGCCGGCGTGGTGCAGGATCTGGCCGATCAGCACGTCGGTCAGCGCCATCGCCGTCCAGGTCCCCGAAACGCAAGTTGCGTCCCGCGCCGAATCCCTCGGTGTCGAGCTTCTTCCAGACCACCGGCCGGGGGTTCTCCGCCCGCAGCGCGGCCAGCTCGGCCGCGCCTTTTTCCCGCTCCCGGGCGATCCGCGCTGTTTCCTCGGCTCCGGCCGACACCGCCACCCGGCGATAACGGGTCGGGACATCGGCGGTGAGGCCGATCCTTCCGTGGAGGAAAGTCTCATCCCTCGCCTCCAGCTCCGGCCCTCCGGCGAACGCGGCGCGGATGGCGCTGTCCTTCAGCTCGATCCGGGCCTTCAGGTCCTGACCATCCTGCCAGACAAACGGCGCGGCGGCCAGAATTTTTTCATCCGGCTGATGGAAGCCGGTCTCGTGCCGGACCAGTTTCAGCACCGCGCTGTCGCCGCTCACCCCGAAAAAGTAGTAGCAGCGGTCGTTGCGGTAACGGAAGACCACCCCGGCCTGGTCCCGGTGCGAGGCCGGGGCGAACGCGGCCTCCAGGATGTAATCGGCCCAGAGGGTGTCCCCGGCCACCAGCAGCGAGTGGGTATGGCGCTCATGCCGGTTGTCCCAGAGCTGGGACATGACCTTTCCCCCCTGCTCCTGATCCACCCGCCAGGCCATGCGCCCGGCCTGGTCGGTGGGGAAGCAGCTCACCGCCCAGCCGCCCTTGGGCGCGGCCTCCGGCAGGTAGTGGTACTCGGTGTGGGGGCCGACATCCGCCGAGAACATCCCGACCGCCAGCCCGGAGAAATCCTCCTCCAACAGCAGCGTCCTTCCCGCCGGACCATCGCCGCCACAGGCGACCAGCAGGAGCGCAGCGAGCAGGACCAGGCCGGTCACGACCGGGGCAAGACTTGCAGCGATACGTGAGGTGATCATCCTGCCTCCTTGACTGGTCGTTGATTATCAATCTCGGTTGATAGTATTCCTGATCCCGACTTGCGGTTCGACATCCGGCATTAAACTATCGAAAAAGTTTTGGAAAGTGGGGGGACCGGGGGGCGGACAACCTTTTCCAAAAGGTTTCCGCCCCCCGGAAAATCTGTCGATCTTCGCTTTGTTGCTAAATTGGTATTTGGAAAAAACCGGCCCGCGTTCCGGTTTCCCCGCGCGGGGGAGCCGGGCACGGGCCGGATCGGTGCTGCCTCGTGTCGAGGGCGCTACAGCCGCCGCACCAGCTCGCTCACCAGCCGGGTCAGGTTGGGCTCGGCCTGGCCGGCGGCATGGATGATCTCCTCGATGCTGGCCGGGACCAGGCTGTCCGGGAAGCAGAGGTCGGTGACAATCGACAGCCCCAGCACCCGCAGGCCGGCATGCACCGCGACAATCACCTCGGGCACCGTGCTCATCCCGACCACGTCCGCGCCGATGGTCCGCAAGTAACGGTACTCGGCGCGGGTCTCCAGGCAGGGGCCGCTCAGGGCGGCATAGACCCCCCGTCGCAGGGGGATTTGCTGCTCCAGGGCCACCCGCTCGGCCAGGGTGGCCAGCTCCCGGTCGTAGGGACGGCTCATGTCGGGGAAACGGCAGCCCAGGCGGTCATCGTTGGGGCCGATCAGCGGGTTGGTCCCCAGCAGGTTGAGGTGGTCATCGATCAGCATCAGCTCGCCCTTGCCGAACAGCGGGTTGAGCCCGCCGCAGGCATTGGAGACAATCAGGCTCCCCGCCCCCAGCGCGCGGATCACCCGCACCGGGAACGTGATCTGCTGCATCGAGTAGCCCTCGTAGAAATGGAACCGCCCCTGCATCGCCACCACCGGCTTGCCGCTCAACCGTCCCAGCAGCAACCTTCCCTGGTGGGTTTCCACTGTCGAGGAGACGAAGTGCGGGATCTCCGGGTAAGGGATCGCCCGTTCCACTTCGATCCGCTCCGCCAGCCCGCCCAGCCCGGTGCCGAGGATGATCCCGGCTTCCGGCTCCAGGCCCGAGCGTTCCCTGATCGCCGCCACCGCCTGCTGCACCATCTCGTAGAGGGGCATCTCCATCCGTCAGACCTCTCCTTCTGCCAAGTTGACAACAACGGTGAAAAGCGGACTGTCTTTTCCGAGGGGAGGGCGAAAATCCCGACCAACGGGATTTTCGCCCTCCCCTCGGACCCCCTCCCCACCTTCCAGGACTTTTTCGCTGGTCCAAGGACGGATGTCGAACAGCGACTCAAGGATTACGCTCAAGATTGATTCTCAGAGCCGCTCGCGGCCTTCCTGGTCGCGGTTCTCTTCCTGGTCCCAGGTGAGCTCCGGCCGGTCCTCGGCCTGATCCGAGCGTTCCTGGTCGCCCCAGAACAGGTTTTCCTCCGCTGCAGAAGCCGCATCGCGGGGGCCGGCGGCGGGGCGGTCTCCAGAGCGGAGAATCCGGCCGAGTTGGGAGGACAGGTCTCCCGGAACCTCGAACGGCGGCTCCTCGGCTTGCTCCTGACCGGCCGGCTCCGGCCCGGCGGAGGCGGGTTCGGCCTGGTCCCGGGGCGGCTCCTCCCCGGACCCTCGCTCCTGCGGCTCGGAGCGGGCCGTTTCCTGGCGGCGCACCGGAGGTTCCTGCTCCCGCCCCGCCTGCTCCTCGACCGCGGCCAGCGCATCCTCCCCGGCGGTCTCCTCCTGCAGCAGCTTCCACTGGCTGGCCAGCAGGGAGCGCAGCCGGACCAGGAATGTCGAGCGCTCGTGCTTGAGGTGCTCGAGCTGGACCAGCAGGTCCCTGCGCCGCTCGCGGGCCTCATCGATGATCCGTTCCGCCTGCACCTCCGCCCGGGCGATGATCAGCTCGGCCTCGCGCTCGGCGTTCTGCTTGGCGGATTCGGCGGCGCGCTGGGCCATCAGCAGGGTCTCGTTGAGCGAGTGCTCCAGCGCCTTGTAGCTTTCGAGCCGCTTCTGCATCTCCGCCGCCCGGGCCTTGAGCTCCCCGTTCTGGCGGGTCAGCTCTTCCAGGCTTTCCGCGGCCGAGGCCAGCAGCGAGTTGACTTCTTCCTCCCGGTAACCGCGGAGGGCCCGCCGGAATTCCGGCTTCTTCAGGTCCAGAGGAGTGACTTTCAAGTTCGCCTCCTAATTGTTCAGTATGGTCGTTCGCCGAAGATGGCGGTGCCGACTCTCACCAGGTTTGACCCCTCGTGGATCGCCAGCTCGAAATCCGAGCTCATGCCCATGGAAAGCAGCTCCATCCGGCAGTTGGGGTAATCCAGGGAGGAGAAGCGCACGAACAAGCGGCGCAAGGACCGGAACGCCGCCGAAATCCGGTCGCGGTCCCCGGTCAGCGGCCCGATGGTCATCAGGCCCAGCAGCTGCAGGTGGGGGCACCCGGCCACCGTATCCACCAAGTCGCCGGCCAGCTCCGGGGTGATCCCGAACTTGCTCGGTTCCCCCGAGGTGTTGACCTCGATCAGGAGCCGCGCCGTCCTGCCCAGCTGGGCGGCCCGGCGGTCAAGCTCCAGGGCCAGCCGTCCCGAGTCCACCGACTGGATCAGCTCGAACAGCTCCAGCACCTCGGGCGCCTTGTTGCGCTGCAGGTGCCCGATGAAATGCCGTCCCACCGGGCGGCTCAAGCGGGGCAGCTTTTCCTGCGCCTCCTGCAGGCGGTTTTCGCCGATCGCGGTCAGCCCCGCGGCGATCGCTTCCTCGATCTCCTCGACCGTGCGATTTTTGGTCACCCCCACCAGGGTCACACTGCCGGGGGGCATCCCGGCCTCGATCGTGGCCCGGTCGATCCGGGCCATCACCTGCGCCAGGTTGTCACTGATTCTGCCCAATGGCACGGCTCCTCCCTTCGTCCGTTTCGCTCTGGCTCAAATTTTACAAGCGTTGAGCGCCCGATGCAAGACAAGCGTGCTCAACAGCCGTCCAGCAGTTCCCCGACCCGCCGCGTGGCCTGGTCCAGCACGAAGTCGATGAATTCCGGCCCATAGCGGGCCAGCAGGCCGATGCCGCCCAGCACCCGTTCCTGGGGCGATCCTTGCGGCCGGAGGAAGCCCTCGGCCCGGCGGAGCCGGTCCAGCATGATCCGGTGATGGTCGCGGGCGGCCCGAAGCGTCTTGCGCTCCAGCCGCTCCAGCCTGCGCCCGATGGCGATGACTGTCCCCCGGACCGGCCCGGCCAGGGTCGGGTCCAGTCCCTCCGCCAGGGTCCCGACTTCCGCCAGCCGCTCCTCCACCAGGCGGCGCAACTCCGCGGTGCGCTCCAGCACCCGGCCCGGCGCTCCCCGCCCCGCCAGCAGCTGATCGGCCAGGGCCTGCGCCCCCCGCGCCAGGTCTTCCACCCGCAGCCCATACCGGTCCAGCACCCGGCGGGTGCGGCGGTCGACCAGGGTCCCGGCCAGCCGGGGCCAGATCAACGGCATTTCGATCTCCCGCAGCCGGTAGAGTCCCGCCAACTGGCCATAGTAGGCGATCTCGCCCGGCCCGGCGGCATAGGCCAGGGTCCCGAACAACTCGGCCTCCACCAGCGGGCGCAGCAGCACTCCCGGGCTGAAAGCTTCCGGCTCGCGCTCCAGCCGGTCCTCCAGCTCCGCCCGGCCGATCTTTCGGCCGCTGTGCTTGAGCACGAACCCCTCGCCCTGCGGGGCCTGGACAATTTTCTCCCGGGCCCCATCCGCGCCGACCAGGAACAGGTTGGTGTCCCGCTCGAGCGGAGTGACCTGCAACTCATACCCGGCGGCGACCAGCTCGCGACATGCATGATCCAGAGTCAGGAAAGTTCGGCGGGAGTCCAGCAGCTCGGCGCGGAACAGCTCCCGGCACTCCCTGCGCAGCTCCGGCGCGCAGGAGTCCACCACGAACAGCCCCCGCTCGGCCAGCAGACCGGCCAGGAACTCCCCGAACGCCCCGGCCAGACTCAGCCCCTCGCGGTAGCTGTCGCGCAGCCGGTCCAGCAGCCAGCCGCCCCAGGGTGCGCCCGCCGTCAGTTCTTCCAGCTCGGTGAACAGCGCCTCCAGCCCGGGACCCGGGAACACCCGGCAGACCGGCCGCGGCAACCGATCCTCGCGCGGCAGCCGCAGCCGCTGCAACTCTCCCCGCGGACCGGCCAGGCCGACCGAGGAGACCTCCTCGAAATCATGGTCATCCCCGGCGTTCCAAAACACCGCCAGCACCGGGACCCCCAGCTCCGCCTCCAGCCTTCGGGCCAGGGCCAGGGCGGTGGCCGCCTTGTAGAGTACGTACAACGGCCCGCCGAACAGCACCGGCTGCTGGCCGGTGGTGACAATGAAGCCTTGTTTCCTGACAAACTCCTCCAGCCGGACGCGGGCGGCCTCGCCGGGGGCGGTCCCGGCCAGCAGGCGGGCGGCGCGCTCGCGGTCGAGCCGGGAGCCGATCCTTCCGGCCAGGGCGCGCCGGCGTTGCGGGTCACGGAACGAGCCGCCGTAGAATGCCTCGGCCGGGGCGGCGCCCGCAAGGTAATCCTGCGCCAGATGGCCGCCGCGCGGCCCCGCGAAGATCAGCTCCAGGCCGAGGTCAGACAATGCTCTCCCCTTTATTTTCTTTTTCCCCTTTTTTTCCCCTTTTTCCCCAGTCAGAATCAGGCGCGGCGAGTCGCTCCTCCAGCCCGAGCCATCGTAGTCGCCGAAGACACTCAGGTTCCCGAACCCCTCCAGGACCAGCATCTGTTCCATCTCCTCCCGGCTGTAGAGCCGTACCGACTCCATGAAGCTTTCCGCTTGTCCCTGGCCGTCGATCTGCACCCGTTTCTCCACCCGCGGCCCCTGCGGGTTGATCCAGCGCTGCTGGGTGACTGCCAGGCCCTCGCGCTCGAACGAGTCCTCTTCCACCAGATTGCGCTCCACCCAGGGCCGGTTGAGGTAGTCGATCAGCACTCTGCCCCCAGGGCGCAGCACCGCGGCCATCTGGCGGATCACCTGTTGGTTGTCGCGGTCTTCCGGGAAGTAGCCGAAACTGGTGAACATGTTGATTACCAGGTCGAACCAGGGGCGCAGCGGCAACTGGCGCATGTCGCCCCGCACCAGCGCGATCCGGCCCGGCTCCGGGAGCGCCTGCTCCTGCCCCCCGGCCCGGGCCTCCCGCAGCAGCTCCAGCGACAGGTCCAGGCCGACCACGCGATGTCCCCGGCCGGCCAGCAGCCGGCTGTAGCGGCCCGGGCCGCAGGCCAGGTCGAGGACCCTCAGGCTGCGCTCGTTCCCCCCAGGCTCCAGCAGCGGCCGCCCGACCCGCTCGATCAGTTCCAGGGCCCGGCCGGCCTCGCGGTCATCCCGGTGGCGGTACAGGTCCAGGTAGAACTTTCCGAAAGCGCGCTTGTACCAACCGGTCATCACCAGTCGATTCTCCCGGGTAAAATTCAGGACCATGCTTCCAGGCCCGGGCAGGCGGGCCAGGCCGGATGCTGCCCGGCAGCTCCGCCGCTCATTTGTGGTAGGGCTCTCCCCGCTGGATGGTGCAGGCCCGGTAGAGCTGCTCCAGCAGCACCAGGCGGGCCAGCTCGTGCGGGAAAGTCAGCCGCGACAGGCAGAGCACCCGGTCGCAGCTTTCCACCAGGCTCCGCTCCAGCCCGAACGCCCCGCCGATGATGAACGCCGCACGGTGGCCGCCCTGGCCGGCGAGCCGCTCCAGCCAACCGGCCAGGCCCGGGGAGTCCGATTCCTCGCCGGCGCGGTCCAGGGCGATCCGGCAGGCGCCTTCCGGCACCCGGGCCCGCAGCCGCTCGGCCTCGCGGGACATCACCAGCGCGGGGCCCAGCCGGCCGGGCTCCTCCCGGACCTCCACCACCTCGACCCGGTTCCCGTAGCGACAGATGCGGCCCAGGTAATCCTGGCAGAGTTCCCGCAGCGCCGGTTCCCTCAGCTTTCCCACCGTTAGCAGAGTGATGTTCAACCGGCACGCTCCCGCCAGAGAGTTCCGACAGGCCGGGAAGGCCCATCGGTGAATGCAGGCTGGAACCGCGAACGCGGTTGCAGCGGACGGAACATTTTCCCGGGCGCGGCAGTAAAAACATGCTGACAGGGCCCGGCCGGGGCCTGCTCGCTCCCGGCCCTTGAGGAAATGTAAAAAATCCACCTGATGCCCGTCAACCGGAATTTGCTTTGACTTTGCCTATCCCGGGGAATATGTTTCAGTTAGCAGGCATTCAAAACTGAACTCTACCGGAACTTGAAGAGATATGCCGACCTCGAGAGCGAAGTTGCACACTGCGACCGTACTGGCCCTGCTACCGGTGATCTGCCTGACGGCCCTGGCCCTGGCCGAGCCATCCCGTCCCAAGGGCAACAAGAATTTCTTCGGCGCCCTCGATGCCGAATGGACCGCCGAGAAAGGCGGCTACGAGCGCCAGGCTTCCCGCGACCCCGCGATCACCCTCCCCCTCGGACCGGCCTGGAATGACCGGATCACCCGCTCGATCGGCGCCACCCCCGCCGCCGCCGACAGCTTCATCTTCATCTCCACCCGCGACCGCCGGGTTTTCATCCTGAACTACCGCACCGGCCGGAAAGTCAAAGAGAAGAGCTACAAGGGCGGGTTCGGCGGGTCGGTGCTGATCCGCGGCCCGATGATGTATTTCAGCACCCGGGTCCCGGATGGCCGGGCTTACGCTGTCGAGATCAATTCCGGCGAAAAGCAGCTGGAAAAAGAGATCGGCCCCTCCGCGGTGGCCCCGATACTGGCCGGCAACCAGCTCGTGATCTTCACCCAGTACGGCAAGGTGGTGTCGATCAACCCCGAGGAGGGAGACAAGAACTGGGAGGCCCAGCTCACGGGCAAGGTCGAGTATGCCCCGGTGCTGCTCGACCCGTTCTTGTATGTGGCCACGCTGGATGGCGCGGTCCACAAGATCGATGTCGTGACCGGCCGGGTGCAGGCCAGCCGGAAGCTGGAGGGGCACCTGCTGGGCGACCTGGCCTCCGATGGCGAGAGCATTTTCTGCGCCCTGGTGGATGGGCGGGTCTTCCGGCTGGACCCGGACAGCCTGGCTCTGCGCTGGCAGGTCAAGCTGGACCGGGAATTTTTCTCCGGGCCGGTGGTCGATCATGGGTCGCTCTATCTCAGCGCCAGGCGCGGCAAGCTGGTCAAGCTTTCGGCCGCCGATGGCGCGACAATCTGGGAAGTGTCCACCGGCGGCGTGACTGTCGCCGCCCCGAGCATCGCCGCGGGGATGGTCTTCATCGGCACCAAGACCGGCGAGCTGTCCGCTTTTGACAGCCGCAGCGGCGAGCGCGTCTGGTACACCCGCATCGGCGAGGGGATCAGCGCCTCTCCGCTGATCTATCGGGAATACGTCTACTACTGCACGGACCGGGGAGCAGTTTATGCCTTCAAGCAGCAAGAAGACTCCGGAGACCAGGCCCGGAAACAACCGGAGTAAGGCGCGGACCCGGGGTCCGGCCCTGCTCCGCCTGGTGCGCGCTACGCTACGCGCTTTGCTCCTCGCTTCGCTACTCGTTTCGCCCCTGTCGTTCGCGGCCGGGAAGCTCCAGGCGACAGAGACGCCCGCCCGGCTGACCCTGGTCCCGGACGCCGGAGTGATCCTGCTCGACCGCGACACCCTGCAGCTGACCGAAACCACCGAGCTGGAGCTGGCGCCCGGGGAACACCTGCTCAAGTTCTTCCCCTACCACACCGCCGGCGTTTGGATGAACCGCTATCTGGTCTACCCGTTCTCGATCGGTCCGGATGGCCGCCGGATGATCGACCTGACCGGCCGCCGCGCGATGATGATCCGCACCGAGCCGGCCGGGAGCAGGATCATCTACCGCGGCAAGGCCCTGGGGCAGACCCCCGGCGAGTATCTGTTCCTGATGGAGCCCGGAGATTCGATCCTGCTGGAGCATGATGGCTACCAGCCGCGGGCGCTGCGGATCGACCAGCTCACCGATGCTGACAGCGACCTGTTCTTCGCGATGCAGCCCCTGGACCCCAGCCTGCTGAGCCAGGACCTGCAGTCCTACCAGCTGCCCTCGGTCTGGAGCCGGGTGCTGAGCTGGGACATGATGCTGTCCCTGGGCACCGGGGCGGCCCTGCTGGCCGGCGGGACCTATTTCAACCAGCAGGCGGACAGCTATTACGATGATTACCTGCACCTGATCGGCAGCGAGGCCAGGGAGGCCGCCTATGCCCAGGCCCGCCGCAACGACCGGATCTCGCGCCTGACCTTCATCGCGGGGGAGACTTCCCTCGGGGTGTGCGGCTACCTGCTGATCAGGCGCCTCATTTTCGATGGCGACTCGCCGCTGGGCGATCCCCCCCATCATCCGAAAAGGCTCTCGGTGGTGGCGGAACCCGGCCGGGGCGGGCTCTCACTCAGCTTCTGACCGCCAAGAGGACTGTCCGCGCATGAGCTGCGAACTCCGACCAAAGCTGCGCTCCCTGGCCCGAGGCCTCGCCCTGCTGGTTCTGGCGCTGGCCATGGCCTGCTCCGACCCGGAGCGGAGCAACCCGTTCGACCCCGGCAACCCGCATGCCGGCCCCCAGGACATCGGCTTCAATGCCATCGCCGGGAACCAGTTTGTCGCCCTGCGCTGGGATGAGCTCGACTACCGGGACCTGAAAGGGGTCCGGGTGCTGCGCAGCGTGGCGGGCGGCGCGGACACCACCGTGGTCACCGACAGCCTCCTGCCCCGTCACCAGCTCAGCTTTGTCGATAACCAGGTGGAGAACGATGTCTCCTACCACTACAACCTGCAGTTCGTGCTGGAAGGTTCGCCCGAGCTGCCGGTGGCCCCGGGAGACCTGGCCACGCCGGGCCAGCTGGTCCCCTGGCTGGATTTCGGCGAGGGCACCATCATCTCCCGGATGTCCCCCGACTTCCGCGATCGGCTTTTCGAGCTCGATCTCGACTTCTTCCTGATCCGCGACATGCAGGTCAACCCGCAGGGCACCGAGCTGTGGGTGCTGGATGGCGTGGTCAACCAGGTCGCCCGGTTCGACATGCAGGGCAATCTGGTGGCCGATCCCTCCGAGCTCCAGCGGGTGACCGCCTTCCGCTTCAACCGGCTCGACCGCTCGGTCTGGATCGCCACCACCGATGTGGGCGGCACCCTCCATCACTTCCGTCCCGGCGGATCCCCGGACGAAAGCTACCACCTCGGCTCCGAGGTCACCTCGCTCGCCGTGGAGTACCGCGGCGGCAGCTTCGACAATCTCTGGATCGGCACCCGCGCGGGTAAAGTCCTGCGAATCGAGAACGGGGTATTGAGTGAGCTGACCCACGAGCAGTTCGTCACCCCGGAGATGGTCGAAACCTCGGGCACGATCGCCGGCGGCGGCTACGTACTGGACACCGGATCGAAAGTGCTGTTCCACTTCACGGGCAGTCGGCTCGACTGGAAGGTCGAGAACCGCTTCGCCAGCCCCTCCTCGCTCGTGGTCAGCCAGACCGGGGATTATTGCTGGGTGGCGGACGAGGCCAGCGGGCTGGTGCACGAGATCGACCGGGAGGGCCGCGTGCTGCGCCAGATCGACGGGTTGGGCGGGGCGATGTTCCTGTTCTACTCGGACAGCGAGGATGCGCTGTATGTCACCGGGCGGGATGGCCTGTTTTCCAGGCTGCAGCCCGGCGGCGGGGTGAGCTGGCAGCTCCGCCCGGGCAACAGCCCGGGGCTGCTGGCCTCCCAGGGCCAGCGCTGAAGCTACCGCCTTTCCTGCTGACGGTTCAGATAGCGGCAGACCAGGGGATAGACCAGGTTGCGCGGCAATCCGAGCCTTTCCGCCGCCAGCACGGTGAGCGCCTTGGCTCCGCGGGGCGCCTCCTCCCCCAAGCCCTCCAGCACCTGCTCCACTCTTCGTTCCAATGTTTCTTCATCTCCGGCCGCCGGCTGCCGTTCGGCCCGCCAGCCCTCGATCAGCAGCACGATCTCCCCCCGCAACTGCTCCCGTCCCGCCAGCTCCGCGCGCACCTGTTCGAGGCTGCCGCGCACGAACTCCTCGTGCAGCTTGGTCAGCTCCCGGGCCACCACTGCCTGGCGGTCGCCCAACACCCGGCGCGCGGTCTCCAGCGCCGCCACCACCCGGCGGGACGGGCAGTAGAAGATCAGGGTGGCGGGCAGCTCGCGCACCCCGGCCAGGATTTTCTCCCCCGCCGCGCTTTTCTGGGGCAGGAAACCGCCAAAATAGAAGCTGTCGGTGGGAAGGCCCGAGGCCGAGAGCGCGGTGATCGCCGCCGAGGGGCCGGGCACCGGCACGACAGTCAGCCCCTGGTCCAGGGCCAGCCGCACCACCCGGTAGCCGGGATCGGAAATGCCCGGAGTGCCGGCATCGGTCACCAGGGCCACCGCCACCCCGGACTGCAGCAGCGCCACCACCTGGCGGGCCGCCGCCTCCTCGTTGTGCTCGTGGCAGCTGATCAGCTTGGCGCTGACCCCGTGCTGGTCCAGCAGCCGTCGGCTGTGGCGGGTGTCCTCGCAGGCCACCACCTGGACCTGGCGCAAAACATCGACAGCCCGCCAGGTGATGTCCTGCAGGTTGCCCAGCGGAGTGGCAACCAGGTACAGCCGGGCGGGCCTTTCGGGAACAGCGCTCATGCTCGCTCAGAAGTTGGTGATGATCCGGCTCTGGGCCCCCCTCCCTGATCCCATCGGAGATCAGGGTGTTGACGCGGTTCATCAGCTTCATGTAGTCATCCTGGCTGACCAGCAGCTCCTGCACTCCGGGCTTGCTCTGCACCCCGGTCACCAGGTCGCGGTACTGCTGCTTGATCTGCTCCGGAATCTCCTCGCCCTGCTCCTGGCTCTCATGGATGGCGGCCTCCAGCTCGTGGAGCTGCTCCATCAGCGTGCGGGTTTCCGGGTCCTGCTCCACTTCCTGGGAAGCCTTGTTGTAGCGCCGGTATTCCTGGCTCTGAGCGATCGATCTTCCCAGCTCCTTGGCGGCGGATTCGATATCCATTTCCTCTCCATCACTTGAGTAAAAGTCAGTGATCCTGCCGGCGAAAGGGATCCGCCATCTCGCGCAGGCCGGCCCGAACCTTCCCGGCCGCGCTCGCGGTTTCTCTCAGCTTGAAAAATAGCCCCCGGGGGCCGGCCTGTCAACCATCCGGCTTGTTAGGCGGATGCTGCAAGGCTTTCATTAGGGGAGCTCCGCCCGGCGATCCGCTCCGCTCGAGCAGTCGTCGCTCCAGAGCGGGCCCGTCAGCGCCTGCACCCCGACCGTTAGGTGCGAGGTCCGGGCGACCATCCGGAGCGAACCAGGCGCATCCTCCGTGGGGCGGCTTGATCCGAAAGTGCGGTCTGATGGCGGGAGCAAAGATGCAGCCTCCCCCGCGGCGGGGCCACGAAAAAGCGCGCCGGTGGTCCCCATCGCCACGCGCGCGGGTGTGGCTCATGCTCGCCAACATCTGGCCGACGGGCATCCTCCCCATCGCCACGCGCGCGGGTGTGGCCCCAGATGTTCCGGGATGTCGCGGGCGCATTTCTCCCCATCGCCCCGCGCGCGGGTGTGGCCCAACCCCCTGTGCGTCTTGACTTACTGCCCGTTTTGCAGTAAATTGGCTAAATACTGCCAATTTGTCAGAGAGACCACCGCGCATGCGGCCGCCGCCGCCGGAGAGGCCGGAGACATTGATGCAATTAGCCGATTATCGCATCCTGGTGACCGACAATGATATCGAGTCCGCCTCCCGGGTGATGGGCATCCTCGGGTCGCGGGGAATGCAGGTGGAGCTGGTGAGCCACCCGCCGCGGCTCGCCGCGATCCAGGCCGGGGACAACCGGGGGCTGGTGACCCTGGTGGTCATCAGCGGCGGGGTCCATGAGCAGAGCACGATGCGGTTCCTGGAGGGGCTGCGCCAGGCCCCGGCCAGCCTGGGGGTGATCTGCCTGATTGAGCCTACCGAGCCGCGAAGCTTTCATTCTTCGACAGGTTGGGCGTGGATGAGATCTTTCGAGAAGCCGGTCCAGGGCGAGGAAGTAGTCCAGGCGGTCACCCGGCTGATCGAACGCAAGCGGCTGATCGGAAAACCCGGATTATCGGTCACACGCCCTCGGATGAGGGAGGTTATCGAGCGCGTGGCGCAGTACTCACAGGTCAATTCCACCGTACTTATTCCGGGCGAGAGCGGCACAGGCAAAGAGCTGGTCGCCCAGGCGATCCACACCTCAGCGCCCGCCGGCACAAACCTTTTATCGCGGTCAATTGCGGCGCCATCGCGGAGGGAGTGCTGGAAAGCGAGCTGTTCGGGCATGAGAAGGGCGCGTTCACCGGGGCCACCCCCTGCGCAAGGGGCATTTCGAGTTCGCGGAAGGAGGCTCGATTTTCCTGGACGAGATGGGCGAGATGCCGCTTCCGGTCCAGGTTAAACTGCTCCGGGTGCTGGAGGAGCGCGAGATCATGCGGGTGGGCGGAAGCCAGAGGATCAAGGTCGATGCGCGCGTGATTGCGGCGACAAATAAGGAGCTGGAGACCGAGGTGGAGCAAGGCAATTTCCGCCGGGACCTGTATCTACCGGCTGAAAGTCCTCTCGATCCACATTCCACCCCTCGCGCGAGCGTCGCGAGGATATCCCGCTGCTGTTCAATTCTTCATCGAACAGTTATGCCGCGAGAACAGCAAAACTCTTCGCCGGGATAGACGAGGAAGCGGTGGAAATCCTCAAAAACTATCCATTGGCCGGGCAATGTGCGCGAGCTGCGCAACCTGGCCGAGTCGATCGTGGTGTTGTCCCTGGGCAGCCGGATCAGGGCCCGCGACATCCCGGACCAGATCTACCGGCGCGGCAACCCGCAGCGGCTGCTTCCGGTGCGTTTCGGCGAGGGCGGCGGGCGCGGCGAGCCCCGGGAGGACCAGCGGCTGGAGTTCCAGTTGCTCTACCAGGCGATGATGAACCTGCAGCGGGAGATGAGCGAAATCAGGCGCATGCTGGCCGAGGGCTACCGCCCGCAGCCCGAGGGCGGCTACCGCGAGCGCGAGGCCGCGCCACCGGCCGCGCCGCACGAGCCGAGCCACCCGGAGCAGGACATCAGCCGCTTAGGCAGCGTGCATTTCGCTGAGGAGGCGGAAGAGGCGCCGCGCCGGTCCCAGCCGAGCCAGCAGAGCATGGAGGAGATCGAGCGCGGGGCGATCGTCCGCACCCTGGCCGCGGTGGATGGCAACCGTCGCAAGGCCGCCCGGATCCTCGGGATCGGCGAGCGCACCCTCTACCGCAAGCTCAGGGAGTACGGGCTGAAGTAGGGCTCCGGGAGTCGGATCAGGCCCGTGCAGCCGCGGGAAAGAGCTCCACACCCAGCCGTTTCGTGGGCACGGCACCCGGATTGACACCACACACCCCGTCGGCTAAGCGGCGCCACCCCTCTTGCCAGAGGGGATATTACAACGCCTGTGCTTCGACCTTTATGCATACTACGATGGCGGAGCGAAAATATTCCCCTCTGGAGAGGGGTGACCCGCTGCAATCGGGCCGGGGGTGTGTCAGGCGGCCAAGTCGCCCCGGGAAAAAGAAAAGCCGCCGGGAAGCGCTCCCGGCGGCTTTCTTCGTTCGGGTCCTTTCGGCTGGTCAGCGTCGCTTGGAGCCGACAATGCTCACATCGCGCAGGCGGCCGATCTCCGGCAGCTCGCCGATCAGCGGCAGGGCGTACTCGAAGAATTTCTGGCTGATGTTGTTCTCGCCCTCGATGAACTCTCCGGACATCGCGTTGGTGTGCTTCGCCACCTGCTCCAGGCCGACAATCTCGTACTCCACCTTGTAGGGCTTGTTGCTCACCCGGCGGATCGCCACCGAGCCCTCGTCCTGGCCGGATACCGCGGCATTGACCGCCACCTCGCCCACCCGGCGCGCCTCGACCGCATCCACGTCCGAAACGATCCCCGGGAAGCAGCGCTGCAGGTAGCCGAAAGTGTCGCAGCGCACCCGCTTGATCCCCACCTTGTCCCGCACCAGTCCGGCCAGGGTGTCGCCCAGGATCCCGGTGCCGGAGAGCTGCACGTTGCCGTGACTGTCGCGCTCGACATTGGCCACCAGCGATTCGACGATCGGCTTGCCGTCCTTGTCGTGGATGCCCTCGCTGACCGCGACGATGCAGCGGCCGTACTTCTTGTAGACCGTGCCCACATCCTCCAGGAACTTCTCCGGCTCGAAACCCGCTCCGGGACATAGACCAGGTGCGGGCCATCATCCTTGTGCTTGCGGCCCAGCACCGAGGCGGCGGTGAGGAAGCCGGCATGGCGGCCCATCACCACCCCGATGTAGACCCCGGGCAGGCTGCGGTTGTCCAGGTTGGCGCCGATGAAGGCCAGGGCCACGAAACGGGCGGCGGAACCGAAGCCCGGGCAGTGGTCGGTCTCCCGCAGGTCGTTGTCGATGGTCTTGGGGATGTGGAAGGCGTGGAACTCGTACTTCGCATCCTTGGCGTACTGGTTGATGATGTGCGCCGTCTCCGCGCTGTCATTGCCGCCGATGTAGAAGAAGTAGCGCACCCCGTGCTTGCGGAAGTTGTCGAAGATCACCCGGCACTCATCCGGAGTGGGCTTCTTGCGCACGCTGCGCAGGGCGCTGGAGGGGGTGTGGCTCACCGTCTCCAGGTTGTCCAGGGTTTCGGCGCGCAGGTTGATGAAGTTCTCCTTCAGAATCCCATCGACACCGTTGAGCGCGCCATAGAAATCGGTAATCAGGTGCGGGTACTTGCTGGCTTCCAGCACCGCGCCGATCAGGCTCTGATTGATGACATTGGTGGGCCCACCCGACTGCCCGATCACCGCAGCGCCACTGTATGCGGTTCCCATCTCGACTCCTCCTTGGAAATTAAAAATGCTCATTGGCGGCGTAGAAGCTTAAAACTAACAGCTTCCGTCACTGCCGTCAATGAGCATGGCGCTCCCATCAGCGCTGCCGGCGCGGCTCTCCGACCCGGATGAAGCGCACGGTGTTGGTCTTGCCGCGCTCGGCCAGCGGGGCGCCGAAAGTCATCACCACCGCATCCCCCTCGCGGGCCAGGCCCGAGGAGAGCAGGTGGTAGGAGGTCAGGGCGATGCTCTCCTCCATGTCGTCCATCCGCGGCAGGCGCACCGGGCAGACCCCGTACATCGCGGCCATGCGCCGCAGGGCGCGCTCATCGGAGGAGATGCCCATCACCGGCACCGGGGGACGGAGCTTGCTCATCAGGAATGAGGTATAGCCGGTCTGGGAGCCGACCACGATCGCCGTGGCCTCCAGGTCGCGGGCCAGCTCCACCGCAGCGCGGCAGATCGCCTCGGTGGCCACCTGGCGGGGGCGTTCGCACACCGCCCGGTGCAGGCTCCAGGACTCGACGCTCTGCTCGGCCTGGAGGGCGATCCGGGCCATCATCGCCACGCTCTCGACCGGGTACTCGCCGACCGCGGTCTCACCGGAGAGCATCACCGCATCGGTCCCATCGTAGACCGCATTGGCGACATCGCTGGCCTCGGCCCGGGTCGGGATCGGGCTGTGGGTCATCGACTCCAGCATCTGGGTGGCGGTGATCGAGAGCACATTGGCGGCGGTGGCCTTGCTCAGGATGGTCTTCTGGGCCGGGGGCACCCGCTCCACATCCAGCTCCACCCCCATGTCGCCGCGGGCCACCATCACCCCATCGCTCTCGGCCAGGATCTCATCCAGCTGGTCCAGGGCCTGGGGCTTCTCGATCTTGGCGATCACGCGCAGATCGTGCTTCTTCCGGCGGATCAGCGCCTTGAGACGGCGGACATCCTCGGCGGTCTGGACGAAAGAGAGCGCCACATAGTCGAACCCGTGGTCGATGATGAACTCCAGGTCCCGCTCATCCTTCTCGGTCATCGCCGGCAGGTTGACCCGCACCCCGGGCAGGTTGACCCCCTTGTGGCTGGAGAGCTCGCCGCCGACCTCGACTCGGGTGCGCACCGCCAGGCCCTCGATCGCCTCCACCCGCAGGCGCAGCATCCCATCGGCCAGCAGCACCACCTCGCCGGCCTTGAGGTTCTCCGCCAGCCCGCGGTAGGTGGCGCCGACCCGCCGGCGGTCGCCCAGCTCGACATCCGGGTCGATCGTGAACGGGTCGCCCTCCTCCAGCACGATTTTTCCCTCGCCGCCGAAGCTGCCGATCCGGATTTTCGGCCCCTGCAGGTCGCCCAGGATCGCCACCGGCTTGCGGAACGAGGCCGCGGCATCCCGCACCGCCTGCAGGTAGGCCAGGTTGGTCTCCCAGGTGCCGTGGGAAAAGTTGATCCGGGCCACGTCCATCCCCTTCTCCACCATCCGGCGGAGCACTTCCGGCTGGCCGCTGGCCGGCCCGATGGTGCAGATGATCTTGGTCTTGCGCCGCAAGGGACCTCCCCCGCTCATGAAATGGCCGGCTTCTCCGCTTCCGTCGTGCCGGCGGGCAGCGGGTCGCGGAAACGCAGCGGCTGGCCGGTGGCCTCGGTCACCGCGAGCCAGAGCTTGCTGTCCGGCTGGACCTTCTTCTTGCCGCTGGCGGTGACCAGGGCCAGCGGGACATGGGTCAGCGCGTTGTGCCAGAGGCCGATCATCGTGTCGGTCTTGCCGGCCATCGCCGCGTGGACCGCGTAACGGCCCAGATCGTTGCAGAACAGGCTGTCGCTGGCGTTGGCCGGGACGCTGCGGATGATGTAGCTGGGGTCGATGTACTTGACGCTGGTCTCCAGCTTGCGCTCCTTGCACCAGTTCTTGATCCGGTCGCGCAGGAACAGGCCGATGTCCTTGCTCATCTGGGAGTACATGATGTTGCCCGAGGCATCGTACTCGATCTCGCCCTCGCGGACATGCTCGAGGCCCGCGCCCTCGGCGAGGATGATCACGGCGTGGCCGCGGCGCCGCAGCCGCTCCTCCAGCATCGGCAGCAGCCCGTGCTCGCCCTCCAGGTCGAACGGCACCTCGGGGATCAGCACGTAGTTGGTGACCATGCTGGCCAGGGCGGCATAGCAGGCGATGAAGCCGCTGTCGCGTCCCATGATCTTGACCAGCCCGACCCCGTTCAGCGCGCCCCGGGCCTCGTTGTGGGCGCTGAACAGCACCCGGCGCGCCTCCTCGACCGCGGTGTCGAAACCGAAGGTCTTGTAGACGAACTGGATATCGTTGTCGATGGTCTTGGGGATGCCGATCACCGCGAGCTTGTGCCCCCGTCGCAGGGCCTCCTCGGCGATCTCGTGGGTGGCCCGCAGGGTGCCATCGCCGCCCAGGGTGAACAGGATGTCCACCTTCCAGCGTTCCAGGGTGTCGACAATCACCGCGGGCGGGACCGCGCCCCGCGAGGAGCCGAGGATCGTCCCACCCTGCTCCTGGATCCCATCGACATACTCGGGGGTCATCTCCACCGGCTCGATCCCGGCCTGGGGATCGAATCCCCGGTAACCGTAGCGCACCCCCAGCACCTTGCGCACCCCGTAGCCGTAGAACAGCTCCAGGAACACCGACTGGATCACGTTGTTGAGGCCCGGGCACAGGCCCCCGGCGGTGACAATCGCCGCGTAGGTCCGGGAGGGGGCATAGAACAGATTGGCCCGCGGGCCCGCCTTTTCGAACGAGAGCTGGTGGTCCCCGGTCTGCTCCTGGTTCCAGGTCACGTCGTAGGCCACCCGGGAGTCGTCCGGGGTGTAGTCCGGCAGGCCATCGCCATGGACCGTGGAAAGCTTGAGCGGTGACTGGTACTGGCAGGGGCCGAGGTTCCTGACTTCCAGCTCTTTCTGGTTGAGCATCAGCGATCCTGTGGCTGGGGATTCGCAAACAGGCGTCGAGGGTCGGGCGCGGGGCCCGCTCCCCGCCGGGGGTTGTCGGCAGTGGCGCCGGTCGCAGCCCGGCGTCTGTTCATGTTATCCCCCCCATGGCCCTTTTGTCAAGATAGTTAAGCAGTTGCGGAAAGTTGCCCGGCTGTGGGTGGACAAGCGACCGCCGAATGGTTATAGTATATGGCGCCAGTGGCTGCCACCCTCACCTGTACCTTCGGACCTGACCCCATGGCCCAGCGATCATCCCTGCTGTCCCGCTCCCGCAGCCTCGCGCGCGGCCTGCTGCTGTGCGGGTTGCTGCTGGCGGCCCTGGCTCCGGCCGCTGACTGCGAGGAGCCGGGCAATGCCACCTGGAAGGTCCGCCGCCCGAAAGTGGGGCTGGCGCTCAGCGGCGGCGGGGCCAAGGGGCTGGCCCACATCGGGGTGCTGAAAGTGCTGGAGGAGGCCGGGCTGGAGGTGGACTGCATCAGCGGGACCAGCATGGGGGCGATCATCGGGGCGCTGTACTCGATCGGCTACAGCCCGCGGGAGCTGGAACAGATCGTCTATTCCCAGGACTGGCGGGTGCTGCTCACCGACCGCATTCCCCACCGCCATCTCTCGATACGGGAAAAACGGGATGATGGCCGCTACCTGGCCTCCTTCCCGATCCGCGACCGCAAGATCCGCCTGCCGCGCGGGCTGGTGGCCGGGCAGAACCTGGCGACCCTGCTGGGCCGCCTGACCCTGCCCGTGCACCATGTCGAGGACTTCCATGAGCTGCCGATCCCCTTTTGCTGCGTGGCCACCGACCTGGTGACCGGCGAGGCGGTGGTGCTGGAGCATGGCTTCCTGCCGGATGCCCTGCGCGCCAGCATGTCGATCCCGACCATCTTCACCCCGGTGGAGCTGGAGGGCCGGCTGCTGGTCGATGGCTACCTGGTGCGGGACCTTCCCGCCTCGGATGTCCGGGAGCTGGGGGCGGACATCGTGATCGGGGTGGATGTGGCCGGGGCGCTCCAGCCCCGGGAGGAACTCACCTCCCTGATGCGGATCCTCGATCAGGCCGGCAACATCCGCGGCCAGCAGTACTGGGAGAAGCAGCGCTCCCTGGTGGACCTGATGATCGAGCCGGACCTCGGGCGGCTCACCTTCACCGATTTCGAGCGGGCCGACTCGCTGATCGCCCGGGGCGAGCGCTCCGCCCGGGCGCATCTTCCCGCGCTGCGGGCCCTGGCCGATTCCCTGAACAAGCTCGGGGGCCCGGCCGAACGCTTCCGGGCCCGGCTGGCCCCGATCGAGCGCTGCTACCTGACCGAGGTGCGGTTCGAGGGGCTGCGGGAGGTCTCTCCGACCCTGCTGGCAAACAACCTGCGGCTCAACTACCCGGCGGTGGTCACGCCGGAGATGATCCAGGCCGCGGTGGAGCGGGCTTATGGCACCTATTTCTTCGAGCGGGTGGGCTACCGGCTGGAGCCGGCCCGGGAGGGGACCCGGCTGGTGCTGCGGGTGACCGAGCGGGACGATGCCGAGTTCAAGTTCGGGCTGCAATACGACAACTATCTCAAAGCGGCGGTGGCGCTCAATGCCACTTTCCGCAACCTCTACCTGGAGGGCTCGCGGCTCTCGCTGAGCGCCCGGTTGAGCGAGAACCCGGTCTACCAGCTCGACTACTTCACCCCGTTCGCCAGGAGCCTGGGGCTGGGCGCGGGACTGGACCTCACCTACCGCGGCCTGGATGTCGCCACCTTCCGGGCGGATGGCAGCCAGGAGGCCAGCCTCGACTACTCGCTGTTCGAGAGCACCCTCTACCTGGAGACAATGTTCTCCAACCTCTACGCCCTGGGGCTGGGCCTGCAGTACCGCCATTCCGCGCAGGAGCTGCGCTTCGCTCCGCCCCAGTGGCGGGATGAGATGCTCGCCCTGATGACCGTGCTGGCCTATGCCCGCTATAACTCGTTCGACCGGGCGGTATTCCCGCGCCGGGGGCTGCGGGTCATCGCCGAGGCCAGGACGGTGACCGACTGGCTGGGCAGCCTGGACCGCCGGATCTATGAGCCGTTCGAGGCCTACACCCTCTCCCTGGCCGGCTACCTGCCGCTCCGTCCCCGGATCTCCCTGCTGGGAAGTTTTTACGCAGGCAGGCTCTCCTCGGACCGGGTCCCCTCCGACCTGCTGTATTTTGTCGGCGGGGCGGAAAGCTCCCTGAACCAGGTCTGCCCGTTCATGGGACTGTATTTCATGGAGCGGCCGGGGAGCGAGGTGCTGGTGGCGCAGGCCGGGGTGCAGTTCGAGATCGGCCACGACAACTTCCTGATCCTGCGTCAGAATGTCGGCCGGACCAGGTTCGCGGGGATGGAAGAGCGCGGCTTCAACGACATGCTGACCGGGTTCGGGGCCACCGCCGGGACCCTCACTCCCTTCGGGCCGCTGGAACTGTCCCTGATGTGGGGCAGCGAGCGCCGCGATCCGCTGACCCATGTCAGCCTCGGCTACCGCTTCTAAAAAAGCCAACTGATCCGGGGAGAGGGAGCAAACCTTTTGAAAAAGGTTTGCTCCCTCTCCCCGGACCCCTCTCCCACTTTCCCAAACTTTTTCGCAAGTTTCACGCGGGATAGTCGGCAGCTTGCCGGAAATGTGTTGAATTATTGCGCTATCAGGCAGGGAGCGAGCGACACGGCCTTTTTCCGCCCTCCTCCGCCGATCGGCGGCAGCTTTTTAATCCCCCTTGCCAAAGGGGGAAACAGGGGGTTGTGTTTTTCTGCCTCTCCAGAACCTTTTCGCTGGTTCAATCATGGATAAAGGCTAGCAAATGAGTATGAAATACGGCCAGGAAGCGAATGTCAGCTTCCGGTGGCCACGGTCCCGCCCGAGAGCAGGCGCAGCAGGGCCAGCAGATCGAAAATGTCGATCCGGCGGTTGCGGTCCAGGTCCAGGGCGAACTCCTGCTCCCGGGTGGGAGCGAGGCTGCCGCCCAGGATCCGCAGCAACGCGATCAGGTCGAAGATATTGATCCGGCCATTCAGGTCGCCATCGCCCGCCAGCAGCGGAGAGTACGCGAAAGCGTAGAGCGAGTCCGGGGCCCCGGCCGGAGCGGTAACCCGGTTGCCGGAGCTGTCGGCCGCGGTCACGAAATACCGCACCACCTCTCCCCGCCCGAAGCCCTGGACAGCTCCGGTGAAACCGATGAATCCCGAGTCGGCGGGAGCGCCGGGGACCAGCGCCAGGGTGTCCCGCTGCTCCCCGGCCAGCAGGACCGCGAACACTTCCGCCAGATCATCGTCCGCCACCGCGGCGTAAAGCGCCATTCCCCCGGCGCCCTCGAAAGTGTCCGGCACGGCGGCGACATTGGCGATCACCGGCGGGGCGCTGGGGCTCACCCTGAAAGCGAACAGCTCCTGCGGCGCCCCGGCCGGGGCGGTGGCGCTGTTGCCCTGGGCATCGGTGGCCTTGAAGTAGTAGCGGATCCGGTCACCCATCCTGGATTTGGGCAAATAGGCGCGGTAGAGGCTATCGCTGCCGGCCACCTGGTCCAGGGGCAGGTTGCGCCAGCTCTGGCTGTAGCCATCGATCCAGTAATAGACCTGCGCCCCGCCGATCTCCGAGCGGTCGACCAGCCGGGCCTCTACCGGGTAGCCCGCCTCGCTGAACGGGCTGTCCGGCCGGGAGGCGGCGATCACCGCCGGCGGATCGATGTCGATCCCGCGCTGGGCGGCGATCCCACGCCAACGGTGGCGGGCCCGGGCGGCATTGGCTTGCAGCTCCTCCAGCGAGGAGCCGCCCACCACCGCGAACGCGACAGTCACCGGGCGGCCCGGGGCCAGCTCGACCGGCCCGGCCGCCAGCAGCTCGCTCCAGTCGGCCGGGGTTTTCGCGGCGGTGGTGTCCTTGACTCCCCCGACCATCGCGGCGAACTTCTCCGCCCCGGTAAAGCCGTTGAGGATCTCGGTCCGGGTGTCAAGCGTCCTGAAGCCTGAGACCGCCTGGGTCAGCAGCGTATGCCCGACATGGATTCCCGGGTTGGAGTCGTACATGTAGCCCAGGGCCAGCCCGGGATCGAACCCCACCCGGTCATTGCCGTAACTCTCGCCGACATCCCAGTCCAGGTGCTGGGCGACATGCAGCCCGCCCACGCTGCGGTCCGCCGGGCCGGCCAGGGTGTACTCCACGATCACGAAATCATCGAGCGAATCCGCGGAGAAAGCGTAGCTGTGTTGGGAGACAGTCACCCCGAGCGGACTCTGGGCCCGGGAATCGGCGTAGGCCCCGGTCAGCTCCTGATCGGCGTAGAGGCCGGGACGGGTCAGCCGGAGGTTCCCTCCGGCGCCACCGTGAAATCGTGCTCGAACTTGAGGTCCAGCGGGTCCATCGCGGTCGCGGCGTAGGAGGCGTCCGAGACTGTCGCCTGGCCATTGCCGACCAGCAGCGCGCCGGTGAACAGGTGGTCCTTGCTGCCGGAGGCTCCGCGCGGGTAGACGAACCCGCCGCCGGAGAGCCCGTCCCGGCCGATCATCCCGTAGTTGGAGAGGGTCAGCCCGGCCTGGCCGAGGTCGTGGGTGGCGGTGCTCTCGACCGGTGTTTCCGGCGCCCCGCCCACGTTCAGGGCAAAAGAGAGGGCTTGGGAAAAACTCCCGGCGGTCAGCTCCAGCCGCAGGGTGCGCAGCGCGGGGACCGCGATCCCCGCCCCGACTTCCACCACGAACGGCATCGTGCTGTTGGTGGCCTCGGCCCCGGTCAGCAGGTTGCCGAACGAGGACTGGCCGCTCCTGACCACCAGGTCCGACTCGCTCGAAATTAGTCGGGCGGCGACACTCTGGGCCGCCGAGCCATTGTTGGTGAGCCGCAGCACCACGCTCACCACATCTCCCGGGGTGACCTCCGACTGGCGGCCATTGTCCGCGACGATGCTCAGGATCGAGAAGGCGGGCGCGCCGGCCGGGGCCACCCGGCCCAACGCGGCGGAGGCATCGACCAGCCCCCAGCCGAAGCTGTTGTCCGGCCCGGGGCTGCCCAGGTCGCGGGCGGAGCCCCGGATCGCCTCGAGCACCTGGTTCGGCAGCAGCTCGGGGTTGTACTGCTTGAGCAGGACCGCGATCCCCGCCACCAGCGGCGCGGAGAACGAACTGCCCCGTGCCTCGCCATACCCTCCCCCCGCCAATGACCCGCGGGAAGTCAGGAACTGCTCGCCCGGAGCCGTGACATCCGGCTTGATCCGGGACGGATCGCAGGTGGAGGGCCCGGCGGTGGCGAATGAGGAGGCGAGCTTGGCGGGATCGATCGACCCGACCGCGAAGAAATTGGGATTGCTGGCCGGGGAACCGACTTGCGCGCCGATACTGAAAGATTTGTTTCCAGCGGCGATGATCGGGATCACCCCGAGCAGCTCGAGGTTGTCGATCGCCGCCCAGTAGACTGTCAGGCAGCCGGAAATGGAGCCATCGGCGAAAGAGAGGTTGAGCACGTCCGGGACATCATCGATGGTCTGCTCATCGCCATCCGGGTCGGCCATCCACTGGAAGCAGGCCAGCAGCTTGTCGGTCGGGCCGGAGACCCCATCCGTGGTGTTCTCGAACCCGTTGGCGGCGATCCACTGCGCCCCCGGGGCGACCCCGATCGTGTCGGTGGCGGTCCGGCCGAGGATGCAGCCCAGCACCTTGGTGCCATGGGTCGGGCCGATACTCGGGTCATCATCCACCGGAAAATAGCTGCCGGTCTTCCAGGGGTCGAACCAGCTCTCGCTGACTGTCGCCCCGTTGGCCCCGCGCCACTGCCCGGCCAACGCCGGATGCGCGCCATCCACCCCGGAGTCGATGATCCCCACCAGGATCCCCTTGCCGGTGAGCCCCCGGCCCCACAGCGGGCGCACCCGCAGGGTGTCCAGCGCCCAGTTGAAATAGCCGGTGGCGGCCAGCGAGGGGGAAGCCTCGAGGGAGGAAAGTCCTGCGGCGGGAGCGGCTGATTTGCGCTTGGGGTTGCCGGCAGGCGGTTCGGCCTGGTCCTCCCCGGCCTGGAGGCGGAGCGCCCGGTTCTCGTGGATGTTGCCGACCGCGGGGTCCTGGGCCAGCTCCAGCACCTGCTCGACAGTCGCGGTGACCGCCACCAGGTTGGCGATCCAATAGGGACGCACCTCGCGGACCCGGGAGACGCCGCGGCCCTGGTCCAGCCGGGAGAGCAGCGGCTGCTGGGCGGCGCGGCTGCGGGAACGCAGTTCGCCCACCACCCGGCGGTGGCGCTCCCGTCGGGAGGATGGCCTTTGGCGCAGGTCCCGGTCCACCCCCTGCAACTCCACTGCGATGGCCGGAGCGACCAGCACGGTCAGCACCGAGTCGGGCGGAGCGGAGAGCAGCCGGTCCCGGAACTCCGACTCGAGCGCCTGGGCCGGGAGCAACCGGCAGAGGCCGGCGACAAGCAATGCCGCCAGAAACAGGGAACGGGCCAGCGGATGTGCTGACAAATCGGCCTCGGGGTTCAGCGGGAGAATGGCCAGTGGTTTGACCGGCAGTTATGCAAATTACATACCATCAGCTCCACTTTTCCCGGTCCCGCAGCGCCTTGATCCGCTCGATGATCGAGGTGGTGGAATAGCCCGGGCGGAAGGGCAGGGAGTAGACCTCGCCGCCATTGGCGAGCACGAAATCCGAGCCGACGATCTTGTCGATGGTCCAGTCGCCGCCCTTGACCAGCACATCCGGCCGGACCGCGCGGATCAGCTCGATCGGCGTGTCCTCATCGAAAAAAGTGACCAGGTCGACACAGCCCAGGCCGGCCATCAAGATCCCCCGGTCGGGCTGGGGATTGATCGGTCGCTCCGGGCCCTTGATCCGGCGGATCGAGTCATCGCTGTTGAGCGCCACCAGCAGCAGGTCGCCGCAGGCGCGGGCATCCTCCAGGTAGGCGACATGGCCGGGGTGCAGGATGTCGAAGCAACCGTTGGTGAACACCAGCTTGCGCCCATCGCGCCACGCTTCCAGCCGTCCTGCCAGCTCCTGTGGGTCCAGGATCTTGTCCTCGGCCCGGCGGATCGCCCGGGCGCTTTCCAGCTTCGCCATCTACCGTCCCTCGCTCAGTCCCTGATTGGTCACGACATCGCCGCCTGAATGGTCACAGTGTCGCCGGCCGAGTAACAGCGCGGAAGCGCCGACCCCCGGTGGAAACCGCTTCAGTAGTCCAGGCCGAAAAAGAAATTGGTGTAGTATTTCTGCCGGAAATGGACATTGGCATTTTCGAGCCAGTTGATCCGACGGGAGCGGTCCAGGCGCAGCACCAGCGGCCCGCCCAGGCTCATCCGCAGCCCGGCCCCGACCGCGCCCAGCAGGCCGGGATAGTCCTCGTTCTTGTCCCAGGCATTGCCGACATCGAAGAACAGCGCCCCCTCGAGCCCCGGCAGGGGCAGCCGCCCGATCCCCAGCCAGACATCCAGCCGGTGCCAGAGCGGGAACCGCAGCTCATGGTTCATCAGCAGGCTGCGCGAGCCGATGATCGACCAGCGCGGGTAGCCCCGCAGGGTCCAGCTCCCGCCCATGATGTAGCGGTAGGGGATCTTGCCGCCGCTGTAGCGGGCCTGGGCGCGGACAGCATAGGCGCTGTAGGTGGTGAGCCGGAAGTACTTCCGCCAGTCCATCAGCAGCGAGATGTTGTCGGTGCGCCCCTCGCTCAGGTCGGTGGTCAGGGCCACCCCCAGGTGCCAGCGCTCGCCGTCGATCGGGCCGTACTGGGTATAGAGCGCGGTGTCCTTGATCAGCGACATGGTGTTGGTGGTCAGCCAGGAGTCGCGGGTGAAGTTGAGGAAGAAGTCCTCCCGCAGGCTCTTCATCAGCCCCATGCTGGTCTCGAGGCGGTAGAACTTGGACAGCGGATAGCTCAGCATCCCGTAGCCGCCCCATTCGCTCTCGTAGTAGAGCTCATCGCGCAGGAAGTCGACAAAGGTCCCGGCGGTGCGGAAGGCCCCGTAGCCGTAGTTCAGGCGGCTCTTGCGGTTGAAGTAGGTGGCATAGCCGCTGAAGCTGTCCCAGAAGTTGTCGGTGCTGGTGGCGGTGTTGCCCGCGGCCAGGAAGATCATCTCATCGCTGAGCATGTCCGAGAGCATGAAGAACGCATAGCCGTAGCTGCCGCCATAGTAGGAGGAGGGTGCGTAGCCGTACTGGGTGTAGGCGAAGTCCAGGGTGAAATCCCGCTGGTACTGCTTTTCCTCGGCATCGCTGGAAACCTCGCCCTCCTTGTAGTCCCGCCACTCCCACTGGACCACTTTGGTTTCGCGATCCAGGCTGAACGAGTCCACCGCCGAATCCGGCATCGGCAGGTAGTGGATCACCATCTGGCTGGCATCCAGGGCGGTGAAGGCGAAGCCGGAGTCCGGCTCCACCCAGTCGAACCCGAACATCCCGTTGAAGAAATTGGTGAGCTGGGCGCCCCGGCCCTCCAGATCGACCGTGTAGATATTGGGCAGGCCGGTGCGGTCGGAGACAAAGGCGACCCGGGTGCCATCGTGGTTGAAGCGCGGCTGGCTGTCGTTCCAGCGGCCCATGGTCAGGTAGCGGATTTCCCTGGTCTCGCGGTCGTAGAGGAAAAGGTTGGTGCAGCCCTCCTGGCCGTGGACCGTGCGGTCGGAACTGAACACCACGTAACGGCCATCCGGCGAGAGGTCCGGGTAGTCGTCCGCGTAACGGTCGCTGGTGAGCGGAGTCAGGCTCTCGCTCTTCAGGTCGAACAGGTAGATGTCGGAGAACCCGGAGACATTGAGCCCGCTGAAAACGATGGTCTGCTGGTCATGGCCCCAGGCCGGGCTGCTGATCCCGACCAGCCCGTTGAACTTGTAATGGGCGAGCTGCTCGTTGCGGTCCAGGTCGAACAGGAACAGCGCATCTTTCTCCTGGTACTTGCTGGTGAAGAGCATGATGGCGCGGTCATCCACATCGAGTCGGGTCTGGAAGGGGTGAAACGATTCGTACTGGGAGTCCCGGCCGCCCTCGACATGCTTCTTGCGGTCCTGCTCCCCCTTGGCCAGCCTCACGCTGTAGATGTCCACATACCCGGTGCGCGGGGAGACGAACGCCACTCGCTTTTCGCCCTTCTTCGGCGAGGTGTAGACCGCCGGATGCAGGTTGGCGTAACCCTCGTCCGCCACCCGGACCGAGTTGCTGATCGCCAGCTCATCCTCTTCCAGCACGTTCTTGTAGTAGCGCTGCTTGAGGCCGTGATGCCAGCGCTTGCCGTAATCATCCAGCGGGATGCCGTAAACATACTCGAACAGGTCCTTGAACTCGCTGAACTGCCAGAGATTCTCGTACATCCGCACCAGCATTTCCCTGCCGTACAGCTCGCCCAGGTCGATGTGGACCGACTGCCCCAGCTTGTAGATGATCCCGCCGCCGGCATAGATGTCCAACTGCGTGAGCGGAGGAATGCGGTCGTTGAGCACCAGGTCGCGCACGTACATGTCGCCGCGGGTGTCCCACTCGGAGCTCAGGAACTCGGCCAGCCCCTCGGTCCACCAGAGCGGGAAACGGGCCTTGCTGCGGCGGGGATGGGTGCGGTAGACCTCGTTGGCCTTGCTGATCTGGAAGACATGGACCATCTCGTGCCAGAGCACGTGGCGGAAATCCTCGAACGAGCCGTTGAACGGCAGCACCACCCGGCCCTTCATGAACTCGGTGAAGCCGCCGACTCCCTCGGGGATGAAGCCCTCGATGGTATTGGTCTGCTGGAAGTATTGGTGGGAACTGTAGATGATCAGCGGGACCCGGCGGAAGACATGGTGGTTGAAATCCACCGAAAGCTGGGCGTAGGCATCCTCGGCTTCCTTGAGCGCCAGGTGGGCGAGCTCTTCCTCCTCCGGATAGTAGTAGAGGTCGATATGCTCACCGGCCAGGATTTTCCAATCGAACTCGCTGTACTGGACCTTGTTCTTGCCGAAAAAGTCGGCCTGCGCCCGCAGCCCGTCGACCGCCGTGCCAAGTGTCAACGCGAGGAGCAGCCCGATCCACGGTCCGCTCGACCTGCAGGATGACCTGCTTCCTCCCCCATGCTCCACCACGATGGCTTCCCCCCTTCCGGTACGGGTCATTCCCGGCGGCAGGCGAGGTTGTTTTCCGGCGGAAGAGGGAGCCCGAGCGGCCTCCATCTGCCCTGGAAGTCGTGCTGCACCTGCGCGAATGGGATCAGGCGACGGCTGTTGAGAGCAACGATGCTTTGAAACTATACAGCCGGTCCCGGCGGTTTGTTCCCGGCAGTAAGTTTACCGGCCAGCCGCACCAGTTCCTCCTCGCATCGGAAAAACAGCTCATGCCCCAGGCCGGCCCGCCACAGGGCCGCCGCCAGCGGGGTGTACCACGGCAGCTCGATCCCGCGGGCGGCCAGCCAGGCCGGCAGCTCCGGGCGATCCAGCGGGCAGGGCAGCGGCAGGAGTCTACCCCCCTGAAGCACCCGGACCCAGGCCGCATCCCCGACCCAGGCCAGGTCGGCCGCGGTGCGGGAGAGCACCAGCAGGGCCGGGCCTCCCGGCTGACAGCAGGTCTCGATCAGCCGTTCGCGGAATGGCGGCTCCAGGCTGGTGAGCGAGCAGTCGAGGATCAGCAGGCGGGGGTGCAGCAGCAGGAACGCGGCGATCAGCACCGCCAGTTGCCCCGGCTGGTCCAGCTCCAGCGGGGAACGCTCCAGCCAAGCTCCCAGCCCGAACCGCGCCGCCGCCTCCTCCTCCGCCTCTTTCCGTCCCGCCGCCCCCATCCCGCGGTACAGCAGGCCGATCGAGAGCTCCTCGCGGACAGTCTGGGCTTGGAACTGGAACCCCGGCTGCTCGAAAACCACTCCGGCGGCCATCCGCTCTGGCCCGGGTTCCTCCGGCCAGCGCAGTCTGCCGCTCGCGGGCTGGTCGAGTTCGGCCAGCAGCCGCGCCAGGGTGGTCTTGCCCGCGGCGTTGGCCCCCAGGATCAGCGACAGCCCCGCCAGCGGGACCAGGCCCGCGAGCTCCCCCGAACACCGGGGACTCCGGTCGGCCCGGGTAGGCGAAACCGAGCCCCGCGAACTCCAGGGCCGCCGCGGCGCTCCCTCCCGGCTCGCTCACCGGGAGTCCTGTTCGCGTTCCAGCAGGCGCTCGACCCGGCGGGTCAGCTCCGGCAGGGGCAGCCCGCTGGCGGCCGCGGTGCGCTTCAGGTCATCGAACTCCGGGCGCAGGGTCACCAGGCCCTCCGGCGACACCACCCGTTTCACCCGCAGCCGTCCCCAGGGGGTTTCGACCTCCTCCGCCCGGCGCTCGAGGGTCGCCCGCTCCACCCGGTGCCAGCGCACCCCGATCGAGGTGGTCTCGCTCAGCACCAGGCGGGAGATTTCCGCCAGCCGCCGGTCATCGGTGATCACCCGCAACAGCACCCCCGGCCGGTTTTTCTTCATCTGCACCGGGGCCAGGAACACATCGAACGCCCCGGCCTGGAACAACCGGTCCATCAGGTAGTCGTAGAACTGCGGGTTCATGTCATCGATGTTGCTTTCCAGCACCACCGCGCCGCCGCAGTCGTGGCCGCACTCGGCCTGGCTGCCCAGCAGCAGGCGCAGCAGGTTGGGACGGTCCGGCAGCTCGCGCTCGCCCTGGCCGTAGCCGATCCGGTCGAAAGCCTGGGCGATCGCGGGCTGGAAGTCCTCCGGCCGCACCAGGGTGGTGACCAGCGCCGCGCCGGTGGGAGTGGTCAGCTCGCAGGGCACCGCGGTGCGCTCCACCGGGCAGCCCTCCAGCAGCAGTTGGGTGGCCGGGGCGGGCAATGGCAGGCGGCCGTGGGCGCATTCGACAAACCCGGTCCCGACCCGGAATGGCCCGGCGAACCAGCGCTCGACCCCGAGGTGGTGAAAGCCCGCCACCGCGCCGACAATGTCGGTGATCGAGTCCACCGCCCCGACCTCGTGGAAATGGATCTGCTCCAGCGGGACCCCGTGGACCCGGGCCTCGGCCTCGCCCAGGCGGCGGAAGACCGCCACCGCCCGCTCCTTGACTTCCGCCGGCAGGCTGCTCCCCTCGATCATCCCGCGGATCGTGCCGAACGAGCGGTGCGGGTGATGCTCATGGCTGTGGACCCGCACCCGGGTGGCGGCGATCCCGTGGGCCTTGCCCGGGGCGCTTTCCAGATGCACTTCCTGCAGGCCCAGGGCCTCGACCGTCCGGCTCAGCAGCTCCAGCGGCACGCCGCAGTCGACCAGCGCGCCCAGCACCATATCTCCGCTCACCCCGGAGAACATGTCGAAATAAGCTGTCCTCATTGACCCTTCCCCTCAAGCTTAACCGTAAGAGTGCAGACCGCCAAGAACACTGTTGCCCACGAAACTCAGGATCGCGAACAGGAACCCGAGGATCGCCGCCACCGCCGCCTGGCCGCCGCTCCACCGTCGCACCTAGCGCGCGTGAAGATAGACCAGGAACACCAGCCAGACAATCAGGCTGCCCATCTCTTTGGGATCGTTCGACCACCACTTGCCCCAGGCATAGTGGGCCCATACCGCCCCGGCGATCAGCGCGCCGAAAGTGAAGACCGGGAAAGCCCAGGCTCACCGCGCGGTAGGCCAGGCTGTCGAGCGCCTCCGGCTCCGGCAGGCGCGAGCCTGACCCGGGGGGTCAGCAAATAGAGGATCGCGAACAGCGGCACCGCCCAGCAGCACCATGTAGCCCAGGAATGCGCTTTCCCGGCCCTGTTCGGTCGGGAGCAGCCGCCGCTGAAATAACTGTTGTATTGGCTCACCAGCCTTTACGGTGCGACTGCAGCGCCTCGCCCGGACCGGCAGGCCGATGCTCCCGACCACTCCTTCCTGGTCGGCCAGCTCCGCTCCGAAGCCCGTGGCGCTGCTCGCGGATCTCCCCCAGCGACAATCGGGAAGCTCAGCTCCGCGGCCAGGGCGGGATCGGTGAGCAGCGGGGCGGCCTCCTCGCGGCGTCAAGGCAGTTTTGCGCTCCGGCCTGCAGCGCCTCCAGTTGGCGGAAAACCTCCAGCCGGCCGCGATCCGCCGCGGCGAGCTGCGCCCACGCCGCCTCAGGGTCCACCTGTTGCGCTCCGGAGGGCAATGCGGCGTCAGCCGGTCCGCCGCCTGGATCCGGCCGACCAGGCCTCCATCTCGCGCCGGTCGCGGCTCACCAGCGAGGCCAGCACCATCCCGCCGGACAGCAGCGCCAGCACCGCCAGGGCGAAAACCACCCCGCCGAAATCACCGGTGCGGCCCGCGCACCCAGCGGCGCCAGGCCAGCATGTACAACGGTACCGCCACCAGGAACCCGCCCCCGATCAGGCTGCATAAAGCCAGTCCCCGCCGCTAGTCCAGTCACAGTGCCGCCGGCCGCGCAGGCCGCACGCAACCAGCATCCCAGCCCCAGCACAGCCCGGGAACAGAGTAAAAGCTCAGGCCCTTCGCGCCGGGCTCATCTGGCTCCCGCCGCCAGTGCCTTGACCAGGTACAGCACCCCGGTCACGAAAGCCAGGGCGAACGCCGCCTCGCCGATTATGGTCAGCTGATATGGATTTCCAGCCAGTAGGACTGGAGCGCCGGGACCAGGGTCATTTCCAGCGCTTGCGGGTACATCCCGGCGAATACCATCGCCAGGAACGGACCGGGAGAAACGCATGGCGCCCACAAAAGGCCGGCGCACCTTGAACATTACGATGAAATAGAACAGCGTAACGAACCAGGCCAGGAAGCTCAGGTACTCGTAGGAACTGGAGATCGGCACGCGGCCCTGGACCATCCAGCGCATAATCAGCGAGCGGTAAGCGCAGGAACCCGACCGCATAAGACATACCGCAACGGCCACCAGCGTCCGCAGGCGCGGCTCCCGCGCGACATCGCAGGCCGGCGAAATGCGCAATCATGCCGGCAAAAAAACTCCAGAGCGTGATTTTATAAAGCATCGGGTTCCAACTTCCTCCCCCTGTCTGTTCCGTTCCGGCCTCCGGGCCTCCCGCCCCGGCTGGGCGAGCGCCGGCGATCCCGACGCTTTCCCGCATGCGGGCAAACTCTTCCTTGAGACAAGGCTGCTTCCATTTGTAGGACAGCCCGGCCAGGTCACAACTGTGAGCCGCCATCCTCGCGCGCGGGCCGGATCAGCAGCCAGAACTCGCGATGATTGACGTAGAATGACAGCACCACCCCGAGCACCAGCAAGGCGAAGCCCAGCCAGATCATGTTCTGGGAGCGATGGGTGCGGATGGTGAGCCCGGTTAGATAGCCCTGCTGGTATTCACCCATCAGCACCGGTAGGGCTCCCGGACCGTGGCTGAAATTCGGGAAATTCTTGAACACCCAGCGCTGCAGCAGTTGGCCATCCGCGGTCTTGAGCTCCGCCAGCACCGCGGGGTTGTTGTCCTCGCCCGGCAGGCTGGCGACCTCCCCCTGCTCGCCCATCTGGAAGTTCCCGACAAAACGTGCCAGGCGGAACGAGTCACCGGTGGCGCCGATGCGGCGAATGCCGAGTCCCCGCCGGCCAGCTCCAGCTCCCAGCTTTCGACCGGCGCCAGGCTGTCCCCCGCGGAGACTCAGACTCACAATTGCCGCTCCATCGCCGGAGGGGGCATAGGAGCTCTGGTAGAAATACACACCCTTGTGGATCAGCGGATCATTGACCTTGATTACGTGGGAGAACAACGGTTTCCCGCCCCCCTCCCCCAGGACGGTGACTGTGCTGAAGATACGCCTTGGGCTTGCCCTGCGGGGTGAACTGGGCCTGGAAACGGTCCAGACGCACCCGGAACACCGGTCTCGACGGCAGCTCGGCGGGCAGCTCGCGCCAGTCGGTGAAACGCACCAAGCGATCAGCCGACAGCAACCGGCCCGGGTGACCGCTCCAGCCCGAAAGCCCGGGAGAGCCGCCAGCCGATCAGTTGCGCCTGGAATGATAGCCGGGCCAGGTAGGAAATCTCCGGCACCTCGATCACCTCGCCCCGTGCCACCCACTGGAAGTGCTCGAAGCTCATCAGGTAGGAGACCGCCGCCCCCAGGATCACCACCACTATCCCGATGTGGCTCAGGAAAGGCCCGAACTGGCTGTACTGCCCCCGCTTGGCGTAGAGCCGGCGGGAGCCCTCTCCCTCCGCCCGCTCCCGGACCGCGTAACCCGCTTTCCGCAGCCGCAGGGTGGCGCGCTCGGCCGCCTCCACCGCGGGAAGCTCCAGGCTGAAAACGGCGTGCTCGGGCTGGTCGGTGTAGTCGCGCTCGTGCTCCAGGTAATGCTCGCGCCGCACCAGGGCGATGATCCGCCCCAACCGGCGGAACGAGCAGACCGTGATGTTGAGGCACAGCAGGGTCAGCAGCAGGTAGTACCACCAGGCCGTGAACAGGTGGTGGAACCCCAGCAGCGTGAACAGTCCGCCCAGCAACGTGCCGTACTTCTCAAGGTAAAGGGCCTCCAGGCTCCCCTGGTAGCCCTGGGGCGGGAACTGCGGCAGCAGCGCTCCGATCAGGCTCACGACGGTCAGCACGATCAGCAGGATCACCGCGAACCGCATCGAGTCCATCGCCCGCAGAAACTGCTCCAGCGGCCCTTGCCGCGCTCCATTGCCTTTCAACTGCGATCCTCTCCCAAAAGTGACAGCCGGCTCCGGATCTCACTCCCACTCGATGGTCGCCGGCGGCTTGCTGCTGATGTCGTAGGCCACCCGGTTGACCCCGTTCACCTCGTTGATGATCCGGTTGGAGATCCGCGCCAGCACCTCGTGGGGCATCCGGTACCAGTCGGCGGTCATCCCATCCCGGCTGGTGACCGCCCGCAGCGCGATCACATTGGCGTAGGTGCGCTCATCGCCCATCACCCCGACCGTCCGCACCGGCAGCAGGACCGCGAACGCCTGCCAGATCTCATCATAGAGCCCGGCGCTCCTGATCTCTTCCAGGTAGACCGCATCGGCCTCGCGCAGGATGTCCAGCCGCGCCCGGGTGACCTCGCCCAGCACCCGCACCGCCAGGCCGGGACCCGGGAAAGGATGCCGCGCCACCACCGGCTCGGGCAGCCCCAGCTCGCGGCCCACCGCCCGCACCTCGTCCTTGAACAGCTCGCGCAGCGGCTCGATCAGCTTGAGGTCCATCTTTTCCGGCAGCCCGCCGACATTGTGGTGGCTCTTGATCACCGCCGAGGGACCTTTGACCGAGACACTCTCGATCACATCCGGATAGAGCGTGCCCTGGACCAGGAAGCCGACCTCGCCCAGCCGGCGGGCCTCCTGCTCGAACACCCGGATGAAGGTCTCGCCGATCGCCTTGCGCTTGCGCTCGGGATCGGTCACCCCGGCCAGGGCCGACAGAAAACGCTCCGCGGCATCGACACAGACCAGGTTGAGGTGCTGGTGGTCGCGGAAAGTGCTCTCCACCGCGGCGGCCTCGTGCTTGCGCAACAGGCCGTTGTCGACAAAAATGCAGGTGAGCTGGTCGCCGATCGCCCGGTGGACCAGCGCCGCCGCGACACTGGAGTCGACTCCGCCCGACAGGCCGCAGATCACTCTTCGCCCCTACGCCTGCTCGCGGATCAGCCGAGTCTGCTCCTCGATGAACGAACCCGCGGTCCAGTCCGGTCGGCAGCCGGCCACCCGGAACAGGAAGTTGGCCAGGATCCGGCTCCCCTGCGGAGTGTGGGTCACCTCCGGGATGGAACTGCACGCCGTAGATTTTCTTTTCCGGATGGCCGATCGCCGCCACCGGGCAGTTGCCGGTGGAGGCCAGCAGATGGTAGCCCGCGGGCAGCTCCTCCAGCGAGTCGCCGTGGCTCATCCAGACCTGGGTCTCGGGCTCGTTCTGGAAGCCGGCGAACAGGTTCGAGAACTCGCGGATTTTCAGGGTGGCGCTGCCATACTCGCGCTTGTCCGCCCGGTGGACCCGGGCCTGCTCGCTGACCCCCACCAACTGCATCCCGTAGCAGATCCCCAGCACCGGGATCCCCAGCCCGAGGATCCCCAGGTCGGCTTTCGGCGCGCCGGAATCATAGATGCTGGCCGGGCCGCCGGAGAGGATTATCGCCGCGGGAGCCAGCTCCCGCAGCCGCTCCGGGCTGACCGTGTAGGGCAGGATCTCGCAGTAGACATGCTGCTCCCGCACGGTGCGGGCGATCAGCTGGCTGTACTGCGCGCCGAAATCGAGGATCACCACTGTCTGTGCTTTCATGGCCGGAAGAAATCCCCCAGGAGAGGTGCGAGGCTCGGACGCCGGTCCCGGTTGCGCCCGGGCCTGCCTGATTGACGATGGAAATGTACACTTAAAATAATACGGTTTCGGAAAAATTTATGATAAAACTCTCGGCGGCCAAAGTTCCACCGCTCGCCGCCTCAGCGCAGCAGTTGGAGCAGGGCCAGCAGGTCGAAAATGTCCACCCGGCTGTTGCGGTCCACATCGCAGCGCTCGGCGGAAGGCGCATGGCCGGAGCCGGCCAGCCCTCGCAGCAGGCCGAGCAGGTCGAAGATGTTGGTGCGGCCGTTGCCATCCACGTCCGGGGCGAACCCGGCGGTACGGTCCAGGGTGAGCGGAATCGCCCGCAGCCGCCGCTCGCCCTCGTAGAGCGCCAGCGCGACCGTGGCGCGGTAGCTGGTCTCGCCGAACTCGGCCACCAGGGTATCGGCCGGCGGCGCCGCGCTCGCGCCCGGGGCCAGGCCCGCAATGGTAGTAATGCCGCGCGGCAGGGAGACTGCCCCGCTCAAAGGCTCCAGCCGCAGGCTGACCGGCTCCCGCGGTCCCGCCAGCCCGGCGTTGGAAAACGTAGTGAACACCCGGAACCGCCGCGGCTCCCGGGGGTCGGCGGTGACAGTCACCGGGCCGGGCTCCGGCCAGAACGCCGAAAGCGCGGCCAGCCGGTACTGCATCGCCAGGGTTTCCCGGGCCAGCAGGGTGATCTGGCTCCGGGGCGGCCAGAACAGGGTCTCCAGGGGCTTGCTCCAATCGATGCTCGGGCTGACCTCGGCGGTCCAGGCCATGATCCGGCCCTTGGTGCTGTCGGCGTAGAGCCAGTCGGTGCACTCGCCATTGACCGGGTACAACCCGTAGGAGTTGAGCGCGTTGCCGCTGACATATTTGTTCTCTGCGGTCAGCAGCGCCGCCAGGCGCTTGTACTCCAGCGAATCGGGAGTGAGCAGGTCGGCGTAGCCGAAGGGATAGACCAGCAGCCGGCCCAGGGAGTGCAGATTCAGCGCTCCCGAGAACGAGCGCCCGCGGACAAATTCCGCGAAAGCCCGGCTCTCGGGCTCGCTGAATCGCGAAGCTCCCCGGTAGTTTTCGGCGCTGGTCAGGGAGCTCGAGCCGATGTTGTCCAGGCCCCACTTGAAGTCGAAATTGCGGTTGAGGTCGACGCCCTCGACCAGATCGAAGTCCATCCGGCCGTTGCCGTTGTTGTCCCGCGCGTTCTTGCGCCACAGGCTGAACTGGTGATAGTCGCGGTACTGGCGCCAGTTGTAGTCGAAGCCATCGGGGTTGACCACCGGCAGGAAGTACAGCTCGCGGCTGTCCACCAGGGCGGTCACCGAGTCGGAAGACCCGTACTCCCCGGCCAGCCAGCGCAGGAAGTAGAGCAGGGACATCAGGCTCATCCCCTCGCGGGCGTGGATCAGGGAGTTGAACAGCACCTCCGGCTCATCCTCATCCAGCTCCGGGTGGTCCGAGACCTTGACCACCCAGATTTCTCTTCCCTGCAGGCTGCGGCCGATCACCAACGGCGCGCCGATGATCCCGTGGCGGTCGGCGGCCCGCAGCGAATCGACCAGCGCGCGGACCTCGTCCGGGCTGAAATAACCGCCCATGCTGCCGTAGGCGAAATCTTCCGCCGCCGCCAGCCGGGTATCCCGCGCGTGGGCCTCGGCCAGGCGGCGGCCATAGTCCTCGACCAGCACCCGCGGCGCGAACCCCAGCTCCCGCAGGCGGGTCAGGGCCTCACCGGCGGCCAGCAGGCGCACCGGCTCCCCCGGCCGCGGAGCCTCCAGCAGGTCGAACCCGCCCTCCCGCAGGCGCTGCACCTGGGCCTGATCCGCCGGGACCACTTCCAGCAGTTGCCACACCGCCCGCGGGTCCTCCCCCGCTGTCAATGGTCCGGCCAGCCCCCATAACAAGAAAAGGGCTGCCGCCAGCCCTTTCCACCCGCTCGTCATCATGGCTCCGACTTAGCGCTTGATTCCGGAACTGACCACCCAGGACTCCGGGTAGCCGTTGTTTTTCAGGAACGCCTCCACCCGCGCCGCCTCCTCGCGGGTCGGACAATCCCCGACCTGGACTTTCCAGAGCGGGTCGTAGAAACGCACATAGACCGGGTAACGGTTGCCGGCGCTTTGCCGCACCTGCTCGGCATGCTGCTCGGCCGGGCCCTGTTCGCGGAATGCCCCGACCTGCACCCGGTAGCCCAGGGCGAGATCGGACGGCAACTGGGCGCCCGAAACCGCCGGGCGGGCCTCCGCTCCGGCTGCCGGAGCCTGGCCCTTGAGCGTCAGGGAGTCGACAAATTCCTCGTAGATCCCGGCCTCCACCGCTTCCTGGTTGGTGGTGAACACCCGCTCGTTCCGTTCGGTCGCGGGAACCGCGGGCGGGCGACTCATGACCCGGTGGCGGCTGCAGGCGGCCGCCGGCAGGAGCGAAGCGAGGAGCATTGCATACAGCAGCCCCCGGGCGAGGGCCGTCAGCCGGCGGAAAAGCTCCGGACCGGGCCGCCCCGCGCCGCGGGGCTGTCGCCGGCTGTCCGTTCCAGGAACCACGCGGGCCATCCTTTCGGCTCGGCCGAGGTGTCGCCGGCCCCGAGGGGCGGTGATTGCTTGAGGATCAAACCCCTGTCCGCCAATCAATTGAATTTAATCCCCCGGCGGATGCTGTCAAGTGTAAAGCCGCCGGAGGCCCGTCGGGGCCCGGCGACCGGGCGGTATCAGCCACGCGCTTTGCCGCAGTCTGAGCGAAAAGACGCAGCAAGTTCTCGACATCAAAGCCCCGATCTGGTATAATTCCGTGACATCGCGCCAACTGGACCGCCGACCGGGCCGGGTACGCAAAATGCAGAAGGTCCCGAGGGTGCGCCCTTTCCGGATAACGATTGGGGGAAGCGGGGAATGCGAGCGATAGCCTGCCTGAACGAGCGTGACCGTCAGTGGTGCGAACACAGTCTCCCTGGACTGATCCTGGCAGTTGAAGCCGGCGGCGCGGAAGGCCCGCTGCCGTTGCTGGTCTCCGAGGACCGGCTGGAGGGCCTGCTGGGGAGCGGACCGCGAATGGAAGGCCAGTCCGGAGATCCGGCCCGGATGATCCTGCTGTGCGGCGGAAAGCCGAAAGTTTCCCGGCTGGTGGCGCTGCTCAACAGCAGCCTGACCGCCGCCTGCTACCAGTGGCCCTACCCGGCCGAGGCCCTGGGCCGCAAGCTGCGTGAGCTGTCGCCGGAAGAGCGGGAAACAGTCGCCGCGGCGGCCCCGACCGGTCGGGGCAATCCGCTGGAGGAGGAGTTGCGGCGCGCCCGCGGCCAGCTCGAGCAGACCCAGGCCGACCTCAACCTCACCTACGAGGAACTGCAGAACTACGTCGTGATTGTCGACCAGCTCCAGAGCCTGGACCGCAAGATCCACACCGCCACCGACATCCGGTTCATCCTCCGGGAGCTGATCCACCACGCCTTCCACCTGCTCTCCTGCGAGTGCTGCCTGATCGCCTTCCGCGGCAAGGAGGGCGGGCCCTGCCGGGTCCACACCAACCTCGAGCGCCTGCAGGCCGCCCTGAATGCCGACTCGGAGGCGTTGCTGAAAACCGCCCCCTTCCGCAAGGTCATCCAGCTGCGCCAGGCCTGCCTGGACAACCAGCCCTCGCAGTCGCACCGCCGTTTCCTGGCCCGCTTCGGACTGCGGGTGGAAAACCTGCTGGCGGTGCCGCTGGTCCAGGATGAACGGGTGATCGGGCTGCTGGCGGCGTTCAACAAGCGGGGCGCGACAGGGTTCTCCGGGACGGATAAGTTCCTGGTCAAGGCCCTGGGCGAGAGCGCGGTGACCGCGATTGTCAGCGCCGGGCTGCTGCGCGACTACAAGGAACTGTTCCTGCAGAGCGCCGGGGCGCTGGCCAAGGCGATCGAGGCGCGGGACGATTATACCGGCGGCCACACCGACCGGGTCCGGACCTATACCCTGGGGATCGCCGAGGGAATGGGCTGGGACTCGCCGCTGCTGGAAAAGGCGGCGATCGGCACCACCCTGCACGACATCGGCAAGATCGGCATCCCCGACTCGATCCTCAACAAGCCGGCCCGGCTGACCACCGAGGAGTTCGCCCTGATGAAGGGGCACGTGACGATCGGGGTGGAGATCATCCGCAATGTCCCGCAACTGCAGGAGATCCAGGACTATATCCTCTGCCACCACGAGCGCTGGGACGGCAACGGTTACCCGTCCAACCTGCGGGGGGAGCAGATCCCGCTGGCGGGACGGATTGTCGCGGTGGCCGACAGTTTCGATGCCATGACCAGCCACCGCGCCTATCGCCAGGCGCTGCCCCTGGAGCAGGCCCTGGCCGAGCTGCGCCGCTGCGCCGGCACCCAGTTCGACCCGGCGGTGGTGGAGGTGTTCCTCGACCTGCTCGCCCGGGGCGCTTTCGAGCACGAGCTGCGCGCACCCGGCCAGGGCTGACCCGGTCCCGGCCCGGCTCCGCTACTGCGCCTCGGGGTTCAGGTCCTTGCGCCGGCGCACTTCCTCCATCATCGCCCGCCAGTGTTCCCGCAGGAACTCCGGATGCTCGGCGCTCTGCCGGGCATAGTAGCCGTTGGCCTTGTCCAGGTCCAGCACCGCCGTGATCAGCGTCTCCTCGTAGTAGCCGGCCTCGGCCAGGGGCAGCCCGGTCGCATCGCGGATGAAGGACTGCCCGCTGGAGCTTTCCCGGCCATCCGGCGACTGCCCCACCGTGTTCGGCGCCACGTGGTGGATGAAAGCTTTCGGGCCGGCCGCCTGCTGGGCGCGCCCCGCGGTACGCTTCCACCACACCGCCTCGATGTTCTCGCTGCTGCAGGAGGGCTGGAAGAAAATCCGCGCCCCCATCATCGCCGGGATGCGGAACAGCTCGGGATGACGGCCATCGCGGCAGATCGACATCGTGCAGTCGACATTGTCGATCCGGAAGAGGGCGATCTTGTTGCCGGGCAGGCAGTACTGGCGCTCATTGGGCCCGGCCAGCTGCACCTTGGCGTACTCGTAGGTGACACTGCCGGCGGGGTCGATCACGTGGGCCAGATTGATGAACTTGCCCGCCTTCCACTCCCGGATGCTGCCGACAATCGCCCACAGCCCGGCCGCGGCGGTCAGGCGGCAGGCCTCGTCCAGCGCCGCCACCACCTCCCGCCGCGGCAGCTTGACCACGTCCGGGAAATGGTAGCCGGTCAGGCTCGCCTCCGGAAAGGCCACCACCCGGCTGCCCTCGGCCCGGGCCTGGCGCAGGAAACGGCCGTGAAGCTCCAGGTTGCGCTCGATCGGCCGGGCCCAGTGCAGCTGGGCGCAGGACACCTGCAGCGCTCCCAGTTTTTCGCCGTCCATCTTGGGTTCCTCCTGTCGATGGTCTTGGGTGGTGTTCGGTCAGGGATGGCAGAAAGGTATCCTCCGCCCCGACCGGCTGTCAAGGCCCCTGCCCTGAAGCTTGCACTGTAAGGCTTGCCGCCGCCGGTCAGCCACGTTATTTATGATGAAGCCTCTTCCTGAACCATTGCCGCCACCCGCTCGCGGAGCCCCCGATGCGCCCGATCCGCCTGCTGCCGCTCGTGGTTGTCCTGCTCCTGCCGGTCCCGCGGTCTCTGAACGCCGCGACTGTCGACACCCTGCTCTGCACCGCCGATGCCGCGATGAACGGCCATCCCCAGGAACAGGACCTGAGCTTCGGCGGCTCCGCGACCATGCGCCTCAAGGACTACCAGGGCATCCCTTTCCTCGGGTTCGATTTTTCCCGCCTGCGGGGCCGGCAGGCCTTGAGCTGCACCCTGTACGTGCGCTCGGCCGATGGCGAGGAGGCGTTCTGCACGGACCTGATCTCCACCATTGCATTCCCCTGGCGGGCGGGCCGCCTGAGCGGCGACAGCGAACCCGGGGCCAGCGTCTTCTCCCGCCGGGTCTGGCCGGACAGCCTCTGGGCCGGACCCGAAAGCGATGCCCGGGCGGCGATCAACGGCGACCACGGCAGCCTGGTCAACAGCGGCAACCTCTGTTTCCCGGAAGGCGGAGGCTGGGCCAAGGTCGCGCTGGACAGCACCATGGCCCGGCAGTTGATCGAGGGCGAGGGCCACGGGCTGGCGCTGTTCGGGCGCAATGTCGCCTACAACCGGGACATCTGGTCCCGAGAACGCAGCGGCGGGGCCTCCTACCTGGTGCTGGAGACAGTCGCGGGCGAGCGGGTGCCCCCGGCCGCGCCGCGACAACTGCGGGTAATTGATGCTGTTTCTCATGGCCGGGTCACCCTGGCCTGGACCGCCCCCGGCGATGATTCCTTGAGCGGCCGTTGCCGGGCCTACGAGTGCCGCTGGTCCATCGCTCCCGCTCCTGACCGCGGCGGACTGGGCGGCGGCGACTGTGCTGCCCGGCGCGCCCGCGCCCGACTCCGCCGGCCGGGAGCAGCGCTGGGAACCCGCCGGGCTGCCCGCCGGAGCAAGCCTGTACCTGGCGCTGCGGGCCCGCGACCGGATGTTCAACTGGTCGGGCCTGGCGACCCTGGCGCTGGCTGTCCCCCGGGATGACACTCCGCCCGCGGCGGTGACCAACCTGACGGCATCCCCGGGCGCGGGGCATGGCGAGGTGCTGCTGAGCTGGACCGCGCCCGGGGATGATGGGGCTTCCGGCCGGGCCGCCCGCTACCGGCTGAGGACCTCCGCCGCGCCGCTGGATGAGTCCTCCTGGGATGCCGCCGACAGCCTCGCGATCGCGCTGGCTCCCGACAGCGCCGGGAGCGCACAGCGCTTCACGGTGAGCGGCCTGGCCCCGGGGCAGCCGCGCTGGTTCGCCCTGCGCGCGGTCGATGAGGCCGGCCACTCCGGGCCGGTCTCCGGCAGTCCCTCCGCCATCCCGCCCGAGCGGCGGCTGACGGTCTGGGCCGCCCCGGCCTGGTACAAGCTCAATCCGCTCAACGGCAATGCTTTCGAGTACGACCCGGGCAGCTACGGCGCCTCCGGGGCCCCGGCTCCCTACCGCACCCTCAACCGGGTCTGGGATGCCGCCGCCGGGCGGGTCAGGCTGGCGGCCGGGCGCAACGAGTTCGCCGGGTTCCAGCTGGTGGTCGAGCGCGCCGGGGCCGACAGCCTGCGGGAGGTGGACCTGGTCCTGAGCGAGCTGGTGGGGCCGGCCACCCTCCCGGCCGGGCTGGCCCGCCTCTACCGGGAGTGGTACCACCGGCTGAACGGCGCGATGTATCCGGACCTGCTGGTGCCTTTCCACGCCGCCGGCGGGGAGTTCAAGGTCCGGCCGTTCGCGGTCCCGGACCCGCAGCTCACCACTTTCGCCGGGCTGGAGCAGCGCAACCAGGCCCTGTTCATCGACCTGTACGTTCCCCGCTGGGCCCCGCCGGGCAGCTATCGCGGGACCATCCGCCTGCTGGTCGAGGGCCAGGTGGCTCGGGAGCTGGAACTGGTGGTGGAGGTGCGCGATTTCACCCTGCCGGAGGCGATCCATTACGGGGTCGAGTTCAACTGCTATGGGGACATCGGTCCGGGCTGGAAGCTGGCCCACACCACCGAAACCGCCGCCCGGCACGACTCGCTGGAGCGGGTGGTGCACCGCGCCCTGCACGAGCACCGCATCCACCTGGACCGGATGCCGTACTCCCACAATCCCGCCGGCCAGGCCTCGTTCCGCTGCGCCCCGACGCTGTCGACAGGCGCGGGCGCGGCGCTGGCTGTCAGCGACTGGAGCGACTACGACCGCCGGTTCGGGCCGCTGTTCGATGGCTCGGCGTTCGCCGGCAATCCCCGCGACCGCCAGCCGGTGGCCTTCTACTACCTGCCCTTCCACACCGAGTGGCCGGTGCGGATGCCGGTCCCCCGCGGCCCCGCGGTGTTCACCGACCGGCAGTACATCGAGGGCTGGACCAGGATTGTCACCGAGTTCGAGCGCCACCTCGAGGAAAAAGGCTGGACCCGCACCACGTTCTTCTGCTACCAGAACGAGAAGGAGCAGTTCGGCTATCAGCCCTGGGACCTGGACGAGCCGACCCGTCCCCAGGACTACGAGGCCATCAACTTCTTCGCCGGGATGTTCCACCGCGGCCGCACCGGCCGGGGGCTTGCCCGGCTGGCCTACCGCTGCGACATGGGCCATTTCAGCTACCTGAAGGGCGAGCTCGACCAGGCGGTGGACAGTTGGGTAATCAACCGCGGCGACTACCCGGAAAGCACGGTGCGCCGCCAACTGGCCCAGGGGGATTTCGCCTGGACCTACGGCGCGGCCCCGCGGATCGATCAGAGCCTGGCCGGCAACTGCGCGGTCCACTTCTGGACCTTCCGGCGCGGGGCCCGCGGCTACTGCTACTGGGACACCTTCTCGGCCTGGGGCGGGGATGCCTGGAACGCCAACGATCCCGGGGAGACCAATCTGTTCTATCCCGGGATGGCCGGCGAGCGCGACATGGTCGGTCACACGGTCTGCCCCTCGCTGCGGATGAAAGCGATCCGCGAGGCGGCCGAGATGATGGAGGGACTGGAGCTGCTGGGAAGAGGGCTGAGGTGGTCGGCCGCGATGGCGGAGGAGTTGGCCGGGCGCTACGACACCGGCCGGCTGGAGGATTACCTGGAGGCCGAGTCCGTCCTGAAACAGCGGCTGGATGGCCTGACGGCCGACCCGTTCCAGCGCGAGCTGGGCCCGGGGGTGAGCGCCGACTACTCCGGCGATGGAACAGTGAGCCCGCAGGATGTGCTGAGCCTGCTGCTGATGGCCCGTGAGCGCCCGGACTCCCCGCTGCTGGACTGGGACCGGGATGGCCGCTGGAGCATCCGCGATGCCCTGAGCCTGCTGCTCGAGATCCGGCGCGGCGACTGTCCCGGCTGCGGCGGGAGCGCCCTAACCGCGGCGGAAGCTCCATTGGCCGGGCGGCTTTCCGCGGCCGAGGTCAATTATCTGGAGGAGCTGCTCCCCCGGCTGGGGCTTTCTTCCCAGGACCTGCGGCTGCTCACCGCCGCCCTGCACGGGGAGCCGCAGCGGCCCGCCCTGCCGCAGGTTTTCGCCCTGGAGCAGAACCATCCCAACCCGTTCAACCCCTCCACCACCATCGGTTACTCGATTCCCGAGGGCCAGCGGGTGCTGGTGCGCCTGGAAATCTACAACCTGCGCGGGATGCTGGTGCGGCGACTGGTGGAGGGCGAACGCGAGGCGGGACGCCACAGCGTGGCCTGGGATGGCCGCGATGCCCGCGGCCGCGCGCTGGCGAGCGGGGTCTACCTCTGCCGGCTGCGGGCCGGCGGGTTCAGCGCCACCCGCAAGCTGGTGCTGCTGAAATAGCGGGCCATCGGTCGGGATCAGGATGTGGCGCAAAAGGTAAGCCATTGTAGGGGCGCGGCAGACCACCATCTGTTCCGACAAAATCAGCCGGGCGCGGCGTGCCGGCCCGAGGGTTTTCTTAGAGCGTGTGATCAACTCCGGGCGGACCCTCTTGGGGGATCGGGTCGCCGGGTGTGAGGCCGAGACTTTTGGTCTTGCGCCCGCAGGACTGGAACAAACACAACCCCCGGTGTCCCCCTTTGGTAAGGGGGATTGATCCGGCTTCGGCCGGAGCTTTGAGCTAAGCGCTTGAGCGATAGCGGTTTCGATCCCCTCTCGAGAGGGGTGGCCCGCCGCAGGCGGGCCGGGGTGTGTGCCTTTGCCGGCCGCACAGCCTGGATCCCCGACCCAGAGTTCATCACACCCTCTAAGTCGTAGGGGCCGGCCCCCGTGCCGGCCCGGAAAAACACAGCCCCCTGTTTCCCCCTTTGCTAAGGGGGATCAACAGCACTGCCGGCCCGCCTTGGCCGCGGGCTCAGCAGGCCGCGCCCCGGCGGTGTTGATCGGCTTCCCGCAGGCTCGCTGTCCTGCCTCTGGAAGCAAACTATCGAAAAAGTTTGGGAAGGTGGAAGGGGGGATCGGGGGAAAGGCATCCCGGGGAGAGGGCGGAAATCCACGATTGCATCGGGATTTCCGCCCTCCCCCCGAATCAGTTGATCTTTGTCGAATAATCAGCCTCAGTTGGCGCCGAACTTCAGCCAGGCATCCCGGTAACGGCGCAGGGTGTCCCAACTGGTGGCGATCGAGGTGTTGCAGCTCATCGAGAAGATGAAGCGCTGGAACGGGCGCAGCCGGTCGAACAGCTCCCGGACATACCGGTCGGCCTCGGCCTGGCTCACCTCGCCCTCGAGCTGGTGGGCCGAGAGTCCGCCCTCAACCAAGAAGCGCGGGCCGGCCGCCCGGGCCTCCCACAGCTCGATATCCCCCAGCGGCGGGAAAGCGATCCCCTCCAGCCCGTCGATCCCGCACGCCACCACCTAGGTCGATTATCTGCCGCTGTCGCCCGCAGGCGTGGCTGAACAGCCAGGCCCCATGCTCATGGCACAGATTCGCCGCCCGCCGGTAAAAACCCGCGCAGTAGCGTTCGAAATGTTCCGGGGAATAGAAGAAGCTGTCCAGGTTGTCCATGGTCATCACCACTTTCACCCCGCCCGCGATCCATCTCCCGCACCAGCCGCAGCGCCTCTCCGCATAGAGCTCCATCAGCTCGCCATCTCCCGCTCGTGGTCGTAGAGCAGGTATATCGCCTGGTCGGCGCGGGCATGCCAATGGAGCTGCTTGAGCGGGCGGTTATTTCTCCGGCGATCACCAGTCCCCGGTCACCCACCCGGCGCTCAGCGCGTGGAAAGAATCCCAGTCGAACACGAATCGGCGGGAGGCCATCCAGGCTTTCCAGGCCGGGAACTCGCGGCGGAAGTCCTTGAACAGGTACTCCTCCTGGAGCAGGGTGCAGCCCTCCTCGTCGAAACGCAGCACCTCGCCGATCTCGCCGGCCGGGGTGTGGTAGGTGATCCGGCGGCGGCCATCCTCCCCGGTCCGCTCCTCGACTGCCGTCCCCTCGTAACGGGTGGCAGTGTGTCCCCCTGTCCAGGAGCGGCGGTTGTCGGTCAGCAGGTTGCGGGAGAAAATGTCGGTCCCCAGCGCCTCCAGCACTTCGAGCTGGGTGCGGCAGTGGGCGATCTCCGGGTGCAGCTTCCCGTGCAGCCGCTGGTACTCGAACCACTGCCAGATGTTGGGGGCGAACACCGCCCGGTCGGGAACCTCGCCGCCAAGGACAGCGAGCAGGCGCGCTCTGGAGGTCATCATCGGGAATTTTCCGCCAGGATTGAAGTTGTCGGCAGACTGGGGCTCGCGCTCAAACTACAGCGGCGGATCATTCCCGGCAAGGAAATCATCGTGATCCGGGATGGCCTCGCAATGACTTTGGAAAGTGAAAAGAGGGGGGAGAGCGGAAAATCCCGACCAACGGGATTTCCGCCCTCCCCCCGGGAAAGAACGGCAGTTATCGTCACAGCGGCATCAGGGGACAGGCTCACCGGTGCTGGCCAGCACGACTTGGCCCACCCCGACCTCGGCCTGGATCAGGGCGCCGCCGCCGCCGATCCTGGCTTTGACGTCGCCACCCTCGGAGCCCTCCAGGTGGAACACCTCCCGGTCCTGGATCTCGACCTTCATCCCCTCCAGCCGCAGCTCGGCCCGGGCCAGCGGGGACAGGTAGATCACCACCTGACCGACTCCGACATCCAGGCTGGTGAACGCCGGGTTCAGGCCGGCCTGCCAGAGCTCGAGCCGGCCCACCCCGACTTCGGCCCGCACCTCGCCCGTGATCCCGTTCAGATTCATCTCGCCGGCCCCCAGTTCCGCATTGAGATTACCGCCGATGTTGCCGGCCCGGATCTTCCCCGCTCCCATGTCCAGGTGCAGGCTGGAGCCGATGCTGTCGATGTCCACCCTGCCGGCGGCGCAATCCACCTGCAGGGCCGTGGCGCGGGGCATCCGGATCTCGTACTTCACGGTGTGCTCCTCGCCGAAATTCCCGATGTTGCGGAACTTGTCGATCAGCCGGGAGAACCAGAAGCCTCGCTCCTCCTCCGACGCGCCCTCCCAGGGGTCGTAAATGACTTCCAGCCGGTTGCCCTCGTGGCGGAAGCTCACCTCGCCCTTGGTCTCGGGCTTGAGGTAATAGCGCACCTCGATCATCGGGCTGTCCCAGCCGGTGATCCGGGCCTCGCCGGCAAAGCTCTGGAGCCGCAGCTCGCCGCCGGGGTCCAGCGTAAACTCCCGCACGTGCTCGATCCACTGCTCCTCCGCCCGGGCTGTCCCGATCCCCAGGGCCAGGGCCAGGCCCAGGATCATCACTACCGCCAGCGCCCGGCTTGCAGCTACGATGATTACACGCATGCGAGTTCCTCCGCTTTGCGGGTTGGCTGATCGCTCTCGATCCGGCCATCCAGCAGCCGGATCACCCGGTGGCAATGTTCCGCCACGTTTCGGTCATGGGTGACCACGATCAGGGTCTTGCCCTCCCGGTGCAGTTCCTCGAACAGGCGCACGATCTCCTCGCCGGAGCGGGAGTCCAGGTTGCCGGTGGGTTCATCGGCCAGGATGATCTCCGGGTCGTTGGCCAGGGCCCGGGCCACCGCCACCCGCTGGCGCTGGCCGCCGGAGAGCTCGCTCGGCCGGTGAGTGGCCCGGTTGCCGAGCCCCACCCGGTCCAGCATCTCTTTCGAGCGGCGGCGGCGATCCGCGGTCGACATCCGGCTGTAGATCAGCGGCAGCTCGACATTTTCCAGCGCGGTGGCATAGCCCAGCAGGTTGAAGTTCTGGAACACGAAGCCGATCTTGCGGTTACGGATCGTGGCCAGCGCCCCGCGTTTCATTTTCTGCACCGGGAGCCCATCCAGCCGGTACTCCCCGCTGCTGGGGGTGTCCAGGCAGCCGATCAGGTTCATCAGCGTGCTCTTGCCCGAGCCGGAGGGCCCGAGGATCGCCACGAACTCCCCCTTGCCGATCCGCAAGGACACATCGTCCAGCGCGGTGACCGTGACCTCCCCCATCTGGTAAATCTTGGAAACATTACTGAATTCAACCACTTGATCCCTCCTATTCGTAGCGCAGGGCTTCCACCGGGTCCACCGAAGAGGCCCGCCGGGCCGGGAAGATTCCCGCCATCAGTCCGATCAGTCCGAGGAATGTCGTGCAGATCAGCGCCAGCAGCGAACTGAACACCGGCTTGCCGATGAACTGCATCACTTCTTCCTGCAATGGCAGGTTTTTGATGATCTCGACCAGCCCCAGGGCCAGCCCCACTCCCAGCACCCCGCCGATTCCGACGGTCAGCAGGCTCTCGGCCACGAACTGGCTGATGATGTAGCCCGGCCGGGCCCCGACCGCCATCTTGATCCCGATCTCGCGGGTGCGCTCCTTGACCGCGACATACATGATGTTGGCCACCCCGATCCCGGCGATCAGCAGGGTCAGGGCGCCGATGATCCCGATGAAGATCTGGATCCCGCGGGTGACCATCTTGGTGTTCTGGCCGATCTCGACCGAGTTGAGGAGCCAGAAGCATTTGTCATCGGTGGGGTCGAAACGGTACTTGGCCGCCATCGCCCGGATGAAGCCCTGCTCGGCGGCCTTGGCATCCTCGTCCGTGCGGGGGGCCATCACGATGTTGTCCATGCGATTACCGGCCCAGAGCGCGCGGAAGGTCGAGGCCGGGATGAACACCTGGCCCTCGTCGTTGCCGTTGTAGCAGGCGGTCTGGAGCTTCTCTTTCATCGTCCCGATCACCATGAACGGGATGTTTTCGTAGAGGATGGTCTTGCCGATCTCGACCGCCGTTGGGGAACAGGTTGTCCCGCACGGCGTTGCCCAGGACAATCACCCGGCGCTTGTTGCGCTGGTCCAGATCGTTGATGAACCGGCCGCCGGTCTCGGGGAAGATGTTGCGTATCCCGCCGTAGCAGGGGTAGACTCCAGCCAGATTGGCGTTGTAGTCGCGCTCGTCGCTGCTGATGCTGCCGCCGCGTCGGTACTCGGCGCTGATCGCCTCGATTTCGGGCACCTGCTGGAGGATCATGGAAATGTCCTCCTCCTTGAGCGGAATCCAGCGGCCGGAGGGGAATCCCCCGTAGGCTTTCTTGGTGTTGCCGCCCCAGGTGACCAGCATCCGGTCGCCCCAGGCGGTCATCCCCGCGCTCAACTGGCGGTGCAGCCCCTCGCCCACCGAGAGCATCAGCACGACATTGGCGCTGCCCCAGCAGATCGCGATGATCGTCAGGAACATCCGCATCTTCTCCTTGCGGAGCTCGTAGAAGAACTGTTCGATCAGATGCATGCTCAGAACTCCAGGGCTTGAATCGGGTCCAGGGAGGCGGCCCGCCGGGCCGGGGCGAACCCCGCGGCGAAGCCGATGATCCCGAGCACCACGATCGCGCTCAGGGCCACGAAAGGATTGATCGCCGGGTAGCCGATAAACTTGGTGGCCTGCTCCAGCATCGGACTGCGAAACACCCCGACCACGGCATAGGAGAAGGCGAAGCCGATGGTCCCTCCCACCCCGACGATGCAGAGGGTCTCGATCATGAACTGCAGCAGGATCGTGCGGGGGGTGGCCCCCAGGGCCATCTTGATCCCGATCTCACGACGGCGCTCGCGCACCACGATATACATGATGTTGGCCACTCCGATCCCGCCCACCAGCAGGGTCAGAAAACCGCCCAGGGCCAGGAACATGTTGAAGCCGAGGAAAAAGTAGTGCATGAACTTCTCGCCATCGGTGGTGTCCCACATCCAGATCGCCCGGTCATCGCTGGGGTCGAAACGATACTTGCGGCCGAGCACCTGGTTGATCTCCTTGATCATCGCATCGGTCTGCAACGGGTCGGAGGCGCGCAGGATGAACCGGCCCACGTACTGGTTGCCGAACATCGCCTTGAAGGTGGTATAGGGGATGGTGATCTTGTTGCCGTCCGTCCCGCCGGAATAGGATGAGGTCTGGATTTTTTTCTTCAGCACCCCGACCACCGTGAACGGGGTGGCGCCGACCATCACCGTGCGGCCCACCGGGTCGGCATCCTTGCCGAACAGCAGGTCCCGCAGCTCATTGCCGATGAACACGCTGCGACGGCGTTCCTGCAGGTCCAGCTCGTTGATGAATCGTCCACCGGGCTCGGGGATCAGGCTGCGCAGCTCCCCGAAGCAGGGATACACCCCGCTGCAGTTGGCCTGGCTGCCCTCCCGGCCGTAGCTGACCCGCAGCCACTCGTCAACCTCGGGGCTAAGCAGGTCGACCTGGCTCACCCGCCGGGTCAGCAGCTCGGTATCCTCATCCCGCAAGCCGATCCAGCGCCCGGTGCCCAGCCCCTGCCAGGGCTTGGTGGTGGTGCCGCCGCCCATGATCAGGATGTTCGCCCCCAGGCCGTGCATCGCCTCCGCGCTGCGGGCCTCCAGGCCCACCCCGAAGGCCAGCAGCAGCACCACCGCGATCGTCCCCCAGCAGATCCCGAACACGGTGAGGAAGGTGCGCAGCTTCTGGTGGCGCATGTCCTGGTAGAACTGGCCGACCAATTTCAGATAGTATGCGATCATGATGTCTTGTCTGCCCGATAAGGGTGGGTGGCTCGCTCGGTTACGGAACTACTCGACTTCCTTGGCCGCTTCCTCGATCACCTGGTCGCCCAGGATCAGGCCCTCGACCACCTCGGTCTTGAGGCCATCGGACAGGCCGGTCTTGATCGGTTTCTCGGTTACGCTGCTGTCGCTGCCCATCACCTTGACGAAGCTCGAGTCGTTGCGGAAGGTAATCAGCCGCTCGGGCAGGGTCGCCACGCGCTCTTTCTGCCGGACGATGATGTCGGCGTTGGCCGAGTACCCGGCCCGCAGCTTGGAGCGGTCGCCGCCGGTGAGCTGGATCTTGACATCGAACACGTTGGAGTTTTCCCGGAGCCGGCTCTTGGGGCTGATGAAGTAGAGTTTCCCCTCCAGGGTGTCGCCCTGCATCGCGCCGATGGTGATCCGCGCCGGCAGGCCCTCGTTCAGCTTGCCGACATCGATCTCATCCACCGTGCCGGCGAAGATCAGCTCCTCCATGTTGGCCAGCTTCATCAGCTCGGTGCCGGGCTGGTAGGTGGTCAGCGGCACCACCGGATCGCCCAGGTTGACCAGCCGCTCCAGGATCATCCCCGAGACCGGGGCGCGGATGATGCTCTCCACATTCCGGTTACCGATCTTCGACCGGCCCTTCTCCATCAGCTCCAGGCGCTCGCTCAACTGCAACTGGCGAAGATCGGCCTCCTGGGAGGCTTTCTGCAGGCGCTCGAACTCGTTTTCCGCCAGCAGGTGCTTCTGCACCAGCTCGGAGGCCCGCTTCAGCTCGCGGCGGGCGTTCTCGGTGTTGAGCTGGGCCAGTTCCAGCGCCCGGCGGGCATCGGCCAGCTCGATCGGGGTCGGTTCGGGCTTGACCGACATCAGCGGATCGCCGGCGGTGACCAGATCGCCCACTTCCATATAGAGCTTCTCGACAATCCCCGAGACCTGGCTCTTGACCACGATCTCATGCTCGGGCCCGATCGTGCCCATCGCCAGGGCTTTCTCCACGATCGTCCCCTCCTCGACCGCCACCCGCTTCAATTCCTTGTCCTTGCCGTTGGATTTGGCCCGCACGAAGGCGAAGACCGCCGCGCCTACCACCAGCAACGCCACGAACACGATCAGAACCTTTTTCATCAATAGCTCTCCGGTTGAGTGAAGGACTGGTGAACGCCTTTCTTCTGCTTAGACTCCGGAGGCCGCGGATTGATTTCATTTTTTTCGCTCACCCGGCCCGCGAGGCGGCCCGGAGCGAGGAACTTTGCAAAACCGGCGCAATTGTTGACGAAAAACGGTGTTTGGTTTATTTTAATGCATCCGGGCTGGATTGAGCAAATCAATGCAAAGGAAAGGCGCGCCACTTGTATCCGGTTCTGTTGAGGGTCGGTCCGTTCGAGATCAAGAGTTACGGAGTGATGCTGGCCATCGCCTTCCTGGTCGGCTACCTGGTCGCCCAGCGCCGGGCCCGTTCCCGCGGGATCGATCAGACCGCGGTACTGGACCTGGCCTTTTACATCCTGGTCTCGGCGATTGTCGGCTCGCGCCTGTTCTATGTCGTGACCCACTGGGACCAGTACGCGGCCCGGCCGCTGGCCGCCTTCAGCATCTGGGAGGGCGGGCTGTCGATGATGGGCGGGGTGCTGCTGGCCCTGCTGGTCTCCTGGCTCTACCTCAAGAAGCGGGAGATCAGCTTCAAGGCGATGGCGGATGTGGTGGCGCCCTCGCTCGCCCTGGGATTGGCGTTCACCCGGGTGGGCTGCTTTCTCTATGGCTGCTGCTACGGGCTGCCGACCGACCTGCCCTGGGGAGTGCAGTTCCCTCCCGGCTCGGGCGCGGGCTCGCACTTTCACGAACTGATCCACCCGGCCCAGCTTTACGAGAGCGGCTACGGGCTGTTGGTCTTTGCCATGCTGCTGCTGGTCGACCGGCTGCGGCTGCCGGACGGGGTGCTGGGGGCGCTGCTGCTGGTGCTCTATGCCTCGGAGCGCTTCACGCTGGACTTCTTCCGCTACTACGAGCCCAACCAGTACGTGCTGCTGCGGCCGGTGGCGCTGACCAACAACCAGGTGATCAACCTGTTCCTGTTCCTGTTCGGCCTGATGATGATGATCTGGTTGCTGCGGCGTGGGAAAGTCCCCGCCCGGGCGCGCTGAAGCGATGGCCGGGCGGCTGTCGGCCTGGGCCGGCCCGCTGCTGGATTTGTTCTACCCGCCGGCCTGTGTCTCCTGCGGGCGCGCGCTGGAAGATCCGCCGGCCCCGTTGTGCGGAAGTTGCCTGGGGATGGTGGCCCCGCTGGAGGGCGGTTGCGGGCGCTGCGGCGCCCCCCGCGGCAGCGAGGCCGGCCGGGGCTGCCCGACCTGCCTGAGCCTGGGCCCGGCCTTGGAAAGCATCCGCTCGGCGGTCTGGTTCCAGGGGCCGGTGCCGGAACTGGTGCATGCCTTCAAGTACCGCGGGATGCGCCGCCTGTCCGACTGGTGCGCGGGCCTGATGCTCGAGCGGCCGGAGCTGCGGGCCCTGCTGGAGCGGGCGGACTGGCTGGCGCCGGTGCCGCTGCACCCCTGGAGGCGCTGGCGGCGGGGATACAACCAGAGTACGCTGCTGGCGCGGGCGCTGGCGGAAGCCACCGGCCGGCCGATGCGGGAGGACCTGCTGCGGCGGGTCCGGCGGACCGGTTCCCAGACCCGGCTCGATCCCGACCAGCGGCGCAGGAACATCGCCGGGGCGTTCCGGGTGAGTGAGGAGGAGGTGGTGCGGGGCGGGACGATCCTGCTGGTGGATGACGTGATGACGACCGGGACCACGCTGCATGAGTGCGCCAGGGAACTCGTGACCGCGGGAGCGGCCGCAGTCCTGGCCTGCACCTTCGCGCGCGCTTGATGTTCGCCGTAGGCTGTACCGCTTCAATTCATCACCCTAACTCAACCGGTTTCAAGGAGGAAGTGGCATGGCTATCAAGATCGGCATCAACGGGTTCGGCAGAATCGGCAGGCTGGTGCTCAAGGCCGCGATGGCCGATGGCGGCTTCGAGATCGTCGGGATCAACGACATCACCGATGCCAAGACCCTGGCCCACCTGCTCAAGTACGACTCGACCCATGGCCGCTATCCCGGCGAGGTCAAGGCCGAGGGCGATGCGATCGTGGTCAACGGCAAGAAGATCCCGGTCAGCGCCGAAAAAGACCCGGCCCAGTTGCCGTGGGGCAAGCTCGGCGCCCAGATCGTGGTCGAGTCCACCGGCGTGTTCTCCAAGCCGCGAGGACATGCAGAAGCACATCCAGGCCGGCGCCAAGAAAGTCCTGCTGACCGTCCCGCCCAAGGATCGAGGGCAAGGTCAATTGATCGTGCTGGGCGTCAATGACAATGATCTCAAGAGCGGCGACACCCTGGTCTCCAACGCCAGCTGCACCACCAACTGCCTGGCCCCGATGGCCAAGGTGCTGCACGAGAACTTCGGGATCGAGCACGGCCTGATGACCACGGTCCACGCCTACACCAACGATCAGCGCATGCTGGACATGCCGCACAAGGACCTGCGCCGCGCCCGCGCCGCCGCCTGCTCATCATCCCGACCACGACCGGCGCCGCCCGGGCCATCGGCAAGGTCATCCCGGACCTGAAGGGCAAGCTGGACGGCATCTCCCTGCGCGTGCCGACCCCGGACGGCTCCTGCACTGACTTTGTCGCCGTGATGAAGCAGCCGGTCACCATCGAGCAGGTCAACGCCGCGATGAAGAAGGCCGCCGAGGGTCCGCTCAAGGGCATCCTCGAGTACACCGAGGACCCGATCGTCTCGATGGACATCGTCGGCAACCCGCACTGCTGCGTCTTCGATGCCCTCTCGACCAGCGTGATGAGCGGCAACATGCTCAAGATCTTGGGCTGGTACGACAACGAGTGGGGTTACTCCTGCCGTTGCATCGACCTGATGAAGAAGATGGCCTGAGTCCGGGCCTCGATCCGTGGCAGCAGGCGGCCGGACGCCGTTTCCGGCGCAGCTTCCCGGCCCGGCTCCGCTCAAGGGGGGGTAGTGGCCGCAGCTTAGCCGCTGCCCCCTTTGTTCCGCCGCTAAGCGGTCAACAACTTGAAAGGAGTGGCAGGGATGGACAAGAAGACAGTGAAAGATGTTGACTTGAAGGGCAAGCGGGTGCTGATGCGGGTCGATTTCAACGTCCCGCTCGAGGGCGGCAAGGTCGCCAATGACAAGCGCATCCGCGCCTCGCTGCCGACCATCAAGTACATTGTCGACCAGGGCGGCCGGCTGGTGCTGATGAGCCACCTGGGGCGGCCCAAGGGCGAGCGCAAGGCCGAGATGAGCCTCAAGCCGGCGGTGGAGCCCCTGAGCGGCCTGCTCGGCCGGCCGGTGAAATTCGCCGAGGACTGTGTCGGCCCGCAGGTGGAAGCCGCGGTCAACGGCCTCGGCAACGGCGAGGTGCTGCTGCTGGAAAACCTGCGCTTCCACAAGCAGGAGACCGACAACGACGAGGAGTTCTCGAAGCAGTTGGCCCGCCTGGCCGATGTCTACGTCAATGATGCCTTCGGCACCGCCCACCGGGCCCACGCCTCCACCGAGGGGGTGACCCGCTTCGTCAAGCCCGCGGTCTCCGGTTTCCTGATGGAGAAGGAGATCCGCTACCTGGCCGGCGCGATCGCCAAGCCCGAGCACCCGTTCGTGGCGATCCTCGGCGGGGCCAAGATCAGCGGCAAGATCGACGTCATCACCAACCTGCTGCCCAAGGTCGACAAGCTGCTGATCGGCGGCGGGATGGCCTACACCTTCTTCAAGGCCCAGGGCAAGGAGATCGGCCGGAGCCTGCTGGAGGAGGACAAGCTCGAGCTGGCCCGGGAACTGCTGGCCAACTCCGGCGACAAGCTGGTGCTGCCGGTCGACTGCGTGGTCTCGGACAAGTTCGACTTCGACAGCCGTACCGTGGGCGAGCTCGCGACCGTGTCGGTCGACAACATTCCGGCCGACAAGGAAGCGCTGGACATCGGCCCGAAGACGGTCGAGAAGTTCGGGCGGGCATTGCAGGGCGCCCGGACCGTGATCTGGAACGGCCCGATGGGGGTGTTCGAGATCAAGGCGCTGGCCCGGGGCACCGAGGCGGTGGCCGAGCAGGTGGCTCCGCTGGCCGCCAAGGGCGCGACCACGATCATCGGCGGCGGCGACACGGTTTCCGCGGTCGAGAAGATGGGCTTCGCCGACCGGATGACCCACATCTCCACCGGCGGCGGCGCCTCGCTGGAGCTGCTCGAGGGCAAGCTGTTGCCCGGGCTGGCGGCGCTGGACGACAAGTAAGCCGCCGCGGGAACCGAGATTGCGCAAAGGGGTGCGGGCGAAGGTCCTTCCCCGCCCCCCTTTTCCATTGAAAGCCAACCTGAAAGCGATGAGGGTCCGACCTTGAGAGAGAAAATCATTGCCGCCAACTGGAAGATGAACCACACCAGCGGGGATGTGATCAAGTTCTTCGCCGAGCTGTTCACGGATTACCAGCCGCGGGAGGGCGTGACCGCGATCGTGGCCCCGGCCTTCCCCTACCTGCGCCAGGCGGTGGAGCTGTCCGCGAAAGCCCCGCGGATCTACATCGCCGCCCAGAACATGCATTTCGAGCAGAGCGGCGCGTTCACCGGCGAGGTCAGCCCGGGGATGCTCCAGGATCTCGGCTGCGCGTTCGTGATCCTCGGCCACAGCGAGCGGCGCCACATCTTCGGCGAGAGCGATGAGCTGATCGCCAAGAAAGTGCGGGCCGCCCTGGCTCAGGCTCTCCGGCCGATCTTCTGCATCGGCGAGCTGCTGGAGGAGCGCGAGGCCGGGAAGACCTCGGAAGTGGTGACCCGCCAGCTCAAGGCGGTCCTGCCCTCGCTCAGCGAGGAGCAGATGCTGAAGACTGTCGTAGCCTACGAGCCGGTCTGGGCGATCGGCACCGGCAAGACCGCCTCTCCCGAGCAGGCCGAGGAGGTGCATGCCCTGGTGCGCGGGATCATCGCCGGCATCTTCAGCCGGCAAGTGGCCCAGGGAGTGACCATCCAGTACGGCGGCAGCGTCAAGCCGGACAATGTCCGCCAGTTGATGGAGTCGCCGAACATCGATGGCGCGCTGGTGGGCGGCGCCTCGCTCAAGGCCGGCAGCTTCCTCAAGCTGATCGATTTCGACCGGCAGTAGCCCGGCGCGAATCCCCGGGAATACGACCCGGCGGCGAGGGGCAAAAGCCTTGACATTTCATCAGGGGATCGTTAGTTTCTAACCTCTCCACTGGGCATGTTTTCCGGGAAGCAATCCTGATTCTGGAGGACCGTTGGTCTATCTCTTGCTCGCAATTCACATTCTGGTCTGCTTTCTGCTGGTGGTGGTGATCCTGCTGCAGGCCGGCAAGGGCGGCGGACTGGCCAGCGCTTTCGGTGGGGCCGGCACGACCGAGGCGGTCTTCGGCGGCCGTCATGCCGCGACTTTCCTGACCAAGGCCACCACCGTGCTGGGGATCGTCTTCTTCCTCACCAGCCTGACCCTGGCGCTGATCTACTCGTACGGCGAGGCCCCGCGCAGCGTGATCCAGCAGGAGCTGCAAGGCACACCGGCCCCGGTGGCTCCGGCCCCGGTGACCCCGCTCGAGGGCGGCCAGCCGGAGCAGCAGGCCCCGGCCCAGCCGTAGTCAGTGGCCGACCTCAGCCGCAAGCATTGAGCAGCAAAGCCTGAGTGCGGAAGTGGTGGAACTGGCAGACACGCCGTCTTGAGGGGGTGGTGGGGAAACCCGTGGGGGTTCGAGTCCCCCCTTCGGCACCATAAATTGGCAAAGGCGCAAGGCTCAACGCTTTGCGCCTTTCGCTTTTTCAGAGGGTGCGGCTGGGGTGCGGATCGGTGCTTCATCGAGAATATTGACGCGGCGGTTGCCGCTGGGGATTTGGTGGCCGTAAATATCGACCGTGGTCCCGATCTTGGAGTGCCCGAGCTGTTCCTTCACATAGACCGGGGACACGCCCGCGTGAAGCAGAATGGAGGCGAACGAGTGGCGCGTGGCGTGGAACTTTATATCCCGCACCCCGGCCTTTGAGAGAATCCGCTTCCAGTAGTAGCGGGCGATGTTCTGAGACATCGGACCCTCGACATTCCGCCCGTGGAAAACATACTCCTCCACCCCACCCCGCCCGCTCGCCAGGGCTTCCTTTTTCCGCTCGGTCAGTAGTACCCGCAGGGCCTCCGTCAACTGGTCGCTCATGTCCACCCGGCGCGTCTCTCCCGTCTTGGTAGGGCTCATCACTCCCGCCCGCCAGGATCGCTGCACCTGAATGAACCGGCTGTTCCAGTCCACATCCGACCATTTCATCCCCAGCAGCTCGCCCAAGCGCATCCCGGTACGAAAGGCGGTCAGGAAAAAGCGTAGTACTCGGGGTAGTGCTGCCGGCAGGCTTCCAGTACCAGGTTGACCTCTTCCGAAGCGAGGAAGTCCACCGGCTTTTCCCGCTTGCGGGAAAGCTGTAGCTTCTTTGTAATCCCCTGAACCGGGTTGCCGGCTATCAACTCCTCGTCGAGGGCATGGCCGAACACCCCGGAGAGCACGTCCCGCAGCAGGCGAACCATGCTCTTGCTCAGGCCGTTGTTGATGTGTTCCATCAGCAGGTCCCGCACCTCGCCGCGCTTGATCTGGCTGATCTGCCTGTCCCCAAGCTGCTTGTAAACCCAGGCGCGGAGGACGTTGCGGTAACGGATGTACGTCGATTCCCGCCGCGTGGCCTTGATGTACTCCAGCCACCCGGCGGCGCACTCCTTGAACGTCTGGTTCGGGTCCTTTTTCTTCTCCAGTTCCAGTTCGCCAATCAGCAGCCGGGCATGGATCATCTTTGCCATACCCTGCGTCTGTCGCTTCTCTCCTACTCGCAAGGACTTCCGCTTGCCCTTGTGGTTGATGAACACCCACCAGATGCCGGAGCCCTTGACCTTTTCCCGCACTGCTACGCCCATAGTCGGCCCTCCTATTGGGGTTTCCGAATACTCCGATTGTGCAGCGTGAGCGGACCGTATCGCCCGACACGCGCCTCAATATTCCCTCGCTGGAGTAGTCCGGTCAAGTGCGCTCGCCCAACCTGACAGTCCCGTCTTTCCGGTGCAGCGCCGCCACAGGCCGCCCCTGGATCACGAAGATATCCGCGCCGCTGGGATGCACCAGGTACACCGGCTCGGCTCCATGCAGTCGCAGGGCTTCCTTCACCACTTCCGCCGGCGGAGTCTGCTGCCGATAGCCCCGGCCTTCGTAGAACTTCACCGCTTCGGCTGTGTCTCTGAATGCAAGCACGGTCGCCCCTTTGGATTTGGGCTACTGGAAAAGTGGGTTCCTATCCTCCTGCGCGCCGCCGCCGCTTCCGGTACCCCCCCCGGGGGGGGTGCCCCAGGCATCATGGCAGGCATCGCCCGCCGGCGGAAGCGCTACCCTCTGTCGCTGCAGCGCGGGCTTCTGATTTCAGGCTTACCGCCCCTTGACCCCTTCGATCAGCGCCCGCCTGCCAGCCGCCTTCCGCGACAGGTAGCTGATCCCGTCCCCGGAAAACAGCCGGGCGGCCTCTGGCATCTCGGCACACAGCACCTTCAGCGCCTCGGCCCTGACCGCCTGCTCGTAGCGCAGGGTATGCCCGGCCAGTTCCTCGCGGGCCTGCTCTGTCAGCTCGGGGCTATCGGCGTGAAGCCGTTTCTCCCGCAGCGCCTCGGCAACCTGGAAGTAACCGGCGGCCCCTTTGCGCTTCTCGGAATCTTCCACCACGGCCCGCCCGAACTTCTCGCAGGCATCGCAGAACAGGAAGAAGCCCCGATCATCCCGAAGCGTGTAGCGGTAGAGGCTGCCGAAGCTGATTACCCGCTGCCCCAGAGCCTCCAGCTCGCGCCTGATGGCGAGGCTCGACCGCAGCCCCTCCAGCGCCCGTTGCGCCTTTTGCTTCGCCGCCTCATCGGAGAGGCGGATTCCCCGAACCGCCCGCTTGGCAAGCTCCACAAGGTCGATAGGGTGCAACTCGACCGGCATCCCCGCTTCGGCTTGGAGCTGGCGCAGTTCCTCGCCGGCCTCGGCCGCCTCGCGGCGGGCAGCAGTGAAAGCATCATAGGCGGCCTTGATCTCGTGCTTGATTTGGCCGCTGTTGGCCGCCAGGTATTCCCGCTCGGTTGCCCTCACCCGCTCCTCGGCCATCCTGACCCGCAACTCGGCCTGGTGAAGCTGAGACTGAACGAGTACCGCATCAATGCTGCCGCTCTTCGGGGCAGTGCTTTCGAGAGTCGTGGACATTTTAGATCCTTTCTTTGTGCCGCTGATGGCCGCCGGGGCCGGTCCCGGGGCATGTTATCATGCCGCCTTGACTGCAGCCCGAGGCATTCCTGGTGCTATGGCGCGCCGGGCTCTTCAAGGCATTCTCAAAAACCCCTGTTTCACGGGCGTTTTTTCGGCCTCGACACCCGCACCCATACCCGAGGTAGGGTTGACCCCTCCACGTCGCCCAATCGCGAGCTGATGGCGAGACGCAGACGAAATCGGGGCATTTCTGAAGGCAGCCAGTGCGTCAGGATTGCCCCGGCGCTTTCCGACAAGGTTCGGGTTCTTGCCCATGCGGAAACGGTAGAGCTGGCAATGAGTGATCCGGCATCGCGCACTTCGGCGAGCGTTGTCCGCCGAGCAGTCCAGGCAGCGGGCGCGGATCGCCTTCAAGGGGCTGACTCCCGGTACCCGCTTCCCGAAGCGTAGCGGGTAGAGCGAACAGTCCTCGGCCATGCACAGGCGAACCTCGTTCGGGTTGTTGCAGCAGCAGTCCAGGCACTTCTTGCGGATCGAGGCGAGTACCGACATGACTCAAGTCCTTTCCATGTAACGTCTTTCGATTGCTCTGTCGACCGTTCGCCATCAGGCCAACGGCCGTTGAGTTGCCAGTACGCCTTCGAGCGATGACCGCCATCGCCTAGCATCACCGCCTCCTCACGGGGCCGAACCTTCATCAGCCCCTTGGCTTGCAGGGTGGCCCGCAGCACTTCGAACTGGCCGACCACTGCCCTGCAAGTCAGACCGCGTGCCGGCATCGCCAAGCGTGGGCATAACACCAGTCGGATTGGAAATCCAGTACAATCGTCCAGTCGCCCGGTCAGGATGTCCACCGGACTACCGCTCTCATAAATCTGGAAATGGGTGGCGCAGATGTCGCCATCGCCGTCCATGAATGCGACCGAATGGCTGACGCCCAGCCCGATCCGCACCTCCCCAGGCTTGACCGTGGTGCGGTATTCCTCAGCCCCGCTGGCTACGTTGTACTGGTACTGCGTGAGCTGACCGAAGACCGATCCGCCGTTTTGACACCCCAATCATCGATCCGACCAGCCTGCTCCCTTGCCACTGCTCCATTGCCGCCCGGTCGATGCTCCTGCTCGCTGTAGAGTTTGATATAGCCATTGGCGTTGCCGAACTGGATCGTCAGGTTGTTGTCGATCACCGTGTCTCCGGTCAGCCGGATACTCGCTCCCTGAAGCCGCAATCCGCTCACCCCGGCCACGAAGCTGCTGATCGTGGAGCCGTCCGCCTTGACCGCCAGGCTCACTTCCGCCGGAGCACATCGACTTCGCCGGACAATGCTTCATCGCCAGACGTGTCAACGCTGCTTTGACTGGCCTTGAGGCTGATCGCGTTTCGGCATTGACTACAATGGCGGCCTCGGCGCTTGTCACCCTGCCGCTCAGGGTGTCGAGATCGGTCTGGCTGGCCTTGAGCGTAATCGCTTCGGCGTTCTGCGAAATCAGAGTCGAATGGGATGAGATACTGCTGGTGTTGGTGGCGATCTGCGACAGCTTCTGGCTGAAAGTCTGGCCTACCGAGCTTTCAGTCACCCTGAGCGCACTGGCCGCCGTAGTCGGCGTACAAAACTCGCTGCTGTTGGCCGGAACCGACCAGTCGGTAGCCTTCGCCTTGAACTGGAAGGTGCTGGCAAGGTCCGCATCCGCCACCGAGAGCCGGTAGTTGTGCTTCTCGATCCGCCCGGCCACGCCATCGACAGCGGCAAACGCCCCGCTGTTCTTGCTCACCTGCAAGGTCCAGTAGCGCCAGTCCGGGCAGGGCAATCCCCCTTGCGTCGGCTCGGCAAACACCACTTCCAGCCCGAGATGAACCGGCGTCACCGTCAGCACCGGCACATCCGGGGCTTCCCCGTCATCCTCCACCGTGTAGGAGAGGGTGTTGCTCCAGGCGCTCACCACGCTGTTACTGGCTACCGCCCGCACCCGGTAGAGCACGTTGCTGCCGGGGACCGCTCCGCTTGATTCATCGTAATAGACCAGCGCCCGAGGGGAGGGCTTGTTCGGCTGCGGCACGATCTCGTGCTTGGGAAGGTCGGTCCAGGGGCCATCGACCCCCGGCCTGATCTCCAGCCGCTTGCGCTGCATCTCGTAGCGCTGGACGTACTCGGCTTCGCCCGTGGCCGCGTTGACCCGCATCACGATGATGTGAGCGAAGCCGTTGGTGATCGGCCGGGTCGCGGTGTAGGGGAACTCGGCATCCTCGACAATCACCGGGGCGGCGGGCACGAAGTCCGGCGGCAGCTTCACCAGGCTCCAGGCGGTTTTCTCGGCTGACAGTTCCCCTTCCTCGATTGCCGAGAACGCTTGCACCTTGAACCGGCGGTAGCTGCGCGGGGCGACTTCATCCGCCGAGGCCACCGGCACCATGAACTCTCTGGTCAGCGGCCCGGCGGCGGCCCCGAGCTCCCCCCGCGTCTCGACAATCCCCCCGAGGATCGCCCACTGATCGGTAGCCTCATTGTAGAAGTGCACCAGGTAGGCCACCGCTCCGGTCGTGGCGCTCTGGATGCTCACCTTCCAGCCGCCGACAATCCCCTCCACGATCCAGGCATCCACCGCCAGCGCGAGGTTCACCACCCCGTCGCCGGAGTTGATGAACGCGCCGAAGGCCACCCGCAACTCGGCCACGCTGACCGTCTTGGCGATACGCGGTTCGGATACGTCCCCGAACAGCAGCAGGTCGCTGTCGGTGATCGATCCCGATTGCAATTCGTGCAGGGTCTTGCCGGTGGTGATGTTCGCCATTGTCCGCCTCCGTTCAAGCTGGCTGAAACGAAAAAAGCCCGGGCCATCGCTCCCCCCGCCTTTTTCGCGGGCTGTCGATGAGCCGGGCCTTCGGGTAACCGCCTGTCGGCGGACCCTCGGGTATCCGTCTATGTGTTACCGACTACAGGGTACTGCCTTGCTGTTGGGTTTCGCGGGGGCCGCAGCCGTTCGCCGCCTGGTCCCGTTCCATCACCTCGATTGCCTCCCCGATCACGCGCCACAGCGCCTTCAGTTCCTGGAAGCCCCCAGCGCTTGAACCGGGAGTAAACGGTCTTTCCGTCCGCCGTCGTGATCCGGCTCACGCCGAGGTGCAACTTCAACGGCCCGCCGTTGTACCGCTTGAGGGTGGCAACGCCTGCAGGCTGGCAGAAATCAGCACCGCCCATTCCCGAATAACAACATCCTTCTCGGTCGAATAATCCATCTTCACCCCTCGCTCGACCGGCTCCGCTAAGAGAGTCCCGGTCGCTATCGTGCCACTTTGTTCCTGGCCCTTCCCTGGCTCATAGAAGGGGCACCTCCCTGTGCCCCGCAGTGGATGTAATCAGTTGCCGTTGGATCGCGGTTGCGCGTTGACGATCAGATTGCCGTTATGGTCTTCTTGGATGGCATACGAGGCAACCCCACTGGACCCTGTGTGGCGTCCGCACAGCATGAACTCAATTCCATCTGGGGGTATACTCTCTTCATCGGGTATACTCTCTTCATCCTCGGACCAATTCACCCCCAGGGAGGCCCTGAGGTCCTGCTGCGAGTCCCAGATGTACAGCCCGTGTGTGCTGATTGAGCCGCCGATGCTGGGGTTTTGGGAAATTTCCACCGCTTCCTCACCCGACTCGTCGAGCAGCCTGATTTCGGGGTAACCGTCTTTGCCGGACACCCTCAGCTCAATTCGCGGCCTGCCCTGACTATCCACGATCACCAGCTCATCCAGAACCAGCCGGCGCTTTTCCTCTCCCGCCTCGGTTTGCCCGGCCTCGACCTTGGCGCATGCCTTCTGAAACTCGGGCTCGCACAGAATCAGCTTCAGTTCCTTGCGACGCTCCCGGACCGCCTCAAGCTCGCGCTGATGTCCATTGAGACGCAGCTCTGTCAACGCGGTTTGCCCCGGCCGCAGCATCCCCTTTCCATCCCTCTCGATCTCAGCCTGCAACCGCTCTTCCTCTTTCGCCAGTTCCGCCAGCCTTTGCTCGATCTTTTTCCGCATGGAAGCTTCGCAACTCATGGCTTGCCCCCTCTTTTACTACCGGGGCTTCCCGTCCCTGACTCGGCCCCGGTTCTTGTTGAGCCCGCTTCATGCCGGCTGGTCAACGCGGCCCAGCCCCCTCACCAGTGCAATTCATCCGACATCCTGCCGACTGGCTTGGCGCGCCTGTCCCGAGGCTCGACAGGTGGCCGCTCAGGCAGCCCTTACAAAGTCGCGGGTTCCTCCTTAGTTTGAGGTGACTGTTTGCACCCTCACGGGTGCCGGTCGGTGAAGAGGGCTCGCCTCAGCTTCCCAGGGCATCGGGCGGCCCTTTGTTTGCCTGCTTTTTCAACTCCTGCAATTGCATGTTTGCACGCCTCAGACCCCGAACAGCAGCCCCGCCACGGCGCTTTCCGCGCCATCGCGCAGCCGGTCCCGGCTCTTCAGATAGACCATCGTGGTCGAAATATTCTCGTGCCTGAGCATCGCCTGGATCTTCTCGACCGGGCTTCCAGCCTCCAGCGCGGTCAGGGCTGCCGTGTGCCGCAGGCTGTGAGTGCTGATCCGGTCGGTTTTCAGCCCAGCCCGCACCAGCCAGCCGGTGACGATCCGCCGCACCGCCGAGGTGGTGAGCCGCCCCCGGTTGTTCCGGTTGCAGTGGCCGGCCAGCAGTGGCTCGGTGGACTTCACCGCGCCCCGGGCCGCCAGGTACTCCCGCAGCACCGCCTCGACCGCCGGCTCGATCAGCACGAACTCATCGGCCAGGTCCCGCCCCTTGCCATGGACATAGAGCACGGTCTTGCCGCCCTCGGTGGTGAGGCTTCCCACATCCGCCCGGCAGCTCTCGATGGAGCGCAGGCCGGTCGCGATCAGCAGGGTCAGCAGCGCCTTGTCCCGCAGGCCGCGAATGCCCCGGCCCTCGCGCTCGACCAGCGCCAGCAGCCGCCGCGCCTGCTCCACGGTGAGCCCCGCTTTGCGGAAACCGCGCTGCCGGCGGGGGCTCTTCACCTTGTCGGCCACGTTGCGGACCCGCCCGTCGGTGGCCTCCTCCAGGTAGGCCAGGAAGCACTTCACCGCCGTCAGGTAGGCCGCCACGGTCAGGGGGCTGATCCCCGAGCCCTCCAGGTGCGCTCGGTAGTTCAGCACGTCCTCGCGGGTGAGCTGATCGGGCCGCAGGCCCTGCTCGTTCAGCCAGGAGGCGAACCGCCGCAGGCTACGGAGGTAGGTGCCCGCACTGGAGCGCCTGACTTGGGCGAAGCGGACAAATTGAGCGATCATCTCGGCCAACTCCCCCTGCCGGGTGGGCAGATTGCCGGTGCTGACCTCAAGCTCCATGGCGGTACCTCTTTCTCAAAGAATTTATCTCTCTCGCGCGCGCCTGCGTAGGGGCCTCGGGAAATTCTATATATTCACCCGCTGCATTTTTATCACCTCGGAAAATACCAGATTAATCACCCCCCAATCTCGCATCTTCAAGCCAATCCATTTTATGGCTACGGATTGGCCAAGGCTGGAATTCTTTCCTACCTCCAGAAACACCGGATATTCATTCACCAGACCGGTAGGAGGGCCAGTTGAAACCAAGAACCGCGTTACCGGAAGTTTTATCCTTGAGCCGGTCCACAAGTCTCTCGTCAACAGCTTCGGCCAATTGATCCGGCCTCAGATTGCTGGTCAGGATGGTTGGCCGTAACCGCTCGTACCGAGCATCGAACAGACCGAACAGGAGTGCACGGTCATTGTCGGAATTGCTGTTGGAGCCCAAGTCATCGACTACCAGCAGTCGGGCGCTGGCATATTCCTCCATGACTCTCTCTTCCGCCCCCTCCGCTGAATGCTTGCCCCAAGTAGCTTTGACTGCCCTGAGGAAATCGGCGGCCTTGGTGAATCGAACGCGCACCCGGTAGCGCTCGATCACCGCCCGTAGGATCGCACAGGCCAGGTGGCCCTTACCGGTACCAGGCTTGCCAGTAAAGGTCAGCCAAGAGCCCCTTTCTTCAACCTGCGGCCACTTCTTGACAAAGGACCGGCAGATGGATAGCACCCGGGCCTTTTCGGGATCGGAGCCGACTTCGAAGTTTTCAAGCGTGCAGCGACGGAACCTTGGGCCGATTCCAGCTTCGGCAACTTCACCCTTCACTCTCTCCCGCTCACGGTCGGCCTCGATCTCTGCCATGGCAGATTCATTACAGGTCGGGGAAACACTTCTGGCAAGGAACTGAGCGGTACTGGTCAATCCAAGGATTATGACCGGCGTAGAGCCTTCCGCCGTGAACCTTGACATTCTGGCTCTCAAGCGAGTCATTGCAACCGGTGCAACGGCTTTTCAGTTTTCCAGCCATCCGTCAGCATTAAGTCCTCGTACTTTCTGTTGGGGTCACTGAAGCCGGTACGCGGAACCGCTGGGCGCTTTCCGTTGCCGTTGTAGCCATCAGGCTCGAGCATGTTTCCAGCAGCGGTTGTTGAGCCAGCCCTGAGGGTGTTTCCATGCAGCGTACCAGGCACCATCCGGGGAGTTTGCACGAGCCTGCTTGTGCGCCCTCAGGCCGGCCATGATTTCATCGAAAAGGCTCTGGTCAGGGTTGATCTTCTTGAAGGCTTTCAGGGCAGCTTGCTTTCCCTTCTTGACCGGATATTCCGACCAGAACTGATCGAACTGCGCTTGCAAAAGCGCATTGTTCTTTGGTTTATTTGGGAGTTTATTTGTAGTTTTATTTAGGGCGCGGCGAGACCTTGTGCCGCTTTGGTCTGCCGGGTTTTCCGTTGCCACTTTTGGCAATGAATCGTTGCCACTTTTGGCAATAGTCGTTGCCGCTTTTGGCAACGTTCCTTTTCGGCAACGCTTCTTTTGAGGGTTTCCACTTGTCTATTCCAAGGTTTACGCTGTAGTTATGAGCTTGCATTGCCTTTTTTGGCAACGATCCAACGGGCATCCCTTCCACCCGGATAATACCCATCCCCTCCAGCTTTTCAATCGCCCTAATGGTGTGCGGCTTGTCCATCCCGGTCTTTTCCGCGAACTGATCCAAGGTGATCCGGTCGCTTTCCTTGCGCCAGCCGAGGGTTTGCCTGATGATCACATCAAGCACTTCTCGGCCTCGCCCGGAATGCGGATCTTCGCCAGCCCCTCCACCAAGGCCACTGGTAGGGTGATGTAAGGCTCCTGCTGTTGATCTGCCATCTTCAGTCCCTCAGGCACGAGTTACCTTGTTGCACTCGATAAACCGGTCCAGGTCCAGCCGATCAACCCACATCTTGCGCCCGCCCGGGTGCTGCACCACGGCCAGCTCACCAGACCAGATCAGGGTGCGGAGTGAAAAGACACTCCGGCCCAGGTAGGCGGCGGCATCGGGGAGGGTCAGCAGGCGCGGCTGAATGTTGTTGGCTGGCCTCGGCATCGTCAGTCCCGAAACAGTTCCTCGACGGGTTTATTCAGCACGGCGGCCAGACGCAGCTTCTCATCCAGCCGCAGATTCAGCCGGCCACTAATGGCCTTGGAAAGTACTGTTTCATCCAGCCCGGCCCGGCGGGCTACTTCACGTTGGGTCAAGTTCTGACTGCGGATCGAAGTAGAAATACATGTTCTCACGCTGCCTCCTTTGTGATGTAACCTCAATCACACGTGGGACGAAAAAAATTAA
>CAVVYO010000005.1:0-19431 GCA_963752515.1 Candidatus Glassiibacteriota bacterium | reverse complement strand
GGCACGATGGCGTACCAGACCTTCAGGCCGTTGCGCATGCGCTGCAGCGGCTTGTCGTCCTCCAGCTTGTCGACGTAGTAGAACTGGACGTTGCCGTCGGTCTTGTTGAAGTCGGCCAGCGGCTCGGAGTGGGAATCATTGGGTCCGACGAAGCTGCGGTAGAGCCGGAAGCCCTCGAAGTCGTACTCCTGGTAGTAGCCGTCGGGGTTGAGGCCGTTCTCTTCCAGGAAGTAGTAGTAGGTATCCGGGGTCTGCAGGTTGACATCGCTCCAAGTGAGGGTTACCTGGCGGTCGCCCGGGACAATGGTCAGCGTCGGAGCCTTGGGGGTGGATGGCAGCTGGTAGCCGCCATTGACCACGACCTGGGCTACATCGTGGTAGTGCTCGACCGGGGCGAACGCCTGCTGCATCATCGGGTTGTCGATGTTGGCGATGTCGAAGTCCGGCACCACCAGCGGATCGACCCCGGGGTAGACCAGCATGTAGGCGAACGTCCAGCCCAGGCTGTCGCGGGGGGCGATGTCGTGCAGCTCGCCCCAGCAGGCGTAGTGCATCCAGTCAGCGGCGCCGCCCCAGAGCCACTGGTTGTAACGGGTGTCGGTCGGCACCAGGTGTCCGGGATAGGGGCCGTTCAACTCGCGGCCGTGGAAGGGATTGACCGAGCCGGGGTACATCCCCTGCGGCAGGTCCAGCGCCGCCCGGTAAGTCAGGCCCCAGGGGAAACCGACAAAGAGCTGCTTGGTGCCGGTGACGCCGAATTCATTGGCCTCGTGCACGTGCCAGGCGGTCAGCTTCATCGTCTCTTCGTTGTGGCTCGGCGGGACGATCAGGGTGAAGGCGACGATCGGCGCCTGCTGCGGGGTGAAGACGGGAATATACCCCTTGTCGGGGTATACTCCGGTGATCTGGCGCGCGGGATGGTACATCCAGCCGGCGGTTTCGGAGTAATCGATCCCGTAGCTGGTGTTGCGCATGTTGTTGATGAAGATCGCGCCCTTGAAGGTCCAGCCGTTGGGCGCGGCCTGACCCGCGGCGCGATACTGGGCGTTGTTGTTGTACTTCACGTACTCGGACATGTTGCGGTAGTAGATGTGGCCGTAGACAACGTTGTTGCTTTCCCCGAAGTCGAGGAAGCGCAGGGTCCAGCCGTAGTAGCCGCCCGGCGGGACTCCGCCCCAGTGAGCAGACGTCCGAGCTGTGGAAAAAGATCGTCTCGCCGCCGGCGGACACATCCGGCACGCCGTCCGGGGTGTGCGGGTTTCGCCCTCCATCGGCCAGGCCGCCAGTTCCTCGGCATCCAGGCTGGTCCAGATCCGGGCGTACTCGATCCGGGAAAGCGCGGCATCCATGTTCGACTCGCTCTGGGCCAGCGTGGTGATCAGGTCGTAGGCTTCCAGCGAGGTGTAGGGGGGCATCATGGCGCGGATGTGGTCGATGCCGACCGTGTCCTCCGCCGTGCCGTCGCCGTCCTTGTCAAAGGCGGTGGCGATGCACATCGTCATGCCATCGTTGAAGAAATGGTTCCCGGAGCCCTTGGGGAACTGCCAGGAGCCGCGCCAGCTCCCGGTCCAGGGCATGCCCCAGCCGGTGCCGACCGTCATGCCGACATTGTTGCCCCGCGAGACCCTGGTGGTGAGTCGCTCGGCCCGCAGGGGCAGCGCCAGCGCCAGGATGGTCAGGGTGGCCAGGGCGATGATTTTCAGATGCCTCTGTTGCAGCATATCGGTTCTCCCGCGTAGTGGTCAGCGATGAAGAGAGCGTCTGCCCCGGGCCTCAGAAGTCGAAATTGATCCCGGTCCGGATTTCCCTGGCATAGCCCCACATGCGCTTGTCCATGGTGGATTCCATCATCGAGACCGCCATGTTGCCGAGCGCCGCTTCCTCGATCGACAGTATCCCATCGCCGTTGAAATCGGCCTGGAACCGGGCCCGCATGGAAGGCTGGATCGCGGGATCATCCCAGTCCAGGTCCACCCCTCCGGTGACATGCATGTTCGGCTCGAGGTGGTAGCCGCTGGGGTAAGGGCGGTTGGTCCGCTGGTTGGTGGCGTTGAAGAGCTCAGTGAAGACCGTGAAGCGCTTCGAGCCGGTCAGATCGAACGCCTTGGAAAACCTCAGGTTCGAGATTGAGGTTCCAGCGGTCGCGGAAAAAATTCAGCCCGCCGATCCGGCGGCCCATCGCATCGCGGGTCAGGTCGAGATCATCGCTGCGGGTCCACTGCCCGCCGCCGTAGTCCATCAGCGGATCTCCGCTCTGCAGGGTGAACATCGCATAGGAGCGGAAGTTTTCCAGGATCTTCCCGGCCAGGCTGCCGGCCTGGTAGTCCTGCGGGAACATGTAGTTCAGCAGATAGGTGAACTTGTGGGTCCGGTCGCCGTCGATCGGCCGCAGCTCATCCGGCGGGACATAGCGGGCGCCGGTGGAGGGATCGATGTTGCCCTCGAGGCTGGGATTGAGGCTCGGGCTGTTGTAGGCGCTGCCGGTGGTCCGGGAGAACTGCAGGGTGTACATCAGGTTGAAGGAGAAGTTGTTGGTGAACCGCTCGCCGCAGGGTCAGGTCGAAGCCCTTGATGTTCCCATTGTCGCGGTTGGTCGGGCCCGACCGCCAGGTGCGGCTCCGTCGCTCGTTGTACCAGAGCCACTTGTCCTCGAAGAACTCCTTGACCGCCACGTTGCCGTCCACGTCGCGGTAGTAGGCGACATAGTCCAGCACCATGTCCTCGCTCAGCAGATAGCTCAGGCCGGCCTCGAAAGCATCGGTGCGGCAGTACTCCAGCCCGCCGGGGTTGCCGCCGCGGTCGAACATGAAGTCAAAGCTGGGCAACTGGGTGAACACCCCGTAGCTGAAGCGCAACTGCGACTTGTCGGTGACCGGGAAGCCGACATCGAACCGCGGGCTGAAGGTCGAGTGCACAACCGACTTGACATCCTCGCCCCAGGGATCGGTACGGGTGATCCCCCAGTTGGCTTTCGGGTTGAAACTGTCGAAACGCAGCCCGTAGTCGAAGACGAAATCCTGCAGGTCGGTCCGGTTCTGCATATACAGCCCGAAGAGCTGCGGCTTGTAGCGGAACTCGTTCATCGGGTCGCGCTGGGTGGTGCGATAGTCGGTGCGGAAGGAAAGGTTGGAGAAGTCGGTCAGCTGGAACCCCAGCTTGCCGCGATTGCAGCGGTTCCACTGCAAGTCAAAGTCGGTCTTGACGTTGTGCTGCCTTTCCTTCAGGTAATTGTAGTTCAGGTAATAGGCCGTGTAGTCGCCCTGGTGCAAGGGGGTGGTGTAAGGCACGCCCATCTTCCAGCCGGTGGCGCCATCCGGCCAACAGTTCAGGCTCGGCGGGCCCTCGCGGTTCGGGTAGCGCTCGATCTCGAACGGCACGTCATGCCAGGACCAGCCCAGGAAGTCATCCCGCTCCCAGTTGTTCCTGATGCTGCCGTTGTGGATTTCCACCGTTTTCACGTAGGAGTAGCGGAACTGCATCGAGGCGCTGCGCTCGGCGCTGCGGAAGATGTCCCAGTCGGCGCCGACGAACACATTGGAGGTGCGCAGCTTTCGGGCATAGGCCTGCGGGACGTAGAGCGTGGTTTCGCCCTCGGCCCAGGGACGGCTGTCCCAGCCGATCTCACCCTTATTGAAGATGCCGGTCTGGAAATAGTGTCCCTCGCCCCCCCAGCCGTTGGGATAGGAGTTCTGGTTCCGGCTGCGGTTGAGCGTGGCCAGCAGCTTGAGGGTCTGTATCGGCGAGTAGGTCAGCTTGCCGGTGCCCAGGGTGCGGTCACCCCAGTTGCCGGGCTGGCGCACCGGGTTGGGAGCGGTCCAGAGGGACTGTCCCCGCCGGTCTGGGTAGCGTAGAACTCGTGGCCGGTCTGGAACTTGTCCAGGGTGTAGACCGGCTCCGCTCCCGCAGGATCGGCTCGTTGCGCACGGCCTCGTTGAGCCGGTCGACAAAATTCTGGTCGATGCCGCGGAAGCCCTCATCGGCATGGGTCGGGGAGCGGTCCAGCTGGCCCTGGATTTCGCCGGACAAGTGGAAGTACATGTTCGACAGGCCGATCACCGGGCCGCCGACCTAGGCCTGGAGCTGGTTGTAGCCGTAGTCCGCGGTGCGGGGGTTGATCGCGTCCGTGGTGATGCGCGCACTGCCGTCGAGATCAGCGCCACCCTCCTTGGTGACGATGTTGATGATACCCGCCTGGGCGTTGCCGTACTCGGCCTGGAAGCCGCCGGTGATGATGTCCACCTCCTCCACCGACTCGGTGGAGAATTCCAGCGGAGTAGCGTCCTCGCTGGTGGAGCCGACTTCCTGGTCGAAGATCCAGCCCTGGCCGGTGCGGAAGGGATTGGCGGTGAAGTTGCGCACCATCACGCCATCGACGACCATGCCCTCCTCGCCCAGTCGGCCGCCGCGGATGCGCAGGCCGCGGCCCATCGCGTCACGCCCGCCGATCTGCACTCCCGCCTCGAGGGTCAGCATGTCCTCCAGGCGGGTGGCCGGGGTCTCGTCCAGGCGCTCGGCGGTCAGGCGCTGCTTGGTGGCCGTGTTGTCGCGCGGCACCAGCGGCTCGGCCTCGGCCGCGATGGTGATCCCCTCGAGCTGAACCACGGTGCTGCTCAGGGAGGCATCGACCGTCGTGGTCTGGCCGGCCAGGATCAGCTGCTGGGCGAGCGTGGTCTTCTGGTAGCCGGTGTAGGTGAAGGTGATGTCGCGGCGTCCCGGCGGGACGTTGAGGATGAAAAAGTAGCCGTCGGCATTGGTGACATTGCCCAGCCGGGTGCCCATGACTGTCACCTGGGCGCCCTGCAGCGGCTGGCCGGTGTCCTTGTCCCGCACCGTGCCCTCGATCTTGCCGGTGGAGAGCTGGGCGAAGAGCCCCGGCGCCGTGAAGGCCAGCAGCAGAGCCGTGGCCACGGCAAGCTGGAGTTTTTGCCTGCATGACTTTCGCTGCATTCAATCCCCCTTGGAAGGAAGTGCCGGTGTCAGCTTTCGATCCCTTGCAATCCGTACCTTATGCTTCATCAAGCGGTCTCCTTTCGGTGCAGTCGCGGTTATCGATCGGCGGCCGGCTGGCGGACCGGCCCGTGGTCGTGCGGCTCGTTACGGGATCAGCGGCGCGCTCCGGCATCGGCAAGGGCGATGGAGGATGTTCCGGGAGGGCGGCAGCTATCGAAGCGCCGCCCGTGACGGCACGGGCGGGCGGAACGGATGGTTTGTTCCCGATCGATCAGGAGCACGCGGCGATGCATGGGTCCCTCGCTGATCCGGTGTGCATTCCCTGAAATGGCAAAAGGGATACCAGAGGTCGGCGAGCCCCAAACCGTTGGAATAATTGGGGATGGTGATGGGAATAACCGGCGGGGGTTGTCTCATGACCCTGCGACTGTCTCATATCTGAGACGGGGAAGCGATCAAGACGGAGGAGGGGGGCGGCGTCCCGGTCCGGGAGAGTGGGCCTCCCGGACCGGAGTTCACCTGAGCTTACGGTAGAGGGTGGCGCGGGAGATCCCGAGCATTTCGGCGGCGCGGTGCTTGTTTCCGCCGGCCTGCTCCAGGATTTCCAGGACGCGGGAGCGTTCCAGCTCCCGCAGGTCGCAGGGGGAGTAATCACCGGCGGCCCCGGCGCAGAAGCACTCCAGCCCGGGGAAATGGGCCGGGGTGAGCCGGTCGCCGTGGGACAGCAGCAGGGCCCGCTCCAGCACGTTGCGCAACTCGCGGATGTTGCCCGGCCAGGCATAGGCCTGGAGCATGCTCATGATCTCCCCCGACAGCTCGACCCGGGGCGCTTTCAGCGCTTCCAGCAGGAAGCGCGCATAGCCGGGGAGGTCCTCCGGCAGCCGGCGCAGCGGCGGAATGTGGATCGGGAAGACCTGGATGCGGAAGTAGAGGTCCGGCCGGAACCTGCCGTTGCGGGTTTCCTCGAACAGGTCCTTGTTGGTGGAGCAGATCAGGCGGAAGTCGCTGGAGCGCAGGCGATCCTCGCCCATCCGGCGGTATTGTTTTTCCTCGATCACCTTGAGGAAATCGGCCTGGATGCTCATCGGCATCTCGCCGATTTCGTCCAGGAACAGCGTCCCGCCATCGGCGACCTGGATCAGCCCTTTGCGCTCCTGGACCGCGGTGGTGAACGCGCCCCGGGTGTGGCCGAACAGCTCGCTGGCCAGGGTTTCGGCCCGCAGGCCCGAGCAGTTGATCTCGACGAACGGGCCGGAGTTGCGGACGCTGTGATCGTGGATCCACTGGGCCAGCAGCCCCTTGCCGGAACCGGTCTCGCCGAGCAGGGTAACCGGGGCGCCCGAATCGGCGGCCAGGCGGACCAGCTCCCGCACCTTCCGGATCAGCGGGCTGGAGCCGAAATACAGCTCGCGCTGCTTGACCAGCCGCTTGCGGTCGGTGATGTCGTTGAACGTGGTCTGGTAGCCCCAGATGCTGCCATCCGGGTTGCGGCGGACCGCCGAGTTGAACAGGCAGACAATCTCCGCTCCGTTCTTTTTCCTGAGCCGGATCTCGAAATTCCGCACGAAGCCTTTTTTCTCGACCTCCCGGGTGAAACGCCGGCGGTCTTCCGGATCGACGAAGCACTGGACGGCGTTGATCCCCAGCAGTTCCTCCCGGGTGTAGCCGATCAGGTCGAGCAGGGCCTGGTTGAAGTCCACATAGCGGCCATCGACCGTGGTGGTGCTCATCGCATCGCCGGATTTCTCGAACAGCTCACGGAATTTTTCCTCGCTGCGACGGAGCGCGGCCTCGGCCTCCTTGCTGCGGGTGATGTCCTCGAACAGCAGCATATAAAGCGAACGGCCCAGGCTGACATCGCGGCCGAGCCGGAGCTTGAACACCCGTCCCCGCAGCAGCTCGTCCTCGATGCCGACCTGGATCTCCAGGGGGATCTTGAACTGGTCGATCGAGAAGCGCGAGCGGCGGGTGTGAATCTCGATCTCCCGGAAGCGGGCCTCGCCGCAGAAAGTGTGCAGCCCGACATGGCTGTGCCCATCGTAGATCGCATCCGTGTCGATGGTCATCAGCCAGGAGTCGGCGCTCCCGGTGCGTAAGCTTCGCAGGGTCTTCTGGATCCGGCCCCCGATCCGCTCGACCTGGACTTCGTAGTCGGTGTCCGGCTCCAGGTTTTCGGGCAGGATCAGGATGTTCCGGGATTTTTTCTGGATCCGGCCTTCCCGGTTGGAGTTGGAGGCGGTGAGGATGGCATAGCCGACCAGGTCGGGGTCGATGGAGCCCTCGCCGGAAGAGCCGGAGATCACCAGGGAGAGGTCACGGATCAGCTCGCGGCGCCGGGGGGTCCGGAGGCGGTAGACCACCCGCAGGTCCTCCTCCGCGCCGCCGTACTCCGCGGCAGTCATCAGGAAGCAGTTGACCAGATCATCGGGGTGGGGCTGGTGGAGGAACTCGTAACCGCCCTCGCGCTGTTCGATCCGCCAGTGGCAACACTCGGAGCTGTGGTAGGGGATCCAGTTGCCGCCGATCGAGTCATTCGGTCCGGGGCCCTGGTAGCGCAGCTTCCACCGGCCGCCCTGGTCGAACGGCAGCTTTTCGACGGATTCGATCCGTTGCAGGTAGTCCTCGATCTTGCGGAAACCTTCCTCGCCGATGAACTCCCGCAGGTGACGCCGCCCGCTGACCAGCCGGTCGAGCTTGCGGGTGACCGCCGGGAAATCATCGGAATGACCGAGGATGTGAAAATCCTCGTCCAACAGGAGCTCGGGCATACGCAGCATATTGCGGATCGCGAAAACTTCCCGGCTGAGCAGGTCCTGCATCCTGATGGCGTGTTCGTATTTCTCCTTGAGAGTCCGGTAAGCTATTTCAGCCTGCTTCCCTCGCTCAACTTCCGCTTCCAGCCGCTCGACATGCCGTTCCCATTCTGCTCTGGTCCGGGACTCTTCGGAGATGGCACACAGAGGAGAGTGTTTCATCGTCTGCCACCTTCGTTGCGGCGTGCGGCCCGTGCACGGGCGCACATGTTATGTCACTGCCCGACAAGGTGTATTGACCTAAGCTCGTACCTCCTGGCTGGAAGGATGAACCGGCGGAGAGGCAACCGGTTGAAAAATCAACAATAACCACGGAATGGAGAAATGATTGTCAAGCCCTTGCTTATTCTTATAGCCCGCAGCTTTGGCAGTCAAGCTAGTTCTTTCGGCGCCGGCGGCCGGTCAGCCCAGGGCCACATCCAGGGTCATCATGATCGCGAAGCCCAGCATCGCGCCGAGCGTGGCGAAATCGGCATTGCCCGCCCGCTGGGATTCCGGCACCAGTTCCTCCACCACGACAAAGATCATCGCGCCGGCGGCGAAAGCCAGGGCATAAGGCAGCAGCGCCTGCATCGACAGCACGGCCCAGGCCCCCAGCACCCCGGCCAGCGGCTCGACCACTCCCGAGGCGCTGCCGTAGAACATGGCCTTGAGCCGGCCCATCCCCTCCCGGCGCAGAGGCATCGAGACCGCCAGTCCCTCGGGGAAGTTCTGCAGCCCGATGCCGATCGCCAGGGCGATCCCGCCCAGCAGCAGGCTCTGGTGCTGGGCCGCATCCACGGCGTGGGCCGCCGCGCCGAACGCCACCCCCACCGCCAGCCCTTCCGGGATGTTGTGCATGGTGATCGCCAGCACCAGCAGCACGCTGCGCCGCCAACTGGTGGGCAGGCCCTCCGCCTGGGAGCGCTCCAATCCCAGGTGCAGGTGCGGCAGGACCTTGTCGATCAGGTACAGGAACATCCCGCCCAGCAGGAAACCGACTGTCGCCGGTTTCCAGTCCCCGCCCGACATCTCGATCGCCGGGGCGAGCAGGGACCAGTAGCTGGCGGCGATCATCACCCCGGAGGCCAGCCCCAGCAGGCCATCCATGACCTTCTGGTTGAAGCTGCGGGTGAACAGCACCAGCGCGGCCCCGGCGGCGGTGACCAGGAAAGTGAACAAGGTGCCGATCAGGGCCTGGGTGATCGGATCGTGGCGCTGGAAGAACTCGAGCAGGTTCAGTTGCATCGCTGGCTTGGTCCTCCCCCCGGAACTGGCTTGGTTGTCCCATGGATTGCGCCGGACCGGCGCCGTTTCGGCACTCTCGCGCCGGGATCGTTTTTAGAGCATAACATGCCGGCCGGAGCGAGTCAATCTCAAAGCGCCGGGAGACCAGTCCGCGGTGTGGACCTCGCCCCGGAGGGATCTGCCGGGGGCCCTGCCGCTGATTTTCCGCCGGGCGTACGACTGGAGCGCGGCCGCCGGCGCTAAGCCCGCCGCAGCACCCGTCCGGGCCGGGCCCCGGTGTGGTTGCCGCCCTCCACCACGGTCTGCCCGTTCACCAGCACCAGCTCGATCCCCAGCGGGTACTGGTGGGGATTCTCGAACGTGGCCCGGTCGATCAGGGTCGCGGCATCGAACACCACCAGGTCGGCTTTCATCCCCCGGGCGATCCTTCCGCGGTCCCGCAGCCCGATCCGATCCGCCGGCAGGGCGGTGGCCTTGCGCACCGCGGTCGGCAGGTCGAAAATCTTCCGCTCCCGAACGTAGTGGCCGAGGGCCCGGGGGTAAGTGCCGTAGGAGCGCGGATGGGGACGAGCCGCGGCCATCTTCCCGGTCGGGGCCATGCTGTAGCCATCCGAGCCGAACATCACCAGCGGGTGGGAGAGCACCATCTCGACATTCTCCGGCCGCATCCCGAAGCCGACCATCTCGACCCGCCCCTGCTCCTGCTCCAGCAGCCGCAGCATCGCCTCCACCGGCTCGATCCCCCAGCTCGCGGCGATCTGTCCGATGTGGCGGCCGATCAGCCCGCGGTTCTTTTCCGAGAACAGCCGGGTGACCAGGATCAGCTCGTAGTCGCCGGGGTCATTCCGGACCTGGCGATCCAGCTCGGCCCTGATCCGGGCGCGTTGGGCGGGCTCTTGCAGCCGGGCGGTCAGCGCCTGGTCGCCGCCCTCCATGGCCCAGGCCGGCAGGAAGATGGTCAGGCTGGTGGAATAGGCCGGGTAGGGGTAGGCATCGGCCATGATGTCGATCCCGTGGGCGCGGGCGTTCTCCAGCAGGCCCAGCGAGTCGGGCTGCTTGTCCCAGTTGGGCTGGCCCGCGGCCTTGAAGTGCGAGACCTGCACCCGCACCCCGGTCCGGCGGCCCAGCTCCACCGCCTCGCCCACCGCATCCAGCAGCCCCGCCCCCTCATCGCGGAGGTGGGTGGAGTAGAGCCCGCCCCGCCGGGCCACCACCGCGGCCAGGGCCTCCAGCTCCGCGGGCGGGGTGTAGCTGCCCGGGATGTACTCCAGCCCCGAGGACAGCCCGATCGCCCCCTGCTCCAGCCCCTCCTCCAGCGCCCGGATCACCTCCGCCAGCTCGGCGGGGGCCAGGGGACGGTCCACCGGCCCGACCGCGTTCCGGCGCAGGGTGCCCTGGCCCATCAGCAGCGCCTGGTTGACCGAAATCCCGGTCCGCTCCAGCCGCGCGAAATACGAGGCGGCGTCGGTCCAGTCCGCGGTGATCCCATCCTCCTCCAGCAGCTGCCGGCGTTCGCGCTCCGTGTCCGGGCCGGCCAGCGGGGCGGTCGAGCCGCCGCAGTTGCCCGTTAGCTCGGTGGTCACCCCCTGGCGCACCTTGCTGTCGGCGGTGGGGTAGACCGTGATCAGCCCATCGGAGTGGGAGTGGATGTCGATGAAGCCCGGGCAGACCTGGCGTCCCTCGGCCCGGAGCACCCGGCGGCCCCGGGCGGGATCGATCCGGCCGATTGCGGCGATGGTGTCGCCCGCGATCCCCAGGTCCGCCGGGTAACCCGGGCCCCCGGTGCCGTCGAGGATTGTCCCGCCCTCGATCACGAGGTCGAACGCGGAGTCGGCGGCGAGGCGGGCGGCCCCCAGGGCCGGGCCGCCGAGGGCGGCCAGGGCGGCGGCGGATTTGAGGAATTTCCTGCGCGAGAAAGTGCTGGACATGTCGGCCCCCGTTGCGGGTTGGGCGGGCAGCGGCGTTGGCGCCGCCGGGATAATCACCATACCTTAGCACCGGAGCGGATGGTTTTCCAGAAAAAACGCCGGGCGCGCTGGATTCCGCCCTCCGCCGGTGATAGATTGAAACGATGATTTCGAAGCCATGCGCTCGATTTACCACCGGAAGGAGGGAGAACATGCCTGCTGTCTGCCTGCTCGTTTCCGTCATGCTGCTGCTGGGCGCGACCGGCGCCCGGGCGCAGGGAGCTTTCCAGTCCGACCGTTTCCCGGCCGGGGATGGCGACACGCTGGAGATCACGTTCATCGGCCACGGGACCCTGATGTTCCGGTACGCGGGGAAAGTGGTCCACCTCGACCCGGTCTCCCGCGAGGCCGACTACTCGCAGTTGCCGAAAGCCGACCTGGTGCTTGTCACCCATGAGCATGGCGACCACCTCGACCCGGAGGCGGTCGACAGGCTGCGCCGGGATGGGACCGTGGTCGTGGCCAACACGGCCTCGGCGGAAAAGCTGGAGGGCGCCCGGACGCTGCGCAACGGCGAGGAACTGACCGCGCAGGGGCTGCACCTCGAGGCGGTGCCGGCCTACAATCTCGTGCACAAGCGCGACGATGGAGAGCCGTTCCACCCGCGGGGCCGGGGCAACGGCTACATCGTGACGTTCGGCGAGCTGCGGGTCTACCTGGCCGGGGACACCGAAAACATCCCGGAGATGAGCCGGCTGGAGGGGATCGACATCGCCTTCCTGCCGGTCAACCTGCCCTACACCATGACTCCCGCGATGGCGGCCGAGGCGGCCCGGGCGGTCCGGCCGAAAATCCTCTACCCGTACCACTATGGCGAAACCGAACCAGACAGCCTGCGGGCGGCGCTGGGCAAGCTCGATGGGGTGGAGCTGCGAATCCGCGAGTTGCAGTGATTCCTTCCCGTGGCGGACAGCGCGGCATGAACGCACGGGGCGGTCCTGAAAGGGGGTGGCGGCATCAGCCGCCGGGGGGTGTCATCCCAGGGCACCGCGCTGCGGGCAAGGTGTGTCCGCTTTTCGGCCGCCTGGGGGTGAAAGGCAAAGCTAATGCCTTTATCCTGACTGCCCATCCCACCGGCACAGCCAACTATCGAAAAAGTTTGGGAAAGTGGGAGGGGGGATCGAGGGGTGGGCGTTCCCTGGGGAGGGCGGAAAACCTTTTTCAAAAGGTTTCCGCCCTCCCCAGGGAGCTTTTTTACGCTGTGTGCGGTGCAAGTCGGGATCGGGGACACGACGGCCCGGGCGTGGGAAGGGCCCGGAGCGGTTGCCCCGGGCCCTGTCCCGGCTGATGAGGAGGTCGGCGAGGCTGCCTTTGTCACTTCATCAGCACCATTTTCCTGGTCTGGGCGAAGTCGCCGGCGCGCAGGCGGTAGAAATAGATCCCGCTGGCCAGGGGATGGCCCTGCTGGTCGCTGCCATCCCAGAAGACCAGGTGATGGCCGGGCTCGCGCGGGCCCTCGCTGAGGGTCCGGACCAACCGTCCCCGCAGATCGAAGACCTGGAGCGACACCTCACCCTCGTAGCCCTCGGGCACACTGAAACCGAGGGTGGTGGAGGGGTTGAAGGGATTGGGCGAGTTCTGCTCCAGGGTGAACGCCCGGGGCAGGGACAGCCCGACAGCCTCCTGGTAGAGCTGCCGCACCTGCTCGATCACCTGCGGCTCCAGGCCCAGCCCGGCCAGTTGTTCCCGGACCTGGCCCCACTCCGGCACTGTGCCCGCCTGCGGCGCCGCGGCCAGGGTGGCGGCGCGGCCGCCGATCAGGCTCAGGATTTTCAGCAGGTCGAAGATATCGATCCTGCCGTTCGGGTCGAGGTCGGCGCAGGCCAGTTGGTCCGGGTTCGGATTCACCTGCCCGTTGAGGTAGCTGAGCAGGGTCAGCAGGTCGAAGACATCGATTTTTCCATCGCCGTTGACATCTCCGGCCAGAGCGCAGCCGACTGTCACCCGGTTGAGGGTTAACCGGACCCGCAGCAGGTTGCGGCTGTTGTCGGCGATCTCCAGCTCGTTGAAGGTGAAGCTGATCTCGCTGTTCCTGCCGATCCCGGGGGCGAGGCCGAACTCGAGCCTGAGGATTTCCCCCTCGCCGGGCAGGATGCCGCTGCCCGAGGTGAAGAAACTTATCCGCTGGCCGCTGCCGATGCTGACCTCCCAGCCGGAGAGGCGGCTGCCGGGGGCGGCGCTGCGGAGGGTGGCCGCTCCGGCCGGGGAGCTGGCGAGCGTGAAGTGGCCGCTGTGGACACTGGCGGTCGGGTTCTCGAGCGTCACGGCGATGGTCATCGCGGAGCCGGGAGCCGCCGACAGCAGCTTCACCCCGAGCAGGACCTCGCCCGGCGCGGCCCGGTCCGGATCGTAGGTGTTCAGCAGGCCGGCCAGGTCCGGGCTCATCGTCCCATCGGTGTCCTGCCGGCTGTTCTGCCACTCGCTGAAGCTCTGGTTGCGCCCCAGCCACTGCCAGCGCCAGAGCCGGGCGCCGGGATTGCCCGGGTCCTGGTAACGGTTGCGGTAGAAACGGTTGTCCCATTCCGCGCTGGTAATCATGTCCAGTCCGGTGTCATCGAAGACGCCGACCAGTTGGTTCGAGGTCCCGATCGTCTCTTTCAGGTAGAAGCCGTAGTAGCTCTCCCAGCCGATGACGTTGTCGAAGATCCGAGCGCCCCTGGCCTCGAACGGCCCCCAGCGGCCGCTGCCCCGGCGCTGCTGCAGCATGATGATGTTGCGCTGGTTGCCCCAGACCCGGTTGCTGTACACGTAGCAGGAGTCGGAGGCCGAGATCATGATCCCGGCCGGATCGGCCCACAGCGTCCCGCGCTTCTGCCCGTTGTAGTAGACCGTATTGTAGCGGATCGTGCTGCCGTAGCTGATCTCGTAAAAAATCCCCGAGTCGACGTTGTCGTGGACGATGTTGTACTCGATCAGGGCATCCCGGTTGTTGCTGTCGAACCAGATGCCCGCGCCGATGTTGTGATGGAAGTGGCAACCGCGGACCACCGCATTCTCGGTCAGGAAGAACTTGGAGCCGCCGCCCTCCCAGCCGTAGCTGAAGCCGGCGTAGTTGTTCCAGGCCACCTCGCAGTACTCTATCAGGAGGTTTGCGCCCCGGCCGCCGACCCCGAGCTGGCCATTCCAGAGCAACCGGCAGTTGCGGGCCTTGCCGAACCAGCCCAGCTTGAGGCCGGTCCCATGGTTGTGCCGGATCAGGCAGTCCTCGATCAGCCAGTAGTCCGCGTTGCTCTGGCCCTCGACCGCCCCGGTCTGGGCATCGTTGGCGTACTTTTCGATGGTCAGGTGGCGGATGGTGACGAACTTGACATCGGAGCGGATGGCGAACGAGACCAGCGAGAGTTCCAGGTCTTTTCCGGCCGGGTTGAAGCTCAGGTAGATCCGGTCGTTGGTCCGGTCGTGGTACCACTCGTTCGCCCCCAGGTCCAGGTCAGCCAGCGACTCCACCTGCCAGACCGGCTGGTCGTCGGCAAACAGGTCCTCACGGTACTTGACCCCGGTGTAGCTGCCCTCGCCCAGGTCGACCCCGGTGCTGATCTCCTGGCTCCAGGGGGCCGCGTACCAAGTGCCGGAAGGGGTGAAAGCGGCCGGGTCGACATCCACCGAGCCGCGCAGGATCGCCCCGTCCTCCCCGAGGAAAGTGTCACCCTCCTTGGGCCGGATGTGGATGGTGCCGTTGCCGATCGGGCCCACGTAGCGGTGGATGCCGTGTCTGAGCAGATAGGTCGTGCCGGCGGGGTTGGCATCCACCACCGCCTGGATGCTCTGCCCCGGCGCGATCGGAACCACGACTCCGGACTGGGCCGGAGCCGGGCGCGGCATCAGCAGCGCGGCCGCCAGCGCCACGGCCAAAGGGGCTGACAGGATCTTCAAAAGATTTCTTCCCGGTGCTCCTCGGGTCATGATTCCTCCAGGGCGGACGATTTGATGGCGCAGGGGCTCACCGGAAAACGGCCGGGGCTGATCCGGCCCGAACTGGTTCTTCCATCGATCTTGCTGTGGGGTGACTCCGGCCGGCCCTCGCCCCGTTCCGGCAAGAAAACCGGTCCGTGACACCGCTCGCGCGCGACGGGCCACGCCGTTCCCGTTACAGCTGAAGTTGACTCCCCCTCACTGCCCGTTGTTCTACTTTGAGAATAGCGCGCAAAACACTATTTTATCAACTAATTCTCTTGTAACTTCTGAAGAAATAATTAATTGACAACAATAAACCCAATGCCGCCGGCCGGGATCGGCGGGCGCGAGCCGCCGCCATGGCGCAGGAGGCTTGCCCGAATCGCTGCGCCGGCTCATTATTGACGGCGGGGTGGATTGCCCTGGCGACTGGCCGCCGGACGCCCCTAATTTTCATCCATCACCCCTTTCCAGGAGGATCGAGATGCGCGGCTTTCCGATGAGCAACTGCGGCCGTTGTCCGGCGATGGCGCTCGGGTTGTTGCTTGCCACGCTCCTGGCGCTGGCGGCCGGTTTTCCGGCCAATGCGGCCGGGCAGGATTCCCGCCCGCTGCGGGTAATCATGATCGGCGCCCACCCGGACGATGCCGAGGGCAAGGGGGCCGGGACCGCCGCGCTCTGGGCCGATCCGGGAGCGCAGGTGCTGCTGGTCTCGGTCACCAATGGCGATGCCGGCCACCAGAGCGAGGGCGGCGGCGCGCTGGCTCGTCGCCGGGCGGCGGAGTCGCAGGCGGCCGCGAAAGTGCTGGGGACCAGTTGGCGGACCCTGGGCTTTCACGATGGGGAGCTGGAACCGACCCTCGAGGCGCGCAAGGCGGTGATCCGGGCGATCCGCGAGTGGCAGGCGGACATCGTCATCACCCATCGCACCAATGACTACCACCCCGACCACCGCTACACCGGCCAGATTGTCCAGGATGCCGCCTACATGGTGATGGTGCCGAATGTCTGCCCCGAGACCCCGCGGCTGGAGAAAAACCCGGTGTTCATGTATTTTGCCGACGGCTTCGAGAAGCCTTATCCGTTCAACCCGGATGTCGCGGTGGACATCACTCCGGTGATGGAGCGGAAAAACAAGGCGTTCGACCTGATGCCCAGCCAGATGTACGAGTGGCTGCCCTGGATCGGGGGGAACCTGGAGGAGGTGCCGCAAGACCCGGAGGCGCGCTTCAAGTGGCTGAGCGAGCGCCGCTCGGGCCGCAGCGGCGGCTGGCGGGAGCGTTATGGAGAGCTGGTGGCGGCGCGCTATGGCGCGGAAGCGGCGCAGAAGATCCAGCACGTGGAGGTGTTCGAGCTGTGCGAGTACGGGCGCAAGCCCAGCCGGGAGGAGCTGTGGGAGCTGTTCCCGAAGTGAGGCGGCGGCAAAGGGGATAAAGCGAAAAAGTCCGGCGGGAGCGAATCCCGCCGGACTTTTTTAAGCTAACCGTTGTAAAGACTGAGATCGCGAATCCGGCGGGAAGCTCTTTGACCCGTGTCGGTCGGCTCGGCCCGCAGGGGCGTCCGGCCGGACGCCCCTGCGCTCGATCCCGATGATGTTGCATAACTTGAGGTTGCAGCCGCAGGCCCGGAAGCCCATCGTAGGGGCGCGGCATGCCGCGCCCGTGGGAGACGAGCGGGCCGGCACGCCACTGCCGTTGATCCCCCTTAGCAAAGGGGGAAACAGGGGGTTGTGTTTTTTCAAGGGCTGGAACAGGGCCGGCAAGGGGGCCGGCCCCTACGACTAGGCTGTGTCTGAAAAGAGTGCTTTGAAGTACTGGCGGATCATGGCCAGCTTGAGCATGGCCAGGAAGCTGACGGCCAGCTTCTCAAAGCGAGTGCCGATCCGGCGCCATTCTTTGAGCCAGCCGACGCATTGTTCGATGACTGCACGCCGGCGATAGCTTTGCTTGTCAAAGGGCCGACTGCTCTTTCTCTGGTTCGACTTGCGGGGGATCACCGCCTTGATCCGGTGTGCCCGCAGCCAGCGGCGGATCGAATCATAGCTGTAGCCTTTGTCGCCAGCCAGCCGGGCAGGGCGCTGCCGAGTCTGTCCGCCAGGTCGAGGGATCCTGATGCTGTTCAGCAAGGTTCGAAGCTGCGTGGCCTCCTGCCGCTGGCCGGGCGTCAAGGTCACCTCCAGAGGCAGGCCGTGGCTGTCGGTCACCAGGTGAATCTTGCTGCCGAAGCCGCCTCGGGAGCGGCCTAAGGCATGATCCTCGGGCTCGTGCTGGTGCTGGCTGAGACTTTTTTTAAAGCCCCGGCGGCGGCCCGACTGGCCCGAATCGAGGAGCCATCGATGCACCAGAGCTGCCAATCGATCTTGCCCTGACGATCCAGCTGCAGCCGCAAGCCCTGGTGCAGGCGATCAAAGGTGCCATTGTTTCGCCAGTTGCGATAATAGTCATAGACCGTCTGCCAGGGACCGAAGCGCTCGGGCAGGTCGCGCCAGGGCGAGCCGCTGCAGAGCACCCACATGATGCCGTTCAGCATCAGGCGGGGGTCCCGGGGCTTGCGACCGGTGGTAGCCGTGCGTTTGGGCAGATAGGACTCGATCAGGTTCCACTGCTCATCCGTGAGCTCGTATCGCTTCATGATCCAACCCTCCTCTCTTATCCTTAAACGAGGAGGATCAGTAATTGTTCTCAGACACAGCCTAAGAAAACCCTCGGGCCGGCACGCCCCTGCCGGCTGATTTTGCAGGAACAGATGGACCGGCCGGTTGCCCCATGAACTGATGCCCCGGAATTCCCGGATGAACCTCTTGTTGTCGCGGCCTCAGGCGAAAGGATTCTCGGTGGGGTAGGGTAGCGCCGCCGGGCGGTTATAAGAAAAGTCCTCCACCCCGAGCATCCGCAAGGAGTCGAACAGCGCCTTGCCGCATGGCTGAACGCCACTGCGCCGTGGTGCGGGAAGCGCTTGCCGATCAGCACGTGGCGGTAGAACCGCGCGAAGTTCGGGATCGCGAACACGCCGATCCCGCCGAAGTCTGCGGGTCGATGTCCAGGATCTCGCCCTCGGCGACATAGCTCACGAGCTCGCTGTCGGCGGTGCCCTGCAGGCGGAAGAATGTGGCCGCGCCGGGGTGGATCTGGCCTTCCAGCGTGCCGCGGGTGATGTCCGGCTGCGGCCCGGGTCCTCCATCAGCCGGTTCATGATGAGCTGGTACTTCAGCGAACAGTCCTTCATGCAGGCGCTCGGGGTGTTGCCGCAGTGGAAGCCCATGAACAGGTCCTGCGGCTCGGCGCCCCTTGAGCCGCTCGCCGTCGGCCGCGATCATGTCGCGCGGGGACGGTGTTGTTGATGTCGAGCAGCGTGGCCGGGGTCAGCGCTGGCCGCAGGTGGCCATGTACTCGCTGAGCGCGCCGTAGATGTCCACCTCGCAGGCGACCGGGATGCCCGCGCGCCGCCAGCCGCGAGTTGACGTAGCACGGCACGAACCCGAACGCCTTCTCGAACGCCGGCCAGCACTTGTTGGCGAAGACGCCGTAGTCGCGCGAGCCCAGGTTCTCCTCGGTAGAATCCACCAGGGCGCAGCTCGAACCGGGCGAGCTTCGGGCAGCAGGTCCGGGTAGGCGTTGCCCGCGCCGAGCTCCTGCGCCATGTCCTCCGACCGCGATGTCCTCGAGGCCCGGATCGTCCCTCGGCCGCCCGGTAGAGCATCGAGAGGTCGAGTTCGCTGTTCTCCATCACCTCGACGCCGAGGTCGATAGAGCGGCTTGATCGGGGCGTTGCAGGCGAAGAAGTCCTGCGGGCGCGGGCCGAAGCGAATATCTTGAGGCTCGGCAAGCCCCAGCATCGCCCGCGCGCGACGGGCATGAAGTGCTCGATCTTCGGCGCCAGCTCGTCCGGCAGCGCCGACCGGCATCTGCGGGATGTGGACCGGCAAGGCCGCGCAGGCCGAAGTTGTAGGAGGCGTTGAGCATGCCGCAGTACGCATCGCCCCGGCCGTCGACCAGGTCCGTTGCCGCTCTCCTCGGCCGCGGCGCAGGCCATCACCGGCCCGGAGAACCGCTGCGCGAAGATCGCTGAGCGGGCCCTCGGGGCCGAAGTTGCCGAGGTAGATGACGGCGGCGTTCGCTGCCGGCTCCTTCAGCTCGGCTTCGAGCCGCGGTCAGCGCGTCGTTCTCGTTCTCGATCGTGGCTCTCGCAGGCGTGGCAGTCCAGGCCGAGCTTCTGCAGCCTCCGCGACGCTGCCCGCCGCCTGCGGCGAGCTCGGTCGGGAAACAGTCGCGGCTGACCGCCAGCAGGGCGGGCCGCACTTCCGGGATGTTGTTCATCGCTCCTCCCGCAACGCGGTCATGGTTTGGCGCCCGCCGGCGGTCTCGCGCTCGACAAACCCGCCCAGGCGGCAGTAGTTCCGGTAGAGTTCCTCGTAGCGGGCCCGGCGGCCGGGATCGGGAAGGTACTCGGTCTCGAACCCGGCATCCATCCGCTCCTGGGCCGCGAGCACCGAATCGTAGCGTCCGCCCACCACCGCGGGAACATCGCCGCCCCCAGGGCGCAGGCCTGGTCGCAGGCGGAGACACTGATTTTCGTGCCGA
>CAVVYO010000004.1:0-582734 GCA_963752515.1 Candidatus Glassiibacteriota bacterium | reverse complement strand
GACCCGGAGCAGCTCCGGCGGGCCCTGGCGAGCCTGGTCCGCCGGGCCACCCGAGCGGGCGGCGGCTCCGGCGCCACCGTGCAGATCCTGGCCGAGAATGTGGCGCTGGAGCGGGAAAGCCGGTTGCCGCTGCCGGCGGGGCGCTACGCGATGGTGGCGGTCCAGGGGGTCCTTCCACCGGAGCAGTGGCAGGGGTGCGCCGGGGCGATGGAGCAGCCCCCGGCCGGGGAGGAGCCGATCGGCTGGCTCGGGCTGTCGCTGGCCCGGGTGGTGGCGCGGCGGCATGGCGGCTGCCTGGAGACATCCCTCGGGAATGGGAAGTCCGCGCGCTACGAGCTCTATCTGCCCCTGGACTCACGGGGCTGATCCCATCGAATAGTTTTAGGAAGCTTGCTGTGGCCGGCAAGTGGGTCAAAGAGCCTGGCGGTGCCACCGCTCGCCGGTGCATGGATTACCTTGATCCCGGGCTGCCAGCAAAAAATCCACAACTATGCAGCTATCTCTTTGATTGATCATTGTGTTTCTTCTTCTGTGACCAAAAGAAGCAAAAGTCTGTGCGGCGCAAAACTCGCATACCATAGGTGATCTTCAATTGGCCGCTGGTAATCGCGCGATCTTCACGCTGCCACTGATGTTGGGCAGCGCTGACGCGCATCTGCCAGTCAGTTCTTGCCTCTTCTACAATTGCTCATGGGATGGCGAGTACTGTAACCGCTGCCACAGCGTGGCTCATACAGTTGCGCCGCGGTGGCGGCTAAGCCGCCTGGGGGTGAAAGGCAAAAGCAGGGAAAGCTGGTACCATGGGATCAGGCAGCAGGCCCGGAGCCAATCGTAGGGGCGGGGCATGCCGCGCCCGTGGGAGACGAGCGGGCCGGCAGTGCTGTTGATCCCCCTTAGCAAAGGGGGAAACCGGGGGTTGTGTTTTTCAGGGCCGGCCCGGGGGCCGGCCCCTACGGGAGCTGCTGACCCAACCCCACCATCGAGCCAATCCCATTTATCGCCGATTTTGTTGGAACAGATGGTTTGAAACCCGCCGCTACGGCCAAATCCGGACCAGGTGGCTCGGATTCAGCCTGCGGATGACGTACCCGAGATCACAGCAAAAAGTTTGGGAAAGAGAGTGGGGGCCCGGGGGAGGGAGAAAAACCTTTTTCAAAAGGTTTTCTCCCTCCCCCGGAAAAAATAACGATCTATGGATTTTTGTCGGCAAATCAGTCTGAGTTCCCGCCTCGGTCAGCGGTACAGCAGGTACTGTTCCCTTAGCCGCAGGAAGCTCTCCAGCGGCTCCCGCCAGCCGGCGATGATTTCCTCGACAGCCATCCCTTCCGTCAGTTGTTCCTTCACCTCCCGGCGCCCCACCCAGCGGTCGATCCCGGAAAGGTCATAGCGCTCCGGGTAGAGCCGTTTCAGGGTGGCCAGCAGTTGCAGCCCGGCCTCGACACTGCGCAGCGCCTCGCGGTCGGTGAGCACCGCCCGCACTCCGCCGCAACGCTCGCCCTTGAACTTGTAGGCCTCCGGCACGAAAGCCGTATCGCGGAACTCCACCCCCGGCAGTCCCAGGCGGTTCAGCTCCGCGGCCAGCCGGGCGCCATCGACATAGGGCGCGCCGTAGAGCTCGAACGGCAGCGCGGTCCCCCGGCCCACCGACAGGTTGGTTGACTCGGCGATCCCCAGTCCGGGGTAGAGGATTGCCGCCGTCAGGCTGCGCATGTTGGGGGAGGGGTTGACCCAGGGCAGGCCGGTCCGGTCGAAGAACATCCCGCGCCGCCAGTGGCGCAGCGGCACCACCTCCAGCCGGGCCTCGATCCCGAACTCGGCGTTGAACAGCCGGGCCAGCTCGCCGACTGTCATCCCGTGGCGCAGGGCGATCGGGTAGTAGGCGATGAAATCCCCGGCGAGCGCCTGCTCCAGCACCGGGCCCTCGACCGTCAGGCCGTTCACCGGGTTGGGGCGGTCCAGCACCAGGAACTCTTTCCCTTCGGCGGCCGCGGCCTGCAGGCACAGCGCCATGGTGGTGATGTAGGTGTAGAAGCGGGTCCCCAGGTCCTGGATGTCGAACACCAGGATGTCGACCTCGCTCAGCCACTCGGCCCGGGGACAGCGATCCTGGCCGTAGAGGCTGTAGACCGGCAGGCCCTCCAGCGTTCCCGAGCCGTACTCCTGGTCCACGGCGCCTTTCAGCCCATGCTCGGGGGTGAACACCGCGGTCAGCCGCACCCCGGCCTCCCGCATCAGCTCCAGGTTCTGGCGGCCCTGGCGGTCGATCCCGGTGTGGTTGGTGATCAGCCCCACCCGGCGGCCCTGGAGCCGGGCGAACCCCTCCCCGCGCAGCACATCCAGGCCGGTGAGCACGGCGCTGTCGGGCGCGGCCTCCGGCGTGGCGGTCGCGGCTTCCGGCCCGGCGGCGGCCCGGCAGGAGATGGTGGCGGTCATCAGCCAGCACGGCAGCAGGATCAGCCAGGGGCGCATCGGGGTTCCTCCGGATTGGGATTTTTGCCGCTTGGCCAGAGCCTAACTTACTGAAACGATGCTCGTTTCGCAAGCGCCGCGGGCGAGCCCGGCGCTTGACAAAGATCGCCGGGGGTGTAATCTTTAACCCCAGGCAGGCAAGGCCAACTGATTGAGGGGAGGAAAGTTGGAGAAATCGGCACTGGAGCGCGAACTGGCGGTGGCGCTGGAGCTGGTCCGGCAGGCGGGGCTGATCCTGCTGGAGAGCGTGGAGCAGGGAGTGGAAATGGAGCTCAAGGGGGAGATCGATCCGGTGACCGCGGTCGACCGCCGGGTGGAGCGGTTCCTGGTGGCGGGCCTGGCCCGGGAGTTCCCGGATCATGGCTTCCTGGCGGAGGAGGAGGGCGGCCGCGCCGGCGGGTCGGATTTCCGCTGGGTGATCGATCCGATCGATGGCACCACCAACTTCGCCCACGGCTATCCCTGCTTCACGGTTTCGGTGGCCCTGGAGCGGCAAGGCGAGGCGGTGCTGGGAGTGGTCCACCAGCCGGTCACCAGGGAGCTGTTCCAGGTGACCAGGGGCGAGGGGGCCAGCCGCAATGGCCGCCGGCTGCGGGTTTCCGGCCAGACCGCGCTGGAGCGCTCCTTCCTGGTCACCGGCTTTCCCTACAACCTGCGGGAGCCGGGGGTGCTCGAACGCAACCTCGAGCGCTTCCACGCCCTGCTCGGCCGCAGTTTCGCGGTGCGGCGGGATGGGAGCGCGGCCTATGACCTGGCCTGTGTCGCCGCCGGCCGTTTCGATGCCTTCTGGGAGGAAAACCTCAGTCCCTGGGATACCAGCGCCGGAGTGTTGATGGTCCGGGAGGCGGGCGGGCTGGCGACCGACTTCCAGGGACTGCCCTACGATCCGCACGAGAGCAAGACCCTGCTGGCCGCCGGTACGAAGGAGCTGCACGGGAAAATGCTGGAGCTGCTGGCCTGAGAGGCTCTCGACTGACCTGAACCTGGACCCACAAGAGACGCGCGGACTGATGCTCGGGATGAAAATTCTGGCCCTGACGGGCCTTGTCGTGCTCGCGGCCGTGTCATCGGCCCCGGGCGCCGATGGGCCGGTGGAGCAGTTGCAGGAAAGCTACGGGGCCGGTCCCGCCGGCCGGCGGACGATCTACACCCAGGTGATCTCCCAGGTGCGCGCCCTCGGCGCGGGGGCCGACTCGGTCTCCCGGCTGGCCGAGGCGGTGGCCCTCGGGCAGCGGGCGATGGATGAGGAGGACGCGCTGATCGAGCGGCTGATCCAGGTCGCCCCGAATTTCAGCCGGATCTCGGTCGAGGCGCCCTCGTTCCTGAATGGCTACCGCGAGGCCGCGGCGATCTTCGAGAGCCTGGCCCCGGGGATGCCCTGGCTCGCCCCGTACGCCGAGCAGGCCCGGCTGGTCGCCGGGCGCTGGACCGATGGGCCGGGCCTGCTGGAAGAGGCCCTGCTCTTCCGCCTGCGCTACCCCGCCAGCCGCTTCTGGAAGCGCCACCTGCTGCTGGCGGCCGGCCGCCTGCTGCTGGAGCGCGACTACCCCCGGGCCCGCCGCGCTCTGGAAACCCTCTGGGAGGCCGATCCGGCCGGAATCCAGGCCCTCACCGCCTACCGCCTGGCCGCGGCGATGCGCATGCCGGACCGGCTGGGGCTCTCCGCCGACCGGATGCTGGCGTGGGGCCGGGCCGAGGGCTGGCGGGGCAATGCCATCCTGCTGCGGCTGATCGAGCGCCACCGGGGCTCGGAGGCAGCGCAACTGGCCTATGTCCGGCTCTTCGAGATCGTCAACCAGTCCTTCGTGATCCGCACCCTCAGCGACAACTTCAAGAAATCCGACCAGCTCGAACGCTACTACGCCGAGTTCCGCCGGGACTACCCCGACAGCCCGCACCTGCAGGCGCTGCTGATCGAGAAGGCGCAGTTCAACTACCGCTGCGGCAAGAAAGCCCAGGCCATCGCCCGCAAGAACGAGTACTCCTGGACCAACCATCGCGTGAGCAGCCGCCGCCAGACCGCGCGCCAGTTCAGCGATCATGCCGCGCACTACTTCGAGCGCACCCTGGAGGCCGACTCCGCGGCGATGCGGCTGTTCCCCCGCACCCGCTGCGACTGGCAGACCGGGATCTATACCGTGCTCTCGCTGATGGAGGGCGATGATTTCGATGCCGCCCTGGCCCGGCTGGAGCTGATCCGCGGCGAGCAGCCGGACTCGGGTTCCCTGACCCAGGCCTGCTGGTACTCGGGGCTGATCCACTACCTGCGGGGGGATTTCGCCCGGGCGGAGCAGGTGCTGGCCCCGCTGGAGGAGTCCTGGCACCGCGACCGGGAGTACTGGGCCCGGGCGATGCTGTTCCTGGGCAAGACCCGGCTGGCCCAGGGGGACCGGGCGGCCGCCGACCGGGCGCTGGGACTGCTGGCCGGGATGTATCCCTATTCCTATCACGGGATCCGGGCCCGCGCCCTGCGGGCGGAACTCCGGCCGGAGGGACCGCGGACCTGGCCGGACGAGCAGCCGGTCGAGCCGCTGCCGCAGTTCCCGCGCCGCGGCACCCCGCTCGGCGAGCTGGTGCGCCAGGAGGCCGCGCAGTGGGAGGGCCTGGGCTTCCATGCCGAGGCCGCCTACAGCTACTCGGCCGGTCTGGAGATGGCGCCGGAGGATTATCTGCTGCGCTTCCGCTCCCACGAGAACCTGCTGCGGGCCGGCTGGTTCCAGCGGGTGCTGCGGGGTTTCCTGGGCCCGTTCGACCTGTTCCTGCGGCGCGGGGGGCAGGACCTGCCGGACAATTTCTGGCGGGTGGCTTACCTTTTCCCCGAACCGTTCAAGGAGATCATCGAGGAGCAGGGCCGGGCCGCGGGGATCCCGCCGGCGCTGGTGACCGCGGTGATGCGCCAGGAGTCCAGCTTCCATCCCCGGGCCCGCAGCTATGTCGGGGCGGTCGGGCTGATGCAGTTGCTGCCCTCGGTCGGCCGGCGGCTGGCGCGCTCGGCGGGACTGGGGGCGGTCAACGAGCAGCAGCTCTACCGGCCGGAGATCAACATCCGGCTCGGGGTGCGCTTCCTCGGCAACAGCCTGTCGCGCTATGATGGCAACATCGCGCTGACCCTCAGCAGCTACAATGCCGATCCCCGCAACCTGGCGCCCTGGCTGGAGCGCTCGCGCCTGAATCACCACTCGGAGGGTTTCGACCTGGACCTGTTTGTCGAGCTGATCCCACTGGAGGAGACCCATGACTACAACATCCGGGTGCTGACCAATTTCTGGCGGTATCAGGAGGTCTACGGCGAGCGCCGGGAACTTTTCGGCTGGCGGATCCCGGGTTTCCTGGGAAGCTGAGGGATCGCCCCGCGAGGCCCGCCACCGCTTCCTCTCCGCCGGAACTAATAACTTGACAGGCAGTCCGTTCCGCTATAGAATATCACCTGAAGTTTCGCTGTTCATTCCGCCGGGCTGGCCTCGAGGCAGACGGCGTCAATGGCGTTTTTTTGTTTCCAGGCAAGGAGTCCGAAATCGGCCCGTCCAGTACTGTTCCTGCCGTGCGGGTGGAGAATCTCTGCAAGGACTACACGATCGCCGGCGTGGCCAATCGTGTGCTGAAAGGGGTCTCGTTCGAAGTCGGCCACGGGGAGTTTTTCTCCCTGATGGGGCCCTCGGGCTCCGGCAAATCGACACTGCTCTATCTGCTGGGGGGGCTGGCCCACCCGACCGGCGGCCGGCTCTGGCTCGAGGGTGAGGAGTTGACCGGCCGCTCGGACAGCCAGGTCACCCGGCTGCGGTACGAGAAGATCGGCTTCGTGTTCCAGCGGTTCAACCTGCTGCCCACGCTCAACGCGCTGGAGAACGTTTCCATCGCGCTGCGCCTGACCGTCCTGCCCAACGGCAGCAGTCGCCGGGAGTCCGCCGATCCGCGGGAGCTGCTGGAGCTGGTGGGCCTGGGCGCGAAGATGCATCACCGGCCGCAGGAGCTCTCCATCGGCGAGCAGCAGCGGGTGGCGATCGCCCGCGCCCTGGTGCGCAAGCCGGCGATCCTGCTGGCGGATGAGCCCACCGGCAGCCTGGACCGCGACAACACCGGCAAGGTGCTGGAGATCCTGGACCGGCTGCACCAGCAACAGGCCCAGACCATCATCATGGTTACCCACGACCCGCTCGTGGCCGGCAAGGGTGACCGGATCCTGCAACTCGTGGATGGACAGATCGAGAACTAGGCACGAAAAGGACCGCATGAAAAAGCTCACGCGCAAAGAGACCACCGGCCTGCTCAGTCGCGGCATTCCCGCCTACCTGGCGGGCTACCCGACTGTCGTTTCGCTGGAGATGACGCACTCCTGCACCGCCAACTGCCACCACTGCAACCTGGGCGGGCTGTTGCCGGGCGAGGAGCGGATCGGGCCGGCCGAATATTCCCGGCTGATCGAGCAACTCAAGCCGGTGATCGTCCAGGTTTCGGGCGGGGAGCCGCTCTTGCGCGACGATCTGACCGATGTGCTGCGGGCGATCAAGCCCGCCGGCCGCGCGATCCCTTACCTGATCGTGGTCAGCAACGGCTCGCTGCTGGGCCGGGAGCGCTACCTGGCCCTGCGCGAGGCCGGGCTCAACCAGCTTTCGATCTCCCTCTGCTTCCCGGACCATCGCCACGACGAGTGGCGGCGCTGCAAGGGCCTGTTCGACCACCTGGACCGGGTGATCCCCGAGCTGGCGGCCCTGGGCCACGACGATGTCGTGCTCAATACCGCCATCACCCGAAGGAACATGCACCACGTGATGGACCTGGTGCGGGTGGCCGAGCGCTGGGGGGTCTCGATCTCGTTTTCCGCCTACTCGGTGCTGCGCACCGGCGAGACCGACTACGCGATCACCGATGCCGAGGACCTGGCGGTCCTGCGCCGCCAGTTCGATGAGCTCAAGGAGTACAAGGAGAGCCACAGCGGCAGGGTCCTCAACGCCGATTTCAACCTGGATGGCACCCACGAGTTCTTCGTCCGGGGCGAGATGCGGCCCTGCAGCGCGGGACGGCGGTTCCTGGTGGTGACCCCGGACGGCTATCTCAAGCCCTGCTCGATGCACGACCGCAAGTACAATTCGCTTGAAGAAATCAAGCGGGACTTCGTCCCATACAACAACTGCGGCGGCTGCTATGTCTCGATCCGCTCCTATCTGGATCGCAGTCTGCCCGGACTGGTCGGCGAGTACCTGAGTACACATTATCTGCAGAAACGGGCCCAGCGGGATGAGCTGGCCCGGACCGCCTGACAGGCGACGGGGGAGGAAGCGTGATGCGGAGCTCGATGATCCTGGCCGGCCTGCTGCTGTGCCTGGCCTGGCCGTTGACAGCCGCCGGGCCGCTGGGAGTGGACCAGGTGCTGCGGGAGATGGAGCGGACCAACCTGCGCCTGGAGGACATGCAGGCCGATTTCGTCCAGACCAAGGTGATGGCGCTGTTCGATGAGCGGATCGAGTCCCGGGGCAAGTTCTACTTCCGCAACCCGGACAAGCTGGTGCTGGACACCCGCTCGCCCGAGCATCAGCTGCTGATCGTCAACCACAACCAGGTCTGGCTGCACTACCCGGACCTCAAGCAGGTCCACCAGTACTCCTCCGGCCAGCAGCGCGGGATGGAGGCGCTGTTTGTCGGCTTCGGCGGCTCGGTGCAGCACATCCGCGAGCAGTTCCAGGTCAGCCTGGCCGCCGTGGAGCAAGATGCCCAGGGCCGCACCCTCTACACTCTGTCGCTGTCGCCCCTGCCCGGCAGCCCGGCCGCCAGCCCGGCCCTGGGGCTGGAGCGGGTCGAGCTGACAGTCCGCGAGGGCGAGTGGTACCCGATCCGCAACCGGATCGTTCAGAAGAACGGGGACCACACCGAGCTGGTGTACTCGAACCAGCAGCTCAATCTCAAGCTCAACGATTCCCGGTTCACTTTCCAGGCTCCGGCCGGCACCGAGGTGATCACCCACCGCAGCCCGAGCGGAGCCAGCGAGTAGCGAGCGGGTGGCGGTCATGTTACCCGGCAAGACGAAGGGGCCGCAAGCGCGCTTGCGGCCCCTTTTTCCATGCCCCCGCGCCGGGAGCCCCGTCAGGCCTGTTCCGCGGCGGGAGTCTTCTCGAACAGCGGGGGAACCTCCTGGATGTGCGCCAGGTAGATCGCGCACTTCTCGCATTCGCCCATGCAGAGAACCTCGACCGCGCAATCCTTGCGCACCTCCCAGCAACGGTGGTAGGGGTCGTGGTAGGCCGGGCAGGCGGAAGGCTCGCGGCAGTCGAACACCGTCCAGCAGGGGGCCAGGCTGAGCAGGGTCCTGATCCCGGCCACTGTCAGCCCGCGCTCGTGGATCAGGCGCTTGATCTGCACGATCCGGCTGATCTCGAACGGCCCGTAGAGGCGCTGATTGCTGGTCTGGCCGCGGACCGGCTTGATCAGGCCTTCCTTCTCGTATTCCCGGATCCGCTTGATCGAAAGCTCCACCTGCTGCGCCACCTGGCCGATCTTGTAGAGCATCTTCGGCTCCTGTTCGCGGGAGGTCATACGACCGTGTCGATAACCTGCAAATAGTTTGGGGTAGGTTGCTGTTTGAACAATATTATTCAAACTGCCACCGAAAGCAATATTTTCCGATGGCGGCTCAGAACTTCAGCGCCACCCCCGCCGACCGCTCCCCCAGCGAGAGCGAGAAGTTCCGGTCGAATTCGTAGAGGTGGGCGCTGACATAGGAATCCAGCATCGATAGCAGCAGGGTGGTCGCCCCGTAGGCCAGGTAGTCGCCGGCGCGCAGGCCCGCCCGCTCGATCCGCGCTTTTAGCTCCTGCCGGCGGGGATCATTCTCCGGCAGCCCGGGTTCCTGGCGCTCCAGGCGGGCCAACTGATCGCGCAGGTCCGAGCGGTCGGAATATTTCATCACCGCCAGCGAGAAAAAAGCGGTCTCCAGCACCGCGGTCAGCGAGCCCCGGACCGGGTGTTCGGTGTAGAACTGGCCCCAGCCCGGCAGGGCCAGCGCCCGCAGCACTGCTCCCGGCGGGGATTTGGTCTCGCCGATCCAGGGATGGAGCGTGTCGGCGGCGGTGCTGTCCATGAAGCCCGGGGGCAGGCGCTCCAGCAGCTCCTGCTCGCTCAAGGGCTGCATCGGTTCCCGGGTGGTGGTGTCCGGCGGGGATGGGGGAGCCTGGGCCGGCAGGGCCATCGGCAGCAGCGGCAGCAGCCAGAGCGCCAGCCGCGCGGCCTTCGCCCGGCAGGCCCTTGACAGATCGCGGCCGGCGGCTATGTTTGGAGCGGCTTTCATTGTCGCGGACGGTTCCTTTCGCGGTCCGGAAGGCCGGCGGCCGCGGCGTCTGTTCGCCGGGCCAAGTGCTGACGGATGCCGATAATCTACCGAAAAATCGTTGCGGATACAAGTTTCGCCTGTCCGGCGGCGGATGGGCCAACCCCGATCCGAGAGGAGGAACGCTGTGAGCGAGCTGATCGACCTGAGGAGCGACACGGTCACCCGGCCGGGCGAGGCGATGCGCCAGGCGATGGCCCGGGCCGAGGTGGGCGATGATGTCTACGGCGAGGACCCGACAGTGAACGCCTTGCAGGAGCGGGCCGCGGAGCTGTTCGGGCGGGAGGCGGCGCTGCTGGTCCCCAGCGGCTCGATGGGCAACCTGGTCTGCCTGAAAGTGCTGGCCCGGCCGGGCTGCGAGGTGATCTGCGACCGCCAGAGCCATGTCTACAACTACGAGATGGCCTCGATGGCGGTGGTCGGCGGACTGCTGCCCCGGGTGGTGGATGGCCCCGGGGGCGCGCCCGAGGCCGAGCAGGTGGCCGCGGCGATCCATCCGCCGATCTACTACCTGGCCCCCACCGGCTGCATCAGCCTGGAGAACACGATCAATGTCGCCGGGGGAAGGATCTATCCGCCGGAACGGCTGCAGGCGGTGGTGCGGCTGGCCGCCGAGCGCGGGCTGCCGGTGCACCTGGACGGCGCGCGGATCTTCAACGCCGCGGCGGCCCTGAGCCGCCCGGTGCGGGAGCTCACCAAGGGGATCACCAGCGTGATGTTCTGCCTCTCCAAGGGCTTGGGCGCTCCGGTCGGCTCGCTGGTGGTGGGCTCGCGGGAGTTCATCGCCGAGGCCCGCAAAGCGCGCAAGCTGCTGGGCGGCGGGATGCGCCAGGCGGGGATCCTGGCCGCGGCCGGGCTCTACGCCCTGGAGCACCACCTGGAGCGCCTGGCCGAGGACCATGCCCATGCCCGCCGGCTGGCCGAGGCCCTGGCCGGGATGGGCGGGTTCGAGCTGGACCCCTCGCTGGTCGAGACCAACATCTTCTACGTGCGCACCCGAGTCCTGCCGGCCCCCGAGCTGGCCCGCCGCCTGGCCGCCCGCTGCGTGCGGATCGACCCGATCGATGCCTGCAACTTCCGGCTGGTGACCCACCTCGAGGTCAGCTCCCGGATGATCGACCGGGCGATCGAGGCTTTCCGGGACGCCCTCCAGGAATAAGCTCAGCGGCCGTCGAGACTGATGTCGCCGCGGCTGGCCTGCAGCTTCAGCAGTGGCCCGCCCTGTCCCAGACGCCCGGACAGGTGATCTCCGGCGACATCCTCCGTCGTGACCGGCAGCCCGAGCCTGAGCCGGCCTCGTGAAACATCGGCCTGGACCATGGCATCGACCTGCCGCGGGACAGTCAGCTCGATGCTCCCCCGGCCGGCGCTGAGCGAGCAGTCCCCGCTGGGCGGGCCGGCCATGACCAGCCGCAGGTCGCCGCGCTCGACGCTGGCCGTGATCCGGCCCTGCAGCTCCTCGATGGTGGTGTGCCCGCGGCTGTTGTCGACTTCCAGCTCTCCGCGCACATCCAGGAGCACGATTTGCCCGCGGCGGTTGACCGCCTCCAGTGGGCCTTCCATCCCCCACACCTCGATCCCGCCGCGCGAGTTGTGCAGCTTGACGCTGCCCCGGGCCTGCTCGAGTTGGATGTTCCCGCGGCTGTTGTGGATCTCCAGCGCTCCGGCCAGATTGACGCCATGGTAGCTGCAGCGGCTGGTGGCCGCGTTCAGCGCGCCCTCCAGTCCCGAAAGCTCGATCCGGGTGCGGCTGGCTTTCAGCGCCAGCGCCGTGCGCTGCGGGACCCGCACCCGCAGTTCAACCTCAGGGCGGCGCGGCTCATTCCAGATCCGGATCAGCCCGAACAGGTACTCTTTCGAGCCTTCCCGGCACTTGGGTCCCGGAACCAGGCGAAGCTCCAGGCCATCCTCCCGCTCCTCGAACGAGAATTCCAGTACCTCCCCCAGCTCATGGTCCGAGCTGAGCTGCACCAGCGCTTCCTCGGTTTCCGGGCAGCCCTCGATCAGGATCGAGCCGGAGACCTCGCTGTCGATGGTCAGTGTCCCGCCCGGGGCCAGCGCGAGATGTTTCTCGAGCGAGCCGCCGGCAAGGGACATCCCCGGCAGGCAGAGCAGGAACAGCAGCAGCGCCCCGATCAGGGCAGTCGGCATCAGCCTCATCAGTTGCTCCTTGGTCTTCAGGAATGGTGGATGGCGCCCTCAGCGCCCCGCGATCGTGATCCCGCCGCCGGAGGTGCGCAACTCGACCAGCGGACCGCCCTGTCCCAGCTTGCCGATCACCGAGCCGTGGGAGACTTCCTCGGTCAGCACCGGCAGCTCCAGCTTGACCCGTCCCCCGGAGGTTTTGGCGATCAGGTTGACATTGCTCTCGCGCGGCAGGGCCAGGTGAATGCCGCCGCCCGAGGATTTGAGCAGGCAGTCTCCGCTGGGCGGGGCCGCCATGGTCAGGGTGATCCCTCCGCCGCTGGTGCTGGCCTGGACCTGGCCGATCAGCTCCTCCAGATTGATGTTGCCGCCGCTGGTGCCGACTTCCAGCACGCCATCGGCCCGCCGGACAGTGATGTGGCCGCCCGAGGTCTTGAGTGTCACCGTACCCCGCATCCCCTCGGCGTTGATGCTCCCGCCCGAGGTGGTCGCCAGGCAGCCGCCGCTCACTTCCGACAGCTCGATGTGCCCGCCGCTGGTGCGGGCTTCCAGCGGACCGGAGATCCCGCTGCAGTGCAGGCTTCCGCCCGAGGTCCGGGCGATGGCCGCGGCCCGCAGCGTGCTGAGTTCGATCCCGCCGCCGGAGGTCTTGAGATCGACCATGGTGCTGTCGGGCACCTGCAGCCGGAAGTCCACCCCGTGGCGGACTTTGTTCTTGACCTTGAGCAGCCCGAACAGGACCTCGCGCGTCTGATCCTTGCGTTCGGTGCGGATCGTGAGGCCGCCGGCCAGCGGCTCGATCGTGATCTCGAAATCCTTCAGGTCGGCTTTCGAGCTGATTTCGATCACCGCTTCCGCGCCGGAGTAGCCCTCGACCCGGATCGCGCCCCCGGCCTGGTTGTCGATGGTCAGCATGGCGCCCTGGGCCAGGGGATAGCGCCGCTGCATGGTGTCCTGGGCCAGGGCCGCGGCGGCCTGGCCGATCAGCAGCAACGGGATCAGGCAAGAGATGAGTCGGGTGGTGCGCATGGCCGATCTCCTTTGAAAGTGGTACGGGGTGTACGGGCAGGGTCCTGACTGGTTGGACGCCGGCCGGACCGGGGCCGGTTTCATTTTTTTTGGCGTCTCTCGTGAGCCAACTGGCTTGCCCGGCGGGGAACGATATATTAGATTAGGGCTCCCAACAGCTTGAGAGCTTGGGAGAGGTGTCCGAGTGGTTGAAGGAGCCGGTCTCGAAAACCGGTGACGGTTCACGCCGTCCCAGGGTTCGAATCCCTGCCTCTCCGCCAGTTGAACGATAGGCAACAGTTGCGTCGATGCGGCGTCAACCTTGCCGATGCCGGCCTGAACCCTGTCCCGACCTTCGGGACAGGGTTTTTTATTGCCCGGGCTTGGAGAAAAGGACCTTTGGGCAATTTGTCGCCGATACGATGCGAAGCCAGCGATAAGGGACAATAATCAAGAATTATTTAGCACGGAATTACAATGGAAGACAATCTTTGATAAGCTTGGTTTTGACATGCAAGAGGGATTTTTGCATATAGATATAAGATGTTGTTATTGTTTCCGGAGCATGCCCCGCGATCCACCATGCTCCGGGTGAAATTCCAGCCGCAGGAGGTTGCCATGCTGTACGTCATTCTCGCCAAGTTCACCGACCAGGGCGCCCGCAACGCCAAGGACACCCTCAAGCGGGCCAAAGCGTTCCGGGAAATGGCCAAGGACAAATTCGGGGTGACCGTGAGGGAACTGCTCTGGACCCTGGGCCCTTATGATCTGGTCGTGATCGCGGATGCGCCCGATGAAAAATCCAGTACCGCGCTGTCGCTGGCGGTGGGGGCGCTGGGAAACGTGCGAACGCAGACACTCCGCGCGTTCAACGCCGATGAGATGAATGACATCATCGCGAAGCTCCCTTGAACTCACGGACTCCGGCCGCTCCACCCTGCCCGGCCCGGCGCAGCCCGCCGGGCCTTTTTTGTTCCGGATGCGCCCGGCAACGGCAACCCTTGCCTCGGCGCTCGTTGATCTTGTCTGAAGCGCTCGCGGTGCTATATTCTCTGCAACGACTCCATCAGCTACGCCATCGCCACCTCTTGCCCCGTGGATTTGAGATGAAAATCCCGCGCCGGACATTCCTGGCCCAGGCCCTGCTGGCCCCGCTGGCCGCCGGGGCATTGCGCGCCCGCCCCTCGGCCGGAAGGCAGGGCGCCCGCTGGTGCCACCCGGAGGAGTTCTTCACCGCTCCGCCGGCCCCCCGGGCGTTGGTGAGCCTGGTCCGCTGCGATGACCGCCGCCTGCACCGCCCGGCCTGCCCCAGCGATCCGATCGACCCCTGGCAGATCAAGGAGCTGGTCGAGATGGCGCTGAAGCCATTGGGCGGGCTGGCCAGCCTGCTCCCGCGCGGGGCGCGAAGAGTGCTGCTCAAGCCCAACGTGGTCGAGCCGGCCGAGAACGGCAATGGGGCCGACACCGACTGGCGGGTGGTGCGGGCGCTGGTGCTGCTGCTGTACCGCCTCGACCCCGGGCTGGAAATCACGGTCGGCGATGGCTCGGGCGACTATGCCCTGCCCGGGACTCCCGATGTGCCGGACTGGGCGCTGGAGGCCAACGGTTATGAGGTCTCCGGCTACCGGGAGATGATCGAGGCCCTGCGGGCCGATCCCGAGCTGCCGGGCCTGAAACTGCGCTGGCTGGACCTCAACTATGACCCGGCGGTGGAGGTCCCGGTGCCGGAGCCGGTGCTTTCGCCCGGCCAGCGCTCGTTCTGGCTGCCTCGCGCGTTCCTCGAGGCCGATTTCGTGATCGATGTCCCGGTGCTGAAAGTCCACAGCGCCGGGATCACGGTGGGGATGAAAAACCTGGTGGGGCTGCTGCCCGGGCTGGTCTACGGCTGGTCCAAGAGCGATGGCTACCGCGGCAATGGGATCCGGCTGGACCACGACCCGCGCCTGCTCCAGCAGAGCATTGTCGACCTGGCCCGCACCGTTCGTCCCCACCTGGTGGTGGCCGACTGCCTGACCGGCAAGGAGGTCACCAAGTTCCGCTGGGGCCCCTCGGTCCAGCTCGGGACCATCGCCGTCGGGACCGACCTTGTCGCGGTGGATGCGGTCTGCGCCCGGCTGATGGGGTTCGATCCCCAGGACCTGGAGCAGCTTACCCTGGCCCACCGCGCCGGCCTCGGCCGTTGCGACCGGGCGGGGATCGAGCTGGCCGGCGGCCCGCCCGAGGAACTGGGCCGGCGCTTCATCCGTTGCGGGACCACCGAGGCCGAGCAGCGCCACGAACGCTACCATTTCTATGGCCAGGGCTGCCGCGACTGGCTGGTCAGCGCCGCGGTCGCCGCTGACCCGGCGCGGCTGGACCCCCATCCCGGCGAATCGGGCTGGAGCCGGCCGCTGTACTTTTTCGGCAATGAGATCGACCCGGCGGCGGCGCTCGGGGCGCGGACCGGCGCGGTGCGCGCGTTTTGCCGCTATGCGGTTCCGGCGGATGGCAAGGCGGTGCTCTGGGTCGGCTCCAGCGGACCGTTGAGGGTTTGGCTCGAGGGCGAGCCGGTCTATGCCTACGCGGGTCCCTCGCGGCCGCACCTTCTGCCGGAAGCGCTGGTCCCGGTGACCTTGCGGGCCGGCGGGGGCTGCCTGCTGGCGGAGCTTCCGGCCGGAGAGAGCTTCAGCCTCAACCTCTGCGACACGGAACCCGATCCGCGCTACGCGGGCAGCCGTCCGGCGGGCCTGGAGTTCCGGACGGCTTAGCCGGGCCGGAAACGAAGCAGTCATGGCCTGTCGCCGGTCAGGGCGGCAGGCGCTGCCCCCGGAACATCCGGCATTTCACGGCAGAAGGAGGAATGATGATCCTGTTCACCATCGGCTATGAGGGTCGTTCGCCGGAGGAATTCTTCCGCCTGCTGCAGGAGCATGCGGTCGAGCTGCTGGTGGATGTCCGCGACAACCCCCACAGCCGCAAGCCCGGCTTTTCGAGGAAAGCGCTGACAGCATCCTGCCCGGAGCATGGGATCGGCTACCGGCACCTGCCGGAGCTGGGGGTGCCGAAAGCGCTGCGGCCGCGGATCGAGGACTACGACAGCTTCCGGGAACAGTACCTGAAGCTGCTCGAATCCCGGGAGCAGCCGCTGAACATTCTGCTGGAGCTGATCGCCGCGCAGCGGGCCTGCCTGCTGTGCTATGAGCGGGACCACGATGCCTGCCACCGGGCGCTGGTGGCGGAACTGGCGCTGGCGCAGCTTGGGGATGCCCTGGCTGTCCATCATCTGTGAGGGAAGTGCCATGACCTCGCGTGAAAGAGTGCTCGCCGCGCTGGACCACCGACCGCCGGACCGGGTTCCGGTCGATTTTTCCGGCCATCGCTCCTCGGGGATCAGCGCGATCGGCTATGCCCGGCTGCGGCAGCTATCTCGGGCTGCCGGAGCGCCCGATCCGGGTCTATGACCCGATCCAGCAACTGGCGATTGTCGATGAGGACGTGCTGGAGCGGTTCGCGGTGGACACGATCGAGCTGGGGCGCGGTTTTGCCCTGGATGACCGCGACTGGGCCGACTGGGAGCTGCCCGATGGCACCCCCTGCCGGATGCCCGCCTGGGCGCGGCCGGAGCGCCACGCGGGCGAGTGGGTGCTCCGCTCCCGGGCCAGCGGTCGGGTGCTGGGCAGGATGCCGCAGGGCGCGCTCTATTTCGAGCAGACCTATTATCCGTTCGCGTCAGGGCCGGATGACCCGCAGCCTGCTGCCGGGCCTGTTCAGCGAGGGGATGTGGACCGCGGTCGGCTCGCCGCCCGGGCCGCTGGCCGATGGGCCGGAGGGCCTGCGAAGGCTGGCGGATGGCGCCCGCGCGCTTCGGGAGAGCACCGACCGGGCGATCCTCGGCCTGTTCGGCGGCAGCCTCTACGAGATGGGCCAGTATTTCTACCGCAATGACAACTTCTTCATGCTGCTGGCCGCGGAACCGCAAAAAGCCCACGCTTTCCTGGACCGGCTGGTCGAGCTGCACCTATCGGCGTTGGAAAGGTTCCTCGGCGCGGTCGGGCCGTACATCGACATCATCGTGTTCGGCGATGACCTGGGGATGCAGACCGGCCCGCAGATCTCCCCCGCGATGTACCGGGAGTTCTTCAAGCCGCGCCACGCGATCCTCTGGCAGCGGGCCAAGGCGCTGGCCCCGGTCAAGGTGATGCTCCACTGCTGCGGCGGAGTGCGGCCGCTGCTGCCGGAGCTGATCGAGGCCGGGCTGGATGCGATCAACCCGGTGCAGATCTCCTGCACGGGGATGGAGGCCGCGGCGCTGAAGCGGGATTTCGGCGATGCGCTCACATTCTGGGGCGGCGGCTGCGACACCCGCGAGGTGCTGCCGAGCGGGACCCCCGCCCAGGTGCGCGATCACGTGCTGCGGCAGGTGGAGATCATGGCCCCCGGCGGAGGGTTCGTCTTCCAGCAGGTGCATAACCTCATGGCCGATGTGCCGCCGGAGAACATCGTGGCGATGTTCGCGGCCCTGGCCGAGGCGCGGGGGTTGTAGCGACCGGCCGCCTCCGAGCCGCGGAACGTTCGGGCCGCGGCCGGGTATGAGCGGTTGAGGAACCGGCGCGGGCCGTGGCTCGCCGCTGTCGATGGAAGCACAGGTCCGCAGGAAGGACACGGGGGGAAAAGCAATGAGCGGTCCGACCCTGGAAATGGTCAAGGATGAGTTGCGCCGACGCAACCATCCCAGCCTCACTCCCCTGGACATCGAGGCCAAGGCCCCGCTGATCCGGGAGATCCTGGAGCTGAAAAGCCGCAACGATGTGGTGGTCCTGGGCCACAGCTACATGGAGCCGCTGGTCTACGGGCTCTCCAGCCCGCGGGAGCAGGGCGACTCGCTGGGCCTGAGCCGTCACGCCGCCACCACGAAAGCGCAGTACATCCTGTTCAACGGCGTCTTTTTCATGGCCGAGACCGCCAAGGTGCTCAGCCCCGACAAGACCGTGCTGATCGCCGACCGCAGCGCCGGCTGCTCCCTGGCCGATGATTTCGACGCCTCGATCATCGATGAGCTTAAAGCGCGGCACCCCGGGGTCCCGGTGATGATCTACATCAACTCCTACGCCGCCCAGAAAGCCAAGTGCGATGTCTGCTGCACCTCGGCCAATGCCGAGAAGATCGCCCGCGAGCTGCCCGGCGACAAGCTGATCTTTGTCCCGGACCTGCTGTTCGCCCGCAACCTGGCCCAGGAACTGGCCGGGGTGAAAGAGGTGATCTATCCCCAGGGCGAGGAGGAGCGGCGCGGCGCGGTCTGCGAGGTGCACGAGCAGTTCCGGCTGGATGACCTGCTGGCGATCCGGCGCTCGTTCGAGATGCCCAAGGGCCACCCGGTGCGGCGGATCTACGCCCACTGGGAGTGCCGTCCCGAGGTGCTGCGCGAGGCCGATTTCTACGGCAGCACCACCCAGATCCGCCAGGACATCGCCGAGCGGGTGAAACGCAACGCCCTGGAGCGGGCGTTCATCGCCTCGGAGTGCGAGCTGACCCAGAACCTCTCCCAGGAGTTTCCGACAGTCAATTTCGGCACTGCCTGCTCGGTGCGCTGCCAGCACATGGCCAAGGTCAAGCTGGAGGGGATCCTGAGGGTGCTGCGGGCGCTGGACAGCGGCGGGGATCTGAGTCCGTACGAGGTCCGGCTGGAGCCGGAAGTGATCGAGCGCGCCCGGGCGCCGATCGAGCGGATGCTGGCGATGAGCTGAGCTTTTCAGGGAGGGGCCGCCGCCGGCGGCCCCTTGCTCGTGATGGCTCGACCATCAGCAAGTTGATTTCAGGCGATTTGCTATTCTCGTAAATCCTGCGGATTTTTCTACTTCTGTGACCAGAAGTAGCAAGAGTCTTGTGAAGCCAAGGCCGCGAAGCTGAAAGACCATCGCGGTTTTTAACAGCCGCCGAGGGTACGAGGGAAAAAAGTCGCTCCTTTGGAGGTCGCCGCGTTTCGCGCCATCCCTGGCGCTGCAACGCCATGGCCTGCCGACCTCTCGCACTTCGTAGCAATAGCCGCGATGGAAATAGGGAACAACCGCTCCGCTCTCTTTTGCCTCCAGCCGCGGCCCGAAAACCGCCACCACGCTCCCGTAGGGGCCGGCCCCTCGTCGGGAACGAATCACCATTTCCTGTGGGCGTCCGGCCGGGTCGCTTCGCTCCAGTCCTGATAGCTAACTCATTCGACCCACTTCCTGCAAGCTGCTGACCATCCCGCGTGAAACTTTCGAAAAAGTTTGGGAAAGTGGGAGAGGGGTCCGGGGAGGGGGAGAAAACCTTTTTCAAAAGGTTTTCTCCCCCTCCCCGGAAAGCTTGGGAAGGTCACTGGCGGCTGAGCCGCAGCACCCCGGCATTGCCCACCGGGGGCAGGTCCACCACCAGCACTCCCTCCTCGGCGGCCAGCCGGACCGGGGCCTGGTAGGCGGTGCGCACGGTGGGGATCCAGGTCGCCTTGAGGTACTGGTCCACCCCATCCAGGCTGATCCGCAGCCGCACCCCGGTGCGGAAGGAAATCCCGCCCATGCCGGCCCGCGGCCGGATCACGGTCACCAGCAGGTCGCGCTCCCGCGAGCGCTCCGGCACCGGCACCGAGAACAGGTTGACCTCCACTCCGCCGATGGTCTCCAGCTCCAGCGCCCCCGGTTCCAGCACCCAGCGCCGTCCCTTGAGCTGGTCGAACAGCGGGCGATAGGCCGCCGACAGGATCGAGATCGCCTCGACCTCCGCCGCCGAGGGCATCACTCCCCACAACAGGCGCTCCTGGAGGATCCGCTCCACCTCCTCGGCCGGCACATCGCTTCCCGGCTGCCAGACCGAGACCACCGGCTTGAGCGGAGCCAGCAGCGAGGCCAGGATCATCGGGCCGGCGCCGGTGTCCGGCAGGAAGAACATGTCGATCCCCCGGGCCTCGGCCACAGTCAGGGGCGGGGCGGCGGCGGCCAGCTTGCCGCGCTCGCGCACCGGGGCGGCCAGCGCCTCGCCCAGGCCGGCGCGGACCCTTCCCAGGTAGAATGCCGGCCGGTTGTGGATCACCGTGTAGCCGTCATCGTGGGCAAAATCGATCGCCGCCAGGTCCCAGTCATCGAAATAGAACCCGGAGGCCTCGGGGAACAGGGTCACCATCTGACGGTTCTGCTCCAGGATCTGCCGGCCGAACGGGCTGGTGGAGTCGGCGTGCATCAGCAGCTGGCCCGACCGGACCTCGATCGGTTGCCCGCGCTCATCCCGGGCCAGGTCCTCCTCGAACTGTTCGCGGGCCAGCTCGGGCTGGCAGTAGAGGTTGAATGCCCCGTAGAGCATCGCGCCGATCCGGTACTGCTGCAGGTTGGCGATCATCTCCCGCACTCCGCGCACACTGATCGAGTCGTAGCGCTCCGCACCGAGGAGATTGGTCCAGGTGAAATCCTCGAAACGCAGGGCCTGGGGCGGGAGCCACTGCCCGTGAAGGGCGAAATTCCAGTAGATTCCCGTCAGGGACAGCCCCCGTTGGCGCAGGGCATAGAGCAGGTTGGGGCTGAGCGAGGTCGACTGCACCCGGTCGAACACTCCCTCCAGCTCCGGGTTGCGCCGCACGGGCTCGAACCAGGGCTGGTACTTCTGCACGAACGCCCCCAGCGCCGAGCGCCAGTGCTCCCCATGCCCGTAGAGCCACAGCCCGGTCTCCAGCGGATGGTTCGGCCCCACCCCGGCCAGGTCGAACGTGATCCGCAGGTAATCCTGCTCCCCGCGGCCGGGCGTGGTCCCGGTGAGGGTCCCGGACCCCTGGTAGTCGAAGCGGACCCGGGTCGGGGCGATCTCCAGCGGCACTGCGAGGCTCACCCCTCCGGCCCCCGGCTTGAGCACGCTCACCAGCGGGATGGTCGTTCCGGTGGAGGGCCGCGCCCCCGGGCCATAGACCCGGCTCACCACGGCCTGGTCATCGAGCAGGACCGGGGCGGCCATCCCCGGCACCCACAGCCGCCAGCCGTGGGGCAGGGGCATCAGGAAGCTCAGCCGCACCGAGCGCAGGGGCTGCTCCTGGTCGGTCGTCTCGACCCGCACCCGCAGGAACACCCCCTCCTTGTCGCCCCGGAGCTCCTCGCGGATCACGAACGGGGCGCGCCGGAAGCGCCGCTCGAAACTGAGGCCGCCGCCCTCGGGCGCGGTGAATTCCCGCACGGTGGAGCTGTCCCGCAGGTCGCTCCAGGTGCGGCCGGTCAGCTCATCGTAAAGTTCCAGCCCCAGCCGGCGGAACTCCAGCGAGTCGCCGCCCTCGGGCGCCAGCAGGTCGAAGCCTCCCTGCTGGTGGCGGATGCCGCTGACCAGGCCCTCGTGGGCCGGGATCATCAGCTCCAGGCCGCCGCCGCTGACCGCGGTCGCCTCGAACGTGACTTCCTTGGAGGGCGGCTCCAGGGTGCAGGCCGCCAGGCTCAGCAGGGCCGTGGCCGCCAGGGCGGCCATCGACGGCAGGGGTTTCCTCCCGCTACTAAGGCGCATCTTGGGCTCTCCCGCGGTTCACTGTATTTTCAGTTTCCAGAGCTTGCTCCAGCAACTCGGCGCAACGGACCGGTCCCAGCACCGCCATCACCCGGGGCAGCTCCGGCCCGTGACGGCTGCCGGTCAGGGCCAGGCGCAGCGGCATGAACAGCAGCTTGCCCTTGACCGACTGGCTCCGGCCGACCTCGCCCAGCAGGGTGCGCAAGGCGTCCGGCTCGGCTTCCGCCGCCAGCGCGCGCAAGGCGCGGGCCGTCGCGGCCAGGACCCGGGCGGCCTCGGGGACCGCCAGCAGGGCGCGATCCTCCGGATCGGCGCAAGGGGAGGGCCGGCCGCGGAAAGGCTCCAGGCGGCCGCGGATATCGGCGGCCAGCTCCAGGCTCTCCCGGCAGGCCTCGGCGATCCCCGCGAACTGGCGCTCGGTGAAAGGATCGGCTTCCGGCCCGGCCCATGCGCGCAGGAGCGCGGCCAGCTCCGGCCCCGGCAGTTGCCGCAGGTACTTCCCATTGAGCCAGCGCAGCTTCTGCTCATCGAACACCGCCGCGCTGCGGCCCAGCCGCGCGAAATCGATCTCCCGGCAGAGCCGCTCCGGCGGGAGGAAATCCTCCCCGCTGGGCGAGGACCACGACAGCAGGCTGAGGTAATTGATCAGCGCCTGCGGCAGGAACCCGGCCTCGCGGAACTCCCCGACACTGGTCGCGCCGTGGCGCTTGGAGAGGCGCTGGCCATCGGGACCGAGGATCATCGGGATGTGGGCGAACTCCGGGATCGGCTGCTCCAGCGCCCGGTAGAGCATCAGCTGGCGCGGGGTGTTGGAGAGGTGGTCATCGCCGCGGATCACGTGGCTGATCCGCATTTCGAGGTCATCGGCCACCACCGCGAAATTGTAGGTCGGGCGGCCATCCGAGCGCAGCAGGACAAAATCGCCGATCTGCTCGTGGCCGATGGTCACCTCGCCCTTGACCAGGTCCGGCCACGAGCTGCGGCCCTCCGGCACCCGGAAGCGGATGCTGGCCGGGGAATCTTCCGGCAGACCCGCTTCCAGCTCGCCGCGATAGGCGGTCGACTCCCCGCGCTCCAGGCGAACGCGGCGGAACTCCTCCAACTGCTCATCGTTGGCCCGGCTATGGTAGGCCGCGCCGCGCCCCACCAGCTCCAGGGCGATCCGGCGGTAATGCTCCAGCCGCTCGCTCTGGCGGTAGGGGGCGTGGGGGCCGCCGATCTCCGGGCCCTCCTGCCACTCCAGGCCCAGCCAGCGCAGGTCCTCGAGGATCGAGCGCTCGCTCTCGGCGCTCGAGCGCTCCAGGTCGGTGTCCTCGATCCGCAGGATGAAGCTGCCGCCGTGACGGCAGGCCAGGAGCCAGTTGAGGATCGCCGTGCGGGCATTGCCGATGTGCAGCCGCCCGGTGGGCGAGGGCGCGAAACGCACCCGGAAGTCACCTGCCACGCTGGTCCCCCTTCTGCTTGCTCGGTCGGCCCGAGCCCCGGCGGCGAAAGCGCTCGCCGGTCTCGAGGCTCTTGCGAAAACGATGGTACCAGAGCGCCAGCAGCACCGCGACCGCGATCGCCACCAGTCCCAGCACCAGGTTGATCCCGCCCATCAGCGATTTGACATAATCCCAGTTGCTGCCCAGGGTATAGCCCAGGTAGACCACCAGCGAGCCCTGCAGCGCGATCGCTCCGATCACCGCCAGCAGGAAACGGCCGAAGCCCAGCCGGGTCACTCCGGCCAGCAGCGGCACCAGCGACCGGAAGCCCGCCAGGAAACGGCTGAAAAAGACCGCCCCCAGCCCCCAGCGCCCGTAGAACTCCTCGATCCGGGGCAGCAGCTCCGGGTGGAACAGCCGCGGGTGCCGCCCCATGAACTCGCGGCCTCCCCAACGGCCCAGTCGGTAGAGCAGCAGGTTGGTCAGCAGGTTGCCCGCCCCGGCCCAGAGGAAAACCGGCCATGGCTCCAGCAGCCCCCGTCCCGCCAGGAAAGCCCCGATCAGGACCGTGGTATCACCCGGGAAAGGCGGGAAAACGTTTTCCACCGCCGCGGCCAGGAAGACCAGCAGGTAGAGCAGCCAGGCCGGCAGGCCCGCCAGGTGCTGCATCAGGAACTGTTCGATACGCCGTTTCTCCCGTGCTTCAGGAGTTCATGTCGACTTGCGGTCCGACATCATGACTATGGAATCGGCAAAAAGTTTTCCCACTTGCGGCGCCTTGGCCTGACACCCCCCGGCCCCGATGTGATCGGGGCCACCCCCCTCCAGGGGGGACTGTTCCCGCTTCGCCCCGGCAGCGGCGCTGGAGGGTCAAAGACAACAGACCACCCCCTGGCATCGATTTGATCCTGACTTGCTGTTCGACACCACGAATCAAACTATCGAAAAAGTTTTGGAAAGTGGAAAGGGGGCCCGGGGGGAGGGAGAAAACTTTTTCCAAAAAGTTTTCTCCCTCCCCCCGGAACACGCCTTTGTTGTCAAATTGGTCAAGCACTCACCGGACCCGGGCCAGCAGCACCACCGCCCGGGCGGCGATCGCCTCCTCGCGGCCGACCGCATCCAGCCCCTCGCCGGTCTTGGCCTTGACATTGACCGCCCCGGGGTCCAGCTCCAGCAGGGCCGCCAGACGCGCCCTGATCGCATCCATGTGCGGGGCCAGTTTCGGCCGTTGGGCCTGGATCGTGGCATCGCAGTTGACCGGCCGCCAGCCCTCACGATGCACCAGTTCCAGCGCCTTTCGCAGCAGCTCGCCGCTGTCCGCCCCGCGGTAAGCCGGGTCGGTGTCTGGAAAATGACGGCCGATGTCCCCCAGCGCCGCCGCCCCCAGCAGGGCATCGGTGACCGCGTGCAGCAGGGCATCGGCATCGCTGTGGCCCACCAGCCCCAGCTCGTGTTCCAGCTCCACCCCGCCCAGGATCAGCTTGCGGCCTGTCCCCAGGCGGTGGATGTCCCAGCCCTCGCCGATCCGCAGCTCCGGGGGGCCGCCCTCCAGCCGCCAGCGCGCGTACTCCATATCAACCGCCTCGGTCAGCTTGAGGTTGCCATGATCGGAGGGCGCCACCCGCACCGGGTGCCCCAGCCGCTCGCACAACGCGGCATCGTCGGTGGCCGCGAAACCGTTCTCCCGGGCCCAGCGGTGGGCCGCCAGGATCAGCGCGAATGGAAAGCTCTGGGGGGTCTGGGCCAGCCACAGCCCCTCGCGGGGGATCGTGGCGGTGATCAGTCCCTCCCGGACCTGCTTGACCGTGTCGCGCATCGGGGCGCAGGCCAGCGCGCCCTCGCCGAGGGCGGCCAGCTCCAGGGTGCGGCGGATCACTTCCGGCCGGGCGAGCGGGCGGGCGGCATCGTGGATCGCCACCAGCGCCGGCGAGTATGTTTCCAGGGCTTCCAGCCCGCGCCAGACTGACTCTTGCCGGGAGGCCCCACCTTCGACAGCGAACACCCGGCCGCGCTCGGCCGCCTCGAGGCCGCCCTCGAACCCCGCCACCTCCTCCGCGGGCAGCACCACCGCGATCCAGCGCACCTCTTTCAGCGCCAGGAACAGCTCCAGGCTGTGGCGCAGCACGCTTTTTCCCGCCACCGCCAGGAACTGCTTGCGCACCGGCCCACCCATCCGTTGGCCGCTGCCTCCGGCGGCGATCACCGCCGCGCAGGGCGGCAGTTCGCGGCTGACATTGCCGATGGGGTCGCTCATGCCTGGCCGCCCCCGGCGCTGCGGCCGCCCAGGGCGCCGGTCACCGCCTCGACCAGGGTCTTGAAGCCCGCCAGTTGCAGCCCCTGCGGCGGCTTGATCCTTCCCAGTCCGGCCGCGGGGCAGATCACCCGCCCGAAACCCAGCTTGGCGCTCTCGGCCAGCCGGCGCTCCAAGCCATTGACCGCCCGCAGCTCGCCGCCGAGGCCGACCTCGCCCACCAGCACGACCGCGGGGTCCAGCGGCCGGTCCCGCAGCGAGGAGACCAACCCGAGGCAGACTCCCAGGTCCAGCGCCGGCTCCAGCACCCGGATCCCGCCGGCCAGGTTGACAAACACATCGTGCTGGCTCATCGGCAGCCCGATCCGCTTCTCGAGGATCGCCAGCATGATCGCCAGCCGCCGGCTGTCATAGCCGGTGGCCACCCGTTGCGCGGTGCCATAGCCGCTGGGAGTGACCAGCGCCTGGACCTCCACCAGCAGCGGGCGAGTGCCCTCCAGGGTGCAGACCACCGCCGAGCCGGAGATTCCCGGGTTGCGGCCATTGAGGAAGTAGCCCGACAGGTCGGGCACCCCCTGCAGCCCATCGCCGCGCATCTCGAACAGCCCGATCTCGTTGGTGGAGCCGAACCGGTTCTTCACCACCCGCAGGATGCGGTGGGCATGGCCGCCCTCGCCCTCGAAATAGAGGACAGTGTCCACCATGTGCTCGAGCAGCTTGGGGCCGGCCAGCGCGCCATCCTTGGTGACATGGCCGACCAGGATCACGGTCAGGCCCTCGCGCTTGGCCAGGCGCATGAACCCGGCGGCGGACTCGCGCACCTGGGGCAGGCTGCCGGGGATCGCCTCGACACTCGACAGGTAGATGGTCTGGATCGAGTCGACAATCAGCAGTTGGGGCTGCTCGGTTTCCACCACCCGCTCGATGGTCTCGAAGCTGGTCTCGGCCAGGATTTTGAGCCCCTCGGCCCGGCCCAGTCCCAGCCGGCGGGCCCGCAGGCCGATCTGGGAGACGCTCTCCTCGCCCGAGAGGTACAGCACGCTCACTCCCTGGCCGGCGAGCGCCCCGGCCAGTTGCAGCATCAGGGTGCTCTTGCCGATTCCCGGCTCGCCGCCGATCAGCAGCAGCGAGCCCGGCACCAGTCCGCCGCCCAGGATGCTGTCCAGCTCGCCGATCCCGGTGACAATCCGCTGCAGGTCGGCTTTCCCTTCCAGCACCTCGGCCAACCCGACCGTCCGGGCCTCGCGGCCGGCCGCGGCGGTGCTCCCGCCCCGGGCATGCAGCCCGGCCGGGGGCTCGGCGGCCACCAGCCGCTCCACCACCGAGTCCCAGCTGTCGCAGGCTGAGCAGCGCCCGACCCATTTCGGGTAGCGGGCCTCGCAGTTGACACAGACGTAGATCTTTTTCTCTTTCGACATTACAACGCCTTCTATTCTAAAGCGTGTGATGCACTGCGAAGGCTAACGTCTGGGCAGTGGCCGCTGAAAAAGACCACACACCCCGCTCCCGGCTGTCGCCGGAGCCACCCCTCTTTTTAGCGGGGATTAACAACCTGATTCCCAAACGCTTACGCCACTGCCGGGGCGAAGCGGGAACGTCCCCCTTAATAAAGGGGGACACCGGGGGTTGTGTTTTTCCTGATTCCCGAGCCGGTCGCTCGTCACTTCTGCCACGAAGCGAGCAAGTCCCTGAAACTTCTGATATACCTGAATATAACATCCCTGTCAAAAAAGCTTGAGCCGGATGAAATGCTCCGGGTGCTCGCGGATGTCCTTGATCAGCCCCTGGGCCTCGATCGTCGTGCGCCGCAGGTCATGGTAGAGGCGCTCATCGTGCAGCAGCTTTCCGAGGGTCCCCTGGCCGGATTCCAGCTCGATGGTCAGGCTGTCCAGCCGGATGGACAGCTCGTTCAGCCGGGCCAGGGTCGTCTCCACCGACCGGGAGTTGTTCCGCACCAGGCCGGAGAGCCCCAGCGCCGCCGAATCGACCGCGGTCAGGGTCTGGTCGAGCCGGCCGCCGTAGCCCTCGAACCGGCGGCTCAAATCCCGGGCATTGGCGGTGAACTCCTCGATGTTGGCCAGGGTGGACGGCAGGTTGCTTTCCGGGCCCAGCAGGCTGTCCAGGCCCGCCACAAAGCTCTGGACCTCCTCCAGCACTACCAGCGAACGCTCGACCACCAGCACCCCGTGGGTGATCAGGTCGCGGATGCCGGGCGCCAGTTCCCCGATCAGGGTGTCGCCGGGGGCGATCGGCTCGCCCGCGCCCCAGCGCAGCTCCAGCGCGGCCTGGCCGAACAGGTCGGCCGACTCGATCACCGCCGCGGTCCCCCGCGGGATCGCCAGCGAACGCTCCACCAGGAAATCCACCCGGGCGCGACGGCCCTCCAGCGCGATCGCCTGCACCCGCCCGACCGGCACTCCGGAGAGCGTGACCTCATCGCCCAGCATCAGGGTGCCGACATGCTCGAACCGGGCGCTGTAGGTCACCTGGTCGCCGTGACGGATCAGCCCCTGCAGGTAGAACACCGCCCACAGCACCAACCCGGCCGCAGCGAGGACAAACAGCCCGACCACGATCGTATCCCGGCGTTCCTTTTCCATCGCTCCCCCTCAAAAAACAATAGCTTTTCCGGGGAGAGGGAGAAACCCTTTTGGAAAAGGGTTTCTCCCTCTCCCCGGACCCCTCTTCCACTTCCCCAAACTTTTTATGAAGTTTCAGCAGCGTGTTGAACTACTTCGTCATCAGACCCGGGCGAAGCGGCACGTCCCTCTCCATCGCCTAAAGCGTGTTATGAACTCTATCAGCTGAAAACACCACCCCCGGTGTCCCCCTTTGGTAAGGGGGATTGTTCCGGCTTCGGCCGGAGCTTTGAGCTAAGCGATTGAACGATAGCGGTATCGATCCCCTCTCGAGAGGGGTGGCTTCGCCCGGAGGGCGAGGCCGGGGTGTGTGCCTTTGAAGGCTGCACAGCCTGGATACCCGACCCGGAGTTCATCACACCCTCTACCAAAGGGGGACACCGGGGGTTGTGTTTTTTTCTTTTCCAGCGCCGCCCGGCTCAGTGGCTGAGCGGCCCCGCGGCGCGGCCCTCGATGAACTGGCGCACCAACGGATCGGCGGTCGAGCGCACCTGGTCCGGGGTCCCGGTGAACACCACCCGGCCCTCGACCAGCAGGCAGATCATCGTGCCGACCTTGAGCGCGCTGGCGACATCGTGGGTGACCACCACCCCGCTCACCCCGCCCCCTCGCTGCAGTTCCAGGATCAGGTCGTTGATCTGGTCGGCGGTGATCGGGTCGAGCCCGGTGGTGGGCTCATCGTAGAGGATTACCTCCGGGTCCAGGGCCAGCGCCCGGGCCAACCCGACCCGCTTGCGCATCCCGCCCGACAGCTCGCCCGGCATCCGTTCCTCGATCCCGGTCAGCCCCACCGATGCCAGCTTGGCGGCCACCCGCTCGCGGATTTCCGCCGCGCCGAGCTTGCGGTGGTACTCCAGCCCCAGGGCCACATTGCGCCCGACTGTCAGCGAGTCGAACAGCGCCGCCCCCTGGAACAGCATCCCCAGCCTGCGCCGCACCGCCGCCAGCTCCGGCCGTCGCATCGTGTCCAGCCGCTGGCCATCGAACCGCACCAGCCCCTCAGTCCGGCCGCATCAGCCCGACCATGTGCTTGAGGATCACGCTCTTGCCCTCGCCGCTGCGGCCCATGATCACCACAGTCTCCCCGCGCGGGACCGCCAGGTCCAGCCCGCGCAGCACCTCGCGTCCGCCCAGGCGCTTGCGCACCCCCTGCAGCTCGATGATCGGTCGCGCCATGTTCTTATTCACGCCCAAGAAAAACTTTGAAAGAAATCCACGAAGGTCACGAAGGGACACTAAAGAAAACTTTCGTGAACCTTCGTGTTCTTCGTGGATGAATCTTTTCCTTCCGCCCGGCCTCAGTTCGTCGGGAACAGCAGCATCGCCAGGAAATAGTCGAAAATCAGGATCAGCAGGCAATTGGTGACCACGCTCTCGGTGGTGGCCTTGCCCACCCCGGCCGCCCCATAGCTGGTGCAGTAGCCGTAGTAGCAGCCCACCAGCGAGATCGTGCCCCCGAAAATCAGGCTCTTGACCAGCCCGCTGTAGATGTCGTAGGGGAAGACCCACTGCTCGAACGCCTGGAGGTACATCCGCCCGGACATCCCCAGGGAGAGCAGGCAGACCGCGAATCCGCCGAGGATCGCGATCAGGCAGCCGTAGCAGACGATCACCGGCATCATCACCAGGCCGGCGACCACCCGCGGCAGGAGCAGGATCCGCACCGGGTCGAGGGCCATCACCTCCATCGCGTCCAGTTGCTCGGTGACCCGCATGGTCCCAAGCTCCGCCGCCAGCGAGGCCCCGACCCGCCCGGCGATCACCAGCCCGGTCAGCACCGGCCCCAGCTCGATTATCACCGATTTCCAGACCGCGGTGGCGATGAAAATCTCCGGGACATACTCCTCGATCTGGTAGGCGGTCTGCACCGCCATCACCATCCCGGTGAACAGGCTGGTCACCGCCACCAGCGGCATCGAGGCCACCCCGAAGCGCATCATCTGGGCCACCAGCTCGCGGCGCACGCTCCACAGGCCGGGCAGCTCCACGGGTCACGCGCCCGGCCAGGCGTGTCCCCTGGCCCAGCCGGTAGATCCGGCCCAGCACCAGGTCTCCCAGTTGCGCGGTCAAGGCGGCCACCGGCTAATAACCCTCCGCTTTCCTCGCGCAGGGAGAGGCTCCGGAACAGGGTGAACTCCTTGACGAACATCAGGCTGATCGAATCGGTCGGGCCATTGCGGTTCTTCTCGATCAGCACCTGGGCCATCCCCTCGCTGGAGCGGCCATCGACCTCGGTGATCCCGGCCTGCTCGGGACGGTAGATGAACAGCACCTGGTCGGCATCCTGCTCGATCGCCCCGGACTCGCGCAGATCGGCCAGCTTGGGCTTCTGGTCGGTGCGGCCCTCCACCGCGCGGGACAACTGCGACAGGGCGATCACCGGCAGGTCCAGCTCCTTGGCCAGGGCTTTCAGCGAGCGGCTGATCTGACTGATCTCCTGCTGGCGGCTTTCGATCCGGCCGGTGCCGCGCATCAGTTGCATGTAGTCGATGATCAGCAGTCCGAGCTTTTCCTGTTTCTTGAGCCGGCGGGCTCTTGCCCCGCAGCTCCAGCACCGAGATCGCCGGAGTGTCGTCGATGAAGATCGGGGCCTGGAACAGCCGGTTGGCGGCGCGGTTGAGGTTGTTCCAGTCCAGGTCGGTGAGCTTGGCGCTGCGCATCTTGCCACAGTTGACCTTGGCCTCGGAGCACAGCAGGCGCTGGACCAGTTGGCTCTTGCTCATCTCCAGCGAGAAGATCGCCACCGGCACCGGGTCCGGGTGCTCGCGGGTGCCGCAGGCGACATTGAGGGCGATGTTCAGGCAGAACGAGGTCTTGCCGGTGGAGGGCCGCCCGGCGATGATCACCAGGTCGGATTTCTGGAAGCCGAGGTGATCCGGTCCAGGTCGCGGTAGCCGCTGGGGGTGCCGGTCATCACCACCCTGCTCTGCTGGCGGTGCTCCAGGTCGGCGATGATCTCGTGGACCATCGGGGTGATCGGCGAGAAGCCTTGCTTGAGGCGGAAGTCCTGGATCTGGAAAATGCGCTCCTCGGCCAGGTCCACCATGGCTCGACATCCTCCACCGGCTGGTTGGCCTCGGCGACTGTCTCGGTGCTGGCGGCGATCAGCTTGCGCAGCATCGACTTCTCGCGCACGATCTGGGCGTGGAAGGTGATGTTGGCGGCGGTGGGGGCGGTCCCGGCCACCTCGAAGATGAACGGCAGCCCGCCGATCTCCTCCAGCGTGCCGGCTTTGCGGAGCTGCTCGGACAGAGTGACCGGGTCCACCGCCACCGACTTCTCATAGAGCGCCAGCACCGCCTGATACAGCTTGCGGTGGGGCTCCATGTAGAAACAGTCCTCGGTGAGCAGCTCCACCGCCAGACCGATCGCCTCGCGGTCCATCAGCATCGCCGAGAGCACGCAGGCCTCGGCCTCCTGGGCGAAGGGAGTGCGGCGCTCGAAGCTTTCCGGGGCGCCGGTCTTGGGCATATCGGCAACGTTCTTCACGGCCATCCGCGGGTGAGGGATTTCGGTTCCGAATCAGCGCCGGCGCGGGATGCGGCGGCGCAAAGCAAAGAGGGGCGCGGCCTCAGGCCCCGGGCTGGCCCTCGCCGGGGCGGTAGACCTGGCCGCTGGAGGGCCGCCCGCCCAACTGGTCGTAGATCCGGCGGGCCAGCAGCATGTCCTCCCAGGTCGGGCGCTTGTAGTCCGCGTTGCGCAGCAGGGCCGCCGGATGGTAGGTGCTCACCACCTTGATCCCATCGAAATCGGCCACCCGGCCGCGCAGGTTCTTCAGGGTGTCCTGGCGCCCGTGGAAATAGAAGGCGCTGAACCGGCCGAGGGTGACGATCACCTTGGGGCGGATCAGCGCGATCTGGGTCAGCAGGATCGGCTCGCAGCGGGCGATCTCCTCGGGCAGCGGGTCGCGGTTGTCCGGGGGACGGCACTTGATCATGTTGGTGATGTAGACCTCTTCCCGACTGAAGCCGATCGCGGCGATGATCTTGTCCAGCAGCTTGCCGCTCTGGCCGACGAACGGCCGGCCGAGGCGGTCCTCCTCGGCCCCCGGGGCCTCGCCGACAAACATCAGGTCGGCCGCGGGGTCGCCCTCGCCCAGCACGAAATGCTGCGCCCCCTCGCTCAGCAGGCAGAGGCGGCAGTCCTTGAGCTCGCGCTGCATCTGCTCCAGCGAGCGAAAATGGTCGGTCAGGACTTTCGACTGCTGCGGCGGGTTGAGGCTCGGCTCCTCCGGCCGCTCCGGCGCCTCCGCGGGCAGCAGCACGAACTGCTCGCCCAGCGCCTGGAGCTGGCGGAAGAATGTCGCCGCCTGCTCGCGCAGCTCATTGTCGCCGGTGGTCATCCATTCCTCCCCTGTTCCCATCCGTGGTGTTTCTTCCGTCGTCTGCGCAAAATTGCACACCCCGCCGGCTTCGCCGCCACCCCTTTTGTCATCCCACATCCAGCCTTGAACTATCGAAAAAGTTTGGAAAGGTGGGAGAGGGGTCCGGGGGGAGGGAGGAAAACTTTTTCAAGAGTTTTCCTCCCTCCCCCCGGAGCGTTCCTAAAAGAGCTCCGCCGCGCGTTCCAGCAGCAGGCCCGCCAGTTGCTCCTTGTCCAGCAGCGGCAGCTCCTCGCAACCGCCATCCGGCCGCAGCACCGCGACCCGGTTGGTTTCCACCTCGAACCCGGCCCCGATCTCCAGCGGGTTGTTGACCACCATCAGGTCGGCCCCCTTGCGGCGCAGCTTGTCCAGGGCGTGCTCGATCTCGTGCTCGGTTTCCAGGGCGAAGCCCACCACCACCGCTCCCGGCCGGCGGTGGCCGGCGGCCCAGGCCAGGATGTCCGGGTTGGCCTCCAGTTCCAGGGCGAACCGCTCCCCGGCCTGCTGCTTTCTGAGCTTGTGCGGGTGGTTCTGCGATGGCCGCCAGTCGCTGACCGCGGCGGCGGCGATCACCAGGTCGGACTCCGGAGTCAGCCGCTCGACCTCGGCCAGCATCTCCCGGGCGGTGGCGATCTCCAGCCGCTCCACTCCCAGCGGGGTCGGCAACTGGCTCGGGCCGGTCACCAGCCTTACGCTTTGCGCTCCCAGGCGCACTGCGGCCCGGGCCAGGGCGAACCCCATCCTGCCGCTGGAGCGATTGGTGAGGTAGCGTACCGGGTCCAGCGGCTCGTGGGTGGGCCCGGCGGTGACCAGCACCCGGCGTCCGGTCAGCAGCTTTCCCGCGCCCAGCACCTGGCCGAGCTTCTCGGCGATCCGTTCCCACTCCGGCAGCCGCCCCACTCCTTCCGTCCCGCAGGCCAGCCGCCCGCTGACAGGCAGCAGCAGGTGCACCCCGCGGCGCTCCAGCAGCTCCAGGTTGGCCCGGGTGGCGGGATGCTCGAACATCCGGGTGTTCATCGCCGGGACCGCCAGTACCGGGCAGTCGCAGGCGACATAGAGGGTCGAGAGCAGGTCATCGGCGATGCCATGGGCCATCTTGGCCAGGAAATCGGCGGTGGCCGGGGTGATCACCAGCGCCTCGGCGAAATCCGCCAGGCGCACGTGGTCGATCCCGCCCGGGTCGGCCGGCTGCTCGAACAGGTCCAGGGCCACCGGCGAGCCGCTCAGGGCCTGCAGGGTGACCGGTCCGACAAAGCGGCAGGCATTGCGGGTCATCGCCACCCGCACCCTGGCCCCAAGCTGAGTGAGCCGGCTCACCAGCTCGCAGGTCTTGTAGCAGGCGATCCCGCCGGTGAGTCCCACGACGATCCGCCGGTTTTCCAGCAGGTGTTTCATCTTTCCTCCAGCCCGCTGTCCAGGAAGGTCTCGACCAACCGGTGGGGTTGCGGCAGGCGGCTCACCCGCCGCGTCTCGGCCAGGATGATCGCCTCCAGCTCCCGCACCGCCTCCTCCAGTTGACGGTTGACCACCACGAAATCCGATTCGGCCAGGGCTTCGATCTCGCTCACCGCGTTGCGCAGCCGCCGTTCCAGGCTGGCCGGGTCCTCGGTCCCCCGGCCCTCCAGCCGACCGCGCATCACTGTCAGGCTGGGCGGCAGCAGGAAAATGAACACTCCCTGCGGGTAGAGCCTTCGGATGCTGCGCGAGCCCTGCACATCGACATCCATCACCACGTGGCGCCCCTCGGTGAGGTTACCCTCGATCTCGCGCCGGAGGGTGCCGTAGCGGTGGCCGTGCACTTCGGCCCATTCGGTGAACTCACCGCGCCGCACTTTTTCCTCGAACTCGGGCTCGCTCAGAAAGTAGTAATCGCGGCCCTCGACCTCCTGGGCCCGGCGCGGGCGGGTGGTGGCGCTCACCGAGTGGTGGAAGCGCGGCCGGCGGGCGCAGAGCTCCCGGATCACCGTGGTCTTGCCCGAGCCGCTGGGGGCGGTCAGCACCAGCACCAGCCCCCGCTCCTCGAAAAATCGCTCCAGCCTGTGTTCCGCCATCTCGTGGCTTTCTCCGGTGGAATCTCCCGAACCCCGCCCCGCGGCCAGGGATCCGGGGCAACGCGCTTTCGGCTACGCGCCTGCGGCTACTCGATGTTCTCCACCTGCTCGCGCACCTTTTCGATCTCCTCCTTGACCCCGACCATCAACTGGGCGATCGGGGCATCATTGGCCTTGGAGGCGACCGTGTTGGCCTCGCGGTTGAGCTCCTGGGTGAGGAAGCTGAGCTTGCGGCCCACCGGTCCGCCCTCGATCAGGTCCCGTCGCATCGCCTCGAGGTGGGAGCGGAAGCGGACATCCTCCTCGCTGAAATCCCACTTGTCGGCGTAGATCGTGATCTCGGTCATCAGGCGCGCCTGGTCCACCACCTCGCCCTCCAGCGCGGCGCGCACCCGGTCTTTCAGCCGCTGCTCCAGGCGGGCCACCCGCTCCGGGCCCCGCAACTGTGCCTGGTCCATCAGCGACTCCATTTTCTCCAGCCTCGCCAGGATGTCCAGGCGCAGGACCTCGCCCTCGCGGCGGCGCATCTCGACCAGCGCCTCCAGGGCCCGGCGGGTGGCTTCTTCCACCAGCGGCAGCAGTTGCTCGGCCCCGCCGCTCTCGCTCTCGGTCCGGAACACATCCGGCAGGCGGCTGAAAGTCTCCGCTCCCACAGCGCCGGGGATGCCGTACTGCCGGTTCATCTGCTCGAACAGCTCCTGGTAGCGGCGGATCTTCTCCTCGTTGAGCACCAGCCGCCCGCCATTTTCATCGCTCTGCTTGTCCCAGCTGAGCTGGTAGCTGACATAGCCGCGGTTCAGGCGCTCCTTGATCAGTTCCTTGATCCGGTTCTCGTGCTCGTTCAGGGCCCGGGGCAGACGCAACGAGAAGTCGATGAAGCGATGGTTGACGGTCTTGATCTCGACCGTAAAGCTGCCGTTGTCGATATTCCCCTGGGCCCGACCGAAACCGGTCATGCTGTTGATCATGCGTTGTCCTCTGGCCAATGCGGGTTGAGAAATCGTCGCCGCCCGGCGGCAGGTCCGCTCAAGGGGCGTCCGGCGCCTGGTAGCGCGGCCGGTAGAAAGAAATCAGCACCATCGCCGCGCGGTCCTGGCGCGCCAGCTCGAAACGGTAGCGGCGAGCTCCCTCGCCGGTGCGCACCATGAACACCCCCGGCTCGGCCACCCGCCAGCCCTGGTAACCGTAGATGCCCAGCCCCGGGGCGGGGGAAGTCCCCTCGATCCGCACCTCACCCAGCTCCTGGCCATCCTCCCGCACCAGGAAACAGTAGCCGGCCCCGGGCGGCGCGGGCCGCGCTTCCGGATCCTCCGGCGGGGGAAAGGCGGCCAGCGAGACCACGATCAGCTCGGCCGGCCCCTCGATCACCAGCTCCAGGCCCTGGCCCGCCTCCAGGGTGTAGAAGACCTCGCCCTCCCAGCGGGTGTCCCGGCTGTCGATCACCACCAGCCCGGTGCGCCGCTCGGCCCGGACAAACTCCAGCGCGGACAGCTCTTTTAGCAGCTCTTCCGGCAGGCGCTCCAGCAGGTCCGGCGGCGCCGGGCGCTCCTGGCCCAGCCCCAGCAGGTCGAGGGTGGCGGCGGTGCCCTCGGCGGTCTGGCGGCCGGTCCAGGTCACCGCCTTGCGGCCGCCATGGTAAGTGTTGGCGGCGATCAGCCGGCTGACCAGCGCCCCGGCCCGGGCGGTCTCCACCACCACTGTCCGCGCCCCGCGGGCGACCGTGGTCGCTCCATCGCGGTTGCGCTCGATCAGCGAGCAACCGGCGGTCAAGGCGCTCAGCGCCAGGGCCGAAGCGATCCAGCAGCTCGCGACAGTCATCCCAAGCTCCGGGTTGCACGTTTCCCGCGCCCGACACCCCGGCCCCCACTTCCTGCAGCGGATTTTCCGGGGAGAGGGAGGAACCCTTTTGGAAAAGGTTTCCTCCCTCTCCCCGGGCCCCTCTTCCTCTTTCCAAAACTTCTTATTGGGTAATGCCCTTGACTCAAGCAGTCACAAGAGATGATGCCGGCAGGAGTATCAAGCAAATCTCCTTTGGTCCCCCTTACGAAAGAAGGAGGAGACGCCCGGACCCCTCGCCACCCTCAACTGCCGGTCAGTGGCGGCTTTCAAATCCCCCTTAATAAAGGGGGACACCGGGGGTTGTGTTGTTGTCTCTTGCAATCCAATCCAAACTGCAAGCCGGCATCAAACCGATTCATCCTCCGTCCCCGGCCGGCCATCCATCGAGGCCAGCAACGCCTGCTGCAGCTCGCGGGGCAGAGTCCGCACTTTCATCCGGCCATCGACACAGATGTGCTCGGTCTGGCCGCTCACCAGCAGCAGCTCTCCCCGGACAAGCTCGTACTCGAACACCACCCGCCGGCTCTGGACCCGAACCAGTCGGGTGCGCACCACCAGCCGGTCCTCGTAGCGGCTGGGATGGGACACCCGGAAGCTGGAGGAGGAGATCGGGAACATCACCCCGCCCTCTTCCAGCCGGGAGTAGGGGAAACCCACCCGCGCCAGGTAATCGGTGCGGCCGACCTCCATCCAGACCAGGTAATTGGCGTGGTAGACCACGCCCATCCGATCGGTCTCGGCATAGCGGACCGCGATCTCCGACTCGGTGACCAGAGCCATCGGGCCATCCCCCCGCTCGGGCGTTCAGTCCAGCCGCAGCTTGAGCAGCGCGGCCGGGTCGATCCGGCTGTCGCGCCAGCGCACTCCCCAGTGCAGGTGGGGCCCGGTGACCCGCCCGGTGGCGCCCACCGCTCCCAGCACCTGGCCCTGCTCGACCAGCTGGCCCTCGGCGACATCGATCCGGCTCAGGTGAAAGAACATGCTGATCAGCCCCAACCCGTGATCGAGGTAGATGCTGCCCCCGCTGAAGAAAAAATCTCCGGTGAGCAGCACTCTTCCCGGGGCCGGGCTCAGCACCGGAGTGCCCGTATCGACGGTGAGGTCCACCCCGGTATGCGGGCTGCGCGGCGCGCCGTTGATGATCCGCCGGTGGCCGAAACGGTCCAGCTTTCCCGGGCAGGGAGCGATGAACGAGCCCTCCCAGAACGGGCGGTCCGACCACTGCGACCACTTGCGGTCGCGCCGGGCGGTCTCCTCCTCGATCCGGCGCTGGGCGGCGGTGTCCGGGAACACTTTTTCCGGCGGCAGGGTCAGCCTTTGCACCGGGAACCCGGCCGCGCGGACCGTGATCGTGCTGGTGAGCGTCACCCCGGGAAGTCCGTCGGAGATTGCCCGCACCTGTAGCGGGTAGTCGCCGGGCGGGGTCTCCATGTCGATCCCGATCAGGGCGTAGCAACGCCCCGGGCCGCAGGGGATCAACGGCAGCGCGCGCCCGGCGAACCGCCCGATGACCGAATCCGATCCGGTTCCGCCCTCGACCAGCACCCGGACCAGGGCCCCCTGGACCAGCGTCGTGTCGCCCGGGGAGAGCCTCAAGGCCCGTCCGGCGGCCCGGAGTCCGGAAGCGCCAAGCGCCGCCAGCAGCGCCATCCCCAGCGCCAGTCGGAAGATTCCGGTCGTTTCCCGCATCACAGGCTCCTGTCCCTGGTTGCCAGGTGCAGCATTTGATAATATAATCCCGGCCCCGGCATTTTCAAAGACCGTCGAACTCGGGACTCCTCATCGCTTTTCCCACTCCCCGGCCAGGAACTCCAGCGCCGTGCGCTCGAAGACCTCTTTCCACGGGCCGCCGATCGGGGAGTGACTCCCCCGCGGGATGATCCACAGGTAGGAGTGGGGAATGGCCTGGTACTGCTCCACCGGGATCGCCACCGGGAAGAACTGGTCCCGGTCGCCGTGGACAATCAGGGTCCGGGCCTGGATGGTCGACAGCAGCGGCGCGGTGAAATTCATGTCCTCGTAGCTGTCCTTGAAGTTGTAGAACTGGCGGCGGAGCGAGAAAATCTGCGCATCGCCGTGGCGGTGGGTGCGGCGCATCCGCTCCAGAGATTCCGCATCCAGGCTGTCGGGGTCGCGCTGGCGCATGATCGCCCGGCCTGCTCGGGGAAATAGCTGGTGGCCCCGAGCAGGATCATCGCCTCCACCCGCTCCGGCTGCTGGGTGGCCATGTGCAGCAGGGTCATCCCGCCGCTGCTGGAGCCGATCCCCATGCAGCGCTCGATGCCGAGGGTGTCCAGCAGGGCGAAAATGTCCCGGGCGGACTGGCGGTGGGTGAACTCCCCGGAAGGGTTGGTCGAGCCGCCATGGCCGCGCATGTCAACAGTAATCACCCGGTAATGGGCGGCAAAAGTGTCGAGATAGGGTTTCCAGGCCTGCCCCGAGCCGGAGAACCCGTGCAGCAGCACCAGCGGCTCGCCCGCGCCGTGTTCCTCGTAGTAGAGCTCGATGCCGTTCAGCTTGACCGTACGGCCCGTGGGCTGGCCCTGGGCCAGGGCCGGGCAGGCCCGCAGGCTGAGCGCCGCGCACAGCAGCAAGGCCGGAAGCAGGAAATGACGGGGCATGGTGGGGCTCCTGTAGAAAAGTGAGGAGTGACCGGGGACAAGGTTTTATTTCCGGAAAACCGGCGATGCGCTTAAATTAATCGGCTAATGGGGACGAAGCTATCTTGGTGCAGCGCTCGACCAATTATACTATCTTGCAGCCCGACATCCGGCATCAAACCAGCGGAAAAGTTTGGGAAAGTGGGTGGGGGGCCGGGGGGAGGGCGGAAATCCCGATATAATCGTGGATTTCCGCCCTCCCCCCGGAACATCCTTCTTCGGCCTTTGTTGTCAAATCGGGATTGGAACCAGCGCCGGCCGACAGCCGGGGAAAGAACGGGAGAGCAGTGCAGCTGCCCCATTACATCACCGCCGAGGTCGGCCCGGAGGACCGGGTGGTCTTTTTCGGCGATGCCCATCTGCAGAACGAGCCGGACCCCTCGGCCCAGGCGCGGATCGACCGGGTGGTGCGTTTCCTGGCAGAGGTGCGGCCACGCGCCCAGGCGGTGGTGATCACCGGCGACCTGTTCGACTTCTACTTCGAGTACCGCAGCGTGGTCCCGGCGCACCTGCTGCGGGTGCTGGCCGCGCTGGAGGAGCTGACCCGCGCCGGGGTGCGCTGCTACTACCTGGCCGGCAACCACGATTTCTGGCTGGGAAGGATTTTCGGCGAGGTGCTGGGGGTGACTGTCGCCCGGGAGGCCCTGCTGCTGGAGCGTTCCGCCCCCGAGGGCCCGGTGCGGGTGCTGGCGGCCCACGGCGATGGGCTGGGGCCCGGGGACTCGGGCTACAAGCTGCTGAAAAAAGTCCTGCGCCATCCGCTGCTGATCGGGCTGTTCCGCCAGCTCCACCCCGACTGGGGCTACGCGGTCGCCCACCTGACCAGCCGCACCAGCCGCAAGTACACCACCCGGCTCCAGCCGGCGCGGGTCGAGGCCCAGGCCGACACCGCCCGCCGGTTGCTGGAGGCGCATCCGGAGCTGGCGGCGGTGATCCTCGGCCACACCCACCAGCCCCAGCGCCGCCAGTTTGACCGCGGGCTCTACCTCAACCCCGGGGACTGGATCAGCCAGTTCAGCTGGGTGGAGTGGACCGCCGCGGGCTTCACCCTGGAGCGCCTCCAGGAAAGCTGACCGCTTTGAAAACAAAGGCGTAAAGCTTACCAGCTGTTCCGGGGGGAGGGCGGAAACCTTTTGAAAAAGGTTTCCCGCCCTCCCCCGCCTCCCACCTTCCCAAACTTTTTCGATAGTTAAATGCTGGATAGTGGGCAGCAATTCATGATGACACGTCCCATCCGCTGCGCCCTGCCCATCCATGACACACCCCGTCAGCCATCGGGGGGTGTGTCCTTTACGCCCGCGAAGAGTGCAGGAGCGTAAGCTTTATCCCCGCGCGCCCTCAGCCGATCCCCAGCGCCCGCTGCAGCTCCAGCACCTCCTCCAGCAGTTCCTGCCGCCACTTTTCGGCCACATCCGGCTCCAGCTCGTGGTGGAGCTGGTAAATCACCGCCGGGCCGGAATCCGCAATCCGCGACAGCAGCTCCTCCAGCTTGCGGCCGGCCGCCTCCCCGCGCTCGCGCCCGGCCTGGTCGGTCGCCCGTCCGCTGCGCTCGATCAGGGCGCGGGCCAGCACCACCAGGCGCAGATCCTCGACCCCGCGGCGGATCCCGAGGTACTCGGGGCTGGGCCAGCTCTCGCCCGGCTGCTGGCCGGGGTAGGTGGCGCACCAGTCGCGGTTGGCGCCATCCAGCTCATCGTAGGGGTCGCCCTCGACCAGTTGGTAGGCGAAATAATAGACCCCATCCGCGCCGATCCGCGGCAGGAACCAGCCGGGCATCGCCCGGTGCCAGGCGGCATCGTGGCCGACATCCGAGGAGCCGAGGCAGGGCTGGTACCAGTAGGTGGCCAGCCCCTGGCCCTTGGTCAGCTCCAGGGTGTGCGGATTGACCGAGCTGATCTGGATCACCACCGCATCCAGGTAGGGGGCGAACTGCTCGACCGAGGCCGGGGTGTTGAGGTCGGAGATGGTCTTGACCCCCGGGATCGCCCGCAGCAGCTCGTGGGTGAGCCGGGCGAGCTCGAGCTGCTCGGGGTCATTGGCCGGCTCATCGACCGCGAAGAAACGAATCGGGCACATCTGCCAGGCGACCGCGGTGTCGTGCATCAGGCGGATCGCCCGGGTGAACAGCGCGCGGTGCTCCTCGGTCCAGTCCCCGGCGCGCTCCGGCAGCTCCAGCCGCTCGAAGATGTCGGAGATGTAGAGCGAGGTGGGACGGCAGAACCCGTTGCGCTTCATCAGGCTCATCAGTCCGGCCAGCCGCTGGACCCGCGGCTGGTCCAGCCGCACCTGCCCGGTCTCGGTCCTCATCACGAACGAGCCGGAGAGCGAGATCCCATTGATCCCGTGGGCGGCCATGTCCTTGAGCTCGCGGTCCAGCGCCGGCCAGTCCTCGCCGGCGGGGTACCAGTACATCCCGATCGCATAGTCGCCCGGCTGAGCGGGCAGGGTCACCGGGACCACCTCGACCACCAAAGGCAGCTCCAGCGGCTGATGGCCCGCGGCGGTGAGCCGGAGCTGGCCCCGGTACTCGCCCGGCGCGGCATTCTCCGGCACCGGCAGGTCCAGCCAGAAGAACTGGTTCTCGCCCCGGGGCAGAGGCTTGGGCGCGGGCGGCTCCAGCATCCGGGTGCGGACATAGAATACCTTGCTCCAACTGCCCTCCAGCCGGGTGGCGGCGTAGCGGCCCTGGCGGAGCGCCGGGCGGCCGGCCAGCTCGGCCCCGCGCGCGCCCAGCGGGGGACGCGCCAGCTCGACGCTCACCCCGCCCAGGTCCTCCAGCGCCTTGACCCCGAACGCGAAAGGCGCCACAGTGCCGCGCGGCACCCGCACCCGCAGCTCGGCCACCCGCTCGCCCTGGCGCGGGTTGGCCTGGGGCAGGGCCCGGTACAGGCCCGGCCGCTCGAAAAAGATGAAGCCCGCCGCCTGTTCCGGTGCGCTCGGCGCCGGGGTGCTGTCGGGCTCGAGGTAGCGGGCCGCGGTGAAGACGTACTTGTCCTCGGGGACCCGGGCCAGGTGGGTGGAGAAGCTCGCGGCGTGGGCCAGCCAGCCCTCGCCGGATCGGAACTCGCAACGGCCGAGCCAGACCTGGCCCCCGGCCGGGGCGCTGGTCACCCGCACCCGGGCCGCGGCAGCCCCTGCCGGGATGCGCAGCGCCCGGGTGTAGGAGATCCAGTCGCCGGTGAGCCCGCGGCCGATGGTATCCTCGGCCGCGCCGACCCGGTAGAGCAGGCTGTCGGCGGTTACCGCCCCAGCCTGGTCCAGCAGCTCCAGCCGGGCTTCCAGCACCAGGCCGGTCGCCTCCAGGCTGCGCAGGTCGAAGCGGAAGGACCAGGGCCGCCCGGGCTCGACCGCCAGGGCGGGGCCGGCCAGGGAGAGCTTCGCCCCGGAGCCGCCCTCGACCAGCAGGGCCTGGTGCTCCACCCCGCTGTCCCGGTAGCGCTCCTCGGTCACACCGGCGCTTCCGGCGCTGTCCCAGGCGACCGGGCCGGAGTCGGTCCCGAACGACCAGCCGGCGGAAGCGATGCTTCCCTGCTTTCCGCCGCAGCCGGCGAGCATGAACAGCAGCGGCACGAGGGCGAGCGGCGGGAGCGACAGTTTCAGCCTGTTCATCCGGCCTCCTGGGAGCAACTGAGGTGGGGGGTGCGACCAACAAAAAGCGGGCCGGAGGACCGGCCCGCATCACTGTGCCTATCGTCGCTGTTTCCGGCACTGCCCCTGGTTGCGGCAGACCTCTTCCTTGACCAGCTTGTTGAATTCCTCGAGCGGCACCTTGCGGCGGAAGCCCTCGCGGTTCTCCAGGTCAACCGTCTCGTTGAACAGGTCCAGGCTGTGGACCCGCTCGGTCTTACCGTCCTGCATCAGGAACTCCCGGCCCTCCTTGGGGAACTTGCGGGTCTGGTCCTTGTAGAAGTCGCGCTCGAAGATCAGGCAGCACATCAGCCGCCCGCAGATCCCGCTGATCTGGGAGGGGTTGAGCGAGAGCCGCTGGTCCTTGGCCGCCCGCAGGGTGACCGGCTCGAAATCCTCCAGGAACGTGGTGCAGCATAGCTTGTAGCCGCAGCGCCCGCAGCCGCCGATCCGCCGGGCCTCATCCCGCACCCCGATCTGCTTGAGCTCGATCCGGGTCTTGAAGACCGCGGCCAGGTCCTTGACCAGCTGACGGAAATCGACCCGCTTTTCGGCGGTGAAGTAGAAGATCACCTTGTTGCCATCGAACTGCCACTCGGCATCGACCAGCTTCATCTGCAGCCCGTGCTCGGAAACCTTGCGGTGGCAGACCCGCAGGGCCTCCTCCTCCTTGGGTTCCAGCTCGGAGCGAGCCTTGATCTGCTCGGGCGTGGCCAGCCGGTGCACCGCGGTGAGCTGGGGCCGCTTGGCGCGGTCGACCCGCTCGACGGGCACCTCGTGGGCGGTGACTTTCCCCAGGTCCTCGCCGCGGTCGACCTCCACCATCACCCAGTCGCCGACCTTCGAGCTCGAGGTCGTGGCGGTTCTGGAAGTGCTCGCGGCGGTCCCGCTTGAACTGGACTTCGATGATCTCAGCACTCATGTGCAACTACCTTTCTCATCCTCTCCAGGAGCGACCAACCCAGCAGCTTCAGGTTGACATTGCGGTCCAGCGCATCGCGCAGGCCGACCATCCTGTCGAGCAGGTTAAGCAGCGAGGCGGTATCGGCGGCCGAGGCGGAAAACTTCGCCAGCAGCTCGCCATCAGCGGTGTATTCCCCGGCCCGGCCGGAGAGTTGTTCGACCAGGGCCCTGCGGGCAAGCTGGGTCAGCAGGGCCAGGTAACGCTCGAATTCGCCGCGGTTGCAAAGCGGCCCCTTACGCTCCTCGAGCAGGGCGAGGCAGCCCTCCAGGCCGGGCTCGAGCACCGCCTGGACGGTTTTTTCCACCCAGGCCCGCTGCCCGGCCACCGACTCCAGGCTTTCCAGGCGCAGGGCCTCGGTGAGGTTGCCATCGGCCAGCTCGAGCAGCTCCGCGGCCCGCGAACCCGGGATCAGGAAACGCTCCTCCAGCAGGCGCAAGGCGCTTTCCCGCGCGGGACGGCGCACCTGCAGCCGCTGGCAGCGGCTGAGGATGGTCGGCAAGAGGCTCGAGGCTTTCTCGGTGCAGAGCACCAGGGTCAGGCCCGGGCGCGGTTCCTCCAGCAGCTTGAGGAAAGCATTGGCCGCCTCCTGGCGCAGGCGGTCGGCGCCGGTGATCACGAACACCCGTTGACGGCCCTCGTAGGCGGAGCGGCTGGCCTCGGCCCGCAGGCGCTGGATCGCCGCCAGGTGATGCTCGCTCTTCTCGGCGAACCGCACATCCAGCCAGGGCGCGGCGCGTTTCTGCTCGAAAGCCTCGGCCAGGCGCCCCTGGTCGGCCTGCCCGCCGCGCCAGAAAGCCCCCGGCACCGGAAAGAGCCACAGCACGTCCGGGTGCGACAGGGTCGCCACCCGTCGGCAGGAGCCACATCCGCCGCACGGCTCGCTCCGGCCATCGCCCTCCAGGCAGTTGAGCGCCGCCGCCAGCCAGAACGCCAGGTTCGATTTGCCGGCCCCGTCCGGCCCGGCCAGCAGCAGGGTCCCCCCCAGCCGGCCGCGCGCCAGGGCGGCCAGCAGCATCCCGCGCGCGGAATCCTTGTCGATCAGCTCGAGCAGGCCCGGGGGATGTTTGCGGCTTTCCGCTTGCTTTTCAGTTTTCGCCATCGATAAACCTTTCCGGTCGGCCGGATGCCGCCGCGGTGATCCCCGCGCTCAGGAGCCCTTGCCCAGCCACTTGATCGGATCGACCGCCTTCATCCCCTCGCGGATCTCGAAGTGCAGCACCGGGCCATCCAGCGAGCCGGTGGAGCCGACGCTGGCGATGGCCTGGCCGCGGGTGACCGGCTCGCCCTCCTTGACGAAGATCTCGCCGAGGTGGCAGTAGAGGCTGTACATCCCGCCCCCGTGGTCGACCATCACCATCTTGCCGTAGCTGCGATACCAGTCCACCACCCGCACCGCGCCATCGGCCACCGCCATCACCGGCCGCCCGGCCGGGGCCTGGATGTCGATCCCGTTGTTGATCACCCGGGTGCGGGTGATCTCATCGGTGTACATCCCGAAGCCGCGCACCAGCCGTCCCGCGGCCACCGGCCACTGGAGCTTTCCCCGCTGGCCGGCCAGGAAATCCTGCTCCGGGGCGGTGCGTCCCTCGCGGCGGGCCTGCTCCAGCGCCTCCTTGCGCTTGCGTTCCATCTCGGCGATCAGCCGGCGCAACGCCTCGGCCTCCTCCTTGCGCTGGGCCAGGACTTTCAGCACTTCTTCCTTCTGGGCCTTGACCGAGCGCAGCAGTTTCTGGCGCTCGCCCTCGGCCCGCTCCAGCTTGCGCTGCTCGGTCTCCAGGGCCTGGCGGCGTTCCACCCGCTGGGTCAGCTTGCGGCGGGAGGCGCCGCGGTACTCGGCGTAGGTCTGGCGCAACTGGCCGACCTCCCGCACCAGGCGCTGGTCCTGCTCGGCGATCATGGTCAGGTACTTCAGGCGCTTGGCCAGGTCGGTGAACGAGTGGCTGCCGAGCATCACCGCCACCGCGTGCAGCCGGCCGCGCTTGTAGATCCCCCGCAGCCTTCGGTGGAGGATCGCTTTCTTGTCATCCAGCTTGCGCGACAGGCCGGTGAGCTGGTTGTTGATGAAGGCCAGCTCGCGGTTGATCTCGTCGATCTCGCCGACCAGGCCCTTCAGGGTCTGGCGCGAGCCATCGATCCGGCGCTCATAGTCGTGGATCTGGCGGACCAGCCCCTGTTCCTGCTTTTCCAGCCCCTTGGCCCTGGTGTCCGAGTCCTTGATCTGCTTCTCGATCTGCTCGAGTTGCTTTTCGGCCGAGGCGGGGGCTTTCGGCTGCGCCTTGCGGGCTTTCTGGGCCAGGACCGGCCCGCCGACAGCCAGCAACAGGCAGACCAGGCCGGGGATCAGCCGGCGGGGCAGGGCGCGGTTCAGGGGTGGCAAGGCTCGCATCGCAGCTCTTCCGCCGGTGGAGTGAGGCGCTAGACCCGCCGCAGGTAGCGGCTCAGCGACAGCCAGCTCCCGACCAGGCCCAGCAGCGCGCCGGCCAGCACCGTGCCGGCGTAATGCGGCGGGCCGAAGCCGGTGATCGGCAACCCCTGGCGTCGCAGCAGCTCGGTGGCGACCAGGATCATCCCGGCGGCCAGCAGCCCGCCGAGCAGCCCTTTCAGCAGGCCCTCCAGCAGGAACGAGCCGCGGATCGCCATGTGGGTGGCCCCCACCAGCTTCATGATGAAAATCTCCCGGCCGCGGTTGAAGATCGCGATCCGGATCGCGCTGGCGATCAGCACCACCGCGGCCAGGGCCAGCAGCGTCCCGGCCACCCCGCCGACTGTCGCCACCACCCCCCGCAGCACATCGATCCGCCCGATCCATTCCCGGCCGTAATCGACCTCCTCGACAAAGGCCAGGCCGGCGGCCACATCCGCCACCTGCCGCACGTGGACCGTGTCGCGGTAGCCCGGCAGCAGGGTGATGTCGAGCGAGGCGGGAATGGGATTGATCTCCAGGTCCTGGAGCAGGTCGCTGTCGGCGCCCAGGTCCTCGCGGAACGCCTCCAGGGCCTCCTCCTTGCTGATCAGCCGCACCTCGGCCACTCCCTCCAGCCGGGCCAGGTCCTCGACCGCCATCCCCACCAGCCCCTGGTCGGCGTCATCGCGCAGGTAGACCACCACCTCGACCTTGTTCTCCAGGTAACGGATCAGGCTGCCCAGGTTGAGCAGGGCCAGCACGAAACAGCCCAGCACCAGCAGGCTGCAGCAGGTGGCGGCGACAGCGAAGAAAGTGGTGGCGCGGGCGCGGGCGAACCCGCCCAGGGCTTCACGCAGGGCGCGCAGCATTCAGTCCTCCGCGACAGGGGCGGCCAGGCCGGCGGCCGCGAACGCTCCGCAGGGTCCATCCCAGACCAGCCGGCCCTCTTGCAGGTGCAGGCGGCGGAATTCCTCCCGGCCCCGGAGCAGGCTGTAGTCGTGGGTGGCGATCAGCACCGTGGTCCCCAGGGAATTGATCTCGATCATCCGGGCCAGGATCTCCTGGCTGATCTGGGGGTCGAGGTTGCCGGTCGGCTCATCGGCGATCAGCGCGAACGGCTCCTGGGCCAGGGCGCGGGCGATCGCCACCCGCTGCTGCTCGCCGCCGGAGAGCTCCCGCGGGTAGCAGCGCTCCTTGCCGGAGAGTCCGAGCTGGTCCAGCACCCGTCCCACCCGCTGGCGCACCTGCGCCCGATGGACCCCGGTGACCTCCAGGGCGAAAGCGACATTTTCCCAGGCGGTGCGATCCTCGAGCAGGCCGAAGTCCTGGAAGACAATCCCCAGCTTGCGCCGCAGGTAGGGCACCCGGCGCCGCGGCAGGAGGCGCGAGCTGATCCCGGCCACCAGCACCTCGCCCGCGGCCGGCTCCAGCTCGTGATAGATCAGGCGCAGCAGGGTGCTCTTGCCGCTGCCGGAGGGGCCGGTCAGGAAGACAAAGGCGCCCTTGTCGATCCGGAAGCTGACCCGCTCGAGCACTGTCCCGTTGCGGCGATAGCCGGCCGAAACCTCCCTGAACTCGATCATCGCTCTTTCCATCCGGGCTGGTTGCCGCCGAGGCGGGCGGCCAGGAGCACGGCCTCGACCATGCTGGTCTCATCCGCGGTCCCGCCGCCGGCGATGTCCATCGCCGTGCCGTGGTCGGGGGAGGTGCGGATAAACGGCAGGCCGAGGGTGATGTTCACTCCCCGGCCGAAAGCGTGCATCTTGACCGCGACCATCGCCTGGTCGTGGTAGGCGGCCAGCACGGCATCGAACTCGCCGCGGGCGGCGCGCACGAACACCGTGTCGGCGGCGAACGGCCCCCGGACATCGATCCCCAGCCGCCGGGCCTCCTCGGCCGCCGGGCCGGTGACTTTCAAGTCTTCCTCCCCGGCCAGTCCGCCATCGCCCAGGTGCGGGTTGAGCCCGCAGAGGGCGATCACCGGCCGCTCCAGCCCGAACAGCCGCCGCAGGCTCGCATCGACCACCTGCAACTGGCCCAGCAACAGCTCGGAAGTGAACAGCTCCGGCACCCGGCTCAAGGCGACATGAGTCGTGGCCGGGACCACCCGCAGGCTGCCGCCGACCAGCATCATCGCCACCCGGCAGTCGCCGGCCAGGTGCGAGAGCATTTCGGTGTGCCCGGCAAAATGGTAGCCCCCCAGGTTGAGGGCGTACTTGTCCAGCGGGGCGGTAACCACCGCCGCGACATTCCCGGCGCGGACCAACCCCACCGCCAGCTCCACCGCCCGACCGGCCCAGCGCCCGCAGAGCGCCGGGCGGGCCAGCAGGTAATCGCGCTGCTGGAGGCCCGGCAGGGCATCGGGCAAGTCCTCCTCGACCTCGACCACTGTCTTGAACGCCGCCCGCACCGCCTCCGGCAGCCCCTCCGGCCAGAGCCGCCGGGCCTCCTCCTCCAGGATGCGCCTGACCCCCACCAGTTGCGGCTCGAGCTGTCCGGCCACCCGCGGGTGGGCCAGCGCCTTGAGCAGCACCTCCGGGCCGATGCCCCGCGGATCGCCCATGGTCAGGGCGAGCCGCGGCCGGCGGTTTCCCTCGCCGGAAAGCGTGGGCTTGGGGGCGGGCGCGCTTCTCTTAGAGCTCACCCGCGAGCGGGGACCAGCCTTTAAAACGGACGTCGACATAGGTCCTTTCGCGCAACTGCTTGACAAAGGCGTCGATCTGCTTGCTCTGCTTCAGGCGCTCGATGATCTGCTGGTGGACATCGGAGAACTCCAGCGGGGCGGCCTCCCGGCGCTCCAGCTCCAGCACCAGCAGGTAGCCCAGGGGCTTGACCTCGATCGCCCCGGACAGCCGGCCCGGGCGTCCCTCGGGCAGGGGGGTCAGCTCCCCATCCAGGGCCTTGCGGATGTTCTGGTCGACACTCTCCAGGTTCACGAACGCCGGGCTTTCGGCCAGGTCCTCGCTGCGTTCGCCGTGCTCCCGGGCCAGCTTGAAGAAGCTCGCCCCGTCCAGCACCGCCTGGCGCAACGAGTCGGCCTGCTGAAAGGCGCGTTGCCAGTCCGCCGGCACCAACTGGGTGGCGGCCAGGATGTGGCGCGCCCGCACTTCCTTCTGGCGGCGGGCCTCGACCCGGATCAGGTGCCAGCCGAACTTGCTCTTGACCTTGCGCACCTCGCCGACTCCCATCTCGAAAGCGGCCTGCTCGAACTCCTTGACCATGTCGCCCTTGGAGAAGAAGCCCAGGTCGCCGCCGTTGCGGCTCCCGGTGGGGTCATCCGAGTAGCGCTCGGCCAGCCAGGCGAAATCGGCCCCGCCCTTGAAGAGCAGGAAGACCGAGTCGATCTTGGTCTCGGCCTCGGCCAGCACCGCCTCGCCCGGCCGGGGAGAGATCACCATGTTCTGGAAACGCACCTGCGCCGGGCGCTTGCCCAGCGGCTGGGACTCGAAGAAGGTTTGGGCTTCCTGCTCCTCGACCTTGACCCGCGGGAACTCGTGGCTGTGCTCGCGCAGGTAGTTCTGGCGCAGCAGCTCCTCGCGCGCCTGATCGCGGTAGATGTTGCGCAGCCCGCTCAGGTCGTACCCGCCGGCCTGTAGATCGCGCTGGAAAGCCTCATCGGAGGGGTAGCGCTGGCGCAGCTCGTTGATCTGGTTCTCCACCAGCTGGGCCACCTCCTCGTCCGAGACCTCGAGCTTGGCCTGCCGGGCGTGGTGCAGGATGATCTTCTTGGAGATCTCCTGCTCGAGCACGACATCGGTCAGCTCGCGCATCGCCGCGGTGTCCTCGAAGCTGACCCCGCCCTGCTGGGCGGCCTGCAGCGCCTGGGTCTTGATGTCCGAGGCCAGGATGATCTCATCGCCCACCACCGCGGCGATCTCATCCACCAGCATCCGCTCGGCCAAGGGCGCGGTCGGGTCGGGGGCCGCCTGTTCCGTGACGCCGCCGCCGAAGGGATCATCGGCCGCGGGGGCGGGGGCCGCCGGCGCGGCGGCGGAATCTTCGGCCGCGGGGGCGGATGGGGCCTCCTGGGCCAGGGACAGATTGAAGAACGCCGCGCAGAGCAGCATTACCAGCAGGATTCGCATCAGGAACTCCGTTGGGATTGATCGGTCGGGAACTTCCGGAACCCGCGCCCGAAAAAGCCGGGAACCCCGGGAAATGTTTCCGCCGACAGCTGGAAGATCGCTATCTCATTGATCGCCCAAATATAAAAGCGGCATGCTAGGGTGTCAATCGGGCCGACGGCGGAAGCTTAAGGAATTGCTGCTGGTTTTACCCCCGAGGCCGGTCATGTTTCCCGCTTTTTCCCGCTGCCGGAAGCGTTCCCGCTGCTCAGGGCTCCAGCTCCACCGCGACTGTCGCCTCCGGGTGGGCCGCCGGGTCGAAACTCACCAGGTCGGTCCGGTCGCCGGCGCGCACCCGCACGGTCAGCTCGTCCAGCACCTCGATTTCCGGCGCGGGGGACCCCTCGAGCCAGGGATAGATCACCGCCAGGTAGCGCACCGCGTGGGAGGGCTCGCGGTTGGTCACCCAGAGGTTGTGGGTTACAGTTTCCGGGTAGGGGCCGCTCCGGCGGTTGTCGTAGCGGGTGACCGGTTTGGCCCAGGGGCGGTAGTCCTCGCCGGTGAGGGGATTGACCAGCCCCTGCTCTTTCTGTCGGTCCTCGAACTCGAACGGCAGGCTGGAGGCCAGCTGCACCAGCACATTGGCCGCGCCCACCCGGTAGCGGAAGCTTTGCGAGGATTGATCCCAGGACAGCGGCACATCCTGCAGCACGTGGTAGAGCCAGGAGAACCGGCTGCCCTCCGGGCGCCGCTGCCGCGAGACCGCCAGCTCATCCAGCATGACAAAATAGCGGCCATCGACAAACAGCAGGTGGCGGTCGGCCCGCTCCAGGTAGGAAACATCGCGCTCATCGTAGGGGTTGTGGGTCTCATCGCCGAGCCGGCCCCAGAACTCGAAATAGCGCTGCGGGAACCGCACGTAGGCCCCGGCGGCCTCGCCCTTCAGGTAGACTGTCCCCGCCTGCTCCCCGAACCGGGCCACCCGGGCGAACCAGGGCGGGAACAGCTCCTTGCGGAAGCTCTCGGCGCGGATGTGGCTGGGCTGGGCCTGCCCCAGGCCATCCACCAGCACGAGGTTCTGGGCCATCGAGTGGTGGGCGTGACGGTCGCCGTTCATGGTGCTGCCCCCGGCGTGGGTCAGGTTCTCCCCGAAACCATAGAGCTGGAAGCTGTTGTCGCCGTAAAAGCTGTGGTTGAAGCCCCCGCGCGGCCGGGCGTGGAAGACCATCCCCAGGTTGTCCGGCCAGTGGTCGAGCTTTCCCGGGTAGAGGTTGGAGGCGCTGACCCAGCCGCCATCGGGGAACAGCCGGGCCCGCGGCTGCGGTTCATCCCGCGAGGGCTCCGGGTAGCACTGCGGCAGGGCGTACTCGATCCAGGGACGGGAGAACTGGCGGTGGGTGGGGTAGCCGATCGCCTCCAGCCGGCGCAGGGCATCCTCCCAGCTCGTCAGGAAACGCCGCTCGCCGGTCAGGTAGGCCAGTTGCCGGAACGAGGAGACCCGGTTGTTGAGGTAGTAGGGCTCCATCTGCCCGATGTTGCCGAACGACAGGTGGGGCATCCCCAGCACCGCGACCCGGGTGAAAAACTCGCCGATCTCGGTCAGGAACGGATTGAGGCCAAAATGCGCCCCCGCCAGGGTCAGGTCGAAGTAGCTGACCGCGTACATCATCCACTTGAACTTGGAGAGCCCATAGCCGGGCCCCTCGTTCCAGGCATCCTGGCCGAACGGGCTGTTCACCCCGCTCAGGTAGTGCGCTCCCAGCTCGTACGCGGTGCGAAACGCGCCCCCGGCCTCGTAAGCGGCCAGCCCGGCCGGGTAGCAGGTATTCAAGTTCTCGAACGGATGGCTCGAGCCCGCCACCGCGATGCTATGGGGGCTGACCCGGCGGCCGCCCTCGCTGCGCCAGGAGTAGCTGTTGACGATATGCTCCACCCGCCAGGCCAGGCCCGCCAGCAGCCGCTCCCGCTCGGCGGGCGAGTACTCGTGGTGGAGCCAGTCGTAGGCCAGGGCCAGGTACTCGATCACCGGGCCGTAGTCCTCGCTGCCGCCGGCCCCGGAAGGGCTGGTCGGGCCGCCGCGGGGGATTTCCGCCAGGGCCAGGAAACGATCTTTCACCGGCAGGAAGCGCCGGTCGCCGGTGAGCATCCAGGCGAACGCCATATTGGCCAGCCGGTCGAAGATCAGCATGTAGCTGTCCCCGCCGCCATCGGGGTCGAGCGAGCGCGGCAGGTCCGGGTAGCGCTCCCGCAGGCGGTTTTCCGGAATCGAGTCGCTGCGCGGGAAATCGACAAACCAGCTCGCCGACAGGTCGGCCTCGGCCAGCTCCAGCGCGTGGTCGCGGATCAGCCGGCTGTGGGGGTCGGTTTTGTGCAGCTTTCGCAGGGCTTGCAGATTGTCGGGAGTGAAGATGATCCGCGGGTGGCCGCAGTAGCGGAAATGCGGCGCGGCCAGCCCCGCGCGGTCCCACTTACGGACCCCGTAGCGGATCGTGAAATCCCGGGTGCGCTGCCACTCGAGCGCCCCGCGCTCCGGGTGGAAGTAGCCCACCCGCCAGAACAGGCGCTCGCCCTCGGGCAAGGGCCCGATCGCGTTGTAGAAGTTGTAGGGAGTCTCCGGCACATCCAGCAGCAGGTCGGTGAACTGCCGGTTGCGGGCGATCTGGAAAGCGTAGCGGCGGGGCGGCAGGTGCCCGGCGGGAAGCCCTGCCTCGGGCAGGATCGTCGGCTCGTGAGGCCAGCAGAAACGCGGCGGGTTGAGCTCGGCGAGGCTGGAGTCCGCCGGTTGCCAGACCAGCAGCCGGTTGTAGCGCAGGCTTTCGGTTGCCGGTTGGGCGGTGGCCGCCACCGTGAATCGGGCCGGTTCACCGGCCGCCGAGGGCCGTTGGCAGCCGGAGGCAAGCCCGAGGGCGGCGAGCGCCGCCCCCCTCAGCAGGGGCAGGACCGATGGTGACAGGCAGCGCATGGGCGGGCTCCCGGGACAGGGTGGCAACTTTCGGTCAGCCACGGCGCAGCAGGCGCTGGACCCGGTCAGCCACGATCCCGGCCAGCGCGCCGAGCGTGAACCAGAACAGCAGCAGGAAAGCCAGGTTGGCCGCCGGCTGGTCGGACAGGGCGCGGGACCAGCCCTCGGTGGCCTGCTCGAAAATCACTCCGGGGATCACCGCCCAGAAAAAGAAAGCCCGCTCCCAGTCGGAGAAAAGCGCCAGCAGGGCCCCGGCCGCCAGCAGCAACGGGAAAACCAGCAGCCCGCCGGCCAGATAGCAGGGAAGGGTGCGAATCCTCATCCGGCCACTCCTTTTCCGGAGCGCTCCCCCGGGTGAGCGCTCCAGCTTCAGTACAGCACCCGGGCTCCGGACGAGGGACGCAGGGCCAGCAGGGCCGAGAGCGGATTGTTGCGGTAGCGCTCCGCGGCCTGGGGGTATTTCTCGATCGCCGTGTCGAAGTAGTGGCGCTTGACCCGGGCCAGGAAGTCCTCGACCCGGGAGTCCTGGACCAGGTGCACCGTGCAGCCGCCGAACCCGGCGCCGGTGAGCCGGCTGCCGGAGCTGCCGGCGCGACGGGCGATCAGGATCAGCTCATCGAGCGCCGGGTGGCTGATCTCGTAGTTGTCGCGGCAACTGGCGTGGGAGAGGTTCATCAGCCGGCCGAACGCCTCGCCATCGCCGGACTCGACCGCGGCGGCGGCATCCTCGACCCGGGCGGCCTCGGTGACCACGTGCCGGGCCCGGGCGCCCACCTGGAAGCCGGCCTCCGGCTCCGGGATCAGTTCTCCGGACTTGGTGGTGAAGAAGTCCTGGTCCACCTGCTCGCAGTTGGTCCCCAGGAACGCGGCGATGTCATCCTTGGTGTAGACCGGCTGGGTGAACACCCGGTCCACCGCCGCGATTGTCTGCTCCCGCCCCAGCAGGTAGTAGATGTCCCCCAGCCGGCGGAGATTTTCCCGCTCCAGCCCGAGGGATTTAATCAACATCGCTGTCGCGGCGCGGCAGATCGCCGGGCGGCGGTTGTACTTCATCCGGGCGTTCTTGGTCTTGTCGGCCACCACCATCGAGTTGGCGACCACGATCGTGTAGCCCTCGGGGACCGAGACCGGCCGCACCCGCAATGGGAAGAAGTCGATCTTGAGGGCCTTGCCCTTCTGGCTCAGCAGCGAGGAGGCGTGGTCCATCCCGCCGCCCTGGGTGCCGACATACCACTCGGCCTGGGCGCATCGCTCGGCCAGGGCCTGGGGGTCCATCGCGATCCCGCCGGCCTCGAGCGCGGCCATCGCCGAGGCCACCACCAGGGTCGAGCTGGAGCTCATCCCGGCGCCCATCGGCACATTGCCGACAAAGCAGGCGTTGAAGCCGCGCAGGCGCTCGGTCCCCCCCAGCTCATCGATGACCCCCTGCACCCCGGCCTTGATGTAGTTGCCCCAGTCGCCGGTCTCGCTGGGCGGGATCTGGCGCTCGATCCAGAAGTTGCGATCCGGGTACTCGACATTGACCGCCTTGATCTGCATGTCCTTGCGCGGGGCGACCGCCACCAGCATGTTGTGGTCGACCGCCATCGGCATCACCGGCAGCCCGTTGTAGTCGGTGTGCTCGCCGATCAGGTTGACCCGTCCCGGGGCCCGCAGCAGGGTGACTTTCTTGTACTTGGGGAAGCGCTCGGCGAAACACTCCAGGGTGCGGATGAAGCGCTTGGTGACATCCTCGTGATAGCACTCCTGCATCACCCGGGTCACCCAGGGTTCCCGGTCGCGGACCGCCTCGAGCAGTCGGTCGATCTCCTGCATGGGCTTGTTTCCTCTGGTTTCAGGATCGTGGGCGGCCTCGGGTCGCCCGGAAATGGCAGAAGCCGGATCTTCCGGGGGAGGGCGGAACCCTTGGGCCCAAGGGTTCCGCCCTCCCCCGGACCTCCTCCCCCCTAAACTTTTTCGGAAGTGTCACGCGGGCTGATCGGCAGCTTGCCGTCAATGGGCCGATCGATGCCGCCACCAGGCCCGGAGTGATGCGGTGCAGCTTTTTGCCCCCTCAAACGCTGGTCAGTGGCGGCGCTGAAGTCCCCCTTGCCAAAGGAGGACACCGGGGATCTATGCTGTGCGGCCGGCAAAGGCACACACCCCGGCCCGCCTGCGGCGAGCCACCCCGTCTCGAGAGGGGATCGAAACCGCTATCGCTCAAGCGCTTAGCTCAAAGCGCCGGGCCGAAGCCGGACCAATCCCCCTTAACAAAGGGGGACACAGGGGGTTGTGTTTTTTCAAGGGCCGGCCCCTGCCGGAGCCGGCCGCCGCCTGACCATGCCGGCGCACTCACACCCGGGGCTTTTCCTCGGTCACCAAGATCACCCGCTCGTAATCCATGCCCGGCCGCAGGTTGCGGAAATTGACCGGGCGGCAGCGGTCGAACTTCTTGTCCTCGATCACCAGCCGGAACGGGCCGGCGGGCTCGAACTCCAGCCCGGCCATCCGGACATCGTACAGGGTGACCTCGGCCCCCTGTTCCCCGCTGGGGACAATTCCTCCCAGCCGGCCGAAGCCGATGTCCTTGTCGGATTGGCGGATCACTGCCAGCGGCCTTTCCACGGTCCAGCCCCTCCTATATTTCAGATGATCTCGCCATCGCGCAGGGCGAGCCGCCGGGCGATCTCCCGGTGGGCGATGTCCGGCCGGTAGTACATTCCCTCGAACTCGATCCGCCGGACCCCCTGGTAGGCGCGCTCGACCGCCTCCTCGACATTGCCGGCCATCCCGGTCACCCCGAACACCCTTCCCCCGGCGGTCACCACCTGGTCCCCGCGGGCGGCGGTCCCGGCGTGGAACACCATCACCTCCGGCATCCGCGCCAGCTCCGGATCGAAACGGATCACCTTGCCCTTCTCGTAGCTGCCGGGGTAGCCGCCGGAGGCGACCACCACGCAAACCGCCGCCCCCGGGCGCAGGTCCACCCGCGCCCCGGCCAGGCTGCCGGAAGCGGCCTCCTGCATCAGCTCCACCAGGTCCCCGCCCAGCAGCGGCAGCACCACCTGGGTTTCCGGGTCGCCGAAACGGCAGTTGAACTCCACCACTTTCGGGCCGGCCGCGGTGAGCATCAGCCCGGCATACAGGCAGCCGCGGTAGGGGGCGCCCCGGTCGGCCAGGGCATCGACCACCGGCTGCATCACCTGGCGCACCAGCTCGGCCACCAGGTCCGCCCCGGCGATGGTCACCGGGGCGTAGGCCCCCATCCCGCCGGTATTGGGGCCGGTATCTCCCGCGCCGACCGCCTTGTGGTCCTGGCTCGGGGCCAGCGGCAGGATGTTGCGGCCATCGACCAGGGCCAGCAGCGACAGCTCCTCGCCCTCCATGAACTCCTCGATCACCACTCGCGAGCCGGCCTGGCCGAACTCGCCCTCGGCCATCATCTTGCGCAGGGTCCGGCGGGCCTGCTCCCGGGTGGCGCAGACCACCGCGCCCTTGCCCGCCGCCAGCCCATCGGCCTTGACCACCAGCGGCTCCGGCGACTGCTCGACATGGCGCAGCGCCGCCGCGAGGTCGGTGAACACCCCGAAGTCGGCGGTGGGCACCCCGGCTCGCTGCATCAGCTCCTTGGAAAAGATCTTGCTGCTCTCGATCCGTGCCGCGGCCGCCAGTGGCCCGAACGCCACCAGCCCGCGGGCCTCCAGCCGGTCGACCAGCCCCGCGGCCAGTGGCACTTCCGGACCGACCACGGTCAGGTCGGCTTCCAGCTCCATCGCGGCCCGCACGACCGCATCCACATCGGTCGGGGCGAGGTCCAGGCTGCGGGCCAGCGCGGCGGTGCCGGGGGTGCCCCGGGTGATGAAAAAAGAAGCGTCCGGCCGGTCCTGCGCCAGACGCCAGAGCAGGGCGTGCTCTCGGCCGCCATTGCCGACGATCAGGATCTTCATCGCGTGTTGTCTCCCGGTTTGATGGCGCGGGCGGATGGTTCCGGCGCTGCCGGTGGGAGCCCGCAGGCTAGGCCGTATTCTCGGTGATCCACTCCAGGTAGGGGGCATGGCCCGCCACCAGCGGGAGCGCCACCACCTCCGGGACCTGGTAGGGGTGCAGCGCCACCACCCGGGTCCGCAACTGCTCGAACCGCTCCACTGTTGTCTTGAAGAGGATCAGCGCCTCGGGCTCATCATGGACCTCGCCCTGCCAGCGGTAGATCGAGCGGATCCGCCCGACGATGTTGCCGCAGGCCGCCAGCCGCTCCTCCACCAAGGTGCGCGCCAGCCTGGCCGCCTCCTCCTCCGAACCGATTGTCACCAGCACCAGCAGGTTGCTCGTGCTCATCAGCGCCATCGACTCTCCTTGCGGCCTTCCGGGGAACCCGACGGTCCCTCGGAATGAAAAACCTAACATCTCCGCCGGCAGATCGCAAGTCACATACTACTTATATTGTTCAATAAATTGCGCTCGGAAGGGAAGACCCGGCTGGAAAAAATTTCACCCTGGAATGCCGGGGCGTTCGCTCCGGTCGCACGATGGGCCGATGACAGCCAAGACGGAAACTGGAGGCCCGGAGCCGGTGGCAGGGGCGACCGGCCGGACGAAAGATTCCGAGGTAGGGCGGTCTTTGGGCCGCGGCTGGAGGCCAGGGACAGCGGTTTTGTTATGAAGTACCCGCGGTGTCTGCTGCGGCCTTCGCAGCGGTCCGGCAGGCCATCCCCGATTGCATCGGGGCAGGGATGGCGCGCACCGCGGGAGTTTTTCCTACGTCCCCTCGGCGGCTGTTAAAGATCGCGATGGTCTTTCAGCTTCGCGGCCTTGTCTTTAGAGACTCTTGCCGCTTCTGGTCACAGCAGGAGAAAATCCGCAGGAGTTACGAGCATAGCAGCTATCCGGACCTTTTCCTCCCGCCTCCTGATCCCGGCGCACTCATCCCGAGTCGTCAATCAAGGATCAAGTTCTCCGGGAAAGATGGCGATTATCGCGGGATCATCCCCGCACGCGGTAAACCCGGGCCGGGGTGGCCGACAGAATGCTCTCCAGCTCCGGAGCGGGCAGCCCCAGCCCCTCCAGCCGGAAAGTCCCCTCGCGGCGACGGAACGGGGCCCGCGGCTGGACGCTGTCCCCGGCCAGGAACTCCAGGTGCGAGGCCAGGTAGGCCGTCGAGGTCTGCTCGTAGGACTTCTCCGGATCGCCCACCGGACGCTCCAGGTCCTCCGGCCGCTGGAAGCTCTGGCTCTGGATTCCGGTGGCGACATCGCTGTCGAGGTAGATCAGGTCCGTGCCGAACAGGATCCGGTCACAGTGACGGATCAGCACCTCGCGCCAGAGGTTTCTTCGCCGGGGAGTGCGGGCCATTGCCGGCAGCCGGGCCGAAATGTCGGCGTAAAGGTTGGGATGGGCCTCCAGGGCCTCATCCAGGGCCAGCGGGTCATCGGACAGGCTGGCCAGGTGCGGAGCGACAAAGGTGGTCCCGCGGTGGCGGCGCAGCAGGTTGTCGCGCTCGGCCAGCAGTTCCTCGCGGCTGGGGAAACCCTTGCGGTAATAGCTCCACTCGAGGTAAGGGCCCTGCAGCACCCCGGACCAGAAGTTGTGCTGATCCGGCGGGCGCCAGAACCAGGAGGGGTCGGCGGTGTGGATCAGCACCGGCACCCCCAGCTTTCCGGCCCGCTCGAACACCGGGTCCAGCCGGCGGTCATCGACCCGCAGCAGCTCGCCCGTGGAGTCTCGCACCTCCAGGCCCAGGTTCTTGAAGATTTTCAGCCCCCCGGCCCCGGCCTCCACCGCCGCCTCCAGGGCCTCGGCCTGGCGCGCTCCCCAGTCGGGACGGTCCACTCCGCGCCAGTCCAGGTTGCCGAGCTGGATGAACCGCTCCGGCCAGCGGCCGAACACCGCCAACTGCTCCAGCAGCCCCGCGCCGAACGCATCCTGCCAGCCCAGGTTGACACTGGTCCGCACCCCGCAATGGTCCATCACCCGCAGGGCCAGCTCCGCCCAGCGCGGCGCGATATGGGTGTGGGCATCGATTATCGGCGCTCCGATGGTGGCAGCCATGCGCTCCTCATACTCTTCAATTGGTTACGGTGTGCTTGCGGAAGCAATTCGCTGCCGTGGCGGTTGCCGCGTTCGATGCGGCTGATCCTGACCGGCAAGCCTGGACTTCGACCTCCAGATAAATGTTACACCAACAAGCCGGAATCCATAAAAAGTTTGGGAAAGAGAGTGGGGGTCCGGGGGAGGGAGAAAACCTTTTCCAAAAGGTTTTCTCCCTCCCCCGGAAAATAAGGTTTTACGCCTCCAGCGGCTCCAGCTCCGGCAGCCCGGCATCTTTTCGGGCGCGGAAGACCTCGTAGGGATTGAGCCATTCCAACTCGGTTTCGCCGGCCCGGCGGCGGCGGATGATTTCGCTGGTGAGGAGCACGGTCGCCCAGATGCTCCGGCCGGCGCCCTCCAGCTCGATTGTCCCATGCCCGGGCAGCATCAGTTGCGTGCCCGCCTCTTCCGCCCGACGGTGGAGCTTCCACAGGCTGGCCAGGTACTGGTCCCAGTCGCAGTAGTCCGCGCCCATCCAGGCGTGACGTCCCCAGTGCAGGGCGATGTCCCCGGAAACCACCAGCGGCTGCCCCTGCCAGGAACCGAACAGGCAGCACGAGCCGGGAGTGTGGCCCGGGGTGTGCAGCGCGCTCAAAGTCACCCCGCCGAACGCCAGCTCGGCCCCATCCTCGAAAGTGACCGGCTGCTTGACCGGCGGGTCGATCTCTGTCGCCTCGGCGGCTGTCTCCCCGGTGACATAGGGGGCATCCGCGGCGTGGATGTGGACCTCGGCCCCGCGCGCCTCCCAGGCCCCGGCGCTCTCGACATGATCGAAGTGCATGTGGGTCAGCAGCACCCAGCGCACCTGTTCCGGAGTGTAGCCGAGCTGCCTGATCTGCACCTCGAGCTGCGGCTGGAACCGGGTGTAGGAGGGGTCGATCAGCAGCAGCCCCGCCCCGGTGTCCCAGAGATAGATCCCCTGGCCGTTGTCCTCCGGTCCCAGCAGATAGAGCCCCGCGGCCACCTGCATCGGGTTGCGGCGGATCGGGGTGCTGCCGGAGGACCACTCGCCGGTGAGCTGCTCCCAGGCCTCGGCCTCGCCCTCGTTCCAGGGCTGGCCCGGCTGCCAGTGCTCGTACTTGTGGTGCTCGAGGAAAGTCTGGCGGTCGTGGATCACGCGACGGCCCAGCGGGTCCTGCTGCACCGCCGGCGGATAGGCGCGCTGTCCGGCGCTGTCGACTGCCTCCGCCGCCCGGGTGCCTGCGGTCCTTCCGCCGCAGCCGGTGGAGAGCGCCGCCAGGGCCGAGAGACTTAAGAAAGCTTTGCGGTCCATCTTGCCAGCTCCTGTCCAAAGCCTTAACTTTTAGGCCCGCCCCGACAAGTCGGGGCCGGTCGCGGGGGAGGACTTCAATATACCCTGGCCCGGCCCGGTCGGCCAGCAATCTCGAAAACACCAGCCGGCGGGTACGCCGGGAGACCGTGCGATGCGCCGATGGAACAGGAGAGAATGGCTCGGGCTGGCCGCGGGCACGGCCCTGCTGCGGACTCCCGCCGCCGCCCGCGCCGCCGAAAGTCCGGCCGCCGGGACCGCCCGCCGCACCCGGCTCTCGATCGAGGGCGACAGCTTCCTGATAGGCGGCCGCCCGACCTACCCGGGCCGACGCTGGCAGAACTTGCGGATCGAGGGGCTGCTGCTCAACGCCCGGCTGGTGCAGGGGGTGTTCGATGACCTCAACCCCGGCACCCGCGGCCGCTGGGCCTACCCGGACACCGGGGCCTGGGACCCCGAGCGCAACACCCGCGAGTTCCTGGCGGCGATGCCGGTCTGGCGCGCCCATGGCCTGCTCTCGTTTACGATCAATCTCCAGGGCGGCAGCCCCGAGGGCTACAGCCGGGAGCAGCCCTGGGTCAATCCCGGCTACTCCCCGGATGGCGCCCCGCGGCCGGACTACCTGGCCCGCCTGGAGCGAATTCTCGATTTCGCCGACCAGCTTGGGATGGCCCCGATCCTCGGGCTGTTCTATTTCGGCCAGGACCACCACCTGCGCGATGAGGCCGCGGTGCTGCGGGCGGTGGACAGTGTCACCGACTGGCTGGTGGCGCGCCGCTACACCAATCTGCTGGTCGAAATCAACAACGAGTGCGATGTACGCTACGACCACCCGGTGCTGCGTCCGGAGCGGGTGCACGAATTGATCCTTCGGGTGCGCGAGCGCTCGGCCGCGGCCGGGCGACAGTTGCTGGCCGGCGCCAGCTACGGCGGCGGGACTGTCCCGGGGGAGCATGTCGTGCGCGCCTCGGATTTCCTGCTGATGCACGGCAATGGAGTCGCGGACCCGGAGCGGATCGCCGTGATGGTGCGCCAGGCGCGCCAGGTGACCGGCTACCGCCCGATGCCGATTCTGTTCAACGAGGATGACCACTACGATTTCGACCAGCCGCGCTGCAACCTGACCGCCGCATTGGAAGAGTACGCCTCCTGGGGGTACTTCGACTACGGGGACAGCAACTACCGCGATGGCTTCCAGTGCCCGCCGGTGGACTGGCAGCCGAACACTCCGCTGAAACAAGCTTTCTTCGCCCGGGTGCGGGAGATCACCGGGGCCTGAACACGCCCCCGCTAGCCGGCTGTCGACACTTCAAGCACGAGGATGGCGGATCGATGCTCTACAAACCGGATTGGCCGCAGGTGCGCGAACGCTACCTGGCCTGGTGGGAGGGTGAGGTGCTGGACCGGGTGCTGGTGCAGGTGACCGCTCCCCGCGAGGGCGCTGCGCCCAGCAACTGGGATGCTTTCTACCTGGCGCGCCACCTGGATGATCCGGAACGCGCGCTGGCGGAGTGGGAGCGCCACTGCCAGGCCACCTTTTTCGGCGGGGACTACCTGCCCAACCTCTGGACCAACCTCGGGCCGGGCATCCCGGCGGCCTACCTGGGGGCGATCCCCCGCATCGGCGCGGACACGGTCTGGTTCGAGGCCCCGGATGAGCTGTCCCTGGAGGAGATCGCCGCGCGCCCCTTGCGCGAGGATGACCCCTGGTGGCGCCGGACCCGCCAACTGACAGAGCTGATCGCCGGCCGCGCCCCGGGCCGTTACCTGGCCGGGCTCACCGACCTCAACTCGGTGTGCGACATCCTCTGCCACCTGCGCGGCACCCAGCGCGTGCTGTTCGACCTGATGGACACCCCGGAGATGGTCCAGCGCGCCACCGCCCACATTCAGCATATCTGGCTGGAGTGTTTCGAGGAGCTGACCCGGATTGTCACCAGCCATCAGGAGGGCGCCTGCAACTGGATGAGCGTCTGGTTCCCCGGCCGTGGCGGCGATGTCCAGTGCGACTTCTCGGCGATGCTCTCGCCCCGGATGTTCGAGGAGTTCGTCCTGCCCCAGCTCGCCGAGGAGTGCCGCGCCCTGGACCACAGCCTCTATCACCTGGATGGCCCGGGCCAGCTCGCCCACCTCGAGCTGCTGCTGGAGCTGCCCGAGCTGGGCGGAATCCAGTGGGTGCCCGGGGCGGGCAACCCCGGCACCGGCTCCCCGCACTGGTTCCCGCTGTACCGCCGCATCCTGGAGCAAGGCAAGCTGCTGCTGCTCCAGGGGATGGACCGCGCCGATGTCGAGGGCGTGCTGGAGGCGATCCCCTCGCCGGGCCTGCTGATCGAAACCCGCTGTGACAGCGAGCAGGAGGTCCGCGAGCTGCTGGCCACCGCCTCCCGCCTCACCCACGACTGAGATCCCATATCCCGTTCTTCCGGGGGGAGGGAGAAAACCTTTTGGAAAAGGTTTTTCTCCCTCCCCCCGGACCCCCTCTCTCTTTCCCAAACTTTTTCCATTGTTGTCAGATAGGTTAGCCCGGGACCGATTACGAACCATTTGGGCCGGATTTGGCCGTAGGGGCACCGGCCGGGCCTCTACGGCCACTATTGGTCGCGCGTGATCCCGCTGATTTACGCTTTCCCGCCTTTTTCTTTCACCCCCAGGCGGCGTAGCCGCCACCGCGGCGCAACTGTATGAGCCACGGCATCGCAGCGGTTACAGAACTGATAATCCCATGGCCGGCAGCAGCAGAGGCAAGAACTCACTGGCAGATGCGCGTCAGCGCTGCCCACGCAAAAGGGTAGCGTAATGATCCCGCGATTACAGGCGGCTCTTTGAAGACCATCAGTGGTGGGCGAGTTTTGCGCCGCACAGGCTCTTTGCGCCACTTTCTGGCCTCAGAAAGTGGCAAAATATAAATAGGTTAGGATAATAGCAGAAGGCCAGGAAATAACCCTGGCAGAAACTTCCTCACTCCAACTCCAGCAGCCGCTTCTCCCCCTCCAGCTTCCTGATCTCGGTAATGTCCTGGGTCACTTCCACTGTCCCCAGGTACTCGCCGGCCTTGTCCCGCACCGCGAAATACTGGATCAGGATGAAGCGGCCTTTCATCTGAATCCAGAAGCCGGCTTTCGATTTCTCGCCGGACTTGAAAGCCCGCAGCAGCTCCTCCACCACGTGCAGGCTCTTGGGCGGGTGGCAGTTCTGCACCTTGCGCCCGATCACTCCCGGGGAGCGGGGAAACAGCCGCTCGGGGGTGTCCGAGTAGTAGCGGACCGTATCCTGATGGTCCACGAACGAGAGTTCCACCGGCAGATGGGTCAGCAGGCGATTGAGCTGCTCCAGGGTCAAGCTCCCGGTGTCGAGCCGGACCAGACCCTCCCCGGCGAGGGCCGGCGGCGGGACCGGCGCTTTTGCGGTCGGAGGCCAGGCGGTGCCCGGGGTGACAAAGGCATAGCCGATCGCATCCTCCCCGGCCCGGATCTCGACCCATTCCTCCCCGGTCAGCTTTTCCAGGGCCATCGGGAACAGGATTGCGTTCTCCTTGTAGATCATGTCGGTGACCGCGCGGGAAAACTCGGCGGCCCGGGCGATGAATTCCGGGGCATCCTCCTCGATCAGCGCGGTGCGGATCCCCTTGAGCAGCCCGCGAATCTCATCGTGGATTCCCCACATCACCTGGGAGGGCCCGGTGATCCCATGCTTTTCCAGGAAGGGGAAGAGCTGGTTTTCCTTGCGGCTGTAGTGCAGCTCGATCCGGCCGAGCTCCTGCAGCAGCGGCTCCAGCCGGGGCCGCAAGGCCTGGAGCCGTTCGGCGGCGGGCTCGGCCTTGACCTCGGCGATCAGGGCGTTGAGCCGGGTGGCCAGGGCGGTGAAACGCTCGTTCTCCAGCAGATAGGTGTGCACCGGGTGGCCCTCCGGGGCCGAGACCGGCTCGCCGGCGGCCAGGTCCGACTCGAACAGGGTCACGTGCAGGTCGCACAGGCGCTGGATTTCCTCGGCGGGCATCCCCTCGGCGATCAGCTGCTGCTCCAGCTCGGCGATCCGGCTCGGGTCCATCCGGGTCATCAGCCGGTCGAACCGCTGCTTGACCTGATCGAAAGGGACTCCCCGGTGCAGCTCGCGGATGATCTCCTTGAGTTCCTGCTGGGCCTCGGCATCCGAGGCGGCAGTCGCGGCCTCGGATGCCCCGGCCGCGAGCTCGACCTGCTGCCCGGTCTCGCGGGTGATCCGCTCCGCGACATCCCGCATCAGCTTTTCCAGCGGCACATCCCCGATGGCCGACACCTTGGCCAGGGTGGCGACCCTTCCCAGGGTGGCCCGCATCGCCCGGTTGCGCAGGAGCGAGAACCGGGGGTTGTAGTCGGCCAGGAAATCCAGCAGGAACGGGAAATCGGCGATCAGGTCGTTGATCCTGGTCTGGGGGGTGAGCTGCATGGGGGTCCTCCCGGTTGGTTGAGCCTACGGTTTAAATCACTGGTCGCGGTTCCGAATTTCCTCGTGCAGGGCCGCCACCCGGCGGCCGCTGATCCTGTCCCTCCTTTGCCCGGCTTGCCACGCCGAACGGCCCGTGCGCCGCCCGGCCCGGGTTGTGAGTTCGGTCCGAAGCTAGTACATTGCAGAGAATCATCTAATTATAACCAGCCACGACCGGCCGGATCAATCCGGAACGGGCGAAAACGTTTTAGGACGGGAAAGGAAGCTCAGGATGAAGCTGTTGATCATCGGGGGCGTGGCGGGAGGGGCCTCAGCCGCGGCGCGGGCCCGAAGGCTCGATGAGCGGGCGGAAATCATGATCCTCGAGCGCGGGGGCCAGGTCTCGTTCGCCAACTGCGGCCTGCCTTACTACATCGGCGGAGAGATCGAGGACCGCTCCAGCCTGCTGCTGCAGACCCCGGAGTCGCTGGCCCGGCGCTTCAAGATCGCGGTGCGCTGCGGCTGCGAGGCGACCTCGATCGACCGCCCGGGCAAACAGGTCCAGGTGCGCGAGACCGCCACCGGCCGCACCTGGAGCGAAAGCTACGACCGGCTGATCCTCTCGCCCGGCGCCGCGCCGATTGTCCCGCCGATCCCGGGGGCCGACCTGGCGCGGGTCTTCACCCTGCGCACGGTCCCCGATGCCGAGCGCATCCGCGCGGCCGTGCGGGATGGCTCGCCCACCGCGGCGGTGGTGGTCGGCGCGGGCTTCATCGGGCTGGAACTGACCGAGAACCTGGTGCGGGCGGGGCTGACAGTCCACCTGGTGGAGCTGACCGACCAGGTGCTGCCGCCGCTGGACCGCGATGCGGCCGCGCTGCTGGAACAGGAGCTGGCCGACCGGGGGGTGCGCCTGCACCTGGGAACCCGGGCCGAGGCGATCGAGGAGCGACCGGACCATCGCTGCCGGGTGCGGCTCGCGGATGGCCAGGCGCTGGAGTGCGACCTGGTGGTGCTGGCGGTGGGAGTGCGGCCGGAGGTGGCGCTGGCCAAGGGCGCCGGGCTGGAGCTGGGGCCCCACGGCGGCATCCTGGTCGATGACACCCTGCGCACCTCCGACCCGGAGATTTTCGCGGTGGGCGATGCGGTGGAGACCTGTCACCGGGTGACCGGCAAGCCGGCCCTGATCCCGTTGGCCGGGCCGGCCAACCGCCAGGGAAGAATCGCCGCCGGCAATGCCCTCCGCGACCAGCACCGCCGGTTCGAGGGCAGCCTGGGCACCGCGGTGGCGCGGGTGTTCTCGCTCACCGCCGCGGTCACCGGGGCCTCGGAAAAGCTGCTGCAGGAGGAGGGAATCCCCTGCCGGGTCTCCTGGACCCACAGCTTCAGCCATGCCACCTACTACCCGGGGGCCCGGCAGATGTCGGTCAAGACGATCTTCTCGCCCACGGATGGCCGGCTGCTGGGGGTGCAGATCATCGGCCGGGAGGGGGTGGACAAGCGGATCGATGTCTTCGCCACCGCGCTCTGGAACGGGATGACAGTCGATGAGCTGACCGACCTGGACCTGGCCTATGCCCCGCCTTACGGCTCGGCCAAGGATGTGGTCAACATGGCCGGCTATGCGGCCTCGAATATCCTGCACGGCGAGGTCGAACCCCTGCAGTGGCACGAGCTGGAGCGCCCGGAGCCGGATGGCCGGGTGATCCTGGATGTGCGCACCGCGTCGGAGTTCGCCCAGGGGCACATCGACCGGGCGGTGAATATCCCGGTCGATGAGCTGCGCCATCGCCTGAATGAGCTGCCCCGCGAGGCCGAGATCACGGTTTACTGCCGGGTCGGGCTGCGCGGCTACCTCGCGGCCCGGATTCTTCTTCAGCATGGCTTCCGGAGTGTCCGCAACCTGAGCGGCGGATTTCTGACCTATGCTCCGGCCATGCGCAGCCTGGAGTCCGCCCGCCGGCGCGAGCGGTCCCTGGAACAGGGGAAACAGGGGCATCCCGGGGAACAGGGCTGATCGAGCTGACCTTTGCCGCGGGTCCCGAAGCTGGAGGGGAAACACCAGCTATTTTCTTATTCCGTAAATCCTTACGGGATTCTTGCTACTTCTGCTGACCAGAAGTAGCAAGAGTCTTTTGAAGCCAAGGCCGCGAAGCTGAATAAGCTATCAGCTTTTCAATCACCGGCGGTGTGCCTGCGGGAGCTAAATCGCTCCTTTTGAGGTCGCCGCGTTTCGCGCCATCCCTGGCGCTGCAACGCCATGGCCTGCCGGCCTCTCTCGCTTCGTAGCAGTAGCCACGATGGAAATAGGGAAAATTTACACCGCTGCCCTTTGCCTCCAGCCGCGGCCCAAAGACCGCCCCACCCTCCCATCCAAAGACACAACCGCTGCTTCCCGGGCTATTCTGCTTGAGCTTGACCGATGTCGGTCGGGTTGGCCTGCAGGGGCGTCCGGCCGGACGCCCCTACCCTCGATCCCGTTAATGCTGCATAACTTGAGGTTGCAGCCGCCGGCCCGGAGCCCATCGTAGGGGCGCGGCCTGCCGCGCCCGTGGGAGACCAGCGGGCCGGCAGTGCTGTTGATCCCCCTTAGCAAAGGGGGAAACAGGGGGTTGTGTTTTTCCGGGCCGGCACGGGGGCCGGCCCCTACGACTACGATCAGTTGGCAGTTCTTTTGGACGGGTCGTGCGGGCCTCAGCGCAGCAGCAGGCTGCCATCGCCAGTTGTGTTTTCGGTGAGCTGGAGCTGCAGCTCATCGAAATAGATCTCGGTCACCCCCTCGAAGCCGCTGTCGAGGCCGACCAGCAGCCAGAGCCGGCCCAGGCTGTCGCTGGTGACCGTGGTCTGCTGCGCCAGCTCCAGGGTCTTGAAAGCCCAGTCCGCGGTGCCGCAGCCCAGGCTGTCCGAGCCGATATGGCCGAGCACCGCCGCATCCGGCCCGCCGGTCGCCTGGTCGCCCTTGTCGATGTTCAGCCGCCAGTCGCCATCCACTTCGAGGCGTTGCGGCTCGGTGGCGGTGACTCCGGCCTTGAGGTAGACGCTCTCGCCGGGGGCGCCGCCGGCCCCGACACAGCCCGCGCCGGCGGTGGTGGCGATCCGCACCCGCAGGCCGGTCACCGCATAGCTGGCGCCCGGGGTGATCCCATCCTGCTGGTTCAGCCGCCGGGTGACATACATGAACAGGTCATCGCTGATGTTGTTGGCGCGCAGGTACAGCCCCCAGTTGCCGGTGCCCATCGTGTCCGGCAGCGCCTGGTGAGCGGTTTGCGCGTTCAGCGACTGATCGGAGCCGACCGGGTAGTCGGCCATGTTCAGCTCGAAACCCTCCCGCGAGGTCTCGAAAGCGAAAGTGAGGTCGAGCCCCTCGGGCCGGACCGGCTGATCGTCATCGCACCCGGAAAGCAGGAGCGCGACAGTCAGCAGCGCGACCCTGATCATCATCCCGATCTTCTCCATCATCCCTCCCATGCCCATGCCATTGGTCTCGGGGGATTCCGTTACCCCTCTGAATGTATAAAGGACTATTTCACCATAAGTTGTCAGGGGCGGGATGTCAAATTCCGGGAAACCCGAAATGTTGCAGGGAAAGGCGCAAGAAGCCGGAAGCGCCCCTCCCGAGGCGGGTCCGCGCAGGCACGGGACAACAGATTGACATCCCCCGGCGGCTGATCCGCAGTGACCGGCAAGGCGGCGGTGATTTCACGGAAGCCTCGCCTCGCTGCCTTTCCCCGGAATTCGCGGATCAACCAAAAGAAAGGGGCTGCCTCGCGGCAACCCCTTCCAATCCCAGGTGCTTCCGGCGGTCGGCCTGCCGCTGGAAGGCACGCTCAGGCGTAAACGTTCAGTCTGCCCCTCGTGCCTCCGGCATGACTTGCCGGCAGGCGTGGCCGGGCGACCTGCAGGACTCGGGCAAAATTCTCCATCGAGGCCTGCCTGATCGCCAGCACGTGGGCCTGGACCTGGATCGGGCTCACCAGGCCAGTCGCTTCGAGGTACCCGGACATGTTGTTACCTCCATGTAACAAACTGCGGGGCGCGGTCCCTATGATGAATTTCGAACCGAAACCCTCGCGACTTTAGCTTTTGAACCCTCAGCCGGTGAGAATCTGAAGCAGAATTATTTGGATTTCCAAGTCCCGCCCATTAAAATAAAGGAGAATGCTCCGGCGTACGGATGCAACCAAAGGGAACCTCTCCACCAGCCACGATGGGAGCGCATGTCCAGGGCGGCACTGATAACCGGAGGAGCCAGGAGAATCGGCCGGGAGCTGGCGCTGGCGCTGGCGGCAAGATCCTACGACATCGCCCTGCACTACCATAGTTCCGGCGCCGAGGCTCATGAGGCGCTGGAGCTGGTGCGGGAGTATGGGGTCCGGGCCAGCCTCTTCCAGTGCGACCTCGCCGACAACGCGGAGTTGCTGGAGTTGATCCCCCGCGTGCTGCGGGAGTTTCCGGACCTGGAACTCCTGGTCAACAACGCCTCGGTCTTCCAGAAGGGCACGATCAAAGAATCGGGCCCGGTTTTTTTTGACCGCCTGATGACGGTCAATTTCAAGGCCCCGTTCTTCCTCACCCGGGAGTTCGCCAACAACTGCCGGCAGGGCCAGGTGATCAACCTGATCGACACCCGGATCACCCGCAGCGACCACTCCTACGCGGTCTATACCTTGTCCAAGAAGGCCCTGGCCGAACTGACCGGGATCGCCGCCCGGGAACTGGCCCCCGCCTTCCGGGTCAATGCGATCGCCCCGGGGATCATCCTGCCGCCGCCGGATGAGACCGAGGCCGCGCTGGAGCGGCTGGTCAGGCGCATCCCGATGCAGCGCAAGGGGTCGCTGGCCAATGTGGTCGCCGCCATGCAGTTTCTGCTGGACAACGAGTTTGTCACCGGGCAGTGCCTGTTCATCGATGGCGGGGAGTCGCTGGGATAGATGCAGACCACGATCCGGATCAAGGACTTGGCGCTCAGGACGATCATCGGGCTCAACGACTGGGAGCGCCACGTCCCGCAGGAGGTGCTGGTCAGCATCGCCTTCACCTGCGAGGGCGGCGCGCTGGAGGATGCCGATTCGGCGGATCACCTGGTGGACTACCGGAGTATAAGCAAGAGGGTGATCGCCGCGGTCGAGGGCGCACAGTTCCACCTGCTGGAGGCGCTGGCGGCCAGGGTGCTGGAGGTGGTGCTGGAGACCAGCGAGCGGATCGAGGAGGCCAGTGTCGAGGTGGACAAGCCCCACTCGTTGCGGTACGCCCGCTCGGTTTCGGCCAGTGTCACCGCGAGGAGGCGGCGATGAATAGCGCGGTGGTGGCGGTCGGCTCGAACATTGACCCGGGGCGGCACATCGCGCTGGCCCGGGAGCAGCTCGCGCGCGGACACGGTCTGCTGGCCGAGTCACGCTTCATCGACACCCGGCCGATCGGCGGCTCGGACCAGCCGGATTTCCGCAATGGGGCGTTCCTGGTGGCGACAGGGCTGGGGCGCAAGGAGTTCGTCCGGGAGCTCAAGCGGATCGAGCGCCTGGCCGGGCGTCCCGCGGGGCACGACCCCGGGGGGCCGCGCACCCTGGACCTGGACCTGGTGGTGTGGAACGAGAAGGTGGTGGATCAGGACTTCTTTCGGCGGGATTTCCTGCGCGAGGCGGTCCTGGAACTCCTCCCGGAGCTGTCCCGGGAGGGACGGTAACCCATGGCGATCAGGGGCCGCGCTCGCGCGGGCGGCTCGCTGTCAGCACCCGTAATTGGCAATCCGAACCCAATCAGCAATCAGGAAGGATGCTGCATGCCCAGAAAGAAATACTCGATCAAGAAGGACCGGTCGCTGGAGGAGCTCAGGAAAATTGTCCTCCGGGCCGGGGAGGTTTGTCTGGAGCGCAAGGCCGAGGATGTCGTGGTGCTGGACCTGAAAAAAGTCTCGGATATGACCGATTTCTTCGTGATCTGCGAGGGATACACCGATATCCATGTCCGGGCGATCGCGGACAATGTCAGGGACAAGCTCAAGGAGGAGTATGGCCTTTCGCCCTGGCATGTGGAGGGGATGGAGAACGGCAGCTGGGTGCTGCTCGACTACGTGGATTTCGTGATGCATGTCTTCCAGCCCGAAACCAGGCAGTTCTACCAGTTGGAGCGCCTCTGGACCGATGCCAGGCGGCACGAGCTCCACGATGAGGCGCCGGCTCCGGTGGCGGAAGGACGCCAGGCGTAGGGTTGAGCTTGGCCGCATTCGGCGGCGCGGGGAAGCCCTGGCAGGAAAGCAGTCGGGAAAAAGATCACGGGGCGTGGCCGATGGGCCATGCCCCGTTTTGTTCGGTTCAGCTTTGGATCAGCCGCCAGGTTCGGCCCGCTCCATCCACCGGTTGAAGCAAGTCACAGCAGCTTGACACCCTCCTGCTTCGCCCGTAGAGTTGCTGCAACTGGTTGGGTAGCATTGTTTTAAGTCCCCCTTAATAAAGGGGGAAACAGGGGGTTGTGTTTTTTAAGGGCAGGCACAGGGGCCTGTCCCTACCGGAAACGGGTTGCTGTGCCTGGCAGAAGTAGCGGCGCAGCCGACGGGGTGTGCCGCTGTTCCTCAGAGCCGCCGGGCGGGAAGCGCGTCCGCCCTACCGGCCCTCGGCCTTCTTCTGGGTGGCGACAGTCACCAGCTCGATCCCGTTCTGACGGGCCAGGTCCATCACCCGGATCACCTCGCCGTGGGTGACATCCTTGTCGGCCTTGATCGACATCCGGGCCGGCTGACCGGAGCGCAGCCCCTCGCGGATCAGCTCCGGCAGATCGTCCAGCCGCACCGGCGTATCGCCGAAATAGAGCTGGCCGCCGCTGGTGAGGTAGACTGTCATCGGCCGCTGCTGCTCTGAGCTGGGCGGCTCGGCGCTGGCCTCGGGCAGGTCGATCTTCAGGGCGGGCTGGTCCATGAAGGAGGTGCTGACCGAGAAGAAGATCAGCAGCAGGAACACCACGTCCACCAGCGAGACGATATTGATGAAGGTCCGGCGGCGCTGTCGGCTCTGGAATTGCATCAGTCGGCCACCCTTTTGAGCGAGGCGGACCCGCGTACCGGCCGGCCCGGGTGCTGGAAGCCCTGGAGCTTGTTGAGCAGCACTCCGGCCCAGTACTCGAGTTCGAGCACGAAGCCATCGACCTTGTTGGTGAAGTAGTTGAAGGCCACCAGGGCCGGGATGCCGACAAACAGCCCGGCGGCGGTGGTGATCAGGGCCACCTGGATCCCGCCGGCCAGGGCGCTGGCCTGGCCGACCCCGTAGTCGGTGATGACCTGGAAGATCTGGATCATCCCCAGGACCGTGCCGAGGATCCCCAGCAGCGGCGAGACCGCGGCGATGGTCTCCAGCACCGGCAGTCCGCGCTCCAGCTGGCGGGTCTGCTGGCGGCCGGTATCGAGAATCGCCTCCTTGATCTCCTCCTTGGGCAGGTCCTTGTGCTCCAGGGCGGTGAGCACCACGCGGGAGAACGGGCCGGGGTTCTTCTCGCAGATCGAGTAGGCCAGCCCCAGGTCTTCCGAGCCCTTGATGTTGTCGATCACGTTGATGATCTCCGGCCGGATGATCTTGCGGCGCCGGAGGTTCAGGGCGCGCTCCAGGATGATCGCCACCGCGGCGATGGAGCACAGCGCCAGCGGGTACATCAGGATGCCGCCCTGCCGGAAGAGTTCTATCATCGGTCGGTCGCCTCGCTCATGGTCTCTCTTGCATGAACTCGTTGTAGTAGAAGCCGCAGGTGATTCCCAGCTCGTTTTCCGGGAAATCACTGGGCAGCGGCAGGAACGGCACCGAGGCCTCGATGGCGTTGACACTGGTCTTCATCAGCGACTCGTGCCCGGTGTAGGTGATCATCTCGAAATTGGTGATCGTTCCATCCTTCTGGATGGTGAAGCGCAGGAAGGTTCTGCCCCGGGCCATCCCCATGAAGAAAGCCGGGGGCGGGTAGATGTTGCTCTCGATCCGTTTCTTGAGCTCCTTGAGATACGGCGCCCAGTTCCAGTTGTAGGTGCTGAGCTGGAAGTCGGCGCCCATCGGGGCGCGGGTGCGCCGGTTGTCGAAGCGTGGGGCCTCGGAGCTGCCCGGGGCTCCCGGCGGCTGCTGAAGGTCGGGCTGGGAGGGCAGGGGCTGCTCCTGGCGGCGAGGGGCCAGCCGGCTCAGCGCCTCCAGCTCCCGCAACCCATCGAACGAGCCCTGCTCGCCCGGCTGCTCCTGCTGCTCCGCGCCCTCCTCCGGCTGCTGCCGGCGGGACTGCTCGCGCTGCGGCGGGCGCGGTGTCGCCCCGGGTGGCTGCGGCTGCTCGGGGCTCATCACCGCAATCTCCGACTGGCGGCCCTGCTGGTAAGGCTGCCCCGCGGGCAGGTCCGCCGGGGCTTCCGGGTTGGCGGCGGCCAGGGTCTTGTCGGAGACAAAGGGGGTCGGGTCCTGGTGCTCGCTCTCGGTGGCGGTCTCCGGGGTCTCGACAAAGATGAAGCTCATCTCCCGCTGGTTGTCCCGTTCCTTCTCCAGCTCCTGGGCCTGTGCTTCCCGTGCATCCTCGATGAACATTTTCAGCGGGATCAGCAGCAGCAGCAGGTGCAGCAGGATCGAGAGCACGAACATCTTTTTCAGGCTGACATCGTCACGCACGCTCAAGCGCTCCCGAAAAGACCCTGGCCGTCGGGGCCGAACCATGGCGCAGGCCCCGCGAAATCCCTGTGTGATACCCCCCCGGCCAGCCGTTTGTTCGCGCGGCGCACGCCGCTTGCCGGTCTACATCTAATGTCCTGCCAGGGCCTTAAAGTTACAAAAAACAAAGCTACATTCCCGGCCGGTCACTGTCAAGACTGGGGGGGACAGCCCTCCCGCGCGGGGGCGGACGAAAAAACTTGACTTAAGGGCGTGGCTTGACCAATCATTCAACCCGGCCCCGGGAATGGGCCCTCATTGAAAACGATTACGACTGAAGGAGCCTCTGACCTTGCCGAACCGGATCTTTCTGCTCGATGGCTACGCCCTGCTCTACCGGGCCCATTTCGCCTTCATCCACAACCCGATGTTCACCACCCGGGGCGAGCCGACCAGCGCCCTGTTCGGGCTGATGCTCCAGCTCTCCCGGCTGATCGAGGAGAACCAGCCCGGCCACCTGGCGATGGTGCTGGACACCTCCAGGCCGACTTTCCGCCACCTGCTCTACCCGGACTACAAGGCCACCCGCGAGAAGATGCCGGATGACCTGCGCAGCCAGGTGGCCTGGGCCCGCGAGCTGGTGAGCGAGGGCCTGTGCATCCCGATCCTGGAGCTGGAAGGGTTCGAGGCGGATGATGTGATCGGCGCGATCTCCCGCCGGGCGGCCGAGGCCGGCTACCAGGCGGTGATTGTCTCCGGGGACAAGGATTTTTACCAACTGGTGAGCGAGGGCATCCACATCTATAACCAGCGCCCGAGGGGCGAGGAGTCGGAGTGGGTGGACCCCTCCAACGCGGTGGAGAAGTTCGGGGTGCCGCCCGCGCAGGTGGTGGACTTCCTGGCCCTGACCGGCGACAGCTCCGACAATGTGCCCGGGGTGCGGGGGATCGGCAAGGTCGGGGCGCTCAAGCTGCTCAAGCAGTTCGGCTCACTGGATGCGATCTACGCCCGGCTGGATGAGATCGACTCCTGGAGCCTGCGCGGCAAGCTGGAGGCGAGCCGTGAGGCGGCGTTCCTCTCCCGCGAGCTGGTCACCATCCACACCGAGCTGCCGATCCCGTTCGAGCCGGAGCGGCTGCGCCGTTGCCAGCCCGACCGCCAACGGCTGGCCGAGCTGTTCCACCGCTTCGAGTTCCGCAGCATGTACGGCCGTTTCGGGCTGGAGGGCCATATCGCCGGGCTGGAGGGCCGCGAGCCCCCGCCCCCGGAGAAAAGCTACCGGGCGGTGGAGTCGGTGGAGGAGCTGGAGCGGCTGGCGGAGGAAATCCGCCGGGCGGGACGGTTCGCGGTGGATGTGGAGACCACCGGCCTGGATGCGGTGGCCGCCGACCCGGTCGGGATTTCCCTGAGCTGGCGCCCGCACGAGGGCTGGTACATCCCCCTGGCGCACGAGGAGGCCCCGAACCTGCCGCTCGACCAGGTGCGGCGGGTGCTGGGCCCCTTGCTGGCCGACCCGGCGGTCGGCTGCGTGGGCCAGAACATCAAGTACGACATGATCGTGCTCGAGCGGGCCGGGATGCCGGTGCGCGGGGTGGTGGGCGACCCGATGGTCGCCTCCTACCTGCTGGACCCGGGCGAGCGCTCCCACGGGCTGGATGCCCTGGCCCTGGCGGTGCTGGGCCACAAGACCATCACCTACGAGGAAGTGGCGGGCAAGGGACGGCAGATGATCCCGTTCGCCCGGGTCCCGCTGGCGCGGGCGGTCGAGTATTCCGGCGAGGATGCCGACCTGGCGCTGCTGCTGGAGGAGCGCCTGCGCGAGCGGCTGGAGGCGGTGCCGGAGCTGGTGCAGCTCTACCGCGAGGTGGAACTGCCGCTGATCCCGGTGCTGGCCCGGATGGAAACGGTCGGAGTGGCGATCGACGCGCCTTACCTGGCCGTGCTCAGCCGCAAGATGGAAGGCACCCTGCGGCTGCTGGAGGAGGAAGTCTGGAAGCTGGCCGGCCATGAGTTCAATGTCAACTCGCCGATCCAGCTCTCCCAGGTGCTGTTCGAGGAGCTGGGGATCAAGCCCGGCAAGAAGACCAAGACCGGCTTCTCCACCGACAGCTCGGTGCTGGAGGCGCTGGCGGTCGAGCACGAGCTGCCGCGGCTGATGCTGGAGCTGCGGGAGGTGGCCAAGCTCAAGTCCACCTATGTCGATGCCCTGCCGCGCCAGGTCAACCCGCGCACCGGGCGGATCCACACCTCGTTCAACCAGGTGGTGACCGCCACCGGGCGGCTCTCCAGCAGCGACCCCAACCTGCAGAACATCCCGATCCGCACCGAGGAGGGCCGGGCGATCCGCCGGGCCTTCATCCCCGCGGGCCCGGAGCGGGTGCTGTTCTGCGCCGACTACAGCCAGATCGAGCTGCGGATCCTGGCCCACCTGGCCGGGGACCAGCAGATGATCGAGGCTTTTTCCAAAGGGATGGACATCCACACCGAGACCGCCAGCCGGTCTGATCGGGGTCCCGCCGGAGAAGGTCCAGCCCTGGCAGCGCAGCCGGGCCAAGACCATCAATTTCGGGGTGCTCTACGGGATGGGCGCGCACCGGCTTGTCGCGGGAGCTGGGTATCCCGTTCGGCGAGGCCAGGCAGTTCATCGAGGACTATTTCGCCCGTTTCCCGAGGATCCGCGACTACATCGACCGCCAGATCGACCAGGCCCGCCGCCAGGGCTGGGTCACGACCATCCTCGGCCGGCGGCGGCCGCTGCCCGAGATCGGCAGCGACAACCGGGTGGCGCGGGAGAACTCCGAGCGGATGGCGCTCAACACCCCGATCCAGGGCTCGGCCGCGGACCTGATCAAGGTGGCGATGCTCGCGGTGGACCGGGCGCTGGCCGAGCGCCTGCCGCGGGCCTGGATGATCCTGCAGGTGCACGATGAGCTGGTGTTCGATGTCCCGCGGGAGGAGCTGGAGGCGGTGCGGGAGCTGGTGACGCCGCTGATGGAGCACGCGGTGCGGCTGGAAGTGCCGATCCGGGTCGATACGGGCACGGGGCCCAACTGGCTGGAGTGCAAGTAGAGCCGCTGGAACGATCGAAAAAGTTTTGGAAAGTGGAAGGGGGGCCCGGAGGGAGGGCGGAAACCTTTTCCAAAAGGTTTCCGCCCTCCCCCCGGAAAAAGATGGCATTTGTTTTTAAATTGGGATGATAGTCAGAGAGAGGGGGTTGGCGATGGTTGCGATCGGGTTGACTGGTAACCTGGGGGCGGGCAAGAGCCTGGTGGCGGAAATCTGGAGCCGGGAGCGCGAGGCGGTGGTGATCGATGCCGACAGCCTGGGACGGGAGGCGGTGCACCCGGGGAGCCTGGCGCTGGAGGCGCTGGTCCGGCGTTTCGGGATGGAAATCCTCACTCCCGCGGGCGAGCTGGACCGTCGCCGGATGGGCGAGATCGCTTTCGCCGAGCGCGAGCACCTATCGGCGCTCAACGCGATTGTCCACCCGGAGATCATCCGGCTGGTCCGGGAGCGGATGGCGGAGGCCCGGCGCAGCCAGGCCCGGGCGGTGGTGGTCGATGCCGCGCTGATCCTCGAGTTCGGCTTCCAGAGCCACCTGGACTTTGTGGTGGTGGTCGATGCCCCGCGCGAGGTGCGGATCGAGCGGGCGCTGGCCCGCCGCAAGATGAGCCGGGAGACCATCGAGCGCCTGATGAGCTACCAGCTCCCAGCCGCGGAGCTGCGGGCCAAGGCCGATTTCGTGATCGACAACCGCCGCGACCAGGAATACCTGCGACGGAGCGCCCTGGAGGTGTTCGACCGGATGGAGGAACTGCACGAGGCCCGCCAGCGGGAGGCCCGGGCCTAAAGCTCCAGCCGCAGCACCACCGAGCCGAAATTGTCGCCGCCCGAGCGGCCGACTTCCGCCCCCAGGTGCAGGAGCAGCAGGTTCCACTCCACTCCGCCGTAGAACACTTCCTCGGTGCGCAGCACCGCGCGGCCATCATCGAGCGACTCGACCCGGTTGCGGTTGATGCCGATCCCGGCGATCGGAGTGATCCAGAACAGGTTCTTGCTGACATCCAGCCGCAAGGCGTTGGTGCAGAACTCCACCCGCTCCGGCTGGCCGATGGGCAGGATCACCCTGCGCAGCGACAGCTCGTCGAGCGAGTAGTGGGAGTAGCTGAGCGAGACCGCCGGGGTGATGATCGAGTTGCGCAGGATGCCCAACCGGGCGCCCAGTCCCCAGATCGCGCTCGTCTCCGCGGCATGGTCGCGCACCTGCAGCCGCCCGCCCTTGGCGAACAGGTCCACCGAGCCCAGCCCATGGACCCAGGGGGCCAGCCGGAAGCCATCGAACAGCCCGAGGCGCGCGGTGGCGGCGTAGAGGGTGGAGGTCACCGAGGTGGAGCTCAGGCGCGGGTTGGCCGCCCGGGCCTCGACCCCCAGCGAGAGATGGCCCCAGCCGCCCAGGGTGTTGGCGCTGGAGGCGGAGAGGTTGCCCCCGGTGAGGGTCGCTCCGAGCCAGGTCCCCTGGTCGGCTTCCAGGGAGAGGTCCTGGGCGGGCAGGGTTGCCGCGGCGGCGAGCAGCAGCAGGAGGGACAGGATTGGCAGTCTGCGAAGCATCGGTATTCCTTTGTTGTTTTTTTGCTGACTTGGTGTCGTTCGATAGCCAAGCTTGAACTATCGAAAAAGTTTTGGAAAAGCGGGAGGGGGACCGGGGGAGGGAGGAACACCTTTTCCAAAAGGTGTTCCTCCCTCCCCCGGAGCAGCCGGCATTCTTCACACGGTCGCGGTCAAATCGGGATCAAAGATAGACCACCCGGCCCGGGCCGGGCGCCATCTCCCCAATCACAAAACATTGTTCATCCAACTCTTCCAGCAAACTCCGCGCCTCATCCCCGCGCTCCCGCGGCACCACCAGCACCATCCCGATCCCCATGTTGAACACCCGCAGCATCTCCGCTTCGGTCGACCGGTCCCGCCTCCGGAGGTAAGCGAATATCCGCGGCACCGGCCAGTCGCCGAGTTGGATGCGGCCTCCAGGTCGACGGGAAACACCCGCGGGAGGTTATCGGTCAGGCCTCCGCCGGTGATGTGCGCCAGCGGCATCGCACCAGTCCGCGCTCGAACAGCGCCTCCAGTTGCGGCCGGTAGCTGCTGTGCACCGCCAGCAGCGCCTCGCCGAAATTGGCCCCGCGCCCCGGGCAGCGGATCGGAGCCACGGCATGGCCGCCCTGGTCGAAAATTATCCGCCGGGCCAGTGAGTAGCCGTTGGTGTGCAGCCCGGTGCTGGGCAGCCCGATCAGCACGTGTCCCCGGCCGCGACTCTTTCGCCGGTGATCAGCTTCTTGCGTCCACCACGCCGACGATGAAACCGGCCAGGTCGTAGTCGTCCTCGCTGTAGAGGTCCGGCATCTCGGCGGTCTCGCCGCCCAGCAGGGCGATGCCGTTCTCCTTGCAGCCGGCGACGAACCCGTCCATCACCGCGGCGATGTGCTCCTCGCGCAGAGCGGCCGACGCTGATGTAGTCCATGAAGAACAGCGGCTCGCGCCCCCTGGACCATGATGTCGTTGACGCAGTGGTTGACCAGGTCCTCGGCCGACCGTGTCGTGACGGCCGGCCATGCGGGCCACCATGAGCTTGGTGCCGACCCCGTCCGTGCTGCACACCAGTACGGGCTCCTCCAGGCCGCTCCCCCCAGCGAGAACATCCCGCCGAAATTACCCACCTGGCTCAGCACGCCGGAGGTGAAAGTCTCGGCTACTTTTCGATTTGAACGCCCTCCGACTGCGCGGCTCGCGGCATCGATATCCACCCCGCCCGGGCGTAACTGCTCTGTTTTTTTTAACACTCATAATTGTCCCAATTTGAGGTATGCTTATTGTTAAAGCGACCTCAGTTCCCAATCCGCGAGCTACCTCGCCTAGGTTGTCAGTGCGGGCTTAAATGCCCCTTAAAAGGGGGACACAGGGGATTTGTTTCGAGCTTTTTACAGAAATTTCACCAGGTTCGGAAAGCCTGGACCCGTCCCTCCAGTTCCTCTGATTTCAAGGCGGCGAGTCGGTTTATGCTGAAATCCTCGCAGCAGAAAGACGCCAGCGCCGAGCCGTAGATCACCGCCGGCGCAAGGCCTCAGTGTTCCGTCGCCCTCGGTTCTGCAGATAACCGACAAACCCTCCGGCGAAAGTATCGCCCGCGCCGGTGGGATCCACCACCGTGGCCAGGGGATAGCCCGGAGCGGCGAACAGTCATCCTCCCGCGGCCATGATCGCCCCATGCTCGCCTTTTTTCAATACCACGTCTCGCGGCCCCATCTTCCGGACCTCTTCAGCGCTGCGGTCAGGTTCAGTTTACCGGTGAGCTGACGGGCCTCGTCCTCGTTGAGGATCAGCAATCCGAGCGGCGGATCACCTCGCGCAGGCGGTCCAGGTCGCTGGAGATCCAATAGTTCATCGTGTCCGTGACCACGAATTCGGGCTTTTCCATCTGTTCCAGTACGCGCAACTGCGAGCCGGGATCGATATTGGCCAGGAATACCGTGCCGGCCGTCGCCGCGGTCGGCCGGCACTTCAGGGTCAAATCCCGCCAGCACGCCCAGCTCGGTGAACAGAGTGTCGCGGCGGTTGACGTCACTGTGGTATTTGCCGCCCCAACTGAACGTTTTCCCGGGCGAGCACCGCCACGCCGCCAAGCTCCAGGTTTGGCCGGCGAAGCTCTTCCATGCTCATCGGTCGATATCCTCGCCGGCCACTGCCACCAGGCAGCACCGGGGCCAGCACGCGGCCGCCACACTGAAATATACATCCCGCTTCCGCCGAGCACTCCCTCGGCTTTGCCGAAGGGGGTGATGATCGTGTCCAGCCCGATTGTTCCCGACGGCCACCGGCTTACATTCGGCTGTTGCGTCATCGCGCATTCTCTCCTCTCACATCTTTTCCGGGGCGGTGATTCCCAGCAGCCGCAGCCCGTTGGCCATCGCGGACCGCACGCAGTCGGCCAGGTAAAGACGGTCGCGCGAAAGCTCCGGCTGCTCGCGGTCGACAATGCGGTGGCGCTGGTACCAGGCGTGGAAACGGCGGGCCAGCTCCTCCAGGAAATAGGGCATGTGGTGCGGCTCCAGCGCCAGGGCGGCACGGCGCACCAGGGCCGGGAAATCGAGTCAGGTGGCTGATCAGCTCCAGCTCCTCGGGGTGTTCGAGGCGCGAGGGCTGTAACCTTCCACATTTCGACGGTCCCCGTTCCACAGCCCGGCCTCGCGGGCGGTGGGGGTCAGGCTGCAGATCCGCGCATGGACGTACTGGCAGTAATAGACCGGGTTCTCATTGGACTGCTTGCGGGCCAGGTCCAGGTCGAAAACCAGATGGCTGTCGGCCTTGCGCATCACGAAGAAATAGCGGGCCACATCCACCCCGACCTGGTCCACAGGTCCTTGAGCATGATAAAGCTGGCCGGCGCGGGTGGACATCTTCACCGCCTCCCGCCCTCCTTGAAACTGACCATCTGGTGGATCACGTAACGCAGCCAGCCCTCGGGGTAGCCCAGGGCTTTCATCCCGGCCAGCATCCGGGGCGCGTAGCCGTGGTGGTCCGCCCCGTGGATATTGATTACTTCATCGAAGCCGCGCTCGTGCTTGTCCATGTGGTAGGCCAGGTCGGGCAGGAAATAGGTCGGCTCGCCGGTGCTCTTGACAATCACCCGGTCCTCGCTGTCGCCGAACTCGGCGGTGCGCAGCCAGACCGCGCCCTCGTGCTCATAGCTCAGGCCCCGCTCCTTCAGCAGCGCCAGCAGCGCTGTCGATCTTGCCCTCGGTGTAAAGCCCGCTCTCCAGGCTCCAGACATCGAACCGTATGCGGAACTCCTTGAGGTCCTGATCGATCACCGGCGGATGCGTTCGGCGGCGAAACCGCGGAACAGTTCCGAGGGTCTGCCGGGTCGGGCTCCGGGTCATCCGGGCCGGCGGGACGGTAGCGCTCGCCGTGGATGGCGGCGAACTGCGGGCCGATCTCCAGCATGTAGTCGCCCTTGTAGCCGTTCTCCGGGAAAGGGAAAGCCGGGTCGAAGAGCTGGGCGTAGCGGGCGCGCAGGCTCCGGCCGAGAATGTTCATCTGGTTGCCGGCATCGTTGTAGTAGTACTCCCGGCAGACCGCCGCCCCCTGCGCCTCCAGCACCGAGCTGAGGCAGTCGCCCAGCACCGCCTGGCGGCCATGGCCGATGGTCAGCGGGCCGGTGGGGTTGGAGCTGACGAACTCGACCATTACCTTGCGCCCGGCCAGGGCCTGGCCCAGCCCGTAGCGCTCGCCCTCGCGCTGGACCTCGGCCAGCCGGTCGATGCACCAGCGGGGGTCGATGAAGAAATTGATGAAGCCGTTGGGCGCCACCTCGATCTTTTGCAGGTAGGGGCTGTCCAGCTCCAGCTTCTCGACCAGCTCCAGGCCGATCTCCTGGGGCTTGCGATGCAGGCTGCGGGCCAGCAGGAAGGCGACATTGGCCGCCAGGTCGCCGTGGCGCGGGTCCTTGGGTTTCTCCACCACGTAGTCCGGGGGGCTCTCGATTCCCATTTTCCGCAGAGCCTGGTCCACGGCGGTTCTGAGCATCTCTTCCATCGCGGGCGCGATCCCTTCCGAAAAGGTCACCCGGCGCGGCCCGGTACGGGTCGGACCGACCGCTCTCTAAAAACAACAAGAATAGCGATTGATGTGCCGGTTTGTCAATCTCTTCGCGCGCGGGCCGCGTGCGTTTTTCCTGGCCCGGAGCGCCGGGGGCGGTTATTTTACGACCGCAGTGTCAGCTGCGGCTCGCGGGCGGCCGGTCCGGTAGCGAAAGGCTTGACATCGCTTTGGCCCGGGCAGTATATTACTGGCTTTGCGTTGCGAAAATCCGCCGCTGCAAAAACATATTCGGAGACCGGACCATGAAGAGAACCTTTCAGCCCAGCAACCGCAAGAAAGTCAACAAGCACGGATTCCGCGCCCGCATGGCCACCAAGGGTGGGCGGAAGGTGCTCAATAACCGTCGCAGGCACGGCCGCAAGCGCCTGACCGTGTCCTGAGATCGAGGCGGCTGGCCATTGGGGCGGTCCACTTGACGGCTGGGCGGGAGGCGGTGCTTCCGGCCCGGCGCGCGGAGTGGGCCGCTTGTCTGTCTTGGGGACCCACCCGGCGATGCGGCAGGGGAGAGCATGGGACTGGCGCGAAAAATCTCCATCCGCCGCGGCAGCGAGATCAAGCGGGTGATGGCCGAGGGACAGCGCCTGGCGCAAGACTCCCTGCGGCTGCACCTGCTGGCCCTGCCGGATGGCGGGCGCAGCCGGGCGGCGGTGGTGGTCCCGAAATTCGGCCGCACCGCCGTGCTCCGCAACCGTCTCAAGCGCCGGCTCCAGGAGCTGTTGCGGACTTCGGCGCCCCTGGCCCGCGGCTGGGAAGTGGTGGTCCGGGTCAAGCCCTGGGCCTACGAGCTGGATTTCGCGGGGCTGCGGGAGCGTTTCTCCCGGCTGGAGGGCCGGGTCCCGCCGCGCGCCCCGGAAGCGGGCGGGGGGGAGGACCGGAAATGAAGCTCATCGAGAAAGCGCTGGGGGCGGTGCTCCTGGCCCTGGTGAAGGTCTACCAGGCGGCGATCGGACCGCTGCTGCCGCCTGCCTGCCGCTTCTACCCCTCCTGCTCGGAATACGCCAGACAGAGCCTGATCAAGTACGGGCCGTTGCGAGGTTCCTGGCGGTCGGCGAAACGGCTGCTCAAGTGCCACCCCTTCCACCCGGGCGGAGTCGATCTGCCCTGAACCAGTCGCTACCGTTCGGGCGGCCGAGGGTCCTCCGGCCGGTTCAACCGGATTGCCGCAACCATAAGGGAAAAAACATGGAAAAGAGATCGGCCCTGGCCATGCTGCTGGTGTTCGCGGTCTGGATGGGCTACCTGGTGTTCCTGGCGCCCAAGCCGAAACCGGGGATGCCGCCCACGGCCGGGCAGCAGCAGGCGGACACCGCCGCGCCGGTTCAGCGGTCATCGGCGCCCGCGACCACGCCCGGCGCGCCCGCCCTGGAACTGGGGGAGCAGCCCTCCGCCGCGATGGAAGCCGTTGCCGCCGATACGGTGGTGGTCAGCTCCGAGCTCTACGAGTACCACTTCATCACCCGCGGCGGGGTGATGACCCGGGCCTGGCTCAAGCAGTACCAGTCGTTCGCCGGGCAGCAGGAGGATGACAACCGGCGGCTGCCGGTCCAACTGGTCCCGCTCACCGGCAGCCAGTTCCTCCAGGCCCGCCTGCACCTGCAAGGCTCGAGCCAGCCGGTCGAGCTGGGCGAGCGCCTGTTCGAGCCCAGCACCCGCCGGCTGGAACTGGGGCCGAACAACCCGCAGGGGACGCTGGAGCTGGTCCACCGCCTGCCGGGGGGCGAAACGCTGCGGCTGGTCTACGGCTTCCGCCACGACTCCTACCTGATCGAGGCCGAGCTGCACCTGCCGCCCGTGCTCCACGGGGCCCGGGACAACCGCCTCGAGGTGATGCTCGGCCCGACCCTGGTCTCCAACGAGAAGGACCCCAAGACCGATTTCAAAGACTACGGGGTCGCCTACTATGTCGATGGCGAGGTGGTTTCCAAGGACCTGAAAGACCTGGGCGAGGGCGGCTGGACCCCGACCCTGGACGAGCCGGTGCTCTGGGGCGGCCTTAAGAGCATGTACTTCCTGGCCACGTTCTTTGTCCCCGACCGGCCGATGACCGGGCTGTCCGCCGCCGGGAGCGCCGAGACCCGCGAGCTGGCTTTCAGCGGTTTCTTCCCGGTGCCGGAAGGTGTCGAGCCGGTCGCGTACTCGGTGTATGTCGGGCCGCAGTCCTACCAGCAGGTCAAGGCGCTCAACTTCGGGCTGCCGAAGATCCTCGAGTACGGCTGGGTGATCGTCCAGCCCTTCACCAAGATCTCGCTCGAGATCATGCTCTGGCTCCACCGCTACATCGCCAACTACGCGCTGATCCTGGTGATCTTCGCCCTGCTGATCAAGGTGGTGTTCTATCCCCTGACCATCAAGAGCACCAAGAGCCAGATCAGGATGCAGCAGATCCAGCCGATGATGGCCGAGATGAAGGAGGCTAAAGGATGACCCGCAGAAGATGCAGGCCGAGACCCTGCGACTGTACCGCGAGCAGAAGGTCAATCCGCTGGGCGGCTGCCTGCCGCTGCTGATCCAGATGCCGGTGTTCATCGCGCTGTTCTATGTCTTCCAGCGCACCATCGAGTTCCGCGGCGCCGCGGCGTTCGGCTGGATCAACGACCTGAGCCAGCCCGACCCGTTCTACATCCTGCCGGTGGTGATGGGCGCGACCACTTTCATCTCGCAGAAGCTCACGCCGACCCAGACCGACCCGAAGATGAAGCCGATGCTCTACATCATGCCGTTCTTCATGACCTTCATCTTCCTGAATTTCCCGTCCGGGCTGGTGCTGTACTACACCTTCTTCAACCTGTTCCAGATGGCCCAGCAGCTCTACATCAACCGCAAGTACCACGGTCCCGCGCTCCCGGCCAAGCAGCCGGCGGCGGCGGTGGCCGGGGGCGGGAGCGTGGCGCCGGGCAAGGGCCGGGGCGGGTCCGGCCGGGGCCGGAAGCGTTCCTGAGGCCGCGGGAGCAAGTGCAGCGGAAATGACGAGAGCCATCGCCCGGATAGGGGCGGTGGCTCTTTTGTTGTTTGTCCGCTAGGCCGGGACTATCCTTACACCCCCCGGCCCGATGGCATCGGGCCACCCCCCTCCAGGGGGGAGTGTTCCCGCTTCGCCCCGGCATCGGCAAAACCGGTTGGGCGGCATGCTGTTAACTCCCCCCTGGAGGGGTGGCCCCGCTTACAGCGGGGCCGGGGGGTGTCAATCTGAGGTGCCGCGCCGGCGCCTGCCGTTGGGTGCTGCTTCACGCCCGCTGGTCGATCAGCAGGCCGATCAGCTCGCGGGTGTGGGCGATGCGCGAGATGAACTCCTCGTCCGGGATCTGGCGGATCAGTTTACGGGTCTCGTTGTCGCGGAGCTGGACCACCAGGGTCTCGGTCTGCGGATCGATAAAGTAGCGGGCCTCGACTCCGAAAATGCGGAACAGGTCGTTGAGGCCCGCGATCAGCCGGGCCGACTGCTCCTGAGTCAGGGCCTGCTCCTCGGCGAGCCGCGCGGCGGCCGCGGAGCGCTGCGCCTCGGCCGGCGGGTCGGCCGGTTCGGATTTCGGGGCGGCGCGGCCGCCGGCGGATTTGGGGAGGGCCGACAGGAGCGCCTGCCGCACCGCCGCTTCCTGGGCCATGATCCGGTCGGACATGGGCACCTCCGCTGGCACTGGCTGGTGACGGACCCGCGGCGCGCCGGGTCAGCCGTCGCGCCGCGGGCGGGGACTGCCGCTGTCAGTGCCGCCGCTCACCTGCTCCATCTTCAGGAGAGCAGCTGCAGTACGTTGTTCGACACCGCGTTGGCCTGGCGCAGGAAGCTGGTGGCCGAGGTGTTGAGGATCTGGGCGGTGACGAACTCGATGATCTCGTCCGAGTAGTCCAGGTCGCGGATCTGGCTCTCGCTGGCCTGGAGGTTCTGGTTGGCCACTTCCAGGTTGGAGATCGTGCTCTGGAGGCGGTTGGACACCGCGCCGAGGGTGGAGCGCTGGGCCGAGACCACATTGAGCGCGTTGTCCACCACCCGCACGGCCTGGTTGGCCAGGTTCTGGTCGGTCAGGTTGATCTTGTCCACCTGGAGGGCCCTCGCGCTCATGGTATTGATCTGGGTCGACAGGGTCTGCCCGGCGCCGGAGCCGATGTGGAAGGTCAGCGGGCGCGGGGACACCTGCAGCACGAAATTGGCGCTGCCGGTGATCGAGAGCGGCCGGACCACGCTGAACCCGGCCAGGGTGGAGCTGCCGCCGATCGAGATGTCCAGGTTGGTGCGGAAGCTGAGGTCCACGCCGTTGATCAGCCCGCTGGCCCGGTTGCCGCTGACCTTTAGGCTCTTGGTGGTGGTGGCCCCGCCGTTGGCCCCGATGTCGGTGACAGTCAGGGAGAAGATCGGGCTCTTGGCCCCCTGGATCTCGGAGAAGCCGAAGGCGGAGAGGGCCGAGGCATCGCCGCCGAAAGTGATCCGGCGCCCGGGCTCGGGGGTGAGGACGAACATCTGGGTGACATCCTCGCTGCCGACATTGGTGGCGATCCCGACCAGCTGGTCGCCCACCGCGGCGGCCCCGCCCAGCCCCAGGTCCTTGCTGCTGGTGGTGTCGTTGACCGCCAGCGAGATGCGCGCCGCGACATCCTGCAAAGTGTCGGTGCGGAACATCGTCACATCGGCCAGGTTGGTCGAGGCATCGGTGCCGAGCTTGATCGTGACGCTGTCGACGCCGGAGCCGAAAACCCCGAAGTCCTGGAAGCGGCTGATCGACTGGAGCTGGGTCGAGTCCGCGGCATTGGAGACATTGCCGTTGGAGTCGATGGTGACGAAGACCTCGGAGGTCTGCACCTGGAGGCGGCCCAGGTCCTGGGCGCTGACCGTGATCGAGTAGACCCCGCCCGTGCCGACATTGCCCACCACGATCCCATCGATGCTCTCCGGGTCGGAGGTGCTGACCAGAGCGCCGACATTGCCGTTGAGCAGCTTGATCGAGTTGAACTCGGTGGTCTCGGCGATGCGGTCCACCTCGTCGATCAACTGGTTGACCTCGTTCTGGATCGCCAGGCGGTCCCGGCTGGTCAGGGTGCCGTTGGCCGACTGCACCGACAGCTCGCGGATGCGCTGCAGGATGCTGGTGTTCTCGGCGAGGGCCCCTTCCGCGGTCTGGATCAGCGAGATCCCGTCCTGGGCGTTGGAGATGGCCCGGTCGAGTCCCACCACCTGGGCGCGCAGGTTCTCGGCGATGGTCAGCCCGGCGGCATCGTCCGCGGCGCGGTTGATCCGCAGGCCCGAGGCCAGGCTTTCCAGAGAAGTGGTCATCCGGCCGGTGGCGATCTTGAGCTGCCTCCGGGCCAGGATCGCCGGGATGTTGGTGTTGATCGACAGTCCAGGCATCAGATCCTCCTTGATTCCGGGTAGATGTGGTGCTCCCTTCGCTGCTGCTCCATGTTCCCGATTCGCATGGCACAACTCGGTCCCGGCGCCGGGAGGCCCCGGGCCGGCGCTTGCCGCAGAGCCGCGGCGGGCCGACCCGAGGGGAGCTTCCCGGGCTGATCCTTCCTCCCTGTCACCGGCGGGCAAATGTCAATCGGCGGCGACCAGACAACATTTGGCGGGAAACCGGGAGGAAGCTGGTCCAACAACAACTGGTTCAACCCTCTACAAACAGTTGCGGCTGTTTGTCGTGTGCTGGAGCCGGGAGCGTGGGAAGGGATCGGCAAAGGAGGAGGTGGGGCGATGGCGGCGGCGGGACCGCGGACAAGCCGGAATCCGGACCCGGCGCGATCCCGCCGCTCTGGCGGAACTTACCCCCAAGCTGCTTCTTCGCGGATGTTCCCCACCGGGCGCGGCAAGTTGCAGCTTGCGGTTCACGCCCGGGCAATGCACCGGCTGGGCCGGCGGTCAGCGTTTACCACACGGGTGGAAGGCTGTCGCCGGGTGCTGCCTGTGTTACGGTCGATTGATTGTCCGCGGAGGAATGCGGCTCGGAAGAAAGACGGGAAGGCGAAGCTAAAGCGGCAGGAGCGGGCGTGCGATACAAATGCACAAACCACTTCTCCTGGAACGGCACCCCGTTGTCCTTCGAGCTTCTTCGCGGATCGTTTCAGTCGAGCGCCGCGGAGAAGTTGCAGCTTCGTCCCGTGGCGCGGAGCGTTCGGAAAACCGGATACTATCGCCCTGCTTCCTTTATCGGCAGCCCAAAGGTAAGCTTTAGTACTTTTTTGGGAGACCGCGGGACAGCCCCGGCGGGGAAAATGTTGCAGCCGGCCCGGGGCAAAAAGTGCAGCGGCGGCCGGGCGCGGGAAAGCGGAAGGATTTGCCGGAGAAGGTCGGGCCGGGAGGGGCTGAGCTCGGCCGGGTTCATGGCGTTCGGTTGTTGCAACAGCTTGACATGCAAACTGTTGCAACGCGGAGGAGTGCCGGCCGGAAAAACCGGAAGCCACCCCGGTCCGGCTTGGAGTGGCTTCTGGTACGCAACTTGCACAAACGTCGGCTGCACCTCTTTCCCGGAGTCCCCACGACCCCGGGAGCTTCTTCGCGGAAGTCCAGGGTGCAGGGCTTATGAAGTTGCAGCTTCATAAGCCCGCTTTTTGCCAGAAAAAAGCCGGACTCCGGGTAGCCAGAACCCGGAGCCGGCTTTTTTTTAGAGCGGTGCCAAGAACGACTGTCCGTTCATGTCTTACCCCTGGCTGCCAAGACCGTCATTCCCTGGATCGACCTGCTTAGCGGATCAGCGACATGATGTTGTTGCTCAGCGAGTTGGCCTGGGCCAGGAACGAGGTGGCCGAGCTGACCAGCACCTGGCGCGAGGTGAAGTTGATCACCTCATCCGAGAAGTCCAGGTCGCGGATCTGGCTCTCGGAAGCGCTCAGGTTCTCGTGCGCCACGTTCAGGTTGGCGATGGTGCTCTCCAGGCGGTTCTGGACCGCACCGAGCGCGGCGCGCTGGGTGGAGACCTGACTGATCGCCTGGTCCACCGACTTGATCGACTCCTGGGCGATGAACTGATCCGACAGGTTCAGGCCGTCGATCCCCAGCGAGCGGGCGGACATGTCGCCGATCTGGGTGTTGAGGAAGTTGCCGTGGTTCGGGCCGATCTGGAAGCTGAGCGGCCGCGGGGAGACCTGGACCACGAATCCGTCCGGGCCGGCCAGGGAGTTGTTGACCACCTTGGAGACATTGTAGGCGTTGATCGTGGTCTTGGCGGTGGCGCTGAGCGAGATGTCCAGCGTGGTGCGGAAGCGCAGGTCCACGCCCTGGACCAGGCCGCTGGCCCGGTCGCCGTAGACCTTGGCCACCCGGTCCGGAATCTCGCCCTGGCCGATGTCCTTGACCGTGATCGAGAACACCGGGGCCACTGCCTTCTGGATCTCGTTGAAGCCGAGAGCCGAGAGGATCGAGGACTCGCCGCCGAAAGCGATGCTGCGGCCAGGCTCCGGGGTGGTGATCACGATCGAGGTGGTGCCCGCGCCGCCGCCGGCGGGGGCCAGACCGATCCGGCCGATCGAGACCAGAGTGGCGCCGTCGGAGATCGTCGCCGCCATGCCCAGGTCGCTCACCCGGGTGGGATCGTTGATCCCGAGGGAGACTTTGCGGGCCAGCTCGCCCAGGGTGTCGGTGGCGAAGATCTGGATCTCGGTCACATCGTTGCTGCCGTTCTGGCTCATGGTCAGGGTCACCGAGTCGATGCCGCCGGTGAACACGCCGAAGTCCATGAAGCGGCTGATCGACTGCAACTGGGTGTTGGCGTTGGCATCGATCGGGTCGCCGTTCTCCTTGATGGTGACGAACAGCTCGGAGTTCTGGACCTGCAGCTTGCCGACCGAGATCGCGCTGACCGCGACCGAGAAGGTGCCGCCATCGCCGACATCGCCGACCACCAGGCCCTGGATGCTGTTGACCGGGTCATCGGTGCTGACCAGCGCGCCGACATTGCCGTTGAGCAGGTTGATGCTGTTGAAGGTGGTGGTCGAGGCGATCCGGTTCACCTCGTCCAGCAACTGCCCGACCTCGTCCTGGATCGCCAGGCGGTCGCGGCTGGTGTAGGTGCCGTTGGCCGACTGCACGGTCAGGAAGCGGATGCGCTGCAGGATGTTGTGGGTCTCGTTCAGGCCGCCCTCGGCGGTCTGGATCAGCGAGATCGCATCCTGGGAGTTGGCCACCGCCCGACCGAGACCGACCACCTGGGCTCTCAGGTTCTCGGCAATGCTCAGGCCGGCGGCGTCATCGGCGGCGCGGTTGATCCGCAAACCGGAAGACAGCTTTTCGAGGGACTTGCCCACGGCGCGGTTGTTGATCAGCAGGTTCCGTTTTGCATTGATCGCCGCAACATTTGTATTAAGGGTTAAACCCATCGTTATCCTCCTTGATCGTCTGTTAAGGTATCCTTACCCAACAGAACGTTTGCCCATGAGAAAGTTCAAGTTGAACCTGAGTTTCGGCGGCAACCTTGAAGTTTTTCCCGTACCAGGCTAGCGTTTTAGGTTCATGCAGTTCCTCCTGGGGTTGGTTCGTCAGTGAACGGATGAGCGTCTGTTTGGCTTTTCTCCATTTATGGTGTATGGTCACAGGGCCAGCTGCTTTTTTCCCGATGCCGGTGATTTTTTCCGCCGCCGGCGGCGACAAATGGCGTCGGCGGCAACGGGCGGTTTTTTCAGGCGCCGGCGCCGGACAGCCGCAATCCCTGCGGAAGTCCGCTGTTGACGCCATGGCGCGGCCTGGGCAATTATTCGGTCGGGGAGGATCCTAAGATCCGGGAGGGCTGTTCGCGAAGTGGCATGTGTATTGCAGTAATGGCAAGCGCAATACGGCACAATACACATCACTGAAAGGGCCACTTGCGAAGAGACCTTTTTCCGACCGATGTTGTTGTGCTGCCTAAGGCTTTTGGAGGGGGGCTCCAAAAGCCTTTTTTTATTGCCTTCGATTGAGTGTGATGATCCGGCGTGCTTCCGGCGGGCGGACTACGTCCCTGGGAAGGGTGCAGCTTCCCGGCCGGAGGCACAATTCGAGTTATCTGGTCGCCGCAGTTAACGAATTTGCCCGGTGATATTGCCAACTATTCTGGTATATCGGCACCAGGGGGGGAAAGTTTAGAATTTTTGGAGAAAAAACCGGCGGAGGCGGAAAGCTGTCATCCTGGGGGAAGAGTTTTCTCGCGGGCCGGGGAGGCCGGAGGCGGGACGCGGCTCCCGGCCCCGGCCGGAGGGGGCCGGCCGAGGCCAGGGGGTGCCGCGGACCACTTGCGACTTTTTTTACTGCAGCAGGGTCAGGATGTTGTTGCTCAGCGCGTTGGCCTGGGCCAGGAAGCTGGTCCCCGAGGAGGTCAGGATCTGCGCCGAGGTGAACTCGATCACCTCGTGGGAGAAGTCCAGGTCGCGGATCTGGCTCTCGGAGGCGCTCAGGTTCTCGTACGCCACGCTGAGGTTGGCGATCGTGCTCTCCAGTCGATTCTGGACCGCGCCGAGAGTGGAGCGCTGGGCGCTGACCAGGTCGATCGCCTTGTCGATCGGCTTGATCGTCTCCTGGGCCAGGAACTGGTCGGAGATGTTCAGGCCCTGGATCCCCAGCGAGCGGGCGGTCATGTCGCCGATCTGGGTGTTGATGAAGTTGCCGTGGTTCGGGCCGATCTGGAAGCTGAGCGGCCGCGGGGAAACCTGGATGATGAATCCATCCGGGCCGGGGCGCTGGTTCTGGACCAGCTTGGAGACGCGATAAGCCCCGACCGGATCGGTCTGGGTCGAGCTGAGCGAGATGTCGAGCGTGGTGCGGAAGGAGATGTCCACGCCGCGGATCAGGTTGCTGGCCCGGTTGCCATAGACCCGGGTGCTCTTGGTGGCGATGGTTCCCTCGCCCACGTCCTTGACAGTCAGCGAGAACACCGGCAGAACCGCGCTCTGGATCTCGTTGCAGCCCAGGGCGGTCAGCAGCGAGGACTCGCCGCCGAAGACCATCTTGCGGCCCGGCTCGGGGGTGGTGATCACCAGGCTGGTCGCACCGACAGCGCCGCCGGCGGGGGCCAGGCCGACACTGGAGATCGACACCAGCTTGGCGCCGTCGGACACGCCCGGGGCCAGCCCGAGGTCGGTGGTCTGGTCGGGGTCGTTGATCGCCAGCGAGATCTTGCCCATCAACTGGCCCAGGGTGTCGGTGGCGAAGACCTGCACGGTGGTGATCTTGTTGTCGACATCCGAGCTCATGGTCAGGGTCACCGAATCCTGGCCGCCGGTGAACACCCCATAGTCCTGGAAGCGGCTGATCGACTGCAGCTGGGTGTTGAGGTTGGCATCCAGCGGTTCGCCCGCCTCGTTGACCCGCACGAAAGTCTGGCTGTTCTGCACCTGCATCTTGCCGACATCGATCGCATTGATCGCCACCGAGAAAGTACCGCCCTCGCCGACATCGGAGACCACGATCCCGGTGATGTTGTTGGGATCATCGGTCGAGACCAGCGCCCCGACATTGCCGTTGAGCAGGTTGATCGAGTTGAACGAGGTGGTCATCGCGATCCGGTCGACCTCGTCGATCAACTGGAACACCTCGTCCTGCAGGGCCTTGCGGTCACGGCTGGTCAGGGTGCCGTTGGCGGACTGGATCGCCAGCACCCGCATCCGCTGCAGCACGTTATGGGCCTCGCCCAGCGCGCCTTCCGCGGTCTGGATCAGCGAGATCGCATCCTGGGAGTTGGCCACCGCCCGGCTCAGGCCGATCACCTGCGCCCGCAGGTTTTCGGCGATGGTCAGCCCGGCGGCATCGTCCGCGGCGCGGTTGATCCGCAGGCCCGAGGAGAGGCGCTCCATGCTCTTGGTGACCCGCTTGTTCTGCAGCAGCAGGTTGCGGCGGGTGTTGATCGAGGCGATGTTGGTATTCAGGGTTAGTCCGGCCATGATTCATCCTCCTTGATGCGTGAGGGGCGAGGTTCCATCCCCGCCCGCGGGGTGATTCGGGTGTCGGGCGGACCGCCTCCGGCCCGCTTCCGGCGCGAAACCGGTCGCGGCTCCGGGGGGCCGCCCGGGCGTGCTCGCGTCCTTTTGGGGCGTGGCGCTTCCGCTTGCGCCGCGGCTTCCGGGGTGGTTTGGTCCACCGGATCCGCGACAGGCAAGGCTTCGCCGTTTCCCGGAGCACCGGCCGCTTGGGCACGGCGCTCCCCGGGGGGCAGGATGGGCGGGGGCGCGGGCGGCGCTGACAGCCCTTGAGGCTGGGCCGTGGCGCGGGAGAACATCCCCCCTCGCCGGAGCGGGCGCGAACGCCTGCCATCCTGCCGCGAAAGATCACGCGGCGTGGCTGTGATGGTTGGCTAACCGGCTGGCATAGGGTGGACCTCCTTGTCCGGCAGGGGTCATCCATGACCCTCAGGGTGAAAGGCAAGCTGCGGCTCGAGATGCGATCCGGCCGCTTGCGGGGCGAGCCAGGGACAAAAGCCGGAGGACCGCGCGTTCACGGCCCGTCCCGCCGGCGGATCGCCGCCTGCATCCGCGAGCCAGGCCGGGCGCGCGGGGCAGGGGTGCTACATTATATAGGCTCGAATCCGGTCGTTGCGGGTCTGCATTTCATGGCTGCCGGGCTGGTCATCCGCCGAGCAGGGTCAGCACCGATCCGCTCAGGGCGTTGGCCTGGGCCAGGAAGGTGGTGGCCGACTGGGACAGCACCTGGAGCGAGGTGAAGTTGACGATCTCGTCCGAGAAATCCAGGTCGCGGATCTGGCTCTCGCTGCCGGTGAGGTTCTCCGAGGCGACCCGCAGCGAGCGGATCGTGCTCTCGAGGCGGTTCTGGACCGCGCCGAGGTTGGCCCGCTCGGCATTGAGCCGCTTGAGGGCCAGGTCGACCGTGCGGATCGACTCCCCGGCCAGGGTGCGGTCGACGATGTTGATCCCCTTGATCCCCAGGCTGGCGGCGCTGATATCGCTGATCCTGGTGGAGAGCACATCCCCCTGGTTGGCGCCGATCTGGAACACCAGCGGCCGGGGGGTGACTTCGAGCAGGAAGCTGGAGTTGTCGCTGTGGCGGCTGACCACCAGCTCGGGGACCTCGAACGAGCCGACCCGGGTACTGGTGGCCCCGGAGAGGCTGATGTTGAGCGTGGTGCGGAAGTTGACATCCACGCCGTCGATCAGGCCCGAGGCCCGGTCGCCGAAGACCTTGAGGGTGCGGGGAATCAGCTGCTGGAACGGGCTGGAGAGATTGTTGACGGTCACCGAGAACACCGGCGGCTGGGACTCCTGGATCGTGGTGAAGCCCAGGGCCGAGAGGGTGTTGTCATCGCCGCCCCAGACCAGGCGACGGCCGGGCTCGGGATTGGCGATCAGCAGCACGGTCCCGCCGGGCCTGCCCCCGCCCGGGGCCTGGCCCACCGAGGCAATCTTCACCAGCGGCGCCCCGTAGGAGATCCCCCCGCCGAGCCCGAGGTCGGTGGTCTGGTCGGGGTCGTTGATCGCCAGGGAAATCCGGGCGCGGGCGATCTCCAGGGTGTCGGTGGCGAAGAGCTCGATGTCGGCGATCTTGTTGTCGCCGTCCGAGCTCAGGTTCAGGGTGATGCTGCGGATCCCGCCATCGAACACATTGAAGTTCCGGAACTGGCTGAGCGATTGCAGGGTGGTTTCCGGGGCGGCATCGTAGACCCGGCCGTTCTCGCCGGTGCGGGTCAGGATCTCGGTGCCGATCACCTGGCTGGCGCCGAACAGCCGTCCGCCATCCGCCGACTCGCTCACCTGGATTGTCACCGAGTAGATTCCGCCCTGGCCCACATCGCCGACCACGATCCCGTTGACATCGGCCGGGTTGCTGGTGGAGATCAGGGCCGAGGAATTGCCGTTGAGCAGGTTGATGCTGTTGAACGTGGTGGTGGAGGCGATGCGGTTGATCTCGTCGATCAGCAGCGAGACCTCGTTCTGGATGGCCTGGCGGTCGCGGCTGGTGAGGGTGCCATTGGCGGCCTGCACCGACAGCTCGCGGATGCGATGCAGGATGGCGCTGCCCTCCTGCATCGCGCCCTCGCCGGTCTGGATCAGCGAGATCCCATCCGTGGCGTTGGTGACCGCCCGGTTGAGGCCGACCACCTGGGCGTGCAGGTTCTCGGCGATGGTCAGCCCGGCGGCATCGTCCGCGCTGCGGTTGATCCGCAGGCCGCTGGAGAGCCGTTCCATGCTGGTCTTGAGCTGGCCGTTGACACGCAGCAGGTTGCGCCGCGCGGTAATCGCGGAGATGTTGGTGTTGAGCGACAGCGGCATGCTTCATCCTCCTTGATGGTATATTAAGCATCCTTGCTTAATAGCCGGTCTTCTGTCGCGGGGATGGGCCGGCAGACCCCGATCTGTGCTGTTGTTGTCGCGCGCCTGGTTCCCGGGCGGGAACTCTTCCCGGTTTCAGTCGCCCTTGCGGACACACCAATCCGCTGACGGGGCGCCGTGGGCTTGCCGTGGAAACTCAGGTCCGCTGTAGATTTTATCGACCGGCCGGCGGGGGGGCTTTAGGAAAAATCCGGGTTCAGCGGGGGTGTCGGGGCTTTGGCTGCCGTTTTCTTAACGGGGGATCAAAGGCACTGCCGCCCGACCGGTGGCATCAACACCTGGCCCGGAGCCAATCGTAGGGGCGCGGCCTGCCGCGCCCGTGGGAGACGAGCGGGCCGGCACGGGGGCCGGCCGCTACGGTAGGTGCTGACCCAACCCCCCTGTCGAGCCAATCCCACTTGTCGTCGATTTTGTTGGAACAGATGGGCATGCCCCTGCCCTACAAGGGATTACGGGATTTTCGCCCTCTCCCGGGGACAGTTCAGCGGGTTCGGGGATGCTCACTCGGGGCTCAGCGCAGCAGCACCGCGCGCACCGGGGAGGCCTCGGCGCCCGCGATCCGCAAGGGCAGGCAGAGCAGAGTGTAGGCCCCTTCCGGGACCTCTTTCAGGTTCAGGCCCTCCAGGATCAGCACCTCCTGCTTCATCAGCAGCTCGTGCACCGGGTACACTTTTTTGCCGAAGCCGTCCACCGAGAGATAGTCGATCCCCACCAGCGGAGCCTGCTTTTCCAGGCAGTACTGCGCGGCCTCGAGTGACAGGCAGGCGAAGTCCTCGTGGAACACCGGCGAATTGGAAATCCCGCTGCGGCTGTTGCGGGTCTTGAACAGCAGGGCCTCGCCCCGGGGCAGGACTTTCTGCTCCAGGTGGGAGCGCTCCACCCACCGGCTGTCCGGGATCTCCACCACCTGGGCCGGCATGATGAAGCGTTCGGCCGGGTACTGCTCCATGGTCCGGGCCTCCGGGATGAAGTGCCGCGGCAGGTCGAGGTGGGTGCCGGAGTGCGCCCCCAGCGCGAGCCTCGAGTACTGGTAGTCGCCGCCCCGGGCGAACGAAACCGTCTCCTCCCGCTGGAAGGGCGTATCGCCCGGGTAGACCGGATTCTCCTGCCCGAGCACCAGGCTGATGTCGTAGATGTGACGGAACTCGATCATCTTTCCCCTTTCTGTCGGTGATTTTCCCGTTGGCGGAAGCTGGCAGAGCCGCTCGAGCCAGGCGACCGTCTCCTCCGGATGCAAGTCATCCATCCCCTTGAACGGCAGCTCCAGGCCCTCCTGTCGCAGCAGCTCCCGCAACTCCGCGATGAACACTCCCTGGCCGGGGCCGAAGCGGTTCTCCGCATCCGGGAAAGCGGTACGGTCCACCCCGCAGCTCGGGCTGCCATCGCTGCCCACCACTGCCAGGACCTCAAAGCCCTGGAACCGGTACTCTTTCACCTGGTAGACCACCGTCTCGGCCAGCTTGCGGATCGGCTCCCGGCACTGCGGCTTGCGCAGCACCGCTTCCAGGTATTCCTGGGGCGGATCATCCCGGTCGCGGCCCAGGCCCACCACCAGCAGCTCCGGGCAGGGCAGTTGCACGATCCCCAGCCCGCGGTCCAGGCACCAGTCGACTATCGGCTGCACCGCCGCCGCATGATTGGCGCAGTCGTGCATCCGGGCGTTCTGGTTGACCACGCAATGGGCCAGGAACACCACCCGCCGGCTGCGCCGGTCGACCCAGTTGCGCCTGACCTGCGGGTGATCCAGCAGCCGGAATTTTTTCCCCTGGTCCGGCTGCGACCGTTCCTCATCGCCCGAGGCGGAGGCCGGATGCGGCAGCGGCAGCGACAGCAGGGACAGCAACGCCCCGGACAGCCGGCGCAGGAAACCGGCCCGGTCGGGCCAGTGATGGCTGCTCATGGCGACCTCTTGATCGGGGTGAAAAATTGTGTGGACAACCGCCGAAACCATCTGCACCATTAATAAATGGCCTTTGCGGCCGGTTATCAAGGAAAATGCCGCCGGCGCCGGGCGGGTCGGCCCGGGACCAGTGGCTATTCCATCCTGGAACGGGGATGCCGCGCCATGCCGCCGCCTCCCGCTTTGATCGCCCTGAGCGGGTGCCGGCCTGGTGGGGCGCGGGCGAGACCGGTGGCCGGAAAAGGTTGCTTCCCATGGTAACTGTTGATAAAATATGGGGCAATATTATGGTTCATCCGGGAATTCCGGGGTGAGAGCTTCTGCCGGCGGGGGAGCCGGAATAGACCCTTCCCGGGCTTCGGGACACAAATTCCCGGCGGTGCAACTAGCTCTTTGATGGTCATTATTTTTCTTCTTCTGTGACCAGAAGAAGCAAGAGTCTGTGCGGCGCAAAACTCGCATACCATTGATGGTCTTCAATTGGCCACTTGTAATCGTGGGTTCTTTACGCTACCCGTGAGGGTGGGCAGCGCTGACGCGCATCTGCCGGTCAATTCTGGCCTCTGCTTCATCTGTTCATGGGATCATGAGCTCTGTAACCGCTGCTCCGGCTTGGCTCATACAGTTGCTGCCGCGGAGCGCCCGGAACGGGCGCTGGGGGATGAAAGACAAGACAAGGGCCAGGGCATCTTGTTCTTGGGAGGGGGGGCCTTGCGGGCCGCGGCTGGAGGCCAGAGGCAGCGGCGGTAGATTTTCCCGATTTCCATCGTGGCTACTGCTACGAAGCGAGAGAGGTCGGCAGGCCATGCGTTGCAGCGCCAGGGTATCATGCGGCGCGAAACGCGGCGACCGCGTGTGGGAGCGACTTTTTTCCCTCGTACCCTCGGCGGCTGTTAAAGACCGCGATGGTCTTTCAGCTTCGCGGCCTTGGCTTCACAAGACTCTTGCTACTTCTGGTCACAGAAGTAGAAAAATCCGCAGGATTTACGGGATTAGCAGCGGGCTGGAGCTTTCCCCGGAATAGACGGATGAACCAATATTATTGCATCTTCGGAACGGATCAGGCGGAAAGGCGGAAACGGTTGCGCGAGATCGTGCTGGAAGGCCCGGTGGGGCCGGAAGTGACAGTCTGGGGACGGAAGTTTCTGTTTTTCGGCGGCACCGACTACCTGGGGATGGCGGGACGGGCGGAGGTGCTGGAGGGCGCCCGGGCGGCGCTCGGGCAGTACGGGATGAGCAGCGCCGGGTCGCGGACCTCGAGCGGCACCAACCAACTGCACCTGCAACTGGAGCGGGTGGCCGGCCGCTTTTTCGAGTGCGGGGAGGCGGTGGTGCTGCCCTCCGGCTACCTGGCGATGTCGGCCCTGCTATCGGCGGTGGCGCGGGGAGACGATCTGGTGCTGGTCCAGCGCGGCGGCCACCCCAGCCTGGTCGATGCCGCGCGTGTCAGCGGCCTGGAGTGCCGCGGTTTCGACTGCTCGCCGCAAGGGCTGGAGCTGGCGCTAACGGGCTTGCCGGAACGGCGGCGGGTGCTGCTGATGGCGGAGGGAGTCGCTCCGCTCTACGGGACGATTTTCCCGCTGGAGGAAATCCTCGCCCGGCTGGATGGCCGCGAGTTCCTGGTGCTGCTGGATGATGCCCATGCCCTGGGGGTGCTGGGCGGGCGCGGACGCGGCACCGCCGAGCATCACGGGCGGCTGGGGGACCCGCGGGTGCTCTCCTGCGCCACCCTCAGCAAGGCCCTCGGCGCTTTCGGCGGAGTGGCGCCCCTTTCCCGGGAGCTGGCCGCCGGTCTGCGCGCTCGGGCGCTCTCCTACATCGGCTCCACCCCGCCGCCGGCCCCGGTGCTGGGCGCGGCCCTGGCGGCGTTCGAGTGCCTGGAGCGGGAGCCCGCGCTGCTGTCCCGGCTGCGGGAGAACGCGGCCCGGCTGAAAGACGGCCTGCGGGCGTTGGGCCTGAGCCCGGATGGCCCCTCGCAGGTGCCGATCGCCCCGATCGTGCTGGAGGACCCGCGCAAGCTGGAGCGGCTGTACGCGCGCCTGCTGGAGGAGGGGATCCTGGCCCCGCTGCTCAACTACCCCGGCACTCCCGCCGGCGGAATGATCCGCGCCGCGGTGAGCAGCAGCCACAGCGCGGAGCAGATCGACCGGTTCCTGGAGTGCCTGCGAGGGGTTCGCTGAGGCTCTTCCATCGCGGTCAGCCGACTCCGGTCCAGGGCGGCTTGACCCGGCCGCTTTTTGCCAGCTCTTCCACCACCTCCTCCAGTTCCTGGCGGGAGTCGGCGGTATCGAAGAAGAACCTGATCGCCTCCGCCAGCTTGAGGGTCGCCCCCTGCAGCGAGTTGTCCACGGTGTGGATGTTGAGCTCGGGGCAGGAGGTGACCACGTTGTCGTAGTGCTCGCCTAAGATGTTGAACTCGATGGTGATGACGAATTTCTGCTTTTTGGTCAAGGTCGCGCTCCCGGGCCTGATGGCGAGTGAATCGCTGCGTGCCATGTGTGGGGTTCCCTTTCATTATAGCACCGGGGCCCCGGCCGGTCCAAGCCGCGCTTGGCTTCTGTCGAGCATTGCCCGCCGGCCGCGCCGGGCTTATTATTGATCCTCTGGCGACTCCCGAAGTGTCGCCGCGGCCATGACCGTTCCCTTTTCCCACGACAGCCCCATGCCGCCTGCTTCCGCCGCGCAAGTCGTTCCTGTTCCCGGACCGGATCAGCCCCTGCTGATGATGGAGGGGATCGGCAAGCGGTTCGCCGGGGTGCGCGTGCTGGAGGGGGTGGATTTCGAGCTGCGTCCGGGCGAGGTGCACGTGCTCGCCGGCGAGAACGGCGCGGGCAAGAGCACCCTGATCAAAATCCTGGCCGGGGTCCACTCCGAGTATCAGGGCCGGGTGCGGCTGGGCCTCCCTTGCGGCCGGTGCGGTTCGACTCTCCCCAGCAGGCTTACCGCCAGGGCCTGGCGGTGATCTACCAGGAAATCTCCCTGATCCCGGCGCTCAGCGTGGCTCGACAACCTGTTCCTCGGACGGGAGCGCACCCGGGGCGGCTTGCTGCTGGACCGCCCCCGCCAGCGGAGCGAGGCGCGCCGGCTGCTGGGCGCCCTTGGCCTGGAGCTGGACCTCGAGCGCCCGGTGGGGGACTGCCCGCTCCCGGTGCGGCAACTGGTGGAGATCGCCCGCGCCCTGTCGCTGGACAGCCGGGTGATCGTGATGGACGAGCCCACCAGCAGCCTGACCGCCCCCGAGGCCGAGCGCCTGTTCGCGCTGATCGGGCGGCTCAAGGCGCGCGGCTGCGGGATCATCTACATTTCCCACAAGCTGGAGGAAATCTACCGCCTGGCCGACCGGATCACGGTGCTGCGCGATGGCCGCAAGGTGGGCACCGCCGCCGCCGCCGACCTGCCGCGGCCCGAGCTGATCCGCTGGATGGTCGGCCGCGCGGTCACCGAGCAGTTTCCCTCCCGCGGAGCCCATCCCGGGCCGGAGCTGCTGCGGGTGGAGGATTTTTCCCTGCGCGCCCGGGGAACCAAAGGGCCATTGGCAGTGGACCGGGTCTCTTTCGCCCTGCGCGCCGGGGAGATGGTCGGGGTGGCGGGTTTGCAGGGCTCGGGCCACAGCGAGCTGCTGGGCGGGCTGTTCGGGCGCTACGGGGCGCCAGCTGCGGGGCGGGTTACCCTGGCGGGAGCGCCATTGCCGGTGCGCTCGCCGGCCGGCTCGATCGCCCGCGGGCTGGCCCTGCTCACCAATGATCGTAAAGCGGAGGGGATCATCCCGGAGCTGAGCATCCGCGAGAACATCAGCCTGGCCGCGCTGGGAAAATTCAGCCGGGCGGGCTGGCTGGATGCCGGCGGCGAGCGCCGGGCCGCCGCCTCCCGCGCCCGGGAGCTGGACCTGCGCGCCGCCGGCCTGGAGCAGCCGGTGGGCACCCTCTCCGGCGGCAACCAGCAGAAAGTGGTGCTGGCCCGTTGGCTGGAGACCTCGCCGCGGGTGCTGCTGCTGGATGAGCCTACCCGCGGGGTGGATGTGGCGGTCAAGCAGGAAATCTACCAGCTGATGGACCGCCTGACCGCCGAGGGCCGAGCGATCCTGCTGATCACCTCCGAGATGCCGGAGCTGCTGGCGCTGAGCGACCGGATCATGGTGATGTCCCGGGGAAGGCGGTGCACGGCCGAGTTCTGCCGCGGGCCGAGGCCACCCAGGAAAAAATCCTGGCCGCCGCGCTGGGGGAGGAAACGTGAAACAGGCTGTCGAGCCGCAGGTCCGGCCCGCGACCGCCCTGTCGCTCGGGCGAGGCCCTGCGGGGGCTGCTGCGTTCCCCGACCGCGCGGGCGCTGCTGTCGCTGCTGGTGGTGTTCGCCCTGGGGATGGCTTTCAATGCCGATGGGGCGTTTTTCAAGTGGGGCACCCACCGCGACATGCTGCGCCAGGTCTCGGTGTTCGGGATTCTGGCCTGCGGGATGACCCTGGTGATCATCACCGGCGGGATCGACCTTTCGGTGGGGAGCCTGCTGGCGCTGGTGGCGGTGGTGTTCTCGCTGTTGACCATCCACCTGGGCTGGTCGCCCTGGCGGCGATCCCGGCCTGTCTGCGTGGCTGGCGGGCGCTGCTGGGGGCGGTCTTCGGGGGGCCTGATCGCCCGGTTCGCGATCCAGCCGTTCATCGCCACCCTGGCCATGATGGTGTTCGCCCGGGGGCTGGCCAAGCTGGTTTCGGGCGGGCAGAAAATCTCCACCGCCGTCCAGCAGCCTGACGGCAGCTATCAGTATGTCGCGACGTCCCGCGGTGTTCGAGTTGCTGAACTCCGCGGTCCTGGGTGACAATCTGACTGTGGTGACCCTGATCCTGCTGGCCTGCGTGCTGGCCTGCTGGGTGGTGCTGAGCCGCCTGCGCTGGGGCCGCTACCTGTATGCGATCGGCGGCAACGAGGAGGCCGCGCGCCTTTCGGGCGTGCCGGTGGGCCGGGTCAAGCTGCTGGCCTACGCCTTGAGCGGGCTGTTCTGCGCCCTGGCCGGGATCTGCCAGGCCGCCCAGGAGCTGCAGGGCGACCCCGAGGCGGGGATCAGCTACGAGCTGACCGCGATCGCGATCGTGGTGATCGGCGGCACCAGCCTGCAGGGCGGGCGCGGCGGGATCTGGCTGACCCTGCTCGGGACCTGACCATCGGCTACCTGGAAAAGATCCTGAGCATCAACGCGGTGGGCGAAGCCAGCCGGCTGATGCTCACCGGCGCTGATCATCATTGTCGCCGTGCTGTTCCAGAAACGCAAGCGCTGACACAGGAGATGCCCATGCCGCTGCTCAAGCTGATGAAGTTCCTCGTGCTCCCGGTGCTGATCCTGCCGCTGATCGCCGCCTGCTCCGGCGCAGAGCGGAGCTCCTCCGGGGACCAGGCCGAGGCGGAAGGAGACCAGTGGGTGATCGGGATCAGCCAGTGCAACCTGGGCGAGCCCTGGCGGGTGCAGATGAACGCCGACCTAAAGAAAGCGGCGGCCGGGCATCCCGAGCTGGAGCTGGTGTTCAAGGATGCCCAGAACGACAACCTGCGCCAGCGCTCCCATGTCGAGGAGTTCGTGCGGATGGGGGTGGACCTGCTGATCATCTCCCCCAAGGAGGCCGCGCCGCTGACTCCGCCGGTCGCCGCCGCTTTCCAGGCAGGGATCCCGGTGATCGTGCTCGACCGCCGGGTGCTGGGCGAGGACTACACCTGCTTCATCGGGGCCGACAACCGCCAGATCGGGCGGGCCGCCGGCCGCTGGATTGTCGAGCGCCTGGGCGGCCAGGGCCGGGTGGTGGAGCTCAAGGGGCTGATGACCTCCACTCCCGGCCAGGACCGTCACTCCGGCTTCCGCGAGGCGATCGCCGGCAGCGGGATCGAGGTGATCTTCGAGGCCGACATGAAGTGGCTCGAGCCCAATGCCCGCCGGGAGATGGAATCGGCCCTGGCCCGCTATGACCGGATCGACCTGGTCTATGCCCACAACGATCCGGCGGCGCACGGGGCCTATCTGGCCGCCAAAGCCGCCGGCCGCGAAAAGCATTTGCTGCTGGTGGGGATCGATGGGCTGCCGCAGGAGGGCCAGGTCTATGTCAAGCAGGGCCTGCTCTCGGCCAGTTTCGAGTATCCCACCGGCGGCCGCGAGGCGATCGCGACCGCCCTGGCGATCCTCGGCGGCCAGAGTGTCCCCCGCGAGATCACCCTGCCCTCTCGGGTTTTCACCGCCGACAACATCGAGCAGGGCGGGCAGTGGATCGAACCATAGCGCGTGTGCTGCACGGCGAAGGCTGAGGTCTGGGTAGTGGCTGCTGCAAAGAGGCCACACCCCCCGGCGGTGCTTCGCCGGGAGCAGGGACATCAGCCAGTGGATAGCGCCTACCGTCGTAGCGGCGGGTTTAAAACCCGCCACTACCAAGAGCCTGATTACTATTTGCATCGTTGACCAGGGCGAAGCGGGAACGATCCCCCTTAGCAAAGGGGGACACAGGGGGTTGTGTATTTTCCTGATTCCCGAGCCGGTCCGCGCTGAGTTCATCACACGCCCTAGCGCCGAAACAATTGCCCCCGGCAGTCCCGGTGTCGAACCACGACAGGGGAGGACAGATGCGCAACACTTTGGCAACATGGACCATCCTGCTGGCTGTCCTGTCTGCGGGCGGCTGCGGGAAAACGGAGGAACAGCCGCCGGCGGCGGAGGTGGTCAGCCGCGACTGGCGGATCGCCGCCCTGCCCTCCTCGGTGCGCCTGGACCCGGTGCGCGGCCGGGTGATCGAGGACCGGACCGACCTTTACCAGCTGCGGCCCCTGGGCGACCTGCTGGAGCGGAACTGGGTCTACGATGGCCGGACTGTCAGGCTGGCCGCCGCCCGGGGCGAGTATGTCTCTTTCCAGTTGGCGATCGAGGTGACGGGGTCCGATCCCCTGGATGACATCCAGGTACGCATGGAGCCGTTCCGCGGTCCCGCCGGCGAGCTGGCGACAGCTCCCGAGCCGTTCCTGGAATGGGCGGTGGAGGTGAAGGAGAAATCGTTCGGCTATGAGCGCAGCTCCTACGGTCCGGGCTGGTACCCCGATGCCCTGATCCCGCTCGCCTGCCTGGAAACCGATCCCGCGCGCGAGGGCCGGCTGTGGTACCCCCTGCGCCTGCCGGACTTCCGCAACCGCATCCCCGGCCAGCGCTGGCAACTGATCTGGGTCGACCAGTTCCTCCCCTCCGCCCGGGAGGCGGCCCCGCCCGGCGAGTACCGCGCGACAGTCACCGTGCGGGCCGGGGGCGAGGAAAAATCCCTGCCGGTGGTGCTGGAGGTGTGGGATTTCGCCCTCCCCAACGCCAACAGCCTGGCCGGGAACCTGCAGCACGAGGGCTTCCTGCGAAGGCTGGACCCGCGGCTGGAGCTGGAACTCTATCAGCTGTTCAAGCGCAACCGGGTGGTGCCGGTCGACCCGACCTACACCCCGGGGATCGCGCTGGAGGATGGCCAGGTCCGCCTCGACTGGCAGGCGTTCGATCAGCGCCTGGGAAAATATTTCTCCGGCGAGGCGTTCACGGACAAGTACGGCTACCGCGATGGCCCCGGCTATGGCGAACCGCTGGAGCTGTACGTGCTGCCGTTCGACTGCCCCAGCGACCGCCACGGCGGGACCCGTCCCGGCTGGCCGGACGTGGGGACGCAAGCGGAGGAACGCCGGCCGGAGAACCAGGCGCGCTATGTCGAGGCGATCCGCCGGGTGCGCGAGCACATGCTGGCCCTGGCCGATCCGGCCAAAACCCGCCTGGTGGTGTTCCAGGGCGGGCTGGATGAGTCCTACGACTCTGTCGCCTGGGAACGGATGGCGTTCTACGGCAAGCTGTTCAAGCAGCATTTCCCGGAGGCGAAATACCGGGTCGATGGCGGCTACAGCCCCGAGGCGATGGCGGTGATCCACGAGGCGATCGACTACTGGTGCTGCCACACCATCGGCTACAATTTCGAGACTGTCGAGCAGTACCGCCAGCTGGGGGTCACCGACTGGATCTACGGGCCGGTGCTCTATGAGCGCAAGGAGAACAGCGGGGTCGGCAGCTCGACTTTCATCGACCTGGAGCCGCTGGGCGACCGGGTGATCAGTTGGGCCTGCTGGAAATACCGGGCGCTCACCTGGTGCAGTTGGGGGATCGGCAGCCAGTGGCAGAGCGCCTGGTACAACCCCGAAACCTGGAAGCTGGCCACCCGCCGCGCGGGCGAGCCGGTGCGGGGCAGAGCGTTCAACGGCAACGCGCTGCTGGTCTACTCGCCGGGGATCGTGCCCAATGTCGATGTGCCCTGTCCCTCGTTGCGGCTCAAAAGCCTGCGGGATGGGGTCGAGGAGTACGAGTACTTCCGGCTGCTAACCGAGCTGGATGGCGGCCCGGAGCGGGTCGACCGGGTGGTGGAGCGGATTGTCGAGCGGCCGTTCGGCGAGCAGAGTGTCGGCCGGTTCGAGGTCTGGAACCACAACCCCGAGGACTGGGACCAGGCCCGGCTGGAGATCGGCCGGATGATCGCGGAAAAAGCGGCCGCCGCCAACTGAGCCGGGACTTTGCTCCCCGGACTCGGGATCAACACACCAGCCAGATCCGCAAAAAGTTTGGGAAAGAGAGCGGGGGCACGGGGAGGGAGGAAATCCCGTTGGTCGGGATTTCCTCCCTCCCCCGTGTATTATCGCGGCGGATTCAGCGCTCGAAGGGACCCTCGACCGCCTGGCCATGGGCGCACTTGTGCTCCAGGCTGGCCTCGCGGGCGAGGCTCCCGCAGAGGTTCACCTCGAACCCCAGGGTCTGGGCCATCGCCGCCTTGGCCATGACCAGCTCCTCGGCGGTGGCCGCATCCGGGGCATAGTGCACCGTGATGTGGTTCGACTTGTGCTTGGCCATCAACTGGTCGCGCGAGACCCCATAGAGCAGGGCGTGCATCAGCGGCCACTCCTCGGTGGTGGCTTTCCAGCGGCGCAGGCTCTCCTGCTCGGGCAGCTCCAGCGCCGCGCCGCGCCCCAGGTCCAGGCACAGGCGGCCGCCATCGAGGTAAACCCGGCTCCAGACCAGCTCTCCCGAGCGGGTCAGGCCCTTGGTGGCGATCCCGTTCTCGACAAAATACTCATAGGCCTGGCGCACGCCCTCGAAGTCCGCCCAGCCGCGCTCCATGTGACCGGCCGGGGTGTTGCCGGACAGCTCGAACGCCCAGATGAAAGCATCCACCTCCAGCGCGGTCCCGCGGAAAGTGGCCCGCCCGGTGTAGCGGTCGCCCCAGCGCACATCGTGCTGGGTGGTCTCGCGCCAGACCGGGGCCAGGCCGGCTCCCCGGCAGAGGAACGCGGTCAGGGCCTGGTCCAGGGCGCAGCCCATGTCGGCCTCGTTGGCGCAGGGGATCGCCTCCCCGCCGCGGACGATCTCCCCGCGGTACTCCACCGGCGGGCGCTCCGAGGAGTTGAGCATCGCCTCCACCAGGTCCGAGGCCGCGCACAGCCGCGCCAACCCGAGCTGGTAGGCGATCCCCACATTGTCCAGCCCCTCCTCGGCGACATGCCGGACCATCGCCCCGTACATCTGGCCGGAGTGCAGCACCGCCTTCTCGGTGATCTCCCGGAATGGGTCGGCCCCGACCTTGAGCCGGAAGCCGCGGTCGATCAGCCACTTGATGTAGCCCAGCGCCTCGCGGGGCGGGACCTCCTGCATCCGCGCCCAGAGCTCGGACTGGTTGAGGCGCACCAGTTGCACCCCGGTCCCCGCCAGGTCGCGCTCATCGAACGCGGCGTTGACCATCCCCATGCACAGCGGATCGTAGAGGCCCATCAGCCGCGGCCGGGAACGAAACTGCTCCGCCGCCCGGGCCCCGAACTCCAGCGCCGCGGCGTACGCGGCATGGTCGCGCGGATCGAACCTCCGCGCGTGCGACAGGTCGTGGCGCACCCTGCCGCTGTCGAGCCACTGGCCGAGCTTGCCCAGCGCCTCCCGGTCCTGGAACCGCTCGCTGCTCCACACGATGGAATGCCCGGCCTGGCGGTCCGCGAAACGGTGGCGGGTCAGGCAGGCCTCCAGCCCGAGCGCCCCCACCAGCCCGGGCCAGGCGCCATCGAAATTGGAGGCGACCAGGATCGGGCCCTGGTGCTCCCAGAGGTTGTAGACCACGTGGTTGGAATACTGCCAGACCGCCTCGGCCACCACCAGCGGGGCCGACCGGGGAATCCGGGCGAAAATGTCCCGGCCCTGGGCCTGGGTCTGGATGAAGCCATGACCGAGCCGCGGGTCGAGCTCGGGATGGGCCCGCACCAGGCGCTTGCCCAGGCCGGCGAACGCCTGGCGCAACTGGCGCTCGCACTCGAGCTGGGCGGCCTGGCCGGCCAGGTTGGCGGTGGTGCGGCGGTCCCCGCTGGCCACCAGCACGATCTGATCCGGATCGAGCCGGAGCTGATCCGGGGCCGTGAACAGCGACTGCTCCCAGTTGACCATGTCCCCTCCCATGCTGATTGATGGTGGTCGCTCGGCGAATCTTCGATCAGGGCTGCTTGGGCTGGAGCGGCTCGTTGCCCCACAGGGTGCGGCCGCCGCCCTGCTGCCTGCGCCAGGCATCGCGCCAGAGGTGGAGGTCGGTGCTGCCGATCACCGGCAAGGGCTGTCGCTGCGCGCGCGGCTGGATCGCCGGGAATGGTTGGTGCGGCTCGCTCTGGTACCAGTAGGCCACCGAGGCGATCTCCAGGGTCAGGTTGTTGTCATGCCCATGCTCGATGGTCGCCCGCAGCGACTTGGAGAACCGCACCGGGTCCGGCACGTGGAACCGGTAGCAGTGGGTGCGTCCGAGCCAGCCGGTCTGGCCGCCGGGCCGCACCAGCCCGTAGAACGGGTGCTGGTAGAAGGTGCTCGGGCACCAGCTCATGTTGAAGTAGTCCTCGCTGCCGGTGCCGTGCAGCGGGGTCGGCCACTGGCCGCCATCGATGAAGAACATGTCGTCGCCCTCGCCGTACCACATCGGGCTCGGGCAGTTGACATAGTAGTTGACCCCGATGAACTGGCCGGCCCCGGTGGTCTGCATGAACAGGTAGTTGTCCCGGCCGGTGGTGTTCTTGCCGGGCTCGCCGAGGACGCCCCACTCGTTCTCGCCCCCGGGGGCGGCCTCGGTCAGCTCGTGGTTCCACCAGGCGTGGAAGCGGCCGAGGTTCTCGGGGATGCGGTCGTGGGCCTCGTAGTCGACATAGTAGTAGAAAGCATGCACCTCGCTCTCGGAGTCGTTCTCCACCGTGATCCGGGCCCCTCTGGCGAACGGCATCGGCAGGTAGCAGACCATCGCCCTTCCGAGGCCGGGGCCGCTGGAGAGCCAGGGCGTGGCGTACTCGTAGAACTCGCCCCAGCCCTGGCCGAAGAAATCGCCGATCGGAGCCTGGACACTGGGCTCGCGCTCGCCATCCCAGTACATCCGCAGGATCAGGTTGCGACGGGAGAGCGGGTCATCGTGGTTGATTGTCACCCAGAGGTGGGTGATCTGGCCCGCTCCTTCCGCGCGGAAGATTTCGCGGGTGGCCCCGGCCGGGATGCCCAGGTAGTCGGCGTTGCCGCCGGTGGTGTCGTAGCTCGAGGTCCGCAGGCTGCGGACCTGGGGCTTGATCTCGGCCAGCGATGTCAGGTCGAGCGGGCCCTGGGCGTGGAGGATGCCGGCCGCGATGACCAGCAGCGACAGGAGCGGGATCACGAATGGCTTCGGCATGGAGGCTCCTCGGGCAAGTAAGATGTGGGAAACCGGCGGTCGGAAGGCTGGGAAGAAGATAATCGGCGGAGGGAACGGGGTCAACGGGCAGGGCGGACCGGGAGGGCGTGATGCACTCACTCCGGATTACGGTCCGAGATGCAGCCTTGAATATCGAAAAAGTTTGGGAAGGTGGGAAGGGGGTCCGGGGGGAGGGCGGAAACCTTTTTCAAAAGGTTTCCGCCCTCCCCCCGGAACAGCTCTGGTCTTGACAGTGCAGTTGTCGAATTGGCATGAGCGCCGGGATTACCCGCAGCCGCCGCCGGCCACCGGGACCGCCTGGAGCGCTTTGACCTTGGCGGTGAACCCGCCCACCCCGGGAAAATCCGCCGGAGGAGCGGCAGGCCCGCTGTGGTCGCCCGCGGCCAGCGGGAGGGTGAAACGCAGGGCTTCCGCATCCCCGGGCACTGGGTGCAAGGGAGTGGCCGTCCCCGCTCCGAAGATTTCCAGCCAGCGGTTGAGCCCGCCCTCCAGCAGGTAGACATTGGCCAGCCCCTGGGAGCGCAGCCACTTCCAGGCCGCTTCCGCCCGGGGCTCGCCATTGGAGACCAGCACCACCACCGCCTCGGGCGGGACCGCGCGCACCCAGGTCGGGGTCATCGCCGCCAATGGCACCCGCTGCGCATCCCGCAGGTGGAACAGGTTGTAGTCGGCCTCGGGGCGCACATCCACCAGCAACAGGCGCAGGCGGTTGTTGTGCATCAGGCCCAGCAGCTCGCCGGGATGGAGCTGCGCGGCGCGGCCGGCCAGTTCCCGGTCCAGGGCGGGCTCGAGCCGGGCCAGGCGGTCCTGCGGGGTGGCCCGGCCGACAAACAGCACCAGGGCCGCCATCCCGACCAGGGCCAGCGACAGCCCCCGCCGGGGGAGCAGCCGCAGGGCGGCGGCCGGGATGGGCCCGGGCAGTCCGGCCTCGCGGCGGGCCAACGCCAGGCGCTCGACCTTTTCCGCGCCGATGAAAGCTATCAGGGCCATCACCGCCACCGCGGCCGCCACCGGTCCGGCTGTCAGCCCCAGCAGATCGGGCAGGGTGATGGTCCCGAAGTTGCCGGCGTGGTGGTAGAAGCCCTGGAACAATGGGAGGGTTTCGGCGAACGCGAAAATCCCGGCCAGCACTCCGAGGATGAAGAACAGCCCATCCAGCTTGAGGGTCGCCAGCGACACCACCGCGGTCCCCGGGCAGTAGCCGCCGATGATGAAGCCCATCCCCAGCACCAGCCCGCCGAGGATTCCCGGCCAGAGGTAGGTCGGGTTGACCCAGATCCGGGCCAGGTCCACCAGCCCGAGCCCGCCCAGGGTGAACAGCAGCACCATCGCGGTGACAATCGCGGTGAACATTACCTTGAAGACGGTCATGTCGTGCAGGTAGAACTGGGCGGCCAGCTTGCGGGAATCGCCGAAACCGGCCCGCTCCAGGGAGAAGCCGAACAGGAAGCCGATCGCCAGGCTGATCGCGATCGCTCCCAGGGCGCCGGTGAGCTCAGGGGCCAGTGGCAGCATGGGTCGATCCTCCCGCTTTCAGTTCCAGAGTTTGCGGACCGGGATCGCCAGCAGGTAACCCCCGGCGAACACCGCCAGCATGAACGCCCAGCTCCCGACCGAGAGCACCGCGCCGCCGCTCAGGGCCTGTCCCGAGGTGCAGCCGCGGGCCAGCCGGGCCCCGAAACCCACCAGGATGCCGCCCAGGAACGCCATCAGCCAGCGGCGGCCGGAGGACAGGCGCGGGCCGCGGTAGGTTTCCAGCTTGATCCGGCCGCCGAGCAGCCCGGAGACAAACCCCCCGGCGATGGTCCCCAGGATGCCCCAGACCAGCCAGTGATTGTAAGGGTTGCGGGCGCCGCCGGCCAGCTCGGCCCAGTCGGCGGTCCGGTCGACATGGGAGGAAGCCACCAGGTCCAGCCCGCCGGCCAGGAGCCGCGCCAGCCCGCCCGAGGCTCCCACGCCATGCCCGGTGACCACGAACGAGGCCAGCAGCACCAGGCCCAGCAGCACCCCGGCCAGGTAGGGATTCATGTAAGTCTTTTTCTTGGTTGCCTGTTCCATCTTCGATGCTCCGCGACAGCCGGGCGCTCAGTGCCGCTCCTCCCAGCCGGTGATCATCGTCCGGAGGTAGGAGGTGGGCGTCGGCCCGGTGGTGGTCATGTAGACATGGGCGATCAGGAAAGTGATGAACAGCCAGGAGCCCAGGGTGTGAGCCATCCCCAGCAGGGAGAGCGGCAGCAGGCTGTCGACCGCCGCCGGCCAGCGCTGGGCGGCCCAGAGCAGGAAGCCGGTCGCCACCTGGAACGGCAGCAGGAAATTGAGCACTCCCAGGTAGGCCAGCCGCTGCAGGGGGTTGAGCTTGTGCTCCGGGTCGCGGGTATAGGGAGCGCGCTCGCCCCGGAAGATCCCGCGCAGGTAGTAGATCGCGACCATCACCACCAGGCCCAGGTAGTTTTCCTCGCGGGGGAGGAACTGCCTGATCTTGCCGGTCGCCAGGTGGTAGATCAGGGCGAACAGGGCATTGGCCACCAGCACCACCGCCAGCAGGTTGTGCAGGCGCACCAGTTGCAGGTAAGGCAGCCGGCCGAGGAACTCCGGCAGATGGATCGCCAGGCCGGAGAGCACCAGCAGCACCATCACCATCGCCTGCAGCCAGTGCCAGATGCGCTCGTAGAGGCTGAACAGGTAGACTTTTTCGTTCATTCGCCCTCCCGCGCTTTGCGCCGGCGGTAAGAGATGTAGCGCAGAGAGGCATGCGCCGCCACCGCGGCCAGCGTGGCCAGCACCAGCGCGATCCCGATCCCGTCGATCCAGAACAGGCGGTTGTGGCCCAGGACATAGATGTTGGCGGCGGCGGTACGGGGCCGGTAGTACAGGGCGCCATCCGCATCTCGCTCGAAGCTCTCGGGCAGCACGGCATTGGTGGGAGTGGCCGGTTTCGGCAGCTCCCCGCCCGGCAGGTAGGGGGCCACCAGCAATGGGGTCCCGAGACGGGAGTCGCGGTGGTGGCACTCCCGGCAGTTGCGGACCGCCCAGGGGTGGCCGGCCTCATCGTGATGGATGCTGTAGGGCTGCATTTCGGCCGCGATCCGGGGCGTTTCCACTCCGGAGCGCTCCAGCAGATCGCGCACCGCCGCCACCCGCTCCGGGGTGTCCAGCCGCAGCTCGGCCTGGTCCAGGCGACTGTCACCATCGCGGTCCAGGGCCCGGATCAGCTCCGGGCGGTAGCCGCCCGAGCCATCCTCCGGGAACAGCGCCCGCCGCAGGTCATGCCGCCGCACCGGCCGGGGCGGGTCGCCCCCCACCCAGTACCAGCTCGCGACCAGGTTGTGGGGGAACAGCCGCACCGGGCCCTCCCGGGTTTCCGGCTCCAGCTTCCGTCCCGCCAGCAAGGGCCGGTAGCCCTCGATCAGCGCCGTGCTCTGGCGCGGGTCGCCCCGCACTCCGCGGTAGATCAGGCCGGGCCCGCCGGAAGAGTCTGGCACGGTCCAGTCGACCATCATCAGCGGCGGGTAGTAGACCCGCGGGATGTGGCAGGCCTCGCAGGAGAGGGCGCGGGAGTGGCGCGCGAAGTAGAAGTGTTTCCCCGCGATTTCCTGCGCCGGGTGGCAGGCCTCGCAACGGCGCATCGAGCCATCCAGGCTGTCGGCCAGGTGGGAGGCGGCGCTCCAGCCCTTGGCGAAATTGTGATCCGGGGTCTGGATGAACTCATCGCGATCCGGGGCCAGGGAATCGCCGGGCGCGGCGAAATCGGGGTTGTTGGGGGCGAAGTGGCAGTTGACACAGCTCAGCAGGCGCTCGGTGTGGATCGACCAGGGCCGGTCCAGGCTGTCCCGCCCGGCCAGGTTGAGCGCCGACTCGGAGATGCGGCGCGGCGAGGTGATCCTGCCCCAGGTGGCGGTCTCGCGGCGATCCAGGTCGGGCCGGAAGCTCAGGGGCTCCTCCCCGAGATGGACCCGGGTATGGCAGACCGCGCAGTTGGCATCCTCCGGCTGGCCCAGGGCCAGCTCGACCATCCCGTCCTCATCCAGGAAGGCCTGCGGGTTCCAGCTCCAGCCGCTGTCGGCCGGGGCGGCCAGGCCGGTGGCCGCGGCGAGGGTGGCGGTGGCGGCCCAGCGGAAACGCCCGGCCTCCAGCTCCCGCACCCGGGCGGCATTGTCGGCCTCTGTCAGGTGGCAGAGCAGGCAGTTGAGCTCCACGCCGCCCGAGGCCCGCCAGTCCCAGGGCCCCGGCTCGCCGCTGGCGGAGTCCAGCACCATGCTTTCCACCGGCAGCCCCTCCCCGGGCAGCAGCTCGGAGAGCAGTCCGCCCTCCCGGGTATAGAGCGCCGGCCCGCCGCCCACGTGACGGCGGCCATAGGTGCGGACCCAGTCGGCGACCCCCAGGTCGAAACGCGCTTCATCCCCGGCCGGGGTCAGCCATCGGTAGGTGAGCGGGTCCCAGCGGCCGAACGGCCCGGGGCTGAAGTCCCAGGGATGGTAGCCGGGGCGTTCCCCGGGCTCGAACTGCTCATCGAAACCGAGGGCGGCATGGTAGCTGTGCCCGGCGATGAACTCCACATCGTGGCACATCCCGCAGGTCTGGGCCGGGGAGACCGGCCCGCCGGAGGCCAGCACGCTTTCGCCATCGGCATCCAGCAGGTAGAGCGGGGGATGCTGGCAGCGCAGCGGCGGCGGGCCGGACAGCGCCAGGATCCCCAGGCCCAGGGCCAGGGCACGACCGATCATTCCTGCTCCTCCGCGGTTTTGCCGGGATAGAGGCGGGCCAGGAATGCGGGGCTGCGCCAGGCCGGATCGCCCGCGTAGCCCAGCCGCTCCCAGTCCAGCCGCCCCTGCTTCCCGTGACAGTCCAGGCACTGCAGGGATTTATCGCGGGGGGCCACCATGTGGGTGAGCACCCAGTACATTTCGGTATCGGCGAACCCGTACTGGCCGCTGTAGGCCAGCCCGGTAGCCTCGGCCCCCAGGCGCGCGGCCCGGTCCCAGTCGAACTCGGTCCAGTAGCCGCCCTCGCCGTAGGTCTTGGGCACCAGCAGGTAGCGGTGTTGAGAGTCGTAGAGCTGTTTGCCGCGATGGACCTTGAACGGGTAGAGCTTCGCACTCGAATCTTCCCGTTCGCCCAACGGGCGGTTGAGCGCGGTCACCTCCTGCGGGTCGATCGGGTCGCCCGGCAGGTAGTGGTCCCCCTGGCCGTTGAACCAGTAGTACTCGGGGATCACGTTCCGGCCGTAAGTGAACGCGCCCTTGATCTTCAGGTAGTGGTGCGGGTCCTCCGGGCGGTCCTGGCCGGCCTCGGACCAGTCCCAGGCGAGCTTGGTCGGGGTATCGACCGCCATCCGGGGGATATGGCAGCTCTGGCAGGCCACCCGCGCGGTATGGGCGTTGAGGCGGTCGCTGTGATGGGGGGCCTCCCCATGGCAGTCGCCGCAGCCGATCCGCTCCTCGGCCGCGCTGCCGAAAGTCATCGAGGCGCCGGCGATCGCGTGGCGGCGGGTACGGTGGCAGTCCTGGCAGGCGAAATCCGGGGCGTTCATGTGGTCGCCCATGTGGAAGTCGATCCGGGCGGTGGGATGGTACATCGAGCCATCCAGGTCGCCATGCTTGACCGCATCCCCGCCGCCGCCGGCGAAATGGCAGTAGCCGCAGTTCTGGCGGCCGGGACGTCCCACCTGGCGGGCGACAGTCAGCAGGTCCACTTCCGGGGCCGTCAGCCCGGCGCCGCCGGGCTGCTTGCGGTAGCTGCCGGTCCGGTCGTGGCAGATCAGGCAGTCGACCTGGTGCTGGTCGCTGAAATCGAAGCCGGCATCCCGCCAGCCATAGCCGGCGTGGCAGGAGGTGCAGGCCGGCCAGTTGGACTGGATCCCGATGCAGTAGTTGTTGATCGAGTTCCGCTTGCCGATCCGCACCGGCTCCGTGCGCCCGGGCAGGACGGTCTCAGGCCCGAGCCAGGTCCAGTGGGAGGTGGCCATTACCTCGCGGGCCGCCGACTGGTGGCACTCCAGGCAGGCCCGGGTCACCGCGGGGCCATCCGCGAACGGCTGCTGGAAGAACGCCGAGTGGTCGAGATGCGGCAGCGGTTTCGGCAACCGCTCCCGGGGGTCGCGGCGCTCGGCCGGTTCCCCGGCCCGCGCCTGGAACACCGCCAGCGACAGGGCGGCGAGCATCAGGATCAAGGCTCCGGCGGCGACAGTGAGACGTTGGCTGGTCATGGGGGTACCTCCTCGGTCCGGTGGTGGCGGATCGAGGTCAATTTATCAAAGGGCCAGAGCTTCGTCAATAATATTTTATTGCTTGCTAAAATACTAAAATACAGACCCGGCCCGAAGTGACGGCCTTGTTCAAGGTTGCGGTGACAAGGCTAATAGGATACAGCCTGATCGAAATATTTACAAGCTTTTGGCGATGTTTTCCGGTCCGGGTGGAGATAAAATGTGAGGGGTGCGCCCGTAAGCTCGCTCGCCGGACAGAGAGGTTGCCCGGCCGGCCGGATCGTTGTATCTTGATGCCGACTGCTCCATTGCGGGGCCATCGACGGTACCGCCTGGCCGCATCCGCGCTCACTCCTCGGGGGGAAGAACCATGAAAACGCCATCGGCGCTGCCGGCCTGGCTGCTGTCGCTGCTCTTGATCGCCTGCTCCCGCGGGGAGCGCGACAGCCGGGAAAACCTGCCGCCCCTGGGGGAGAAACGGCCGGCGACAGTCGAGCTGACGGCCGAGGTGCTGGAGGACAAGCTGCGCGGCGGGCTGCTGGCCCAGCTTTTCGGCAACCTCAACGGGCTGCCGCACGAGTTCAAATACATCCAGGAGCCGGGGCAACTGGAAACGTACACGCCGGACCTGGCCGAGGGCGCCCATACCGATGATGACACCGACCTGGAGTGGGTCTACATCTGGCGGATGCAGCAGGCCGGCGAGGCGTTCCTGTCGCCTTCGGAGATCGCCGGGCTGTGGCGCGCGCACATCAACCGCGGGATCTGGTGCGCCAATGCCTATGCCCGCCAGTTGATGGAGCTGGGGCTCGAGCCTCCGCTCACCGGGCGGAGCGCCCTCAATCCCTGGTCCTCGTTCAACATCTCCGGCCAGTTTATCTGCGAGTCGTTCGGCCTGGTGGCCCCGGCGATGCCCCAGAGCGCGGCCCGGCTGGGGCTCAACTACACCCATGTCACGATCGATGGGGAGCCGGCCCAGGCCACCCAGCTCTTCACCGCGATGATCGCCGAGGCCTACCTCGACAGCCGGCTGGACCGGATCATCGCGGCCGGGCTGGAGGCGCTGGACCCGGCCAGCGAGTTGCGGGGGATTGTCGATCAGGTCCGCGCCTGGCATGAGCAGTACCCCCAGGACTGGCGACAGGCCCGCGAGCTGATCCGCCAGAGCTGGGCGCGCCACGGCGGGGAGCCATCCCGCGATGGCAACGGCTACGAGCTCAACACCGCCTGCACCATCGCCGCCCTGCTCTACGGCGATGGATTCCTGGCCGAGACCCTGCAGATCGCGTTCAACCTGGGCTGGGACTGCGACAACAACGCCGCCACCGCCGCGACCATCCTCGGGGTGATCCAGGGCCGGGAGCTGGATGGAAGCGCAGGGCTGGCCGGTGCTCGACCGCTACCGCAACACCAGCCGCGATGGGATGCCGGAGGATGAGACGATCACCCGCTATGGCGACCGGCTGCTGGCGGTGGCCGAGCAGGTGATCCTCCAGGGCGGGCGGCGAGATCGACACGGTCGATGGGCGGCGGATCTACCGGATCAGGGTCCAGCGTCCGGCCAATGTCGAGCCTCTGCCTGTCCCGCCGGACCGCGGACCCGAGCTCCAGGAGCTGTGCGCTCCGCTGATCGAGCAGGGGCTGGGTTCCTCCGAGCCTCGCGACCGGGCCCGCGCCGCCTACCTGGCGCTCTGCCTGGACCATCGCGAGGAACTGGCCGCCGCCCGGCCACAGGAGTGGCGGCAGGCCCTGGCCGCGCTGGAGGAGGGTTACCCGGAGCTGGTGCGCCTGATGTTCGAGGCTCCGCCGTTCGCCGGGGAGAGGATCGCCGGGGCGGCCGCCGCGGCGGGCCTGCGAAAGCCCTCGCCGCGGGAGAGCTGACCCTGACGTGACCAGAAATTCAAGCTTTTCCGGGGGGAGGGAGCAAATCCCGTTGGTCGGGATTTGCTCCCTCCCCCCAGGGATGCCTTCCCCCCTACCCCCCCTTCCACTTTCCAAAACTTTTTCATTGTTTCAACTATGTGGCAGGCATCGGTTGGAATGCAAAGGGGAAGGCGCGTGGCCGCGGGGAATCTTCCCGATGGCGATCCGCTCCGGAGATGATGATTTTTTCTTGCCCCGGTTTCTTTTTGCGCTAAATTTGAAATAGGCCGGTACTGCGGTCCCGGTCCTTTTCCGAGTACTCGTCCGCGGCGCCGGGTTCGCCCATCCGCGGCCGATGGATGGTCATTTTGTGGAAGGAGCCTGTTGATGGCGCGGGGCAAAGTCAAGTGGTTCAATGAATCCAAGGGGTACGGCTTCATTGAGCGGGAAGATGGGACGGATGTGTTCGTCCACTATTCCGCGATCCAGTCCGAGGGGTTCAAGACGCTGGCAGAGAATCAGGAAGTGGAATTCGAGGTGGTGCAGGGGCCCAAGGGGCTGCAGTCCGCGAATGTCAAGCCTGTGCACTGAGGCCGGGCGGCATCATCCGTGGCCATGAAACCCCCGCGTTCCCATCGATGGGAGCGCGGGGGTTTGGATTTGGGGGGCGGCATCCGGCCCTGAGCTGGAGAAAAGATTGGAAAAGCAGGGGGCCGAAGGAGAATGACCGGCGATCGGCACCATCTTATGATTGGGTTTGTGACACATTGATTAGCATCAACCTGGTTTGTCGCTCATGAATGGCCCTTTGGTGAGCGACAAACCATGTTGTGTCTCAGCCATGAGCTTCAAACAGCTCATCGCCCTGCGCGGCGTTCAGGAGCGCCGGGAAAAGAAAAGCGCATTGTCTCCTTCCGGAGACAATGCGCTGATATTGGTGCCGGCGGTCGGAGTCGAACCGACACAGGCTCACACCCGCGGGATTTTGAGTCCCGTGTGTCTACCAATTCCACCACGCCGGCGTGGCACTCATCTTGGGGTCTGGCACGAATGATAAATATAAGCGTGCTGGCCCGGTTGCGCAACTTCGAAATCAGGGACTGAGCCGGGGGAGCGGGTCGCCGGCCGCCGGGACCAGAGCCGCGGGAGGCCGGGACAGGGCCAAAACCCTTGATTCGCGCCCTCCCAGCCATTAAGCTGGAGATAGCGGGATGTTCCGGGCACAGCCCCCGGGAGTCCCGCGCCGGGGAGGGAAGGTCAGGTGCGGTCCGATCGAGAGCGGGCGGTTCCGGGCCCCGGCGGCAGATCACTTTCCACCCTCGCACCCAAAGGAAAAGTTTCCCGATGCTGGACTCCAAGATCGAAGAGCAGGCGAAACAGTGGCTGGGTCCGGAGTTCGATCCCGAAACCCGGGAGGAGATCCGGGCCCTGTTCGAGCGCCGGGCCTGGGAGGAACTGACCGACCGCTTCTATACCGAGCTGGAATTCGGGACCGGCGGGATGCGTGGCGTGATCGGCCCCGGCACCAACCGGATGAATGTCTACATCGTGCGGATGAGCACCCAGGGGCTGGCCAACTACATCCTGTCCCAGGGGTTCGATCATCCCGCGGCGGTGATCGCCCATGACAGCCGCCGCCAGAGCGACCGGTTCGCCCTGGAGACCGCCCTGGTGCTGGCCGGCAATGGGATCAAGGCGTACCTGTTCCCGGAACTGCGGCCGACCCCGGAGCTCTCGTTCGCGGTGCGGCACCTCGGCGCCTCGGCGGGCGTGGTGATCACCGCCAGCCACAACCCGCCCGAGTACAACGGCTACAAGGTCTACTGGGAGGATGGCGGCCAGGTGGTCCCGCCCCACGACCAGGGGATCATCCGGGAGGTGCGTCAGGTCAAGTCGGTCCGTGAGGTCCGCCGCCTCGATCGCGAGCAGGCCGAGCGGCAGGGCTTGCTGGAATGGCTGAACCAGCGGGTGGACCACGCATTCCTGGAGGCGGTGGGCCGCCAGGTGGTGGACCCCGAGCTGGTCCGTCAGGAGGGGGACCGGCTGGGCGTGGTCTACACTCCGCTGCACGGGACCGGGGTGACCATGGTCCCGCCGGCCCTGGAGCGGATGGGGCTCAAGCGGGTGGAGGTGCTGGAGAGCCAGGGACAGCCCGATCCCGAGTTCAGCACGGTGCGGGTGCCCAACCCCGAGGAGCGCGAGGCGCTCTCGTTGGCGATCGAGCGGGCGCAGGCGAGCGGGGCCGAGCTGGTGCTGGCCACCGATCCCGACTGCGACCGGGTCGGGATCGCCTACCGCGCCCGCGATGGCCGGTTCATCCTGCCCAACGGCAACCAGATCGGCTCGATGATGTGCCATTATCTGCTGGAGCGGCTTTCGCAACGCGGAACCATGCCCGCGCGGCCGGTGATCGTCAAGACCATCGTCACCACCGAGCTGCAGCGGGCGATCGCCGAGAGCTACGGCGCCGAGGTGATCGACACTCTGACCGGGTTCAAGTACATCGGCGAGCAGATCCGGCTGATGGAGGAGCGGCAGGATGGCCGCCGGTTCGTGTTCGGCGGGGAGGAGAGCTACGGCTACCTGGTCGGGACCCACGCCCGCGACAAGGATGCCGTGGTCAGCAGCCAACTGATCGCCGAGGTGGCGGCCTGGTGCGGCAGCCAGGGCCAGACCCTGGGCGACTACCTGGACCGGCTGTTCGCCCGCTACGGGGTGTACCTGGAGTCGCTGCGCTCGTTGACCCGCAAAGGCCAGCGGGGCGGCGAGGAAATCGGGGCCCTGATGGCGAGCTTCCGTCGCCGGAGCCCGGAGCGGATCGCCGGGGCGCGGGTGACCGGGGTCTGGGACCTGCAGAGCGGCGAGCGGCGGGACCTTGCCGCCGGCCGGGTGGAGCGCACCGCCCTGCCCAGCTCCAACGTGCTGCAGTTTTTCCTGGAGGATGGCAGCCGGGTCACCATGCGGCCGAGCGGCACTGAGCCCAAGGTCAAGTTCTATTTCGGGGTGCGGCGCCCGCCCAATCCGGAGGCGGATGTACAGGCGGAAAAACAGGCCGCCGGGGAGCGGCTGAAAGCGCTGGAGGAGGGTTTCATGCAGCAGGTGGAGGAGAGCCTGGCGGCGCTGGGGGGATGATCCCAATTTAATAAGATGACTTGCTTTTCCCGGGGGAGGGCGGAAACCTTTTGAAAAAGGTTTCCGCCCTCCCCCGGGCCCCCTCTCACCTTCCAAAACTTTTTCGCGTGTTCAATGCGATGCATTGGACAGCGATTCAGCCTTTACTCGTTGTTTTCCTTGTAATAGCGGATTTCCGCCATCACCGAGCGGTTGTTGTCGAGGATCGCCCGCGAGCGCTCGAGCAGCTTGCCGGCCGCGGCGGCGTACTGCGGGCCGGCGGCGGCCGCCTGGTAATCCTCCAGCGCCTTGCGGCGCAGCTCACCCGCCCGATTGATGGCCTCCTCGGTCAGCTCGCCGCTGCGGATCGCCCCCTCGAAATCGTAGTTCTCATCCTGGGCATGGTCGAGCCGCTCGGCCTGCCGGTCGTAGAGCCGGCCGCGCAGCAGGCGGTAGCCCGCGGCGGGGGTGATCGCGATCGCCCGGTCATAGCTGGCCAGGGCCTGCTCCAACTGCCCCAGCTCGGACTGCAGCTCGCCGATCCGGGAGTGCAGCAGCGCCTGCTGCTCGCCGGAGACAGTCGGGAGGGCCTGGCGGTAATACTGGAGGGCCTTGGCGCGCTGTTTGGCCTCGCGGGCGCTTTCGGCGGCCTGGAACTGGATCAGCGGGTAATCCGGCCGCTGTCCGGCCACCCATTCGAACTGCGCCAGGGCCCTGGCGGGCTGGTTGGTCTTCTGGTAGGCCACCCCCAGGGCGTAGCGCAGCTTGGTCCGGTCCACCAGGCCGGTGGTCCCGATCAGGCTGTCCGCCGCCAGGAACAGCGGGATGCTGGCCTGGTAGTTGCCGGAGCCGAAAGCTTTCGCCGCCTGGTTGTAGCTCTCGGCCCCCTGGCGCTCGGTCGGGGTCCGGGCCTGGCGCTGGGCGGACAAGGGCGGCGCGGCGGCCAGCAGCGCGGCGAACAGTAGCCCCAGGGCCGCCATCAGCGACCGGCGCGGGGAAGGATGGAAAGACGGCATCGGTGGAACCTCCCGCTCGCTTGAGCAAAAGGGGCCGCTCCTGTCACCGGAGGCGGCCCCCTTGAGCTTGTGCAGCGACTGCCCCGAGTGGCTTACTTGGTCTTCTCGTAGTAGTCGATCTGCTTCTTGATCTTGTCCAGCCGTTCCCGCAGGATCACGATGTTCTGGATGTGCTGCTGGGCGGTCTTGGCGTACTTGCCGTTGACCCTCGTCAGGTCCTGCTCGGCGCTGGCGTACATCTGGAGGGCCTGGTCGGCCTTGGCCTTGGTCATCTGCCCGCCCTCGATCAGGGCGTCCAGGTCGGCATCCTCCTGCGTGGCATAGTCCAGCTCGTTGCCGCGATCGTAGTAGCTCAGGCCGCGCATCAGGTAGACTGTCTCCTTGCGGTCGGCGGGAGCGATCGGCAGGGCCTTGCCGAAGAATTCGATCGCCTGGCCGAGGTCATTGGCCTTGCGGTAGATCGAGCCGATGTTGTGGTAGATGCCCCACTGGGAGCTCTCGGGCATGGTCTTGACCGCTTCCTTGTAGTACTTGGCGGCCTCGAGGTCGCGGCCCAGGTCGCTGGAGAGCTGGCCCATGAAGTAGTAGACATTCGGGTAGTCGGGCTGTTTCTCGACAATGGCCTGGTAGGCCTGCAGCGCCGCCTGCTTCTGGCCGGCCTTGTTCAGGCAGAGGGCCTTGAGGTTCATGCAGTCGAGATGCCGCTTCTGATCCTCGGGCGAGGGAGTTTCCTGCTGCTGGAACAGCTCGGACGCCCGCTGGAAGTCCGCCACCGCCGCGGCGGAGAGCGGCTTGGCGGCTTCGGCCTCGCCGGCCTTGTCCTTGGCGTCCATCATCGTGTACTGCATGTAGCCCATCTGCATCCGGATGCCGGGGTCCTCGTCCTTGATCCCGGTCAGCTTGCGGAAGACCTCCAGGGCCTCCTCGTTGCGGTTGAGCTTGACCAGGGTGTAGGCCCAGTACTGGGTGTAGCCGTAGTCATCGGGGTGCTGCTCGGCCAGGGTCTGGTAGTGGGTCAGGGCCTGGTCGAACTTCTCCTGGGAGAAATAGGTCTGGGCCAGGATCCGGCGGGTCGCCTCATGCTTCGGATCTTGCTGGGCCAGGATCTGCTCGTACTCCTGGAGCGCGACTTCGGTTTCGTTCATCTTGAGGTGGCTGGTGGCGATCATGTAGAAGACCTCCACATCGCCGGGCTTGAGTTCCAGCACCTTCTTGTAGTTCTCGATCGCCTTGTCGTAGATCGCGCTGTTGAAGTAGGAGCGGGCGATCGACTGGCGGCTGATCAGTTCCGAGGCTTTGAGCAGCGGCTCGGCCACCTGCTTGGCCAGGTCCTCGGTCTGCTTTTCGTTGCCGACCGCCACTTCCTGGCCATCGATCCGGAACTCCTGGCCGGCGAACAGAAAGTCCACATCGGCCGAGAACTGGGTGCCCGGGCCGCCGGCCTGCTTGAGCGAGCCGACGGTGTAGATGTTGGCGCCCAGGCTCTCCATCATCCGGTTGACCACGGCCGAGTCGGAGAAATTCCGCTCGCTCTCGAGCTTGTTTTCCTTCAGGAATTTCTCGAAATCGCTCTGCTTGACGATATCGAAGCTGCCGGACTTGTCCAGGGTCTTGGCCAGGTCCCACTGGAAGCTGGTGACCACTTTGCGGTCCAGTTCCGACTGCGGCGGCAGCACCAGCACTGTCGGCCGGCCGGAACCCTGGGCGAACGCCCCGGTCATCATGGCCTGGGCCACAAGCAAGCTGAACGCTCCCGCCAGCAGGGTCAGTTTGGCCATCTTTCCGCTCATCGCTTGGTTCTCCAGAAGCTTGAGGCTTCGGTTTCAGTTGATTCTGATGTGAAATCCGTTCAGATCCGACAGTTTGGACGGCGCCCCGGGCGGGGTTATTCACCACCGGATCAAGTCTGCCCCAAGCTCTTGATGTGCAATGCCTTGAGTTGCAGTTTCCCGACCGGCGGATCTGCCGATTCGGAAATAATATAGTCCGGTCGACAATCTGTCAACGATTTGGGTAGCCATTTTACCCCTGCACCGCTTTTTGGTTCAGTACCTGAGCCGGAAACGGTAGTCCAGGCTGAAATGCCCCCGCGAATCGGTCTGGGTGACCAGCGAGCTGGTGCGGCCCAGGATGTACTCGATCTGGGCGCTGCGCGCCGCGGGATCGATCAGGTCCTGGGAGAAGCTGAAGAAGATCGACTCGGAGAGGAACTCGCCGAGGATGATCTTGGCGCTGGCCCGGTCCTGCGGGTCCTGCGAGCCGAGGGCCTGGTCGAAGAGCTGGCTTTCGAAGCTCAGCTCGTCCAGCCCGGTGAACTCCTGCAGGTAGGGGTTGGCCTGGTTGAGCGCCAGGTTGGCCGCCTGGTCCAGCAGCTTGCTCTGGGAGAGCCCGGCCTGCTGCTGGAACTCCTGGAAGGTCTGGTCGAAGATCACCAGCATCCGGGCGGTTTCCTGGGTGATCGGCAACTCGATCGCCCGGTTGTCCCGGTCCAGCACCGCGATCTCGAACTGCGGGGAACTGAGGGTCCCGGCGATCCGCAGCTCGAAGGTGTTGAGGTCGATCTCGTACTGCTCGCCGGGGATCGTGGTCCCGAGGATGCTGCGGTAGCCGGCCGAGGAGCCGAAGAAATCGCTGCGCAGGACCTTGCCGCGAACCGAGCGCTCGGCATTGATGTAAAGCAGCGGGTTGATGTCCGCCTGGCCGCGGAAGCGGATGTAGCCCTGACGGATGCGGAAGCGACGGCCATAGAGGTTATAGAAGCCGGCGACAGTCCTGATCTCGCCGTTGATCACCGGCAGGCTGTCGCGCTGGACCGCGTGGATGTCGGCCTCGAGCTTGATGTTGGCATTGCGGTTGCGCAGCCAGAAATCATCCGTGGCCCTGATCTGCAGGTCATAGTCGATCGGGCTGGCCGGCAGGCGGATCGGCTCGGCCTCGCGGGCCAGCTCCGCGCGCTGCTCCTCGCTCATCTGCATCCCCTGGCCGATCAGCGGGTTGACCTCGCCGCCGATCACCTGGACCTGGCCCGCCAGCAAGGGGTCGCCGATCGGGCCGGTGGCGGTCAGGTCGGCGTTCATCCGCAGGGTGGTGACATAGCGGAACTGCTGGAAGACCATCTCCCGGCCGAAAACTTTCAGGTCCAGGCTGTCCGGGCGCAGCCCCTTGAGCGGAATCCGGCCGGAGATCATCAGCCGGCCTTCCGGGCTGGAGGAGCTGAACTCCTCGATGCGGATCGCATCGGGCTCGAAGACGATCCGGCCGTTCATCCGGTCCAGGCGCATGTTGATCGGGGCGATCAGCCCGCGGCCCTCGCGCAGGGTCAGCTCGCCCTCGAGGTCCGGGTCGGCCAGGGTGCCGCCGATCCTCAGATCGCCGGCCAGTACTCCCGCCGACAGGGGGAGGGTCTCGGTCACCACCCGGGAGATCGGATAATCCTGCAGGCGGGCGGTGAGCGAAATCTGCCGCTTCTCCTCCAGCGGGAAAACGCCGGCCTCTCCGGCCGGGAAGTCGACCGGGATCACTCCCGAGGCGGTCAGCGCGGCGGTCGAGTCGGAAAGCTCCAGGCGCGAGATGCGCAGCTCATTGTCGGCCAGCACCGCCTCCGCCTCCAGGCGTCGGCCGGAGAGCACGGCCAGGAAAGGATCGCGCACCCCGATCTCGAGCTCCACCCGCGGGGCGGCGCGGGTGCCCCCGGCCCGCAGGTGGCCGCCCAGCATCCCCTCGATCCGGGCCGGGGTGCCGGCCAGCCGCGCCAGGTGCGACAGGTTGATTTCATCGAAGCTCAGGTCGGCATGCAGCCCCCCCTCGCCGTAAAACCCCAGCGTGCCCTGCAGCTCACCCTCCAGGGCCGAGGCCCGCAGCGAGGGCACGCGCACCGAGTCCGGGGTGATCTCCACCAGCGTGCTCCCGCCGGAACGGAATTCCACCCCGCGGTAGCTGGCCTGCAGGGAATCCAGCAACACCCGGGCCTTCCCGGAGCCGGGCCCCAGGCTGAGGATTCCCTCCGCCTGCAGCCGGCTGGCCGAGTCCAGCACCGCCACCAGCGGATGGAAGCTGATCCGCCCATCCTCCAGCACCTCGGCCTGGGCCTGGACCGATTCCAGCGCCAGCTCCCGGTAGCCCACCCTCTCCAGCGACAGCTCCACCTGGCCGCGCGGGGCGCCCGTAAACAGGTGCTCCAGATCGGCATCGCCGACCGCGCGGGCGGCGCGGAACTCCCGCCAGGAGAGGGAATCCAGGCCGAAAGTCCCTTTGACAGCCGGGTCTTCCAGGCTGCCGGTCAGGCTGCCGGAGAACTCCGCCCGGGCATTCAACCCGGCGGTCTCCGCGGGCAGGAAGCGGCGGACCCGGGAGAGCGGCAGGTCCTCGACCAGCACGAACAGGAACAGCTCGCCGCGGCGCACATCCCCGAGGGCGGTGGCCAGCGCCCCGCGGGAGTAAACCGCCAGATCGTCGATTGTCACCTGGGAGCGGCGGTAGGAGAACGCGGCCCCGGCCGAGTCGATCGGCACTCCGAACAACTGTCCCCGCAAGCCGCGGGCGCGGCCGGAGAGGGTCAGCCCGGCGGCATCATAGCCGGAGCCCTCCAGTTGCAAGCTGCCGCTCAGCACGCCCTCGATCCCCCGCAGGCGAGGAAACTGCAATTGCCCGGGACGGACCCGGTCGGCCTCGAGCCGGACCGTGTAGCCCGCGCCGGCCCGGCCGAAACGGAACTCCAGCTCGGCCCGGGCCCGCCCATCCAGGATTCCGAGGTCCATGCCCTCGAACGCCAGGCGGCCGGAATCGTAGACCAGCCGGCTGGAAAAGTCCCGGACCGGGTAGCCGAAGAACTCTCCCTGGGGCGCCGCCAGCGCCAGGTCCACCCGGGAGGAGTCGAAGCTGCCGCCGAAGCTGCCGGAGACTCGCGCCACCCCGTGCAGGCTGTTGTCGAAACGGATCGACTCCGGCAGGTGCTCCAGGTCGACAGTGCCGGGCTTCAGGGCATACTCGTAGCTTTCCTTGTCGAAGTCGACAAAGCCATTGCCGGTCAGGTCGGTGGCGCCCTTGACCGCCCGGGTGCCGCGGAAGCCCAGCCAGTCCCTGCGGATCACGAAAATCCCGGAGACCGCCACCTCGCCGAGCTTCCAATAATTGGTATTGACCGAGGACTCGCCGACCTCGATCGCCAGCTCACCGGCGATGCGGGTGAACGAGCCCTCCAGGCGATGGACCCGGTTGTCGATCTCCTGGTCATCGATGTTCACCAGCCGCACCCGGCAGTCATCGAGCACGAACTTGCGCAGGCGCACCCGCGAGCCCATCCCGCCGCCGCCTCCGCCCCCCCGGCGGGACCGGAACAGGCGGTTGATGTTGGTGCTGTGGGCCAGCCGGTCGCGGTGGATGTAGATGTCTCCGCCGTAAATTTCCAGCTCGGTGAGGGTGATCCCGCGCCAGAGCAGGTAGAGCGGGTCGAAGCGGACCTCGATCCGGTCGCTGGTCAGGAACCAGCCGGTGGAGTCGTGGGGGTCGGCGAGGCGGAAATCGTGGAACGTGAAGTTGCCCAGGGCGGAGATTTCCATCCGGGAGAAAGTGGCCTCGACCGCGAACAGGCGGCGGCTCTGGTCATCGACCACCCGGCCGAGCCAGCTCTCCAGCTCGGGGCGATAGCGCTGGAAGGCCAGGAACAGGGCCGCCGCGCCCACCACCGCCAGCAGGACCAGCAGCAGAGCGAGCAGGCGCAGGGCCGCCAGCGCCGGGTGGCAGCGCCACCGCCGCGCGAAAACGGCCAGCCTTCCCGGTCGTTCCGGCCGCGGGGGTTCCGCTGTCGGAAGCTGCCCGGTTTCCCGGTCGCTGTCCTGCCGCTCTTCCACGGAATGCCCTTTCCTTGCTATTGTTATGTCAAGCAGATCTTACTTCATGATCCGCCTGAAGAGGGTTCTCGGCATCACACCCCCCGGCCCCGCTGACCGCGGGGCCACCCCCCTCGAGGGGGGACTGTTCCCGCTTCGCCCCGGCCAGGGCGCAACCGCTTTGGGCGGCAGGCTGTTGATCCCCCTGCTTAACAAAGGGGGAAACAGGGGGTTGTGTTTTTCCGGGCCGGCACGGGGGCCGGCCCCTACGACTTAAGAAAACCCTCGTACCGGTACACCGCTCCCGGCTGATTTTGTCGCAACAGATGGTTTCAAACCCTCCCCTGCCGAAATCAGCGGCATTGCAGGAGCGCGGCCCCACTTGGCGCCCGCAGGTGCGCCCATCCAGCTGCTGCTGCTACGAATAATCCGGCTTAGAACACCTGGCCGATGCCGAAATGGATCCCGCCCCAGCTGTTGCGTTCCGCCCGCAGGTTGTCCCCGCCCGCTTCCAGCAGCCGGGGCGCCAGCTCATTGAGCTGGAAGGCGACATCGAAGCGGATCGGGCCGACCGGGGTGCGGTAGCGCAGGCCCGCTCCGCCGGTGGTCAGCAGGCGAAAGCGCTGATCGAGATGCAGCTCCTCGAACAGGTTGCCGGCATCGAGGAACAGCACGCCTCCCAGGCTGTTCCAGATCGGGTAGCGCAGCTCGAGGTTGCCCAGCACCATCACGTTGCCCGGCATGTCGCGGTCGTTGATCGGCCCGAGGGACAGCTCGCTGTAGCCCCGCAGGCTTCGGGCCCCGCCCAGGTTGAAAGCCTCGGCCGGCGGCACCGACAGTGTCCCGCCGAACTCCCGGACCACCCCGAGCTTGACCCGGCCGGCCAGCAGCAGGGGCTGCCGGTCGCGCCGCCGCCACAGCGGCTGGAGATAGCTGCTCTCCACGCTGAAACGATAGAAGTTGATCGAGCCCAGCAATGGTCCGCCGGCCAGCGAGCCCCGCACCAGGTACAGGTAGCCGCCCTCGGGATTGAAGCGGTCGTCCCGCCGGTCGATCATGATGGTCGGGTTGACCAGGTTGGTCAGGTTGCGGCCGGTGTTGTCGAGCACGCTCTGGTCGGCCTCGGCGGTGTCGACATCGAAAATGTTCCAGGTGTTGAGCTCCAGCAGCAGGCTCAGCTCGCGGCGCTCGGTGATCATGTTCCGCACCAGGACGTTGATCCCGAGCTTGTCCTCCTGGTGGTGGGCGTAGGAGATCCGGCCGAACAGCGCGGTGGTGCTGGCCTCCAGCCGGGTGTCCATGAAGTAGTGCTGGCGCAGGGTCAGCGAGCTGGAGAACGAGTACTCGTAGGCCGGGTTCTTCTCGAACGGCTGGAGGGTGGCCTGGGTGAGCTGGGTCAGGTTCAGCGCCCGTTCGAACAGATTGTAGTGTCCCCACTCGAAGTAGCCCCGCAGGCCATCCACATCGCCCAGGCCGCCGCCCAGGCCGGTGGAGCGGAAATCGTTCTCGGCGATCTCGATGGTGACATCGATCGTGTCCCGCTGCTCTTCCAGCCCGCGCAGCTCGTGGTTGACATTGCGGATGATCCCCAGCCGGAAGAGGTTGCTCCGGCTGCGGCGCATCTTCTCATCGGTGTAGACCTCGCCGCTCCGGAGCTCCAGCGCGCGACGGATCACGTAGCTCTGGATGTGCTCGTTGCCCTTGATCTCGATGCGGCCCACCCGCGCCTGGCGGCCCTCCTCGATGTCGAGGTAGACCTCGGCCGCGTGGTCCCCGTTGGGGAAGTAGTGGCGGTCCCGCACCCGGGCGTAGAGGTAGCCGCTGCGGTTGTACATCCCCAGGATTCTTCGCCGGAGCGCCGCCAGCGCGGTCCCGTTGAGCGGCTCGCCCGGCCGCAGCAGGATCCGCTCCGTGTCCAGCAGGTGATCGGTGGCGAAGACGGTGTTGCCGGTGATGGTCAGGCTCTTGAGGGTGGTGCGCGGCCCCTCGTTCACCCGGATCGTGATCTCCACCACCTGGCGCTGGAGGTCGATCGCCTTCCGGAAGTCCTCGACCTGCGCCTCCAGGAAGCCGAGCCGCTGGTAGAGCGTCAGGATGATCGCCTGGTCCTCCTCCAGCGCCCACTCGGCGTATGGCTTGCCTTTCTGCAGGGTGATCCGGGAGAGGATTTCCCGGTCTTCGAGGCTCGCGTTGCCCTCGATCTCGATCCGGTCGACTTGCCACTGTCCCAGGGCGGGGGTGGCCAGCCAGCACAGCGCCAGCAGGAGCGTAGCGAGTTGCGTAGCGAGTCGCGCGGCGAGTCGCACATCATGGCGCGCAACGGGTGGCGGAGCGGGTGGGGGCGGCACGACCCCGGCCGGGAGCAGGCGTTCCAGAGGATTCGGTTTCATGGGGTCCGGCGGTTCCAGTCCCGGCGGGCTACGCCGCAAGTTTGCATCAGATCTGTCAGATTCCCGGGCTGCCAGACAAATCTAACTCGGCCAAAGAATAACCGTCAAGGAAGCCATGGCGGGACAGCTCGATCCGCCGGCCGGAAATGGGGCTTGAGCGGCCGCGTCTGGAAAAAAATACTCTCTTGTCGGCAAGATTGTCGCATCTCGCCGCTTTGATTGATAAAGCGCACCGCGTAAAAAGTTCCACCGGCGGAAAGTCGGATGTTTCGGTCAAGGCGTTACCAGTCAGGAGTTTGATTGCATCCCCGGCGCTGGGGGAGGCGAGGCCCGGGAAGCTGGCACGTGGTTTGCCCACTGCGAGGCGTGGAATCTTCTACACGGATGTGGAACCTTTCATGGAAGAAAGCCCAATGATCGACAGCCTGCCGCTGTTCCAGCTCAATCTCCCGGCTGCGCCCGGCCTCGGGCCGACCGCCGGGCTGGCCGGGTCCGCTCCATCCGCCGGGGATTTCAGCCGCCTGCTGGGAGATTTTCTTTCCCCCGGCGATGGCCAGGCTTCCGGCGCGGGCGCGCCCTTCCAGGCTACCAGCCTTTCCGGCCTGATGCTCCAGGCGGCGCCCCTGGCCGGAGCCGCGGCATCATCGGGCCAGGCCGAGCTGCCGGACAACCTGATCTCGGCGCTGGCCGGGCTGCTCTCGGCCCTGACCGGGCGGGAGCTGGTTCCCCTCAGCGTGGAGCTGTCCGCCGCCGCCACGACCCCGGAAAATGGGGAGGCGGCCGCGGAGCTGCCGGCCGGGCTCGGGCAATTGGTGCTGCTGGTCGACCGCCAGCAGCTCGCGGCGCTGCTCGGTTCCGGCCAGGCCGGCGGCGACAGTGATGGAAACTCGACCCTGCCCGTGTTCGCCCTGCTGGGCGACCATGCGCGGGGTTTTTCCTTGCAGCGGGCGATGCTGAGCCTGCCGGCGGAGCCCACGGATACGGGTTCCAGCCAGGGCCGGTCCTCCGCCGAGGGGGCGGAGCTGCTGCTGACCCTGGAGCTGCCGACGGCGGTGTCCGCGCCGGAAGCCGCGCAGCCCGCCGAGCCCCCGGCCTGGGAGTCGCTGCAAAGGGCGGCGCGCCTGCTGGCGGCGCTGCACGATCTGGGCAAATTTGGCGGAACTGAATGGGCCGATAGAGCTCCCGGATGACTCCGGCCAACCAATCAATGGCGGGACCGAGCCATCCGCTGTTCAGTCCGGACAGTCCGAGGCCCCGGCCGCGGTCGACCCGCCGGCCGAATCCCTTCCGGAAGATGCCGCTGTCGCGCTGCTGTCCCTGCTGACCCAGGCTTTCGCTCCCCGGCTGGAGCAGGCCGCCACCGAGCTGGACCCGGTCCAGGCCGGCCACCTGATAGGCCTGCTGGAGCGGCTCTCCCGGCTGGATTCCCCCGCCGGGGCTTCCCAGGCGGGACCGCTCGCCGGGGAGCTGGAAGCCCTGCTGTCGGCCCCCGCCGCCGCCGAGGCTTCTGTCCCGGCCCCGGCCACCGCGCCGGAGGCGATCCTCCCCACTGTCGAAAATCATGCTGCCCCGACCCTCGATCCGCTCTCGGCCACGGCCCAGTCCCGGACCGCCGGGACCGCCCAGGCGCCGACTCTTTCTCCCGAAGCCTCCGCCACGCCTGACCCGCTGGCGCGGTTGGCCCTGCTGCTCCGCCAACTGGCGGGAGCGCATGAGCAGGGTTCGCCCGCCTCGATGGTCGAGCCGGCGGCAGCGGACGGCATCCCGGCGCAGGAACAGCCGGTCGCCCTGGCCTCCGGGCTGGCGCAGGCCGCGCGCGCGGTGCGGGGGCTGCTGGAAGCCGCGGTCGCCCCGGTGAGTAACGATCAGGATCACGCGGTCGCGATGGACTCCGCGCCGTCTCCTGCCGGGGATCAGGCGCAGCGCCTGCCCGCGCTGGAGCGGCTGGCCGCGGTCCTCGCGGCTCCGGACAGCGGCGCGCCTGCGATGGCCGCGCCCGTCCCGGAGCGGACCATGCCCGTGGCCGGCACGATTCCTTCCGCCACCATCCCGGCCGCCGCTTCCGGCCAGCCCGAAACGCCCGTCCCGTTGGGTTCGGCTCAGTCCCAACCCGCGGTCGCTGTCGTTCCGGCCGCTCCCGCCGCGGAAGAGACTTCCCAGGCTGGAGCCGCGAACCATGACCGGAGCGAATCCCGGGCCGCGGTCCTCGATGGGGCCGAGACGGCCGATGAGCCGGTGAGCGAGGTTCTGCGCCGCCAGGATGCCCGCGAGCGGGAGACCGCCGCGCGCGAGGGCGGTGAGACCAGGAAAATCACCCTGCCCGTGCAACTGGGGCCGGTCGCCGCGGGCGGACGCCGCCCGGGCGAGCTGCTCTCCCGCCAGCAACGGGCCGCGGTGGAGTATGTGCGGCAGTCGGAACGGGAGGCCCCGGCGCGGGAGAATGCCTCCCGTCCGGCCCAGCTCTTCCGGAACCAGGAAGCCCCGGTTTCCTCTTCCGGCGGACCGGCCGAGGAGCTGGCCCGTCTGGTTGCGGCGGCCGGGCTGGAAGCCCAGGACAGCGAACCCGGACGCGGCGCCGACAACACGGCGCGCCGGGCGGAAGGGATCACCGCCGGAACCCGGGCGGAGAGCCCGGCCCGGTCGATCCCGGCCCAGCCGAACCTTCTTCCGCGCGGACCCTGGCTCGCCAACGAGGCCGAGGTGTTGCAGAAGCTCGGCTCGGCGGCGCGGCTCACCCAGCAGGGCGGCACCAGCGAGATCAGCCTCAGGCTCGAACCCGACCACCTCGGCCTGATGCGCGTGCGCCTGACGGTCGATGACCATCAGGGCCTGTCGGCCCGGATCCAGGTCGAGACCCAGGAAGCCCGGACTTTGATCGAGAACAGCCTGCACCGCCTGCGCGAATCCCTGGCCGAACAGGGGCTGCGGGTGGAGAAGTTCAGCGTGGATGTCCGCCAGGACCAGCATGGCGACCAGCACGGGCAGCAGCAGGCGCAGCCCGGCGGCCGGGACGGGGGCTACCGCTCCCGCGACCGCGAGCCGGGCGGTGCGCCGGATGGCGGCCAGGAGGGGGCGGCCGGTTCCGCCTCCACGGAAGATTCCCCCGCGGCCGAACGGTCCCGGAACCCTCTCCACGGTTACAGCAGCTTGGAATGGGTGGCCTGAAAACTTTCCCAGGAGCAACCGATCATGCAAGTCGACAACTCCAATACCTCTCCCGCCTGGACCTCCCAGAGCTCCGGAGTCGGCACGATCCAGGACCGCAACTCGATGGCCAAGGATGACTTCCTCAAGCTGCTGGTGACCCAGCTCCAGAACCAGGACCCGATGAACCCGGCCACCAATCAGGAATTCGCCGCCCAGCTCGCCCAGTTCTCCCAGCTCGAGCAGCTCACCGAGATGAACAGCACGCTGGAGGAGAGCCTGGACGCCAACACCCAGTTGGCCGACAACATCGCCAACAGCCTGGCCACCTCCTACCTGGGCAAGGATGTCTACGCGATCGGCGATCGGCTCGAACTTGGCCAGGAGGATGGGGCGATGATCCGCTTCCACATCGATGCCAACTCGGTCGACACCAGCGTGGGGATCTTCAACGAGGCCGGCTCCCTGGTGCGCACCCTGGAACTGGGCGGCCGTCCGATGGGCGGAGTGGACCTGGTCTGGGATGGCACGGACAGCCAGGGCGAGCGGTTGCCCGCCGGCCAGTACCGCTACCAGGTGGAGGCGCTGGACTACGAGGGCGAGGCGGTGGACACGGTCGGCTTCATGGCCGGTCGGATCACCGGAATCCGCTACCTGGACGGCACGGCGCGCCTGTTGATGGGTGAGCGCGAGGTGCCCCTGGAGAATGTCCTGGACGTGATCGAGCCCGGCGCCTGAGGCGGCCGGAGGCGATAGCCCGCAAGTAAAGAGAAGCACTTCATTATATCAACGGCCGCGGCACGAAGCGGCGGCGTCAGGGAAGGACAAGGAGGTCGCACCATGGGATTACAGAGTAGTCTGTACACCGGTGTTTCCGGCCTGCAGGCCAACAGCGTCCGGCTCAACGTGATCGGCAACAACATCGCCAACGTCAACACCGTCGGCTTCAAGGCCGGCCGCGTGAGCTTCAGCGAGAACCTGGTCCAGACCATCGCCGATGCCCGCCGCCCGCGCGAGGGCGCCACCGGCGGGATCAACCCGATCGCCTACGGGCTCGGGGTGGGGGTGGCCAGCATCGACAACATCTTCACCCAGGGCAATCCCGAGGCCACCGGGGTCACCACCGACGTGGCGATCCAGGGCGAGGGCTTCTTTGTCCTGCGCGAGGGCCAGCGCAAGCTCTACACCCGCGCCGGGGCCTTCCAGTTCGATGGCGAGGGGCGGCTGGTGCAGAACGGCACCGGCTACATCGTCCAGGGCCGGCTGGCCAACACCCAGGGGATCATCCCCTCCGGCTCGCCGATCAAGGACATCGTCGTCCCGCTGGGCCTGACCACTCCGGCCAAGTTCACCGAGCGCGTGGGATTCAAGGATAACCTCGATGCCGACTCCGGGGTGCGGGCCAACATCCTCACCTCCGGCCAGCCCTTCACCATCCGCGCCACCGGCCAGCCCGCCACCGGCGTCACCGACCTGAACGACCTCTCCCAGACCATCAACCGGCTGGACGAGGGCGACCGGGTCAAGATCAGCGGCACCAACCCGGACGGCACGGTGGTCAGTGCGATCTTCCGCTACGGCAACGGCACCGAGCTGCTGCCGGACGGGACGACTGTCGCCCGAGACGGCACCTCGCTGGCCAGCCTGGTCAACGTGGTCAACAACGCGTTCTCCGGGGTCACGGCCTCGATCGATCCTTCCGGTCAGATCCACCTGACCGATGAGTCCGCCGGGGCCAGCCAGACCTCGATCTCCCTGGCCTTCGAGGAGGACGCCAACGAAGCCTCGGTGCTGGGCAACATCATCCAGGAAAACTTCCTGCCCGAGCAGGCGGCCCATATCATCGGCACGGCGCTCAACGTGCCCGCCTACGACCCCGACGCCGGCACCGGCGGCTTCCGCTTCACCTCCGACATCCAGGGCCTGCAGTTCTCCCGCCAGATGGTGCTGGCGGTCGGCGGGATCGACAGCGGCCGTGACAACATCATCAGCATCGCCGAGGACGCCAACGGGGATGGGGTCTACGAGGACCTCTCCGAGGTGGTGGATGCGATCAACCTCGGGATCAACAACGATGCCGAGCTGGCCGGCTCGGTCCAGGCCGTGGTCAGCGGTGGCAACCAGATCAAGTTCGTCACCACCAACCCGAGCGACTTCGTGCGGATCGACACCGTGCCCAACGGCGATCAGACCACGGTCGGCGACCTGGGGCTGGTCCCCGAGCAGCAGGGAATCGGAGTGGGCGAGGGCGGCCTCAACCTCACCGCGCTGCGCGCCTCGACCCAGTTCCGGCTGAAGATCAACGACGAGCCCTCGCAGACGGTCAGTGTCACCCCCAAGGTCTACTCCGATGTCGAGAACCTGGTGGCCGGGCTCAATGCCGCGATCAACTCCAATCCCAACCTGAGCGGTGAGGTCACCGCCTTTGTCGACTACAGCCAGGGCGCGGCCGGGGTCTCGTTCCGGACCAACACTCCCGAGGCCAAGCTGACCATCCAGCGCGGGACCCAGCCGGTGCCGATCGGCGGCTTGGACATTTTCGACGCGATCGGGTTCGATGACGCCAACGAGCTGGCCCTGGATGGCGTGCCCGGCAACGAGAACGACTCCAACAACATCAGCGTGGACGGCAACGCCACCAGCTCGATCGCCCTGGCCGCTTTCGAGCAGACCCAGACCGGCCGCGACGCCGCCAGCCACATCGCCTCGATCACGGTTTACGATTCCTTCGGTGAGACCCACAACATGGTGATGAATTTCACCAAGTCCACCCAGGAGCTGCCCGCGGTCGAGCAGAAACTGATTTCCACCGCCTACCCGCTGATGGTCCTCAGCCAGGACCCGACCGCCCCGCCGGGAACCCTCCAGCCGGTGGACCCCTCCCTGGTCCAGACCAACCTGACCGATCTGTGGAGCATCGACAACACCAATCCCGAGAATCCCCGGCAGGGAGATGCCCAGCCGCGGGTCGGTGACATGCTGGTGATCTCCGGCACCAACTCCAAGGGCCTGACGGTCTCCCGCACGGTGTCGATCGAGGGCGGGACCGAGGCCACCTCGGTCCAGGACCTGCTGGACGAGGTCAACCTGCTCTATAACTCGCGCCTGTCGGGCGGGGATGGCAGCGGCTCGACCGCCACGGTCAACGCCAACGGCCAGCTCGTCCTGAGCGATGATGGTCCCGGCAACTCCCTGGCCACGATCAACGTCCAGTTCGTCAACAACCCCGACAACCCGCGTGATCCGCTGCCGAACTTCCCGGTCAAGCTGGCCGAGGACTTCCGCGTGCTGCAGGAAGGCAGCAACGAGATCACCACCGATGTGCCCGGCCAGTGGGACTGGGAAATCCGGCTCACCGGCAACGAGACCGCGTTCACCGGCAACAGCGGCTCGGTCATCTTCAACCCGGACGGCAGCCTGCAGGGCTTCAACGTCCGCGACCGCAGCTCCACCTTCGGCTTCGATCCCAACAACGGCGCCGACCGGATGGAAGTGATCCTCGACATGGGCACGATCGGCGGGTTCGATGGGATGACCCAGTTCCGCGGACCCTCGACCGCGATCATCTCCAACCAGGATGGGTTCGCCGCCGGCAAGCTCAGCTCGATGGAGATCGACGAGACCGGGGTGATCACCGGGGTGTTCTCCAACGGCGTGACCAAGGACCTGGGCAAGATCGTCCTGGCCAGCTTCAACAATCCCGGCGGGCTGATCAAGGGCAGCAGCAACACCTTCCTCGAATCGGCCAACTCCGGGGTGGCGGTGATCGGCGAGGCCGGCACCAACATCCAGGGCAAGATCTCCAGCGGCTACCTGGAAAGCTCCAATGTCGACCTGGCCGCGGAGTTCGCCAACATCATCACCACCCAGCGCGGCTTCCAGGCCAACGCCCGGATCATCACCAGCACCGATACCATGCTCGGCGAGGTGGTGAACCTGGCCCGCTAAGTCTGAAGGCGCAGCATGAGCGGCAGGGATAAGGGGGCGGCGGCAAGCGGGCCCCCTTATTTTTTTGCCGGCGCTCCTGCCGGTGGGAAAACCGTTGCGCTTTGCGCTCTCACTTGCGCCCGGCCTGGGAATTGAATAAATTACTAATGAAGTAAGTGCATGATTTGCAATTCTCTGGCCGAGAGCCGCTCCTGTCCGGTGGCCGGAGACGGCTGTCGGCGACCGACCGGCCCCCGGCCGATGGTATGCTTCTTGCACTTTCAGGCCCGGGAGCGGTGGCGGACCGGGGCCGGCGGGTGATCCGGCGGCTTTTTCCGGCTGAATTGGGAGTGGGGTGCGGCAGATTTTTCCTTAAGCGGGGGGGTGCAGCCATGATCGCGGTTACCAAGCTCAATGGGGAGGAAATCATCATCAACGCGGAAATGATCGAGCTCGTCGAGAAGACTCCCGACACCATCATCTCCCTGACCACCGGACACAAGTACATGGTCCGGGACACGGTCGAGCAGGTGGTGAAGCGGGTGATCGAGTACAAGCGCAGCATCATGCGGTTCGACCCCCAGGCCATCGAGGAGCGCCTCCGCGGCGGAGCGCGCTGAGCAAGCGCCGCCGGGGAGCCCTCCACGGGCCGGGATTGCGAACATCTCGTCACACCAAGAGGGACAGGCAATGGATCTGACCACCATCGTCGGCGTGATCTTCGGCTCGACCATCATCGTCCTGGGGATCATGACCTCGGGCTCGCTCACCCAGTTCATCGACATCCCCTCGGTGCTGATCACCGGCGGAGGCACGCTTGCCGCGGTGGTGATCACCTTCCCGCTCAGTGATCTGGTGGGAGTGGTCGCGGTGGTCCGCAAGACCATGTTCGTCAAGACCCCGCCGGTGACCGAGACCATCGCCACCCTGGTCTCGTTCGCCGAGCGCGCCCGGCGCGAGGGCATCCTGGCCCTGGAGCGGCACATGGAGGAGATCGAGGACGAGTTCCTGGCCAAGGGGATCCAGCTGGCGGTGGATGGCACCGAGCCGGAGCTGATGCGCAACATCCTGACCACCGAGCTCGACTACCTGGAGAAGCGGCATGCCACCGGCCAGGCGATCCTGAACCAGGCCGGGGCGATGGCCCCCGCGTTCGGGATGATCGGGACCCTGATCGGGCTGGTGCTGATGCTGGCGACGATGTCGGACCCCTCCAGCATCGGCCCTCAGATGGCGGTGGCCCTGATTACCACCTTCTACGGCGCGGTCATCGCCAACTTGTTCTGCATCCCGCTGGTGGGCAAGCTCAAGCGCCGCTCCGAGGAGGAAGTGCTGATCAAGGAGATGATGATCGAGGGCATCCTCTCGATCCAGTCCGGCGACAACCCGCGCATTGTCGAGCAGAAGCTGACCTCGTTCATCTCGCCCAAGATGCGCCGGGCGATCGTCGAGAAGTAGCGAAGCGAGTTGCGAAGCGTGTAGCGCGCGAGGGGCCGCCATGGCCAAGAAAGACAAGTGCGAGTGCGGGGAAGGGGCGCCGCCCTGGCTCACCACCTTCAGCGACCTGATGAGCCTGCTGCTGTGCTTCTTCGTGCTGATCGTCTCGATGAGCACGGTCAAGGAGGCCGATTTCTACGTGGCCCGAGGCTCGCTGCAGGGGGCGTTCGGAGTGATGAGCTCCAACACCTCCCTGAACAATCCCGAGAATATCCCGATGCCGACGCTCAAGAACATCCAGCGGGCGATTGTCGACCACTCGATCTCCAACATGCAGGACTTCATCCAGTCGCGCAACCTGGGCGAGGATGTGAAAATCGTGATCTCGGACAAGGGAGTGGCGCTGTCGATCAGCGCCCCGCTGCTGTTCGACACCGGCAGCGCGACCTTGCAGCCCGAGGCTTTCCCCATCCTGGAGCAGGTCTTTGCCATGGCCCAGGGCTGGCCCAATGTGATCCGGGTCGAGGGGCACACCGACAGCACCCGGGTGATCGGCGGGAAATTCAACTCCAATTGGGATCTCTCGTTCGCCCGCGCCCTGAGCGTGGTCCGGTTCGCCAGCGAATACTCGAAGATCCACCCCAGCCGGCTGGCCCCGGTGGCCTGCGGCGAGTTTCGGCCGGTGGCGGACAACTCCACCGAGGAGGGCCGGGCCCGCAACCGGCGGATCGAGATTCTGATGGAGTACACCAAGCAGAACGAGAATCCCTTCGAATGACGCACCCGGCGGCCCCGGCCCGCACCCGGCGGGCCAGGCGCCGTGGGTATGAACCTCACCCGTTGGCGGAGCGCGCACCATGGCGGATGAAGCCCAGGAAACCACGGCTGCGGAGGGTTCGCAGTCGGCGGCCGGTTCCAAGAGCAAGCTCTCGTTCAAGACCCTGATCCTGATCGGTGTTCCGCTGGTGCTGGTCCAGGCCGTGCTGGCCTATCTCGTCGTCAACAGCATGATCGCGCCCCGGCTGCCGGAACGCAAGGAGGTCCCGGCTGCGGTCGCCCAGGAGGCCGCCGAGGAGGAGCAGGTCGAGGACCTGAGCCAGTACATCACTTACGAGGTCGCCGACATCATCGTCAACCCGGCCGAAACCGGGGGCCAGCGCTACATCAGCGTTTCGGTGACAATCTATATCAAGCCCGAGCTCGAGGAACCTTTCAAGGGCCTCGAGCCCGAGGTGCGCAGCATCATCATCGAGCGGATCAGCCGCAAGCGCCTGGACGAGCTGGACGACTTCAAGGACCAGCAGATTGTCCGCGAGGAAGTCCGCGATGACATCAACCAGGCGATCAGCCGGTATTTCCGGACCACGTTCCAGGATTTCCGGGTACCGCGCATCCTGTTTTCCAAGTACACGATCCAGTAACCGCCGGGGTGGTGGCCGATGAGCAAGATTCTGAGCCAGGAAGAGATCGATGCCCTGCTCTCCGGAGAGGGGCTGGGGCTGGGCGGCGGCGGGACCGCCGCGGTGGCCGAGGCGGGAGCGGAGGAGCATAAGGAGAAGCTGGTCAGCCTGTACGACTTCAAGCACCCGAACCGGGTCTCGAAGGACCAGCTCCGGACGCTCCAGACCATCCACGAGTCGTTCGCCCGCGGCTTCGCCACCCACCTGTCCACCCGCCTGCGCAGCCTGGTGGACATCGACCTGACCTCGGTCGACCAGTTGACCTACTCCGAGTTCATCATGTCGATGGCCGACCCGAGCGCGGTCTACATCTTCAACATCAAGGAGCTGGAGGGGGATGCGATCCTGGAGATCAGCCCCCAGCTCGTGCTCTACATCATCGACCGCTCGTTCGGCGGCGAGGGCGGGGTGATCCAGGAGGCGCGCGAGATCACGATCATCGAGCAGAACGTGATGAAGAAGATCGTCGACAACGCCCTGGACCAGCTGGTCCGCGCCTGGCAGAACATCACCCCGCTGACCCTGGAGCTGCGCGATTTCGAGACCAACCCCCAGCTCATCCAGATCAGCCCGCCCAGCGAGACCGCGATCATGATCTCTTTCGAGGTCAAGATCCAGGACTTCAGCAGCCTGCTCAATCTCTGCTTCCCGTACTTCGTGCTGGAAGACGTGATGCCCAAGCTGTCGGCCCAGCACCAGATCGCCCACAGCCAGAAGAAGAAAACCCGCCACGATGAGGGGGTGATCCGCCACAAGCTGCGGCGGGCCGAGATCCCGGTCAAGGTGAACCTGGGGCGCACCCAGCTTTCCCTGCGCGAGATCCTCAACCTGGAAGCGGGTGACATCGTGCGCCTGGAAAACCGGCTGGACCAGCTGCTGCGGGTGAGCATCGGCGACACGGTCAAGTTCCTGGGCAAGCCCGGGGTCTACCGCAATCACAAGGCGGTGCAGGTCGTCTCCGAAATTCCGGAAGGAGAGATGCAGAATGAGTAATTTCGAGCTCAAGCCCGAGGAGAGCCGGGCGCTGCAGGAGCTGGCCGCGGTGGTGGCCGAGGAGAGCGGGGTGGTGCTGTCCACCCTGCTGGACAAGAAGATCGACATCGGGGTCAAGCACAGCGGGCAGGCCGATCGCGGCCCCCTGGAGGGCCGCTATCCGGGAGAGCTGGTCCAGGTCCAGTGCGCCTTCGCCACCGGCTTCGATGAGACCCTGCTGTTCCTGTTCACCAAGGAGATTGTCGCCCGGCTCAGCGACCTGATGATGATGGGCGATGGCACCGCCGAGTTCAGCGAGGACCACATCGATGCGATCCAGGAGGGGGTGAACCAGATGATGGGGGCCGCGGCCACCGCCCTCTCGTCCAAGCTGGGACGGACGGTGGACTTCCAGCCCTCCTCGGCCCGGGTCACCACCCTGGAGGAGATCGGCGCCGCGCTGGATGACCAGGCGCTGATTTCGCTGGAGCTGCAGATCGAGGGCCAGTCCGGCGGCATGATCGAGATCCTGGCCGCTTCCGCCCTGGTCCGGGCGATGGCCGGCGCGATGAGCGGCGGAGCCAGGCCCCAGCCGGGCGGCCTGGCCGAGGATGAGTTCGACATGGCCGCCGCCGCGCTGGGAAGCGAGCCCTCCCTCGGCGCGGGCGACCTCGGCATGCTGGGCGAGGCGTTCTCCGGCGGCGAGTCCGGCGGTGGACGGCAGGCGATGCTCGAGCTGGGCCAGTTCAACAACAAGGAGCGCGAGCGGCTGGAGCTGCTGCTCGACCTCAAGCTCGACATCTCGATCGAGCTGGGCCGCACCCGGATGCTGGTGCGCGACATCCTGGAACTGGGACCCGGGGCGGTGGTCGAGCTGGACAAGATGGCCGGCGAGACGGTCGACCTGCTGGTCAACGACAAGAAGCTGGCCGAGGGCGAGGTGGTGGTGGTGGACGAGAACTTCGGGATCAGGATCACGCACCTGATCAGCATGGAAGAGCGGATCAAGATGCTGCAGGCCGGCTGAGCCTGGGCGCCTCACACCTTCGGAACCACCTGGCGACAACCCCGACCCCCGGGTGAATGTGATCGTGATCGGAACTGACAGCCGCGACCGGAAGGTCGTCCCCCGGAGCAGGTTGCGCCTGGCGCTGCCGCTGGGCCTGCTGCTCCTGCTCCTGCCGGCGGTCCTGACCGCCGCGGCGCAGAGCGACAGCCTGCCGCCCGCGGCCGCACCCGCCGCCGCGGACTCCCTTTGCCTCGCGGCGGACAGCGCCGCCGCCGACAGCGGCCTGGCCCCGGGCATCCTCGGCCGGCCGGCCGCCGGCGACACTCTGGCCCTCTCCTGGGGGAAGGACCGGCTGGGCGGCGGCCTGCGCTGGGTCTGGAACATCGCCGCCGTGCTGATTGTCTTCGCCCTGCTGATTGTCTTCCTGCAGTTCCTGCGCCGCTTCAGCCACCAGTCGATCGGGAGCGCCGGGGGCCAGGATGGCCGTTTCGGCGTGCTGCAGCAGTACCAGTTGGGCCCCAAGCGCTCGGTGGCGGTGCTCAAGCTGCTGGACCGGATCTACGTGGTGGGGATCACCGAGGCCGGAATGACCCTGCTCTCCGAGATCAAGGACCCGCAGGAGGTGGCCCGGATCGAGAGCCTGCTGCCGCGTTCCTCCGCCGGCCCCGGCCAGAACTTCCAGGAACTCTACGACCGCCTGATCCGCCGCATGCGCGGCGATCGCCCCTGATCCCAATTTAACGGCAAAGACTATCTTTTCCGGGGGGAGGGAGAAAACCTTTTGAAAAAGGTTTTTCTCCCTCCCCCCGGGCCCCCTTTCCACTTTCCAAAACTTCTTCCATCGTTCAATACTCTTTTGTCGGACCTCAAGTCGGTATGAAAGCTGGCCTCCCCGGCCAGCGGCTGGTATATTCCCTCCCGCGCACTCGCCATGGCAAGCTCTTTATCCATTTCCGGTCAGAGACGGGAGTACAGCGAAGATGATCGACACTACCGCCACCTCCGCGGAACTGGGGGCCGGGCCGCCCCGGCCGGTGTTCCTGCCGGTGGGCGCCTGCGAGCAGCATTTCGACCTGCTCCCGATCAATTCCGACATCATCCAGAGCGAGGCCCTGGCCCGGGCCCTGGCCGGGCGTTTCGATGGCTTCCTGCTGCCGCCGCTGCCGTTCGGCACCTCGCTGGAGAACACCGGGGCCCCGGGGACTGTCACCCTGATGCCCTCCACCCTGACCGCGGTGGTGCGGGACATTGTCGAGGGCCTCTACCTCCAGGGCACCGAGCTGGTGGTGCTGGTCAACTCCCACGGCGGCAATTTCGCGCTGCGGCCGGCGGTGCGGGAGCTCAACTACCGCAACCCGGGACATAAAACAATCTTTGTCGATCCCTGGGAGATGGTCCCGCCGGAGCGGATGGCGCAGGTGTTCGAGGGGACCAATGAGCTGCACTGCGGGGAGCACGAGGTTTCGGTGATGCTCTACCTGTTCCCGGAGATGGTGCGGGTGGAAAATCTGCGGGATGGAACCCCCGCGGCGGAGCGGCGCGAGCTGGACCTGTTCAGCCTGCCCTCGCTCACCGGCGGCGATCCCTGGGGGCTGGCCTCCCGGGCCACCGCCGACAAGGGCCGCCGCTATTTCGAGCTGATGATCGAGTACTCGGCGGCGTTCCTGGAACGGGTGATCGCCCGCCACCGCGAGCGGCCCTCCTACCACGGGTGAGCCGCCACGGCCGATGGAGCATTGACACTCACCCCCCCTGGCGGCTAAAGCCGCCATCCCCACTAACGGGAGGACTTGACAGCCCACCGCCCAACCGGTTGCGCCAACGCTACGGGTGGAGCAAGAGCAGTCCCCCCTGGAGGGGGGTGGCCCCGATGAAATCGGGGCCGGGGGGTGTCAATCCGATGTGTTTTGCCTGCAGCACCGGCCGGGAACGCCTTTGAAAGTCTCCTGAGATGACCATCCATTACAATCCGGTACTGAAACAGCTCGCGCGGGACCTCCGGAAAAACAGCACGCTTTCGGAGATTCTGCTCTGGCAGCGTCTCCGGAACAGGCAGTTTCATGGCCTCAAGTTTCACCGGCAGAAACCGATCGATGAATACATCGTGGATTTCTTTTGCCCGGAACTGCAACTGGTGATCGAGGTGGATGGGAACAGCCACGATCTCAAGCAGGATAAAGACTGCGGCAGGCAATCAAGGCTCGAAGCGTTGGGATTGATCGTGATCAGATTCCTGGACACGGAGGTGAAATCGAACCTGGATGGAGTGCTCGCGGAGATTGAACAAACGTTTTGCCTGAGCGGCAGGTAGTGCCCGCTGTCCCGGCTGCCTGCATCCGGCAGTTTGCTCGTCCTCCCTTCCGGGGATTGACACTCCCTGTCGGCTGGCGCCGCCACGGCACCTCAGATTGACACCCCCCGGCCCCGATTTCATCGGGACCACCCCCCTCCAGGGGGGACTTTTCTCGCTTCACTATCGGAGTTGCTGCAATTGGTTGAGCGGCAAGCTGTCAAGTCCCCCTTTGAGGGGGGAGGGCAGCTTTAGCGGCCAGGGGGGTGTCAATCCATTGTACTGTGCCCGCTTGAGCGGACGGGGTGCATAATGGTTATCTCCGGCTAACCGCGCCGGTTTTTCCCGCCACTGCCTCAGCGGGCGCCCAGCGTGACATAGCCATAAGCCTCCAGGGTGCGGAACAGCTCCAGCAGGTAGCCCAGTTCCGGCGTCTGTCCCAGCTCCTGGCCGACATACCACTGGATCTCGTAGATGCTGCGGCGGCCATCGGCCCAGTAGAGCGGGGCGTTCTGCGCGTATGACCAGCCGCTGAAATCCGCCAGGCCCTTGCGCTGCTTTTCCTCCAGCGGCACCCGGGTCAGATACAGCGAGCCGATCATCCGCCGCGTGGGCACCAGGCGGTCGGCCTCGCGCTCCTGCTCGCTCTGCGGCGCCCGCGAAAAGCCCTCCCCTTCCGGCCTCCCGGCCGCGGCATAACGGTCCAGGCGCTCTTTCCACCCGGCGATTTTCCCGGCGACCTCCCGTTTCCCCGCCGCATCGGCGGGCAACCCGGCCAGGGTGTCCAGCGCCCGGCCGTTCACTTCCCGCAGGTAGCCCGCCCGCTCCTCGTAGGCGCGGGAGTCGGTCCGGTCGACCGCCAGGGCGGCCAGCCCGGCGGCGGCCTCTTTCAGCATCAGCGCCCCCAGCTCGAGCGCGGCGCGCGCCCCGCCATTGGCGGCGGTGTAGACCGCGGCGGCCATCAACGCGCTCATTTCCTGCATCACCACCGGGTCCAGGTTTTCCGGCCGGTCGCTGCTGGTGTGATAGTAGCGGTCGCGCAGGAAGATCAGCGAGGGGCAGGGGATGCCGATCGAGGGATCGGCCAGGAAGTTGTCGTTGATCATGAACGGCTTGGATTCCCAGTGCCAGCGGGGGTAGTGCCGGTAGAGCTGGCGCACCAGGTCCCGGGTCAGCTCATCGATGAACGAGGGGTTGCACTCCGGGTTGTGGAAAATCTGCAGCCAGCTGCGGCAGCGGTCCTGGTCGGCGCCGATCATGTCCGGGTTGAGGGCGCAGATGACATTTTTCGCGCTTTCCGGCCGGGCGGTGAGGTGGGCCATGAAGCCGAGGATTTCCCAGGAGCAGATCACCCGGATCGTGCGCCGCGGGGGCTCGATCTCGCCGGCAGCCGCCAGCTCGCGGATCGTGCGGGCCAGCTCCAGGGCGCAGGCCACCCCCGAGGCGTTGTCGTGCGCCCCCGGCTCGTGCAGGTGCTGGATCAGCCAGATTTCTTTCTCCGGCTCATCGCTCCCGCGGACCACCCCGGTGGTCACCGGCAGGGTGTCGGCGTAAAGGCGGGTCTCGATCCGGGCGAACGCCTCGACCTCGGCCTGCTGATCCAGCGCGGCGCGTAAGCAGTCGCCCTCGGCCGGGGTGATCTGGATCCCCAGCAGGTTCTCGGGGTTGCCCGGGATGAGGAAAGCGTTCTGCCAGCGCACCAGGTGCAGGTTCTCCTCGCGCACCCGGGCCTCGGGCCAGTAGGGCAGCTCATCGCTGACCACCCCCAGCGCCCCTTCCGCGATCAGCCTCCCTCGCAGGGCCTCATCCAGTTTCTCCCGGTCGTGGAACACCAGCTTGCCCCTGATCTGCCGGCCGCTGTCCAGCCGGACGATCGTGGTCTTCACCCCTTGCGGCGGGGTGTTGCCGCACCACAGGAACAGGTGGCAGGGGTCGGCCTGGCGGTCGGCGATCCGCCGTCGCCCGCCCTCCGGCAGCACCACCTCCAGCACCCCGGAGGTGGCATCCCAGCCCTGGGGGCTTTCCCAGTCGGCGAACAGCAGCTTGCCATCGGTGGGATATTGGAGCAGCTCGACCTGCTCCAGCCCGATCTCGCGCATGATCCGCGCCGTTTCGACCGCCGCGCGGTGGTAGCCGGGAAAGGTCGACAGCCGGTCGTGGGGCCAGAAGCGATAGATGTACTCCAGGGCCCGGCGGCCGGAGGTCCGGCCGCGGAACTTTTCCAGAGCTTCGCGGTGGAACATGGAGGAGGGTCCTTTCACGGCAGAAGTGGGGACGGGAAAGAGCCGGCCGGCGGGTGGCGGCCCGCGGCGGTCCCGCCATTGTCGCGGCAGCTTGCGCTGATCGAAATGTAGTAAAATCTCCGGGCGGGGCAAGTGGCTTGCGATGGCGGGACGGATGGGGTGCTGGAGACGGGGGCTCAGAAGCGGTCGATCAGCATGTCCGCCTCCCGCAGGCGCTTGGAGAGCTCGCGGGAGAGGTAGCGCAGCAGCTTGACGCTCAGGTGGGGGAAATCGTCCAGCAGCCGTTGGCCGTTGAAAGCGAACAGTTCCACCGGCCGGTCCGCCACCGCGGTCGCCGAGCGGGGGTAGTTGTCCAGCACCGCCATCTCGCCGAACACCTCGCCGGGCCCGAGCCGGGCCAGGACATGGCCGCTGGCCTCCTTGCGGATCGCCACCTCTCCGGAGAGGATCGCGTAGAAATGGGTGCCGCGCTCCCCCTCCTGAAAGATGGTCTGACCGGCCTCGAAACTGAGTTGCTCGGCGCAGAACAGCAGCAGGGAAACCTCCTCGTAGGAGAAGGAGGAGAAGAAGTGATAGCCGGCCAGATCCTCGATCAGCCGCTTGTGCTGCTTGCCCTGGTCGTGCGGATGGTCTTCCATGCCGGCTCCCGGTGCAGCCATTCCCGCCGGAAAGAACAACTTGGTTCAATACAGATAGCATAGCACTGCGGCCGGCGGCTGTCAACGGTTTGTTGGCCGGAGTGTCCGCGGCGCGGGGGGATCGGGCTTGACAGGCCGCGGAGCAAAGCTTAAGATTTACTGAATCCAGCGCTTATCCCTGAGCCTACCTCCCGGCGCACCGGCCCTCGGGCCTGGCAAGTTGCCTCTTGACTTAAGGATCGACATCGTGGTTCCGCGCCGCAGACCCTCGAGGCTGTTTTTTGCCGCGGCCTTGTTCTGCCTGGTCCTCGCCGGCGGGTTGCAGGCTTTCCGCCGGCTGGATTGCGCGGCCTGCCACGCCACCATCGCCCGCGAGTGGCGCGAGTCCCGTCACGCGGACTCGTACCTGTCGCCGGTGTTCCGCCAGGAGCGGGAGCGCTCCGGCTGCGCGGGCGGGAATGGTTTCAGCTGCCATGCCCCGGAGAATTTCCCCCTGGAGCGGATCGGCCTGGCCCCATTGCCGCGGGAGGACTCCCTGGAGGCCGGCGTGAACTGCAGCTCCTGCCACCTGGACCGGGAGTCTGTCGCCTGGGCCGATGGCTCCGAGCGATGGGTGCCGCATGTCACGGGCAAGAGCGAAAAGTACTCCAGCGGGGAGTTCTGCGCCGGCTGCCACGCCCTGGGCAAGGAAGTGGCGCTGGACTGCCAGCAGTGCCACATGCCGGAGGAACCCGGCGCGGCCACGGCGGGGGCGATCATCGCGCCGGCGAGGGCCGGGGCCACCCACCGCAGCCACCGTTTTGCCGGTTCCCGCGAACCGGAGGCGATGCGCCGGGGCGCGGAGCTGGCGGCCGAGCGCCGGGAGGGGGCGCTGGAGCTGCGGGTCACCAGCACGACCGGGGCGCACCTGTTCCCGGTGGTGCGCCACCACGAGTTGCGGCCGACCCTGATGCGCGGGCGGGAAGTGCTCTGGCAGCAGGCGGTCACCCTCGGGCCGGATTCGACCGCGCTGTTCCGGCTGCCGATCGAGGGGCCGGGGCTGGCGGCGGAGCTGCGTTTCTACCCCGTGCCGGAGCTCTGGCCCGACAGCTGCTATGTGCTGCAACGCCTGGCGCTGGACTGATCCTGGCTTGCTGTCCGGCCGACAGCATGATACTATCGAAAATATCGAAAAAGTTTGGGAAGGTGGGTAGGGGGTCCGGGGGGAGGGAGGAAAACCTTTTTCAAAAGGTTTCCTCCCTCCCCCCGGAAATCCCGGCCTTGGCAGTCAAATTGGGATGAGGGAACCCGCGATGCGCCGAAGGTTATTCCTCACCGCCTGCGGGGTGGCCCTGGCCGGCTCGGGGTTATCGGCCCGGCCGGATGAGCCGGAGCGCGAGTTGCCCCTGCTGGCCGCCCTGGCCGCGACCGTAGTCCCGGACCCGGACCCGGCGGCCTGGGAACGGCTCGCGCCCCGCGAGCGGCTCGAAGCCTGGTGGCGGGCGCTGGAGCCGGGCCGCCGAACGGAGTTGGCCGCGGCGCTGCGCCGGCTGGATGAGGAGGCCGGGGGGAGGTTCGCCGCCCTCGCCATCGAGCGGCGGGCCGGGATCGTGCGGGGGCTGCTGGAGCGCTCGAACGAGTTCGCCCAGGCGTTCGGGGAGCTGAAAGGGGGGATCGTCGTGGCGTTCTACGGCAGCCCGCTGGGCAGAGCGCGCACCGGGTTCATTCCCACCGACCAGTTCCGGGGTTACCCGGAGATGCTCGAGCTGGCCCGGGGAAAGGAATAAGCCGATGGCCGCCGCGCGGTTCGATGCGATCGTGGTCGGGGTCGGCCCGGCCGGGGCGGTGATCGCCGAGCGCCTCTCCCGCGAGGGCTGGAAGGTGCTGGGCCTGGAGGAGGGGCCCTGGTACAACCCCTTCCGCGACTTCCGCGAGGGCAACCCGCCCCGCCGCGAGCCGGGCCTGAGCTTCGCCCCGGACTGCCGGATCCGCCCGGGGATTGTCAAGGCGGTCGGCGGCGGGATGGTTTTCTACGCCGGGGTGTTCTTCCGCCTGCATCCCAGCGATTTCCGCACCCGCAGCACCGCCGGCTGCGGCGTGGACTGGCCGCTCTCCTACGAGGAGCTGGCCCCGTTCTACGATGAGGTGGAACAGTTCACCGGGGCCTCGGGCAGCAACACCAACATCTTCGAGGCGCCGCGGGGGCCGTACCCCAACCCGCCGCATCCGTACTCGCGCGGCTCGCAGTTGTTTGCCGCCGGGGCCAGGAAGCTGGGCTACCACCCGGCCCCGACCCCGATGTCGATCCTGTCGCGCCCCTACCGGGGCCGCCCGGCCTGCACCTACTGCGCCGGGTGCGGCGAGGGCTGCATGATCGGCGACAAGAGCTCGCCCGAGATGACCTATGTCCCGGCGGCGGTGAACAGCGGCGCCGACATCCGTCCCGAGCACCGGGTGCTGACCATCGAGACCAATGCCGCCGGCCGGGCGACCGGGGTGGTCTACCGTGACCGCGAGGGCCGCGAGGCACGGGCCGAAGCGGAGCTGGTGGTGCTCTGCGGCGGGGCGGTGCTCGATCCGTTGCTGCTGGCCCGCAGCCGGGGCAAGGCCCATCCGCAAGGGCTGGCCGCCCGCAGCGGGCTGGCGGGCAGGAACCTGATGGGCCATGTCGGCGGGCGCTACCTGGCGCGTTTCCCGGAAGAGATCCACGGCTACATGGGGATCAGCGGCGGGGCCCACGTGCAGGACTTTTACGAGGGAGCGCCGGGGGCCGGTTTCCACCGCGGCTACACCCTCTACGTCTCGTTGATGGTCGCCCCCCCGGAGCGCTTTGTCGCCTGGTATGTCGACAGTTGGGGCCAGGAGCTGGTGGAGCTGATGGACTCCTACCCCCGGATCATCCGGCTGGCGATCCTGGGCGAGGATCAGGCCGACCCGGAAAACTGCATCGCGCCGGACCCGCAGCGCACCGACAGCGATGGGCTGCCGTTGGCGCTGGTGCGGATGCGCCAGGGGGAGAACGAGCGCCGGCTGTTCGAGCATGCGGTGGCGACCGGCCGGGAGATCTGCCGGGCCGGGGGCGCGGACCAGTGGGAATTTTTTCACGGCAGCGATTCCACCGCCCACCCGTTGGGCACCTGCCGGATGGGCGATGACCCGGAGCGCAGCGTGGTCGACCGCTGGGGCGCCTGCCACGATGTGCCCGGGCTCTACATCATGGACAGCAGCGTCTTCCCGACCTCGGGCGCGGTCAACCCGGCCCTGACGATCATGGCCCTGGCCGCGCGCACCGCGGACCACCTGGCCCGCGGTCGCCGGGGCTGAGCCCCTCGCCCGGGGGAAAGCGGCGGCAACGGTTTCGCAAGCAGCAGGAGCTCGAGCGCCATGTCCTACATGATTTTCCTGATAGCCGCGCTGGCGATCTCGCTGGGGGTGCTGGGGGTGGCGATGATCTATTTCCGCCACCAGCGCAGCCTGCAGGAGAAGAAAAACCAGTACCAGATCCTGCACAAGGAGTGCGGCGCGATCTGGCGGCGTTACGAGTCCTGCCAGGGCGACATCGACCGGATGCGGGCCAATTACACCGGCCGGGTGCGGGAGATGAACCTCCTGCTGGGCGATGTGGATGCCAAGCGAAGGGAAATCCGCGATGTGCTGGAGATCCTCAAGGAAGAGTCCCGCCGGGTGGACCTCGAGATGGACCGCGACCTGCTGCGGATCATCGAGCGCCGCAAGGGCATTCTGCAGCGGGCGTGGAACGAGTACGACGGGAAGAAGGCGGCTTACCTGGGCAAGCTCCAGTTGGCCCACCAGAGCCAGGAGGGGATGTCCAGCATCAATCTCAGGCGGGACCAGGAGTATCAGCGCTGGAGCCAGGTGAAGCTGCGCATGGAGCGGGCCAAGCGGGAGTACGAGGCGCTGGCGCGCCGCTCGGTCTTCTCTTTTGGCGCCAGACGCTGACCGGGGATGGCTACTCCTGCTTTCGCCCGGCCTGGGCCTGACGGTTGCGGCGATCGCGGAAAAGCTGCGAGAACTCCTTGATCGGCACGTAGATCCAGACGATCAGGATAATCATGCCCAGGGCAAAGATGCTCCAGGTTACCCAGTCGAATTGCATCGGGTTCTCTCCCTCGGGATGGGTTGCTCCTGACGGGAGGCGCAAGTCTCGGCTCCCGCGATGGCGATCGATGATTTCCAAGCTAATACGGCCCGCGGCGATTGGCAAGGGCTTAAATCCCCCCAATCCGGCCGCGGCCGCCGGCCCTGGTGGGGACCGCGGGTCCGGCCCGGCCGGAACAGGAAGGCGGCAAGTTGCTCAGGGCGGCGCTGTACGATCTGGATGGGCTGATGGTCGATTCGGAACCCCTGCACGGCCAGGCTTCGGAGCTGGCCCTCAACCGCTACGGGCACACCCACGCCGGCATCCCGGAGGCGGTGCGCCAGGGCTTTTACGGCAAGCGGGTGGTGGATGTGGCCGGGGAGATTGTCGCAGTCCTGGGGCTGCCGGTGACCGCGGCCCGCTGGGCGGAAGAGCGCCAGCGGATTTTCCTGGAGCTGGTCGAGCGCGGGATCGAGCTGATGCCGGGGATGATCGAGTCCCTGGACTTTTTCGACCGCCGGGGGATGCGGAAAGCCGTGGTCAGTTCCGGCGAGCGGCGCTATGTCCGGCGCATCCTCCAGCTCACCGGGCTGGGGGATCGGTTCGACCGGCTGGTCACCGGCGATGATGTCACCCGCGGCAAGCCCGACCCCGAGTGCTACCTGCTGGCCGCCGCGCGGCTGGAAGTGGACCCGGCCGAGTGCCTGGTGCTGGAGGATGCCCAGGCCGGGATGCTTGCCGCCCACCGGGCCGGAATGCGGGTGATCGGGATCGAAAACCTCTTCAACGACCGTTTCGACCACGCCGATGTCGTGTTGCGGCAGTTGGGCGAGATCGACGAACCGGTGCTGGCCCGGCTGGAGCAAGCCTCCGGGGAGCGGCGCTTGCCATCCGGCGAGGCCTAGCGCGTGTGATGAACTCAGAGCGACCGGCTCGGGAATCAGGAAAATACACAACCCCCGGTGTCCCCCTTTTTTAAGGGGGATCGTTCCCGCTTCGCCCCGGCAGTGGCGTAAACGTTTGGGAATCAGGCTGTTAATCCCCTCCAAACAGAGGGGTGGCGGCGACAGCCGACGGGGTGTGTGGTCTTTTTCAGCGGCCACTGCCCAGCCGCCAGGCTTCGCAGTTCATCACCCGCGCTATGGAAAATATTGGAACGCGCCTGGAGCAGTCCTTCCCTGAAACGGGCGGGCCGGATGGCTCGCCCCCGACTTAAGGAGCGCGCGATGAAGAAATACGTCTGCAATGTCTGCGACTGGGTTTACGATCCGGCCGAGGGCGACTCGACCCAGGGCATCGCCCCCGGCACCGCGTTCGAGGACCTCCCGGATGACTGGCTCTGCCCGGCCTGCGGGGTGGGTAAGGACGAGTTCAGCGCGCTGGATTGATGGGGGAGGGCGGAGAACCTCAGCAGACATCCACGAAGGACACTGAGATTCACGAAAGTTTTTTCTTGGTGTGTCTTCGTTTCCTTCGTGTGCTTCGTGGATGTCTTTTGGGTTTTCGTCCCCCCCGGGAAAAGGATCGCCCCGGGAGACCCTCGCGATGGCCGCAGCCGCTTTCGACAGCACCGACCGCCGGATGATGGCCCGCGCCCTGGAACTGGCGGCGCGGGCCCGGGGACGGACCGCGCCCAACCCGCTGGTCGGGGCGGTGGTCTACCGCTATGGCGAGGTGCTGGGCGAGGGCTACCACCATCGGGCCGGAGAGCCCCACGCCGAGGTGCTCGCCCTGCGGCGGGCCGGAGAGTCCACCCGCGGGGCCACCCTGGCGGTAAGCCTGGAACCCTGCTGCCACTGGGGCCGCACCCCGCCCTGTGTCGAGGCGGTGCTGGGGGCGGGAGTGGCCCGGGTGGTGGTGGCGATGCAGGACCCCAACCCGCAGGTGCGCGGCAAGGGGATCGCCGCCCTGCGCCGCCAGGGGGTGCGAGTCGAGGTCGGGCTGCTGGGGGCCGAGGCCCGGCGGCTCAACGAGGTCTTCATCCACTGGATCACCGTCCGGCGGCCGTTCGTGGCCCTCAAGCTGGCCCAGTCCCTGGATGGGGCGATCGCCCTCGGGGCGGATGCGCGGACAGCGATCACCTCCGGGCTGTCCCTGCGCCACGGCCATGCCCTGCGCTCCTGGCACGATGCGGTGCTAGTCGGAGTCGGCACCGTGCTGGCCGATGATCCCCTGCTCAATGTCCGCTACGGCCGGGCCCGGGAGCTTGCCGCGGGAAGGCCGTGGCGGGTGGTGCTCGACAGCGCCTTGCGCCTGCCGGAGAGCTCCCGGCTGGTGGCCACAGTTGGCCGGCACCCCTTGCTGGTGCTGTTCGACCCGGCGCGGGCCCCGGCCGACAAGGCCGGGCGGCTGCGCGCGGCCGGAGTGGAGCTGCAGCCGGTCGCCCCGGGCGGGGCGGGCTCGCCGCTGGCCCCATCCTCCGTGCTGGAGGCCCTCGGGGCCCGGGGGATCACCAGCGTGCTGATCGAGGGCGGCCGCCAGGTCGCCACCGCGTTCCTGCGGGAGCGGCTGGTGAGCCGGCTGCACCTGTTCCTCGCTCCGCTGGTGATGGGCGAGGGCGCGCCGCTGCACGGCCTGGGCGAGCTGGGGCTGGACGAGCGCACCGGCCCGCTGCGCCTGACCGGCCTCGAGCGCCACGAGCTCGGGCCGGACCTCTATCTCACGGGAAGAATCGCCTACCCCGCCGGATAAACCTTTGCCTTCCAGTCTCATCTTTATTATCTTGTTTCGATCAACAGGGTTATGTTCAACGGGATCATCGAACATCTGGGCACGGTGACCGCGGTCAGCCCGTTCGGAAAGGGCGCCCGGCTGGTGCTGGACGCCGGCCCCCTGGCCGGGGGCATGCAGCCGGGCGACTCGCTGGCGGTCAATGGGGTGTGCCTGACCGCCACCCGGCTCGAGGGGAGCCTGGTGACGCTGGAGTCGGTGGCGGAGACCCTCTCCAAGACCAACCTGGCCGAGTTGCGCCCGGGCGGCCGGGTCAACCTGGAGCGCCCGCTGGCGGCCGATGGCAGGGTCCACGGCCACTGGGTGGCCGGCCATGTCGACTCCACCGCCCGGATCGCCGGGATCCGGCACGGGCCCGAGAGCAGCCTGTTCAGCTTCGAGCTGCCGCCCGAGCTGGCGCCCTGCATCGTGCCGCGCGGCTCGGTGGCGGTCGATGGCGTGAGCCTGACTGTCGCGCGGCTGGAGGCCGCCTCGTTCACGGTGGCGGTGATCGCTTTCACCCTGGCGCACACCAACCTGGGCTTGCGCCGCCCCGGGGAGCGGGTCAACCTCGAAACCGACATGCTCGGCAAGTACGTAGTGCACACCCTGGAACGGCTGGGACTGTCCGGCCGGGGATTGAACGAAGACAAGCTGCGCGCCTGGGGCTTCTGAAAGCCCGGGCGCGACGGCGCTGTGCGCCTCATCTGCGGTCTTTCAAGGAAAGTGGAGATGCTCAAGGAAGAAATCGGCATGACCGGCATCGAGGAAGCGATCGAGCGCATCCGCCGGGGCGGGATGATCATCCTGGTCGATGATGAGCGGCGGGAGAACGAGGGCGACCTGGTCTGCGCGGCCGAGCTGGTCACTCCGGAGCTCATCAATTTCATGGCCCGCCACGGGCGGGGGCTGATCTGCGCCCCGCTGACCGCCGAGCGCGCCCGGGAGCTGCGCCTGGGGCCGATGGTCGATGCCAACACCTCGCTGCACGAGACCTCGTTCACGGTCAGTGTCGACTGCAAGGTCGGCACCACCACCGGGATTTCCGTCTTCGACCGGGCGGCGACCATCCGCGCCCTGTGCGACCCCGCCACCCGTCTCGAGGACCTGGGCCGCCCCGGCCACATCTTCCCGCTGGTGGCCAAGGCCGGCGGAGTGCTGCGCCGCGCCGGCCACACCGAGGCGACGGTCGACCTGGCCCGCCTGGCCGGGCTTCAGCCGGCCGGGGTGCTCTGCGAGATCATGGACGACGATGGCTCGATGGCCCGCCTGCCGGCGCTGTTCCGCCTGGCCCGCGAGTTCGACCTGCCGGTGGTGGCGATCCAGGACCTGATCCGCTACCGCCAGCGCAGCGAGAAGCTGGTGCGGATGACGGTCGAGACGGTGCTGCCGACCGCCCATGGCAACTTCCGGATGTGCCTCTACGAGACCACCTATAACAACGAGGCCCACCTGGCCCTGATCTGCGGCGAGGTCAACGGCAGGCAGGACGTGCTGGTGCGGGTGCACTCGAGCTGCCTGACCGGCGATGCCCTGGGCAGCCTGCGCTGCGACTGCCGCTACCAGCTCCAGACCGCGATGCAGCGGGTCCAGCAGGAGGGCCTGGGAGTGGTGCTCTACCTCAACCAGGAGGGCCGCGGGATCGGGCTGGCCGCCAAGATCAAGGCCTATGCCCTCCAGGATCAGGGGCTGGACACGGTCGATGCCAACATCGAGCTGGGCTTTGCCGACGATGAGCGGGACTACGGGGTGGGGATCCAGATCCTCAAGGACCTGGGACTGACCAGTGTCCGGCTGATGACCAACAATCCCAAGAAGGTCGATGCCTTCATCTACGGCGGCTACGGGCTGACTGTCACCGAGCAGGTGCCGATCGAGCAGGAGCCCAACCAGTTCAACGAACGCTATCTCCAGACCAAGATGGCCCGCATGGGCCACCGCCTGCAGAAGCTGGACCGCTGCTGCGGCCCGCATGCGGGCGCGGACCACGCTGTCCCGCAAGGAGGGAGTGATGGCCAGGATTCATGAGGGTGTGCTCGATGCCAGAGGCAAGCGTGTCGCGCTGGTGGTCTCCCGGTTCAACGACCTGGTGACCAGCCGCCTGGTGGCCGGGGCGATCGATGCCCTCACCCGCCATGGCGCTTCCGAGGACGACCTGGAGATCTTCAAGGTCCCCGGGGCGTTCGAGATCGGCCAGCTCACCCGCCGGCTGGCCCTGGGCGGCAAGTTCGATGCGGTGATCACCCTCGGGGCGGTGATCCGCGGCGACACCCCCCACTTCGACTACATCGCCGCCGAGGCCGCCAAGGCGGTGGCCCAGGCCGCGTTCGAGTCCAAGGTCCCGGTGATTTTCGGGATCCTGACCACCGACAATCTGGAGCAGGCGCTGGAGCGGGCCGGGGCCAAGGCCGGCAACAAGGGCGCCGAGGCCGCGGTCGCCGCGATCGAGATGATGAGCCTGTTCGCCGGCGGCGCGATCTACGAGCGCCGGACCCGGCTGTCCCCTGTCCGCCCGGCGCAAAGGAATCGCGGCCACTCCATGAAGAAACGGACCAAAGGCAGGATCTGGGCCTTGCAGGTCGCCTACAGCGCAACAGTCGGCGGCAGGGATCTGGAAGAAACCCTCGAGGAGTTCATCGAGTACCGCCACATCGCGCCCGAAAACCGCAAGTTCACGATCCGCCTGCTCCGGGAGTTCGAGCGCAACCTGGAGCAGGTGGACCGGCTGCTGGCCTCCCACCTCAAGAACTGGGCCCCGCACCGGCTGGCGGTGCTCGACCGCCTGATGATCCGCCTCGGGGTGACCGAGTTGCTGCACCTGCCGGATGTGCCGCCCCAGGTGGCGATCAGCGAGTATGTCGAGTTGGCCCACCTGTTCGGCACGGATGAGTCTCCGCGCTTTATCAACGGCGTGCTGGATGCGGTCTTCAAGACCATCCGCGCCGGCGGCGAAACCCGGCCGGAGGCGGAGGGCTGACGCTGTGCGCTGGGCGATCATCTCCGACATCCACGCCAACCGGCAGGCCCTGGAGACGGTCCTCCGGGAGTTCGAGACCCTGGCGGTGGAGCGGGTGGTCTGCCTGGGGGATGTGGTCGGCTACGGCGGCGACCCGCGGGAATGCCTGCGCCTGGTGCGCGAGCGTTGCGCGGGCAACATCCTGGGCAACCACGATGCCGCGGCGGTGGGACTGACCCCGGTCGAGTATTTCAATCCGGTGGCCCGCGAGGCCGCCCGCTGGACCGGTGATCAGCTCAGCGAACCCGAGCGCGAGTACCTGCGCGGCCTGCCCTTGCGGCAGGATTTCGGGCCGTTCGAAACTGTCCACGCCACCCCCGATGACCCGACCGCCTGGCGCTATCTCTACCGCGGCCGGGAGGCCGCCCCGCTGTTCGATGAATTCACCCGCCGGGTGCTGTTCTATGGCCACACGCACCAGCCGGCGGTTTATCTGTTGGGCCCGGAGGGATCGCAGCGGCTGGAGGCGCGGGATTTTGTCCTGGGGGAGGGCGAGCGCGCGATCATCAACCCGGGCAGTGTCGGCCAGCCGCGCGATGGCGACCCGCGGGCCGCGTTCGCGATCTGCGATGACAGCCGGGGGCCGCGAGTCACTTTCCACCGTCTCCCCTACGACCTCGAGGGAGCGCAGCGCCGCATCCTGGAGCAGGGCCTGCCGCCGGTGCTGGCCTCCAGGCTGGCCATCGGCGCCTAGGACCGCCATGGGCTACCGCATCCTGCTGATCAACTGGCGCGACATCGACCACCCCGAGGCCGGGGGGGCCGAGGTCCACGCCCATGAAATCTTCCGCCGCATCGCCGCCCGGGGACACCGGGTGACCCTGCTCTGCGCCGCCTGGACCGGCGGCGCGCCCGAGGCCGAGATCGACGGGATCGAGGTGCTGCGCCGGGGCCACAACCTGACCTTCAACTTCACGGTCGACCGGCTGCTCAAGAGCCGGGACTTCACCAGCCGGTTCGACATCGTGGTCGAGGACCTCAACAAGATCCCCTTCCTGACTCCCTGGTGCACCGGCCTGCCGCGACTGATCCTGTTCCACCACCTGTTCGGCTCCACCATCTTCCGCGAGGCGGCCCCGCCGCTGGCGGCCTATGTCTGGCTCTGGGAACGGCTGATGGTGCGTCTGGCCTACCGCCGCGAGTGGGCGCAGGCGGTGTCGCGGGACACCGCCGAGGAGCTGGCGCGGATGGGCCTGGACCCCCGGCGGATCCGGATTGTCCACAACGGGATCGACTGCGAACTGTACCGCCCGCCGCAGGCCGGAGAGAGCCCGCCGCTGCAGTGGCCGTATTTCCTCTACATGGGAAGGGTCAAACGCTACAAGCGGCTGGAGATGATTATCAAGGCTTATGCCCGGGCCCGCAGCCTGGGGCTGGATGACCGCATCCGGCTGGTGTTCGCCGGGGCCGGGGATGACTACCCCCGTCTGCGGCGGGTGGCCGAGGTGTTCGGGCTGACCGAACGGGTGAGCTTCCTGGGAAGGGTCAGCCAGCCGGAGAAAGTGCGCCTGCTGGGGCACGCCCTAGCGGTGCTCAATTCCTCGCCCAAGGAGGGCTGGGGGATCACCAACATCGAGGCCCAGGCCTGCGGCGCGCCGGTGGTGGCCAGCCGCTCCCCGGGCCTGCGCGAGTCGGTGCGCGATGGGGTGACCGGCTTCTTGTTCGAGCCCGGCCCGCGGGAGGCCGATGCGGTCGAGCGGTTCGCCCCGCGCCTGGTGGAGCTGGCCGCCGATCCCGCGCTGCGGGAGCGCCTGAGCCGGGCGGCCCGCGAGTTCGCCTGCGGGTTCAGCTGGGATGAGGCGGCAAGCAAAACCCTGGAATACCTCGAGTTCATCCTGGACGAGCGGACGATGCAGGCCCGGGGCGGCCCCCCGGACCCGGAGGGCCGCCGATGAACGGCATTGACCGCCGCGACCACGGCCTGATCAAGCACGGGACGATCCTGCTGGTGGCGACCGTGATCACCGGCCTGAGCAACACCGCCTTCAACTTCATCATGGCGCGGTTGCTGGGCAGGGAGGATTACGGGGACCTGATCGGGCTGATGGCCCTGCACATGATCCTGGTGCTCCCCTTGAGCGCGGTGCAGATGGTGACCGCCCGTTATGTCTCGGCGCTGGAGGGACAGCGAAGGCTGGGCCAGGCCGCGGCCCTGCTGCGGCGCTCGGTGATCAAGCTGAGCCTGCTGTCGGTCGGGCTGGTGCTGCTGTTCCTGGCCCTGGGCCCGATGCTGGCGGTCTACCTGAATGTCGACAGCCTGGCCGCGGTCTATGTGGTCGGGGTGGCCACCGCCCTGGCGTTGCTGGTCCCGGTGTTCTGGGGAGCGTTGCAGGGCTTCCAGTACTTCTACCATTACGCTTTCAACCAGATCATCTCGACCTTTGTCAAGCTTGGCGGAGGGATCCTGCTGGTCTGGCTGGGCTTCGGGGTGGCCGGAGCGGTGGGCTCGCTGCTGATGTTCTACCTGTTCGCCGCGGGGCTGGCCCTGGCCGCGCTGTATGTCGTGCTGTTCAAGCTGGCCGGCGGGGATGAGGAAGTCGACAGCCGCCCCCACTATCGCTTTTTCTGGTCGGTGTTCATCTCGCTGCTGGCGTTCGCGGTGTTCACCCAGGTGGATGCCCTGGCGGTCAAGCACTTTTTCGAGCGTCACAGCGCCGGCGAGTACGGGTTCGCCCGGGTGGTGGGCCAGGCCTTCCTGTTCATCCCGATCGCGATCAGCACCGCGCTGTTTCCCAAGGTGACCCGGAGCGAGCAGGCCGGCGGGGGCTCGAGCCTGGGGCTGCTCAACCTTTCGCTGCTCTTCTGTCTGCTGCTGTGCGGGGTGGGGCTGGTCGCCTGCGCGCTGCTGGCCGGGCTGGTCCGGGAACTGCTCTTCCCGGAGGGAACCGAGACCACGGTGCGGCTGATCCGGATCATCGGACTGGGAGTGACCCCGGTGGCGCTGCTCAATATCCTGATCAACTATTTCCTGGCCCGGGGCCGCAGCTCGTTCCTCTACCTGCTGGTGCCGCTGGCCCTGGCCTATGCCGGGGCGCTGCAGCTCTGGCACGGCGCGCTGGAGCAGGTGGTCTGGCTGATGGGCGGCTTCGGCCTGGCGGCGTTTGCGTTGCTGTACCTGACGGCCCTGGCCGGGGAGCGCTCGCGCGCGGCGCGGCCCGCGGCCGCCGGACGCCGGCAGTCCTGAACGACAAGACACACGGGGCGGATCGATGGAACGGAAAGTACGCCTGTCGGTGATCATGCCCGCTTTCAACGAGGGGGCGCGGATCCACGACAACCTGCTGGAGACTGTCGCCAGCCTGGAGAGCCTGGGTCTCGGCTTCGAGGTGATCCTGGTCGATGACGGCAGCCGGGACGACACCCTGGCCGAGGCCCGCCGCGCGATGGCTGCCGACAGCCGGATCCGGGTCGCCGCCAACTTCCACAACCTGGGCAAGGGCTGGGCGCTCAAGACCGGGTTCAAGCGGGCCGCGGGCGAGCTGATCGCTTTCCTGGACGCCGACCTGGACATCCACCCCTCCCAGCTGGGGAAATGCTGCGGGAGCTGGAGTCCAGCCAGGCGGACGTGGTGATCGGCTCCAAGTTCCATCCCCGCTCGGAGCTCAGCTACCCGGCGGGGCGGAAAGTTTTCTCCCTGGGATACTTCCTGTTCATCAAGCTGCTGTTCGGGCTGCCGCTCAAGGACACCCAGACCGGGATCAAGCTCTATCGCCGCGAGGTGCTGGAGCGGATCTTCCCCCAGGTGCTGGTCAAGAAGTTCGCCTTCGACATCGAGCTGTTGAGCATCGCCGGCCACTACGGCTTCCGGGTGGCCGAGGTCCCGGTGATCATCCACTTCAAGCGCGGCGAGCGCTGGGGGCGGATCCGGCTGCGGGACATCATGAGCATTTTCCTCGACACCCTGGCGATTTTCTACCGGCTGAAAATTCTCAATTACTACAACCGCGAACTGCCCACTCCGGCGCACCCGCCGCGGGTGTCGATCGTGATCGCGGTCGGGCCCTACAACGATTACCTGGTCGAGTCGCTCGAAAGCTGCCTGCGGCTGGATTACCCGGATTTCGAGATCCTGGTCTACCCTGATCAGCCGTTCGACTGGCCGGACCCGCGGGTGCGGGTGATCCCCACCGGCCCGGTCAAGCCCAGCCACAAGCGCGACCTGGCCCGCCGGGATGCCACCGGCGAAATCCTGGCGTTCCTGGATGATGACGCCTACCCGGTGGTGGACTGGCTCACCAGCGCGGTCCGCCCGTTTGTTCACCCCGAGGTGGCGGCGGTGGGCGGCCCGGCGGTCACCCCGCCCTCGGACAACCTGCGCCGCCAGGCCAGCGGCGATATCTACGCCTCACTGCTGGTGGGCGGCTCCTACAGCTACCGCTATGTCCAGGGCCGCTACCGCGAGGTGGAGGATTACCCGACCTGCAACCTGCTGGTGCGCAAGGAGGTGTTCGACCGGGTGGGCGGTTTCGACACCGAGTACTGGCCGGGCGAGGACACTTTCTTCTGCCTGAAGATTGTCCGCGACCTGGGGCTGAAGATCATCTACGAGCCGGATGCGGTGGTGTTCCATCACCGGCGGGAGGTCTACCGCGGCCACCTGCGGCAGATCAGAAGCTACGCCCTGCATCGCGGCTATTTCGTGAAAAAATTCCCGGAGACCAGCCGCAAGCCGGCCTATTTCATGCCCTCGCTGCTGACTGCCGGGCTGCTGCTGGGCTGGCTGCCGGGGCTGTTCTGGCTCCCGTTGATGTGGTTTTACCTGGGGGTGACCGGCCTGTACCTGACGGCGGTGCTGGCCAGTGCCTCGCCGAACCTGAACCCGCGGCGCTGCTGGTATGTCGCCAGCGGGATCGTGCTTTCGCACCTGACCTACGGGCTGTATTTTATCCGCGGGCTGCTGGCGAAAGAAATCCGCGATGGCCGCCCGGCGCGGCCGGGGGTGCGGCGGAAGCTCAAACAGACGGAGCGGGTATGAAGAATATCCTCCAGGAGGTTCCCCTCGAGTTCGAGCAGCTGCATGGCCGGACCCGCGCCTGCTGCAGCTTCGTCAATCCCTCGGACTTGGCGGAACGAAGAGTGCTGGACATCGGCTGCGGTTTCGGCTGGTTCGAGCTGTTCGCCCTGCGACAGGGATTGAGCGAGATAACCGGAATCGAACTTTCGGAACGGGACCTGGCGGCGGCGCGACAGGCAATTCGTGATAGCCGGGCTCGCTTGCGCCAAGGCAACGCGTTGGAGTTGGAGTTCCCGGATCAGAGCCTGGATACGGTAGTTGCCTGGGATGTGATCGAGCACTTGCCGTCTGGCTCTGAAGAGCGTTTTTTCAATCAAGTGCAGCGGGTGTTAGCCCCGGGCGGGGTCTTCTACCTGTCCACGCCGTACGCCTCCCTGGTTGCGCGGCTGTCCGACCCGGCCTGGTGGTTGATCGGACACCGTCACTACAGCCGGGAGCGATTAGCCGCGTTGGGCCTGGGAGCGGGGCTACGGGTCCACAACATCCACCGTGCTGGCGGCTGGTGGGACTTGGTGGGCTTGCTCGACCTGTACTTTGCCAAGTGGGTTTTCCGCCGCCGGCCATTCGCTGAGCGAGTGATCGACCGCCACACCGACCAAGAATATGCCTGGCCGGATGGTTTCATGACCATTTTCGCCAGCTACCGCAAGCCGGAGTAGGCCCGTTGAACACGGCCGAGATGAATGCCGCGCCGCCCCTGGTGACAGTAGTGGTGACCACCCGCAATGAGGAGCGGCACATCGCCGACTGCCTGCGCTCGGTGCGGAACCAGCGCTACCCGGCGGAGCGGATCGAGCTGGTGGTGGTGGACAATGCCAGCACCGACCGGACGGTCGCGCTGGCCCGGGAGTTTACCCCGCACGTCTATCAGCAGGGGCCCGAGCGGTCGGCCCAGCGCAATTATGGGATCATCGAGCATGGCAGCGGCGAGTACGCCCTCTACCTGGATGCCGACATGATCCTGGCCCCGGCCGTGGTCGCGCGGGCGGTGGAACGGATGGAAGCCTGCCGGGAATGCACCGGGCTCTACATCCCGGAGATTGTCCTGGGACAGGGGGCGCTGGCCCGGGTGCGGCGGTTCGAGCGCAGTTTCTACGACGGGACGGTGATCGATGCGGCGCGCTTTTTCCGCCGGGAGGTGTTCGCCGCGATCGGCGGCTTCGACCTGGCGATGACCGGCACCGAGGACTGGGACCTGGATAAGGAGTTGCGCCGCCGGGGAAAGGTCGAGCTGCTTTGCCGCTATGATTTCCGGGCGGTGGAGCGCCTGGTGGAGCGCCACGGCCCGCAGGAGCTGGCCGGCGGGCCGGCCGCGGAGGAGTTCACGCTCCCGGTGCTGTTTCACGACGAGGCCGGCCAGAGCCTGCGCCGCTATTTCGCCAAGAAAGCCTACTATGCCGGCCGGATGGACCGCTACCTGGAGAAATGGGGCCGAGATGACCCGGACCTGCGGCAGCAGCTCGGCCCCGGCTATCGTTTCCTGGGAGTGTTCCTGGAAGAGGGCCGCTGGCGGCGGCTGATCGCCCACCCCGGCCGCGCCATCGGAATGTACGGCCTGCGGCTGGGAGTCGGCGGGCTGTTCCTGCTGCGAGGGCTGCTATCGGCGGCGAGGCGTTGACTTCCACCCGCGGGATCACCAGCCGGAAGGGAGCGAACATGCGCGCGGAAGAATACCCGATCCAGGCGGTCCGGCCATTCGGCGCCCTGGTGCGAAGCTTGCGCCCGGCGCAGTGGGTCAAGAACCTGCTGGTGTTCGCCGGGCTGGTGTTCGCCGAGAAGCTGGGGGAGCCGGCGCTGGCCCGGCGCAGCCTCCAGGCGTTCCTGGTCTTCTGCCTGATGGCCTCGGCGGTCTACCTGCTCAACGACCTGCTGGACCGCGAGCGCGACCGCAACCACCCGCTCAAGCGCCACCGGCCGATCGCCGCCGGGCTGGTCGATCCCCGGCTGGCGCTGGCGGTGTCCGGGCTGCTGTCCGCCACCGCGTTGGGCTGGGCGCTGGCCCTGGGGCCGGTCTTTCTGCTCACCGCCGCCGGCTACCTGGTGCTGAACCTGCTCTACACTTTGCAGCTCAAGCACCTGGTGATCCTGGACGTGATGGCTGTCGCCCTGGGCTTTGTCCTGCGGGTGCTGGCCGGCACGCTGGTGATCGCGGTGGCGACCAGCCCCTGGCTGCTGGCCTGCACCTTCCTGCTGAGCCTGTTCCTGGGATTCGGCAAGCGCAGGCACGAGCTGCTGCTGCTGCAGAGCGAGGCCGCCGGCCACCGCGCGGTGCTCGGGCAGTACAGCCCCTACTTCCTCGATCAGTTGATCGGGGTGGTCACCTCCAGCACGCTGGTCTGCTACACGCTCTACACCCTGAGCCCGGAAACAGTCGCCAAGTTCGGCGGCGCGGGGTTGCTCTACACCGTGCCGTTCGTCAGCTACGGGATCTTCCGTTACCTGTACCTGATCCACCGGGAGAGCGGCGGGGGGGACCCGGCCCAGTTGCTGCTGACCGATCGCCCCTTGCAGGGGGCGGTGCTCGGCTGGCTGCTGGTGGTGGCGCTGGTGCTGTACTGGCCGTGATCCCGCGCCCTTGACAGTCCGGCGGGCGGTGGTTACTTTTTTGTTTTATCTGGTTGCTTTTCAAAGGGATGGGGCTGATGAGCTGCATGGTCTGCGGCGGTGATGAGCACGAGCCGATCACCGCCGGCCGGTTTTTCCCGGGCAGCCGGATCGTGCGCTGCCGGGGCTGCGGGCTGATCCACCCCGAGCCGTTGCCGGCGCGGGAAGCGGTGGAGGAATTCTACCGCGACCGTTACTACGACTACGCTGCCCTGGCCGGGCGCCTCAAGCGAAGGCTCAAGCTTTACTACAGCGGCCTGCGCGCGGCGAGCCAGTTCGGCTGGATCGCCCGCGGCCCTGCCGGGGGAGCGTCCGGGCAGGGTGCTGGAGGTGGGCTGCGGCTATGGCTCGCTGCTGGAGCGTTTCGCCCGGGCGGGCTGGGCGGCGCGGGGGGTGGAGCCCAGCTCGGATGCCGCGGCCTGGGCCGCCCGGCGGCTGGCCGGGCAGGGGGGCAGGGTCTTCCACGGCTCGTTCGAGCAGTTCGACCCGGGCGGCGAGCGTTTCCGGCTGATCGTCCTTTCGCACGTTTTCGAGCACTTCCTGCATCCCGAGCAGGTGCTGGCGCGGCTGGAAACGCTGCTAACGCCCGGGGGCAGGATCTTTTTCGAGCTGCCCAACGCCGACAATCATCATTACCGGGAGACCGGCTACGCCCTGATCCCGGATTTCTATTTCTTCAGCGACACCAGCTTTTCCGCGTTCGTGCGCGCCCGGGGGTTCGAGCTGGAGCGGCTCGGGCATTTCGACTACGCCCGCCTGGTAAACCGCCACGACTCGCTCGGCCTGGGGGTGAATTACCTGTGGTGGGCGCTGCGGGACGGATTCGGGCGGCCCTGCCTGCTTCCGGCCGGGCGGGAGGGGATCTGGATGCGGGCGCTGATCGGGAAACTGGCGGACTGAAACGTGCCGGGGAGCCGGCGGGAGCTTCGATTGGCTACAGGACAGCAAGGCGGCAGGCGGGGAGCGCACCAGGCTTCCTCGGCCCGGCCCCGGCCGGCGCGGGCGGCCGCGCCCGGCGTGCCCGGTGTATTTGGCGCGCTCGAGCGCCTGGAGGGCTGGTTCGGCCCCGGGAAGGCCCTCGGCTTTTTCGCCCTGACGGCGATGCTTTACACCCTGCCGCTGATTTTCTCCCCGGCCGGCAGCGTGCTGGGCCAGCACCGCGACTACTACGGCGACATCTTCAGCGCGGTGTGGGAGTTCTGGGCCACCGCCCATTCGTGGTTCACGGCCGGAGCCGGGCCTTTCGACTACGTGATGCTGGCCGGGCCCTATTCCGCCCACTATCTGAGCGTGCTGGCGACCCACAAGTACCTGCTGCTGCTGGCGCCGGTCACCGTGACCCTCGGGCCGGTGATGGCGATCAACCTGCTGGTGCTGGGCGGGCTGACCCTGGCCGGCTTCTGCACCTACCTGCTGGCCCGGAACCTCACCGGGCGGGAGTTGCCCGCCCTGGCCGCGGGCCTGATCTTCGCGCTCTGCCCCTACAACTGGGCCCGGGCGACAGTCCACCTGGACCTGATGAGCCCCTGGCCGCTGCCGCTGGTGATCCTGGCCCTGCTGCGGCTGGACCGTGAGCCGCGCCGGGCGCTGAACTGGCTGCTGCTAACCGGGGCGCTGGCGGCGTTCCACGCTTTCTGCTCGATCTACTACTACCTGTTCCTGCCCCTGCTGCTGGGCTCCTATCTGCTGGTGCGCCTGACCGACCGCTGGTGCTACGACTTCGGGCAGGGGCGATGGCTGGGCGGCTCGCGCCTGCGGACAGTCCGCCGCGGGAGCTGGCTTGCGATCGCAGCGGCGGTGCTGGTGCTGCTGGCCGGCATCTGGGCGGTCTATCATTACTACCTGGCGCCCCAGGCCGCGCTCGAGGTGCGGCCCCTGCACTGGCAGGAACGTTTCCGGCTTTCGGCGGCCAACCTGCTGCTGCCCGGGCTGGACCATCCGCTGTTCGGCGAGGCGTTGCGCGGGGTGGTGCCGCTGCGGCGCAACCTGACCGAATCGGCGGCCTACCTGGGCTGGGTGCCGCTGATCTTCGCGATCTGGGGCTTTCGCGCCGGGGCCCGCCGCTGGCAGATCTGGCTGCTGGTGGTGCTCGGGCTGGCCGGCCTGAGCTTCACCCTGGGGCCGCGCCTGGGCCCGTTGCCGATGCCCTCGCTGCTGCTGCACCGGGTGGCGCCATTCATCCGGGCGATCGGCCGCTACGTGATCTTCACCCAACTGGCGCTGGCGGTGCTGGCGGCGTTCGGGGCGGCGGCGGCGCTGGAGCGCTGGCGGGGGAAATCCTGGCTGCCGGCCCTGGCCGCCGGGCTGCTGCTGGCAGCTTTCGTGGAGTACCTGCACCCGTTCCGGACCACTGCCGTGGCGAGCTCGCCGGCCGAGGCTCCGCCGCTCTATGCGGCGCTGGCGGCCCTGCCCGATCAGGCGACAGTATTCGAATATCCCCCGGCGGCGGTGAGCGGCCTGGCGTTCGGCGATTATCTGTTCTTCCAGACCATTCACCACCGGAACCTGTTCAACCGCCAGTCCGATACCAACACCATCCCGCCGGAATTCTTGAGCTTCTGGCAGGACCTGGACTACCCCGGGGCGTTGGGCGATCCGGTCAATGTCGCGCTGCTGCGCTATTTCGGCACCGAATGGGTCGCGTTCCACGACCGCGCGCGAGCCAACCCGCCCTCGCTGCCCCTGCCCGACCTGACGAAAGCGCCGGGGCTGGAACTGGTGCGGCAGTTCGGGGATGAGGCCCTCTACCGGGTGACCGCCGCGCCGGCGACAGTCTTGCTCAAGTGGGACACCCGGCCCTATTATAATTATCTGGAGACCGCGCCCCAGGCCGCCGGCGAGTACGACTTCCTGCCTCCGCTGGCGCTGGGCCCGACCGGCGAGGGGCTGGGCTGGCGGATCATGGGCGAGCGGGGGCGGGTGACCATCCGCAACCTGCTGGACAGTCCCCAGCGGGTGACCCTGCGGGCCCGGGCGGTGGCGTTCGAGGCCCCGCGCACCCTGGAGCTGTCCGTGGATGGGCAGGCGCTGGCGAGCCTGACGGTCGAACCCACGCCGCGGGATGTAGTGATCGGGCCGCTGGAGTTACCCGCCGGCGGCAGTGTCGAGCTGGTGCTGCGCTCGCGGGATGGAACCGCCCAGTTGCCGCTCCAGCCCGGGGTGACCATCCCCGCTGCGGCGGCCCTGGCGCGGGTCGAAGCGCTCGCGGAGCAATGAACGAGGGGGTCGATGCGATGAAGCGGCAACTGGAACAGCCGGCGGCTGAACGCACCCGGGAGAGCCATCCCGGGCCGGCGGTGAGCATCCTGGTCCCGGCGTTCAACGAGGTGGAGAACATCCCCGAGCTGGTGGCCGAGCTGACCGCGATGCTCGACCGCCACGGCCTGGCGGGCGAGATCGTGCTGGTCGATGATGGCAGCACGGACGGCACTTATGAGGAAGCCTGCCGCCAGGCCGAGCGCGAGCCCCGGCTCAAGGTGCTGCGCCACCGCCGCAATTTCGGCAAGACCGAGGCGATGATCACCGGCAACCAGGCGGCGGAAGGGGCGGTGGTGGTGCTGTTCGATGCCGATCTGCAGCACTCGCCCGAGGAGGTCCCCCGTTTCCTGGAAAAGCTCGCCGAGGGCTATGACATTGTCTGCGGCTACAAGGTGGGCGACTACGCCAAGGCTTTTGTCTCCGGCATCTACAACCGCCTGTCCCGGACGCTGTTCGAGGTGCCGGTGCGCGACCTCAACGCGATGAAAGCCTTCCGCCGCGAGGTGCTGGAGGCGGTGCACCTGCGCCACGACTGGCACCGCTTCTTTGTCGTGCTGGCCTACGAGCGCGGCTACCGGGTGGCCGAGCTGCCGATCGAGCTGCTGCCCCGCCGTCACGGCCGGTCCAAGTACACCGGGCTGTGGCGGGTGATGATCGGGCTGCTGGACCTGATGGCGGTCAAGCTGGTGATCACCCTGGGCCGCAAGCCGATGACCCTTTTCGGCACCGCCGGGCTGGTGCTGTTCGCCCTGGGCTTCCTGATCGGGGTCGTGGCCCTCTACTACCGCTTCATCCTGCTGCAGGGCTACCGCCCGCTGCTCTACCTGGTGCTGCTGTGCCTGCTGGGAGGCGGACTGCTGTTCGCCCTGGGCTTCCTCACCGAGTTGATGGGCCAGCTGTTCGAGCGGCTGGAGCGGCTGGAGCGCAAAAGCGGCCGCTATACCTGAGCCCGGACCGCCCGACCCTTGCCGCGTCCGGTCCCGCAGCTTCGGAAGCCCGGCTTTTCCCTTGCTTTAACGGCTTTCCGGTTTTAAACTGAACCCGGCACCTGCCCCGACAGTCCCTCTGCCTGTGGAGACGCGATGAAGCTATCAGTCGTGATGCCGGTCTACAACGAGATCAAGACGATCGAGGAGATCATCCGCCGGGTGCTGGCGGTGGAGCTGGACACGGAGCTGTTGATTGTCGACGACTGCTCGGCCGATGGGACCCGGGATTATCCTGCGCGGCCTCTCCGATCCGCGGATTCGGGTGTTTCTCCAGCAGCGGAACCAGGGCAAGGGCGCGGCGGTCCGGCGCGGGATCGCCGAGGCCGGCGGCGAGGTGATCGTGATCCAGGATGCCGACCTGGAGTACGACCCCCAGGAGTATCACCGCCTGCTGGCGCCGATCCTCGCCGGCCAGGCCGATGTGGTCTTCGGCTCGCGATTCCGGGGCAACAGCCCGAGGGTGCACCTGTTCTGGCACTCGCTGGGCAACAAGTGCCTGACCCTGTTTTCCAACATGTTCACCAACCTGAACCTGACCGACATGGAAGTCTGCTACAAGATGTTCCGGGCCGAGGTCATCAAGCGGATCAAGCTGCGCTCGAACCGGTTCGGCTTCGAGCCGGAGGTCACGGCCAAGATCGCCAAGCAGCACTGCCGGGTCTATGAGGTGCCGATCAGCTATGTGGGCCGGGATTACAGCGAGGGAAAGAAGATCGGCCTCAAGGATGCTGTCAACGCCATGTTCGCGATCATTTTTTTCCATTTTGTCGATTGACCGCCGCCCCGGCGTCACCGGTCGGAAAGAACAGCTGGATGAATTCAGGCCACGGATGTCCGCTCTGCGGCGGCGGCGAGACCTTCCCCAAGTACGATTTCGGCCGCCAAAGGATTCTGCGGTGCCGCCAGTGCACCATGATGTGGCTCGATCCGCAGCCGAGCCTGGAAGAGCTCGGGGCGGTCTACGGCGAGGACTACTACCAGAACGAGAAGTTTTTCGAGGACCGTAACGAGAGCATCTACGGTTACTACGACTACCTGTCGGAGAAGTACTTCAAGCAGCACAACTATCATCTGCTGCTCGACCGGCTGATCGGTTTCATGGCTGATTTCGGGTCGGACAGCCGGCTGCTGGATGTCGGCTGCGGGCTGGGCAGCCTGCTGGATGTGGCTTTCGACAAGGGATTTCAGGTCGAGGGGGTGGAGTTCAACCGCACCGCCGCCGAGCAGGTGCGCCGCAAGTACACTTTCCCGGTCTTTACCGGCGATCTGCTGGACTACGAGGGCGGTCCGTTCGATGTCGTGGCGATGCTGGATGTGATCGAGCACCTGCGGGAGCCGTTCCAGGCCATCCGCATGCTCAACCGGCTGCTCAAGCCCGGCGGGGTGATGATGCTCTCGACAATGGACTGCGACAGTCTGGTTTCGCGGTTGCTGGGCAAGCGGCTGGAGGACTTCCGGCGGGTGCGCGAGCACCTGTTCTTCTTCACGCGCAGGACGATGGGGCTTGTCCTGGAGGCGGAGGGCTTCGAGGTTCTGCGGACCGACTCCTACGGCATTCCCATCCGGATGGACTTCCTGGCCCAGCGCGTCAGGCTCACCTCGCGGAGCCTCGGAGCGGTTTTCGGGAAAGCCGTCCAGACCCTCCACCTGTCATCGCTGCAGTTCAATTTCGATCCGCACACCAAAATGGTCATTTATGCCCGGAAGGTGCGGTGAGAGCCACTTCGGCGGCCTGCTCCGCAACCCCCGGGCGCTTGCCGGCCTGACAGGTCATTCGAGGTCACGTTGAACAAGAGAAGGCGTCAGAACACTGTCAGGCCGGTCGCCAGGGCGACCGCCGGCGCTTTCATCGCCGGCCACGAGCGGGCGGTGACGATCGCCCTGCTGCTGGTCAACCTGCTCCTGTGCCTGCTGCTGTTCGAGCCCAAGCTCCACACCGGCGGGGACAACGCCAGCTACATCATCCTCAGCGAGTCGATCTTCCGGCGGGGGGATGGTTACTCGGACACGATCGTGCCGGGACCGCCGCAGCCGCACACCCAGTATCCTTTCGGCTATCCGCTGTTGCTGGCCCCGCTGGTGCTGCTGTTCGGCCGCAGCTACATCGTGCTGAAGCTGCTGTCGGTATCGTTCTCGGTACTCTCGGTGCTGGCGTTCATCCGGTTGAGCAGACGGCTGTATCAGACGCCGTTGCACTGGGCGGCGCTGGCGCTGGCTTTCGCCCTCAACCCGCTGGTGATCGACTACTCGCACTGGATCCTCTCGGAGATTTCCTTCCTGCTTTTCAGCCTGCTGGCCCTGAACCTGTTCTTCCGGTCCGAGGATGATCCGCGGCCGGGACGGTGGTTCTGGCTCAGCCTGGGCAGCATCGTGTTCGTCTACTACCTGCGCTCGATCGGCATCACCCTGATCGGAGCCGCTTTCCTCTCTTACGTGATCTGGACCAGGTGGCGGAAAGCCATCGTTTTCGCCGGGGGCGCGGCGGTGCTGTTCCTGCCCTGGTTCATCCGCAACAAGCTGGTCCGGGGCGATGTGACCCCGTATCTGAACCAGTTCCTGATGAAGAACGTCTACGATCCGGAGAGCGGCCTTGTCGGCCTGAGCGGGATGGCGCGGCGGGTGGTGGACAATGTCTGGATCTACTCCTGGCGCGAGTTGCCGCGGGTTTTCCTGGGCTCGGAGAGCGAGTTGACGTTCAACCCGGTGATCCGGTCGTTCGGCCTGCTGCTGGCCGTGGTCCTGCTGGTCGGGCTGATCCGCCACCTCGTGCACCGCCCGCGGATCCTGGAGATCTACTTCATCTTCAACATGATCGCGGTGCTGCTGTTCGAGGAGGTGGTCAGCGATGTCCGGTACCTGCTGCCGCTGGCGCCGATCATCCTCTACTACCTGTTCGACGGGATGACGGTGCTGGCCGGGAAACTGGTCCGGCCGCGGCTGGCCGCCACCCTAACCGTTTCGTTGCTGCTGCTGCTGGGGGGCTCCAGCCTGCTGGCGCAACTGGCCCGGGTGCCCTCGAACCTGGCCCTGATCGGCCGCTACATGCACGGCAACCGTTACGCCGGCTACCCGCCCGCGTTTGTCAACTTCTTCCAGGCCGCGGACTGGATCGCCGCCAACACCCCGGATTCGAGCTTTGTCACGGCCCGCAAGCCCTCCCTGCTGCACCTGCACACCGGGCGGTTCGCCCAGATCTACCCGTTCTCGACCGATACGGATTCGGTGCTGGCCGTGGTGCTCAAATCCGATTACGTGATTGTCGATGCGGTGAGCGGCACCACCTTCCGTTACCTGGTGCCCGCCCTGAAACAGGCGCCGGACAAATTCCGGGTAGCCTGGCAGGCCCCGGCCCAGCCATTCACCGCGGTGCTGGAGGTGGTCAGGTGAAGGTGCTCTACATTGTCACCGGCTTCGCCCGCAGCGACCGGGACGTGATGACCCCCTGGATGATCGAGATCATCCGGCAACTGCAGCGGCAGGGGGTGGAGGTGGTGATCTACACCTCGAGCTGGAAGGGCCTCGGCGACCAGGTGGTGTTCGGGATCCCGGTGCGGCGCTTCCGCTACTTCCTGCGACCCTGGGAGCTGCTGTCCCACGAGGATTCGGTCCCGGAGCAGGTGCGCCGCAACCGCCTGTACGCGCTCCTGATCCCGTTCTACCTGCTGTTCGGGATCATCGGCCTGCGAAGGGTGCTGCGGCTCGAGCGCCCGGACCTGATCCACGCCCACTGGCCGTTCCCGCTGGGGCTGTTCGGCTATTTCGCCCGGCGCTGGTCGGGAAAGCCGCTGGTGACCCAGTTCTACGGGGTGGAGCTGCGCTGGGTGCGCACCAAGATGAAGCCCCTGGTGCCATTCCTGCGCTGGGTGGCCGGCACCAGCGACCTGGTGGCGGCGATCAGCTCGCACACCAGGAACGAGGTGCTGGCGGTGCGCCCGGGGACCGCGGTGGAGATCATCCCCTACGGCTCGCCGATCCCGCCCGCGCCCGCGCCGCCGGCCGAGCCGCCCGATCCCGCCCGCACCCGGCGGGTGCTGTTTGTCGGGCGGCTGGTGGAGCGCAAAGGGGTGGAGTACCTGCTGCGGGCGCTGCTGGAGCCGCCGCTCCAGGATGCCCCCTGGCCGGTGGAGCTGGAGATTGTCGGCACCGGGCCCTCCGAGGCCGGCTTGCGCGAGCTGGTCCGGAGCTTGGGCCTGGAGGGCCGGGCGCGCCTGACCGGCCGGGTCCCGACCGTGGAGCTGCAAGCGGCCTACGACCGTTGCGATGTGTTTGTCCTGCCGGCGATCATCGACTCCAAGGGCGACACCGAGGGGCTGGGAGTGGTGCTGCTGGAGGCCCTCAACTACTACAAGCCGGTGGTGGCCAGCGGCCTGGGCGGGATTGTCGATGTGGTCAAGGATGGCCAGACCGGGCTGCTGGTGCCGGAAAAGGACCCCTCCGCCCTGGCCGCGGCCCTGCGCCGGGTGCTGGAGGACGAGGCCCTGGCCCGACGGCTGGGAGCCCAAGGCCACCGTTTCGCCCGCGACTATTTCGACAGCGGCCGGATCGCCGCCCGCTGGAAAGAGCTCTACCAGGAGCTGCTCGGCCGGGGCTGACACAACTGACAAAGGCATGAGGATTCCGGGGGGAGGGAGGAAACTTTTTGAAAAAAGTTTCCTCCCTCCCCCCGGGCCCCCTTTCCACTTTCCAAAACTTTTTCGCTAGTTTGATGTGCAGGTGGCTCCATCAATCAGGATAAAGTTATTCACGGAGCAAGGGATCAGTCCTTGGCCTTTCACCCCCAGGCGGCCTCCGGCCGCCACCGCGGCGCAACTGTCTGAGCCACGCTGGAGCAGCGGTTACAAAGCCTGCGATCCCATCAGCGGTACTATGGGAGGCCAGAGCTGACTGGCAGATGCGCGTCAGCGCTGCCCACGCAGAGGGGTAGCGTCAAGAACCCGCGATTACCGGCCACTTGAAGAAGACCCTTCAGGTGGGCGAGTTTTGCGCCGCACAGACTCTTGCTTCTTCTGGTCACAGAAGAAGAAACATAATGACAGCCAAAGAGATAGCTTCATAATCATGGGTTTTTGAACAGCAGATCGGGAAAACACGGCTCATGCACCGGCGGCCGGCGAACTGTCTCATCGTTATACGCTTTGACCCGCTTTCCGGCCACGGAACGTTGGAAGAATCTGGTGTAAAACAGGATAATCGTCAGTAAGGTGTCACCACATCCATCGAGGGGAACGGCGCCGATGCCCAGGAAGGCTTTGATCACCGGGATCACCGGGCAGGATGGCTCCTACATGGCGGAGCTCTTGCTGGAGAAGGGCTATGAGGTCCACGGGATCGTCCGGCGGGTGGCGCTGGAGGACCCGGATCACCGGATGTTCCGCATCCGCCACCTGCTGGACCGCATCCAGTTCCACTGCGGCTCGCTGGAGAGCTACCCCAGCCTGTACCGGATCATCGAGAAGGTCCGGCCGGACGAGTGCTACCACCTGGCCGCCCAGAGCTTCGTCTCCTACAGCTTCGAGGATGAGTTTTCCACCTTCAACACCAACATCAACGGCACCCACTACGTGCTCAGCGGGATCAAGGAGATCTGCCCGGAGTGCCGCTTCTATTTCGCCGGCTCCAGCGAGATGTTCGGCAAGGTGCACGAGGTGCCCCAGACCGAGCGCACGCCGTTCCACCCGCGCTCGCCCTATGGGATCACCAAGGTGGTGGGCTTCGAGCTGACCCGCAACTACCGCGAGGCCTACGGGATGCATGCCACGACCGGGATCCTCTTCAACCACGAGTCCCCGCGCCGCGGCTTCGAGTTTGTCACCCGCAAGATCACCCATCATGTCGCCAAGATCAAGCTGGGCCAGGCCGAGGAGGTCCGTCTCGGCAACCTGGATTCCAAGCGCGACTGGGGCCACGCCCGGGACTATGTCGAGGCGATGTGGCTGATGCTGCAGCAGGAGGCGCCGGACGACTACGTGATCGCCACCGGCGAGACCCACTCGGTCCGCGAGTTCTGCGAGCTGGCGTTCGGCCAGGTCGGGCTGGACTGGCGCCGGCATGTCAAACAGGACCCGGCGTTCGTGCGCCCGGCCGAGGTGGACCTGCTGGTGGGCGACTGCTCCAAGGCCCGCCGGGTGCTGGGTTGGAGCCACCGGATCGGGTTCGCCGACCTGGTGCGGGAGATGGTCGAGACCGACCTGGCTTTACTGCGTGGCCGCGCCGGCGCCTGAGCCTCGGCCGGACCGATCCTTTCACTGCAAGCCGGAGAACGAGCGATGGCCGCCCAGAAAAGAAAGCCCCCGGCTCCCGCCGCCGTCAGCGAGCGGACTGCGCCGCAACCGGATTACGCCCTCCCGGCCCGGCTGCGCCGGCCCGGAATTTTCGAGCTGGCCCTGGCGGCGTTCCTGCTGCTGACCCTGGCGTTCTATTACCGGGAGTTCATTTTCGACCGCGGCGCGATGCTGGCCGGCCACGACATGATCACCCAGGCGCTGCAGACCCGCAAGATCGCGGTGGAGGCGGTGAAGGCCGGCGAGGGGTTGCCGCTCTGGAACCCGTACTCCTACTGCGGAATCCCCTACATCGGGTTCCTGCCGGGACCGCTCTACTTCCCGACCAGCCTGCTCTGGTATGTGATGCCGATCGAGCGGGCGGTGGGCTGGGCCTTCATTTTCATGATGTTCGCCGGGGGGATGTTCACGTTCCTCTGGATCAGGGAGCTGGGGCTGTCGCGGCCCGCGGCGGGAATCTGCGCGGTGGCCTACGCCTACACCGGCTGGGTGGCCTCGACCCTGGTGGGCGGGCATGATGGCCGGATGTTCGTGATCCTGCTCACCCCGCTGGTGTTCTGGGCGGCGGAACGGGGCCTGCGGCGCCGCAGGCTCGCCTATTTCATGCTGATGGGCCTGGGAGTGGCGCTGCAGATCCTCTCCCCCCAGGTGCAGATGATGTACTTTTCCTCGCTGGCGCTCACCGCTTATTTCCTGTTCCGGCTGACATTGCTCTGGCGGGAGGAGCGCAAGCTGCGACCGCTGCTGTTCCCGGCGGCGGGTTTCGTGGCCGGATTCGTGATGGCGGTCTCGATTTCCGCGGTGCAGTTCGCTCCGCTGATGGTCAACCAGCAGGAATACTCCCACCGCGGAGCGGCCCAGGGGCTGGGCTACGAGGGCTGGCAGCACGCGGTCAGCTTCTCGATGTACCCGCTGGAGACCCTCGGGCTGGTGGTCCCGGGCTTTACCGGCGAGCCCGAGCTGTACTGGGGCCCGGAGAGCTTCAAGGGCCACTCCGAGTACCTGGGACTGATCCCGCTGTTTTTCGCGGTGGTGGCGCTGGTGGCGCGCCGCAACCGCCATACCTGGTTTTTCGCCGGGCTGGGGCTCCTGGCCCTGCTGTTCAGCTGGGGCGGCTGGACTCCGTTCTTCAAGCTGCCCTATTACCTGCTGCCGATGGTCAAGAGCTTCCGGGGCCCGAACATGATGTTTTTTGTCACCAGCTTCAGCCTGGTGACCCTGGCCGGCTATGGGCTGGACTACCTGCTGGGCGATGGCGTCCGCAAACCCGAGGAGCGCGCCAGAGCCTTCCGGGTGCTGGTGGTCTGCCTGGGGACAGTGGGCCTGCTGTTCCTGGTGCTGGCCGCCGGCCAGTCGGTGCTCCCCCAGGTGCTCTCCGGAATGCTGCCGGAAGGGGTCGGCCCGGCCCGGATGCCTGCCTTGCGGCAACACTACCCGGCGATCATCCGCGCGGCGTTTGTCAGCCTGGCGGTGGGAGCGGTGCTGGTCCTGCTGTGCTGGCTCTGGCTGCGAAGGATTTTCAGCCTGTGGCTGCTGACCCTGCTGCTGGCGGTGCTGGCCTGGGCCGACCTGATGCGGATGGACCGCCACTGGCTGGAGACAGTCGAAATCGACCGCTTCTACGACCGCGACCAGGTGGTGGACTACCTGGTCGCCCAGCGCGAGCAGGATCACCAGTACCGGGTGTTCTTCTACCCGACCCCCCAGAGCCGGGATTACTGGGACAACAGCCTGCTCTATTTCGGCATTCCGACCATCAATGCCAGCATGCCGCTGCGCCTCAAGTGGTACGAGGAGCTGATGGGCACCCACCTCTTCCAGAACTTCGCGCGCTACCCGCGGCTCTGGCACCTGCTGGGCGCGGAGTACGTGATGCTGCGCCAGGGGCCATTCGCGGCCCAGTTCGAGCAGGCCCTGCCCTTCCTGGAGAAAGTGGTGGAGGACAGTCGCAGCGGGCGGAACCTCTACCGCAACCCGCAGGCCTGGGAGCGCTATCGGCTGTTCAGCCGGTTCGAGGTGATCGCCGAGGACAAGCAGGTGGTGCCGCGCCTGGTGGCCGAGGATTTCGACCCGCAGACCACGCTGGTCCTGTCGGAAGAGCCGCGGTTCGACAGCTCCCGCCTCGATCCCTCGCGGCCGCCGCGGGGGACCGTGCGCCTGGCCGAGTATGGGACGGACCACCTGGCGCTGGAAGTGGAGAGCGCGGATGCGGCCCTGCTCTACCTGGCCGAGACTTACCATCCGTTTTGGCAGGCGACAGTCGATGGCGCTCCGGCGGAGATCCTCCGGGCCGACCTGGCGCTGCGGGCGGTGTACCTGGAGCCCGGGACTCATCGGGTGGAGATGCGTTACGTATCATCGCCCTACAAATGGGGCTTGCGCCTGTCGATCGCCGCCAGCCTGGTGCTGGCCGCGGTGCTGGGCTGGACCTCCCGCAGAAAGGAATGGTAAGTGGTGAAAGGCCGCAAGTGGCTGGTGCGTGGGGTGCAGCTCCTGTTGCTGTTCGTGCTGGGCTATTACCTGATCTACCGTAACCTGTACCTCAACTGGCAGAAACTGGATACGAGCCAGTGGGAGTTGCGCTGGTGGCCGCTGGCGCTGTCGACCCTGGGGCTGGCGCTCACTTTCGCCCTCAACTCCCAGATCTGGCGGCTGGTGGTCTGGAGGATGAGCCGGGTCAATGTGCGTCCCTACCGCGCGATCTACATCTGGTTCATCGCCAACCTGGGGCGCTACCTGCCGGGCAAGATGTGGCAGATCGCCGGGATGGCGATGCTGGCCCGCGGGGAGGGCGTGCCGGCGATGGATGCCGCGGCGGCCAGCGTGCTGAACCACGTGATCCTGCTGCTGGCCGGGGCCGCGCTGGGGCTGGCGATGCTGCCCTCGGCCGCGGCCGGGCCTTACGCCGAGCTGTTCCGCTGGGCCTGGCTCGGGCTGCCGTTGGTGCTGGTGCTGCTCTGGCCGCCGGTGCTGAACCGGGTGCTGGCCCGGGCGGCGAAAATGACCGGCCGTCCATTCGCGGGCAAGCTCCGGACCGGTGACATCCTGCTGTTCTTCCTGGTCAACCTGGCGGTCTGGCTTGTTTACGGCCTGTGTTTCCATTACTTTATCCTGGCGGTGATCCCCGAGGCCCCGTTGCGGGTGACCGAATCGGTGGGGGTTTACGCCATCGGCTACATCATCGGCTTCCTGGCGATCTTCGCCCCCGGAGGGCTGGTGGTGCGCGAGCTGATGTTCACCCAACTGCTGTCCGGGTCGCTCGGCCAGGCCCCGGCCACCGCGGTGGCGCTGCTGTCGCGCGTATGGTTTACCCTCGCCGAGCTGTTGCCGGTACTGACCGTGCTGGCGCTGAGCGGCCTGCCGGGCAAAGCGATCCGCAAGGCGCCGGAGGAGAAGGGCGATGGAGAAAGCTGAGCGGGCGCTGGTGATCGTGCCCACCTACAACGAGCGCGAGAACATCGGCCGGCTGATCGACCAGGTGCTGGGGGTCGGCGCGGTGTTCGAGCTGCTGGTGGTGGACGACAACTCGCCCGATGGCACCGGGAAGCTGGTCGATGAGCTGGCGGCGGCCAATCCCCGGGTGCATGTCCTGCATCGCGCCGGCAAGCTCGGCCTGGGCAGCGCCTACCGCGAGGGCTTCCGCTGGGCGCTGGAGCAGGGCTACGGCCTGGTGTTCGAGATGGATGCCGATTTCTCCCACGATCCGCGCTTCCTGCCCGACTTCCTGAAGATGGCCCGCGAGGCCGACCTGGTGATCGGCTCGCGCTATGTCAGCGGGATCAACGTGGTCAACTGGCCGATGCGCAGGCTGCTGCTGAGCTACGGGGCCAGCTTCTACACCCGGCTGATCACCGGGATGCGGATCAAGGACCCCACCGGCGGGTTCAAGTGCTTCCGCCGCGAGGTGCTCCAGGCGCTCGACCTGGACCGCATCCAGTCCGATGGCTACTCGTTCCAGATCGAGGTCAATTTCAAGGTCTGGCGCAAGGGCTTCCGGATCCGCGAGATCCCGATCGTGTTTGTCGACCGTCACTCCGGCAGCTCGAAGATGAACCGCCGGATTGTCTACGAGGCGGTGTGGATGGTGTGGTGGCTCAAGCTTCAGGCCCTGCTGGGAAAGATCTGATTTTGTCCTGATGCGCTGTTCGATCGCTGGGATCGAACCAGCGAAAAAGTTCTGGAAGGTGGGAGGGGGGATCGGGGGGAGGGCATTCCCCGGGGGAGGGAGAAAATCCCTTTTCAAAGAGATTTTCTCCCTCCCCCGGGGATCATCCGTTGATTTTTGCTTGGTGGTCAAATCGGGATGACACCGCGGGAGGCGAGGCGTGTCCCTGGAGCTGAAGCGGCCGGGCCGGCTCTATCTGGCCCTCGACCTGGCCGCCGCGACCGCGGCCTTCTTCACCGCGGTCCTGCTGCGCTATGGCTACCTGCATCCGATCCCGCCCTTTTTCGGCCCCCGGTCCTACCTGTTCTACGCCCTGCTGGTCCCGGCCCTCTACCTGCCGGTGCTGCTCGGTTGCCGGGTCGGCCGGGAACGGTTGCCCTCCCTTCGCGGGCTGTTCCAGGCGGTGTTCGTGCTGGCGGTGCTGGTCACGGTTCTGCCGTTCTACTTCCGCGGGTTCGCGTTCAGCCGGGTGGTGGTGCTGCTGTTCTGCCTGCTGACCATGGCCTATGGGCTGGGCTGGCGGTTCTTCCTGCAGTTGGCGGTCCAGGCCATGCCGGCGCTGGTGCGCGAGCGGGTGCTGCTGGCGGCGCGGGCCGACCGGCTGGCGGCGCTGGCCGAGGCGGTGGCCGCCGGCGGCGAGGGGCGCTACCGGGTGGTGGCCCTGGCGCTGGAGGAGGATGACGGGGGGATCGCCGGGCGCCAGGCGGAGCGCCTGGGGCTCTCCCCCCAGGCCGCCGGGCCGTTGGAGCGCGGGCTGGAGCTGGCCCTGGCCGCGGAGGCCGACACCCTGTTCCTGGACCCGGAGGGGATCCGCCCCGCGCGCTGGCTGAGCCTGGCCGAGCGCCTGGCGGCGCGGGGCAAAGCGGTGCGCCTGCTGCCCTCGCTGGAGCCCGAGCGGCTGCTGCTGAGGCCGGGAAGGCTGACTGCCGCCGGCGGGCTGGACCTGCTGGTGGAGCCGATCGGCGCGCCTGGGGCCCTGGCCAAGCGCGCCCTGGATGTGGCGCTCTCCGTGCTGCTGCTGGCGCTGTCCGCCCCGCTGATGCTGGCGATCGCCGCGGCGATCCGGCTGGCCAGCCCCGGCCCGGTGCTGTATACCCAGGAACGGGTGGGCAAGGATGGAGTGAGCTTCCGCATCTGCAAGTTCCGGACGATGGTCCCGGAGGCGGAAAAGGGCACCGGCCCGGTCTGGTCGCCGGGGGAGGATGACCGGCGGACGATTGGCCCGCTGGGGCGGATGCTGCGCCGCACCGGAATGGATGAGCTGCCCCAGCTCTGGAACGTGCTGCGCGGCGAGATGTCGCTGGTGGGCCCGCGGCCCGAGCGCCCGTTTTTCTTCGACTCCTACCCCGAGCTCTACCGCGGCAGGCTGGCGGTGTGTCCCGGGATGACCGGGCTGGCCCAGGTGAATTGCCGCCGCACCAATCAGCTGGAACAGAAAGTGGCCTATGACCTCTACTATATCCATCACCACTCGCTGGCCCTGGACCTGGAGATTCTCTGGCGCACCTCGGTGATGCTGGTGCTCCAGGAGTGGCGGGCGCTGGCCGGAAAGGCCGGGGAGAGCCGCTGATCCTGACTTGTGGTCCGAGTTGCAGCATCGAACTAGCGAAAAAGTTTGGGAAGGCGGGAGGCGGACCGGGGGAGGGAGGGACCTTTTCCAAAAGGTTCCCTCCCTCCCCCGGGATCAGTTGGCATTTATTTATCAATCGAGATCAAAAGGAGAATGGCGGTGGACCGGTCGAAAGTCATCGGAGAGCGGATCATCCCGGAAGAGTTCCGGGTGGCGAAAAAACAGTATCTGCTCTACCTGCGCCATGTCTTCGCCTACCGCACCGCCGCCGGGATGCTGCCGCCGGAGGGCCGGGTGATCGAGGTCGGCTGCGGCGGGGGCTATGGCACCCACCTGCTGTCCGGCCGGGTGCGGGAGATTGTCGGGCTGGACATCGACCGGCGGGCGATCGCGTATGTCAGCCATCGCTACGGCTCGGAGAACTGCCGGTTCCTGGCCTACGATGGAGTCACCCTGCCGTTCGAGGAGGCCGGGTTCGATGCCGCGATCAGCTTCCAGGTGATCGAGCATGTCGAGGATGACCGGCGTTACGTGGCCGAGCTGTGCCGGATGCTGCGGCCGGGGGGGATCCTGCTGCTGACCACCCCCAACAAGACCCATCGCCTCCGGCCCGGCCAGCGCCCCTGGAACCGCTACCACAAACGGGAATATTATCCGCAGGAGCTGGCCGAGGTGCTGGGGACCAGCTTCGGCCAGGTGGAGATCTGGGCAGTGCGCTCCAGCCCGGAGATCGAGCGGCCGGAGAAAGCAGGCGCCGGGCGCTCCTCCGCGCTGGTTTCCCTCCTGCGCCGGGCCACCCCGGAATGGGTCAAGCTGGCGGCGCTGCGCGCCCGGGGCCTGGTCAAGCGGGAGGACTTTCTCCAGCGCTACAGCCTGGAGGACTTCTACCTGGACCGCGAATACCCGGCCGAGGGACTGGACCTGATGGCCCTGGCCCGTAAAAGCTGATCTTTTTTCCGGGGGAGGGAGAAAACCTTTTGAAAAAGGTTTTCTCCCTCCCCCGGGCCCCCTCCCACTTTCCAAAACTTTTTCGAAAGTTTAATGTGCAGGTGGAATTAGCAGTCAGGATAAAGGCATTATCTTTGTCTTTCACCCCCAGGCGGCCTGTGGCCGCCACCGCGGCAGCAACTGTATGAGCTACGCCATCGCAGCGGTTAAAATGCCAGTGATCCCATGTGCGGCATTCGGAGAGGCAAGAACTCACTGGCAGATGCGCGTCAGCGCTGCCCACCCGCAGAGGTAGCGTAAAGATCGCAGGATTACATGCGGCCAATTGAAGACCACTACTGGTGCGGCGAGTTTTGCGCCGCAAAGACTTTTGCTTCTTTTGGTCACAAAAGAAGAAAAACATTAAAATCAAAAAGATAGCTGCATAGTTGGGGGTTTTTGGACCAAAGCCAAAGATTCGGTTTTTTCACCCGTTGCAGCCAGCACCCCCCAAGGAAGGGATTAACCATGGCCGTGATCCCCGAGTCCTCCGCCCTGGAGACGGCGTTTGTCCTGCTGAGCCAGGGCCCCTTGCCCGCCCCCGAGCTCTGCCGCCGGGTGCTGGCCTGCGGACCGCTGCCGGAGCCGATCGCCGCGCGGCTGGCCGAGTCTCTGCTGGGGCGCGACCAGCGTTTCCGCCGGCTGCCGGATGGCTGCTGGGCCCTGCTGGAGTGCCTGGCGCCGCCTCCGCCGCTGTCCCTGGACCGGGAATGTTTCGTGGTGGTGGATGTCGAGACCACCGGCTTCGCGCCCCCCGCCGACCGGGTGATCGAGCTGGGGATGGTCCGGCTCGAGGCCGGGAGGATAGTCGATGAGTACGAGACCCTGATCGATCCCGGCCGGCCTTTGCCCGCGGCGATCACCGGGCTGACCGGGATCTCCGCCGCGATGCTCCGGGGCGCGCCCGCTTTCGCCCAGGTCTGCGACCGTTTCCTCGAGTTCATGGGCGAGGCGGTGTTTGTCGCCCACAATGCCCCGTTCGACTGGCGCTTCATCCAGAGCGAGCTGCGCCTGGCGCGGGGCTGCCGCCTGCTCAACCACCGGCTCTGCACCCGCAGCCTGGCGGTCCGGCTGGCCCCGGAGCTGGAGCGCCGCAGCCTGGATGACCTGGCCCATTTCTTCAACCTCAGCTTCGAGGCCCGTCACCGCGCCCTGGGCGATGCCCGGGTCACCGCCCTGGTGCTGCTGCGCCTGCTGGAGCGCGCCACCGACCGCGGGGTGTCGCACCTGCCGGCCCTGCTCGAACTGCTCGCCGCCCGCCCCGCCCGCCGGAGAAAAGCTTAAAGGGTCGGGGCTTCCCTTCCGAACTTCTTCTGTAGGGGCCGGCGTGCGCCGGCCGCTTTTGTCCGGTTCACCATCCGAAATCCGCGCGGGGGATCCTTGAAGCCTGCCATCCGCTTGATCCGGCTCTGCCTGTTGGCGCTGCTGTGCGCGGCCCCGGGGATGCTGCTTTCCCAGCAGCTCCCCTCCGAGATGGTGGTCTCCGGACGCTTCGCCAATGTGCGCAAAGGGCCGGGAACCGGGTATGAGAAAGTGGCCACCCTCTACCAGGGCGAGCGGGTGCTGGCCGAGCGCAAGTACCGCAACTGGCTGCGGGTGCTGGTGAAGGACGGCGCGGTGGGCTGGATGCGCGAGGACCTGCTCAAGGTCTGGGACCCGCAGGACCGGCCGCTCACCGATCAGGAGGCCGACAGCGTCAAGGCGCTGCTGGAGGGCCAGGGGCAGCGGGTGACCGCGCTGGAGGACAGCGCCCGCCAGGCGCTGACTGCGATCCAGGCCGGGGAGGGGCAACGCGACAGCCTGCTGGGAGTGCTGGGGCTGGCGGAGGTCCCGCCGCCGGACAGCATCGCGCCGCCCGCGACGGAGCCGGAGCGGGCCCGGCCGGAAGCCTCCGTTGCGCAACCCCCGCGCCAGCAGAGCCTGCTGTTCCCCGGGGGCGGGGATGAGCCCTCGCGCTGGGAGCTGGCCCCCTCGTTCGGGGTGCTGGCGTTCGAGGAGTACAACCTGCCGGTGGCCGGGTTCGCCCTGAGCCGCGGGCTGGGGCGGGGTTTCGCGTTCGGCGGGGAGCTGCTGTTCAGCCGGCTCGAGCCCCAGCCCGGGGAGGGGCTGGCCGGAGCGGCGGGATTCACCATCATGGCTGGCGGGCTCTCCTACAGCTGGCGTCCGGGCGAGGTCGCTGTCCCGTTCCTGGAGCTGGGCGGCGGCGCGTTCCACCGCCAGGCCGGGGACTCGGCCGCCACCAAGCTGGACCTCATCGCCGGAGCGGGGCTGCGGCTTTATCTCACCCCGGACCTGCCCTTGCGTTTTGGCTGGCGCGGCCACCTGATGATGGACCGGAAGCGCGAGCTGGCGCACCAGGTCTACCTGGGGCTGGGGATGCTGATGCCGCAATCGACTGGTTTCGCCGGCGGGCGGGAACATGACTGGTACCTGGCGCCGCTGGCCGGCTGGCGGGTGTTCTCCCCCCGGTTCGGGTTGGAGGCCGCCTCCCGGCAGGGGCTGCTGGCCGGGCGCAGCGTGACCGAGCGCCTGGGGCTGGAGCTGGCGGCGGGCTACTCGCGGGCGGCGGTGGCCGGGGACCGGGAGGAGCTGACCCTGCACGCGGTCGAGCTGGAGGGCAACCTGCGCTGCTTTCCCTGGCGGGAGGGGCCCTATCTGCTGGCCGGGGTCGGGCTGCTGCGGCTTTCGGAGCGGGGAAGGCCCCCGGCGGGGACCCGGAACTACGGCTTTTTCCAGTATGGCGGCGGGGCGGAACTGGGGTTTTCGCCGGGGACAGCCTTGCGCGCCGAGCTGGCGCACCAGGTGTTCCCCCGGGTCGCGGATGCCGGCGGGGACCACGCCCTGGGAGTGGGCCATGGCTTGCGGCTCTCCGGGGGCGTGCGTCTGGGCTTTTGATGTCAAGCGGAAAGGAATCGGACCGGATGAGCGGCGCGGCGACATGCAGTGACCCGATCCGTCGGGCGATGAGCGCACTGGCGCTGGCCCTGCCACTCGCTTTGCTCCTGGCGCTGGCCGGGAGCTGCGGGGACAGCCGGGTCCCGGCCGAGCCCGAGACCGCCTCGGTCCAGGGGGTCTGGGAGGGCTCGATCAGTTTGCAGGCCGCGAGCGACACGCTGGCGCTCCAGGCCTGCCGCCTGCGCCTGGAGCTGGTGCAGCGGGATTACAGCTTCCAGGGGCTGCTGCTGCGGATCGAGCCGCTGGGAGAGGGGCTGGGCCGGGTCCCGGTCGATACCCTGCTGATCGAGAGCGGGACAGTCACCGCCAGTTTCGTCTCCTTCCGTTGCCGGGAGTCCGCCGGGGGCCAGGCGGTGTTCGAGGGCGAACTGTCCGGCCGCCGGATCGAGGGGCTGGCTCGGGGCGGCGGCTACACCGGGAGCTGGCAGGTGGAGTTCCTCCACTGACTGCAGACTTGACTTGCGGGGGAAAGTGCATGATATTGTATACTGGCGGGGGGCAGCTCAATCCCTGACCGGCGGCGGACCACCGGCGTGGGAGGGTTTGGCCGGGACATCTGAGGTTGTCCTTGCAAACGAGAGAGCCGAAGGTTCGGCTCTTTTTTCGTTGATGGCGGCATTTTGGGGAGATGTTAATGAGTTCTGTGCTGGAACGGATGGAGCGTGAGGTGCTGCCCCTGGTGCGCAAGCCGGCGCGCTATCTCGGGGCGGAGATCGGGGCGCGGCCGGCGATGGCCGAGGCGCGGCTGCGGCTGGTGCTGGTCTACCCGGATCTCTACGAGCTCGGGATGAGCAACCTCGGCCTCAAGACCTTGCAAGCCCTGGCCGCGGGGTCGAGGGCGTGGCGGTGGAGCGGGCTTTCGCCCCCTGGCCCGATGCCGAGGGGCTGATGCGCGCCCGGGGGATCCCGCTCTACGGGCTGGAGAGCGGACGCCCATTGCGGGAGTTCGACCTGGTGGGGGTGACCCTGCAGTCGGAGCTGACCTTCACCAACATTTTCACCGTGCTCGACCTGGGCGGAATCCCCTTGCTGGCGGCCGAGCGCGGGGAGGATGATCCGCTGGTCTGCGCCGGCGGCCCCTGCGCGATCAACCCCACCGTGCTGGCCCCGTTCTTCGACTTTTTCGTGCTGGGCGATGGCGAGGAGGCGCTGGGGGAGATCCTCCGCCTGCTGCGGGATCATCGCGGCGAACCCCGCGAGGCGCGGCTGGCGGCTCTTTCCGCGGTGGAGGGGGTATACCTTCCGGGGGAGAGCATCCCGGCGCGCCCGGTGAGCGTGCTGCGGGTGCGCGACCTGGATCGCCACCCGATCCCGGGCGGGCTGCCGGTGCCGGTCACCGAAGTGGTCCAGCACCACCTGCCGGTGGAGATCATGCGCGGCTGCACCACCGGCTGCCGTTTCTGCCAGGCGGGGATGCACTACCGCCCGGTGCGGGTGCGGTCGGTGGAACGGATCGTGGAAACTGTCCTGCGGGGGGTGCAGGATGGCGGCTGGGACTCGGTGACCCTGCTGTCGCTCTCCTCGGCCGACTACCCGCGGATCGGCGAGCTGGTGGACCGGCTGCTGCCGGAGCTGGAGCCGCGGGGGATCACCCTCTCGTTCCCCTCGCTGCGGGTGGACCGCTCGACCCTGGCGCTGCTGGAGCGGGTGGAGGGGGCGCGCAAGGGAGGGCTGACTTTCGCGGTGGAGGCCGGGAGCCGGCGGCTGCGGGAGGTGATCGGCAAGAAGGTGGAGGAAGAGGACCTGCTGCGCCTGGCCCGCGAGGCTTTCGAGCGCGGCTGGACCATGGTCAAGCTCTACTTCATGCTGGGCCTGCCCACCGAGCGCGATGAGGACGTGGACGAGATCGCCCGGCTGGTGAACGAGCTGGCGGCGGTGGCGCGCGCGGTCAAGGGCCGCCGCAACCTCAACCTCTCGGTGGGGGCGTTCGTGCCCAAGCCCGGCACTCCCTTCCAGTGGGAGGCCCAGGACTTGCCGGAACGGATTCGGGAGAAAGTGGCCCGGTTGCGGGGCCAGTTGCGGGGCCGCAACATCAACCTCAAGTTCCAGGAACCGGAGCTGAGCGCGTTCGAGGGAATCCTGGCCCGGGGGGACGGTCGCCTGGCGCCGGTGCTGCTGGAGGGCTGGCGGCGCGGGGCCCGTTTCGATGGCTGGAGCGAGCATTTCGACTGGGGGCGCTGGGTCGGCCTGCTGCGGGAGCACGGGCTGGAGCCGGCCGAGCTGATAGGCGCGCGCGATCCGCAGGCGCCCCTGCCCTGGGATTTCGTGCGGATGCCGGTGCGCCGGGAGTACCTGCTGGCCCAGCGCGACAAGGCCCTGCGCGGGGAGAATGTCCCCGACTGCCGGCAGGGGAGCTGCCTGGGCTGCGGAGCCGAGGAGGCCAGCTTCTGCGACTGGTCGCGCTCGGCCGAGGCCGCCGGACGGGTGGAACCGGCGGCGGCTGTCGAGGCTTCCCGGCCGCAGCGCCCGCCGCTGGTCACCGAGGCCGCCGGACGGATGTCCTGGCGGCTGCGGTATGCCAAGCTGGGGCCGTTGCGTTTCTGCGGCCACCTGGACCTGATCCGCGACCTGGAGTTCTGCCTGCGGCGCTCCGGGCTGCCCCTGGTCTACAGCGGCGGATTCAATCCCCGGATGCGGCTGCACTTCTCGCCGCCCCTGCCGCTGGGAGTGGAGAGCCGGGCCGAGTACCTGGACCTGGAAACCCTCGCCTTGAGCGATGCGGAGCTGCGCCAGGGGCTGGAACGGGCTTTCGCGGGCTTTCCGGGGTTCGAGCTGCTGGAGGCGCGGGCCCTGCCGGCGGGGGCGGAGTACCCGCACCTGTCGCGGGACATCGCCTTGTACCGTTACCGGGCGGAGCTGGCCGATGGGCCGCGGGGGGAGGATTGGGAGCGCCTCCTGGCGCAGCAGGCGGCCGAGCGGCTGGCGGCCGGCGGCCGGATCGAGCGCCTCGACAGCAAGGGTCGGCCGAAAGCGATCGACCTGAGCGCGCCCTTAAGCAGTGTCGCTCCGGGCGGAGCGCCGGGAGCCTTGCGTTTCGAGCTGCCGGCGAGCGGGCCGGACACCTTGCGGCCGGAAATCTTCCTGGCGGCGCTGTTCGGGCTCGAGGAGCGGCAGGCGCTGCTTTGCCGGGTTTGCAAGGAGGAGGCCCTGGTTTTCCGGGGCGGGCGGACGCTCACCCCGCTCGAACACTGAGGCTCCGGATCGGTCTTTCAGCATTAATTGTTTTACTCTTTGAGAAATGGTTATTAATTTATTCTCAACCAAAGTGGACATTTTCCGGACCTGGGGTCCGGGTTCAGTTAAGGTGTTCCAGCAACTTAAAGTTCAGGAACAAGGTATGTCTAATCAACGCGGACCGAAATCCGTCAAACGTGAAATTCTGATCTCGTCCGGTCTGAAGCAGAACCGGGTGGCTTTCCTGGAGGATGGCCAGCTTGTCGAGCTGATGTTCGACCAGGACAGCGAAACGCGCATGGTCGGGGACATCTACAAGGGGATTGTGCGCCGGGTGTTGCCCGGGATGCAGGCCGCCTTCGTGGACATCGGCCTGCCCAAGCATGGCTTCCTGCACGCCAGCGATGTCGGCGGCGACATGGCCGACCTGGATGTCGAGGATGGCGATGAGCCGAGCGGCGGGGGCGGCGATGGCAAGAAGCGCTCCCGCAAGCTGCAGACCATCCAGGACCAGTTGCAGGAGGGCCAGGAGCTGCTGGTCCAGGTAATCAAGGAACCGATCAGCTCCAAGGGCCCGCGGGTCACCACCGAGATTTCCCTGCCGGGGCGTCTGCTGGTCTACGCCCCGTTCGACAACCGGGTCGGGATCTCGCGCAAGATCGAGGAGTCGGCCGAGCGGGTCCGCATGCGCGAGATCATGAAGAAGCTGGTCTCCAAGAGCGAGGGCGTGATTGTCCGCACCGCCGCCGAGGACACCACCGAGGATGAGTTCAAGGCCGAGTACAACTCGCTGAAGAACCTCTGGCGGCGCATCCGCCGCACGGCCCGCCAGGCCAACGCCCCGGCCGTGGTCTACCAGGAGATGAAGCTGATCAGCGGCCTGTTGCGCGATGTGTTCAACGAGCGGGTGGATGCGGTGGTGGTCGACTCCCGGGAGGAGTACGAGCAGATCCGCAAGTACCTGCGGACCATCGCCCCCAAGCTGATGGACCGGCTGCAGTTCTATAACGGCAAGGAGCCGCTGTTTTCCAAGTACGGGCTGGACGAGGAGATGCGCCGGGTGTTCAACCGCCGGGTCTGGCTCAAGCGCGGCGGCTACATCGTGATCGAGCAGACCGAGGCCTTGGTCTCGATCGATGTCAACACCGGCCGCTACACCGGCGAGAAGAACCAGGAGGAGACCATCCGCCGCACCAACCTGGAGGCGGCCCGCGAGATCGCCCGCCAGATCCGGCTGCGCGACCTGGGTGGAATCATCGTGGCGGACTTCATCGACATGGAGAGCCGGGAGAACCAGCAGCAGGTGATCGACGAGTTCCGCAAGTGGCTCAAGTACGACCGCAGCAAGACCAAGGCTTTCGAGATGAGCCCGCTGGGGCTGGTCGAGATGAGCCGCCAACGGGTGCGCTCCAGCCTGTACCACAGCCTGACCGAGCTCTGCCCGACCTGCGAGGGCCGCGGCCGGGTCTTCACCCCGACCATGATGGCCGGCGAGATCGAGCGCGCGGTGCGCAAGATCGGAGTCGAGGGCAAGGAGAAGAAGATCATGGTGCGGGCCCACCCCGCGGTGGCGCTGCACATGATGGAGGCCGAGCACGACATCCTGCAGGAGCTGGAGGGCCAGACCGGGGTCAACATCACGATGCGGGATGATCCGACGATGCGGCCGGATGCGTTCACGATCAGTTCGCTGCCCTCGCGACGGCAGATCGAACTCAGCTGACACGCTTTATTGTTGACAGAAAGGGCGAGCGGCCTTAGTTTATGTGACTTTCCTGAGAATACCACAGCACCAGAATGTTTACAAGGAGCCGGGAGTTTTCGATGTACGCCATAGCCAAAAGCGGTGGGAAACAGTTCAAGATCGAACAGAACGCGGTGATCCGGGTTCCCAGCCTCTCCGCCGGGGTCGGCGACAAGGTGCGGCTGGATGAGATCCTGCTGGTCAGCGAGGACGGCAGCGTGATTGTCGGCCGGCCGATGGTCGAGGGCGCGTTCGCCGAGGCCCGGGTGGTGCGCCACGGCCGCGGCGAGAAGATTCGCATGATCAAGTACAAGCGGCGCAAGAACTACCGCCGTACCATCGGCCATCGCCAGAATTTCACCGAGCTGATGATCGATGGGATCACCCTCGGGGCGAGCCCGGCGGTCGAGAAGAAAACGGCGCGCAAGTCCGCCAAGGCCAAGCCGGCCCCGGAGGCCGCGGCCGCGCAACCGGAACAGCAGCAGACCGCCGAATAATCCGGGCGGCCGGCGCAACGATCCAGTAGATTGGCCGGAAAGAGCGCGTGAAGGTCGGGTTACACCGCCCACGCCCGGCCGGGAAGGAGTCGAGCATGGCCCATAAAAAAGGTGTCGGCAGCAGCCGCAACGGCCGCGACAGCAATAGCCAGCGGCTCGGGATCAAGGCTTTCGGCGGCGAGCGGATCAATGCCGGGACGATTATTGTCCGCCAGCGGGGCACCCGCTTCCACCCGGGACGCAATGTCGGCCTGGGCAAGGATTATACGATCTATGCCCTGATCGATGGGGTGGTGACGTTCGAGCGCAAGGACAAGCTGCGCAAGAAAGTCTCGGTCTATCCGCTGGAAGTGGCCCAGGAAAGCTGAAGCCTCGGCCTTCCGCCTTGCGGTCTGACCGCGATCGATATCAGGCGTCCGGGATTTCCCGGGCGCCTTTTTTTGTCGCCGTTCCGGAAATTTTTGGTTCATCCGTCTATTTCGGGGAAAGCTCCAGCCCGCTGCTAATCCCGTAAATCCTGCGGATTTTTCTCCTGCTGTGACCAGAAGTAGCAAGAGTCTTATGAAGCCAAGGCCGCGAAGCTGAATCAGCTATCAGCTTTTCAATAACCGGCGGTGTGCCTGCGGTAGCCAATCGCTCCCGTAGCGGTCGCCGCGTTTCGCGCCCGCATGATCCCGGGGCGCTGCAACGCCATGGCCTGCCGGGCTCTCTCGCTTCGTAGCAGTAGCCACGATGGAAATATGGAAAATCTACTCCGCTCGCTCTTGCCTCCAGCCGCGGCCCGCAAGCCCCCCCCGCCCAAGAACAAGATGCCCTGGCCCTTGTCTTGTCTTTCATCCCCCAGCGCCCGTTCCGGGCGCTCCGCGGCAGCAACTGTCTGAGCCACGGCTAAGCAGCGGTTACGATGCGCTTAATCCCATCTGCGGCATTCGGGGAGGCAAGAACCGACCGGCAGATGCGCGTCAGCGCTGCCCACCCGCAGGGGTAGCGTTTCGATACCGCGATTACCAGTGGCCGATTGAAGATCACCGCCGGTGGGCGAGTTTTGCGCCGCACAGACTCTTGCTTCTTCTGGTCACAGAAGAAGAAAAATAATGACCATCAAAGAGCTAGCTGCACCGCCGGGAATTTGTGTCCCAATGCCCGGGAAGGGTCTATTCCGGCTCCCCAGCCGGCAGAAGCTCTCACCCCGGAATTCCCGGATGAACCAAATTTTTGGGAGTGGCGTGCTCTGTCCGCTGTCGCGGCGCCCGGCCGTGCCCCCCCGGCAGCTGAAGCTGCCACGCCCCTCCAGGGGGGAGTGGCAACCTGCCGCCCAACCGGTTACGGAAACTCGACAGGCGAAGCGCGCGCACTCCCCCCTGGAGGGGCGTGGCCCCGCTGCAAGCGGGGCCGGGGGGGCACGGCCCGATTCCCGCGCCGGCCGTGAGCGCCTTGACGGCAATCGCCGGAAGCGATGGATGAACTTTTTCAGCCCCGGGCCTCACACATTGGTTGACAAGAAAAAAACAAGATTTTATATAAATACATATAAAGCAATCCATGTATTTTGAAGCGCTCCCGCCCGCTCACCCGCCCGGCCGTCAGGAGGCCCGTTTGGACCGGCTCTCGCTCCACGGGATGAAGTTCTACTCCCACTCCGGGGTCCAGTCGTTCGAAAAAGATGTCGGCCAACTGTTCGAGATCGACCTGGACTGCTGGCTCGACCTGAACCGGGCCCGCCACTCCGACCGCCTCGGCGACACCATCAGCTATCCCGACCTGTTCCAGACGGTTCAGGCGGTGATGGAGCAGAACAGCTTCAACCTGATGGAGCGCCTGGCCGGGGAGATCATCGACCGGGTGCTGGAACGGTTCCCGATCGAGCGCCTCACTGTCCGCTGCCGCAAGCCGCGGGTGCCGGTCAAGGGCTTCATCGACTATGCCGAGGTGGAGCTGACCCGCAGCCGCGGGGAGGCTTGAGCCACCGGCCGGGGGACAGCTTGGAAGAGCGGGTGTTTGTCAGCCTGGGGGCCAACCTGGGCGACCGCGGGAAAAGCCTGGAGCGGGCCGCGCGCGAGCTGGCGGACCTGCCGGGGACCGCGGTCACCGGCAGGTCGATGGTCCGGGAGACCGCTCCGGTGGACTTTCTCGACCAGCCGGATTTCCTCAACCAGGTGCTGCGCCTGTCGACCGCGCTGGAACCGGAAGAGCTGCTAAAGCGCCTGCTGGCGATCGAGCGAGGGATGGGGCGAGTGCGCGAGCTCCCCAAGGGGCCGCGCCTGATCGACCTGGACATCCTGTTCTACGGCGGCCGGGTGCTGGCGGGCGGGCGGCTGGTGCTGCCCCATCCGCAGGTCTGGAACCGGCCGTTTTTCCTGGAGATGATCGCCGAAATCGATCCGGAGTTCCTCCGCCTCAGACGGCTGGAGCGGGAACAGCCCGGGGAGGGAGCGTAGCGTGATTGTGGTCGGCAGCAGGGAGGAGGCCAGTCGCCGGGTGCGCGAGGCCCGGGCCCGGGGATTGACCATCGGGCTGGTCCCCACCATGGGCTACCTGCACGAGGGGCACCTGAGCCTGATGCGGCTGGCCCGCGCGCGCTGCGGTTTCACCGCGGTCAGCATCTTTGTCAACCCGATCCAGTTCGGCCCCGGCGAGGACCTGGAGCGCTACCCGCGGGACCTGGAGCGCGACCTGGCGCTGGTGGAGCGCGAGGGGGTCGACCTGGTGTTCGCCCCTCCGGTCGAGCAGATGTATTACCCCGACCGCTCGACCGTGGTCGAGGAGACGATGGTCTCCCGGGGGCTGTGCGGCCGGAGCCGGCCCGGGCATTTCCGCGGGGTGACCACGGTGGTGGCCAAGCTGTTCCACATCCTGGAGCCGGACCTGGCGGTGTTCGGGCGCAAGGACCTGCAGCAGCTGGCGGTGATCCGGCGGATGGTGCGCGACCTGGATTTCCCGGTGGAGATCCTGGCCGGGGAGATCATCCGCGAGCCGGATGGGCTGGCGCTGAGCAGCCGCAACGTTTTCCTTTCGCCCGGGCAACGGGCCGCGGCGATCGGGCTGCAGCGCGGGCTGCGCGAGGGGGCGGATCGGCTGGCCGAACCTGCGGCGGACCTGGCGGCCGTGCTGGCCGACACCGCGGCCCGGATCGAGCAGTGGACCGGCGGCAGCCTGGAGTACCTGAGCGCGGTGGATCAGGCGATGGAGGAGGTGGCCGCGGCGACAGGCTGCCGTTACCTGGCCGCGGCGCTGCGCTACCCGCAGGTGCGGCTGATCGACAACGTGGAAGTGGGATGCGGGCCGGATCGAGCGGAGGACCGTTGGCCCTCCATCGCCGGATTGCTGTGAAGCCTGGAGCGAAAATGGACCAAGAACCGAACCGGCAGCCGCCCTCACCGGCGAAAATCCCCGGAACGCAAGGCGCTCCGCAGTTCAGCCGCAACCTCGAGTTCGGCGGCGCGGTCGGGGAAACCGGCGCCGCCCGCCGCCGGGAGGAACTCCCGCCGAGCCTGCCCCTGGATGTCGAGGAGCGCGGTCTCTACTTCCGGGTCGAGGCGGGCAAGGTGCTGGACATCCTGGAGCAGGAGCTGGAGCGCCTGGGGCGGGACACGCCCGCGCTGGAGCTGGTGCGGGACCTCTGCGAGAGCTGGAACATCCTCTGGGGCGATGACCGCGGCGAGCCGGCGGCCACGTTCAGCGGGATGTTCGAGGCCATCGCCCGGCTGTTGCCCCTGGCCGCCGGCGACCACCGCCGTTTTGCCGCGGCGGGGGGGCGGGGATTGACCGCGGCCCTGCTGGAGCGGATGCGCCGCCTCTCCCGCGGCGAGGCGGGCGCGGACCCTCCCGAGGCCGACCGTTTCCTGCTGCGCCGGGGCCGCGAGCTGATCGGGAAGCTCAAGGAGGGAAAAGAGCGCCCGGAACCGCGGGGCAGCGATGCTCAGTTGCCGACCCGACCGCCATCGGAACCGGCCGGAGCGGACATCACCCGGGCGGTGGATGCCTGGTTCGACCAGGTGGGCGAGCTGGTGCGCGGCGCCGCCCCGGAGCAGCCCCGGGCCGTGATGCCTCCCGCGGCATCCGATGGGCAGGGCCCTCCCCCGGCTGCTTTACCATCCGCGGAAGAGTTGCAGCGGGAGCTGTTCCCGGCCTCCGGCGGGGAGCCCCGGACGAAAGCCCGGCCCGCGGAGCCTCCGCTACCGCCGGTGGAGGAATCGCCGGTGATAGCGTTGTCGATGGCCGCCCCCCGGAAGTTCCTGCCGGGGAGCCGGAACCGTCCGTGGAGGAGCTGCTGCCGGAAGCGCCGCCTTTCCCGGCGGAGCCCGCGGAGGAAGGCCCGGTCCCATTGCTGGTCGGAGTGTTCTTCCGCGAGCAGGGCGGATTGATGCTGGAGCTGATCGCCCGGGGACTGGACCGGCTGGAGGAGGCCCCGTTGCGCCGCAACCTCAATGCCCTGGAGCGCTCGGTCGAGGAACTGCTGGCGCTGTCGCGGGATTTCGGCTTCCAGGGCCTGGCGGAGCGGCTGCTGCAGTTGCAGTCGATGCTGCGACGGGATCGCGGCCGCGGGCGGTCGGCCTTGGCCGCGGAGGAGTTGCGCGACCTGCGCGGGCTGGTCGGCCAACTGGAGCGGCTGATCGGCATGGTTCATCCCCGCTAGAGGCTTTCCCTCCCCGGAACGTTTCTTGCAATCGAAGCGCGGCATCGTTAAGCCCTGACTCCGGCGCCGCCCTAACCCTCGACCATTCCCCGATGAAACTCGACCCTCACAGCTATCTGGACCGGTTGGGGCTGCCGCTGCTGCTCCTGCTGACAGGCTTGCTCTACCTGCCGGCGCTGGGCGGCGGCTTTGTCGGCTGGGATGATGCGCTGATCCTCAACAATCCGCATCTGCGCAGCCTGGCCTGGGACAACCTGCGGAGCATCCTGTTCCCCGCGGCCGGGGAACTGGCCAGCTACCAGCCGCTGCGCACCCTGGCCCACGCCCTGGTCTACGCTGTCGCCGGCGCTGCGCCGCGCGGCTACCTGGCGCTCAACCTGGCGCTGTTCCTGCTGAACATCCTGTTGCTGCACCGCCTGGCGCGCCGTCTGCTGGAGCGGCACGGCGCGGCGGGAGTCCGCCCTGCCCCGGTCGCCCTGCTGGCGGCCGGGCTGTTCGCCCTGCACCCGGTGCAGGTGGAGGCGGTGGCCTGGCTGCAGGGAGGCAAGCTGACCCTGATGGGGGCGTTCTTCCTGGGCTCGGTCCTCGGCTGGCTGGAGTACCGACGGCAGGGCGGACGGCGCTGGTACTGCTTGAGCCTGGGGCTCTACCTGGCGGCGCTGGGGAGCCAGCCCGGCGCGGTGGCGCTGCCGCTGCTGCTGGCCGGCTATGAGCTGCTGGCCCGCCGCGGCGCGGGGCCTCCGCTGCGAAGAATCCTGCCGCTGCTGGCGTTTTTCCTGCCGGCCCTGGCCCTCGGGTTGTATCTGGTGCTGGGCACGACTGTCAGCCACCCCCAGCTCGATCCGGGCGGCCTGCTGGCCGCGCTGCTCGATCTGCCCCGGCTCTGGCTGGAATACCTGGGCCGGCTGCTGTTGCCGCTGGGCCTTTGCGCCCGCTATGCCCGCGCCTTGCCCGCGGCCCCGCCGTACCTCACCGGGTCGATGGCCGCCGTTTCCCTGGCCCTGATCGCCTGGGCCGCCTGGCGTTGCGCCGGGCGCAGCGTGGTCGCCGGCCTGGGGCTGGCCTGGTTCGCCGCCGGACTGCTCCCGACCTCCGGCCTGATCCCCACCAGCACCCTGATGGCCGACCGCTACCTCTACCTGCCGGGGATGGGGTTCGCCCTGCTTCTGGCGCTGTTGATCTCTCATCTGCCGGGGAAGCTGCCCTCCGCGGCGCGTTCGCTCCCATGGCTGGGACTGCTGCTCCTGGCCGGGTGGTGGGGGTCGCTCACGGTCGCCCGCCAACAGGACTGGCGGGATGCGCTCACCCTCTGGTCGCGGGTGGTGCGGGTGGAGCCGGGGCTGGCCCTGGGGCATTTCAACCTGGCCGAGGCCCTGGCGGCGCGCGGGGAGCGGGCGGCGGCGATCGGGCACTATCGACGGGCGCTGGAGCTGGAACCCGGCGATGGCGATGCCTGCGGCAACCTGGCGGTGCTGCTGCGGCAGGAGGGCCGGGAACGCGAGGCGATGGAACTGCTGCAGCGGGCCCTGCGCCTGCAGCCCGACCGGGCCGAACATTGGATCAACCTGGGGATCGGGCTGGCCGATGCCGGCCGGGACCGGGAGGCCCTGACGGCGTTCGCGCGGGCGATCGGGCGGGGAGGCCGCGCCGAGTGGCTGGGGTATTACAACCGCGGCAAGCTGCGGCTGAGGCGGGGCGAGCGCGAGGCGGCCCTGGCGGATTTTGCCCGGGCGGTGGAGCGCGGCGCGGAGTGGATCACCACCGCGGGCTGGCTCGACCTGGGGCGCAGCCTGGAGGCGGCGGGCCTGGCCCCCCAGGCGGTGGAGCTGCTCCGGACCGGCTGCGACCGGCCCGCGTTCGACAACGCCTGCTGGCGGATGCTGGGCAACCTCGAGCTGCTCGCCGGCGACCCCGCCGCGGCGGCGCGTTCGCTGGAGACCGCGGTGGAACGCGGCGATGATGGTTTCGAGAGCCTGGCCCTGCTCGGCTACGCCCGTCATGGGCTGGGCGAGCCCGCCCGGGCGGTGGCGGCTTACCGGCTGGCGCTGGAACGAGGCGGGGCGGGCCAGCCGGGGCTCCTCAACAACCTGGGGCTGGCCCTCCAGGATCAGGGCGATCCGGCCGCGGCCGAGCGCAGCTACCGCGAGGCGCTGGAGCTCGATCCCGGCTACCTGCCGGCCTGGCTCAACCTGGCGCTGCTCCAGCGCTCCCGCGCAGAATTTCCCCAGGCCCGCCGCAGTCTGGAGCAGGCGCGGAAGCTGAGCGCGGGCCAGCCCGGCCGGCAGGCGGTGACCGCCCGGGTCGATAGCCTGCTCGCTACGCTCCCGGCCGCCCTCGCGGGAAAGGGGCGCTGAGGCGATGAAAACGACCCGACTGCATCCCGACCGCCTGCCGCTGGTCATGCAACTCGCTTCGCTGCTGCTCGCGGTGGGGGCGGTCTACTGGCGCACCCTCGATTACGGGCTGGTGGGCTGGGACAATGCCCTGCTGCGCCGGGAGCTGTACGCCGGGGGCTTGAGTCCGGAGTTGCTGGGGCGGATTCTGCTGCCCTCCGGGGGCACCTACCAGCCGGTGCGCGAGCTGGCGATGGCCCTGCTGGCGCAGTTGCCGGAGAACTTTGCCTGGTGGCCTTATCACCTGCTGTCGCTCGCGGCCTATGGCGGGACAGTGATTTTTTTCTTCCTGACGATGCGGGTGCTGCTGTCCCTGGCCGAGAGTGGAGCCGGGGAGGAGGCGGCGCGCTGGGGGGCGTTCGCCGCGGCCGGGCTGTTCGCTCTGCACCCGGGGCATGTCGAGCCGGTGGCCTGGCTGCTGGGGCAGAAGGATACCCTGGTCGGGCTGTGCTACCTGGCGGCGTTCTATTTTTACATCCGTTCCCGTCCGCTGGCGGGCCGTGACCTGCTGCTCAGCGGCGGCTGCTTCCTGCTGGCGCTGGGCTCCAAGCCCTCGGCGGCGAGCCTGCCGCTGCTGCTGGCCCTGCACGACCTCGCGTTCCGGAGGCCGCCGTTCGGTCCCGGAAGGCGGGGGAGAGCGATCACCCTCTATGCCGCTTTCGCCCTGCCGGTGATCGCCGGGGCGGCTTATTACCTGTCCGGGGTCGAGATCCTGCGGCCGGGAGGCGGGACCGGCGCGACCGGATTCCTGCACCCGGACAAGGTGCTGGGGGCGGTCTCGTTCAGCCTGATGAAACTGCTGCTGCCGGTGAACCTCTGCCTGCGCTACCCGGCGCTGGAAAGCGGAGGCGGCGCGGGGCTGCTTGCCCTGCGTGTCCTGCCCGCCCTGCTGCTCTTCGCGGCGACCGTGCTGGCCTGGCGCCGTTGGCGGCCGGCCTCGTTTTTCCTGCTGTGGTTCCTGGCGGCCCTGCTGCCGAACGCCAATCTGCTGCTGACCCCGATCGAGCGGGCGGACCGTTATTACTACCTGGCCTCGGCCGGGCTGTGCGGGCTGGGGGGTTGGCTGATCGCCCGGCTGTCGGCGGGGGCATCCCCTCGGCAGGCGGCCTGGCTGCGCGGGCTGGTCCTGGCGGCGCTGCTGCCGTTGGGGCTGATCGCGTGGAAACAGGCCGGCTGTTGGCAGGATGGTCCGCGCGCCTGGGGCCGGGTCCATGCGCTCTATCCGGAGCTGACCCTGGCCCGGGTGGCGCTGGCGGTCAGTTGGCTCGAGCTCGGCGACCACGGCCGGGCGTTGGAGCTTTACCAGCCCTTGCTGGAGCGCCGCCCGCCCAACCTGGAAGCCCTCAAGGGGGTGGCCCGGATCCGGGCGGCGCAAGGGCAGCCCGAGGCGGCGGCCCGGCTGCTGGAGGAGGGCTTGCGGCTCGCGCCCGCGGACCGGGATTTCCCATCGCTGGCGCTGGCGCTGGGGCGCGCCCTGGCCGAGGGCGGCCGGCCCGGACAAGCCGAGGAACTCTACCTGCGGCTGGGACCGGAACGGCTCGAGGCTGAGGGGCTGGAGTTCCTGGCCGCCCGCGCTTTCGACCGCGGGGAGTACGAGCGGGCGCGGGAGCTGTTCCAGGCCCTGGCGGGGCAGCGCCCTGCGGACCCCCGCGCGCTCAATAACCTGGCGGTGGCCCTGGAGCGGCTGGGCCGGGCGGCCGCGGCGGACTCGCTCTACCGGGCGGCGCTGGCCCTGGACCGCCGCTACCTCGATGCCTGGTTCAACCGCGGCAACCTGCTGCTGGCCCAGGGACGGCCGGCCGAGGCGCTGCGGCACTACCTGCGCGCCGACTCCCTGGCCGGCGGCGATGATCCGGCGGTGCGGGAGGCGCTGGGACGCGCCCGCCGGGCGTTGGAGCACTCGGCCGAGGGCGGCCTGGCCGTCCCCTGATCCCGCTGCGACAACGAATCCCCCCGGACCCCCTTTCCACTTTCCAAAACTTTTGTTGATTGCTGGTTGTGCCGGAAAGCAAGCCCGGGATGACCAGCTTTCGCTCGCAGCTTCCGGGACTGGCCGTAGAGGTGATCCCGATTGGATCGAGGATCGTCCCTGCCGCGGACTCCGGACCTCCCGCGACGGTCGGCGAGCGGTGGCGTCGCCAGACGCTGTGCCCCACTAATCTCACCTCGTAACAAAATAAAAATAAAGAAAACAGAGCATGGTACGCGGTTGGGAAACCACCGGCGGGAGCCCCCGCCGCCCGGCTCTTTGGTCCTAAAGCCGGCCTGCCGATCTTCCGATAACATTAGTAGCTGCAGCCGGTCGCTTGCCGATGGAACGGGAGGCGACCCGCTGGGAGTCCGCCCGGGTCCGGGAGGCTCCCGATCCTTCCGGATGAGGGATTACGGGGACCGCTGCGCTTCCATCGCTCAGGGATGATGCCACCGAGAAAGGGATTTCTCATGGAACCCATGCTCCTGACAGGGACTTGCATCTGCTGCCTGCCCACTGTCTGCTACCTGTCGTTCCTCGGCCTGCGGCAGATCAAGCGCCGGTTGTCCGGCCTGTTCCGCCAGGAGGGCCTGTCGCAGGTCCTGCTGCTGGCCGCCGCCCTGCTCAGCTTCGGGCTGTGCCTGGTGCTGGTGTGCTGGAGCTTCCTCAGCCCGGTCCCCTACGCTCATCGCGAAAAATCCCTGGTTCTGGCTTTCCTGGCGTTGCTCTCGGGCCTGTTCTGCCTCCAGGTGCTGCAATTTATCCGCCTGCAGGAGCAGCCGCGGCGAAGGGCCGCGCTGCGTCCCGCCCGTGAGGATGCCTCCGGCGGCTTGCCCCGCCGCCGGCTGGAACAGGGTTATGCCGGCACCCACAGCCGGTCCACGGCGCTCTGACCGGGATCAGTTCCCGGCCGGTACCGCCCCGGCTCATCCGCAGGTTTTACGCAGGAGCAGGATCGATGGCCAATGATGAATGGCAGCAGGCGCCGAACGAGCCCGCCGAGGAAGAGTTCGAGGATTCCTCCCTGGAGGAGCTGCTGCAGGGCGAGGAGCGGGAGTTCGAATGGCTGATCAGCCCCGAGCATTTCGTCGATTTCTGGATCGCCTCGATCTTCCTGCTGGTGGGCACCTGGCAGTTGATCACGATGTTCTTCCTGCTGGTGAAGTAGGCGAGGGCTCGGCCCCCGCTCGATCCCGGACAGCGCCCCGTGTCGTCCGGATTCATGTTGGTCCGTTGCCGATGATCCCCACCGTCCTTTTCCCCGCAAGGTTTTCCCGCGCTCCGCGCTCAGACCGGCCAGATCCCGCCGCGGGTCCATTTGCCGCCGGCGCCGGACCTTGGCCCTGGAACAGTCCTTGCATTTTCTGAGCATTGCCCCGCAGCTCCTGTCGCCGCGGATGGCTCTGCGCCGGGAATCCGGCCTTGATCCGGTCCTGGCGGGCGCTGTCGGCGGTGGCCGATTCCGCCCGGAAACCGGGTGCGCCGGCGCGTTTTCGCCCAGCGGAGCCCGGCCCGGCCGGCCGGGGCATCCCTCGTGCGACCGGCGCCGGCAGGCTTTCCATCCTGATAAAACTAAAGTTTGTGCATGCCCTGCCGATTTCTCCAATAAGGCCAAGTGTCCAGTCCCGGGAGAAGCCATCTCTGGGATCGCTGTACCGATACGCCCGGAGGACCGGGCGATCAGTCCCTGTTTTACCGGCCCTCCACAACAGACAAGCCCGAAAGCCGCACCAGGCGACCGGGGGGGATCATCGGCTGAACACGCTCACGAACTGGCAAAAAATTCCCGAGCGATCGCGGCGATACCGGAATCCGACCGGCGTCTGTCCGCCGGATGCGCGGGAAAAGGGCGTGGTGGCATTGATTGCGGGATTTTTCTTAAAGTTTGAGACCCCCGAGCCGATTAAAGAATATAGTGTATTGTAGTGCGCCCGTCCCAGTCATCAACACTTGGCCAGAAGTCAAAGATAGATAATGACCGGAAAGCTCGATGGAACCAACACAAAGGAGGAGGGATGACCGATTTCCACGATTCGAGGTGAGCTGATGCCAGTTTCCAGGAGGGGAACTACACCAAAGTGTACTTTTCTCAAGGAGAGAAAAATGAAATGTCAGCTTAAGGTGACAAGACTGATCACCTTACTCTCTTTTCTGGTTGCGGTCACGGTCCTGCCGGCCCTCGCACAGAACACGGCCCCCGTGCCGACCACGTTCGAGATCCTGAGCCCGTCGGACGGCAACCTGCCGTTGCAGCTCAACCACTACTATGGAATCGGCAGCGGCAAGAACAACCGGATTTTCTATGGTGGCGACTTGTCCTTCCGCTACACGGACGCCACGACTTCCGAGGCCTTCAAAACCTATATCGATGCCGGCGTCAACGGTTTCGACAACGGTGAGGAAGGCACCACCCTCGGCAACGCTCACAAGGGTCGCCTGACCCTGGGCACGACCGAGAGCTACGACCGGACCAACGGCTCTTACTTCTCGAATTTGCCTGGTACGAGCACCAGCGGTGTGGTGCGTGCGGTCACATCGTTCGATAACGACGACTTCGGTGATGGGAACTTTGCCGGTGTTCCGGCGGCCTTTGCGCCGGACTACAGCGGCAACAACGGCCTCATCGCGATCAACGAGGAAGACACCCTCGAGATCCGCCTGACCGGTTATGTCGACCCGAACAACGAGTTCGACTATACCGTCGGTGCGGCGGACGGCGTATTTACGGGCCGGATGATGAAGAGCATCAGCTATGCCTTCGACATCGCCAACCCGACCAATGACAGCGCCAACGGTGTCCGCTTCGGGATCAAGCCCTCGACCCTGCCGCAGGGCGCCAGCTTCAACGGCAACATCCTGCACTGGGTGCCGAACTTCATTCAGGGCGATGGCACGTACGACAACAGCGTGCGCAACACCAGGACGTTTGTCGACGCCAACATCTCCAACGGCAGCACCGCCAGCGGCCTGGTCGACACGCGGGCCAATCTGGCGGTCAATGTCGGTCCCGGCCTGGGTGAGTTGAAAGACAGCCTGTACGTGATCTATTTCACCGCCACCGATGACGGGATCCCGCCCTCGACCGGGATGGATTCGTTGTTCGTCATGGTCAACGATTCGATCGAGAACCCCGGCCCGCTGTTCTCCTCCCGCCGGGTGGTCAACCGCCAGGGGCAGTCGGTCAGCTACACCTATAACAGCCTCCAGTTCCCCGCCGACTCGCTGCTCAACTACAGCGAGGGTGACAGCCTGGTGGCCACGTTCTTCGGCGCCGACCAGGACAGTGTCCGCGGCGGCGGCACCAACCAGCGCCTGAGCTTCACCGTCGTGAACTGGGATGCCTTCATGCCCAGCAATTTCACCGGCGGCCTGTTCAGCACCGCCCTCGATGCCAAGTTTGACAGCGTGGCCCTGGATACCGCCTCGGTGCTGGACGCCGGCGGCAATCCGCGTTCCTTCCGGGTCCGTCTGCAACTGGCCTACAATCTGTCCAATGGTGAGACCAGGGCCGCCAGCAATGGCGACACCCTGGTGATCCAGGTGGCGGATGAGTCCGGCAACGTGGTCAATGACACGATGCTGGTCTTCATCGGCAACGTCAACCGCTTCCCGATCTGGGACGCCGACACCACCAGCCGGCCCAGTGACAGCAGCATGGTGTTCTCCTACAGCCCGGCCGTGGTTTATGCGGACAGCATCGATGTTTTCTCCGCGGTCGGCGTCTCCAGCGGCAAGACCGATACCCTTTACTTCAGCCGCTATGTCTACGATCCGGACCCGATCATCAACGACCAGCTGGGCACCGACATCAGCTACTCCCATGTCAATGCCCCGTCGGACCTGGGCGCCACCACCGGCCTGATGGTCCTGTCGTTGAGCTACGCCGACACGGTCAGCATCCCGTTCACGATCAAAGCCACCGACAGCTACACCGCCGATGCCAAGACCGCGAACCAGGAGATCAACCTGCGGGTCGCCCCGGAGCCGGACGTGGCTGAGGTTTATCCTCCGCTCGGGTACGCGGGCCAGGACATCACGATCTTCGGCTCGGGATTCGGCCTGTTCGATCCCAACTCGGCAACCCCGAGCAGGGTGATCTTCCGCGCCCGCAACGCCAACGGCAGCCCGCAGAACGATGATGCGGTGATCAACTCCTGGAGCCGGGACCGGATCAACATCACCATCCCGCGCACCGTGCCGCAGTCGGATTGGATCCAAGCTACCAGCAGCTATATCCCGGACACGATCGAGGTCTACTCGGCCGTGTTCAGCGAGCCGACCTACTATCCTTATATCATCACGCCCCCGGATACCACCCGGGTCGATGAGATCGAGGTGGTCAACCTCACTTCCACTTCGGCCGTCATCAAGTGGAAGACCATTTTCACCGGTGCGGACAGCGTGATTGTCGCCAGCGTTCAGGACACCCTGGATGTGTTCAGCACCAACTTCGCGGCTACGGCCCTGATCGGCGGCTACTGGCCGACCTTCGTGATCCAGAACAACCCGACCGGACTGACCGCGAACCCGGCCACGGCGACAATCTACCGGGGCAGCAGCTCGAACTCGGACCAGTTGCACTACGTCCAGCTGACCGACCTGACGCCCTCGACCACCTACCAGTTCATCCTCGGGATGAAGGACAACATCTTCTTCGGTGACTCGGCGCACCAAATCAACGGGCCGTACTACCCGAAGAAGATCGACCGCACCAACGGCGGCGCGACCGAGGTCAACAGCAGCATCTCCGGCTTCCGCTTCCAGACCCTGCCGGAGCAGAATTCCAACGGCGCCACCCATGCCCTGACCGGCAAGGTCTACACCGATGCCGGCGCTGCCCGCAACGCCCTGGTGACGCTCCAGGTGATCAGCGCCAACAACGTGGCTGATACCTCGATGCCGCTGACCGCGGTGGTCGGCACCGACAGCTCCTGGGTGGTCAACCTGGGTGATGCGGTGGTCGATACCTTAGGGGTCGATGACCGCGCCTTCCCGTGGCAGATCGGGGACTATCTGCTGATCACGGTCGTGGCCGACAAGGAAGTGGGCTACCTGCAGTGGACCGATGTCATCGGCAGCACCAGCCCGCAGGTGGCCAATTTCGGCATCGGCGGCTCCAAGCTGACGGCTTCGGTCGAGTATGATCTGCGGCTCAAGACCGGTCTGAACCTGATCGGGCTTCCGGTCGACCTGTTCTCCACCGAGCCGGATTCCGCCGAGGACCTGCTGGACCGTGTTACCGCCGGTTCGCCGTCGATCACCAAGTTCAACAGCGCGGTCGGCACCCAGCAGACCCGGATCAAGGCGATCACCTCCGGTGGTGGCTACATCGGCGATGCGAACTTCAGCCTCAAGCTGTACGAGGCCTACTTCCTCGCCGTCGACCAGATGGAGTATGTCACCCTCAAGGGCAGCGTGTCCTCGGACGATCTCAACCCGATCGTGTTCCCGAACGCGGCCCTGTACTGGATCAGCCGCCCGGCGCAGACCTCCGACAAGTATTTTGCCTGGAGCGCCCGGACCATGCTGACCAATGACAACATCCCGAACGCCTCGGTGATCTACCGCTTCAACGAGGATCGGCAGCAGTACGAGACCGCGATCGTCGATCCGGTCACCGGCGCCTTTGTCGGTGAGGACTTCCACATCGACGTGAGCGAGGGCTACATCCTGCAGGTGACCGCTGCCAGCCAGTGGGATCCGAACACTCCGGGCGGCACCGCGCTGGCCAATGCCGAGGCGCAGTTCAGCCAGGTGACCGGGACCACTCCCTCGCTGGTGCTCAACACCGATGTCGAGCAGGTCACCGGGGCCGCCGCGGTCCGCAACGTCCGCCTGACCGATGTCACCAGCAGCGCCGCCCGGCTCTCCTGGCTGACCAACGTCAGCGGGGTCCAGGTGCGCTACGGCAAGGCGACCGAGGGTCTGAACAAGGTCGCGATGCTGGATGTCGGCTTCCTCGGCAACTCGCAGCAGATGTCGCAGTTGCTGGGCCTGGAGCCTGAGACCGAGTATGTCTACGAGCTCGCGGCCAACGGCTTCACCTACAACAACAACGGCCGTCCCTTCACCTTCCGGACCGCCCCGATCGGCATCGGCCTGCCTTACACGATCTTCGGCCGCATGGTCGATGAGAGTGGCATGCCGCTGACCCGGGCGATGGTGTATGTCGAGCTCAAGAACAGCGAGCAGACCAGCACCGCCGTCTCCGCCGTCACCGATGAGAACGGCTACTGGAACGTGAACCTGGCCAACCTCAAGGTGGCCGGCCTGGGTTCGGTCTACGAGTGGAAGAACGGGGATGACGTGCGGGTGACCGCCGTCTTCGAGAACGCCTCCACGACCTTCCGCACCAGCGTCAGCGGCCAGAGCCCGCAGAACATCATCAGGGCGGGCGACACCGACGGCGTGGCGCAGGAGAACAACGAGACGGCTCAGGTCGCTCTGCCCAAGGCTTTCGGCCTGGCGCAGAACTACCCGAACCCGTTCAATCCCTCCACCACCATCAGCTTCGACATCCCGGAAGACCGGGGCATGGTCAGTGTCGAGCTGAAGGTCTTCAACCTCCGCGGCCAGCTGGTGCGTTCGCTGGTCAACGAGGGCAAGCCGGCCGGCCACTACATGATCCAGTGGGACGGCATGGACGAGCACGGCGAGCACGTGTCCTCCGGGGTCTACTTCTACCGGATCAAGGCCGGGGACTACGTGTCAACCCGTAAGATGGTGCTCCTGAAGTGATGAAGTAACAGGGAGCGCCGCTCCAGGGAGGCGGCCGGGGCATCTGCCCCGGCCGCCATTTTTTTGTGCCCCGCCGTTGCTGCTGCCCGGGAATAACCTTCCTTGCCTCCAGTATAAAAAATTCTACCGTGCGGAAATTATTACCGCAATTCCCGCGGCCGGCCTGGCGGCGGGCTGCACCCTCACCGGACTAATTTCATGGGAAAAAAGCGGTTGGCCGAAAAGCGCCCGCTGGCACGCATGTTGCCCAGCATTGGCGCAGCCGGCAAGGCTCTCCGCCCGCGAAATGAAAATCAGACCAAATGGTTTAAGGGAATAGACCACCTATCACAAGGAGTGAACCAATGCTTCCGCGGTCACGTCTGCTCATCTCGCTGTTGCTCCTCGCCCTGATGGCCCCCGGTTGGCTGGCGGCCCAGAACACCGCGCCCGTGCCGACCACCTTCAAGATCGTCACCCCGGATGACGGCAACGCCGCCTCGCTGCTCAGCCACAACTGGAGCACCAATCGCAAGGTGTTCTACGGCGGGGATTTCTTCCTCAACAACGCCGCCGAGCCGCTGGGCTTCCGCGGCTACCCGGATGGCGGCAATCCGGTGGCCGATGTGATCGCCCGCGGCAATCCCAAGAATAGCCGGCTGACCCTGGGCGGCACCGAGTACGGTACGGATCCCGATTTCCCGAACAGCGGCGGCTCCTACGTGACCAACCTGCCCGGCTCCCGCAACATCGCGACCAGCTACGACCCCGACGACATCGGCGGCGCGGCCGTCGCGCCGGACTACGGCGGGATGAACGGCTTCATCGCGATCAACGAGGGCGATGCCCTGGAGATCCAGCTCACCGGATTCATCGATCCGAACAACAAGATGAGGAAGATCGATGCCGCCAGCGATGGCGATTTCACCGGCGGCAACCTGGAGAGCCAGTACGACCCCAACGGGACCCCCGGCCATGACGGGGACAACAAGGCCACGTTCACTGTCGACCCGGCTTCGCTGCCGCCCGGCGCCAGCTTCAACAACGGCCGCCTGCGCTGGACCCCCAACTTCCTCCAGGGCGATGGGGCCACCGATGATTCCAAGCGCAACGGCAACTGGTTCATCGATGCCAACATCTCCAACGGCAGCACCACCAGCGAGCTGGGCGCCGGCGCCGAGGTGGAGGACGTTTCGGTCGGTCGCGGCAGGGGCGAGCTGCACGACAGCCTCTACGTGATTTACTTCAAGGCGATCGACGACTCCGGCCAGCCCAGCAACATGGCGATCGACAGCCTGTTCATCCTGGTCAACGACTCGCTGCCCAACCCGACGCCGCGTTTCACCGAGCGCCGGCTGTTCCGCAAGGACTCGCTGGGCATCGCCCGCACCCATGTCTACAATTACCTGAGCGGCGCTCCCGACACCCTCCTCAGCGTGTTCGAGGGCGACAGCGTGGTGCTTACCTTTTACGGCCAGGATCAGGATTCGCTCCAGGCCGGGATCGAGAACAGCCCGATCGCGTTCGGGATGCTCTGGAACGACAACCTGCTGGGCGTGAGCAAGGGCGGGTCGACTGACGGCATCTCCGGGTTCAGCCAGTATCTCCACCGGCCGGGGACGATCGACACCCTGGTGGCCGATACCTCCTCGACCATTGCCGGCGGTACGGCCACCCGCTACCGGATCAAGCTGCAGATTCCGTTCAACCTGGCCACCAGCGCCGGGAAAGCCGACACCCTGGTGGTGATGATCTCGGACGGCACCTCGATCGTCGCCGACACCCTGGCGCTCAAAGTGCGCAACACCAACCGTCCGCCGATCTGGGACGGCGACCTGTCGAGCTTGCCCTCGGACAGCGTCCTGGTGTTCAGCCCGAACCCGGCGCTGGCCCAGCCCGACAGCATCCAAGTGCTGCTGCCCTTTACCCTGAACAACAACCAGACCGACAGCACCCGCTTCTCCCAGTATGTCTTCGACCCGGACAACCCGGCCGGCGACAGCCTGGGCTACCCGCTGGTCTTCGCGGCCTCGGGCAATCACCAGGGGACCCTCGACCCGGCCACCGGCCTCAATGTCTATCTGCCGGTCGAGAATGACACGGTCACCTACAACTTTACGATCACCGCCAGCGACAGCTATAGCGGCGGGGTGCTCGCCACCGCGAAGGCGATTTCCTTCCGGGTGGCCCCCGCGCCGGCAATCTCCCGGATCGAGCCGGCTTTCGGCGCGCCCAATGACGAGTTCGTGATCTACGGCAGCGGCTTCGGGCTGTTCGACAGCGATGGTCCGGACACCAGCCGGGTGGTTTTCTACGCCACCACCAGCGCCGGCGTGCGCCAGAACATCCAGGCCAGGATCATCTCCTGGTCGCGGGAAAAGATCGTGGCCACGGTGCCGCCCACGGTGTCGGCCTCGCGGCTGGACGTGGCCAATGGCTTCATCGTCCCGGACACGATCCGGGTGATCAGCGCGATTTACGGCGGCTTCGACACCTCCCCGTTCACCGTCCAGGTCGATTCGGGCGGGGTGGAGGACCTGGAGGTGGTCAACATCACCAGCTCCAGTGTCACCATCCGCTACCGTTCCAGCTACACCGGCGCGGACAGCATCGTGGTGGCCTCCTCGAGCGACACCCTCGACATCCACGAGGACGTGTTCACCCTGCCGACCTTTGTCGAGAACAACAACGGCGCCCTGTCGCAGATGCGGGCCGCGGTCACGGTCTACCGCGACCAGACCGAGCCCGGGGATGGGGTGCACCTGATCCAGATTGTCGATGACCTGACCCCCAACACCCTCTACGAGTTCTTCATCGGCACGGCCAGCGGGGTCTACCTGGCCGACAGCTCGCGCCACATCAACGGGCCGTTCCATCCGAAGAAGATCGATCTGCGCCAGTCCGGCGGCGTTAAGCCTTACAACGGCGCCCTGGATGCCTTCCGCTTCCGCACCCTGCCCAGCGGCACCGCCGGCTCGGCCTGGTTCAACGTGATCGGCACGGTGGTCAACGATGACGGGCCGGTGGAGGACGCCACGGTGACCCTACGGCTGGTCCCGGCCGACAGCCCGGCCGACACCTCGCTGCCGATCACCACCACCTCGGACGGCGCCGGCGGCTGGGTGCTCAACCTGGCCAACCTGCACGCCACCGATGGGGTCGAGTTCGATCACCATCCCGGCGACTACCTGCTGCTCGGCTTCGACGGCGCGGCGAAGGGCTTCGAGCAGTTCGACACCCTGCGCGCCCCGGAAAACGTCAACAACCTGATGAGAGTGGACACGGTCCGCCTGGTCAACTACGTCCGCTACGACCTGGAGCTCAAGACCGGCCTGAACCTGGTCGGCGTGCCGCTCAACCTGGTCAAGGGCGAGCCGACCACCGCCACCGCGCTGCTGAATCTGGTCCAGGGCGGCCGGCCCTCGATCACCCGTTTTGTCACCGCCACCGGGCGCCAGGAGACCATCACCCGCACCTCGGGCGGCAACTATATCGGGGACCAGGACTTCCCGCTCTCGATCTCCCAGGGTTACTTCATCAGTGTCGGCACCAGGACCAACCTCGAGCTCGAGGGCCGGGTCTACACCCGCCGCCTGCCGGTGGTGAGCCTCCAGTCGGGCTACAACTTCATCTCCCGGCCGGCCCAGAGCTCGAACTTGTTCTACTCCTGGGATGCCCACGGCCTGCTCCAGGACCCGAAGATCAACGTGGTGATCCGGTTCGATGAGCGGCTGCAGCGTTACGACCAGTACTTCCGGGTCGGGAGCGGCTATGCCGGCACCAACTTCGGGATCGATCCCGGCCAGGGCTACATCCTCGATGTCTCCAGCGCCACCACCTGGAACCCCAACGGTCCGGGCGGCGGCACCCTGCTGGCCTCGACCACCGGAGTCCCGGGCGCCCCGGACAACGCGATCGTGCTCGACCTGGCCGGCCGCGCCGCCGAGCCCGCTCCGGCCCAACTGATCGTCTCCAACCTCTCCAGCGCCTCGGCCACCCTGGCCTGGGCCGCCCCGGCGGGCGATCCCGGACAGGTGCGGCTCAGCCTGGCCGATGGCACCGGCGAGCTCGTGGTCCAGCCTGACCGCGCTCACCAGGCGCAGGGGCTCAGCTGCGCCCAGCTCACCGGCCTCAAGCCCGGCGCTCGTTACAGCTACCAACTGGAAAATTCTTCCGGCCTGCCGCTGGCCGGCGCGATCCAGGGCGAGTTCACCACCGCCCAGGTCGGCGCGGGAATCGAGCACTACGCCTTGTTCGGCCGGCTCAAAGGGGCCGATGGCGGCGATCTGGCGGGGATGGTCGTGCTGCTGCGGCTGCGCGATCCGAAAACCGGCGCCGAGAGCGGCTACCTGTCCGCCCTCAGTGATCCGGCCGGCTACTGGGTGCTGAACCTGGCCAACCTCAAGGATCGCCAGAGCGGCCTGCCCTACGAGTGGTCCACCGGCAATGAGGTCGAGCTGACCATCCTCGGCGGGGCGTTCCGGACCCGCTACTCCGCCACGCTGCAGCCCGGCAGCCCGCACAACATCGCCCTGGACCTGCAAGGGGCCGAGGTCGATGGCGGCACCGAGCAGCAGACCGGCGGCTCGCTGCTGCCCAAGGCTTACGCCCTGGCGCAGAACTTCCCGAACCCGTTCAACCCCTCGACCACCATCGCCTTCTCGATTCCCGAGGGCGCGGGCGAGACCCGGGTGCGGCTGGACATCTTCAACCTGCGTGGGCAACTGGTCCGGACCCTGGCCGATGGCCTGCTGGAGCCGGGCGAGCACCGGGTGCAGTGGGATGGCATCGACACCGGCGGCCATCGGGTCGCCAGCGGGGTCTACTTCTACCGCCTGACCTCGCGGGAATTCACGGCCACCCGCAAGATGGTGATCCTCAAGTAGGCGGCCTGTTCCCAAGCTCTGTCAGGGGCGTCCCTCCCGCGGGAGGGACGCCCTTTTTGCTGCGGAAATTTTTGCCTCGGCCGGCAGGGCGGGCAGGGCGGTCCCCCGGGCGGGAGCGCCGGTCGGGCCGGCGGGAGCGGGCAGGGGAGCGCCGCGGGCCTCTCGCCGCCGGGAGCAGACCCGCGGCCGGGTCCCGGTTGGAGATTCTGTCGCATGGTACGGATATTGCAATCACCCCGGGTGACAACTCGGCCACCCGCGCCGGAACCACCGTGCCACGAACAGGGAGAACCGCGAAGATGGAAACCCGACCGACCGCTTTCAAGCCGATCCTATTGACCGCGCTGGCCCTGGCCGTGCTGCAGGTGATGCTGCTGCCGGCTCCCGGCCGCGGCGTCGAGGAGACCCCGGTCACCGCGATCAAGCACCTGGCGGTGAGCGACCTGAGTCTCTCCAGCGCCGCGATCTCCTGGGTCACCGACGGACGGAGCGCGGTGAACTGGGTCGAGGTGAAGCAGGCCGGCAGCGACTCGATCCTGCGCTTCGAGGACGATTACAAGACGCCGCACTACGTGCACCGGGTCCAGTTGATTGATCTCACTCCCGCCACCGACTACCTCTACCGGCTCGGTTCGGCCGACCAGAGCTGGGACAACGGCGGCCAGTGGTACGGCTTCAGGACGTTCAGTTCCAGCAGCATCGTGGTGATGCTGCCGATTGTCGCCCAGGTGGTCGACACCCGCGGCGACTCCCTGCAGCGGGTGCTGGTGCGGGTGAGGATCAGGCGCGCGGGGGATGAGCCCTCGTTGCCGGTGAGCCTGCTGACCGATGCCGGCGGCCGTTGGACGGTCAGCCTGGCCAACTTCTTCTACGCCAATGGCAGCCCCTACGACCCGTTCACCGGCGACCGGCTGCTGGTCGAGTGCTTCCCGAATTACTGGAGCGCGGCGGCCGACACCCTCCAGGCGCTGGGCGATGTCAGCCGGACCCAGTCGTTCGGCAAGCTGGCGGTCCAGGTGACCGACCCCAACCAGATCAGCCCCGGCGATGTGGACGGCAACAGCCTGATCAACATCTTCGACCTGCTGGAACTGCTGCGGGTGCTGGGCGGCAGCAAGCCCCCCACCGGCGCTTCGGACGTGGATGTCAACGGGGTGACCAACATCTTCGACCTGCTGGCGCTGCTCAGGAAACTGGGCGGCACGGCTTAGGGCTTTTCAATCGGAACCCCCTCGAGGGAAAGATGAATCATCAGCCTGGCTCGCCGATCCGCCCGCTGCTGCGGCTGTTGCTACACGCTGCGCTCCTCGCGGCGGCCTGCTGCTGGGGCCCGCTCCTGGCCCAGGAGGAGCCGCTTCAGATCACGGATGTCCGGGTGTCCAACCACCTGGGCAACGCGTTCGTGGTCTCCTGGCGGACCAACCGGCCCACTTTCCAGAACCAGGTGCTCTACGGGAAGGACCCGCTCAACCTGACCGCCACCGCCCGGGACACCCTGGCCGCCCCGGGGGTGATCCACTACGCCCAGCTGGTCTACCTGGACATCAACGCCAGCTACTACCTGCGGGTGCGCTCGGATGGGGTGGAGTCGGCCCTGGACACGGTGCTGACCTTTCCGCAGCAGTTGCCCCAGAACATCCTGCTGCTGCTCGGCCAGGTCACCGACCAAGGCGGCTCGCCGATGCCGGGCGTGCTGGTGCGGGCCTGGGCCAAGTGGTGGCGTGACACCAACTCGGGGATCGACAGCACGATGTGGTTCTCGGTGCTCACCAACTCCAACGGCGACTTCTCGATCGACTATTACAACTTCCGCCGCTACAACGGCAGCCGGCCGGCCTACTTCCAGAACCAGACCATGCTCTACCTGGAGATCCTGGGCGAGAGCCAGGGAGCGCGGCGCGACAGCGTGCTGCTCACCGCCGCCTCGGGCGACAATTATTATAGCATCGGCGCTTTCGAGCTGATCGACGAGCGCAAGGACTCGCTGCAGGCCCGGGTCACCGCCTCCAGCCCGGTGCTGGCCGATGGGATCGCCGCCTCGCTGGTTGAGGTGACGATGCTCGATGCGCAGCAGCGGCCGATCCCCAATGTCGAGGTCGGAGTGCTCGCCAGTCCCGACCGGGGGGTGAGCTACCGCCAGCCGCAGTACAAGACCAATGCCCTGGGCAAGACCTGGGCCCTGGTCTTCTCGACAGTGGCCGAGGAGAAGACCATCCGGGCGATCAATATCACCGCCGACAGCACCATGATGGACTCGTTCGCCGTGGCCAGCTTTGTCGCCCCGCCCGGCGATCCCTCCCAGGACCGCACCCCGCCCTACATCTATTATGTCAGCCAGCACCCGGACACCCAGGACAACATCAACCCTTACCAGATCACCGCCCGGGCGATCGACAACTTCCCGCTGCAGGTCAAGCTGGTCTGGAGCTCCACCGGCTACACCTATACCGACACCCTGCTGATGCAGCGGGTGGGCCTCACCGATGAGTATCGGGCCAGCATCCCGGCCCAGCCCTACAGCGTGGTGATCCGCTACTTCGTGCTCGCCCAGGATGCCGGCGGGATGCGGGTCAGCAAGCCCGACAGCATCACCAGCAATCCCTACATCCTGCCCTATCGCTTCGAGATCGTCCCGCCCTCCAGCACCGGCGCGCCCAAGCTGGGGATCACCAATACCCTCGATGCCACCAGCACCCGGGATGCCGTCCGGCCGGTGCGGGTCGACACCTGGATCACCGCCACCCACGGAGTGCGCCAGGCGGTGGTCAAGTGGCGCAATGTCTCCCACAGCCAGACCTTTTTCGATGCCCAGCTCGAACACTATGGCGCTCACTGGTGGGGCGTGGTCCCGGCCCAGCCCGAGGGCAGCCGGGTGGAGTATTTCATCCAGGTGACCGATTCCCTGGGCCAGGTCGAGCGGGACCGCCGCCGGGCGCCGTTCACCGACCTGTTCAACTACGAGGTCTTCAAGCGCGACTCCCTGGCAGCGCCCACGTTCGCCGACACCACCGCCGTGCTGGGCACCGCCGATGCCTTCACCACCCGCATGGCGGCGCTGGGGGATTTCAACGCGGATGGCTACCTCGATGTCGTGGCCGCCAACTACGGCCAGCCCAACCGCCTCTACATCTTCAGCCCGGGCCCCGGCATCCTGCAGGATGTCACCGCCGAGACCTTCTCCACCCAGTACTCCGACAAGAGCACCTGCCTGGCCGCCGCCGATTTCGATGCCGATGACGACCTGGACCTGGTGGTGGCCAACGAGGGCGAGCAGAGCCGGCTCTACCTCAACAACGGCCTCGGCCGCTTCGAGGATGTCACCCTGCTCACTTTCGGCGGCACCGGCCAAGCCCGGATGCCCAGCGCCAACTGGAACTCGGTCTGCGTCCTGGCCGAGGATTTCGATGGCGATGGGGACATCGACCTGTTTTTCGCCAACAACGCTCCGGGCGGCGAGCAGAACAAGCTGCTGTTCAACGACAGCCTGGGGGTTTTTCGCGACCAGACGATTCTCTACCTGGGCAACCCCGCCCCGGACCAGAGCGTCTGGGCGCTGAGCGGAGATGTGGACAACGATGGGAAGCTCGACATCGTGGTGATCAACCGCGCCCAGAGCCACGTGCTGTTCCGCAACACCGGCCGCGGAGTGTTCCGCCAGACCCTGATCGCCACGGAGTCGGCGCCCAGGCCCGCGGCGGCGACCTGGTGGATGTGGACCGGGATGGCGACCTGGACCTGGTGATCGCCCAGAGCGAGACCCAGCAGAATGAGTTGTTCCTCAACGATGGGCGCGGGAATTTTTCCGAGGACCAGAGCGGCCGGCTGCCGGCCGGGAGCGACAATACCTTCGGGATCAAGGCGTTCGATGCCAACGGCGACGGGTACCCGGACCTGTACTATGTCAACCAGAATCAGCAGAACCGTTTGATGCTCAACGACGGCCGGGGTTTCTTCGCCGAGGCTCCGGCCGGGACGGTTCCGTTGTGGGTGAGCCAGTCCTGGCATGCCGCGGTCGGCGATTTGAACCGCGACAACTATCCCGACCTCTACCTCTCCGAGGGCGACCGCCGCAATACCCTGCTGCTGGCCCGCCCCTTCGACCTGAGCGGCGCCGGCCGTCCTGCGCAGTTCAACCTGCTCCTGCCGGCCGCCGGCGACACTGTCCGCTCCGACTCCAGCATCACTTTCACCTGGGAGGCCGCCGGCAGCTCCGGCGATCCGGTGCGCTACCGCTTCATCCTCGGGGCCGACAGCCTGTTCACCCCGGCCCAGGTGGTGGCGGAGTTCGAGGACCTGGCCACGCCGCGGGTCACCCTGCAGAACATCGCGGCGCTGCAACTGGGCAGCCGTTACTGGTGGAAAGTGATGGCCTACAACACCACCAGCTTTCCCTGGCAGAGCGTGCAGGTGCACGACTTCCGGCTGCTCGAGCCGTTCGCGGACGACACCCCGCCCCAGTTCCAGGTCTTGCTCGGGCGCAGTCCGGTGTTCTCCGGCTACCTCAATTTGTACGTGGTCTCCAGCCTCGAGCTGCGCGAGGACCCGCTGCTGAGGATCAACCTGGTCCCCCTGACGCTGAGCCGGGTGGGGACCGGCAACATCTGGCGGGCCCAGTACCACTCGCGGGCCTCGTTCATCATCAGTCTCAGCGGCTTCAGCCAGGCCGGGGTGCCGGGGAGTCTCACCGAGGCCTACGCCGCCACCCTGCTGGCCGGCATCGCTCCGGACGAGGCCGCCCGCACCGGGGATGGCCAGGCCTGGCTCAGCCTGCCCGCCGGGGCCGGGGAGCTGCGGGTGCTGGCTTTCCCGCGTCGCCCGGTAACCGACGAGAAGCTCAAAAGCCTGGTGCGTGAGTACCTGCCGGCCGGGCTGGATGGCCAGGCCCTGCCTGAGGCCCTGCTGGCCGGCGACTGCTTCACTTTCGCCGCCATGGAGGGCGAGCTGGCCGGCCCGGCGACTGTCACCATCCGCCGGAGCGCCGCCGCCACCGGCCAGGAACGCGACCTGGCGGTCCAGATCCTGGAGGCCGGCGGCTGGCGCGCCCTGGAGACAGTCTACGACCCGGAGCGCGGGCTCTATCGCGCCGCCACCGACCGGCTGGGCACGTTCGCCCTGCGGGAGTCCTCCGGTGGCCCGGCGGCGGTCCTGCCGCGCGCCTACGCGCTGTCGCAGAACGCCCCGAACCCGTTCAACCCCTCGACCCTGATCCGTTACCAGGTGCCCGCGGCCGGGGACATCCCGCGCCTGGCGCTCAAGGTCTATGACCTGCGCGGGGCGCTGGTGCGCACCCTGGTCGACCGGGGACACGCCCCCGGCAGCTACGCGGTCGAGTGGGATGGCCGCGGCGATGATGGCCGCGACCTGCCGAGCGGAGTCTACTTCTACCGGCTGACCGCCGGCGCCACCAGCATCACCCGCAAGATGGTCCTGCTGCGCTGAGCGCGCGCATGAACCGGCGGACCACTGCCGAGACGCAAGGAGAACCAGCCCGATGACCAGGATCCTCTGCAAGCTTCTGCCGATGCCGCTGCCGGCGCTGTCGCTGGCGCTGCTCGTTCTGCTCGTGGCGAGCTCCTGCTCCACTCCCTCCGCGCCGGAGTTCAACGAGGAGCATGTCCAGTACCTCAACGAGCTCTCCCGCGGCTGGGAGTTTTTCAGCGCGGGCGAAAACCAGCTCGCCGCCACCAGCTTCCGCAGGGCGATCGCGATCAACATCGCCAAGGACCGCCCCGAGGCCTACCTCGGGCTGGGCTGGAGCCTGGCGATGCAGGACTCGCTCCCGCACGCCATCAGCAACTTCAACCTGGCCAACGCCCGGCAGATCGACAATGCCGAGGACCGGGCGATCTTGCTGGCCGGCTTTTCGCTGGTCAGCCGCGACCTCGTCCCGCCCGATTTCACGGCAGCGCGGGACAATGCCGAGGCGCTGCTGGAGCTGGACCCGAACTTCATCCTCGAGTACCGCACCACGGTCAATGCCGCCGACATCCGGGCGGTGCTGGCCGAGGCCTATTTCAACCTGGAGCAGCTCGAGGAGGCGGCCGACCTCGCCGACCCGCAGGGCACGCTGGACCCCGCGGACGAAGAGTACTCGGCCTCGCTGCTGCAACTGATCAACCTGCTGCTGGAAAGCAGCCGGGGGGGAGAGTGAGCATGGCGGCGCGCGCGATCCTGGCCTGCCTGCTGGCCGCGGCCCTGAGCTGGACCGCCCGGCCGGCGATGGCCGCCGAGTTGCAGAGCATCACCGATCTCTACCAGGCCCGCGAGCATGTCGAGCGCGGCAAAAAGCACCTGGAAATGAACCTCTGGGAGCAGGCCGAACAGGAATACTGGCAGGCGGTGGCCCGCGATTACCTCAACCTGGAGGCCCGCCAGGCCCTCGGCGACATCTTCCGCAAGAAGAGCGAGTTCGCCAGGGCGATCGAGCAGTACCAACTGGTGCTGAGCCAGCAACCCGACAATGCCGACATCCAGTACCTGGTGAGCCTGTCCTATTTCGATGATGGGAAGTTCGAGGAGGCGCGGACCGCGGCGCAGAAAGCGCTGGCGATGAAGCCGGACATGGCCAAGGCCGAGAACCTGGTGCGCCTGAGCGAGAGCAAGCAGCAGGAGCAGTCGACCGAGCTGCAGTTGATCCACCAGAAGGAGCTGGAAGCCCTGGGACGCTACCGTCAGCAGCAGGAGCTGGAGGAGGGCGCGCTGATCGGCAACTTTGTCCCCGGCTGGCGGCTGATCCAGACCGGCCGGGCCGGCCAGGCTGCCCCGGGCTACCTGCTGCTGGGCGGGACCGCCGGGATGCTGGTGGCCGGCTACTTCCTGCGCGGGGCCGGGGCCGAGGCCTACACCCAGGCCGGGGCCGCCCGCACCCTCGCGCTGCACGACCACTACGCCTCCCTGGGCTACGACCGTTACCGCGCCGGGGGCTACCTGGTCAACGCCGCCCTGGGGATTTTCGCCCTCAACCTGGTGGACTCCTACCTGCTGGGCGGGAAGATTTTCGGGGCGCGCAGCCGGGTCCGGCCCAGCCTGCCCGAACGGCCCCGCCACCAACCCTACTGATCCCGACTCCAGCATCCCAGACGGCTGATCCGGGGGGAGGGAGAAAACTTTTTGAAAAAAGTTTTCTCCCTCCCCCCGGGCCCCCTTTCCACTTTCCAAAACTTTTCGCTATGAAATCGGGCAAGTCAGCCGAGGGCTGAATCCGAGCCACTTGGTCCGGATTTGGCCGTAGCGGCGGGTTTGAAACCCGCCGCTACGATGAATTACGAGCTTGTTACCGCAGCTCGGGCTTGGCAGGATCATCGGGATCGGTCGTAGGGGCGTCCGGCTGGACGCCCTAATCTGCGGCTGACCCTGAATTCCCGGATGAACCCAACATTTGCCCCTGTCGGCCCTGGCGGAGCGGGGTTAGATTATGGGGACTGCTCGAACGGTTGGAGGTTCTGACCTGCGGCTCGAGATCCGGAGTTGAACCAGCGAAAAAGTTTGGAAAGGTGAGAGGGGGCCCGGGGGAGGGAGGAAATCCCGACCAACGGGATTTCATCCCTCCCCCCGGAGCAGTCGGTTTTGGTTGTTGAATCGGCATGAGCGGGGGAGGAGCTGCGCTTGGCGGAGAGGAGAAATCCCCGGGACCGGCGGGAAGAGCTGCTGGCGCGGGAGAGTGGGACCATCCGCAAGGAGGGATATTTCCCGTTGGAGGTGGCCCTGGTGGCGCTGTCGCCCTACCCGGTGGCGATGACCAGCCTGGGCTTTCAGACGGTTTACCGGCTGTTCAACGCGCACCCGGGGGTGCGTTGCGAGCGGGTGTTCCCGCCGGAGGATGGCGGCCGTTGGCGGTCGCTGGAGAGCGGCCGGGAGCTGGAAAGCTTTGCGGTGCTGGCGCTGTCGCTGCCCTACGAGCAGGACCTGCTGGCGGTCCCCGGAGTGCTGCGGGCGGCCGGGCTGCCGCTGCGCGCCGCCGACCGGGGGGACCAGTACCCGCTGGTGTTCTGCGGCGGGCCGGTGGTGAGCGCCAATCCGGAGCCGCTGGCCCCGTTCGTGGATGTCTGCGGGATCGGCGATGGAGAGCTGCTGGTGCCGCGTTTCTGCGAGGCCTGCTGTCTCGGGCTGGAGCAGGACTGGCCCCGCCGCCGGCTGCTGGAGGAGCTGGCCGGGCGGGGCGGGCTGTATCTGCCCGCGCTCTACGAGGCCCGCGAGGCGGGGGACAGCGGCGCGGAGGCGGTGGCGCCCTTCCCGGCCGCGGCAGGCGTCCCGGCCCGGATCGAGCGGGCGATGGCGGGGCTGGAGGGGCTGCCGGCCTATAGCGTGGTGGTCTCGCCCGAGACCCATTTCCGCGGGATGTTCATGGTGGAGGTGGCCCGCGGCTGTCGCTGGAACTGCCGGTTCTGCCTGGTCTGCCGGATCAACCGTCCTTATCGCCATGTCCCGGCGGATGCGGTGATCGCCGCGCTGGAGGGCCTGCCTCCCGCGACCGGGTCGGTGGGGCTGGTCGGGGCCAATGTCTTCGATCACCCGGAGCTGGAGCGGATCCTGGAGTACCTGGCCGGGCGCGCTTTAAGGCTGGGGGTGAGCTCGCTGCGGCTGGAGACTGTCACCCCGGAGCTGCTGGAGCTGGTGGAGGCCTGCGGCACCCGCAGCCTGACCCTGGCCCCCGAGGCGGCGAGCGACCAGCTGCTGGCGGCGATCGGCAAGCGCTATCCGCCGGAGCGGCTGGCCGAGGTGGTCCGGCTGATCGGTGAAAGGGGTTTCGAGAGCCTCAAGCTCTATTACATGATCGGGCTGCCGGGGGAGACCACGGCGGACCGCCGGGATCTGGCGGCCCAGGCCCGGGAGCTGGCCCGCCTGCTGCCGGGTCGGATGCGGCTCCGGATAAGTGTCAATCCGTTCATCCCCAAGCCCCAGACCCCCTGGCAGGATCAGCCGATGCTGCCGGCCGGAGAGCTGCGGACCGCGCTGAAAGAGCTGAAACGGGAGCTGCTGACCAGCGGAGCAAAGGGGGGAGCCAGGCTGGAACTGAGTTTCGGCCCGGTGGCCGAGAGCGTGGCCCAGGCCGTGCTGTCGCTGGGGGACCGCCGGCTGGCCGGGGCGATCGAGGAGGCGGCGGGAACCGGCCGCCGTCTGCTGGACTGCCTGCCCGGGGCCGGGATCGACAGCGCCGTCCTGCTCCAGGGCCGGCGGGCGGGGGCGACCCTCCACCCCTGGCGCCTGCTGGAGCAGGGGCAATAACAAAGGTTCATCCGTCTATTTCGGGGGAAGCTGCAGCCCGCTGCTAATCCCGTAAATCCTGCGGATTTTTCTACTTCTGTGACCAGAAGTAGCAAGAGTCTTATGAAGCCAAGGCCGCGAAGCTGAAGGATCAATCAGCTCTTCAATGGGCAGTGGTGTGCTTGAGATAATCAGCCGCTCCATTCGAGGTCGCCGCGTTTCGCGCCCGCATGATACCGGGGCGCTGCAACGCCATGGCCTGCCGGGCTTCGGCATTCCATGGTTGCCGCGATGGAAATTGCGCGGCAATTACACCGCTTCCCTTTGCCTCCAGCCGCGGCCCGCAAGCCCCCCCGCCCAAGAACAAGACGCCCTGGCCCTGGTCTTGTCTTTCATCCCCCCAGCGCCCGGAACGGGCGCTCCGCGGCAGCAACTGTATGAGCCACTCGGGAGCAGCGGTTACAGCACTCATCATCCCATGATGAACTGTAGTGGAGGCAAGAACCGACTGGCAGATGCGCGTCAGCGCTGCCCACGCACCAGGGTAGCGTAATGATCCCGCGCTTACCAGTGGCCAATTGAAGACCATCAATGGTATGCGAGTTTTGCGCCGCACAGACTCTTGCTTCTTCTGGTCACAGAAGAAGAAAAATAATGATAACCAAAGAGATAGATGCACCGCCGGGAATTTGTGTCCCCAAGCCCGGGAAGGGTCTATTCCGGCTCCCCGGCCGGCAGAAGCTCTCACCCCGAAATTCCCGGATGAACCATAAAAAAGCCCGCCCTCTCGGAAAGGACACCCCGCGGGGAATCCTTTCCGGGAAAGCGGGCTGGGGTACGGCCCGGGGCGAGCTTGCCCCGGCGCTGGCGACAGCCGGGCCCGGGGCGGTCCTCAGACCGCCTTGACCACTTTCTCGCTGCGGATGCAACGGGTGCAGACCCGCATCCGGCTGGGCTTGCCATCCTTCATTACCCGGACCTGCTGCAGGTTGGGCAGAAAACGGCGCTTGGTCTTGTTGTTGGCGTGCGAGACGGTGTGACCGGCGGCGGGCCCCTTGCCGCAAACTTCGCAAACTCTCGACATTGCTCCTCCAGGTGGATTGGTAGAGACGCGTAATTTAATGTTTTTCGCCCGGGGACGCAATAGGAAAACAGGCCTGCGCCGCTCTTGCGTTTTGGCGGGGGCAGTGTAATTTTATTTGACTTGGACCCGGCGTAACTTTAAATTCTACGCTTCGATTTGCCATAGGCTTATGTTGCCTGTTCCCGGGTTTTCCCCGCTTTCCAGAATCCAACTTCCCAGGGGTGCCACTTGGAATTGATCGAAAAACTCGAGAGCCGCAAGGCCAGAATAGCCATCATCGGGATGGGCTATGTCGGGTTTCCCCTCGCGGTGGAGTTCGCGGCGGCCGGTTTCCACGTGGTGGGGATCGATGTCAACGAGACCAAGGTCAAGGTGATCAACGCCGGCGGCAGCCACATCCCGGACATCGACCCGGAGCGGGTCGCCCCGCTGGTGCACCAGGGCCTGCTGCGGGCCACCACCGAGTTCCACGTGCTGGGTGATGTCGATGCGATGTCGATCTGCGTGCCCACCCCGCTCAACAAGACCAAAGACCCGGACATCTCCTTCATCGTCTCGGCCGCCGAGCGGATCAAGGACAACCTGCGGCCCGGCCAGCTGGTGGTGCTGGAAAGCACCACCTATCCCGGCACCACCGAGGAGCTGATCCTGCCGATGCTGGAGGAGACCGGGCTCAAGGTGGGCCAGGATTTCTTCCTGGCCTTCTGCCCGGAGCGGGTCGACCCGGGCAACCAGACCTACAACACCCGCAACACCCCCAAGGTGGTCGGCGGCATCACCCCGGACTGCCTCGAAGCGCGCCATGGCCTACTATGGCGCGATTGTCGAGCAGGTGGTCCCGGTCTCCAGCACTGATGCGGCCGAGATGGTCAAGCTGCTGGAGAACACCTTCCGCGCGGTCAACATCGGGCTGGTCAACGAGATGGCGCTGATGTGCGACGTGCTGGGGCTCGATGTCTGGGAGGTGATCGAGGCCGCGGCCACCAAGCCGTTCGGCTTCATGCCATTCTATCCCGGGCCCGGGCCTGGGCGGCCACTGCATCCCGATCGACCCGCTCTACCTGTCCTGGAAGCTCAAGAGCCTCAACTACTATGCCCGGTTCATCGAGCTGGCCGGCGAGATCAACGCCGACATGCCCGACTACGTGGTGCACAAGGTGGCCGATGCCCTGAACGGGGTGGAGCGCAGTGTCAAGGGCTCGCGGATCCTGGTGCTGGGCGTGGCCTACAAGAAGGACATCGACGACGTGCGCGAGTCGCCCGCCCTGGACGTCATCAAGCTGCTGCAGCGCAAGGGGGGCGAGGTGCTGTTCAGCGACCCCTATGTCGGGGAGATGCGCCTGAACCACGGCTCGCTGACCAGCCAGCCCCTCACGCCCGAGCTGCTGCGCGGCGTGCACTGCGTGGTGGTCACCACCGACCACAGCAGTTTCGACTACCGGCTGGTTTTCGAGCAGGCCCCCCTGATCGTCGATACCCGCAACGCTTTCGGCGCGCGGGGGATGCGGTCGGACAAGGTCATCAAGCTCTAGGTTCCCAGCTTTAGCGGCCGTCACGGTAAAGGAGGAGTTGTTTTGGGTCACGATTTCATCGACAAGATCATCCATGCCGGCCCGGAGGCCCAGGCGATCCTGCTGACCCTGGCCTTCCTCTCGGTCTACTGCTTTGCGGTGATCGGCCACAAGGTGCGGCTGGTGCGGCGGGCCGAGCGGGAAATGGACCAGTTCATGGTGCGCTTCCGCCAGGCGCGGGACCTGGAGCAGATCCAGGAGGCCGCCCAGGGCCTGACTGTCTCCCCGATCAACGCCCTGGTCACCGCCGCGGTCCGCGAGGTCCAGCAGTTGCGCAAGCTGATCGGCAAGGGCGAGGAACGCCGTTTCCAGTTCGATCACACGGTGATGATGCGCGACAGCCTGCTGATGACCATGGAGCGGGTGATCGCCGAGAAGAGCGAGGAAATGCGCAGTCACCTGATCGTGCTGGCCACCACCACCACCATCGGCCCGTTCCTGGGGCTGCTGGGCACGGTCTGGGGGATCATGATCGCCTTCCTGGACATCGCCTCCAAGGGCTCGGCCAACATCAACGTGGTCGCGCCGGGGGTGGCCGATGCCCTGATCACCACCATCGCCGGGCTGGTGGTGGCGATCCCGGCGGTGATCGGCTACAACTACCTGACCACCCGGGTCCGCCAGATCATCGAGCGCTGCACCAACTTTTCGATGGAGCTGGCGGGAATCATCTACAAGAGCAGCCTGAACCTCTGAGCCGCAGTGCGGGATCAGGGGTGAACGCCTTCACGGGGCGGCGGTGCGTCCGCCCCGGGTCCTCAACGGGAGCTTCGAGCAGACATGGGCAGGTTCAGGAAACAGATTGAGTTGCCGATCTACGATCAGATCAACATCACCTCGCTGGTCGATGTCACGATGACCCTGCTGCTGATCTTCATGATCGCCACTCCGCTGTTCCAGGGCGGAGTCGAGGTGGTGCTGCCCAAGACCCAGGAGGCCCAGTCCTTCACTTTTACCGGCCTGGTGGTGACCCTTTCCAAGGACAAGGGGATCTATCTCAACGATGAGAGCGTGGCGGAGGCGGACCTGGCGGACAAGCTGGTGCAGTACTATGCCAGCAGTCCGGTCAAGGCGGCCTACCTGCGGGCGGATGAGGACATCGCCTACCGCAAGGTGATCATGATCGTGGGGATGATCAAGCAGGCCGGGTTCGAGTCCCTGGGGCTGGTGGCGGAGCCCTCGACCGCCAACGCTCCCGTCCGTTGAAGCCCCGCGACCGGAACGGCGTCCAATCCGCCATGAAGAAGGCTTTCTACATCTCGCTGGGGGCGCACCTGGCGGTGATGGTCCTGCTGTATCTCCTGGGCTGGACCCGCACCAGCGTGATCAGCATCCCGATGGTCCACCAGGTGCAGATCATCACCATGCCGGAGATGCCGGCCCCGCCGCCGGATGACCCGGCGCCGGAGCTGGAGCCCGAAACCGAGACCATCCCGCCGCCGCCGGAGGAGAAGAAGCAGCTCAAGCCGAAGCTCAAGGAGGCCAAGCCCAAGCCGAAACCGGCCCAGCAGTCGGAGGACGTCCGCCAATCGCTCACCCAGAACGAGGGCCTGGCGGGGATGCGCTCGGATGAGCTGTTCGAGTATCCCTACTACCTGCGCCTGATGGTCGACAAGGTCAGCCGCAACTGGCGCAACCCTTACGCCGGCCAGGACGAGGTGGTGCTCTGCACCGTCTTCTTCCGCATCCAGCGCGATGGGAGCATCGCCGATGAGCGGGTGGAAAAGTCCAGCGGGTCGGCCTCGTTCGATCGGGCCGCCCTGCGGGCGGTGATCATGTCCAGCCCGTTGCCGCCGCTGCCGCCGGATTTCCGCGAGAACCGGCTAACCGTGCATCTCGACTTCGAATACCGCAAAAACTGAGACAGGAAAATGCCGCCAATCAAACGAGTTGCCAAGAGCTTTCCGAGCCTGGTACTGTCGCTGCTGCTGACCACCGGCCTGGCGCTGGCCCAGGCGCCGCCCGCCGGGTTCTCCGGGGGCGAGGTCCACACCCGGATCACCACCAGCCGTGTCCAGCAGTACAAGATCCTGGTCGCCCCGATGCCGGTCGAGGGGCTGCGGGTGGCGCAGCATCGCACGGATGCCCTGGCGCTGCGGGAGGTGGTGATCGATGACCTGGACTTCTCGCTGCGTTTCGATGCCCTCAACCGCCGGATCGAGGAGTACGCTTTCGCCGTGCTGTCCTCGGACAAGGACCGGGTCGATTTCCCGGGCTGGCAGGGGACCGGCGCCGAGTATCTGGTGGCCGGCGCCTTTTCCGATGTCGAGGGCACGCCGATGGTGGAGGTGCGGGTCTACGATCTGTCGCTCAAAGACCTGGTGTTCCTGAAAAACTATACCATCGACTTCAAGGAACTGCGCAAGGTGGCTCACCGCATCGCCGATGACATCGTGCTCAATGTCACCGGTGAGCGGGGAGTGGCCTCGACCTCGCTGGCCACGGTGATGGCCACTTCCGACAGCACCCGCGAGATCTTCCTTTGCGATTACGACGGCTTCAACCTGCGGCGGCTGACCCGGGATGGCAACATCTCCAAGATGCCGGCCTGGAGCCCGGACGGCAAGCAGCTCGGGGTCACCTCCTCGCGCGGGGACTGGGACCTCTACGTGGCCGATGTCCCCGGCGGCAGGCTGCGGCCGTTCCACGTGGCGCGGGGGGTGGACCAGTCGATGTCCTGGTGCGAGCGTAACGGGTTCGTGGCTTTCTCCAGCAGCCAGAACGGCGACCAGGAGATCTACTACCTGCGTCCCGGCGAGGGCAAGCCGGTGCGGGTCACTTTCAGCTACACCACCGACATGGAGCCGAGCTGGTCGCCGAACGGCACCGAGCTGGCGTTCACCAGCATGCGGGCCGGCAACCCGCACATCTTCATCATGGATGCCGATGGGCTCAACCTGCGCCGGGTGACCTTCGAGAGCCGCAACACCACTCCGCGCTGGCGGCCCTTGCCCTACGGGGACAAGATCCTGGTCACCAGCGAGATCCGCGGGGTGTTCCAGATCGCGATCATCGACATTACCGGGGACAACTTCATCCAGCTTACCACCGAGGGCGAGAACCGCGACCCGGCCTGGAGTCCGGATGGCCTGCACGTGGTGTTCGCCACCGACCGCCGGGGCGGGCGCGGCAACTTCGAGATCTACACCATGGACTGGGATGGCGGCAACCAGCGGCCGATCTCCCCGAAATTCCGGTCCGGCGAGAACCCGGCCTGGTCGCCGTTCATCGAGCAGTAGGATGAATTCCAGGGGTTTATGCGGATAATAGTCTTCGGACGAAAGCGTCTGTAATTCGCCGCGACCTATTTTATCTTGACAATCCACCGGATTGAGTTATAATCTAAGCACTATTCAGGTAGCGCTGATCGGCACCAGTAAAGAATCGAATAGATTTTCAGCCAGCGGATTGCCCGTTTTCCAGCCACCATTTCTTCAACTGGGGGGACTTCTGTGAATAAGAAGCTACTGTTTTTTGCGGTGACCATCGTGTTGGCGTTCGCTGTGTTCGGTTGCCACAAGAAGGAAGTCCAGCCCCCGCCGCCGCCCCCGCCGCCAGCGGCTGTCGAGAAGCAGGCTGAGCCCGCGCCGGTCGACAGCGCGGCGATCCGTGCCCGCGAGCGCGCCCGCCGTCTGGCCGAGGCCAAGAGCCAGATTTCCGGCAAGGTGGTCTACTTCGATTACGACAAGAGCGACATCCGGCCGGAGTTCCGCTCCACCCTGGACCAGATCGCCCAGACCATGAAGGATTTCGATGAGCTCCAGGTCCGGGTCGAAGGCCATTGCGATGAGCGCGGTACGGATGCCTACAACCTGGCCCTCGGTGAGCGTCGCGCCAATGCCGCCCGCCAGTACCTGGTCGACAGCGGCATCTCGGCCGGCCGGATCGAGCTCAAGAGCTGGGGCGAGGAGCGCCCGGCCGATGCTGAGCACAACGAGGCGGCCTGGGAGAAGAATCGTCGGGGCGAGTTCATCGTCCTGGACTGACGACTGACGGCAGCGGTATCCACCAGACGGGTTCCGGGTGGCAAGGCTGGCCCCGGCTCCGTCTCACCCCGCGCGGGTGGGTGTGGGTTGAAACCTGAACAGGCCGTTCGAGCACCACGGGAATGGGCGCTGGGAGACCGGCGCCCATTTCTTTGATGGCAGGATTCCGGACCCGGTCGAAACGGACCTGTTGAAAAATAATCGAATAGGTGTTACATTCTTCTCTTTTTCGAAACATCCTCCTCGAGGAGGGCCGGAAGATGGCGGCAATGGCGGGGCGGTCCCTGGCGGTCCTGGCGGCGGCGGCGCTTCTCGCTGCGCTGCTGGCCGGCTGCAGCGGGGCGACCAATGAGCAGATCCAGCTCCTGCGCTCGGAGATCTTCGCGGTCAAGCAGGAACAGCGCCAGGTCCGTCACGAGCTGACCGCCCTGGACAGCCTGCTGGGCCAGCGCACCGGCTCGCTGGATCGTTTCGGCGCGGGGTTCGAGGCCGATGTCCGCCAGATGCGGGAGCGGCTGACCGTGGTCGAGCAGCGCCTGCGGGACATCGAGGGGGAGATCGCCCGGGTCAAGCGGCCGGGCGCCGCCGCCCCGACCGGCGCTCCATCGGCCGGCGGCCAGGTCGCGGCCAAGCCGGCCGGCGACCCGCGCGAGGCGTTCGATACCGCCTACCGGGATTTCACCTCCGCCAACTACCAGATGGCGATCGAGGGCTTCCAGGACTTTGTCCAGCGGGCCCCGCAGTCCTCGCTGGCGCCCGAGGCGTACTACTACATCGGCAGCAGCCAGATGGCCCTGAAGAAGTACCGGGAAGCGATCGAGGCCTTCCGCACTGTCGCGGAAAAATACCCGGACTCGCCCCAGCACCCGGACGCCCTGTTCAAGATCGGCGACAGCCTGATCGCCCTGGGCGACCGCTCGCGGGCCGAGACCTATTTCCAGACCCTGATCCAGCGCTTTCCGGACTCCAATGCCGCGGCGCTCGCCCGCTCGCGCTTGAATCGCTGACCATGAATTGCCCTTATTGCAGTCACCCGGACAGCCGGGTGGTCGACTCGCGCGCGGTCAAGGAGGGCGCGCTGATCCGCCGGCGGCGGGAATGTCCCGCCTGCGGGAGGCGCTTCACCACCTATGAGTATGTCGAGCGCACCCCCCCGATGGTGGTCAAGAACGATGGGCGGCGGGAGCCTTACAGCCGGGAAAAGCTCAAGGCGGGATTGATCACCGCCTGCAAGAAGCGCCCGGTGAAGATGGACGACATCGACGACCTGATCGTCTCGGTGGAGCAGGCGCTGGAGCGCCTGAACAGCTCCGAGGTCCCGAGCAAGCTGATCGGCGAGGAGATCATCCGGCATCTGAAAAAGCTCGATCCAGTGGCTTACGTACGTTTCGCCTCCGTGTACTACCGCTTCGAGGCAGTTTCCGAGTTCGAGCAGAAGATCAAGGAACTGGCTCCGGAAGATCCGGGAAAAGAACCACACAGGAAACAGTGAAGAGCATATGCTGAAGGAAAAGAGCTTTCGTGGCGGCGTGCATCCGGCCGACAGCAAGACGGCTTCCCGTGACAAATCCATCCAGAATCTGAGCCTGCCGGCGCAGGTGGTGCTGCCGCTCCAGCAGCACATCGGCGCGCCGCTGGAACCCTGCGTCGAAAAGGGGCAGGCGGTCAAGGCCGGCACGGTGATCGCCAGGCCCACCGGCTTCGTCAGTGTCCCGCTGCACAGCTCGATCTCGGGCACGGTCAAGGCGGTCGAGGAGGCGCTCGACCCCAGCGGGCTGCGCCGCCCGGCGATCGTGATCGAGAGCGATGGCCAGGACCAGTGGGAAGAGCCGCCCCAGCACAAGAAGTACACCGAGCTCGGCGCCGATGAGCTCAAGTCGATCATCCAGGCCGCCGGAATTGTCGGCCTGGGCGGCGCGGCGTTTCCCTCCCATGTCAAGCTCTCCCCACCCGCGGGCAAGAAGATCGACATCTTCATCCTCAACGGCGCCGAGTGCGAGCCCTACCTCACCACCGACTTCCGCCAGATGCTGGAACGTCCCAAGGAGCTGGTCGGCGGGATCAAGCTGGTCCTCAAGGTGCTCGGCTGCGACAAGGCCTACCTGGCGGTGGAGCGGAACAAGCCCGAGGCGATCGAGGCCCTGGACCGGCTCTGCCGCGATGAGCTGGGGCTGGAAGTGGCTCCGCTGGCGACCAAGTATCCCCAGGGCGGCGAGAAGCAGCTGATCGAGGCGATCACCGGCCGCCAGGTCCCGAGCGGCGGCCTGCCGCTGGATGTCGGCTGCGTGGTGCACAATGTCTCCACCGTGCTGGCGATTTTCGATGCGGTCACCGCCGGCAAGCCGCTGGTGGAGAAGGTGGTCACCCTGACCGGCACCGCCTGCCGCAACCCGGGCAACTACCGGGTGCGGGTCGGCACGCTGGTGGAGGAGCTGATCCGCCAGGTGGAGGGCGAGATTCCGGAGAACCTCGGCAAGGCGATCATGGGCGGCCCGATGATGGGCCTGGCCCTGCCCGAGCTGGGAGTGCCGGTGCTCAAGAGCACCAACGGGCTGGTGCTGCTGGCCGAGCCGGTGCCGGTGAGCCCCCACAACCCCTGCATCCGCTGCGGCCGTTGCGTGGAGGCCTGCCCGGTGCGCCTGATGCCCCTCGATCTGGCGCGGCTGGTGGAGTTCGAGCGCTGGGACAAGTGCCGGGACTACTTTATCAAGGACTGCATCGAGTGCGGCTCGTGCAGCTATATCTGTCCCGCCGGCCGTAATCTGGCCCAGTTGATCAAGTTCGGAAAATATACCGTGATGAGCCAGGACCGGGCGAAGAAGCAGTAGCGAAGCGAGTCGCAACGAAGTCCGAGCCCCTTTCGCCGCAGCAGCTTCCCGCCGGTTAGGGGGAAGTGCGTTCTGTTTCCGGGCATCATGTCTAACGCGTTTGAGGAGCGAGCCGACGGTGGCCAGATGACCAACCTGCTGAAAGTATCGAGTTCCCCGCACATCTACACCCGGGAGTCGACTTCCCGGATCATGCTGACAGTGGCGATCGCCCTGATGCCGGCGGCGATCGGCGCGGTCTGGTTTTTCGGCCTGCCGGCGCTGCTGCTGGTCGTGCTGGCCGCGGGATCGGCGGTCGGGGCCGAGTACCTCTGGTGCCGGCTGCGCCGTAAGCCGCAGACCATCGGCGACTGGTCGGCCCTGGTGACCGGCCTGCTGCTGGCCTTCAACCTGCCTGCCAATGCTCCGTGGTGGCTGGCGGTGATCGGCGGAGCGTTCGCGGTGATCATCGTCAAGGAGCTGTTCGGCGGACTGGGCTTCAACATCTGGAACCCGGCCCTGGCCGCCCGGGCGTTCCTGCTGGCCTCCTGGCCGACCAAGATGATCTCCAGCGGCGACTTCCCCGCGCCCCGGAACTCGACCCTCTCGGGCCTGCAGCTCGATGCGCTGACCCAGGCCACCCCGCTGCAGTTCATCAAGAACAATCTCGAGCCCGTGCTGCAGGACCCCGCGGCCTTTTCCGCCGACCAGGTGCAGGCCGCGCACCGGGCGCTGGAGCAGCTTTCCACCACCGGCTATTACCAGGACCTGTTCCTGGGCCGGGTGGGCGGGGTGCTGGGCGAGACCTCGGCCCTGCTGTTGCTGGCCGGCGGGCTGTTCCTGCTGGTCCGGGGCTACATCGACTGGCGGATCCCGGTGGGTTACCTGGGAAGCGTCGCCCTGCTGGCCTGGGTGTTCGGCCCGCTGGGCTGGTTCACCGGCGATGCGCTGTTCCATCTGCTGACCGGGGGCGTGATCCTCGGGGCGCTGTTCATGGCCACCGACATGGTGACCTCGCCGGTCACCCCGCGCGGCAAGTGGATTTTCGCTGTCGGCTGCGGGCTGATCACGATGTTGATCCGCTTCAAGGGCGGCTACCCGGAAGGGGTTTCCTACGCGATCCTGCTGATGAACACCACCGTGCCGCTGATCGATGCCTACACCAGGCCCAAGATTTATGGAGGGTTGGAGCGTGCATGAGATAGCGAAGATGGCGGGGATCCTGACCCTGATCACGGTGATCGCCGGCGGGGCGCTGGCCAATGTCTACCTGGTGACCAAGGACCGGATCGCCGCGGTGCAGCTGGAGCGGGAGCAGGCCGCCCGCCAGGCGGCGCTGCCGCAGGCCGCCGGGTTCGAGGCGGATTCCGGCGGCGGCCTGGTGTACTACCGCGGGCTGGCCGGCGGGGCGGGAGGCGAGGCGGTGGGTTACGTGGTGATGGCCGAGGGCAAGGGTTATTCCAGCACGTTGCGCACGGTGGTGGGGGTTGACCGGGAGCTGAAGATCACCGGGATCGAGATCGCCTCGCAGCAGGAGACCCCGGGCCTGGGGACCAGAGTGACGGAGCCCTGGTTCCAGGAGCAGTTCAAAGGCCGTGGCCCCGGCCAGCTCGAGGTGGGCCGCAATGCCGATCAACAGCGCATCGAGGCGATCACCGGGGCGACCATCAGCTCGCGCGCGGTGGCAACCTCGGTGCGTGACGCCCTGCAGCGACTCGAAAAAGTTGTCCGGTAGGAAAGGAGCCTCGCCTTGTCCGCCTTCAAAGTCTTTACCCGCGGCCTCTGGGAAGAGGTGCCGATTTTCCGGCTGATGCTCGGGATGTGCCCGACCATGGCGGTCACCACCTCCATCATCAACGGGATCGGGATGGGCCTGGCCACCACCGCGGTGCTGATCGGCTCGAACATCGGGATCTCGATGCTCCGCAAGTTCATCCCGGACAAGATCCGCATCCCGGCCTATGTCGTGGTGATCGCCAGCTTCGTGACCATCATCGACCTGACCATGGCCGGCTACACTCCGGAGCTGCATCAGGCGCTGGGGATTTTCATCCCGCTGATCGTGGTCAACTGCATCATCCTCGGCCGGGCCGAGGCGTTCGCCAACAAGAACGGAATGGTCCACAGCTTCCTGGACGGGCTGGGGATGGGGCTGGGCTTCACCTGCGCGTTGATTGTCCTGGGCAGCGTGCGGGAGCTGCTGGGCTCGGGGAGCATTCTGGGGCTGCCGCTGGCGCCCCAGGGCTACCTGCCGGTGCTGCTGTTCATTCTGCCGCCGGGTGGATTCATCGCCTTCGGGTTGCTGCTGGCCGGATTCAATCAATTTGAGGCGAGGAGAGGCCGGTAATGTTCGACAACCTGTTCGTGATCGTGATCGGCTCGATCTTCATCAACAACTTCATCCTGTCGCGCTTTCTCGGTCTCTGCCCGTTTTTCGGGGTGAGCCGCAACCTGAACAGCGCGGTGGGGATGGGCCTGGCCGTGATCTTCGTGATGGCCATCGCCTCGTTTGTCACCTGGCCGCTCTACTACCTGGTGCTGGTGCCGTTCGAGATCACCTTCCTGCGGACCATTGTCTTCATCCTGGTGATCGCCGGGCTGGTGCAGTTTGTCGAGATGGTGCTGAACAAGACCGCCCCGGCGCTCTACCAGGCGCTGGGGATTTTTCTGCCGCTGATCACCACCAACTGCGCGATCCTCGGGGTGGCGGTGCTGAACATCGAGGATGGGCTGAACCTGGTCGAGACCCTGGTGCAGGGAACCGCGGGCGGGGTCGGCTTCACCCTGGCGCTGGTGCTGATGGCCGGAATCCGCGAGCGGCTGGACCTGGCGCCGCTGCCGGCGGTGATGCGCGGGGCGCCGATCGCGCTGATCGCCGCCGGGCTGATGTCGATCGCTTTCCTCGGGTTCGCCGGCTTCAAGCTTTAGCGCGCGGGGCCAGCCCCTTTCCGGGGCGCAGCATAATTTTGTTGTCCCGTTGGGGATAAATGCTTTATATTTGTATACTCGGCTGATGCGGTTGCCGGAAGGCTATTTTCATCCCGGTTTCCTCTCTACTGTCAGGGAGGAATTTTTATTGATGCGGAGCTTCTGCCCTTGAGGACGATCGATCACATGGCCCGATTGGCCGCGCTGCCGACAGCGCTCCTGTTGTCGCTGCTCTTGCTCCTGGCCGGTTGCGGCGAGGATGTCGAGAATGACCAGGGGCTGATCCTGCTCCCCTCGTCCCTGATTGGCGAGCTGCCGCGGCAGTTGGAGTTGCGCCGGCCGGAGAGCGCGACCGCGCTGACCGGCCCGCCGACTGTCAAGGGCGGGCAGGTGCGGATCTTCGTCGGGCATACCGAACAGTACGAGATGCGCACCCTGCTGGGCTTCCGGGTGGTGCTGCCGGCCGGGGCCGAGTTGACCGCGGCCAAGCTGAACCTTTACGTGGTGGATTTTTCCGGTTTCCCGCCGACCACCCTGTACGTGCACCAGTTGGAACAGCAGTTCGAGGAAGCCGAGGCCAGTTGGGAGCAGGCGGCCACCGGCCGGAACTGGTCGAGCCCGGGCGGCGGGATCGTGCCGACGCCGCTGGGACAAGGAGTGGTGGAGGCGGCCCGGCTGGACACGGTGGTGGTCGAGCTGGACCTGGCCCGGATGAACGCCTGGCTGGCCCAGGGCGACTCCACTCTTCCGCTGGCGGTGTTGGGTGAGGACAAGGATGCGCTGGTGGGGATGGTGGCCAAGGAGCTCTATCCGACCGCGGCCGTCGCCAGCCGGCTGGATCTGGAGTACACCTCGCCCGGGGTGACCGGTTCCCAGTTCCTGGAGCGGCGGTCGTTCCAGGACAGCTACATCGTGAACTTCAAGGGGCAGGCGGCCCCGGAGGGACTGCTGGTGGGGGATGTCCCCACCGGCCAGCTCTTCCTGCAGTACGACCTGAGCCAGCTGCCCGCGCTGTCGACAGTCAACCGGGCCCTGCTGCGGCTTTCGCTGCGGGACCTGGCGGTCAGCGACAGCTTCTGGGTGGCGACCCGGGTGGCGGAGGCTCTTTCGCCGGTGGAGTACACCAGCACGATCTACAGTCAGCCGCAGGCGGTCAATGCGGGCGACTCGGTGCTGGAACTGGATGTCACCCTGCCGCTGCAGCGGATCCTGCTGGCGGGCGGCACGGGCCGGTACCTGGTGCTGACCAGCTATACCCAGGCCAACTCGGCGGGGTACCTGCAGATCTGGTCGCCGGAGGCGGCCGACACCCTGGTCCGCCCGGTGCTGAAGCTGGTGTTCTCGGAAGTGCCGGAAGCGCTCAAACCATAAGTCCCGGCGGTAACCCGCGCCGGAACCGGAGCAGGGATGGAAGCGGCAGTGCGGCAAGGATCGAATCTTGGGGGGGCGGCGCTGCGGCGGAGCCTGCTGGCCCTGTCGCTCTTGATCTGGCAGGCGGCCCTGCCCGTGGACGCCCGGGCGGACTCGATGCTCGGCGCGGGGCACCTCGGAGTGCCGGTGCCGCCCTCGGATGCGCGCTCGCGCGGGATGGGCGGGGTTTCGATGGCGCTGACCGGCGAGGATTTCTCCTTCGACAACCCGGCGCGCAATGTCAATTTCTGGCGCTCCGGCTTCAACGCGGTGATGACCCAGAACTTCCGCACCCTGAATGGCGCCGATCGGGATGTCGCGCTGCGCTCGACCGATTTCCATTCCTTCAAGGGCGTGTTCCCGGCTTATAAGCAGTTCGTCTTTTCCTTCGGAATCTACCAGTGGCGGGACCTGACCTGGGAGTACCAGGACCGGGTGGCGGTGGAGCTGCTGGGCGGCGAGGCCCTGCGCACCCTGAGCTCCGAGGGCGGGGTCTACGTGGCCCGGCTGTCGGTGGCGCGCAATGTGATTCCGCACCTGGCGCTGGGGCTGGGGCTGGACTGGGTGGTGGGCAATCAGGACCTGCTGCGGAAAATGGAACTGGGGACGGGCTATATCAGCACCAGAGAGCAGGTCCAGGCCAAGTACTCCTGCCTGCGCCCGACAGTCGGGGTGCTGGCTGGGGTGAAGACGGTCAATGTCGGGTTCTCGCTCACCACTTCCCGGACCGCGGACACCGATTTCAGCTACACCCTGGGCGGCGGCTACCGCGAGAAGGTGACCCGCGACCAGGAGTATCCGCTGGCCTGGCGGCTGGGGTTCTCCTGGCGTCCCACCCGGCGGATGGTGGTGGGGGCGGACCTGGAACGGGAGCTGTGGGGGAAGGTCCAGGGCGCGACCGCGCTGGGCGGCGACATCGACCAGGTGAACCAGCAGCGTTTCGGGTTGGGGGTGGAGCTGCTCCCGGCGGCCGGGGAGAACCCGCCGCTCTGGCGCAGTATCCCCCTGCGGGCCGGCTGGTACCAGACCACTTACCCCTTCCACCTGGGGGGCGAGGAAGTCCGGGAACGTTTCCTCACCTTCGGGGCCGGGAACTACTTCGGCAAGAACGTGGGGATGATCAACGGGGCGGTGGAGATCGGCAAGCGCAGCTCGTTGGCGGAGCAGTATCCGGACGAGGCAGTGGTCAGGCTGGTGTTTTCGCTTTCGGCGTTCGAGCGCTGGGTGCCCCAGCCGCGACGGCGCTGAAGTTTGTCCCGGTCACGCCATCCGACAAATCTGTTGACAAGCGGATGGCGCAGTATTAATTTGGTAAATCTATTCATACGTTGAAGGCCGGCGGGTTACCCGGCAGGTCCGGTCGGTCCGCGACAATCGGTGCGCAAATTTCCGTGACGTAGGCCTTTTCAGCTTGGGTGGTCAACTAATGCAGACCTATGCTACAAAAATCAGTCATATCGAGCGGGACTGGTATGTGCTGGATGCCACGGACAAGGTCCTGGGCCGCGTGGCCTCCGAGGTGGCCCAACGCCTGATGGGCAAGCACAAGCCCTACTACGTACCGCACCTGGATACCGGCGATTTCGTGATCATCGTCAACGCCGAGAAGATCAAGGTGACCGGCAAGAAGCCCGAACAGAAGTTCTACTTCCGCCATTCCGGCTATCCCGGCGGCGCTCGTCAGACCCGCATGGACAAGCTGATGCGGGAGAAACCCGGGAAAGTGATCCAGTTGGCGGTCAAAGGCATGCTGCCCCACAACCGCCTGGGACGCGCCCTGCTGAAGAAGCTTAAAATCTACGCCGGCCCGGTTCACCCGCACGAGGCGCAGCAGCCGCAGCCGCTGGAATTCTGATCAGTCGAACCGGCGGCGGGACTTGGCGCCGGGTATGCTTACAGGAGGTGCCTTAATTGGAGAAAGATAGAAACATGGTGCATTCGATCGGGCGTCGCAAGACCGCGGTGGCGAGAATCTACCTGGTCCGCGGCAAGGGCGAATGGGAAATCAATGGGCGGGCGCTGGCCGAGTATTTCCCGCGCACGACCCATGTCCAGCTGTTGGAGCAGCCCCTGGCCGCCACCGAAACCATGGGCCAGTTCAAGATCAAGGTCCGGGTCGATGGCGGCGGACAGACCGGCCAGGCCGGAGCGATCAGGCTGGCCCTGTCGCGCGCCCTGGTGAAGCTGGACGAGAACTATCGCTCGACGCTGCGCAAGCTCGGTCTGCTGACTCGCGATCCGCGCGCGGTCGAGCGCAAAAAGTACGGGCAGCCCAAGGCGCGCAAGCGCTTCCAGTTCTCCAAGCGTTAACCGAAAGATTTCATATTGCATCAACAGCAGACGGCGGCCAGTCATGGTCCGGTGCTTCACTGTGGCTGCCGGCCCTGCGGTCGCCGTGTAATTTTGTCGCTTGAAGGAGCTTAGATGGCATTCCCAACCATTCAGGATCTGCTGGAAGCCGGGATGCACTTCGGTCACCAGACCCGGCGCTGGAATCCCAAGATGAAGAAATTCATCTTCGCCGAGCGCAACGGGATTCACATCATCGACCTGAAAAAGAGCATCGATCAACTCAGGAAGGCCTCAGACCGGGTCCGCGAGATCGTCGCCAAGGGTGGCAGCATCCTGTTTGTCGGCACCAAGCGGCAAATGCGCGACATCATCAAGGAAGAGGCCGAGCGCAGCGGGATGTACTATGTCAACGAGCGTTGGCTGGGCGGGATGATCACCAACTTCCAGACCATCAAGAAGAACATCCGCCGGCTCAAGGACTTGGAGCGGATGCGGGACGAGGGCGAGCTCGAGCAGCGCACCAAGAAGGAAGCGCTTTCGCTCTCGCGCGAGATGCTCAAGTTGCAGAAGGTGCTCGACGGGATCAAGATGATGAACGATGTCCCCTCGGCGATGTTCGTGGTGGACGCCCAGAAGGAAAAGATCGCGGTGGCCGAGGCCAACAAGCTCGGCATTCCGCTGATCGCCCTGATCGACACCAATGCCGATCCCGACCTGATCGACTACCCGGTGGCCGGCAACGATGACGCGATCCGTTCGGTCAAGCTGGTGACCGAGGCGATTGCCGATGCCGCCCTCGAGGGCAAGGCGATGCGGGTCGAGAAGCCGACCGATCTGGCCGGCGGCGAGTTCCGCAAGGATGAGGGCCGGGATTCGGAGGAATCCGCCGAGGACCGCGACAAGGCCAAGCGGGGCGGACGTCCGCGCCGCCGCCCGCGTCGCAAGAAGCCCGGCGAGGAAACCGGCGGGGCCCCGGTCGTCAAGGAAGAGGAATAACGCAGGACCGCGGGGCCCGGCATCGCCGGGCTCCCGCCCCGATCAGACAGTGGCTGAGCATAAACCATCAGGGAGATAGATCATGGCGATCACTGCTACCCAGGTCCAGGACTTGCGCAAGGTTACCGGCGCAGGGATGATGGAGTGCAAGAAGGCCCTGGAAGAAGCCGGTGGGGATGAGGAAAAGGCGATCGAGTTGCTGCGCAAGCGAGGCGCGATGAAAGCCGCCAAGCGCATGGGTCGCGAGACCCGCGAGGGCTTGGTCCAGGCTTACATTCACATGGGCGGCAAGCTGGGCGTGCTGGTGGAGATCAACTGCGAGACCGATTTTGTCGCCCGCACCGACCAGTTCCAGCAGTTGGTCAAGGATGTGGCGATGCACATCGCCGCCGCCAACCCGGACGTGGTCAGCCGCGAGCAGGTCTCCGCCGAAAGCCTGGAGAAGGAGCGCGAGATCTATCTCGAGCAGTCCCGCCAGAGCGGCAAGCCGGAGAACGTCCTGAACAAGATTGTCGAGGGGCGGATGGAGAAGTACTACCAGGAGGTCTGCCTGCTCGACCAGCCGTTCGTCAAGAACCCGGACATCACCGTGGGCCAGCTGGTCCAGGAAGCGATCAGCCAGTTGGGCGAGAACGTCCAGGTCCGGCGTTTCGCCAGGTTCCAGCTGGGCGGGTAAGCGCCGCCCGGACGCCTCTCCACCACGGTCTCAGGGACAACCATGCCCGGCTCCAAATACAACAGGGTGCTGCTCAAGCTCAGCGGTGAGGCCCTCTCGGGCGAGCGGGGCATCGGCGCCCTGTTTTTGGAAACACTGCTGGATGACATCTGCCGGGTCTGCCGCGACGGCGTGCAACTGGGCCTGGTGATCGGCGGGGGGAACATCATCCGCGGCACCCTGGCCCAGAAGCAGGGCATCAACCGGGTCGCGGCCGACTACATGGGGATGCTGGCGACGGTGATCAATGCCATCGCCGTCCAGAACATGCTCGAGGATCGCGGGCTCGACACTCGGGTGATGACCGCGATCCGCATGGAGCAGTTGGCCGAGCCTTACATCCGCCGCCGCGCCATCCGCCATCTGGAAAAAGGGCGGGTGGTGATTTTCGCCGGCGGCACCGGCAATCCGTACTTCTCCACCGATACCGCGGCGGTGCTGCGCGCGGTCGAAATCGAGAGCCAGGTGATCCTCAAGGCCACCAAGGTCGATGGGATCTACACCGAAGACCCGGTGATCAACAAGGACGCCAAGTTCATCCCGCGCCTGACCTACCTGGAAGTGCTGCAGCAGGGAATCCGGGTGATGGATACGACGGCGATCACTCTTTGCATGGAAAACAAGCTGCCGATCCTGGTCTTCAACATCAGGGAAAAGGGAGCTCTCCCTCGGATCGTGGCCGGTGAACAGATCGGCACTATCGTGGAGGCGACAACATGAAGGACGAGATCGTCAGATCAGCCACGCAGCAGATGGAACGCGCCATCGACGGCATCCGGCACGAGTTCTCCGGGGTCAGGACCGGCAAGGCTTCGCCGACGCTGATCGAGCATGTCCAGGTCGAGGCTTACGGCGCGCGGATGCCGCTCAATCAGGTGGGGAGCATTTCCGCGCCTGAGGCCCGGCTGCTGGTGATCCAGCCCTGGGACCGCTCGCTGGTCGGCCCGATCAGCAAGGCGATCCAGGCCTCCGACCTGGGGTTGACTCCTTCCAATGACGGTAACGTGATCCGGGTGCCGATCCCGGTGCTGACCGAGGAGCGACGCCGGGAACTGGTGCGCCTGGTGCACAAGATGGCCGAAACCGGCCGGGTCTCGGTGCGCCACGCCCGCAAGGAAGCCAATGACCTGGTCAAGCAGGCCGAGAAAGACGACGCCCTGACCGAGGACGATGCCCGCCGCACCCAGGACGAGATCCAGAAGCTGACCGACCGTTTTATCGAGCGGTTGGACGCTCTGCTCAAGGAAAAAGAGGAAGAAATCATGGAGGTCTGACCACACCCGGCTCCCACGCGGGAAGGACCAGCGGCAGGCTTCAGTTAGATCAATCCCCGGAAGCTTTTCCGGGGATTTTTATTGGCGGCGGCACAGTTTATCATTGCCAGCGCCGGCGGGCGGGTGTAATTTTTCAGCTTATGCGCGAGTTTCATCCCCAGCCGGAGCGCCAGACCCAAGATGAAACCGGAAGAGCTCAAACAGGAAATCCTGGCCCGGGGGAACATCCCGCGCCACGTGGCGGTGATCATGGACGGCAATGGGCGCTGGGCCCGTCAACGGGGCCGGCCCCGGGTCTTCGGCCATCGCCAGGGGATGAAGGCGGTGCGGGAGGTGGTGGAGGCCGGCCGCGGGCTGGGCTGCGAGGTTCTGACCCTCTATGCCTTCAGCGAGGAGAACTGGAAGCGGCCCCAGCCGGAGATCCGCACCCTGATGGGGCTGCTGCAGACCTACATCCGGCGCGAGCGCGAAATTTTCAAGACCAACGGGATCAGGCTCAAGTGCATCGGGCGGCTGGAGAAGCTCGACCCCGCCCCGCGCCGCACGCTGCTGGAGGCGGTCGACTACCTGGCCGGGTGTGACCGGATGCTGCTCAACCTGGCGATCAGCTACGGCAGCCGCAGCGAGATTGGTGGATGCCGCCCGGACCCTGTGCCGGGAGGCCGCCGCCGGGCGGCTCGACCCGGAGGCGGTGGATGAGGCCGCGATCGCCGGGGCGCTCTACACCGCCGGCCAACCGGACCCCGACCTGCTGATCCGCACCAGCGGCGAGCTGAGGATCAGCAACTTCCTGCTCTGGCAGATCGCCTACGCCGAACTCTACATCACCCCGGTCCTCTGGCCGGATTTTACCAGGATCGATTTTTACGAGGCGGTGGCCGCCTTCCAGCAACGGGAGCGCCGGTTCGGGCGCGTGGTGGAGGGGGGGCGGAAGCCGCGCCGCGGCCCGGGCGACCGGGACACACGGCGGTCTGAAGAACTGGAGAGATGGATTTGAACCTGCTCAAGCGCAGCCTGGTGGCTGTATTCGGTGTTCCGCTGGTAATTCTGCTGATCTGGCTCGGTTCCTGGCCCCTGCTGGCGTTCCTGATGTTGCAGGCGGGCCTGGCCGGCCGCGAGTTCTTCGATCTGGCCCGCCATCGCGAGGTGCAGCCCCATGCCGTGCCGGGAGTGGTGCTGGCCGCGCTGTTCCCGGCGATCTTCTACGCCTTCGGGCGGACCGGCCTGACGGCCTGGCTGCTGCTCGCGGCCGCGTTGCCGGTGCTGACGGCAGGCGGCGCCGAGATTTTCGGCCGGCGCGGCGTCCAGGGCGGGATCACCCGGCTGGCGGTGACCGTGTTCGGGATTTACTACGCCGGAGCCCTGGTAGCTTTCCAGCTGCTGTTGCGCCATTACCCGGGAGTTGCCGAGTCCGAGGGTTTCGGCTGGCTGCTGCTGGCCTACCTCGGCACCTGGGCGGTGGATGTGGGCAGCTATTTCGCCGGCAGCCTGCTGGGCCGTCACAAGCTCGACCCGCTGCGCAGCCCGGGCAAGACCTGGGAGGGCGCGATCGGCGGGGCGCTGTGCGCCGCCCTGGCCACCTGGGCGGCCGGGACGCTGTGGCTGGGGCTGATCGGCCTGCCGGCCGCGTTGATCCTGGGAGCATTGTTCAGCGTGGCCGGGCCGGTCGGCGATCTGGTGGAGTCGGTACTCAAGCGCGATACTGGGGTCAAGGATTCCTCGCACCTGATCCCCGGTCATGGCGGAGTGCTGGACCGGTTCGACAGCCTGCTGTTCAAAGCGCCCCTGGCCTTCTTTTCCGTTTCATGTTCTTCTGATCGGACGAAAATGACCAAGAACGTCTGCATCCTGGGGGCTACCGGATCGATCGGCGAGAACTGCCTGGAACGGTATCCGCGAGCTGGGGGACCAGTTCCAGGTGGTGGCGCTGGGGGCCGGGAGCCGCAGACGACGGCTGGTCCAGGTTGCCCGCGGTGTGGGGCGAAGCGGATCTGCATGGCCGATCCCGCGGGCTGGACGGGCTGGCGCGCGCCGAGCTGGATGGCCTGGAGGTCGGCACCGGCGCGGAGTCGCTGGTGGCTCTGGCCCGGCTGAGGAGGCCGATATTGTGGTCAACGCGATGGTCGGCGCGGCCGGGTCTGGCCGCCTCGGTGGCGGCCCTCGAGGCCGGCAAGCGGCTGGCCCTGGCCAACAAGGAATCGCTGGTGATGGCCGGCGACCACCTGATGCGCCTGGCGGCGGCACGGCCCGGGGCGCGAGATCATACCGGTCGACAGCGAACACAGCGCTATCTTCCAGTTCCTCGAACCGCAGCGGCGGTCGAGATCGACCGGATCGTGATCACCGCCTCGGGCGGGCCGTTCCGGGGCTTCGGCCGGGAGCGGCTGGCGCAGGTCACTTTCGCCGAGCCTCACCACCCGACCTGGACGATGGGTCCCAAGATCACGGTCGATTCGGCCAGCCTGGCCAACAAGGGGCTGGAGGTGATCGAGGCGCACTTTCTGTTCGGCCTGGGGTATGACCGAATATCGAAGTGCTGGTCCATCCGCAGTCGATCGTGCACGGGATGGCGGTGCTGCGGGATGGGGCGGTGATGGCGCACCTGGGCGTGCCGGACATGCGCATTCCCGATCCAGTACGCCCTGACCTGGCCGCGCCGTCTGCCCGGTGGGGCTGCCCATCCCCGATTTCACCGCGCTGGGCAAGCTCACTTTCGAGAAGGTGGACCGCGAGAACTTCCCCTGTCTGGGGCTGGCCTACGAGGCCGGGCGGCGGGGCGGGGTGGCCCCGGCGGTGTTCAACGCAGCCAACGAGTCGGCGGTGGAGGCTTTCCGCCGGGAGCGGATCGGGTTCCTCGAGATCGCCGCAGTGATCGAGCGGACCCTGGCCCGGGCCCCGGAAGTGGCGGACCCCTCGCTGAAGGAGATTCTCGAGGCCGATCGCTGGGCCAGGCGGTTTGCCGCCGGGTTGGGCCGGCCGTGACGTTTCATCCGGGAGAGAGCGGGCGGGCGCGGGCGGGTGAGGCGCTTCCCGGGTGAGAACCTTCCAACATGCAAGCTGGGAGTTGAAATGATTCTAACCATCGTGGTCGCCATCTTTGTGCTTGGAGTGCTGATCCTGGTGCACGAGGCCGGGCATTTCGCGATCGCCAAGCTGGTGGGGATCCGGGTCCACCGCTTCTCGATCGGCCTGGGCAAGCCGCTGGTGAGCTACCGCAAGGGCGAGACCGAGTACAGCCTTTCCGCGATCCCGTTCGGCGGCTATGTCAAGATGGCCGGCGAGGAGCCCACCGAGGGGCTGGAGGGGGAGGAGCCCACGGAGGAGGAGTACACCGAGCCCGCCCGGCGCTTCGACAACAAGAGCGTGCCGGCGCGGTTCGCGGTGATTTTCGCCGGACCGTTCTCCAATTTCCTGCTGGCGGTGGTGCTGTTCATCGGCATCCTCTATTTCCAGGGGGCGCAGACCTACGCCACCACCCGGATGGAGAGCGTGGCCGCGGAGCTGGCCCTGCCCGGGACAGAGGAGCTGCGTGGCGGCTCCACGATCCTCCAGGTCAACGGCGGGCAGGTGGAGCGCTGGGACCAGGTGGTCGAGGAGATCACCGGCTCGAGGGACGGCCGGACCACCATCGCCCTGGCCGGGCCGGATGGCAGCCCCTACCAGGTCGAGATTGCCACCCCGAACGACTCGCTGCGGGCGCAACTGGCGGCCTCGCTGGTGCCGCAGGTCGAGCCGCGGATCGGCAGCCTGGTGCCCTCCAAGCCCGCGGCGGAAGCCGGCCTTCAGCGCGGGGACCTGATTCTGGCGGTCGATGGCGAGCCGGTGGAGAGCTGGCAGGAGCTGACCCGGCTGATCCGCGCCAAGGCGGAGCAGGAAATGCAGTTGCTGGTGCAACGGGAGGGGAAAGAGCTGACGGTGGCGGTCGCTCCGGAGCTGACCTCGGTCCCGAATGCCGAGGGCAAGTTCGAGGAAGTCGGGCTGATCGGGATCGGACCGCAGATGGGGCGGGTCGAACTGGGGCCGGGCGAGGCGGTGGTTACCGGGGCTCGCAACGCCGCGCTGACCACGGTGGTGATCGCTCAGCGGCTGTGGCAGCTCCTGGCCGGGCTGGTCAGCGGCGGCATCCCGCTGGGCGAGGCCCGCAACGTGCTGGGCGGGCCGGTGATGATCGGCCAGTTGGCCGGCGAATCGGCGCGGGCCGGCGAGCTGTGGTACTTCATGGCGATTCTGAGCATCAACCTGGCGATCCTCAACCTGCTGCCGATCCCGGTGCTGGATGGCGGCCACCTGCTGTTCCTGCTGATCGAGGTGGCGCGTTTTGGCCGGCCGCTGTCGCAGCAGGCGCGGGATCCGCTGGACCCAGGTCGGCCTGCTGATCGTGCTGCTGCTGATGCTGCTGGCGACCGCCAACGACCTGGGCCGGCTGTTCGGGCTCTGAGGCGGTGGGCGAGGAATCACTACCGTCTTGTTTCGCAGTTTCGGGTCTGCCGCTGAGCTTGGCCGGACACACCCCAGTCGGCTGACGCCGCCGCCCCTCTGTTTAGCGGGTGTGATGAACTCAGGAGTGGGAAAGAACACAACCCCCGGTGTCCCCCTTTGGTAAGGTTCATCCGGGAATTCCGGGGTGAGAGCTTCTGCCGGTGGGGGGAGCCGGGAATAGACCCTTCCCGGGCTTGGGGACACAAATTCCCGGCGGTGCAGCTAGCTCTTTGATGGTTATTATTTTTCTTCTTCTGTGACCAGAAGAAGCAAGAGTCTGTGCGGCGCAAAACTCGCCCACCGGCGGTGATCTTCAATTGGCCACTGGTAAGCGCGGTATCGAAACGCTACCCCTGCGGGTGGGCAGCGCTGACGCGCATCTGCCGGTCGGTTCTTGCCTCCCCTACAGTTCATCATGGGATGATGCGTGCTGTAACCGCTGCTCCCGAGTGGCTCATCCAGTTGCTGCCGCGGGGCGCCCGTCGGGGCGCTGTGGGATGAAGAAACACGACAATGACCAGAGCGTCTTGTTCTTGGGCGGGGGGGGCTTGCGGGCCGCGGCTGGAGGCAAGAGCGAGCGGAGTAGATTTTCCCTATTTCCATCGTGGCTACTGCTACGAAGCGAGAGAGCCCGGCAGGCCATGGCGTTGCAGCGCCAGGGATGGCGCGAAACGCGGCGACCGCCAAAGGAGCGATTTAACTCCCGCAGGCACACCGTAACCAATTAAAAAGCATGTTGTTATTTCAGCTTCGCGGCCTTGGCTTCAAGAGACTTTTTGTTACTTTTTGGTCACAAAAAGTAAAAAGCCCGTCAGGCTTCAGAAATTGCCAAGCTATCTGGAGCTTTCGCTCCCCCTGTGCCTCCCCAAAATGTACGGATGAACCCACAAAAAAGGCCCTGCGCCGGGAGTCGCAACTGTCACTGACAGCGGCTGCCCGGGGCGGGGCCCTTTTTCAGTTGGAGCTGAAGTCGTCGATCAGGAAGCGCAGGGGATCGACCGCCTTGCCGTTGATCTCGATCTGGTAATGCAGGTGCGGCCCGGTGGTCCGGCCGCTCATCCCTACCTCGCCGACCTTGTCGCCGCGCTCGATCATCTGGCCGGGCTGGACCGAGATTTCGCTGAGATGGCCGTACTTGGTGACAATCCCATCGCGGTGGGCGATGAACACCGCCTTGCCCCAGAACTCCTCCTTGTTGGCGAAGACCACCCGGCCGGAGGCGGAAGCCGCTACCGGGGTGCCGATCTTGTTGACAATGTCCAGCCCGCGGTGCAGGTGCCGGCTGCCGGTGAAAGGCGAAATCCGCCAGCCGAACTGGCTGGTGATGTAGCCCTGGATCGGCATCACCGAGGGGGTGAAGTCCAGCCGGTGCTTCTCCTTGAGGGCCAGTTCCGCCAATTCCTGCAGGCTCTGCTTGAGCTCCCTGATCCGCTCCTGCTCGTTGGGCGCGCCCCGCAGCCGCTGGGGGGCCGAGTAGGTGGTGATGTTGTTTTCGATCTCGGCCGCCTGGCGGGGATCATCGGGCTCGAATTCCATCCCGCCGCCCATGCCGCTGTCGAAAGTCACTTCGACCCCGGCATTCTCGACATCGGCCAGCGCGCCGCCCAGGAAGAAGGAGATCTTTTCCTCGAAGTCCTCGAGCTCGTTGAGCCGCTGGTCGAAATTGCGCTTCTCGACCGAAAGGTTCTGGAGGGTCTGGGTATAAGAGCTGCGGACGCCGCTGAGTTTGATCATGTTGTAGGAGAGCAGCGCGGCGCCGGCCACGATGGCGCCGGCCAGAGTCGCCAGGCCGGCCTTCAGGTACATTTGCAGGTTGAGGGGGATGGTTTTCGAGCTGCCATCGGCATGGAAAACCATCAGGTTGATCTTATTCATCGGCGGTTTTCCCGGTCTCCGTTTTGAAGTGGAGCAGTTTGCTGATCCGCTCCTTGCTCTCTTCACAGACCTTCAGCTCTTCCACCCGCTGGCGCTGGGCCCCGTTGAGCTGAGCCAGTTGCGCGGCAGTCCGTTGCCGTTCCTCGACCAGGCGCTGGTCGTACAGGAAGCACTGCCCGGCGAACACGGACAGGGCGGCGGACAACAACAGGGCGGCCATCACGATCAGGCCGGGCCGCAGCCGCCGCAGCTTGCCGTTGCTGGTGACGATGAAGTAGGAAGTTCCCGTATGCAGTCTGGATCTACCCATTTTGCGAGCATTACTCCCTGGGCTTTAGTTTGTCGTGAGCGGACTGCTGGTAACTTTGGCAAGGAGTGTGCCCCCTGTCCCCGGCTCGCTGACAGCTTCCCTTGAGCCGAACAGCAGCGACAGGTCTCGGGGGAGGATGGCTCGGCTGGGCGATTCCGCCCGGCCGGGACGATCTATCGACAGTCTTTCCGCCCGTTCTGTCCCCTGACTGATATATCGGCAGACTGCGCGAAATCAGTAGAAAACAAAAAAAGGGGATTTACTGTCTAGCAGTAAATCCCCAAGTTGGTAGCGGGGGGAGGATTTGAACCTCCGACCTTTGGGTTATGAGCCCAACGAGCTACCTGACTGCTCCACCCCGCGATGAGTTCCGCGTGAAGCTGAACTTAGTATAACCTGTAAGCCCGCGCTTGTCAAGAATAAATGTCAAGTGGCCTAATTTCCTTCGGAAACGGAATCCGCCACGCTGTCCCGACCGGCGGCGGGCAGGATGCGGTAGATCGTTTCCCCCGGCGCGGACATTCCCAGGTGTTCCCGGGCGACTTTTTCGATCGCGGACGGGTCTTCCCGCAGGGCGCGGATCTGGTCGGCCAGGAGCTGATTGTCCACCCGCAGCCGCTCGACCTCTTCCAGCAAGGCTTGCCGCTGCCGGTGCAGCTTCCAGAGCGAGAGCAGGTTGTTCTCGCCGCCGAAGAGCGCCAGCAGCAACAGGGTGCCGAACAGCAACAGGACCACCGGCCGGAGTTGTCTTTTCCACGGGCTGGCCGTCGTCATAAGCTACCGGTGCGCACGGGCTCCATGGTCGGGCCGTATCGCAGGTTGTAGAAGGCCGCCTTGCCCGGGAACTGCGCCGCTTCGCCGAGGTATTCCTCGATGCGAAGCAGCTGGTTGTACTTGCAGATCCGGTCGGTGCGGCTGGCCGAGCCGGTCTTGATCTGGCCGGCGTTGGCCGCCACCGCCAGGTCGGCGATGGTGGTGTCCTCGGTCTCGCCGCTGCGATGGCTGATCACGCAGGTGTAGCCGGCCTGCTTGGCCATCTGGATCGCTTCCAGGGTCTCGGTCAGGGTGCCGATCTGGTTGAGCTTGATCAGGATCGAGTTGGCCACGCCCTTCTCGATGCCCCGGGCCAGGCGCTGGGTGTTGGTGACGAACAGGTCGTCGCCGACGAGCTGCACCTTCTTGCCGAGCTCCTCGGTGACCATCTTCCAGCCCTCCCAGTCGTCCTCGGCCAGCCAGTCCTCGATCGAGATGATCGGGTACTTGCGGACCCAGTCGGCCTAGAACCGGACCATCTGCTCGCGGTTCTTCACCGAGCCGTCGCTCTTCTTGAAGACATACTTGCCATCCTCGTAGAACTCGCTGGAGGCCGGGTCGAGGGCAAGCATCACATCCTTGCCGGGCTTGTAGCCGGCCTTGTCGATCGCCTCGAGGATCACCTCGAGCGCCTCCTCGTTGCTCTTGAGGTTCGGGGCGAATCCGCCCTCATCGCCGACGCCGGTGGAGTAGCCCTTGCCGTTGAGGACTTTTTTCAGGCAGTGGAAGATCTCCGCGCCCATCCGCAGCGCTTCGGAGAAGCTCCGGGCGCCGACCGGCATGACCATGAACTCCTGCAGGTCGACATTGTTGTCCGCGTGGGCGCCGCCATTGAGGATGTTCATCATCGGCACCGGCAGCATCTTGGCATTGACCCCGCCGATGTACCGGTAGAGGGGGATGCCGGCATACTCGGCCGCGGCCTTGGCGGTGGCCAGCGACACGCCGAGGATGGCGTTGGCTCCGAGCTTGCTCTTGTTCTCGGTGCCGTCGAGCTCGATCAGGGTGCGGTCGATCTGGGCCTGGTTGGTGGCATCCAGGCCGATGATCTCGGGGGCGAGCTCCTCGTTGACATTTTCGACCGCCTTGAGCACGCCCTTGCCCAGGTAGCGGCTCTTGTCGCCGTCGCGCAGCTCCATGGCCTCGAACTCGCCGGTGGAGGCCCCGCTCGGCACCGCCGCCCGGCCGAAAGAGTCGTCATCGAGGATCACTTCCACTTCCACGGTGGGGTTGCCACGGGAATCGAGGATCTCTCTGGCATTGACATCAGTGATGATGGACATGAAGCTCCTCCTTGCGTCCTTGAGGACAGGGTTAGGGGTCGATCCGGCAATGCTGCGCGCATTCGGTAAACTGAACCGGTCCGGCGCCACCGGCGCCCCGGGCGCGGGTGTGACGGCCGGGTGAAGCCGGCATGCGGAAGGCCCGGCCCCCCTGGCGGGAGCCGGGTGTCTCAGCGGAACAGGTAGAGCAGCCGCGGGCTGCCGGCGACCGTGGCAACGGGATCGCCGAGCCGGGCGGCGGTTTCGGTCATCAGGTCGCGCCAGGGAATCCGTTCCCGGGTGGGACGGACAATGCGCGGCTCCTCGCCCAGGCCGCTCATCAGGCCGGCGACCCGGATCGCCTCCTGGTAGGTGCCGGTGCGGTCGACCAGCCCGAGCTCGGCGGCCTGGCGGCCGCTGAAGATGCGGCCATCGGCCAGCGCCAGCACGCTGTCGCGCGGCAGGGGCCGGTTGTCGGTCACCGCCTCCACGAACTGCTGGTAGACATCCTCGATCATCGCCTGGAGCAACTGCCGCTCATCCGCGGTCATTTCGCGAAACGGCGAGCCGATGTCCTTGTACACGCCGCTCTTGACCACCCGGAACTCGACCCCCACCTTGCGCAGCACTTCCTGCAGGTCGGCGAACTCGAGGATCACTCCGATCGAGCCGGTGAGCGTACCCGGGTTGGCCAGGACCGAGTCCCCGGCGCAGGCCAGGTAGTAGCCTCCGGAAGCGGCGATCGAGCCCATCGAGACCACCACCGGCTTGCCCTGCTCGCGCAGCCGGAGCAGCTCCTCGAAAATCTCCTGGGTGGGGGCGACTCCGCCGCCGGGGCTGTCGATCCGCAGCACCACCGCCCGCACCTGGTCATCCTTGCGGAATTCCTCGATCCGGCGGACCATCCAGCGCGAGTCCTCGATCACCCCCTCCAGCTCGATCACCCCGACCCGGGGCCCGAAACCGGCGGTGAGGCCATCGCTCCGCGCCCCGGGCAGCAAGAGCAGCATCATCATGCCGAACAAGACGGCGCCACCGATCAGGAACACTACGAGCACAACCGCCAGCAGCCACTTCTGTCCGGTAGTCATCTTTTCCTCCCTGCTCCTTGCACCCCACTGGAGACAACCACGGCCGCCTCGCGTCCCGGACGGCTTCAGACCGCCTGCTGCATCATCGCGGCCTTGTGCTCCTCGATCAGGCCGATGAAGCGGCGGAAGAGGTACCAGCTGTCATGCGGCCCGGCGCTGGATTCCGGGTGATACTGGACGCAGAAGACCGGGCGGGTCCGGTGACGGAAGCCCTCGACGGTCTGGTCGTTGAGATTGACATGGGTCACTTCCAGCTCGGGGCAGCCCTCGATCCGCCAGCGGCCCTGCTCGTCCTTGCCGCCCGCCACACAGAACCCGTGGTTCTGGGTGGTGATCTCGATCTTGCCGGTGGCCAGGTCCATCGCCGGGTGGTTGGCCCCGCGATGGCCGAACTTGAGCTTGTAGGTGCGGCCGCCGAACGCCAGGCCGAGGATCTGGTGGCCGAGGCAGATGCCGAACACCGGCAGCTCGGGCTGATGCTCCAGGAGCTGCTGGACGGTCTTCACGACGTAGGGCACGCCCTCCGGATCGCCGGGCCCGTTGGAGAGGAAAATCCCATCGGGATTGAGGCACATGATCCGGGCATAGTCGTAGCCGGCCGGGACCACGATCACCGAGCAGTTGAAATAGGAGAGGATGCGCAGCATGTTGGTCTTGATCCCGCAGTCCAGCGCGACCACATAGTGGCGGTCATGGCCCTGGCGCTCGCGCCAGGCGGCCAGGTCCTCCGGCCGGTCGATGGTGTGCTCGTAGAACGCCGCGGCGGCCTCGGCCTGGTCGGGATTGAAGATGTAGCTGTCCCGGGTGGTGACATGCTTGACCAGGTCCTGGCCGACCAGCCCCGGGTAGCGGTTGAGCTTGTTCATCAGGGATTCGTAGTTGAAGTCGGCCGAGGAGATGATCCCTTTCATCGCGCCTTTTTCGCGGATGTGCAGGGTCAGGGCCCGGGTGTCGATCCCCTGGATGCCGACAGTGTTCTGTTCGGTGAGGTAGTCATCGAAACTCTTGTCGGCCCGCCAGTTGGAGTAGACCGGCGAGGCCTCGCGCACGATCACGCCGGCGGCCTGGACCCGGGAGCTCTCCACATCCTCCGCGGTCACTCCCACGTTGCCGATGTGCGGGCAGGTGAAAGTGATCAACTGCTCGTTGTAGGAGGGGTCGGTGACAATCTCCTGGTAGCCGGTCATGCTGGTATTGAAGACCACCTCGCCGAGGGCCTCGCCCTCCGCGCCGAAAGCGGTCCCCTGGAAGGTCCGGCCATCCTCGAGCACCAGGACCGCGCGTTTGCTCTGCTTCTTCATTCTGGCCATAACTTCCCATGTCATGGGTTCATCCCGCCAGGCCCCGTGGGGCGGAAACCAAATTCGTACAAATATATAAAGCCTCACAGCCAGGGTCAACCTCTTTACCCCGCGGCCGGTCCCGGGCGCTTCCGGGGCGCGGCGGGAATGGCCGGCGGAGCGCCGCGCGGCTGTAAGCGATGGAGGCGGCGGGAGCAGAATTCTCTTGACAGCCTCATGACCCGCTTATATACTGAGCAAACATTTGACGGCGGCAACCACGGCTGGTAACGGTGGTTCCCCGGCGATCTTCTTTGTCCGCCCGGGCACGCGCTGTCGGCCACGGATCCATCACAGGATCGGACCAGATGTTCGGCAAGCTCACCAATCCTTCCTTCCCGCGCACCCTGACGGCTTTCGCCGGAGGGGCCGCGGAGCTTATCGCCTTCTCCGCCGTGCCTGTAGCTGGCATCATTTTGCTGATCCTGCCCTTGATAGGGGACGGCTCGATTTCGATTATTTTGGGCTCCTGAAGCCCAAGCCCCGTTCCCCTGATCAGTCCAAAGCAATCCACGCGCGAAAAACCGGTCCTCGGGGAGCTGGGCAAACCCAGTCGGCGAGGGATTTTATCTTTATCCGGGAGTGACCGAGCATGAGGAGCGACGCCATCAAGCAGGGCCGGGAACGGGCGCCCCACCGCAGCCTGCTGCGGGCGATGGGCCTGCGGGACGAGGATTTCGGCAAGCCGTTCATCGGCGTGTGCAACTCGTTCGACGGAGATCATCCCCGGGCATGTGCACCTGAACAAGGTCGCCGAGTATGTCAAGCGCCGGATCCGCAAGGCCGGCGGCGTGCCGTTCGAGTTCAACACCATCGGCATCTGCGATGGGATCGCGATGGGCCACAGCGGGCATGAAGTACTCGCTGCCCAGCCGCGAACTGATCGCCGACAGCGTGGAGTCGATGGCCGGCGCTCACTGCTTCGACGCCCTGATCTGCATTCCCAACTGCGACAAGATCGTCCCCGGCATGCTGATGGGCGCCCTGCGCGCCAACATCCCGACCCTCATGGTCAGCGGCGGCCCGATGGCCGCCGGCCGCCTGCCCGATGGCCGCGCGGTCGACCTGATCAGTGTTTTCGAGGGCGTGGCCGCCCACGGCCGCGGCAAGATCACCGACAGCGAGCTGGATGAGCTCGAGCGGCACGCCTGCCCGGGCTGCGGCTCCTGCTCCGGGATGTTCACCGCCAACTCGATGAACTGCCTCTGCGAGGCGATCGGGATGGCGCTGCCCGGCAACGGGACGGTGCTGGCGGTGGACCCGCGGCGCAAGAACCTCTACCGCAAGGCCGCCGAGCGGATTGTCGCGATGGCCCTGGAAGGCGGGCCCCTGCCGCGCGAGATCGTCACCGAGCGCTCGCTGGACAACGCTTTCGCCCTGGACATGGCGATGGGCGGCAGCACCAACACCGTCCTCCACGCCCTGGCCATCGCCCGCGAGGCCGGGGTGGATTACGACCTGGAGCGGATCAACCGCATCTCCACCCGCTGCCCCAACATCTGCAAGGTCGCGCCCTCCTCGCCCTACCACATGGAGGATGTCGACCGCGCCGGCGGGGTCAGCGCGATCCTGAAGGAGATCAGCGCAGTCGAGGGCCTGCTGCACCTCGACTGCCGGACCGTATCCGGCGCGACCCTGGGAGCGAACATCGCGCGCGCGAAAGTGAGGGACCGGGCCGTGATCCGTCCGCTCGACCGACCCCTACTCGGCCGATGGCGGCCTGACGATCCTCTGGGGCAACCTGGCGGAGGAGGGCGCGGTGGTGAAGAAGGCGGGCGTGGCCCAGGCGATGCTGCGGTTCGAGGGCCGGGCGGTGGTCTTCGACTCCCAGGAGGAGGCCTGCGAGGGGATCCTCGCCGGGCGGGTCGGCCCGGGCAGCGTGGTGGTGATCCGCTACGAGGGCCCGAAGGGCGGCCCGGGGATGCAGGAGATGCTCGCTCCGACCTCCTACATCATGGGCCAGGGCCTGGGCGAGAGCGTGGCGCTGATCACCGACGGCCGTTTCTCGGGCGGCACCCGCGGGGCCTGCATCGGGCATGTCTCCCCCGAGGCCGCCGAGGGCGGGCTGATCGGCCTGCTGCGCGATGGCGACCTGATCCGGATCGACATGCCGGGCCACCGCCTGGAGGCGATGCTCTCCGAGCAGGAGATCCGCAGTCGCCGCAGCCAGCAGCCGCCATTTGCTCCCAGGATCACCGGCGGGTACTTGCGCCGCTACTCCCAGTTGGTGCGCAACGCCAGCCGGGGCGCGGTCCTGGAGGGGTAGGACGCAGGACCGGCGGGCTGCGGCCCGCCGCTTATCAGACGACAACGCACCGGCCGCACCCGGGATGGGACGGCCGGACGACAACCCCACCGCTCGAGGCGGAGGCTGTATGGCAGAGATGCAAGTGGTCAATGACAATGCGCTCGAAAGTGCGCTCGAGGAAAACCGGAGGCTGCAGCAGGAACGCCGCAGGATCTCCGGTTCCGAAATCCTGATCCGGTCGCTGCTGGAGGAAGGGGTCGAGTATGTCTTCGGCTACCCCGGCGGCGTGGTGATCCCGATCTTCGACACGCTCTATGCGATGCCCCGGCCCCGGCTGGTGCTGACCCGCCACGAGCAGGGCGCGGCCCACATGGCGGACGGCTATGCCCGCGCCACGGGCCGGGTCGGGGTCTGCCTGGCCACCAGCGGCCCGGGCGCCACCAACCTGGTGACCGGGATCGCCACCGCGTTCATGGATTCGATCCCGATGGTCGCGCTCACCGGCCAGGTGGCCACCAGCGTGATCGGCAACGATGCCTTCCAGGAAGTGGACATTGTCGGCATCACCCGGCCGATCACCAAGCACAGCTACCTGGTGCGCGATGTGCGCGACCTGGCCCGCACCCTGCGGGAGGCGTTCTACATCGCCGCCACCGGCCGGCCCGGCCCGGTGCTGGTCGACATGCCCAAGGATGTGCTGATCCACGAGACCGAGTTCGAGTACCCGGAGAAGGTCAGCATCCGCGGCTACAAGCCCACCGAGCACGGCCATGCCCAGCAGATCAAGAAGGCGGCCCAGGTGCTGGCCGAGGCCAAGCGCCCGGTGCTCTATGTCGGCGGCGGCTGCATCAGCGCCAATGCCTCGGCCGAGCTGGCCGAGCTGGCCCGCCGGACCCATACCCCGGTCACCACCACCCTGCTCGGGCTGGGAGCGTTCCCGGAGAATGACCCGCTGTCGCTGGGAATGCTGGGGATGCACGGCACCTGGTATGCCAACATGGCGGTCAACGAGTGCGACGTGCTGATCGCGGTCGGCTCCCGTTTCGATGACCGGGTCACCGGCAAGGTGGACGCTTTCGCCCCCAAGGCCAAGGTGATCCACATCGATATCGACCCGGCCTCGATCAGCAAGAACATCAAGGTCGACTACCCGATTGTCGGCGACTGCAAGAACGTGCTCCAGAACCTGCTGCCGCTGGTCAAGCCCGCCGACAGCACCGAATGGCTGGCGCTGATCGAGCACTGGAAGCAGACCCATCCGCTGCGCTACAAGAAGAGCACGGACAAGGTCAAGCCCCAGTTCGTGATCGAGAAGATCCACGAGGTGCTGCGGCGATGACACGATCGTGGTCACCGATGTGGGCCAGCACCAGATGTGGGCGGCGCTGCACTATGGCTTCCGCCATCCGCGCACCAGCCTCACTTCGGGCGGGCTGGGGACCATGGGCTTCGGCTTCCCGGCGGCGATCGGCGCGGCCCTGGCCCGGCCGGACCAAAGGTTGTGGCTATCGTCGGCGACGGCGGCTTCCAGATGAACGTCCAGGAGTTGTCCACTGCGGTGGGCCAGCGGCTGCCGATCTCGTGGCCGATCATGAACAATGGGTTCCTGGGGATGGTCCGCCAGTGGCAGGAGCTGTTCTTCGGCAAGCGCTACAGCCACACCTGCCTGGAGTACACTAACCCGGACTTCGTCAAGCTGGTGGAGGCTTACGGCGCGGTGGGGATACAGCGTCAACCGCCAGACCAGGTGGTCCCGGCGCTGCAGGCGGCGTGACGGTCGAGCGCCTTCCGGTGGTGATCGACTTCCGGGTCGACCGGCACGAGAACGTGTTCCCGATGATCCCGCCGGGCGATGGCGACCGACATCATCGAATAATCACCCGGCAAGCTATGAAAAGTCGGGAGTCAGATATGCAGCGCCAGCATACCATTTCAGCCTGCTGGTCGAAAACAAATTCGGGGTCCATGCTCGGATTCCGGGCTGTTCAGCGGCAAAGGCTACAATATGGACACATCTGTGTCGGGGCCCGAGAACCCCGAGCTGAGCCGGATGACCATTGTCACGACCGGCGATGACATGGTGATCGAGCAGATCATCAAGCAGCTCAACAAGCTGATCGATGTCATCAAGGTGACCGACCTGACCGAGGAAACCACGTCAACCGCGAGCTGGCCCTGATCAAGCTCAGTTGCACGGCCACCAACCGCAGCGCGATCATCCAGATCGTCGACATCTTCCAGGGCAAGATTGTCGACATCTCGCAGCGCACGCTGACCGTCGAGGTCACCGGCAGCAGCAAGAAGGTCCAGGCGATGATTAACATGCTCCAGCCGTTCGGGATCAAGGAAATGGCCCGCACGGGGGTGGTCGCCCTCAAGCGGGAATATCACGGGAAAAATCCCGGACTGGTCGCAGCAGGCGAAGCTGACGGTCTGAAGCTTTCCCGGCTGCTCGTCCTGGGGGGAATCGAGCGATCCCCTCCAGCCGTGTCCTGGACGACGGGGATTCGGCCGCTAGGCGGGCGGCGGGGCTGTCGAAGTTCGATGCAGGGACGCAAGCCTTTTTTCCGATCCAGGCAGCGAACAGGCGGAGTACAAGGCCCCGCCCGCGCCCCCGGGCCGCTGGCGGCAGTACCCATCATTGACTATCCATGCGGAGGCGGTGAAATGAAGATGTACTATGACAAGGATGCGATGCCCAGGCAGCTCAAGGGCCGCAAGATCGCGATCATCGGTTACGGCAGCCAGGGCCACGCCCAGGCGCAGAACCTGCGCGACAGCGGCTTCAACGTGATCGTCAGCGAGCTTCCAGGGCACCGCCAACTATCAAGCTCGCCGTGGCCGACGGCTTCAAGCCCGTGACCGCCGCCGAAGCCGCCGAGCAGGCCGATGTGATCCAGATCCTGCTCCCGGACCAGATCCAGGCCGATGGTCTACCGCTCCGACATCGCCGTCAAATGACTGAAGGCCGGCAAGGCGCTGGTCTTCAGCCACGGCTTCAACATCCATTTCGGCCAGATCGTGCCGCCGGCGGATGTCGATGTCTACATGGTCGCCCCCAAGGGCCCGGGCCACCTGGTCCGCCGCGTCTTCGACCAGGGCGGCGGCGTGCCGGCCCTGATCGCCGTCCACCAGGACGCCATCGGGCAAGGCCCATGAGCCTGGCCCTGGCCCATGCCTGCGGCATCGGCGCCGGCCGGGCCGGAATCCTCGAGACCACGTTCGCCGAAGAAACCGAGACCGACCTGTTCGGCGAGCAGGTGGTGCTCTGCGGCGGCCTGACCGAGCTGATCCGCGCCGGGTTCGACACCCTGGTCGAGGCCGGCTACCAGCCCGAGATGGCCTATTTCGAGTGCCTCCACGAAGTCAAGCTGATCGTCGACCTGATCTACGAGGGCGGCATCGCCAACATGCGCGATTCCATCTCCGACACCGCCGAGTACGGCGATCTGACCGTCGGCAAGCGCATCATCAACAGCCAGACCCGCGAAGAGATGAAGAAGGTGCTCTCGGAGATCCAGGACGGCTCGTTCGCCCGCAACTGGCTGCTGGAGAACCAGGTCGGACGTCCGTACTTCAACGCGCGCAAGCGTCAGGACGAGGAGCACCTCATCGAGACAGGTCGGCGCAAAATTGCGCGCGGATGATGAGCTGGCTGAAGAAATAGGAGTTTTTCGATGTCTTTCATCGAAATCTACGATACCACCTTGCGCGACGGGACCCAGGCCGAGGACATCTCCTTTACCCTGGAGGACAAGCTGCGCATCGCCCAAGCTGCTGGATGAGCTGGGCTTCCATTACATCGAGGGCGGCTATCCCGGATCCAACCCCAAGGATGCCCTGTTTTTCGAGGCGGTGAGCAAGCAGCCCTTTCCTTCGCCAAACCCGTCGCTTTCGGGATGACCCGCCGGGTGGGCGGCGACGTCGCCATCGGATCGATCATCGCCAGCCTGCTTCGGCGGAGACCGAGATCGTGGCCGTGGTAGGAAAGAGCTGGGACCTGCACGTGCGCGACGCCTTGCGCTGCGACCCGGAGGAAAACCTGGCCGCGATCCCGACTCGGTGCGTTACCTCACAGAACGCGGTCGCCAGGTGTTCTACGATGCCGAACATTTTTTCGATGGTTATAAGGATAACCCGGATTACTGTATCCGGACCCTGAAGACCGCAGTCGAGGCCGGGGCGGTGCGCCTGGTGCTGTGCGACACCAACGGAGGCAGCCTGCCCTCGGTCATCCACAAGGTGGTCACCGAGGTCCGGCAGGCTGTGGATGTGCCGCTGGGTATCCACTGCCACAACGATTCCGAGGTGGCGGTAGCCAACTCCCTGGCCGCGGTCGAGGCCGGGGCGACCCAGGTGCAGGGGACGATCAACGGTTATGGCGAACGCTGCGGCAACGCCAACCTGGTCTCGATCATCCCGGACCTGACATTCAAAATGGGGCTGGGCACGATCCGGCCGGAAAAACTGGTGCAGATCCGCCAGCTCGCCCGGTTCGTCAACGAGCTGGCTAACATGGCGGACAACAAGCACCAGGCCTTTGTCGGCGACAGCGCTTTCGCCCACAAGGGCGGGATGCACGTTTCCGCCGTGGTGCGCAATCCTGCAAACCTATGAACACATCGATCCCGAGAAGGTGGGCAACCACCGTCGGGTGCTGGTCAGCGATCTCTCAGGCCGCAGCAACATCCTTTACAAGGCCGAGGAATTCGGGATCGACATCAACAGCCGCGACCCCGGGTCAAGGAAATCCTCGAAAACCTGAAGACCATGGAGTACGAGGGTTACCAGTATGAGGGCGCCGAGGCCAGTTTCGAGCTGCTGATGAAACGGGCGCTGGGAAAGCTGCCCGTGTTCTTCGAGCTGGTGGGCTACCGGGTGATCGATGAAAAGCGCAATGAGCCGGAGCTGCCGATGGCCGAGGCTACGATCATGGTCCGGGTGGACGGGCAGAACGAACACACCGCCGCACACGGCCATGGTCCGGTAAATGCGCTGGACAACGCTCTGCGCAAAGCCCTGGACAAGTTTTATCCCGAGTTGAAGGATATGCGGCTGCTGGATTACAAGGTGCGCGTGCTGCCCAAGGGCAACGGCACCAGCTCCACAGTCCGCGTGCTCGTGGAGTCCGGGGACGATAAAGACAAGTGGGGCACCGTGGGGGTCTCCTTTGACATCGTCGAGGCGAGCTGGACAGGCCCTCACCGACAGTGTGATTTACAAGCTGCTCAAGGAACGCAACGGCCGCTGAGGTACCCGGCCGGCCGATTTCCAGGCAAGCGGTGCGGCGAGAGGGGGAGGGACGTTCCTCCCCATCTCGCACATTCCAGGCGGGCGCCCCGCCCTTCACCGCGCGAGCCACGGCAGTAACTCTTTTACTTGCAATCATCACAGGACCGGAAACATGGAACCCAAAGTCTACATCGACGGCGCCCTGTATCACAAGAGCGAGGCCAGGATCAGCGTTTTCGACCACGGCCTGCTGTACGGCGACGGGGTGTTCGAGGGGATCAGGGTCTATTCAGGCAGGATTTTCCGCTTCAAAGAACACATGGACCGTCTCTTCGAGAGCGCCCGCTCGATCCGTCTGGAGATCTCCGATTTCGCGCGAAGAAATGGACCAGGCGTGATCGATACCGTGCGGGCAAACGATCTGCGCGATGGCTATATCCGCCTGGTGGTGACCCGCGGCGTAGGCGACCTGGGCCTCGACCCGAGAAAATGCGGCAAAGCCTCCGTGATCGTGATTGTGGATAAGATCCAGCTTTACCCGGAAAAGCTGTATCAGGAGGGAATCACCGTGGTCACCGCCTCCACGCGCCGCATGCACCCGATATGCTTCAGCTCCAAGGTCAAGAGCCTTAACTATCTGAACAGCATTATGGCCAAGATGGAGGCCAACCTGGCCGGATGTATCGAAGCTCTGATGCTGGACAGTGACGGGTTTGTCTGCGAATGCAGCGCGGATAACGTATTCATGGTGAAAAACGGCGAGGTTTTCACTCCCCTCGCCCAGTTTTCCCTGCTCATGGGCGTTACCCGCGGCGTGGTGATCGAGCTTGCCCGCAAGCTGGAGATCATGGTGACACGAAACCGCTCTCACACGCCATGAGTTCTACTACCGCGGATGAGTTTTTCGTTACCGGCACCGGCGCGGAGCTGGTTCCGGTGATTTCGCTCGATGGTCGCGTGATTGGCGAGGGCAAGCCGGGCCCGGTTACCGGCCGGCTGCTGGGGAGTTTCCGCGCCCTGCGCACTGTCGAGGGCCGGGACTGTTCGCCTGAGTTCCGCCCGCAACGCAACCGAAGCCGGAGCCGCGATTCGTTTGCTTAATCGCGTCTCCGGCTTTATCTTTATCAGCTTGAAAATGGAGTTTTGCATGCCGCCCTGGATCAGGAAAGGCGGGGCGGATGCCCCGACTTTTTTCAGGGTGAAGAGCAAAGGCAAAAGCTTTCCTACTTTCTGGAGGCCAGAAAGTAGGCAAAGAGCCTTTGCGGCGCAAAACTCGCCGGCCGGCGGTGGTCTTCAAGGAGCAGTCTGTATCCATGCTTCGCTACACGCTACCGATCAGGGTGGGCGGCGCTGACGCGCATCTGCCAGTGGGTTTTTGCCTCCCATCGTACCGCTGATGGGATCGTGAGCATTGCAACCGCTGCAACAGAGTAGCTCAGACAGTTGCTGCCGCAGGAGCGCCCTGTCGGGCGCTGGGGGGGGCAAAGACAAGGGCCACTGCAGAGGCGATGGCCTGAGCTGTCGTTGGGGTAGGGTGCGGCGGTGGTTTTCGGGCCGCGGCTGGAGGCAAGGGAGAGCGATGGGAGAGCCACGCAATTTCCATCGCGGCTGTACGAAGCGAGAGAGGCCGGCAGGCCATGGCGTTGCAGCGCCAGGGATGGCGCGAAACGCGGCGAGCACCACTGGAGCGATTGACTACCGCAGGCACACCGCCGGTTATTTAAAAGCTGATAGCTGATTCAGCTTCGCGGCCTTGGCTTCAAGAGACTCTTGCTACTTCTGGTCACAGAAGTAGAAAAATCCGAAGGATTTACGGGATATAGAACAAGCTGGAGATTGCCCTCCAGCTTCGCGGCCTTGGTTTCAAGAGCTTTTTGCTTCCTGGTCACAAAAAGTAGAGAAATCCGCAGGATTTACGGGAACGGCAATCGTCCGGAGATTACACCTCCATGGTATGATTACCCGCTGATGGATGGAGGCATGACCCTCGGTGAAAGACAGCGAAAAGATTATTCGGGATGAGGCCCAATACATTCTGGGGACCTACAGCCGTCCGAAATTTGTCCTTGAACGGGGCAAGGGCTGCTACCTGTTTGACAAAGCCGGCAAGCGCTATCTGGACATGGTCAGCGGGATAGCCGTGAACGCTCTTGGCTACGGTGATACGCGCCTGGCCCGGATAATCGCCGAGCAGGCCCCGAAAATGATCCATTGTTCCAACCTCTACTACTACCGAACCCAGTGTCAAACTGGCGCGGATGCTGGTCGAGAGCTCGTTCGCCGATAAGGTCTTTTTCTGCAACAGCGGAGCCGAGGCGGTGGAAGGGGCGATGAAGCTGGCGCGCAAATGGGCCATGAAAAATTTCAGGCGGGAGCGGGCCGGGTTTGTTGCGTTCAACGGCTCGTTCCATGGCCGGACGTTCGGCGCGCTGGCCCTGACCGACCGCGAAAAATACCGCATGCCGTTTGAGCCGCTGGTGCCGGGCGCGCGGTTTGCGCCGCTTCGGTGATGCTCGCGATGCCGAGGCCAAGATCGCGATGGATACCTGCGCGGTGATTGTCGAGCCGGTCCAGGGCGAGGGCGGGATCAACCCGGCGGACAAGGAATTTTTACATCGAGCTGGCCGATGTCTGCCGTCGCCGCGATGTGCTGCTGGTGTTCGATGAGATCCAATGCGGGTTGGGACGCACAGGCAAGCTGTTCGCCTATGAGCACTATCGGGGTCGGAGCCGGATATCATGACCCTGGCCAAGCCCCTGGCCGGCGGCTTGCCCATGGGGGCGGTCTCTGCAGCCAGTGAGTGGCTGGCGGCCGTATCGACCGGGGCGATCACGCCACCACTTTCGGGGGCGGACTGGTGGTCAGCGCAGCCGCGGTGGAGGTGGTTTCCGCGTATCCGCAGCCCGCGTTCCTGGACGATGTGGAGCAGAAGGGCGAGTCTGCTGATGCGCCGCCTGGAGGGGCTCAGGACAATTATCCCGACCTGGTGACCGCCGTCCGCGGCATGGGGCTGATCGCCGGGTATCGAGCTGGCGGTCAAGGCCGGCCCTTGCTTGCCGCTTTCCACGAACGGGGGTGCTGGTCTGCACCGCCGGGGAAAAAGTGATCCGGGTGATTCCTCCGCTGATCATGAGCAACCAGATCGATTATTTTATCGCCGTGTTTTTGCCGTGCTGGACGAGTGCGCGAAGAGCGGCAAGCTGACCGGAGAGGATCGCTCGGCGCAGCGGAAATAACAGCGCGGACGGGACCTGTCCGCCGAGGCTCGGTGGATTCGATCCCTGGTTTCAGGTCTGTCGGGGTTAAATGCGGGATCAAGGCCGGCAGCGGGCCCGATCTGGGGTACTGCTTTGCGATATGCCCTGCGTCGCGGCCGGTGTTTTCACGACCAACCGGGTCAAGGCCGCGCCGGTGCTCTATTGCCGGCAGGTCTTATCGAAAGCCGCACGGCGCGGTCCGGGCTGTGGTGGTGAACGCGGCAATGCCAATGCCTGCACGGGAGCGCGGGGGCTGGAGGATGCCGCCGCGATGGCCGCTCGCCGCGGAAAGCGCCCTCGGACTCGAAGCCGGGTCGGCGCTGGTGATGTCCACCGGGATAATCGGGCGTCCGTTGCCGCTGGAGAAAATCCGCGCCGGGCTGGACTCGGCGCCGGGCAATTCTGGAGGGCAGTCAGCCGGCCGCCGGCTGTTCGCCGGGGCGATCATGACCACCGACCCGGCGGAGAAAACCTGGCGCTGCAATCGAGCCAAGCGGAAAATCCGGTCACCATCGGGGCGGCGGCCAAAGGCTCGGGGATGATCCATCCCAATATGGCCACCATGCTGGCCTTTCTCGCCACCGATGCGCAATCTCCCGCAGGCGCTGCAGGATCTCCTGCGCAGGGTTGTTTCGTGCACGTTCAACATGGTCGCGTCGACGGCGATCGCTCCCCCAATGACAGCGTGTTTGTCCTGGCCTCGGGCGCCTGCGGCGCACCCTGGTGGAGGGCCCGGAGAGCCCGGGCTGGGTGACTCCATGGCATGCGCTGGCCAGGCCGCCGATCGCCTGGCGAAAATGATCGCCGCGGATGGCGAGGGGGCGACCCGGCTGATCGAGATACAGGTCTCCGGCGCCCGCGACAGTCTCGAGAACGCCGACCAGGTGGCGCGCGCGATCGCGAACTCGCCATTGGTCAAGACCGCGATTTTTGGCGCCGACCCCAATTGGGGCCGGATCATCTGCGCCGCCGGCTACAGCGGCGCGCCGGTCGACCCGGCAGATCGGGAATCATCGATCGGCGGAATGTCCGCGGAAAAAGCGTGCGCCCCGGTCGGCGCCGACCAGAGCCGCTCTGGCCGAAGCTTGCGGCAGAAGGAAGTGACTGACTGGCGTCGAGTTGGGCCAGGGAGAGCAGACGGTGCCGTTCTGGACCTGCGATTTCTCCTATGATTATGTCGGATCAACGCGGAATACCATACCTGAGACTCTGTCGCCGTCCTGCCGCCGTGCTGTCCCTGGATCCGCCGAATTCAGCCACCCGTAGAAATGGAGACTGGACATGGCCAGCCCATGTAAGCTCTTTATCCCCGGACCGACCGAAGTTCTACCGGAAGTGTTGGAGGAGATGAGCCGCCCTCCGATCGGCCACCGTTTCCCGGAGTGCTCGGAGCTTATCGCCACGATCATCCCGCGGTGCAGGAACTGCTCTACACGAAAAATATGATTTTTCTCTCCACCTCCAGCGGCACCGGGCTGATGGAGGCCGCGGTGCGCAACTGTGTCAAGATAAGCTGTGTCAGTCTTATCAATGGCGCGTTCAGCAAGCGGTTCTGCGATATCGCCCAGGCCAACGGCAAAAAGGCGTCCCGTTCGAGATCCCGCCGGGCGCGGGTTCAATGCGGAAATGGTCGACCAGGCCCTGAAAGCCAATCCGGCCGTGGATGCGGTCACCATAGTGCACAATGAGACCGCCACCGCGGCCATGAGCGACATCTACGGCATCGCGGAGATGATGAAAGCGAAGTATCCGGAGGTCAGCATCCTGGTGGACATGGTCAGCTCGATGGGCGGAGTCAAGCTGGAGATCGACCGCTCGGGGTCGATGTCGCCCTGGCCAGCGGCCAGAAAGCCCTGGCCCTGCCCCCGGGATTCTCCGTCGCCGCGATCAGCCCGCGCGCTCTGGAAAAAGCCCGCACGGTGGAAAACCGCGGGTTCTATTTCGATTTCATGGCCAGGTGGAGAAGAATTACGCCAAGAACCAGACCCATATCACGCCCGACCCTCTCGCACCTGTTCGCGCTGAAAAAGGAAATGGAGATTATCCTGGCGAGGGGCTGGAGAACCGCTGGAGGCGGCATATCCAGATGGCCGATCGGGTGCGGGCCTGGGCCGAGAAACATTTCGAGGTCTTTACCGAGGAGGGTTATCGCTCCAACACCCTGACCTGCATCGACCAACACGCGCGGGATCGACATCAGCGACGCTGAACAAGCAACTGGCCCCGCTCGGAACATGGTGATCTGGCAACGGTTACGGCGACCTGAAGAATAAAACCTTCCGCATCGCCCACATGGGCGAGCTGACGATGAACGATATCGATGAGCTGCTGGGAGCTATCGAGGAGATCCTGGGGCTGAAATAAGGCCCCGCCGATCGCTGAAAAGGGGGCATTGATGGCTGGACCGGAGCTGGTCGGCTTCATCGGAGTCGGCAAGATGGGCTCCGCCCTGCTGCAGGGGGTGCTGCGCGCCGGGCTCTGCCCAGCGGAGCGGGTGCTGGCTTTCGACACCGACCGCGAGCTGCTGGCCGCGGTCTGCGGCGCCACCGGGGCCGGGGCGGCCGACAGCGCCCTGGAGCTGGCCCGGCGGTGCCGGACCATCGTGCTGGCGGTCAAGCCCCAGGTGCTGCCCGCGGTGCTGGAGGAACTGCAGCCGGTCGCGGGGCCGGAGCTGCTGCTGATCTCGATCGCCGCGGGGATTTCCACCGAGGCGATCGAGGAGCGGCTCGGGGTCCCCTGCCCGGTGGTGCGGGCGATGCCCAACCTCGCGGCGACAGTCGGGCAGTCGGCCACCGCGCTGTGCCGGGGCCGTCACGCCGGGGATCGGCACCTGGCCGAGGCGCTGCGCCTGCTGGGCGCGGCGGGCCTGGCCCTGGAGCTCCCCGAGCGGCTGCTGGATGCGGTGACCGGGCTTTCCGGCAGCGGGCCGGCCTATGTCTTTTTGTTCGCCGAGGCCCTGATCGCCGGGGGGCTCAAGGTCGGGCTGCCCCATGCGGCGGCCCGCCGGCTGGCGGTCCAGACCCTGAAAGGGGCGGCGGCGCTGCTCGAGGCCCGGCCGGAGGAGCACCCGGCCGGCCTGCGCGATCAGGTCACCACTCCCGGCGGCACCACCATCGCCGGGCTGCACGAGCTGGAAAAGCGGGCGTTCCGCGATGCGGTGATCAGCGCGGTCGAGGCCGCCGCCGCCCGCTCCCGCGAGCTGGGCCGGGGCTGACCCCCGGCCGGTCCCGCGGTGGAGGCGGAGCATACCCCACGCCGGTGGCGTGGATGGAAACGGGTTCAAGGAGGAAATGGATGTCCGGTAAACTGAAAGTGGGGCTGCTCGGCTATGGCACGATCGGCTCGGGAGTGATCCGGCTGCTGACCCAGTCCGACCTGGCGATCCGCGAGTCGGCCGAGCTGGTGAGGGTGGCCGACCTCGACCTGGAGCGGCCGCGCGAGGTGGCCTGCGACCCGCGGCTGCTCACCAGCGATGCGGAAAGCCTGGTGACCGATCCGGGGATCGACGTGGTGATCGAGCTGATCGGCGGGGTGGGCGCGGCCAAGCAACTGATCGAGAAGGCGCTGGCGCACGGCAAGGATGTGATCACCGCCAACAAGTACCTGATGTCGCTGCACGGCGATGAGCTGTCGGCCCTGGCCGGGCGGCATGGCCGCCGCCTGCTGTTCGAGGCCAGTGTCGCCGGCGGCGTGCCGATCATCAAGGTGCTGCGCGAGGAGCTGGCCGCCGACCGGGTGCTGTCGATCAACGCCATCCTCAACGGCACCTGCAACTTCATCCTGACCCGGATGGAGCAGGTGCGCGGGCCTGACCGCTGCCGATGCGGTGCGCGAGGCCCAGCAGACGGGGTTTCGCCGAGACCGACCCCACCCTCGATGTCAGCGGGATGGACACCGCCCAGAAGCTCTCGATCCTGATCCGCAAGGCGTTCCGCACCCGGATCCTGCCCGCGGAGATGGACATCCAGGGCATCACCGCGGTGAGCAATGTCGATGTGCAGACCGCGCACGAGATGGGCTACTGGATCAAGCTGCTGGCCCGCGCCAGCCGGGAGGGCGAGGGCCTGGCGGTCTGGGTCGGCCCGGCGCTGATCCCGGCCGACTCGATCATGGCCCGGGTGCGCAACGAGTTCAACGCGGTGATGGTCAACAGCCTGGCCGCACCACGAGCACACCTATATCGGCAAGGGCGCGGGGATGATGCCCACCGCCGGAGCGGTGCTCGGCGACCTGTACACCCTGGTCAACGGCCACCGGGTGCGCTCGGCCCTGGCCGAGCAGCGGCTGGACCTGCCGATCCTCGACCGCTACGCGGTCCGCGGCCGTTTCTACCTGCGGATGATGGTCCAGGACCGTCCCGGGGTGATCGCCCGGGTCGGCGCGGTGCTGGCCGACCACGGCATCAGCATCGCCTCGGTGGTGCAGAAGGAGCAGACCGAGGACCCCGCCCGCAGCGTGCCGTTGGTGTTCATCACCCACGAGACCACGGTGGGGGCGGTGGGCGCCGCGGTGGAGGTGATCAACCGGGAGCCGGTTACCCTCGAGCCGACTCACATCATCCGGATCATGGATGTGCTCTGAACCGGCCGGTGGGCCTGCCCGGAACGCTTGTGCCCGGTACCGGGCCCGCCGGTCCGATGGTTGTCCCGGAGGTACAGGCTGCATTACAACGCTTGGAGGATGCGGATGAACGAAAAGCTGGGTACCCCTCTGAAGGCCGAGCAGGCGAGTTCCATGACCAACATCGAGCAGTTTGTCTGCAGCCGGGAGCCGCAGAACCGCTCCAGCCGGCTGATGCTCGACAGCGCCGAGCGGCTGGGGATCTCGCTGGTTGATCTGCAGCAGATCCAGAAGCCCTACACCTTCATCTACCAGCGCCTGCCGGTCGAGGTCGAGGGGGAGATTGTCAACATCAGCTCCGGGATCGTCCTGCACAACCGGGCCCGGGGCCCCTACAAGGGCGGCATCCGCATCGCCGCGGACGTGGACATCTGGGAGACCACCGAGCTGGCCCGCCTGATGACCCTCAAGACCGCCCTGTCCGACCTGGAGCTGGGCGGCGGCAAGAGCGGGATCCTGGTGGATTTCGCCAAAATCTACCAGCGCTTCCAGCAGCGGCTCAAGATCGAGTTCTACCCCTTTGTCGACATGCTCAAGGACCACATCATGAAGGAGTTTGTCGACCATTTTGTCGAGCGCAACCTGGTGCGGACCTATATCCCGGCCCCGGACATGGGCAGCTCCGGCCGCGACATGATGCTCTTCTACAACAAGACCCACGACCCGGCGGTGGTCACCGCCAAGCCGGAGGGGATCGAGGGCTGGCTGCCCGGACGTCACGAGGCCACCGGCTTCGGCACCTCCTACTCGGTGATCAAGTTCCTGGAGCGGGTCGGCCGCGATCCCCGCGGGGTCACGATCGCCCTGCAGGGCTTCGGCAATGTCGGCAGCCACGCCGCGCTCTACCTCCACGAGGCCGGCTGCAAGGTGGTGGCGGTGACCGACCTCCACGGCGGGGTGCACCATCCCGAGGGGATCAACATCCCCGAGCTGATGGACTACGCCCGCCAGCACCGCTCGATCGAGGGTTTCGATCAGGTGCGGACCATCGACAACGAGACGATGTTCCGGCTGCCGGTGGATGTGCTGATCCCCGCCGCGGCGGGGCACGTGGTCAACCAGCGGAACTGCCGGGAGCTGGGGGTCAGGCTGGCGGTGGTCGAGGCGGCCAACATGCCGACCACCTACGAGGCGTTCGAGTACCTGCGCGACAAGGGGATCGAGCTGCTGCCCGACCTCTATGTCAACTCCGGCGGGGTGATCGCCTCCGACCTGGAGTACCGCCAGAGCCTGGGCGGGATGCACTTCACCCGCGATGAGGTCTTCCTCTACCTGCGGCGCAAGTTCGACGAGATGTTCGGCGAGATGTGCGAGCGCCGCCAGGGCGCCGGCAGCTATGTCCAGGCCGCGACCGACATCGCCACCTGGCGGGTCTACCGCGCGATGAAGGTGCGCAGCCTGCTGTAAGATTTGCTTTGCCTCTGCCTGACAGATGAAGGGCCGCTCCCGCAACGGGGCGGCCCTTTTCTTTTGCTTTTGTATCTCATCAGCTGAGATTTTCCCAACCTCCTGCTATTTTCTAAAATCTTTATTTTTTTGTTCTTTCTGGGGGGCCAGAAAGAACGAAAGAGCCCTGGCGGCGCAAAACTCGCCCACCAGTGGTGGTCTTCAATTGGCCGCCGGTAATCGCGGGATCATTACGCTGCCGATGCGGGTGGGCAGCGCTTGAGGCGCATCTGCCAGTGAGTTCTTGCCTCCACTATTGCCTTGCATGGGATGGTACGTCATGTAACCGCTGCAACAGAGTGGCTCATATCCCGATTACATCGGGACTGCCGCGGAGGCGGCTGGCGGCGCCTGGGGGATCAACGGCAAAAGCAGGGAAAGCAGGTGCGATGGGATCAGGCTGGAGGCTCGGAGTTCATGGTAGGGGCGTCCGGCCGGACGCCCCTACCATCGATCCCGATGATCTTGCATGAGCCAGGCCACAGGAGCAAACCTGTAACCTGTAAGGGCGCGGCATGCCGCGCCCCTACAGGCCAACCCGACCGACAGCGGGTAAGCTCAAGCAGACAGCCCGGGAAGCAGCGGTGGTGTCTTTGGATGAGGGTGGTGGTGGTTTTCGGGCCGCGGCTGGAGGCAAAAGCCAGCGGTGTAATTTTTCCCGATTTCCATCGCGGCCACCACTACGAAGCGAGAGAGGCCGGCAGGCCATGGCGTTGCAGCGCCAGGGATGGCGCGAAACGCGGCGACCTCAAAAGGAGCGATTTAACTCCCGCAGGCACACCGTCGCTGGTTGAAGAGCTTACAGATTATTCAGCTTCGCGGCCTTGGCTTCAAAAGACTCTTGCTACTTCTGGTCACAGAAGTAGAAAAATCCGAAGGATTTAGGGGATAAGAATCTAGCTGGAGCTTCCCCTCCAGCTTCGCCCCCGCCCCCTCACTCCACCAGCTCGTTCTCCTGAAAGAACTCATCCAGTTGGCGCTCCAGCTCCGCCTTTTCCAGGTAGAGCAGCCCCACCAGGACCTCGCCGACTTTCATCCGCTCCTGCTGCTGAAGGGCGAGCAGCTCGCCGAGCTGGCCCTCGCTCAGCAGGTTCATCAGCCGGGCGGTTTCGCCGAACGGCTGGCCGGTGTGCTTCTGGCGGCTGAGCACATCGAAAATCTGCGAGACCGTGATCAGGTCCTCCCGGCTGGCCAGCACTCCCAGGCGCTGGTTGACCGCCGCCTGGATCGCCAGGGCATCATCGCGCTGCTCCGGGGCGATCAGGCCCTTCTCCACCAGGTACTCGCCGAAACGTTTCCTGATCCGGTCCTGCGGATGGGCCTGGGCCTTTTCCTCTGAGCTCATGACTCTCCTCCGTGGGGGAGGTGTGACGGGGGGGCGGGCCGGCCGAGACCCGCATCCCTGGAAATTGCGAACTTGCGCCACGAGCGGCGGCGCTCCCACCGTCCCGCCGGGAAAAGCTTTGACATCCGGACGAACCGTTGCTTCTTCTGCCTTCGGTATAAAATTACAGCCGACGGGAGACTTTTCAAGCGAAATTTCTGTTGTTGCGGGTGGTTTTTCTCTTGACTTTCGCCATTTGTTCGCCTATAATCAGGCAGATTTTCGCCAAACGTTCGCCCTGGGGGTGGGCCGACCGCCGCCAGGCGGGATCCCGCGGGAGTCACCCGGCTTGCGAAAGGAGGGAACGATGTATCTGACCCGACGCCAGAGGGAAATCCTCGATTTCATCACCGAGCAGATCGAGGGCAACGGCTATGCGCCGAGCATGGAGGAGATCGGCGCCCGGTTCGGGCTGACCTCCACCGCGACAGTGCACAAGCACCTGTCCAACCTGGAGCAGAAGGGCTACATCCGTCGCTCCAGCGGCCGCAGCCGAGCGATCGAGCTGCGCGGCCCGGAAGGCTCCGTCGAGGGCGAGGTGGTGGGCGGCGCGCTCGCGGTGCCGCTCTTGGGGCGGATCGCCGCCGGCCGGCCGATCGAGGCCCTGAGCGTGCCGGAGCAGATCGAGCTGCCGGCCAGCCTGGTCGGCCGTCACGAGACTTTCGTGCTGCAGGTCGCCGGCGACTCGATGATCGGCGAGCAGATCCGCGATGGCGACTATGTGGTGGTGGAGCGCCGGGAGACCGCCCGGGAGGGCCAGATCGTGGTGGCGCTGATCGGCGAGGATGCCACCCTGAAACGGTTCTACCACGAGCCGGATGGCAGCGTGCGGCTGCAGCCGGCCAATCCGGCGTTCTCCCCGATTATCCTGCGCCAGGGCCAGTTCCGGGTCCAGGGCGTGGTGACCGCGATGCTGCGCAAATACTGAGAAATTGTGGCCCGCCGGGGCCGCGCCAGGCATGTTCCAATCACAGGAGAGGCCAATGATCAAGAGCCGGCTGATCGCCTACGGCATGATCCGCAAGGGGCGCCCGGAGCGGTGCCTGATGGTGGTGCTCGATGAGCGTTTCGGGGAGGCCCGCGAGGATGAGGACGGCCTGCTCGCGGCCTGGCGCCGGGGCTACCGCCGGGCGTCCGCCCCGGCCAAGCGCTAGGGACCCGGGCCTGCCCGGCGGTCAGGAGGACCGGTGGAGAAGCAGATCGTGCATCTCGACATGGATGCGTTCTTTGTCTCGGTGGAGCGGGCGCGCGACCCCTCGCTCAAGGGCAAGCCGGTGGTGGTGGGCGCGGTTGAGGGCCGGGGGGTGGTCGCCGCCGCCAGCTACGAGGCCCGCCGCTACGGGATCCACTCGGCGATGCCCGCGGCCCAGGCCCGCCAGCTCTGCCCGCACGCGGTGTTCCTGCCCGGCACGCCCGGGCTCTACGGCCGGGTCTCGCGGGCGATCCGCCAGTTGCTCGAGCGCCGGGTCCCGGTGGTGGAGATGGCCTCGATCGATGAGGCCTACCTGGACCTGACCGGCTGCGACCGCGCCTGCGGCCCGGTGACAGTCGCGGTGGACCGCCTGCTGCGCGAGGTGCGCCAGACTTTCGGGCTGGACCTCTCGGCGGGGATCGCCACCAACCGGCTGCTGGCCAAGGTGGCCTCCAAGAGCGCCAAGCCGTCCGGGATGCTGCGGGTGTTCCCCGGGCGGGAGCGGGAGTTCCTGGCCCCGCTGCCGCTGGGAGCGATCCCCGGGGTGGGTGAGAGCCTCGAGGCGCGGCTGCGGGTGATGGGCTTGGCCACGGTCGGCGAGCTGGCCCGGCTGGAGCTGCCGCTGCTGGAGCGCGCGTTCGGCCCCGCCTGCGGCCACTGGCTGTACCGGATGTCCCGGGGAAAGGGCGGGGCCAAGGTCGAGGCCGGGCGGCCGATGGTCAAGTCGGTGGGCAACTCGGTCACGTTCAACGAGGATACGGTGGATCGGACGTTCCTGGAGGGAGTGCTCTACCGCCTGGCGGAGCAAGTGGGGGCGCGCACCCGGCGCAAGGGGCTGGTGGGAAGGACGCTCACCTTGAAGTTGCGCTATGCCGACTTCCAGACCCTCAGCCGGGCCGGGCGACTCCTCGGCGGGGCGGTCGATGACCAGGAGCTGTTCGAGCGGGCCCGGGAGCTGATGCTGCCATTGCTGGAACGAAGAGTGCGGGTGCGGCTGCTGGGGCTCACCCTCTCGGCCTTGCGCCCGGCGGATGGCCAGCTCGACCTGTTCCACGCCCCCTGCCAGCAGCGGAGCCTGAGCCTGTACCGCACGGTGGACCTGCTCCGCGACCGTTACGGTTTCGCGATGGTACGCAAGGGGCGGGGCCTGACTCTGGAAGACTGCCGTCGCCCGCCGGAGTTGCAGGCCGGCTGATCGCCTGAACCACGGGAGTTGTGATGAACTGCGCCGGAGCAAAGACGCTGCCGGAAGTGATCCTGCACAGCCAGGTGAGCCTGGACGGCCGGACCGAGGGGTTTGCCCCGGACCTGGGGCTGCACTACCAGACCGCTTTCCACCGGCGGATCGATGTCCACCTCACCGGCAGCGATACCCTGCTGGCCTCGGCCGGCGAACCGGCGCCGGAGGGTGAGGCGACAGCGACGCCCCCGCCGGAGCGCCCGGGGGACAGCCGTCCCCTGCTGGCGGCCACCGACAGCCGCGGCCGGGTGCGCCACTGGGCGGGTCTGCTGCGGGCCCCGTACTGGCGGGGGGGCCTGGCGCTCTGCTCGCGCGCCACTCCGCCGGAGTACCTGGAGTTCCTGCGCGGGCGGAGAGTCGGCTGCGTGGTGGCCGGAGAGGGCCCGGTGGTGGACCTGCGGGCGGCGCTGGCGGAACTGGGCTGGCGCTACCAGGCCCGCACTGTCCTGCTGGACAGCGGCGGCGCGCTGGCCGGGGCGATGCTGCGCGCCGGGCTGGTGAGCGAGCTGAGCCTGCTGGTGCGTCCCTGCCTGGTGGGCGACGATGCCCGGCCGTTCTTCGGCGCGCCGGCCCTGGAGGCCGAGCCGCTGGCCCTGCGAGTGCTGCAGGTCGAGCATCTGCCGGACGATGTCCTCTGGCTGCGCTACACGGTCGGGCGGTGAGGCCGCGCCGCTTATGACGAGCAAAGAGTAGACTGTTCCGGGGGAGGGAGGAAACCTTTTGAAAAAGGTTTCCTCCCTCCCCCGAGCCCCCTCCCCCCTTCCCAAACTTTTTCGCTGGTTCAAGATAGTATCACTTCAACCTCGTGCATGAAAGAGGCTTCCATGGAAAATTCACGGGCGGGAGGAGAAGCCCCCGGCGAGGAGCAACTGCGGGCCGAGGCCTGGCGCACGGTGGAGGAGCTGAACCGTCTCTGGACCGGCGCCGGGCAGCCGGAGGGTCTGGCCGGGTACTTCCACCCGCGGATGATTTCCCTGACCGCCGGGCAGCCGGAGCGGCTGGAAAGCGGCGAGACCTCGGTCCGCGACTGGGCCGCCTTCGCCCGTAGCGCCCGGATCCACCGTTGGGAGACCGATTCCCCGGAAGTGCGCCTGTTCCTGGCGGGACAGGCCGCAGTGGTGAGCTACCGTTACACGATCGAGTTCACCATGGAAGGGAAGCGGATCGAGAATCAGGGCTGGGACCTGCTGGTGCTGGTGCGGGAGCGGGAACGCTGGTGGGTGGTGGCCGACTATCATTAGTCCATGCCGGAAGACGGCAACCGCGTCTTTTGAGAACGAGCGGTGTCCGGGTCCGCTCCTTTGGCGGTCGCCGCGTTCCGCGCTGTCCGTGGCGCTCCACGCCCTGCCCCGAAGCAAGCGGGGATGGCCTGGCGGACTCTTTCGCTTCGTACGCAGCAGCCGCGATGGCAATCGAGTAAATCGGCTCCGCCGCCTTTTGTCTCCAGCCGCGGCCCCAAGCCACCGCCCATCGGCCCGAAGGCGTTCGCACCCCCACCGCAAGCCCGAGATTCCACCCACACGGGCCGGAATTGTCCGCAGGGATGAGGCCGGCCCCATCCCTGCCATGGAACCCGGGCCGCGTAGCATCGCAACGGCTTTCTGCTTCACTTTCGGACCTGGAAGAAGGTGGTGGGCCGTGGAATTCGTGCATCTCAGATGCCACAGCAACTTTTCCCTGCTGGCCGGGGCCTGCCATCCGGGCGAGCTGCTGGAGGCCGCCATCGCGCGGGGGATGCGGGCGGTGGCCCTGACCGACACCGATGGGCTCTACGCCGCGGTGCCGTTCTGGAAGCAGGCCCGGGAACTGGGGCTTAGGGCTATCCTCGGCGCGGAGCTTACTGCCCCGGCCGTTCCGGGGGCCGCGCCCGGGCCGCGGGCGGTGGTGCTGGCGGAGGGACGGGAGGGTTTCGCCGCGCTCTGCCGGCTGGTGACCGCCCGCCGGCTGCGGGAGGATTTCGCGCTGGCCGGGGCGCTGGAGGAGGAGGGCGGACGCTGCGGCGGCGGCCTGATCGTGCTCACCGCGGATCAGGTCCTGCTGCGGCGGCTGGCGGCAGCCTTGCCGGCCGGAACGCTCTACGCCGAGCTCTGCCGCGAGGGCCGCCCGGGCGAGGAGGCGCGCCTCGGGCGACTGATGGCTCTGGCCCGGGAGCTGGGAGTGCCGCCGGTGGCCACCGCCAATGTCCACTTCATCGACCCCGCGGGGCACCGGGTCCACCGCCTGCTGCGGGCGATCGACCGGGGGCGCACGGTGGGGTCCTTGCGCGAGGAGGACTGCGCGGGCCCGGACTGCTGGCTGGCCCCGCCCGGCGAGCTGGCCCGCCGTTTCGCCGACTGCCCGGAAGCCCTGGCCAACACCCTGCGCATCGCCGAGCGCTGCCGGGTGGAGCTGCCCGACGGTCGCCCCATCTTCCCGCGGTTTCCCCTGCCGGAGGGCGAGGAGGCCGTCTCCCGCCTGCTCAAGGAGGCGTTCGCCGGGGCCTGCCGCCGCTATCCCCGGCTGGGCCCCTCGGTGCTGGACCGGCTGCGCGCCGAGCTGGAGGTGATCGACCGCCAGGGCTTCTCCCCGTACTTCCTCGTCGTGGACGAGATCGCCGGCGCCGGCGCGCGCGGGCCTGCGGACGATCGGGCGCGGCTCGGCGGCCAACAGCCTCGTCTCGCACTGCCTCGGGCTGACGCACGTCGACCCGCTCGCGCACGGCCTCTTCTTCGAGCGCTTCCTGAACCCCGAGCGCTCCTCGCCGCCGGACATCGACCTGGACTTCTCGTGGAAGGACCGCGACCGGCTGCTGGCGTGGGTCTACGAGCGCTTCGGCGCCGAGCGCGTCGCGATGATCTCGACGCACGTCACCTTCGGGCCGCGCGCGGCGGTGCGCGAGGCCGGCAAGGCGCACGGCCTCCCCGACGCCGAGCTGACGCGGCTGACCAGGCGCATCCCGCACTGGGGCGGCGCACGATCTGACGAACCTCGCCGCGACGGTGCCCGAGTGCCGCTCGCTGCCGCCGGACGACGAGCCCTGGAGCAGCGCCTGCTGCGCCTCGGCGCAGCGCATCGAGGGGCTGCCGCGCCACCTCTCGGTGCACGCCGGCGGGATCGTGATCGCGCCCGAGCCGCTCACGAACTTCCTGCCGCTCGAGCGCGCCGCCAAGGGGCTCGTCGTGACGCAGTACGACATGGGGCCGGTGGAGCAGCTCGGCCTCGTGAAGATCGACCTGCTCTCGCAGCGCTCGCTCGGCGTGCTCCAGGACGCCGTCGCGGCCGTCGAGCGCCCACGGGGAGCGGCGCCGCCGGTGGACGAGCGCGACGTCTCCTCGACGACCCCGCGACGCGCCGCCTCGTGCGCGAGGGCCGCACCATGGGCTGCTTCTACATCGAGTCGCCCGGCGATGCGCTCGCTGCTGCGCAAGCTGCGGACCGAGACCTTCGAGGAGCTGACCGCCGCCAGCTCGGTGATCCGCCCCGGCGTCGCCGAGAGCGGGATGATGCAGGAGTACATCCGGCGGCACCACCTCGCCCGGAGCCGCGGCCGGTCGGAATATCCTGCACCCGAAGCTCGAGGAGGTGCTGCGCGAGACGCACGGCGTGATGATCTACCAGGAGGACGTGATGCGGGTCGCGCACGCGCTCGCCGGCATGAGCCTCGGCCAGGCCGACCTGCTGCGCCGCTCGATGAGCGGCAAGCTGCGCTCGCCCGAGGCGATGGCCCGGCTGCGCGACGCTTCATCGCGGCTGCCGCGCAGCGCGGCGTCGAGCCGCGGTGGCGCGGAGACCTGGCGGCAGATCGAGAGCTTCGCCGGCTACGCCTTCTGCAAGGCGCACAGCGCCTCCTACGCCCTGCTCTCGCTCCAGGTCGCCTACCTCAAGGCGCACCACCCGGCGGAGTTCATGGCCGCGGTGATCTCCAACCAGGCGGGTTCTACGGCACCGCGGCCTACGTCTCGGAGGCGCGCCGCATGGGCCTGGCATCCTGCTGCCCGACGTGAACCGCAGCGAGCGCGACCACCGGCCGGGGGCGCGAGATCCGCATGGGGCTGATGGCGGTTTCGGGGCTGAGCCGCCATACCCTGGAAAGCCTGCTGGCCGCGCGGCGCGCGGGCGGCCCCTTCACCTCCCTGGCCGACTTTTCCTCCCGGGTCGGGCCGGTTTCATCGAGCTGGAGCCTGCTCCGCGGCGGCGCCTTCGACGGTTTCGAGCTGACCCGGCCCGAGCTGCTCTGGCGGCTGGAGTACCTGTTCCATCGCGGCCGGCGCAAGGAACCCCCCGGCCAGGGGGCCAACCGCAGCCTGTTCGGTTCCGACTCCGGGCTGGACGAGGAACGCCGGGTGATCCCCCGCCTGCCCGAGTACAGCCGCCGCACCCGGCTGCAGCTGGAGCGCGAGCTGTTCGGGTTCACGGTGAGCGCGCACCCGCTGGCCCTGCACGAGGAGGAGCTGCGCCTGGTCGGCGCGCTGGTCGACTCCACCGCGCTGGCCGCGCACGCCGGCCGCAGGGTGCGCCTGGCGGGCCGCCCGATTGCCCGCAAACGGATCATGACCCGCCACGGGGCGATGCTGTTCCTGTCGCTGGACGACCTCCACGGCACGTTCGAGGCGGTGCTGTTCCCGGACTGCTATCGCCGTTGCGGCGCGACCGCCCTCGGCGCCGGGCCATTCGTGGTGGGCGGCCGGGTGCAGGAGGAGTTCGGGGTGTGCACGCTGGTCTGCGATGAGCTGGAAGAGCTGGAGCGGGCGGCCGCCGGCCGGGCGACCCTTGATACCAGTTTGACAGCAAGGGCCGGCTGTTCCGGGGGGAGGGAGGAAACTTTTTGAAAAAAGTTTTCCGCCCTCCCCCCGGACCCCTTCCCACTTTCCAAAACTTTTTCGATAGTTACTGGATGGATGTCGGGCCGCAGATTGATAGGAATCGGCCGTAGGGCGCGGCATGCCGGCATCTGTTCCAACAAATTCGGTCGGGAGTGGTGCGCCATCCCGAGGCTTGCGCCGCAGTAGTCGTAGGGGCCGGCCCGCTGGTCTCCCACGGGCGCGGCATGCCGCGCCCCTACGATGGATTTCGGGCTGGCTGCTGCAACCTGAAGTTATTCAAAATCAACGGGATCGAGGGTAGGGGCGTCCGGCCGGACGCCCCTGCGGCCAGCTTCGGGCCGGCTGAGGCGGCCGGAAAAGCTGACACCCCCGGCCCCGCTTGCAGCGGGGCCACCCCCTCCAGGGGGGACTGTGCCGGCTGCACCTGTCGAGTTGCCGCAACCGATTGGGCGTAGTGTTGTTACTCCCCCCTGGAGGGGGGTGGCGGCGTCAGCCGCCGGGGGGGTGTAATGCCAGGGCGGAGGTAAGCTGTCCTCGCTGCAACAGCATCACTCCGGCGGCTGTTCCGCAGCCCCCCGGAGCGGGTGGCGCAGGGCCACGAACGCCGCCTCGGCCGCCAGGATGTAGACAAAGGAGCTGATGTAGAACCAGAAAACCAGGATCACGAACGCGCCGAGGGTGCCGTAGACCTTGTTGAAGCTGGGATAGGCGCTCAGGTAGTAGCGGTAGCCGATCTTGGTCAGCTCGATCAGCACCGCGGCGATCGCGGTCGCGACCAGACAGGTGGCGGTGCGGGGGCGCTTGGCCGGGAAGAACTTGTAGGTGATGAAGATCAGCCCGGCGGTGACCAGGAAGGTCCCGGCCTCGAGCACCCGGCGGGCCTCGATGAAACTGCGCAGAAAGCCCAGCCCCAGCCGGTCCCCGAACCGGTGGCTGAGCAGCGCCGGCAGCAGGGAGAAGGCCAGGTTCACTGTCACCACCAGCAGCACCAGGCTCAGCATCACGGTCAGGTCGAACAGCTTGGCGCGCAGCGGATGCCGCTCGTGCGGCGCCTCGAACACCGTGTCCAGCGCAGTCCGCAGCGAGGCGAACAGCCGCGAGGAGAACAGCGCCAATGCCGCCAGGCCGATCGCTCCCAGCCACTGGCGGTCATCGATGATCGCCCGGGCATTGCTGGTGATCCGCTCGCTGGAGACCGGGATCAGGCTCTGCAGGTAGAGTACGGTGTTCTGCCAGAGCTGCTCGGAGTTGGTCAGGGTGAACCCGGCCAGGGCGAAAATCAGCAGGATCAGCGGGATGGTGTAGAGCAGGAAGGTGAAGGCCAGCCCCGAGCTCAGGAACAGGATGTCATCCTTCATCATCTTGTCATAGAGCTTCTTGAGGAAGCCTAGGCACGCTGCCCATCGCTGCCCGCCATGGTTGACCGGTGGAGGCCTGTCCTGCCGACCTGTCTTAATTTAGGCCGCTCCGGAGCTGGTGTCAAATCACCCGCCGGTCCGAGGCCATCCGCGCAGTGGTGGTGCGGCCGGAAGATATCCTTGCCCTGCCGGAATCCAGCACTTAATATATTGACATTCCGGGTTCCATCTCTGCGATGAACCACCGATCCGGGCGGCGCCGATGTCCATCGAGAAGACCTTCAGCAAGGGCAGCGTGATCATCAAGGAAGGCCAGCCGGGCAACACCTTCTACGTGATCCTGGAAGGGATGGTCGAGGTGCTCAAGCGCCAGGGTCGGCGCGATGTGTCGATCACTGTGCTCGGGCCCAATGAGTTCTTCGGAGAGATGAGCCTGCTCAACCCCGACTCGGACCGCCGCAGCGCGACCGTGCGCGCCATCGAGGAGACCCGGGTGGCGATCATGAGCCGGGAGGACTTCGATCACTACCTGGGCCGGCTCTCCCCCGGGGTTCGCAACCTGCTGGTTCGCCTGGCCGACCGCTTGCGGCACACCAACGAGAAGGTCGAGCTGCTGGAAAAGACCCGGGGGGTGGACGAGCAGAGCTTCGATTTCAGCCTGACCCTGGATGAGCTGGAGCAGGCCCGCGAGCACGCGGTGGACATCCACTTCCTCATCAAGAAATTCCGGGCCGGGCAGACCATCCTGCGCGAGGGCGACCGCGGCCAGTGCGGCTTCATCGTCCGCAAGGGCCGGCTGCAGGTCTCGCGGGTGGTGAACAGGCGCAAGGTGGTGCTGGGCGAGCTCTCCGAGAACGACATTGTCGGCGAGAGCGCCCTGTTCGAGGACAGCCGCCGCAGCGCGACCGTGATCGCCCTGAGCGACGGGGAGATGATGCTGTTCGGCAAGCGGGACATGATCCGCATGGCCCGCAAGTCCCCGCTGGAGCTGTTCATGATTGTCGACTCCATCTCCTCCAAGCTGGACCGCACCAGCGAGTCCTACTGCAACTCGCTGGTGGAGCTGGACAGCATGCGGCAGCAGGTGCGGGAGCTCTCGGGAAGCCTGGACGAGGTGACCCATCAGCTGGAAGCGGCGCGGGAGGAGCTCGGCCGGCTGCGCGGCGCGGCGGAGGGGCCGGAACCCGGCGCTCCCGCCGGCCAAGGCTGATGATCCTCCAACCCGGTGCCATCGATGCTCAAAGCCCTGGTGCTGGCAGCCGGTTATGGCACCCGCCTGCTCCCGCTGACCACCGACCGCTCCAAGGTGACCCTGCCATTGGCCGGGGTCCCGGTGCTGGTCCGGGTGCTGCGTTCCTTGCGCGCAGGCGGGGTCGGGAGTTTCGCGGTCAACCTGCACCACGCCCCGCACAGCGTACGCTCCGCCCTGGAGCGTTGGGGCGAGGCGGCGGAATACTCCCTCGAGCCGGAGATCCTCGGCACCGGCGGGGCTCTGGACCTGCTGCGTGGCTTCCTGGCCGGGGGCGCGTTCCTGCTGGTCAATGGCGACTGCCACTACGGCGGCCTGCCATTGGCGGCGGCCCTCGAGTTCCACCGCCGGCGCGGGGCGCTGGCGACCATGGTGCTGATGGAGATGCCCCCCGGCGGCTACCGCGGAGTGCGGGTGGACCGGGAGGGACGGCTGCTGGCGGTGGCCGGGCGGCCGGAAGGAGCGCTGTCGCCGGAGGGTTCGCGCGAGCTGCATTTCCCCGGGGTCCACATCCTGGAACCGGAATTCCTGGCCGAGGTCGGCCCGGGCTTCTCCGACATCAATCGCGACATCTATCCGGCGCTGATCCGGCGCGGGGCCCCGGTCTACGGGTTCCGCGCCGCGTTCGACTGGGCCGACCTGGGCACGCCGGGGCGGTTCCTGGAGGTTTCCCGAAAGCTGCTGCTGGCGGAGACACCGGCCGGGATCCGGCTGGGCCCGGGCTGCCGGATCGACCCGACCGCCGCGCTGGAGGCGCCGCTGGAGCTGGAAGAGGACTGCCGGGTGGAGGCGGGATGCTCGCTGGCTTGCTCGCTGGTGCTGCGCGGCGCGGCGCTGGAGCGGGATGTCCGGGTGCGGGAGTCGCTGGTGGGAGAGGGGGTGCGGCTGGAAGCCGGCGCCCGGATCGAGCGCTGCCTGGCCGCGCTGGTCCAGGGCCGGCTCGAGGTGCGGCCCTGGTGAACCCATCCCGATCGATCCTTGCTGCCACCCTGGGTGCGAAAGGGGTCAATCCATGCTGAAAGTGGCGGTGGCCGGGGCGGGAGTGATGGGCCGCAACCTGCTGCGGGTGTTTCACGCCCTGCCCGGGGCGGAGCTGCTCGGTTTCTGCGATCGGGACCCGCTGGTGCGCCGCCTGGTGGGGGAGAGCTATCCCGGAATGCTGGTGGCCGAGGGGCTGGACCAGTTGCTGGAGGACCGGCGGCTGGAGGCGGTGGCGGTGGCCGGGGAAAGCTGGGAGCACTTCGCGCTGGCCCGGGCCGCGCTGGCGGCCGGCAAGCATGTGCTGGTGGACAAGCCCCTGGCCCGCACGGTCGCCCAGGCGGAGGAACTGGTCCGTCTGGCCGGGGCTTCCGGCCTGGTGCTGATGTCCGGGCACCTGATGCTCTATCACCCGGCGGTGGAGTTGCTGGCCGAGCAGTTGCGCGGCGGCGAGCTGGGCGAGGTGCGCTACATCTACACCGTGCGCGCCAACCTCGGGCGGTTCGATCCGGGGGAAAACGCCCTCTGGGCCCTGGCCCCGCACGATCTGTCGCTGGTGCTGGAGCTGGTGGGACGCCCGCCGCTGGATGTCGTGGCCCGAGGCGCCTCGTTCCTGCGGCCGGGGGTCGAGGATGTGGTCTTCCTCAACCTGCGTTTTCCGGACGGGGTGATGGCCAACATCCAGCTCAGCTGGATCGACCCCTCCAAGAAGCGCCAGGTGACCGTGGTCGGCAGCCGCAAGATGGCGGTGTTCGATGACATGGAAGCCGCGGAGAAGCTGCGCATCTACGACAAGGGCGCCGACTACCGGGTGGACTTCCAGAGCTACGAGGAGTTTCTCTCCCTCCGCAATGGGGACATCCGGGTGCCGCGGGTGCCGCGGGTCGAGCCCCTGCTGGTCGAGTGCGGCCATTTCCTGGAATGCGTGACCGAGGGGCGCCGTCCCCGGACCGCCGGCGAGGAGGGACTGGAGGTGGTGCGAGTGGTCTGCGCCGCCGAGCGTTCCATGCGCGAGGGCGGCTCCCCGGTGTCGCCTGATCCTGCCGTTTGAAGATTGTTTCTTCAATGGCATGCTAATTCAGCGCTTGAAAAAGCTTGTCTCAGTCAATATTGTAATGTACCTTGATTCAGGTTCGACCCTTACTCTGAATGACAACCATCCGAGCGTTTTTAATTTTTTCCCCCGGAGCGTGGACCATGAACCTGAAGAAGTCTGTGCTGTCCCTGCTGGCGGTGGTGCTGGCGGGAACCGGCCTGGCCTTTGGCCAGAGCGATGTCAACGTGGGGTCGGCTTCGGGCCGGCCCGATGCGGAGGCGGTCACGCAGGCGGCATCAGCTTCCGGCCGGGTGAATGCGCTGGTATCCGCCCTGAACGGGACAGTGACGATCAGCCAGACGACCGGAGACACCATCGCCGTGCTGCAGGCGGTGACCTCTTTCGGCGCGCCGGGCGGCTCCGCCAGCCTGCCGGTGCAGGTGACCACCCCGATCGCGCTCTACGGGACCAATTTCGATGTGCAGTTCGACCGCAACGCGCTCCAACTGACCAGAGTCGATGCCGGCTCGGGGATCGCGGGCCTGATTATTGTCGGCCGGGACAGCACCGACCTGGTGACCGCCAATGCCGCCGGGTCGCTGACCCTGTCGATGATCGATACGACCTTCACCTCCGGCGCGGGCAACCCGATCCCCGCCGGGCAGAACCGCCAGCTGGTGGTGCTGCTGTTCGCGGTGGCCGAGGATGCCGCCGGCGATTCGGTGCAGGTGTCCCTGACCAATGCCGCCGCGGCCACCATTGTCAACGATCAGGTGCAGTCGGTGGCGGTCGTTCTTCAGAACGGCTGGATCAAGTTCGCCCAGCCGGGGGATGTGGACGGCACCGGGATAATCAATATCTTCGACCTGCTGGAGCTGCTGCGGGTGCTGGGTGGCAGCAAGCCGGCCTCCGGCGCCTCGGACGTGGATGTCAACGGGGTGACCAACATCTTCGACCTGCTGGCCCTGCTGCGACTGCTGGCCGGCTGAGCCCCGCCAGTCAGGCTCGGGCACTTGGCCCGCCCGTGCTGCCCCTTGGCTGGAGCGGCGCGGGCGGGCTTGTTTTTGGTTCATCCGGGAATTCCGGGAAGGCGCAGCGGGGGCGGAAGCCACGGATCGCTTGGCAATCCCTGAAGCCTGACGGCTGGTTACTTTTTGTGACCAAAAAGGGCTGGAGGGAAATCTTCAGCTTGTTCTATATCCCGTAAATCCTTCGGATTTTTCTACTTCTGTGACCAGAAGTAGCAAGAGTCTTTAAGGGCCAAGGCCGCGAAGCTGAAGCAACATTAAGGTATTCAATAAATTACGGTGTGCCCGAGGAAGTCAGACGCTCGTTCCGAGGTCGCCGCGTTTCGCGCCATCCCTGGCGCTGCAACGCAATGGCCTGCCGACCTCAAGCGGCTTCCTCGATGCCGCGATGGAAATTGCGCGATCACCCGCCGCTGCCTTTTGCCTCCAGCCGCGGCCCAAAAACCGCCCATCCCCACACCAAGTAACGTCCCTGTCTTGCATTAGCCTTTCACCCCCCAGGCGGCGCCAGCCGCCTCCGCGGCAGCAACTGTATGAGCTACGCCATGGCAGCGGTTACAGCACCGGCAATCCCATGAGCGGCATTCGGAGAGGCAAGAACTCACTGGCAGATGCGCGTCAGCGCTGCCCACGCAGCAGGGCAGCGTAAAGATCGCGCGAATACAAGCTACATGCAGAAGACCATCAGTGGTGGGCGAGTTTTGCGCCGCACAGACTCTTGCTTCTTCTGGTCACAGAAGAAGAAAAATAATGATAACCAAAGAGATAGCTGCACCGCCGGGAATTTTTGTCCCGAAGCCCAGGAAGGGTCTAGTCCCGGCTCCCCGGCCGGCAGAAGCTCTCACCCTGAAATTCCCGGGTGAACCTTGTTTTTTGCCCTCGCCCCCCGCAATTCATGAAACATCCTCCTGATAGCGGCGTATACCTTGCACCGCGCGGCATGTCCCGCCGCCGCAGGCGTTCCTGCTGTCGGCAAAACTTGCCTAAAGCGGATAACATGGTTATCTTACAAGGCTTTGTTGTTCCTGCCGAAAGCGACCAGGGCCCGCCCGGCGGACCACGGCGCGGGGCCAGCCCCGCCTGGGGATCCGCCACCGGCGACACCTGTCGCACCATACCCCCAGCAGCTTCCCGGGATCGACATCTATGAGCGGAAAACAGCGGCTGCCAGCGGAAAGTCTCTACCAACCGGAATTCGAGCACGACTAACTGCGGCGTGGGGTTTGTCGCCGATATCGGCGGCCAGCCGAGTCATGAGATCATCACCCGGGGGATCGAGGTGCTGGTCAACCTGACCCATCGCGGCGCGGTGGCCGATGACCCCGAAACCGGCGATGGGGCGGGGATCATGCTTCAGCTCGGCGATGGGTTCTTCCGCCGGGAGGCGGCCGCGCTCGGGATCGAGTTGCCGCCGGCCGGCGGCTATGGGGTCGGGATGGTGTTCCTGCCCCGGCAGCAAGCCGCGCGGCGTTCTGCGAGCTGGCGCTGGAGCAGGCGGTGAGCGAGGCCGGGCTGAACGTGCTGGGCTGGCGGGAGGTGCCGGTCGACCCCGACTGCCTCGGCCGCGCGGCCCGCGCGAGCCGGCCGGTGATCCGCCAGCTCCTGGTCGGCGACACCACCGGCGACCAGACCGTATTCGAGCGCCGGCTGCTGCTGGCCCGCAAGCTGGCCCAGAACCTGGTCCGCGAAAGCGGTAAGCTGGGGGAGGGGACTTTTCACCTGCCCAGCCTCTCCGGCCGGACCATCGTCTACAAGGGCCTGATGCTGGCCCACCAGGTGCCGCTCTTTTACCGCGACCTGGTCGATCCGGAGCTGACCAGTGCCCTGGCCCTGGTCCACCAGCGCTACAGCACCAACACCTTCCCCTCCTGGGAGCTGGCCCAGCCCTTCCGCACCTGGCCCACAACGGCGAGATCAATACCCTGCGCGGCAACGTCAACTGGACCCGCGCCCGCGAGGCCACGATCCTGAGAGCGCCGCTTTCGGCGAGGACCTGGGCCGCCTGCGCCCGATCATCGAGCCCGGGGGCAGCGACTCGATGGCCCTGGACAACATGGCCGAGATGCTCAGCCACTGCGGCCGCTCGCTGCCCCACGCGCTGATGATGCTGATCCCCGAGGCCTGGGGGGTCAAGTACCAGATGAGCGAGGACAAGCGCGGCTTCTATGAGTACCACAGCATCCTGATGGAGCCCTGGGATGGCCCGGCGGCGATCTCGTTCACCGATGGCCGGGTTATCGGCTGCTGCCTGGACCGCAACGGGCTGCGGCCCGCCCGCTATGTCGAGACCAAGGACGACCTGTTCGTGCTGGCCAGCGAGGTCGGGGTGCTGGAGTTCCCTCCGGAGCGGATCAGGAAAAAGGCCGGGTCGGGCCCGGCCAGATGATCCTGGTCGACACGGTCCGTAGGCGGGTGATCCACGACCCGGAGCTCAAGGCCGTGATCAGCCGCCTCCAGCCTTATCGCCGCTGGGTGGCCGGAGAACCGGATCGAGCTGCGCGGGCTGTTCGACTGCGCGATGCCGGTGCGCCCCGAGCATGAGACCTCCTACCAGCGCCAGATCGCTTTCGGCTACAACGAGGAGGACCTGCGAGTGGTCCTGGGGCCGATGGCGAGAACGGCTCGGGCGAGCCTGTCGGCTCCATGGGCAACGATACCCCCTTGGCGGTACTGAGCGAGCAGCCCAAGCTGCTGTTCAGCTATTTCAAACAGTTGTTCGCCCAGGTCACCAACCCGGCGATCGATCCGATCCGCGAGCAGCTTGTCATGTCGCTGATGAGCTATATCGGCAAGGAAGCGAACCTGCTGGAGGAAACCCCGCGCAATGCCCGCCTGCTCAAGCTCAGCCGGCCGATCCTGACCAATGATGACCTGGCCAAGCTGAGCGGCTCGCAGGATGATGATTTCCGCGCCAGCACCATCCCGGTCCTGTTCCCGGCGGCCGCAGGGGCCGGAGGGACTGCGGGCAGCCCTTGAGCGCTGCTTCACCGGAGGCCGAGAACGCGGTGCACGAAGGCTATGCCCTGATCGTGCTCAGCGACCGCGGGATCAGTCCCGAAAGAGGCGGCGATCCCCAGCCTGCTCGCCCTGTCGGCGGTGCACCACCACCTGATCCGCGTGGGTCTGCGCACCCGGATCGGCCTGGTGATCGAGACCGGCGAGGCCCGCGAAGTGACCCATTTTGCCCTGCTGCTGGTTTCGGCGCCAGCGCGATCATCCCGCTACCTGGCGTTCGAGACGGTCGCCGAAATGGCGATCTCGGCCAGCTCAAAGCCGGCCTGACGGTCCAGGATGCGATCCAGAATTATATCAAAGCGCTCGAAAAAGGCCTGCTCAAGATTTTTTCCAAGATGGGCATCTCCACGGTGCGCAGTTACCGCGGCGCCCAGATTTTCGAGGCGATCGGGCTGCATGCGGATGTGATCGGGCGTTTCTTCCCCGGCACCGCCTCCCGGATCGGCGGCGTGGAGCTGGAGGAGATCGATGCAGGAGGTCCTGATACACCACCAGGCCGCTTTCCCCACCGTCGCTATACCGCCCCGTTGATGCACACGCGCTCGGGAGAGTACCACTTCCGGGCTCGAGGGCGAGCATCATATGTGGAACCCGGAGACCATCTTCCATTTGCAGCAGGCTACCCGCGGAACGACGATTACGAAATGTACAAGACCTTCTCCAACCTGGCCGACGGCCGCGGACGGAGCTGCAAAACCTGCGCAGCCTGTTCCGATTTCAAATCCGGCCACCGCCGTTCCCTCGATGAGGTCGAACCGGCCCAAGTATCATGAGGCGCTTTGTCTCCGGAGCCATGAGCTACGGCTCGATCAGCCGCGAGGCCCATGAGACGATCGCTATCGCGATGAACCGTATCGGCGGCATGAGTAACAGCGGCGAGGGCGGAGAGGACGAAGTGCGGTTCAAACGCCCTACCCAACGGCGACAATCCGCAGCAGCGCGATCAAGCAGGTGGCCTCCGGACGGTTCGGGGTTACCGGCTACTACCTGGTCAACGCCAGGGACATGCAGATCAAGATATCCCAGGGCTCCAAACCGGGGGAGGGCGGCCAGTTCCCGGGATTCAAGGTCGACGCGAATATCGCCCGGGTCCGTCACACGTGCCCGGAGTGACCCTTATTTCACCTCCGCCGCATCACGATATCTACTCTATCGAGGACCTGGCGCAACTTATTTACGACCTGAAAAACGCCAACCCCGCGGCCCGCGTTTCGGTCAAGCTGGTCTCAGAGGTGGGAGTGGGCACGGTCGCCGCGGGCGTAGCCAAAGCCCGGGCCGATGTGGTGGTGATCGCCGGAGACTCCGGCGGCACCGGGGCCTGCCGATCAGCTCGATAAAACATGCCGGTATCCCCTGGGAGATCGGCCTGGCCGAGACCCAGCAGGTGCTGGTGTTGAACAATCTGAGAAGCCGGGTCCGGGTCCAGACCGACGGCCAGATCAAGAGCGGCCGGGATGTTGTGGTGGCGGCTCTGCTGGGGGCCGAGGAATTCGGTTTCGCCACCAGTTGCCTGATCGTGCTCGGATGCGTGATGATGCGCAAGTGCCATCTTAATACCTGTCCCATGGGTATCGCCACCCAGGACAAGCGCCTTCGTGAGAAATTCAACGGCAAGCCGGAATACCTGGAGAACTTCTTCCGCTTCGTCGCCCAGGAAGTCCGCGAATACATGGCCGCGCTGGGTTTCCGGACATTCGATGAGATGGTCGGACGGGCGGACATGCTGGACATGGCCCAGGCCCTGAAGCACTGGAAGGCCTCGGGATGGACCTTGACCGCCTGATGATCAAACCGGAGCCGCCCGAGGGCGGGTCGCTCCGTTGCACGATGAAGCAGCCGGATATCCTGGAGGGCGCCCTCGATCACGAGCTTATCCGCCGAGGCCCTGCCTGCGCTCGAGGCGCGGGAAAAGGTGGTGATCCGCAGACGTATCCGCAATGTGAACCGCACCGTGGGCACGCTGCTCAGCAGCGAAATTGCGAAGCGTTCGGCTCGATCGGTTTGGCGCCGGACACGCTCCGGGTGGAGCTGGAGGGTTCGGCCGGACAGAGTTTCGGCGCTTTCCTGGCCGCAGGGTGTTACTCTGCACCTGGCGGGAGATGCCAACGATTACGTGGGCAAGGGCCTGAGCGGTGGGAAGATTGTGATCCACCCGCCTGAGGGTTCGACATTCCAGGCGGATGAAAATATCATTGTGGGCAATGTTGTGCTGTACGGGGCTATCGCCGGCCAGGCATATTTCCGCGGGCGGGCCGGTGAACGGTTCGCCATCCGTAACAGCGGCGCCTATGCGGTGGTTGAGGGTGTGGGCGACCATGGCTGTGAATACATGACCGGCGGTGTAGTAGTGGTGCTCGGTACCACCGGCCTCAATTTTGCGGCGGGAATGAGCGGCGGGCTGGCCTTCGTGTTCGATGAGCAGCGCCTGTTCGATCAGCGCTGCAACCTGGACATGGTGGACCTGGAGTCAGTGAGCGAGGAGGAGGATAAGGCCCTGCTGCACCGGATGATCGAGCAGCACGTGCGGTTCACCGGCAGCAACCTCGGACGGAGCATCCTGGATGACTGGCCGGATAAGATCCACCAGTTCGTCAAGGTAATGCCGATGGAGTACCGTCGCGCCCTGGGCCGCATGATCAAGGAAGATGCCGAGACGAAGCGTGTGGAGGTATGGAATGGGTAAACCGACCGGATTTATGGATTATAGAAGGATCGATCCCAAGTCCCGGCCCGTGGCCGAGAGACTCAAAGATTACGAGGAGATATACCCTCTTCTGAGCGAACAGGAACTACGCCTCCAGGCGGCTCGCTGCATGGATTGCGGCATACCATTCTGCCATGGCGCGGGTTGCCCCGTAAAGAACCTGATTCCGGAGTTCAACGATCTGGTCTACCAGGACAGGTGGCGGGAAGCTCTGGAAGTGCTCCACAGCACCAACAATTTCCCGGAATTCACCGGAAAAATCTGTCCTGCTCCCTGCGAGCCGGCCTGTGTGGTGGCAATCCACGACGATGCCGTGACGATCAAGCAGATTGAGCTGCAGATAATAGAAAAAGGGTTCGAGCAGGGCTGGGTCAAGCCTCAGCCGCCGACTGTCCGCACCGGCAAACGTGTGGCGGTGGTGGGAAGCGGCCCGGCCGGCCTGGCCGCGGCTCAGCAGCTTAACCGGGCCGGGCATACGGTGGTGGTGTACGAACAGAACGACCGCCCGGGAGGACTTCTGCGCTATGGCATCCCTGATTTCAAGCTGGACAAGCGCATCCTGGACCGTCGCCTGCGCCTGCTCGAGGCCGAGGGAATAGAGTTCCGCAACCGGGTCCGGATTGGCCGGGACATCGCCGCCTCGTATCTTGCCCGTCAGTATGATGCGATGTGTCTGGCCGCGGGGGCGATGCATCCGCGTGACCTGAAAGTCCCGGGCGGGAGCTGGGCGGGATCCATTTTGCGATGGAATTCCTGGAACAGTCCAATCGGCGGATCGCCGGCGACCCAATTCCAGAAGAAACGGAATTATCTGGCCACCGGGAAAAGGGTCCTCGTGATCGGCGGTGGAGATACCGGCGCCGACTGTGTCGGCACCTCCAATCGCCAGGGCGCCCGTTCAGTGACCCAGTTAGAGATTTTGCCCAAGCCTCCGGAAAAGTCGAACTCCGGAGCACTCCCTGGCCGCTCTGGCCTAATTCCTCCGCGCCAGCAGCTCACACGCGGAGGGTTGCCGCGAGGATCTGGTCGGTGACGACCAAGTCTTTCGAGGGCGAGGATGGCCGGGTGGACGCGGGTCAGGGCGGCTCAGGTCGGCTGGGTTTCGGTCCTCTGGACCGCAGCACGGGATTCCGTCCGGTGGAGTCGAGGGATCGGAATTCATCCTGGAAGCCGATCTTGTGCTGCTGGCTATGGGATTTGTTCATCCGGTGCAGGGCGGGATGGTCGACGAGCTCGGCCTGGAGACCGACGGCAGCGGCAACGTGCAGTTGAACGCGGACCTGATGACCAGCCATCCGGGAATTTTCAGCTCGGGCGACATGGTGATGGGCGCCTCACTGGTTGTGCGGGCGATCATACCAGGGACGCCAGGCCGCGAGAAATATCGACCTGTTTCTGATGGGATATACGGAACTGCCATGATATCCCGTATGTTAGCACTGTTTCGGCAATAACTTCTGTTGACATTCACCGGTAAAAATATTAGATTTGTAGCGAACTGGACAGCCTAAGCTGCGGGGTCGTAGTTCAGTTGGTTAGAACGCCGGCCTGTCAAGCCGGAGGTCGCGAGTTCAAGTCTCGTCGGCCCCGCCATTAAATACCAAGGGCTTGGGAGAAATCCCAAGCCCTTTTTGTTTGCTCATCCGGGAATTCAGGGGCAGCCGCAGAATGGGGCGACCGCCGGTCGCCCCTACTACCGATCCCGATGATTCTGCCTGAGCCGGCCAACAGGAGAAAACCCGTAATTGCTTGTAGGGGCGGGGCATGCCCCGCCCCTACGGGCCAACCCCATGCAATAAAGCATGGAACCTGCCTTGAAGAAGGATTACATGCCGGGGGGTGGAGTGGTCTTGCGGGCCGCGGCTGGAGGCAAGAGAGAGCGAAGCAGTTTTTCCCTATTTCCATCGTGGCTACTGCTACGAAGCAAGAAAGCCCGGCAGGCCATGCGTTGCAGCGCCCCGGGATCATGCGGGCGCGAACGCGGCGACCTCGAAACGAGCGATTTACTTCCGCGGGCACACCGCAGATGATTGAATACCTTAATGCTACTTCAGCTTCGCGGCCTTCGCTTCAAGAGACTTCTTGTAACACCTTTTTGGTCACAAAAAGTAACCAGCCGTCAGGCTTCAGGGATTGCCAAGCGATCCGGGGCTTTCGCTCCCCCTGCGCCTCCCCGAAAGGTACGGATGAACCATTCTTTTTCAGTCAAGATGGAATGCAATTTTCTCGTGGAATCGCCTTTGAGGTTGATTGGAGGGAGAGAAAAACCTTATTTCAAAGGTTTATTCTCTCCCCCCAGCGCATTTGGCGGTTATCTCCTGATGAACAGTATGTTGCGTAACCGGCCGGCATAGCTCATCCGGAAGCCGGTCACCGCCCCCTGCTCGTTGCGCTGGAATTTGATCGGCATCGACGCGTACATGCAGCCGTCCCCGCCGGCGTAGGCCAGGGTGTCCTGCCCGGTTATGCCGAAGTTTATTCTGAAGAACGGATCGCAGATGGGCGAGTACATGACGAACTTATCGCCGGAGGCGGAGAGCTCTAACCGGTAGGTGGCGTCCAACTCGTCGCTGTAGTAATTTCCGGCGAACTCGGCCAGTTCCTCCCTGGTGGGCGGCTGGTCAGCAAGGCGTTCAAAGCGTTGCTCCCCGTTCTGTAGCAGGGTAAAATGGTCTGCCGGCCGGCCGTTGGTGGCGGGGAAGAGGATTTTAACCTCCGGGGCCGGCTCTAAGTGGAACAGGCTGTCGCTTTCAGCCAGCAGGGGGAGCTTCGGCTGACCGCCGCCCTGGCCTTTAAGCACCCCGTCCTCGTAGATGATCTCGAGGGTGAAGCCGTCTTTCATCTGATACTTGCCCACGTACAGCCGGCAGAGTTGAGAGGGCACGTCCACCACGGCCGGTGCTCCGGTTTGCGTGCTGTCGGCTGTGTCTTCCTCGTCGGCAAAAATATTGCCCAGGGCGATTTCCGCCAATTCCCTGTCGATCCCCCATAAGCTTATGTTGTTGGTCAGGCAGATAGCCGAGAACCCATACTCCGGAAGGTACATCTTATAGGAGTGGAAGCCGGGCAGGTAGCCGCCGTGCTGCACAGCCAGCTGGCCGCCGATCCGTGTCACTTCCAGGCCGAAGGCGTAGTTAGTGGTATCTCCGTTATTGAGGATGCCGCGCTCCATCATCTGCTCTGCGAAGCGTGGTCCGCCCACGGTTGGCTTAAGAAAGTTGAGCTGCCAGCGGGCCAGGTCTTCCACGGTGGAGTAGACGCTAGTCTCGCCCAAGGTGATGAACTTGCGTGCGCCGGAGTTCTGCCAGTTGCTGGAATCGTCCCTCACATAGCCGATGGCCTCGTTGGCGATTTTACGCCGGGGGTCGTCGCAGATCTGGGTGCTGCGCATGCCCAGCGGCTGGAAGATGCGCTCCGCTGCGAATTGCGGCAGCGGCTTGCCGCTTACCCGGTGCACGATTTCGCTCAGCAGGATGTAGCCGGAATTGCTGTACTGGTGCTCGGCTCCGGGGCTGAAGTCGAGTGTATGGCAGCGGAAGATCATCTCCAGCATGCGCTCGTTGTCGATGGCTTCGTCAAACCTGTGGCCGGCCAGCAGCAGCAGGATGTCGCTGGAGTAAATGCCGCTGGTGTGGTGGATCAGCTGGCGGATGGTCACCGGCTGGCCGAAGTCGGGCAGCTTCGGGATGTACTGGTGGATTTCATCGTCCAGGGAGAGCTTGCCTTCCTGTGCCAGCAGCAGGATGCAGGCCGCGGTGAACTGCTTGGACATCGATGCGATGCTGAAGACTGTCTGCGGGCCGATCGGTGTTTTCTGCTCCAGGTTGGCCAGCCCATAGCCTTTCTTGAAGATTATCTCACCATCCTGCACGATGGCAACGGCGCAGCCGGGGCCATCGGTTGGGACCTCTTTACTGATCAGCACCAGGCTGTCGATCTTGGCTTCGAGTGTGTTCTTGTCCCAGGTTGCCGCCGCGTTCAAGCTGATTGCGCTCGCCGCCAGGATCAGCAGGAGCAACGGTAATACCCCGATCTGCTTCAAATTTTTCCTCCCTGTGAGTGTCGTTGAAAAAACAGTTGTTTGTGTTTGCCCTGTTTACTACTCTTAGGCTTAGACAGATATTGCAGCGGATTAATTTCAAAAAGAGCTCCCGCCCCTGGAAAGGGGCGGGAGCTCTTTTCTGTACGCAAATTGTACCGATTTGACAGCAAAGGCGTGACGATTAGAGCGGGTGATTCACTGCGAAGCCTGGCGTCTGGGCAGTGGCCGCTGAAAAAGACCACACCCCCCGGCTCCCGCCACCGGCGGGAGCCACGACGCTGGTTAGAGGGTGTGATGAACTCTGGGTCGGGGATCTATGCTGTGCGGCCGGCAAAGGCACACACCCCGGCCCGCCTGCGGCGGGCCACCCTTCTCGAGAGGGGATCGATACCGCTATCGCTCAAGCGCTTAGCTCAAAGCTCCGGCCGAAGCGGGAACAATCCCCCTTGCCAAAGGGGGACACCGGGGGTTGTGTTTTTGCCGGTCTTACGGGTGCGAGGCCGGCAACCTTGAGCAGACTGTCGGCGGATTTCCCCGGGTCCGTGGTGAAATCCGCCGCGACCGGCTCAGCTCATTGCCAAGCCGCAAACCGCCGAGCACCGGCAGTGGTTCCCCATCGGGGAGCGCCACTCATACCGCGTTGAATTTCCAACCTTTGCGGAATTCGGGCTTGAGGTACTTGTTCGCCTCTTCGTTGTTGGTGAAGCGCATGCGCTGCGAGTCCCACTCGAGTTTGCCCTCGAAGCGCAGCGCGATGCTCCCGAGCAGGATCCACTCGGTGAATGGCCCGGCGATGCCGAAGTTCGAGCAGGCCGGCTCGCCGCCCTTGCAGGCGCGGATCCAGTCGCGGTGATGACCCGGCGACCGGGTCAGGAACTGCGGCGGGTTTTCGAAATCCAGCATCCGCTCCGAGGGCAGCAGGCGCACATTGCCGGCGTAGCTGTCGGTGGTGAGGATCCCTTTCTCGCCGATGAAGATGGCGCCGTTGGCCTGATCGGGAAGGCGCACCGGTTCCACGGGTGCAGCCTTGGCCGCGGTCGTGTCCGCCACTGTCTGGGCGATCCTGCCGCGCGCGGCCCTGTCATCCGAGTCCGGTCGGACCCTCAGTCCCGGCCCGAGCAGCATCTCATCCGCCGCCAGGCCTTCCGGCCGCATCGGCACATCTTGCATGGCATCGTACCAGATGAGTTTCAGCGGGGGCATCGCGCCGCGGGCGGGGAACTCGAAACGGATCACCGAGGACTTCGGGAAGGTGAGGTCGTTCTTGCCCTCCTGCTTGATGACCTCGACACTCGAGGGCGCGCCCAGCCTGAGCGCCATGTTCGGCGCGCCCAGGATGTGGCAGGCCATGTCGCCCAGCGCCCCGCAGCCGAAGTCGAAGAAGCCGCGCCAGTTGAACGGCAGGTAGAAGCCGCTGTCGCCCGCGGCGGCGCCGCCGGAAGTGAAAGGCCGCTCCTGGGCCATCCCGAGCCAGAGGTCCCAGTCGAGGGTGGATGGGACCGGTTCCGCGGATGGGATCGTGCTCATCCCCTGGGGCCAGATCGGGCGGTTGGTCCAGGCGTGCACCTCGGTCACGTTGCCGATCTCGCCGGACCAGATCACCTCGGCGGCCAGCCGCGTCCCCTCGTTCGAGTAGCCCTGGTTGCCCATCTGGGTGGCGACCTGGTACTTCGCGGCCGCCTGCGTGAGCTGGCGGGCCTCCCAGACGGTCCTGGTCAGGGGCTTCTCGACATAGACGCCCAGGCCGCGTTCCATGCACCACATGGCGGCGGTGGCGTGCATGTGGTCCGGGGTCGAGATAATCACCGCATCGAGGTTCTTGCCCTCTTTGTCCAGCATCTTCCGGAAATCTTTGTACTTTGTCGCCTGGGCGAACTGCTCGAACATTTTCGCGGCCTGGTTGTCATCCACATCGCACAGCGCGACGATATTTTCCGACTCGCAGCCCCGGATGTTGCCTGTCGCCCGTCCCCCGGCGCCGATCGCGGCGATGTTCAGCTTCTCGTTGGGCGATTTGTACCCCAGGCGGGTCAACGAGGGCGCACTGCCGCCGCCGCCACAGCCGACCGCCGGAATGGCTCCGGCGAGCAAGCTGCCGTAGAAGAAAAACTTGCGTCTGGAAATGTTGCTTTCGTGGGATGACATGACTTTCCTCCTTTGGGCCTGACGTACGCTACCGGGTTTCGGTTTTGAGGAACATCCTGGCTCCGGCTGATCACGGTTTCAGAGCTGGGCTGGATTCGATGGCGCCGCTCTCCTTGGAATAAATGTCGATGTAGCGTTCCCGCGCGTGATGTAACTTTTAGCACACCGGATTGGTGTACGCAAGGGCAAAGCTGCGATGAAGCGCGCCCGCGCGTGATGTGACGGGTTTCGGTGGCCACGAAAATTCCATTGCACAATCGGATTGAATGTAGTAAATGTTAGTCAAGAACCATTCCCCCCGGCAACAGGTTTCAGGTTTGCAGTTGTCGGTCGAAGTTTACTGTCTCTCGATCAGGTCATGGGTTTTCGGTTTCCCGGCTCCCTGCGGTCCCCCCGCGGGAACGGGAAGTATAGCTGGATGCACGCGATGGCAACGGAAGCTTCCGGTCCGGCGGCCTGCGGCTCCATCCACCCAGATCGGCCGGCAGGATAATCATGCCTCGCAGGAAAAAGCCTGCTTCCCACGAGCCTGAGCATTACGCTCCCATGCCCACCGGACAGCGGCCGCCGGCCCTCGCCGTGGGAGCTGCGGAGCTGGAGGCGTTGCAGCGCACCCTGCTGGAGAGCCTGCCGGGCGGGGTGGCGGTTGTCGACTGCGAGAGCCGGGAGATCGAATATCTCAATCCCGAGGCCGCGGCGATGCTCGGGATCGAGCCCGGAGCGATGGCCGGCCGCGACTGTCATTTTTGCTACTGCCCTACGGAGCAAAGCCGCTGCCCGATCCTGGACCTGGGCCAGAAGCTGGAACGGTCCCGGCGGGAACTGGTGCGTCCGGACGGGCGGCCGCTGCCGGTGCTGATAACTGCCCGGAGGATCAGCCTGGGCGGGCGCGACAAGCTGCTGGAGCTGTTTGTCGACCTGTCGGCGCAGTTGCAGGCCGAGCAGGAGTCGCGAAAGGTGGAGGAACGCCACCGGATCACCCTGATGAGCATCGGCGATGGAGTGCTGGCCACCGATGCCGCCGGGCGGGTGGAACTGCTGAATCCGGTGGCCGAGGCCCTCACCGGCTGGAGCGGAGAAGAAGCCCGGGGGAAGCCGGTGGAGGAGGTGTTCCCGATCTTCAACGAGGAAACCCGCCGGCCGGTGGAAAATCCGGTGCGCCGGGTGGTGCGCGAGGGCGTGGTGGTGGGGCTGGCCAACCATACGGTGCTGGTCGCCCGGGATGGGGTGGAGCGCCCGATCGCCGACAGCGGCGCCCCGGTGCGCGAAGCCGGGGGGCAGGTGGTCGGCACGGTGCTGGTCTTCCGCGACCAGACCGAGGAACGCGCCCGGCAGAACGCCCTGAAGCAGAGCGAGCAGCGCTACCGGAGCCTGTTCGAGTCCACCAACGACGGGGTCTGCCTGCATCAGCTCATCTACGGCCCGGACGGCAGTCCCGCCGATTACCGCATCCTCGATGTCAACCCCAGGTTCGAGAGCATCACCGGGATCGGCCGGGATCGCTCGGTCGGCAAGCTCGCCACCGAACTTTACGAGACAACGCAGCCCCCCTACCTGGAAGTCTATGCCGAGGTGGCGCAGACCGGTCACTCCGCGCTCTTCGAAACCTACTTCCCGCCGATGGACAAGCATTTCCTGATCTCGGTCTTCTCTCCCGGACCCGGGCAGTTCGCCACCGTGTTCCAGGACATCACCGAGCACATCCGGGCCGAGCAGGCCCTGCGCGAGAGCGAGGCGCGGCTGGCGAGCATCTTCGCTGCGGCCCCGGTCGGGATCGGCCTGGTGCAGGACCAGGTGCTGCTGATGGTCAACGACACCCTGTGCCGGATGCTGGGACGCGCGCGCGAGGAACTGATCGGCCGGAGTATGCTCCTGCTGTACTCCTCGCAGGAGGAGTCCGAGCGGGTGGAAATCGTCAAATCCGCTCAGATCGCCAGGCACGGCCGGAGCAGCATCGAGACTGAAATGGCATGCAAGGACGGGACGGTCCTGGACGTGATCCTGAGCTCCACTCCGGTCGACCGGGATCATCCGGCCCGGGGGGTGACTTTCACCGTGCTCGACATCACCGGCCGGCGCAAAATGGAGGAGCAGCTGCTGCAGGCCCAGAAACTGGAGTCGGTGGGGCTGCTGGCCGCCGGGGTGGCCCATGACCTCAACAACCTGCTGACCCCGATCATGGGGCACTCGGAGATGCTGCTCTACTTCCAGGAGCTGGAGGAGCCGGTGCGCGAGTCGATCGGCGAGATCGCTTCCGCCAGCCAGCGGGCCCGCGACCTGGTGCGCCAGTTGATGGCGTTCGGCCGCAAGCAGACCCTGGAGGTCAAGCCCCTGGACCTGAACCTGGTGGTGACCGAGTTCGCCGGGCTGCTGCGCAGCACCCTGCGGGAGAATGTCGAGATCAGGCTGGCGCTGGCGCCGCGGCTGCGCTACGTGCTGGCCGATCGCTCGCAGCTCGAGCAGGTGCTGATGAACCTGGCGGTCAACGCCCAGGATGCCATGCCGGAAGGCGGTACGCTCGGGATCGAGACCGCCGAGGTGCTGCTCGACCAGCAGGCGGCCGACCGGAACAAGGCCCTGTCCCCGGGCCACTATGTCCGGCTCACGCTGAGCGACACCGGGCTCGGAATGGACCAGCCGACCATGGAACGGGTTTTCGAGCCGTTCTTCACCACCAAGGAGCTGGGCAAGGGCACCGGGCTGGGGCTGTCGACAGTCTATGGGATCGTCACGCAGCACAACGGCCAGATCGAGGTGAGCAGCGAGCCCGGCGGCGGCGCCACTTTCAACGTCTACCTGCCGGTAATGAACGAGCAGGCGGCCCTCCGGGTGGAGCAGCCCGAAGTCCAGCCCCGGCAGCTCCGCGGCTCCGAGAGCATCGTCATCGCCGAGGATGAGCCGCAGGTGCGCCAGACGATCCTGCGGATCCTCAGCGGCCTGGGCTACCGGGTGGTTGCCGCCCAATCGCCCTCGGAGTGCCTGCGGCTGTTCAGGCAGGCGGAAGGACCGGTCCGGTTGCTGCTGGCCGATGTGGTGATGCCGGAGATGAGCGGCAAGGAGCTGTACGAGCAACTGCGGCAGCTCAGCCCGGAACTCCGCGTGCTGTACCTGTCGGGTTATCCGGACAACGTGATCGTCCACCACGGCATCCTGGACGAGGGGACGCCTTTCCTGCAGAAGCCGTTCAGCCCGCAGGACCTGGCCCGCAAAGTGCGGCAGGTCCTGGAAAGCTGAAGCGGCGCACCCGGGGGCGATTCGGTTCCGCCGGCTTTGCCCCCGCCCGCGACAGTCCTCGCTGCTTCCCCTGGCCGTAGTCTTCCCTGCCGATCGCCACCCGAAAGACCCCGCCGCGCCATTAAGCTTCGCCGGGTGCTTGAGTATCCGGCGCAGGGAGTGCACATTTAATCAGGAGTCCATGCCCCGGCTGCCGGGCCGGAAGCGAGGTCCTGGAGGCGCGGCTGCGGGTGAGATGCGGCGGTGCGGTCTGCGGGGCGCATCCGCGTTCCCCGCGGGGAGCCGGAGGTCGTTCGGGCTGATCCAGATCAATTATTTCTGACCGGGGGGGGTGGGTGCATGAAGCGGAAAAGAGTTCTTTGCATCGGTGCGGGCTATGTCGGCGGGCCGACCATGGCCATGATCGCGGCGAAATGTCCCCAGTACGACGTGACGGTGGTGGATGTGGATGCCGTCAGGATCAAGGCCTGGCAGACCGATGAGCTGCCGATCTACGAGAAGGGGCTGCTGGAGGTGGTCCGGCAGGCCCGGGGACGCAATCTGTTCTTCTCGACCGAAATGGCGGAAAACATCCGCCAGGCCGAAGTGATCTTCGTCTCGGTGAACACGCCGACCAAGACTTTCGGCGAGGGCGCGGGGATGGCCGCCGACCTGAAAAACTGGGAAAAGGCGGCCCGCGGCATCCTCGAGGCTGCCGAGGTACGACAAAATCATTGTCGAGAAAAGCACCGTGCCGGTCTGGACCGCGCTGGCCATGGAGCGGATCCTCGGCGCCAACGGCAAGCGGATCCATTTCGAGGTGCTGTCCAACCCGGAGTTTCTCGCCGAGGGGACGGCGATCGCCGACCTGATGCACCCGGACCGGATCCTGATCGGCTCCCGGGAGACCGAGCGGGGGATCGCCGCGCGGAACACGCTGGTGGAGATTTACCGCAACTGGGTGCCGGAGGACCGGATCATCACCAGCAATGTCTGGAGCTCGGAGCTGTCCAAGCTGACCGCCAATGCCTTCCTGGCCCAGCGCATCTCCTCGATCAACAGCATCTCCGCCCTCTGCGAGCAGACCCGGGCCGACATCACCGAGGTGGCCCGCGCGGTCGGCGCCGACTCGCGGATCGGCAACCGGTTCCTCAATGCCAGCGCGGGCTTCGGCGGCTCCTGCTTCAAGAAGGACATCCTCAACCTGGTCTACATCTGCCGCCACTACGACCTGCACGAGGTGGCGGATTACTGGGAGCAGGTGGTCAGGATCAACGAGTACCAGCAGTGCCGGTTTGTCAGGAAGATGCTGGAGGCGATGTTCAACACGGTGTCGGACAAGAGGATCGCGATCTTCGGCTTCGCCTTCAAGAAGGATACCAGCGACACCCGGGAATCCCCCGCCATTTTCATCTCGCGCAAGCTCCTGGCCGAGAAGGCCCGGTTGGCGATCACCGACCCGAAAGCCCTGGGCAGCGCCCGGAACGAGCTGGCCGAGTACGAGGGCGGGATCGAGTACTGCGGCGATCCCTATCAGGCCGCCGCGGGAGCGCATGCGATCGCCCTGCTCACCGAGTGGGAGCTCTACCGCGAGCTCGACTACCGGAAGATTTTCCGGTCGATGGAGCAGCCCGCTTTCATCTTCGATGGCCGGAACCTCCTGAACCACGAGGAACTGTTCGAAATCGGCTTCAACGTCTACCCGACCGGCAAGCCTGCGCTGCAGCATTTCCAGGTCTAGGGCGTGTGATGAACTGCGAAACCTGGCGCCTGGGCAGTGGCCGCTGAAAAGAAGCAACACACCCCGTCGGCTGTCGCCGCCACCCCTCTGTTTAGAGGGGATTAACAGCCAGTGGCTCAACCAGTTGCCGCAACTCTACGGGCGAAGCGAGCACAGTCCCCCCTGGAGGGGGGATGGCAGCTTCAGCTGCCAGGGGGGTGTGATGGCTGTCACGGTATCGGTGGCTGGTGCAGCACCGTGGCCTGACACCCCCCGGCCCCGCCGAAGGCGGGGCCACCCCCCTCTAGGGGGGACTTGACAGCCTGCGCCCACCCGGTTGCACCACTGCCGGGGCGAAGCGGGAACGATCCCCCTTAGCAAAGGGGGAAACAGGGGGTTGTGTATTTTCCTGATTCCCGAGCCGGCCGCTCTGAGTTCATAACACGCTCTAGGCCGCCACCCCCGGCCGGCGGGGCGGGGCAAGGGGGTTGACTTCTCCGGCCGGCGGCGCTATCTGTTGAACCCGACCAGTCGGGGCGGTCCGACACTTCCCGGCGCTGCGCGGAGCAGCCTCTCCGCCTTCAGGAAATCAAGGAGATCGCAGGATGACAAGATTGTCGCTGATCGCCCCCCGCCTGCTGGCGGCCTGGCTGTGCCTGCTGCCCGCCGGCCTGGCCGGACAGGAGCCTGACGCCAACTATGAGGAATCCAAGGTGCCTGAGTACACGCTGCCGGACCCGTTGGTGGCGAGCGACGGGACTCGGGTGACAGATGCCGCCGCCTGGACCGGCCGGCGACGGCCGGAGCTGCTGCGGCTGTTCACCGAGCAGGTCTACGGCCGGTCTCCCGGCAAGCCGGACGAGCTGAGTTGCGTTGTGACCGACACCGCCAGCGTCATGAACGGCCTGGCGATCCGCAAGCAGGTCACCTTGACCTTCCGCCACCAAGGGAAAGAGCAGGCGGTCGAGGTGCTGCTCTACCTTCCGCAGGGGCGGTCCGGCCCCGCGCCGGCGTTCCTGGGGCTCAATTTCCGCGGCAACCACACGCTGAGCACCGATCCGGCGATCAAGCTCAACCCCAACTGGATGCGGCAGGGCGAGCGGACCGGGGTTGTCGACAACCGCGCCACCGATGCCGCCCGCGGCACCGATGCCCGCAGCTGGCCGGTGGAGCTGATCCTGCGCCGGGGCTATGCCCTGGTCACCGCCTACTATGGCGACATCGACCCGGACTTCGATGATGGGTTCAAAAACGGCGTGCACGCCCTGCTCGAGCAGCCGGGCCGGACGGAGCGCCCGGCGGATGCCTGGGGCAGCATCGGGGCCTGGGCCTGGGGTCTGAGCCGGATCATGGACTACCTGGAGACCGATGGCCAGGTCGATCCGCGGCGGGTGGTGGTGCTGGGCCACTCCCGGCTCGGCAAGACCGCGTTGTGGGCGGGCGCTCAGGACCAGCGTTTTGCGGGGGTGATCTCCAACAACTCGGGCTGCGGCGGGGCGGCGCTGTCGCGGCGGGCGTTCGGCGAGACTGTCGCCATCATCAACCAGGGCTTCCCGCACTGGTTCTGCGGCAACTTCAAGCAGTACAACGAGCGAGAGGGCGCGCTGCCGGTGGACCAGCACGAGCTGCTGGCCCTGGTCGCCCCGCGCCCGCTCTATGTCGCCAGCGCCTCGGAGGACCTCTGGGCCGACCCCCGCGGCGAGTATCTGGCCCTCCGGCACGCCGAGCCGGTCTACCGCCTGCTGGGCGCGGAGGGGATGTCCAGCGACCAGGAGCCCGTGGTGGACCAGCCGATGATCGGCAGGCTGGGTTACCACCTCCGCCCCGGCCCGCATGCGATCACCGAGTACGACTGGCGGCAGTACCTGCAGTGGGCGGACCGCTATCTGCCGCAGCCCTGAAATTCGCGACAAGCCCTGGAAACAGCTCGGGCCCGGGAGCGCTCCCGGGCCCGAGCTGTTTCCGCTTCATTCCTTAGAGGGTGTGATGCACTGCGAAGCCTGGAGCCTGGGCAGTGGCGGCTGGAAAGAGGCGACACACCCCGTCGGCTGCCGCCGCCACCCCTCTGTTTAGCAGGGATTAACAGCCTGATTCCCAAACGCTTACGCCACTGCCGGGCCGAAGCGAGCACAGTCCCCCCTGGAGGGGGGATGGCAGCTTCAGCTGCCAGGGGGGTGTTGGCTGTCATGGTATCGGTGGCTGGTGCAGCACCGTGGCCTGACACCCCCCGGCCCCGCCGAAGGCGGGGCCACCCCCCTCCAGGGGGGACTTGACAGCCTGCCGCCCACCCGGTTGCACAAGCCCGGGCCGGAAGGGGGGAACGATCCCCCTTTGCAAAGGGGGACACCGGGGGTGGCGTGTTTTCCTGATTCCCGAGCCGGTCGCTCTGAGTTCATCACACGCTCTAAGCCGCATCCCTCACAGCTCGATCAACTGCTTGCCGCCGCGCAGGGGTCGCTCTTTCCCCCGCCAGCGGAAGACCCCCTCCAGTCCCGCCGGCAGCTCCACTTCCGCGCTGATCCGCTCGCCCCGGCATCGCAGCTCGCAGCGGATCATGCCCAGCGGGTGCGGCATCCCGGCCGAGAGGCTGGTGAGCGGCCCGGGTCTCGGAGCGATCAGCACCCGCCGGAAGCCCGGCTCCAGCGGCTCGATCCCGGCCACTGTCGCCAGGAACTCATAGAGCGGGGTGGAGCTCCAGGCGTGGCAGTCGGAGCGGGTGGGCTCCGGGGTTTCGGCGAACGTGGTGAGGCCCACCGCCAGCATCTCGCGCCAGGGACCGAGCAGCTCCAGGTAGCGCTCCCCCAGCCCGGCCTGCCGCAGCGCCCGCAGCAGGTAGAAGCGGTAGTAGTAGGTGCACTGGATCAGGGAGGAATCGGCCAGCACCCGCTCCATCAGCGGCGCTTGCTCCTGGGGCGGCACCAGCCCGGTCAGCACCGCCATCGCGTTGACATGCTGGCTGAACACCCGGCGCTCCGGGGTCTCGGCGAACAGCCCCCGCTCCGGGGACCAGCAGTGGCGAAGGACCGCGGCGGAGACCCGGGCCGCCAGAGCGCCCCAGCGCCGCGCCTGGTCCTCCTGTCCCAGCCCGGTCGCCAGTTGCTGCGCCCGTTGCAGAGCAAAGACAAACTGCAGGCTGATCACCGCGTTTTCGCCCCGGTCCGCCCCGGGGGGCACTCCCGCCTCGTAGCCATCGCGGGTCCAGTCCACGAAATTCCACCACGGGAGGTTCCCCACCAGCCCCTCGGCGCTGAGGCGGCGCTCGAACCAGCCGAGCACGCTCTCCACCCCGGGCAGGCATGAGCGCACGAACTCCGGGTCATCGCGGTGCAGCCAGTAGTCGTGCACCATCGCCACCCAGAGCAGGGAGAATGGAGGGATGAGCTGGGGCATCGAAGTCGGGTAGCGGCTGGAAGTCAGCCCCTCCGGGAGGCGCGAATCGTCGAACTGGCTGATCGCGTTGCGCATCAGCCGGTCATCGCCCGCGACATAGAGCGAGATCAGGGCCTGGAGCCGGGTGTCCCCGACATACTGGAGCTGCTCATAGTAGGGGCAGTCGAAATAGGTCTCTCCGGCGCAGAGGCGGGCGGTGCGCCAGCCAACCTCCCAGATTTTCGCCAGGCTGCTGTCCTCGCTGGTAAACCAGGCGCGCTCCTGGAAGGGGTAGACGGCGAGGGTGCTCTCCAGCGGCCGGATCGTCAGCGGCTCCCCGGCGGTTTCGACCTCGATCTGGACGTAACGGTAAGTGCGCAGCCAGAGGGGGACAAACGCCCGCTCCCGGCCGCCATCCGGCAGGAACAGGTCGGACTTGCCCACCATCCGCTGGCCCTCGATCCGGTCGCGGTGGCCCTTGCGGCCTTGACTGTCGTAGAGGCCCTCGGCATAGCGCAGGGTGACCCTGGCCCCCTGTCCGCCGCTGACTGTCAGCCGGGGATAGCCGATGCTGAGCCGGGTGCGGTCCAGCAGGATCAGGGCCGAGGCCTGGGCCGGGACCACTGCTTCCCCGCGCTCCCAGGGCTGGTCGGCCGGGAGTTCCACGCCTTCCGCCCGGCGCACCAGGAATGGCTCCTCCGGGGTCTTTTCCAGCGGGGGGATCGTGCGCGGCACCAGGAACCAGTGCGAGGAGCCATCGCGCATCCCCCGCGGCGCGGCCTTCGAGACCACCATCGCCCGGCTCCAGGCGCGGTCATCGAACCCGGCAAGCTCCCAGCCCCAGGGGTGGCGCGCGCCATCCACCCGGTCGCCCGGGCCCACCACCCGGTTGGCGTGCTCATCGACCGAGATTCCGGTGAATCCCCCCGCGCCGTAGACCAGGGGCGAGTAGGCCGTGTCGGGGCAGACTTTCCAGCTCGAATCGGTGTTGGCCACGGCCTCGAGTGGCGAGTCCCCCTGCAGCAGGAACGCGGTGCGGTGGGAAAGCTGGGCCCAGGGCCGCTCCTCCCCGCAGTTCCAGACCACCGTGGCCAGCAGGTTCTCGCCCTGTTTCAGCCAAGGGGCCAGGTCCACGCTCTCGTAGCGCCAGTGGGCGAGGTCGCCCCGGGCCGGCCCATCCGCCGCCTCCCGGCCATTGACATAGAGCTTGTAGCGGTTGTCCGCGGAAACGTGGACCACGAACCGGGAGGGCTGGTCGGCCAGGACGATCCGCCGCCGGAAGTGATAGACCCCATAGTCGGTGGGGCTGGCCCCGGGGCAGCCGATCCAGCCGGCATCCCAGTGGGCATCGGTCCGGCTGAATCCGGTTTCCGCCCGCAGCCCGGCCGCCGGCGTCACGATCACGATTACCGCCAGCAGCATCGCCAGCCTGTTGCGCATCCTTCCCCTCCGGTCTGGTAGTGTGACAGGTGATGGACCCCGGGGAGCCCTCAGCGATCGAGCCCGAGCAGCAGGGCCAGGGCATCGAGCACGTTGACCCGGCCATCGGCATTGTAGTCCGCGGCCAGGCTGACCGGATGCCGCCGCTGGTAGCGCAGCAGCTCCAGCGCATCGGTGGCGGTCAGCGCGCCATCCCGGTCGAAATCCGCCGGGACCGCATTGCGGTCGAAGAAGCCCCGGAATAGCCCGACCAGCTCGGTCTCGCTGCGGGCGGTGCGGCTGACCCGTTCGGCCGGGTCCATCTCGAGGTCCATGTGGTGCCACTCGCGGTAAGAGTAGTAGGACCAGCCGATTGATTTTTCCTCCAGCAGCCCGACCCAGTCGGCGAACCACTGCCGGGCGCCGATCGCCCAGCGGGCGCAGCCGAACTCGCCGCACCAGATTTTCACCCCGTACTTGTCCCGGAAAGCGGTGGCCTGGTCAATGTAGGTGCGCATCCTGGCCTGGTCCCACTGCTCCCCCTGGATCAAGCCGGGATAGTCCCGATCTTTCCACTGCGCCTCGGTCGTGCTCATGTGCCCGTCGTTGCGCTGGTGAGTGAAGTCCATCGGCCCGTAGAAGTGGAAAGAATAAACCGTGTTCGGGTCGCCGGTGGGGGTGAGGTGACGGAAGCCGTCCGGCCAGCCCCAGCCCGGCGGCTCGACCACGATCGTGTGCACGCTGTCCACCGCGCGGATCGCGGCGGTCAGCTCGCGGGCATAGCGGGACCATTCGGTTTCGGCCGCCTGGTCGTGGGGCTCGTTCATCAGGTCGTAGGCGATCGGCCCGGCGGTCGCATAGCGGGCGGCGACCTCTTGCCAGAACCCGGCGAACGCCGCTCCGCAGGGCGCTGTTGGCGAAAAAGGCATCGTGGTCATCGAACGAGGCGCTGAACGAGACCACGGTGTACAGGCGGTACTTGAGGCAGATGTCGATCAGCCCGAACAGCGCCTGGCGGTCGGAGTCGCGCACCAGGTAGGGGGCGCCGGCCGGCACCAGGTCGTTGACCAGGATTCGCACCGAGTTGGCCCGCCAGTCCAGGGCGAGGTGGGCGATGTCCTGCTCGCTGTAGTTGGTGCCGCCGAGGTTGGCCCCTCGTTGGAGGGCGGACGGCCAGGGCCGGGGAGTGTCGGCGTTCAAAGCCGCCAGCGCCGCCAGGACTGCCAGCGCGGCCAGGAGAAGCGGTCGATGAAACGGGCGCATCGTGCTCCGGAACCGGTTGGGGTGGAAAGCTGCCGCCGGAGTCGGGCGGCGAGCAATGGCGCTACATGTTATAACGAATCCGGCCGGGGAAGGAAAGAAAAAGCTTACCATCGGTGGGGGCGACCCGCGGGCCGCCCTTGAATTCTCCGGCCGATGGCCTTATCCTTGCCGGGATTCGAGACCAGGGCGGTCTGTTGCGGCCGCCGGTTCCCCGCTGCATGCCCTTTGACCTCCAGGGAAGGCCGATCGAGCGATGACAGGTGTGACCGAGCGTGAACGGACCAGGGCCACCCTCGGCGGGGCGGTCGCGGCGCTGATCTGGGGCACGACTGTCGCCGGGAGCCGGGTGCTGACCGAGGCGTTCGGCGGGATGCTGACCATCGCCCTGGTCCACGCGGTGGCGGCGCTGCCGGCCCTGGCCTGGCTGCTGTGTTCCCGGCGGGCCCGGCAGGGGGTCTGCGCCAACTCCCTCCGGTACCTGCTAGGCTGCGGGGGGCTGTTCGTGGTCTGCGCGCTGACCTTCTTCCAGGCGGTGGATCTCGCCTCCAGCCCCGCGCAGGTGGTGGTGGTGGGGATCATCAACTACCTCTGGCCGGCGTTGTCGCTGGGGCTGTCGCTGCCATTGCTGGGCAACCGGGCTCGCCCCTCCGCCATGCTGCTGGCCAATCTAGTGGCGTTCAGCGGGGTGGCGCTGGCCCTGGCCTCGTTCGCGGGGCTCTCCCCGGCCGCGCTGCCGGCAGCCCTGCGCAGCGACTGGCGGCCCTACCTGCTGGCGTTCGCCGCGGCCCTGAGCTGGGGGCTCTACAACAACCTCAGCCGCCGCTGGGGCGGCCGGACCGGCGGCGGGGGGGTCCCGCTGTTCATCATCGCCCTGGCGCTGCTGATGAGCCCGGTCCTGGCGAGCGGCCTCCAGCGGATCGCCTTCACCCCCGCCAGCCTCGGCTGGCTGCTGTATGTCGCGCTCCTGCCGACTTTCACCGCCTACTTCCTCTGGGACCGGGCCCAGCGCCGGGGCCACCACACCGCGATCAACGCCCTGGCCTACGCGATCCCGGTGCTGTCGACCCTGATCACCGGGCTGACCCTGCGCCTGACGGTTCCCCCGCTCACCTGGCTGGGCTGCCTGTTGGTGATCGCCGGGGCGATGCTCTCCCGGCTGGTGATGGTCGAGCCCGGGGAGGACCGGCCGGCCCCGACCCTGCGCTCGCTCCTGCGCGCGGGCGGGCTCAGGCTGCGCTGGCCGGCCGGCGGGCGGCGCTAGAGCGGGTGATGCACGGCGAAGGCTGACGCCTGGGTAGTGGCCGCTGAAAAGAGGCGACACACCCCATCGGCTGCCGCCGCCACCCCGTTTGATCGAGGGGATTAACAGCATCCCGCCCAAGCGATTATGCGATTGCCGGGGCGAAGCGAGCACAGTCCCCCTTGGAGGGGGGATGGTCCCGATTCTATCGGGACCAGGGGGGTGTGATGGCTGTCACGGGATCGGTGGCTGGTGCAGCACCGTGGCCTGACACCCCCCGGCTCCGCCGCAGGCGGGGCCACCCCCCTCCAGGGGGGACTTGACAGCCTGCAGCCCATTCGGTTGCACCAGCGCCGGGGCGAAGCGGGAACGATCCCCCTTAAAAAAGGGGGACACGGGGGGTGGTGTTTTTTCCTGATTCCCGAGCCGGTCGCTCAAAGTTCATCACACGCGCTAGGCGGGATCGTCCCGCAGCGCGCGGCCGCAAAAAACTTGCCGGGAGGCGGGAAAACCGCTACCGTTTCAGCAGTCACCGGGTGGAAGATCGCCCCGGCCCGCGCCCGATGATCCTGGTCTCTGCGCTCACTGCCACCCTCCACCGCGAGAGCCGCCCATGCATCGCCCCGCTCCCCGTACCCTCAAGCGACTGCTGCCGGCGATCCTGGTCCTGCTGGCGATCTCCGCCGATTTCCTGCTCTGGTCGCAGGCCCCGGTGGCCCACACCCGCTGGTGCCTGCTCTCCGACTGGCCGGGAGAACCTGCCGGGCGCAGCACGGTGGCGATCGCCCGCAGCGATGATCCGGCCCTGGGCCGCCCGGCGCCGCTGTCGGCGGAGCTGGACTACGGCCAGGTCGAGGAGCTGGTGCGGCTGGCGGTGGAGCGGATCGGGGGCTGGGAGAACCTGCTGGGGCCGCAGGACACGACGATCCTGATTAAGCCCAACATTGTCGAGCCGGTGGGCTGGCATGGCGACAGCCTCGGGGTCAACACCGACTGGCGGGTGGTCCGGGCGCTGGCGCTGTCGCTGTACGCGCACGACCCCGGGCTGGAGATCATTGTCGCCGAGGGCGCGGGCGGCTGGGCCCGGCCGGGCACCCCGCACGTGTCCGGTTGGGCGACCGAGTACGGCGATGGCTACGCGGTCTCCGGGTACCAGGGGATGATCGAGGGGCTGCAGGCCGACAGCGCCAGCTACCCCGGCCTCAACCTGCGCTGGTTGGACCTCAACTACGATGAAACGGTGGTGGTTCCGGCCCGCGAGCCGCGGGCCTCGCTCGACCAGGACTCGTTCGAGCTGCCGCGCACCCTGGTGGAGGCGGACTACGTGATCGATGCCCCGGTCATGAAAATCCACTCGCCGGGGGTGACAGTCGCGATCAAGAACTGGGTGGGAGTGCTGCCGGGGCTGGTCTACGGCTGGTCGAAAGATGCCGGCTACAACGGCAATGGGCATGGGTTCAAACATAGCGCGGCCACGCTGCAACAGAACATCGTCGACCTCTATCGCGCCAGGCCCGCCGACCTGGTGGTGGTGGACGCCGTGGTCTGCCGCGAGAAGGCCAAAAACTACTGGTCCGGCCTCCCCCGGCGGCGCAACCTGATTGTCGCCGGGCGCGATGCGGTCAGTGTCGATGTGGTCTGCTCGCACCTGATGGATGTCAACCCGGACGATGTGGAGCACATCAGCCTGGCGCGACTGGCCGGCCTGGGCCAGGGCGACCTGGACCGGATCGATCTGGCGGGGGGCACGCTCGAGCAGTGCCGGGACCGGTTCATCAAGGATGACAAGCTCATGCCGGCGGACCTGCAGAACCCCGCCTACCACTACTACGGCCAGAGCAACCGGGCCTGGCTGCTGAAAGGCGGCTACCGGGGCGCCGGGCTGGAGGCCGACTCGCTGGGCGGAGAGGCGGAGGCGGCTCCCGCCCCGGGCTGGGGTGGCTGGAGCCAACCGGTATACTTCTTCGGCGACCAGATCGACCCGGCGGCGTACTTTGCCGAGCCCAACGACTGCCTGCATTACGCTTTCAGCTATTTCACCTGCCCCGACAGCGCCGCGGCCCGGCTGTGGGTGGGCTCGCGCCAGGAAGTGGCGGTCTGGCTCAACGGGACCCAGGTCTACCGCTACACCGGAAGCTTCCGGGTCCACCGGCTGCCCAACCAGGTGGTGCCGGTGACTGTCCGCAAGGGGCTCAACCGCCTGCTGGTCAAAGCCCTCCAGCACGATGGGAGCTGCGAGTTCAGCCTCAACCTCTGCGAGACCGAGAGCGACACCCTCTATGCGGGCAACCGTTTGGCGGGGCTGGAGTTCCTGCCCTCCTCCGGAGCGATGCGGCCCCGGGGCGACCTCGATGCCAGCGGCGCGCTGAACATCTTCGACCTGCTCGAGCTCCTGCGGGCGCTGGGCCAGGGACGGCAGCAGCCGGAGCACGACCTGAACTCCAGCGGCCGGGTGGACATCTTCGACCTGCTCGACCTGCTGCGCCTGCTCGGCGGCAATTGACCGGCGGGAGCCCTGATCCCTTGGAACTCTGGCGCGACCTGGAACGGATTTTCCCGCGCACCTACACCTACCGGATCCTGGTAAATTACCTGGAGCTGCTGGCCGAGCTCTGGCCCTACCTCGCGGCCGGGATCGTGCTGGTGGCCCTGCTCAGCCGCTGGCTGCCGCGGCTGGCCGCTCTCGGGAGCCTGCGCCGGGGCCGGGTGGTCGATCTGCTGATCGCCGCCCTGGCCGGGATGGCCGCGCCCTTGCCGGTCTACCTGGCGGCGCCGCTGGCCGCGGTGCTGGTCTCCGGCGGCCTGCCCCTGCCGGTGGCGGCCGCGTTCCTGGTGGCCTGCCCGCTGATCGATCCCAACCTGTTCCTGCTGACCTGGGGGGCGTTCGGCCCCGCGATGGCCCTGGCCCGGGCGTGCTCGGCCCTGGCATTGGGACTGGGAGCCGGGCTGGCGGTGCGACAGTTGGGCGGGCGGCTGGAGGCGCTGCTGCCCGAGAGCGCTGCGTTGATGGCCGGAAACTTCGAGCGGGCCTTGCATCCCCGGCCGTTCTGGACCGCGCTCCGGCGGCAGGCGGCGTTCATCCTGCGGGTGTTCGGGGTGAGCCTGCTGCTGGCCGCGGCGGTCCAGGCGCTGGTTCCACCGGAGCTGGTGCGCGCGCTGCTCGGCCGGGATGGGCAACTGGAGCTGCTGGCGGCGATCGCGCTGGGGGTGCCGTTCTACCAGTGCGGCGGAGCCTCGATCCCGCTGATGCAGGTCCTGCACGAGCTGGGCCTGTCCGGAGGGGCGGTGCTGGCCTTTTTCCTCTCGGGGCCCGCCACCAAGCTTTCGGCGCTGTACGCTTTTCGGGCCGGATTCGGCGGCAGGATGCTCGGCTGGTACCTGGCCTGGTCGCTGGCCGGGGCGTTCCTGGCCGGGACGATTTACCGGCTGATCCCGTAGGGAGCTGCGACCGCCCGGCTGTTCCGACAACATCAGCCGGGAGCGGTGTGCCGGTGCGAGGGTTTTCGTAGTCGTAGGGGCCGGCCCCCGTGCCGGCCCGCCTTGGCCAACGGGCGCGGCATGCCGCGCCCCTACGATTGGCTCCGAGCCGGCTGCTGACACCCGGGCCTGGTGTTGATGGCACCGGTCGGGCGGCAGTGCCGTTGATCCTCCTTAGCAAAGGGGGAAACAGGGGGTTGTGTTTTTCCGGGCCGGCCGCAAGCCCGGCGGGCGATTGGCTTTCTCAGCCGTGAAAGCCTTGACCGCCGCCCGCGGCCGGTGCTACTGTTGCCGGCAAGGCGTCTTTCTCACCAATCGCATTTCGCCCCATCCCCCGCCGAGGTGCACATGGCGCATCGATCCCGCAAGCTGAGGCTTGTTCCCGGGCTGACGGCCGCGGCCCTGCTCATTTTCGTATTGCTGTCCGGCTGGGCGGGACAAAAACCTCTTCCGTAGAGCCCTCTCCGGAAGTCGCGGCGGCCCCCGCGCCCTATCCGGCTTACTACCAGGATCGGCTGCTGCCGTTGCGCCGCCAGCGCTGGGAGCTGATTCCCCCCGAGCGACGGGCCGAGTTCAGTTTCGGCACCCGGCTCTTTCCATCCCAGGAGCCCGCGGACCCGGACAGCACGGGACAGGCGGCCTGGGAGGAGGTTCCGCCCGGGCTGCGGGGCGCATTCGGCAGCCTGGATCGGCGCTACCCGCGCGGGGTTCCGCCCGAGGTGGAGCTTTCGGCCGAAACGCAGCTCAGTGGCTGGCGGGGCGAGCGGGTCGCGACGCAACTGGTGCTGTGGAGCTCTTCCGAGGTGCGCCAGGTGCGCTGGCGGATCGGAGAGTTCACGAGCGAGGATGGCGCGACCCTGCGGTCGGACTGCCTGAGGGTGCACTTCCTGCGCTACGTGCTCTCCGATGATGGCTCCCAGGGCGGCCGGGGCGAGCCGCCCACGAAAAAGTTCCTGACCGCGGATGTGCTGGATGAGGTCGAGCGTTTCGACCTGGCGGAGCGCAACGTGCGGCCGCTCTGGCTGACAGTCGACATCCCCGCCGAGGCCGCGCCCGGGCGCTACCGGGCCGAGCTGACAGTGGTCGCCGCGGGCGGGGTGGAGCTGCCTTTCCGGCTGGAGCTGGAGGTGCAGCCGCGGCTGCTGCCATCGCCGGCCGAGTGGGCGTTCAACCTGGAGCTGTGGCAGAACCCCTGGGCGGTGGCCCGCTATCACGGGGTGCGGCCCTGGTCGCCGGAGCACTGGGCGCTGCTGCGGCCAGTGCTGGGGCTGCTGGCCGAGGCCGGCGGCAAGTGCATCACCGCGACCATCATCCCCCGGCCCTGGGGCGGCCAGACCTACGATGCCTACGAATCGATGGTCCAGTGGATCAGACAGGCCGATGGCGCCTGGCGCTACGACTACGCACTGTTCGACCGCTGGGTGGAGTTCTGCGACAGCGTGGGGTTCCACGGGCCGATCTACTGCTACTCGGTGCTCTCCTGGTCCGGCTACACTTTCCTGGATGAGGCGACCGGCGAGCTGGTGACCCTGGATTTCAAGACCGGCAGCCCCGAGTACGCCGCCCTATGGAAGCCTTTCCTGAAGGATTTCACCGCCCATCTGCGGGAAAAGGGCTGGTATGACCGGGCGGTGTTCGCGATCGATGAAGCCCCGCTGGAGACGATGCAGCAGTTCATCGGGTTCCTGCGCGCCGATGCTCCGGGTCTGAAGATCGCGCTGGCCGGTGGCTGGCACCCGGAAATCCGGGAGGAGATCCATTCCTGGTGCTGCTTCATCGATCAGGAGATGCCGCGGGAGGTGATCGAGCAGCGGCGGGCCCAGGCCAGGCCCACCACCTACTATGTCTGCTGCGGGCCGGAACGCCCCAACACCTTCGCTTTCTCCCCGCCCGCCGAGAGTGTCTGGCTGGGCTGGTACGCTTTCGCCCGCGGTTTCGATGGCTTCCTGCGCTGGGCCTACAACAGTTGGCCGCTGGAGCCGCTGGTGGACAGCCGCTATATCGCCTGGCCGGCCGGGGACTGCTTCCTGGTCTATCCCGGCCCCCGTAGCTCGGTGCGGTTCGAGCGGCTGCGGGAGGGGATCCAGGATTACGAGAAGCTGCGGCTGCTGCGGCAGGAGCTGCTGCCCTCCTCCAGCCCGGAAGCCCGGGAGAAGCTCGACCGGCTGGACCGGTTCCTGGCCGGGCTGCGCTACGATCCCGCCGCCGGGACCGAGGTCTACCTGGAGCAGGTGCGCGCGGGCAAGCGGCTGCTGGAAGAGCTGTCGCGGTGAAGAGATTTGAAAATTTAGTAGAAACTCTGGATTAAGAAGAATTTTATTTATTTTTCCATCCTGACATATCCCGGTATCCCGGAAACGCCGTTGGGAACATGTAGTTGTTTGCCATGCTGGAGATAAGGGGATCTCCAATACTCTTCTGCAGTCTGGAATATTACATAACCACAAGGATCGCACAGTGCACCTGGAAATGCTTCGAGGTGATTATAATAATTGCCGTCCTTGTGATAAAGAGAGTGTTCAGCTTTGAATCCCCATAGTTTCTGCAATCTCTTGCCAGAATCTGTTCTTTGGCCTTTGCTGCTGTTAAGGATTTTAGGCATGGGATAGACTTTTTGCTCAATGACTGACATAGGAGCCTCCTTGTCTATGCCGGCTATTCGCCTTAAAACAGAGTTTGGAGTGTCCTCAAGCGGATGAGCATTTTTCTTCAACCATTCCCAGACATCACTGTCAATTCTGATGATGTGAGCCATGTTTGCCTCCTGTTACGGTGTTACATATAATCATGGCAATTGAGGCGCGCTTTGTCAAGAGTGCATTCACATTTTTTCGAAAAATAATTTTCGAACGCAATCATGGCTTTCCCGTATGGCAAGACGGCTTTCACTCGCTGATCCTTCCTTGAAAAGCTTGACCCCCGCGCCTGGCCGGTGCTAATCTACCAGCAGGCGGTTTCGGTATTGTCCCGGCCTGGCCGGATCATCCTGCAGCAGGAGGCGATGATGGCTCACGATGGTCGCAAGCTCAACCGGCGCGAGTTCCTGGGCAGCGCGGCGGGCTCGTTGGCGTTCACGATCGTCCCGGCCCATGTGCTGGGCGGCCCGGGAAGAGTCCCCCCCAGCGACCGGATCAATGTCGGCTACATCGGGATGGGAACCCAGGGGCTGCGCGAGCTGCCGCCGATGCTCCTCAGCCCCGACATTCAGGTCACCGCGGTCTGCGACCCCAACACCGACAGCTGCAACTATGTCGACTGGTCCCGCTATGGCCTGCGCGACCAGTTGCGCCGGTTCCTGGAGGACCCCACCTGGGGCGAGGGGGACCAGGGCATCCGCGGCGGCCGCGAGGTGGGCCAGCAGGTGGTGGAGCGTCATTACGCCAAAAACAAGCCCTCCGGCAAGTTCAAGGGCTGCGCCGCCTATGCCGATTTCCGCGAGCTGCTGGAAAAAGAAAAGAACCTGGATGCGGTCAAGATCATGACCCCGGATCACCTGCACGCGACCATCGCGATCGCCGCGATGAACAAGGGCAAGCATGTCGCGACCCACAAGCCGGTCTCCAACGTGATGCGCGAGGTGGCGCTGGCGGTCGAAACCTCCCGTCGCACCGGAGTGGCGACCCACCTGCTGGCCTGGAGCGAGAAGCCCGCGCTGGGGACCATCCGCCAGTGGATCGACCAGGGAGCGATCGGCCGGCTGCGGGAAATCCACAACTGGATCGATAAGCCGATCTGGCCGCAGTGGCCGGCCCTGCCGACCGACACTCCGCCGGTGCCGGCCGGATTCGACTGGCAGCTCTGGCTCGGGCCCACGCCGGAACGGCCCTATCATCCCAACTACACCCATGCGGTGTTCCGCGGCTGGTACGAGTTCGGCTGCGGGATCCTGGGGGACATGGGCCACTACAGCCTGATCCCGGTGTTCGAGGCGTTCGCGTTGGAGGCACCGATCAGTGTCGAGGCCAACTCCAGCTTTACCTGCGTGATCCGGGATGGGGTGAGCGGGGTCCAGCAGAACGATGTGGCGTTCCCGATCGCCGCGGCGATGCGCTTCAAGTTCGCCTCCAAGGGCGATCGCCCGGCGCTGGACCTGTTCTGGTACGATGGCGGGATGCGGCCCTGCGCTCCGCCGGAACTGGAAGCGGATGACCAGGGAATGCCGCGCTCCGGGATGATGTTTGTCGGCGATTCCGGGAAAATCCTGGCCGACTTCTGGGGCGGCAAGCCGCGCCTGATCTCCGGGCAGCGGATGCAGGAGTTCCAGGCTCCGGCCGAGGAGGCCCGCGGGGTCTCGCCCGGCAGCTTCGAGCCCTGGGTGCAGGCGATCCGCAGCGGCCGGCCCTCGCCGGGCTCGTTCGAGCGGGTGCGGCCGCTGTCGGAGCTGGTTTGCCTGGGGGCGGTGGCCGAACGGGTCGGCAAGCGGATCAGGTGGGATTCCGCTGCCCAGCAGGTGACCAACCTCCCGGAGGCCAACGCCCTGCTGGCGCGCCAGTACCGGGCGGGGTGGGAGCTGGCGTAAGGGAAGGTGATCGGTGGCAAATGGAAAGGGCCGGCCCGGCGAGGGTCGGCCCTTTTTAGGGTCATTTTTAGGGTCATTTTTAGGGCGGTGCCCCCTGAGATCAGGTGGATGCAATGGTTTTAAGGATGACGCGATGGTTCATCTTTTCGTTCATATTCTTGCGCTGCTGATATTGATGTACTATCTTCTCGGCACCTATTTTCCCTGAGGTAAGAAAAGACGAGGGGGGCAGCATGTTGACAAAAGATCGACTGCTCAAGTTTGATCTTGAGAAACAGGTTGTCGGTCAAGGATTTACTCCAGAAGCACCAAAATTATTGTCTATGCTGTACAAAATAAATGAAATACATAGATTTTTGATTGACTTGCCTTCCTTTCCGAGAGTGGCCGAAACAATTTATAGAGAAGAACTGCTGAAGGCTGTGGGTGGCACGCAGAGTATTGAGGGTAACAATTTGACCTCGGAAGAAATAAGCGAAGCATTTGAAAGAGCTGAATCTGGCCATTCGTTACAAGTAGCTGAGCAAGAGGTTGTTAACTCGAAGATTGTGTATGAGTTTATTATAGAATACGTGAATGATAATCATGATATTGTCATTGATGAGAGGGTTATTAGGCAAATTCATAGTATTTTAACAAGGGGAATCCCTTATCAGTACAATGCTCCAGGACAGTACAGATCGGTTCCGGTCAGGTTTGGGATTCCACTAATGGAGTCTCTTCTCCAGACGGAAGGAGAGGTCAGAGAGGCTATGCCTCTGTTTGTTGATTGGATTAACAGCAATAATCAAGGTGTATATGAAGGTTATCCTCTTGTGAAGGCTTGCTTGGCACACTACTATTTCACTGAGATACATCCATTTGGCGATGGAAATGGAAGAACCGCAAGAGCGTTAGAGTCGATGATACTATATAAATGTGGAGGATTTAATAGATATTGTTTTTGGTCGTTGGCGAATTATTTCGCCCTTAATAGGAATCAATATTTGCAGCAATTGCGGGGGATAAGAGAGTCAGAGGATGTGATGTCCTATCTGATGTTTTCTGCAACTGGTTATCTCGGAGAGCTTGAGAGAATTAAAGCTCGGGCGCTAAATAAAGTAAAGAAGCTTATGCTTATGGATTATGTGCAGTATCTCCACCGCACAAAAAAGGAACAAAAAATCAAGGTTAATCATCGATTGGTGGCAATAATGGAATTGGTGTGCGCTAAGGGTAGTAGATCAACGCAGGAATATTTCAATGACCCCATATTTAGGGGGATGTATTCTAGGGTAAGTGAATCGACATGGAAAAGAGATTTTAGAAAACTGAATGAATTGGGTTTGGTAAAGTTATACAGATCTGATGAGAATGCAATGATGATGGAAGCGAATTATGAGTTGCTTGAGGAATTGAAATACTGATTTCATCTTCGCAACATTCCCCCCCAATCAAAACCCCCGGCGGGGCTTTCGCTCCATCCGGGGGTCTTTTCTTCAGGCTTCAGGCGGCGTCTTACCGGGTCACCGGGACGACATTCGCGGACTGCAGGCCCTTCGGCCCATCCACGATGTCGAACTCCACTTCCTGGTTTTCGGAGAGAGTCTTGAAACCGTTCGAGTTGATCGCGGAATAATGAACGAAGACATCGGGACCATTTTCCTGCGCGATGAACCCAAAGCCCTTGGATTCATTAAACCACTTCACTTTGCCTCTCGCCATCTTGCTGCTCCTGCCAAATAAATAATTTGTTGAGAACTGCCCGGTGCCAAAGCGCCGCAGCAATAAAAAGTAAACAGGGAAGCGGAGCTTACCCTATTCAGGGTTAAGTATAGTGCGGCCCGGCCCAAATTGCAAGCAAATATTCCGTTTTGCGACCAATCCCGCCGGGCAAAATAAACGGAGGAGCTTGCGCTCCTCCGGAGGTCATCTCAGCGATCTCTCAAGACTGTGGTCAGCGACTCACCGGGGTGACATTCGCCGACTGAAGCCCCTTCGGCCCGTCCACGATGTCAAACTCCACTTCCTGGTTTTCGGAGAGGGTCTTGAAACCGTTCGAGTTGATAGCGGAATAATGAACGAAGACATCGGGACCATTTTCCTGCGCGATGAACCCAAAGCCCTTGGATTCATTAAACCACTTCACTTTGCCTCTCGCCATCTTGCTGCTCCTGCAATAAATAAAAGATAATATACGGCTGTCCGGCATGCTGCCGTGGCAGCCTAAAGAAAGCAAGAGAAGCAAGCTTCCCCTGCTCTGACGGTAGTATAACACGGCCGTGGCGGAATAGCAAGAAAATAATTCGGAAATTCGCATCAGGGGAAAATGCGCCCGCTGAGCGCCGCCGGTCACTGTCCCGAAGGCTGTACGGTGAACGGCGCCCCCAGGCGGTGTTGGTCCGGCCGGCATTGTCGGTGGCGCGGGCGGAAGCCACATGCGCTCCCGCGCTGACCTGGCGCCAGGCGAGTTGGTAGGGCGCGACAGCATCCTCGCCGATCCGCACGTTGTCCACGAAAAACTCCACCAGGGTCACCGCGCCATCGTTGTCGAAAGCCTCCACGGTGATCGCCAGGCTGTCGCTGAAAGTTAGGCTGGTGTCCGCGGCCGGGAAAGTAACCTCCACCCCGGGACGGATGTTGAAACGGCTACCCCGGCCGCTCACCACCATCGGCTCGGTGTCCACCACCTCGAAATCACTGCCCATGATCTCTTTGAGCCTGTTCAGCTCCTCGTTGTTCCAACGGGAGCTGATCCCTCCGGTGAAAAACCAGTTGCCGCCATTGTCGGCCATGATCATCCCATATTTCTGCAGCGCCCGGGCGATCACCCGCGCCTGGCCGGTGAAGCGGTTGATGTTAAAGCTGCGCTTCAGGCGGTAGCGCAGCCCCATCGGCGCGATCAGGGTATCGGTCCGGCTCGAGGCGAAATGAGTGGCGGGATAGACATAGGCCCGCTGGGAGTAGTCCAGGGTGACCCGGATCGCGTGGTTGACCTCCCCGGAGGCGACTTCAGCGTACTGCACCACTCCGGCCAGGATCGACAGCCCCGCGGCATCGGCCGAGGTCCAGCCATCCGGCCGCTGGGCATTGGAGTTCAGGTCGAAGATCGACCCGCCGCCGGCGGTCCAGCCATGGCGGGCCGGGAAGATGCTGAACACCTCGTAGAGCATGTGGTTGGTGGAGTCGAGCACGATGGTGTGGCGGTCGCCCTCGGCGTTGGGCCCGCCCTCGATCGGGGTGTTGTCCGGGATCGGGTAGGGGCCGGGGTCGCTCTCGTACCAGTAGCTGAACGTGATCGGCACCAGCGGCTGGTCGCCGCCCACCACGATGAAGGGCATCCCAGCGTATTGGCCGCTGCTCATGTCCGGGTGCAGCGGGTAGTACTTGATGGGATCCTGGTTGGGGCCGGCATGATCGAGATAGCCTGTCGAGAGGCGGTGCACCGGGAAGCCCTCGATCGGCTGGTTCCAGGGGTTGTCGGTCGGGAAGACCTGGCAGCCGGCGAGCACCGGCGGCTTGATGTTGCGCAGGTTGAGGAAGCGGCGCCCGAGGGTGTCGGCCCCGGAGACCACGGTCAGGAAGCCGCCGTAGAAACTGTCCGGGACCGCGATCACCGCCCGGGTCCCCTCGAAACTGAGCACCGCGGTTTCCTGCTCCCGCAGGTAGACCCGCAACGGGACCGGCTCGCGCACGTTCTGGAAAGTCAGTTCGACCGTGTCACCGGGCAGGACCTGGGCCGGGCTGGCCTCGGCCAGGCTGGGCGGCCCCCAGTAGATTTCCTGCGGGGCCTGTGTCCCGGAGAGCACCCGCAGCAGGGCCAGCAGGTCGAAAATGTCCAGCCTGCCATTTTCGGAGCCATCGACATTGGCCAGCTCCCGTTGGCGGTCGTTCTGCGCGGTCCCGGTCCCCAGCACCCGCAGCAGCCCCAGCAGGTCGAAAATGTCCAGCTTGCCATCATCGTTGACATCCCCCCGGTAGCTGGCGGCGGGGGTGGCGGCAGCGGCCGGCGAAGGGATCAGGGCCGGCAGCGCGAGCAGCAGCAGGATGATCGGCAAGCGGCGCGGGAGCATCGGGATACCTCTGGCCTCGGGATGGTGGCATGGCGGCGCGGGCAGCCGCGGAGCAATTGGACTAAAATACAAGCTTTTCGCCGCCGGCGCCACCCTGCGGACCGGGGCCTCCCGGATCGGCTGTCGCGGGGGATCGCGCAGAAAACTCTGGCCGATCGGCCGTTTCCGATGCAAATTGTTCACGACCCGAACTATGATCCGATTTCACTGTCCCAGTCACCATGCCGTGCAAGGAGACCCCCCGATGCGCCGCAAGCTCTGTCTGATGGTGATGTTGCTGTCCCTGGCCCTGCTGCTCGCCTGCCGGAAGCAGGCCGAGCCCTATCCTTACCGCTGGGTCTACGCGTTCGGCAAGGACCTCGCCACCGAGCAGGGCTTCGCTGAGCTGAAAGCGATCGCCGACACCTGCGCCGCGCACGGGCTCAACGGGATCGCCCTGCCGGGCGGCAGCGGCGAGCTGGTGACCAAGGACCAGGGCTATCGCGACAACCTGAAGGCCCTCGGTGATTACTGCCGCGAGCGCGGGATCGACCTGATCCCGGCGATGTGGTCGATCGGCTACGGCTCCGGGCTGGGGTTGGACCGCAACCTGGCCGAGGGGCTGCCGGTGCGCGATGCGCTCTATCTGGTTAAAGGCGGCGAGGCGCGCCTGGCGCCGGACCCGGCGGTGGAGGTGCCCAACGGTGGGTTCGAGGAACTGGCAGGCGAGCTGCCGGCCGGGTTCCTGATTTCCCCCAAGGCCGAGGGCCAGGTTTTTGTCGACCGGGAGGTGGTCCAGGCCGGGAAAGCCGCGCTGCGGTTCGAGCCGGCCGGGGAGCAGGGCGACTCGGTGGTGGCGATGCTCAGCCGGGAGGTGGCGGTGCAGCCCGGCCGCTGCTACGTGCTGAGCGGCTGGGTCCGGACCGAGGGGATCTCCCGCCGCGGCGATATTTTCCCGTTGATGGTTCGGGGCCGCGATGGCCGCCGTCTGCAGTTCTTCATCCCCAAGGTCGACTCCACCGCGGACTGGACTCGGGTCGAGCTGGGCTTCAACAGCCTGGACAACGCGATGGTCGAGGTGGCGGTGGGCGCCCCGGCTTCCGGCGGCGGCCGGTTCTGGGTCGATGAGGTGGCCTTGCGGGAAGTGGGGCTGGTCAACGTGCTGCGGCGGCCGGGCACCCCGGTGACAGTGCGCGGCGAGGCCGATGGCATCGAGTATGCCGAGGGCGAGGACTTCGCCGCGATCGCCGATCCGCAGCTCGACTACCGTTTTGACCACGAGGGCCCGGCGATCGCGATCCTGCCCGGCGGCCGGATCAAGGAGGGCGACCGTCTGCGGGTGAGCTGGTACCACGCGATGACGGTCTACTACGAGCAGGTGCCGGTCTGCATGAGCGAGCCCGCGCTCTATGAGTTCTGGCGGCAGAACGCCCAACTGCTCCAGGAGACCCTGGCCCCGCGCTACTACATGCTCAACATGGATGAGATCCGGATGGGCGGCACCTGCGCCGCCTGCCAGGCCCGCGGGATCGGGATGCCGGAGATGCTCGGCCAGACCATCACCAAGCAGGTGGAGCTGATCCGCGAGGTCAACCCCGCGGCCCAGGTCTTTGTCTGGAGCGACATGCTCGACCCCAACCACAATGCCGGTCCCGGCTGGGAGCCCGGCTCGGGCTTCATGACCCCGGACTACTACTTCCATGTCAATGAGTCCTACCAGGGAGCCTGGGATTACATCCCCAAGGACCTGGTGATTGTCTGCTGGTACCTCAAGGTGCGCGACCAGAGCCTGGCGCATTTCTCGGGCCTGGGCTACCGTACCATGGCCGGCGGCTACTACGATGTCGATGACCTGGAAAACTGTAAGGACTGGCTGGTCTCGCTGGACCGGACCCCCGGCGCCGGCGGGATCATGTACTGCAGCTGGAGCAACAAGTTCGAGCTGCTGGACGAGTTCGGCGACCTGGCCTCGAGCCATCCGGCGCCGCAGCATCCGGGAAAGTGAAAGCGAACGGAAACCATTCACCCAAGGAACTGTCATGCTCAAACGCTCATTGCCGCTGATCCTGGTCGCGCTGTCAGTCTGCCTCGCGGCCGCCTTCGCCGCCCCGGCGGCGAAAGATTATCCTTACCGGCTGGTCTATGTCCACGCCGCGCGGGGCCTGGATGATGTCAGCCAGGTCGAGGTGGTCCGCCAGATCGCCGAAACCGCCGGCAAGCACGGGTTCAACGGGCTGGTCTACGGCGGCGCGTTCGACAAGATCACCACCGAGTACACCTACGCCTACAAGAACCTGCGCGAGATGGTTGACATCTGCCGGGCCAATGGGCTCGAGTTCATCCCGGCGCTGATGGGACTGGGCTACAACGCCCCGCTGCTCTCCCACGACAAGCACTTGGCCGAGGGACTGCCGGTGCGCGAGGCGCTGTTCGTGGTCAAGGGCGGCGAGGCGAACGTGGTTTCCGAGGCCCCGCTCAAGCTGGTCAACGGCGGGTTCGAGCAGGAACAGGGCGGCAAGCCCGACGGCTTCACCCTGACCACCCGGCCGGGGGTGACAATTACGCTCGATCAGGCGCAGGTCAAGGAGGGCCGGCGCTCGCTCAAGGTCCAGCTTTCCGCCGGCGCCAAGGATCCGCAGCTTGACCAGCGGGAGGAAGATGCCGAATTCGATGAGGGGATGGCCCTGGCTACCCAGCAGCTGACAGTGAATCCCTGGCGGATTTACCGGGTGAGTTGCTGGGTGCGCACCGAGGGCCTGGAGGGCGGCGGCGATGTCTTCCCATTGCTGGTCCAGACCACCGATGGTCGCCGCCGGCTGCAGTTCTTCATCCCGGCAGTCAAGCCCACCAGCGGGGGCTGGGTCAAGGCCGTGATCGTTTTCAACAGCAAGGAGTATCGCCAGGTCAACCTGTCGCTGGGGCTGCCCTCCGGCGACACCGGCGCCTTCTGGATCGATGGCCTGACGGTCCAGGAGGAGGGACTGGTCAATGTCATCCGTCGCGAGGGCACCCCGCTGGTGGTCAAGGGCGATGCTAACGGCGCGGTCTATCAGGAGGGGAAGGATTTCGCCCCGGTCTATGACCCGACCATGACCCTGCTCTACGACCACGAGCCGCCCTCGATCAAGATCCTGCCCACCGGCCGGATCAAGGATGGTGAGCGGCTGCGGGTGAGCTTCTACAACACCCACCCGATCTACAACGGCCAGACCCCGGCCTGCATGAGCACTCCGCAGATCTACGAGTGGGGCCGGAAGAATGTCGAGTTCCTGCACCAGTTCATCCAGCCCAAGGCCTATTATGTCGGAGTCGATGAACTGCGGATGTTCGCCAGTTGCGAGGCCTGCCGCTCTCAGGGCAAGAGCTACGCCGAGCTGCTGGGCGACTACACCCGCCGCCAGGTGGAGACCATTCGCAGCATCGATCCGCAGGCCGAGATCCTGATCTGGGGCGATATGTTCGACCCCCACCACAATGCCGGTGATGGTTTCGAGGCCGGGGCCGACTACATGGGGACGGACTTTTACTACCTGATGGATGGGACCTTCAAGGACTCCTGGAAATATCTGCCCAAGGATCTGATTGTGATCAACTGGTACGGCGAAGTGCGGGACAAAAGCCTCAAGCACTTCTCGGACCTGGGCTTCCGCACGATCGGCTCGGCGAGCGGAGGGGTGGAGGATGCCCGGGGCTGGCTGGAGTCGCTGGCCAAGAATCCCGGGACAGCGGGTGTGATGTTCACTTTCTGGAGCGAGAACTACGGTGTCCTTGGCCAGATCGGCGATCTGATCACCAGCTTTGAGAAGTAGCATCCAGGCGAGGACGGTTTCGGCGCCACGAAGAAGGGCCTGCCGGCGACGGCAGGCCCTTTGCTTTGGTTCATCCGTACCTTTCGGGGAGGCGCAGGGGGAGCGAAAGCCCCGGATCGCTTGGCAAGTTCTGAAGCCTGACGGCTGGTTACTTTTTGTGACCAAAAAGGGCTGGAGGGAAATCTTCAGCTTGTTCTAGATCCCGTAAATCCTTCGGATTTTTCTACTTCTGTGACCAGAAGTAGCAAGAGTCTTGTGAAGCCAAGGCCGCGAAGCTGAAACAACAACATGCTTTTCAATTGGTTACGGTGTGCCCGAGGAAGTAAGGCGCTCCTTTTGAGGTCGCCGCGTTCGCGCCCGCATGATACCGGGGCGCTCACGCATGGCCTGCCGGCCCGTGCCATTCCATGGCGGCCGCGATGGAAATTGCTTGGCTCACCCGCCGCTTCCCCTTGCCTCCAGCCGCGGCCCGCAAGACCCCGCCCCCAATCCCGACATCTCTTCCGCGGTGGGTACTTCCAAACCTCATAGCCCCGTGATCTTCTGTAGGGGCCGGCCCCCGTGCCGGCCCGCTCGTCTCCCACGGGCGAGGCATGCCTCGCCCCTACAAGGGATTACGGGCTTGCTCCTGCGGCCCGGCTCAGATGGAATCATCGGGATCGAGGGTAGGGGCGTCCGGCCGGACGCCCCTACCTCAGTCTCCGGGCCGCCCACGATGGCCGGCGCCGCCACGGCACCTCGGATTGACACCCCCCGGCCCCGATGTAATCGGGGCCACCCCCCTCCAGGGGGGAGTTTTCCCGCTTCGCCTTGGCAATGACCTGACCGGTCGGGCGGTAGTGCCGTTGATCCCCCTCAATCAAGGGGGACTTCCCAACCGCCACTGACCGGCAGTTGAGGGCGACGAAAGGCCGTGTCGCTTCGCTTCGGGCCTGATGGCAGCATCATTCGACCCATTTCCGTCAAGCTGCCGACTATCCCACGTGAAACCATCGAAAAAGTTTGGGAAAGTGGAAAGGGGGTCCGGGGGGAGGGCGGAAAATCCCGATATAATCGTGGATTTCCGCCCTCCCCCCGGAAAAGTTGTCGGATTGATACGGGAGGAGGGGGAGGGGTCCGCTCGGGCGGTCAGGGCCCGCTACTCGATCACCGGCAGGATCAGCCGCGAGTGGTACTGCCGGTTATGGAATACCCGCTGCTCGGCGGTCACCGCCACCGAGTCGGAGTCGGCCGGGCCGCCGGTGTTGAGGTTGCGGTCGAACTTCGGGAAGCTGCTGCTGGCGACCTCCAGCCGGATGCGGTGGCCGGGCAGGAACACATTGCTGGTGGCCCACAGGTCGATCTCGTAGCGGTAGACTGTCCCCGGCCGGATATTGGTCGGGTTGGTCTCGCCCTCCCGGAAGGCGGCGCGGATGATCCCCTGGCAGAGCTCGATCGCCCGGCCATCGGGGTAGACATCCACCAGCTTGGCGGTGAAGTCGGTGTTGGCCGCGGAGGAGGCGGCATAGAGCTCCGCCCGCACCGGGCCGGTCACCTCCAGCTTGGCTTTGAGCGGGCTGGTGCTGTAGATCAGCACGTCCGGCCGTCCCTCGACCTTCCGCTGGTCGTGGGGGCCATCCGGGGAGGAGGGCGCCGGGTCGATGGGATCGTAAAGGAAGATATCCGGGGACTCATCCTGGGCCGGCTGGGTATTGAGCCAGCCATCGCCATCCAGGGTGTTGGCGTTGCCGCCGCTGTGCAGGTGGAAATCGGTGTAGCGGGTGCGGGCCAGCGGCCACTCCTGTTCATCCCGCCAATGGTTCTCGCCCATCACGAACAGGCGCACCGGGGCCGCGCGGCCGATCCCGTTGTCCACTCCCTTGAGCTGGTGATCGAACCAGCGCCGGGCCAGCTCCTGCAGGTCCACCCCCGCTTCCTTGCCGAAATCCAGCTCGCCGGTCTTGCCATCCCGGCTGATCGCGTGCACCCAGGGGCCGATCAGCAGCCGCTGTTTGGCGCGCACCGCGGGATCGATCTCCGGGGCGGTCATCCGCACGAAATTCTCCAGGGTCCCGCTCAGGCAGATGTCGAACCAGCCGCCGACATTGTAGGCCCCGGCGGTGATGTTGCGGTGTCCCTGGCCGATGCTGGTGCGCTCCCAGTAGCGGTCGGCCGCGGGGTGGGCCAGCCAGTCGCGCAGGAACCCGATCCGCCAGCCGGCGGCCCGGTCCTGCTCCCGGAGCGGCAGGGCGCGGAAGATCTCCTCCCCGCGCCGCTCCAGATGGGCGTTGTCCAGCAGCCAGGGCTTGGTCATCTCCAGGCTCCAGCCGGTGAACAGCCCGAGGCGGAAAGCACCCCCCTGCCAGACCATGTCGTGCAGGTCGGAGAAAGTGACGATCGGGAACATCGCCCGAACCGCGGGGCTGCCCAACCCGGCGGGGAGCCACTGGGTGAACCCGACATAGGAGCCGCCCCAGGTGCCGATCCGGCCATCACACCAGGGCTGCGCCGCCAGCCACTGGTGGGTGTCCAGGCCATCGGGCCCCTCGGCCTGGAAAGCATCGAACTCGCCCTCGGACTCGTAGCGGCCACGGGTGTCCTGGACCACCACCGCGTAACCCCGCGCCGCGAAATAGTGGCGGAAGGAGTCGCCGGCTCCGCCATTGCCGTAGGGGGTGCGGGTGAGCAGGGCGGGAAAGCGGCCCGGAGCATCCGGGCGGTAGATGTTGGTGGAGAGCCGAACCCCATCGCGCGTGGTCACCTTGACATCCAGCTCCTCGATCACCCGGAACAGCGAGTCCGGCGAGGCGGCGGACAGCCCGGCGGCCAGCCAGAGGGAAAGGACCGGCAGGATCAGCCGGACCGGGCGCAGCAGCAGCTGGTTCATGCTTGGCTCCTTGCTATTGACGGTAATCGTGCACCGCGTGGAACAGCGCCTCGATGTTGGCGGTGGGGATGTCGTCCATCAGGTCCTGGTCCGGGGCGACAATCAGACCGGAGGGGCCCAGGCGGTCGATGGTCTGGTGCACCGACTGTCGCACCTGGTCCGGGCCGGCGACCGGCAGGACGGTCTGGGTGCTGATCCCGCCGTGGAAAGCGATCTTGCCCCGGAAGGCGCTCAGCTCGGGCGGCGACATCCCGGCGGCGCTGACCTGCACCGGGTCCAGCACCTCGATCCCGCAGGCGATCAGGTCCGGGATGATCGGGGCCACCGCCCCGCAGGTGTGGTACATCACCCGCAGGCCATAGCCGCGGGCCTGAGCGGCCAGCCGGGCCAGGCTGGGCTGGTAGAAGCGGCGGAACATCTCGGGGCTCACGAACAGCGACTGCTGGGTGCCGAAATCGCTGCCGAAGTAATAGATGTCCAGGCTGGGGGCGATCACCTCCAGCAGGCGGGCGTTGAGCTCCAGGAAGAACTCGGTCATTCGCCCGACCAGGCGCTCGATCAGCTCCGGGCAGGCCACCAGCGCCACCAGGTAATCCTCCTCGCCCAGCATCGCCCGGGAGTGGGTGAAGACACTGGCCCAGATCCCGCCATAGACCGCCAGCCCGCTGGCGCGAGCCTCTCCGGCCCGGCGAAAGCTCTCCTCCAGGTCCAGCACCTGGTCCGGGTCCGGCCAGCGGTAGGCTTCCACCGCTTCCGGGCGGTCGGCCCCCCGCAGCACCGGCTGCACGACAGTCTCGCTGTAGAGGCCCGCGTAGGCCACCCGCCGGTAACGGTTGCCGAACATGTCGTAGAAATGGTCCGGGTCGGGGTCCTGGCGGAAGCGCTCCCGCCGGAAAGCCGGGGCCGCGTGCAGGGCATCGGCGCCGAAATGGCGGGCCAGCTCCAGGTCGGTTTCCAGACCCAGTTCCTGTCGCAGGCGGGCGCGGACCGGGGCCTCGGCGCGGAAGAAACAGGGCGGGCGGTCGATGACTTCTCCCGCCAGGCTGCGCAGCACCCGCTCGCGGGACCCGAGCTGCGGCATGCGGTATCTCCGGGGATCAGGGGTATCGATGAGCGGGGCCGGGTGCGGCCCCATAAGCGCGGAAACACCGGGAAACATAAGCGTGAGGGTCGCCCCGGGCAAGTCCGGCGGAGGACGCTCTTGACAATCCGCCATCCTCCGCCTCACAATTAGCTGCCGCCCGCCGGGATCGGGAGGCGGCCGGTCTGCTGGTGGAGCTGATCGTGCGGGAGCCGTGCCGGGCGATCTATCGGGTGTGATGAACTCTGGGTCGGGGATCCAGGCTGTGCGGCCGGCAAAGGCACACACCCCGGCCCGCCGCAGGCGGGCCACCCCTCTGGTAGAGGGGATCGAAACCACTTTCGCTCAAGCGCTTAGCTCAAAGCTCCGGCCGAAGCCGGACCAATCCCCCGTACCAAAGGGGGACACCGGGGGTGGTGTTCTTTCCCACTCCTGAGTGCATCACACCCGCTAAGGGGGATTTTACGCCCCGCTCCGCCCGGAAAATTGAGCTTAACCGATTGGGCAAGCTCGCTTTAATTCCCATCTAAACAGAGGGGTGGCCCGCGCAGCGGGACGGGGTGTGTGGTCTTTTTCAGCAGTCACGGCCTGAGATGACAGTCATCGCGGTTCATCACACGCCCCAACTGGGAAGTTCTTTCTTCGGCTACTTCAACTCGGGCCTGCTACCAATCGCGGGCCCGGTTCGTTTGCAGGATTGTCTTTGAAAAAACGGCGGCCGATCCAATATTTACCTGAGGCCGGATGCCGATGACAGTTAACCCGCAAGCAAGGAGTGAGCAATGGGATTCGAGATCCGACAGGGCATCGAGCGGTTGAAACGCCTGGCATTGCTGCCGCTGCTGTCATTGCTGGCGTTGGTTACGGCGGGGTTCGGGGCGGAAGGGCGGGTGCTGTTCCGGGCCGACAGCTTTGTCCCGGCCGCCGGGGCGGCCCTGCCGGAGGGCTGGACCACCTTCGGGCCGCTGGAGGCCGCCCGGCCCGAGTTCGGGGTGGCGGAGGCCCCCAACCTGGGCGGGCCGGGGTCCCTGTCGATCTACGGGGCGGCCGGCCAGGCGGCCACCGGCTGCTGGCGGACAGTGGTGCGGGGGCTTACCCCCGGCGCCTGGTACCGTTTCGAGGCTTTCTTCCAGGGGCGCGGGGTGGCCTGGCCCCGTCGCCAGGCGATGGCCCGGCTGTACTGGCTGGATGGCCAGGGCCAGCGGGTGGATCGCCCGGAGTTTGTCCCGGAGAGCGGCCCGCTCGCCGAGTGGCAGGAGGTTTCGGGGCTGTTCCGCGCGCCGGAGAAGGCTGAGGGAGTGCGGATCGAGCTGTTCTTGAGCCATTGTCCCCAGGGGACAGTTTACTGGGACCGGGTCAGCCTGAGCGAGGCCGCCGCGCCGCCCTCGCGGCTGGTGAAAGTCGCCGCGGCCAACTGCCGTCCCGATGGCGCCAAGAGCAACCTGGCGCAGGCCGAGCAGTTCATCGGGGTGATCGAGCAGGCCGGCCGGCAGGGCTGCGACATCCTGCTGCTGGGCGAGACCATCACCCTGCCGGCCCGGGGCGACACTCCGACCCTGGAAAAGGCCGAGCCGATCCCGGGGCCGATCACCGAGCGTTTCGGCGAGCTGGCCCGCCAGTACAAGATGTACATCATTGTCGGGCTGCTGGAGAACGACCACGGCACCCTCTACAACACCGCGGCGCTGATCGACCGGCAGGGCAAGATCGCCGGCAGGTACCGCAAGGTGTTCCTGCCGTTGGATGACCTGGAGAGCGGAGTCACCCCCGGCGACCATTACCCGGTGTTCGACACCGATTTCGGCCGGATCGGGATCATCATCTGCTACGACATCGCCTACCCGGAGCCGGCCCGGGCGATGGCGGTGCAGGGCGCGGAGCTGGTGTTCAATCCCAACTGGGGGAACTACTTCCCGGTGGCGGCCCGGGCGATGGAGAACCAGGTCTACCTGGTGAGCTCCGGCTATGACACCCCGACCGACATCTACGATCCCCACGGCCAGAAGATCGCCGCCTGCGAGCAGCGGCCCGGGGTGGCGGTGGCCGAGATCGACCTGAATCAAGCCCGTTACCAGGATGGACGCCGCCGCCAGTACCTGCTGCGCGAGCTGCGGCCGGACATCCGGGTGAGCGGGCTGGAGCGCTGAGACTGACTTGTTGTCCGCGATCCGGCCTTGAATCATCAAACTTTTTCGCAAGTTTGATTCCGGGGGGTGGACCGCGAGCCGGCATGAAGCAAGTTACCGCCGGGCGGGCGGAAGCGAGCCGGAAAGGTCCGGCGCCGCGCAGACAGCCAGGGCCCGCCCGAAGGCGAGCCCTGGCCGGTGGTGCAGTGGTGTCGATCGCGGTGGGGGACCGCGGCGGTCAGCGGCCGATGGCGGGCGGGCGGTGGTAGCCCCTTTCCCCGTAGGGCTGGAGCTTGTCCAGCCAGAGCCGTTCGAGCAGCTTCAGCTCTTCCGGGTCCACCGGGCGGTCCTGGCCCTCCGGCGGATCGAGGGTGTCCAGCACCTCGAACCGGAAAGCGGCCTCACCCTGGCGCCGCCAGTCCTGCTGCAGTTCGCCGATGCGGCAACCGCCGGAGCCCAGCTCGGCCCGCAGGCGGTTTTCCATCGCCCGCAGGTCAATGGTTCCGACCAGATACAGCTTGCCGTTTTCCAGGTTCCGGAGCTGCAGGACTCCGGCCCGCGGCCGTTGCCGAAGGTAGCTTTCTTTCAGCTCTTGTCGGCGTTGATGGTCCATCCCGGCCTCAGGCCTCCCCGGTCTGCTTGAGGATGCTGCGGAAGTGCCGGGTGAAATGGGCGCCGTAGATCGCCATCGAGATCGCGTGAGGGACCAGCCGCGGCCGGCGCACCGCGGTCCAGATCATCAGCTTCCAGAAATGCCGCCGCACCCCGGGCTTGATCCCCAGGCCATAGACCGACATCAGCAGCCCGCGCAGATAGGTGGAGGAAAAGCCGGGATTGAAGCGGTTGCGGGCGCGGAAGGACTTGAGGAACTTGCGCACCCGGCGGTAGTAGTCCTCCGGGTTGTAGATCTCCCGGATGATGCGCTTGTAGCCCTCGAGCAGGATCTTGGGGTCCATCCGGGGCCGGAAGTTCATGCTCAGGTCGGTGTTGTCCCCGGTGATGCCCCGCAGGATCCGGTTTTCCTTGACCAGCCGCTGGTAGAGACGGGTGCCCGGCGGAGCGTTGAGCAACCCGACCATCGCGGCCACGATCCCGCTTTCGTTGATGAAGCGGCTGATGCGGCGGAAGATGTCCGTGCGGTCGCTGTCGAAGCCGACGATGAACCCGGCCTGGACCTGCAGCCCGGCGCGGTGCAGGCTCCTGACGCTGTCGAGCAGGTCGCGGCGCGGTGTTGTGCAGCTTGCCGCACTCGACCAGGCTTTCCTCGTCCGGGGTCTCGATGCCGATGAAGACCATGTCGAAGCCGGCCTGGGCCATCAGCCGCATCAGCTCCTCATCGTCGGCCAGGTTGATCGAGGCCTGGGTCAGAAGCTGAAGGGGCGGCCGTGGCGCTTCATCCAGCCGATGATCGCCGGCAGCAGCTCCGCCTTGAGCAGCCGCTTGTTGCCGATGAAGTTGTCGTCGACGAAGAACACCGGCCCGCGCCAGCCGCGCTGGCTAGAGGTCTTCCAGCTCGGCGATCACCTGGTCGGCGGGCCTTGGTGCGGGGCGATGCGGCCGTAGAGCACGGTGATGTCGCAGAACTCGCAGTCGAACGGGCAGCCGCGGGAGTACTGGACGGCACATCGTGGCGTAGTGCTTGCAGGTCTGATCAGGTCCCAGCGCGGGACCGGGGTGGCGGCAAGGTCGGCCCAGCTGGCGGCACGGTAGACCCGCTGGGCCTGCCCGCGGGCGAGGTCCTCGAGGAAGCCGGGCAGGGTCAGCTCGGCCTCGTCCAGCACCAGGTGGTCGACCTCGGGGAATTCCTCCGGCAGGGCGGTGAACAGCGGGCCCCCGGCGATCACCCGGCGCCTCGAGCTTCCGGCAGCGGGCGATCGCCTGCCGGGCGCTCTCTTTCTGCACGGTCATCGCGCTGATCAGCACACAATCGGCCCAGAGGATGTCCTCATCCCGCAGCGCGGTGACATTGGCGTCGACCAGCTTGAGCTCCCAGTCGTCGGGAAGCATCGCCGCGACAGTCAGCAGGCCCATCGGCGGCAGCGAGGCCTTCTTCCCGATGAAGCGCAGGGCATGGCGGAAGCTCCAGAAAGTGTCCGGGTACTGCGGGTATACCAGTAGTGCCTTCATGGCCTTCCGTTCATTTACATTTCAGATGCAAGTTCGGCGGCAACAGCGGCCGGCGGCGGTGGCGAATAAAAACCCCCGGTCGGTAGGTCCAGCCGGGGGTTGGTCCTGATCGGAATCGGCGATCCCCTTATTCCTTGATCGGCATCACATTGGCGGCTTGGGGTCCCTTCGGACCCTCCTTGATGTCGAACTCCACTTTCTGGTTCTCGTGCAGGGCCTTGAATCCTTCCGCCTTGATCGCGGAATAGTGGACGAACACATCCGGCCCGTTGTCCTGTTCAATAAAACCGAACCCCTTGGTTTCATTGAACCACTTGACTTTGCCCCTCGCCATCTTGAAAGCTCCCGAAACAAAATTGAGGTACACCGGTCACCCGGCATGACCCCCGCCGGGAGCCGCAGAAAAGCGGGTGTATTCTACCCGCCCTATAGAAGATAGCCATTTCGCTATCTGCAGGCAATAGTAAGCAGCGCTCTGCGCTCAGGCCGTACCGTTCGAGGGACAAGGGTTCCCACCGCCGCCCCGGCGGCGGGTCAAGGCCGGCATCCCCGCAGGGACAACATCGGGTCGTCAATTAAAGCTATCGTTTTCCCGAGGCGGGATCAAGGGCGGCACGCCTCTTTTTTCCGGCGCGGACCCTCAAGTTCCTTGCCCCCGGTGGGCTTTGTTGCTAATCTCTCTGGATGCCGCCGCGGCCTGCGGCGGCGCTTGACGTTCGGACCGGACCATTCGCCTCGCAAGGAGCACAGGATGCGCAGGTTGCTGCTGTTCCCGCTGGTTATCCTCCTGGGTTTTTCCTCTTTCCATTGCCAGTCCGCCGGCCGGAGCGACGGCGGGGTTGCTCCCCGGACGAGAGCCTGATCCGGCCCATCCGGCTGGAGCTGTACCCGACCTGGTCGGCGGTTGGCCTGGAGCTGGCCTGGGAGGGGGATGCCGACCGCAACGCGACCGCGGCTTTCCGTTGGCGCAGGGCCGGGGAACCCGACTGGCGTCCGGGGGTGGAGCTGACTTACGACCGGCAACGGCGGCTGGCCTGGGCCAGCATCTGGCCGCTGGAGCAGGGCGAGCGGCTGGAGGTGCTGGTGGAGTTCGCCGACTCTGGCGCCGAGCGGATCACACCGCTGAGCGCCACGGTCCAAACCCGGCGACTGCCGCTGGACCCGCAGGAACTGCCGGCGGTCTACGTTTCGCCCGAGGGCGATGATGCCGGGCCCGGCACCCGCGAGGCCCCCTGGCGGACCCTGGCTCACGCCGCCGGCCGGATGGCGGCGGGCGGGGTGATCTATGCCCTGGATGGAGTCTACCACGAGGGCGAGCTCTTTGCCGGGCTGAAGGGGACCGCCGAGCGGCCGCTGGTGATCGCCGCCGCGCCGGAGGCATTCCCGGTGCTGGATGGCTCGGTGGAACTGGCCGGGGCCGGGAGCCCCTGGCAGGAAGCGGCGGAGGGGGTCTACCGGACCGCTTTCCGCTCCCCCACCGGCTACCTGGGCTACCTGGCCCAGGATGGCGAGCGGATGTACCTCTGCCACAGGCTGGAAACCCTGCTGGCCGGCCGGGGACAGTCCGACTGGGGCGAGCCTTACGAGCTGGAGCGGGCCTGGCACTACGATTCCACCGCCGGGCAGCTCTACCTGCGCCCCGGGGATGGCACCCATCCCCGGGACCATGACTACAATCTGGCGGTCCATCGTTACGGCGCGCGGCTGGAGGGTTCCCGCAACGTGGTGCTGCGCGGGTTCGAGCTGCGCCACTACGGCGAGGCCGGGGTGGGCCTGCTCGGTGGCGCTTCCGACTGCATCGTGCTGGAGAACATCGTCCACAACTCCCAGTGGGGGATTGTCTTCCGGGGTGACAGCACCTGCGGCAACGCGATCTGGAACAATGAGGTCTTCGAGCGCGGGCTGACCGATTTCTCCTGGAACGCGATCAAGGGATCCGACTATGGACGCCAGGGGATCGAGGGCAAGGCCGGGCGCGGCAACTCGATCTGCCGCAACCGGGTCCACGGCTGGTTCGATGGGATCGTGCCCGAGTCCTGGCGCTGCCCGGATCAGTTGGAGCTCAACCGCGACATGGACCTGATGTACAACCTGGTCTACAATGTCGGCGATGACGCTTTCGAGGTCGATGGCGGCGGGGTGAACATGCGGGCTCACGGCAACATCGTGCGCAACGCTTTCGCCGCCTTCTCGCTGGCCCCGGTCGAGCGCGGGCCGGTGTATTTCACCCGCAACGATGCCAGCTACTACCTGCTGATGTTCAAGCTCAATGTCGGCGGCTGCACCTCCCTGGGCTGGGCCTACTGCTACCACAACTCCGGCTGGTGCCTGACCCGCGGAAAGGAGTACGGCGGGACCGCGATCAGTTTCCCGCTGCCGACCGCCATCCCGATCAGCAACAAGGCCTTCAAGAACAACGCTTTTATCTGCGATGGCATCGGGGTGCGTTTCGCCCACGCGGGCTACCTGCTGGAGAACAACTGCTACTGGCCGGTGCCGGACGCGGGCCCGTTGCGCTACCTCTGGCAGGAGCAGGCCGGAGACAGCAGCTGGGTCGAGCGCCGCTTCGAGCGCCTAACGGACTTCAGCGCCGCCACCGGCGGCGAGTCCCGCGGGCTGGAGGCCGACCCGCTGTTCGCCGCCACCCCCGGCCTGGGAGCGGTCGAGCGGGTGAACTACGGCCGGGCGGCTTTCAGCTCCTACCCGCAACTGGAGCATCCGGAAGCGGCGGGCGACCTGCGGCTGGCCCCGGGCAGCCCCTGCATCGATGCCGGGGAGTACATCCCGGGGATCAACGATGATTTCCTCGGCCGGGCCCCCGACATCGGCGCCCACGAGTTCGACAGCAGCCCGCAGGCGGCCGGAACTAAGCCCTGAGCGGCTTTTCCGGTCTCCCTGAGCACCACCCATCGAGGGAGTCTGCAACGGATGTTCCAGCTCGCCGCGGTCGACCTGTTTGTCGTGCTGTTCTACTTCGTTTTCGTGCTGGCGGTGGGCTGGCTGCTCAAGAGCCGCACCCGCAGCGGGGAGGATTTCTTCCTCGCCGGCCGCAGCCAGAGTTACTGGGTGGCCGGTATTTCTTTCATCGCCGCCAGCATGGGGGCCCTGGAGCTGATGGGCTGGAGCGCGGCCACCTACCAGTATGGCCTGATGGCCGTGCACTGGTACTGGATCGGCGTGGTGCCCGGCGATGCTGATCCTCGGGCTGTTCATGATGCCGTTCTATCTATGTCAGCCGCACCCATTCGGTCCCGGGCTACCTGAAACTGCGCTTCGGCGAGGAGGCGCGCTCGTCTGTCGGCTGTCTCTTTCGTCGTCGATGACCCTGCTGGCCAGCGGGATCAGCATGTACTCGATGGGGCTGGTGCTGGAAACTTTTTTCGGCTGGGATTTCAACACTCAGTATCTGGATCACCGCCGGCGTGGTCTGCGCCTATGTCGCGATGGGTGGGCTGACCTCGGCGATTTTCAACGAGATCGTGCAATTCGTGCTGATCTGGGCCGGATTTTTCCTGATTCCCGTGTTCGGGCTGATCGAAGTCGGGGGCTGGGATCGCCTGGTGGCAACGGGTCGCCGATCCGGGCGGCGGAGCTTGCCCTCCCGGCCGGCCGGTCGCTGGACCGGGTCCACATCTGGTCCACCCTGGCCGATCCCATGGCCAACACCATGGGGATGCACTGGCTGGGGATCATCTTCGGGCTGTATTTTAGTGCTTGCCACCGGCTACTGGTGCACCGATTTCCTGGTAGTGCAGCGCGTGCTCACCACCCGGGACCTGCGCAGCGCACGGATGGCCCCGGTGGTGGCCTCGATCTTCAAGGTGACAGTCCCGTTATCGTGATCCTGCCGGGGCTGATCGGGTTCGTCCTGATCTTCCGGGCTTCAGCCGGAGAGGCCGGGGATCAGCGCCACGGAAACTACAACGCCGTCCTGCCGCTGCTCATGAAACGTTATTTCGGCCCGGGGATGATCGGGATCGGGATATCGCCCTGATCGCCGGGTTCATGAGCGGGATGGCGGGCAATGTAACCGCTTTCGCCACGGTCTGGACCTACGATATCTACCGCCCGCTGCTGCGCCGCCAGGCGGCCAGCGACCGCCATTGCCTGGTGATGGGACGGGTCGCCACCGTGCTCGGCGTTGTGGTGAGTGTCGCTGTTCACCACCTACCTGGTCAAGCAATTCGCCAGCATGGCCGAGTACACCCAGGCCCTGTTCGGATTTTTCATCGCCCCGCTGTTCGCCACGGTCGCGCTGGGGATGTTCTGGAAGCGGGCCACCGCTCCGGGCCGGGTTCTGGGGTTATCTGGCCGGGATGCTCGGCGCGACGGTGCTGTTTTTCGGGGTGCGCTTGACTGGCTCGATCCGCGCCTGTTCACTTTCAGTCCCGCGCCCAGCGACATGGCGATCTATGTCTGGCAGGCCACCTGGGCCTTTTTCGCGGATGTGGCGGTGACTGTCCTGGTGAGCCTGGTCACCGCGCCCAGGCCCGACCACGAGTTGGCCGGGCTGGTCTACGGCGCTTCCGGCCGTCCCCGGGAGGAGCGCTATGCCTGGTACCGCCGGCCGGTGTTCTGGGCGGCGGTCAGCGGGACGTTCTTCCTGCTGCTCAACCTGCTGTTCTGGTAACGACCGATGGCGTCGCCCGGGTGGCGGCCAACCTTTTACCGTAAACGTGGAGTGGACGATCATGCATGCCAGCGTACTGAGCCAGTCGCAACTGGAGCGGATCCACCAGGCCTCGCTGGGGATCCTGGAGCGGGTGGGAGTGGTGATCCCGCACCCGGGGATGCTCTCCCGCCTGGCGGATTTCGGCCAGCGGGTGGATTTCGACCGCCAGCGGGCGCGCCTGAAGCCCGATTTCGTGATGGATTGCGTGCGCAAGGCCGGCAAGAGCTTTACCCTCTATGGCCGGGACCGGCAGCGCACCGCGGCGTTCGGCCAGGGACAGCGCAACTACAACTCCATCGCCGGGGAGGCCTACTGGCTGGATGAGCCGGGCCAGGACCGCCGTTTCGCCACCCTGGAGGATGTGGCCGCCACCGCCCGCTTCTGCCACAACCTGCCGGAGATCAACATCGTCGGGGCGATGAGCGACCCGCACGAGGTCCCGATCGCCGCCCGCTGCGTCGAGGTGCTGGCCACCCTGGTGCGCCACACCGACCAAGCCGCTGATGTTCTGGTTCCACGACCGGGCCTCGACCCGCTGCGTGGTCGAGCTGCTGACCGCGCTGGGCGGCTCGGTCGCGGAGGCCGCGCCGCTACCCGCTCTGCTACCCGTTCCTGGAGCCGATCAGCCCGCTGCGCTTCCCGTTCAACGGGATCGACCTGCTGTTCGAGACCGCCCGGCTGAACCTGCCGGTGCCGATCGGCCCGATGGCCCAGATGGGCCTGTCCGCCCCGGCCACGCTCGCCGGGACCATGGCCCAGGAGAACGCCGAAATCCTGGCCGGAGTCTGCATCACCCAGCTGGTCAAGGCGGGCACTGCCGGTCTGCTACGGCGGCATCTGCCACGCGTTCGACATGCGCACCACCCAGATGATCTTCTGCGGCCCCGAGCAGGCGATTTTCGGGGTGGCGATGACCCAGATGGGCAAGCACTACGGGCTGCCGGTGTACATCAATGTCGGCCTGACCGACTCCAAGCGGCCCGATGCCCAGGCCGGGCTGGAGGCGGGGGTGACCCTGGCCCTCGGGGCCGCCGCCGGGGCGGACATCTTCGGCCACATGGGGATCTGCGGGGTGGACCAGGCCACCTGCTTCGACATGCTGGTGCTGCAGAACGAGGTCATCGGTTACGTCGAGAGCCTGATGCGGCAGCTGGAGTTCAGCGACGAGGCCCTCGGGCTGGACGTGATCGAGGAGGTCGGCCCGGGCGGGACCTTCATCGACACCGATGCACACGGCCGAGCATTTCCGCCGCGAGCTGTGGTTCCCGCGGGTCCTCGACCGCCAGTACTTCGCCGCCTGGCTGGAGGGCGGGGCCGAAAGCACCGAGGACCGTTGCCGCCGGCGCAAGCAGGAGCTGCTAACGTTGCCCGGAGCCGCGCCGCTGGACCAGTCGCTGGACCGGGAAGTGGAGCGGATTGTCCAGGCCGCCCGCCGCGAGCTGGAGCCGGGCGCGAAGGACTGATGCCAATTTAACGGCAAAGGCTTCTTTTCCGGGGGGAGGGAGAAAACCTTTTGAAAAAGGTTTTCTCCCTCCCCCCGGACCCCCTTTCCACTTTCCCAAACTTTTTCATTATTAATAGATATCGGACAGCATGTCGGCATGAAACTGAACGGTCGTGATCATTCACGGCCGCAGCAGCTTTGACAAAGGAGCTACCACCATGGCCAAGGTCTATTATGTCGGCGACTGGGCGGTGCAGTGCGGCCCGGTCTATGCCGAAACCCCGTTCAACTACGCTTTCAAGGGCCTGGAGACCATCAACTACGGCAAGTGGCTGAAAGCGGCCCTGGAGTCCGATGGCCGTCACGAGGTGACCTCGGTCCCCACCTGGGATTTCTATATGCTCGGGCCCGGCGAGTACGAAAAGATTCTGGCGGATTATGACGTGGTGATTTTCAGCGATGTCGAGGCCAAAAACTTCCAGCTCGCCCCGAACTTTTTCAATCACCGGCTGTTCGGCACCCGGGTGCTGACTTTCCCGGACCGGGTGCGGCTGACTGTCGAGGCGGTGCAGCAGGGCAAGGGGCTGATGCTGATGGGCGGCTGGCTCTCGTTCAATGGCGAGCTGGGCAAGGGCGGCTGGGGCCGCACCCGGCTCAAAGAGCTGCTGCCGGTGGACTGCCTGGAGACCGAGGACCTGGTGGAGAGCACCGAGGGCTTCACCGCCCGCCGGACCGCCGAGGGCAAGGTGCTGTTCCCGGAGCTGGATTTCGGCACTTTCCCGCCGATCCTGGGCTACAACCGCACCCGGCCCAACGCGGCGGGGACTGTCCTGCTGGAGGTCACTCAGACCGGGGACCCGCTGGTCGCCTTACGCAGCTTCGGCCAGGGAAAGGTGCTGGGCTACATGTCCGACCCGGCCCCCCACTGGGGCTGCAACTTCGTGTTCTGGCAGCACTACAATCCGTTCTGGCTGCGCTGCCTGGACCTGGTGCTGGGCTGAAAGCTGCCGGAGTGTCGCCAGAGCCTGGCCAGCAGCACACCCGAGGCCGCCGCGACGATGGTGCAGGCTGTCGCCGCGGCGGTCCGGCCATAGATCCAGTACCCGGTGGCGAACAGCGCGCCGTAGACCCCCAGGCAGCCCAGGGACACGCAGAGGATCGCGCCCGGCACGTTCCAGCCTCCCGGCTGCGCCTCCTCCCAACGTTCCCCCGGCGCGGCCCGCTCCAGGAAGCCTCGCCAGCCCGGGCCCCCGGGCCGGATCTTCCGGTAGAACTCCAGCAGCACCGCGCTGTCGGTGGGGCGGGTGAGGAAAGTCACCGCCAGCCAGCCGGCCGTGGTCAGCCCCACCCCGATCAGCAGTTCCTGCCAGGTGCTCAGCTCGGGCAGGCCCGCCGCCTCCTGCCCGAACTCGAACCACAGCGCCACCGCGAACGAGAGCACCATCGCCGCCAGCTCGCTGAACGCGTTGATCCGCCACCAGAACCAGCGCAGGATGAACAGCGCCCCGGTCCCGGCTCCGATCTGCAGCAGGATGTTGAACGCCTGCAGGGCCTGCTCCAGGGCCAGGGCCAGCAGCCCGGCCAGCAGCATCAGCCCCAGGGTCGCCAGCCGCCCGGCCAGCACCAGCCGCCGCTCATCGGCCTGCGGGTTCAGGAAGCGGCGGTAGAGGTCGTGGACCAGGTAGGAGGAGCCCCAGTTGAGGTGGGTGGAGATGGTCGACATGTAGGCGGCGAACAGCGAGGCCAGCAGGAGGCCCAGCAGCCCGCTCGGCAGCAGGGAGAGCATCGCCGGGTAGGCCAGGTCATCCCGCACGATCGAGGGATCGAGCCGCGGGAAACGGGCCGCCAGCGCCCCCAGGTCCGGGAACACCACCAGCGAGGCCAGGGCCACCAGGATCCAGGGCCAGGGCCGCAGCGCATAGTGGGCCACATTGAACAGCAGGGTCGCGCTCAGGGCCTGGTCCTCGCTGCGGGCGGCGAGCATCCGCTGGGCGACATAACCGCCCCCGCCCGGCTCGGCCCCGGGGTACCAGACGCTCCACCACTGCACCGCCAACGGGATCACCAGCAGGGCCACCAGGGCTTCCTGGTCGGAGAAATCCGGCAGCAGCGGCAGCGCCCAGCGGACATTGTCGTGGGCGAGCAGCCCCGCCAGCCCGCCCACCTCGGGCAGCCCCACCAGCCAGAGCGCCGCGACAGTCGCTCCGCCCAGCGCCAGCAAGAACTGGAACAGGTCGGTGACCAGCACCCCGCGCAAGCCTCCCAGCGCGCTGTAGGCGACGGTCAGGGCGGCCGCCACGGCGACAGTCACCACCGGGGAGCTGTCGAAGAAGATCCCGCCGATCTTGATTACCGCCAGGGTCCCCGAGGCCATGATGATCACGTTGAACAGCAGCCCCAGGTAGACCGCGCGAAAGCCCCGCAGGAACGCCGCCGGGCGGCCCGAGTAGCGCAGCTCGTAGAACTCCAGGTCGGTCAGCAGCCCGCTGCGCCGCCAGAGCCGGGCGTAGACGAACACGGTCAGCATCCCGGTCAGCAGGAACGCCCACCACAGCCAGTTGCCGGAGACTCCGCGGCTGCGCACCAGGTCGGTCACCAGGTTCGGGGTGTCGGCGGCGAACGTGGTGGCGACCATCGAGATCCCTAACAGCCACCAGGGCATCTGCCGGCCGGAGAGGAAGAACTCGGAGAAGCTTTTTCCCGCCCGGCGGGAGGCTGCTAACCCCACGACCAGCGAAACTAGTAAAGAAGCCGCCGATGCAGAGCCAGTCCAGGGGATGCAGCATCCAGTTCTCCGGGGTTGCGGGGTGCAGCGGTCCGTTCAATGTCAACTTGCTGCCATCAGGCAGGATTGAACCAGCGAAAAAGTTTTGGAAAATCCGGTCATCTTCATGTTTGATTGTCAAATTGGTACCAATCGACAGGGCCTGCCGCAAGGCGGGCCCTGTCGATTATTGCTTCCGTCCGGGAGCATCACGACAGGTGGCTGTCCACCTCGATCCCCAGCATCGCGGCCAGCTCGCTCACCCGCCCGGTCCAGTCGCCGTAGACCAGCGCGTAGTGGAAGCCATAGTTGCGGGCCTTGCGCACCAGGCCGTCCGGGTCATCCACTTTCACCGCCACCTGCATCGAGCAGCCGGGCTGGTCCTGGCCCTCGCAGGCGAGGATGGTCCCGCGGATCAGCAGCAACCGCTCGGCGGTGGGACTGATCCGGGCGATCGTCACCGTCTTCTCGTCGAACCGCGCCATGTCCATCTGCACTTTCGGTCCCCAGCCCTCGGCAATGAAGTTCTGCAGCGAGTAGGGCAGGTCCGGCTGGTCGAAGCCCAGCATCTTGAGGCCCGGCACATTGTGGGAGATGGTCATGCTCCCCTGGTCCCGCTTCCAGAGGTTGCCCATGAACGCCGAGCGGCGGGCCACTCCCATCAGCAGGTCCATCGCCAGCAGGGCGTTCATGTCTCCCTCGCAGCCGGAGGGGCAGCCCTGGTCCTTGAGCAGGGAGTGGGCCAGGCAAGGGACCACCTTCCACTCGCAGGCCAGCTTGCGGGAGCAGAACTCGAAGCACTCGGTGGTGAAGGCATTGCACTGGTGGCGCTGCATCAGGCTGCGGATCGCCTCCAGGTAGACCAGGCTGGGGATCATCCACTGGCGCTCGATCCGCACGCTTTCCGCCGCGGCCAGCAGCCGGTCGGCCTCCTGGTTGATCCGGTTCATTTCGGGGATGGCGTTCTCGATCCGTTCCCGCTCTTCGCCGAACTCCTGGTAGCCGACCAGCTCGGCCTCGATCCCGAAGCGGCGGTTAAGGCCCTCCAGGTCCATGCAGGCGCTGGGGGCGGGGCGGTTGGCGAACGGGGTGTCGGAGACGATCATGATCCGGGTGCTCTGGAAGGCTTTGCGAGCCCGCAGGACAGCGATCAGCTCGTTGAGCTCCGCCATGTCCGCCGGGGCATAGCCCTCCAGTGCCTTGCTCCGGAGCCGGGCCGAGAGGTCCCAGTTGACATAGCCGCCGAGCATCGCCACCGGCTTGAGGTAGCGCTCGCCGATCAGCGCTCCGGGCCACTGCGGGTAGGTGTTGCCCTGGATCAGGTAGAGGTCGACCTCCTCGTGGTCGGCGATCAGCGCCGCCAACTGCTGCTCACCGAAGCCGCCGGCTTCCGGGTACTCCTGGTAGACCGGGTCCAGCAGCCGGGCTTCCGGGCCCAGCTCCTTTTTCAGGGACTCGGCGAACTCGGTGAAACTATCCCGGAAAATCACCTGCTCCTCTTCCGGCGGGCGGTTGGGGTTCCAGCGGCAGGGCCCGGTCCAGACCCCGGCGTGGATCATGTAGCAGCCGACCGGCTTGACATTGAGCATGGTTTCTTTCGCGGCCGCTCCGCGCGGGCCGGCCGAGAGCCGTAAGGAAGCCCCGCACCGCGCGGGGGAGGCCGCGGCCCGGCGGGGTCCGGCGCCCAGCAGCCCGAAGGTCCCCAGACTCACCCCACCCAGGAAATTACGGCGCGACAGCGAGCTCATCGGACCTCCTCGAATTGGCATGACCTTGAACGGCGTTGAATGCTGCAAAACCAAGGACGGCAGGGCGCGAGTATCGCTCGGACGGCCTGGCGGTTCAGATCGGAGCGGTTTCTCCCGGGGCTTGTCGATGGCGCCGGCCGGACAATAATAACAGCGGCGGAAATAATCGGCAATCTCTTACGCCCGGGCAGAAATCCGGGCTGCCGCCGGGGAGTCGGGTCGGGCCCGGGGGCGGCTGCGAAAAACTCCCCCGGTACTTGAATATGGTGAGATAATTCACTATACTTGAGTTGATTAGGTTATGGTAACCTCTGTCGTTCCAGCCGCATGAGCAACAGTTATGATAATTTCTCCCGGTCCCTTCCAAGGCGCGGCTAGAGTTGCAGCCTGACGTTTTCCAGCGCAAGACATTCAGCAGCGGAACGAATCCGGGGAGATGGTGCGCCGCGCGTCCTGTCTCCGGAGGTTTTGCCTATGGAGTTTGTCCGGCAGGCTTGACGATTCTATGACAGTGAGCGGGAAAGCCGGGTCCGGCCTCGAGATGCCGTACCCGGGGGCGCTCGGGGAGTGCTCCTTCCCCGCTGTTACGGCGAAGGTTCTCCGTGAAGGGAGGGGAAAATTGATGGAAAAGCTGTTCTGGTTTTCTTTCGGCGTCGTCCTGGTAATCTTTCTGCTGGCGGGGTGCGACAAAACCCCCCTGTCCACCGAGGTTGCCGAGGGGACTCAGCTTGCAGCCAATAATTCCGGAAATAACCCGGCCTGGAAGGTTCCGGGGGATTTCGCCACGCTCCAGGAAGCGATCGACAGCGCCCAGGATGGCGATCGCATTCTGGTCGGCCCGGGCCAGTTCGCCGGGGCGGAAGTGACCAAGGCGGTGGAGATCAAGGGAGTCGGGGGAGCGGTCATCACCAGCGGCCCCAAGCCCTGGCCGACAGTGCCGGGCCGGAGCGGCTACATGGCGGGCTTCCTGTTCCCGGGCAATGGGGCCGGCAGCGGGGCCAGGATTGTCGGGCTGCGGTTCGAGTCCCTGGAATTTCCGGTTTTCAGCCGTCTGGCCAACCAGGTGACCATCGAGCAGTGCACCTTCATCGATGCCATCCAGGCGATCTCCAACTGGCGGGGCAGTGACTGGGTGATCGTCCGGAACGAGATCAGCGGCCTGCGCACCGCCAATGGCGGCGGGATCGGAGTGCTGATCGGGGACTATCGCGGCGGGACGGTCAACGGCAACGCGGTCTCCCACAACCGGATCCGCGGTACGCTGCAAGTGGCGTCCACCGATGGCGGCGGCTATGCGGGCAGCGGGATCGTGATCTACGCCGACTTCCGCTGGGGAGCAGCCGGGGCCGCGCAGATGTCCGGCAACCGGATCGTGCAGAACAATGTCGCCCTGTCCAGCGACAATCCATCCGTGGTGGACGTGGTGGCGGTCGAACTCACCGAGGCGGTTACCCCGGAGCTGATAACGCATGTGATTTACGACAACGCCATCGGATTCAACGATCTGCGGGGCACGGTGTTCCAACTGGCACTGAGCCCCGAGTCGCTGGAGGCGCTCAATCCGATTTCCCGCAACTTGGGGGAGAACCGGGCGGCGGGACTGCACCCCTCGGTGTTCGATCCCGGGCTGGGCAAGGGGAGGCTGGAATGACCGGGTAGCGCCTGAATGAGCGGCAAACTGGAGCCCCCTGCGTTTCCGGGATGCAGGGGGCTTCGCTTTGCGGGCCGGTCCGGTATGGACAAGGCGAGCGGGGGATGATAAATTGCCGAGGGCCGCTCATTCGGAGCGGCGCAGGATGCAGGCACGGAAGGAATGCGGGCGGAAGCCCCGGAAAGGATGGCCGAATGTCCCCGCTTACTGCTCATGCGCTCCGCTGTCTGGCGCCGCTGCTCGCTGTGCTGCTGATGGTACCCGCCGTGATCCGGGCTCAGGTCTCGGTGCGGGCGGAAGGGGCGCTGGTGCGGGTGGAGACCTCGACCCTGAGCGCGGTGCTGGACCGCGGGCTGCTGGTCTCCCTGGTGCGCAAGGCCGATCGCCGGGAGTTGATCCGGGATGCGGCCGGCAACCGGCAGGCGCTGCAGTTGGTCTACCAGGACGGCCGGCTGGCGGAGCTGGGCGGGGAGGTCGGCGACAGCATCACTTGCCTGCAGCTCAGTGACCGGCTGGTCCACGTGCGGATCAACTCCTGGAATGGCGATGGGCTGATCGCGGTCTCGGCCGATCCGGAGAGCGGAGACCTGCTGATCGAGCCCAGCGGCTATGCCTCCCGCCCGGGCCTGCGGGCCTGCCGCTGGTCGCTGGGAGGGATCGCCCCGGGGCTGGAGCTGGTGGCCCCGTTCTTCCAGGGGCTGCGTCTGCCGCCGGAGCACCCGCTGGTCGCCGGCAAGCGCTGGGTCTGGCCGTTCAAATGGGAGGCCGGCCTGGTGATCCTGCAGGGCGAGGATGGCGGCTGCTGGGTGCACTGCCGGGATGATCGCTACCGTTACAAGGCCCTGCAGGTCGGCCTGCCGGGCGAGCCCCGCGGGCTGGGGTTCGAGACCGAGGGTTATGGCCCGCTGGAGCGCAACCTGGGCGCCGGAGGGCTGACCTGGCGGATCAATGTCTACCAGGGCGACTGGCAGGTGCCCGCCGCCCGTTACCGGGACTGGCTGGCCCAGGCTTACCATCTGGAACGGAAAACCCGTCCGGCCTGGGTGGATCAGCTCCGGCTGGCGGTGAGCTGGGCCCCCACCGATCCGGCCCTGCTGGAGGCCCTGGCGCGATGGGTGGAGCCCGGCCGGGTGCTGCTGCATGTCCCGCACTGGCGCACGGATGGCTATGATGAGAATTACCCGAACTACCATCCCAGCGAGGAGGGCCGGCGGTTCATCGAACGGGCCAAAGCGATGGGCTTCCGGGTGATGCCGCACTTCAACTCGATCGACATGGACCCCTCCCACCCGGCCTTCCAGTACGTGCGCGATTTCCTCTACCGGGATCCCGATGGCGGCAAGCTGCAGGGCTGGGCCTGGTACCAGGGGAACACCAAGCCGGTGCCGGAGTCCAATCTCGCCCTGCTGCGGCACCGCGACAAGAAGGTGATGGTCAAGGTGCATCCGGGGCTGGGGATGTGGCGCTCGATCCTGGCCGAGAACGTGCAGGGGGCGGCGCGGGAGCTGTCGCTGGAGGTGGCGTTCCTGGATGTCACCCTCTGCACCTGGAACATCGCCGATTGCCTGGTGGAGGGCATCCCGCCCACCGAGGGGATGAAGCGGCTGGAGGAGCTGATCGGCGGGCTGGGCGAAGGGTCTGGTGCTGGGTGGGGAGGGGCGCAACGAGATCACGATGCAGGACCAGGCCGTGGGCCAGGTCCACCTGTTCGAGAGCTGGCAGCGCAATGTCGCGGGGCTGGAGGGCCTGGTGCCCCTGCCGCTGGAAGAATTCCTGTTCGGCCGCTGGTGCCGCTCGTTCGGCTACAGCTCCCTGAGCGGCGGATCTCCGGAGGAGGAACTGCGGATGAAGCTGCACCAGCAGCAGGGGGCGATCCCGACCATCACGGTCGATTCCGCCGCCGAGGTGGAGCATCCCAACCCGGCGCTGGAGCGGCTGCTCAGGCTGGCGGCGCAGTAAGGCCGGCTTGACGCGACAACTGCTGCATGATCCCGGGGGAGGGAGAAAACCTTTTGAAAAAGGTTTTCTCCCTCCCCCGGGCCCCCTCCCACTTTCCCAAACTTTTTCGCAAGTTTCACGCGGGGCAACTGACCGCTTACCAGAAGTGCAGGGGGAAACCGGGAGTTGTGTTTCTTCCTGCATTGAAGCACACGCAAAAACACCAAGGGAAACTTGCGTTAACCTTGGTGTCCATCGTGGAGACCTCCTGAGGTATTCCGCCCTCCCTCCGGGGCTCCGCTCCCACCTTCCAGGCCGGTATCAGAACAGCAGGCCCAGCCCGAAGCGGAACTGGGCATGGGAGGTGGAGGGCCGGTAGGTGTCGTAAACCAGCTCGCCGTCTTCCTCCCGCAGCGAGCGCGTGTCCAGGCAACGGGCCCGGCCGCCGTGGACATAGCCGGCCCGGAAATCCCCCACCACTTCCCGCAGCCCCTGGAAACCGGTCGACAGCTGCCGTTGCCAGAGGATCGCCTTCATCCCCAGCATCCAGCCCAGGTGCCAGGTGTGGGTGGCGTAGTGCAGCCGCTGGATGATCCGGTTGGTGTAGTGGTAGTCCTCGCCGAGCCGCCAGAGCTCGAAAGCACTGGAGCTGGAGCTGCGGCTGTAGCCGGCGAAAGCCTCGGCGTAGTACTTGACATACTCGCCGCCGCGCTCCAGGTTCACCCCCGCCGGGCTGAGCATCAGCATCGAGTAGTCGTTGTGGATCCGCAGCGCCTCCAGCGCCAGGATCACCCCGCCCCAGTCGAACTCGCCGTGATCGAGCGCGATCCCCTGCCGGCGGGTGCCGTAATCCAGGAAGCTGGCCTCGGAGAACAGGATCGTGGTGTTCCGGCCGCTCCGGTCCGGGAGCCGCCAGCCGACCCGCCCACTGGCCCCGATTCCGGTATACCCCCCGGAGAAACGCTCCAGATGGCCCTGGGGGAACCAGAACAGCCATGAGCCGCCGGTTTCGAACCCGGCGCGGAGCGAGGCCGGCAGGCAGCAGCACAGCAGGCAGAGCACAAGGCGTCGCATCGTGGCCCTTTCCGGGCGGGGAATGGTCGTGGCGGGATGGGCAGTCCTCAGAGCAGCATGCTCATTCCGAACCGGAACTGCAGGTGGGAGAGCGGGGGCTGCATCGCCTCGTACTGGAACTCCCGCTCGGCCACCAAGCTGACTGTCCCGGTGTCCAGGCAGCCGATCGGGCCGCCGCGCAGGTATCCGCCCTTGCAGTCCAGTCTCAGTTCCTCGATGCCCTGAAACCCTCGCTCCTCGACCCGTTGCCAGAGCAGGATCTTGACTCCGGCGGCCAACCCGCCATACCAGGTGTCACTGACATAACCGGCACGGTCGATCATGCTCCGGTCGTAACGCATCCCCTCGCGCACTTCCCAGATTTCGAAATCGCTGGAGGTGGAGCCGTGGGCCAACCCGGCGAAAGCCTCGAGGTAGGGCTTGGTCAGAATGCCATCGTACTCGATTCCGATCCCGGGGCCGAACAGCAGCAGCGAGTACTCGCTGTGCACGTGCAGCAGGACAGGGGATGCGGCAGACTGCCCATTCTCGATGGGTACCGCATTGAAGTAGGGGACCCGCCTTTCCCGCCGGCCGAAATCCAGGAGGGAAAATTCGGAGAACAGGCGGATGGTTTTCCTGCCCCCGGTCCGGTTCCAGCCCAGACGGAAGCTCGCTCCCGTGCCCATCGAGCCATCGGAAAACTTCTCCAGCCGGCCTTGGGGGAACCAGAAAACCGGCCAGCTGTCGAGCTCGAAATTGGCCGCGGCGACAGCCGGGCACAGCCAGCACAGCACAAGGCAAATCCACCTCAGGCGCATCGCTCGTTCCTTCCTCGGAGGATCGGCCCCGCGGCTGCGGCGCCCGATCCGGGCTAAGGCTGTGATCTTTCCGAATCGCTGCTGTCTGTCGCTCTGACCGCTCCTGTCCCTGTCGAGCCTTGCCCGCCGGAAGGAGACATCTCCCTCAAGTCCCGCCGGTCACCACGCCGGCGCGGCGTCGAGCACTGTCGGTATTCCGGCCGCTCCCGCCGGGAGCGCGAAACCCGGGATGGGAATAATCATGCGGAACTACTGATCCGGCAAGAAAAAACGACCCGCCGCGAGCGGGTCAATAATAACCTGATCGACTCGTGGTATCAATGGTTTCCTATAAAAACTAATTGATCCCGACCGGCTGTTCGACCTCCAGCCTCAAACTATCGAAAAGTTTTGGAACAGGGGAGGGTCCGGGGGGATTTTCCTTCCGCCCGGGGGCCGGATGCGCTAACGTGAGGGAGTTGCAGGCTTGTGCTCACGGAACCCCACCAAGGAGCGAAAGATGGTTGCGAGGATGGTCCTGCCTTTGCTGGCGTTGTGCCTGTCCCTTGGTCTCGCCGGCCTGAAAGCGGCGGATTTTACGATTTACCCCCAGCCGGCGGGCCTCACGCGCACCGATGGCAGCCTGGCCCTGGAGGATGCGGTGATTGTCTTCTCCGGCGGCCCGCGGGAGGAGCTGTCCGCGCTGGCCGGCCAACTGTCGCAGGAGCTGGCCGACCGTTGCCGGCTGGCCCTGGTCTGCCGGGAGTGGCGGTCCGGGGATCAGACGGGGCCGGCGGTGGTGATCGGCCTGGCCGCCGATCCGCAGATCGCCCGCCTGCTCGCGGCCTCCCCCGAGGGACCGGCCCTCGACTGGCGGGTCCCGGAGGGCTATCGGCTTTCGGTCACCCCGCGCGGGGCGGTGATCGCCGGGCATGACCTGCGGGGGCTGTTTTACGGCATCCAGAGCTTCCTGCAACTGGCCGGTCCCACGGGCCGGCGTCGCTTGCGCCGAGGTGGCCGACCGGCCGCTCAAGAGCTTCCGCGGTGTGCATGTCTACCTGCCCGCGCGCGACCAGTTGCCGTTTTTCCACAACTACCAGGCACCATGGCCCATTTCAAGATAAACACCCTGATCCTCGAGGTGGGCGGCGGGATGCGCCTGGACCGTCACCCGGAGATCAATATCGCCTGGGAGCATTTCTGCCGCTCGTTCTACGACTCCGGCGACCCGATGCGTCCGCTACGGCGAGCAGATACCGCTGGGTTACAAGAGGCGGTTCCAGGCCTCGGTGCACACCGAGCTGGCCGGGGGAGGCTGGCTGACCAAGGAAGAGGTGCGCGGGCTAGTGGAGTTCGCCCGGCAAACTCACATGGATGTGGTCCCGGAAATCCAGTCGCTGACTCGCACACCTACTATCTTGTCCTGGCCCATCGCGATATTGCCGAAATACCCGAATCCGAATGGCCGGATTCCTACGATCCGGCCAACCCGAAATCCTATGAAATGCTGTTCGATGTGATCGATGAGTACCTGGAGGTGATCCGTCCCGAGTGGGTGCATATCGGGCACGATGAGTGGCGCGCCGGGGTGAAAGGCATACCGGGCGAGCTGTTCGCCCGGGATGTGATCGAGATCACCCGCTACCTGCGCTCCCGCGGGATCGAAGACCATGATGTGGGCCGACCACCTGGTGCGGGCCACAACATGGAGGACGATCGAGAAAACTGCCGAACCAGCGAAGGTCTGGTACGCCTTATCCCTCGACCGAAGAAGCCCCGCCGAGCTGATCGCCGCCGAAAACGCCCCAGATATCCTGATGCTCAACTGGTCCTGGGGTTTTGTCCCCAGCTCGTTCGATCAGCTTGGCCGGGCATGGCTGGAAACAGGTGCTGGGCAATTTCATGGGGCCCGCGCAATACGACCAGTGGCCGGAGATGTTCGCCCGGGAGGATATCCTGGGGGCGGAAATGTCCACCTGGTGCGCTGGCGGATGAGTTCAGTTTCGGGCAGAACGGGGCGATGCTCAACATGCTGCTCAGCAACAATCTGCTCTGGTCCGGCCAGTACCCGCCGCTGGAGGAGCTGTCCGCCCACCTGGCCTCCGGATGCCCGAGGTGCGAAGGCTGCTCTCCGGTAAACGCGCTTGCCCTCGCTTGGACCTGCTGCGCGGCCGGGAGGGCTACTCGTTCGTGACGGTGAGCCTGGCCGGGCGGGGAAACACCGGCCGGAGCATCTCCGACTCGCTGAGCCTGGCGGGGGCGCCGGCCGGCAGGATCGAGTCCGAGGGGCTGCCGTTCGAGCTGGCGGGCGGCGAGCGGCCGTTCCTGGGAGTGCGGAAGGCCGGGGAAAGCGTGGCCGGGATCCCGGTGGACCGCAGCGCGGCCAGCCTGCTGCTGCTGCACGGCAGTGTCGGCCGGGGGGTGAATGTCAACACCTATACCAGCAACTACCGGGAGGATACCGCCGAGCTGCTGGGCTGGTACCGGATCACCTGGGAGGATGGGCTGGAAACCAGCGTGCCGATCAGCTACGGCCGCAACATCTCGGCACTGGGAGGCGGCTATGGCGACCAGGTGTATTTCGCGCACACGGTGAAACTGGGGGAGGATGCCCAGGGCAGGCCGCTGCTGGCCCAGGCCCTGGAATGGGTCAATCCCCGGCCGAACCGCCGGGTGCGCTCGGTGGACCTGGTGGGGGCGGATGCGGCCTCCGGCGCCTGGCCGTTGCTGCTGGGAGTGACCGTGGTCGAGCCGCCGTTCACCCGCTGATCCCGATTTGACAACAAAGCGGCAGACACCCACGAAGGACACGAAGGAAAAGCAGGCACGCCAGGAAAAAATTCGTGAACCTTCTTGTCCTTCGCGGATGGGTTCTTTCTTCCAATATTTTTCCGCTGGTTCAAGGCCGGAGGTCTGACAAAAAATCAGAGTGCATCAGCGGTCGACCGGCGGCCGCCGGTTTCACCCATCGTAACCGTGGAGGAAACATGGACCGGATCACCCGTTTCGCGCCGGTGGCCGTGGCGCTGATGCTGTTGCTGCTGGGGCTGGTCATGGCCGGTTGCGGCCGGGAGGATGGCCCGTCCTCCCCGGCGCGGGAGCTGTCCGAGGAGTTTCTGCCGCCCGCCCCGGCGGGCCAGGCCTGGAAGCTGGCCTGGAGCGATGAGTTCGAGGGCGCCACCCTGGACCGGAGCACCTGGGAAACCCCGGAGGGAGTGCGCCGGGATGGCTACTGGGCCGCGGAGGACAGCTATCTGGATGGCCAGGGGCTGCTGGTGATCCGCACCCGCGAGCAGGATGGAAAGTTCTACTCCGGGGCGATCCGCACCCGGGGCAAGTTCGAGCACCGCTATGGCTACTGGGTCTGCCGTTGCCGCTTCCACACCCAGCCGGGCCACTGGCCGGCCTTCTGGCTGTTCTCCGACCCCGGGGTGGGACAGGTGGGGGAGGAGGGCCGGGATGGGACCGAGATCGACATCATGGAGAAGCCCTGGCCGGTCGAGGACCGGGTCAACTTCGCCCTGCACTGGGATGGCTACGGCGAGCAGCACCGCAGCGAGGGCAAGCAGGTGGTGATCCCCGGCCTGTCCCAGGGCTTTCACACTTTCGGCCTGGACTGGCGGCCGGAGGGCTATGTCTTCTACATCGATGGCCGGGAGAGCTGGCGCACCGCCGCCGGGGGGGTCTCGCAGGTGCCGGCTTATCTCAAGCTCACCGATGAGGTCGGGGACTGGGCCGGGGACATCCATGATGCCCAACTGCCGGACAATTTTTTCGTGGACTACGTGCGGGTCTACGATCTGGCCGATCAATGATCGTGGTTTTTAAGCTATTGTAAAAACAGAGTTGCGACATGAAGCTCAAGTGTGGCCTGATGGTGCCGGCGGCGGCCCCGGGCCGGATCCTCTCGAGAGCCACCCTGGAGCGATACCTGCCGTGACCAGCGCCTGACCGATGTCGATTGCCTGCCAGGGGCCCGGCGCGCACCGCCGGGCCTTTGCTTGGTGCGCCGGGCAGGGCGCGTTTCCGCTCGGGGTCAGGGCTCCGCGCCCGGGCGAAAGCGGACAGACCGGGTCGCCCGGCCGGGCCTCGATCTGATAACAGACTGCTGATTAATCTGTTAACGTTGAAGGAATGTGCGGCCCGATGTTTGCGATTGATACTGTCGGCCGTTTCAGAGTTTCCGCTCGATCAGAACTTCGTACGGGAGTCACGATGCCGTTCATTCCCAAGATGCTGCAGAAAGTGGATGTCGCGAGCGTGATCGACAGCATCCCCGCCGCGGTGATTGTCCTCGATCACCAGACCCGGATCATGCTCGCCAACCGGATGGCCTGCCGGATCACCGGGAGGGGAAAAGAATCTTTCTGCGGGCTTTCCTGGGGCGAGGCTTTCCGTTGCGTCCGACAGAACGGCAACCCCCGCGGCTGCGGATTCGGCGATAGCTGCGGGCTCTGCGGAGTACGCCGGGTGGTCGAGGAGACCCTGGCCGATGGGCAGGACCGCTGCATGGTCGAGGCCGAGCTGGAGCTGACCGGGCTCGGCAAGCGCAATGTCCGGCTGACCACCACGTACCTCGTGCCTGACCGGGCGGTGATCCTGCTGATCGAGGATGTCACCGACTGCAAGCGATGGGAGCAGGAACACCTGGACCGCAATCGGCTCCAGACCGCGGTCGAGACCGCCGGGGCGGTCTGCCACGAGATGAACCAGCCCCTGCAGGCGGTAAGCGGCTACCTGGAGCTGATACTGATGCAGCTCGAGGAGGACCACCCCTGCCGCCGCTACCTGCCGGAGGTCCAGCACCAGGTGCAGCGCCTGGGAAGGATCACCGGCCGGCTCCAGAGCCTGAGCCACTACCGGACCCGGGAGTATTTATCGGGCGTCCGCATCCTGGACCTGGAATGCTCTTCTGACAACTGACCGCGAGGTCCGGACCGGGCTGACCCGCACCGATGCTCCGGCCGGAGGCCCGCCGGCAGGCTCCGGTCCTTTTTCCCCATTCCGGCATCGCCGCTTCCGGACGGTCCCTTCCCTGCTTGCCGCTTCCGGCACTCCCATTCGATTGCTTTCCCCAGCGCCGATTTTATCCCGATCTTGAGGCGGGTTCCCCGGTTACCGGACCCCTCTTTTCCGGGGCAACTGCCGCAGGTAGTGCACCAGCGGCCAGCGATGCCGTTCCGGGACAGTGCGCCGCAGCACCGGCTCATGCCCGGTGCCGAGCAGCATCGCGCGGTACAGCTCGCCATCCTGCATCCGCTGCACCGCCGCGGTGCGCAGGTCGGTGGGTCGGGGGACATAGCTTTCGCCCACCGGCCCGTTGCCATCCCCGGTCTCGCCGTGGCAGAACTGGCAGTAGTAGACATAGTAGGCCGCTCCCGCGGCGAGGGTCGCGGCCTCCGGGGGCAGCGGATTGGCCTGGCCCGCGGCGGGCAGGGTGTCCGCCGCCTCGACCGTCACCACCCCCGCGGGCAGGCGGGGCAGCTCGGCCTGGAAAGTGGCGAGCTTGGGCTGGACGATCATCCGCGGGCCGGTGAGCATCAAGCGCCCGACCACGGCGATCCCCGCCGCGGCGGCCAGGGCCAGGCCGGCGATCCAGAGGATCGTCCTCCCCGGGGGGCGCTTCCCGGCGGGAGGCAGGCCCGGACGGAGCGGGCCGGGCGGGAGTTCTTTTTCGCGGTCGGTCATTGGTGTCAGATCCTTGTCGGGTGATGTCCCGGTCGGGCGTCGCGGCCGAGCGGGCCGGAGGGGAGGGGGCTTATCAGCGCCGGAGGTCCGGCCGGGCCGGGGGCGCGGCCTCCAGGGTCCGGGTCGAGTCGCCCTCGGGCAGCGGCGCGATCTGCGGCCGGGAGGTCGGCCCCGCGGGCGCCCGCTCGGTGGAGTGGATCGACTCCCCCGGGGCATCCGGGACATGCCCCACATCGAAATAGCGCGGCTCTTCCTCCACCATGTGGTGCAGCCACATCCCCCAGCTCAGCAGTCCCGCGCTCATCAGGACCAGGATCACCCAGCCCATCCACTGCGGGAGCACGCGGTACTCCTCGAAATTCTCCGGAATGCCGGGTCGGGCCTTGACCTTTTCGGCGGCTTCGCGGGCCCGCTGCGGATCTTCTTCCAGCGTCATCGCGCGCCTCTACCAGTTCGGGGGATGTGCGGCCAGCCACAGCGTCCAGACTGTCGCCAGGGTGAACATGTAGATGAACAGGATCGTCAGCATCCAGGGAAAGAAGCTGGTGGTGCGCGCGCGCACCGCCCGGCCGGAGAGACCGATCTCCGGCGGGTTCTCGTTCAGCCGGCCGGTCCGGGGACGCCAGAAGGTCAGGTGGCCCAGGATGACGAAGAGCAGCAGCGAGCCGCCTCCGAACAGCGCGAGGATCAGGTACAGCTTCTCGGCCCGGTACCACTGGAAGCCGCCGAAGATCGTTTCGATCAGCTCGTGCACCGTTCACCTCTTTTCCCGGCGGAGGGTTTCCCGCCGGTTGTCGAGCAACGGCCGGGTGGTGAGCGCCAGGAAGCGCACCGGGTCATCATCGCGGATCAGGCCCCGGCGGATCGCCAGGAACAGCCCGAGGAAGACCGCCGCCAGCATGGTCAGCCGGAAGACCAGGTAGGGCAGGACCAGGATCACCCCATCGTTCATGGGTGTCCCTCCGGGCGATGATGTTCCGGCGGCGTTTGCTGCGGCTTTCGCTCGAGCAGCCGCGGCAGCAGCTCCGGCTGCTCGCCCTCCGGGTCGGGGAGCCGGAACGGGTTGAGGTAGTCCGGCTCGTAGGAGGCATCCACCCCCTCCGGCGCGATGTCGGCATCGGTGTAGCCGACAAAATTGATGCCGATGTAGTTGGACAGGTCCCAGATTTTCTCGGACTCCAGGTGGATCTTGAAGTAGGGCATCGCGGTCCCGGTGATCCCGTTCATGATCTGGTAATAGATGATCCCGCCCAGGTAACGCCCGCCCTCCAGGTGCCGCCGCAGGGTGGTGAAATTGAGCGGGGGCGGGTCGAGGTGCGGGGCGGCCCGGCCCATCCCATCGCCCATCGGCCCGTGGCAGTTGATGCAGAACTCCTGGTAGATTTCCTTGGCGTGGGCCAGCGCGGCCTCATCCGGCGGGTAGGGGTTGGGCATCATCCGCCAAACCGCGGGGATGTGGCCGTGCAGCCATTCGAAATTGGCATCGGGCCCGGCCCGGTGGGCGGCGATCGCGCGCTCCCGCCACAGGCGCTGGCGCGCCACCCGCTCGTCCGCCATTGTCCCGCCCTCGGACTGGACGAACGCGGTCAGCGCGCGGATTTTCTCCCTTCCCAGGAACTCCCAGGCGGGCATCACCGAGACCGGGCTGGTGTAGCGCGGGTTGATGAAATGGGCCAGGTGCCAGTCATCGGGGTGCAGCCCGCCCTCCTGGGACAGGTCCGGCCCGGTGCGCTCGGTGCCGAACAGCACCGGCCGCTGGCGGTGGTAGTCGCCGGCCCGGGAGATGCGCATCGCGTTGATCCCCCAGTCGACCACCCGGGTGTAGCGGGAGTGGCAGTAGGCGCAGCCATTGTCGGCGTAGTGCCGCCAGCCCTCCTGTTCCAGCTCGGTCCAGGGCTGCCAGATCTCCGAGGGCGGCACCTCGCGGATGGTCAGCAGCGGGATCACCACCGACAGCGAGAGCGAGGCCCAGAACACCAGCATCGAGCCCAGGATCAGCGCCCGGGGGGTCATCTTCATCATGCCGGCGTCCCTCCTTCCCGGCGGACGTATTCGACCTCGTCCCGGCTGAGCGGCTCACCGTGGCGGATGGTCATCCACAGGTTGCAAAGCCCGACCACCGCCCCGGTGATCACGAACAACCCGAACGCCAGCCGCAAGGCCATGTAGACAGTGATGGTCGGCAGGACCCGGTAGACCGTCTCACCGTTGAACCAGGCGTGGCCCTGGATCAGCCCGGCCATGGTCAGCACCAGGAAGAAGCCGGTCACCCCGATGGTCACCAGGCTGAACTGGAGAAAGACCAGGCGGCGGCTCCAGAGCCTGCGGCCCAGGACCATCGGCAGCACGTGCCACATCCCTCCCAGGGCGATGGTCGCCGAGAAGCCCAGCACGGCCATGTGGGCGTGGGCCGGGGTCCACTGGGTGAAATGGGTCACCCGCTGCAGGTGCGGCAGGCTCATCAGCGGGCCCTGGATGCAGGTGAAGAAGTACCAGACCAGCCCGGTCATCACCATCATCCCGGCCGGGTCTTTCCAGACCAGCCCGGCGCTGCCGCGGACAGTCATCCAGAGGTTGACCAGCACCACCGCCACCGGCAGGATCATCATCCCCGAGTCGACTGTGGCCATCACCCGCAGCCAGTTGGGGATCGGCGCCTGCAGGATGTGGTGGGCGCCGATGTGGGTGTAGAAGATGATCAGCGTCCAGAAGCCGATGTGCTCCAGGGTGTGCGAGTAGACCGGGTTGCGGGCCACCCGCGGGATCACGTAGTAGGCCGCCCCGATCGCCAGCGGAGTGAGGATCAGCCCCACCAGGTCGTGGGCGTAGGTCCAGAGCAGCACCTCATCGACAATCCCCGCCATCGCCCCGGTCGATGGGTGCCAGACCACGTTGCCGATCGGGTAGCTGGTGGCGGTCCAGATCGAGAAGCCCATGAAGTACCAGATCGAGACATAGAGCGACTGCTCCTGGCGTCTGAGGATGGTCATCCCGGTGTTGATCGCCAGCAGCAGGATCGAGATCGTGATCAGCATGTCCGCGGTCCAGGGGTACTCGGCATACTCCCGGCCGCCGTGGCCATGGCCCATCAGGAAGCCGATCGGGCCGTAGGTGACGGCGATGTTGTAGAGCAGCCAGGTCAGCCAGGCCAGCGGCTCCGACCACAGCCGGGTCCGCAGCAGCGAGGGCACGAAGAACAGTCCCATCCCGATCAGGGTCTGGACGATGAAAGCATAGATCACCGAATTGACATGGCTCGGCCGCACCCGCCCGAACACCAGTTGGGGGATGTTGCTGAAGAACTCCGGGGCCAGGAAGTGGATCGCCGAGAAGGCCCCGAAGGTGGTGCCGATCACGAACCAGACCGCCCCGGCCACAATGAAAGCCCGGGCGGCGCTGTGCTCCCTGTGGATGAATTCGAGCATGGCGCTTTGATCCTAGCCGTGTGTTGAATTGTTTCGCCATCAGGCCTGGAGCGAAGCGAAACGGCCTTTTTCTATCCTCACCTGCCGATCAGTGGCGGCCTTGAAGTCCCCCTTAACAAAGGGGGAAACAGGGGGTTGTGTTTTTTCTGTCATTTCTCGACACGATCACTAATAGTGACAGGTGAAACAGTCGATCGAGGCTTGGCGCTGCCGGTGGCAGTCCAGGCAGAAGCCCATTTTCACCAGTTCCCTGGAGGGGTAGACCCGGTCCATCGCGGCCACATCCCCGTGGCAGCGGCCGCAGTCGACCGCCCGCAGCAGGTGGCGGCTGTGGTCGAAGTGCACGTAGTCCGGCAGCATGGTGAGTCGGACCCAGGGCACAGGCTCGCCATCGGCAAAGTAGCCGCGCACCCGCTCGATCTGCGGATGGTGGATCGCCACCACCCGGTGGCAGAGCAGGCAGGTCTCCCCGGAGGGGATGCCGGCTCGGCGGTCCCGGGCGGCCTGGTCATGGCAGAACAGGCAACTGATCTGCTTGTTCGCGACATGGAACCGGTGGCTGAAGGCGATCGGCTGCGCTGGGGGCAGCAGCGCCGGGTACAGCCAGACATAACCGGCCGAGGCCAGGGCGATCAGCCCCAGCGTGGCCAGGGCGAGGGCCAGCTCCGGGCCGATCCTCCGCCGGCCCGAAGCTTCGTTGGCGCGCGCGGCGCTCATCCCGGCGCCTCCTCGGTCCGGCGCAGGCGACTGGCATACTCGCCGCGGGCCAGCACGAACGCGGCGAGGAAGGCCGCGGTGACCGACAGCTCGGCCGGCCCCAGCACCGGATCGAGCTCCAGCGAGGGATAGACCAGCCACCAGCGCTCGACCCACAGCCCGGCCAGCAGCAGCAGGGTCACCCCGGTCAGCCAGAGCCGCGACCGTCGCGAGCGGCGGGTCAGCAGCAGCACCAGCGGCCCGAGATAGATCGTGAACAGCAATCCCAGGCTCACCCAGCGCCAGTCGGTCACCTGCCGGCGAGGGATCACGAAGATCACCTCCTCGGGCAGGTTCTCGTACCAGATCGGCAGCAGTTGCGAGAACATGAAACCAACCGCCAGCAGGCTGAACACCTTGATCAGGTTGGCCAGGTCCTGCAGCCGGTCCTGGTTGGCTTCGTGGCCGAAATCGATCAGCACGGCCAGGGCCCAGGCCGCCACCGCGGCATAGAGCCCGGTGATGAAGAAGTAGCCGCCGAACAGCGTGCTGAACCAGCGGGGCTCGAGCGCCATCACCAGGTCGAAGCCCAGCAGGGAGAAGATTACCGCGTAGAGGAAGGCCATCAGCCCGGCGTTCCAGCCGCTGCGCTCGCCGCCGGCTCTTCGCCGGGCGAACCGGGCGGCGAAAGCCCACAGCCCCGCCAGCGCCAGGGCATCCCGCGCGAACAGGAAGCGGGCGTCCAGCCACAGCCCCTTGAAGCCGTGGAACTCCTCGTGCATCCACGGCGCCCAGTGCGGGCCGCCGAGGATCAGCAGCAGGAACGCCAGCAGCGAGACCGGGGCGAACCACAGCGCCCCCAGGGCGCTCGACTCCAGCCCCCGCGACCAGCGGCCGTTGGAGGCCACCACGATCGCCGGCCAGGCCACCAGGCCCGCGGCCAATGGGGTGAAAAAGAGGAAATTGACCAGCAGCGCCCGCCAGGCCCGGTCGGAACTCTCTCCGGCCAGGGCCAGCCACCAGCCGGCCACTCCCAGCGCCAGCACCGCCAGCCAGAACAGCCGCCACACCGGCCGGCCGGCCGTTCCGTTCTGCTTTCGATGGTCAGGGGACAAAGCGCAGCTCCTTGTGCTCGATGCCCGTTAGGGCCGCGTTGACCTGGTCGTGATCGACCCTGGCCCCGGGAATGAACAGCCCGAACCGGTCCCGGCTGAAGCGGGGGTCGTACCAGCGCGGCCGCCGGAAACGGATCAGGCCGGTATGAATCAGGTAGCCGGTCAGGTTGCCCAGCGCGCCGAACAGGATCAGCATCTCGAAGCCGGGAATGCAGTAGGGCAGGAGCGAGACCGGGGGCTTGCCGCCGACAATCAGGCTGTTGACCTTGGCCAGGCCGATCGCCAGGGCGAAGCCGAAGAGCAGCCCGAACAGCGCTCCGCCCAGGGTGAAGAAGCGCACCGGGCTGTGGCGGCGGCCCAGCAGCTCCTCGATCGCCTCGACCCGGGTCGGGGAGTAAGCCTCCAGCCGGCGGTAGCCCCGGTCCGCCAGGTTCCGCACCGCCTGGTCGAGGTCCGCGCTGGAGGTGAACACCGCCAGCGAGCCCGAGCCTCTCAGCTCGGCTGCGGCCGGCGGGTGAGCCGGAGACTCCCACTGTTCCGGCGCGGCCGGGCGGTGCTCCCGCTCGAGCTCCTGGTCCTCCTTGACATCGCTGATCCCGACCACCGGCAGAAAGTAGACGAAGCCGGTGAACCACAGGAAGAAAAAGCAGAACGAGCCGATGGTGATCCCGGCCTCCAGCGGTGAGCCCAGATAGACTCCCCAGTTGTGGGGCAGGAAATCGTGGGCGGTCGAGCCGACGATGATCACGAACCGCTCCAGCCACATCCCGAGTTGATCGTCACCGCGATCGAAGAGCAGCCAGAACTTGCTGCGGCGGAAGCGCTGTCCCAGCAGCAGCAGCGGGATCAGGACGTTGCACAGGATCAGGCCCCAGTAGCCCGGAGAGAGCCAGCCGATGGCGCGCCAGATGGCGAACTGCCGCTCGAACCTGTCGCCGGAGTACCAGGCGATGAAGGGCTCGACGATGTAGGCGTAGCCGACGATCAGGGTGGTGACGATCAGGGTCTTGGCCGCCATCTCGAGGTGCTCATCGGTGACAATCCGCTCCAGGGCGCAGCTTTCGGCGCAGCGGGATCAGCAGCGTCAGCACCATCGCCAGCCCGGAGTGGATCGCCCCGGCCACGAAATAGGGGGCGAAAATGGTCGTGTGCCAGCCCGGCAGCAGGCTCATGGCGAAGTCCCAGGACACCACCGAGTGGACCGAGATCACCAGCGGCGTGGCCAGGGCGGCGAAGAACAGGTAGGCCCGGCCGTAATGGCGCCACTGGCTGGCCGCTGCCGCTCCAGCCCAGGCTCAGCGCGCGGTAGAGCCTGACGCGCGGGTGGTCCGGCCCGAGCTGTTCGCTCCAGCGGTCGCGGGCGGCCGCCAGGTCGGGGATCAGCCCGACATAGAAGAAGATCGAGCTGACCGTGAAATAGGTGCGTCACCGCCAGCACGTCCCAGACCAGCGGGCTGATGAAGTTCGGGCCAGAGCTGCCGCTGGGAGGGGTAGGGGAGGATGTAGTAGAACACCCACAGCCGGCCCAGGTGGATCAGCGGGAACAGCCCGGCGGTCATGACCGCGAAGACGGTCATCGCCTCGGCGGCGCGGGCGACGGCGGCCCGCCAGCGCGAGCGCACCAGGTACAGGATCGCCGAGATCAGCGTCCCGGTGTGGGCGATCCCGACCCAGAACACGAAGTTGGTGATGTAGATCGCCCAGCCCACCGGGATGTTGAGCCCGGTCACGCCCATGCCCACCTGGACCTGGTAGATCCAGAGCAGGAACATCATTCCCACTCCGGCGGCCAGGGCCGCCATCAGCAGGCGGTATCAGCCCGCTCGAGCGGCCGCAAGGGGGCCAGCACCATCGTCGTTGATTTCGGCGTAGGTCGGGGGCGGCAAGTCGATGCCTCGCATCTTTGACGGTTACGGTCCGGGTCAGGCCAGCGGGGCCTGCCTGATCCGTCGCAGGTAGATCACCGCCGGCTTGGTGTTCAGCTCCTCCAGCACCTGGTAGCGGCGCGGGTCGTGCCGGGTCAGCCGGGAGACCGCCGCTTCGGGGTCCAGCAGGTCGCCGAAGGTGAACACCCCGGTCGGGCAGGCTGGACGCAGGCCGGGACTGATCTCCCCGTCGCGCACCAGCCGGCCCTCGCGCTCGGCGCGAGTGCTCCGCCTCGCGGATCCGCTGGATGCAGAAGGTGCATTTCTCCATCACGCCCCGGCAGCGCACGGTCACGTCCGGGTTGAGCTGCCAGTTCAGCGGCTCGGGCCAGTCGGTAGTCGATCCAGTTGAACCGGCGCACCTTGTAGGGGCAGTTGTTGGAGCAGTACCGCGTGCCGATGCAGCGGTTGTAGACCTGGGCGTTGAGCCCCTCCTCGTTGTGCACCGCGGCGTAGACCGGGCAGACCGGCTCGCAGGGGGCGGCGTCGCAGTGCTGGCAGAGCATCGGCAGGAAAGCCATCCGCCGCGGCTCGTCTGCCGCCGCGGTAGGGGACGACCTGGAGCCAGGCCATCTCCCGCCCTTGCCGCACGTACTCCTCGCCCACCACCGCCAGATTGTTCTCGGCATAGCAGGCCACCGCGCAGGCCCTGCAGCCGATGCAGCGCTGCAGGTCGATCACCATCGCCCAGCGGTAGTTGGCATAGCGCGAGGGCGGATAGAGGTCCCGCGTGCGCTGGTAGCCCTCGGGCAGGGGCAGGCTGAAATGCTCCTCCCGCGGCGGTCCCGGTTCCTCCAGCGCGGTCCATTGCAGGATCTCCCGTCCGTGCTGGGCCCGGCTACCGGTGAAGAAGACCGGGGTGCGGCGGCCCTCGCTCGCCCGGAGCCGCACCCTGCCGAAATCTCCGCTCACCCTGTCGCCGAGCAGCGCGAAAGCGTTCGCCCCCCGGTCCGCCTGCTGTCCCAGGGCCCAGTGACCCTGGCCGAAAGACAGGGCTGCCGTGTTTTCCACCACATCGGTGGTCACCCGCAACGGGGCGGTCACGCGGCCGGCCTCGCCGGAGAGCTCCACCATCCGGCCTTCCCTCAGGCCCAGGCGGTCGGCGGTGGCCGGGTGCAGCTCCAGCCAGTTGCCCCAGCAGAGCTGGCTCACCGGCTCCGGATTCTCCTGCAGCCAGGGGCGGTTGGCCACCCGGCCATCGTGGAGCAGCACCGAGGGCCAGAGCCAGAGCGCCAGGGAGTCCTCCTCCGCAGCGGCCGGCTCGGGGCGGAGCGCCAGCAGGTCCGCCGCCGGGCGCAGGTCCGCGCTCAGGGAGGCTCGATCCGGTTTCCTCAACGCTCTCGATGAACGCCCCGCCGCCGGCCAGGGACCGCCGCCAGAACTCCGACGGGTCGACGCCGGGAGCGAGCTCTCCGGCCGGCGCCTGCCAGCGCTCCCGCAGCAGGGTGGCGAAATCCGCCGCGCCGAACAGCGGACGCTCCGCCCGGCGCGCCAGCTCCAGGAACACATCCCCGGCGCCGCGGGTGTCGAAGACCCGGCCCATGGTCGGCTGCAGCAGCGAGCGGATGCCCGCGGAGGGCTCGTACTCGCCCCAGGACTCCAGCGGCGAGTCCACCGGGAGCATCCAGTCGGCGTGGCGGGCGCTCTCATCGAGCAGGGTGCCGAGGGCGACCACCAGCCCGGCCTGATCCAGCCGCTCGGCCACCGCCGGCTGGTCGTAGACCGGGTTGGCCTCGTGCAGGAACACCACATCCCGCGCATCGACCGGCTCCAGGAGCCGGGCCAGCTCCGGCCGTCCGATGCAGCCGGTCAGGGCGTGGGGCCGCGACAGCAGCACGGTCCGGCCGACCATCCCCGCCGCCTGGTTGAGCAGGCCCGCCGCCAGGGCGCCGCGCAGCGCCGCCGGCCCCTCGGCCCCCACCGGGCCGCCCAGCGCCACCGCGCCCTCGGCCGTCAGGAACGCTCGGGCCAGGGCCTGGACCAGCTCGGCAGTCACCCCGGACGGCAACCGGGGCGCCGGTGTCGCTCCTATCAGCTCCCGGATGCGCCCGGCCTGCCCGCCCGGGGCCTGTCCGGCCACCTCGCGCAGCACCGCCAGGGCCACCTCGGCCTCGGTTCCCGGCGGGACCTGGAGGAAGTCATCGGCGCTGACCGCGGTCAGCGAGCGCCGGGGGCCGATCTGGACCAGCCGCCCGATCCGGCCGCCCTCGCGCGGACTGTGCATCGCGGCGAACTGCCGGGCCCAGCGCACCGGAGAAATCCAGTTGCCCAGGAAATCGACCCCGAAGCTGAGGATCAGCCCGCAGCGGTCCAGGCGGTAGTCCGGGATCACCGGGGTCCCGAACAGCAGCGCATTGGCCTGGCGCAAGGGGGCATAGTCGAACGGCTCGTAGAGCGCCGGCGGCCCATCCCCGAACGCTTCGGCGAACCGGCGCATCACCTCGGCCAGGCTGCCGGTCTCCAGCCGGCTGACCACGATCGCCCGCCCGCCGGAGCGGCGCAGGTGATCGGCGATCGCCGCCAGGGCCTCCGGCCAGCTCGAGGGCCGGAACTCATTTGCATGGCGGACCAGCGGCCGGCGCACCCGGTCCGGGTCGTACAGCCCCTGGACCGCGGACTGCCCGCGGGGACAGAGGCCCCCCGGCTCACCGGGTGGCTCGGGTTGGGCTCGGCCTTGATCGCCCGGCCATCCTGGTGGCGGACGATCATCCCGCAGCCGGCCGGGCATTCCCGGCAGGTGGTGGCGATGTGCGCCCACCGGCCCGGCCGGATCTGCTCGGGCGGGATCACCCAGGGGATCAGCTTTCCGAACTGCCGGGCGCCCTTGTCGATGGCGAGGACCGCGCTCTGGCCGCCGGCCAGCTTCAGGAAGCTCCTGCGGGAGATCTCGGGCATCTCGTTCTCGCGGTGATGGTTACGGCGCAACGCGGCGCACTGACGGGCAGCTCGCGCTCCCGGGGGCTGGGCGCTGTCAAGGCGTGATCGGCGGGGGCAGCCGCCCCCGGAAGGGTAGTTCCGGATTTCCTCGACTGCGGCCGGCGGGGACTGGCCGCTTGCGGGCCGAAAACCGCCGGCCGGCTCGGACGGCGCATGGGTTGCCGCGCGCGCCCGGCAATGGGAATTCGCGCCCCTGTAGAGCAAGGGAGATACCAGAAACGCCCCCCTCCGGCGCGGTCGGGGAAAGTCTCGGCGCGGGCGGCGATTATCCGGCGGAGCCCGCGGAGGGCTGGAGGATCGGGCTCCGGCAGTGTGCAGGATTTATACAGTGGCGTCGGGAGGAATGAGAAGAACCGGAAAGCGGGCGACTGAAATTGCACACGCGGGAGGCCCGGAGCCCATGGTAGGAGCGACCGGCCGGTCGCCTGTTCCAACAAATTAGGATCGTCGCATCAGACTGCTGTCACAGCTGCACCCGGCCCGGGTGTCGGCAGCCGGCCCGGAGCCAATCGTAGGGGCGCGGCATGCCGCGCCCGTGGGGGACCAGCGGGCCGGCAGTGCTGTTGATCCCCCTTAGCAAAGGGGGAAACAGGGGGTTGTGTTTTTCCGGGCCGGCACGGGGGCCGGCCCCTACGACTACTGCGGCGCAAGCCTCGGGATGGCGCACCACTCCCGACCGATTTTGTTGGAACAGATGGTATCAGTCCGGCAGCGCGGCGACCTTCCGTCTGCGCCTGGCCCTTAGCCAATCCTGGAAGCGGTCCATGTAGAGGAAGAACACCGGCGTGACAAACAGGGTAAGGAACTGGGAGAACAGCAGCCCGCCCACGACCGCCAGCCCCAGCGGCCGGCGGGCCTCGGCCCCCGCGCCGAAGCCGATCGCGATCGGCAGGGTGCCCATCAGGGCGGCCATGGTGGTCATCATGATCGGCCGGAAACGGATCAGGCAGGCCTCGTAGATCGACTCGCCCGGGCTTCTTGCCCTCCTTGCGCTGGGCATCCAGCGCGAAGTCGATCATCATGATCCCGTTCTTTTTGACCAGCCCGACCAGCATGATCATCCCCGACAAAGGCGTAGATATTCAGGCTCCATCCCGAACAGCATCAGGGTGACCAGCGCCCCGAACCCGGCGAATGGCAGGGCCGAGAGGATGGTCAGCGGGTGGATGAAGCTCTCGTAGAGGATGCCCAGCACGATGTAGATCACCAGGATCGCCAGCACCAGCAGGCAGGCCCATCCCCTCATCGAGGACTGGAACGCCTCGGCCGTCCCCTGGAAGCTGGTGGTTATGCGCCGGCGGGACGGTCGTCGCGGGCCAGCCTGCTCGATCCGGTACACCGCAGCGCCCAGGGACACCCCGGGAGCCAGGTTGAACGAGATGGTCACCGCCGGCAGCTGGCCGGCATGGTTGACGGTCAGCGGCCCCAGCCGGTGCTTGCAGGTCGGGCCACCGCGCTCAAGCGGCACCAGCCGGCCGGTCGTCCGGAGCGGACATAGAGCATGGAGAGGGCTTCGGGGTCGCGCTGGAAGCGCGGGTTCGAGCTCCATGATCACATCTGTAGGTGTCGTTCGGGGCGTAGATCGTCGAGACCTGCCGCGAGCCATAGGCGCTGTAGAGCGCGCTCTCGATCTGCTCGACGCGTCACCCCCAGACTGCGCGGCCTTGTCCCGGTCCATCCGGACGTTGACCTGGGGGTTGGTGATCAGCAGGTCGCGTGGTGACATCCTGCAGCTCGGGCAGCTCGCTCATCGCCCTTCGACTGGGCCGCGGCGGCTGTACAGCTCGCCGGTGTCCGAGCCCTGGAGGGTGAACTGGTACTGGCTCTTGGTCAGCCTTCCGCCGATCCGGATGGGCGGGGGTTCTGCAGGAAGACCTTTATCCCCGGGAATCACGCTCACCTCGGGCGCGCAACTGCTGGATCACCTCGTTCACCGGCGGGCGCTCATCCCGGGGCTTGAGGCGAATGAACAGGCTGCCGTTGTTGCTCCCCGAGGCGCCCGCGCGCCCCGGCGCTGGACATGAAGGCCTCGACATGCGGGTTTTGCGGCCACAATCTCCGCCATCGCCCGCTGGTGGCGCACCATGTCATCGAAACTGAGATACCCTGGCTGGCCTCGGTCGACCCCGGAGATCTGGCCGGTGTCCGGGTCGGGCAGGAACCCTTGGGGATCGACCACGAACAGCCAGACATCGCCAGCAGGATCAGCGCCGAGTAGGCCATGGTGAAACGGCGGTGGGCCAGCGCCACTTCAGGCCAGCTCGTAGAAGAGCCAGCATCCGGTCGAAGACGCGCTCGGAGGCCAGGTAGAGCCGGCCGTGGCGCTCGCCGCTGTGGGGCTTGAGAAACCGGCTGCCCAGCATCGGGGTCAGGGTCAGCGAGACCAAGCCGGAGATCAGGATCGCCGCGCTGATGGTCACCGCGAACTCGTGGAACAGCCGACCGATGATCCCGCCCATCAGCAGCACCGGAATGAACACCGCGATCAGCGAAAGGGTCATGGAGAGGATCGTGAAACCGATCTCCCTGGACCCGTCCAAGGCGGCCTGCCGAGCGCTCTTGCCCATCTCCATGTGGCGGTAGATGTTCTCCAGCATCACGATCGCATCATCGACCACGAAGCCCACCGACAGGGTGAGGGCCATCAGCGAGAGGTTGTTCAGGCTGTAAGCCCAGCAGGTACATCACCGCGAACGTGCCGACCACCGACATCGGCAGGGCCAGGCTGGGGATCAGGGTGGCCGAGAGGTTGCGCAGGAACAGGAAGATCACCAGCACCACCAGCTCAGACGGTCAGATAGAGGGTGAACTTGACATCGCTCACCGACTCGCGGATCGACTCCGAGCGGTCGAACAGCACGCTTGAGCGAGACCGAGGGCGGCAACTGCTGCTCGGAAGTGGGGATCAAGCCGACGGATCGTCTGCGCACCACCTGGACCGTATTGGTGCCGGGCTGGCGCTGGACGGCCAGCACGATGGCCCGGTCGTCGATGAACCAGGCGGCGGACTTGTTGTTTTCGACACTGTCGATCACCCGGCCCAGCTCGCCCAGCCGCACCGGGCGGCCATTGCGGTAGGTGACGATCATCGGCTCGTAGCCTGCGGCGTCGGTGAGCTGGCCGTTGGACTCCACGGTGTAGGACCTTGATATTTGCCGTAGCAGGGTGCCGGTGGGCAGGTTGACATTGCGCCGACTGAATTGCGTCGGCCACCTCGTCGATCCCGATCCCGCGGGAGGCCAGGGCGCTGGGGTCGAGCTAGCATCCGCACGGCGTATTTCTGGGAGCCGTACACCTGGACCTGCGCCACCCCGTTGACCATCGAGATGCGCTGGGCCATCATTGTCTCGCCATACTCGTTGAGCGTCGAGAGCGGCAGGGTACGCGCTGGTCAGGGCCAGGAAGAGGATCGGCGAGTCGGCCGGGTTGACCTTGCGGTAGGAGGGCGGGCTGGGCATGTCGCGGGGCAGGCGCCGCTGCGCCGTGGAGATGGCCGACTGGACATCCTGGGCCGCGGCATCCAGGTCCCGGCTCGAGGTCAAACTGCAGGGTGATGCTGGTGCGCCCTGGAGCTGGTGGAGGTCATCGAGGTCAGGCCGGCGATGGTGGAGAACTGTTTCTCCAGCGGGGTGGCCACCGCCGCAGGCCATGGTCTCGGGGCTGGCTCCCGGCAGGTTGGCCGAGACCTGCAGGGTGGGGAAATCGACATTGGGCAGATCGGCGACCGGCAGCAGCCGGTAGCCGACGATGCCGAAGATCAGGATCGCCAGCATCAGCAGGGTGGTCGCCACCGGCCGGCGGATGAACAGCCCGGAGAAGCTCATCACTCACCTGCCTTTGCTTCCCCGCCCAGGGCCTCGGTCACCTGGACCCTGGCCCCGGGGAACAGCCGCAACTGGCCATCGGTGACCACGGTCTCGCCGCCCGCGAGGCCCCGGTCCACCACGGTCAGGCCCTGGTAGCTGTAGGAGGTGCTCACCGGGAGGTTCCGGACGGTGCTGTCGGGGGAGAGCACGAACACGAAGCTGCCCTCCTGGCCGGCCTGGACCGCCTGGGATGGGACCGCCACGACGTTTTCGAGCAGGCGCAGGCGGAGGCTCACCTCGACGAACTGCCCGGGCCAGAGGGCGTGGTCGCTGTTGGGGAAAGTGGCCTTGAGGGCGATGGTCCCGGTGGCCTCATCCACCATGTTGTCGATAAAGGCCAGCTCGCCCATCAGCGGCCGGTCCTCGCGGCCCGGGACAACCACCCGCACCGCCAGGCGTCCCTCGCGGGAGCGTTCGAGGATTTCGGTCAGGTACTGCTCCGGCGCGGTGAAACGCACATAGATCGGCTCGAGGCGGTGGATCACCACCAGCGGCTGCTCGCCCCCGGCCCGGACATTGTTGCCCTCGTGCATCAGCAGCGAGCCGGTGCGGCCCGCCAGCGGGGCGCGGATCAGGGTGTAGCCCAGGTTGAGATCGGACTGCTCCAGAACGGCCCGGTTGGCGCGGACTGTCGCCAGGAGGGCCGCGGCCTCGGCGACCGCCTGATCGTACTGGGCCTTGGTGATGTAGTCCTTGCCGATCAGCTCGCCATAGCGCCGGGCATTCTCCTCGGCGTTCCGGGCCCGCACCGAGTCCCGGGCCAGGGCCGCCCGGGCGCCCTCCCGCGCGGCGCGATAGGGGGCGGGATCGATCTGGAACAGCGGCTCGCCTTTCTGCACGAACTGCCCCTCCTCGAAGAACACCCGGACCAGCTCGCCGGAGACCTTGGCGTTGACTTCCACGGTGCTGAAGGCCTCGACCGAGCCGATCACCTCGATCTCGAACGGGATGTCGATCCGCTCGGCCCGGCCGATCACCACCGGCACCGGCGGGGCGGCCTGCTGCTGCTGCCCGCCGGAGCAGGACAGTCCCGTCAGGAAGGCCGGCGCGATGCCGGCCAGGGCCGCCAGGGCGATGGTCCGGATGCTCCGATAGCCTGTCATTGTTCCTCTTCCTCGTTGATCTTTCTTCCATCCGCGCCGGTTTCGGGTCCGGACAGCCACAGGGCGCCGGAGTCATGGGCGAGCTGGGCCAGGGACATCAGCCAACTGGTGCGGGCCTGGACCTCCTGGGCCCGGGCCTCGGCCAGGGTGGACTGGGCCGCCAGCAGTTCCAGGATGCTGCCGACCCCGGCCCGGTAACGCTCCTGGGCGACGGTATGATTTTCGGTGGCGCTTTCCAGCAGGTCGCGGCTGGTCTCCATCCGCCGGGCGGAGGTCTGGAGATCGTAGTAGGCGGTCCAGACATCGAGCACCACCCGGTTGCGCAGGGATTCGGCCCGGGCCCGGGCTTCCTCGGCCCCGGATTCGGCCGCGATCACGGCCTGCTGGTGGTCGAACCCGGTGAACAGCGGCACCGCGAGCGCGATGCTCGCCCGGCGGTTGTCGCCGTAGCGGTCCCGGCTGTTGTAGTAGTCCCTCCCCAGGGCGGCGTTGAGCGAGAACCCGGGGTAGCGGCGGGCGCGGGCCGCGGAGAGCTCGGCCTCGGCTTCCAGCACCCGCGAGCGCGCCGCCGCCAGGTCCGGCCGCAGTCGCTCGGCCTCGGTCAGCAGTTGGTCGAGCTGCTTCGCGACCAGTTGCACCGGCAGCTCCCGGGGCAGCAGGCCCACATCGTAATCGAGGTTGGCGGGCAGGCCCATCGCGGTGGCCAGCGCCCCGCGGATGGTCTGGACCTGGCCCTCCACTTCCTGGAACGACAGCAGGCTCTGCGAGTAGTTCGTGCGGGCCTGGAGGATGTCGGCCCGGGTGGCCAGGCCGGCCCGGTGACGGAACTCCGCGGCCTCGAGGTTCGCCTTGGCCTCGCCGACCGAGACCTCCAGCGCCTGGCGCAGGGACTTGGCATAAAGGTAATTGTAATAGGCCAGCTCCACCTGCAGCACCACGTTCTGCACGGTGGAGTTGTGGGTCCAGTTGCGGGCGTGGAGCTCCTGCCGGGCGGACTCGACCAGCGCCTCGCGTTGGCCGAAGTCGAACAGCAGCAGGTTCAGGATCACTTCCGGGCCGAACGTGACCTGCTGGTAGGGGATCCTTCCGGCGGCGGCCGAGCCGCGGGTCCGGCCGGCATCGGCGGTCAGGTCCAGCCGCGGGTAATAGGCGCTCCGCTCCTGGCCGAGCCGGGCCGCGGCCGCCAGGCTGGCCGACCAACTGGCCCGGGTCTCGGGATTGTTGCGCAGGGCCAGGTCCACCACCTGTTCCAGGCTCAGGCTGTCCGCATCGACGGCCAGCTCCGCCGGCAGGACCGGGATTGGCCGCCGCGGCAGGCGAGGGTTCGGGCCGGCGCGGCGTTTCTTTCGGGACCCACTGCGCCCCGGGCGAGGGGGCCGCCTGGGCGACCGCGCGGTCACGGAAATGGCTCGCGCAGCCGCCCAGGGCCGCCAGGGCGATCGCCAGCATCAGCAGCACGGCCGCCGGTCGCCGGGCCGGGGAAAGGCGAAAGGGGCGTTTCAAGCAAGCTCCAATAGGGAAAGCGCTTAGGGGGTGCGGCGCCGTTGGCCGCACCCGGATGAACGTGAAAAAGTGCAAGACGTTACTCTACGAGAATGGCGATAGAAAGTCAAGCGGGAAAGGCCGGGGGCAGCCTCCGGAGTGTCGCGCCATGGCTCCGGGAAGCCGGCGGTTCCTCCACCAGGCAGGAATCGGGGAGCCGGGGCCGCATCCTCCCGGCAATGACGCTCGAGGCTTCAATCGCGGATCAGCCGGACCGTGGCCCCCCACTTGGCGGCCTCGGTGATCGCCAGCAGCACTTCCAGGGTCCGGCGGGCCAGCGCGGCGGAGTTGGCCGGCTCCCGTCCCTCGCGCACCGCCCGGGCCAGCTCGAAAATCCCGCCGGACCAGTCGATCGGTTCGCTCGAGTCCTGGTCGTGGACCTCGCTCCAGTCCGGAGAATCGGCGGTGGCGAGCCGCAGCTCGCCGCGGGGGTTCATGAACGAGGCCAGGCAGAGCGAGCCCGCGGTGCCCTGGATTTCCATGCCCGCATGGGCCGACTTGGCGTTGGCGAACGAGAAAGCCAGCCGGGCGATCACCCCGCACTGGAAGCGCAGCAGGGCCACTCCCTGGTCGAAAGTCTCCACCTGGAAACGGCGGCCCTGGAGGTCGACCCGCTCCGGCAGGGCGATGTCGAACATCGCCTGGACCTCCCGCACCGGGCCGAACCAGGCCAGCAGCAGCGAGACCGGGTAGGGACCGACATCCAGCACCGGCCCGGCCCCCGCGCGGTAGAACTGCTGCGGGCTGGGGTGCCAGCTCTCGACCCTTCCGTGGAACAGCTCGGCGGTGACCGAGACCGGCCGGCCGATCTGGCCCTGGTCCAGCAGGCTCTTCACCAGCCGCTGGTTGTGGCCGAGCAGGATGAACGGCGCGACGGAGAGGACCACTCCTTGCCGCCGGGCCAGGGCTTCCAGCTCCAGGGCCCGCTCCAGGGTCAGGGCCAGCGGCTTCTCGCTCTGGACATGCTTGCCGGCTTCCAGGGCGGCCCGGGTGAACTCCTCGTGGGCCTGGGCCGAGGTGAGGTTGACCACGGCCGCGACCTCACGGTCGGCCAGCAGCTCTTTCAGGCTGCCGTAGATGCGGCCGCCATACTCCCCCACGAAGCTGTCGGCTTTCTCCCGAGTGCGGTTCCAGGCCCCGGCGAACTCCAGCCCCTCTCGCTCAGGGTGCTTCAGGAAGCACTTGAGGTAATAATGAGAAATATCGCCGGTGCCGATCACCGCGAACCGGAAGGGCTGCGCCATCCTGTCCATCCTTTCCGCGCCGGAGCGCCCGGCGCCGGGGTTCCATCCCCACTTGACAATAGATACTTTTTCCCGGGGGGAGGGAGGGAGTCGAAAACTTTTTCGCAAGTTTCACGCGGGATAGTTGGCAGTTTGCCGGAAGTGGGTCGAATTGTTCCGCCGGCAGGCCCGGAGCGAAGCGACACCGCCTTCCGCCACCCTCCAAGCATGGACCTCAAGCCGGATCAGAGCCTGGTCCAGTCGATCACCATCCCCAGCACGCCCTCCCGGTCGGCGAGCAGGGCGCGATAGGCCGCGGGGGCCTCCTGCGGGGTGATGGTGTGGGTGATCATCTCCTCGAGGTCGATCCGGTGGTCCAGCACCAGGTCGAACAGGAACTCGTTCATCTCGCGGCGGCCCCAGGGGTAGTAGGGATTGCCCTGCCAGGGCGGGGTGGTGGCGTGGGCGCCGATGATCGAGATCGAGCGCGAGATCAGGTCGTGGGTCAGGCTCTGGCGGGAGGGGAAGGCCACATCGCCGATCAGCCCGAGCCTTCCCCGTCGCCCGAGCATCCGCAGCGCCGGGTGGAACACCGCCGGGTGGCCGGTGATGTCGTAGACCAGGTGGGCTCCCCGGCCGCGGGTGAGTTCGGCGACCTGGGCTTCCGCCTCGCCGGCGCCGCAGCACAGCACCCTGGTCGGTCCCCGACCCTCGGCCAGGCGGCAGCGCACCGGGCTGGGATCGACCGCGATCAGCCGGTTCAGGCCGCAGAGGCCCAGCAGCCGCACCGCCAGTTGGCCGAGCGGCCCCAGGCCGATCACCACCGCATCCTCGCCGAGGGTCGGCCGGGTCTCGCGGATCCCGTTCTGGACGATGGTGTTGAGGGTGAACCAGGCGGCCTCCCGCGGCGAGACTCCTTCCGGCACCGGGATCATGGTCTCCGGCCGGTCGAGGAACCACTGGCGGTGAGAGCTGTTGGAGCAGACCAGGTCGCCGGCCGCGAGCCCCGTGACCCCCTCCCCGAGGTCCACCACCTCGCCGACACTGCTGTAGCCGGGCGGGAAGGGATACTTGATCCAGGCCTCCCAGCCCGAGCCGGGCTCGACCTCGCCGGTGAAACAGGTCAGCTCCGTGCCGATCGAGACCAGCGAGCAGACCGAGCGGCAGCGTACCTGGCCCGGACCCGGGGACGGGCAGTCCTCCTGGACCAACTCGAGCCGCCGGGGCTCGGGGTAATAGAAGACCGTGTTGCGGAAGCTTCCCATGCCGCACTCCTTGCCGCAAGATGTCCGCGGGCCTCCGGCCGGTGGGGCGACCAGGCGTCGCGGTCCGGAGGAGAAAGTTTATCAGGGCAACAAACTAATCGCGGCTGTCGCGGGGGGCAATGAAAAAGGTTCAGCTGTCGATTCGGGAGAAGGCCGCAAGGTGGAAGAAGGTGTACCTCGGCGGAGGCTGTGCCACGGCGTTACACCCCCCGGCCCCGCTGTAAGCGGGGCCACCCCCCTCCAGGGGGGAGTTTCGGCGCCTTGCGCCCAGCCAGGTTGCGTAACCCGCGACAGGCGCAAAGCGCTGTTACGTCCCCCCTGGAGGGGGGTGGCGGCGTCAGCCGCCGGGGGGTGTCAATCCGCGGCGCCGTAGCGCTGCCGGCCGTCGGGGGCTGCCCGGCCTGTTGGCGTGCGGCGGGTGGAGGAACACCTCGGCCGGAGTTCGGACAGTGGAGTCGCGGCGTTCAGGTGAGGCGGATGGGAAGGAACTCAGATGATGCTGTAGCCGCTGAACAGGTCGGCGATCACCAGCGAGCGCGCCCCATCGAACGGGGCATCCGGCAGCGAGGAGGGGATGATCAGCTCCTCCAGCGGGAAAGCCTTGTAGTTGGTGCGGCGGTCGACCTCGGCCACGAGCTCGGGACGGATCAGCTCCCAGGCCTGGAGGATCTTGCCGCCGAGGATGATCCGCTCCGGGCCCAGCCCGTTGTTGATGTTGGCGATCCCGGTCCCGAGGTGGCGGGCGGTCTCGCGCAGCAGCTTGCGGGCCCGGCAGTCGCCGGAGCGGGCCAGGTCGATCACCCGCTGCATCCCGGACTCGATGTCGGTCTCGGGGCCGCCGCCGGTGAGCTCGCTCCAGCGGTGGACTGTCCCGGTGTCGGAGGCCAGGGCCTCCCAGGTGTCGCCATTGGCATCCGCCCGGCCGCCGCCGATCACCTGGTCGCCGAAATGGCCCTCCAGGCTGGTGCGCCCGTGGTAGACCGCGCGGTTGAACACCATCCCGACCCCGATCCCCTCGCAGAGCCAGATGAAAACGAAACTGGTGAGGTCGCGGGCCTCGGGGGCGAGCCACAGCTCGGCGCAGGCGGCGGCGATCGCATCGTTCTCGACCAGCACCTTGCAGCCGACCCGGGGCTCGATCGCCGCCCGGATGTCCAGCTCGCGCCAGTCCAGGGATTTGTTGAGGTAGAAGAAGCCGCGGGTGGAGTCGATGATCCCGGGGCAGCTCACGCCGACCCCGGCCCGGGATTCGGGGAAACGGGCCAGCATCCCGGCCAGCCGGTCGGCGCAAGTTTCCAGGAACTGCTGCCCGCGCCCGCGGACAGTCTCCAGCTCGGTGCGCTCCAGCACCGCGCCGGCGATGTCGCAGACCGCCAGGGTCGTGCGCAGCAGCCGCACGTCGATCACTCCGGTGATCCGGCTGCGCCCGTTGAGGCTCAGGCCGATCGGTTTGCGTCCCACCGGGCTCTCGCCGGCCTCGCCCTCCAGCACCAGCCCTTCATCGATCAGCTCGGAGATGATGTTGGAGATGGTGCTCTTGTTGAGGCCGGTCACCCGGGAGATCGCCACCCGGGAGATCGGCGATTTTTCGCGGATCAGGTTGAGGATGTTCTGGCGGTTGATCTGGCGGATCACCTGGTGGTCGGCGGAGATGATCCTGTCGACATTGATCTTCACGGAGCTCCTTCCCATGGCCGAAGCTGCGGAGGTTGGGACCGATGCCCGCCGAAAGGAGCAAGGTAGGCCGTAAGGCGTGGTTTGTCAAGAAGAAGGCAGGCGCGGGGGATGGCCAGGTCCGCCACCGTTGCCATCCCCCGCCCGTAAGTGAGGAACCCGCCGTCGTTACCGGTGCCCTACCCCCGCTTCCTGAACTCCTCCATCCTCACGGTCCTGCCCTCGCGCATCGACTGGTAGGCGGCGAAAGCGACCTCCATCGAGGCCAGCCCATCGCGCCCGCGGACCCCGACCATCGGCTCGCGGCGGTCGCGCACGCAGCCGATGAAATAGTCGATCTCGGCCGGATAGCCGAGCTGCCAGTTCTCATCCACCGCCGGGCGGGTCCAGCCGAGCTGGCTGTCGGCTTTCTCCACCGAATATTTGTAGCCGGCCCGGCTGAAGACCTGGATCGGGCTGCCCAGGGTCAGCTCGACCTTGAGCGCTCCCCTGGTGCCGTAGATCTCCACCGTGTCATCCATCCCGCCCAGGGTGATGTAGTTGCCCTCGACCAGCCCCTGAGCGCCGCCCTCGAAAGTAAACAGCGCCACGCCCCAGTCCTCGCCCTCGTAGTCCTTGTGCACCAGGTTGTGACGGCCGCCGAGCGAGGTCCTGCCCACCACCTCCGCCACCTCGCGTCCACCAGGTGCCGCACCCAGTTGATCGGGTGGCAGCCGATGTGGAACAGCGCTCCGCCGCCGCAGTACTCGAGCTTTTTGGCGAACGGGCTGTGGCTGCCGCTGTGGACCTCCTTGGCCTTGACATAGAGCAGCTCGCCGATCGCCCCCTCGGCGACAATCTCCTCGACCCGGCGCAGGATCGGCGAGAAGCACCAGTCCTCGGCGTACATCAGCATCACCCCGGCGCGTTCGGCGGCCTCGACCATCGCCCGGGCATCCCCGAGCTTGGTGGCCAACGGCTTTTCGCAGATGATCTGCCTGCCGGCCGCGGCGGCGGCCTCGACCACCGGGCGGTGGAAGAAAGTCGGGGTGGCGACCACCACCACCTCCACCTCGGGATCGCGGCAGAGCTCCTGGAAATCGTTGGTGCGCTTGGCGATGTGCCATTTGTCGGCGAAGCTGTCCAGGTTCTGGTCGATGCCGGCGACCATGGTGAGGCGGGCATCGCGGCAACGGGAGAGGGCCTCGGCGTGCAGCTCGGCGGCAAAGCCGGTGCCGACGATGCCGACCCTGATCGGCTGGTCCATGATTCCTCCGGGCACGGGGCGGAAGGTCGGGTCGGCCGGAGCAGGGGGAGGTTCCCGCCGCGGCCGGGAGAAAAAGCTTGACTTGGTTAGTTTGGAGTATAAACTAAGCCGCACCGAGCGGGCGTCAAGATAAAAAACGTAACCATCCGCCGCCGCATCCGGCCAAACGGGTTGCCCCGCGGGAGGGATGCGGGTAAATTGGCTTGGCGCAAATGCCGGAGTCTTGCCTTTCCGACCACTGTCGAATCGACCGGATCCTTTCCCTCGAACGCCTGGAGGCAGCATGCAGCAGTTGGCCACCGGAGTGGACCTGATCATTGTCGCCATCTACCTGTTGCTGATGGTGGCGATCGGGTTCGCGGTCTCCATCTACAACAAGGACGATAGCGACTTTTTCCGCGGCGGCAACATCATGCCCTGGTGGCTGGCGGGGATTTCGCTGTTCATGAGCAGCTTCAGCGCCTACACTTTCACCGGCGCGGCCGGGCTGGCCTACCGCGCCCCGGCGATCGCGATCATCAGCTACCTGACCAACGGCCTCGGGTATATCCTGGGGTTCCTGTTCCTGGCCCCGCTCTGGCGCCGCAGCCGCTCGACCACGATTTTCTCTTACATGACCGAGCGTTACGGGATCGGCACCAACCAGGTCTACTCCTGGACCCAGCTCGCGGCGGTGATCGTCCAGGCCGGGGTGATGCTGCTGGCCCTGTCCAAGTTCGTCTCGGTGGCGCTGGGGACCGATCTTTCGGCGACCATCGTGGTCTGCGGACTGGTGATCGCGGTCTACTGCCTGATCGGCGGGCTGTGGGCGGTGGTGGTCACCGACACCCTGCAGTTCATGGTGGTCTTCCCCTGCGCGATCGTGATCATGATCCTCGCCCTGATGAAGACCGGCGGATTCGGAGAACTGCTCGGGACCGGCAACTGGCGCATCCCGGACTCGGGGACCGACATGGCCGGCAATCCCTGGTCGTTCAACTGGAGCTGGATCTGGGCCTACCTGGTGATGATGATTTTCGCCTCCTCCAGCGGAGCCGCCGCCCAACGCTACTTCTCGGTCAAGAAGGAGCGCGATGCGCGCAAGGTGGCGCTGCTGACCGCGATCTGCATGCTGGTCGCGCCGGTGATCTGGCTCACCCCGTCGATCGCCACCCGGGTGCTGGGCCTGGACCTGAGCTTTGTCAGCCAGACCCTGAAGATGAACGCCCCGGAGGAGGCGGCCTACGTGGTGTTCTGCCTCAATTATCTGCCGGCCGGGGCGATCGGAGTGGTGATCTCGGCGATGCTGGCGGCCACGATGAGCTCGCTCTCCGGCCAGTTCAACGCTTTTGCGGCGGTGATCACCGAGGACATCGTGCATCAGGTGTTCTGGAAAACCGCCTCGGGCAAGGCGCTGCTGGTGGTGGGCAGAGTGATGACCATGGTGCTGGGGGGGCTGGTGGTTCTGGCCTCGCTGGCGATGTCCGCCCACCCCGGCGGAGTGTTCGCGCTGATGCTGTACTTCTCGGGAGTGGTGATCATCCCGGCCGGGATTCCGATCGTGATGGGGCTGTTCTACCGGCGCACCCCACCCTGGGCGGGGATTGTCTCTTATATGACCGGGCTCGGGCTGGGCCTGCTGACCCTGCCGGCCTGGTGGCACAGCTCGGTCACGATCGGCGGGATCGAGCTGGTCAGCTCGCCGGTCACTTTCCAGCAGCAGATCTTTGTCTTCGGAACCATCAGCGCGATCGTCTACTTCCTGCCCGGGCTGTTCATGCGGTTGAGGGGCAGCTATCAGAAGCAGGTGGATCAGTTCTTCGCCAAGATCCACACTCCGATCGAGGACTCCGAGCTGCGCAACAGCGATCTGACCGATGTCAGCAGCTACCTGATCACCGGCTGGACCACGGTCGGCATGGGCCTCGCGCTCTCGTTGCTGTTCTTCCTCGACCTGCCGTTTTCGGGCAAGCTGATCAACCTCTCGATCGGGGTGCTGATGACCCTGTTCGGGCTGCTGTTTGTCTGGATGGCGCGGGTGGTGCGGCGCAAGCAGGCCCGGGCGCGGGCGGCGCGGGGAGTGCGGACCGCCTGAGGCCGCTTTTCGATAGAGGAAAAACCAAACGCCGCCGGTCCCAGGTAGGGACCGGCGGCGTTTTCGGTTTCAGCTTGTCCGGGGGTTTCAAGGCCGGTTCTCGTTCGCCGAGGTGCTGCACCAACCGACAGTGCGGTGACAGCCATTACACCCCCCGGTCCCGATAAAATCGGGACCATCCCCCCTCCAGGGGGGACTGTTCTCGCTTCGGCCCGGGCTTTGGCGTAAGCGCTTGAGAATCAGCGCTTTTATTCCCCTCTACCAAGCGGGGTGGTCCCGCTGCCAGCGGGGCCAGGGGGTGTCCGGCCAAACCCGATGACTGAAGCCCAGGCTGGCCGGGCGCAGTCAGTGCCCCAGCTCCCGCAAGGACCGGCGCAGGTACTCCAGGTCCGCGGCGAACAGCTCCGGGGTGTAGTCCTTGTAATACTCCAGGTAGAGCGGGCCGGCATAGCCCACCGTGGCGATTTTTCCCAGCAACGGCCGCCAGAGCGCATCCCCGGCCGCGAGCGGCAGCAGCTCCTCGCCCTCGAAGTAGTGCACGTGGACATAGGCCAGCCGCGACCGGACCAGCTCCAGGTCGGCCAGGTTCTGCTCGACACTGCGGCGCGGGGCGGTGATCATCTGAAAGTAGGCCCAGGCATTGGGATGGTCCGCGCGCTCGAGGACAGTCAACATCTCCGCTGCGCCGCAGGTGGGCATGTGCAGATGGTACTCGAACGCCAGGCGCAAGTCCATCGCGGCGGCCTGCCGGGCGAAACCGCGGCTGCGCTCGGCCAGGCGGACCAGTTGCGCTTCGCTCATCTGCGGCAGTTCGCCCGGCTCCTCCCAGCTCCCGCTCCAGACCCGCACCGTGTCCGCTTCCAGCCCCGCGGCGATCTCCAGCACCGCCGCGAACTCCTCCGGGCTCTGGTGATAGACATCGAAATAGGAGCCGAAGCTCGGGGTGGCGATCTCCGCCTCACGGCAGAGGCGCTTCAGCTCGGTTACCCGCCCGGCCGGGGTCTCCGGCGGCAGGTGGCGGCCCTTGCCCGCCCACTCGATCACCCGCACGCCCTGCTCGCGGCAGAGCGCCACCACCGCCTCGGGATCGCGGTCCAGGAATGACATGCTGCACAAGCCGGGTGTAAGCACTGGTCCTCCCCCTGGATTGGTTGAGATCGCAAACAAATCCTCCCGGAAAGATAAGCCCTTTCGTGGAAGCGGCAAGGGCGCTGATTTTCTTTGGCCGGCGAAGGACCGGCCGCTATGTTTAGCGTTGGGCGGGCGACGGGTCTGGAGGGCGTTGCGCCGCTATTTCTGATGCCGATTGCCGCCCGGCATCCAGCCTTGAACTATCGAAAAAGTTTGTGAAAGACAGCCATTTTCAAACCAGGGGAGTGAACCATGCGCCTCACCACCGGAAGTTGCCTGTTGTCGCTGCTGCTGGCGCTGCCGTTTCCCGCGGTCGTCCCGGCCCAGCCGGGCCCGCGGCTGCCGGAGCTCGGCTCCGTGCAGATCGCGGCGGACACGGTCGGCCGGTTCGAGAAGCTGGAGCTGCGGATCGGCCTGGAAGCCGAGTTCGCCAACCCGTTCGACCCGGCCGAGATCGATCTGCGGGCGGAGTTCACCGCCCCTTCCGGCCGCCGCTGGGAAATCCCCGGCTTCTACAACCCCACCGGCTGGGAGATCCTCTGGATGGTCCGCTTCTCCCCGGATGAGACCGGTGCTTGGCGCTACCGGGTGCGGGCGGTCACCCCGGCCGGGACCGCCGAGGGCGGCGAGGGCGCTTTCACGGTCCGCGATTCCCCCCACCGCGGAGTGATCGGGATCGCCCCCAATGGCCGCTACCTGCGCTACCAGGAGGGCGGCTCGTTCTACGGGGTGGGAATGTGGTACAACGATGGCTGCGGGGAATCCGGTGGCGCCGATGGGCAGATCACCGAGCCGGACCTGGATGGCTTGGTTGACCACGGGGTCAATTTCATCAGCTTCTTTCCCACTCCGCTGGAAACGATGGGCAGCGGGCTGGGCCGCTACGACCAGTCCCGCTGCCTGCGGCTGGACCAGGTGTTCCAGTGGTGCGAGCAGCGGGAACTCAAGATCAGTTGGAACATCAACTTCCATTCCTATCTCTCGGATTCGGTCTGGGGCGGGGGCAATGCCCGTTACCGGCACACCCCCTATCGACTGATCTGCGATGCGCAGGACTACTTCACCGATCCGCAGGCCTGGCAGTTCCAGGAGCGGCTCTACCGCTACATCATCGCCCGCTGGGGTTACTCGCGCAGCCTGTTCCTCTGGTTTGTGATCGATGAGATCGACGGCACCGAGGGCTGGGTCAAGGGCGACACCCTGGCCGCGGAGGCCTGGAGCCGCAAGGTCCACGATTACTTCAAGGCCAACGATCCTTACGGCCGCCTGACCACCGGCACCAAGTGCGGGGCTTTCCCGCAGTTCTGGCCGGGCGGCGGCCGGATCTTCGACATCGCGGCGCGGGAAATCTACGAGGCCCAGCAGTGGCCGATGCCCAAGCGCGGCAAGCTGGTCCCGGAAGAGGAGCACCCGTTGCGGGTGAGCTATCGCAACTACCACGGCGAGGCGCGCCGGCTGTGGGAGAGTTTCCCCAAGCCGGGGATCATCGGCGAGACCGGCTGGGACCACACCTACTACGAGCCCGGGATGCCGGGCTACGCCGCCACCTACCACAACGCGCTGTGGGCCGGGATGTCCTCCGGCCTCTGCGCCACGCCGTTCTGGTGGGCCTACAACCGGAGGATCAACGATGGAGTGCTGGGCGGAAGCCTGGCCTGGTTCTCCCGTTTCGTGCGGGAGATCGATTTCGCCGGGATGCAGGAGCCCCGTCCCGCGCGGCTCACCACGGGCCAGGGCACGGATGGCTATGCGATCCGCGATGGGGCCGCGGTGTTCGGCTGGGTGGCCAATTCCCGCGCGGGGGTGGCGGGCGAAAGCTTCACCATCGAGGAGCTGCCGGACGGCGAGTACGAGCTGCGGCTCTACCTCACCTGGCGCGGTCGGTACCTGGAACCGCAAACCATCACCGCCCGGGGCGGCCGGCTGACCGTGATCGTCCCCGAACTGCACCCCGAGGGGGGGCACGGACAGAATACCGGCCACGACATCGCGTTCCGGATTTCGCCGCGCCGGTAGGCGGCGCTTGCGGCTGTGCGCGCTGGTTCACCTGTCACGGAGGATGTCCCGATGTTCATCTCGCTGCTGGCGATTACTTTCGTAGTGGCCCTGCTGGTCTCGCTGCTGATCTCGAACCTGTTCCTGGGGTCGATCCGCCAGATCCTGGACCGGATCATCCATGACGAGATCGCCGCCGGCTGGGTCCGCTACCTCCGCTTTGCGATCATCGTGGTGGGAGTCTCGGCCGGGGTGCGGATTCACGCCCTGGAGCGCTACATCCTGCCCGAGCCGCGGCCGGAAGGGGCGGCGCTGCCCCTGCCCGAGCTCAACCTCAACCGCTGGGTGCTGGAGCTCTACCGCACGGTGATCGAGACCGCGGCGGGGATCGCTTGGCTGCTGCTGGTGTTCTTCGTCTTCGCGCTGATCGCCTACGTAGTGGTGCGGATTTTCGAGGCGCGCCGGACGGTGAAATAGCGGCGTGGGGGCGACCCCTGCGGCTGGATCACCAGCAAAAAGCCCGGACCCGCCAACTCGCGGGTCCGGGCTTTGCCGTTACGGCCGGGATTCAGGGCCGGGAGGCTCAGAACCCCAGGGTGATGGTGAAGAAGTTGTCCGCGCTCAGCTGTCCCTTGTTCTGGTAGGCGTAGTTGAAGCCGATCGAGCGGCTGCCAGGGAGCTTTATAATTCGCTGAAAAGTATCGCAAACTGGATAGCCAATAAGCTTTTTCCGTCTAATAGTCGCAGTAATCATATTCGCCATCTGAAGCCATTATCCACCAATTGTATCCCGAATCCATCTTCCATACCTCTGCATATACTTCCATTTCTTCCGCGCAACGCAACCACTTGCTATATCCGCTTGAATACCAGCCTGTCCAGCCGAGCTCGGCAAGATCGTCTTCATAAATATAGGAGCTCGTACTCCAGTAGAAATAGTGTTTATGTCTTACGTTCTTGATGCTGTCGGGGTTGAAAGCCGGGCTTTCAGTGTAGGTGATGCCTTGGATCCAGTAGCCTTGATAGCCTCCCCTGGTAATATTGGGGAAGACTGCTGCATCGGCGATCCAGCCATCACTGGCCAGTCCAGGCGCTTGGCTACTCTTCTCTTTTCTGCTGCCGTCCTCTTTCGCCCTGGCGATGAACTCAAGCATTTGAGGGTCATCAGCATAAGCACTCAATGCCTCTTCAGGACTCTTGAACTGGTAGAGGGTACCAGGCTTGACCGGTCCGCCATCCCACGGCACGGGCTTGACGTAAGATACAACTTCAGGGCCGTTTCCGAACTTCTGGGTGCGCTTGAAAACCACCTCACTCTCCGCAAGCGCGCTGGAATCGCCGGATAGTGACGGACTGGAGAGTTTTTCATTGTCCAGAAGAAGGGAATTCTGCTCATTGCAATTCAATGAAAGCAATATAACAATAAGGAAAGTGAACAAAACCATACTGATCCTAATCACTTGAAGCCTCCCTTGTCTGGCGAAGATTGGCGGTTCAACGCGAAGAGACAAGAATTGCCTTAAATTATCATAATCCTCCCGTGTTGAAGTTGAGGTGATGGCTAGGATGCTTGATTGTACATTGGTAACGCTGGGAAAATGTTTTTAAGAAGTAGGCAGGCCGAACGGCAGGAACCATCGCGTAAGTGTCTTGCGAGAGCCAATCGGAATCACCGATACCACAGAATGCCGTGCAGTGACTCACGCTCTCGTCTCACCTGTTGACCGAAAGCCGCCATCCGGCACTGATAGTATGAGAACTGATCGACTTCAATAGAAGTGTACCGAAAACAAACAACAAAGTCAATATAAAAACCATCAAGAATGTTTCTTGAATAATGACAATAATCACAATAATAACAAAAAGCTATCATGGATAGACGATGAGAAAAGGGCTCGTAATGGCGGATAAGGAGGCAAGCCGATTTGCCATTGGTCGAGTTGTTGTCCAACTGATTTTCAACTGACGTCGGAGCTGATATTGTTGGAATGTTCTGTTGTAAGCAGCGCAGGCAGCCAGGCCGCCGTGAGGATGATAATCCGGTCATTAATTCAAGTTGGAAGGATCGACGAAAAAGACAAAAGCCCGGACCCGCCAACTCGCGGGTCCGGGCTTTGCCGTTACGGCCGGGATTCAGGGCCGGGAGGCTCAGAACCCCAGGGTGAGGGTGAAGAAGTTGTCCGCGCTCAGCCGTCCCTTGTTCTGGTAGGCATAGTTGAACCATCCAGCGGCCTGCCGAAGAAGTCGCGCTTGAAGCCGCCGCCCATGCTTAAGCCCCGCAAGGTCGGATCATCGCCCAAGTACTGTGTAGCCGACATCGCATCCACATCATCGGTGAACTCATCGGCCTGGACCTGCCAGCCGGCCCGCATCGCCGCGGTGAAGTGGGGTTGAAGGAGTAGCTCATCTCGCTGCCGACCAGCATAGCTGATCGGCATGTTGCTGTTGCGCCAGATTTCGCCCGGAGGCCAGCCAGTTCACCTTTTCGCCGCGTAAAGGTTGTAGGCCAGCGCAGATCTTGACCACGGTCGGCAGGCGATAGGTGTGGGTCTCGATAGTACATCTGGCGCGTGTTTCCGCTGGTCAGCATGCATCCTGGTCGGTGGAGTAGTCGCTGTAACCGTCGGGGATGCCGCCGCCGTTTTCTGGGCCGGATGCCACCCGCAGCAGGTCGCGCGCGCCATGGTCATGTTGGTGCCCAGGTTCTGGATCGCGAAGCTGAACGGATTTCGCGGTCCATCAGCTCGGTGTGGTAGATCGCGCCGGCATCGATCGCGAAGGCACTGCCGCCCATGTTCGCCATCATGTCCTGGTGGACATACTTGATGTTCAGGCCGGCCATGAATCGGTCGGACAGATTGATAGGCGAACGAGCCGCCCATCTGGAAGTCATAGGCGTTGTAACACCTGTCCCGTGCCATCCGGGGCTGGGTGATGGTGGTGATTTCCATGTCCGGGATGTCCAGGTAGCCGAAGAACCCGCCGACCGTCATCTTGCCATCGGCGATCGGCATCGCGACAGCCGCCGTAGCTGTAAGTCAGGTCCATGGTGTAGTCGACCACGGTCAGCATCACTTCGTGGCCTCTGCATGAAAGCCCAGGCCGGCCGGGTTCCACCAGATCGGCGTGATGTCGTCCGCCACGGGGAGTAAGCGCCGCCCATGGCGATGCCGCGGGCGCCGATCGGGATGGTCAGGAACTCCGCCGCCCGCACTCCCGACGAAGGAGGCGCTCGCCTGGCGGCCCTGGCCCAGGTACTTGTCCAGGCCGGTGTACTCCTGCCCGCCACCCCCTGCGCGAGCAGGGAGCCGGCGACGAACGTCAGGAGGAGGCAAGCGGCGAGCAGTGCAGTCGTCAGTTGCTTCCTTCGACATGTCCGACCTCCGATTTTGCGAGGATAAGAAAACCTGCCGGTTCGAGCGTCCGCTCATCATCGCCGTCCTCAGTCGATGACGTAGAACCGGCCGGTCTGGGTCTTCCCCCGCGCATCCGTCACGTGGAAGAAGTACATGCCGCTGGCCACGGTCGAACCGAAACGGTTTCTCAGGTTCCAGGCCTCGGTGCCGCTGTGGTTGTCATAGCCGGTGAACTGGTTGGGGACTGTCCGCTCAGCCGTCCCGTCGGTGTAGTCGCCCCAGCCCTGCGGCTCGCGCCGATGTGGTTGAGGACGTTGACCAGGTTGCCGCCCATGGAATAGATGCGGATCGTGCACTTGTCCGGCAGGTTGATGAAGTCGATCCGGCGGCCGCCCGGGCCACATGTCCACGTCGAGCTGGCGATGTAGGGATTGGGCACGACCCTGACCGTGGTCAGATCGATGTCTTCCGGGTCCAGCGTCAAGGCTTTGATCTGCATCGGTCCACCGGTCGCCGATGACCGGGGCATCGGCTTCCTGGGTGAAGATGGTCTGGTCGTCGTTCCAGAAGCCCCAGGCGGTGGTGATGGTCATCACCGTGCCGGGAGCCGGCATCGCGGTCAGGTCGCTGAACACCCAGAAGATGCCATTGAGGTAGATCCCGAAGCCCTCGGCGTTGTCCGCCGGCAGGCTCTCCAGCAGCTTGCTGGTGCGATCGACTTCTGCGGCAGGGCCAGCTCGTTGTAGATGTTGTCGGCCGAGCCCCAGCGGTCGCCGATGATCGCGCCGGGAGCGAACCCCCAGCCGAAATCATCGGGGTACTCCCCGAACGGCACGTCGGCGCCGGGTCAGGTTTTTGACCTGCCAGGTCAGCCCGCCATTGGCGGCATCGCCCCAGGTCAGGCTGAATTTCGCGCTGAGAGTCCAGCCGATGTTGTTGGGCGCCGAGGCCGAGGAGCCCATCGCAACGGTATCGCGCCGGGCCGATCGTCGCCCCGGCGTAGCCGCCGGCGTCGACTTCATTGTACAGGTTGGTCTCGGCGTCGCCATGGGCCAGGCCCTCGAACGTGGTCTTCAGCGCATAGGCCGCACCCTCGGTGTCCACCGGCCCGTTGATGATCAGCTCACTGCTGGTAGCGCCATCGTTCTGGTGAATTCCCGCACCAGCGGCGGAGCGCTGATCCTTCCGCCGCTGCTGGTCTGCAGCTCGAAGCCACGGGTCCCGGTCGGCCAGTTGCAGCCGCCGAAGTCGAAGCTTTCCATCCCGGTGCAGACCAGCACCAAGGTCTGGTCCTGCGTGATCTTCTCGCTGGTGATCGGTTCCAACTCGAAATTGATCGGCGGGGTCCAGCAGTTGCGGAGCATCGAGCAGCTTGCCGGCGCCATCGCCTGCTCAGCTCGACCTCTGGCCCTCGGCCAGGGTCGCGCCGGCTGGGGGTGAAGCTGCGCTGCCGAAAGCTGCCGCACGGAAGTTGCTGGCATCGCTGCGCGGGACGCACCGTGTGGTAGCCCTCGGGGGGCCGGTTCCAGACCTTGCCGCTGGCCGGCCCCCGGCAGGCTGAACTTCCTTGGCCGGGGGTATCCAGTTGCGGTCGAAGGGCACCAGGGCGTACCAGACCTTCAACCCGTTGCGCATCCGGGAGTAGGCCAGGTCTTTGTCCTTGGTTGTCGATGTAGTAGAACTGCAGGTTCTGGTCAGTCAGGTTGCACTCGGCAGTCATTTCCGAGTGGGAGTCCGAGGGGCCGACATAGCTGCGGTAGAGCTTGAAGCCCTCGAAGTCGTACTCGCGGTAGTTGCCGGTGGGATCGACTTCCGGATGCTGCTGGATGAAGTAGTAATAATCGTCCGGAGTGTTGATGTTGACATTGCTCCAGGTGATGGTCACCTGCCGGTCGCCCGGGATGATGGTCAGCGAGGGCGGGGCCGGGGTTTCCGGCAGGATATAGCCGCCCTCGTAGACGATCTTCACCACGTCGCCCATGTGCTCCATCGGCGCCATCTGCGTCTGGAGCTCGGGATCGTCGATGTACTGCAGGCTGGAGGGTTTGAGCACCATCGGCGGATTGGCCGGGTAGCAGCACATGATCGCGAAATCGGTGCTGGTGGTGTCCCGCGGGCCGAAGTCGTGCAGGGAGGACCAGGCGGTGGTGTTGATCCGGCCGCGGCGGCCCCAGAGCCACTGGCTGAAGCGCTGATCGGTGGGCAGCAGCATCCCGGGCACGCCGATCGCCGGCCGGCCGGTCCAGGGGCTGAGCTCACCCTTGAAGATGGGGGTCAGGTCGCGCTCGGCGCCGTTCCTGACCGCGGTGGCCCATTGGTGGAACAGGCTGGGGCTGGAGTTCACGCCGATGTCCTCAGCCACCGAGAAGCCGAACTCCGGTCCCCAGCGCATGTTGTTGCAGTTGGTCAGGGCCATTTCCTCGCCATTCCAGGCGCAGGGGCGCAAGGACTTGTAGCCCAGGATGAAAGCCCAGCCTCCGCGGGTGAACCCGGCTTCCAAGCCGTTGTAGTCCACCATGCACTTGATTTCCTTCTCGGGGTGGAAGGCCCAGCCCTCGTCCATGTTCAGCGCGTCCGCGCCGATCCCGATATAGTTCTCGGTGTAGAGCAGAGCCCACTCGCCCCAGTCCTGGCCGTTCGGAGTGCCGGCCGCCAGGGAGCGGAAGTCGACGTTGTCGTTTAACTGGATGTACTCAGACATGTTGCGGATGAAGAGGTTGCCGAAGGCGATGTCATTGCTCTCGGCGAAGTTGAGGAAGTGGAAGCGGTACTCCATCGAGACGCCGGTGGGCGGGACCGAACGATGGTAGCTGCGCTGCCAGACGTCCGTGTGCATCATGCCCATCGTTTCCACGCCATGGAGGATCGGCGCGCCGGCAGCGGTGCGGCCCTCGCGGAACTCCACCGGCCAGCGGGTCAGGCAGTCCGGATCGAGCGAGCTCCAGACCTCGTTGTTCTCCACCCGGCCCATCCACTGGTCCATGCGGTGGCCGGCGTTGAAGCCCTCGAGCACCTTGTCCATCCCCTCGAGGCTGCCGCGCTGGCCATAGACCGTGCGGCCGCGGGAGGACCCATAGAGGGTGTCTTCCATCGAGCCGTTGCCGTCGAGGTCGCGGACCACGGAAAGGAAGTGGCCCCAGCCGCCCTCGTAAGTGGGGATCTGGTTTCCCGATCCCCGCGGGTACTCGTGGGTCCCGGCGAACACGGTCGAGCCCAGATTGACATCGAACCCGAAGTTGTTGCCCTGGGAGGTCCGGTTCTTGGTCTGAAGAGCCAGCGCCGAGGAGCACAGGCCGAGCACCAGAGCGGCAACTGTCAGGTTTAGCAAGAGATGCTTCTTTCTAAGCATAGCTGATCTCCTGTGGGATTGCTCTCAAGCAGGCGGTTGTCTCCTGTCCGGCCATCAGAACCGGATCTCCACGCCGGACCGGACTTGGCGGGCGAAGCCCCAGCTGGCCCAGTCCTGAGTGCTGGAGATGTACGAGTTGGCGATGGAGCCCTTGGCAGCTTCCATCACCGTCAGGATCCCATCGCCATTGAAATCCGCCGGGAACAGGAACTTCTGGTACGGAGAGGCATCCTCCCACGTGAGGTCCACGCCGCCGGTGGGATCGTAGCGGTGGCCCTGGTAGTTGTAGCCGCTCGGATAAGGCTGCGGCAGCTTGCGGTCGGTCAGGTTGTAGATCTCGGCGAACAAGCTGAAGCGCTTGGTCCCGCCGAGGTCGAAGCCCTTGGTCAGCCGCAGGTCGATGTTGTAGTCCCAGCGCCCGCGCCGGCGGCTCAGGTCCTCGGTGGGCTGGCCGCTCTCGATCGCGACGATCAGGTAGGAGCGGAAGTCCCGGAAGGCGAGGTTGGCCCAGGTCCCGGCGAAAACATCCTGCGGGGTGAGGGTGTTCAGGCGCACGGACAGCTTGTGGGTACGGTCGCCGCCCATTGCCCGCAGCTCGTCGTGGGTGCTCTCGATGTAGCTGGCGCCGGTGGTGCGGGAGAACTGCATGGTGTAGACCGCGTTGAAGCTGTAATACTCCGAGAAACGCTTGCGGAGGGTCAGGTCCAGCCCCTTGATGTTGGACCGGTCGCTGTTGACATAGCCGCCGGCCATGCCGCGGACGTGACGGCCGGTGACACTTTCCCAGTAGTCGCGGAAGTAATCGCCCTGGGCCAGGTTGCCATCGGCATCGCGGTGGTAGGTCACCAGGTCCATCACCATGTCATCGGAAAGCAGGTAGCTGACTCCGGCTTCGAACGCATCGGTCCGGGCATATTCCAGCCCGCCGGGGTTGCTGCCGTTGAAGATGAAGGTGAAGCTGGGCATCTGGGTGAAGACGCCGTAGCTGAAGCGCAGTTGGGCCTTGTCGGTCACCGGGAAGGCGACGTTGAAGCGCGGGCTCAACTCGCTCTGGTTCTCCGGGAAGAAGCGCTCGCCGTACTGGTCCCCGTTGCGGAAGCCCCAGTTGTCCCGCGGCTGGAAGCCATCGTAACGCAGGCCGTAATCGAAGACGAAGTCCCCGAGATCGGTGCGGTTCTGGGCGTAGAGGGCCCAGATCCGCGGCCGGTAGTCGAACTCGTTGTCGAGCTGGCGCGCGACCTGCCCCACCTGGAACATCTTGTTGTCGAAGAGGTTGCTCTGCACCCCGAACTTCGCCCGGTTGTGGCGGTCCAGCTGGAAGTCGATGTCGGCCTTGAGGATGTGCTGGATCTCCCGCTGATAGCGGTAGTTCAGGAAATAGAGCTGCGAGGCCTGGGTGAAGCCGAATGGGGTCCAGTAGTTGTGCTGGCGGCTCCAGACACTCGCTCCGTCCGGGTAGTAGAGCTTGGCATCCTCGGGGGTCCTGGCATGGTCGCGACCCGGGTAGGTCTCCACCAGGAACGGGATGTCGTGGACGTTGAAGGACAGGAACTGGGTGTCGTGGAAGTAGTTGTCCTTCATGTTCGAGGAGTTGATGTCCTGGGTCCGGAAGTTCGAATAGCGGAACTGCAGCGTCGCGCTGCGGTTGCTGGTGCTGAGGAAGTCCCAGTCCACGCCGGTCAGGAACTGGTTGGTCCGGGTGCGCCGGCCGACATTGATCGGGAAATAGCCGATGGTGTCGGTGTCGGTGATGATGTCACCCTTGGCGGTGGACCACGTCCGCTCGGTCAGCATCTCCGGGGTGATCCAGCCGCGCCGGAAGTAAGGCTCCGTTTCCGAGGGCCAGGTGCGCTGGTGGCGCGAGAAGTTGTCGCTGAGGATCAGCTTCAGGTTGCGGGTGGGGTTGAAAGTCATCTTGCCGTTGAGCAGGTTGCGGTCCATCCAGTTGTCGGGCTGGCGGACGGGGTTCTCCGGGGTGTACAAGCCCTGCTGCACCCAGGGGTGGGCCTCGAAGAATCCGTTGCCCATCCGTGACACCCAGGCTTCCCGGCCGGCTTTCATCTCTTCCAGGGTAAAGGCGGGCCGGGGCTCGGCAAAGCCCTCGGTCTCCCACCAATCCTTGGCGCCCAGCACCGGGTCGTTGCGCACGGCCTGGTTGAGCCGGTTGACAAAGTCCTGGTTGAACCCGCGGAAGCCCTCGCTGGCGTGGGTCGGGTTGGTGTCGAGCATCCCCTGGATCTCGCCGGAAAGCTGGAAGTAGAAGTTGGAGATCGCCGGGATCGGCCCGCCGGCCTCGACCGACATGGCGTTGTAGCCAAAATCGGCGGTGCGGGGGTTGACCTCGTCGGTGATCCACTTCACCGCGCCGGTGTACTTAGGACCGCCGGTCTTGGTGACGATGTTGATGATCCCCGACTGGGCGTTGCCATACTCGGCCTGGAAGCCGCCGGTGAGGATGTCGACTTCCTCGACCGCGCCGGTGCTGAACTCGAGCGGGTTGGTATCCTCGCCCAGGGAGGCCGACTCATGGGTCCAGACCCAGAAGGCGCCCTCGCGATGCGGGTTGGCGGTGTAGTTGCGCACCGTCACCCCATCGACCACCATTGCTTCCTCGCCCAGCCGGCCGCCGCGAATGCGCAGGCCCCGTGAACGGCCGCCCTCGCCGCCGGTCTGCACCCCGGCTTCGAGGATCATCAGGTCCTCGAGCTTGGTGGTGGGCGACTCGGCCATCTGCTCGGCGGTCATCCGCTGCTTGGTGCCCACGTTATCGCGCGGCATCAGCACTTCGGTCTCACCCTGGACCGTGATCCCTTCCATCTGGACCACGGTGCTGCTCAGGTTGGCGTTGACTGTCGTGGTCTGGCCGGCCAGCAGCAACTGCGCGGTGACCGTGGTCTTCTGGTAGCCGGTAAAGGTGAAGGAGATGTCCCGGCGACCCGGGGGGACGTTCAGAATGAAGAAATAACCATCGGCATTGGTGACATTGCCCAGCCGGGTACCTTCGATCAGTACCTGCGCACCCTGGAGCGGGGCGCCGGTGTCGGCATCCCGCACCGTGCCCTCGACCTTGGCCGTGTTGAGCTGGGCAAACGCGATCGCCGGCAGCAGGACAGCCAGCAGGGCGAACGCGATCCCGATCGATACGAAAGATGGTTTCCTTGTCAACATGAATCCTCCGCCACAAGCGTTCAAAGACTTAGTGGATGATGATCTCACTGTCTTAGCTCTCGATGGCCCTCCGTTGAAATAAAATCCCCAAAAAGCCTCGCGGCCGGATCACAATCAATGCTCCATCGGCGGCACTCCTTCTGGCTGAGGGTTCTGGCGCGGCCGCGAACACGACCGCATTTTAGTCGTACGTAGCTAAACGACTAAACCCGGAGCGTCCACTCCGCGGGCTCAGGGTCCGGGGGGACGGCTACAGGGTGAAGAATCAAGCGGGAGAAGGGTAATCGGTCAGGCGGTGTACGGGCGTACGATCCTTCCTTTCCCCTTGCTCCCAATCCCTTGGCGCGATCATCATTCAGGAGGATACATGTCGCGTGCTTCAGGGATGTTAGCGATCCCGGCCGGGACATGACGCCGCAGCAGCGGCGTCCGAGGCTGCCGGGCCGGCGTCCGCAGAGGCGGGAACGCCGGACAACGACAGCCTTAAGCCCGAGGACCGGAACTGAAAGCGCGAGCAGACGGAACAACAGGATCCGACAACCCTGGCAATTGAACCGAACTATTGGCTGGACCTGGCTAGTAACCTGAAGACCAAATCTGACGAGTGGGGACCGTGGCGTGGAACCGAAACCCAAAAATCCATCATCCGAGGCCGGACAGAGCCCGGTTGATTTTCCTGGCGAAAGCGATTCTTGAGATCTCAGCATGACAGTCGAAACAACGTCGGCAGTCGGCTGTCACTATGCGGAAGAGACCGCGGGCAGGCGGACCGAGAGCGCAGGGCGCGCCTTTTTCGCCGCGGGTGCAAGATTCTGCAACTGGCGGGTCCGGACCCCGGCGGCAGCGCCGCCAAAACCGGGCCGGTCCCGGGTAGCGGGTCTATTAATAATCCGGCTTGGCGGTGTTGTCAATAGTCTGTTCAGCAAAAAAATACAATCGGCAGCGGGCGCACCGGATTCAGCCCCCAGCCGGGCTCAGTCCTGCCAGCGGGCCGAGAGCACGCTGCCGCCGGTGGGTCGCGCCAGCTCCAGCTCCACCAGCCGGGCCCGGCTGTCCAGCGGGGGCAGTTCCAGCTCCAGGCTCCCGCCCGGGGCCAGTTCCGGCAGCTCCAGCTCGCCGCGCTCCAGCGGCAGGTAATCGAAGCCATCGTGCAGGTAGGCCACCCAGCGCAGGCGGTAGCCGCGCAGGCGATAAGTGGGCAGCGTGTCGCGGGCGGCCAGGCGGCACTTGAACACGCCCTGCTCCCGGGACAGCGCCAGGCGCTCCGCCGGGCTCGACTCCTCGCGCAGCACCTGCCAGGAACCCTTCTTCCGGCCGTAGAGGTCCACCACCCCGTGGACCCGCTGCCGGAGCGCCCCCAGTCCCTTGTCGCCGATGTGGGTGCGGTAGTCGTTGTAGCAGAAGAAGATCAGCCCGCCGAGGTAGGGGAGCCGGCGGAAGACCTGGTCATGGGTGAGCAGGACCTCGATGGTCCGCTGGTCACCGCCCTGGTGGGTCGGGTGGCACTGGCAGAAGCCGTACTCGGAGATCACGATCGGCTTGTCCGGGAAGGCCCGGTGGATCAGCTCCAGGTTCTGTTCCAGTTCTGCGGGGCCGCCCTCGTACCAGCTCCCGTAATACTCGTTGAACTCGATGAAGTCCATCAGCCCCGCCACATCTTTTTCCGGGGTCTCCCGCAGCGAGTTGGAGGCGTAGGTATAGAGGCGGTGCGGGTCGAGCTGTCGGGCCTCCTGCAGCAGCCGCTCGGTGAATTTGTACGAGGCCGGGAGCTGGCCGGCGGTCTCGTTGCAGAGCCCCCAGACCACCAGGCTCGGGTGGTTGTAGTCGCGGTGGATCATCTCCCGCAACTGCTCCAGCCCGTTCTGCATGATCTCCGGCAAGGGCTCTTCCTGCATCCCTTTCCAGGTGTCGGGGCCCCAGGCCGGGACCTCGGTCTGGATCATGATTCCCAGGCGGTCGCAGCAGTCCAGCACCCGGCGGTCCTGGGGCCAGTGGGTGCGGGTGAAGATGCAGTTGAGCTCCCGCATGTCGCGATGATCGCGCTCGATCCACTCCGCGGTCTCGGCCATCCCATGCTCGGGATGGCTGCCGCCCATCCGCTCGACCCCCATCAGCCGCACCGGCTCGCCGTTGAGCACGAAGCCGCCCTCCCGGACCTCCAGCCGCCGCACCCCGAACGTGACGGCGAAACGGTGCGCCAGCTCCCCGCCCGCCAGCTCGGCCTCCAGCCGGTAGAGCTGCGGCTGGTCGAAGTGCCAGAGCCGGGGAGCCTCCAGCACCGATGGCGGCAGCTCCAGGGTCAGCAGTTCCCCGGCGGCCAGGGTCGCCCGGGCCTCGGGCAGGACCAGCACCGTGCGGCCGCTGTCATCCCGCACCCGGCAGCGCAGGACCAGAGATTCGCCTTGCGCGCCGGAGTTCGCCAGGAACGCCCGCACCCGCAGCTCGGCCACCTGACGGTCCAGGTCCGGCCGGGCGGTGACATGCACCTGCTCGATGAACGCGGGCGGGGTGACCAGCAGGCTCACCGGCCGGATGATCCCGCCATCGTTGTTCCAGTCGAACGAGCCATCGCGCGGGAGCATCAGCGGGTCGAAACGGTTGTCCACCTGCACGGTCAGCAGGTTCTCGGCATCGTAGCGCAGGAGGGGGGAGAGGTCGAGCGCGAAGGCGGTGTAGCCCTTGCGCAGGTGCTCGCCCACCGGAGCGCCGTTCAACCAGACCCGGGCGCTGTGGAACACCGCCGCGAACTCGGCGCGGACAGTCAGCTCGCGCCACTCCTCTTGCGCCTCGAACCGGCAATGGTACCAGCCGAGCCCCCGGTACTCCTCCAGCCCGGGCAGCACCTGCCAGGTGTGAGGGACTGTCACCGCCTGATAGCCGGCCTCATCTGCCGTGCCCTCGCACCAGCGCTCCTGCTCGCCGCGCTGCTCCGGGTCGGGGCGGAAGGACCAGCGGCCGGAGAGCGGAAGCTCCAGGCCGGTGAACCCGGGCTGCGGACCATCGGCGCGGGAGGGTTCCCCGCAGCCGGAGAGCGCCGCCGCCAGGGAGCCCGCCCCGGCGACAGCCGAGCCTTTCAGGAACGATCTGCGGTTGTACTGGCGCATCGCTTGTCCCTCTTGAGGATTAAGCGGTCGAGAGTTCATGCTGGCTTACTGTTTGACATCCAGCATTGAAATATCGAAAAAGTTTTGGAAAGTGGAAAGGGGGTCCGGGGGGAGGGAGAAAACTTTTTCCAAAAAGTTTTCTCCCTCCCCCCGGATCAGTTTGCCTTTGTATGATCAGACCCGGCCTCGGCCCCCGACCGCCAGCTCGGCGGTGGTCAGGAACCGCGGCGGCTTTCTCAGCCGGGTGGCCTGTTCATAGGCGTAGGCGATGGCCAGCAGCACCGGCTCGCTCCAGGCCCGGCCGAACAGCGACAGCCCCACCGGCATCCCGAAGATTTCGCCGCAGGGGACATTCAGGATCGGGTAGCCGGCCACCGCCGCCGGGCCGGTGCAGCCGCCCTGGTCGTGGTTGCCGCAGACCAGGTCGGTCATGAAGGCCGGGCCGCCGCTGGGGGCGATGATCGCATCCAGCCGCTGCTCGTCCATCAGCTGGTCGATCCCCTCGGCGCGGCTCATCCGGTAGTTCTGCTCCAGCGCCTCGAGGTACTCCCGGGAGGTGAGCGGGCCTTGCTCCTGGGCGCTGAGGAAAATGTCCTGGCCGAAGTAGGGCAACTCGCGGTCGGCATGGGCCTCGTTGAACGCGATCACCTCCGCCAGCGAGTGCACCGGGGCGTTGGGGCCCAGGCCCGCCAGGTAGCTGTTCAGGTCGGCCTTGAACTCGTGGAGCAGCACCACCGATTCCCGATAGTCGGTGTTGGGGACAGTCACCGGGTCGATCAGCTCCGCCCCTTGCGCTTTGAGCGCCTCCAGCGCCTGCTCGAACAGCTTGTCGACAGTCGCCATGTAGCCGGTGTAGCGGCGGGCCACTCCCAGCCGCTTGCCTTTGAGCGCGCCCGGGTCCAGGAAACGGGTGTAGTCGGCGTGGTATTTTCCCTGCGCGGCGAGGGTGGCCGGGTCGCGCGGATCGGGGCCGGCCATCGCCCCGAGCAGCAGCGCGGTGTCCTCGACCGTGCGGGTCATCGGCCCGGGGGAGTCCTGGGTGTGGGAGATCGGGATCACCCAGGCCCGGCTGACCAGCCCGACCGTGGGCTTTAAGCCCACGATCCCGCAGCAGCAGGCCGGCCCGATGATCGAGCCATCGGTCTCGGTTCCGACCGCCCCGGCGCAGAGGCTGGCCGCCGCGGCCGCTCCGGAGCCGGAGCTGGAGCCGGAGGGATTGCGGTCCAGGGCGTAGGGGCTGCGGGTGAGCCCGCCCCGGCCGCTCCAGGAACTGGTGGAGTCGGAGGAGCGGTAGTTGGCCCACTCGCTGAGGTTGGTCTTGCCCAGCAGCACCGCCCCGGCTTCCCGCAGCCGCCGCGCCACCCCGGAGTCCTCCGGGCAGATCGAGCCCTCCAGGGCCAGTGAGCCGGCGGTGGTGGTCATCCGGTCCGCGGTGCCGATGTTGTCCTTGACCAGCACCGGGATTCCATGCAGGGGCCCGCGCACGCGGCCTGCCTGGCGCTCCCGGTCCAGCTCCGCGGCGAGCGCCGGGGCCTCCGGGTTGAGCTCGATCACGGAGTTGAGCCGGGGGCCATCCCGATCCACCCGGCCGATCCGCTCCAGGTAGAGCTCGGTGAGCCGGACCGCGGTGTACTGGCCGCTTGCCATCCGCTCCCGCAGTTGGGCGATGCTCAGCTCATCCAACTCGAACGCCGGCACCGCGGGGGTGTTGGCGGTTTCCGGCGCGGCGGTCGGTGGCTGTTTCCCGCATCCGGCCGCGGCCGCTCCCGCGGCGGCCAGCCCGAAGAAGCTCCTTCTCGACAGGCGCCCGCTCATGGTGGTCCCTCCGCGCGCTGGGTGGTCCGGTTTGGAAGAATATGCTTGTATATAGCATAAATGTTAATTAATGTGAACGAAATTCTAAACTAGCGAAGTTGATAACCAAAGCGGTCGGTTCCAGGCAGTCCACCCTTTGCTTCCGGCGCCGGCCGGAAGCCCCCACTCCTGTCCGGAGGCAGCCGATGCGAACATCCGTCTGGAAAGCCCTCGCCGCTCTGTCCCTGCTGGCGGTCCTGGCCTGCGACAAAGGCCCCGCCGTCTACCCGATCCGCTGGGTGTATCTCAGCAATGGCCTGCGCGAGGACAGCGATGTGGAGGATTTCCGCCAGGTGGCGGTCAAGGCCGCCGAGCATGGGCTCAACGGGGTTTACCTGTCGGCCGGATTCGATGCGATCGACATGAAGGACGAGGATTACTTCCGTCGGCTGGGGATAGTCAAGGCGCTCTGCGACTCGCTGCAGATGGTGCTGGTCCCGCGCTGCATGGATGTGGGCTACAACGGGGCGCTGCTCTCCCACGACCGCAACCTGGCCGAGGGCATCCCCGTGCGCGAGGCCCTCTATCTGGTCAAGGATGGCCAGGCCGACCTGGTCCCCGACCCGGCGGTGGGTTTCGACAATGGCGGTTTCGAGGCCAGGGCCGCGGATGGCCTGCCCGGCGGCTGGGAACCGGGCGGAGCGCTGGGCGAGGTGGCGTTCCTGGATGACCAGGTGATGGCCGAGGGCAAGCAGTCCCTGCGGTTCGAGAATTTCGGCGGCAAGGAGGACAATCCCGGCCGGCTGGTGCGCAAGCTGCAGGTTTCTCCGGACCGGCTCTACCGCCTGACCCTGATGGTCAAGACCGAGGGAGTCGACCAGGGCAGCCCGTTCGGCTCCGGCCGTTTCCAGGTGCGGGTGCTGGGCGCGGGCGATCAGCGTCCGCTGACCTACTACCGTCCCAAGGTGGGCAGCGATACCGACTGGACCCGGGTGACTGTCGATTTCAACAGCCGCAATTACTCCGAGGTCGAGCTGTCGGTGGGGGTTTTCGGGGCCAAGAGCGGCAAGCTCTGGCTGGATGACCTGGGAATCCGCGAGATCGGGATGGTCAACCTGCTGCGACGGGGCGGCACCCCGCTGGTGGTCAAGAGCGACCAGGATGGCACGGTCTACGCGGAAGGCCAGGACTTCGAGCCGGTGGTCGATCCCCAGCTCAACTACCGCTATGACCACGAGGGCCCGGCGATCAAGCTGACTCAGGGCAGCCGGATCAAAGAGGGCGATCAGCTGCGGGTGAGCTTCTACCACTCGGTGACAGTCTATGATGGCCAAGTGACGGTCTGCATGAGCGAGCCCAAGGTCTACGAGATCTGGCGCAACAACGTGCGCCTGCTCAAGGAACACCTCTCGCCGAAATACTATTTTGTCAGCGCCGATGAGATCCGCACCGCCGGCACCTGCGAGGCCTGCCGCTCGCGGGGGATCAGCCTCGGCGAGATCCTCGGCGACTGCATCACCAAGCAGGTGGCGATCATCGAGGAGGTCGATCCCGAGGCCGAGATGGTGGTCTGGAGCGACATGCTCGACCCCAACCACAATGCCCGCCAGGACCGGACTTTCTACTATCATGCCGATGAGAGTTTCTATGGCTCCTGGGAGTATGTGCCCAAGGAGCTGATCATCGCCTGCTGGAACCACCGGGTGCGCGAGCAGAGCCTGGCGCATTTCGACTCGCTGGGCTTCCGCACCATGGCCTGCGGCTACTACGATGAGGACAACATTTCCAACGACTCTACCTGGGTCCAGGCGCTGGATGCCACTCCCCGGGCGCTGGGGATCATGTATACCTCCTGGCTGCACAAGTTTGAGCTGCTGGACGAGTGGGGGGATTTTGTCTCCACCCACCAGTTGCCGAAGGACAAGCCGAAGCTCTGAGCGTGCGGCGGCGGAATGAACGCGAAAGGGGCCATCCGCGCGGATGGCCCCTTTGCTTTTCCGGCCTCCTGCCATTCTCTAACTGCTTTGATTTATCCACGTTCTGAGGCCGGAAAGTGGCGCAAAGCCCGTCGGCCACCCACCAGCGGCTGGTGCCGCCACGGCACCTTGGATTGACACCCCCCGGCCCTGACGCAGTCAGGGCCACCCCCCTCCAGGGGGGACTGTGCCTGCTTCGCCTGCCGAGTTTTCGCAACCGGTTGGGCAGTAAATTGTTACTCCCCCCTGGAGGGGGGTGGCAGCTTCAGCTGCCGGGGGGTGTAATGCTCGGGCACCGCCTCATCCGCCGGGGAGTGTCAGCTTTCCGGCCCCGACCTCGGTCGCGGAGCGCCCCGGAGGGGCGCTGGGGGGTAAAGGCAAAGGTCGGGAAAGCAGAGACCACCAGCAGTCGCAAGCGGCCCGGAGTCAGCCGTAGGGGGCGTCTGGCCGGACGCCCCTACCCTCGATCCCGTTGATGCTGCATAACTTGAGGTCGCAGCCGCCGGCCCGGAACCATCGTAGGGGCGCGGCATGCCGCGCCCGTGGGAGACCAGCGGACCGGCAGTGCTGTTGATCCCCCTTAGCAAAGGGGGAAACAGGGGGTTGTGTTTTTCAGGGTCGGCCCGGGGGCTGGCCCCTACCGGAGTTGCTGACCCAACCTCCCTGTCGAGCCAATCCCATTTATCGCCGATTTTGTTGGAACAGATGGTTTGAAACCCGCCCCCCGGAAAATAGGGTCTTCTCAGGCGAACCAGGGCCGCTCGCGCTGGACCTCGCCGCCGAGCAGCTCCACCGCCAGCTCGACATTTTCCCGCACCTGCCAGTCGAACATCCCCACCACCGCGAAATCCGCTCCCTGCTCGAAGACAAAGCGCAGGCCCTGGCGGGGGTTGATCGCCCCGGCGCCGAGGATCTTGAAAGCGATCCAGGGCTTCTTGACCTCTTGCATGAACGCGACCGTCTCCTCCGGGTCCAGCGCCCAGATGTTGTCGTTGATCTCGGGGTGCTGGGCCGACCAGTAGCGGGCATTGTTGAGGGTTTTCATGTAGAAATCCGGGTTGTAGCCCCCGCGCTCGCTGGCGACAATCACCTCCAGCCGGTGCCCGCCGATCCCTGCCGGCAGCCCCCGGGAGTGGATGTAGTCCACCGCCAGGCCCAGCACGTCCGGGTCGCCCTGCTCCACCAGCTTGTCTCCGGCCGCGCCCTGGACATACACCGCCGCGGCGCCGTTGTCGATCGCCTGGTCGATGGTGGTGCTCAGGTCGCCGCGGGTGGGGTAGCTCTCGCTGATCCACTGCATCTTCCCTCCGCGCTCCTTCCAGAATTTCTGGAAGATGTGGATCGGGTGCTCGCGCGGATCGGCGATCACGGTATTGACTCCGTTTTCCTCGCAGATCTCGAGGGTTTCCAGGATCTTGTCATCGGTGTTGTAGCGGCGGACCAGGGGCGAGACATAGATCAGGTCGCGGGAATGGGCGTAGCCGCTGATCAGGTTGCCGCCGCAGATCAGCTTGCTGACAGTCAGGTCCCTGATCTTGCCGGTGGGCAGCCCGGTGAGCGGGGCGGGGCGCTCGGACTGCGCGGCGGTGTCCGGCGCGGCCGGGCCGGCCTGCTGTTTCTCGGCCAGGGTTCGTTCCTCGCAGCTCAGGAACAGGCCGCCGGCGCCGGCGCCGAGGGCGGAGCCGGCGATGAACTTGCGGCGGTTGATGCTACCAGGCATGGGGACCTCCGGAGCGGGTGGCGGGAAAGCGGCTTGAAAAAGTCCTCTCGATCTGAATATTAGCAGGCCCGGGGGCGGGCGGTCAAGAGCCGGCCGCGGCCCGGAAGCCCTTGCCACCAGCGGCCGGTTGGGATAAGATTATCACGGCGGCCGGCCGGGATTCCCGGATGGGTCGCTCCGGCCCCCGTGTCTCTTTTCGCGCGGGGGGACAGACCATGTCCGGACCGAGGCGATCCGAGAAAGGCGGCTCGAGGATGATGGCGGAACTGGCGCGGCTGCTCTGGGACCAGGCCTGGTGGGTGAAATTCTTTACGCTGCTGGCCCTGGCTTTTGTCGCGGTCGAACTGGCGGTGACCGTGTTCGCGATCCTCCGGCACAAGCTCGGCCGAGGGCGGGCCGACCGCGGCTGGCGCCCGCGTTGCGCGGTGATTATCCCTACCAGGGGCCTTCCTCACGAGGGCGAGCGCAACTTCCGCTCGGCCCTGGAGCAGGATTACCCCGACTACCGGGTGATTTTTGCCCTGGGCACGGAGCAGGACAGCGGGTTGCCGCTGGTGCGCCGGGTGATCCGGGACTACCCCCACGCCGGGCTGGTCCTGGCCGGGCCGACAACCGGCGGATGCTCCCAGAAGATCTGCAACATGCTGGCCGGAGTGCGGGAGGCGGCGGAGGCCGAGGTGCTGGTGTTCGCGGACAACGATGTCCCCCTGCCGCGGCGCTGGCTGTCCACCCTGGTCGCTCCGCTATCCGATCCCGGGGTGACAGTGGCTTCCGGCTTCCGCTGGATTGTCCCGGAGCGGGCCGGATTCGGCGAGCACACTCACGTGTTCATCAATCAGCGGATCTATACCTACTTCGCCTTTGGGGCCGTGCTGTTCCACTCGTTCCTGTGGGGCGGCTCATTCGCGATCCGCCGCCGGGATTTCGAGGAGCTGGGGGTGGCCGGGCGCTGGGCGGAGACTTTCTCGGATGACATGGCCCTGGGCGAACTGCTCTACCGCCAAAAACGAAGAGCGCTGCTGATCCCGGGCTTCCTGATCCGCACCGGGGATGCCCTGCCGAGTTGGAGCGCGGCCCGGCATTGGTTCGGCAACCAGGTGACCTGCCTCAAGGCCCACAACTACTACACCTGGGCCCTGCTCGGCCTGCCGGTGTTCTGCCTGGCGGCCCTGCTCTGCCTGCTGCTGCCGCTGGCCGCGGCCGGGGCGCTGCTCACCGGGCGCTCGTTCTGGGCGCTCGGCGGCGGAGCTCCGCTGCTCTTGATTGCCGGGGAGCTGCTGGTTTCGCTGGTGGCGGGGCTGCTCGGCCCCACCCGCGGTCACTGGCTGTTCGTGCTGCGCACCCCGCTGCTCCTGCCGGCGCTGATCGCCGGGTTCCTGGAGACTTACGGCCGCCACGCGATGCGCTGGGCCGGCCTGGTCTACCATTTTGACCGCACCGGCCGGGTGACCCGGATCGAGCGCTGAACGGCCCCGGCGCAGTGGCCGAGCCGGCCTCCATCGCGGCATTGGGTTGCCTCGGGCGCGGCTTTGTTTTAATATCCAGTGGCGCGGGCCGTCGGGCTCAGATCGCCCCCTGCCGGTCTTCCCGCCCCATATCCGCCTGACCTGAGCTTCGTCCGTTGCGCCGGGATCGCTCCCGGCCATGTCACAGCCATGTTCACCACCAGTCGGAGGAACCATCATGGGAAGAAGCCGGAGCCTGCTGTCCGCCTGCCTGCTCTGCCTGTGCGCCGCGGGGATGCTGTCCGCCCAGGGCTTCAGCCCGCTCGACCTGAGCCTCGGCAACCTCTACCACCTCTCCCGGGCCAAGAGCCGCTCGATCAGCGCCGAGAATTTTACCGGGGAGAAGGGCCAGGGCGGGATGGCCAGGGTCGGCGAGGGCGCGGCCTCGCGGGCGGCGCGTGACCTGGGCCAGGGCTGGAAGGTCAACCCCTATGTCCGGGTGGCTCCGGGCCAGACCTTCACCCTGGCCGAGATCGAGGGCCCGGGGGCGATCCAGCACATCTGGATGACGGTCGGCGGCCACTGGCGCTTCTCGATCCTGCGGATGTACTGGGATGGCGAGGCCGAGCCCTCGGTGGAATCCCCGGTCGGGGATTTCTTCGCCTGCGGCTGGGGCGAGTATGCCCAGGTCAGCAGCCAGCCGGTGACAGTCAACCCCGGCAGCGCGTTCAACTGCTACTGGGTGATGCCCTTCCGCAGCCAGGCCAGGCTGACTTTCCAGAACATCGCCGACGGACACGGTGACTGTCTACTACCAGGTCGACTACACCCTGACCGAGGTGCCCCAGGAAGCCGCCTGTTTCCACGCCCAGTTCCGGCGGGTGAACCCGCTGCCCTACAAAGAGGTCTACACCATCCTCGAGGGGGTCAAGGGCTGGGGCCACTATGTCGGCACCTACCTGGCCTGGGGGGTCAACAACAGCGGCTGGTGGGGCGAGGGCGAAATCAAGTTCTACCTGGATGGGGACCGGGAGTTTCCGACAATCTGCGGCACCGGCACCGAGGATTACTTCTGCGGCTCGTATAACTTCGAGAACCAGAAAACCCACCAGTACCAGGAGTTCACCACGCCATTCGCCGGAATGCCCCAGGTGCTGCGGCCCGATGGCCTCTACCGCTCGCAGCAGCGGTTCGGGCTGTACCGCTGGCACGTGATGGACCCGGTGCGTTTCGAGCAGGACCTGCGGGTGACCATCCAGGCCCTGGGCTGGCGCAATGACCGCCGTTACCTGCCGCTGCAGGATGACATCGCCTCGGTGGCCTACTGGTACCAGGCCGAGCCGCACGCGAAATTCCCGGGGCTGCCGGAGAAAGATGACCTGGAAATCCAGTAGCGGTCCGGCCGGCGGCAACACGGGCGGCAATCCCGAGGGAGGTCCATGCCGAAGCATCATCACCACCGGGTGAAAGTCGCGGCCTGGCTGGCGGCCCTGCTGGCCGGAGGGCTGGCCCTGGCCCGGCCGGAGACCGGGCTGGTATTCAGCCATCTCGAGCACGCGCAAGTGGCGATCGGCTGCGAGGCCTGCCACCCCCGGGCCGCCTCGAGCGCCGCCGGCGGCGACAACCTGCTGCCCGGCCCGGAAGCCTGCGCGCAGTGTCACGACCAGGCGGAGTGCGCCGGCTATGGCTGCGCCGCGCTGGAGGGCGAGCCCCCGGCGCGGGTGACCGCCTTCAGCCCGCAATTCAGCCATGCCGCCCACCTCGGCCAGGGGACGGCCTGCGACCGCTGCCATCAGGAGCTCGCCGCGGCGGACTCCATCGCGGACAACCAGCTGCCGCCGCCGACCGCCTGCCTGGAGTGCCATGACATCAAGGAGCTGCTGCCGGAGAACCACCGGCCCGAGGAATGGATCATCGACCACGTGTTCGACTACTCGCTCGATGGCGGCGTGTCCTGCCAGGTCTGCCACAGCAACCAGTCCTGCCAGCGCTGCCATCTGGGCGAGGTGCTGCTGAGGCCCTGAGGGGCTTTTCGATGCGTCTCGATTCACCGCATCTTGAGGGGAGGCTGGTCATGAGCAAGCGTGTCAGTCGCCGCGATTTCGTGGGAAAGACGTTGGGCGCCGGGGTGCTGGCGGGCCTGAGCCTGGAGCACCAGGCCCTGCTGGGCCAGCTCGCCGCCCGCCGGGAGGACGGCCAGGGGCAGGAACCGGTCCAGGGGCTGCAGCGGGGCAAGCTCGCCGGCCGCGAGGTGACGCGGATGATTATCGGCGGGAACCTGATCAGCGGCTCGGCCCACTCCGGGGACCTGATCTACCAGTCGGCGCTGATGACCCACTACCACACCAGCGAGAAGATCTTCGAGACCTGGCGTCTGGCCGAGGAGAACGGGGTCAACACCACCCTGATGCGCGCCGATCCGCACATCTTCGAGCACTACCGCCAGTACACGCAGGAGCTGGGCGGGAAGCTGCAGTTCATCGCCCAGACCGCCCCGGAACAGGGCGACCCGGTGGCCAACGCCAAGGCGGCGGTCGCGGCCGGGGCGTTCGCGGTCTACCTGCACGGCGGGGTCAGCGATGGGCTGGTGCGCAACGGCAAGGTGGATGAGATCAAAAAGGCGATCGAGGGCTTCCGCCAGGCCGGGATCTTCGCCGGGGTGGGGGGCCACCGCCTCGAGACCATCCAGGCCAGCCAGGAGGCCGGGATCGACCCGGACTTCTACATGTACACGGTCAACAAGGTCGGCTATGTCTCCTCCGAGCCGGCCGAGATCGCCGAGTACATGAAAACCGTCGCGCAGCCCTGGATCGGCTTCAAGGTGCTGGGCGCCGGCCGGGACCGGCCGCAGTCCGGCTTCCGCCACGCTTTTGAGCACGGCGCGGATTTTATCTGTGTCGGGATGTTCGACTGGCAGGTGCGCGATGATGTCGCCCTGGCCAAGGAAATCCTGGATGGCGAGCTGAAACGCGAGCGCCCGTGGCGGGCCTGACCCGGCCGAGGTCGGGCCGGCCAACCGTTACACCCCCCGGTCCCGATGAGATCGGGACCACCCCGCTCCAGGGGGGACTGGGCACGCTTCGCCCATGGAGATGTCGCAACCGGTTGGGTGGCAGTGCTTTTAGTCCCCCTTTGGTAAGGGGGATTTGGTCCGGCTTCGGCCGGAGCTTTGAGCTAAGCGTTTGAGCGATAGCGGTTTCGATCCCCTCTCGAGAGGGGTGGCCCGCCGCAGGCGGGCCGGGGTGTGTGCCTTTGCCGGCCGCACAGCCTGGATCCCCGACCCGGAGTTCATCACACCCTCTATCAAAGGGGGACACCGGGGGTTGTGTTTTTCAGGGCCGGCCCCCGTGCCGGCCCGCTGGTCTCCCACGGGCGCGGCATGCCGCGCCCCTACGATTGGCTCCGGGGATTGCTGCTGCAACCTCAAGTTATGCAACATTAACGGGATCGAGGGTAGGGGCGTCCGGCCGGACGCCCCTGGAACCGGGTTGCCGGGCAAGCGAGAAGGTCCCGATGAAATCGGGACCGGGGTGTGTGATCTTTTGATTGGCATCAGCTACCGGAAAAACGAAAGCCGCTCCCTTCGCGGGGGCGGCTTTCCTGTTTCAGGACGGTCGATCCGGCCTCAGATTCCGTAGAGATAGGTCAGCTTGAGCATCACCATCCAGTCGTTGATGTGACGGCTGTCCGGGAGGAGCTGGTCCTCGCCGGTGGTGGACAGCAGGTGGCGGTTGTTGTTGAACACCAGGTAGATGTGGCTCTTGGGCCGGTAGATGTAGTCGATCAGCAGGTTGGTCGAGACCCGGTCGTAGAGGTCGTTCCACTGGACATAGGCCTTGGCGAACAGCTCGGTGGTGAAGGAGTAGGTCCAGCGGGTGGCGAGCACATTGGCGGTCAGCGCGCCGTTGAGGTAGTCCAGCCGGTTGTGGCTCCACTCCAGGTCGACATTGAGGTTGCTGGAGAGCTTGGTGTCGTTGGTGACAGTGAGGGCCCGGGTCCGGCCATCGTAGCTGTCCCCCCAGCGGTAGTGTACGCTGCCGGCCATTTTGCGGGCGCGGTAGGAGTTGAATTCCAGGTGATGGTGGAAGCCGCCGTAGCCGCCCTGGCCGAGCATGATCTGCCGGTCCGGCCCGGCATCGATGTAGTCCGGCCCCGGCAGGAAGTCGAAGCGGCGGTGCAGCCCATAGTAGAGGAAGTCCTCGCTGGCCAGGGTCAACTGGAAGTTGGCCCGGTTCTCGCGGTTGACCAGAGTGCGGTGGCTGTCGGTGGTGTACTCGTTGTCGGCGATCAGCGACAGGCTCTTGAAACGGTTGTCGTTGATCCACTTGGTCACGCTCACCGTCCCGTTCAGGGTGCGGATGTTGCCCCGGGTGACAAAGCCCATCTCGGGCTGGAACAGGGTGTCGAGGCGGGTATAGCGCACCGCGGCATCGATCCAGTCCTTGTTCATCACCGCGCCGATGTCCCCGGCCCAGTTGAGCCGGTCGATCTCTTCCGACCAGGAGCGGGCCAGGGTGCCGTTGACAAAGAACTCGGGGGAGAAGGCCAGGAAGGTCTCGCCGCCGAGGGCGCGGGCCCAGTCGCCGGAGCTGGCCCGGCGGTTGAGGACCATCATCCCGACATTGGAGTTGGTGAACAGGTCGCGCTTGAGCTTGACCGCGGTGAAATTGGCCGAGGGTTCCAGCAGCCCGCCCTCCAGCCCGGTCTCCTCGCTCTGCATGTTGAGCACGCCGATCGAGTAGCGGCCGACCCGGCCGGCCAGCTTGGCCCCGCCCAGCAGCGGAATGCGGCGGTCGCCCCTGATCCCGATCGTCCGGGACTCGAAGAGCTTGTAGCTGCTGCCGGTGTTCACCCCCACCAGCGAGCCCCCGGCCTGGGTGCCGGAACCGAAGCTGAACATCCCGGCGCTCTCCAGGAAGAACTCGCGCTTCTCCGGCAGGTTGACATTGAAGCGGTCGACATTGACCACTTCCTGCTCGGCCTCGGCCTGGGCGAAATCGGTCTGGTAGCTGAAGTCCAGGGCGAGCTGGGGAGTGACATTGTAGCGCAGGTCCACCCCGCCATCGAGGCTGTTGTCCCGGGAGCGGGGCTCGTTCACCACCGTGCGGCCGGAGGTCAGGTAGGGCTTGAGCTCCAGGTTCAGGCTCTGGCGCGGAGTGTGGATGTTCTTCAGGTTGACATACAGCGAGCCCTTGAACTTGCCGTTGTGCCCCAGTCCGCGCGGGATCGGCGCCAGGTAGGTCACTTCCTTGCTGTGCTTGATCTCGCGGGTGATGTTGAGGCCCCAGTCCACCCCATCGCCCTCCTTGTACTTGATCGACTTGAAGGGGATCGCCATCTCGATCGACCAGCCCCGGTCGTGGACCCTGGTCTTGCAGCGCCAGACACAGTCCCAGCTCTTGTTGATGTGGTTGCCCTCATCGCTGATGATCGCATCGATCATCGCCCCGAAGGGGTTGGTGCCGAAGGCGTAGGAGTTGCGGTAGTCGCGGAAGGTGTCGATCAGCAGCTCGAAGGCGTCATCGGCCAGGAAGTTGCCGTCCCGCCGCTTGACCGTGGCGAAAATCTTCGCGGGATCCTGCTCGTAGCAGATCGCGCCGACATACAGGTGCTGGTCGTCCTGGATCACCATCAGCCGGGTCTGCTGGCTGGAGGGCTCGCGGTCGAGCGGCTCCTGCTGAAAGAAATAATCCTCGTAGACCTCGGCCCGCCGCCAGGCCTCCTCCTCCAGCACCCCATCCACCTCGACCGGCCCGGCGGCGCGGGTGACAATGATGTCGATCTGCGAGCCCAGGGTGGCGCGGCTGTCCGCCGCCGCTGAGTCCGGCGCCGGCGGGAGAGCCCGGAGCGTGCCGCTCCCCCCGGGGAGGGTCAGTCCCAGGGCCAGGGTGAACAGGGCGGCCGCCACCGTACGTTTTTTCATGGCCATCGCTTGCGATCCTCAAGTCTCGGGTAGATGGTTGACAGTCGTTCGTGGCGAGGAAACGGCGGTACCGCGGCCCGCTCCCGGCAGCAGACGAATATAAGGTGACCCGGCGAGGGATGTAAAGAGCTACGGGGCAGACGGCGGAAGGGTGGAGAAAAATCGGTTCAGCCGGGAACTCCGGGGAAGGGCGGCGGTGCGAGGCTTTTGGGAAAATCACTCGATTTGCTGCCCAGAGTGCTTCGGCTGAACACGGCGCAACAGTTTTGACACCCCCCGGCAGCTGAAGCTGCCCCCCCTCCAGGGGGGAGTTTTCCCACTTCGCCCGTGGAGTTGCGTCAACTGGTTGGAGAGCAGGCTGTTACTCCCCCCTGGAGAAGGGGTGGGCCCGATCCCATCGGGACCGGGGGGTGTCAGGCTTTGTCCCCGTGCCGGTGGGCGGGCCGCCCGGCCGGCTCACCAACCCGGGGCGATCGTGAAACCGAACTCGGTGTTCTTGTCCGTGCGCTGGAATGGCCGGGCGTAGTAGAACTGCAGGGCGAAATACTGGCTGATCGCGATCCGGGCGCCCACGCCGGCGCTGAACACCGGGATTCGCTCCTCGGAGGAGGCCTTGGCCCACTTGAGCTTGGGGCTGTCGTCCGAGTTCCAGGCCACCCCGCCATCGAAAAAGCTTAGCAGCTCCAGCGGCAGGTACGGGAAGTTGATCAGCCCGAACTGCTCGTTACCGAGCAGCGGGATGCGCAACTCGGCGTTGAACACCCCGATCCGCGAGCCGATCAGGCGGTCGATCTGCGGGCAGTTGGCGAGGTCGTTGGGGTTGTCCTGGAGACAGCCCTCGGTGGTAAGGCTCCCGGCGCTGTAGCCGCGGATCAGGTTCTCGTGGCCGAGAAACAGCGGCGAGAGCCGGTAGTCCTCGGAGTCCCTGCCGTAGCGGCCGTAGTGCAGCAGCCGGAAGGCCAGGGTCAGGGGATTGGCGAACAGGTAGCGACGGTAGTCGGCGGTGGCTCCGAAAAACTGCAGCGAGCCGAAAGTGGGGGTGAGCTCGAAGCGGTAGCGGCTGCCATTGACCGGATCGATGAAACCGAAGAAGCTGTAGTCGCCGACATAGGCGATGTTGCTCTCCCAGAGGTTGATCGCGGGAGGGGAGGGCAGGCTCTGGGTGTTGTCGCCGAGGTAGGCGCCATCCGCGAGGGCGTAGTAGTCGCTGTAGACCTCGGAGTCATAGCTGTAGCGGGTGAAGCCGGTGGTGAACTCCAGCCGGCGGTTGGCGGAGAGGGGATACTGCATCAGCAGCGGGATCTGCTCGACGAACACCCGCTGGCGGATCACCCCGTCCCGGTACGCCAGCAGCCCCTGGCCGTTCACCGCCACGCTGTCGTAGCCGTAGAACGGCTGGGCGATCAGGTAGGGGATGTGCGCGCCGCCGAAGCCCCAGTTCAGGCGGCGGCTGCGGTCGACATAGGCCAGCGAGCCGCCGACATCCTTGACCCCGCCGTTGGCCTGGATTCCGGCATAGAGGTCGTGGTTGCCCAGCATGTCGGTGAACAGCAGGTCGATCCCGCCGCCGACCGCCAGGCCGTAGGAGCTGAAACCGACGCCCGCGCCGGCCGCGGCCACCGCCACCAGCCCCAGGTCGGGCTTGTAATTGGTTTTGGGGAAGGTTTCCTGCTCCGGCAGGCCCTGCTGGTACTGCCGCAGGTAGGTATAGACCTCGCCCTGGTCCGGCCGGTTCCCGGGGGGCAGCAGCGCTTCGGTGGCGATCGGCCGGTTCTGTTCGGGGACCCCGCCCTGGGCCGGCATGGCCTGGATGTAGTAGCCGGCCTTCTCGAAGACCGGGAAGGCCAACTGGCCGGTGCTCCGGGCGATGGTCAGGGCCGGGGAGAGCTCGGTCAGTCCGCTGACCCCGGTGGCGATGTTGGTCAACTGCTCGTACTGCCCGGACTCGAGCGCGAAGCGGAAGATGTTGCTCACCCCGTCCGGGTCGGCCACGAAGTACAGGTAGCGGCCATCGACGGACCAGCAGGGGCTGATGTGCTTGGTGGCGCCCTGCATCGAGATCAGCCGTTCGACCTGGCCGGTGGCGGGGTCCATCAGCCCGATCTTCATCGCCCCGAAGTCGAGGGTTTCGAGGTTGGTGTCCGCACCGCGCTCGGTGACCACGGCGAGGGTGCGGCCATCGGGTGACCAGGCCGGCTGGATCTCGGAGTAGCGATCATCGGTCAGCCGTCGCAGGTTGCCCTGCTCCGGCTCGAACAGCCAGAGATCGCCGGTGCCGCCCGCGGTGCCGGCCACCACCAGCCGTCGGCCATCCGGCGACCAGTCGAGGTAGGTGATCCCATCCACCCCCGGCAGTCTGACTGTCCGCTTGATGTCCTGGGACTCCACGTCCATGAACGAGACCGCGTTGTCCCCATCCTTGACCACCACGAACGCCAGGCGGCGGCTGTCGGGGGACCAGGCGCCGGCCGAGTCCATGAAGCGCAGGGCATCGAAGTGGGCGTCCGAGTTGGAGCTGACCAGCTTCTTCTTGATTTCGCCGGTCCGGGCATCGGCCAGGAACAGATCGATGGTGAACAGGTCATGGCGCGACAGGAACGCCAGCCAGCGCCCATCCGGGCTGAGCGAGGGCGAAAGGTTGAAGCCGTGCCCGCCCGAGATCAGCCGCCGGCCCACCTCGGCGGGCTTGGTCTTTCCCTCCAGTTGCGGCCCGTACAGCGCGCGCACCGACTGCTCCCACTGGCCGGAGAGCGAATCCATTTTCATCCCGGTGGCGGCCTCCAGGGCCAGCTTCTGGTCGGCGCTGAAAGCATCCTTGAGGATCAGCGGCAGGACATTGTCCCCCCAGCGGGAGGTGAGGAACGACCACAGCGCGTGGCCGTAACGGTAGGGGAAATACTTGGGGTTGCGGGAGATGTCATTGATCGAGGGCACGTCATCGAAGAGCACGGCATCGCGCAGCCACATCGCGGTCAGCGGATCGGTGCGGCCGATGGTCAGGTACTCGGCCATCCCCTCGATGAACCACAGCGGGACATTGGGCTCGCGGTTGGAAGCCCGGAACAGGTCGAACTGGAACCCGTGCACCAGCTCGTGGCCGATCACGTGGTTGTTTTCCTGGTTGACCCCGGTCAGGGGCAGCACGATCCGCCGCTTGGCGCCCTCGGTGACCCCCCCGGTCCCCTGGCTGATTATCCCGCCGACGACATTGGTCTGCTGGAAATCGGCATGATTGGCGTAGAGAATCAGCGGCTGGCGGTTGGACAGGGTGTGGTTGAACAGTTTGGCGAAACGGGTGTTCCATCGCTCCGCCATCCGGGCGGCCTCCTCGGCCGCGGTTTCCATCGGCGGATAGTAGTAGATGTCGATGTGCTCGGTTTTCAGGATCATGAAATCGAAATTCTGATACTGGACCTTGTTCTGGCCGAAATACTGGCCCCGGGCCTCCCGCGGCAGCAGGGCCGGGGCCAGGAGCAGGAATCCCAGCAGCAGGCCATGGCCGCCCACTCTCCTGGGGATGTTCTTCATTTCCTCCTCCGGGTCTGGTGGTCTGAGGAAGCCGTGGCGTTCCGTCCGCCCCCGCCGCCGGCGGGGCGGCTCGTGCGGAAAGTGGCCTCGTTCAATCAACGGCAACGGCCGTACCAGAACCCCCCGGGGCGGCGGGAGGCATGGTAATCGGATTCCGAATAACAAGTTGAATGATCCGGGACTCGGTCGGCGGAGCAGTTTCGGCACGTCTGAACCTCCGGGGTGTGCCTCAACGGTACAGGCCGCTCCGGGACCATCAGGGGTGGGCAAGATTTTCACACCCGGCGGAGGTTGATTGGCGGCGAGAATCTGCTTATTGTTCTAGAGGGATTTTCAAGTCGCATCTCGACCGCACGATCCATTCAAGCGCCTCCGGGAACGGGGGCGGGGGGAGCGATGAAGCTGCTGATCGTGTATTACTCGCGGTACGGGCATGTCTACCGGCTGGCGCGGGCGGTGGAGGAGGGTGCGCGCGCGGTCGAGGGGATCGAGCCGGTGCTGCGCCGGGTCGATGAGTTCGCGGAGTTCAAGAACTGGGACAAGGATGAGCGGGCCGGGAAGTTCTACCGGGAGCACCAGGATGTGCCGGTCTGCACCATCGAGGACCTGGATCAGGCGGATGGGATCTGTTTCGGCTCGCCGACGCGCTACGGCAATGTGACCGCGCAGCTCAAGCTGCTGATCGACAAGACCGCGCAGCTCTGGCTCAAGGGCCGGCTCGAGGGCAAGCCGGCCGGGATGTTCACCTCCACCGCCACCACCCATGGCGGCCAGGAGACCACCCTGATGACCCTGGCGGTCCCGTTGTTGCACCTGGGGATGGTTGTCTGCGGCATCCCCTATTCCAACCGCCAGCTGCTGCACACGGAGGGCCGCGGCGGGACGCCCTACGGGGCCTCGACCATCGCCGGGTCCAATGGCGAGCTGGAACCCGCGCCGGAGGACCTGGAGCTGGCGCGGATCCTGGGAAAGCGGGTGGCGGAGGTGACCAAAAAGCTGCGGGGGTAGAGCGTTCACAATCCGGCGCAAAAAACGAAGGGCCGCCCCGGCTCACGGGACGGCCCTTCGTCGTTGCACGACGGATATTGCCGGTGCGCGGAAGGCCGGCTTTACCGGTCCCACCCCGGATCGGCCTCGTACCAGTCGTAGCGGGCGGCCGGTCCCACCTTCAGGTAGCGCCGGGAGAGCACCGGGCGTCCGGCCCGGGGGCCATCGGCCGGGGTGAACTCGGCCAGCAGCAGGTAGCCGCCCGGCTCGGCCGGCAGCTCCAGCGAGGCCGCCAGGTATTCCTTGAGATAGCCGGGGATCAGGATCTCGTGCTCCTGGCGGGAACGTTCCCTGCCATCGGCATCCAGCAGGCGCACGCTGACCTGGCCCCGCACCGGCGCTTTGAGATCGTTCACCCCCACCAGCGCGAAATCCACCCGCGAGCCGGGGGCTCGTGGCGGCAGGTGCTTCAGGTAGCGCTCATCCACCAGGTCGATGAACACCGCGGCCGGGGCGAAAGCGTGCCGCATCCACTTGAGGGCGGGCGCGGGATCGAGCTTCGCCACCGGGTCCAGCCACCAGTCGCCGGTGAAACCGAAATTGTCGGTCAGGTAGCAGAAGGCCAGCACCCCGGCGAACGAGCGCTCGGTCCGCAGCCACTCGGTCTCGCACTGCACCCAGTACGCCTGGAGTTCGAAACGCTGCTCCGGGGTGGCGTCCCTGCCCACATAGTAGTCGAAGTTGTTGTGGGTCAGGTGGGCCGGGCGGCCATCGCGCCACAGCCAGATCCAGCCGTACTCGTTGACCAGCTGGGCGCTGCTGGCAGTCAGGAAGCTGCGGTGATTCTCGGGCCAGTAATGCAGGTCGCCCAGCGGGTGGGGCTGGCGCTCCATGTGCTGGGCAAAGTTCTCGCGCTGGCCAAAGACCGTGTACGGGTGGGGCTCGTCCATCTCATCGAGCTGCATGTGCTCGCTGGTCATGTAGCCGGCATCCCAGATCCGGGTCGGGTCCAGGGCCTTCAGCTCCGGGATCAGGGTGTTGCCGATGTACGGGTCCCAGTTCTCGTTGATCGCATCCCAGATCGCGATCCCGGGGTGGTTGCCATCGGTCCAGACCCAGTCGGTGTACTCGGCGCGCAACTGGTCGTCCCAGCCGTGGTTCTGCCAGTAGAGCCACTCGTTCTGCAGCAGCAGCCCGGCCTCATCGGCGATCTCGTACCAGAACGAGGGGGCGATCCCGACACAGATCCGCATCGCGTTCCAGTCGAGCCGGTCCGGGATCTCCTGCAGCAGCTTGCGCACCCACTGGCGGTCCCAGGGCAGGGCGGCGCACTCCGGGTCCTCGAAAAAGCGGTGCAGGGTGATGTTGGTCCCCCGCAGGATGATTTCCTCGCCATTGAGGGTGAAGTGCTTGCCGTTGCGCCCGAAGCTGCGCATCCCGAACGTGGCCTCGGTGCTGTCGCTGGCGAGCCCGTCCGCCCCGCGCAGGATGATGGTCGCGGTGTAGAGGAAGGGATCGTCCGGGGTCCAGGGGCGGAAAGCCGGCAGCGGCAGCTCCAGGTCGGCGACAGTCAGGTTCTCGCGCTTGATCCCCACCCGCGCGGTCACGGTCGCGCCGATCGCTTTCCCGCTCCGCTTTTCCCGCACCCGCACCTCGACCTGGGCCGAGTCCCACATCGTGTCTCCGTACTGGAGCTGGGAGGGCAGGAAGCTGCGCAGTTGCAGCCGGGCGGTGACCTTTCCGGCCCCCAGGTCCGGCAGCAGCAGCGAGCGATTGACCCGGAAATCGCCGGTAAAGGAGACGAACACCTCGTCCCAGATCCCCGGCCAGTAGGTGACCTTTTCCTTGTCGGTGCTGCCGGCGGCCTGGGCCGGCAGGCGCTGGCGGTCATCGACCCGCACCAGCAGCTCATTCTCGGCCCCGTAGCGGATCGCCGCTCCGGCCGGGAACTCGACCGGGGTGTAGGCGGCCATGCTCTGGCCCAGCTCGATCCCGTTGAGGAAGACCTGGGTGACGAACATGCTCTTGAGCAGGGTGACCATCGCCCGGGAGCCCTCCAGCTCCGCCGGGACCGTGAACCGCTTGCGGTACCAGTTGTAGCGCGGCTCGTAGCTGCCATCGTAGTAGGCTTCCCACTGCTCGATCCGCGGGCTGGCCAGGAAGATCAGCCCCGGCACCGGGATCGTGCGGGTGAAGCGGCGCGGCGGGAAAGCCTCGCGGGTCTGGTCGAACTCCCAGACGCCGGAAAGGTTGAGCGTGGTCCGGTGCTGCGCCGCGGCCAGGCCGCCGGGCAGCAGCGCCGCCAGCAACAGCAGGAACAGGGCCGTTCGCCTCATGAGCGATCCCCTTGGCAGAGCGGTGGAGGGTCGGGCTGCGCGCCAGTCGCGCGCGAGCTAATTCTCGTTGCGGGCGTAGAAGCTCTTGAACACCTTGACGATCGGGGTCTCGGAGCGCTCGGTCTTGCGGCCGCGCACCGCCGGGTCCATCTCGATGTCCATCGGCTCCCACTCCCGGTAGGCATAGTAGGCCCAGCCGATGTTTTCCTCCTCCAGCGCCTCGATCCAGTCGTGGAACCAGCGGTCGGCGCCATTGGCCCAGCGGGCGCAGCCGAATTCGCCGCACCAGAGCGTGACCCCGTGCTTGTCCCGGAAACGAATGACATCCTGCAGCACCTGGCGCATCTTGTCCCGGTCGTGCCGCTCGCCCTGGAGGAAGCCCGGATAGACCCGTTCCTTCTGCTGCTGCGCGGTGGTCTTCATGTGGCCGTCATTGCGCTGGTGGGTGTAGTCCATCGGTCCGTAGTAGTGGAAGCTGTAGACCGTGTTCGGGTCGCCGGTGGGCTCGAGGCGGTCCATCCACTGCGGCCAGCCCCAGCCCGCCGGCTCGACCACCAGGGTGTGGAGGGTGTCGATCGCCCGGATCGCCCGGGTGATTTTTTTCGCGTAGTCGTTCCACTGCTGGAGCGCCAGCTCGCCGTTGGGCTCGTTCATCAGGTCGTAGGCGATCCCGCGCCGGTCATCCTTGTAGCGGGTGGCGAACTCCTCCCAGAAGGCGATGAAGGCGTCTTTCAGCTCCTCGTTGGCGAAGAATTTCTCCATCTCCCAGAACGAGGAGCTGGGGGAGAACACCACGTAGAGGCCCTGCGCGAGGCAGCGGTCGATGGTGGCGTAGAGCTGGGCTTTCTGCTCTTCCGGGACCAGGTAGGGCGGCTGGTCCGGGACGATGTTGTTGGCCAGGATCCGCACGCTGTTGGCTTTCCAGTCTCCGGCCAGGTGGGCGAGGTCATCTTCCGTGGCGCGCAGATCGATCCCGGCCCCGCGCAGCCGGTGCTGCGGCCAGGAGGGTCCATCCGCCGCGGCGGCGAGGGCGGGAAACAGGAGCGAAGCGAGGATCAGGGTCAGCCGCAGAGTTGTCAGGCGCATCAGGAGGCTCCTTTCACCAATTCGGGACAGGTTATCTCTCGCGACAAGCAAGGTCGAGCTCGGACAGGTTGCCGGTTACCGAATATTACACGGCCGGCGGGCCGGGAGCAAGCCCGCTCTCGGGCCGCGGCGGCACGTACCTTCCGGAGAAAGGTTTTGACAACAGTCGATATCGCAGTTACTATTTATTCCCCGAAGCTGTGCCCGCTTCGTTGGTCTGAGGACGGCGACGTCCATCTCGATCAAAATTCCCATCATCAGCGATCAAGGAAGGGCTAATGCCGCATCTGGATGAGAAGCTCGAGCCGGTCTATCAGGAAGTAATCCGCCGCAACCCCTGGGAGGTGGAGTTCCACCAGGCGGTGCGGGAAGTGCTGGAATCGCTGGGCCCGGTGCTCACCAAGTACCCGGAGTTCGGCCACCACAAGATCATCCAGCGCATCTGCGAGCCGGAGCGCCAGATCATTTTCCGCGTGCCCTGGCAGGACGATAAGGGCGAAGTTCAGATCAACCGCGGCTTCCGGGTGGAGTTCAACAGCGCGCTGGGGCCCTACAAGGGCGGCCTGCGCTTCCACCCCTCGGTCTACCTGGGGATCATCAAGTTCCTCGGCTTCGAGCAGATCTTCAAGAACGCCCTGACCGGGATGCCGATCGGCGGGGGCAAGGGCGGCTCGGATTTCGATCCCAAGGGCAAGAGCGATGACGAGGTGATGCGTTTCTGCCAGAGCTTCATGACCGAGCTGTTCCGTCACCTGGGCGAGTACACCGATGTCCCGGCCGGGGACATCGGAGTCGGCGGGCGGGAGATCGGCTACATGTTCGGCCAGTACAAGCGGATCACCAACCGCTACGAATCCGGGGTGCTGACCGGCAAGGGCCTGGACTGGGGCGGCTCCCGGGTGCGGACCGAGGCCACCGGCTATGGGCTGGTGTTCTTTCTGGAGGAAATGCTGAAAGTCCGCAAGGAGCAGTTGGAAGGCAAGGTCTGCCTGGTCAGCGGCTCGGGCAACGTGGCGATCTACGCCATCGAGAAGCTGCAGCAGCTCGGGGCCAAGGTGGTGGCCTGCTCGGACTCCAACGGGGTGATCTACGATGAGCGGGGGATCAACCTGGAAACAGTCAAGCAGCTCAAAGAGGTCGAGCGCCGGCGGATCAAGGAGTATGCCGAGCGGCACAAGCACAGCCGCTACACCGAGAACGGCAACATCTGGGAGATTCCCTGCCAGGTGGCCCTGCCCTGCGCCACCCAGAATGAGCTCAATGGGAAGGATGCCGCGCGGCTGATCGCCAATGGGGTGCTGGTGGTGGCGGAAGGGGCGAACATGCCCACCACTCCCGAGGGCGCGCGGGCTTTCCTGGATGCCGGCGTCTCCTACGGGCTGGGCAAGGCCGCCAATGCCGGCGGAGTGGCCACCTCCGCCCTGGAGATGCAGCAGAACGCCTCCCGCGACAGCTGGAGCTTCGATTATACCGAAAACCGCCTGCGGGACATCATGAGCGGCATTCACAAGATGTGCCACGAGACCGCCGAGGAGTTCGGCTTCCCGGGCAACCTGGTGATCGGGGCCAACATCTCCGGGACGATCAAGGTCGCCAAGGCGATGGTGGCGCTGGGCCTGGTCTAGCGCCAGGGCCGGCCAAGCATTCAAGGGCGCGGGACCCGCACGGGCCGCGCCCTTTTTCTTTCCCGCGGAAGGCGGCCCCGGTGATGGCGGCCGGCCGCGGCATGGCCCAAGAGGGGAGGAATGGATGGAGCGCAACGCAAACAAGCTGGCCTGGGGGATCATCACCGCCGGGAGGATCGCCCGCAAGTTCGCCGCTGGGGTGGCCCACTCGCGCAGCGGGGAGCTGGCCGCGGTGGCCAGTCTCACCCCGGGCAAGGGCGAGGAGTATGCCCGGGAATTCGGAGTGCCGCGGGTCCACCACGATTACCAGGCGCTGATCGAGGACCCGGCGGTGGAGGCGGTCTATGTCGCCACCCCGCATCCCTGGCACGCCCGCTGGGCGATCGCCGCGGCCCGGGCCGGCAAGCACGTGCTCTGCGAGAAGCCCCTGGCGATGAACCTCCCCCAGGCCGAGGCCGTGGTCGCGGCGGCGCGGGAGCACGATGTGTTCCTGATGGAAGCCTTCATGTACCGCTGCCATCCCCAGACCCGCCGGCTGGTGGAGCTGCTGCGGGCGGGCGCGGTGGGCCGGGTGCGCCAGGTGCGGGCCACGTTCGGCTACCGGGGGAGCCACACCCTGGAGAGTGTCAAGCTGAACCGCGCCCTGGGCGGCGGCGCGATCCTGGATGTCGGCTGCTACACCATGAGCATCTGCCGCCTGGTGGCCGGGGTGGCCCTGGGCGGGGAGTTCGCCGAGCCGGAGGAACTGTGCGGGATGGCTGTCTTCGGGCCGGAAAGCACGGTGGATGAGTACGCGGTGGCCGATTTGCGTTTCCCGGGCGGCATCCTGGCCCAGCTTTCGACCGGGGTGCGGCTGGCCCAGGACAACCGGGTGGAGATTTTCGGCGAGGAAGGGCGGCTCGAGGTGCCGGCGCCCTGGTTCTGCAGCGGGATCGAGGGCGGGGTGGGACGGCTGCTGGTCCATCGTCCGGGCAACGAGCGACCGGAAGTGGTGGAAGTGTCCACCCCGGAATGGCTCTACGGGATCGAGGCCGACACGGTGGCCGAGCACCTGGAAAGTCGGCAGGCGCCCGCGCCGTCCATGAGCTGGCAGGACAGCCTGGGCAACATCCGCGCCCTCGACCGCTGGCGGCGGGCGGTCGGGCTGGAGTATGACAGCGACCGGGAGCCGACCGCCGGCCTCGCCTGAGGCGAGGGGCCCTCAGGCGAGCGAGCAGCCGCCGCGGGAGGACTTTCGTCCGATCCGCCCGGAGCGATGCCGCGCCGCGGTCCGGAAGCGGCAGGCGGCGCAGGGGTATCTGCGTCCCCGGCGGCGGACCCGAGCGGCCAGCGCGCTCGCGATCGTCTGCTGCAGCTCCGCGTGCGTGAAGGGCTTGACCAGGTAGCCGCTGGGCCGGGCGGCCCCGGCCCGGGCCAGGGTCTCCCGGTCGGAGAGGGCGGTCAGGAACACCACCGGCAGCTCCTGTCGCTGGTGGATCAGGGTCGCCGCCTCGATCCCATCCATCCGGCCGGCGAGGGTGATATCCATCAGGACCAGGTCGGGAATGGTCTCCAGCGCTTCCCGCACCGCCTCCTCCCCGCTGTGCACCGCCGGCGGGACTTCGTAGCCCAGCCCCTTGAGCGCCAGCCTCAGGCTCTCGGCCACCACCACCTCGTCCTCCACCACCAGAATGATCGGTCTGACCATCTTGCGCCTCCTCCCTTCCGTCCGGATGAGGGCGGCCGCTCCAAGTATGGCGAGCGCACCCCCGGCCCGGGCGGCTGGACTTCCCATCCTCTCCGATTACACCAGATTTTTCCGCTCGAGTCAAGTGCCGGGCAATCTTTTTTCAAAAAAAGGGAAAATGTCGAATCAGGTTGACAGTTTTTGGGGTTAGTGATTTAATAGGGGGTGTGGACAGTGTTTCCGCCAAGGAGAATGCGATGAAGACGATGCTGTTCGGCCAGTACCTGCTGGAACGGGGACTGATTACCCCGGCGCAGCTGACCGCGGCGCTCGAGTACCAGCGGACCAGCAACAAGGTGCTGGGAAGGTTGGCCAGCGAGTACGGCCTGCTCAACGAGCAGCAGATCCGCCAGATCCTGGGCTACCAGTTGGGCCGCGATGACGATTTCGGGAGCATCGCGCTGGAGCTGGGCTTCCTGGCCCACCGGGAGCTGGACCGGCTGCTGCTGCTGCAGCAGGACCGCCATGTCCATGTCGGGGAAGCGCTGGTGGCGCTGGGGGCTTTCCCGGAAGAGACCCTGGAACAGGAGCTGAAACTCTTCCAGGACGGCCGGCGGCCCCCCCGTCCCGGCCACCGGGAACCGGAGCCGGAGTGCCTGGAGCATCCCGCCGCCGCCTTCTTCACCCTGGCCTCCAAGCTGCTGCCGCGGATGACCGGGGGCCGGGTCCTGGCCGGCGGCTTCTACCCCACCATCACGCTGCCGGAGTTCGAGTGCGCTTTCAGCCAGCGGGCCCAGGGACAGCTCCCGCTGGAGGCGGTGGTGATGCTGCCTGCCGGCCTGCTGCCGGTGCTGGGGCAATCCATCTGCGAGTGCGATGGGCAACGGGGAGAAGAGGCCCGGGGGCGCTTGCGCCACGAACGGGCGGTGAAGGAGTTCATTGCCAGCGCGGTGGAGATTTTCGCCCGCAAGCGCGAACTGGCCGGCGACCGGATCGAACCGCTCTCCCGGCCCATCCGCATCAGCCGCCGGACTCTGCTGCAGCGCCGCTCCCTGGCCGCCAGTTGCAGCATCGCCGAGTTCTACCTGATCAATCCCCCGGACCCCTCCGGCGACTTCCTGCAACTCGGCTTCTGCCTGATGCTGGGCTGAGCGCACCCCGGCAGTCCCGCTGATGATGGGAGGGGAGGGTTTCAAACCCTCCCCTACGGTTTATTCGGCAGCGACCCCTCAGAATCCCGGCGGGCGATGGAAGACCAGCACCAGCGGAGACTGCTGCTGCGGGTCGGCCATGATGCTCTGGAAAGTGCCATCCAGCGCGATCAGCAGGTGCTGCCCGCTCAGGGCCAGCCCCTCGCTGTTGCGGTAGTGGTCGCGGTGGTTGCGGTAACGGTACTCCGGCCGGTCGGCGATGGGCCCGAACGCGGCGACAGCCAGCACGCGCCCCGCGGCGGGATCGAGCTTGTAGACCAGGCTGCCGGTGCGGTTCAGGGCGTAGAGGAACCCCCTGTCCGCGCACAGGTCGGTCAGGTCCGGGCTCTGCTCGATCACGATCCGGGCCCCCGGCGCGAAGTTGCGCCGCAGGTCGTAGCTGAGGATCACCGCCGGCTGCATCTCGTTGCAGATGAACAGGGTGCTGTCCACCACCGCCACCCCCTCGAAGCCGAAATTGATCCCGCCCTGGAACAGATCCTCCTGGCCGGCCAGCAGCCGCTCGGCCCCGGCCAGGGTGGTGAGCTCGCCCCGGTCCAGGTCGGCCTCCAGCAGCAGCCGGTCGCGCTCATCCACCAGCCAGAACCGATGAGGACCCACCGCGGTCACGCCCTCGAGATCGAATTTGAAGCTCTTGCCGGCGCCCTCGGCCACCCCGGCGAACAGCCGGGGCGAGGGGCCGATGCTGACCGCCGCGATCCGCGGGATGGCCCGCGGGTCGAGCAGCGAGTCCAGCCGGACCCGGTAGAGCACCGGCGCCGCGGGGTCCCAGCCATCGTCCGGCGAGGGCCCGTTGTCATCGGACAGGTACAGCCAGCCATCCGCGGCCAGCGCCAGGCCGGAGATGTTGCGGGCCGGCTCGCCGCCCAGGAACACCGCCCGCTGCAGCTCCAGCCGCAGGGTGTCCGCCGCCGCGCGGGAGTCTCCCGCCACCGCGGCCAGGGCCGCCAGCGCCCCGAGGAAAATCGTCCCGATCCTCAAGCTCCCTCCTGTCGTGAGAAATAGTCCGCAGCGAATCTTACTCCCACCCGGGCGGAGCTGTCAAGTTAGCTGGCGACCGGACAGAAGGTTAGCTTTCAGGCATGGGCGCGGGAAACCGGCGCGACAGGCTTTTCCGCGCCGGTCGGCGGCTCCTAAAATGATTGACACGGCCCCCGGCTATTTCTATATTAAACGATTCAAGTTGAATGCCTTAGACGCCACCACCCCGGCGGACCGTCTCCGGCGCGCGCCCGGCGCGGGCGAGACCCGCCCCTCGCTCCCGGGCCGGCGATGGCCCCGGGCCCTGCACCCATCCACTCGATTCGGGAGTGCGTCATGAAAGGGATCATCCTCGCCGGTGGCTTGGGAACGAGGCTCTTTCCGCTGACCAAGGTCACCAACAAGCACCTGCTGCCGATCTACGAAAAGCCGATGATCTTCTACCCGATCGAGACCCTGATCAAGGCCGGGGTGCGCGACATCCTGATTGTCACCGGGGGCAACCACGCCGGGGAGTTCCTGAAGCTGATCGGCAATGGCAAGCAGTTCGGGCTGACCCATGTCAACTACACCTACCAGGAGGGCGAGGGCGGGATCGCCGAGGCGCTGGGCCTGGCCCGCCACTTCTGCGATGGCGAGAAGATGGTGGTGATGCTCGGCGACAACGTGATCGAGAGGAACATCATCCAGGCGGTGCGGGATTTCGAGGCCCAGGAGCGGGGGGCGCGGATCCTGCTCAAGCAGGTGCCCGACCCGCAGCGGTTCGGGGTGGCGGTGGTCGAGGACGGCTGCATCCGGCGGATCATCGAGAAGCCGAAAGAGCCGGCCTCCGACCTGGCGGTGGTGGGGATCTATTTCTACGATCAGCGGGTGTTCGAGATCATCGATGGCCTATCGCCCTCCGAGCGCGGGGAACTGGAAATCACCGATGTCAACAACCGCTACCTCGAGTGCGGAGAGCTGCGGTACTCGATGCTCGAGGGCTGGTGGACCGATGCCGGGACTTTCGAGTCCCTGCTGCGCGCCAGCAACCTGGTGGCCCGCACCGGGGCCAACAACGACTGATCACCACCGTGCCGCCGGGCCAGTCGCGCCCGGCGAGGCCGCAAGGCCGGAGGACCAATTGATCGAAGGGGTCAGGATCGCCAGGCTCAAGGTTATCCCGGACGAACGGGGCCGGCTGATGGAGCTGTTCCGCGATGATGACGAGACGTTCGAGCGCTTCGGCCAGGCCTACATGACCTCGACCCTGCCCGGAGTGGTCAAGGCCTGGCACTACCACCGGGAGCAGACCGACAACATGGCCTGTGTCCACGGGATGGTCAAGGTCGTCCTCTGCGACTGGCGCCCGGAGAGCCCGAGCTACCGCCAGGTGCTGGAGCTGTTCATCGGCGAGCACAACCCCGTGCGGGTGCGGATCCCGCCGCTGGTGCTGCATGGCTGGAAGTGCACCAGCCCGTACGAGGCGCTGGTGGTGAACCTCCCCAGCCGCCACTACGACTACGAGCAGCCGGATGAGCTGCGCCTGCCCTGGGACAGCCCCGAGGTGGGCTACGACTGGGGTGTCAAGTTCCGTTGACCGCCCGCCGCCCAAGGGGGGCGGCGCTGAACTGTCCAACCGGGAGGGGGGTGGCTTCGTGGAAAAGGTCCTGGTGACCGGGGGCGCGGGCTTCATCGGCGCCAATTTCGTGCATTACCTGCTGGAGGCCCGGCCGGGGCTGCGGCTGCTCAATGTCGACAGCCTGACCTACGCCGGCAACCTGGAGAACCTGGCGGAGCTGGAGGATGAGCCCCGCCATCGCTTCTTCCGCCTGGACATCTGCGACCGGGCGGCGCTGGAAGAGCTGATGCTGGCCGAGCGGCCGGACGCGGTGGTCAATTTCGCCGCCGAGAGCCATGTCGACCGCAGCATCCAGGGCCCCGAGGTCTTCGTGCGCACCAATGTCGATGGCACCCTCTCCCTGCTGGAGGCCGCGCGGCGGGCGAAAGTCCCGGTCTACCTGCAGGTCTCCACGGATGAGGTCTACGGCTCGCTGGGGCCGGAGGGGAAGTTCTCCGAGACCAGCCCGATCCAGCCCAACAGCCCCTACGCCGCCAGCAAGGCCGGGGCCGATCACCTGGTGCGGGCCTATCACCACACCTATGGGATGGACACCCGCATCACCCGCTGCTCCAACAACTACGGGCCGTTCCAGTTCCCGGAGAAACTGATCCCGCTGATGCTGACCAACGCCCTGGAGGGCCGCGAGCTGCCGGTCTATGGCGATGGGCTCAATGTCCGGGACTGGATCTATGTCACCGATCACTGCCGGGCGCTGGAGCTGGCGCTGCTCGATGGCCGCCCGGGCCAGGTCTACAACATCGGCGGAGTGGCGGAGCGAAACAACCTGGAGACCGTCCGGGCGATCCTGGCGGCGGTGGGGGCCGGTGAGGAGCTGATCCGCTTTGTCCCGGACCGGCTCGGGCATGACCGCCGCTACGCGATCGACAGCTCCCGGGCCCGCCGCGAGCTGGGCTGGTCGCCGCAGGTGGATTTCGAGGAGGGCATCCGGCGCACCCTGGACTGGTACCGCGGCCACGAGGGCTGGTGGCGGCGGATCAAGAGCGGCGAGTACCGCCATTACTACGAGCGGATGTACGGGATCGGACGATGAGAATCCTGATTACCGGCGCCTCCGGGATGCTGGGCACGGACCTGCTGCGCGGGCTCGAACGCGAGCACCGGGTGTTGGGGCTCGACTACGGCGAGTGCGACATCACGGTGGAGGAGACGGTGCGGGCCCTGCTGCTGGCCGAGCGGCCCGAGCTGGTGATCCACGCCGCGGCCTACACCAATGTCGAGGCCGCGGAAACCGACCGGGAGCGGGCTTTCTCGGTCAATGTCCACGGCTCGGCGACTGTCGCCCGGGGCTGCCGGCTGGTCGGGGCGCGGATGGTGATGGTCAGCACCGATTTCGTGTTCGATGGCGCCAAGGGCGCGCCCTACCTGGAATCCGACCGGCCGGAGCCGGTCAACGCCTACGGGCTCAGCAAGCTCGAGGGCGAGCAGGCGGCCCGGGCGGAGCTGGGGGACAGCCTGACCGTGGTCCGGACCTCCTGGCTCTACGGCGCCGCGGGCGACAATTTCCTCAGCCGCATCCTGCGGGCCTCGCTCGGGCGCGAGCGGCTGGGGGTGGTCGATGACGAGTTCGGCAGCCCCACCTGGACAGTCGACCTGACCGGCGCCCTGGCCCGGATGATCGAGCGGGGGGTGGCCGGGCCGCTGTTTCACCTGGCCGGCGGAGGCTGCTGCAGCCGTTTCGAGCTGGCCGGCGAGCTGTTCTCGCTGTTAGGGGTCGACCACTGCCGGCTGGAGCGGGTCTCGATCCGCGACTTCCGGAGCCCGGTGCGCCGTCCGGCCAACAGCGCCCTGGCCTCCGAGCGGCTCGCCGCCGCCGGGATCGCGCCGCTGCGGCACTGGCGGGAGGCCCTGGCCGAGTACGTGGACTCTCACCTGCGCCGGTGGTGGCGCGAGGTGGCGCCGCCCGGCAATCTGCCGGGATGATCGGCCGACAAGGCGGGAGATTGAAGGATTTGAGAAAGTTTATCACGAGCTGGCTGCCGCCGTTGGCCTGGATGGGGATGATCTTCCTGCTCAGCAGCCAGGACTTGATCGACAACGATGGGCCGTATTTTTTCCGGCATGAGGACAAGCTGGCGCATTTTGTCGTGTTCGGGGTGTTGGCGGTGCTGCTGGCCCGGGCGCTGTTCCTCGGCTGGCGACGCTGCTGGCTGGCCTTCTGGCTGGCGATCCTGGGCACGGTCGGTTACGGCGCGCTGGATGAGCTCCACCAGTATTTCGTCCCGTACCGCAATGCCAGCGGCTATGACCTGATCGCCGATGGGCTCGGGGCGCTGATGTTTGTCTGGGTCTGGGTGACCAGCCGGCGGCGCAGCCTGCTGCCCTGGCGCGATCCGGGGTGCGCGGGCGATGACTCGGACCCCACCGCTTGGAACGCAGAAAGGAACCGGGAAAGCCGATGAAGTACAGTGCGCCGCGAGGCACGCAGGACATCCTTCCGGAACAGGTCGGGCAGTGGCAGGCCCTGGAGCGGACCGCGCGCGCGGTCCTGGGCCGCTATGGCTACCGCGAGATCCGCACCCCGATCTTCGAGCAGAAGGAGCTGTTCACCCGCACGGTCGGCCTGGACACCGACATCGTCCAGAAGGAGATGTACACCTTCCAGGACCGCAAAGGCCGCGAGTTCGCCCTGCGGCCGGAGGGGACCGCCTCGGCGATCCGCGCCTACATCGAAAATGCGCTCTGGACCGACCGGCCGTTCCAGAAGCTGTTTTACATCGGCCCGATGTTCCGCTACGACCGCCCGCAGAAAGGCCGTTACCGGCAGTTCCACCAGCTCGGCGCCGAGGCGGTGGGCAGCCTCGACCCGCTGGTCGATGCCGAGGTGATCGCGGTGATGGGCGAGCTGCTGCGCGCCGCCGGGGTGGAGCGCACGGTCCTCAAGCTCAACAGCCTGGGCGACCCGGCCAGCCGCGCGGCCTACCTGCCGGCCCTGCGGGAGTATTTCGGCGACAAGGCCGACCGCCTCTGCCCGGACTGCCTGCGGCGTCTGGAGAGCAACCCCCTGCGCATCCTGGACTGCAAGGTGCCGGAGTGCCGCGAGCTGGCCCGGGAGATCCCGCCCACCGAGCAGTGGCTCACTGCCGAGAGCCGCGAGCATTACGAGCAGGTCCAGCACTGGCTGACTGTGCTCGAGGTGCCGTTCGAGAAGGATAAGCACCTGGTGCGCGGGCTGGACTACTACACCCGCACCACGTTCGAGTATCACCACCAGGACCTTGGCGGGACAGTCGCCCTGGGCGGCGGCGGGCGCTATGACCTGCTGGTGGCCGAGTGCGGCGGCCCCGACACCCCGGCGATCGGTTTCTCGCTCGGCGCCGAGCGGGTGCTGCTGGCCGCCGCCCGCGATCGCGGCGAGCCGGCCCTGCCCCGCGAGGGCCTGTTCCTGGCCTGGATCGGCGAGCAGCCGGTGCGGGAGGCCGCGGTGCGGCTGGCCTCGCGCCTGCGGCGGCACGCCCGGGTCGAGCTGGAGCCGGAGCCCCGCAGCCTCAAGGCCCAGTTGCGCCAGGCCGATAAACTCGGAGTGAGGGCGGTGGCGATCCTCGGCGACCGCGAACTGGCCGAGGGCCGGATCCAGCTCAAGGACCTGGAGCAGGGCGGCCAGCAGGAGCTCACCCTGGAGGAGCTGGAGCGGCGGCTGGCGGATGGGGCCGCGGCGCGGTCCTGATCGAGCTTAAGTCGTTGATAAATGGAACTTTCGGTATTATTTGGCATACATTATCACATGGAGCGGACCTTGCTGGAGACCAGTTACCGCACTCATACCTGCGGAAGCCCGAGGAAGTCAGACAGCGGCCGCCAGGTGACCCTCTCCGGATGGGTTTACCGTTGGCGGGATCATGGCGGGGTGGTGTTCATCGATCTGCGGGATCGTTACGGGGTGGTCCAGGTGGTGTTCGACCGCAAATCCAACGAGCAGGACCTCAACGAGCTGGCGCACCGGCTGCGCAGCGAGTACGTGGTCCAGGTCAGCGGCGAGGTGCGCCCGCGCCCGGAGGGGACAGTCAATCCCTCGCTGGCCACCGGCGAGGTCGAGGTCAGCGCCAATGCTCTGCGGATCATCTCCGAGAGCGAAAACCCGCCGTTCCGCCTGGATGAGAAGGGCGCGGCGGTGGGCGAGGACCTGCGCCTGAACTTCCGCTACCTGGACCTGCGGCGCGAGGAGCTGCAGCGTTACCTGCTGGTGCGCCATCAGGCGGTGGCGGCCGCCCGGCGCTATTTCGACGCGCTGGGGTTTGTCGACATCGAGACCCCGATCCTCTGCAAGCCCACCCCGGAGGGCGCGCGCGACTTCCTGGTGCCGGCCCGCCTGCACCCGGGCAAGTTCTACGCCCTGCCCCAGAGCCCGCAGCTCTACAAGCAACTGCTGATGGTGGCCGGTTTCGACCGCTACTACCAGATCGCCCGCTGCTTCCGGGACGAGGCCCTGCGCGCCGATCGCCAGCCCGAGTTCACCCAGATCGATGTCGAGATGTCCTTCATCAACGAGGAGGACATCATGCGGGTGACCGAGGGGATGCTCCAGGCGGTCTTCCGCGAGACCCTGGGAATCGAAATCCCGGTCCCCTTCCGGCGGATGAGCTACGATGAGGCGATGGAGAAGTACGGGATCGACAAGCCGGACCTGCGGTTCGGGCTGGAGATCGGAGATTTTTCCCCGGCGTTCCAGGGCAGCGGCTTCAAGGTCTTCCAGAACATCCTCGGCGGCGGCGGCCGGATCCGCGGGATCGTGGTCCCCGGCGCGGCCCGTTACAGCCGCAAGGAGCTGGATGACCTGAACGCGGTGGCGGTGGAAATGGGGGCCAAGGGCCTGGTCTGGCAGAAGGTCGGCCAGAGCGGCGCCCACGACAGCTCGGTCAAGAGCCATGTCGGCCAGGAGCATTTCGACCGGGCCGCCGGGATCGGCCGGGCGAAACCGGGCGACCTGATCGTGCTGGTCGGGGGCAAGGACCACGAAACCTCCAAGGCCCTGGCGCGGGTGCGCCTGGTGCTGGGCGAGAAGGAGGGGCTGATCGAGGCCGGCAAGCTGGAGTTCCTGTGGGTGACCGAGTTCCCGCTGTTCGAGCTGGACCACGAGAGCGGCGCCCTGAGCCCGGCCCACCACCCGTTCACCAGCCCGAAAGAGGAGGACCTCGGCCGGCTCGACAGCGCGCCGGGCCAGGTCCGCAGCCGGGCCTACGATGTGGTGCTCAACGGCAACGAGATCGGCGGGGGCTCGATCCGTATCCACCGCAAGGATGTCCAGCGCAAGATCTTCAATACCTTGGGAATCAACGATGAGGAAGCGGACCAGAAGTTCGGCTTCCTGCTCCGGGCGTTCGAGTATGGGCCGCCGCCCCACGGCGGGATCGCGTTCGGGGTGGACCGGATCACGATGCTGCTGACCGGGACCGACTCGATCCGCGATGTGATCGCTTTCCCCAAGACCGCCCGGGCCAGCGCGCTGATGGAGGACGCCCCGAGCCGGGTGGATGACAAGGAACTGCTGGAGCTTCACGTCCGGCGCATCGTGCGACAGTGACAGCCGGGGCCGGGGCCGGCGTGAATCCGGCCCGGCTTGAATGAACCGGGGAACAGCGCCAGCTTGACAGTGGGCCGCCGGGCCCGCCGGCTTTTTTCCCCAACGATCAGAGGCAAGCGCGTTTAATGGCGGAATTAGCCAATACCAGCCAGACCACGACCCGCAAGATCACGGTCGAGGGGATCGACCTGCTTGGGCTGCTCGGGCCCAATGACCAGCACCTGCGGCTGATCGAAACCATGTTCGACTGCGAAGCCTTCATCCGGGGCAACGAGTTGATCATCACCGGCGAGGAGCCGGCGGCGCTGGACATGGAGAAGACCCTGCGGCGGCTGATCGCGATCGTGCAGGGCGGCAAGGCGCTGCAGGCGGGGGAGATCGGGATGATCGCCCGGGCGGTGCGCACCGGGAATATCGAGAGCGAGGAGCTGTTCGAGGCGCACCACATCTACACCACCGGGCGCCGCAAGGTGATCCGGGCCCGCGGGACATCGCAGGCCGAGTACCTGCGGCTGATCCAGGAAAAGGATATCGTGGTGGGGATCGGGCCGGCCGGCACCGGCAAGACCTACCTGGCGGTGGCCGCGGCGGTGGATGCGCTCAACAAGAAGCAGGTCAAGCGGATCATCCTGGCGCGCCCGGCGGTGGAAGCCGGCGAGAAGCTGGGCTTCCTGCCCGGCGACATGCAGGAGAAAGTCAATCCCTACCTGCGCCCGCTGATGGATGCCCTGGAGGACATGATGCTGCTGGAGAACCTCCAGCGCTTCATGGCCGGCGGAACGATCGAGATCGCGCCGATCGCGTTCATGCGGGGCCGCACCCTGCAGGATGCTTTCGTGATCCTGGATGAGGCGCAGAACGCCACCCGCATGCAGATGAAGATGTTCCTGACCCGCCTGGGGGTCAACTCCAAGGCGGTGATCACCGGCGACAAGACCCAGATCGATCTGCCCCGCCTCGAGATGAGCGGCCTGCTCCAGGTCGAGCAGATCCTGCGCGGGATCGACGGGATCGGCTTCGTCTATTTCCGGGAAGATGACGTCGTGCGCCACCGCCTGGTCCGGGAGATCATCCATGCCTACCAGGCGGCGGAGGACAGCGGAGACATGGTCGAGGGCAACGGGATCGGGGAGCAGGAAGAAGAGGAAGCGACGCCTTGAACCACAACCGACTCGTACCGGCCGCGCCTAACCCTGGCCGGACCGTTTCCTTTTGACCGTATCCTCGGCCGGCCGGCGACAGTCTCCCGGCCCCGGCGGAGCCTGGATGAACAAGCTCGGAAAATTCATGCCCTGGAAAGCCAGACTTCCCGGCCGGGCTTTCGCCGGCCGGGGCCGGCTCAGGTCGTTCTACGACCGGCGGTCGGTCTACCACGGAATTCGCCTGCTGCTGCTCCTGGCCCTGGTCGGGCTGGGGCTGGCGCTCATCCCCGGGCGCCAGAGCTTCGATCCTTTCTTCGACATCCGGCTCGGCTCGGTGGCCGACCGGGAAGTGGTCGCCCCTTTCGATTTCCAGATCTACAAGAGCGAGCAGGAGCTGGCGGACGAGCGCCGGCAGGCCGCGGCCAGCGTGATGCCCCTGCTGGAGTTACGGCCGGGGGTTCGCGATGACGCGGTCCAGGAGCTGATCGGCTTCTTCGACCGGATCGCCGCGGCGGAGCGGGATTCGGCGGTCAGCGCCGGGCTGATCGGCTGGAAGCGCTACAGCCGGATCAGGGAGAACGGCAAGGGGGTCTATCCGATCGGGCCGCGGGTGCTGGGCTTCCTGTTTTCGGTCGACTCGCTGCTGACCCTCTCGGACGAGGAGGTGATCTACCTGCTCGATCCCACGCGGGCCCGAATTCTGCGCAGCCGGCTCAAGGATTTCCTGCTGGCCCGCCTGCGCGATGGGGTGGTCGCCACCGAGGAGTACGGACGGCTCGACAGCGAGCGGTTCCGGCTGCGCCGCAGCGGGATCGACGAGATCATCGGGCGCGAGGAGCTGACCCCGGTCGCGGCGGTGCTGGACCAGGCCCGGGCCCTGGTGGTGGACCCGGAGTACCCGGAGGTCTCCCAGAACCTGTTCCTGGGCATCCTCCAGCGCTTCCTGCGCCCCAATGTCAGCTATGACCGCGACCAGACCGAGCACCTGCGGCGGCTGGCGGTCGAGCAGGTCCGGCCGATGCGCGAGGAAACTGTCCTGGCGGGGGAGAAACTGGTCGGCCGGGGCGAGCGGGTCACCCCGCAGCAGATGGAGCGCCTGGAGAACCTGCGCGCCCAGCTCCAGATGCGCAGCGCCCTCTCCGGCGAGGTCAACCGTCTGCGCCACGACCTGGGCCTGGCCCTGCTGCTGACAATGATCCTGCTGAGCATGGGGGTGTTCCTCTACCTGCACCGCCGGGACATCTACGACCGGCTCTCCCGGCTGTCGATCATCGCCATCTCCTACGCGATCGTGATGCTGGCGGCCTGGCTGATCCTGCGCGCCGAGGGGCTGCCGCAGTACCTGATCCCGATGGCGGTCTCCCCGATGCTGGTGGCCTACCTGATCGACGACCGGGCGGCGGTGCTGACGACAGTCCCGCTGGCGCTGATCCTCGGGCTGCAGACCGGCTTCTCGATCTATTTCACGATGCTGGCGCTGATCGGCGGGATCGCCGGGGCGGTCAGCGTGCGCTGGATCGCCAGCCGCAAGGGGCAGTATGTCTCGATCCTCTACCTCGGCGGGGTCTACCTGCTGGCCCTGCTGGCGATCGACTACGGCTACCGGGGGGAGAGCCTGGCGATGGTGGCCTCGGCCGCGGGCTGGCTGGCCCTCAATGCTTTCTACAGCACCCTGGTGACAGTCGGGCTGCTGCCGCTGTTCGAGTATTTTTTCAATGTCACCAGCAATTTCTCGCTGCGCGAGCTGGGGGACCTGAACCGTCCCCTGCTCAAGCGCCTGGCGATCGAGGCCCCGGGCACCTATCACCATTCGATCATCCTGGGCAGCCTGTCCGAGGCCGCGGCCGAGGGGATCGGCGCCAACCCGATCTACGCCCGGGTGGCCTCCTACTACCACGACATCGGCAAGCTGGGCAAACCGCAGTACTTCATCGAGAACCAGGGCGGCCGCCAGAACCCCCACGACCGGCTCAGCCCCAAGATGAGCTGCCTGGTGATCTCCAACCATGTCAAGGAGGGGGTGGAGCTGGCCCGCAAGGCCCGGCTGCCGGAGTGCATCATCGACATCATCCGGCAGCATCACGGCAACGGCCACATCTCCTACTTCTATTCCAAGGAGAAGGAGCAGAACCCGGAGACCACCCTGGTGGAGGAGGATTTCCGCTACCCGGGACCCAAGCCCCAGAGCCGTGAGGCGGCGATCATCATGCTGGCCGATGCGGTCGAGTCGGCCTCCCGCACCTTGAGCGAACCGACCGCCCCCCGCATCCGCCAGCTCATCAAGGAGATTGTCGCCCGGCGGCTGGATGAGGGCCAGCTCGACAACGTGGACCTGACGCTGAGCGACCTCAACCGGATCAGCGGGGAGTTCATGACGATCCTGATCGGGGTCCATCACCACCGGATCGAATATCCCTCAGCCCCGGGAGAGAAACAGGGCGATGCCAGGACCAGGCCGGGAAAAAAGAGTAAGGCTGCGGCTGTCGCGAACGGTGAGGACGCGGCTGGAAAAGCTGTATCCAGCGCTCGGGAGGATGCTGCGGGCGGTGCTGCGGGAACACCTGAGCGCTGAGGCCGAGCTCTCGGTGACCTTTGTCGGGGAACGCCTGATCCGCCGCCTCAACCGCGAGTACCTGCGGCACGACTGGGTGACGGACGTGATCTCGTTCGACCTCTCCGGCCAGGGCGCGGGCCGGCCGGAGCACTTCCCCTTGGTGGGCGACATCTATATCTGTGTGCCCCGGGCGCGGCGGCAGGCCCGGGAGCACGGGGCCACCGAGCGCGAGGAACTGGCCCGGCTGGCCATCCATGGCCTGCTGCACCTGCTCGGCTACGATCACGAGCAGCCGGACCAGGCCGGCGAGATGAACGCCTTGCAGGAGGAAGCGGTAGCGGGTTTCCGCCGGGAAGCGACCGGCGGCGCAGCCTGAAAGCCGGGCCCCGTGCGGCTGACTGTTCAAGCAGCCCGGGGCCGTTTATATTCATGGTACCCCCCGGAGCGCCTCGCTGCGGAAGCGCATCGCTTGGGGGGCTCATTTCAACGGTCGTGGGCATGGAAACTTTTCTGCTGGTGCTGTTTCCGATCCTGCTGTTGCTCTCGGCGCTGTTCAGCAGCTCCGAGATCGCCTTCTTCAGCCTCTCGCCGCTGGAGCTCTCCCAGCTCGAGGAGGAGCATCCGGCGCGGGGCCGCCAGGTGCGCCGCCTGCTCGAGCACGGCGACCGGCTGCTCAACGGAATTCTGCTGGGCAACCTGATTGTCAACATCTTCGCCACCGCCGTGGCGACAGTCCTGCTGCACGATTACGGGTTGACGGCGGGCTGGGGCGAGCGGACGGTCTATCTGGTGGACGTGCTGGGGATGACCCTGCTGCTGCTGATCCTGGGGGAGATCACCCCCAAGGTCTACGCCATCGCCAACGCCAAGCAGTGGGCCGGCCGCATGACCTGGTTCATCGGCGGCTGGCTGGTGCTCTCCCGCCCGCTGATCGCGGTGCTGGTGGCGGTCAGCTCGGCGGTCAAGCGGCTGGTCACCCGCCGGGAGGAGAACCGGGAGGACCTGGAGGAGGAGCTCAAGCTGATGGTCGACATGACCGCCGAGCAGGGCGGGCTGGAGCAGGCCGAGAAGACTTTGATCCACAACATTTTCAAGCTCAACGACACCATGGTCCGGGAGATCATGGTCCCGCGGACCGAGATCTACGGCATCTCGGCCGATCAGAGCCTGGAGGAGGTGGTGGAGACCATCCGCGAGACCGGCCACTCCCGCTTCCCGGTCTACCGCGGCGACCTGGACAACGTGCTGGGGGTGGTCTACTCCAAGGATGTGCTGGGCCATATCTACGGGACCCGCCAGGTCAGCGCGGTGACCGAGCTGATGCGCGAGGTCTACTACATCCCCGAGACCAAGCCGGTCGGCGAGACCCTGCGCGAACTGCAGCGCCAGCGGGTCTACATGGGAATTGTCGTGGATGAGTACGGCGGCACCGAGGGACTGGTCACGGTGGAGGACATTCTCGAGGAAATCCTGGGCGAGATCCAGGATGAGCACGACACCGAGGAGCCGTTGCTGGTCAGGAAAGGGGAGGGGGTGTACCTGGTCGATGGCAGGATGAACATCGAGGACCTGTCCGAGGCGCTGGGGGTGGACCTGACCGATGAGGGCTACGAGACCCTGGGCGGCTTCATCTTCTCCAGGTTCGACCGCCTGCCGCATTTCGGCGAGTACATCGATTTCAAGGGTTACCGTTTCCTGATCACCAAGCTCAACCGGCGAAGGATTTCACAGGTGCGGATCACCCGGCTGCCGGAGGACTTGGCGCGCCGGGAAGAGCTGTTCGAGGAAGATCTCTGAGCGCCTGAAAGTCAGGGGAGCGACACGTGGAAGTCGAAGGCCATAAAATTTTGCTGATCCTGCTGGCAATTGTCCTGAGCGCCTTTTTCAGCGCCGCCGAAACCGCCCTGATCTCGGTCAACCGGATCAGGTTCCAGCAGTGGCTGGAGGAGGGCGGCCGGATGGGCTGGCTGGCCCGGCGCTACCTGGATCGCCCGGGCGACCTGCTCTCGACCCTGCTGGTGGGCAACAACCTGGTGAACATCATCGCCACGGTGCTGATCGCCGACCTGGTCTTCCTGCTGATCCCCGAGGATGCGGCGCTGCCGATCCTGGTGACGACCCTGGTGATCCCGGCGCTGTCCACCCCGCCGATCCTGTTCCTCGGGGAGGTGATCCCGAAGACCATCGCGCGGGAGCACGCGGCGCGCCTGCTGCCGGTGCTCACTCCGCCGCTGCGGCTGTTCCACTACCTGCTGGTGCCGGTGGCCCGGACGATCCACGCCCTGAGCGGCGTGCTGATCGCCGCGCTGGGAATGGAACGTCCCGAGCGCGAGAGCCTGTTTACCCGCAAGAACATCCAGCGGGTGCTGATCGAGAGCGAGCGCAACGGCGTGCTCCAGGCCGATGAGCGCGACTACATCGCCGGGGTGTTCGACTTCTCGGAGACCCCGGTGCGGGAGGTGATGACCCCCCGTACCGACATTGCCGCGGTGGAGAACACCGCCACGATCCACGAGATCGCCGAGCGGATCGACAAGAGCAACTACTCGCGGCTGCCGGTGTTCAAGGATTCGCTCGACCACATCATCGGGTTCATGCACGTGATGGACCTGCTGCTCTCCCGGGAGACCGCGGAGCGGCCGCTGATCCACCCGGTGCTCTTGGTCCCCGAGACCCGCAAGTGCGACAGCCTGTTCTACGAGATGCGCCAGAAAAAGGTCCACATGGCGGTGGTGCTGGACGAGTACGGCGGCACCTCGGGGATTGTCACCCTCGAGGACCTGCTGGAGGAGCTGGTGGGGGACATCCACGATGTGCACGACGAGCGGCGGGCGGTGGTGCGGATCGGCCTGGACCGCAGCATCATTGTCGATGGCCGCACCCGGCTCGAGGAGCTGGAGGACAAGCTCGAGCTGCCGCAGACCGAGAACGAGGTGGAAACGATCGGCGGGCTGGTCAGCGCCGAGCTGGGCCGGATCCCCGAGGCCGGCGAGCGCTTCCAGTTCGGAAAGCTGCGGATCACCGTGCTGGAGTCCTCCCCCAAGCGGATCGAGCGCCTGCGGATCAAGCCGCTGGATGCTTCCGCCGGCGGCGAGGATGAGGAATAGCTGTCGCGGCCCAGCGTTTTCCTGGCGCCGCCCATCGTTCACTGTGGTGATGCTCCTGACACGCCAATGGGTGACTGAGCGACATGGCGATTTCCCTGGATGAAGTCAGACTGCTGCTCTCGCTGCAGTCAGCCGGCAAGCATCGTCTGCTGGAGGTGGTGCGCAATACCCACCCGGCGGATCTGGCCGACCTGGTCGAGCGGCTGAAGGGCGAGGAGCGGAAAGACTTTTTCAACGGGCTGCCGGCCGAGCTCGCCTCGGAGGTGCTGGCCGAGGTCCGGGGCGAGATGCAGCAGGAGGTGATCCGCAGCCTGGATGCCCACTACCTGCGGATGCTGTTCCAGGAACTGAGCGATGATGATGCCACCGACATCGTCCAGGAGCTGAGCGAGGAAGAAGCCGAGCGGGTGCTGCAGGCGATCGGCGTCCAGGACCGCCGCGACATCCAGAGCCTGATGAAGTACGGCGAGGACACCGCCGGCGGCGTGATGACCACCGAGCTGGTGTCGATCGATGTCGGGATGACCGCGGCCGAGGCGATCAAGCGGGTCCGCCAGCAGGGCCAGCAAATCCAGTTCTTCACGGTCTACGTGGTCGACCGCAAGCGCATCCTGCAGGGGACAGTCACGGTGACCGACCTGATCCTGGCCGATCCCCAGACCCGGATCGCCGACATTCTTTCCGATGATGTAAACAAGGTCTCGCCCGAGACCGACCAGGAAGAGGTGGCCCGGCTGCTGGCGCGCTACAACCTGGTGTCGATCCCGGTGGTCGACTCCTCGGACCGGCTGCTGGGGCGGGTGACAGTCGATGATGTGTTCGACATCATGGAGGAGGAGGCCACCGAGGACCTTTTCCGCATGAGCGGGGTAGATGAGGCAGAAAGCGTTGGCCGGCTGGGACTTGTCGATTCGGTGCGCAGCCGCCTGCCCTGGCTTTGCCTGAACCTGTTGCTGGTGCTGATCTCCACCCAGGCGATCCGGCTGTTCCTGCCGGTGCTGGAGCGGGTGGTGGTGCTGGCGGTGTTCCTGCCGGTAGTGGGTGGGATCGGCGGCAATGCGGCCACCCAGAGCCTGGCGGTGACCCTGCGCCGGATGATCCTGGATGGCGAGATTACCCGGCGGGGCCGGATGGTGATGCTCCACGAGAGCCTGGTGGGGCTGATGAACGGCCTGGCGGTGAGCCTGATCATTTTCGCGGTGGTCTGGTTCACCGAGCGGAACGCCTCTTTCGCGATGGTGGTGGGCGGGGCGACCTGGCTCTCGATCACGATCGCGGCTTTCCTCGGCGCGATGATCCCGATGGTTCTCAAGGCCCTCAAGGTCGACCCGGCGGTCGCCTCGAGCGTGGTGCAGAATTTTACCGACTTCATCGGGTTCTTCCTGCTGCTCGGCCTGAGCGCTCTGCTGCTGCTGGCTTAAGGAGTTGTCGGTTGGAACCGGTAAAACAGCCGGCGATTGTCCTGGGAGGGGTCAACTACAGCGATTCCAGCCGGGTGCTGTGGGTGCTCACCCCGGCTTATGGCCGTCAGTCGCTGATGGTCAAGGGAGCGCGGCGGGCCAAGAGCAAGTTCCAGGGCATGCTGGACACTTTCAACCTGCTCAGCGTCATCTATCGCAAGACACAGGCCGGCTCGATCTATACCCTGCGCGAGGCCGATGTCACCGAGCACTTCGCCGGCCTGCGCCAGAACCTCGAAGCCTTCTGGGCGGCCTCCCAGGCGGTGGAGCTGATCAAGGCGGTCAGCGGCGAGGAAGAGGAGAGCGGCGAGCTGTTCGGGCTGCTCTGGCGCCTGCTGGGGCTGCTGAGCGCCGCCAGTGTCGAGGACCGCGAGTTGCCCAACCGCCTGCTGCAGGCTTTTCGCTGGCGGCTGGCCGCCCTGGCCGGCACCACCCCCCGCCTGACCGAGTGTGTCGCCTGCGGCCGGAAACTGACCCGCCGGCCGCGCTACCGTTTCCTGATGGCCCAGGCCGGGGTCCTCTGCCACGAGTGCGGCGAGGCCCCCGGCAGCGGCGAGGGCCTGGGGCTCAGCTACCAGGCCCTGCGCTTCATCTACCGCGCCACCCGCCTGTTCCCGGAGGACCCGGCGGAGCTGCCGCCCCTGGATCATGAGGGCTGCGAGGAGCTGGAGCGGCTCTCCCGCCGCTTCCTGGCCTATCACCTCGGTGATCACCCGGCGTTTATCCCCACCGTCGGCGGACGTCATTCCGACCGGCCCGAGGACTGAAGCCGGCCTGCCCCCACGCGAGGACCCCATGCGCGAGCGCCTGACCAGCATCCTGATGCCCCCGGTGGTGGCCCGCCACTACCGGCCGGTGATCTTCGCGCTGGTGCTGCTCAACACCGCACTGATCGTGTTCCTGGTGGTCTACATCTGGACCTACGGGCAGGCGGAGGAGTTGCGCGGGCCGTCAGCGGCCCGCGCCGAGAGCGGGGAGCAACTGCCCCGGATGGTGGTGACCGCGGTGGAGCGGCTCCCGGTCTGGGACCGGGCGGGCGGGGAACGGGTCGGCGGCGCCGGCCGGGGGATGCTGGCAAAAGGCGACAGCGCTCCGGTGCTGGAGCGGCGGATGCTGGATGGCGAGCTGTGGTACGAGCTGGGCCTGGAGGGCCACAGCGGCTGGGTCCCGGCGCGGGGGGTGCGGGATGCGCGGCTGGCCCGCTGACCGGCGAGGGCCCCCCCGCATGATCCCCTAAAAGCAAGCTTTCCGGGGGGTTGTGTCTTTAAAGTCCCCCCTCGAGGGGGGTGGTCCCGGTGTTACCGGGACCGGGGGGTGTGAGGGCGGCCACCACCCCACGGCTGGAGCAGTTGCTGGCCTCACACCCCCCGGCCCCGCCGGAGGCGGGGCCACCCCCCTGGAGGGGGGACTGTTCCCGCTTCGGCCCGAGCGAGGCCGCAACCGGGGGGGGCCTCGCTGTTGATCTCCCTTACCAATAGGGGACACGGGGGGTTGTGTTTTTCCACAAACAGAAAGCAAGCCGCAAAACAAGCAGGGGGCTGTCCCAGCCATCCGGGACAACCCCCTGCTTTCGTTTTGCGGCAGCGCAACGGCGCCGGTCAGTCCTGGTAGATGTAACTCTCCAGCCCATCGAACTTCCGGCCACCGGCCAGGAGCGGACCATGGTTACGACTGTCCCCGGTTTCGAGCCCGGCCAGCGCCGCTCCGGATTCGTGAGTGCTCTCCAGCCGCTCGACCACTATTTCCGAGTAGGCGACAAAGTCGTCCATCAGCGCCCGGTCCACCGGATCGCCGGCCGGCAGGTCTTCCCGGCGCGGGTCCACCGCCCGGCCGTTCTTGTAGAAGCGGAAATCCAGGTGCGGGCCGGTGGACATCCCGGTGCTGCCGACATAGCCGATCACCTGGCCCTGGGTAACCCGGTCGCCGACCTTGAGGCTCTTGCCGTAGTTCGAGAGGTGGCCATAGCCGGTGGTGTAAGCCCCGTTGTGCCTGACCTCGACATACTTGCCATAGCCGCCGTTCCAGCCGCGCTTGGTCACCCGGCCATCGCCGAGGGCCAGCACCGGGGTGCCGCGCGCGGCCGCGTAGTCGATCCCGAGGTGGGGCCGGTAGATTTTGAGGATCGGGTGGAACCGCTTGTGGGTAAATCCGCTGGAGATGCGGGGCATGTAGCTGAAGGGAGCGCTGAGGAACTTGCGCCGCAGGCTGATGCCCTCGCGGTCGAAATACCCGGCGCTGCCGTCCTTGTTCTCGAAGCGGATCGCCCAGCAATCCTTCTCCCCGTTCCTGAACAGCGCCGCCTTGACCTCGCCCAGCTTGTGGATGGACTTGGTCGGGTGGACCTTTTCCTCGTAGATCAGCTTGAAGTAATCGCCCTTGCGGATGTCGTTGTGGAAGTCGATCTGCCAGGCATAGATCTCAGCCAGCTTCAAGGCTAACTCGACCAGACCGGAGCTTGCGACTACGGTCTGGTAGAGGGAGCTCTCGATCGTGCCGCTGAGTTCCTTTTCCACCACCTGATAGCTGATCTCTTCCAGTTCCGCCCGCCAGTTGGCCGAATCGGCGCGGGTGAGCACCAGGGTGCGCTCCTCGTCGATCTCGTACTCGGTACGGGAAAGGCAACTGTCGCAGAATGTGAATTTGACCTCGCGGCCGGCCACCACGCGGTTGAGATTGTGGACCGGTCGGGCGGCCTCGATCATCGCCAGCATTTCGCCGCGCTGGATCCCGTGGCGGGCGCTGACAGTCTCGAAGGTGTCGCCGTTGTCGATTTTATCTTCGCTGCAGAAATTACGGATCGCTGCGGTTACGTGCTGCAAGGGGGTCGGTTGCCTCCCGGCGGTCGAGTCGAGGGAGGTTTCGCTCAGGATGCCGGGGCAGCGCAACTCACCCGGTGGAGGGGCGGTGTCGCCGAACCAGAGGACCCAGGCCGAGACCAGGGCCGTGGCTGAGGGCGCGATCACCGCGGCCAGCCTCATGAGGCGAGTGCGGCGCCGGGACCGGTGGATCGGGTCCGGAAGCCGGGATACGAGTCGTTTCAAATCCTGGGGCATAGGCTCTCAATTGGGGTTGAAGGTTAACGCTTGATCCTGAAAAGGGGGGTGCGTGCAACTTCGGCAGCGAACGCAATAATATCAGAGCCTCTGTAAAAAATCAACGGTTATGCAAGAAAAAAATTCAATCCGCCAACTGCTCGAGGTACGCCCGCCGGACCCGCTCGAAAAACTCCAGGGCCAGGGGGGTGCGGTAATCGGGATAAGTCCAGTCGAACGGCTGCAGCTTTCCCCGGTGGTAGCGCAGTGTCAGTTCGCCGAACACCCTCCTTCCCAGCGGGATGCGGTGCGAGTAGTTCTTGGTGGAGGCCAGCACCAGCTTGGCATCCATCCAGTAGCCCGGGTCGAGGTTGACCAGCCTGCCGCCGCCGGGGGCGCGGTGGCGCCGCTCGCAGGCGGCGGTCCGGCGTTTGATCGCCGCCAGCTCCAGGGGGGAGCGCAGCCCCCGGAAGCTGAAGAACTGCTTGACCAGCGCTGGGCCCATCTCCCGGGCGTAGTAGTCGCTGTGGTCGAAAGCGAAGAGCGGGCTGGCCAGGTCGATCGGGCCCAGCCAGTCGGCCAGCGCTTCCGCCGCGCGGCGGATCAGCTCCCGATCCGCCGCCATCACCGCGGCGACCGGCCGGCAGCATCGCGGCAGGCGCCTGTCGACAGCTAACTTCACTTCCGGTCTTCCTTTCCGCCGCCCCGGGCCGGCCGGGGCGAAGATGGCGGAGCTTCAGTCGATCTGCCGCCGGATGAAGGTCGGGATGTCCAGGTCGTCCAGGGTCAGCGGGGCCGGCCGGGTCTGCTGGGGGATGGCGCCGTTTTTCGGCTTGCCGGCCTGGAAAGTCTGGCGGACCCCGGAGGTGAAGCTGTGGCTGCCGGTGCCGGCCACCGCCAGGTCATCGTTGATCGCCCGCTCGAAGCTGACCACGTTCTCGCGCTCCAACCCCTGGCGACCCTCGCGGGCATCCTCCCGGGCCTGGCCGAAGCCGGTGGCGATCACGGTCACCCGCACCTGGCCGTCCATGCTCTCGTCGATCGACCGCGCCGAAGATGATGTTGGCATCCTCGCCGGCGGCCTCGTAGATCACGTTGTTGGCATCGTTGACCTCGTGCAGGGTCAGGTCGCGTGCCGCCGGTGATGTTGACCAGCACGCCCGCGGGCGCCCTGCGATCTGCACATCCTCGAGCAGCGGGCTGCTGATCGCATCCTGGGCGGCCTCGCTGGCGCGGTACTCGCCGGAGGCGAAGCCGGTGCCCATCAGGGCGTTGCCCATGTTGGACATGATCGTCTTGACATCGGCGAAATCGAGGTTGACCAGGGCCGGGGTGGTGATCAGGTCGCTGATGCCCTTGGTCGGCGTAGAGCAGCATCTTGTCGGCGATCTTGAAGGCCTCCGTCGAGCGTGGTGTTCTTGCCCACCAGTCGAGCAGGCGCTGGTTGGGGATGACGATCATCGTGTCGACCTCGGCTGCGCAGCTCGGCGATCCCGCTCTCGGCCTGCTTGATCCGCTTGCGGCCCTCGAAGATGAAGGGCTTGGTGACCACGGCGACGGTGAGGATCCCCAGCTCGCGGGCGATCTCGGCCACCACCGGCGCCGCGCCGGTGCCGGTGCCGCCGCCCATGCCGGCGGTGATGAACACCATGTCCGAGCCGTCGATCAGCTGCGCCACATCATCGCGGTTCTCCTCGATCGCCTGGCGGCCGATCTCCGGGCGGGCGCCGGCGCCCAGCCCCTTGGTCAGCATCTTGCCGATCTGGAGCTTGCAGTCGGCGCTATTGATCGACAGGGCCTGGACATCGGTGTTGCAGGCGACAAACTCCACCCCCCGCATGTCGGAACTGATCATGTGGTTGATCGCATTGCCTCCGGCTCCGCCTACCCCGATCACCGTAATCCGGCGCCATCTGCTCCATCGCATCGGAAATTCAAAAGTGGCCATGAGGCATCTCCCCTGAAGTTGATAGATGTAGCTGCCGGCGTAATCATGCCTGTACGATAGTGGCGATGGCTACCAGAGATCGTTGAGCCACTGTTTCATCCGTTCGAGGATGTGGTTGAACATGCTGCTCTCATCGCCGCGGAAACGGGCCGAGGCCGGCTCCTGCTCGGCGCCGTACATCACCAGCCCGACTCCGGTGGCGAAGCGCGGGTCATCGACCAGGTTGACCAGGCCGGTGACTCCCAGGGGCTTGCCCACCCGCACCGGCAGCTTGATGACCTCCTCGGCCAGCTCGACAATGCCCTTGAGCGAGCTGGTGCCGCCGGTCAGCACCACCCCGGCCGCCAGCAGGTCGTGGAACTCCTCGATCTCGCGGTAGATCAGGCCGAAGATCTCCTCCATCCGGGGCTGGATGATCGAGGCCAGCAACTGGCGGCTCACCTGGCGCTCGCCCTGATTGGAGGCGCCGGGCACCGGGATCATCTCCTGGGAGTCGACCAGCGCGGCGAGGGCGCAGCCGTACTTTTCCTTGATCTCCTTGGCGCGATGGGCCGGGGTGCGCAGCCCGATCGCGATGTCGTTGGTCAGGTTGTCGCCGGCCAGGCCGATCACGCTGGTGTGGCGGATGCTGCCGCGGGAGAAGAAGGCGATGTCGCTGGTGCCGCCGCCGATGTCGACAATCGCCACCCCGAGGTCCTTCTCATCCTCGGTCAGCACCGAGTAGCTGGAGGCCAGCGGCTCCAGCACCAGGTCGTAGACCTCGAAACCGGCCTTGTGGATGCTCTTGACGATGTTCTGGGCGCTGGTGACCGCGCCGGTGATGATGTGGACCTCGGTTTCGAGGCGGATGCCGCTCATCCCCACCGGGTCGCTGATCCCCTGCTGGTCATCGATGATGTACTCCTGGGGGATGACATGGATCATCTCGCGCTCCATCGGGATATGGGCGGCCTTGGCGGCCTCGATCACCCGGTCGCACGTCCTCGCGGGTGATGTCGGTGTGCTCGCGGGAGACCGCGATCACGCCCTTGCTGTTGATCGAGCGGATGTGGTCGCCGGCGATCCCGGCGTAAACTCCCCTGACTTCGACCCCGGCCATCAGTTCCGCCTCCTCGATCGCCTTGGTGATCGACTGCACGGTCTTTTCGATGTTCACCACGACTCCGCGCCGCAGGCCCTCGCTGCGCGCCGTGCCCACGCCGACGATCTTGAGGGGCTCGCCCTCGGTGCGCTCGGCGATGATGGCGCAAATCTTGGTGGTGCCGATGTCGAGGCCGACGATTAAATCCTCTTTGGCCATCGATCCTCCTCAAGGGGCCGGTGCTTGGAGTTGCCTGGTCCGCGCGGGCGGCGGCTTCCGGCCGGTAAGTTGCCCTCGCGCGGGAATCGGGTGCCTGAAGCTCGAAAAATGAAGGGGAGATGGTCGCCGGCGCCCGGGTGGCGGCCGGTGGCCCATTGTTCCCGCTTAAGTCTAAGTGCCGTTGCGGACGATGATCTGCCCCTCGAAGCTCAGGTCGACCGACTGGGGCTTGTCCGGGTGACCGGCCAGCTCGTCCAGCATCCAGCCCAGGTAGCGGATGTTGCGTTCCTCGATCCAGCGCCCCATCACCACCCGGATCCCATCCTCGAGGGTGATTACGGTCAGCTTGCCCTGGTCATCGATCGTGATTTCGCTCAGCCGGGGCAGCAGCTCCGGGGCCAGGTGCTCCAGCGCCAGCGCGGCTTCCAGCAGCCGGCGGCTTTCGCGGTCCAGGCTCTGCCGCTTGCCCTCGACCTGGAAGGCCTCCAGGGCCGGGCCGCGGGGGGTGAGGATCGGCAGCTCGGGCGACAGCAGGCTGTCGGCCAGCGGCAGGATATAGCCGTCCTGGTCCACCGGCAGCAGCTGCCCGGCATTGAGCAGGGCCACCGGGCGGCGCTCCTCGACTGTCACCGCCAGCTGGTCCGGGAAACGGCGGGTGAGCCGGACCTGGCGCACCAGCGGCTCCTCCAGCAGCAGCGACTTGCTGTCGGCGAGGCTCAGCACCAGGTTGCGCCCGAGGAACAGCTCCCGGCACAACCGCTCCAGTTCCGCGCGCGGGATCAGTGTCGTGGGGCCGACCTCCACCTGACGGACCGCGAAATATCCGCCGATGTCCATCCGGTAGGCGGCATAGGTGGAACTGCCGGTCAGCAGGAGCAGGGCCAGCAGCTTGATCAGGCTCCGGCGACGGTGGCCCTTGCGGTGGGAGGCGTGACGGTGGCGGGGGGGTACCGTCATGTGGGCAGTGAGCATCTGGTCCTCGGCCAAAGGTTGAGTGAACGGATCAAGCCGAATGATTGCTGTCGATCTGCGGTGCGTAAGGCGCCAACTCTCCGAGTTCCTCCCGGCTGAACCCCAGCAGCCGGACTTCCGGCTCCAGGGTGATCCCGAAGCGCTCCCGGACTTCCTGTCTGACCGCGCGGATCAGCTCCAGGATGTCCAGCGCCCCGGCCGAGGAGAAATTCTCGATGAAATTGGCATGCTGGGGACTGACCCGCGCCCCTCCCCGCTGCCACCCTTTCAGCCCGGCCCGATCAATCAACCGGGCCGCGATTTGCCCGGGCGGATTCTTGAAGGTCGACCCGAAGGTCCGTTCCTGCCAGGGATGCTTGGCCTGGCGCTGCCCGATCAGCTCGGCGGACCGCGTCGCCTGGGCCTGGCTGTCGCCGCTCCCGGAGCGGAGGAAAGTCAGGGAGGTGATCACCCCCCGCACCGGCGACAGGCTCCGGCGGTAGCCCCGCGGCAGCGCTTGCTCGCGGAACAGCCGCCGCCGGCCCTGCATGTCGATCACGGTCAGGGTGTGCACCAGGTCCCCCAGCTCGCGCAGGTGGGTGCCGGCGTTCATGGTCGCCGCCCCGCCGACAGTCCCGGGGATCCCGCTCAGTTCCTCGAAACCGGGCAGCGCCGCGCCGACCGCCCGCTCCACCAGCCGGGAGAGCTTCACCGCCGCGCCGCAGCGCAAGGCTCCGTCCTCGGACCGCAGCCGGCGGAAGTTTTTCCCCAGCCGGATCACCACTCCCGGGAAGTCCCGGTCGGCGATCAGCAGGTTGCTGCCGCTGCCCAGCACGAACCAGGGACCGCGCAGGCGGGGCATGAGGGCTTTCAGGGCGGCCTCGTCCTGGGCCAGGGCGTACCAGCGGGCCCGGCCCCCGGTGCCGATCGTGGTCAGCGGCGCGAGCGCGTAGCGCTCGTGGAGATCGAGGCCGGCCGGGACAGCTCCCGGGGCCAGCGCCTGTGGTTCGCGCGCGCTCACGCCCTGGTTCCTCCGAAACTGTCCAGCAGTTCCTCGCCCACTTTCCAGATGTCCCCGGCCCCCATTGTCAGAATGATGTCCCCCGGGCGGGAGAGCTCGAACAGCGGTCCGGCCAGGGTGGAGCGATCGGGATGATAGACCACCGCCCGGTGCCCGCGCCGGCGGGCGGCCTCGGCCACCAGCAGGCCGGTCACCTCCGGGTCCGGCTCCTCGCGGGCGCCGTAGACATCGGTCACCACCAGCAGGTCGCTCTGGCGGAACGAGCTGCCGAACTCATCGGCCAGCCTGCGGGTGCGCGAGTAGAGGTGGGGCTGGAACACGGCGATGATCCGGCGTCCCCAGCCCTTCTTGATGCCATCGAGGGTGGCCATGATCTCCGAGGGGTGATGGGCGTAGTCGTCCATCACCAGCCGGCCCTGGACCTCGCCCTTGATCTCGGCCCTGCGATGCACTCCGCGGAACGCGGCCATGGCCGCGGCGATCCGCGCGAACGGCACTCCCAGCTCCAGCCCCACCGCCACCGCCGCCAGGGCGTTGCGGACATTGTGCTCGCCCGGGACCTGCAGCCGCAGCTCGCCCAGCTCCTGTCCCCGGAACGAGACCAGGCCACTGGTGCCCCCGCCCTCGTGGCAGATCCCGCGCACCTGCAGGTCGGCCTGGACGCTCTCGCCGTAGCTGAGCAGCCGTTTCTCGATCCGCGGGAAGATCGACACCAGCGGGGTGTCGTCCATGCACACCACCAGCTTGCCATAGAACGGCACCTTGCTGGCGAACTCCACGAAGGCGTCCTTGATCTCCTCCAGGCTGCCGTAGTAGTCGAGGTGGTCGGCATCGATGTTGGTGATCACCGCGATGGTCGGGGCCAGGCGCAGGAACGAGCGGTCGTACTCGTCCGCCTCGGCCACCAGCAGCTCGCCCTGCGCCGCGACGGGCGTTGGCTGCCCAGGGCCTTGAGCTTGCCGCCGACAATCACGGTCGGGTCCAGGCCGGCCTCTTCCAGCACCAGGGCGATCATCGAGGTGGTGGTGGTCTTGCCGTGGGTGCCCGCCACCGCGATGCCGTATTTCATCCGCATCAGCTCGGCCAGCATCTCGGCCCGGCGGATCACCGGGATGTGGCGCTCGCGGGCGGCCTGGACCTCGACATTGTCCGGCCGGACAGCGGAGGAGATCACCACGACATCGGCCTGGTCCAGGTTCGAGGCCTGGTGGCCGACCAGCACCCGCGCCCCCAGTTGCCGCAGCCGGTCGAGCACCGGCGAGCCGGACAGGTCCGAGCCGGAAACCTGGTAGCCCTCGGCCAGCAGGATCTCGGCGATTCCGCACATCCCGCTGCCGCCGATCCCCACCATGTGGATCTGCTTGACTGTCCGCTGCATGTTGTCAGGCCGTGACATGTTGCGCTTCCTGTGCCTGCCGGCTGATATTGTGGATGATGCCCACCCCCCAGAGGGTGGTCACCAGATGGGTCCCGCCATAGCTGAAAAACGGCAACGGCATCCCGGTGGTGGGCGTGAGCCCCGAGGTCACCGCCATGTGCAGCAGGGCGGAGAGGAAGATCATCAGCGACAGGCCCGCCGCCAGCAGAAATCCGTAGTAATCCGCCGCGTGGAGCGCGATCCGCGCTCCCAGCACCGCCAGGAAGATGAAAGCTCCGATCACGAAGGTGGTCCCGAGGAAGCCCAGCTCCTCGCCGATGATCGAGAAGATGAAATCCGTATGCGCCTCGGGCAGGTAGAAATACTTCTGGCGGCTCTGGCCCAGCCCCACTCCGGCCAGCCCGCCCGAGCCCAGCGCCAGCTTGCTCTGGTAGGCCTGGTAGCCGATCCCCGACCGGTCTTCCTCCCCGGAGTCCAGGAAGCTGGTCAGGCGCTCGTTGCGGTAGCCGACCCCCATCACGTACTTGTAAGTCACCAACGGCAGGGCCAGCAGCCCCACCAGCAGCAGGTGGGACAGTCTGATGCCCCCCAGGAAGCCGGTGCCCACCACCACCACCATGATGAACGCCGCCATGCTCAGGTCCGGCTGGCGCACCACCAGCAGGAAGAAGATCCCGGTGAACACCAGGAAGGGCATGAGTCCCCGGCCGAGGCGGTGGATCAACTCCCGCTTGCGGACCAGGTAGCCGGCGGCCCAGATCACCAGAAAGAACTTGGCCAGCTCCGAGGGCTGGAACGAGATGGGCCCAAGGTGAATCCAGCGCCGGGCCCCGCCGATCAGCGGGGCGATCCCGCGGGTGCCGGGCAGCAGGCAGCAGACCAGCAGCCCGGCGGTGACCAGCAGGGCCAGGATGCTCAGCGGCCGCAGGCGGTGGTAGTCGAAACGGGAGGCCAGCCACATCACTCCCAGCCCGATCAGCACCCGCATCGCCTGGCGCGGCAGGTAGGCATAGCTGGAGAGGTGCTCGGCCTGGGCGCTGATGCTGGTGGCGCTCAGCAGCACGACAATCCCGGCCACCGACAGCAGGATCGCGATCACCATCAGCCGGTTGCCGAGGGCCAGGGTGTCCACCTGCCGCTCGCTGCGTTCAGTGCGCGCCATGGGCCGAGCCCTCCGGTACCAGGTGACGGAAGATTTCTCCGCGCTGCTCGAAATTGTCGAACTGGTCGAAGCTGGAGCAGCCGGGAGACAGCAGGACCGTGTCCCCGGGCTGCGCGGCCGCATCGGCAGCGGTCACCGCCGCCGCCAGGTCGGCCACCACCCGCACCGGCACGAGGGAGGCCAGCTCCCGCTCGATCAGCCCGGCGGCCTCGCCCAGGGCCAGCACCAGCCGGACCTTGCGCCGTAACTGCTCGGCCAGGGGCAGGTAGGAGGAACCCTTGTGGCGGCCGCCCATGATCAGCACCAGCGGCCCCGCGAAGCTCTCCAGCGCCACCTGGACCGAGTCGACGGTCGTGGCCTTGGAATCGTTGATCCAGCTCACTCCGGCGTGCTCCGCCACCCGCTCCAGGCGGTGAGGGAGGCCCCGGAACTCCCGGGCGGCCCGGGCGACAGCTTCCGCCCCGGCCCCGAGCGCGGTCGCCGCGGCGGCCGCGGCCAGCAGGTTGGACAGGTTGTGGCGGCCCGGCAGGGCGATCTCCGACAGCGGCAGCACCGGCCGGGCCTTGCCATTGCCGCCCCGCACCCACAGCCGGTTCCCGCGCACGAACGTTAGGTGCCGCGGCCCCTCGGCGCATCCGAACCAGGCGACCCGGGTCCGGCTTGCGGCCCGCAACCGGGCGGCGGTTTCCGGCTGGTCGGCATTGAGCAGCGCCAGGTCCGTGCTTCCCATGTTGAGGAACAGCTTGTCCTTGGCCGCATAGTAATGCTCGAGCCCATCGTAGCGGTCCAGGTGGTCGGGCGAGAGGTTGAGCAGCACCCCGACCCGGGGACGGAAACGATGGATGGTGTGAAGCTGGTAGCTGCTGACCTCGACCACGATCACCCGCTCAGCGCTCAGTTCGCGGACCGCCCGGCACAGCGCCAGCCCGATGTTCCCGGCCACCCGGTTGCCGATTCCCGCCCGGGAGAGGATTTCCCCGAGCAGGGTGACTGTCGTGGATTTGCCGTTGGTGCCGGTCACCGCCACCAGGGGCAGGGGGCTGAACCAGCCGGCCAGCTCCAGCTCGCCCACCAGGGGCCGATCCTCCAGGCCCGCCAGCGGCAGCCGGCGCTCATCGATCCCCGGGCTGACCACCACGAAATGGCAGGCTTCCAGACTGTCCCACCGGTAGCCGCCCAGGCTCACTTCCGCCCCGCGCTCCTGCAGCGCCCGGCAGTTGGCCTCCATTTCCGGGCTGCGATGGCTGTCCGTGAGGTAGACCTGATAGCCTCGGTCCAGCAGCAGCTCGGCGGCGGCGATCCCGCTGCGCCCGGCGCCCAGCACCGCGGCCCGGGCGGGCGGGAGGATCAGCGGCTCGGGGCGGATGGCTTCCAGGCTGACCGAAAAATCGCTCATGCCGTCCCCCGCGCGCGATCGAGTTGCTCGATCAACCGTTCCAGGCGAATCCCCCGGCTGCCCTTGACCAGCAGCAGCTCCCCGCCGCGCAGGCGGCCGGCGAGTTGCTCCCAGGCCTCCAGCGGTCCGGGGGCGGCCAGCACCCGGGCCGGGTCGCCCCCGGCGGCCAGGAAGCTCTCCCGCTGGGCCGCGGCGAACTCGCCGACAAACGCCACCAGCGCCAGGTCGCGGCGGGCGGCCTCCCCGGCCAGCTCACGGTGGAGCGGCCCGGCCTCGGCGCCCAGCTCGCGCATCTCGCCCAGCACCGCCAGGCGCGGGCCCTGGTGGGCGATCGCCTGCAGGGTGCTGAGCGCCTCCCGCATCGAGAGCGGGTTGGCGTTGTAGCAGTCATTGAGCAGGGTGACATCGCCCGCCGGCCGCAGCTCCATCCGCATCCCCGGCACCCGGACTGTTTCCAGCCCGGCGGCGATCTCCCGCTCCTCGAGCCCCAGGGCGCGGCCGACCGCCGCGGCGGCCAGGGCGTTGTGGACATTGTGGCGGCCGGGCAGGGGCAGCCGGACCCGGGTCCCGCCGTTCAGGATAAACTCCGCGCAGCCGCGCTCATCGAGCCGGACCTCGGTCGCCCGCTCCCGGCAGCCCTCGCCCAGCCCGAAGCTCACCGCGCCGGGGAACTCCGAGGGCACCACTCGCGCCAGCCGCTGGTCATCGCCGTTGTAGCAGCGCGTTCCGCCCGGCAGGGTCTCCTCGAACAGCTCCAGCTTGGCGCGCAGCACGCCCTCGACACTGCCGAAGCCCTCCAGGTGGGCCGGGGCGATGTTGGTGATCACGCTCAGCGCGGGCAGGGCCAGCCCGGCCAGCCGGCGGACCTCCCCGGCGTGGCTGGCGCCGATCTCGGTCACCAGCACCTGGTCTTCCGGCTCCAGCGCGAGCAGGGTCAGCGGCACCCCGATGTGGTTGTTCAGGTTGCCGGCGGTGGCGGAGACCCGCAGGCGGGTGCGCAGCACCGCGGCGATCATTTCCTTGGTGGTGGTCTTGCCGTTGGAGCCGGTGATCGCCACCGTGCGCAGGCCGGTGAGGCCGCGGCGGACATGGCCGGCCAGGTCCTGCAGGGCGCGCAGGGTGTCCGGCACCCGGAAGCACGGCAGGCCCTCCGGCAAGGTCCGGCCCTCGGCGGCGGGCCCGATCACCGCGCCCGCGGCCCCGGCCGCGACGGCCTTGTCCAGCAGCAGGCTGGCATCGAACCGCTCGCCGGCCAGGGCGATGAACAGCGCGCCCCGGCACTCGCCCCGGGTGTCGGTGCAGACCCCGCGGAAAGCGCGGTCCTCCCGCGGTCCCGCCGGGACAGCGTAGGGCAGGGCGGCCAGGATGTCGGCGGTGCGCAGCAGCATGCCTACCACTCCAGTTGCTTGCGGTCGTACAGGGTGAGCTTGCCATCCTCGTCGAACACCAGGATCCGCAGGCGAGGATAGCGGGCCGGGTCGTCCGGGAGCTGAATCCGGGCCCCCACCTGCTTGAAGCGGCGGATGGCGTAGCTGTCGCCCAGACGGTAGTCCAGCGGCTGGTCGGCGCCCAGCTCGAAAGGCGGATACTTGCCGAACTTTCCGAAATCGCCGCTTTCGTGCTCGGCCAGGATCATCAGGTACCCGGAGAGCAGGCGGTCCTGGTCGGCGCCGTTGAGCAGGTTGAAGCTGACCTCCAGGGTCCGGCCGGCGGCCCGGGCCGCGAACTGCTCGATCCGCACGCTGCCATCACCGGTTCCGGCGGGCAGGGCGACCGCGTTCTGGCTGCTGTCGCCGATCGCGATCATCCCCTGCTGGCTCTCGAGCTTGCCCTTGATCTCGGCCACCCGCTGCTCGCTGGAGGCCAGCTCGGATTCCAGCCGCTCCACCGCGCCCTGCAGGCTGTCGTACTCGGCGAGCATGCGGCGGTAGTTGATCACGGACCAGGTGGCGGCGCCGGCCAGGCTCAACAGGAGCACCAGGGCCAGCAGCAGTTCTCGAAACGAAAGCTCGATGGTCATCGGCTCCCGGTTCTCCGGGACCAGGACGATGGTGATGCTGTCTCTCCTCAATTGCTCCCTCCGGGGTTGGAAGAGGGGGTCGGGCTCTTGCGCCCGCGCCGGCCGGCGTTATCCGCCAGCGAGAAAATCTCATCCCCGCCCGAGGCGAGGTTGCCGGTAAGCACCACTGTCTCGCCGGGGAGGATCAGGGTCCCCGGCTGCGGATGCTGTCTGGTGACACTGATCGCTCCGCGCACCGCCACCCGCAGCTCGAGGCTGTCGAGCAGGGACACCGCCCGGCGGATGCTGAGCCCGGTCAGGTCGGGCATCACCAGGGCGGAGCTGTCGGGCAGCCAGGCTGCGGCGGCCGAGGGTGGCAGCAGCCGCTCCGCCGGCAGGGTGTCCGGCGTCTCCGCCGCGGGCGGGACAGCCGCCAGCTGGCGGCGATCCCGCACCAGCTCCAGCCGGTTGCGGTCCAGCACCGTGCTGCCGGACAGCAGGGTGGCGCGGATGATGTCGCTGAACACCGGGGCGGCGCAGGAACCGCCCCAGCGGTGCTTGAAATCCGGATCGTTGATCAGGATGTAGATCGCGATCTGGGGGTCTTCCGCCGGGAAGAAGCCGCCGAAGGAGCTGACATAGCCCCCGTGTCCATAGCCGCCCCCGGGATTGGCTTTCATGCTGGTGCCGGTCTTGCCGGCCACCCGGAAGCCCGGGACCTGGGCGGCGGTGCCGGTGCCGGTCTCCACCACCGGGACCATCGCCTCCATCACCAGCCGGCGGACCAAGGCCTCGGGCAGCACCCGCCGCAGTTGGCGGGGCTGGAAGCGGGAGTGGACCCGGCCCTGCTCATCGAACACCTCTTCCACCAGGCCGGGCTCGCACAGGAAGCCGCCATTGGCCAGGGCGGCATAGGCCATCGCCATCTGGAGCGGGGTGACCAGCACGTTGTAGCCCATCGCCAGGCTGGTCTTGGTGGCGTTGCTCCACTGGGCGGGCAGCGGCAGGTAGCCCCGGTCCTCGCCGCTGAAGCCGCAGCCGGTGTAGGCGCCGAACCCGAACGCGCGCAGGGACCGGTAGAGCTGGTCGTCCGGGATGCGCTGCACCAGCTTGGCCATCCCGATGTTGCTGGAGTGCTCGATCACCCCGGCGAAACTCAGCTTGCCGAGGGGATGGACATCGCGCAGGGTCCGGCGGCCGAGCTGCCAGGAGCCGTTCTCGCAGAAGATCGAATCGGCGAGCGCGGCGTGGCGGCCCTCCAGCAGGGCCGCGGCGACAAAGACCTTGAAAGTGGAACCCGGCTCGAACGGCATGTTGGTGGCCAGGTTGAGGAAATCCTTGCGCTGGAAGCCGCGGCCGGCGCTGAGGTCGACATTGGGGTGGTTGGCCAGGGCCAGCACCCGGCCGCTGGCGGGATCGACCGCCACGACGCAGCCGTTGCGGGCGCCGCTTTCCTCGATCCGGTGGCGGAGCGCATCCTCGACAATCTCCTGGAGCTCGGCGTCGATCGTCAGCCGCAGGCTCCGCCCGTTGACCTGGCGCGCCACCGGGGAGCCGAGCAGGTCATGGGGCTTGCCCCGGGCATCGCGCTGCACCATCAGCCAGCCGGGCTCGCCATCCAGCTCCTGCTGGAACGTGAACTCGACCCCGGCCAGGCCCTCCTCCTCCAGGCCGACGAAGCCGATGATCTGGGCGGCCAGGGAGTGGTTGGGATAGTAGCGCTTGGAGGAGGGGATGAACCCGATCCCTTCGATCCGCTGCGCGCGCAGCCCGGCCAGCTCTAGCGGGTTGACCTTCTGCTGGATCATCACGAACGGCCGGTCGCGATTGATGCGGCGGTAGAGCTGGCTTTCGGGCAGGCCCAGGCTGCGGGCCAGGGCGCGCGCCGCGGCCCGCTTGTCCTTGATCTGCTCCGGGACGGCGTAGACATTGAGCCCCTCGGCCGAGAGCGCCAGCGGGCGGCCGCTGCGGTCCAGGATGTCGCCCCGGCGGGGCGGCAGCACCAGCTTGCGCTTGTGCTGGCGGTCGGCCTCGGCCAGGTGCTGCTGGTGCTCCAGCACCTGGATCCGGAACAGGTGGCCCATGACCAGGGCCGCCAGCAAGATCGCGCCGCTAAGCAGGAAATAGAGTCTTTTGACCGAGCTGCGGGGAGTCAATTCTTCCTCGGGCGATTGAAAGACGTTCGGACCGCGTTCACAGAAGAATCACTCGTAAAGGCTTTCGGCCTTGATCCAATGGATGCTTTCCGGAGCGGGAAACTCCAGCCCCAGCCGCTCGCGGGCATAGGCGATCACCCGGACCCGCGACAGGCTCTGCTGCTTTTCCCCCAGGAGGACGGACTGCTCGGTGACCAGCCCTTTCTGCTCCACCCTGAGCCGTTGCACTTCGGCCAGCAGGTGCTGGCCCAGGGTCTGCTTGTAGACCACCAGCAGCGACAGCCCCAGCAGGAAAAATGCCGCCAGGGCCGCGCTGGAAAAGACCACTTTGCGGTCACGCACCCGTTGCTGGCTGGCATTGCGCTTGTAAGCGCTGAGATAGGGGTTCATCGCCGCGGCCCTTCCATCGACGGCAGCTTTTCCGCGACCCGCAGTTTCGCCGAACGGCTGCGGGAGTTGCGCGCCACTTCCTCCGCCGAGGGCTGGAGCGCGCCCCGGGTCACCAGCCGGAGCTGCGGCTGCTTGCCGCAGGCGCACTGCGGCAGGCCGGGCGGGCAGGTGCAGGGATTGACCAGGGCGGCGAAAAAGCGCTTGACGATCCGGTCCTCCAGGCTGTGGTAGGAGATCACCGCCAGCCTTCCGCCGGGCCGCAGCAGCGAAAAAATGCCCTCCAGCCCCTGCGGCAGGCACTCCAGCTCGCGGTTAACCAGGATACGCAAGGCTTGGAACACCAGGATCACGGTCTTGCGTTCCATCGGCCGCGGGACACTGGCGCGCACCGCTGCCGCCAGCTCGGCCGTGTCGCTTAGGGCGCCGCTCTGCCGGCGGCGAAGGATCTCCCGCGCCAGCCGGCGGCTGAAGCGCGACTCGCCGAACGCGCGGATCGCCTCGGCCAGCCCGGCCTCATCCAGACGGTCCAGCAGGGTGGCGGCATCTTCCGGCAGGCTCAGGCTCATCCGCATGTCCAGGGGTCCGGGGCGGTCGCAGGAGAAACCGCGGGCGGCGGTGTCGAGCTGGTGGAGCTTACCCCCAGGTCCAGCAGCGCCCCATCCAGGCTGACTTCCGGCAGCAGCTCGGCGGCCCGGGCGAAATTGCCCTCGATCAGCACCGCCCGCTCGCCGAACCCGGCCAGGACCCGCCCGGCCTCGGCCAGCGCCTCCCGGTCCTGGTCCAGCCCGTAGAGCCGGCCCTCCGGAGCGGAAGCTTCCAGGATCGCCCGGGCATGCCCGCCACCGCCGACCGTGCCATCCAGATAGCAGCCCCCATTGCGGGGCTGGAGCAACTCCAGGCTCTCGCGCAGCAGGGCCGGCTGGTGGAAAGGCTGTCCTTGCGGTCCGCTCATTGCAGGCACTCCTGCCGGAGGAGAATTCGCTGGAGCGGGGATGGCCCCGGCCGGCAGGACCGGCGGGGTCGGGGGTTCAGACTCAATCGAAGCTCTCGGCGATGTCCTCGAACGTCACCGATTCCTGTTCCTGGAAGCGCTGGGCATACTGTTCCTGGGTCTCGGGGTCCCAGAGCTCGATCCGCTCGTTGGTGCCCTGGAAAATCACTTCCCGGGCCAGGTGGGCCAGCTCCAGCAGCTCCCGGGGGATCAGGATCCGGTTCTGGCCATCGAGCTGCACATCCGTGGCGAACTTGGTCCACTCGCGCATGAAGAACCGCAGGTTCTTCTTGTTGCCGGGCATGTTCTGGATCTGCTCCAGGGTGCGCTCGTACTGCTCGGGGGTATAGAGGTACAGGCAGCCGTCCAGCCCGCGGTTGAGGACGTAGGTGGTGACGTCCCTTTCGCGGAAGCGGGGCGGCAGGCTGACCCGGCCCTTGGCATCGAGCGTGTTCCTGGCTCTTCCCCAGTGTCGCATCGGTATGGTCCCGGACTCGAGAGGTGAGGGTGAGGGCTTGGAAATCTTTGACACATGTTCCCACAAGTTGCCACGATGATTTGAACATACAGTTAGCAAATACCAATGTCAAGAGAAAAACCGCATTAAATCGATTTTTTAGCAATTGACAATAAGGTGTTTTATGATAAGGACTTAGCGCATCGGCCCGAAGTGAGCTCTTAAATGTTTCCGCGGGCTGCGCCGGAGCCGGGGAGGATGTCGCGGCCGGTGGCAGTCGCGGGAGTGGGGATCAGCCGGGCGTTCGCGAGGCGGGGGATTCACGGGAAGGACTGAGCGCTGCCAAAATGACAGGACCGCAATTATTTGCTGGAGAAGCGGTTAACAGCCGGAAACCTTCAGCGGCTCACGTTTTTTCGTGGTGTCAGGGGCGGTGGCGCGGGCGCAGCAGCAGCGTGGGGAGCCTCAGTCCGGAGCGCAGGCAACCGGCCAGGCGGCCCAGGCCACCCAGCCGGCAGTACAGGCGGCGCTCGAAACCGGCCGAGGCGCGCAAGCCCTCCAGTTCCCTCCGGTCCCAGCAACGCAGCAGGCAGTCGAGCCGGCTCAGGCACTCGTACTGCCGTCTCCATGGCTCCTCGGTGCTGATCCTGCGCCTGACCTCCTCGGCTTCCGCCTCCGGCAGCTCGTCATCCAGAAAAGCGCTCAACTGCAAGAAGCTCCGGTTCTCGTTATCCATCGTCGTCCACCGGCGAGGTTTGATTGTAGAACTTCCGCTTCATCTGGCTGCGGGCGCGGTGAATCCAGATCTTGACCTCGTTGAGCGAGGCGCCCATGACCTCGGCGATTTCCTTGTAGGTATAGCCGTGGAACTGCCTGAGGATCAGCACCGTCTTGTAGCGCGGGCTGAGGGTGCCCAGCAGCGCCTTGATCCGCGCGTCCAGTTCCTTGCTGTCATACTCCTGCTCCGGGTTCGGGCTGCTCTCTGCGCCCGCCGGCCCGGCCAGCTCCAGCCGGTTGATCGTTCCCTCGGGCAGGGCATCCAGCTCCACGGCCTTGAACTTCTTGCGCCTGCGGAACTCGTCCAGGCAAAGGTTCATCAGGATTTTCGACAGCAGCGTGATGAACTTGGCGGTCACCTGGTAACGGGCCCGGTAACGGTAGAGGCGGATGAAGCCTTCCTGCGAGATGTCTTCCGCCAACTCGTGATCCCGCACGAAACGATAGCAGAAGCGGACGGAGTAATCCTTGTAGCGCCGGACGATCTCGTTGAAAGCCTGGTCCTGCCCCCGCTGCACCGCCAGCATCAGATCTTCGTCACTCAGCTCCGCGTATCCTGCCGGGGTCTTCTCCATGGAGTACCGATCCATCGGATAAACGTGACGGTCCGTGGTTGGTTACCGTTTGAACGCCCTGACTTTTTCCCGCCGCCGGAGGGACGGAAAAATCTACAAAAGTATCCAGATTAGCCGGAAAATGAAACCGGTCTGATTTCCACGCCACCGGGAACTTTTGGCCAGTGGCGTGGTCTAACCGGTATAAGTGCTTATCTTAAAAGGCACAAGAGCTGGTGAGATCAAGTGGTTTCTGCGCTGTGGCTTTGCTCGCCGACCCTGGTGCTGAACCAAAAAATAGATGTAACAAATTTGGTAAAGGTAATTACCCCTCAATTCTATAAAAGTTCTCCCCCGGGGTAAAGAGTTTTATAATAAAAAGCGGGGGCAAGCGCCCCCGGAACCTCGAACCTGCTCCGAAAGGGGGATGGCTTGGAGCAGTACCTGGACGTGCTGGCGGTGGCGGCGCACCCGGATGACGCCGAGCTGACCTGCGGCGGGACCCTGATCCGCATGGCGGATGCCGGCCGGCGGGTCGGCGTGCTGGACCTGACCGGCGGCGAGAGCGGCTCTCGCGGCAGCGCCGCCGGGCGCGCGGCCGAGTCCGCCTGCGCCGCCGAGCTGATGGGGCTGGCGCTGCGCGAGAACCTCGGCCTGCCGGATGCCGGGCTGCAGGATGACCAGCCGACCCGGCTGGCGGTGGCCCGGGCGATCCGCCGGCTGGGGCCGCGGGTGCTGATCCTGCCCCACTGGCAGAGCCGTCACCCGGACCACGCGGTCGCGGTGCGGCTGGGGCGGGCGGCGGCGTTCCTGGCCGGGCTGGGCAAGCTCGAGGGCGAGGGCCGGGTGGCCCGGCCGGAGAAGATCATCTACTGCCAGGCCTACATCGAGCACCAGGGCAAGCCCTCGTTCGTGGTGAACATCACCGAGCAGTTCGAGCGCAAGCTGCAGGCGGTGCTCTGCTACCGCAGCCAGTTCGAGGGCCGGCTGGAGGCCGGGGAGCTGTTTCCCAACGGCCAGCCATTGCCGGAGCTGGTCCGCACCCACGCGCTCTACCACGGGACACTGATCCGCCGCCGCTATGGCGAACCGTTCTGGATGCGCGAGACCCTGGAGGTGGAGGACCTGCTGGCGATGGGGGTCAAGTCGATCTGAGGCTGGTCGGCTGTCCGGGACAGGATGAAAAAGGATCTATCCACGAAGGACACGAAGGTTCACGAAGTATTGCTTGGTGTCCCTTCGTGTCCTTCGTGGATATCTTCTAAGTTTTTCTACCCTGCCCCTGGAACAGCAGTCATTGTTGTAAAATTGGTATCGAGGAGGGAGCGATGCGCTGTCATGGCTGCGGCCGGGAGGTCGCGCTCGAGGGCAGGGTGCAGCGCCAGGACACTTGCCCGGGTTGCGGGCGGCCGCTGCACGCCTGCCGCAACTGCTCGTTGTTCGACCCGCGGGCCAGCAACCAGTGCCGGGAGCCCCAGGCGGAGTGGGTTTCCGACCGGGCGGCGGCCAATTTCTGCGAATGGTTCCGGCCGGGGACCGGGGCGGTCGGGGCCGGCCCGGACCAGGCCGGTCAGGCCCGCCGCAAGCTGGATGACCTGTTCAGGAAGCGGCAGTAGCGCCAGGGGAGGCGGCGGCCCGGGCGGCGGCGGTCAGCTCGTAGACCCTGCTCTCGATGAACACCTGGACCAGGTCCGCATCCAGCTTGCCGCGCTTGACCTCGGAGTGGATGATCTCCAGGGCGCGCTCGACACTCATCGCCGGCTTGTAGGGGCGATCGGTGGCGGTCAGGGCATCGAAGATGTCGGCGATCGCCATCATCCGGCACTGCAGTTGGATCTCCCCGGCCGGGATTCCGCGCGGGTAGCCCCGCCCATCCATGGTTTCGTGGTGGCCGTAGGCGATCTCCGGGATGTTCTGCAACTCCCTGGTCCAGGGGATTTTGGTCAGGAAATTGTAGGTGTGGCTGACATGGGATTCGACCTCCCGGCGCTCCTCCGGGGTGAGCGAGCCCTTGGGGATCGACAGCACCCGATGCTCTTCCGGGTCCAGCAAGGGGAAAGCGCCGCCCTCGCCATCGGGGATACTGGTCTCGCTGATCTCGGTCAGCCGTTGGCAGCTCTCGGTTTCCAGCATCGCCGGCTCATTGGCCCGCACCACCAGTTCCAGGTACTCGTCCAGCCGCTCCAGACGCGCCTTGAACTCGCGCTCGATCTCCTCGAATCCCGCCTCGAACTGCCGGCAGCAGTGGTCCAGCAGGTGGTGGCGCATGGCGCGCTCGGATTCGGCCCGCATGATCTGGCGGGCCAGCTCGAAACGCTTTTTCACCACCTCCAGGTGCCAGGGGTAGAGCTTCTTGGCCTTGAGCAGGACATTCTCCCGCACCCCGACCTTGCCGAAATCGTGCAGCAGGCAGGCGTAGCGGATCTCCTTGAGCTGGTTCTCGCTGAAGTGCACCCCGCGCAAGGGCCCGGTGAGGGTGCGGCCCACCGCCTCGGCCAGGCCGACAGTGAGCGTGGTCACCCGCTCGCTGTGGCCGCAGGTGGTGGGGTCTCGGGATTCGATCGCGGTCACTGCGGCCTGGACGAAGCCCTCGAACAGGTGCTCGATGTCGCGGTAGAGGCGGTAGTTCTCCAGCGCCACCGCGGCCTGGGAGGCCAGGGCGCTGATCAGGTCGCGCGAGCGCTCGCCGAACGGCTCCACCACCCCCTCGATCTGCTGCGGGTCGGTCAGGCGCAGCTCCTGGCGCGGCTTGCGGTTGATCAGCTGGATCACCCCGGTGATCTGATCTTTCTGGTCGCGCATCGCCACGGCCAGCATGCTCTTGGTGCGGTAGTTGTTGCTCAGGTCGAAAGAGCGGTTGATCGAGAAGGCGTACTGGTCGGGGATATGGTAGCAGTCATCGATGATCAGCGACTCGCCGGTCAGGGCGACATAGCCGGCGATCGAGCTGGGGTCGATCGGCATCGTGAACTCCTTGAAGTCCACGTTGAGCGAGTCGCTGCGGGTGTTGCTGAAGCGCAGGACCGGGTTGCCCTGCTCATCCTGGTCGATGATGTAGATGCTGCCCGCATCGGCCGAGGTGACATTGCAGGCCTCGAGCAGGATCTTGTCCAGCAGGCGGTCGATGCTGCGCTCGCTGGACAGCGAGATCCCGATCTCGATCAGCTTCTGCAGCTCGGAGTGGCCGCTCTGGAGCATCCCGCCCAGGCGGTCCACCTGGCGGGCCAGCCCGGCCGAGCGGGCCGCCTCGCGCAGGGCCACGAACAACTGGCGGTCGGTGAAATCCTCCGGCAGCAGGACCTGCAGGTTGGGCGGCTCCTCCTCGCTGTCGCCGAGCTGGATCACCGGCGGCGAGTAGTGGCTGCCGGCGATGAAGTCCATGATCGGCTGCCGCTGCCGCTGCCAGCCCTGGCGGTCGATCACCAGCAGCACCGGCTCGGTCAGGGATTGGCCGCCGTGCTCCTCGATCCTCCGCAACTGGAAGCCCATCCCGAGCAGCTTGTCATGCCGGGAGTCGAGACGGCCGTTTTCGGCCAGCAGCAGGGTAGCGTACCAGCCCTGCAGCGCTTCCAGCGCGCCGGCTTCGGCGCCGATCAAGCCGATGGTCGGTCCCATCCGCGCGCATCCCCCTTCCTGCCTTGGTTAGCCGTTTTCCTTGACCTTGAAGCCCTGCTGGCCTAATTTATTACAAATCATACCCGTTTGCAATAATCGGCGGCGGGTCGGCGCATTATTTTTCATTTTTATAGTGAGGGCGGCTCAGGATAGCGATGCCATCAGCGGGGAAAGGGAAGTCCGGGATCGGGCCCAGGCGGCTGGCCCTGGACATGCTGGGACGTTGGCGCGAGCTCGAACTGGACTGGGACCCCCGCCTGGACCGGCTCGATCCCCGCGACCGGGCGCTGGTGCGCCAACTGGTCTCCGGGACCCTGCGCCTGCGCGGCAAGCTCGACTACTACCTGGACCATTTCCTGCGGCAGGGGTTGAACTCGCTGCCGCAGCGGGTGCAGGACATCCTGCGCACGGCGGCCTTCCAGTTGCGTTTCCTGGAGCGCATCCCCGATTACGCGGTGGTGAACGAGGCGGTGGAGCTGGCCAAGCGGGAGGATCGCCGCCTCGGCCCGGTGGTCAATGGCGTGCTGCGCAGCCTGCAGCGCGGCTGGGACAGTGTCCCGCTGCCCTCGCCCGAGCGCGAGCCGGCTCTGTGGCTGGCGGTCGAGCACTCCCACCCCCAGTGGCTGGCGGAGCGTTACCTGCAGCGCCACGGTTTCGAGCTCGCCCGGCAACTGCTGGAAGCCAACAACCGCCAGGCTCCGCTGGTGCTGCGGGTCGAGGACCCGGCGCGGATCGGGGACCTGGAGGAGCGGCTGCGGGAGGCGGGCCTGGAGGTCGAGCGCGGGCGCTGGGCGACGGGAGCGCTGAAGATCCGGGGCGGGGCCCCGCGGCCGAGCCTGCTGCCGGGCTATGACGAGGGCTTGTTCTATGTCCAGGACGAGGCGGCGATGCTGGTGGGCCTGCTGGCCGCGCCACGGGCCGGGAGCCTGGTCTACGATGCCTGCGCCGCCCCGGGCGGCAAGGCCACCCATCTGGCCCGCCTGGTGGGACCGGCCGGGAAGGTGGTGGCCGCCGATCCCAGCCGTCGCAGGCTGGCGCGGCTGCGGCGGAACCTGGCGCGGCTGCGGCTGGACAATCTGCTGGCGGTCGCCGCCGACAGCCATCACCCGGTGGTGCGCGATGCCGACCTGGTGCTCTGCGATGTCCCCTGCACCGGCACCGGGGTGATCCGCCGCAAGCCCGAGCTGCGCTGGCGGCTGGAGCCCTCCGACCTGGAGAGCCTGCCCCAGTTGCAGGCCCGGATCCTGGAGGATGCGGCCGGCGCGGTCGCCCCGGGCGGAGTGCTGGTCTACGCTACCTGTTCGCTGGAGCCGGAGGAGAACCAGGCGGTGGTGCGCGCTTTCCTATCGGCCCACCCGGAGTTCCGGCCCGACCCGGCGACAGATCAACTGCCGGCGGAGCTGGTTTCGCCGGAGGGCTGGCTGCAGAGCTGGCCCCACCGGGATGGGATCGATGGCGCGTTCGCGGCCCGGCTGGTGCGGGAGGGTGGTCCGCGCCGGGCGAAAAAAAGAGTGATCGGGCTTCAGGCCGTTGACCACACACCGAAAAGACCAGTACGCGAGAGGGTTTGAGGATGCATGTCCGGCTTAAAGATCTGCTGGTGTACTCGCTGGCCGCGGTGGCCTCGTTCCTGCTGGGGCTGTTCATCCTGGACCAGGTGATCCTGCCGCGGATCGCCGGGGGCCAGCGCCTGGTGGAGGTGCCGGAGGTGGTGGGCCGGGAGCTGCAGCAGGCCCGGCTGGAGTGCGAGCAACGGGGGCTGGTCTTTACCGTGCAGGGCGAACTGCCCAGCGAGCAACTGGCGGCGGGCCTGGTGCTGCGCCAGGACCCGGCGGCCGGGCTGACAGTCAAGGAGGGACGGCAGGTGCTGGTGGTGATGAGCCTGGGGCCGGAGCAGGTGACAGTCCCCCGGGTGCGCGGCCTGACCGAGCGCCAGGCCAGGCTGCTGGCCGAGCGCAGCCGGCTGGAGGTGGCCGCGGTCGAGCCGCGCGCCGACCCATCCCTCGGCCCGGGAAGAGTGATCGCGGTCGAGCCGGAGGAGGGCAGCGCCCTGCCGGCCGGTTCCCCGATCAGGCTGGTGGTGAGCAAGGGAGTGGAGCAGGTGGCGGTGCCCTCGGTGGTGGACAAGGATCTGGAGGAAGCCCGCCGGATCCTGACCGAGGCCGGGTTGCAGGTGGGGCAGGTCTCCCATGCCTTCAACCGCTTTGTCGCCGAGGGGCGGGTGATCGACCAGTTGCCGCTGGAACGCACGACAGTGGAGCGGGGGGCGCTGGTGGACCTGGTAGTCTCGCGCGCCGAGCCCTGAGTTCTACGCAATCGTTGATTTTTTGGCGGAATGCGACTAAATTATAAGTTTTTGCATCTCCTCGGGGCGCCCCGTCCGCGCGGCGCAACCCGCGATTTGTCGGCCGAAAGGACTTAAGGCGTTTATGTTCGACCAGTTGAGCGAAAAGCTGGAAGGCATCATCGGGCGGTTGGGCGGGAAGGTGGTGCTGGGCGAGGAATCGATCCGCGAGAGCCTGCGCGAGATCCGCCGGGTGCTGCTCGAGGCCGATGTCAACCTGCGCCTGGTGCAGGATTTCCTGGGCCGGGTGGAGCAGCAGGCCATTGGCCGCCAGGTGATCAAGAGCGTCAGCCCCGGCCAGATGATGGTCAAGATTGTCTACGATGAGCTGGTGGCGATGCTCGGCGGCTCCTTCAAGCCGATCGAGTATGGTGCGGGGGCGGTCGCGGTGATCATGCTCTGCGGCCTGCAGGGCTCGGGCAAGACCACCACCGCCGGCAAGCTGGCCCTGCGCCTCAAGAAAGAGGGCCGGCGTCCCTTGCTGGTGGCGGCCGACATCTACCGTCCGGCCGCGGTCGATCAGCTCCAGACCCTGGGCCGCCAGCTCGAGGTGCCGACTTTCGCCGCGACCGATGGCACGCGCGATGTGACCCGGATCGTACGCGATGCGGTCGCCGAGGCCGGACGCCGCGGGGCCAACACGGTCCTGATCGACACCGCCGGCCGGCTGCAGATCGACCGCGAGATGATGGACGAGCTGGCCCAGGTCAAAAAGGCGGTCCGCCCGCAGGAGATCCTGCTGGTGGTCGATGGCATGACCGGCCAGGAGGCGGTCAACATCGCCGAGAGCTTCCACGCCGAGCTGCAACTGACCGGGCTGATCCTGACCAAGCTCGATGGCGATGCCCGCGGCGGCGCGGCGCTGTCGATCTACGGGGTGACCGGGGTGCCGATCAAGCTGATCGGTGTCGGCGAGCAGCTCGATGCCCTGGAGGTCTTCCACCCGGACCGGATGGCCTCGCGCATCCTGCAGATGGGCGATGTGGTCTCGCTGGTGGAAAAGGCCGAGGAGCGGATGGACCTGGAGGAGGCCGAGCGCCTGGAGAAAAAGGTGCTCCGCCGCGGCGACATGGACCTGGAGGACTTCCTCTCCACCCTGCGCCAGATCCAGAAGATGGGCTCGATCCAGAGCCTGCTGGGGATGATCCCCGGGGTGGGCAGCAAGCTGGCCCGCTCGGCGGACATCGATCCCAAGCGCTTCAAGCGCCTGGAGGCGGTGATCCTCTCGATGACCCCCGAGGAACGCTCCAATCCCAAGCTGATCAACCCCAGCCGTCGCAGCCGCATCGCCCGGGGCTGCGGCCAGACCATCCAGGATGTCAACCTGATGCTCAAGCAGTTCGAGCAGATGCGCAAGATGATGAAACAGATGGGGATGTTTTCCGGCAAGGGCCGTTCCGCCCTTACCGGCCGGGGCGCGCCCCCGCACATGCGTTGAATTCCGATACCATATCATAAGTCGCATTCACCATTATCAGGAGCTTCAAGATGTCGGTGCGCTTGAGACTGCGTCGGATCGGCAAGAAGAAACACCCCTGCTACCGCGTGGCGGTGGTCGACTCCCGCACCAAGCGGGATGGCCGTTTTGTCGAGTTTGTCGGCCGCTACGACCCGATGACCGACCCGCAGACCATTGAGTTCAAGGACCAGCGGGTGCTGGAGTGGCTCAATCAGGGCGCCACCTACTCGGACACGGTCGGCAGCCTGCTGCGCCAGAGCGGCCTGCTGGCCCGCTGGCACGAGCAGCGGACCGGCCAGAAGGCCGAGAAGACGGTCGAGCTGAAGCCCGCCGCCAAAAAGCCGGTCAAGGCCCAGGCGGCCGCGCCGGTGGAAGCCCCGGCCGAGCAGCCGCAGGCCGGGAGTTCCGAGGCTTGAGGCCTGAAGGGCCCAGGCCCGCGCCGGAGCCGTGCTCCGCGAAAGGTGGCGAGCGAGGATGGACAGGCTGGAATACCTGCTGGTGGGAGTGATCGCCCGCCCGCACGGCATCCGCGGCGAGTTGCGGGTCAGGCCGGTCACCGAGCGGCCGGAGTTGCGTTTCTGTCCCGGGGCCGAGTTGCTGGGCGGGCCGGATGAGCGGCGCCTGGAACGGTTGGAGGTGGAGACAGTCCGGCCGTTCCGGGAGGAGCTGCTGATCGTTTTCCGCGGTCGGGAGGGACGGGAACAGGCGGAGGCGCTGCGGGGCTGGGAGCTTTACATCCCCGCCGACCAGGCCGCCGAGCCGGAGACAGACCGCTGGTATCCGCACCAGTTGCTCGGGCTCGAGGTGCGGGACACCCGCGGCGAGCGCCTGGGAACGGTGCGCGAGGTGCTGGAGTACCCGGGCCAGGACCTGCTGGAGATCGAGCGGCCAGGGGGCGCGAGCTTCCTGCTGCCGATGGTCGAGGAGTTCCTGGTCGAGGTGGATCTCGACCGGGGCTGCCTGGTGGTCAACCCGCCCGCGGGCCTGGTGGAACTCTGAGGCATGCTGAAAATCGACATCATCACCCTGTTTCCGGAATTTTTCGCGGCCCCCTTGCGGCTGAGCATCCTCGGCCGGGCGCAACAGGCCGGGCTGGTGGAGTTCCGGGTGGTGCAGCTGCGGGATTTCGCGGTCGACCGTCACGGCACGGTCGATGACTACCCGTTCGGCGGGGGCGCGGGGATGGTGCTGCGTCCCGAGCCGGTGTTCGCGGCGGTGGAATGGTGCCGCGCCAACACGGAGCCCGCGGCGGAGGGCGGGCGCGAGCGGGTGATCCTGCTCTCGGCCCGCGGCGGGCTGTTCGACCAGCGGGCGGCCGAGCGCTATTCGCTGGATCGACGGCTGATCCTGATCTGCGGCCATTACAAGGATGTGGACCAGCGGGTGGCCGACCACTTGGCGGATGAGGAACTGCGCATCGGCGACTATGTCCTGTCCGGGGGCGAGCCCGCGGCGCTGGTGGTGGCCGATGGCATCGTGCGCCTGTTGCCGGGCGCGCTGGGCGATTTCGACTCCGCGTCCGGGGACTCGTTTTTCGATGACCGGTTGGGGCCGCCCCAGTACACCCGGCCCCGGGAGTTCCGGGGGCAGGCGGTCCCGGAGGTGCTCCTCAGCGGCAACCACGAGCTGATCAGACGCTGGCGCGAAAGCGAGGCCGAGCGCCTGACCCGTCTGCGGCGGCCGGACCTCTTGAAATAAGCCCCGCACCGGGGTATATTGGTTCGCAGAAAACAAAGGCAATCTCAGGACGATCAACACTAGACCGCGAGGACACGATGCACAGGCTCTCCGACATCGAAGCCGAGTACCTGAAGAAACCGGAGGACATCCCGGAGTTTTCGCCCGGGGACACGATCCGGGTCAAGATCAAGGTCCGCGAGGGCAACAAGGAACGCCTCCAGAGTTTCGAGGGCGTGGTGCTGCAGCGCCGTGGCGGCGGGATCAACGAGACTTTTACCGTGCGCAAGATCTCCAATGGCGTGGGCGTGGAGCGGATTTTCCCACTGCACTCGCCGGTGATCGACTCCCTTGAGCTGGTGCGCCACGGCCGGGTGCGTCGGGCCAAGCTGTTCTACCTGCGCAGCCTGACCGGCAAGGCCGCCCGGATCAAGGAGCGCCGGGTGTAACCTGCGCGCGCCGCGCGACAAGCTGATTCTTACGGAGGCGATGGGGCGCAGGGCTGGTCCATCGCCTCTTTTTTTATACTGCCTCGATGCTGTTGATCTAGGCATTGAACTAGCGAAAAAGTTTGGGAAGGTGGGAGGGGGATCGGGGGGAGGGCGTTCCTGGGGGAGGGAGGAAATCCCGTTGGTCGGGGATTTCCGCCCTCCCCCAGGAACAGCGGGCCTTTGCGGTCAAATCGGCTTCACCTGAATCCCGGGAGCGGGCATGAGTGTCAGTGACCTGGGCCTTGCGGCGGTGCGCGCCTTGCTGGCCTCGCTGCAGCGGGTCCCCACGGAGCTGCTGGCCGAGCTGGAGGCCGATCCGCGCGAGGGGGTGCGGGCCCTGGCCGGGGAGCTGCGGAGGAAAGCGGCGCAGACGCAGGCCCGGCAGGCTGAGAGCGAGCAACTGCTGTGCCTGGAGCGCGCCTATCACGACCGCGGGCTGGCCCTGGTGGCCGGGGTGGATGAGGCCGGGCGGGGGCCGCTGGCCGGGCCGGTGCTGGCCGCGGCGGTGATTTTTCCCAAGACTTGCGACCACCCCGGCGCCCGCGACTCCAAGCAGCTCACCCCGGAGCGGCGCGAGGAGCTGTTCGGAGAGATCCAGCGCCGGGCCCTGGCGGTGGGAGTGGGCCGGGCCGAGCATGATGAGATCGACCGGGTGAACATCTACCAGGCCAGCCTGGCCGCGATGTACCGCGCGGTCGAGGCGCTGCCGGTGGCCCCCCAGGCGGTGCTGGTCGATGGCCCGATGGTGCTGCGGCTGGCGGTGCCCCAGGAGGCGGTGATCGGCGGCGACAGCCGTTGCCTGAGCATCGCCGCGGCCTCGATCATCGCCAAGGTCACCCGCGACCGGCTGATGGTGGACTACGACCGCCGTTACCCGGGCTATGGCTTTGCCCGCCACAAGGGCTATCCCACCACCGAGCACTTGCAGGCCCTGCGCCTGCTGGGCCCCTGCCCGATCCATCGCCGCAGCTTCCGGGCGGTGGCCGACTGCGGGGAGTTCCGCACCGCGGAGTGGGCTTTTTTCTACGACAGCCTCACCGCCGCCGCCGGCCTCGAGGAGCTGGAGACCATCGCCGGGCAGGTCCGCAGCCTGCGCCACCTGCTCACCGGCTGCGAGCTGGAGGGCCTGCGCCGAATCTACCGGCAGCGCCGCCAAGCGCTGGTCACCGGTGCGGACCATGCTCCCGGCCCGGCAGCGGACCCCCGCTGAGCAAGCTCGCCCACGGCGGCCGGCAGTTGCCGCTCCGGATGGCCGGGATGGAAAAGCACCGCCCCGGAAGCATGCATCTGCTGCCTCCGGGGCGGTGGCGTTTTCCGGTGATTGCTGTCGCTCAGCGGCCTATTCGATGATCCCGGTGCCGGGATGGACCCGCTCCTTGGCCTCATCGAGGTGCATTTTGCGCTGGTAGGCCGGCACCATGCCCAGCCGGTCGGTGATGTCGGTCAGCAGCCGGTACATCGAGGGCACCACCACCAGGGTCAGGATCGTGGCGAAGCCCAGGCCGAAGATCACCGCGATCGCCATCGGGCCCCACCACTGGGTGCTTTCGCTGGCGCCCCAGGTCGGACGCCATTTGATGAAGTCGAATCCGATCCCGGTCGCCAGCGGGACCAGCCCGAGGATGGTGGTGACCGCGGTCAGCAGCACCGGCCGCAGGCGCACCAGCCCGGCCTGGACCACCGCCTCCTCCTTGCTGAACCCCGCCATCCGCAGCTTCTGGGTGTAGTCCAGCAGCACGATCGCGTTGTTGACCACCACGCCCGCCAGCGAGATCACCCCGATCCCGGTCATGATGATCCCGAAACTGGTGCCGGTCACCAGCAGGCCGATCAGCACGCCGATCAGCGAGAGCACGACACTGAACATGATGATGAACGGGATCACCAGCGAGTTGAACTGGCTGATCAGCACCAGGGCGATCAGCAGCAGGGCGATCACGAAAGCCTTGGAGAGGAAGGCCATGCTCTCCTCCTGCTCCTCGTTCTGGCCGGTGAACTCCAGCAGATAGCCGCCGGGAAGCTGCATCCCGGCCAGTTTCTGCTGGGCCTCGGCCAGGGCGGCGTTCTCGTTGCGCCCCTCGACCTTGGCGCCGACTGTCACCACCCGCTTCATGTCCTTGTGCTGGATCGTACCCAGCCCGCCGGTGACCTCCACATCCGCCATGTTGGTCAGCGGGATCAGGGACCCCTCCTGGAAGACCTTGATCTGGCGCAGGTCCTCGATGCTGCGGCGCTGGGACTCGCGGAAACGCACCGTGATGTCGTACTCGTCCTCGCCGACCCGGTACTTGGCGGCCTCGGTGCCGTTGATCGCCGTGCGGATCGTGGTGGCGATGTCGCGGGTGTTGAGGCCGAGCAGGGCCGCCTGCTCACGGTCGATGCTGACCCGCAGCTCGGGCTTGCCCTCCTCGAAATCATCCTCGATATCCACCACGCCCGGGATGTCCTGGATCTGTTCGCCCACCTGCCGGGCCAGCTCGCCCAGCAGCTGGTAGTCATCGCCGCTGATCTCGATGTTGATCGGCGGCCCGGTGGGCGGCCCGTGCTCCTCCTCGTTGACCTCGATCTCCGCCCCGGTGATGTCCTGCAGCCGCCGGCGCAGGGTGTCGCGGGTGACCGGGCTGGGCTGCGTGCGGAAATCATTGTCGAGCAGGTCGATCATCACCCGGCTCTTGTTGGTGGTGCCCTGGCCGAGCGAGAAGTCCATGCTCGTGCCCTGGGTGCCGACATTGGCCGTGACATTGTCGATGTCGGGCAGGGTGGCGATCACCTCCTCCACCTGCCGCACCAGCCGGTCGCTGGCCCCGAGCGAGGTCCCCGGCGGGGCGGTGACATCGACATACAGCACGTTCGGGTCCACCAGCGGGAAGAACTCGGTGCCGTGGTTGAAGGCGCCGTAGATGATGATCACCAGCACCAGGGTCCCGAACGAGGCCAGCAGGGTCTTGACCGGCCGCCGGACCGCGTAGGTCAGCAGGTCGAAATAGTGGCGCATGAAGCCGCCGAGCGCCTCGCGCCGGGGCTCGATGTGGCGCAGCTCGCCCGAGACCCGCAGCCAGCGGGAGCAGATGGTCGGGTTGAACACCAGGGCGACAAACAGGCTGCTGGTCAGGGTGATGATCAGGGTCAGCGGCAGGTAGAACATGAACTCGCCCATGATCCCCGGCCAGAACAGCATCGGGAAGAACGCCACCACCGTGGTCAGGGTCGAGGAGGTCACCGCCATCCCGACTTCCGCGGTGGCTACCCGGGTGGCCTGGACCACCGGCAGCCCCTCCTGATGGTGGCGGTAGATGTTTTCCACGATCACGATCGCGTTGTCGACCAGCATCCCCACCGCCATGATCAGCGAGAACAGCACCACCATGTTCATGGTCTCGCCCATGGCCTGCAGTACCAGGAAGCTGAGCAGCATCGAGAGCGGGATCGCCACTCCGACCAGCAGCGAGTTGCGCAGCCCCATCACCACGAACAGCACCAGCACCACCAGCAGCAGGCCGCTGATCACGTTGTTTTCCAGCTCGTTGACCATGCTGACGATGTCCTTGGAGCGGTCCCCGGTGATCGCGATCTCGATCCCCTCGGGCAGGCTCTGGCGCTCCTGCTCGATCAGTTGCTTGACCCGATCGGCGATCTCCAGCAGGTTGGTGCCGGAGCGCTTGGTGATCGACAGCGACACCGTCTCGACCCCGTTGAGGCGGCTGATCGACTCGCGCTCCTCGAAAGAGTAGCTCACCTCGGCCAGGTCGCGCAGGTAGACCGGACGGCCATCGACCGCCTTGATCACGATGTCGGCCAGCCGCTCGGGGATGGTGAACTCGCCGGGGACACGCACCAGGTACTTGATCTCGCCCAGCTCGATCGTGCCGCCGGGGATGGTCAGGTGCTCATCGCGGATGGCGTCGATCACGTCCTGCAGCCCGACATCATAGAAATTCAGCCGGTCGGGATCGATGTTGACCTGCACCTCGTGGGTCAGTCCCCCGGTGACCTGGGCATCGATCACCCCGGGGATGGTCTCGATGTGGTCCTCCAGGTTCTCGGCGACCCGCTTGAGCCCGACCAGGTCCATCCGGCCCGAGATGTTGAGCAGCATGATCGGCAGGTCGGAGAAGTTGATCTCCGAGATCACCGGGTCCTCGGCATCCTCGGGCAGGTCGGGCCGGGCCAGGTCGACTTTCTCGCGCACCTTCTGCAAGGCGTCGTCCACATCGGTCCCGGCGATGAATTCCACCGTGATCATCGAGAAGCCTTCCTGGCTGGTGGAGCGGATCTCCTCGACATCCGACAGGCCCTTGAGCTCGCGCTCGATCTGGCGGGTCACCAGGTTCTCGATGTCCTCGGGGGAGACCCCGAAGTAGGGGGTGGAGACCACGATGTACGGGATCGTGATGTCCGGCGAGGCCTCCTTGGGCATCGAGATGTAGGAGTAGGCCCCCATGATGATGATGATGAACATCAGCACGTTGGTGCTGATGCGGTTGTCGATCGCCAGATTGGTAATCTTCATCGGATGGTCAGTCCTTTCTGCCGGTGATACGGACCTTCTGGCCATCCACCAGGTCCCGCTGGCCGAGGACCACCAGCTCCTCGCCCGGCTGCAGGCCCCCGGTCACCACCACCATCCCGCGCTCGGAGGCGCCCACCGTGACCTCGCGCCGGCGGGCGATGCTGTCCTCGACCACGAACGCGCTGCGGCCGTTTTCGGTTTCGACCAGGGCGGTCTGGGGCACCACGATCTGGTCCTCGTGCAGTTCTTTGAGCACCTGGATCCGGGCGTGCATCCCGCCGCGGATCATCCCCCGCGGGTTGTCCAGCTCGAACTGGCAGGGATAGGTGCGGGTGGCCGGGTCGGCCACGCTGGAGACAAAGGTCAGCCGGGCCTCGAACGCGGTGTCCGGCAGGGCGTCGAACTGCACCCGGCCGATCAGCCCGGGCTTGAAGGTGGTGACATCGCGCTCGGAGAACTCGCTCTTGATCTTGATCCGGGAGCGGTCGACCAGGCGGAAGAGCTGCCCGCCCGGCTGGACCATCTCGCCGGGGTCGGCGTAGCGCTCCTCGATCTCGCCGCCGATCGGGGCCTCGATCACCGCGCGGGAGAGCCGGCTGCGGGCCTGGGCCACCGCGGCCTCGGCCGCATCGAATTCCACCTGGGCCTGCAGCCGCTGCATCTGGGTGATGCTCCGGCGCTCGAACAGGGTCTTGGCCTTGTCCAGGCCGGCCTGTTTCAGGCGCAGGTTGGCCTCGGCCTCGGCCAGCTGGGCGCGGAAGATGTCGGCGCTGACCGCGGCCAGCAACTGGCCTTTCTTCACCCGGTCCCCGCGGTCGACCGGCAGCTGCTGGACCGTGCCGCCCTGCTCGCTCGAGATCATCAGGTCATGGGCGGCCTCGGCATTGCCGCTCAGCAGGATGTTTTCCCGCAGGTCGGAGGGCTGGAGGGCCTGCACCTCGACATTGATCAGCTTTTCCTGCCTTACAGTCGCCGCGGTCTGCTCCGATTGGGCCGCGCCCCGCGAGCAGGCGGCTACAATTAGGGGCAGCAGCAACAACAGGGATAGTCCTTTTCGATTCATGATCGTCTCCATGGGGTGATTCCTGTCTTTCAACCGTTGCGTTTTCAGAGTTCGAAGAGCCGGCTTACCGGCGTACCCATCACCCGCTTGAGGGCGGCGATCTGCAGCATCATGTCGTAGCGCGCCCGCAGGTAATCGTTGCGAGCTTCGATCGTCCGCCGGTTGGACTCCAGCAGCTCGAACAGCGTCACCAGCCCCTGCTCGTGCTGGTCCGAGGTCACCCGCTCCTCTTCTTCCGCGCTCTCCAGCGAGACTTTCCGCGCCTGGTAGACCTGGACCGCGGTGGCGGTGGCATCCCGGCTCTGGCGGGCATCGAGCACGATCTGCTCGGCCAGCTTGTCGGCCTCGATCTGCTTCTGGTCCTTCAGCGCCTGGGTCTGCATCACCACGCCCCGGTTCCGGAAGCCATCGAAGATCGGCACGGTGAACTGGACGGCGATCCGCCAGGACTCGAAGTTCCGGTCGAAGATGTTGTCGGTGCGGATGGTCGAGTAGCCGAAGCTGCCGGCCAGGTCCACGCTGGGACGGAAGTCCGCCTCCCGCACATCGATCGTCTCCTCGTACATCCGGACCTGGATGTCGAGCTGTTTCAGGTCCGGCCGCTCGGCGATGGCGGTGGTGATCACGCTGTCCAGGGCCGGGGGCTGGTAATCTTCCAGCACCGAGGTCTGCCCCGCCTCTACCGGCTCATCCAGCGGCCGGCCGAGCAGGAAGTTGAGCCGTTTGCGGGCCTGGTCCCGCTCATTGCGGGCCTGCACCAGGTCGGGTTCGGTGGAGGCCAGCTGGCTTTCGGCGCGCAGCACATCGAGCCGGGTGGCATCTCCCACCTCGAAATAGTCGCGGGTCTGGCGCAGGTAGCGGCGCTGGGTCTCCAGCGATTTATCGTACATCGCCACCGCATCCTCGGCCAGCAGCAGGTCATAGTAGGCGCCGGTCACCTGGTAGGCGATGTCGCGCCGCAGGGCCTCGACCCGCAGGTCGATCTCCCGGGTGCCGAGCCTGGCCAGCTTGATCGCGCTGGTGACCTTGCCCCAGGTGAACAGCGGCTGGTTGACTGTCATCGCCAGGTCGTAGAAAGTCTGCGGCTTGGGCATGATCGCCGCGAGCGGGATCGGCGGGCCCTCGCCGTTGTCGATCCCGCCGCCTTTCAGCAGCTCCTGGCCGAAGGTGCTGTTGAGGAAGCCCGGGTCCCGGACCCGGAAGGCCGAGCCGTTGAGGTTGACCACGGGCAGGGCCTCCGCCCGGGCCTCCAGCACCATCCCTTGCCGCTCGGTTACGCTCTGCCGGAGCATCAGCAGGTCCCGGTTGTTTTCCATCGCGTATTCCACCGCCTCGGGCAGAGTCATGGCGCGGGAGAGTCCGGCCAGGGCCAGCACCAGGGTCAGGGAGAGAAGGACCTGCCTCAGGAAATGATCTTGTGTCATCGTGTGTCGGCTCCTGTTCATCCCGTGGTTTTTCCTGTCAGTTCGTGGCGCTTTCTGGTCGGCTGCCGCCCGGATTCCGGCTGGGGTGGCGGGGCCTGCTCCGGCGGGCGTTCCTTGCCGAAAGCTTTGCTGAAGAGTGCGACTACCTGCTCGGCCTTGCGGTTCACGATTTCCTGGGGCTGCTGGTAGAGCGTGTAGCCGTGGTCCAGGTAGGGCATCAGCACCCCGTCGTGGAACCGGTCGATCACGCTCTCGACAATGAAGCTGGCGGCATCCAGGTCGATGGTCTCCCGCACCTCGCCCCGGGCGATCCCGCGCTGCAGGATCAGCTTGGTGTAGTGGGTGGAGAGCTTGCCGAACTTGGCCAGGACCTCGCCCTTGAACTCGAGGTGCTCCTGGTAGAGCACGTTGCAGAGCACCTGCTGATGCCGGCTGAACCGCTGCTGCAGATCATAGATTGAGACCATGTGGTCACGCAGCGTAGCGAAAATCGACTGGGCCGCTCGCTCTTCGATGAACTGCCGGGCATAGCGGTCGATCTCGTCCACCAGCCGGTCGACCACCAGCATGTACAGCTCCTTCTTGCCGGTGAAATATCGATACAGCGCACCCTTGGCGATATCGGACCGCTCGGCGATCAGCTCCATGCTCGTGCCGGAATAACCCAGCTCGGCGAAACACGCGGTGGCGGAATGGATGATGCGTTGTTGCTTGTCGGACTTGAGTCTGGCAAAAGTCTCACTTGACATCCTGAATCTCCCCGGAAAATGTGACTGATGGGTCACAATATGGGGAATATTACCGCTCCTGTCAAGGATTGTTCCGCGGAAAACTATCAGCAAAAAAGGGCCACCGGGGCGGCCCTTAACTGTCTGCGGAGTTTTAGCTATTGAAAAATAAAGGGATGGATGGTTGCGAAACGGTAAAAAGCTAATTGGTGGTGTCGGTCACAATCTGCGCCTGGGCGCCGGGGCTCCGACTGAACGCCGGGCGGTCCTCCCCGGACCGGTCAGAGGAGGGGGAACTCCTCCAGGGACAGCACCGGAATGCCGCGGACCCGGGCCTGGGCGTGCTCCCGCGGCCCGTTGTAGCCCCAGCCGGCCAGGAACAGGCCGGTCCCCAGCTCCTGGACATCCAGCAGGTGGGCGACCTTGTCATCCACGAAGGTGAGGTCGCGGTAGCGGCAGCCGTAGCGCTCCCGCAGCCGCTCGAGGTGGACCCGCTTCGATTCGCCCAGCGATTTGTCCAGGATCGCCTCGCGGTCGAACAGCCCGGCCACGCCGTGGCTTTCCAGCAGCTCGCCCACCGAGCGGGCATCCTTGGAGGTGGCGATGGCGAGGGTGAAGCGCTCCGCCAGCCGCCGCAGCGCCGTGGGGATGCCGGGGTAAAAGTCGCTCAGCCCCAGCCAGGCCCGGTGGTCGCGGGCGGCCAGCTCCCAGCGCTCACGGTAGAACTCCTCGTGGAACGCCTCCAGCAGCGCCGCGGGGAAATGCTCCCGCCGGAAATCATCGAACTCCTGCTGGCTGTCGCCGCTCCAGCCCCGGGCCACCGCGGACTGGATCACCAGGTAGTCCTCGCCGCGGTTGCCGAACGGCACCAGCCGGCTGAACGCCTCCCAGTGCGCGCGACGGCGGTCGCGGAAAGCGCGGATGTCATCCAGGTCCGGCAGGCTGTTACCCAGGCACAGGGGCGGGTCCAGCTTGCCGCAGACGCGCCAGGTGATGAGGTAGGCCTCCAGCAGCGAGTCGCTCAGCACACCATCGAAATCAAGCGCCAGTAATCGGGTCATTTCTGCTCTGGAAGTGTGTGAAATGATTTCGCCCACAGGCCTGGAGCGAAGCGACACGGCTTTATCCGGGCCTCGAATGCCGGTCTGTGGCGGCGGTGAAATCCCCCTTAGCAAAGGGGGACCCCGGGGGTTGTGTCTTTAAAGTCCCCCCTGGAGGGGGGTGGTCCCGGTGTTACCGGGACCGGGGGGTGTGAGGGCGGCCACCACCCCACGGCTGGAGCAGCTGCTGGCCTCACACCCCCCGGCCCCGCCGGAGGCGGGGCCACCCCCCTCCAGGGGGGACTGTTCCCGCTCCGGCCCGGGCAATGCTGCAACCGGTTGGGTGGCATTGCGTTCACACCCCCTTACCAAGGGGCGCCACCGGGGGTTGTGTGTATTCTTATGTTGCAGCCGGCCCGGGACGGACCGGCGCATCCAGCCCCAGCTCGATCATCGCCATCGCGGCGGCGCCGACCAGCCCGGCTTCCGGTCCCAGCCTGGCCGGGACGATCGGGGCGCGGCGGATGTCGCGGTAGAACAGGTAGCGGTCGTAGGCCTCGTTGGTGGGATCGAACACCAGCCGGCCGGCCTGGGCGATCCCGCCGGCCAGGACGATCAGCTCGGGGTCGAAGACCATCGCGAAGTGGGCCAGGGCCATCCCCAGGTAGTGGAAGGAGCTGTCGATCACTTCCTTGCAGAGCGCATCGCCCTTGGCCGCGGCCTCGAAGATCATCCGGGAGTTGAGCCAGCTCAGCTTGCCTCCGGACAGTTCCCGGGAGACCAGCGACTCCCGGCCCGCGCTCAGGGCCTCGGTCACCTGGCCGATCAGCCCCTTGGCCGAGATGTAGGCCTCGAGGTGGCCCTCGATCCCGCAGGGGCAGCGCCGCCCGCGGGCCTGCACCGCGGCGTGGCCGATCTCGCCGGCGCAGTAGAAAGCCCCACGGTGGATCCGGCCATCGAGCACCACCCCGCCGCCGATCCCGGTGCCGAGGGTGACCACGAACACATGGCGCATCCCGGCGCCGGCGCCATAGGTGGCCTCGCCCACCACCGCCACCTTGGCATCGTTGTCGACAAAAGTCGGCAGGCCGAAGCGGCGGCGGATCGGGTCGCAGATGTACATCCCGGTCCAGTTGGGGATGTTCGGGGCGCAGTAGACCACGTAGCCGCGCGCGGTGTCGATCGCTCCCGGCGAGCCCAGGCCGATCCCGTTGACCTCGTACCCGTCCGCCTGGCCGATGATCTCCTCGAGGTAGCGGACGATGTTCGCCATCACCCGCTCCGGCCCGAGATGGCCCTCGGTGTCGCGCTCGAAGTTGTGCAGCAGCTTGCCTTCCGGGGTGACCAAGCCGAAATTCATGGTGGTCCCGCCGACATCCACGCCCACGGTACAGACTTTTCTGGCCATCGCTTGTCCTGATTCGGAATGCCTGCAGGGTTGAGCCGTCCGGCTGCGCGCGGGCGGCTGAAAAGAGCTGGTCACGGCGAGGAGCGGCCTAGCTGCTGCCGGCCCGGAACTTTTCCATCAGGGTGATGTCGTTCTCGTAGTCGTAGTAGGTCTGGCGCATCAGCTCGAGCAGAGCCCGCCGGTATCCGAGATAGGCATCCAGGAAGTTCTGCTCGGTGTCTTGCTGCCGGATGATCATCTGAAACAGATCCTGCAGGGAGATAGCTCCCTTGCTGTACTGCGCATCCCGTGGTCGCTGATTTCCTGCACCAGTTCGGTGCTTTCCTTCATATTTAACGCGCGGTTCTGGTACTCATCGAGGTTGGCCACGGCGTTAAGGATGTTCGCGCGGATGTTGTTCCGGGTCTCCTCGATATACAGGTCCGTGCTCTTCACCGCAATCTCGTAAGCCTCGATCTGGGCTTTGCGGCGGCCCCAGTCCCAGATCGGCACGTAAGCATTGAGTGAAACCGAATAGCTGTCATCGTATTCGTTCCAGATCCTGGCGAAATCGTCCTTCTGCTTCTCCAGCCCGTAAGTCATCTCCAGGTTTACATGGAAAGCATCCCAACCTTTAGAGTTGTTCAGGTCGATTTCATTTTTGCGTTTGTCGATGGAAAGCCTGCGGAGCTGCGGGCCGAGGCTGTAACCGTATTCCAGAGCCTTATCAGGATTGATATCCAGACGATTGATAACACCACCGGCTCGACCAGCACCGAGTCCTCCAGGGAGAGCTGAAGGCGCTGCTTGATCCCCGCGGATGCTCGGGCGGATCTGTCCCTGGTTCTTGAGCATGTTTTCCCTGGCGTTTGCCAGCTCGACCTTTACCTGGGCCGACTCGATCGCCCGCGCACGGTCACGCTCAACTATACTCTCGGCGATTTTCAGCAGACTCTTCGAGGTTCCGCACCTGTGTGGAATAGACGATCCTCGCGATAGACCACATCGAACAGGTCGAAGTAATCGTCCGCCACATCGTCGACCAACCGCACCCGGTCGGCGATATAGTTCAGCTCATTGCGTTCCACGTCCAGCTCGGCGTCCTCGATGTTGTTCTTCAGGTTGTTGGGCAGGAAAAACGGTTGTTCAAATTTGATATAGTAGCGGTTGTAGTAGTCTACTCTCATCCGTCCCGTTCGACCTTGCAGGTAGCGGTAGACCTGGTTGTTCAGCGAAAGATAACCATTGGTGGGGTAACCGAATAAAAGCACCGGCTGGCGCACCGAGAGGTCCATCTGCCAGCGGGAGGTGTTTTCATGTATAATCTCGTCCTTCTGGATAGTGCTGTTCCACTTGGTCTCCGAGATATCCTTAATCCGAGGCGCTGAGGCTCATATAGACCCGGATTTCAGCGAAGCCTGACGGGATTTGAGATAATATCTCGTCCGCTCGATCCCCATCTCGAGCTGTTTGATCCTGTAACTGCTTCCCATGGCAATATCCACCGCCGAATCCAGGGTGAGCTGGACTGTCTGCTGGGCATTCGCCGGCCGGGCGCCCGGCCCCTCCAGGGCCAGCAGCGCCAGCACGATGGCTGCGGCCACTGCCCGGCACATCCTGATTGTTCTGTCTTCCATCCTTTCGACCTCCTGATTCCCTGAACCTGATGCTCAGCTCCCGGGGAGCGCCTCCTCGCCGGTCGCAACCGGCATGGCGATCCAGGAGCTGTCCACCATCCTCTCTCGCAGCAGCTTGCAGTGATGCCTGGTCACGGTCGGCCGGGCCATGCCGCGGGCCGGCCGCCGGGGTCACCGTCCACTGCCCGGGAGCGGTTAGTATTGGCGCGGGTAGGAACCCAACACCTTGAGGAAAGCCTTGCGGCCGAGTTCCTCCAGCGTGGCGGCCACCCGCTCGTCCTCCCGGTGGCCCAGCACGTCGAGGAAGAAAATGTAATCGCCGAGCCGGCCCTTGGAGGGACGAGACTCGATCTTGCTGAGGTTGATGCCCTGGGAGGCGATCAGCCCGAGCATCTCGTAGAGCAGCCCGGGGTAGTCCACCTGGGGGTAGATCGCCAGGCTGGTGCGGTCGTAGCCGCTGGGCCGGCAGCAGGAGTGCCGGGAGAGCACGACAAAGCGCGTGACATTGTAGCGGTTGTCCTGGACCGCGGAACGGATCACGGACAGGCCGTAGAGGCTGACCGCCAGGCCCGGGACCAGCGCCGCCCGGCCTTCCGGCCCGGGCTCGCGCAGCAGCTCGGCGCTCTTGCCGTTGGAGGAAGTGGGGATGATCTCCGCCTCCGGGCAGTACTGGCCGATGAATTTTTCGCACTGGGCGTAGGACTGGGGATGGGCGAAGATCCGGGTGACCCGGCCGGGGGATCCCCGAGCGCCGCCAGGTGGTGGACCACCGGGTGGATGTGCTCGCGCACGATGGTCAGCTCGCTTTCCATCAGCGCATCCAGGGTCTCGCCGATCGAGCCGGCCACCGAGTTCTCCAGCGGGACCAGCCCCAGCTCGGCCCCGCCCGCGCCGGTCACCGCGAACACGTCCCGGATCGTCCGCTGGAAGAGCAGCTCCGCCCCGGGATCGATCCGCAGGGCGGCTTCATGGGAGAAAGTCCCGGAGGGACCGAGCGTGGCGATCTTCATGCAGCACCCGAGCTGGAGTTCAATGATTGTGCGAGGCTTACCCGCAGGCATTGCCTAAGATAGGGCGAGGGGAGGCCAAAGTCAACCCCCGGCGGGAAAAAACGTTGCGGTCGAGGCCGGCGCAAAAAAAGGTCAGGGGATGAGCCTGGGGATCGCGTGCGGCGGCTCGGTCGAGTCGGAAGCCGCGGGGGGCAGTAACGGGCGGCGGGGACGGAGCCTGAGGGTGGAAGACTCCTCCGGGATGGCGCCGCTACGACGGCGCAGGTCGACCACATCGATCCGCAGTTCCTCGGGCATGTACTCGAAGACAAACTCGCGGAACTTCCAGCGCATGGAAGTCGGCCAGCCCTCCAGCCACTGCTTGCCATCGCGGGAGTACTGGATGCCGATGTTGCCGGTGATCAGCAGCAGTTCCTGGAAGAAGGTGGAGTAAAACAGGTCGTTCAGGGCATAGCTCTTCCAGCGCTGGTCGTCCCGGAAGCTGAAGCGCAGGATGTTGGGCTCGCGGATCTGGGACTGGACATCGGAGAAGAAGGCGCTCCAGAGGCTGTCGCGCTCGCAGAGCAGGGCGATCGCCCGGGAGACCACGAACGCGTTGGGGTGCTGGAAGTCGACCTGCTGGTTGGTTTCCGCCAGGGCCTGCAGCACTATTTCTTCCGGGATGGTGTTGAAGCGGGTAATCAGGCGCAGGGTGTGGCTGTTGATTCCCAGCTCATCCACCAGCCGGAAGAACCCGGCCGGGATGGTGTCGGCGGGCTCGATGCTCACCTCGGCCAGTTGCCGCAGGATGGCGCTGTCGGCCGGGACGGCGGGCTCCTGGGCGCGCCCGGTCCCGTGGACCGCGGCAAGCAGGACCAGCAACTGCAGCAGAACCAGGCCGGGAATGTGGCGCATCATCCTTGACACGGCGTTTGCCTCCGGTTTCACTTGAGGAACAGGTTGCGCAACTCCTCCAGCCGCTCGACGGAGATGCCGTAGTTCCGGCTCTTGGTCACCAGCTGGCCCTCCAGCTTGCGGATGTCCGCCTCGTGCTTCTTGATCTGCTCCTGGCTGTCGGTGGTGGGGTCCTTGGCCGCTTCTTTCCGGCGCACGTAGAGCAGGCCGCGCTTGTTGTTGAGCAGCAGGATCAGGTTGACCAGATCCCGCTCCGGGTCGAGTCGCTTGTCCTCGGTCCGCTTCTGGACATACGCCTCGGCGAACTTGCGGAAGGCCTCCTCATCCAGTTTGCGGAACTCGGTCTCCATCGCCTCCAGCTCGCGGCGCAACTGGTCCCAGGCTTTGCTGTTCTTCTCGCTCTCCTGGGCGACCTCGGGCAGCTCCCGCAACCGTTCGGCGACCCGGAGCCGATCTCCGGCGATCCGCCGCTTGTCCTCCTGGCTGAGGATCAGCCGGGTGCGGACCTCCGCCAGGAGCTTGGTCTCCTCGATCTCATCATCCAGCGTCCCCTCCTCCGGGCCCACCAGGGCCAGCCGGCTGCGCACGATCCGCAGCCGTCCGATCAGCTCGCGCAACTCGCCGCGGCGGCTCCTGAGCTTGGACCTGAGCTCGGCGATCGATTCCCGGCTCTTATCCAGCTCCAGCTCGAGCTGCTGCGCCCGCTTCTCGACCGTCAGGTAGCGCTGGTAGGCGCTCTCCTCCTGGGAGGCCAGCCGCAGGTAGGCCACCTTGATCTCGGAGATCTTGCGCGCGCGCTGGTAACGCAGGGCCATCGTCCAGAAGACGATGATCAGGCAGAAGGCGAGCAGGATCAAGATCAGCATCACGGCCGGGGACATGGGACAACCTGTCGGCTGGAGCGGCGGTCGGGAAAGTCTTGGACGGGAATATCAGCGCTAAGATTAAATCATTCAGTATAAATTTCGGCAGAAAAGAACGAATAGTCCAAGATATGTTAATCATAGAACAGACACGGGCAAACTTCAAGGGAAGATTGTCGGCCGCGGCAGGCTCAGTTCCTCCCGGCGCCGCTGTCGTCGAGGATCTTCCCGTAGCTTTCCCGCAGCAGGCGCGCGATCCGCTCCGGGTGGTGGTGATGGCTGACCCAGCGGTAGGCCCGTCCGGACAGCTCGGCCAGCCGCGCGGGGGTCAGGCGCTCCAGTTCCCGGCGGACCTCCTCCGGGGTGCGGCAGTTGATCACCGGCAACTCCTCGCCGTAGGCCCGCCGCGCCAGCTCCTGGTCGCACCAGGCGAAGACCGGCCGGCTGCAGGCCATCGCCTCGACCGTGGTCAGGCCGGTCGCCCCCAGCCCGAATTGGTCCACCACCACCTGGCAGGACTCCAGCCGCCGGCGGAAAGCCTGCTTGTCGCCGGTCGGGACGAACTCCACCAGCCGGCCGATCCCGAGCTCGGCCACCAGCTCGCGGGTGCGCTCCCGGTCCACCCCCCAGTCGGCGATCAGCAGCCGCAGGTCCTCGCGGCCGCTTTCCCGGGCGAACTCGGCGAAACCGCGCAGGAAGATATCGTTGCGCTTGACCGAGGCCCGGCCGGCGGCGGACCAGTCCAGCCGGGCCGCCGCGAAGAAGACCAGCCGGTCGCCCACCGGGTTTTCCCGCTCCCGGAACCGCTCCACGCCAAGCTGGAACGGCAGAAAGCTGCAGGATTTCAGCCGCAGCCCCAGCCGCTCGACCGTCCGGAACTGGTCGATGTTGAGCAGAAACAGGTGGGCGGCCTCTTCCAGCGCCCGCCGATAGAGCCGGGCGAACGGCGAACCCTCGCCGGCCACCTCGCTCAGGTCGGCGCCGGTGCACATCCCGGCATAGGGCAGGCCCCAGCCGCGCCTGATCCGGAGGGCGGAGATCTCCCGGCAGGTCTGGGCCTGCACCAGATCGTAGCCGCGGCCGATCCGTCGCTCCAGCGGGCTGGGCGGCCCGATCAGGCCGAGGCGGTTCAAAGCGAAATTCAGGTAGTCGCGGTGGTGCCGTCGCACGAACGGCTCGGCTCCCGCGCCGGGGTACTCGTTCTCCGGGTTGCCCGGGCCGGGGCGGCGCAGCCGGTCCCGGGAGAGGTACAGCTCCGCCTCCAGGCCCTGTTCCCGCAGCAGCTTCACGCAGTTGAAGCCGACATTGCCCAGGTTGCCGATCCAGGCCAGTCGGAACCGGCGTTCTCCGGTGCGCCGCTCCAGATCATGGGAGTGGGTCATCGCCGGGCCGGGGCTGGAGTTGGCGCAGGGCGAGGAACTCCTGGTAGTCGCGGATGTAGTCCCGCTCGTGATAGACCTCCGAGGCCAGCACCAGCAGCATCGCATCCGCGGTATAGCGGTACTGGCGGGACCAGACCAGGGGCGGCACGTACAGGCCGATCCCGGGGCTGTTGAGGATCACCGTGTCGGAGCCGGCGCCGTCATCGACATTGACATGCACGCTGCCCCGCAGGCAGACCAGGAACTGCTGGAGGGTGCGGTGAGCGTGCTCACCATGCACCTTGGAGTTGGGGACATTGTAGACCACGAAAAAGCGCCGCGGCGGGAACGGCAGGTGCTGATCGAACTGGCCGAAAGTGAGCGAGCCGCGCAGGTCATCGATGATCGGCATGGTGTGGAGCCTGACCCCCGCCACTTTGAGCCGCAGGGCCGCGGGCTCCTCGTCCGCGCCCACTTCCGCCACCCGGCCCGGAATCGGTCGCGCGGTGACATAGCTGTCGAGCTGGGCCGGGTTGCCTTTGACAATCCCGCCGGGAGGAACATTGCGGGTGACCACCGCCCCGGCGCCGACCATCGCCCCCGCGCCGATCATCACCCCGGGCAGGATCGTGGCGTTGGCGCCGATCGAGGCCCCTTTCCGCACCACGGTCCGGGTGAAACGTTCCGGATAGGCTTGCTGCGCGGGAAAGGGTCGTTGGTGAAGGTGACGTTGGGGCCGACGAAGACGTCGTCCTCCAGCTCGATCCCGTCCCAGAGGTAGACGCCGCACTTGATCGTGACGTTGTCGCCGATCGACCACGTCGTTCTCGATGAACGTATGGTCGCAGATGTTGCAGTTCTCGCCGATCCGCGCCCCGGGCAGGATGTGGGCGAAAGCCCAGACCCGGGTCCGGTCGCCGATGGCGGTCGATTCCACGATCGCCTGCGGGTGGATGAAGGCTGGCATCACCGACCTCGTGAATGGGTGTGGTCCCCGTCGGGCAGGGGCTTTCTGAGTTTGAGATAGAGCGTGTCGGCCTGGCCTAGGGGCAGGCGGCGCGTTAGCAGGCAATCCCGCAGCCGGCGCAGGGCGATCCCCCCCGGCAGCATCAGCAGGGCCAGCCGGGCCAACTTCGCCGCCAGGCTCGGCCGCCGCCCGGCGAACGTGTAATGGGTGGGCTTGAGGTCCTCGACCACGAACCCGGTGTGCTCCAGCACCAGCCGCAGGCAGTCATCCGGCTCCAGGTAGGAGCAGTGCCGCTCCACCGTGTAGCCCCGATGGCCGAACGCCCCGGACAGGGCATGGTTGAGGATGAACACCCCACCGGGCCGCAGCACCCGCTCCACTTCCCTGAGCACCGCGGCCTTGTCCTCCAGCCGGAGGATGTGGACGAAGACATCGTTGGAGACGGCGAAATCCAGGCTGCGGTCGGGCAGCGGCAGGTCCGCGGCATCGCAGTTGAAGACCTCGTGGTAACCGCGGCGAAGGGCCAGTTCCGCCCGGCCGGGGTCGAGCTCCACCCCCAGAATTCGGCCGAACCCCCGGGCCGCGAGGAAGCCGAACCAGTTGCCGTGGGAGGTGCCGACATCCAGCACCGCGGCCCCGGCGGTCGGCTCGCCGCGCAGCATCGCGGCGACCGTGGCGGTGTAGGCCCGGTGATAGTAGCGGTTCCAGCGCCGCTCGAACAGCCCGGAGGCGGTGGCGGCGGTCCCGCCGATGAGCTGCTGGTAATCGCGATGGGTCTTGGCTTGCGGGGCTTGCGGTTCCATGGTGTCAGGGCCTCACCAGCAGGTATTCTTCCCAGGCGCCGCCCCATTTTTCCTTGAAACGGCGGATGCCACTTTCTTTTTCGCTCGCGGGCTGCGGGTTGATTCCCGCCAGGTCGTAGCTTTCCAGGCCGGCCGCGCAGGCCCAGCGGATCAGCTCCCACTTGACCAGGTCCGGCCCGTAGAGCTTTTCCCGGAAGCTGCGCTCGGACTGGAATGAGCCCAGCTCCCCGATGCTTTTTCCGCAGCCCCAGACCGACAGCCCGGCGATGGTCTCGCCCCGGTGCTCGGCGGCGAAAGTCTCGAACACGCCGACTGGGCGGATCAGCTCCCAGATCGTGGAAAAGTCCCGGAAACCGTACAGGCGCTTGCCATAGCGACGGGAGCAGTCCTCCGCGAAACGGTAGTAGCGCTCCAGCTCCTCGAGGCTTTCGATCCGGCGGACAGTGATTCCATCCCGTTCCGCGCGAGCGATCGCCTTGCGCGCGGCGGGCTTGAAGCCCTCACGCAGCGCCTCCGGGCCGGGCCGCAGATCGAGCTTGAGGGTCGCCCAGCGCCGGGTGCGCCAGGATCGGGGGCAGGGCTTCCGCCCGGGCCAGCGGCCACTCGCCGCGGCTGACCAGCCGGCGTTCGCGGGCGGCCAGGGCCTCGATCGCCCGGGCCAGGGCGGCATAATCCGCATCCATCGCCGGACCCACTTCCGCCGGGAGGCCATGCCAGAGCAGGCTCCGCCACTTGCCGCGAGGCAGCCAGCGCGCCAACGCCGCCGCTTTCGCCCGCAGCCCCGGCCGGTTGCCGAGGCTTTCGGCGAACGCCAGCAACTGCAGGGTGGGCTGTCCCCGGCGCTCCACCCGGAACCAGAGCGGCTCCAGGCCCAGCAAGCTTTGCAGGCGCTTCGCCCAGCAGCCGGCATGGTACAGGGTCAGCGCGCCGGAGCGATCCTGGCCCAGGAGCTGGTCCCAATCCTGCGGCGGGGCATTCCGCCAGCTTGTCACCTGGGGCTCTGCCATGCGCGCTATTTTCCGGGCTTCGGGCCCGGCCTTGGCGGGGATGACCGCCGGCGCCGCTCCGGCGGGATCGGAAAAAATTGCCCGGAGCGGCGGGTCCGGGCGCTGCAAGATACAAGAATTGCAAAAGATATGCCAGTGGAAAGCAGCGGGGAGGGCGGCGGCAAGCCGGGAGTCTTGGGTTCATCCGGTAATTCCTCAGCTTCCCGCCATTCCCCTTATTTTTTGTCCTTTCCGGGGGGCCAGCCAGGACCAAAGAGCCCTGGCGGCGCAAAACTCGCCCACCGATGGTGCTGCTGAAATCACCTGGCCCGGCCTGATGCCCGAAAACTCCTGGCGATGCTGCTATCTCTTTGTTTGTCATTGTTTTCTTCTTCTGTGACCAGAAGAAGCAAGAGTCTGCGCGGCGCAAAACTCGCCGGCCGGCGGTGGTCTTCAAAGAGTCCCTGTAATCGTGCGATCTTTACGCTACCCATCGGGTGGGCAGCGCTGACGCGCATCTGCCAGTCAGCTCTTGCCTCTCTGGTTGCCGCTGATGGAATCATGCTTTTGTAACCGCTGCTCTGGCTTGGCTCATAACAGTTGCTGCCCGCGGTAGCGGCCGGAACGGGCGCCTGGGGATGAAAGATAAAGGGAGAGCTCTTACCTCGGGAATGATTTTATCCTGATTGCCAGGACTACCTGCACATCAAAACTTTCGAAAAAGTTTGGGAAAGTGGGTGGGGGTCCGGGGGAGGGCGGAAAACCTTTTTCAAAAGGTTTCCGCCCTCCCCCGGAAAAGCCGTTAATCTTTTTGCGCTGTTTTCAGCCTGGGATCATCCGGCGACATTCGGCTCCGGAGGCTGCGGGGCATCCGGCGGCGGGGCTGTCGGGCGGATGCGGCTCAAGGGGGACAACGGGTGCTGCTTCGCTCCCAGGCGATGGGCCAGGATGCCGCGCTTGAGGAGCTGGATCCCCAGCGCCGGGTCCACTCCCTTGGGGCAGGCCTCGGAGCAGGCCCCGGCGAAATGGCAGCGCCAGGTCCCGTGACGGCAGTCCAGGGAGGCAATCCGTTCCCCCAGGCCGGAATCGCGGGAGTCGGCGGCATAGCGGTAGGCGGCGGCCAGGGCCTGGGGGCCCAGGAAACGCGGATCGGTGGCGCTGGTCGGGCAGGCCGAGACGCAGCAGCCGCACTTGATGCAGTAGGCGAACTGCAGGTAGCGCTCCAGCTCGAGCTCGGACTGGACGTACTCGCCGGTGGGGCGGTCCAGTTCCTCCCGGTCGGGCCGGATGATCCAGGGCCTGATCGCCTGGTGGTGATCGAACATCCGTCGCAGGTCCGGCACCAGGTCCCGCAGGATCGGGAAATTGGGCAGGCAGGAGAGGTCGATCTCCAGGCTGCCCAGCTCGCTGACCTGGGTCTCGCAGGAGAGGATCGGCAGCGAGTTGGCGTACAGGGCGCACGAGCCGCAGACCCCCATCCGGCAGCTTTTGCGGTAGGAGAGGGTCGGGTCCTGGGTCTCCTTGATCCGCATCAGAGCGTCCAGCACGGTCATCCCCTGTTCGAGCACCAGGCGGTACTCCTGGTGGCGGGGCCGGCGGTCGCGCTCGGGGTCGAAACGCTGGATGCGGAACAGCGCCTCCCGGCCCTCGACATCGAACCCGCCCGGCTGACGGCGGTCCTGGACCTCGCGGGTCTGTTGTTCTCCATCAGTCGGCATCGTCCCGCTCTCGCTTTCAGCTCAGCATGAACCCGGCGATGATCGTATAGGCCCCGTAACAGAAAAATACCCAGCCGGAAAACTGCAGCAGGAAGTTGATCGCTTTCCTGGCGCCCGGGCCGATCCCCTCGTACTCGGCGAGCATCGAGCGCAGGCCGTAGATGCCATGATAGAGGGCGGCGGTCAGCAGCAGCAGGTAGACCACCAGGTAGAACGGCTGTCCGGTGCGGCCCTGGACCGAGGCGAAAGTGAGCACCTGCTCGCGGGGGATGCCGAACAGGCCCCCGAGATGCATCACGCCGTAGTGGACCCCCAGCAGGAACAGCATCGCCGCGCCGGCGGTCAGGTGCAGCAGCCAGAGGGTCGATTCGCGCATCGCGCGCCTCCCTTGCTCAGTGGATGCTGAAGAAAAACTCGTAGGCCCCATAGCCGATGATCGCCGCGCTGAGCAGGAAGACCATCACCACCGCCGGGCGCTGGCGGTCGGCGGCCAGCCGGAACGGGTAGACCGGGCGGCCGGGCTGGTGCAGCCAGCCGCCCAGCTCGACCACGATCAGCCGCAGCCCGTTGAGGGCGTGGAACACCCCGGCGACAAACACCAGGAACTCGCCGACCGGCAGGGTGCCCCGGGCGACCAGCCCCATCACCGTTTCCCACTGCCGCTGGTCGAGCTTCTGGCCGGTGACCAGCAGGTGCATCGGCAGGTAGAGCAGAATGCCCAGCCCGGTGATCCGCTGCAGGGTGTAGAGGTAGCGCTCGATGCGGTAGCGGCCGCCATAGGCCCAGCCCTTGAGCCCGAAGTCATTGCCGATCGCTCCGGATTCGCGTGGGGGATATTTCATCTCGCGCCTCCTAATATTTGCGCTCCACCGGCTCCCAGGTGGTGATCGCCACCGGGGAGTAGTCGATCCGCGGGCCCTGCGGGGACCAGCTGGCAAGGGTATGCCGGAGCCAGTGAAAGTCATCGCGCTCCGGAAAGTCGCGCCGGGCGTGCCCGCCGCGGGACTCCCGTCGCTGCAGGGCGCCCAGGAAAGCGATCTCGGCCACCTCCAGCATGAATCCCAGCTCGATGGCGTAGATCAGGTCCAGGTTGTAGACCCGGCTCTTGTCATGGATCGTGATCCGTCGGTAGCGCTCCCTCAGCTCCCGCACCTGGGCCAGGCCCTCGGCCAGCTGGGACTCCTCGCGGTAGACCCCCAGCCGCCGGTCGGTGTTGCGGCGCATCTCGGCGCGGATTTCATAGAGCGATTCCCCGCCCTCGCGCTGGAGCAGGTCATCGAACACCGCCGCGCGGGCGGCGGCCGCGGCCCGGGAGGGGTACTCCGGCCGGCTGCGGAGGCCCAGGGCGAAAGCGGCGGCGGCCTCGCCGGCGATCTTGCCCCAGACCAGGCATTCGGTGGTGCTGTTGGAGCCGAGGCGGTTGGCGCCGTGGAGGCTGACACAGGCGGCCTCGCCCGCGGCCCAGACCCCCTCGAGCACGGTCGCGCCATCGATGTCCGTGCTGATCCCGCCCATGGTGTAGTGCATCACCGGCCGGATCGGGATCGGGGCGTGGACCGGGTCCACGCCGACAAATTTCATCGCCAGCTCGCGGATCATCCCCAGGCGCTCGTAAATCCGTCGGCGCTCCGAGGTGGCGCAGGTCCAGGTGCATGTACTCCAGGCCGTGGCGCTCGCCGCAGGCGCGGCCGGCCTCGATCTCGGTGATCATCGAGCGGGAGACGATGTCGCGGGGCGCCAGCTCCATCTTGCCGGCGCGTACCGCTCCATGAAACGCTCCCCATTGCCGTTGAGCAGGTAGCCGCCCTCGCCGCGGGCGGCCTCGGTGATCAGGATCCCGCTCGGCAGCAGCCCGGTGGGGTGGAACTGGATGAACTCCAGGTCCTCGACCGGGATCCCGGCCCGGTAGCCGCCATCGCCACCCCGTCGCCGGTGACCGAGTGCGAGTAGGTGGTGAAGCCGGAGATCCGGCCCACCCCGCCGGTGGCGATGATCAGCGCCTTGCCCAGAAAGACATGCATCTCGCCGGTGGCCATGTCCAGGGCCGACAGCCCCCGGAAGCGCCCATCCTCGACCAGGATCGCGGTGACAAACCACTCATCGTAGCGGGTGACCGAGTCGAAACGGCAGAGGGTGTCGTAGAGGGTCTGCATTTCGAAGAAACCGGTCTTGTCGGCGGCATAGGCCGTGCGGTCGAAACTGTGGCCGCCGAACGGCCGCAGGTCGATCAGCCCATCGGGGCGGCGGCTCCAGGGGATGCCCCAGTGCTCGAGCTGGCGGATCTCCCGGGGGGCGTGCTCGACAAAGCGCATCACCACATCCTGGTCGGCCAGGAAGTCGCTGCCCTTGATCGTGTCCCAGGCGTGCAGCTCCAGGCTGTCGCCCTCCTCGGGCCGCAGCACCGCGGCGGTGCCCCCCTCGGCCGCCACCGAGTGGGAGCGCATCAGTTGCAGCTTGCCGATCAGGGCGATGTCCAGCTTGCCGCCGGTGGCGATCGAGGCCGCCAGGGCGGCGCGCAACCCCGCCAGGCCGGTGCCGAGCACCAGGAGGTCGTGCGTGAGAACCTCTGGCATGAGAGCTTTCCCCCGAGCGGATCAGGAAATGGTGCGCCGGATGATCCGGACAGTCTGGAGGCGGAGTGCGCTTGCCTGGCGGCAGGGGACTCCCGCGCCTCCCGTTTTCGCCACCCCGCAGGCGCGGGCCGGACCCGGTGGAACACCGGTCGCTGTGACGGGCGGGATCGGCCGCAGGCCGGGCCCGGAGCCGCGAAACGCCCAACCGGCGCGGTCAGCGGACCTAAGGTCGCGCCGCGGCCGGGAAAGGTCGCTGCTGAAAAGATGTACAATTGAATTGTAAAGTTCCGGGCGCGGGGCAGTCAAGAGCCTGGAGAGGCGGAACTGAGCGCCGGAGCGGCTTTGGGCATTCAAAAACAGTTGACAAAGGTTCTTGACCGGGCTATCTTTTACGACGAGGGAGCAGGGTTGGCGGCATTCGCTCCGCCTGGTCCGTGGCGACCGGTGAGGGGCCGCGCCCCCCGGGCCGCGGTCGCAACCGGCGTGGGATGCCCGCCCGGCGAGGCTTGAGCAACGAGGACTGGAACGGGTGACGTGCGGGAATCGGGACAATACGATCGCAGCTTCCAAGGTATTCCTGGCTCACTCGGGTCAAGCGGATGCTTACGTCCGCTTTTTTTGTCGTGGCGCGCGAATCCCCTCTTGACAGTGGAGGTGGAAATACTTAACCTATATAACTTCAATCCCGCCTTTAAGGAGGCTTGTGGTTACTAAAAGCGTTCGAATCAACGAACAGATCCGTATCTCACCGGTCCGCCTGATCGGTCCGGAAGGCGAACAGGTCGGTGTCGTGCCGATCGAGGATGCCCGCCAGATCGCGCTGGAGAGGAACCTGGACCTGGTGGAGGTGGCTCCCGATGCGCGGCCCCCGGTGGTCCGGGTGATGGACTACGGCAAGTTCAAGTACCGGGAAAGCAAGAAAGCAAAGGAAGCCAAAAAGAGACAGCACCTGGTGCAGCTCAAGGAACTCAAGCTGCGCAGCAAGATCGACGAACACGACCTGGATTTCAAGCTCCGGCACGTGCGCAAGTTCCTCGAGAAAAAGAACAAGGTGAAGCTGACGATGGTGTTCCGGGGCCGGGAGGTGGTGCACAAGGATCTGGGCCAGCAGGTGCTGCAGAAGGTCTTCGAGGAAGTGGCCGACCTCGGGGTGATGGAAGGGGTGATCAAGATGGAGGGCCGGAACATGATCATGATCCTGGCCCCCAAGGGTGAATGAACGGTGAATGTTTCCTGCATCGTGAAGGCTTGAATAAAGCTTACCGCAAGGAGTCAGTGTGCCCAAGATCAAGACCCTGAGAGCCGCCGCCAAGCGGTTCAAGAAGACCGGGACCGGGAAGGTGAAGCGCTGGAACGCTTTCCATCGCCACATCCTGACCAAGAAGGATGCCAAGCGCCGGCGTTTCCTGCGCGAGTCTTCCATGGTCAGCGCCGCCGACCACCGGCGGGTGATCCGGATGATCCCCTATTGATCGGCGGCCTCCGGGCCGGATGGCGGCCAGTTCTGCCGCTTGACTGTCAATTGTCACTTGTACCATAGGATGGTAGGATGCCTCGGGTAAAATCCAATGTCCCGGCGCACCAGCGCCACAAGAAAATCCTGAAGCAGGCCCGCGGCAACCGGGGCGCCCGCGGCAAGCTGATCAGCGCCGCGCGCGAGACCCTGGACCGCGCCCTGCGTTACTCCTACATTCACCGCAAGCAGAAAAAGCGCGACTTCCGGGCGCTGTGGATCGTGCGGATCAACGCCGGCGTGCGGCCCCTGGGCCTGAGCTACAGCCGGTTCATCGACGGGCTGAACAAAGCCGGGATCGAGATCAACCGCAAGGTCCTGGCCGACATGGTGGTCAACGATCCCCAGGGCTTCGAGGGCCTGGTCCGGTCGATCCAGAGCCACTGAGGCCCCCGCGTCCGAACCCAAGTGTTTGCGGCGGATTCCCACACCGGCGGGCCATCAGGCCTGCCGGTTGTGCTTTGGAATGGGCCGCGGCCTAAGATCAACGAACCACAAGAGGTGGTGATGTCCGAGGATCTGGTCCGGTTGGAGCAGGCCGCGCGCGAGGCCCCGCGGCGCCTGGCCATCGCCCGCGACCTGGATGAGCTCGAGCGGCTGCGGCTGGAGTACCTGGGCCGCAAGGGCCTGGTCACCGAGGCCCTGCACGGCCTGGGCGCGGTCCCGGCCGAGCGGCGTCGGGAAGTCGGCCAGCGGGTCAACGAGGTCAAGCGCCTGATCGGCGAGCTGCTGGAACAGCGCCGCCAGGAGCTGGAGCGCGCCCGGCTGGACCAGACCCTGGCCGGCCGCCGGGTCGATGTGACCCTGCCGGGGCTGGCGCCCTGGCGGGGCTCGATCCACCCCTTGAGCCAGGCCCTGGACCGGCTGTGCGAGATCTTCTTCGCGATGGGTTTCACCCTGGCCACCGGGCCGGAGGTCGAGGATGAGTTCCACAACTTCGATGCCCTGAACACCCCGGACGACCATCCGGCGCGGGATGCGCACGACACTTTCTACCTGGAGGGCGGGCTGCTGCTGCGCTCGCACACTTCCACGGTCCAGATCCGCCACATGCAGGCCCACCGCCCGCCGATCCGGGTGATCGCCCCGGGACGGGTCTTTCGCCGGGACACGGTCGATGCCTCCCACAGCCCGATCTTCCATCAGATCGAGGGGCTGTATGTCGATGAGGGAGTCACGTTCGGCGACCTGCGTTTCACCCTGGAGCAGTTCGCCCGCCAGCTGTTCGGCCCCGAGGCCCGGCTGCGCTTCCGCCCCTCGTTCTTCCCGTTCACCGAGCCCAGCGCCGAGGTCGATGTCTGGTGCATCTTCTGCCACGGCAAGGGTTGCAGTGTCTGCAAGGGCACCAGCTGGATCGAGGTCCTTGGCTGCGGGATGGTCAACCCGCGGGTGTTCGAGGCGGTCGGCTACGACCCCGAACGCTGGACCGGCTATGCTTTCGGCATGGGGATCGACCGGATCTGCATGCTGCTCTATGGAGTCCGCGACATCCGGCTGTTCCTGGAGTCGGACTCCGCCTTCCTCTCCCAGTTCTAACCAGCAGCCCGCGCCGGGCGGGAAACGGAAACGATGAATATCAGCTATAACTGGCTCAAGAGCCTGATCGATTTCGAGCTGAGCCCGCAGGAGCTCGCCGCGCGCCTGACCATGCTCGGCCACGCGGTCGATGAGCTGGTCTACCTGGGCCAGGGGTTGGAAGGCGCGGTGGTCGGACGGGTGGTCGCCCTGCGGCCGCATCCCAATGCCGACAAGCTGCGGCTGGCGACAGTCGACTACGGCGCTCCGGAGCTGATCGAAGTGGTCTGCGGCGCTCCCAATGTCGCGGTGGACGGGCGCTACCCGCTGGCCCTGGAGGGCGCGGTGCTGGCCGGGGGATTCAAGATCGGGCGGGCGAAGATCCGCGGGGTGGAAAGCTGCGGGATGCTCTGCTCCGAGCGGGAGCTGGGATTGAGCGAGGAGGCTTCCGGCCTGATGGTCCTGGACGGGGAGGCTCTGCCCGGCGCACCGCTGGCCCGGGCCCTGGGCCGCGATGACTGGCGGCTGGTGATCGATGCCACCGCCAACCGCGGCGACATGTGGAGCCAGCTTGGCGCGGCCCGCGAGCTGCAGCCGGAGGCCGGGAAAAAGGCGGCGCTGCCGGATGTAAAGTTGGAAGAGGCCGAAATTGGCGTTGAAAGCTTGACATCGGTGACCCTGGAAGACCCTGAGGGTTGCCCGCGCTACCTGGCGAAAGTGATTTTGGACGTGAAGGTCGGCCCCAGCCCGCGCTGGCTGGTGGAGCGCCTATCGGCGGTGGGCCAGCGCAGCATCAACAACGTGGTCGATGTCACCAATTTCGTAATGTTCGAGTTGGGCCAGCCGCTGCACGCTTTCGACCTGGATCGGCTTGACCAGCGCCGGATCGTGGTCCGCCAGGCTCGTCCCGGCGAGCAGGTGATCACCCTGGATGGGGTGCTGCGCCGGCTCGATGACGGCATGACGATCATTGCCGATGCGAAGAAGCCGGTGGCGGTGGCCGGGGTGATGGGCGATGAGCCGACCGAGGTCAGCCCCGGCGCCACCCGCATCCTGCTGGAGTGCGCCCTGTTCGACCCGGCGGTCACCCGCCGTACCTCCCGCCGGCTGGGACTGGCCACCGAGGCCTCCCGCCGTTTCGAGCGCGGGACCGACTACTCGCTGATGGAATATGCGGTCAACCGCGCGGCTCAGCTCATTGCCGAGGTCGCGGCGGGCCGGGTCGCCCGCGGGACCATCGATGTCTATCCCCGGCCGATCCCGCCGCTGCGGCTGACCCTGCGCCTGGAGCGGGCGAGCCGGGTGCTGGGAGTGGAGTTCCCGCCGGAGGAGGCCGCCCGGCTGCTGGAGGCGATCGAGTTCCGGGTGGAGCCCCGCGGCGAGGGCCTGCTGGAAGTGACGGTTCCGCCCGCCCGCCGGCTGGATGTCGATGGCGAGATCGACCTGATCGAGGAGTTGGCGCGGGTCCGGGGCTACAACAACCTGCCGGTGCCGGAGCGGATGAGCCTGTTTCCCGCCGATCCGGCCGGCCGCGTGATGTTCCGCCGTCAGCAGTCGCTCCGCCAGGCGCTCTGCCAGCTTGGCTGCCAGGAGGCGCGGACCTATTCCTTCACCTCCGGCGAGCTGGTGGAGACGCTGTACGGCGCGGGGCATTTCGCCCCGTTGCGGCTGGCGGTGCCGCTCTCCAGCGAGAACGAGGTGCTGCGCCCGGCCCTGGTGCCGGCCCTGCTCGGATGCCTGAAGCGCAACCTGAACCAGCGGCGACGCGACCTGCGGCTGTTCGAGCTTGGCCGGGTGTTCACCCGCCGGCCGGGGGAGCAGGGCACCGGCGAGGAGCAGCACCTGGCCCTGCTGCTGACCGGGAGCCAGGGGCCGTTGCACTGGAGCGGGCCTCGTCCCGATTACGACTTTTTCGCCCTCAAGGGCCTGGTGCTCGCGCTGTTCGAGCGGCTGAACGTCCCCGCGCCGGAAGTGGCGCCGCAGGCTCATCCGCTGCTGCATCCCGGGGTCGCGGCGGCGCTGGTGCGGGATGGCCGCCCGTTCGGGCTGCTGGGCCAGCTCGACCCGGGCCTGGCCCGCCGGCTCGAGCTGCCCGAGGGACTGTTCCTGATGGAAATGCTCGCCGAGCCTCTGGTGTCCGGCGCGGTCGAGCCTTATTTTAAGGGCCTGACTCCGTTCCCCGGCTCCCGCCGCGATCTTTCGGTGCTGGTGGACGAGGACCTGCCGGCCGGGGAACTGCTGGCCGGCATCGCCCAGGACTCGCCGCTGGCGGCCGAAGTGAGCGTGTTCGATCTCTACCAGGGCGAGCATGTCCCGGCGGGCCGGAAGAGCCTGTCGTTCTCGATCCTCTTCCAGAGCCCGGAGCGGACGCTGCGGGACGAGGAAGTGGACCAGGCTTTCCAGCGGATTGTCGCCATGCTGGCCGAGCGGTTCGGCGCCAGGCAGCGCTAACTTACTCCCCTCTCTGCGGGCCGCCGATCAGGGCCGGCCCGCCGATGCCACTCCCGGCGCAGGTGGTGCCATGCCCGATGCGATGGACAGGCTGGAAACGAAGGTCCGGGAACTGATTCGGACTGTCGATGATGTTTCCGAGGAGAACCGGACCTACCGGACCATGCTGGCCGGAACCCGCGGGACCAGGATGAGCCGGGGTGAGGTGATCGAGGAACTGGAGGGCCTGCGCCAGGAAAAGCTGCGGCTCGAACGCAAGCTGGAGCGGGTGCGCGAGGGCCTCGGCCAGGTGCTGGTGGAGTTGGAAAAACTGGAACTTTAAGCAGTTGCGGCGGCAGAGACCCGCGCTTTCAGATTTTGTTGACTGTCGCCTGTTTTTTGTGTACATTGTGGGCGAAGGCGGCCGGGCTGCCAGGGCCGCCGGCTGGACAATCACAAGATGGATCAACTGTTAAGCTGCCACGCAAGGTTACGATAGAGCGCCATGACCGAGCAGAGAGTGCATTCCACCCGGGTGACCATTTTCGGCGAGACCTACCCGATCAAGAGCCAGGCCGACCCTGAGTATACCCAGGCGGTGGGCGAGCATGTCAACCGGACCATGCAATTGATCAGGGGCAAGGTCGGACTGCAGGATGCCAAGAAGATCGCGATCCTGGCGGCGATGTCGGTGACCGATGAGTATTTCCAGGCGCGGGAAGCATCCGACAGGGTGTGTGAAGATTTCGAGAACCGGTGCAACTCTCTGAGCGACCTTATCGAATCCTCGCTGGAAAAACATAAGGCGGGTCGAGTGCTGACAGGTTGAGCCTACGGCGAAACCGTGACGATCGGCAGGATTACCCCGTCTGTGCGTGATTAACAATTGATCCTACACTGAACCAATGGGAGCTCTCTCCATCGGTTGACCACATGCCCCAGTTCATTCGGGGACTTGGGATTCCGGCGGGAGGCAACCCACCCTAGGTCACTAGGGGTTCAATTTGTTAATCATGCGCGACGGGGCTTTTTATTGTCCGGCAGTCGGGGTGGGCGTGCCCGGCGTCAGTCCCGGCAGCCGGAGGCCGGGAGGCGGCGGGAGGCGGCGGAGTCGGGGCCGCTGATGGCGTAACGATGGGAGCCAACAGGTTCCGAACCTGATTTGTGACGATAGAGCTCAACCTTTCAACAGTACAATACGCGGAGAATAAATGTCTGCCCTGATGAACTACATCGTACCGATCCTGGTCTCCCTGGCGTTGGCCGGGCTGATGTTCTTCCTGGGATACTGGACCAGCCGCAAGATCGACCAGGGAAAGCTGCGCGACTCGGATTCGCTGGTCCGGAAGCTGCTGGCCGATGCCGAAAAGGATGCCGAGAACATCAAGAAATCGGCGGCGATCGAGAGCAAGGAGAAATACTACCAGGCCCGGCTGGACTTCGAGAAGGAGACCGCCGAGAAGCGCCGCGAGCTGGAAGCCTTCCAGCGCCAGCTCCACGAACGCGAAATGAACCTGGACAAGAAGCTGGAGATTGTCGACCGCAAAGCCAAGGAAGTGGCCAAGCTCAGCGAGGAGCTCACGGTCCACGAGCGGGTGGTCAAGAGCAAGGATGAGAAGCTCACCCAGCTGATCACCGAGCAGAATGTCCGCCTGGAGCGAATCGCCGGCCTGAGCGCCGAGGAGGCCAAGCGCGAGCTGATCGAGAACCTCAAGGAGGAGGCCCGGGTCGAGGCCTCGCAGTATGTCAAGGACGTCAAGGAGCAGGCCCGGCGCGAGGCCGACAAGGAAGCCAAGAAGATCATCACCCTGGCGATCCAGCGCTGCGCCGCCGACCACGTGGTCGAGTCCACGGTCTCGGTGGTCAACCTGCCCAGCGATGAGATGAAGGGCCGGATCATCGGCCGCGAGGGCCGCAACATCCGCGCCTTCGAGATGGCCACCGGGATCGACGTGATCATCGACGACACCCCGGAAGCGGTGATCCTCTCCGGCTTCAACCCGATCCGCCGCGAGGTGGCCCGGCTGGCGATGGAGCGGCTGATCTCGGACGGCCGGATCCACCCGGGCCGGATCGAGGAAGTGGTGGAGAAGAGCCGCAAGGAGGTCGAGGACAAGATCCAGCAGGCGGGCGAGGAAGCCTGCTACGAGACCGGGGTGCACGGCCTGCACCCGGAGATGGTGAGCCTGCTCGGCCGGCTGCGCTTCCGCACCAGCTACGGCCAGAACATCCTGCAGCACGCCAAGGAGGTGGCGATCCTCTGCGGGCTGATGGCCGCCGAGCTCGGGCTGGATGTCGAGATGGCCAAGCGCGCCGGGCTGCTGCACGACATCGGCAAGGCGGTGGACCACGAGGCCGAGGGCACCCACGCCCAGATCGGGGTCGAGCTGTGCAAGAAGTACAACGAGCCGGCCGATGTCATCGATTCGGTGGCCACCCACCATGACGACTCCGAGCCCCAGGGGCTGATCGCGGTGCTGGTTCAGGCCGCCGATGCCATCTCCGGCGCCCGTCCCGGCGCCCGCCGCGAAACCCTCGAGACCTATGTCAAGCGCCTGGAGAAGCTCGAGCGCATCGCCGATGGCTTCAAGGGCGTGCAGAAGGCTTACGCGATCCAGGCCGGCCGCGAGATCCGCGTGATCGTGGTGCCCGAGGAAGTCGACGATGCCTACAGCGAAATCCTCTCCAGCGAGATTGCCCAGAAGATCGAGAAGGAGCTGGAATATCCGGGACAGATCAAGGTGGTGGTGATCCGCGAAACCCGCTCCGTGACCTACGCCAAGTAAGCTGCTGGAAGGAGAAAGTTTGCAGATCCTGTTTCTCGCCGATATCATCGGCGGCCCGGGGCGGAAGGTCGTGGCCCGGCTGCTGCCCGCGCTCCTGCGGGAGCGCCAGGTGGATTTCTGCGTCGCCAACGGCGAGAACGCCGCGGGGGGGTTCGGGCTGACCGCCGAGATCGCCCGGGAGCTGTTCGAGCTGGGAGTGGATGTCCTGACCAGCGGCAACCACATCTGGGACCGCCACGATTTCCTGCCCCACCTGGCCGAGAATGACCGCATCCTGCGCCCGCTCAACTACCCGCCGGACAACCCGGGCCGCGGGATCGGAGTCTATCCCGCCCGGGATGGCCGGCTGGTGGGGGTGCTCAACCTCCAGGGCCGGGTGTTCATGCGCGAGATCGACTGCCCGTTCCGGGGAGTGAGCCCGGTGGTTCGCCAGGTGCGGGAGCAGACCGCGATCATCCTGGTGGACTTCCACGCCGAGGCCTCGGCGGAGAAGGTGGCGATGGGCTGGTGGCTCGATGGCCAGGTCAGCGCGCTGATCGGCACCCATACCCATGTCCAGACCGCGGATGAGCGGATCCTGCCCGGCGGCACCGCCTACATCACCGATGCCGGGATGTGCGGCTCGATCGACGGGGTGATCGGGATCAAGAAGGAGCTGGCGATCAGGCGTTTCCTCAGCCAGACCCCCAACCGCTTCCAACCCGCGGACACCAACCTGGTGCTGATGGGGGTGCTGGTGACGGTCGATCCGGCCGGCGGCCGGGCGACGGCGATCGAGCGCCTCTGGCTGCCGCACCCCTGACTTCCCGGTTCGGGCGGCGCCCGCCGCCGCTTTCCGCCCTGGTTCGTGTTTCCCGCTGATTGTCAAACCGGATCCCCGAGGAGGACTCTTCGATGCCCGCCAGGCTGATCGATGGCAATGCGGTCGCAGCGCAGATCAAGCAGGAGCTCGCGGGGAGGATCGCCCGCCTCAAGGCGCGGGGAGTGATCCCCGGGCTGGCCACGGTCCTGGTGGGAGCCGATCCGGCCTCCCAGGTCTATGTCAACATGAAAGAGAAGGACTGCCGCGAACTGGGGATTTTCGCCCCGGGCTACCGGCTGGAAGCCGATACCGCCCAGGAGGAGCTGCTGGCCCTGGTCGATGAGCTCAACCGCGACCAGCGGTTCCACGGAATCCTGGTCCAGTTGCCCCTGCCCGCCCAGATCGAGGAGGCGCGGGTGATCGAGGCGGTCTCCCCGGCCAAGGATGTCGATGCCTTCCACCCGGAAAGTGTCGGCCGGCTGGTGATCGGCCTGCCGGGCTTCAAGCCCTGCACCCCGGCCGGGGTCCAGGAGCTGCTGGTCCGCAGCGGGGTCGAGACCCGCGGGCGACAGGTGGTGGTGGTCGGCCGCAGCAACATTGTCGGCAAGCCGGTGGCCAACCTGCTGCTGCAGAAAGCCCCGGGGGCGGATGCGACAGTGACGGTCGCCCACAGCCGCACCCGCGACCTGCCCGAGGTGGTGCGCGGCGCCGAGATCCTGATCGCGGCGATCGGCCGGGCGGAGTTCATCCGCGGCGACTGGATCAAGCCCGGCGCGGTGGTGATCGATGTCGGGGTGAACCGGGTCGAGGACCCCGCCGCCAAACGCGGCTACCGCCTGGTGGGGGATGTGCATTTCGAGAGCGCGCGGGAGGTGGCCTCGCTGATCACCCCAGTGCCGGGCGGAGTCGGCCCGATGACCCGGGTGATGCTGCTCTCCAACACGGTCGCCGCGGCCGAGGCCAGGCTGGATGGCCGGGCGGAGTAATTAGGGAAACTTGGGAAAAATGCTGGATTACGATCCCGCGATCATCTATACGGTCGGCGAGCTGACCCACCAGCTTAAAGAGCTGGTGGAGGAGAATTTCCCCCCGGTCTGGGTCGAGGGGGAAATTTCGAATTTCTCCCGCCCCGGCTCGGGCCATCTCTATTTCTCCCTCAAGGATGACAGCTCGCGGCTGGCTCTGCGTGTTCTTCCGCCCGGAGAACCTGCGCCTGAAGTTTCGTCCCGAGGATGGGATGAAGGTGCTGGCGTTCGGCCAGCTCACGATTTACGAGCGCGGGGGGCAGTACCAGCTGCGGGTGGCGGGCCTCAAGCCCGCCGGGGTGGGCGAGTTGCAACTGGCGTTCGACCAGCTCAAGAGCCGCCTATCGGCCGAGGGGCTGTTCGACCAGGAGCGCAAGCGTCCGCTGCCCGCTTTTCCCGCGGTGGTGGGGGTGGTCACCTCATCCACCGGGGCCGCGGTGCGGGACATCATCGCGGTGATCCGCCGGCGCTGCCCGGTGACCCGGGTCGTGCTGCTCCCGGTGCGGGTCCAGGGCGAGGGCGCGGCCGGGGAGATCGCCCGGGCGATCGAGGCGTTCGGGCGCTGGGGCCAGGCCGAGGTGCTGATTGTCGGCCGGGGCGGCGGCTCGATCGAGGACCTCTGGGCGTTCAACGAGGAAGCGGTGGCCCGGGCGATCGCCGCCTGCCCGGTGCCGGTGGTGAGCGCGGTCGGCCATGAGACCGATTTCACGATCGCCGATTTTGTCGCCGACCTGCGGGCCCCGACCCCCTCGGTGGCCGGCGAGTGCGTGGTCCCGGAGCTCTGCGAGCTGGAGGAGCACCTGGCGGGGCTGGTCCGCCGCCTCGGCCGCGCCGGTGGCGCACAGCTGCGGGAGTCGACCTTGCGCCTGGACCAGCTCGAGCGCGAGCTCTCCACCCGCCGGATGCAGGAGCGCCTGCGCTTCCAGCGCCAGCACGCCGCGGCCCTCCAGGAGCGCCTGACCGCCCGCGTCCGGCTCCGGCTGGCCGAGTCCCGCCAGCGCTGGCTGCGGCTCTGTGACAAGCTTTCGATGCTCAACCCGGCGGCGGTGCTGGGCCGCGGCTATGCGGTGGCGCGGGATGCCCGCGGCGCGGTGCTGCGCCAGGCCGCCGCGGTGGCCGCGGGCGAGGCCCTGGAGGTGATCCTGGGCCGCGGCCGGCTGGAGTGCACGGTGGACCGGGTCCACCCCGAGGACCAAACCTTCGCGGGACCGCAGTTGCGGGCCGCGGCAGAGCAGGAGCCGCCGGATGCCTGTCAGGAAAAATGAGCTGTTCGAGGAACTCTGCCGCCGGCTGGAGGAGATTGTCACCCGGCTGGAGGATGAGCAGTTGCCGTTGGAGGAGACGATCCGGCTGTTCACCGAGGGAGTGGAGCTGGCCGCGCGCGCCCGCCGCAAGCTGGAGGATGGGGAGAAGCGGGTCCAGTTGCTGGTGGAGAAGCTCGATGGCGAGTTCGAGCTGCGGGAGCTGGACACTCCCGAGGAAGAATGACGGCAAAGCGAAAAAATCGGAATCTTTTTAGCTGGTGTGATGAACTCTGGGTTGGGGATCTTGGCTGTGCGGCCGGCAAAGGCACACACCCCGGCCCGCCTGCGGCAGGCCACCCCTCTGAGAGGGGATCGAAACCGCTATCGCTCAAGCGCTTAGCTCAAAGCTCCGGCCGAAGCCGGACCAATCCCCCTTACCAAAGGGGGACACCGGGGGTTGTGTTCTTTCCCACTGCTGAGTTCATAACACCCTCATCTGGTGGTGTCGGTCGGGAGTGCGCGAGTTGGAAATCAAGCCCTACCTGAAAGCGGAGAAGGAGCGGATCGACACGGTGCTGGAGCGGATGCTGCCCTCGGCGCCGGAGCAGTCCCTGGCCGCGGCGTTTGTTTACAGCCTGCGCGCCGGGGGCAAACGCCTGCGGCCGATCCTGGCGCTCACCTGCGGCCGGGCCTGCGGGGTCCCCGCCGACCATGAGGCGTTCTACCGCGCCGCCTGCGCCCTGGAGCTGATCCACACCTACACCCTGATCCACGATGACCTGCCGGTGATGGACAATGATGATTTCCGGCGGGGACTGCCCACCTGCCACCGGCAGTTCGGGGTGCGGCGGGCGGTGCTGGCCGGGGTGGCCCTGCACCTGGAGGCGTTCGCGCAGCTGGACCGGGCCGCGGCCGAGCTGGGGCTCTCCGCCCGGGAACGGGCCGAGCTGATCGCCGAGCTGGCCCGGGCCGCCGGCGGCGGCGGAGTGGTCGGCGGCCAGGTAGTGGACCTGGAGAGCGAGGGCTGTCCCCTAAATGAGTGCACCCTGCGCTACATCCACCGCCACAAGACCGGGGCGCTGATCCGGGTCTCCTGCACCCTGGGCGGCCGCCTGGCCCGCGCCGGGGAGCCCGAGCGCGCGGCCCTGGCCGCCTATGGCGAGGAGATCGGCCTGGCCTTCCAGATCATCGATGACCTGCTGGATGTCGAGGGGGATTTCGCGGTGGTGGGCAAGGGGGTCGGCACCGACCAGGCCCGGGGCAAGCTCACTTTCCCCGCCCTCTACGGAATCGAGCACAGCCGCCGGCTGGCCGCGGAAGCGGTCGGGCGGGCCCGGGCCGCGCTGGAGCGCGCCGGGCTGGACCGCCAGGGACTGCTCGCGGCGATCGCCGGCTTCATCCTTTCCCGCAAATCCTGATTCCGCAACAGTTGCAGTCCCTGCCCACAATTCTCTTGCTCCAAGCCAAGGGGCTGTTAAATTAAGAGATATGCGGCTGCGGGGCGCTGCGCCCACCCGCTCTCACCCTCGCAAAGGATTCACCGTGACAGTCAGGCAGGGAGAGCTCCTGTCCCGCATCCGGGGGCCGGAGGATCTCAAGGCGCTGGAGCTCGACCGGCTGGCACCGCTGTGCCGGGAGATCCGCGACTGCATCATGGGCGTGGTCTGCGAAACCGGCGGCCACCTCGCCCCCAGCCTCGGCGTGGTCGAGCTGACCATCGCCCTGCACTATGTCTTCGATTCCCCCCGCGGACAAGATCATCTGGGATGTCGGCCACCAGTGCTACGCCCACAAGCTGCTCACCGGCCGCCAGCGAGCGGCTTCCGCACGCCTGCGCCAGGAGGACGGGATCTGCGGCTTCCCCAACCGGCACGAGAGCGAGCACGACGCCTTCGGCACCGGCCATGCCAGCACCTCGATCTCCGCGGCGCTCGGATTCGCCACCGCGCGCGACCTGCAGGGCGAGGACTACCAGGTCGTGGCGGTGATCGGCGACGGCGCCCTGACCGGCGGCCTGGCCTACGAGGGCCTGAACAACGCCGGCGCACTCGAGCCGCGAGCTGCTCGTGATCCTCAACGACAACGAGATGTCGATCTCGCCCAACGTCGGCGCGCTCTCGCAAGTACCTCACTGGGCTGCATCCGTCGATCCGCGCTACAACAGGCTCAAGAGAAGACATCTGGGAGACCTCACCGGCGAGCTGCCGGTCGGCGAGGAGCAGGTGCGCTTTCGCCAAGAACGCCGAGGAGAGCGCTCAAGAACCTCATTGTCCCGGGGATGCTGTTCGAGGAGCTGGGCTTCCGCTACTTCGGCCCGATCGACGGCCACGACCTGCGCGAGCTGACCCGCTCGCTGCGCTCGGTCCGGGCGCATGCACGGGCCGGTGCTGCTCCACGTGATGACCACAAGGGCAAGGGCTTCGAGTTCGCCGAGAACGAACCCGAAGAAGTTGCACGGGCTCGCCGGCCTTCGATCCGCCACCGGCGAGGCCGCGGCCAAGCCGCGCCTGCCCACCTGCACCGAGCTCTTCGGCGAGGCCTGCGCGGAGCTGGCCGAGGAGCATCCCGCGGTCGTGGCGATCACCGCCGCGATGCCGGACGGCACCGGGCTGACCGCGTTCCAGCAGGAGTTCCCCGAGCGCTTCTTCGACGTCGGGATCGCCGAGGGCCACGCGGTCACCTTCGCCGCGGGGCTGGCCAGCCAGGGGTCCGGCCCGTGGTCGCGATCTACAGCACCGTTCCTCCAGCGGGCGTTCGACAACTCGTCCACGACGTCGCCGTGCAGCACCTGCCGGTGGTGTTCGCCATGGACCGCGCCGGGCTGGTGGGCGAGGACGGGCCGACCCACAACGGCGTGTTCGACCTCGCTACATGCGCGCGGTCCCGGGGATGATGGTCACCGCGCCCAAGGACGGCGACGAGCTGCGGGCCTGCTCTACACCGCTTTCCTGCAGGAGGAGGCCCCGTTCAGCATCCGTTATCCGCGCGGCGGCGGCCAGGGCCTGCTGCGCTCGCTGCGTTTCCGCGAGCTGCCGATCGGCTCCTGGGAACAGCTGGAGGAGGGCCGGGATGTGGCGCTGCTGGCCATCGGCTCGATGGTCTACCCCGCGCTCCGGGCGGCGCAAGCTGCTGGAGCAGGATGGCCTGCGGACCGCGGTGGTCAACTGCCGCTTCGTCAAGCCCCTGGACCGCGTGCTGCTCGACCGGATCCTGGACCAGTGCGAGCTGGTGGTGACGATCGAGGAGAACGTGCTGTGCGGGGGATTCGGCTCGCAGGTGGCGCTCCACGCCGCCGCCCGGGCGGTGGATGGGCCGCAGCCGAGGATCCTGCACCTCGGGGTGCCGGACGTCTTTCTCCGGCAAGCCAAGCGCCAAGTGCTGCTCGAACGCCTGGGACTTTCCCCGGCCGGGATCCACTCTTTCGTCAAGCAGGCGGTCCACGAGCGGGTCAATGAACATAGCGTTAAGGGCTAACCGCTTCCACCCGGAGATCGAGCTCCAGCTCGGCCGTTGCCTGGACTACCTGCTGGGCCGGGGGCTGGGGGTCTGGATCGATGAGGGGCTGCAGGGACTGGCCGGAGGCCGCGCGCTGCCCTCGCTCCCACCCGAGGGCGCGCTCCCGCCCGAAATCTCGATGATCTTCGCCCTGGGCGGCGATGGCACCGTGCTGGCCGCGGCGCGGCTGGCCGGCAGCTCCGAGGTGCCGATCTTCGCGGTCAACCTCGGCAATTTCGGCTTCCTCACCACCAGCAACCTGGCCGAGTTCCCCCGCCACTTCGACCGCATCCTGGCCGGCGACTACGAGGTCGAGGAGCGGATGAACCTCAAGGCCGTGGTGCTCGGGCCCGAGGGCGAGGGGGAGCGGTTTTTCGCCCTCAACGAGTTCGTGCTGCACAAGGGCGCTCTGGCCCGCCCGATCGTGATCGATGTCCGGGCCGATGACGACCATGTCGGGATGTTCCCCTGCGATGGAGTGATCGTCACCACTCCCACCGGCTCCACCGCCTATTCCCTCTCCGCGGGCGGGCCGATCCTCTACCCCCTGATGAACGCCATGGCGATCACCCCGATCTGTCCCCACACCCTGGCGGTGCGGCCGCTGGTGGTGCCGGCGGAGATCCCGATCGTGCTCAGCGAGCGCTCCCGGCACCAGGATGTGATCCTGACGGTGGATGGCCAGAACAACCGCAGCATCGGCGAGGATGACCGGGTGCTGATTACCCGGGCCGAGCATGTCACCCGGCTGGTCCGGCCGTTCGAGGGCTCGTTCTTCTTCCGTCTGCGCAGCAAGCTCAAATGGTGGGAAAGAGAGAGAAAGTAGCGCTGCTATGCTCCAGGCCCTGCGGGTCAAGGATTACGTGCTGTTCGAGCGGGCGGAGATCGAGTTCGGCGAGCGTCTGAACGTGGTCTCCGGCGAGACCGGAGCCGGCAAGTCCCTGCTGCTGGGGGCGGTGGAGCTGCTGCTGGGCGGGGAGAGCTCGGAGCGCCTGGTGCGGGTCGGGGCGGAGAAGGCGGTGATCGAGGGGCTGTTCCTGCTCCCGCCCGCCGTGCTGGAGCGCCTGCGACGGGAGGAGGCCCTGCCCGACGCGCTGGAGGAGGGCGAGCTGGTGCTCCGCCGCGAGATTTCCGCCGCCGGCCGCAGCCGCTGCTTCATCGGCGGCGCGATGGCCAACCTGGCGATGCTGCGGCGCCTGGGCGAGGCGCTGATCCAGGTCCACGGCCAGCAGGAGCACCAGTTGCTGGTCCGGGGTTCCCACCAGCTCGAGCTGCTGGATGCTTTCGGCCACCTCCAGCCGCAGCGCGAGCGGTTCGCCGGGCTGCTGGCCCGCTGCAAGGCGGTCGCCGCGCGCCTGGCCGAGCTGGAAGCCTCGGCCGAACGCCGAAAGCGCGAGCGCGAGCTGATGGAGTTCCAGCTCCAGGAGATCGACCGGGCCGGGATCAGCGGGCCGGACGAGGAGCAGCGGCTGGAGGAGGAGTTGCAGTTGCTGGAGAACGCCGAGGGGATCCGCGAGACCGCCGCGCGCCTGCTGGCCGCGCTGGAGGAGGACGAGGGCGAGGCCCTCCCGGTGACCGCCCTGCTGGGGATGCTGCGGCGCGAGTTCGAGGCGCTGGCGGGGCTGATGGCCCAGGCCCGGCCCTTGCTGGAGCAGTTCGATGAGGCCCGGTTCACTCTGGAGGAGGTCGGCCGCACCCTGCGCCGGACCGCCGATCGGGTCGAGCTCGACCCGGAGCGGCTGGAGGAGTTGCGGGCCCGCCGCCAGGAGCTTTATAATCTGAAAAAGAAATACGGCCCCGCCCTGGCGGACGTGCTGGCCCGGCGGGAAAGCCTGGCCGCGGAGCTGGAGCGCACCCGCCGGGAGCAGAGCGACCTGACCGGCCTGGCCCGGGAGCGGGAGGAACTCTCCCGCCAGCTGGCGCTGGAGGCGGCGGAGCTGACCGCCGCCCGCCGGGAGGCCGCGGCCCGCCTGGAGCGGGAGGTCACCCCCCGGCTGACCGACCTGGCGATGCCGGGAGGCCGCTTCGGCGTGGAGTTCGCGGCCCTGGCCGGGAAAGATGGCCGGCCCGACTACTTGACCACCGGCGCGGACCGGGTTACCTTTTTACTTTCGACCAACCAGGGAGTGCCGCTGCATCCCCTGGCGGAAGTGGCCTCCGGCGGCGAGCTCTCCCGGGTGATGCTGGCCCTCAAGAGCGCCCTGGCCGAGGTGGAACCCCCGCGACCATGATCTTCGACGAGGTCGATGCCGGGATCGGCGGCCGGGTGGGCGGGATGGTCGGCCTCTACCTGAGCCAGATCGCCGGGCGGCACCAGGTGCTGGTGATCACTCACCTGGCCCAGATCGCCAGCCAGGCCGACCTGCATCTGGTGGTGGAGAAGTTCGAGGGGGATGGCCGCAGCCGCACCGTGGTGCGCCGGCTGGACTCCGGGGAGCGCCCCCGCGAGATCGCCCGGATGCTGGCCGGCGACACCGAGAGCCGCGAATCGCTGGAATTTGCCCGGAGGATGCTGGAAAACACCGGCAAGGAGTGAGGTCGTGGCGCCACGAGGGGAGCACAGGAGCAGGCCGCCGGTGCCGTACACCCGGATCAGGGAACTCAATGTCTGGACCCTGTCCAATTTCTTGTCCGGCCTGCGGTTGCTGCTGCTGCCCTTCATCTACCTGAGCCTGTTCCAGCAGACCGAGCAGGGCGACCTGTGGGCGATCGCCCTGATGCTGGCCGCGGCCCTGACCGACATCCTCGATGGCTGGATCGCCCGGTTGCGGGGGACCATCTCCAGCTTCGGGCGGATCATCGACCCCCTGGCGGACAAGCTCTGCATCGGCGCGGTGGCGTTGTTTCTGATCATCCTGCGCGGCTTTCCGGTCTGGCTGCTGGCCGTGGCCCTGTTCCGCGACCTGTACATCCTGGCCGGGAGCGCCCTGCTGATCCGCCGCTACAAGATCGTCTTTCCCTCCAATGTCTGGGGCAAGCTCTACTCCTTCAGCATGGCCCTCTTGATCGCCCTCTACACCCTGCGTTTCGACCGGACGCCGATCCGGATCACCGAGTTTGTGGTGCTGGCCCTGATCCTGGCCTCCCTGGTGAGCTACAGCGTGATCGGGCTGCGCTACATCCGCACCCACCACCGTCACCAGCGGCGCGGCCGTGGCCGGACCGGCGCCAGGCCGGAAGTCCCCAGCGGCGGAGCCGGCTGAACGCCCAACCGGGAGGTGGCAGATGGAACTCAAGGCAGTCCGGATCGAGCTTCCGGCCGAGACCAACGTGATCATCGGCCAGAGCCATTTCATCAAGACCATCGAGGATCTTTACGAGGCGCTGGTCACCGGTGCGATGGGACTCAAGTTCGGGGTGGCTTTCTGCGAGGCCAGCGGCGATCGGCTGGTGCGCTGGGATGGCAACGAGCGGGAGCTGATCGAGGCCGCGGTGGAGAGCGCGCGCAACATCGGCGCCGGCCACGTGTTCGTGATCTTCCTGCGCGGCGGGTTCCCGATCAACGTGCTGAACGCGGTGAAAGACTGCCAGGAGGTCTGCCGGGTGTTCTGCGCCACCGCCAATCCGTTGGAGGTGATTGTCGCCGAGACCGGCCAGGGTCGGGGGGTGCTGGGGGTGATCGATGGCGAGCCGCCGGCCGGGGTGGAGGATGAAGCTCACCAGCGGGTGCGGCGGGAGTTCCTGCGCAAGATCGGCTACAAGCGCTGATGACATGCCCGGGGGGGCGGGGGGCTGACCCCCGCCCGGGGACCCGGCTCCCCCCCAGCGACAGGAGGCGGCCCCCGATGCGTCGCCGGCTGCTTACCCTGATCCTCGCTCTGATCCTGCCCGCTTTCGCCCCTGCCGCGGATGACTCCGCCGCGTTCCTCGACTCACTGGCGGGGCGCGAGCTGCAGTTGCTGCCCCCCTTCAATCCCTCGCCGGTGGTTTACAGTCCCCAGGCCCGGCCGGAGGTGTGGCTGCTGCGGGGGGAGTCGGACTTGCTGCGGCTGACCGGGCCGGCGCGGGTAACCCTCGCCCGGGTGAGGTGGGAGCGGCGCGCCGGGCGGGTGGTGCTGGAGCTGGAGCACCGCCGGATCGGGCGGGGCGAGCTGGCCCTGTGCTGGCCGCCGGGCACGCAACCTTCCGCCGCCGAGCTGCGGGAGCTGCTGCGCCTGGCGCTGGTCGGGGAGGGGCTGGCAACTCCGCCGCTGGTGGTGGGAGATCGCTCCAGCCGTCGCCTGCATTACCTCGGCGCCAATCACCTCCCGGCCGACTCGTTGCGGGAGAGCTTCTCGACCGAGCAGCAAGCCCTCGCCGCCGACTACACGGAGCGCTGCCCGCTCTGCTTCCGCCGGCTTTCCCCGGACAGTGATTACGAGTTGGAGCTGGAGCTGGGACGCCAGGTGGCGAACCAGGCCGGCGGCGATTTCCTGCTGTCCGGCGGCGAGGGTGGGGTGGCCGCCGGGCGGGGCAGGCTGGCGCGGGCCGGACGACGGGTGCTGGAGCGCTGGCCCTGGCCATTGCGGGGCTACGAGTATTTCTTCGGGGTGGTCCCCTCGCGGGAGCTCCAGGCCTGGGCGATCCCGGGGGGAAGGCTCGTCGCCACCAGCGGGCTGCTCCAGGCCCTGGAGCGCGAGGAGGAGCTGGAGGCGGTGCTGGCCCACGAGATCGCCCACATCGAGCGCCGCCACGGCCTGCGCGACTATCGCCGGATGCTGCAGACCCAGCGCTTCGCGGCCCTGGCGGGACTGGCCGCCGGGCTGGCGGCGGCCGGAGCGGTCCCGGACCGCGCCTCCGAGGAAATGGCCCTGTTGGGGCTCGAGGCGATGGCCCTGTTCGCCGCGCGGCTGGTGGCCTCAGGCCACAGCCTGGAGTCGGAGCAGGAGGCGGATGCGACCGCCGCGGCCTACCTGGCCCACCACGGCCTGGACCTGGGGCTCTACCGGGCGGTGCTGCGCAAGCTGCAGTACGGCGGCCAGTTGCAGGGGATGACCCGCGAGCGCTCCGGGCCGTTCCCGACCCATCCCGCCGCCGATTTCCGGGTGGAGTGCGCCGAGCGTGGCCGCTACCGCCGGTTCGAGCCGGTGCAAGTGTTCGGGGGATATGACCGCGAGGGCCGGCTGGTGGCCGAGCTGAGCCTGAAGGGGGAGTACGCCACCGCGGCGACCGAGCGGCGCGAGCCGGAAGAGGGGCCGGTGAGCCTCACCTCCCAGCCCGAGATCGGCAGCGGGCGCAGCAGGCTGGAGCGCCGGGTGAACCGCCACTACCTGTTCGCGACCTTGCGCGCCACCGAGGAGCTGGGGCCGGGCTGCCGGGTCGGGGAGCTGAAGCTGGTGACCGCTGCCGGCCGGATCGCCTTGGAGGACCGTGGGGAGAGCCTGCTGCCGCCGCTGGGTGAAGCGAGCCTCACTTTTCAGCGGGAATCCGACCGATTGATCGAGGGGGAAGTGCTGGGGGTGGCGCTGGGGCTGGATCATGTGAAAGAGTGGCGGCGGATCGGGACGGACTAGGAAGCGGGTGGAAAAATACTTGAAAAACACAACCCCCTGTGTCCCCCTTTTCTAAGGGGGATTTTACTGCTGCACAACCCCCGGTGTCCCCCTTTTCTAAGGGGGATTTGGTCCGGCTTCGGCCGGAGTTTTGAGCTAAGCGCTTGAGCGATAGCGGTTTCGATCCCCTCTCGAGAGGGGTGGCCCGCCGCAGGCGGGCCGGGGTGTGTGCCTTTGCCGGCCGCACAGCCTAATCCCCGACCCAGAGTTCATAACACCCTCTAAGGGGGATTTTACTGCTTCACAACCCCCTGTTTCCCCCTTTGTTAAGGTGGACTTCAAAGCCGCACGGATCGGCATTTGAGGGTGGCAACAGGCCGCGTCGCTCCGCTCCGGGCCTGATGGCGAAATAGTTCAATACGCTGCCTAGCGGACGCCGGAAAGCTGGTGGTCGAGCAGCCGCTTCTTAACCTCCCAGGTGCCGGTGCCGTAGTAGCTGAAGATCCCCAGCGAGTCCGGGCCGTAGACATCGATATCGGGCTCGAAATACTCGGCCTGGATCATCCCCACCCCGCCCTTATAGTAGTAGCGGTAGACTGTCTGCACGCTGCCGGTCTGCTCGATCAGCGAATTGGTCTCCCGCACCTCGGCGATCGGGCCCTCGTAGCCGGAGAGCGAGGGCAGGATCGCGGTCACCTGGTGCTTGACCTCCATTCCGCCCGCCCCGGCCGCCTCGGCCGAGGTCCAGCCCAGCCCCTGGTAGAGCCGCTGCTGGCTGTAGACATAATCCCATTCGTAAAAGAACACGTCATCCCGGTTCTGGAGCCCATCGCTGGACAGAGCGGTCCCGGAAGCGAGGATGGGGCTCGGCCCGACCAGCAGCCGCCGCGCCAGCTGGTGCAGGGTGATGAAACGCTCCTGGCCATCGATCCGCACCCTGGTCCAGAGCCGGTCGCGGGCGCTCTGGCCCTCCAGCGAGAACGGGATGAACCCGCCCGTGCCGTAGACCCCCTCGATCGCTTTCAGCAGCACCTTGTCCCCGCGCCGGGCCAGGTAGTGGATCTCCACCGTGGTGTCGGCCCCGGTCAGGAAGAGCTGGCCCATGATGTGGTCGTAGCGCAGCCCGATCGCTTCCTCGCCGCCGGCCACCTCGGTGCGGGTGGCCTCGACCGTCTGCAGCCCGTTGGCGCTGATCCGGGTCGAGTCCGGCAACGCTTCGCCATCGATGATGAACACGCTCTGCTCGAGCAGGTAGGTCCAGCGGTCGCCCAGGGCCAGCGGGAATGCGTTCTCCACCACGGCGTTGCCGCCGGGACCGGCCGGACCATTGTCATCCCCGCAGGCGGCCAGGAGCGGGAGCGCCAGGGCGGCCAGGCGCAGGAGCTGTCGGCGGAAGTTTTTCATTTGAGGATCACCATTTTGCGCACCGTGCTCCGGCCCCCGGCCTCCAGCCGGTAGAAGTAAACCCCGCTGGCAACCCGGCGGCCCTCGCGGTCACTGCCATCCCATTGGACCGAATAGAAGCCGCCGGCCTGAGTCGCCTCCACCAGCCGGATCACCTCCCGGCCGCGCAGGTCGTAGACTGTCAGGCGCACCGGCATGGCCTCGGTCCCCGCGGGCAGGCGATAGTCGATCGTGGTCGAGGGGTTGAACGGGTTGGGCCGGTTCTGGCCCAGCTCGAACTCCCGGGGCAGACGGGTCCCGCTGGACTGCCCCGCGCCGCTCGCGGCCAGGGCCAGCGAGCCGCGGTATTTTTCCCGGGCGGCCCGGGCATTGGCCTGCAGGTCATCCAGGCTTTCGCCCGTCACCAGCGCCCAGGCCACCACCAGCGAGTCCCCGGGCTCGATCGCGTGCGGCCCGGAGGCCAGCAGTTGCGACCAGTCGTCCAGCGAGTCGGAAGCGGCCTGGCTCAAGCCCCCGGAAAGGAAGCTGAACGCCGCGGCATCGGTGTAGCCTTGATGGATGAAGCGCCAGTTGCTGACCGCGCGATGGCCGCTCACCCGGTGATCGGTGACCGGGACCAGCCCGCCGTAGCCGAGCTGCGGCTGCTGGGGATTCCAGACGTAGCCGAGCTGGAGGGCCTGGTCGAAGCCGACCGCGTCGCGGCTGGGCAGCGAGTCCGGGATGTCCCAGTCGGCATAGAGCCCGAGGTAGAGGTTGCGGATCGCCGCCGGGTGAGGGTTGTGCACGCTGTACTCGAAGATCACGAAATCGTCGTTGGGCGAGTCCTTCCAGGCCAGGGTGCTCTGGCGCAGCCGCACCCCGATCGCGTTGAGCGCCCCCTCGCTTTTCTCGCGCAGGAAGGCCAGGCCCTCCTGGTCCGCCCGCCCGCCGTTCTCGATCAGACGGATCGGCCCGCCGGGGGCCGGGGCGAAATCCATCTCGCGGATCGCATCCGAGACCTTGAGCGAGCTGGTCCCCAGCACCAGTCCCCCGCGGTGGAGGATGGTGTAGGGCGCATTGCGGGGGAAACGCAGGCCCTCGCCGGCCAGACCGGCGGCCCGCGCGCCGAACAGCCCGTAGTTGGTGATCGTCAGGTCGAAGCTGCCGGCAGTGTGGACCGCCACTCCCTCCACCGCCGGGGCGATGGTCACCGGCGCCTGGATCGTCTGCACCAGCGCGCCATCCGCGCCGAACAGCGCCAGGTAGAAGATCGCCTGGCTGCCGGAGGGAGCCTCGGGCCGCACCCGGAACACCAGGTGGTCGCTGCCGCTGTCGTGGCCGTCATAGCGGGGCAGGTCGCCATACCAGGCGGTGGAGTCGATCAGCTCCACCTCCGGGCTGGAGCTGCGCAGCACCGCCGAGATGCCCTCGGCCGGGGCGCCGGAGTTGTAGACCGGCACCAGCAGGTGGATCAGCTCCCCCTGCTCGATGTAGCCGTTGCCGTTGCCCCCGGCATGATTGTCCTCGATCCGCAGGTGCTTGGAGTAGAGCCGCGGCTGGTCGGGAGTCTCGAGGCGGGACAGCAGGGTCGCGGGATCGACCACCCCGTAGCCGTAGCCGAAATCCGGGCCGGGGAGCCCGGCATCGAAAGCGGTCTCCACCAGCAGGCGCTTGACCTCCTCGGCGCCGAGGGTGGGGTCGGCCTGACGGACCAGCGCCGCCAGCCCGGAGATGTAGGGGGCGGCGAAACTGGTGCCGCTGGTGACGCTCAGCGGGAAACTGTAGTTCGAGGCGCGGATGGTGACCACTTCCTCGCCGGGGGCGCAGAGGTTGGGCTTGATGCTGGTGGAGTCGCAGGCGCTGGGACCGCGGCTGGAGAACGCCGAGAGGCGACCGAACTGGTCGACCGAGCCGACCGCGAACGCATTGTAGGGCGAGAGCGCCCGGCTGGCCGGGGAGCCGACGGTCCAGGGGTCGGGCCCCTCGTTGCCGGCGCTGAACACCACCACCGTCCCCGCGGCCTCGATCCGGTCGAGCATCCGCCAGAGGGTCGGGCGGCAGATGTCCTCCTGGAACTCGCCGAGGGTGCCCCAGGAGTTGTTGATCACATCCGGGACATCGGCGACAGTTTCCGGGTTGCCGTCCGGGTCGGCCGCCCACTGGAAAGCGGCGATCATGTAGCTGTCCTTGGTGCTGCTGGCGCCGTCATCGGTCAGGTTCTGGTTGTCGAAGATCTTGGCGCCGATCCACTGGGCCTCGTAGGCGACTCCCAGCGAGCGCTCCCCGGCGAGGATGATCCCGGTGACCCCGGTTTCGTGCGAGGGCCCGTTGGGCTCGTCATCGAATGGGAAGCTGCTGCCGTCGATCGGGTCGAACCAGCTCGCGGCGGCGGTGCCGCCATTGTTGCCGCGCCACTTGGGGGCCAGCAGCGAGTGCCGGCCGTCGATCCCGGCGCCGATCACGCAGATCAGGGTGCCCTTGCCGGTCAGTCCGGCGTTCCAGAGCTGCTCCAGCCCCAGGGCGCGGATCGGCCAGGAGTACTTGCGCAGGGAGTCCGGGTGCAGATAGTCGGCGGGACGGGTCTGGGCGGCGGGCTCGACCGGCAGGCCGTAGCTGCGGTCGTGGGTCATCCACTCGATCTCTTCGCGCTCGGAGAGGCGGGCCAGGAAGCCCGGGCGGGCGGTGACCGCCAGGCAGTTGTTGATCCAGAAGCTGCGCCAGGAGCGGACCTCCCCGCTCTGCGCCGCGGTCTCCAGCAGGGCGATGAGCCCGGCCTGGCTCTGTTGCGAGACCGCCTGCAGGGCGGTGACCACGCCGGCGTGGCGGGCCTTGCGTCCGGCGGAGGAGAGCTGCGTCCCCTGGCGCAGGGCGTCCAGGTCCAGCTCGTCCCGCAGGTAGATGATCGCCTCCACCGTCGCGGTGCTGTCGCCGTGGAGCAGCGTCTGGCGCAGGCGCTCGGTCATGCGCGAGGCCACCGGCTGGAAGGCGCCGAGAGCGGCGGGCAGGAGGATCAGCAGCAGGGCCAGCCTGAGCGGCAGGGTCATTCTCACCCGGAACTAACTCCATGGTAAAGGTGATGTTCCCGATTCTGCGGGAAGATAAGCCCGCCGCAGGAAAAAAGCAAGATCACGGTGGCCGCGGGAGGCTTTTGACAGCCGGGGCGGGCCGCGGATATATTGAAGTCGGAGGGGGAAAGGAGGGACGATGGAGAAGCAGATCGGCGGGACCAGGCTGCGCCTCACGCAGGGGGACCTCACCGGGCTGGCGGTGGATGCGATTGTCAACGCCGCCAACAGCGCGCTTCAGCTCGGCGGCGGGGTGGCCGGGGCGATCCGCCGCCGGGGCGGGGACTCGATCCAGCGCGAGTGCGACCGGCTGGGCGGCGCCCCGGTGGGGACCGCGGTGCTTACCGGAGCGGGCGAGCTGCCGGCCGGGCACGTGATCCACGCTGTCGGCCCGCGCTGGGGCGAGGGCCAGGAGGACCGCAAGCTGGCCGAGGCCATCCGCGCCAGCCTGCGGATCGCCGACCGGCACGGCTTCCGCTCGCTCGCCCTGCCGGCGGTCAGCACCGGGATCTACGGCTTTCCGCTGCCCCGGGCGGCCGGGGTGATCCTCGCCGCGGCGGCCGACTACCTGCGCCGGGGGGAGCACTCGCTGGAGGAAGTGATCTTCTGCCTCTACGATGAGGCCGCCCTGCGGGAGTTCGAGCGGGCGCTGGGGGAGCTCGATTGAGGCCGATCCGCAGGCGGGTTGCGGCCGCGAAGGCCTTGAAGGCAATACCTCCACGGCCGATCGAACAGGGTTGAACAGTGTAAAAAGTTTGGGAAGGTGGAAGAGGGGTCCGGGGAGAGGGCGGAGAACCTTTTTCAAAAGGTTTCCGCCCTCTCCCCGGAATAGCATTTGTCGTTGGGATCAGGCCGTCAGGGGGCGGAGGCGAGAGCGGATTTGCGTTTGCGCGGCCGGATGCTTAAATTACGGTCTTGTCTTCCGCACTCATCCCGTCGAACGCCACCAGCAGGACCGGCCCCCAGCGCGGCCGGCGGAGCGAAGATGATCCGGATCATGCTGCTCACCCCGGCCGAGGACCGCCGGATGGGCGAGGAGCTCCGCCCGCGGCTGGAGGAGCTGGGCGCCCAGGTGCTGTTCCCGAGCCCCGCCGACCAGGATCCGGGACCGGTGGAGCGGGTGGAGCTGTTCGTGCTGGCCGCGAGCTGGGGCGGCAGGCTGGAGCGCCTGGCGCAGGCGTTGCGGCGGGACGAGCTGCTGGCGGACATCCCGCGCCTGGTGGTGACCGAGGAGCGGGCCCTGGCGGATTTCGACTACTGCCGGCTGGCGGATGACATCCTGCTGCTGCCGTTCGGCCGGGGGGAGCTGGAGGCGCGCATCCGGATGCTCACCTGGCGCAACCAGCAGGCCGACCAGGGGGGCGAGATCCAATCCGGGGAGCTGACGATCAACCTCTCCACCTACGAGGTCGCGGTGGGCGGGGAGCTGATCGACCTGACCTTCAAGGAGTACGAGCTGCTGCGTTACCTGGTGAGCCACCGCAACCGGGTCCACACCCGCCGCGAGCTGCTGACCCGGGTCTGGGGCGAGGACTACTACGGCGGCCCGCGGACAGTGGATGTCCATGTCCGCCGCATCCGGGCCAAGATCGAGACCGGGGGCAAGCTCTTCATCCAGACTGTCCGCGGGGTCGGCTATCGCTTTGCCGGCTGAGGTCGGAATTGTTAATCGGTTTTTAATCTCTCCGTAATCTTCCTGAAACATTTCCATATTTAATTTAGATCATGCGAGCTTGTTCAACCGGCCGCGCGGGGACTGCTCCTCACGGAGCGGCGGGGCCGGGCTTTTTCACTACATCACCAGGAGGCTGTCGTGAGTCCGAAGGAAGTGCTCGAGCTGGCGAAGAAAGAAGATGTCAAGGTGGTGGACCTCCGCTTCATGGACTTTCCCGGCCTGTGGCAGCATTTCTCGGTCCCGGTGAGCGAGCTCGACCGAGGACATCTTCGAGGAGGGCCTGGGCTTCGACGGCTCCTCGCATCCGCGGCTGGCAGGCGATCAACGAGAGCGACATGCTGCTCATGCCCGATCCCGGCACCGCCTGGATCGACCCCTTCATGCAGATCACGACGCTGTCGCTGATCTGCAACATCATGCGATCCGATCACCGGAGAGCGCTACAGCCGCGACCCGCGCAACGTCGCCCTCAAGGCGCGAGTACCTGCACTCCACCGGCATTGGCCGACACCGCCTATTTCGGGCCCGAGGCCGAGTTCTTCATCTTCGACGACATCCGCTTCGACCAGACCTCCAACTCCGGCTACTACTACATCGACTCCGACGAGGGCGTCTGGAACAGCGGCCGGGACGAAGACCAGCCCAACCTGGGCTACAAGCCGCGCTACAAGGAAGGCTACTTCCCGGTGCCGCCGACCGACCAGCATGCAGGACCTGCGCACCGAGATGATGCTGCACGCTGATCGAGTGCGGCATCCGCGGTCGAGGCCCAGCACCACGAGGTGGCCACCGGCGGCCAGGCCGAGATCGACATGCGCTTCGACCACCTGATCAAGATGGCCGACAACGTCTGCTGCTCTACAAGTACATCATCAAGAACACCGCGCGCAAGAACATGGCAAGACCGTCACCTTCATGCCCAAGCCGCTCTTACGGCGACAACGGCTCGGGGATGCACGTGCACGTCTCGCTCTGGAAGGACGGCAAGAACCTGTTCGCCGGCAACGGCTACGCCGGGCTGAGCGAGATGGCGCTGCACTCCATCGGCGGGCTCCTCAAGCACGCCGCGAGCGCTGCTGGCCTTCACCGCCCCGACCACCAACTGCTACAAGCGCCTGGTGCCGGGCTACGAGGCGCCGGTCAACCTGGCCTACAGCCAGCGCAACCGCTCGGCCGCGATCCGCATCCCGATGTACAGCCACTCGGCCAGAGGCCAAGCGCATCGAGTTCCGTCGCCCGGACCCGTCCTGCAACCCCTACCTGGCCTTCTCGGCGATCCTGATGGCCGGGATCGACGGCGATCCAGAACAAGATCGACCCGGGCGACCCGCTGGACAAGAACATCTACGACCTGCCGCCCGAGGAGGGCCAATGATCCAGACAGCCCCGGGCTCCCTGGAGCTGGCGCTGGAGGCCCTGGAAGGACCACGATTTCCTGCTCAAGGGCGACGTCTTCACCGAGGACGTGATCGAAACCTGGATCGACTACAAGATGAAGAACGAGGTCAAGGCGATGGCCCTGCGGCCCCATCCGTACGAGTTCTTCCTCTACTACGACATCTAAGGGCCGGACCCGAGGGTCGGTCCCGCGCCTGGCGAAGCCGCCGGAACCCGCAACGACATGGGTCCGGCGGCTTCGCTGCTGATTTTTGTTTGGAGTTGCCCCGGACGCCGGTTATAATAGCTGCGGGAGGCGGGGCAGCGGGGGAGCGGGAGGCATCCTTTCGCGGGAGCATCGCTTGGAAGAGCGCCGGGAGCAACAGCACGCCCCGGGAGGGCCGGAAGAGCGGGCGGAGAGCATCGCCGCCCTGGCCGGGGTGGACCGCGCCCTGGTGGAGGACCACCTGGAGCGGATGGACGAGCAGTACCTGGAGGGGCACGACGACCGCCAGGTGGCCGAGCATGTCCGGGCGATCGCCGGGCTGGGCGATGGCGCGCCCTGCCGGGTGCTGCAGCGCCAGCTGGGACGGGGGCTGCTCGAACTGACCGTGGTGGCTTTCGACCAGCCGGGGCTGTTCTCGGTGATCGCCGGGCTGCTGGCCGCCGAGGGCCTGAGCATCGAGCGCGGCGAGGTCTGGACCTACGCCGGCAGCGATGACCAGGACCAGGCCCGCCCTCCCCGGACCAGCTTCGACTTCCGCCGCCGTTCGCTGCGAAGGGCCGCGCCGCCGGCCGAGAGCGCGGAAGAGGCTTTCCGCCGCCGCAAGAAGATTGTCGACAGCTTCACTGTCCGCCCCCTGGCCGGGGAGCCGGACCGGGAGGCCCTGGAACGGCGGCTGGGCCACCTGGCCGGGCTGCTGGGCGAGGGCCGGGTCGAGGAGGCCCGCGCGCTGGTCAGCCGGCTGGTGGTCGAGTACCTGGCCCGCTCCGGCGCGGAGTTCACCGAGCGCCTGCTCCCGGTGCGGGTCGAGGTGGACAACAGCCTCTCCCCGCGCTACACCGCGATGGACATCGAGGGCGAGGACACCCCGGCTTTCCTCTACCTGTTCACCAACGCCCTGGCGATGCGACGGGTGGACATCCACAGCATCCTGATCCGCACCACCCGGGGCAGGGTCCAGGACCGCCTGCTGATCACCGGCAGCCAGGGCGAGAAGCTGGTCCGGCCGGAGCGGATCGACGAGCTCAAGTTCACGGTGGCGCTGGTCAAGCAGTTCAGCCACCTGCTGGTGCGCAGCCCCGATCCGGCGATGGCCCTCTCCAATTTCGACAAGCTGGTGGAGCGCATCTACCGCGAGCAGCAGGTCGAGGGCGGCTGGAAGCTGCTGAACCTGACCGAGCAGCCGGTGATGGAGGCCCTGGCCCGGCTGTTCGGGATGAGCAATTTCCTGTGGGAGGATTTCCTGCGCCTGCAGTACGAGAACCTGGTGCCGGTGCTGGCCGACCTGGGGGCGCTGGACAGCTACAAGGACAAGGCCGAGATGTGGTCCGAGTGCGAGATGGAGCTGCTGGGCGCCGCCTCCTGGGAGGAAGCGGCCGAGCGGCTCAACCGCTTCAAGGACCGCGAGATGTTCCGGATCGACATGCGGCACATCCTGGACAAGATCGACTCGTTCACCGAGTTCAGCCGCGAGCTGACCGACCTGGCCGAGGTGGTGATCGAGGAGGCGATCCGGATCTGCCATAGCGCGCTGCAGGCCCGCTATGGGCGGCCCTTGCTGGAGGATGGCTCGCCCTGCCGTTTCGCCGCTTTCGCCCTGGGCAAGGCCGGCGGCCGCGAACTGGGCTACGCCTCGGACATCGAGCTGCTGCTGGCGCACTCCGGGCCGGGCCGCACCGATGGCCCGGAGCCGACCGACAACCGCGAGTACTTCGAGAAGCTGGTGCAGCGGCTGATCCAGATCATCCGGGTCAAGCACCAGGGGATTTTCGAGCTGGACCTGCGCTTCCGGCCCTACGGCAACCAGGGGCCGCTCTCCAGCGCTTTCGGCCAGCTCGATGAGTACTACCGCGAGGGCGGCCCGGCCTGGGATTTCGAGCGCCAGTGCCTGGTGCGGCTGCGCTTCATCGCCGGGGACCGCGAGCTGGGCGAACGGGTGCTGGCCCTGCGCGACCGCTTTGTCTACAGCGGCCGGCCGCTCAACATGCCGGAGCTGGCCCGGCTGCGCCGCCGCCAGCTCGAGGAGTTCGTCAAGCCCGGCACCTGGAACGCCAAGTTTTCCCGCGGGGCGCTGGTGGACATCGAGTACCACGTCCAGCACCTGGTGGTCCGCCACGGCGCCGCCGATCCCGCGGTGCGCGAGCCCGGCACCCGCCAGGCCCTCAAGGCGCTGTTCCAGGGAGGCTACCTCGGCCGGGAGGAATACGAGAGCCTGCGCGAGGCCCATGACTTTCTGCGAAGGCTGATCAACGCCCTGCGCATCCTGCGCGGCAATGCCCGCGACCTGGTGGTGCCGGGCCGCGCCGGCCAGGAGTTTGTCTCCCTGGCCCGGCGGATGGGCTATCCGCCGGGGCGGGAGAGCCGGCTGGCCGAGGACCTGGTGCACCACCGCACCCGGGTGCTGCGCCTGGTGGACTGGGAACGCAAGATCAGGGAGTACCAGGCGGAAACCGGCGCGGGCCGGCCGGGGGAGGGCGCCGGATGAGCGGTGGCGCGGAACACGAACGGAGCGGGTGGATGGATGAGCTGCCGGATGGCAACCGGCTGGTCTACAGCACCACCAGCTTCCTCAAGTATCCCCTGGCCCGGGCCCTGGAGCGGATCGCCCGCGGGGGTTTCCGCAATGTCGAGCTGTGGGGCAACCTCAAGCACCTCGACCCCCGCAATCCGCAGGAGGACCCGCAGGAGGTGGGGCGGAAAGCGCGGGAGCTGGGGCTGCGGGTGACCTCGCTGCACGCGCCGTTCACGATGATCTCCTCCGCCGGGCCGGTGGAGAAGATGCGGGCCTGGGAGGAGCTGGTCCTGCGCTCGCTGGGCCAGGCGGCCGCGCTGGGGGCGGAGCTGCTGGTGGTCCACCCCTTCATCGCCGGGACGGACGACAGCGATGACGACTACCGGGCGATTGTCGGCCGCACCGAGGATGCGCTGGCGCGGATCGCCGGGGAGGCCGGACGACAGGGGCTGCGGGTGGCGGTGGAGAATATGCCCGGCCACCGCACCCGGCGCTACGGGCGGGTGGTGGAGGAGCTCCATCGCTTTGTCGCCGGCAGCGGGCTGGACAACCTCGGCCTGTGCCTGGACACCGGCCATGTGATCTTCAACCACGGCGATCCGGTCGAGGAGCTGGAACGTTTCGGCGACCGGATCTTCTCGATCCATCTCAACGACAACATCCGGGGCGCGCACCTGGACCTGCACCTGGTGCCCGGGGTCGGCTCGGTGGACTGGGTGGCCTTCCGCCTGGCGCTGGCGCGCAGCGCCTTCCGCGGGCTGATCGTGCTCGAGCTCGACAGCCGCGGCCGCCCCAGCAGCGTGTTCGACGAGGCGCGGGAGTTTGTCCGCAACTATTTCTTCGACCCGTCCGGGAGCGATTCCCGCGGGGAGCCCTCCAGGCACCAGGGAGCGCAAGATGAATGAGAACGGCAAAGAATACGTGATGCGCATGGCGCGCGAGCACGGGGTGAAGTTCATCCGGCTGTGGTTCACCGACATCCTCGGTTTCCTCAAGAGCTTCGCCATCACGGTCGAGGAACTGGAGGAGGCCCTGGCCGACGGCAAGGGCTTCGACGGCTCCTCGATCGAGGGCTTCGCCCGCATCGATGAGAGCGACATGGTGGCGATGCCCGACCCCGAGCACCTTCTGCATCCTGCCCTGGCGCACCCGCAGCCAGGATGGAGCGGCGGTGGCCCGCATGTTCTGCGACATCCACCAGCCGGACGGCAGCCCCTACCAGGCGGACCCGCGCTACGTGCTCGAAGCGCAACCTGCAGCGCGCCCACCGGACTGGGCTACACCTACTACGTCGGGCCCGAGCTGGAGTACTTCTACTTCAAGAGCAACTCGATCCCGCCCGAGGTGCTGGACCACGGCGGCTATTTCGACCTCACCCCGCTGGACGTCGCCACCGACCTGCGCCGCGACACCGTGCTGACCCTGGAGAGCATGGGCATCGCCGTCGAGTACAGCCACCACGAGGTCGCCCCCAGCCAGCACGAGATCGACCTGCGCTACGACGACGCCCTGACGCATGGCCGACAACACCATGACCTACCGGCTGGTGGTCAAGGAGGTCGCCATGAGCCACGGGGTCTACGCCACCTTCATGCCCAAGCCGCTCGGCGAGAACGGCAGCGGCATGCACATTCACCAGTCGCTGTTCAATGGCGAGCGCAACCTGTTCTTCGACCCGCAAGGACGAGCACCAGCTCTCGGCGGTGGGCAAGGCTTTCATCGCCGGGCTGCTGCGGCACGCCCCGGAGCTCGTGGCGGTCACCAACCAGTGGGTCAACTCGCTACAAGCGGCTGGTCCCCGGCTACGAGAGCCCGGCCTACCTCTCCTGGGCGATGCGCAACCGGGCCAACCTGATCCGGGTCCCGCGCTTCAACCCCCAGCGCGAGGAGGCGGCGCGCGCCGAGTTCCGGGCGCCGGACCCCGCCTGCAACCCCTACCTGGCGCTTCGCGGCGATGCTCGCCGCCGGGCTGGAGGGGATCGAGCGCGGCTATGAGTGCCGCCCGCGGTCGAGGAGGACCTCTCGATCCTCGATCCCCGCGAGGCCGCCCGCCGCGGGCTGGAGCGCCTGCCGGACAACCTGCTGGATGCTGTCCGCCGGATGGAATCCAGCGAGCTGGTGCGCCGCGCCCTGGGCGATGACCTGTTCGAGAAGCTGATCGAGAACAAGAAGATCGAGTGGAAACGATACCACCAGCATGTCTCCGAGTACGAGATGCAGCGCTACCTGTCCCTGCTCTGAGCCTGAATGGCCGTTCGAGACCGGCTTGTTACCAGCGAAAAAGTTTGGGAAGGTGGGAGGGGGGCCGGGGGGAGGGCGGAAAACCTTTTTCAAAAGGTTTCCGCCCTCCCCCCGGAACAGTCGGCCTTTGCTGTCAAATTGTTATGAAGATGCCGCCGGGGTGAGTGGCGGCTGCCGAAAGCGAGAGTCGCGATGGCCGATCCGCCGGCAACTCCGGCCCTGCCCTCCCGGGAGATCCTGCTGCTGATTGTCGAGGGCCTGCTGGAGGACCTCGCCGCGGGCCGGACCCCCGAGCGGCGCCCCCGCAAGGAGGAGTTGCTGGCCCTGCTCGCCGGCGGCTCCCAGCGGCTGAACCTGCACCTGCTGCGACGGTTGGACCGCGACCGGCTGACGGCTTTCCGCCGGGAGGACTCTTTCCGCCAGGGGTTGCTCGGCGCCCTGCGCGAGCTGGTGATCTCCCTCCACCAGCCCCTGTTGATGCCGCCGCGGGTGCGGCAGCTCCTGCCCCAGGTCTCCCAGCACACCCTGGCCGAGTTGCGCCGGGACCCGGAGCTGTGGGCGGCCCGGGCGCTGGCCCTGCTGCCGTTCGAAATCCCCGGCCACCTGCCCCTGGCCGACCTGCGCCTGCTGCTGGAAGTGCTCCGCGCGGCGGCCGAGCGCCAGGCGCCACAGGCCCGCAGCCTGGCCGAGCTGGATGCCCTCTACCTGTACCTCGAGCGCGAGCTGATGGCTACTCCCGCGCTGGAACTGTTCCTGCGAAGAGCGCTGGTGCTGGCCGAGCAGCCGGGTGACCCGGGGGAGCTGGCGGCGTTCTACCGCCTGCTGGGGATGCGCCTGCCCCGCACCCTGGCCAGATTGGAGCAGTCGAAGGAGAAGGACCGGGTGCTGCTGGCGCTGAAAGAGGTCGCGGGGAGCATGGAACCCAAAGGGGTGGAGCTCTGGGCCCGCAAGACCGTGATGAAGAAAGCGGATGAGTTGATGAAGCGCTCGGCCCGGTTCGAGGAGCTGTTCGAGCTGCGGTTCTTCTTCAGCCAGATCGGCGAGCGCTCGGACCGCGGGCTGCTGTCGCGCAAAACGGGCGAGCTGGCCCGCACCGCCGACATGCGCGCGATGGGCTACGAGCTGCTCTCCAGACTCAAGCCGGGGGAGCTGGACGAGGATGGCCTGCTGGAGCTGGTCCCGGCGGTGCTGGCCCGCTCCGAGCTGATGGTGCTGGAGGCCCCCCGCCGCCACCTGGACCGGCTGATCGGATTCTATCTCGACACCGCCTGCCCGTTCCTGCGCTCGCTGAAAGACAAGCCGGAGAAAGTCCCCCGGCTGATCCAGAACTTCAAGCGCCAGGTGGGGCTGCTCAACCTCTACCGCGACCTGCCGCACCTGTGCGAGACGATGCAGCGCAAGCTGGTGCTGGCGATCTGCGGGCCGCGGATGCTGCGGGAGTCCCCGGAGCTGATCCTGAGCTGGCTGACCCGCCTGCCGCCGGAGTTCTACCCCGCGGCGGTGATGAAGACCCTGCGGGCGATGATCCGCGCCAAAGGCCCCGGCTACCGTTTCACCGCCGGGGATGTGCTGGTGCTGATCGCCGCCTACCCCTCGGCCGAGGAGGATTGACAACTACTCGGGGGAGGGAGAAAACTTTTTGAAAAAAGTTTTCTCCCTCCCCCGGGCCCCCTCCTGTTTTCCAAAACTTTTTCGATAGTTTGCTTTGCGGGTGAGAGAGCCGCAGGTTGGCAGGAATCAGCCATAGCGACCGGCCGGTCGACTGCGGCACATGGTCCCGATGACTTTGCCGGGACCGGGTGACAGGAGCAGGTCCGAGCATGGTCTAGGCTGACTTGCCTGGCCCAATAGTAAAAAGTTTGGGAGGGTGGGAGTGGGGTTCGGGGAGAGGGCGGGAACCTTTTTCAAAAGGTTCCCGCCCTCTCCCCGGAGGATTTGGTGTCAGAAGAGCCGCGCCAGCTCATCCCGCGCGAAACGGCGCAGCGGGCGCATCCGGCCATGTTCGTCCACTTCGCGCAGTCCCTCCAGCAGCTCGCGCAGCAGCGCGGGGGGCAGCTTGCCGGTCGCGAGGCGGGGCATCGGGTCGGGCTCCTTCCGGTGATCTCAGTTGAAGACAAAGCCAAAAGATTGAGGGATGTTCCCCCCGGTCCCCCCTTCCACCTTCCAAAACCTTCTCGCTGGTTCGAGGCAGGATCTCGGACAGCAAGCCATTATCAGACCAGGCCTGGCGGGACTGCGGGGCGGGGCAACCAACGGCGGCTGGGGGGGTACCAAGGGCAGGTTCAGTGCTCCGGTTCCCCGCGTTCCTTCCAGAGGTCTTCCAGGTAGCGGGCGGTTTTTTTCTGGGAGATTTCCCGGTCCAGGGACTGGAGATGGCCCTGCACCCGCTGCTCGAACTCGGCCGGGTCGATCAGCCGGTGGCGCTGCAGCGCCTCGCTGACCGCCATCCCGGTGGCGGCCAGGCGCAGGGTCAGGTTGTGGAGCCGGCGCTCCCGCTCGTCCAGCTCGCGGAGGCGGCGATCCTGTTCCCGCTGGCGTCGCTCCAGGGCCGCGAGCCGTTTTTCCAGTTCGTCGTCGTCCATCCCGGCCACTCCGAAAAGGTTGAAGTCAGCCGCCGGTCCCGGCAGTTGACTTCGCCGGCCGTGGTCTCTACAATTAAGCCGTGGCTATCGTTCCTCCGGCGCGAGCGGAACCCCGGCGCGCTGGAGGCGGTACTCCTGGATCAGGCCCTGGCGGGCCAGCTCTTCGCCCCAGGCGCGGGCTGCATTCCGGCTTTCGAAGCCGGCGGACCGCACCCGGTACCAGGCCCCGTCCGCCAGCTCGACCAGTTCCACCTCCACCGCGCGGGCGGTGGCTCGGGAAAGCCGCTGTACCAGGCTTTCCGCCTGGGACCGCTCGCGGAACGCGGCCAGTTGGACCACGTAGCCGCCCGCCGGGGCGACTGCTTCCGACAGTCGCAGCGGGTGCAGCACCGCCAGCGTGTCCGGGTCAAGGCGGCGGGAGAGCTCCGCCAGCAGCGCCGCGGGTTGCTGTTCCGGCCGCTGCGGGTTCTCCCGCGGCCGGCGCAGCCGCTGCTCCAGTTCCGCCGCCTGGCGATGGCTCTGCTCCAGCCGGGCCGACAGGCGTTCCCGGCCCAGGCTCCGGGCCTGGAGCCGCCCGCCGAGGGCCATCGCCCCCAGGCCGGACCACAGCAGCAGCGCCAGCAGCCCGACCGCCAGCAGCGCGGACAGCGCCGGACGGCGCAGCCGGAACAGCCGGGGCAGATCGCGGCCCTGGGTATAAATTGCGAGCTTCATCGGGGGCATCTCCGGGACCGGGCAGACACCGGTCTTCCGGCTAAAGATCGGCCGCCCGGGATCAAAAAGCAAGGACTTTGGGACAGGAAAAGAGCACCGCCATGCAGATCAGCCCCTTCAAGCTGCAAGCACCGTACAGTCCGGCCGGCGACCAGCCGGCGGCGATCGAGGAACTCTACCGCGGCCTGCGCGAGGGCAAGCCGCACCAGTGCCTGCTCGGGGTCACCGGCTCGGGCAAGACTTTCACCATGGCCCACCTGATCGCCCGCCACGGGCGGCCGGCCCTGGTGATCTCCCACAACAAGACCCTGGCCGCCCAGCTCTACGGCGAGCTCAAGGGCTTTTTCCCCGACAATGCCGTGGAATACTTCATCAGCTACTACGACTACTACCAGCCGGAGGCCTACCTGCCGGCCACCGACACCTATATCGAGAAGGACAGCTCGATCAACGACGACATCGACCGGATGCGGCTGTCCGCCACCAGTTCGCTGCTGTCGCGCCAGGATGTGATCGTGGTGGCCTCGGTCTCGGCGATCTATGGCCTGGGCTCGCCCGAGGACTACCAGCGCATGCTCTGCGCGGTCCGGGTCGGCCAGCAGATCGGCCGCAAGGAGATCCTGGGCCGGCTGGTGGACATCCACTACGAGCGCAACGACCTGGAGTTCTCCCGCGGCAAGTTCCGGGTGCGCGGCGATGTGATCGAGGTCTTCCCGGCCTACGAGGAGGAGGCGCTGCGGATCGAGCTCTTCGGCGATGAGGTCGAGCGCATCAGCCGGATCGACCCCCTGCGCGGAGTGGTGCTGGCCTCGCTGGACAGCGTGGCGATCTACCCGGCCAAGCACTTCGTGATCAGCCGTCCCCAGCTCGAGCTGGCGACCGAGAGCATCCGCCTGGAGCTGAAGGAGCGCCTGGCCGAGCTGCGCCGCGAGAACAAGCTGCTCGAAGCCCAGCGCCTGGAGAGCCGCACCAACTACGACCTGGAAATGATGCTCGAAATGGGCTACTGCAGCGGGATCGAGAACTACTCCCGCCACCTCGGCGGCAGACAGCCGGGCGAGCGCCCCTACTGCCTGTTCGACTTCTTCCCCAAGGATTTCCTGCTGATCATCGATGAATCCCACGTCTCGGTCCCCCAGATCGGCGCGATGTACCAGGGGGATTTCTCCCGCAAGGCGACCCTGGTCGAGCACGGCTTCCGCCTGCCCAGCGCCCTGGACAACCGGCCGCTGAAGTTCCACGAGTTCGAGGAGATCGTCCACCAGGTGGTCTATGTCTCCGCCACTCCGGCCGACTACGAGCTGGCCAAATGCGGCGGCGAGGTGGTGGAGCAGATCATCCGGCCCACCGGGCTGGTCGATCCCGAGGTGCTGGTGCGCCCGATCCGGAACCAGGTCGATGACCTGCTGGAGGAGATCCGCCAGCGCACCCGCGCGGGCGAGCGGGTGCTGGTCACCACCCTCACCAAGCGCATGTCCGAGGACCTGGCCGAGTACCTGGGCCAGGCCGGGGTCAAGGTGCGCTACCTGCACTCGGACATCGATGCCATCGAGCGGATCGAGATCCTGCGCCACCTGCGCCTGGGCACGTTCGACGTGCTGGTGGGGATCAACCTGCTGCGTGAGGGGCTGGACCTGCCCGAGGTTTCGCTGGTGGCGATCCTCGATGCCGACAAGGAGGGGTTCCTGCGCAGCGAGCGCTCGCTGATCCAGACCATGGGCCGCGCCGCCCGCAATCTCCACGGACGGGTGGTGATGTACGCCGACACCATCACCGCCTCGATGCAGCGGGCGATCGAAGAGACCAACCGCCGGCGACGGGTTCAGCTTGCCTACAACGAGGCCCACGGGATCGAGCCGCAGTCCATCCGCAAGAGCGCCGAGCAGGTGCTGCTGTCCACGGCGGTCGCCGACCGACGGCTGCGCGAGCCGGAATGGAACATCCGCCGCACCGCCGACAGCGGCCGCACCGGCTATGCCCGGGAGCTGGACCTGGAGGAACGGATCAAGATCATCGAGAACGAGATGCGCGAGGCCGCCCGCGAGCTGGACTTCGAACGGGCCGCCCTGCTGCGCGATGAGCTGTTCGAGTGCCGGGCCCGCCTGGAGGGCAAAAAGAACGGCGGCAAGCGCCGCCCGGCCCTCGACTGGAGCGGGAGCTGAAGGCTAAAATTATGGGTCAACTGATCCGGGGAGGGAGAAAACTTTTTGAAAAAAGTTTTCTCCCTCCCCGGGCCCCCTCTCACTTTCCAAAACTTTTCGCTGGTTGCTGTTTGTGTCGGAAAGTAAGCCGAGGATGACCAGCTTTCGCTCACAGCGCCCGGGAGTGGCCGGGGCGAGGCATGCCTATCTGTTCCAACAAAATCGGCGCTAAGTGGGATTGGCTCGACAGGGGGGGTTGGGTCAGCAGCTCCGGTAGGGGCCGGCCCCCGGGCCGGCCCGGAAAAACACAACCCCCTGTGTCCCCCTTTGCTAAGGGGGATCAACAGCACTGCCGGCCCGCTCGTCTCCCACGGGCGCGGCAGGCCGCGCCCCTACGATGGGCTCCGGGGATTGTTGAGGCGGCCGGAAAAGCTGACACCCCCCGGCCCCGACTGCGTCAGGGCCACCCCCCTCCAGGGGGGACTGTGCCGGCTGCACCTGTCGAGTTGCCGCAACCGGTTGGGCGTAGTGTGGTTACTCCCCCCTGGAGGGGGGTGGCGGCCTCAGCCGCCGGGGGGTGTCATGCCCGGGCGCCGCGCCAGAGGTTGGGGTGTGGTGGGCGAGTTTTGCGCCGCAACGGCTCTTTGCGCCACTTTCTGGCCGCAGAAAGTGGCAAAAAATCTAGAAGTCAGAGCATGCCCAGGCGGCCGCGAAATAACGGGCGGAAACCTGTTGCGGGCTTCCCGCCCTGAGGGCTGGTTATGCTGTGGTTTGTGGTCGGAATACGAAAAGAGCGATGAGACACAAAAGCCCCGACCGGGACCATCCCGGCCGGGGCTTCCGCTTTCGGTAATCAGGGGCGGTCAGCCCTTTTTCAGCAGACGCACGAAATAGGCGCCGTCATCGGTCTCGATGATCCCCGAGACATCCCCCTCGTCCAGCTTCGAAAGCTCCTGGGCCAGGGACGGGATCAGCATGTTGCGGCGCACCTCGTAGGGCTCGTTGTACTTGAAGACCCCATCCGGGTTGTCGGCCAGGCTTTCGGCCACCGCCGGGAAAGGGCTGCCGCGGCGAACCAGCTCGCGCGCCTGGCGCAGGGCCTCCACCGCCTTGCGGTTCTCCTGGGGCCCGATCGGCGCCTTGAGCTCGATCAGCCGCACCTTCAGGCTCAGGTTCCGTTTCTGCACCGTGCGGGCGATGTGCCAGCCGAAACGGGTCTTGAACGGCCGGCTGATCTGGCCCGGCTCCTGGTTGAACACCACCGCCTCGTAGTCACGGTCCAGGCCGTTGCGCTTGGTCCAGCCGACATCCCCGCCGTTGCCGGCCGTCCCCTCGTCGTCCGAATTTTCCCGCGCCAGATCGTAGAAGCTTTCGCCCTGCTGCAGGCGCTCGTAGAGCTGCAGCGCCTTCCGATGGGCGTTCTCCTGCGACTGCTCGCTCGGCTCGCCCTTGACCTCCTCCACCGGCTTGACCAGGATGTGGCTGGTCCGCACCTGCAGGTATTCGCCGGAGAGGCGCTGCATGATGTAAGCCGCGTCCGGGGTGCGGATCACCCCGCTCAGGCCGGAATCGGGCAGGGCGAACAGCGTGTCCTCCAGCGGCTTGGGCAGCCAGCCCTCGGCCACTACCAGCTCGCCACCCTGCGCGGCGCTGGCGTGGGTGGAGTGCGTCCGCGCCAGCTCGGCGAAATCGGCGCCGTCCCGCAATTGCCGGAGCAACTGCCCGGCCTGGCCGGCCGCCTGCTCCAGCGCTTCCGGGGTGGGTTTGGGCCTGACCAGGATCTGCTCGATCCGCACGCTGGCCAGGTGGTCATCCGGTGGTTTCCCGCCGCAGCCCGCGGCCAGGAGCGAAGCGAGGAGCGTAGCGAGTTGCACGGCGAGCAGGGCCGCGGGCGCGAGCGCCGGGAGCAGAGGGAGGATGGCTTTAGCTTTCAAGACTCGTTCCTTGCTGCGGTGACTTGGGTCGCGGGGGGTCAGTCCCGGCTCCGGGGCAGATCGCGGCTTTTGATCAACTGATCGGCCAGCCCGTATTCGATCGCTTCCTCGGCCGAGAGGTAGAAATGCCGCTCGGTGTCTTTCTCGATCTTTTTCAGCGGGTGCCCGGCGTGAGTGGCCAGTAACTCGTTGAGCGCCTTGCGCTGGCGCTCCACCTCGGTGGCGGCGATCGACACATCGATCGCCGGCCCTTCCGCCCAGCCGTACACCTGGTAGAGCAGCACCCGGGCGTGGGGCAGGATCATCCGCCGGCCGGAAGCGCCGGCCGCCAGCAGCAGCGCCGCGGCCCCGCCGGCCATCCCGGTGCAGATGCTGGAGATGTCGGCGCGGATGAAATTCATCGTGTCGTAGATCGCCAGCACATCGGTCAGCTCGCCGCCCGGGGCGTTGACATAGAGGAAGATCTCCTTCTCCGGATTCTCCGCCTCCAGGAACAGCAGCTGGGCGATGATCAGGTTGGCCAGGTTGTCGTCGATGTAGTTCGACAGCAGCACGATCCGGTCCTGCAACAGGCGCGAGAAAATGTCGAACGCCCGCTCGCCCATCGGGGTCTTTTCGTATACCTGCGGAATGATCATGCGCCGCTCCCTTCCTCCGTGATCGGCTGCGGGGATCTTTCCTCGTGGCCGCCCATGCGCGTTGCCGGATGCGCTAGCTTATACCGGTAAACCTATTTGCGGTTCGAGGAAATTTAACGCCACCGGAGCGCTAATTCAATCCTTTTGGTCCTTGGCCGGGAGCCGGAGCGCTGTTTACTAAATCAGGACAAGCGGTTATATTGTGGCACTTTTCCCGGGGAGGGCGGGTCGAGGGGAGTGGGCCGGCCCTGGCCGGCAGATGGAGGGATGCGGATGTCCTTGACGATCGAGCGCCTCGAGCGGCAACTGGAGCACGGGGATGGGTTGGTGGAGCAGGAGGCCCGGCAGGTGCTGGAGGACCGGGAGCTGCCCCTGGAGGAGCTGCTGGGGCTGGCCGACCGGGTGCGGCGCGACCGCTTCGGCCGCCGGGTGCGGCTGTGCTTCATCCTCAACGCCCGCAGCGGCGGCTGCTCCGAGGACTGCGCCTTCTGCGCCCAGAGCGCCCGTTACCGCACCGGCGTTCCGCGCTACGGCCTGATGGCGGCCGGACGCATGGCCGAGGCCGGACGGGTGGCGCTGGGGCACGGGGCGGATAATTTCTCCCTGGTCACCAGCGGCGATTCCCCAGGCGGGGAGCAGGAGCTGCGGACCCTGGAAGAGGCGCTGCGGCAGTTGCGGGCAGCCTCACGCACCGCCCGGCTCTGCGCCAGCCTGGGAAGGATCGCGCCGGGCGCTCTGGAGCGCCTGCGGGCGGCCGGGCTGGACTGCTACCATCACAACCTGGAAACCAGCCGCGAGTTCTTTCCCCAGGTCTGCACCACCCATTCCTGGCAGGAGCGGGCCGAGCTGGTCCGGCAGGCGAAAGCCCTGGGGCTGCGGACCTGCTCCGGGGGGATCGTCGGGCTGGGAGAGGGCCCGGCCGACCGGGTACGGCTGGCGCTGGAACTCCGGGCGCTGGGAGTCGACGGCATCCCGCTCAACTTCCTGGATCCGATCCCGGGCACGCCCCTGGAGCGCCAGCCCGTGCTCGATCCGGCGGAGTGCCTGCGGATCATCGCGATGTTCCGGCTGGTGCTGCCGGGCCGGGAGCTGATCATCGCCGGGGGGCGCGCGGGCGCTCTGGGACAGCTCCAGCCGCTGGTCTTCCGGGCCGGGGCCGACAGCCTGATGGTCGGCGACTATCTGACCACCTCCGGACGCGCGCTGCGGGCGGACCTGGAGATGATTGCGGAACAGGGACTCGACCATGGCCGACCTTGAGCGGCGCACCGCCGCGGAACTCGACCGGCAGTACCTCTGGCACCCCTTCACCCCGATCGCGCTCTGGGAGCGCGAGGAGCCGCTGGTGATCGAGCGGGGGGAGGGCTCGTACCTGATCGACACCCGGGGACGGCGCTACCTGGACGGGGTGTCCTCGCTGTGGGTGACGGTGCACGGGCACGCCCATCCCAAGCTCACCGCGGCGATCACCGAGCAGGCCCGGCTGATCTGCCATTCCACCGCGCTGGGGCTGGCCAGTGTCCCGGCCGCCCGGCTGGCCGAGCGCCTGGTGCGGCTGGCCCCTCCCGGCCTGGAGCGGGTCTTTTTCTCCGACAATGGCTCCACCGCGGTGGAGATCGCCCTCAAGCTCGCCTTCCAGTACCGACGGCTCGCCCCCTCTCCCAGTGAACGGGAGAAAACCGGGTTCGTGGCCTTCCGCAACAGCTACCACGGTGACACCCTCGGCGCGGTCAGTGTCGGGGGGATCGAGCTGTTCCACGGCACCTTCCGCGAATTGCTCTTCCCGGCCGAGTTCGCCGAGTATCCTTATTATTACCGCCAGGGGCAGGGCCTCACCCGCGAGCAGTACCTGGCCTATTGCCTGGAGTCGCTGGAGGAACTGCTCCGCCGCCGGGCCGACCGGCTGGGGACCCTGATCATCGAGCCGCTGGTGCAGGGCGCCGGGGGGATCATCACCGCCGAGCCGGGCTTCCTGGCCGGGGTGCGCGCCCTCTGCGACCGCTACGAGCTGCTGCTGATCGCCGATGAGGTCGCCACCGGCTTCGGCCGCACCGGCCGGATGTTCGCCTGCGAACACGAGCGCGTGACCCCGGACCTGCTCTGCCTGGCCAAGGGCCTGAGCGGCGGCTATCTGCCGATCGCCGCCACCCTGGCCACCGGCCGGATCTACGAGCGGTTCCGCGGCAGCGCCGGGGAGCCGCGGGTCTTCTACCACGGCCACTCTTTCACCGGCAACCCCTTGGCGGCGGCGGTCTCGATCGCCAGCCTGGAGCTGTTCGAGGAGGAGCGGGTGCTGGAGCGGCTGCAGCCGAAAATCGAGCTGCTGGGGCAGTGGCTGGAGCAGCGGGTCGCCCCGCTGGAGCATGTCGGCGAGGTGCGCCGGCGCGGGTTGATGGTGGGGATCGAGCTGGTGGAGGACCGCGCTTCCCGCCGCGGCCATGATCCGGCCTGGCGCACCGGGGCCCGGGTCTGCGCCGAGGCCAGGCGGCACGGGGTGATCCTGCGTCCGCTGGGGGATGTGGTGGTGCTGATGCCGCACCTGTCGTTTTCCGCACCGGAGCTGGAAGCCCTGGTCGAGGCCGCCGCCCGCTCGATCGAGATCGTGACCGGAACGCGCCCCCGCGGCGATGTCGCCGGCGCCTGAACCCCTTGCAATGCCGTCGTTCGGAGGAGCTTTGAAAGACACCCGCGAGAGCATCGCCGCCAGGCTCGTCCTGGCCTGCGCCGTCCTGGCCTGTGCCGTCCTGGCCTGCGGTCCGGCCCTCACCGCCGGTCCCGTTCCGGCCGCGCCGGTCCCGGCGGCGGTCCCCGATACCGCCCGGCCCGCGCCCCCGGACTCGTTCCCGGCCGACAGCCCGGCCATCGCGACGCCGGCGGATTCCCTTCCGGCCGACACCGCCCGGGCCATGCCCGACACCGCGACAGTGGAGCCGGCGGACACGGCGGGCGTGGCGCCCTCACCCCCTGAGCCACCGGTCCCGGCGGCGGCGGACAGCGCCGCCCCGCAAAAGCCGACGGTGCGTCCGCCGCGGCCGCCCCTGCCTCCCCAGGACACCACCGGCCTGCCGGAGAATCCCCGGGCGTTGCGCTACCGGGGGATCTACATCAGCTCCGGGACCGCCTCGATCAAGGGCAAAATCGAGGAAATCGTCCTGCGCTGCCAGGGGACCCCGGTCAATGGGCTGGTGATCGACATGAAGGACGACAACGGCCGGCTCACCTACCGCAGCCAGTTGCCGCTGGCCCTGAAGATCGGCTCCGGCAGCGGGCGGATCCGGGACCCCCGGGCGATGGTGGAGCTGATCCACCGCCACGGGATGGTGGCCTGCGCCCGGCTGGTCTCGTTCAAGGACCCGGTGCTCTCCGGCTACCGCGATGCCGACAGCAGCTACCCCTACGCCGTGCTGGATGCCGGCAGCGGGCAGCCCTGGAAGCAGCGCAACGGCGAGACCTGGGCCAACCCCTACCACCCGGAAGTGCAGGAGTACCTGACCGGCATCGCCGTGGAGCTGGCCGGTTTCGGCTTCGACCAGATTCAGCTCGACTATATCCGTTTCCCCTCGGATGGACCAATGGCGCAGATCAGCTACCCGGTCCGGATCGATTCGCTGGAGAAGACGGAAGTGATCGGCCAGGTGCTCGCGCGGGTCCGCCGCCGGCTCGAGCCGGCGGGAGTTTCCCTGGCGGTGGATGTTTTCGGCTGGGTTCCCTGGCTGCACGAGGACAGCGACTTCGGGATCGGCCAGGACTATGACGCCATCGCCCGCCACGCGGACGTGATCTGCCCGATGCTCTATTCCTCCCACTTCCCGGCCAAGTTCAAGGCCGGCCACGGCGCCCGGCGCGGCTACCAGATCGTGCTCGAGGGCACCCGCAAGGGGGACCAGCGCCGGGGCAGCCGCCCCACCGGGGTCCAGCCCTACATCCAGGGCTTCAGCTGGAACGAGCCCCACTTCGGCAGCGACTACATTCTCGACCAGATCCAGGCCGCCGAGGAGGCGGGCGGGGTCGGCTGGATCGTCTGGCACGCCGGGAGCAACTATACCGCCCTCTGGAAAGCCCTGGAGCTCGACCGGCAACGCCGGCAGCGGCAGGCGGGGCAGTGAATCTGGATTATTTTGCCAGGATTGCGGAAATTATTTCCTTGTATCGGCTCCGGGGCAGTGGTATTATTTTCTTGGCGAGGGGGAGCCGCGGTGGCTGTCGCTGACAGCGGCAACGGTTGGAGCCGGGGGAGGGGCGCTGGTAAAATCGTGAAAATCGGGCTTGACATTTTATCCCGGATACCGGATAATCTTCTCTCTATCAAACTGCCCCGGGCAGCTACGCGGGTGGCAGCGTAGCGGGCTTTCTGCACCGACAGGAGGAAGATGGTATGGCTGCTCTGAAGCTCCTGGTCGTGGATGACTCGGCGACGATGAGACGGATCATCGTCAACACTCTCAAGCGGATCGGCTACGAGGACATCATCGAGGCCGAGGATGGGGCCGATGCCTATGCCAAGCTCGAAAGCGAGGGCGGGATCAACTTCATCGTCACCGACTGGAACATGCCGAACATGAGTGGCCTGGAATTTGTAAACAAGGTCCGTGGCGGCCAGTTCGCCGGGATGCCGATCCTGATGGTGACCACGCGCAGCATCAAGGAAGACATCATCGAGGCGATGAAGGCCGGAGTCAATAGTTACATTGTCAAACCCTTCACTCCGCAAACCCTCAAGGAAAAGATGGACAAAGTCCTTGGCGGTTGATGCGACGGTTGGTTATGGATATTACCCAGGTCACGCACAAGGAAATCGGCAAGTTCGAGCAACGCCCGGATGGGGTCTACCTGGCGGTATTCCCCGAAACCCGGGAGAAGCACGACTTCCAGGAGCTGCGGCACGAGATCATCCGCAAAGGGGTGGTCAACGCGGACTTCGAGCTGATCCTGAAGATCTGGGAAGAGGCCGCCGGTAAGCCGGTGAAGATCGCCGATTACTTCGAGCGCTACGACACGCTCAAGGATCGGTACATCCTGGCGGAAGTGGCGGAAAACCAGATGGAGGCCTTCGTTTCCCTGGCCGTGCCGGAGGGCATCACCGAGCTGAAGCTCAACGATGTGCTCTACAAGCTGCTGGAGCAGGGGGTGGAGCAGGGGATCGACGAGAAGCTGATCGAGCGGCTGGTGAAGGGGGGACGGCCGGTCAAGAAGTCGCTGGTGGCCCGGGGACGCCCGGTGGCGCATGGCCAGAACGCCCAGATCGAGATCATGATCGACATGGAGAGTTCGGGGGTGCCGCTGCTGACCGAGGATGGCTCGGTCGATTTCAAGAACATCAACCTGATTAAGATCGTCGACAAGGACCAGTTGCTGGCCGCGAAAATCCCGGCCACCACGGGCGAGCTCGGCTTCACGGTCACCGGGCGGCAGATGGAGCCGCGCCCCGGCGAGGATGCCCTCCTGCCCCGGGGCAAGAACACCTACCTCTCCGAAGACGGGCTGCAGCTGTTCTCCTCGATCGTCGGCAACGTCTTCCTGGAAGGCGGCCTGCTGCACGTGGAGAATGTCTACGTGGTGCGGGGCAATGTCGACTTCTCCACCGGCAATATTTCCTACCCGGGCGATGTGGTGATCAACGGCGATGTCAAGGCCGATTTCAGCGTCCACACCGAGGGCAACATCATCGTGCGGGGCACGGTCGAGGCCGCCGAGCTGGTCTCCACCGCCGGGAACATCGATGTCAAGAAGGGGATCATCGGCACCCAGAGCGACAAGAAGGCCCGGATTGTCGCCGACGGCACGATCAAGGCCCTGTTCATCCAGGAAAGCGTGGTCAGCGCGGGCCGCGATGTCGAGGTGGGCAGCTACATCCTCAACAGCGTGATCCACGCCGAGCACGACGTGATCGCCCTGCGCGACCGGGGAATGATCGCCGGCAGCAGCATCTTCAGCGGCAACTGCGTCCGCGCCAAGAATATCGGCTCGATGAGCGACACCAAGACCCAGATCAAGGTCGGCAAGATCATCAAGGACGACATCAATTTCCGGATGAACATGCTCGAAGAGGAACTGGTGGTGCTCGAGCAGGAGGACAAGCTCCTGAAAAAGCGCCTGGACTTCCTCGAGCTGCTCAAGAAGCGGTTGCCCTCGTTCCCGCCGGAGAAGGAGCGGGAACTGGCCGACCTGCTGGAGAAGATCCGGCGCTTCCAGGGCGTCAAGACCGGGGTGTTGGCGGAACGGGAGGAGTTCAAGAACAAATTCATCGACCAGTTCGGGATCGAGCGCAAGATCTATGTCCTGCAGACCATCTGGCCCGGGGTCGTGGTGGGCATCAACGAGGGCGTGCGCAAGATCGACTCCCGCCAGCGGCGGGTGATGGTGGTGCTCGATGACAGCCAGATCGAGCTCAAGCGCCTGGCGATGAAGGAGGCTACCGGCGGCAGGTCGGACATGGAGGACGAGGAGGACGAGGAGGAGTGACCCGGCCCTCACGGCAGGGAAGCCCCGTCGCTCCAGGTTTCGCCACGGCCTGCCCTTGTTGCGTCCGGTGCGCTGTCAACGCCGTCAAACCGCTTCCGGGTGGCAGATGGAATCGCAAAGCATTCTGCTGGTCGAAAAAGAGCTGCTCAGCCGTGACCTGCTTTCCAGTCATCTGAAGCAGGCCGGATTCAAGGTCCTCGCCGCGGAGGACGCCGCCGGCGCCGCGCTACTGGTCGGCCGGCAGCGCATCCGCCTGGCGATCCTCGGCTCCCGGCTGGGCGAGCGCGAGCTGGACAGCCTGGCGGCCCGGCTGCGACGGCTGGACGCGGACGCCCTGGTCTTCCTGCTGGCGGATCGGCCGGCATCCTGCGATCTGGAGGCCCTCGGCCGGCGCGGGTTGCACGATGTGATCTTCAAGCCCTTCCGCCTGGACGAGGTGAGCCTCAAGCTGCGGCACGCGGTCGAGCTGCTGTCCCTGCGCGAGGGAGTGCGCGCGCTCGGGACGCGCCTGCGCCGCTGCCAGCAGGATCTGGAGCGGCTGCGGATCCCGGAGCGCGAGATCCCGATCCCGGACCTGAGCGCGGTGGAACTGGAGGAGGAGGGGCCGGCCGGAGAGACGCCCCAGGCCGCGGAGGCGAAACCCCGGGATGCCGGGGTCCCGGAGCGCCGGGAGCCGCGGGCGGACAGCGCTCCCCCGGCGGATGCCATCGAACAGATCAGGCGGCTGGACGAGTTGCGGCAGTCCGGTATCATCACCGACAGCGAGTTCAGCGCCAAGAAAAGGGAGCTGCTCAGGAGGGTTTGAGGATGCCCGAGATCGATCCGCCGGCCCAGGGCCTGTCCCCGTTGGTGGAGGACTGCCTGCTGGCCGCGCTGGAGCATGTCGAGTGCGGGATCGTGGCGGTCGACCGGAGCGGCGAGGTGGTGGTCTTCAACCGCGCCGCCGAAAATATCACCGGCTACCTGCGGGATGAGGTGCTGGGCTGCTCCTGCCGCACCCTGCCGTTCGCCAGCGCGCTCCAGGACGAGCAGTTGCTGGGCGGGATCCTGTGCGGGGGGGAGCCCCCGGCCCAGAAGAGCGAGCACCTGCTGGTCTGCCGCAACGAGCTGCGGATTCCGGTGGAATCCACGGTGCGGCCGGTCAGGGACAGCCTCGGCCGGGTGGTGGGAGCGATGGAGATCTTCTGCGACCTGTCGCCGGTCAACGAGTTGCGGGAGGAGGTGGCCCGCTCGCGTTCTTTGAGCGCTCTGGGCGAGATGGCGGCCAATGTCGCCCACGAGATCCGCAACCCGCTGGGCTCGATCGGCGGCTTCGCCACCCTGCTCGAGCGCGATCTGGCGGACGAGGACCCGCGGCGCAACCTGGTCAAGAAGATCATCGAGGGCGTGGCCAGCCTGGACAAGATCGTCACCAACCTGCTGCTCTACACCCGGCCGCTCAGGGCGGACCTGCGCACGGTCGAGCTGGTGGGCTATGTCACCGAGGTGCTGGCCTACCTGGAGGTGGAGATCGAAAGCCAGGCCCTGCCGATCGCCATCCGGCGGGAGTTCCCGGCGGAGCCGCTGCGGGCCCGGATCGATCCGAGCCTGATGCAGCAGGTGCTGCTGAACATTTTCCGCAACGCGGTGCATGCCATGCGCGGCGGCGGGGGTGACCTGACCATCCGCCTCGAGCGGCGGCGGGGCAGCGCGGGCGAGTGCGAGACGGGGCTGGTTTCCGCCGGGGAGTATGTCGAGCTCCAGGTCGAGGACCAGGGGGTCGGGATGACCCCGGAGGTGCAGCAGAAAATCTTCAATCCATTCTTCACCACTCGCGAGGACGGGACCGGGCTGGGACTGGCGATCTCCAGGAAGATGATCCAGGTTCAGCATGGGGCGATCTCGGTGGCCAGTCAGCCGGGAATCGGGACCACGATCATGATTCTCATTCCCTGCCAGCCTTGAGCGATAAGGGGTAGCGATGGACTACAAACGGATCCTCGTGGTCGATGACGAGCCGCTGATGCGGGACTTTCTCATCGAGACCCTCCAGCGCCGGAAGCATCTGGTGGATTCGGCGGGCAATGGCGCCCAGGCGATCGCGAAAGTCCGTGGCGAGGCCTTCGATCTGGTGATCACCGATATCCGCATGCCGGAAGCCAGCGGCCTGGAAGTGCTCGAGGCCGTCAAGAAGGCCAATCCCGACACCGAAGTGATCATGATCACCGCCTTCGGCACGATCGAGACCGCGGTCGAGGCGATGAAGCTCGGCGCTTTCGATTTCATCACCAAGCCCTTCTTCGCCGATGCGATCGAGCTCAAAGTCGACCGCGCCCTGGAACAACAGAGCCAGCGCACCGAAAACAGAACCCTGCGCACTGAAAATATCCAGCTCAAGAATCAATTGCATGAAAAATACGCGTTCAGCAGCATCGTCGGCGTCACCGAGGTGATGCGCAAGGTCTACGACACGATCGAGATGATCGCCCCCTCCAAGGCCACGGTGCTGATCCAGGGCGAGTCCGGCACCGGCAAGGAGCTGGTGGCCCGGGCGATCCACTACAACAGCCCCCGCCAGAACCGGCCGTTCATCAAGCTCAACTGCGCCGCCCTGCCCGAGGGGCTGATGGAGAGCGAGCTGTTCGGCCACGAGAAGGGCGCGTTCACCGGGGCGGTCCGCACCGCCAAGGGCCGGTTCGAGCTGGCGCATACGGCGGCACCCTGCTGCTGGACGAAATCGGCGAGATGTCCCTGCAGTTGCAGTCCAAGCTGCTGCGGGTGCTGCAGGAGCGCGAGTTCGAGCGGGTGGGCAACCCCAGCCCCTTGAGCGTGGATGTGCGCGTGGTGGCCACCACCAACCGCGATCTGGCCAAGGAGGTCGAGGGCGGGCATTTCCGCGAGGACCTGTTCTACCGCCTCAATGTCGTGCCGATCACCATGCCCGCCCTGCGCGAGCGCAAGGAGGACATTCCGCTGCTGGTCGATCACTTCCTGCGCAAGTACTGCAAGGAGAACAGCCGTAACATCATGGGCATCGACGACTCGGCGATCGAGAAGCTCTCCGCCCAGGACTGGCGCGGCAACGTGCGCGAGCTGGAGAACCACATCGAACGGGCGGTGGTGCTCTGCCGCGACGAGGTGATCAGCGCCCGCCACTTCCAGTTCGAGCGCGAGGGCTCCGACCGCACCCGCCAGACCGCCGGCGACCAGTTCACCCCGGGGCTGACGCTGCGGGAGATGGAAAAACGGCTGATCCTCAGCACCCTGACCGTGGAGGGCAACAACCGCACCCGGGCTTCCGATGTGCTGGGCATCAGCGTGCGCACTCTTCGCAATAAACTCAACGAATATTCGGCCGAGGGGATCACGGTCCCTTGACCGGGGTTGCCTGAATCGGGGAGCGGAGCATGGAACGGGAGCTGGAAGGCAGGGACTTGCGGCAGCTCAAATCCGCCGCCCACGAACTCTTTCAGGGGATGGAGCGCCTGAATCCGGAAGCGCTGCCCGAGGGCGAGCGGGAGCTGCTGCGGCAGACTGTCGCCCGCGCCATGACCCTGTTCCGGGAAATGGAGGGCTTCATCGACCTGGTGGTCACCGACCTGGAGCAGACCGAGGACAAGCTGAAGAAAAACTCCAGCCTGATTTTCGGCCAGGTCAGCGAGCAACTGGACAAGGTGACCGAATCCACCCAGATCGCGGTCGAGGGCGTGCTGAACCGGGTGGACCGGATCTGCGAGAGCCAGAACGAGGTTTTCGGCGTGCTGGGCTGCCTCCGGGAAAAGCTCGGCGGCCTGGGCGAGGATGAGAGCCGGGAACTGGTCGATTGCGTCGACCGGATCGAGGGGCTGGAGAACCGGATCCAACTGGAAGCCTTCGAGATCATGAACGAGATGCAGTTCCAGGACATCGCCAGCCAGCAACTGCAGCACGCCAACCACCTGATCGAGGAAGCCAAGCAGAAGCTGATCGACTTCCGGGAGATCGTCATGATGCTGGGTGGCGGCGAACGGCGGCAGCAGAACGGAGCGGGCGGCCTGAATGTCTTCGATCCCGGGGCCACGATGAAGGACCGCGAGCAGCGCCAGCACCTGGCGGACGAGGTGGCCGAGGTCTTCGATCAGCACCATCCGCCGGATCAGGCTTAGGGCTCTGGTCGCGGTACCGCCGGAAAAGACGCAGCGCGGGACGGGGGGGCTTCCCTCGGACCGCGCTGTTTTTCATTTTCGCTCCCGCCCGGCGGCGGCAAAACGCTTCCCGGTACGTTCTCTCAGGCCAAGTTGGCGGCACAGGCGCGAAGATTTCGATCGTTTCCGGGGGGGAGACGTCAATCTTCTCACCTTTGCCGTCAAATCGGGCTCAGCTTTTGCGCGACGGCCGCTGCCGGGTCGCGCCGGCCGGGAAATAGGCCCCGCTGTCATCTTTGACGAGCAGTTTCTGCTGGACGTTCTGCTTGAGGTGGGGATAGAGGTTCTGCACCTTGGTCGAGAGGGTGCGGGCCATCTGCGGGGGCCGGATCCCCTCGGGATGCTTTCCCACCTCCTCGACGATCCGCTGCTTGATGTCCATCATCCGCTTGCCCTTGACCGGGGCGATGTCCACCATCGTGCCCAGTTTTTCCTCCAGGATCGTCACCATCCGTTCCACCCGCTCGATCAGGCTTTCGATCCGCTCCCCCAGCTCTTTCTGGCCGACGCCCCGGTCCAGCCCCAAGCTGGACTGCTCCTTCATCGATCTGGCGAATTCTTCAATCCCGGCGAAAAAAACCTTGAAAGCATCCGACATTCCACGCCTCCGTCGCTTCGCGGCTTGGTTGGCATGCGGGGGGTGCGAACTTGACTGCAACCAGTTGCAAGACAAATCCCGTCGGTAGTCCGGTGATTCTCCATAATTACTATATTTCTATACTATATGTTGCGATGACGTGATTTGTTGTCACATGATAACCGGACTCAAATCAAAAAGCAAGTGTTTTATTAAAATTGGAAAATGAACTTTAGTTATCCGCCCGGCAAAAGATTTTTTTCGGGCCGAGAAATCTTTTCCTCTGCCGCCGAGCGGTCTTTTCCGGTTGGGGGGTGAATTCGGGATTATTTTGCCGCGCGGCAAGAGGCGATCTGTCGCAAGGTCTTGGATAACAAGCGATTCAAGTATCCTCGCCGGTGGCACGGTTGTTGCCTTTCCAGCAGGCGACACCCCGGCGGCCCGGCCGCGGGGATCATTCGCTCAACTGAACGACTCATCGTCCGGCGGCGCTGGACCGGCCGGCGGCGGACACCAGGAGGCAGCGTGCTGAGCAAATTCATGTTCGAGCAGACCAAGCTGCCGCTGCTGCAAAAGGGGCTGGATGCCTATGCCCTGCGGCAGAAGGCCTCGGCTCACAACATCGCCAATGTCGGCACCCACGGCTACCGCCGGATGGAGGTCGGCTTCGAAGAGGAGCTGCGCCAGGCGCTGAAGCTCGAGCGCGGGGTCACCAGCCCGATGACCAGTCCCGGCCACTTCGAGATCGGGGTGGACGCGATCAGCCAGGTCGAGCCCGAGGCCTTCATGCCCGACGATCCCGAGCTGCGTTCCGGGGCCAACAATGTCGACATCGAGGAGGAGATGGTGCGCCTGGCCAAGGCCCAGCTCTCCTTCGACTTCGCCTCGCGCATGACCCGCAACACTTTCACCGGCCTGCGCAGCGCGATCCGCGGCGAGGTGTCCTCTTAACCTGAATCGGGAGCGTGAGGGATGGCCCTCGAACGCATCTTTTCCGGCCTCAACATCAGCGCCACGGGCCTGAGCGCCCAGCGCCAGCGGATGAACACCATCGCCCAGAACATCGCCAACGCCGAGACCACCCGCACCGAGCAGGGCGGGCCCTACCGGCGCAAGCTGGTGGTGACCCGCGAGGCCCCGGTCACCGATTTCCCCAAGTACATCGAGAACGAGATCAGGCTCGAGGTCACCGACCGCGAGCATTTCCCGGACAAGCCGGTGCGCGGGATCAAGCCGGTCCCCAGCGGCACCGAGGTGGCGATGGTGGCCGAGGACCCCAGCCCGCCGCGGCTGGTCTACGATCCCACCCACCCGGATGCGGATGAGCGCGGCTATGTCGCGATGCCCAATGTCAACACCCTCAACGAGATGGTGGACCTGATCAACGCCACCCGCTCCTACGAGGCCAACATCACCGCGCTCAACGCCGGCAAGGACATGAGCCGGAAAGCCCTGGAAATCTAGCTTGAACCGGCCCCGCGCGCGGGGCCATGAGCCGGGAAATCAAGGATGAGAGTGCTGCCCTACTTCCAGTCGAACGCGCCGGCCCGTCCGACGCCCGCTGTCCCGGCGAAAGTCCGGACGATGCCGGCCATGGAGGGCCGGCCCGTTCCGGAAGCCCCGGCGCCGGCCGCGGCATCGGTCAAGGCCGCCGCAGGGCAGGACTGCTTCATCCCGGCCAGCCCGGTCGCCGCGCTGGCCTGCACCATCGTCCGCCAGGAGGGATCGGCCGGGGCGGTGGTCAAGGCCGGCAACTACAGCCTGTACCGGATCAACGGCTCTCTGGAGCAGGTGGAGCAATCCCCCCGCGGCCGGACGCTGGACCTGAAAGGGTAGTGAACCTGTCACCGGAGCTCTGAACGATGCCTGATTTCAGTCTCCAGCCCTTCCGGCCGGAGCTCGGCCCCCGGCCGCAGACCCAGCCCCGGGTTCCCACCGGGCGCCAGGCCCCGTCAGCTCCGGAAACCCCGGAGCTCGGCTCCGGCCAGCCCCGCGAGCTCTCCTTCCGCGACTCGATGCGCAACTTCATCCACGATGTGGACCAGGTGCAGAAAGATGCCGGCACCAAGATCGAGGACTTCATGGCCGGCGAGATCAGCGACGTGCACGATGTGATGGTGGCGGTGGAGAAGGCCCAGACCAGCTTCCAGTTGCTGATGGAGCTGCGCAACAAGATGCTCGATGCCTACCAGGAAATCAAACGGATGACGGTGTAAACCACGGCGCGACGGCCCGCGCCGGCTAACCCCCTCGAGAGATAAGCCCGGATGAATGAATTCTTCCAGCAGTTCCTGACCCAGGCCCGCGATGTCTGGAACAAGACCACTTCGCAGCAGCGGATGGGGATGGTGGGCCTGAGCCTGCTGACTGTGGCCGGGATGATCGCGCTGCTGATCTGGGCCCAGCGCCCCAAGTACGAGGTGCTCTACTCCCGGCTCGAGCAGGATGACGCCAACAACATCGTGATGGAGCTCGAGGCGAACAAGGTCCCCTACCAGTTGGAGCAGGACGGGACGATGGTCCTGGTCCCTTCCACCCAGGTCGCCGAGACCCGGCTGACCCTGGCCGGCAAGGGCCTGCCCCGCGGGGATGGGGTCGGTTACGAGATCTTCGACAAGGTCAACATCGGGGTCACCGACTTCGTGCAGAAGATCAACTACCGCCGGGCCCTGGAGGGCGAGCTCGCCCGTTCGATCGAAACCGTCAAGGATGTGGACAAGGTCCGGGTGCACATCGTGATCCCCGAGGAGCGCCTGTTCAGCGAGGACCAGCAGCAGCCCTCGGCCTCGGTGATGCTCAAGCTGCGTCCCTCGGCCGAGCTCGACGAGAAGCAGATCCTCGGGATCACCCACCTGGTGGCCAGCAGCATCGAGGGCCTGACCCCCGAGAGCATCACGATCATCGACTCCTACGGCAACATGCTCTCCACGGTCCAGGCGGTCGATCCGATGGTCAAGCTCACCGCCCACCAGCTCGAGCTGCGCCAGCGGATGGAAGACTACCTGACCAAGAAGGTCCAGTCGCTGCTCAACGGGGTGGTCGGCCAGGGCAACACGGTGGTGCGGGTCTCCACCGAGCTCGACTTCAAGGCGGTCGACCAGACCATCCGCACGTTCGATCCCAACAACACGGTGGTGCGCGGCGAGCAGCGCGATGAGACGGTCGAGACCAACGACACCGACAAGACCTCGCACACCAACGAGAACACCATCACCAATTTCGAGATGAACGAGACCATGGAGCACATCGTCCAGCAGGCGGGCAGCATCCGCCGGATGACCGTGGCGGTCTTCGTCAACCATAAAGCCGAGCTTCTCCCGCCCGCCGGGGGTGGGGACCCGGTTCCCCAGCGGGTGCCCCGGACCCAGGAGGAGCTTGACAACATCCGCGAAATCGTCCAGACTTCGGTGGGGCTCGATCCGCTGCGCGGCGACCAGGTGGCGATCAACCAGGTCAATTTCGACACCTCCCAGGTCGATCAGGAGCGGGAAGCCCTGGAGCAGGCCGAGCGCCGCGAGTTCTGGTACAACATCGCCCAGAAGCTGCTGCTGGTGATCTCGATCCTGATCTTCGTGCTCTTCGCCCGCAGCCTGCTGCGCTCGCTGAAGATCCTTCCGCCCAAGGAAGCGGCCGAGGAGGGGATCGAGAGCGCGGTGCCGATCGAGGAGGAGATTTCCCTGGAGGCCCAGAAGCGGGCCCAGATTCAGGAGCAGGTGATGATCTTCGCCAAGGAAAAGCCGGCCAACGTGGCCAAGCTCATCAAAACGTGGATGGTCGAAGAGGAGACCGGTGACTAATGGCTGAAATCACCATTGATCAGCTCAGCGGGCTGCAGAAGGCGGCGATCCTGGTGGTCTCCCTGGGAGTCGAGGCCTCCAGCTCGATCTTCAAGAACATGAACGAGCGCGACATCGAGAAGCTCTCGATCCAGATCGCCAACATGCAGGACATCCCCTCCGCCGTCGCCGATGCCGTCGTGGAGGAGTTCTACCAGATGGTGCTGGCCCAGGAGTACATCGCCCAGGGCGGGCTGGAGTACGCCCGGACGGTGCTGGAACAGGCCCTGGGCGGACCGCGGGCGGCGCAGATCCTGGCCAAGGTCCAGAGCGCGCTGCATGTCTCGGGCTTCAAGCTGCTGAAAAAGGTCGATCCGGCCCAGTTGCTTGAACTTCATCATGAACGAGCACCCGCAGACAGTCGCGGTGATCATGGCCCACCTCGACCCGGCCCAGGCCGCCTCGATCCTGGCCGAGCTGCCCGAGCAGCTTCAGAACGAGATCGTCTACCGGGTGGCCACCATGGGCAAGATCAGCCCCGAGCTGCTCAACGATGTGGAGAAGGTGCTCGAAAGCCAGCTCGAAAGCGTGCTCGGCCAGGACCTCTCCCAGGCCGGCGGCGCCAGCACGGTGGCCGAGATCCTCAACCTGGCCGACCGCGCCACCGAGCGCAAGATCCTCGACAACCTGGTGCAGAAGGACCCGGAGCTGGCCACCGAGGTCAAGAACCTGATGTTCGTGTTCGACGATATCCTGCTGCTGGACGACAAGAGCATGCAGCGGGTGCTGAAGGAAGTGGATGTCAAGGACCTGAGCATGGCGCTCAAGGGCACCGGCGAGGAGATGCGGATCAAGATCTTCAACAACGTCTCCGAGCGCGTCGCCCAGTTGATCCAGGAAGAGATGGACTTCATGGGCCCGGCCCGTCTGCGCGATGTCGAGGAAGTGCAGCAGCGCATTGTCGACATCGTGCGCTCGCTCGAGGAAGACGGCGAGATCGTGATCAGCGGCAAGGGCGGGGCCGAGGATACCCTGGTCGAATAGTGGCTGTCAGGAGGTTTGCGGCTTGGCGATTGTCATCAAAACCGGTCAGCCGTTGCGACGGGTCTTCCTCAAGGAGACCGGCGCGGAGTTCCAGTCGCTGGAGTTCGCCGAGGGCGAGCTTTCCGGCCTGCCGTACGCGGACCCGGAGGATGATCTCCGGTTCGCCGAGCGGCTGGAAGAGCGGCTGGCCGAGCGCCTGGAGACCGCCCGCGAGCAGTGGGAGCAGGAGGCCCTCGCCCGCGAGCGCGCCGCCCGCGAGGAGGGCCGCCGGGAGGGCGAGCGGGCCGGGCGGGAAGAGATCGCCCGCCGGGGCGCCGAGCTGGCCAGCGTGATCGCCGCCCTGCGCCAGGCCCGCGAGGAGCTGCTGCGCGAGGGCGAGCTGGCCGCGGTCGAGCTGGCCCTGACGATCGCCCGGCGCTTTGTCGACAATGCCGCGCTGCTGGGCAGCGACCTGATCCGGCAGACCATCAAGTCCGCGGTCAGGCTGATCGTCGAGAAGGACAAGGTGGTGATCCGGGTCAACCCGGACGACCTGGAGGAGGTGCGCGGCCACCAGGATGACATCATCTTCATCGGCGATGGGATCGGCAAGCTGGAAATCCGCCGCGACCGGACGATCGACCGCGGCGGCTGCGTGGTCGAGACCGAGGCCGGCAACATCGACGCCCGGATCGACAGCCGTTTCTCCGAGATCGAGAAAGCCCTGCGCCAGCTCTATGCCGGGGCCGGGGCCGCGGACCAGCCCCGGCGGAAAGTCCCGGCGGCGCCGCGCAGCCGGAGGCCGCCGATGACTGAGGAACGTTTTGCCCGCTACTTCCGGGCGCTGGATCACTGCGAGGAGATCGTCCTCAACGGCAAGGTCAACCGGGTGGTGGGCCTGATCATCGAGTCGATCGGCCCGGCGGTGTCGCTGGGGCAGATCTGCCGGATCCGCAGCCGGGATGGCAGCCGCGAGGACAAGTGCGAGGTGGTGGGCTTCAAGGAAAACAAGGTGCTGCTGATGCCGCTGGGGCCGATGGAGGGCATCGCCCCGGGCTGCGAGGTGATCGCCGACCGCCACCTGTTCTCGGTACCCGCCGGACCGGCCCTGCTGGGCAGGGTGCTGGACGGGCTCGGGCAGCCGATCGACGGCGGGCCCGGGCTCTCCGACCTGCCGGAGCGGGTCTCGGTTTATCGCCAGCCGCCCAGCCCGATGGAGCGCGCCCGGATCAGGGAGCCGATCGCCACCGGCATCCGGGCCATCGACGCCTGCTCACCTGCGGCAAGGGCCAGCGGGTCGGGCATTTTCGCCGGCAGCGGGGTGGGCAAGACCATGCTGCTGGGGATGATCGCCCGCAACACCGGGGCCGACGTCAACGTGATCGCCCTGATCGGCGAGCGCGGCCGCGAGGTGCGCGACTTCATCGAGCGCGACCTGGGCGAGGAGGGCCTCAAGCGCTCGGTGGTGGTTGTCGCCACCTGCGACCAGCCGGCGCTGGTCCGCCTGAAGGGCGCGTTCGTCGCCACGGCGATCGCCGAGTACTTCCGCGACCAGGGCCTGGACGTGATGCTGATGATGGACTCGGTCACCCGCTTGGCGATGGCCCAGCGCGAGATCGGCCTGGCCGTGGGCGAGCCGCCGACCACCAAGGGCTACACCCCCTCGGTCTTCGCGCTGCTGCCGCGCCTGCTGGAGCGGGCCGGCAAGCTCACCCGGGGCAGCATCACCGGGCTGTACACCGTGCTGGTGGAGGGCGACGACATGAACGAGCCGATCGCCGACGCGATGCGCTCGATCCTCGACGGGCACATCGTGCTCAGCCGCCGGCTGGCCGTCGAGGAACCACTACCCGGCGATCGACGTGCTGCCCAGCATCAGCCGCGTGATGACCGATGTGGTGAGCGGCGAGCACCGCCGCCGCGCCCGGACGATCCTCGAGAACCTGGCGGCCTACCGCGAGGCCGAGGACCTGATCAACATCGGCGCCTACCAGCCGGGCTCCAACCCGGCGATCGACCTGGCGCTGAAGGTGATCGACCCGGTGAACGCGTTCCTGCGCCAGGACATCGAGGAGCGGGTCAGTTTCGGGGATACGATGCAGCGCCTGAACGAGCTCTATGGCCGGATCGAGAGCTGCTCGCCGGCCGCCGCCCGGCGGGCCGCCCCGGAGCCCCAGTACGCGGCCCCGGCCGCCCAGCCGGCGCAGCGGGTCGTGACCCGCGGCGCCTGAGCGCTTGTGTCTGACCATCCGGACGGGGTAAGATGAAGCAGTTCGAGTTCAGGTTGCAGAAAGTGATGGAGACCGCCCGGATCCGCGAGGAAGTGCAGAAGCGGGAGCTGGGGCAGGCCCTGGGCGAGCTGGCGCGGCGCCAGGAGCGGCAGGCCGAGCTGGAGCGCAGCCTGGAGCAGCACATGGCCGAGGGTCGAACAGCGCGGGGCGCGGCGCTGAGGGTGGCGGAGCTGGCCGGCTTCCACGCCTGGGCCGAGAGCCTGGCCGAGTCGATCCGCCAGCAGCGGCGGGCGGTGGAGGCGGCGGCGCGGGAGGTGGAGCGCCACCGCGAGAAGCTGATCGAGCTGTCCCGCGACAAGAAGGTCCTGGAGCGGCTCAAGGAAAAGAAATACGAGGAGTTCAAGAAAAAGCTGCGCGGGCTGGAGCAGAAGATGATGGACGAAGTCGGCCTGCGCCCGTTCAACCAAGGGGAGGACCGGGGCGAGTGAGGCTCCGGGCCTGCCGCCACCCGCGGCGAATGAGCACCTTCACCGACTGGGAGTGCGATCCGCGATGACCAAGTTCCTGCAGTTCCTCGGAGGATTCATCCTCTCGTTCCTGCTGATCGTCGGGCTGTTCACCGGCATCATCTGGTACACCAAGGAGTACGCCCGGCCCCCGGAGCCGGGGGTCAATGTCGACAGCCTGCTGGCGGCCGGGGTGATGCCCGACAGCCTGTCGATCTACGACAAGGAGCGCTACCTGCTGGTCCAGCAGCGCCAGGGCCTGGAGGTCGAAAAGGAGCGCCTGGACCAGGAGCAGCAGGAGCTGGCCCAGCGCCGCACGATGATCGACGACATGCGCAACGAGCTGGCCCGCGCCAAGCAGGAAGAGGACTCGATCATGGACGTGCGCTACAAGCAGCAGGCCCAATTGATCGAGAACATGAAACCGGTCGATGCCAAGGGCGTGATGGACAACCTGCCCGACTATGCCGCGGCCAAGATCCTGATGTACATGCGCAAGCGCGAGGCCGGCCGGGTGATGAACCGGATGGACCCGCAGAAACTGGTGCGGGTCAGCCAGTTGATGACCCTGCTGCGGGAGTAGCACTGTCACGAGGCATCCATCGCTGCCGGATGGGCGCTGTTTCCGCCTTTTTGTCCTGCCAACCTGACACATCTTCGATCCCCGCTCGAGAACCGCCCTGCCTGCGAACGCGGCGGAGGGCCGCCCGACCGGCTTCCCGCGGCTGCGCCGGTATCCGGCATGCGGATTGCTTTATTTCAGGAACGGAATTATAATTGTCAGGGTAGAAACAGGCGGAAGACCACAAACCCGTGTGCGTGCCGGGTTTCCTGATAAATTTCGCAAGAGTGAAAACCAGCGGCGCATCGGCCGAAGCTCGCTATCGAGGAGGAACAGATGGGATTCATCTACGGGCTTGACCCGCTCTACTGGCTGCTGATCGGACCGACCATGATCCTGGCCCTCTGGGCGCAGTTCAAGGTCAAGGCCAATTTCAAAAAGTACAGCCAGCAGCCGACCGCCAGCGGGATGACCGGCGCCCAGGCCGCCGAGGCGGTGCTGCGCTCGGCCAACATCCGGGATGTGCGGATCGAGCAGGCCCAGGGGTTCCTGAGCGACCACTACGACCCGCGCAGCCGGACCCTGCGCCTGAGCCCGGATGTCTACAACGGCCGCAATGTCGCGGCGGCGGGAGTGGCGGCCCACGAGGCCGGCCATGCGATCCAGCATGCCCATGCCTATGCCCCGCTCAAGCTGCGCAGCGCGCTGGTGCCGGTGGCCAGCCTCGGGTCCTGGCTCTCCTGGCCGATGATCATGTTCGGGATGCTGCTGGGCTCGATGGAGCTGATGAAGCTGGGGGTGATCGCATTCACCGGGCTGGTGGCGTTCCAGCTGATTACCCTGCCGGTGGAGTTCAACGCCTCCAGCCGGGCCAAGGCCGTGCTGATGACCAGCGGGGTGCTGGGCAGCCGAGCCGAGGCCGAGGGCGTGAGCAAGGTGCTCGGCGCGGCGGCGATGACCTATGTCGCGGCGACTGTCACCGCCCTGGCCCAGTTGATCTATTTCGCGATGCGGGCCGGGCTGCTCGGCGGCCGCCGCGAGGAGTAGCCGCCAGCCTGTAACCATCCGTCAAATCCAGAGCCGCCGGGGGAGTTTCCTCCGGCGGCTTGTTGTTGTCGCTTTTTGATTGTCGGTCCGCCTGGGAATCAGGCGCGGGGATAGTTCGACGCTGCGGGTCCGAAGACAATCGTAGGGCTGGGCATGCCCAGCCCCTACAAAGACTTTCGGATTTTGATGTGTGCTTGGGCTTGGCAGGAGCATCGGGGTCCAAGGCAGGGGCGTCCGGCCGGACGCCCCTACGCTCGATCCCGTTGATGCTGCATAACTTGAGGTTGCAGCAGTCGGCCCGGAGCCAATCGTAGGGGCGCGGCAGGCCGCGCCCGTGGGAGACCAGCGGGCCGGCAGTGCGGTTGATCCCCCTTAGCAAAGGGGGAAACAGGGGGTTGTGTTTTTTCAAGGGCTGGAACAGGGCCGGTACGGGGGCTGTCCCCTGCGACTACGGAACCCCTCGGGCGCATCACCCGCCCCCGGCCCACAAAGCTCTTGCCATAGGCGCAGTTCGATATAATATTATTATTTTTCCTGCCGCGACCTGCAGTTCACTCCGAGACTGCTCTCCCAACCACCCGCCGGGTTCCGGACCATCGCAGGACGGGCCGGATCGGGCGGGGGAGGGCGGTTTCTGGGTGTAAATAACGGGTGTTCATAGATCAATTCCACGAGGATGCAAGATGTTGTACCTGGATCGCAAGCAGTACCAGGATCTGGATTTCGAGCTGCCGGTCGAAGTGGCGGGGGTGCGCTTCCGCAACCCGTTCTTTGTCTCCAGCGGGCCGACCACCTCCACCCTCCAGCAGCTGCTCAAGGCCGCGGAGTGCGGGTTCGGCGGGGCCAGCTGCAAGCTCACCTTCGATCCGCCGCCCTACATCAACCGCAAGCCCCGTTATGGCTGGGATGAAAAGCAGCACCTGCTGTATTTCTCGGCCGAGAAGCGGATCGCCCTCGATGAGGCCTGCCGGCTGATCGAGGCCGGTCGCCGCCAGATCGACAACTTCGTGCTGTTCTCGAACTTCACCTACAGCGAGCCGGGCCTGGAAGGCTGGGTCAACATGGCGAAGAAGTTCGAGGCGGCCGGGGCGCACATCAACGAGCTCAACATGTGCTGCCCGAACATGTCGTTCAATGTCGAGCTGGCCAAGAGCAAGTCGGCCGAGAAGCACCAGACCGGCGCCAGCCTCGGCCAGCAGGGCGATGCGATCCGCGCGATCATCCAGGCGATCAAGGCCGAGACCAGGATCCCGCTCTGTGTCAAGCTCACCCCCGAGGGCGGCCATCAGCACGAGATCGCCAAGACCTGCCTCGAGGCCGGGGCCGACATGGTCTGCGGCGTGGCCAACCGGCTGGCCCTGGCCGCGCTGGATGTGGACCACCCGGGCAAGAGCACGATCAACCTGCAGGAAGAGCAGGGCATGTACTGCATGAACAGCTACTGGATCAAGCCGCTGGCCCTGCGGGACGTGTACATGATGCGCAAGAGCTGCGGCCCCCAGGCCCGGATCCTCGGCACCGGCGGGATCACCACCTGGCGCGATGGGGTCGAGATGATGATGAGCGGCGCCGACCTGGTCGGAATGTGCTCGGCCACCATCATCTACGGCTTCGGCTTCTTCCCGGAGTTCTTCCGCGGCTTCAAGCAGTACCTGGATCAGCACGGCTACCAGAGCCCGCTCCAGATGCGCGACAAGGTGATCGACTCGGTCAAGTCCGCCCCGGAGCTGACCCTCTACGAGGGCTACGCCCGCAAGAAGGACGACCACCTGTCCGCCCCGTGCGACAATGCCTGCCCGCACCATGTCCCGGCCCAGGCCTATGTGCGGCTGGTGGCCCAGGAGCGGTTCGAGGAAGCCTACCGGATGATCACCGGCAAGAACCCGCTGCAGCATGTCTGCGGCTACATCTGCAATCATCCCTGCGAGGAGGCCTGCACCCGCGGCCTCAAGGATGAGTCGATCCGCATCCGGGCGATCAAGCGTTTCGTGATGGACCTGGCCGAGCAGAACGGCTGGCAGCCCGACCTGCAGCAACTGGCCCCCAATGGCCGGCGGGTGGCGGTGATCGGCGCCGGTCCGGCCGGGATCAGCGCCGCCAGCGCCCTGGCCCGCGCCGGGTACGGCGTGACAGTTTTCGAGCGCGAGCGCCAGGGCGGCGGGATGCTGCGTTACGGCATCCCCGCGTTCCGCCTGCCGCGCACGCTGATCGACCGGGAGCTGGAGTGGCTGAAGGCCCTCGGGGTGAAAATCGAGTACAACCAGGCCCTGGGAAGGGATTTCACCCTCGATGAGCTGCGCAAGCGCGGCTTCGAAGCGATCTGCGTGACGGTCGGCACCCAGCAGGGAGTCAAGCTCGGGCTGCCGGGCGAGGAGGCCGCGGGCTTCCTCACCGCGGTCGATTTCATCCGCAGCCACAATGCCGGCCAGACCCCGGCGCTGGGCAAGAGCGTGGCGATCATCGGCGGCGGCTTCACCGCGGTCGATGCCGCCCGGATCGCGGTCCGCGCGGGCGCGGAGCAGGTGTTCATCTGCTACCGCCGCACCCGGGACGAGATGCCCGCGGTGCCGGAGGAAGTTTTCGAGGCCGAGGAAGAGGGCGTGCGCGTGATGTACCTGGTCAGCCCGACCGCGATCGAGACCGCGGGCGGCCGGATCACCGCGCTGCGCCTGCGCAGCAACGTGCTCGGGATGGACAGCGGCGATGGCCGCCGCAAGCCCGAGGCGGTCGAGGGCGCCGAGTTCAGCCTCAAGTGCGACACGATCATCTCCGCGGTGAGCCAGGAGCTCGATGGCAGCGCCCGCGGCACCGGCCTGGAGCTGACCAGGTGGGGGACCGTCTCCTACGATCTCTCCACCGGCCGCACCTCGGCGAAAGATGTGTTTGTCGCCGGCGATGCCTCGCTGGGGCCCGCGACCGTGATCCAGTCCGTGGCCGAGGGCAAGCGCGCCGCGGTGTCGATCGACCGGCTGCTCTCCGGCGACAAGGCTACCCTGGAGTACGAGCCGGCGCCCAACCCGGTCGACCCGGTGAAAGTGGTCAACCGCAATGGCGACCGACCGATCGAGCCGCGGGTCGAACTGCCGGTCAAGCCCGCCGCGGAGCGCCGGACCAACTACGACCTCTACGAGCGGACGATGACCCGCGCGGAGGCGGTCAAGGAAGCCTCGCGCTGCCTGAGCTGCGGCTGCGGGGTCGGCTGCCAGATCTGCGAGGATCTGTGCATGCGCCAGGCCTGGAGCCACGAGGGCAAGCGGGTCAAGATCGACACCGAGAAGTGTGTCGCCTGCGGGATGTGTGTCTTCCGCTGCCCGAACCAGAACATCGAGATGGTCAAGGGTGAGCTGTCCCCGGCGCTGGTCCGGGAACAGCACTGAGCCCGAGGCTCTCGGCATGAAAACTGACGCCCTGGGGCGGCGAACGCTGCCCCGGGGCGTTCTGTTTCCCGTTCGCCGCTGCAAGTTGCGCCGCCGCGGGCGGGATTTTTTTCCATCCGTGCTTGTTTCCCTCCTGTCGCCGCCTTATTGTTATAGTGGTGGGTGTCCCGCGCGGGGCTGTCCGGCGCCGTTTCCCGCCGGGCGGAAACCATCCGGCCGACCGAGTTTTTTGCGACCGGCATAACATCTTACCCCATCTCACGTTCACCAAGCAGCGCTCGCAGGCCGACAGCGGTCGTTTCCCCGTGCCGCCTGCGGCCCGCCCCTCCCCGGGCGGGACCCAAGCCCTGCCGCCATCCATCACGATGCGTTCCCGCGGTAACCGCACGAAGTCCGACAGGAGGATCGAGATGCCCCGCAATTTCTATCTCCCCCGGGGAGACATCCTGTACCTCGACCGCAAGCCGTTCGATGATGTGGATTTCGAGTTGCCGGTGGAGATCGCCGGGGTCCGGTTCCGTAACCCGTTCTATGTCTCCAGCGGCCCGACCACGATGATGATCGAGCAGCTCCGGCGGGCCCGGGAGTATGGCTGGGCCGGGGCCAGCTGCAAGCTCACCTTCGATCCTCCGCCCTACATCAACCGCCGTCCCCGCTATGGCTGGGACCCCACCCAGCACCTGCTCTACTTCACCGCCGAAAAGCGCCTCAGCCTGGATGAGGCCTGCCGGCTGATCGAGCAGGGACGCCGTGAGTTCGGCGACAGTTTCGTGCTCTTCTCCAACTTCACCTACTCCGAGGATGACACCGAGGGCTGGGTGAACATGGCCAAGAAGTTCGAGGCGGCCGGAGCGCACATCAACGAGCTCAACATGTGCTGCCCGAACATGTCGTTCAATGTCGAGCTGGCGCGCGATCCCTCGCTGGCCGCCCGCCACACCGGGGCCAGCCAGGGCCAGAACCCCGAGGCCCTGACCCGGATCATCAAGGCGATCAAGGCCGAGACCTCGATCCCGCTCTGTCGTCAAGCTCACCCCCGAGGGCAGCCGCCAGCACCTGATCTCCAGGATCTGTTTCGATGCCGGCGCGGACATGATCTGCGGGGTGGGCAACCGCCTGGCCCTGCCGGCGATCCAGGTGGATGATCCGGGCAGGAGCGACATCTACCTGCAGGAAGAGATGGGGATGTACTGCATGAACAGCGTGTGGCTGAAGCCCCTGGCCCTGCGCGACATCTACATGATGCGCCGGATGAACGGCGCCGGCCCGGCCCTGCTGGGCACCGGCGGGGTGACCACCTGGCGCGATGCGGTCGAGATGATCATGGCCGGGGCCGACCTGGTGGGGGTCTGCTCGGCGACCCTGCTCTACGGGTTCGGCTTCCTGCCGGACCTGATGCGCGAGTTCCGCGCCTACCTGCGGGAGCAGGGTTACGCCGAACCGCGCCAGCTGCGCGACAAGGTGGTGGCGCATGTCACCAGCGCGCCGGACCTGACCCTCTACGAGGGCTACGCCCACCTCAAGGACAAGTACCTGGTGGCGCCCTGCGACTACGCCTGCCCGTTCCATGTCCCGGCTCAGGCCTATGTGCGGCTGGTGGCCCAGGAGCGGTTCCAGGAGGCGTTCGACCAGATCACCAGCAAGAACCCGCTGCAGTATGTCTGCGGCTATGTCTGCAATTTCCCCTGCGAGACCGCCTGCACTCGCGGGGTCAAGGATCAGCCGATCCGCATCCGGGCGATCAAGCGCTTCGTGATGGACCTGGCCGAGCAGCAGGGCTGGGAGCACCAGGTGGCGATGCACCAGCGCCACGGGACCCGGGTGGCGGTGGTGGGCTCCGGCCCCGCCGGGCTGACCGCGGCGCACGAGCTGGCCCGCGCCGGCTATGATGTCACGGTCTTCGAGCGCGAGGAAAAGTTCGGCGGGATGCTGCGCTACGGCCTGCCGGAGTTCCGCCTCCCGCGCTGGATCGTGGATAAGGAAGTCGCCCAGGTGGAGAAGCTGGGGGTGCGCTTCGAGAGCGGCCAGGACCTGGGCCGGGACTTTACCATCGACAGCCTGAAGCAGAAAGGTTTCAAGGGCTTCGTGGTGACAGTCGGCACCCAGGGCGGCAACCGGCTGAACATCCCCGGCGAGTCCGATGAGCTGAAGCAGTACTACCTGGCGATCGACTTCCTGAGAGAGCGCCAGCGCGGGGTCGACCTGCCGATCGGCAGGCGGGTGGTGGTGATCGGCGGCGGCTTCACCGCGGTCGATGCGGTCCGCACCTGCATCCGCCGGGGAGCGGAAAAGGTCTACATGGTCTACCGCCGCACCAAGGATGAGATGAGCTCGATCCCCGAGGAGGTCTACGAGGCCGAGGAAGAGGGCGTGCGCGTGATGTACCTGGTGAGCCCGGTGGAGATTGTCCACGACCATGGCGCGATCACCGCCCTCAAGATGCGCAACAACGTGCTCGGGATCGCGGAGCGCGAGGGCGAGCGCCGTCCCCCGGAGGCGGTCGAGGAGGCCGATTTCCAGATCAACTGCGACACGATCATCACCGCGATCAGCCAGCATGTCGAGCCCGCGGCCCGCGATCAGGGCCTGCCGGTCACCCGCCGGGGGACCATCGAGTATGATCCGGCCACCGGGGCCACTCCGGTGGCGGGGATTGTCGCCGCGGGCGATGCGGCGATGGGTCCGGCGACCATCATCCGCTCGGTGGCCGAGGGCTTCAACGCCGCGGTGACCCTGGACCAGCAGCTCCGGGGGCGGGAGGCTTGCCTGGAGTACCTGCCGGAGATGCACCCGGTGGACCCGAAGACAGTGATCGACCGCAACCCGGATTTCGATCTGGAGCCGCGGGTGCCGGTAGAGTATGTTCCGGCCGAGGTGCGCAAGCACAATTATGAGCAGTACGAGCGGACAATGACCCGCGCGGAGGCGGTGAAAGAGGGTCAGCGCTGCCTGTATTGCGGCTGCGGGGTGGGCTGCCAGGTCTGCGAGGAGCTGTGCCTGACCCGGGCCTGGGGCCACGATGAGAGCTACGTGCACATCGAGCCGGAGAAATGTGTCGCCTGCGGGCTCTGCCTCTACCGTTGCCCGAACGACAACATCCTGATGGTCAAGACCGAGCTGTCGCCCAAGAACTCCTCGCTGGCCGGCAAGCTCAAGCCGGTGGATGACCCGGAAAAGCGGGAGTTCTGGAAGCTGCAGAAGTAGCGGCGGCGAAAGGGAGTGGATACGCGAGGGGGCGGCCTGCCCGGGCCGCCCCCTCTTTTAGGTTCTTCCGGCAATTGTGGGATCGTAGTTCCCGTCCGTGCACCATGGCGCGTTCCAACCGCTGGCGCAGTGCCCAGGCATGACACCCCCCAGTGGCTCAAGCAGGCACAAAGGCCACACACCCCGTCGGCTGCGCCGCCACCCCTCTTCTTAGAGGGGATTAAAAGCGCTGCTGTTCAAGCAATTATGCAAACTCCCACGGGTGGAGTAAAAACAGTCCCCCCTGGAGGGGGGTGGCAGCTTCAGCTGCCGGGGGGTGTCAATCTGATGTGCCGTGTTTCAGCCAATGGATGGATCGGGTCAGACCAATCCGGGCGGCCAACCCGCAACTGCAAGACCAGGCGGCGGTGAGTCTCCGAAAATCCTCACACCGCTGCTTTTCTCCGGAATTCCCGGATGAACCTTTATTTCCCCCTTGCTGCTGCCCCCTCTCACTCTGGCGGCATCACCGCAAAATTGTCGAACCGGACGAAATTGTAGCTGCAACCCACCCCCGCGATGCCGTGGCTGAACGCCGGCGGCTGGTCCGCTTTCTCCTCCTGGTGGGCATAGACCTGATTGCCGTTGAGGTACGCCCGCACCTCATTGCCTTTCATCCACAGCTTGAGGGTGTGCCAGGTCCGCTCCGGGAATGCGGCCTGGCCCATCGCCAGCAGCCGGTCCTCGGCGAACAGCTCCCAGATCCCGGCCGTGCTGACTTTCAGCCAGTAGCCCCGCGGGGGCTGCTTGCCCCGGTACATCTCGCCGACCCGCCCCAGGACAGTGACAAACCCCGGCTCCTCCAGGTACACCTCGCTCTGGACCTGGTAGTCGGTCCAGGCGGTGTCCCCCAGCACCGTGCTCTGGTAAGCCATCGCCCTGGGCGTGGACCCCGGCCACTCGATCGCCGGGCGCCGGACCAGCTGGCGCAGGCACTTGCCATCGCCAGCGGGACGCCCGGCCACCTCGAACGACCCGCTCTGGTCGGATAGGTATTTCGGGGCCCGTCCGACCGTCTCATCCTCGAAATCGGCCCGGTAGGGCAGCGGGAAAGGCTCCAGCGGCGGCGACTGGGGCTGGGCTTTCTGCTGGCCGCGGGTGGTGGACAGGGTATACAGCGCCTTGGGCTGCAAGGTCAGGGTGACCTTGCCCTTCCGGGGAACGAGGTCCTCCTGGCGGATGAAGGTCTCCTGGTCGTTATCGGCCAGGGAGCGCCACACCGCCAGCCCGGTGGCCTTGAGCCCGCCGCTCAGCTCGAAGCTGACCGCCTGGGGCGTCTCGGCATCCATGGTTTCGATGATGATCGAGTAATCCCCTTGCGGTCCGGGCTCGCGCAGGGTGACATAGCTGCCCCGCTTTTCCGGCAGGTAGCCGCAGCCGCTGTCCAGGTACTGCCAGCCCGGCGCGGTGAACTGGGTGGTGTGGGCGATCGCCCACACCGCGGGCTGGATCTCGAAATAACCGCACCAGGGGGCATTGGCCCGCAATGGACCCGAGCTGGGCAGGGAGAGGTTGTCGTAATAGGAGCTGATCAGGCTCCAGATGATGGCCTTGGTCATCCGGCCCTCGACATAGTCGCGGTTGTACATCCGGGCCAGGTAGGCGAACGCTTTCCAGTCGCCGCTCCAGGGCCCGCCCTCCGCGTTCCAGATCGGCTTGCCCGACTGCCGGGTGGCCTCGGAGCTGGCATAGGAGCTCTCTTTCATCCGTTCCGGGTAATGATCGCCGATCACCGCCACCGCGGCCTTGAGTTCCTTGTCCCGCGCGATGCTGTCGGCGATTGACCACATGTGGTGGCCGGGGTACTGGTCGCAGCAGACAATCCGCACCCGCTCAAAGCCATCGCGGTCCAGGGTCTTGCGCAGCAGCTTGACCCACTCGACCTCGTAGGCGGTCTCGTTCCAGATGCCGGCGAAATCGATCTCCAGGCCGTGGTGTTCCCGGGCGCCCTTCAGGAACGCGGCGACATATCCGGCCATGTCCGGGCTGTAGTACCGTCCCTCGCCGATCCAGCCCGGGGCGCACCAGGGCAGGACATCCAGGAAGATGTCCGGGTTGCGCCGGCGGGCCTCGGTCATCAGCCACCACTCGTAGCCCCGCTGGAAGAAAGCCGGCTGCGGGTGCTCGAACTCCTCCCGGGTGTAGGCGTGGCTGGGCTCGGAGCCGCTGGTGGAGTTGCCCCCGCCGCCGATCTCGACTTTCAGGTGATGGAACGAGGCCCCGTAGCGGGGTTTGAACAGCAGGTCGAGCAGTTGCGAGCGTTGCGGCTCCGGGTAGTCGATCAGCAGGCGGGAGGAGGCTCCCGCGCTCAGCGCCCCGAGGCCCTCGAACGCCCTCCCGGCCCGGCTGCCATCGACCCGGACCGTGAATGGTTCCTCCGCGGCCCGGGTGATGCCCGCCACCGACAGCATCAGGGCGAATGCCAGCACCGGACGGATTGCTCGACTGGGAAGAGTCATGGCTCACCTGGAAGGTTGAGTGGACGGTTCGGACCACCGGAGAGGGAGGTCCGGGACCGGATCGGAAAGATGACGCTCCCGGCGCGGCATCGGGCGGGAACCAGTTCAACGGCCGCAGCCTGATCGTGCTTGCCGCACCGGCTCCGGAAGAATAACAGCAGGAGTCGGGTTTTTCAAGCCGGGGCTTCAGGGGAGACGATCGCAGGCGAATGTCGGGGCTGCCCCGCTACCTCACCCCAACCGGCGCAGGTAAGTCTGGACCTCGGCGGCGCGTTGGTGGCCCGGGGCCAGGCCGAGAAACTGCCGGAGGTGGAGCTTGGCCCCGGGGCGGTTGCCGGTGCGGGCCAGGGCCAGCCCGAGGTTGAGGTGGGAGAGCTCATCGCGGGGATTGAGCCGCAGCGCCTTCTGATAAAGGCCGATCGCCAGGGGGAACTCCCCGCGCAGGGCGTGGACAGTCCCGAGGTTGCTGTAGGCCCGGAAGTATTCCGGATTCTGGCGGATCGCCTCCCGCAGGGAGGCCAGCGCCTCATCCAGCCTACCCTGACGGCAGAGCACCGCCCCCAGGTTGTTGCGGGCGTAAGGGTCTTCCGGATCGAGGGCCGCCGAGCGGGCGAAACTATCCTCCTGCTCCCCGGAGAACTCCTGCCGGGTGCCGATCATCTCCACCCCGTGGTCGAACCACTGCCAGGAGTCCCAGCGGCGGGTGAGGCGCTCGCGGTGATGGCGCTCGCGGCGGCGCAGCAGGACCGCGCAGAGGTAGGCCGGCGTCAGCAGCGCGAGCGTCCAGCCCAGGGGGATCAGGTCGAGCGGGCCGCCGCCGGGCCAGTAGACTCCGGCTCCCCCGGCCAGGACCCGGTAGGGCCAGAGCAGCCCCTGGACCAGGGCAAAGCAGAGCGCATAGAGCCCGAACACTCCCATCGGCCCCAGACGCAGCTCGCGCAACTGCCGCTCCAGCTCCAGACTGGTCGGGCCCGGTCCCGACCGCGGCCGCAGTTCTTCCCGTTTCATTCTTTCTCCGCCTCCCCGGTCATCGGGACAAACCGCACCGGGATGATCCGGCGCCGCTCGATTTTCCCGCCCTGCTTCTCGTAGACCACCAGGTCCTGGTTGAACTCGCCCTCCGGGACCACCAGGCGTCCGCCCTCGGCCAGTTGCAGCAGCAGCGGCCGGGGGACCTCCTCCGGCGCGGCGGTGAGGATGATCCCATCGAACGGGGCGGCTTCCGGCCAGCCGAAGAAACCATCGCCGACCCGCAGCCGGATGTTGCCGTAGCCGAGCTCCTCCAGGACCTGGCGGGCCCGGTCGGCCAGCGGCTCGACAATCTCGATGGTGCAGACCTGCGCCACCAGCTCGGCCAGCACCGCAGCCTGGTAGCCCGAGCCGGTGCCGATCTCCAGCACGGTGTCCCCGGGCCGCGGCCGCAGCAGCTCGGTCATCAGTCCGACAATGTAAGGCTGGGAGATGGTCTGGCCCTGGCCGATCGACAGCGGGGTGTCATCATAGGCGCGGCGGCGCTGCTCCTCCGGGACAAACCGGTGGCGGGGCACCCGGCGCATCGCCTCGAGCACGCGCTCATCCCGCACCCCGCGCTGGGCGATCTGCCGCTCCACCATCAGCCGGCGCTGTTCGGTTTCGCTCTGATCCTCATCGCGCCTGCCGAACAGGATCATCGTGGCCTCCCTGCCGCGGCGACTGTCCGCCACGGCTGTTTCGGACATCAGCCCCAGGACCGCCGCCAGCGCCGCCAGGATCATCAGCCGCATTTTCCCTCCCGCGCATCGGCTCCTGGTGTGAATATAAAAATCGGCGCACAAAAATCAAAGTCTCATGGACGAAAACCGTGCCCGCCCGGCCGGCCGGTGCGACAGTGCGCCTATCCCCGGAGCCGGCGGGGTAACGGCCAGATCAAACTTGACTTTCCATTTGACGGACCATAGCTTTCAGCCTGCGAACAAGCCCCGGAGGGGTTAGCGCGGTCCAGCTCGAGCCGGCCCGGGAAGGCCGGCTGCTTTCTTTTTCATCCGGGCCGGCTTGCGCGACCCTGTAAGTCCGGCGGCGCCGGCAGCTTTTTCAATTCCAATCTCCAAAAGGAAGAAGTAATGGCGGACACCAGCAAACTGCTGATCGACAGGGTCGCGGTGATCGGCACCAGGAAGAAAGCCCAGCAGATCGCGGAGACTGTCTCCTCCGCGGGGATCGAGGTGACCATCCTCGGCCCGGACCAGGAGCGGACCGAGCGGGCGGTCAAAGGCATCGCGAGCTCGATCGACCGGGAGATCCAGCGCTGGGGAATGACCGAGGCCGACAAGAATGTGATCATGTCGCGGATCAGCATCAGCACGAACATGGCCGACCTCGCCGACTGCGCCATCGTGATCGAGGCCACGGGCAGGACCATGGAGGAGAAGCGGCAGGTCCTGCGCGAGGTCGAGCAGTACTGCCCGGAAGTGCAGCTCTACGTGGTCCATGTCTCGACAGTCAGTGTCACCGAGGTGATGTCCGGCAGCGCGATCGCCAGGCGGGCGCTGGGGATGCACTTCCAGGAGCCGGTGTCCAAGATCCCGGTGGTGGAGCTGGTGCGCGGCATGAACACGGATGACGACTGTGTCGAGCTGGCCAAGGAGTTCACCAAGCGCCTGGGCAAGACCAGTGTCGAGGTGTCCGAGTCGCCCGGCTATGTCACCAACCGGGTGCTGCTGCCGATGATCAACGAGGCGATTTTCGTGCTGATGGAGGGAGTCTCCACGGCCGTGGACATCGATGCCGCGATCAAGTTCGGCTTCAACCTGCCGATGGGCCCCTTGGCGATGGCCGACATGATCGGCCTGGATGAGGTGCTGCGGCGGCTGGAATACCTGTTCTACGAGCTGCAGGACTTCAAGTTCCGCCCCTGCCCCCTGCTGCGGAAGATGGTGCGCGCCGGCCGGCTGGGCCGCTCCACCGGCGAGGGGTTCTTCCAGTACGAGCGAGTCGAAGAAGAATACTGAGCTGTCCCAATCGCAAGGAATAAGGAGCCGATTTCTCCATGTTGATTCTGGTGATTAACTGCGGCAGCAGCAGCGTCAAGTACCAGCTCATCCGTACCGGCACCGGCGAGGCCCTGGCGCGCGGCAGTGTCGAGCGGATCGGGATGAGCGGCTCGGTGCTCTCGATTGTGCGCAGCGATGGCCACAGCACCAAGTTCGGGGTGGAAGCCCTCGATCATACCGCCGCGATCGAAAAGATCCTGGCCACGCTGCAGGATCCCCAGCATGGGGTGATCCGGGACAAGTCCGAGGTCAACGCGGTCGGCCACCGGGTGGTCCACGGCGGCGAAAAGTTCACCGGCAGCGTGCTGATCGACGAGCAGGTGCTGCAGGGCATCCGCGAGTGCATCGAGCTGGCGCCGCTGCACAACCCGCACAACCTGCGGGGGATCAACGCCGCCATCAACATCCTGCCGGGCGTGCCCCAGGTGGCGGTGTTCGACACCGCCTTCCACAGCACCCTGCCGCGCCAGGCTTTCCTCTATCCCTTGCCCTACGTGCTCTACCGCCGCCACCAGATCCGGCGCTACGGGTTCCACGGGACCAGCCATTTCTATGTCGCCCGCCGGGCGGCCGAGCTGCTGGGCGGCGATCCCTCCAGCCACAAGATCATCACCGCCCACCTCGGCAATGGCTGCAGCATCACCGCGGTCGATGGCGGCCACAGCGTGGACACCTCGATGGGCCTCACCCCGCTGGAGGGCCTGGTGATGGGCACCCGCTGCGGGGACATCGATCCCTCGATCATCCTGCACATCATGGGCCGCGAGGAGTTGACCCTCTCCGAGGCCAACACCCTGCTCAACAAGCACAGCGGCCTGCAGGGCCTGTCCGGCATCTCCAGCGACATGCGCGACCTGATGCAGGAGCTGGAGAAGGGCAACGAGCAGGCGGAACTGGCGATCGAGGTCTACTGCTACCGGCTGAGAAAGTACATCGGCGCTTATGCCGCGGCGATGGGCGGCCTCGATGCGATCGTCTTCACCGCCGGGGTGGGCGAGAACAGCCCGGCGATCCGCGAGCGCTCCTGCCGGGGCCTGGAGTTCCTGGGGGTCGAGCTGGACCAGCAGGCCAACCGTCAGGCTGCCCGCCATGAAGCACTGATCAGCAAGCCGGAGGCGCGGGTCAAGGTGTTCGTGATCCCCACCAATGAGGAACTGGTGATCGCGACCGACACCGAGACGATTGTCCGCCAGTCGATGCAGCCGGCCTGACCGGGCCGGAAAGCCAGGGATGCAGCCACGAAGGACACATAGGTTCACGAAGATTTTTTCTTAGTGTGTCTTCGTGCTCTTCGTGGATAAAAAGAAAAAGGGCGGCCCGCCAGGGTCGCCCTTCCTGTTTCCCGCTGCCGCCAGGGCTTACCAGTTGCCCTTGATTACCTTGCCGCTCTCGGCGCTCTGGTAGGCGGCCTTGACAATCTCCACCGCCGCCAGGCCATCCTCGCCGCGCACCCCGAACATCGGCTCCTTGTTCTCCAGCACGCAGTCGCAGAAATACTTGAGCTGGTCGACATAGCCCAGGTTGGCGAACTCATCCACCGCCGGCCAGGTCCAGTGCTGGGTGGTGTCGGTCTTCTCGATCGCGTAGTCGAAGCCCGGGCGGCTGTAGGCCTTGATCGGGCTGGAGAAGGTCAGGTCGATGTTGAGCCGCCCCTCGGTGCCGTAGATCTCGACCTTGTCATCCATCCCGCCGACCGTGATGTAGTTGCCCTCGCAGAAAGCGTAGCGGCCGGACTCGAACTTGAGCATGCAGGCGCCCCAGTCCTCGCCGGTGTAGGTCTTGTGGTAGAAGTTCTGCTCCGCGCCGCCGGAGACAAAGCCGGTGACCTCGGTCGACTTTCTCGCCGAACAGGAAGCGCACGAAACCGATCGGGTGGATCGCCAGGTGCATCAGCGACCCGCCGCCGCAGAACTTTTTCTGCTGGGCGAACGGGCTGTGGCTGCCGTTGTGGACTTCCTTGGCCTTGACCCACAGCAACTGGCCGATCGCGCCCTGGCCGATCAGGTTGATCGCCTTGAGCAGGGCCGGGGCGAAGCACCAGTCCTCGGCGTAAAGCAGCTTGACACCCTGCTTGCGGCAGAACTCGACCATCTCCCGGGCATTCTCGGCGGTGATCGCCAGGGGCTTCTCGCAGAAGACGTGCTTGCCGTTTTTCGCGGCTTCCATCACCACTTCGTAGTGCAGGAAGTTCGGCACGCAGACATCGATCACATCGATATCGGAGCGCTTGCAGAGCTCCTTGTAGTCGGTCATCGTCTCCTTGATGCCCCACTTCTGCGAGTAAGGCTCCAGGTTGTCGATGGCGGCCATGGCGACAATCTCGGCCTTGGGGTTGCGCGCGTGGGAATCCGCGTGGAAATCCGCCGCGAACTTGCTTCCCACCATTCCGATCCGAAGTTTTTTCATCTGCTGCGACTCCTTTCCAGGAAAATGGACCGCGGTCGCTCCCGCCGCCGAAAAGGGGCGACCGGGGAACGGGCCGGGACCAGAACAAGCCATGCCTGGCGCCGCGAGAAACCGCCGTTACAGGGGCCGAACAAAGACGCACAATATAATGCCCTCGATGGCCTTGCGCCAGAGCCGGGCCCAGCCGGGCTCACCAGCCTCCGTGCTGAATGAAGCGGGTGTACTGGTGCCCGCCCCCGGTGAGCATGGTGTTGGCCTTGCTGTTCTGGTAGAGCGGCCCCTGGCCCGGGAATGCCCGCTCCATGCCGGCGAAAGCATCCGCCGCCGCCGCGAGGCAGCGTTTCTTGAGGGCCGGGTCATCCGAGAACTTGTGGCCCCACATCACCACATCCGACAGGCGATAGGTCCAGGTGCCGTAACCCCGGCCATTGCCGCCTTGCGCGGGCGACCACTCGCTGTGGAAGCCGACTTGCGGGCCGGCGGCCAGGAAACGGCTCATGAAGTCGGCGTAGCGGATCACATAGTCCCGGCCGAACGCGTAGGGCTTCCCATCCTTGAGTTCCACCGCCTCGGTGAGCAGCGCCGCGCCCTCGATGCAGATCGCGCTGGTCCAGAAGCCGGCGACACTCTTGTCCGGGTTGTCCCGGCGGCCCGCCTCGCTCATGAACCACATGCTGTCGGGATGGGTGCTGGCCAGGATTTTTTCTCCGGCCCGGCGGTATTTTTCATCCCAAGTCAGCAGATATGCCGCAGTGAGGATCTGCAGGTTGTGGCCGGCGGAGCGGTCGAGCTGCTCGATCTGCGCGAATTTTCCGCTCTCCACCTTGTAGGCTACTAAATCCGCTTGTTGCATGGCGGTCTCGAGCACCCGGCGATCCCCGGTGAGCAGGTAGTAGCTCGCCAGCCCGCGGTTGTCGAAATGCCCGGACTCGGGGTTCATGCTCTGGCCCCAGGGCCAGCGCAGGCTGCCGAACCAGGTCAGCCGGGGGCTGCCGCGATGCCCGCCCAGGGCGTTCTCCGCCCCGTGGGCCGAGTGGGTGAACTTGCCGCCGTTGTGGATTCCCTCGCGGAAAGGATCATCCGGGGCGTGGTAGTAGTCGATGTCGCTCTGGTGGCGGATCCCCTCCTCGGCGAACTCCCACCAACGGGCGCTCAACTCGGGGTCGAGCCCTGTCGTGCGCAGGCTCTGCAGCAGCATCCCATAGCCGTGGTCGTACTCGTGGTTGAAGTGGCTGAGCATGGTCCGGCCGGTGTGGGGGCCCTTGGTCTGGTTGATTTCGTTGCGGGCCCAGGTGTCGCCGAAATTGCGCCAGCCATACTCGTCGATCTGCTCCCGGTCGGTGTAGAGGTTGTCGCCGGGCTGGAGGATCGCCCCGTGCAGCAGGTTTTCATACTTGGGGAAACGCTTGGGGTCGTAAGTGGCGGCATCATCGAAACTGCCGGAGGAAAGATAGACCGCGGCCGGGGCGCGGGCCGATAGCGGGTGGTGGAACGCCCCCAGCACCGTGGCGATGCGGTTCTCATCGCGGGTGCTGCCCTGGGGCCCGGTATGGAAGAAGAAGGCGACCTCGTGGGTCTTGATCTCGCCCCCCTGCAGCTCGTGCGCGTCCGGGAACTCGGCCGGCCAGAGGGCGACCCGCAGCGTGCCGTCCGGATCGGCCGAAAGCGCCTTGGGGAAATTCTGCCAGAAGTGACGGACAGCCACCGCCAGCCCGAACCGGCGGTCGCAGGCGTGGAGCCAGGCCTCGGGACGGTCGCGCCGGTAGCAGTCCACCCCATCGTGGAAGAATTTCGCCCCGCGGAACGTGAGCGGGATCTTGTGGACATGGTTCATGTGGTTGCGATGGTACCAGTGCTCGCCGCCGGAGGATTCCTGGTAGACCCCGCCCCGGCCGGTCAGCACCACCCGGTCCAGCACGTCCTCGATGCCATCGCCCACCGACAGCTCGACCGGGCCCTGGAACGCTCAGGCGCGTGGCCAGCCCCATCTCCTCGAAGAAGAAACTGCCCCGGCGGCCCAGCACCCAGTTGCTGCGGTCGCCATCCACATCCGGGAGCGGCAGGGTGGGATCGTGGTTCTCCAGGGTGAAGGATACCCGCACCAGCCCGCTGCCGGCCTGGAAGTGCAGCCGGGCGGTGTAGTCCACCAGCGGCTCGCCCCGGCGGTAATATTCCTCCTCATACAGCGCGCCCCTGACCGCGACAGTGGCCCGCAACGGCCCATCCTCCTCCACCGTGAAGCCGGTGGCTTTGCCCCAGCGGGAGGCCAGCCGGCGGCCCTCCGCATCCAGGGCGAAGATGCCCGGGCCGGATTCGGGAGTCGAGATTTTTTCCTCAGCGCTGAAAGCGCCATCGCGGTCGTGGTCGAGATAGACTTCCTCGAACAGGTCGAAATACTCCCGGCTGAGCCGGCAGCGCAGCACCCCGGTGGCGATGGTCACTCCGGTGGAGTCCTGGGCCACGCTCAGGGGAAGCGGCGCCGCAGAGGCGGTCCCGCGGTCGGTGAGCAGGTAACGGGCCGCGCCCTGGGAGGGGCAGTCGGCCAGGAAGTGGACCAGCACCCAGCGCGGAGCGCCATCCGGCCAGGTGGCGAGGGTCTCGAATTGGGAGGGGACCGCAGTCCCGGCGGGGGAGAGCACGCCCAGCCGGGAGAGGTCACCCCCGAAATCGCGGGGGAGGGGCACCCCGCTGGTGACCAGCTCGCCCCGGCGGGCGAAACCGTGGCGCTCATTGACAGTCAGCGGGATTTCCAGGGCGAAAGCCGCCGCGGCCGCCGCGAGGATCAGCAGCAGGGACAGCAGCGGGAGCGGCAGCTGGAAAGGCCGCGGCCGAGGGAGGCAAGCAGGATGGTTTGCTGGCATCGATCGCTCCTCGAAGGGGTTCCGGTAGCGGTGGGGAAACAGGCAAAAACACGCCGGGCCGACCTCTGAGGAGAAGCCAACCCGGTTTTCCGGCAAACTGCCGACTATCCCGCGTGAAACTTTCGAAAAAGTTTGGGAAAGTGAGAGGGGGTCCGGGGGAGAGCGGAAACCATTTTCAAAAGGTTTCCGCTCTCCCCCGAGCAGCAAATGGTATCAGCTCCGTTCCAGCAGGGTGCGGGCCCGGGCCGCGACTTTCTCGGGGGTGAAGCCGTACAGCTCGGCCAGTTGCTTCCAGGGGCCGCACTTGCCGAACTCGGTGAGTCCCATCACCTCGCCCGCCGGGCCGGCGTATTTTTCCCAGCCCAGCGCCTGGCCGGCCTCGACCACCAGGCGTTTCGCCACCTCCGGCGGCAGGACCTGGCGGCGGTACTCCGCGGGTTGCTCCTCGAACAGCTCCCAGGAGGGCATGCTCACCACCCGGACCTTGCGGCCCTCGGAGGCGAGGATGGTCTGGGCCTCGAGGGCCACCCCGACCTCGCTGCCGGTGGCGATGATCACCAGCTCCGGCGCGCCGCCCTCGGCCTCGCTGAGGATGTAGGCCCCCTGCTTTAGCCCGCGGGCAGCGGCAAGCTTGCTGCGGTCGATCACCGGGACATCGTGGCGGGTGAGCAGCAGCGCCACCGGGCGATGCCGCTCGCGGAGCGCCACCTCCCAGGCGATCGCGCTCTCGGTGGCATCCGCGGGACGGAGCACCACCAGGTTGGGGATCACCCGCAGGGACATCGCCTGCTCCACCGGCTGGTGGGTCGGGCCATCCTCGCCGACAAAGATGCTGTCATGGGTGAAGACATAGGTCACCGGCGCGCCGCTGATCGCCGCCAGGCGGATCGGCGGGCGCATGTAGTCGGCGAACACGAAGAAAGTCGCGCCGAAGACCTTCAGGCCGCCATAGAGCGCCATCCCGTTGAGGATCGAGCCCATCGCGTGCTCGCGCACCCCCCAGTGGAAATTGCGCCCGGCGGGGTTGTCGCGGGTGAAATCCCCGGCCCCGTTCAGCAGGGTCTTGGTGGAGGGGGCCAGGTCGGCCGAGCCGCCCAGGAAATTCGGGAAGAGCTTGGCCAGCACCTGCATCACCTTGCCGGAGCTGGAGCGGGTGGCGATCGGCTTGTCGCCCACCGCGGCCAGCAGCTCCCGGCCCAGGTCTTCCGGGATCGGCATTTCGAAGAACTTCTTCCAGAGCTCGGCCTTTTCCGGTTCCTCGCGGAACAGGGCCTCGCGCGCGGCCTGCCAGTCCTCGTAGCGCTGGAACAGCTCCCCGGAGCGGCGGGCGAACAGGTCGTAGACCTCGTCCGGCACGTGGAACGGCTGGTCCGGCGGCCAGCCCAGGCCCTTTTTGGTTTCGGCCAGCTCGGCCTCGCCCATCGGCGCGCCGTGGATCTCGCTGGTGCCGCACATGTTGGGGCTGCCCTTGCCGATGATCGTCCGGCACTTGATCAGCGAGGGCCGGTCGGCGACTTTCCGCGCCGCCTCGATCGCCCGGGCCACCGCCTCGCGGTCGTGCCCATCGATCTCCTGCACGTGCCAGCCGTAAGCCTCGAAACGCTGCGTGACATTCTCGGAGGAGAAGGCCAGCTCGGTCCCGCCCTCGATCGTGATGTGGTTGTCATCGTAGAGGTAGACGATCTCGCCCAGTCCGAGGTGACCGGCCAGCGAGGCGGCCTCGGAGGAGACCCCCTCCATCAGGTCGCCATCGGAGACAATGGCGTAGACGTGGTGGTCGAACAGCCGGTGCTGGGGGGTGTTGAAGTTGGCGGCCAGGAAGCGCTTGGCGATCGCCATCCCGATCCCGTTGGCGAAGCCCTGCCCCAGCGGCCCGGTGGTGACCTCCACCCCGGGGGTGTGGCCGTACTCGGGATGGCCCGGAGTGAGGCTCCCCAGTTGGCGGAAGTTCTTCAGATCATCCATGGTCACCGGGTAGCCGGACAGGTGCAGCATGGTGTAGAGCAGCATCGAGCCATGGCCGGCCGAGAGGATGAAGCGGTCGCGGCCCTGCCAGTCCGGGTGGCGCGGGTCGAAACGCAGGTAGCGGCTCCAGAGCACGAACGCGGCATCGGCCATGCCCATCGGCATCCCGGGATGGCCGGACTTGGCTTTCTGCACCGCCTCGGCGGCGATCACCCGGATCGTGTCCACCGCCAGTTGCTCGATTTCCTGCGACTGCTTGTCTCTGCGCTTGATTACGGTCGGCTCGAGTTCTTTGCGCTGCATGATTTTCCTCCGCACCGTGCCGGCATTCCCGGGAAAAGGAATGCCGCCGGGGTTGTTAATTTCTGGCAAGCCGATGAGTTCCGGCAATAAGCGATTGCAAATAGAAAATATACCCGCAAGGAGGGGCGGATGTCAATGCTCCCGGGACCAGAAACAGCGTGCGGTAGGCGGCGGACAGCTTTCAGCGGCGGACCAGCCGGACCAGGATCGAAGCGGCGGCGGGCAGGAACCCCACGCGATGGTAGGGCGGCTCCGCCAGGGTGAACTCCAGCAGCAGGGTGTCGCCGACCAGGCTGGCGGTCCCGCGGTAGCTGGCCGGGGAGGCCGTGGCCGCGCCATCGCCCTCATCGCGGACAGTCACCGCGAGCAGCCCCTCGCCCTCCAGGGTGAAGCTGCCCCAGGGGGCGAACGCCCCGGAGGCCACCCGCCCGGGATCGGCGGTGTCGGCGGCGCTGCCGAACGCGGTCGCCGCGAACAGCCCGCTGCGCTCCCCGGTGACAGTGGCGGTCAGCCCGGCCTCGAACGACTCCAGCGCGGCCTCGTAGCGCCCGGCGGCGAATGCCGGCACCAGCAGGCCCTCCAGCGGCAGACCTTGCAGGAACACCCCGGCGGCCTCCCAGTCGCCCGCGATCCGGCCGGCGGACTCCACCGGCTCCGCCAGACCGGCGGGCCCCAGCGGGGAGGAGTCATCCCCGCAGCCGGCCAGGAACGGAAGGGCCAGGGCCAGGAGGAGGATCAGCAATTGATGAAAGGGAGCAGTGCACATACTTCTATCCATCGACCGGCAAGCCGGTGCGGTTTAGTAAAAGGTTTTCGCCCTGCCCTCGGACAAGCGAGGGCATGAAAGCAGGACACGGTTCCTGCCTGATGAGTTCCCAGCCGTTTGCTAGGCTCTAACATCTTTTCTTTTCGCACTTTCTGGGGGGCCAGAAAGTGCCAAAGAGCCCTGGCGGCGCAAAACTCGCCCACCGGCGGTGGTCTTCAAAGAGTCCCTGTAATCGAGGGGTCTTTACGCTACCGATCAGGGTGGGCAGCGCTGACGCGCATCTGCCAGTGAGTCCTTGCCTCCCCGAATGCCGCTCATGGGATTGCTGCATTGTAACCGCTGCTTTGCCGTAGCTCATACAGTTGCTGCCGCGGTGGCGGCCAAAGGCCGCCTGGGGGTGAAAGGCAAAGGCAGGGGATTCACATCTTGATCAGCAAAAAGTTTGGGAAAGAGAGAGGGGGTCCGGGGGAGGGAGCAAACCTTTTTCAAAAGGTTTTCTCCCTCCCCCGGAATAGTGACTTTGGTTGTTAACCGACAAACACCGGGCGGCGGGTGAGGTGCGATGGGACATTCAGCGGCCGGAAGGGCTTGCCGGCGGTCAGGCGCTCCAGCTCGGCGCGCAGGGCCGCGGGCGGCATGCTCACCTGGCTGCCATCGCGCAGGCGCACGCTCAGCGCGTTGTCCTGGACTTCCTTCTCGCCGACCACGGCCACGAACGGGATCCACTCGCGCTCGGCCTCGCGGACCTTGCGGCCGACAGTCAGGTCGCGGTCATCGAGGTCGGCCCGGAACGGCAGGGCGGCCATCAGCTGTTCGCAGTGCTGGTTGAAAGCTTCCGAGACCGGCACCAGCCGGACCTGGGTCGGGGAGAGCCAGAGCGGGAGCTGGGCCTTTTTGCCCTGCCGCATGGCGATCGCCTGGCTTTCCAGCATCGCGTAGAGCACCCGGTCGATCGAGCCGGAGATCGAGGCGTGCAGCAGCAGCGGGAAGCGCTCCTGGCCCTCGTGGTCGATGTAGGTGATCCCGAAGCGCTCGGTGTTCTCGACATCGATCTGCACGGTGGACAGGCAACTGGCCTTGTTCAGGGCATCGATGAAGTTGAATTCGAGCTTGGTGACAAAGTAGAAGAAGCGCTCGTTCCACTCCTCGACCAGGGCCGGGCGCTGGCAGAGCTCGACAATCTGCTCGGCGAAACCGGGATTCTGCTCCCGGAAGTCCCGGACGAACCGCACCGCGACCTCGTAGTCCAGCTCGAAAGCCTGCATGCAGCGCTGGCAGAGGGCGATCTGGCTGGCGAACTCCTGCTTGGCCTGCTCCATGTCCTGGGCCAGGGTGTGCATGTCGGGCATGGTGAAAGTGCGCAGGCGCTTGAGGCCCGACAGCTCGCCGGTCTGCTCCCGCCGGAAGCTGTAGTGGGTCAGCTCGTAGAGCCGGGCCGGCAGGTGGCGGTAGCTGAGCTGCATGTCGTGCTGCATCAGGTACTGGCCGAAACAGGCGGCGAAACGCAGGAAATATTCCTTGTCCTCGGAGATCAGCACGTACTGCCGGGCCGGGAAGCGCTGGAGGTAGCGGCTGAGCTTGGGATGCTGGTAGTCGTACATGATCGGGGTCTCGACCCGCATCCCGCCGTACTCGCTGATGATCCCGTTGACCAGCTCCTCGCAGAGCTGCTTGACCAGCATGCCCTTGGGGTACCAGCGGAAGTTGCCGGCATCGGAGCCGGGCTCATAGTCGACCAGCTCCAGGCGGCGCATCAGCTCGATGTGGGGCGGGGCCTCGCGGTTGGAGCGATCCTTGGCGGTCTCGTAGTTGTAGAGCAGCTTCAGGTTCTTGCGCTTGCCGAAGTTGTACTTGTCGGTCGGGATGAACTCCGGGCTCGACGGCTCGGCGATGAACCACTGGCTCTTGAGGGTTTTCTCCGCGGCGACCGCGGCGTTCTCCACCGCCTCCAGCTTAAGCTGGCCCGGCTGCTCGGTCGAGGGCAGGATGGTCTGGGCCAGCTCGCTCAGGGGGTGGCCCTTGCACTTGACGTTGAAGCCCTTGTAGTAGCCGAACGGCGAGCGCTTGACTGTCAGGCTGTCCTCTTTGCCCAGCAGCTCGTAGATCGCATCCAGGGCCTGGGTGGCCACCCGCGGGCTGGCCAGGTCGCTCGAGAGGTGGGCGTAGGGGTAGACCATGATCGTGGCGGTGTTGATCCGGCGGGCATGCTCGGCGGCGACTTTCGCCACCTGGGCCGCCACCGAGGGAATCCCCTTGGCATCGCCCTTCTCCGCGGTGCAGAACACCACCAGGCAGTCGCCCAGGGTGGCCTGGCGCTGCTCCGGCTCCAGCTCGTGGCCTTTGCTCACCGCGGCGGTGCGGTCGGTGACATGGTAGCTGAACTCATCGGCATGGATCATCAGGATGCGCATCGGGACGCTCTCAACCTGTTGAATGTAATGGACTTCCCGTGATCGGGCAGTGCGCGGCCTTCCGGGCCGCTCCCGGGCGATGCTGGGGGCGCATCCTCCGGGAAAACATCAAGATAATAGCGAAAGCGGGAGAAAGCAACCCGGGGCCGCTCTTGCCGCGCTGTTTCGGGCTTCGATGGAATGGACCCATTAAAGATTGCTGCCGGCCGAAGCTGAACATATATTCAACCAGCAGGGCCCCTTCTCCGGCGGGGCCGCTGACCACCGGCCGTCCATCCACCCACCCTTTCCGGACCTCACCCGTGAGCCTCTCCGCCCTGTACCACCGCCTAAGGTTGATGCCGGTGCCGGAACTGCGGCGGAGGCTGTACTGTCGCCTGGTCGGCGACCGGCTGGCCCGGCGAGGGGATGAGCGCCGCCTCGAGCGGAAGCTGGTCGGGCACGAGCTGGATCGCCTGCTGGAGCGGCCCCTGGGCTGGGAGCCCGCGGAGGGCGGGGAACTGCCGATGGCGCTTTCCGCAGCGTTGCTGGCGCAGGCGGATGAACTCCTGGCCGGACGCTGGAGCGTGTTCGGCCGCGCGGTGGACCTCGGCGCCCCCGACTGCTGGCGGCGTGACCCCGCCGGCGCGGCGGTCTTGCGGCGGACCATCTGGCCCGGCTACCAGCGGTCGGGAGGCGCGGACCTGCGCAGCATCTGGGAGCTGAACCGGCTACAGTTCCTGGTGACCCTGGGAAGGGCCTGGCTGCTGACCGGCCGGGAGCAATATGCCGCCCGGGCGCGGGAGCTGATCGAGTCCTGGGACCGGGCCAACCCCTACCTGCGGACAGTCAACTGGACTAGCGGCCTGGAGGCGGCCTTCCGGGCGCTGTCCCTGGCGCTGGCCCTGAACCTGATCCGCGACAGCAGCGCCGGGAGCGACCCGGCTTTCCGGCGAAAAATGGGGCTGCTGCTGGCCCTGCACGGCCGTTACCTGGAAACCCATCTCACCGCCCCCGCCACCGGGTTCAATCACCGGCTGGGGGAGGCCGCGGCTCTGGCGGTGCTGGGGAGCCTGGCGCCGCTCTTGCCCGGGGCCCCGCGCTGGCGGCTGGAGGGCAGCCGGGTGCTGGAGGAGTCCCTGCTGCGGCTGGTGCTGACGGATGGCGGCCCGGCCGAGGGCTCGCTGCACTACCTGGCGCTGGTCTGCCGGCTGGCATTGGTGGCCGACCTGCTTTCCGGCCGCGGCGAGGGGCCGGTCCTCTCCGGCCAGTGCCGGGAAAGGCTGCGGGCGGGTTATCGTTACCTGGCGGCGGTCACCGGCCAGGGCCTGGCGGTGAGCGAGTTCGGCGACAGCGATGATGCCGGCCTGCCCGCTCCGCCGCCGACTCGAGGCGCGGGAGCGCTACCTGGAGGGCCTGAACCTGCTCTGGAACTACCTTGGGGATGAGCCGTTGCGGCATTGTTTCGGGCCGGACCGGGAGAGCCCCTGGCTGTTCGGTCCGCAGGCCCGAAAAGCCGCGGAGTGCGCCGCGGTTATCCCGGCCGGCCGGGTGCAGTCTTTTCCCGACAGCGGCCGTTGCCTGGTGCGCCTGCCGCGAGGCCGGGAACCCGGCGAAAGTGCCGGGAGCGAGCTGTTCCTGCGCTTCGAGTATGGCCGCTGGGGCGATGGCGCGCTCTGGGCCCACGCCCACGCCGACCGGCTCTCGTTCTCGCTGTTCGCCGGCGGCAGGCCGTTCTTCATCGATCCCGGCACCGGGGCCTACCTGGCCGACCGGCGGATGCGGGAGTTCTTCCGCTCCACCCTGGCCCACAACACGGTGGCGGTGGAGGGCTGGTCCCAGGCCGAGCCGCTGGCCTGTTTCCTGTGGCGCAGGCCCGTGGAGTCCCGGCTGGAGCGGCTGGAGGAAACCCCGGGCCAGGTGCTGCTGGAGGCAGTGCACGCCGGCTATGGCGGTCCCGGCCGGACAGGGCTGGGCCTGCTGCACCGGCGAAGGATCGCCTGCCGCGATGGCGGGGAGATCGAGCTGGCCGACCGTTTCGAGTCCTGCGGCGGGAGCCTCGCGGGGCGAAGGGTGCTGATCGGCTTCATCCTCCACCCGGACTGCCGGGTCCGGGAGCGCGGGGATGGCTCGCTGCTGATCTCCAATGGCGAGGCCGCGATCAGCTTCCTGCCCGATGAGCGCTGCCACTGCAGCCTGCACCATGGAGAGCAGGACCCGCCGCTGGGCTGGTACAGCCCGGGGTTCCTGCGCTGGGAGCCATGCTGGCAGATCATCTGCCGGGCGCAGTTGGCCGGAGGGGAAGAGAGCCTGGTTACCCGGCTGCGGCTGGAGGAGCCGGCCGGAGAAAATGCGCTCCGGGCGGTTGACAAGTCGGGCTCGGAGACAGTATCTTGAATTGGCCCGATTTTGAAATAATTTTCCGTTATTGCAGGATTTTTTTCCAGGGGGAAGGATGGCCGATGGCGGGGATGCCCGGACTCAGCCGCGGCGGGAGCTGCATTTCGAGGTCGAGTACAGCGTGCTCTCGGGCCGGGGCGAGTTGCGCCTGATCAAGGCCGGCACCCTGGATTTCAGCCTGAGCGGGACCCGGATCGAGACCGCGGAGCCGCTCGCCGAGGGCGACCGGCTCTCGGTGCGGATCGAGGTCCCGGAACTGGCGGACCTCCGGGAATGGCGGGTGGAACGGAAACCGTTCGGCACGACCGTGGTGATGTGTTTCGGGCAGGTGCGCTGGATCAGCCCGAGCGGGGAGGGGCGGTTCGAGGCCGGGGTGCGCTTCCTGGGGCTCTCGGTGAACAACTACGCCTATCTCAAGCGGCTGCTCGGGGTGCTGCCCGAGCTGGCCGGTGGGAGCGGGATTGCCTGAGATCGGCGGCGACCTCATGAGCGGCCTGCGCGAGGACTATCTCAGCGCCGCCAACCTGGATCGCAAGGTGCGGGAGCACCTGGAGCTGATCGCTCCCTACAACCGCCGGGAGCTGCGTTGCGAGCTGCAGCGGGCTGCGCTGCTGGTGGTGGATATGCAGCGCTTTTTCCTGGAGCCCGGCGGGCCGCTGTACACGGCCAATGGCCGCGCGGTGGTGCCCCGGGTCCGGGCGCTGATCGAGGGCTTCCGCGAGCGGGGCCGCCCGGTGTTCTACGCCGCCCAGATGAACCGCGGCGCCGAGATGGACCGCGGGGCGGTTCTGCGCCGCTGGTGGCCGACCGTGCCGCTGGAGGGCAGCCGGGAGGTGGAGATTGTCGATGAGCTGGCCCCGGCCCCGGGGGAGAAGCTGATCCCCAAGCGCCGCTACAGCGCGTTCCACGCCACCGACCTGGAGCTGACCCTGCGCTCGCTGGGAGTGACCGAGCTGGTGGTGACCGGCATCTTCACCAATGTCTGTGTCGAGGCCGCGGTGCGGGATGCCTTCATGAGCGATTTTCTGCCGTTCGTCCCGGCCGACTGCTGCGCCGCGCTCAACGAGACCCTGCAACTGGGCTCGCTGCGGACCATGGCCCTCTGGCTGGCCAGGGTCACCACTGTCGCCGAACTGCTGGCCTGACCCCTTCCGGATTTTCCCGATTCAAAAAGCTAAAGCCTGCCGCCGCCGGTTCGATATTCTAAGCAGGGTCCGGGTTCCCGGTCCACCCTGCTGGTTTTTCCGCGCATCGTCATTCGAGCGACGAACTAGATAGAGCAAGGAGCTGCGATGGGTTGTCCCGCCTGCAACATCGACTACGAGCGAGTGGAGCGCCGGATCGATTCCGGCCAGATCCAGGGAGAGGCGCAACTGGTGCGGGAACTGGGCGAGGGGGACCTCTACCTGGCCGGCGGGCTGGTGATCTACTGCCCCTCCTGCCGGGAGACCCTGGAACGCCTCAAGGAGCGGATCGCCGCGCGGCTAAGGCGGGAGACCCTGGCCGGGATCCAGGACCTGCTGGGCCGGGCCTGGGAGGAGCGGAAAAAAGGCCGGGCCTGAGCAGCCCGGCTTTAAGTTTACTGTTTTCCTTCATCTTTAAGAAGATGCAATTGGAGGAAAGTGCCTTTCCTGTATTATTCCCGTAAATCCTTCGGATTTTTCTACTTCTGTGACCAGAAGTAGCAAGAGTCTTTTGAAGCCAAGGCCGCGAAGCTGAAATAGCAGTAAGGTCTTCAATCATCGGCGGTGTGCCCGAGGGAGCCAATTGCTCCTTTGGCGGTCGCCGCGTTCGCGCCATCCATGGCGCTGCACGCATGGCCTGCCTGCCCGCGTCATTTCATGGTAGCCGCGATGGAAATTGCGCGGCAATTACTCCGCTTTTCTTTGCCTCCAGCCGCGGCCCGAAAACCACCGCCCATCCTCCCGAAAGCGTTCGCGCCCTCACCGCCAGCTGGAACTTTCAGCCTCCCGCGCCGGCTCATGAGATCTGCATCTTCCGCCTTTGCCTTTGACCCCCAGCGCCCTACCAGGGCGCTCCGCGGCGCAACTGTATGAGCCACTATGAGCAGCGGTTACAGAACTGGTAATACCATGACCGGCGGTAGCAGCGGCAAGAGCTGACTGGCAGATGCGCGTCAGCGCTGCCCACCCACAAGGGTAGCGTAAAGATCCAGCGATTACAGGCGCTTGTCGAAGATCATCAGTGGTGGGCGAGTTTTGCGCCGCACAGACTTTTGCTTCTTTTGGTCACAAAAGAAGAAAAACATTAAAAATCAATGAGTTGGCTGCATAGCCAGGGATTTTCAGCAGGCAGGCCGGGATCAAGGTGATTCATGCGCAGGCGGCTGGCGAGTTGTGGCGCCACCAGACTCTTTGTCCCGCTCTCTGGCCTCGGAACGCGTCAAGAATAAAGAAGATAGAGCATAGCAGGAGGAATGGGACCAGCGACAGTCAGGGCAGGGCCCGGTTGGTCAGCAGCACCCGGCCATCCTTGACCACCCGGTAGATCCGGCCGCGGTCGCCGGCCGGGGCCGGGACGCCCCCATAGCGCTGCATCAGGCGCGAGACCCGGCTGACATAGCTGCGGGTCTCGGGATAGGGCGGCACCCCGCCGCTGCGATCCACCGCCTCCGGGCCGGCATTGTAGGCGGCCAGCCCCAGCCGCAGGTCATTGCCATAGCGGTCCAGCATCTCCCGCAGGTAACGGGTCCCGCCGAAAATATTCTCCCGGGGATCGAACGAGTCGCTTACCCCGAGCTGGCGCGCGGTGCCGGGCATGAGCTGCATCAGCCCGCGCGCCCCTTTGCGGCTGACCGCCCGCCGGTTGAAGCCGCTCTCGGCATGGATCACGGCCTTAATCAGCTCCGGTTCCACCCGGAAGCGCTCGGCCGCGGCCCGGATGTGCTCGTCATAGCGGTCGCGGCCGGGGTCCGGGAGCCGGGCCGGGGCATCCCCCCCGCCGCCGCGCGGGCGGGCGACCCCCCGGCGGACCGATGCCGACCGGCCCTCGGGCCGGTTGGCCAGGTGGATCACCCCCTGCTGATCGACATAGCGGTAGATTTCGCCGGCCTGCAGCGCGACTGTCCCCGCCAGCAGGAGCGTAGCGATTTGCCACCCCAGCGCCAGCATCGTCCATCCCGGCCGGTATCGCCGCATGCGCCGACTCCCCTGTAACGGTTGACCTTCATTTCTCGAATTATACCCCCGACCGACGCTGCCGGCAAGGGACAAATGCCGGGCAGGGGCTAACGGGAATATCGGCCGGATGGGGAGGGGGCTTTACCGCTTCCTGCCGGCAAGGCAATTACTTTCAGCTGATGGCCACCAGGTAAAAAGTTTGGGAAAGAGAGAGGGGCCCCGGGGGAGGGAGAAAAACCTTTTTCAAAAGGTTTGCTCCCTCCCCCGGAAAGACGGCATTGGCTTGAATCGGGATGTTACCGGCCGGCGAGCCTGGCCTCGGTCTTCTTCAGCGCCAGCTGGGCGGCGGTGAAGCCGAAATTGACCTCCAGGGCCTTTGCGAACATCCGCCGGGCCTGTTCGTAGCGGCCCAGGGCATAGTTGGCATCGCCGCTCATGTAGAGCGCCATCAGGTGCCGCGGGTCCTCCCGCAGCAGGCCCTGGTAAGCCTCGAGCGCCTGCTCGTACTTTTTCTGGCGGGTGTAGAGGTTGCCCAGGTTGTACCAGGCGGCGGTCAGGCCGGGGTCGATCCGCACCGCGGCCTTGAACTCGGCGATCGCCGGGTCGTACTGCCCGAGCTCGCCCAGGGCCAGTCCCAGGTGGTGATGGCTGTCGGCGAAATTGCTGTCCAGCGAGAGGGCCTGCTTGAACGAGGCCACGGCCTGGCGATACTGCTTGTCGTGAAGCTGGAGCTGTCCCAGGCGGAAATGGGCCTGCTCATTGCCGGGCTCGCGCTCGATCAGCTCGCGGTAGACCTGGCGGGCCTCCGCGAACCGTTCCAGCTCGATCAGGCTCAGGCCCAGTCCGAGCCGGGCCTCGGTCAGCGCGGAGTCGAGCTCCAGCGCCTGGCGGTAGCCGGCGATGGCGTTTTCGTGCTGGGAATTCTTGCGGTAGAGCTCCGCCTGCTTCAGGGCCTGGCGCTCCGGCATGACATTGCCGCAGGCCGCCGCCAGCAGCAGGGCCGGCAGGGCAAATCGTTTCAGGAAGATCTTCATGATCGGCGGTCCCGGTTCGGGTTGGCTTCGCTCGTTCAGCGCGCGGAGTCGATCTTTCCCCGGCTCCCGCGCAATGGCAGCTTGGAGGGCAGCTCCCGCAGAATCGCTTCCAGCAGGCTGACCGCGCCCCAGCGCACCGGATCGGTGGCCGGCAGCCCGGTCAGCGCCTCCGCTTCCCGCACCGCCCGGGTGGCGGCGGCTTCATCCAGCCCGCGGGTGTTGAGCGAAATCGCCAGCACCCGGGAGGGCTTGACCGGCCGCATCGCTCCCTCGTAGAGCCGCACCTGCTCATCCAGCGGGGGCAGCGGCAGGTCGACAATTTCGGTCAGGTCCTGGCCCTGGCGGTGGCAGAGCACCATCCCATCGGGCAGGCTCCCGTGCAGCAGTGAAAGTGTTACCCCCGAGTAGACCGGTTGTGCCAGCCCGCCCTGGCCCTCGACCACGATCAGCTCGGGGTCGCCCTCCGCCGCGGCCTCCAGCACCAGCCGCTCGGCGGCCCCGGCGGTGAAATCGCTCACCACGTGGTCGATGGCGATCCCCCGCCCGGCGATGGCGATCCCGGTCTGGCCGGTGGCGCTGAACGCCGCCCGCAGGCCGCGCTCTCTGGCCGCGCGCACCAGCTCCAGCGCGGTGGTCATCTTGCCGGTGTTGCAGTCGGTGCCGACCGTCAGGATCACGCGGGCGGCCACTGTCTGGGCCCGGCACTCGGCGACCACCAGGCCCTCCGGGACACGCCGCAGATCGATGATCCCGCCGCCGCCGCGAGCTGCGGCCGCGGCCAGTTCCGGGTCCTCGGCCAGCATCAGGTGCAGCCCGCTCACCAGCTCCAGCCCCCGCTCCAGCGCCATCCGCAGCAATGGCCGCCAGTCCGGCGGCAGCCCGCCTCCGGCCGGGGCCACCCCGATCACCAGCCGGCGCGCTCCCAGCGCCAGGGCCTGATCCAGGCCCGCCACCACCGGGATGCCCGGACCCAGGCCGCTCACCGCGGCAGAGTCCCGGCCGGCATGATGGCTGTCGATCACCGCCACCACTGACTGCGGGGCGTAGCGCAGGATCCCATAGGCGGTCTTGCTGTGCCCGCTGTCCTCGAACGTCCCCTCGGCCAGGATCGCGGTCGGCTGCAGCTCGGTCATGCTGGTTTGCTCTCCCGGGTTGAGTCCACGGTGGCGGCAAAGCATTCAAGATAGCGGCTCGGCTCATTTTAATCAATCGCGTTTGCGGAAAAGGGAGCTTGCATTTTCCGATCCTGAACTATATATTGTTGTTCACCAAACCGTTAACCCAGAATAAGTGCTGTCAGGGGCTGGGCTTAGACTCCGCGCCGTTGGCGGGCCGGGGTCACCCTTCCCGGCCGGCTGAGACAGAGCAGACGGCGTCCCCGGCACCCGCCGTGCCTCGCAGGCGCATCAAACGAAAAGCCATCCAGTCGAAGGCTCAAACACTTTCTCTGGTGCAGGAGGTCTTATGTCCGGCCATTCCAAGTGGTCGACAATCAAACGCAAGAAAGGTAAAGAGGACGAGAAGCGCGGCAAGATGTTCACCAAGATCGCCAAGGAGATCACTGTCGCCGCCAAGTCGAGCGGCGACATCAACAGCAACCCGCGCCTGCGCGCCGCGGTCGATGCGGCCAAGGCCGCCAACATGCCCAAGGACAACATCGAGCGGGCGGTCAAGAAGGGCACCGGCGAGCTGCCGGGTGTCACCTACGAGGAAGCGGTCTACGAGGGGTACGGGCCCGGCGGGGTCGCCCTCTATATCGAGGTGCTGACCGACAACCGCAACCGGACGGTCAGCGATGTCCGCCACCTGCTCACCAAGCATGGCGGCAGCATGGGCGAGGCCGGCTGCGTGGCCTGGATGTTCACCCTGAAAGGCCAGATCTATGTCGATGCCGAGCAGTTCGATGAGGAAATGGTCCTGCTGGAGGCCAGCGAGCTGGGGGCCGAGGACATGTACACCGAGGAGGGGGTGCACGTGATCACCACCCCGGTGGATCTGCTGGGCGCGGTCAAGGAGGGCCTGCTGGCCAAGGGGATCCAGATCAAGGAGGCCGAGCTGGTGATGCAGCCCTCGACCAGCATCCAGCTCGGCCAGAAGGAGGCGGAGCGGGTGCTCAAGCTGATGGAGCTGCTCGAGGACAACGATGATGTGCAGCGGGTCAGCTCCAATTTCGACATCGACGAAGAGGTAATGCGCAAGCTGGAAAACGCCTGACGCCCGAGAGCGCGCCATGTCCTGCAGGGACACAGTCATCCTGGGGATCGACCCGGGCGGAGAGGTGACCGGCTTTGGCGTCCTGGCCTGCGGCGGCGGGAGATCGCGCCTGGTGGAATGCGGCGTGACCCGCGCTGTCCGCGGCGAGGACACCCCTGGTCGCCTTTTGCGTATCTATAGTTTCGTTCAGGAGTTGATCGCCCGGTTCAACCCGGATGCGCTGGTGGTGGAGGATATCTATTACGGGCGCAACGCCCGGAGCATGAAAGCCCTCGGGCAGGTGCGCGGGGTGGTGGTGCTGGCCGGGGCCACCGGCAAAATCCCGGTGTTCGAGTACACGGCCAACGAGGTCAAGAAGGCGGTGGTGGGGCGGGGGGATGCCTCCAAGGAGCAGGTCCAGCGGATGGTCCAGGCCGTGCTCGGCCTGTCGGTCGCGCCGGAGCCGCACGATGCCTCCGATGCGGTGGCGATCGCGCTCTGCCACTCGCACCGCGGCCCCCGTGGGGTGATGGTCCCGGAAGCCGGCGGGCTGGTGTTGCGCACCTCCGGCCTCAAAGTGTAATCCTGGCCGGCGGCCCGATCGACAGCGCCGCACCAGCGAAAGGTTGGAACATCCATTCATCTTCACGCGCTGTTGTCAAATTGGTATAAAAGGAGTATCGGCGGTTGATTTCCTTGCTGGAAGGAATCCTGGCGGAAAAGGGTGTCTCCTCGGTCGTGGTGCTGACCGGCGGGGTGGGCTACCTGGTGTCGGTCCCCCAGAGCGCCCTGGCTGCGCTGCCCGCGGTGGGCGAGGGGCTGCGGCTCTACACCCACCTCCACGTGCGGGAGGACACCCTGCAGCTGTTCGGGTTTGTCACCCCCACTGAGCGGTGGATGTTCGAGAAGCTGATCACGGTCAATGGGGTCGGGCCGCGGGTGGCGCTGTCGATCCTGGGGTCGATGAGTGTCGAGCGGCTGGTGGTGGCGGTGGAGAGCGGCCAGCTCGGGCTGTTCAACCGCATCCCGGGGGTGGGGAAGAAGACCGCCGAGCGGATCATCCTCGAGCTCAAGGGCAAGCTGGGCGAGGTTTCCGCGCTCGAGGCCGGACAGGCCGCGGCGGTGGCCGGCGCCGGACCCCAGGGCGAGGAGGCGGTGGCGGCGCTGATCGCCCTCGGCTACAGCCGGGCCCAGGCCGAGCGCGCGGTGGCCAAGGCGGTCGAGGGCGCGGCCGGTATCCCGGCGACCACCGAGCTGGTGCGAAGGGCCCTGACCCAGATCTGAAACCAATTTGACAGCAACTGCTTTGCTCGGGTGGAGGGAGAAAATCCCGACCAACGGGATTTTCTCCCTCCACCCGAACCCCCTTTCCACTTTCCAAACTTTTTATCTGGTTCAATGATGATGGCAACTGTTTTCACCGGAAAAGGTTGTCAAGCGTATGGAAGATAAGGACAAAGGACGTTACGACCTCACCAGGCCGGGCGTGCTGGAGGAGGAGGCCGGGTTCGAGGGCAGCCTGCGGCCGGCCAGCCTGAACGAGTTTGTCGGGCAGCCGAAACTGAAAGAGAAGCTGAGCGTGTTCATCGAGGCCGCCCGCCGTCGCGGCGAGGCCCTCGACCACTGCCTGTTCTGCGGCCCCCCGGGGCTCGGCAAGACCACCCTGGCCCACATCATCGCCCGCGAGATGGGAGTGGCGATCCGAATCACCAGCGGACCGGTGCTGGAAAAAGCCGGCGACCTGGCCGGCCTGCTCACCAACCTGGATGAGGGCGATGTACTGTTTATCGATGAGATCCACCGCCTGCGCAGCAATGTCGAGGAGTACCTCTACCCGGCGATGGAGGATTTCACCCTGGACATCATGATCGACTCCGGGCCCAGCGCCCGCTCGGTCAAACTGCCCCTCAAGCGGTTCACCCTGATCGGCGCCACCACCCGCAGCGGCCTGCTGACCAGCCCGATGCTCTCCCGGTTCGGGGTGGTGGGACGGCTCAATTTCTACGATGACCTGGAGCTGCAGCGGATCATCGAGCGCTCGGCCCGGATCCTGGAGGTCGAGATCGACCGGGAGGGCGCGGAGGAAATCAGCCGCCGCAGCCGCGGGACCGCGCGTATCGCCAACCGGCTGCTGCGACGGGTGCGGGATTTCGCCCAGGTCCGCGCCGATGGCCGGATCAACCTGCAGGTGGCCGGGGATGCGCTGAAGATGCTCGAGGTCGACCGCTCCGGGCTGGATGAGATGGATGTGGCGATCCTGCGGGCCCTGATCGAGAAGTACGGCGGCGGACCGGTGGGGGTCGGGACCCTGGCGGTGTCGGTGGGCGAGGAGCCGGACACGATCGAGGAGGTCTACGAGCCGTTCCTGATCCAGCGTGGGTTCATCAGCCGCACTCCGCGCGGCCGCGAGGCCACCGCCCTGGCCTACCAGCACCTGGGGCTGAAAGCCCCGCGCCGCAATCCGCCCGCCGCCCAGGCCGAGCTGTTCGACGGGGAGTGACCGCAGCGGCTGCGGGGGAGGGAGAAACCCTTTTGCAAAAGAGTTTCTCCCTCCCCCGGGCCCCCTCCCACTTCCCAAAACCTTTTCGAAAGTTTCACGCGGGCTGGTTGGCGGCTGGCAGGAAGCGGGTCGGATTGTTTAGCCGGTGGGTTGCGGCATTAAAATCCCCCTTAATAAAGGGGGAAACAGGGGGTTGTGTTTTTTAAATGGACGGTAAGTCAGGATGAAAGCCCCCAACGGGAGATTGGGACATGGAAACGGGCGGATTGGGCAAGCTGCTGATTATCATGGGGCTGGTGATCCTCGCGCTGGGGGTGCTGCTCACCCTCGGCCCCCGCATTCCCTGGCTGGGCCGCCTGCCGGGGGATTTTTTTGTGAAGCGCGATGGCTTCACGTTCTACTTCCCCCTCGCCACCTCGATTATCCTCAGTATTCTCCTCACGATCCTGCTCAACCTGTTCCGGCGCTAGGCCGCCGTGCCCAAACTACTCGCGCGAGAGCAGCTTGAGGCGCAACTGGTGGTCGAAGCTGCTCCAGCCGCTCAAGCCGGCATGGTAGGTGTGCTTGGTTTCCAGTTCCTCGAGTCCGACCCCTCCGGTCAGCTTGACCAGACCCCCGAATCTTTCCTCGAACGAGCCCATGCTGGAATACAGGGCATCCACCCATTCGGCCTGCGGCACCATCACCGGGACTCCCCATGGAATTGCCGGCATGGTGAACCCCCGGTAGTTGAACAGACTGAGGTTGACCATGTTTCTGCCGGTTTGCAGCCAACGTCTGCTGAACAGATGTCTTCCCTCCGGGACTTCGTACCACAGTGAGTCATTTTCCAGCACCAGCCGGTGGGTGCGGGTCTCGATCTCGGGGACAGTGGTGTACGTAGTATCGGTAGCCGGCTCGTACGGAACAGGCTGCCAGCGGCTGTCAACGTACAGCGAGTCCATCCGGGCGGAGGTTTCCAGCACCACCACCAGCCGGCCGCCAGCCTCGCGGGCATCGACTACCTTGACCGTGAACTGCCCCCAGGCCCGCTCATGGGTACTGGAGCTGACATAGGAGGGCGGGGTATTCGATCCCGATGATCCCTGCCATACGGCCTCATAGCTGTAGGTCCAGCTCGCCCCCTCCCGGAAGGCCAGCAGGTGCAGCAGGTCCCAGCCCTGCTTGGTTTTCCCTGTCTCCACCTCCACCGGTCCAAGCAGAAATCCATCCTCCCCGCAGCCGGAGAGCAGGGCCAGCAGCAGGATGAGCGGGATGATTCGCGGCATCGGTCCCTCCGTGAAGAATCATGGCCGACTGATCGTCAACTTACCGCTATGCATCAATTATACCATGATGTCGAGGCAAGGGAAGGGATTACCGAAGGCTTTGGACTTGAAAGGCTTGGGCTGGATGGCGGTTGTCCGGGATGAAACATGATCGGCAACTGCGGCCGGGCAGGTGATACTGGAACGGTAACAGTTGCGGAGATCAGTGTCGCAACCGCACCCGGCGGCCGCCCCGGCGGGCGCTCTCATAGACCGCCAGGATCAGCTCTAGCGCGTCCCGGCCATCCTTTCCGCCGGAGAGCGAGGGGATGCCTCGTTCGATCTCATCGATCAGGCCCTGGAAGGCGGCGACAAAGCCCTGGTTGGGAGTGAAGGCCGGGAACTCCGCGGGCTGCAACTCGCGGAAGCCGGAGAGCCGCGGGCTGGGCAGGGCGAGCCGCAACTCGGGCGGGCGGTTGCCGATGGAAAGGATTCCCTCCTCGCCCTGGATTTCCAGCTCAAAGGAAAAATAGTTGCGGCGGCCTCCGCCCTCGAGGAAGCCTGTCGCCCCACATTCCATCCCGATCATCGCCGCGGCGGTATGCTCGATGTTGCGCGGCCCATGCCCGCGCCGGACCTGGGCGATCACCCACTCCGCCGGTCCCGCGAAATAGCCGAACAGGTCGGTGAGGTGGGTGCCATCGTGCAGCAGCGGGCCACCCCCGGCCTCGTTCAGCGGGATCGCCCCCGGTGCGCCGCACAGCGCCTGGCCGATCAGGGTCCGCACCGGGCCGATTCTTCCTGAGCGCACCAGCTCCCGCGCCGCGACAAAATGCGCCCCGAAACGGCGCTCATGTCCGATGGTCAGCGCCACCCCGGCCCGCGCGCAGGCGGCGATCATCCGGTCGGCCTCGGTTAGGCTGCGGGCGATCGGCTTTTCGCAGTAAATACCCCGCACCTGTCCGCTGGCCGCAGCCTCGCAGACAATTTCGCAATGGAAAGGAGTCGGGGCGGCCACCGCCAGCAGGTCCACCCGCTCCCGCTCCAGCAGCGCCCGGTGATCGGGGTAGAGCCGGTCGATGGAAAACTCCCGGCCGAAATCCTCCAGACCGGAGCGGTCCGGGTCGGCGGCGGCCACCAGCCGCACCCCCAGCGCCCGCAAGGCCCCGGTGTGAGTGCAGGGCTTGCCGCGCAAGGGATCGCGCTCCAGCAGCCAGCCGATCCGGCCCGCGCCGACCAGGGCCGCCGTGAGATGGGGATCGCGTGGGTGCATGGGAGACTATTCGAGGAACTCCACGGCCTCCCGGTCCAGCGGAGCGCCGGCCGGCAGGTCGCGGGTATAGCGGGCTTGTCGCAGCTGTCGCGAGTGCATCGGGTTGATCGGGGTCCAGGGCTTGAGCGCCGCCAGCTCATCCAGCCGCACCCGTTCCCCGGCCTGCACTTCCCGGGTGGTGTAGAACCCCCGTCGCCCGACCTCCCGCTCCTTGCGCTCGACCGGGGCGGGAATTTTGCGGCCATCGCCGCGCGCGCTTTCCGCCAGGCGGATCGCCGTCACCATCTCCCGGAAGCGCTCGGGCCCGAGGCTTAGCGCGTGGTCCGGCCCATCCGCCGCGGGATCATGGGAAAAATGTTTCTCGATCAGCATCGCCCCCAGCGCCACCGCCAGGGCCGGGGCCAGGGTCCCCGGGCTGTGGTCGGAGAACCCCGCCGGGCGGCGGAACTTGCGGCTCAAGGTCTGGATCGCGGTGAGGTTGAGCTGGTCCATCGGCGCGGGATAGGCGCTGACACAGTGCAGTAGCACCGGGTCCTTGACTCCGCCGCGCCGCAGGGCCCGCAGCGCCAGGGTGACTTCCTCCAGCTCCGCCAGCCCGGTGGAGAGGATCACCGGCAGGCCGAACTGGCCGAGGCCCTCCAGCAGCGGCAGGTGGGTCAGGTCGCAACTGGCCACCTTGAGGGCCTGGGCCCCGGCCTCGACCATCCGGGCCGCGCCCGCCAGATCGAACACGGTCACCACCAACGGCGCGCGGCGCGCCTCGCAGGCGCGGGCCACCCGGGCCATTTCGGCGGGGCCGAGCACATAACGGCCGTAAAGCTCGTACAGCCCCGGCATCTTGCTCCGGTGGACCATTGCCGCCGGGTCGATGTATTGGAACTTGACCAGGTCCGCCCCGGAGTCCGCCGCCAGCGCCACCAGCTCCAGCGCCCGCTCGACCGAGCCATCATGATTGATCCCCACCTCGGCC
>CAVVYO010000003.1:0-615568 GCA_963752515.1 Candidatus Glassiibacteriota bacterium | reverse complement strand
GGCACTCCGGCGGGTAGTTGAGGTCCACCTCGGCGGTGACCAGCCCGGGCCGGGTTTCCGGCCCAGCCTCGCCCAGCGGGGTCCCCCACAGGTCGAAAATGCTGGTCTTGATGTCGTAGCGCTGCTCACCAGGTAGACATGGTTCTCGATTGCCCGGGCCCGCGACAGGGTCTCGTTGCCGCCCCAGATCGGCAGGAAGATCACTTCCGCCCCCTGCAGGCTCAAATAGCGGGCCGGGTCGGCGTACCAGGAGTCATAGCAGATCATGATCCCGATCCGGCCGAAATCGGTGTCGAACACCGGGTAGTTGTCGCCGGCGGTGATCCCCTGGTCCAGCTCGCCCTCGGGCACATAGACCTTGCGGTACTTGCCGGCCAGTTTGCCCTCGCGGTCGATCAGCACCCCGGTGTTGTAGAGCGCCCCGCCCTCGCGCTCACCGAGCGCGGCCACGATGTAGATCTTGTGCTTGCGGGCCAGCTCGCCCAGCCGCCTGGTGGTCGGCCCCGGCACCGGCTCGGCGATGTCCGGGTAGGTGGCCGCATGGCCATCCACCCCGACTCCGACCATGTTCACCCCCTCGCCCAGGCAGATGATGTCGCAGCCCTGGCGTCCGGCCTCCGCCACCAGCTTGCCGAACTCCTCCACCGCCTCGGCGCTGGATTTCATCTGCTGCGGCCGGCAGTTGGCGGCGGCGAGCTTCACCTTGCGCGGCGCCGGGGATGGGACCTGCTCCAGCGAGACCTCCCGCCACCAGGCCCGGCCCTGGGGAGCGCCCGCCAGGTACAGCTCCACCTGCACCGCACAGGCGCCTTGCGGGGCGCGGAAGATGCCTCCCACCTCGCGCCAGCCCGCGGCCAGGTCGCCCTCGGAGGGATAGACTTTCTTGCCGGCCTCATTGCCGGCCCGATCCTGCCAGTCCAGCCGGGCGAACACTTTCAGCCGGGCGGTCCACTCCCTGCTGGTGGTAGCGGGCGCGGAAACGGTAGAACGCGCCGGGGTGATCCCCTCCACCCGCCGGCGCCAGCAGCCGCGGACATTGGCATTGGAGGCCCCGTAGAGGGCGAGCCCCAGGGGCTGGCCGGTCTCCGGCACCGGGCTGACCGTGAACTCGGGGGAAATTTCCGGCCGCTGGCTGTAACGCTCCCAGCCCTCGGCCAGGGCTTGCTCCAGGGTAGTGAAGCCGGCCGTTTTCAGCAGGGACTGCGCGGCGGCCGGGACCGCGGATGCGGCCAGGGCGGCGAGCAGGCAGATCAGCGGCAGGAGATGGAAAGACTTGCGCATCGGGTAGGCTCCGGGATGGCGTGGCTCATGAAGGGGCGGCGTAACTGGAAAGCCTCCCTGGGAAATGACACCCTCACATCGGACAGGCGGGATGAACCCCGCGCCGACGGCGACTGGAATATAGGTAGGGGCGCAAACCCGACAAGCAGGAAAATAGTTGCCCCGGGCGGCGCGAGCGCGTGCAATAATTATTGAATCATCGCTTGAAACAATTAGCTCTTGGGCGATGTTCATCAATCAAGTACAGGGAAAACACAACCCCCTGTTTCCCCCTTTTTTAAGGTTCATCCGTACAATTCGGGGAGGCGCAGGGGGAGCGAAAGCCCCGGATCGCTTGGCAATTTCTGAAGCCTGACGGCTGGTTACTTGTTGTGACCAAAAAAGGGCTGGAGGGAAATCTTGAGCTTTTTGATAATCCCGTAAATCCTTCGGAATTTTCTACTTCTGTGACCAGAAGTAGCAAGAGTCTTGTGAAGCCAAGGCCGCGAAGCTGAATCAGCTATCAGCTTTTCAATAACCGGCGGTGTGCCTGCGGGAGCCAATCGCTCCCATGTCGGTCGCCGCGTTTCGCGCCATCCATGGCGCCGAACGCGATGGCCTGCCGGGCTTCGGCATTCCATGGTTGCCGCGATGGAAATTGCGCTGCAATGACACCGCTTTCCTTTGCCTCCAGCCGCGGCCCGCAAGACCCCCCCCGCCAAGAACAAGACGCCCTGACCCTTGTCTTGTCTTTCATCCCCCAGCGCCCGTTCCGGGCGCTCCGCGGCAACAACTGTATGAGCCACGGCATTGCAGCGGTTACAGAACTGGTAATATCATGACCGGCCATAGTGGAGGCAAGAACTGACCGGCAGATGCGCGTCAGCGCTGCCCACGCACCAGGGTAGCGTTTCGATACCGCGCTTACCAGTGGCCCATTGAAGATCACCGCTGGCCGGCGAGTTTTGCGCCGCACCGACTCTTTGCTTCTTCTGGTCACAGAAGAAAAAACAATGATAACCAAAGAGCTAGCCGCACCGCCGGGAATTTGTGTCCCAAAGCCAAGGAAGGGTCTCGTCCCGGCTCCCCCGCCGGCAGAAGCTCTCACCCCGGAATTCCCGGATGAACCTTAAAAAAGGGAGACACCTTCTATCTTCCCAGCAGGGCCAGCAGACGGCGGCCGCATTCCAGCATCGCGCGGACCGTGTGGTAGTTGATCTTCCAGGCGTGGCCCAGGTAGTCCCACAGCACCTTGTTGTCCGGCCCGAGCAGGGGCGCCACTCGCCGATCTGGTGGTTGATCATGTGGTCCATCACGAACCGGTGGAGGTTGACGTAGCCCTCCAGGTAGCGCTCTCGCCGAAACGGTCGTAGCCATCGAGCATCGCCGGTCAGGCCCTCGGCCTGCTGCCAGAACTCCTTGTTGCGCTCGCGGGCCGGTCCGCCCCCGGCCGGTCCCTCGCACAACAGGCCCCCCAGCCGCCAATCGATACCGAATTCCAGGCAGTGCTCGTACTGCCGGCGGATCTCGGGTGATACATTTCGGTCCAGCCCCATGGCATCGATGGCCACGCCCAGCAGCCAGCCGAACTCGACATTGTGGCCGAAGGAGGTGTTGTCCAGCGGGCGGCCCTCCGGTTCCCCCGCCTGGCGGTCGGAGCCCCAGACATTCGCGAAAATGATCGCCCGCAACGGGCGGAAATCGGGCGAGAACTGGGCGAGCCCCTCCCGTGCTCGGGGTGAAGCATCCGGGTGCGGATCAGCTCGTCACCTCCACCGTCCGGCGATGGTGGAGTGGTCCCCGCCGGCCAGCCAGAGGTTGGTCAGCGCTTCCATCAGGTGCATGTGGACGTCCAGCGATTTGCTGTCGCCGCCGCCGGTCCCGGGCGGGCAGTGGCTCCAGTCCTCCTCGAAAAACTCATACCAGCCGCCGTGGAGGTTGTCCGCGGCCTGGTGCTTCAACAGGGCGAAAGTCTCGACCGCCAGGCGCAGCGCGGCGGGGTCCCCGGCGGCCAGGAAGTATTCGCTGGCGCGTGGATCACGAAAGTGTGGCCGTAGACCATTTTTTTGCGGTCGCGCGGGGCGCCTCGTGCTCCGGGGCCCAGTACCAGCCGCCGTTCTCCCGGTCCAGGAAATGCGCCCCCAGGAACTCCAGCCCCGGCCGGCCCGTTCCAGGAACGAGCCCTCCGGGTCGCAGCCCTCGCGGTGGAGCGAGGAGAAGGTGTAGACCATCCGGGAGTGGGCCAGCAGGTTTTTCCAGTGCTCGCCGGTGGGGCGGCCCTCCCGGTCAAAGAAGGTCAGGAAGCCGCCGTGGGGCGGATCATCGCCCCGCTGCCGCCAGTAGGGGAGCAGCTCAGCGAACAGGTGCCGTTCCACTTCGGCCAGGTATTGCTCGAGTCTGCTACGCACCGATGGCCTCCTTACAAGTGGGGGTGATGAAAAAACAGGAAAAACGTGATGATGATCGGGAACATTTTCGCGACACTCCATGGATTTGGATAATATGTCCTTGCTTGGGGCAGAAAAAAAGCTTAGAATGAAGTTGTGCTGGTATTTTTTTCATCACGGGAACTGCAACCGGCAACAAGGTTCGGAGCACGAGCCGCAGGCGCCGGCCCAGCAGATGACATCGGCTGCAAGCGGTCAAGAGGGTTTCCAGGTTCGGCGGTCTTTCCACGATCATCCGGGGTGATCAGGGTGGATAGCGCCATCAAGCCATCAAAAACCCAAAAAAGCGTTGCGGCAATTTCCCCTCCCGGCCAGCTAGAGCCGGGCTCGCTCCACCAGCAACTGGTGGAACACTTCCCATCCCCGGTGTTCACGGTGGACCGCCAGGGCTTGGTCCTGCTCTGGAATCGGGCCTGTGAGCAGATCTTCCGCATCCCCGCCGCCGAGATCATCGGCAGCTCCTTCCTGGAACTGATTGTCCTGCCGACCGACCGGGTCTTCTACCGTGAGCTGGTGGAAAAGGTCTTCCAGCAGAAAGTAATCAGCAATCTCGAGACCATGTTTGTCGACCGCGAGGGAGCCAGGGTCTGGATGCTGACCCGGCTGTTTCCGCTTCGCGACCGGGAGGGGGTGCTGTCGGCCTGCGCTTTTTCCGGGATCGAGATCTCGCTGTGGAAAGAGCGCGAGCAGGCCCTGCACCACTCCGAGGAAGTCTACCGCAGCCTGGTGGAAAACCTCAGCGAGGCGTTCTACGTGGTGGACCGCCGGGGCGGGGTCATCTACCTCAGCCCGGTGATGAAGAAGATCATCGGCTACTGCCCGGCGGAGCTGGTCGGCCGTTCCTGCTGGCAGCTGATCCATCCCGAGGATCGACGGCCGCTGCGCGAGCTGCTGCGGGAGAGCGGGCTCGAGCAGCCGTTGTCGCTGGAGTTCCGGGTGACCGCCCGGTCGGGGCAGTTGCGCTGGGTGCGGGCCTCGATCGGCCGGAGCAGCCCGCGGGATGGAGTGGAGTGCCTGCAGGGCATCCTCTCCGACATCACCGAGCGCAAGCTGGCCGAGGAGCGGCTGGCCGGTTCGTTGCGGGAGAAGGACCTGCTGCTGAAGGAGATCCACCACCGAGTCAAGAACAACCTCCAGATCATCTCCAGCCTGCTGGACATGGCCGCGATGCGTCCCGGCGGCCACCTGGCCCTGGAAATCCTCCGCGATGCCCGGGCCAAGATCCACACCATGGCCCTGATCCACAACCAGCTCTACTCCAGCAACCGCTTCGACCGGATCGACATGGGCGATTACGCCGCCGAGCTGGCCGGCTACCTGAGCCGGATGTACCCGGCCGCCGGCCGGGTCCGGATGGAGCTGGACTGCCGGCGGGCCTGCCTGCCGGTCACCCGGGCCGTGCCCTGCGCCCTGGTGCTGAGCGAGCTGCTCTGCAACTGCTTCAAGCATGCTTTTTCGGCGGAGCAGCCCGACTGCCGGATTGAATTGGGGGTAAAGATTTCCACTGAGGGGACGATAATTATAAAAGTGAGCGACAATGGCCGGGGATTGCCGGCCGGACTGGACTGGGGCGGCCTGCACTCGATGGGGATGGTGCTGGTCAGAAACCTGGTCCAGGAGCAGTTGGGCGGCTCGATCAGCCTGGGCGGACCCCCGGGGCTGGCAGTCGAATTCCGTTTCACGGCGGAGGAGGTCTGAGCGCATGGCCCGCATCCTGGTAGTCGATGACGAGGTGATCATCACCAGCCATCTGGAGCACCGCCTGGAGGAGATGGGCTACGAGGTGGTGGGCCAGGCCTGCTCCGGCGAGTCGGCGGTGCAGCTGGCCCGCTCGCTGCAGCCGGACCTGGTGCTGATGGACATCGTCATGCCCGGCCGGCTGGATGGGATCGAGGCGGCCCGGATCATCCGCGCGGAACTGCGGATCCCGGTGATCTTTCTCACCGGCTATGCCAGCGAGCAATTCATCCGCCGGGCCAAGACGGTCCAGCCCTTAGGCTACATTGTCAAGCCCTACCAGGAGCAGGAGCTGTGGGCGGTGATCGAGATGGCCCTGGCCCGCATCTCATCCTGCCTGGATCCGATGGACCGGGAGGCCGAGCCGATCAGCAACATCGCCGCCTCGATCTCCCATAACCTCAACAACCTGCTGACCGCGCTGATGCTCAACCTGCAGATGGCCAAGGACCAGCTCGACCGCGAATCGGCGGTCTGGCCGCGGATCGAGGGGATGGAGCAGGCGGCGGATAAGATCAGGGATTTCGTGCAGGACATCCTGTTTTTCTCCGATAATGCCCCGCTGATGATCCGGGAGGTGGACCTGGGGCAGCTGCTCAAGGAAAGCACGATGGAAGTGGTGGAGGATCTGGCGGTCGTCTGCGAGTTCTACGTCAGCCATGATCTGGAGCCGCTGCAGGCGGACCCGGAGCAGCTCCGGCGGGCTCTGGCGAGCCTGGTCCGCCGGGCCACCCGCGCGGGCGGCGGCTCCGGCGCGACCGTGCAGATCCTGGCCGAGAATGTGGCGCTGGAGCGGGAAAGCCGGTTGCCGCTGCCGGCGGGGCGCTACGCGATGGTGGCGGTCCAGGGGGTCCTTCCACCGGAGCAGTGGCAGGGGTGCGCCGGGGCGATGGAGCAGCCCCCGGCAGGGGAGGAGCCGATCGGCTGGCTCGGCTTGTCGCTGGCCCGGGTGGTGGCGCGGCGGCATGGCGGCTGCCTGGAGACATCCCTCGGGAATGGGAAGTCCGCGCGCTACGAGCTCTATCTGCCCCTGGACTCACGGGGCTGATCCCATCGAATAGTTTTAGGAAGCTTGCTGTGGCCGGCAAGTGGGTCAAAGAGCCTGGCGGTGCCACCGCTCGCCGGTGCATGGATTACCTTGATCCCGGCCTGCCAGCAAAAAATCCACAACCATGCAGCTATCTTTTGGTTTATCATTGTTTTTCTTCTTCTGTGACCAGAAGAAGCAAGAGTCTGTGCGGCGCAAAACTCGCCCGCCAGTGATGGTCTTCCCGGCCCGCCGGTATCCCTGCTGCGCAACACGCTACCCCTGCTGCTTGGGCAGCGCTGACGCGCATCTGCCAGTCAGTTCTGGCCTGCTTTAATGCCAGTCATGGAATCACTCTTTCTGTAACCGCTGCTCCCTCGTGGCTCATACAGTTGCTGCCGCAGGGGCGGCCTCCGGCCGCCTGGGGTGAAAGACCAAGGCAGGCAGAGATGCATACCTCGGCCCGCACTGGAAGACCGTAAGCCATCGTAGGGGCGCGGCATGCCGCGCCCGTGGGAGACCAGCGGGCCGGCCCCTACGACTACTGCGGCGCAAGCCTCGGGATGGCGCACCACTCCCGACCGAATTTGTTGGAACAGATGGGGGCATGCCCCGCCCCTACGATGGACACCGGGCCTGTAGTGTCAATCCGAGACATGGTGCCTTGCGCCGGTCTTTGCCCTTTCCCCCCAGGCGGCCGGCGAGTGCTGGCGCCGCCAGGCTCTTCTTGGGACAGCTCCGGACCCCCTGCCCACCTTCCCAGACTTTTTCGTTAGTTCAATGCTGGATTTCAGACAGCAGGCCGGCCTCACCCCACATACTTGCGCAGAGTGTTGACCGAGACCCCCAGCCGCCGGCCGGCGGCGGCATAGTTGCGACCGGTCAGCTCCCAGGCCCGGGTCAGGTAGCGCTGCTTCACCTCCTCGAAATCGCGGATCTCCTCGGCGGCCGAGGGCAGGAACTCCTCCCGGCCGGGCTCGCCGCCCCCGCCGCGCTCCAGCCTTCCCTGGCGCCGCTCCTCCTCCAGCGCCTCCCGGAAGCTCAAATCCAGGTAGGCCACCCGCTTGAGCAGCTTGAAAAACTGACGGACATTGCCCGGCCAGTCGTAGCCCGCCAGCAGCTCGTAGTCCTCCCGGGAGGGCTGGAGCGGGTAGCCCTGAACTTTAAGCTGCAGCAGCTTTTCCCGGGCGATCGCCGGCAGGTCCTCCGGGTGCTCGCGCAAGCGCGGCAGCTCGATCCGCAGGGTGTTGACCCGGTGGTAGAGATCGGGCAGGAAGCTCCCCTCGCGGATCAGGGCCGGGATTTCGCGGTTGGTGGCGGCGATCACCCGCACCTCGATCGCCACCGGCCGGTCCGAGCCCTCGGGCACCACCACTCCCTCCTCCAGGATCCGCAACAGCTTGCCCTGCACCTCGACCGGCAACAGCCCCAGCTCATCCAGGAACAGCGTGCCGGAGTTGGCGCTGGCGAACGCTCCCTGGCGATCGCCGGTGGCCCCGGTGAACGCCCCCCGCACGTGGCCGAACAGGGTGGAGTTGGCCAGCCCCGGGTTGCCGGCGAATATCGCGCAGTTGACCGCGACAAACGGCTCCCCGGCCCGGGGGCTGCGCTCGTGCAGCAGCCAGGCGGCATACTCCTTGCCGGTCCCGCTCTCCCCGGTGAGAATCACCGGCTCATCGACCACCGCGCAACGGGCGATCAGTCTTCGCAGGGCTTTCATTTTCTCCGAGCTGCCGCGGATGATGTGATGGTCGCTGAACTTGCGGTAGCGCTCGATCGCCTCCCGGTCCTCCGGCCGCAAGCCCAGTCCGGCCAGCTTGCGGATGGTCGCCGGGCAGATTTCCTCATCCTGGTATTTGAGATAGCCGGAGGTCGCCGCCTGGATCAGGTCGCGCCAGTCGGCGGCCTCGGGCGAGACCCGCGCCGGGCGTAGCGCCGGATCGGCGGCGGCGATCTCCAGCAGTTTCCCGGCCCAGATCAGCTGCCCCAGCTCGAAATGGCGGCAGAGCGCCTCGGTGTTGGTGCGGGAGCTCTGGAACAACGGGGTGCAGACCCCTGTCAGGCGTTCGCGCCAGTTGTCCAGGTAACCCCGCCCGCAATGCCAGTAAACTCGTGTTCCGCGCTCCCGGAGCCTTGCGGCCGGGGGGCCCAGGGCCTCCCAGTCGCAGTAGATCCCCAGGCCGCAGACATGCACCTCGGCCGGGGGCGATTCCTGCCGGCTGAGCTTCTCGAACGTCCGCCCGACCTTGGCCGCGCTGGAGAGCATCACTTCCGCCTTGGGTAGCTGCAGCAGGGCCATCGCCGCGGCGCAGAACCCATCCACTCCATTGTAGGTCAGGATCAGGCTGTCCCGGTCTTGCGCCATCGGTGCCCCCTCGGTGGCCGGATCGATCCGCCGGATTGCGCCGGTTATCGGATCATGAGTTTCCCGCATTCGATCAGTTATACCACGACCGGCCGGGCCCAGGCAAGCAAAATCGCCCGGCCGGTCGCCTCCTTTCATAAACTGCGCCATCCCCCTCAATATTTGATCGGCCTCGGTCGGCGCCGCCGGGTTGACCAACCTGGAGATTCCAGCCCCAACTCGTTTTCCGGCAGGTGCTTGCCTGACAGCATCCCCATCCCGCCCGCGGCCGGCACGAGGATTGAATTACGTGGCGGGCAGTATCGGCTGACCTGATCCACTCCGACCCATCACTCAATCCAGACCAAGGAACGACCGTGAAGCTGGAACAATGGCTGATCCCCGGACTGACTCTATTCGCCGTCCTGCTCGCCCTCGGCGCCCTGGCCGCCGGAGTCGGCATCGCGGACCCGCAACCGGAACTTACATCCGACCACGAAGCCGACCAGGCTCATGGCGGCTGCTGAGGGCGCATCCCCATCAACCTCGGAGAGGAACCGCGATGGAAACGCAGCTCGAGACACTGTTCCGCGGCATCCGGCTCGGCGAGCCGCAACTGCACCGCAACATGACTGTTTTCCCGTTGTTCTGCGACCACCCGCCGGGCCCGGAATACCTGACCCTGCGCCAGGCGCTGGAGGAGCGGCTGCTTCAGATCGGCGAGGTAAACGAGAATGGCAGCGTTTCCCAGCTCCGGGTCGAGAACCAGGCCGGGCTCCCGGTGCTGCTGCTCGATGGCGAGGAACTGCAGGGAGCCAAGCAGAACCGCGTGCTCAACAGCTCGGTGCTGGTGGTGGAACAGGCGGTCACCCTGATCCCGGTCAGCTGTACCGAGCAGGGCCGCTGGTCCTACCGTTCCCGGAATTTTTCCGACTCCGGCAATGTGCTGTTCCACCGGGCGCGGGCGGCCAAGCAGCAGTCGGTGAGCGACTCGCTGGAGTACTCGCAGGAGTTCGCCTCCAACCAGATGCAGGTCTGGGAGTCGATCACCGAGCTACAGTACTGCACCGGCCAGCATTCCGGCACCGCGGCGATGAGCGATGTCTTCCAGGCCAGCCGGGCGCCGCTCGACCAGTACCTCCAGGCTTTCCCCTGCCGGGAGGGCCAGCGCGGGCTGCTGGTGGGGCTGAGCGGGATGGTGGCCGGCTATGACCTGCTCTCCAGTGCCGAGGCCTACCGCCACCTGCACGAGAAACTGGCGCGCAGCTATGCGATGGAAGCCTTGCTGATGCGGGAGGGCCCGGACCAGGCCACCGCCGCCGGACAGGCCGAGGCTTTCCTGGGCCAGGTTCCGCTCTGCCACGGGAAGAAGTACAAGTCGCCCGGCCATGGCTGGGACTGGCGGCTGAGCGGCGAGCTGGTGGTGGGCTCGGTGCTGGCCTGGCAGGAGACCGCGATCCACGCCGCGTTCTTCCGCCGCCGGCCGGAGTCCTCCCGCCAGGATGACCCGCTGGCCGGGCTCCACCGCCGGGCTGGCTACCGCCACTACTGACCCCGGTTTGACAGCAAACGCCAACTGATCCGGGGGGAGGGCGGAAATCTCGATGCAATCGTGGATTTCCGCCCTCCCCCCAGGGATGCCTTCCCCCCGATCCCCCCTTCCACCTTCCCAAACTTTTTCGCTAGTTCAATTCAATTGAGACAGGACAATCGGGAGCTTGGACTCCGGGGCTTGCAGAAAAAGGTTTGCAAACGTCGCGGAAGGATGAATAATCGTCCCCTGGCGGCTATCGCCCGTTTCCGGGCAACTTTCCGCAACCAACCTCACCCCGCGAGGGCGCGATGATCGACAGGTGGCTGGGCCTGGTGCTGGTGCTGACGATGCTCATTCCCCTCGGACTGGCCGCCGGGGGCCCGATCCGGGCCGCCGATGACTTCGAGTCCGGCAGCCTCGGCCGCTGGCGGATCGAGGGCGAGACCCGGCTGGTGCTTCACTCCCCGGCTGGAGTTCGACCAGGACAGTGTCAACAGCGCCATGACCTGGTTCTGCGGCCGGCTGGAGAATGTCCTCCAGCGCGAGGTGACCATCGAGCTCACCGGGCTGAACTACACGGTCTACAACGGCCAGGTGGGAAACATCCTGCCGTTCGAGCGCAACACGGTCAATTATTTCTCCTACGACCGGGAAGAGTGGCACCGTTTCACCTGCCGCGAGTTCGACCAGGAAGCCCGCACTTTCCGGCTGCGGCAGATTTTCACCCGGGACACGGTCTGGATCGCCTACACCATCCCCTACCCCTTGACCCGCCTGGAGCGCCTGCTAACGGAAGTCGAGGGCCACCCGGCGGTGCGGCTGGACACCCTCGGCCGCTCGGTGGAGGGCCGTCCGCTGCACCTGGTGACAGTCGCCGAGCCGGGGCTGCCGGTGGACAGCCGGCCGGTGGTCTGGCTGGCCGCCCGCCAGCATGCGTTCGAGAGCGGCGGGAGCTGGGCGCTGGAGGGCCTGCTGCGCTTCCTCGCCTCCCCGGACCCGGAGGCATCGCGCCTCCGCCGCCGGCTCACTTTCCGGCTCTGTCCGCTGCTCAATCCGGATGGGGTGGCGCACGGCCACACCCGTTTCAATGCCCGCGGGGTGGACCTCAACCGTCACTGGCACCCCCGCGACCCGCTCTCCCGCGACCGGGAGCTGGCCCCGGAGATCGTGCTGTTCAAGCAGGCCTTGGGGAAATGGCGGCAGGATCACCGGCTGGACCTGTTCATCAACCTGCACAACAACGACATGGTCTGGAACGAGGATGGCGACTACATCCGGTTCGCCCCGCTCGAGCGCGAGGACCAGGCGCGCCGGCTGGAAAAAATCCTGCGGCGAGGAGCTGGTGTTCACCGGGCCGTTCTTCCCCTCCGAGAACCCGGAGGCGACCGAGCGGGTGGTGTCGGAGGAGTTCGGCCCCTTGAGCCTGCTGATGGAGATGAAGACCGGCTACCTGGAGGGGCTGGGGCGCTGGACCGGCCAGGACATTTTCCTGGAGACCGGGCGGGGGCTGGCCCGGGCGGCGGCAAGACTGCTGGCGGAGTGAGGAACAGGCCCGGGAGCGCTCCCAGGCCTGTTTTTTCGGTCGGAACCACTGGATTCGAACCGGCGCCCACCGGTCGGCCGGACAACCCGCCAATGGCAGGTCATCCCCTGCCGCCTGCCCCTCCCTCGCCTTTTTCCATCGCTCCCCAAGCAAATTGGCCTTGACTTTTGTTGGCGATTTTGCCAAATTACCAATAGTCAGGAAAGGAGCATGACATGGACCCGTCAGTCAAGGCCCGTTGCGAGGCCCGGGCCAGGATCATCAAGGCCCTGGCCCACCCGACCCGGCTGTTCCTGGTGGAGGAGCTCTCCCGGGGCGAACGCTGTGTCTGCGAGCTGACCGCCCTGGTCGGCGATGACATCTCCACCATTTCCAAGCACCTGTCGCTGCTGCGCAATGCCGGGATCATCGCGGACCAGCGGCGCGGCGCCCAGGTCTTCTATTCGCTGTGCATCCCGTGCGTGCTGGGCTTCTGCTCTTGCGCGGAAGCGGTGCTGCGGGAATCGGCCGGCCGCCGGGAGAACGCCGCCGGCTGAGAGTTCCCGCCGTCGAGGTCACCGTACCGCCGGGTGCGGGATGGAATCAAAACCTTCGTGGAAACACTGCCCGAAACCTTGAGCAAGGAGTGATCAGCAATGGAAAAGACCCAATCGGGATGCGGGTGCAACGGCCAGTCCGACAATGTGCGGGAGCTGGTGCGCCAGAGTTACGGCAAGATCGCCAGCCAGGGGAGCTCCTGCTGCGGACCCTCCCCATCCTCCTGCTGCGGCGGGCCCAGCGCGGAGTCGGTCGCGGAAGCGGTGGGCTATGGCGCCCGGGAGCTGGCCGCGCTGCCGGAAGGCGCCAACATGGGGCTGTCCTGCGGCAACCCGACCGCCCTCGCCGCGCTGAAGCCCGGCGAGGTGGTGCTTGACCTGGGCAGCGGCGGCGGGTTCGATGTGTTCATCGCCGCGCGAAAGGTCGGCCCCGCCGGGCGGGCGATCGGCGTGGACATGACCGCCGAGATGCTCGATCAAGGCGCGCCGCAACATGGAGGCGTTCCGGGAGCGGACGGGCCTGGACAACGTCGAGTTCCGCCTGGGCGAGATCGAGCACCTGCCGGTGGCCGACGCCAGCGTGGATGTCGTGATCTCCAACTGCGTGATCAACCTGTCGCCCGACAAGCCGCAGGTCTGGCGCGAGATCGCGCGGGTGCTCAAGCCCGGCGGCCGGGTGTCGATCTCCGACCTGGCGCTGCTGCGGCCGCTGCCGGAACCAGTCCTCGCCTCGGTCCAGGCGCTGGTGGGCTGCATCGCCGGGGCGGTGCTGGTGGAGGAGACGCTGGCGATGGTCCGCGCGGCCGGGCTGGTCGAGGTCTCGGTCGAGCGCAAGCCCGACTACATCGACAGCATGAGCCGACTGGTCGGACCCGCTCTACCGCGAGGTGGCCGGTCAGCTTCCAGCGGGCGCCAAACCCAGCGACTACGTGACCAGCCTTGACCTCACCGCCGTCAAACCGGCCTGACCGAAGGAGCGCCCGACCGATGGCGACCATCGCCCGCGTGCAGCAGGAGGCCCACGGCCTCAGCGCTTTCGAGCGCTACCTGACCGTCTGGGTGGCGCTCTGCATCGTGGCCGGGATCCTCCTGGGCAAGCTCGCGCCGGGCGTGGCGACGTACCTCGACGGCATGTCCATCTACGTCGACGGCGCGCCGGTGGTCTCGATCCCCATCGCGATCTGCCTGTTCTTCATGATGTACCCGATCATGGTCAAGATCGATTTCGCCGAGGTGCTCAAGGCCGGCAAGAGCGTCAAGCCGGTCGGGCTGACGCTGTTCGTCAACTGGGCGATCAAGCCGTTCACGATGTACGCCATCGCCCTGTTCTTCCTCGGCGTGCGTGTTCCGCGGACTCATCGGCGCCGAGGCGACGACCTCGTCAAGATGCCGCTCGGGCTCGACCTGCCGGTCGGCGCGACGCACGGCGCGGGCACGGTGGTGCTGGACGACGGCGTCAAGATGCTCCAGGTGCCGCTGTGGCGCAGCTACCTGGCCGGCTGCATCCTGCTGGGCATCGCGCCCTGCACGGCGATGGTGCTGGTCTGGGGCTACCTGGCCCGGGGCAACGACGGGCACACGCTGGTCATGGTGGCGATCAACTCGCTGACCATGCTGCTGCTCTACGGCCTGCTGGGCGGGTTCCTGCTGGGCGTCGGCCGGCTGCCGGTGCCGTGGCAGGCGCTGCTGCTGTCCATCGCCATCTACGTCGCCCTGCCGCTGGTGGCGGGCTACTTCTCGCGCAAGTGGATCATCGCGCGCCAAGGGCGAGCAGTGGTTCAACGAGAAGTTCCTGCACGTGCTGACCCCGATCACCATCATCGCGCTGCTGACCACGCTGGTGCTGCTGTTCAGCTTCAAGGGCGAGGTGATCCTCGCCAACCCGCTGACGATCCTCTGGATCGCCATCCCGCTGTTCATCCAGACCATCCTGATCTTCTGGCTCGGCTATGGCTGGCCCGAAGCTGCTGAAGCTGCAGCTACGAGGACGCCGCGCCCTCGGCGATGATCGGCGCCTCGAACCATTTCGAGGTCGCCATCGCCACGGCGACGATGCTGTTCGGGCTGTCCTCCGGCGCGGCGCTGGCGACGGTGGTCGGCGTGCTGATCGAGGTGCCGGTGATGCTGATGCTGGTGAAGATCTGCCTGCGCACCAGCTCCTGGTTCGGGACGGAAACCGCCCCTATCGCGTGATGAAGATCAGCAGCTGTTCCAAAACTCTTTCGCTGGATTGATGCTATTGTCTTGTCCAGAAGACTTACGTCTTGATCCGCTTGAAAATGGCCCCGCGGATTGACAACCCCCGGCCCCGCCAGGGGTAACTGTCTGGAAAAAAACAACCCCGGCAGCAGGGCTGCCGGGGCTTGGGAATCTGGTACTGGCACAATCTGACACACTGGGGGTTCCGGCTGGTGGCCGTCCGTGTCAGAGCAGCGCTCAGACCCTTGCTGTAATTGGTCGGGGCGACTGGATTCGAACCAGCGACCACCGGCCCCCCATGCCGGTGCGCTACCGGACTGCGCTACGCCCCGATTTTTCTTTTTCCGATTGGTCAAACCTTACCGCCACCGCCCGCTCATCACGCGCCATCCCGTCGCGCGCCCCGGTCCCGCATGGCTAATCTACTAGCTTCGGGATGGTTTGACAAGGGTTAAATCACCCATCCAAAGCCTGCTTCAGCGCCGACAGCTGCTCGCGCACCCGTTGCAGCACCAAGCGGTTCTTCTCCTCGCGCGGCATCGCCTCCTCGCCGGTCTTGCCGATCTGCCGGAGCTGGCTGAGTTTGCGCTTGGCCCCCTCGATCGTGTACTTCTCGGTGTAGAGCAGGTGCTTGATCAACTGGATAATCTGGATTTCGTTGCGGCGGTAGGCGCGGTTGCCGGCCCGGTTCTTCCCCGGGCTCAGCACCTTGAACTGCGTCTCCCAGTAGCGCAGCACGTGGGGCTTGAGGCCGGTCAGCTCGCAGACCTCGCTGATCGAGTAGTACTCCTTCTCCGCGACGCCTCGTGGTCATGACGGCCCTGCTCCTTGCGTCGCCTCCGGCGGGGCTACAATATTACTCGTATTTCCTCTTTGAGCTCGCGGGTCATCAGCTCGCGCAACGCCTCCCGCACGCTCGGCCCTGGAACAGGATCCGGTGGACCTGCGCCGTGATCGGCATCTCGATCCCGTGGCGCAACGCCAGCCCATGGGCGACTCTGGTGGTGCGGACTCCCTCGGCGACGCTGCGGCTGGCGCGCTGGAATCCTCCGAGGCTCTCGCCCTGGCCGATCCGGATCCCCAGGCTGCGGTTGCGGCTCAGGTCGCCGGTGCAGGTGAGCACCAGGTCGCCCATCCCGGAAATCCCGGCGAAAGTGTCGGGGTTCGGGCGCCGAGCGCACTCCCAGCCGGGTGATCTCGGCCAGGCCGCGGGTGATCAGCGCCGCCCGGGTGTTCATCCCCAGGCCGATGCCCTCGATCATCCCGGTGGCGATGGCGATCACGTTCTTGAGCGCGCCGCCCAGCTCCACCCCACCAGTCCGTTGTGCTTGTAAACCCGGAAGTACGCGGTGGAGAACAGGGCCTGGACCAGCGCGGCCGCCCGCTCATCCTCCGAGGCGGCGGTGATCACGGTCGGGCGGGCATGCGGCCACCTCCAGCGCGAAACTCGGGCCGGAGAGGCAGACCAGGCGATAGCCCGGCCGGCCCTCCAGCGCCTGGCCGATCACCTGGCTCATCCGCATCAGGCTCTCGTTCTCCAGGCCCTTGCTGGCGTTGACCAGCACTGTCCCGGGCCGCAGGTGTTCCCGCAGCCGCCCGGTCAGGGCGCGCATGGTGTGGCTCGGACAGACCATCAGACCAGCCTTCCGCCCGGTCCGCACCTGCCCGGCTCGGCGATCGGCGCACAGGCTGCGGCTCAGTTCCACTCCGGCAGGTAGCAGCTGTTGCGACGCCGGCAGTATTGATCTCCTCCGCCACTTCGGGCTCAAAGGCCCACAGCTTCACCTTCTCCCCCTTCCGGCCAGCAGACCGGCCAGGGTGGTGCCCCAGCTCCCGGCGCCCATGACAGCGATCCTCATCCCGCCCCTACCTCCTTCCTGCGGTAAGCTTTTTTCCTCGCCGCGCAGCAGGCGGGCGATATTGGAGCGATGGGTCAACATTACCGCCAGGGATAATACAGACTGAAAGCCGACGCATGATCCCGTCGCCGCCACCCGCTCCGGTGGTGAAAAAAACCGCCAGCGGCAGGGCCAGCGCCGCTCCACAGCGAGGCTACCGAGACAATCCGGAACAGCAGCATCACCAGCCCAGCCAATCCGCCAGGCCGAGCAGCATCGCCGCGGGGGCAGATCGCCAGCAACACTCCCGGCGGCGGTGGCCACTCCTTTTCCGCCTCGAAGGCGACAAAGGGGCTGAACATGTGACCCAGGACCACCGCCAGTCCCGGGCACGATCCGGAGCCAGCACCGCTCTCCGGACCGTGCGCCGGGAAGCAGTTGCGGGAACCACCAAACCGCGGCGAAACCCTTGAAGACGTCCAACGCCAGCACCAGCAGCGCCGGCTTCCCGCCCGAGCATCCGGAACACATTGGTCGCAGCCGAGGTTGCCGCTGCCGTGACAGCGGATGTCGATCTTTAGCACATCCTGCCGGCCAGGTAACTGGCCGGGAAGCCGCCGACCAGATAAGCCGCCAGGGCGCCAGACATGATTCGGATCACCGGGTGCCGTCCTTTGAGGCTGCAGCGTGTCAGCGTTTTCGCCGCTGTTTCACTCTGGCGCTGAGAGAAATCCGAGCCGGACCGGGGTGCCGGTGAACGGGAAACGCTCGCGGAAACGGCGCAGCAAGTAACGCCGGTAGCTCTCCGCGTACCCGGTCGGGATCATTGGCCATGATCTCCAGCACGGGCGGGGTCCGTGGCCACCTGGTGGCAATAGAGCAAGCTTGATGAACTTCCCGCTCGAGGCCGGCGGATGCAGCTCGGTGACCGCCGGCGCAGGAACTCGCCCGCTTCCTCGTGGAAATCTTCCGCCCGCGCTGCTCAACACCTCCACCACGAACTGCAGCAGCCGGCCGAGCCGCTGGTTGGTGTGGGCGGAGATAAACAGCATCGGCAGGAACGCCATGTTGGGTTAGTCGGCCTTGAAATCCTTCTCGATCTGCGGCGCGGTCATGGTGGTCTTTTCCTCCACCAGGTCCCATTTGTTCATCGCGATGATCATGCTCTTACCCTTTTCCATCGCCATCTCGGCGATCCGCATGTCCTGGCGGTTCGGTCCGCTCGGTGGAATCCAGCATCAGGATCGCCATATCGCAACGCTCGATGCTGATACAGCAGTGCGCAGCAGAGTGTAGTATTCCACCCCCGAGGCGGTTTTCATCTCTTGCGCAGCCCGGCGGTGTCGATCAGCACCAGGCGCGGCCGTAGTAGCGGATCAGCGTGTCCACCGGGTCGCGGGTGGTGCCGGCGACATGCTCACCACCATCCGCTCCTCGCCGATAAAGGGTTGACCAGCGAGCTTTTGCCGACATTGGGCTTGCCGATCACCGCCACCTTGATCGCATCGTCCGGATATTTCTCCCCGAACTCCGGGGTCTCGGGCAGGGCCTCGATCAACAGGTCCAGCAGGTCTCCGGTGCGGAGTGCCGTACCTCGCCGAGACCCCTATCGATCCGATCGAACCCCCAGCGATGGAACTCCGCCGGGCTGCGTCCCTGCGGCAGTCGATCTTGTTTACCACCAGGATCACCGGCTTGCCGGTACGGCGAATCTCTCGACCAGATCTTCCTCCTGCGCGGTGGGTCCCTCGGTGGCATCCACCATGAAAAACAGCACATCCGCCTGGCTCATCGCCGCATCCACCTGCAGGCTGACCTCGATATCGAACTGCTCGAGCACCTCGGCCAGGATCCCGGCGGTGTCGATCAGCTCGAAAGCCTGGCCGCCCCACTCCAACGGTGCATAAAGACGATCGCGGGTCACGCCGGGGATGCTGTCCATGATCGCCACGCGCCGGCCGACCAACCGATTGAACAATGTGGACTTGCCCACGTTCGGCCGTCCGATGATCGCGACTTTCGGCAGTGCTTTCAAGCCACCCCTTCCAGGTCAGTTCAGCCTGACCATCCAGATCTCGCTGTGATACTTCTCTTTAAGCTGGTCGGCCGTTTCCCGGGCCGACTGGTAGCTGTCGTAACGGCCGATCCGCACCCGGTACCAGCGGCCGGACTGCAGGTCGGCGTTTTCCATCCGCACATCCTCGAAACCGCGCTGGCGGTAGAACTGCGCCAACTGCTCGGCCTCCTCGCGGGTGGCCCAGGCCGCCACCTGGACCGTGTAGCTCCCCGGCGGATCGGAGGCCGCGGCGGCCGGAGCGGCCGGAACGACCGGGGCGGCTTCCGCCGGTGCGGCGGAAACCTCCGCCGCCACGGGCTGGGCCATCGACGGCTGTTCCTGCTGCAGGGGAGCCGGCGGAGCCGGGGTCGGCTTGTCGCCGCAGCCGGCCAGGATCGTCGCCAACGCCAGGAAAGCTGCCAGGCAGAGAGTCCTCATCGCGCGCTCCACGGTTCGAGTGGTGGGAGGAAACGCCGGATGCCGCCAGGAAAGCCGCTGCCACGCCGGGGACCTCCGCCGCCGCAACGCTCAGACGCCGGCGGCCTCCCTCCCGGCAATCAGCCGGATCGCCCGGGCCAGGTCCGGGGCGACAACCACCTCGGAGGGGGCCAGGCTCCGGCGCAACTCTTCCAGTTGCAGGTCATCGATGAACCGGTCCTCGTGATTGAGGGCCGCCTCCGGGATCAGGTAGACCTCCGCCCGCGCCTCCGCCGCCAGGGCCCGCAGGATGTCCCGGCCGGGCAGCAGCCCCGCCACCGTGATCGAGCGGCCCAGCAGGCTGTTCTCCACCACGGTCACCCCGACCCGGCCCGGCAGCAGTTCCTCCAGCCGGGGCAGCAATGGCCCGGCCAGCAGTTTTCCATACAGGGCGCCGGTCACCAGCCGGTAGCTGCGCCCTCCGCGCGCCGGGAGCCCCCGGTCGGGAGCGCCGCAGATAGGCCAGGCGCTCCAGCGAGCGCCGCACCAGGCCGATCCCGTTCTCGAGCTGCGGATAGCCCTCGTAAGCCCGCGCGCCGGGCAGGCGACGGCCGGCCAGCAGGTAAAGCTCATCGGCGGCAAAGACAAAGCGGCTGCCGCGGCTCTTGAGAAAACTCCGCTGGTGGCGGTGGATCTGCCGCAGGACCGCCCGCGCCAGGTCCGGAACGACCGGCCGCAACTCGGCTCAGCCCCGCGCGGTGGGCGGTGAGCCCCACCGGGACCACCGCCAGCGACAGCGCCTCCCCGCCCAGGGCCTCCAGCTCGAGGATCGTCCGCTCCAGCGCCGGGCCATCGTTGAGCCCGGGGCAGAGCACCACCTGGAAGTGCATCCCCACCCCGCCCGCCGCCAGCCGCTCCAGCAATGGCAGGACCTCGGCCTCCCCCCGCCGGTGCAGCCCCAGCATCCTGCGCCGCAGCTCCGGCTCGGTGGCGTGCACCGAAAGGTAGAGCGGCCCCAGGCCCATCGCGATGATCCGCTCCAGGTCCCGCGGGCGCAATGCGGTGCCGGTGATGAAGTTGCCGCTCAGAAAGCTCTGGCGGTAGTCCTCATCCTTGAGGTACAGCGGCCGCCGCAGTCCGCGGGGAAGCTGGTCCACGAAACAGAAGACACAGCGGTTGCGGCAGCGGCCGATCCGGCCCTGGTCGATCTCGATGCCCAGCGGCTGTCCCGGGGTGCGCTCCAGCCGCACCGTGCGCGCCGGAGCGCCCGGCGGGCGCGCCAGCTCCAGTTCCAGAAAAGCATCAGCGGCCAGGTAGTGGAAATCGATGTAATCCTCGACCACCTGGCCGTTGATGCCCGCGATCCGATCGCCGGGGACAAGGCCGGCCCGCTCGGCGGCGGAACCGGGCTCTATCCTGATAACTCTAACCATGGCTACTGATTACTATACCTCAGCCTCGGGATGCCGTCAAGAGCGAGCGCGCGCCGCCCGGCGGCGGCGGGCCGCGGGGTGCCGCGCGCGGGAATGATCGGGCGGGAGCGCTAATCCGGCAGGTTCAGGACCCAGAGGTCGTAGTTGCCGCTGCGGGCCGAGGCGTAGATCACCCGGCGGCCCTCGGCGGTGAAGCGGGGGGAGAGCACCCGGCCCTGTTCGGCGGTGAGCTGGCGCTCCTCGCCGCCGGCCAGTTCCAGCAGCCAGAGCTCGCCCTCGCGGACCATCACCACCCGCGAGCCATCGGGGCTGACATCGGCATCCTCGGCCCCGGGGCGGCTCAAGGCGGTAACTTTGCCCTCGGCGGGAACGAAGCGGCAGATCACCGGCAGGGGCTCGCGGTAGGAAGTGAACAGGATCGCCTGGCCATCGGGAAAGAAGCGCGGGTACATCGGCTCATGCTCGGCCCCCAGCAGCTCGGTCGCGGTGGCGGGCGGGTCCTGGGCGGACAGGTCGACCTGCATCAGGCAGCGCCGCGCGCCATCCCGGGAGACATACACCGCCCGCCCCTCCCGGGGATGGCAGTCGGCCATCCAGTTGGCGGCCGGGCCGGCGGTGAGCTGCACCGTGCCATTGCCGCCGCCGTGGGGATCGGTCACCCAGAGCTGGCGTCCCCCGGCCCGCTCGGTCCAGAACACCAGCCGCCCATCGGCGGCCCAGCTCGGGCCCAGCCCGCCCTGCATGGTCACCCGGCGCACTCCCCGGCCATCCGGTCCGGCCACCCAGACCTCGGCCCCGCCGCTGCGGAACGAGGTGTAGGCCACCAGGCCGCTGCCGGCCGAGAACTCGCCCTCCCAGTCATCGTTCTCGGAGAGGGTGAACTGCACCGGGCGCTGGACCACGGTCACCCGGGCCTCGGCGCTGGCGATGACCGAGTCGCCGGCCAGGGCCTCGACCCTGAGGCGGCGGGTCGCGTAATTGAGCCGTTTCGCGGCCAGATCGAGCCCCTCGCCCAGCACCCCCTCCCGGTCCGAGACCCAGCGGAAGCCAAGCGGCTCCGCCGGCGCATCCTCCCCGCTCCAGCGGGCGCGCAGGCTCAGACCCTCCTCCTGGTAGACCACCGCCCCATCGGCCGGGCTGTCGATCTGCAGGGCGCCGGCGGCCGGGAGGGCCCAGGCCAGCAGGGCCACCAGGCCGGCGAGCGCCGTGGCGTTCGCGCGGCGGGCTTTCAGGCGACAGGGCTGGGGGCTCATCAGATCTTCCTCAGGATTTCGGTGGTGAGGTTGAAGTAGTCCTCGGCGCCGGTGCTGTTGATCGCGTACTCGAAGATGGTCTTGCCGTAGCTGGGGGCCTCTTTCAGCCGGGTATTGACCCGGATCACGGTCTCGAAAACCTTGTCCGGGAAATGGCGCAGCAGGACCTTGTAGATTTCCGGCGACAGGTTGGTGCGGACATCGTACTGGGTGGCCAGGATCCCCATCAGCTCGAGGTTGGGCTTGGTGTAGCGCTTGACCTCGCGCATCAGGTCGATGGTGTGGCGGGCGCCGTTCATCGCCAGGTAGTCCATGCTGACCGGGATGATCACCCGGTCGACCAGCGCCAGGGCGTTGATGTTGATCAGGCTGCGGCTCGGGGCGCAGTCGCAGATCAGGAAATCGACATTGCGCAGGTCGGTCAGGGCGTTGCGCATGATGAACTCGCGCCCATCGCGGTTGGCGATCACCAGCTCGGTCTCGTTGAGCGACCGGCCGCCGGAGGTAATCAGGAACAGGTTCTCCCGCACCTGGGTCACCGCGGTGCGCCCGCTGCGCAAGAGATCGGCCAGGCTCTTCTCGCCATCGACCGAGAAGACCAGTCCCAGGTCCCCGTGCGGATCGCAGTCGATCAGCATCACGCGCTTGCCGCTCAAGGCCAGTCCATGCCCGAGGTTGACCGCGGTGGTGGTCTTGCCTGTTCCGCCCTTGGAGGTGATAACGGCTATCTTGACCATGGAAATCTGGCCGCAGCGGCCGGAAGAGAATACGCGGGGATGGCCCGGGATGGCCGGGACCGGCTATTTGTCGAGCTTCTTGTTTTCCTTGATGACTCTCAGGGCCTCGTGAATCTTCAGGCTGGCCTTGGTCAGGTCCATCTTGCCGGGGACATTCCTGATTTCGTCCTCGTTCTTCAGCACCTTGTGGGGCCTGCGCTTGAGCTGGCGCTTGCGGAACTGCTCGTAGCGCTCCCGGCTCCCGAACTCCTCCTCGCCGGCCTCGGCCGGCGGCTGGCCGACCAGGGTCAGGGCGCGGGAGAAGAACGCCGTATCCTCCGGCCCGGCGGGCTGGGCCGGACGGGCCTGGGCGCTCGGCGCGGAAAGCTGCTTGGCCCGGCGGTACATCTCGCTGGCCTGAGCCGGCAGCCCCTTCTTGTCGTAGAGGATTCCCAGGTTGTAGTAAGCCCGGGAGTTGTCCCGCTGCTTTTCCAGCACCGCCTCGAAGCAGACGATCGCCTGGCTGACCTCATTGAGCTTGTTGCAGGTTTCCCCCAGCAGGAACAGCGCCTCGGGGTTGCCCGGCTCGAGCTCCTCGGCCTTGCGGAGCTGCGCGGCCGCCTCAGTATAGAGGCCGCGGCGGTACATCAACTGGCCCAGGCCCAGGCAGGCGCGCGAAGCCCGGGGTTCGAGCGAGGCCAGTCGCCGCAAGCCGCGCTCGGCCTCGGGGAAACGGCCCTGCTCGAGGCAGGCCATCCCGCACTGCCAGAGCGCTTCCTGGTCTTCCGGCTCGCGCCGCAGGTAGTCCTGCAGCAGCTCGACCGCCCGTTGACGGTCCCCCAGGCGCAGCAGCGCCAGCCCCAGGTAACGGGCGCTAAGGGCGTGCTGCGGATCGAGCTGCAGCGCCCGTTCCAGGCACTGCGCCGCCTCGTGGGTCCGGCCGCCATCCAGGTGCTCCCGGCCCGCCCTGAACAGGCTTTCCTGCCGGCTTTCCTCCGGCCGGGCCGGCTCGGGGGCAGCGGCCGGCTCCGCTTCCGGGATCGGCCCGGCGGGCGGGACCGGTTGGCCCGCGAATCCCAGCGATTCTTGCTCTTCTCTTGTCATGGTGGACAACTGTCTGTATTTTTAGGCGGTTAGTCGGATCGGATGCTGCAATCTACAATCCGGCTTTCCCACTGTCAAGGCCCGTGGCGCGGACCTCCCCCGGGGGCGCCGCCTATGATTTTCTTGTTGATAAATCCGCCCCGGACAGCTATATTGACAGTTTACAAGGATCTGATCGGCAGCCGGCGCATCCCTGATTCCGGGTGCGACCGCACCGGAACCGCCGGGGTCCGGCCGGGTACAATGGTTGGTTTTCCAAGTCGATCGCGACAGGAGGAAGCGTTGAAAGAGAATATCCATCCCAACTACAAGCAGTGCATCGTCAGTTGCGCCTGCGGCAACACCTTCGAAACCCGCTCCACCCAGGACAAGATCCACGTGGAAATCTGCTCCGAGTGCCATCCGTTCTACACCGGCAAGCAGAAGCTGATCGACACCGCCGGGCGGGTCGAGCAGTACCGCCGCAAGTACGAGCGGGCCAGGCAGGAGCAGGTGCAGATCAAGGAACAGGCCGTCCGGCAGCCGGTCGCCGCCGCCAAGGGCAAATGACCACGTTCGAGCACACGTTTCACAGGCAGGAGACGCCGCCGAGATCAGCGCCAGCATGAGCCTGACGGCGCGCCGGTTCAAGCCGCCGGGAGCGTTCACCGGCGGCTTTTTCAGTCGCACCCCGCGAGGGGGTGTGGCTTGAAACAACACCAGGAGGTAGCTGTTGTCGGATTCGATCCCGCGCAAAGAAATCAAGATGGGCGGACAGGCCGTGATCGAGGGGGTGATGATGCGCGCCGCCGAGCAGTGGGCGGTGGCGGTGCGGAAACCCGATGGCGAAATCCTGGTGCACCGGGATGACTGGAAAAGCCCGAGCAGCCGTTACCGGGTCTTACGGCTGCCGGTACTGCGCGGATCGCTGATTCTGCTGGAGACCTTGTTCCTGGGGGTCAAGGCCCTGAGCTTCTCGGCCGAGGTCGCCGCCAGCGCCGAGGTCAAAGCCGAACCCCGGCCCAGCGCTGGCTCCCGGGGCGGTCGGGATTTCTGGATGACGCTGTCGATGGTCGGCACGGTCGCCACCTCGCTGCTGCTGGGGATCGGACTGTTCTTCTACCTGCCGCTGGTGCTGACCGACCTGCTGGGGGTGGTCAATCCGCTGCTGTTCAACGTGGTGGATGGACTGATCCGGGTGGCGCTGTTCCTGGTCTACCTGCTGGCGATCTCCCGCTGGAGCGAAATCCGCCGGGTCTTCCAGTACCACGGCGCCGAGCACATGGTGATCGCCGCCTACGAGGACGGCCGGGAGCTGGAGTGGGAGCAGATCCGCCGCTACAGCCGCTTCCATCCCCGCTGCGGCACCAGCTTCATCCTGGTGCTGATGCTGGTGAGCATCATGGTCTTCATGTTCCTTGGCAAGCCCGACACCATCGCCGAGCGGCTGGTGCGGATGCTGTTCATCCCGCTGATCGGCGGGATCAGCTACGAGATGATCAAGCTCGGGGCGCGCTACCCCGACAACCCGTTGATGGCCTGGATGGTGGCCCCCGGGCTGTGGCTGCAGCGGATCACCACCCTTCCGCCGGACGAAAGCCAGGCGGAGGTGGCCGCCACCGCCCTGCGGGCCGCGCTCGGAGTCGAGGAGCCGGCGGTCGCCGCCGAGCAGCTCCCGGCGGTCGCGCTGGCCGAGTAGCGATCATACCGATTTCCCAGGCCGAACCTCCGGGTCCGGCCTTTTTTGCACCATTTACCGTCTGACCGACCCCGGACTGGCCATGGAAGAAAAAATTCGCGCAGTCCTGGACCGCCACGCCGAGATCGAGCGGCTGATGGCCGATGAGCGGGTGATCGCCGACAGCGGCCGGCTGCGCGAGCTGGCCCGCGAGCACTCCCAGCTGGCGCCGGTGGTCGAGGCCGCCCGGCGGCTGGAAAAGCTGCGCGGACAGCTCGAGGGCAACCGCCAACTGCTGGAGCAGGAGTCGGACCGGGAGCTGCTGGCCCTGGCCCGCGAGGAGCTGCACGAGCTGGAGCAGGAACAGGAAACCCTGGTCGAGCTTCTCAAGACCCTCTTGATCCCGCCCGACCCGCTGGACCGCAAGAACATCATCATGGAGATCCGCGCCGGCACCGGGGGCGAGGAGGCCGCGCTGTTCGCCGCCGACCTGTACCGGATGTACAGCCACTACATCGACTCCCAGAACTGGCGCAGGGAGCTGGCCTCCTACAGCGAGGCCGAGCAGGGCGGAATCAAGGAGGTGATCTTCGCGGTGAGCGGCGAGGGGGTCTACGGCAAGCTCAAGTTCGAAAGCGGGGTGCATCGTGTCCAGCGGGTCCCGGCCACCGAGACCCAGGGGCGGATCCACACCTCGGCGGCGACAGTCGCCGTGCTGCCCGAGGCCGAGGAAGTGGATGTGGCGATCAACCCGGCCGAGCTCAAGATCGATGTCTTCCGCTCCAGCGGCCCCGGCGGCCAGAGCGTCAACACCACCGACTCCGCGGTGCGGGTCACCCATCTGCCCACCGGGCTGGTGGTCACCTGCCAGGATGAGAAGAGCCAGCTCAAGAACAAGACCAAGGCCCTGAAAGTCCTGCGCAGCCGTCTGCTGGACATGAAGATGCGCGAGATCGACGAGAAGCGGGCCGCCGACCGCCGTTCCCAGGTCGGCTCCGGCGACCGCAGCGCCAAGATCCGCACCTACAACTTCCCGCAGAGCCGGGTGACCGACCATCGCATCGGCCTGACCCTGCATCGGCTGGAGCCGATCCTGGAAGGGGACCTGGAAGAGCTGGTCGAGGCGCTGGTGCTGGCCGACCGCCAGGATCGTCTGGGGCGGGAGGATGGCGGCGGCGCCGCCTGAGCGGGAAGACTTCCGCAAAGCACACAAAGGCTGACGAAGGGATTGCCACCCACCCCGCCTACTTCGCGTTGCCCTGGCATGACACCCCCCCGGTCTCGATGCAATCGGGACCGCCCCCCCTCAATGGGGGAGTGACTACTTGCCGCCCAACCAGTTGCAGTAGCACTTCGAGCGAAGCGAGCACAGTCCCCCCTGGAGGGGGGATGGCAGCCTCAGCTGCCAGGGGGGTGTCAATCCAATGTGCCGTACCCGTCCAGCCGCCAGTGCAGTGACAACCATCACACATCCTGTCAGCTTCGCAGGCATCAAGGCAACACACCCCGTCAGCTACGCTGCCACCCCTCTTGCATAGAGGGGATTAACAGCATGCCACCCAATCAGTTGCGGCATTGCCAAGGTGAAGCAGGAACTCCCCCCGGGGAGGGGGGTGGCCCCGCTGACCGCGGAGCCGAGGGGGTGTCAATCCGCGGAGCCGCTTTCAGCAGATCCCGACCCGGCGGCAGATGTCGCTGCGCATGCGCTCCATGAATGAATCGAGCTTGAACTGCTCCAGCCGGCGGAGGGTTTTCTCCCACTTGACCTTGATCGGGTTGACCTCGACATTGCGGTCCTCGAGCATCGCGCCGATCATCTCACCGGTGGCCCCGGCGGTGAAGACCATCTCGCGCAGGGTCTCGATCCAGCGGCGCATCGCGCCCATGAACAGCTCGGCCACTTCCAGCTGCAACTCCCGGCTCACTCCCTCGAACCGCATCCGGCAGAGCATGTCCCCCAGGTACTGGGCGTAGAAGGGCTCGAACTTGCCCAGGGGGCTGACCACATCGGCGAACGAGCCGGTGAAATCGGCCAGCACCAGGTCGCGCGGGATATGGCTGCCGGGATCGAACACCAGCATCTCGTCCCCATCGCTGAAGAACACCTCGCCGGTGTCCGGATCGCTGCGCCCGATCACCAGGTTCAGCCCCGCCGCCTCGCCGAGCAGGGGAGCCTGGGCCATCACGAACTGGCGGTCCTCGAAATAGTAGTCCGGCACCTTGTCGGTGGCCAGCCCGCGGATGTAGGCCCGGTCGAAAAAGGCCACCTCCACCGGGCCGATCCCGGGCAGGTCCTCGGTCCGGCTGAGGATGTTGAGCGGCGGGGTGTGGGCCCCCAGCAGGCTGAGGATGTTGCGACGGTCCAGGGTGTACTGCAGGTAACCCTCGGCCAGCCCGCGGGCGCGCTCCAGCGAGAAGCCGCGGTTGAGGTAGTAGAGGGTGTTGCGCCGCACCTTGCGCAGGATGCGGATCTGCTCGACCAGGCTCCGGCTCTGCTTCAGCACCCCGATGAACACCTCGCGGTAGGAGCCGGCCGCGCGCTTGGTGTTCTGGCTGCGCATCACCCGCCCGAGGTTGATGTACTCCAGCTCGCCGTAAAACCGGAAGAAGTCCTGGAGCAGCCGGGCCACCGGCTCCTCGATATGGGGGTCCCAGATCGCCCGGCCATCGGTGATCCGGCAACCGGGCAGCCAGAGGATGTTCATGTTGAACTCCTCGCTCACGCCCAGGAACCGCTCCTCGGTGGGCGGGATGTTGTTGAGCTCGGAGTACATCTGGTTGCGCCAGACCGGGTTCTCGAGCTCATCGCCGAGAAACTCCGGGCCGACCGCGTTGCGGAAGCTGGCCATCACCTGCTCGTAGAGCTCGGCCGCCGCCCGGCGCTCCTCATCCCCCCAGTGCTCGCAACGCTGCAGGTATTCGTTCAGCCGCTCCAGCAGCACCAGCTCGAAACGGTCGTGGTCGACCATGAAGAAATCCAGCTCGCGGACAAACTGCTTGTTGCGCCGCCCATAGAGGTCCACCACCTCGGCGATCCGGTCGCGGAACTCCTGGAAATTGACCAGCGACTCCCGGATCGCCCCGAACTGCTGGTAGGTGACCACCCGGCCGCCGGACTCCATGTTGTAGTAGTACTGGTTGCGGGTGCCGACCGAGACCAGCGAGAGCTGGATCTGGCGCTTGATCTCCTCGGCGTTGAAGTAGCGGGGAGTCATCTTCCAGCTTTCGCCGCGCAGCTTGAAAGCCTCGCGCACGCGGGGATCGCGGTGGCCGGTGAAACGGATCATGTCGGCGGGGATCAGCTCCTGCAGCAGCTCGGCGGCGCGGAAAGCGTGCTCCATGTTGCCGGGAGTGGAGCGGACGATCACCCGGTTGCCGCGCAGCACCAGCGCCACCAGGTCCTCGTAGACCCGGGCCTGCTCCTCCTCGCCCATGGTGTCGCCGGAGGCGCGGTCCAGCTCGGCGATCAGATCCATCGCCAGGGTCACATGCAGGCCGCTGCCCACCACCATGGCGTTGTACTGCGGGAACACGTCCGCCATGGGGTGCTTCAGGTGGCCATCGCTGTTGCGTTCCAACGGGTGCGGGCCGTACAGTGTCAACTTTCCGAACTGGCGTTTCTCCATCTTGGCTCTCGCCTCTCCACTCTGCTCCGTCATGGCCTCGCCCGCCGGCCGCGCTAGGACCGCTGGAAGATGTAATGGGAAAGGTTCTGGCGCTGCTCATCGTCGGTGACCCGGCTCAGCGCCCGCTGGAACAGCTCCATCGCCCCGGCGTAGTCGCCGTTCTCCTCCAGCAGGATTCCCAGGTTGGCCTGGTTGTCGGCCACGTAAAAATCATTGCCCAGCCGTTCGGCCAGCTCCAGCGACTTCTCGAAGAAACGCCGGGCCCGCTCCGGCCGTTCCCGGATCCGGTCGATCTCCCCGGCGCGGGTCAGGGCGCAGCACAACAGCTCGAAATCGCCGAGCGGGCCGCTCCGGCGGCAGCACTCGGCGAACAGTTGATAGGCCTGGTCCAGCTCGCCCACCCGGTACTCGAGCTGGGCCAGCTCGAAATGGACCGACAGGCGCAGCCGCTCCAGCTCGGCCTTTCCGCGGGAGGACTTGCCCAGCAGCTCCAGCAGCCGGCGGTAGGCCTCGATCGCGGCGCGGTTGGAGAAGCGGGTGGAGAGCTGTCCGGCGGCGGACTGCAGGTAGGGGATCGCCCGGTCGGCCAGCTCGGCCTTCTCGAAATGGAAAGCCAGCCGGTGATGCTCATCCGCGGGAATCTCTCCCCCGCCGAAAGCGCGTTCCAGGCACTCGCCCACCAGGCCGTGCAGCACCTGCTTGTTGTAGTTGAGCAGGGTGTTGTAGGCCACCTGCTGGATCAGCACGTTGGCGAACGCGAAAGCGCGCCCATCGCCGCCACCCCCGGCGGAGGGGACCATCAGCCGCGCCTGCTCCAGCCGCTCGAGCCGGCCTCCCAGCTCCGCCTGGTCCCCGCCGGAGCGCCCGTGCAGGTCCGCCAGCAACTGGGCCCCGAACTCCATCCCGATCACCGCGGCCTCGAACAGCACGATCCGGGCCGGTTCCTCCAGCTTGTCGATCCGGGTCTGGACCATCCCGTGCACCGAGTCCGGCAGCTCGACCTCCCGCTCATCGGGATTGACCACCCACAGCCGGTTCCCCGGCTGGATCTGGTCGTCCGGGAGGAACACCCCGCTGTCGATCAGGGCGTAGGCGATCTCCTCGATATAGAACGGGTTGCCGCCGGAGCGCTGGTAAATCAGCCCCGCCAGCCGGTCGCTCAGGACCAGCCCTTTGAGCATACCCTCCACCATCTGCGTTGTTTCAGGCGGGTCGAGGGGCTCCAGGGCCAGCTCGGCGTAGCCCTCGCCGCTCCAGCGCCCGCTGACCTGGCAGTCGGGACGGAACATGGCGAGCATCACCATCCGGCGGGCCGGGCGCAAGGCTTCCATCAGCCAGTCGATCAGCTCCCGCGACAGTTCATCCACCCAGTGCAGGTCATCCAGCACCAGGTAGACCACTCGCTTCCGGGCCGCCCTCGGGCAGGGCCGAGGCCGCCTCCAGCCCCAGGCGGAAGGACTCGAAGAACAACTCCTTGAGGCGCGCCGGGCGGACCTGGCCGATGCGCTGCGGCTCGCGGGCCACCCCCAGCAGGTAGGCCAGGTAGTCCTCGTGCTCATCGAGCCGGGCGCGGGACTCGGCGCGCTGGTCCTCCGGCAGCAGCTCGAAACCCCGCAGCCGCTCCAGCAGGGCCTCCCACTTGCGGCGGACAGTCTCCACCGGGTCGCCCTCGCCGGCGCCCATCAGGTGCTTGAGGACCGTGGCGAACACCCAGTAGGGGGCGGCGGTGTAGGAGATGGTCTTGCCCCGCAGCACCAGCCCGCGCGGGGAGGGCCCCCGCATCAGGAACTCGTGGACCATCCGGCTCTTGCCCATCCCGCCATCGGCGCGGATGCCGATCACCGGAACCGGGTGGCGCTCCGGGCGCGCCAGAAAGCCGGAGATCAGCTCTTCCAGCCGGGCCCACTCCCGGGCGCGGCCGATGTAGCGGGCGCTCTTGGCCAGGGTCTCGCGCTCCCAGCGTTCCACCCGGTCCTTGAGCACCCCGCGCACCCGGAAAACTTTGAGCGGCTTTCTCCTTGCCCTTGACCTTGACCGGCTCCAGCTCCAGGTAGTCGAAAATGTCGCCGGCGGCCTGGCGGGTCTGGTCCGAGATCAGGATCGTGTCCACCGCCGCGGCGGACTCCAGCCGGCTGGCGGTGTTGACCGTATCGCCCATCACCGTGAAATCGCGCTCGCCGCGGTCGCCGACCTCGCCGGCCATCACCAGCCCGGTATTGATCCCGATCCGGCAGCCGAGCTCGATCCCGCGCCCGGCGAGGATCGTGTTGACCTGTTTCATCCTGCCCAGCATCCCCAGGGCGGCGCGCACCGCCCGCTCGGGATCGTCCTCGCTGGCCTGCTTGGCCCCGAACAGGGCCATGATGCAGTCGCCGATGTACTTGTCGACCATCCCGCCGTAGCGCAGGATCTCGGCGGTCAGCACCTTGAAGACGTTGTCGATGATCTGGGCCACCTCCTCCGGGTCGAGCTTTTCCGAGAGGGCGGTGAAACCCTTGATGTCCAGGAACAGCACCGTCACATTGCGGCGCTCGCCCTTCTTGAGCCGCACCTGGCCGGCCTTGCTCCCCTCCGGGTCGAGCAGGTGGTCCAGGTCGGTATGCAGCAGTTGCGACCACTCATCGGCGGCCATGCGGCCTCCCGGGAAAGACTTCTATCCTACGAAGAAACACAGCCCGCGGTTTCCCCTTCGGCAAGGGGGATCAAAAGCCAGCCAGCCAGGCGCTGGGGAAACCCCCGATGTTCTCTCGATTTCATGGCTTCCGGCAGGGGCGCGATCTCCCCACGCCCGGCCTGCTCATCCTCGCTGCTTCAAGATCTTCTGCCAGAACACGTATTCCGTCTCGATCATCCGCTCGATGTAAAGCTCATCCCGCTCGACCAGCAGCTGCACCTCCGGCTGTCCCGGGCAGATAGCAGTAGAAATCGATGGTCGCCAGGTTTGTCACGGCCAGGATGTGCTGCAACTGGCCGTAATAATACTGCGGGACTTTCAGGGAGGTCGAGGTCTTGCGGTAGCACACCCTCGCCGCACTTGATTTCAACCACCGTGTTTCTGTCGGCCGCCAGCCCATCGACACTGGCCCGCAGCCAGGCATGTTTCGTGCTTTGCAGACAGGCCGGTTCCACCGGGATGCCGACCTTGTTCACGTAGCTCTTTCTCGCCCAGGGTTCGAGCGCGGTCCCTCTGGCCATGGCGGCATTGGGGGCGATCGTTATTCCCGAGCATTTATCCCGCAGCAGGCAGGCTGCGCTTTTCCAGGGGTTCTCTCCCATGATCGCCGGAGCATCCGAGGCCCCGATGCCCTGCCGGCGCCACTCCAGCCACTCCGCGGTCCCTTGTTCGAGTTCGACAATTGTATAAGGCATTTTACACCCGCAACATTACAGCATCCAAGAGCGAAACATCCACGAAGTCACACGATATTGTCAGGTTGTCGGTTATTCCAGCGTTGCCAGGGTTCTCCCCACCGCCCGAGCGACAGGCTTTTGACTCCCCAGGGGGACACCGGGGTTGCAGCTTTTAATCCCCCTTAAAAGGGGGACACAGGGGGTTGTGTTTTTTCGCTTTCAATAGCCTTTATTTCCTGCTCCAACCGCCTTACAACCGCCTGAGTGTCCGTTTTTACCTCATGGTCAAGGAATCGTACCACCCGCAAGCCGATGGACTCCAGATATTCCGGCCTCGATTCCCTCATCCTGCCCGGCTCCGTGCATCAAACGCCACCTAACGCTTTACCGGCTGTTTTTTGTTTTTACCGTTCGGGTATCGTTCGATTATGCGGATGACCAGGAGCCAGGTCAACCATCCAAAGAAAAGCATCCCCAGAGTGAATAACGAATATGAAATCCTCCAGTCGATACCCTGGGTCATCACACTGAATTCGGACATTCCGCCGATGCTTGCAATCAGGTTGAGTGGCAGGAAAATGATATTGATCAGGGTTAGATTTTTGAGCAGGACGTTCATGTTATTGTTCACGATTGTCCCGCGGGCATCCATCAGGCCGGACAAAATCGTGCTGTATATATTTGCCTGCCGGGCGCACTGCTGGTTTTCAAGGATCACGTCATCCAGAAAATCGACCTGCTCCTTGCGGAGCGCAAGCCTGTCCGCCAGACTCCTGAGCTTCGTAAGAACCCCGCCGTTGGCCTCGATAGCGTCGAGGTAATAGACCAGGCTTTCGCTGAGGCGAACATCTGCAACAGGTACCGGTTTTCCATGGAGGAGTTGATCTTGGATTCCAGACGCTGCTGAGTTGCTTGATGACCTTGAGGTGCCCGACATAGTGACGCACCGTGTGCAGCAGAAACCGCAGCATGAAATCGGCGAGCGACGAGACCCGTTGGAATTCCTTGGCTGAAAATGGGATCGACCCTTCACTCATGATGATAACCAGGCGCTCCTCCTGGAGAAATAGCCCCATGGAGGAAACTTCGAGATGGACCTGCTCACCGAGAATAGCGTTTTTCGGTTGCTTCCAGATGATGGAAACACGATCCGCGGAAACCTCGATCCGCGAGACTTCATCCGGGTCGAGCGCCGACTCGATATCATACGAGTCCAGCCGCAGCGTCTCCGTGAGAAAGCGCTTTTCCAAGCTGTCCGGAGCAACGAAAATCAGAATGCTGTTTCGTTCTCCGGCGTCATCCGTTATGACACCGTTGTTGATCTGATAACTCGTCCGCATTCACAAGTCCTCCACTGGTTTGGGGTTCACTCCTGATTTCGCGTCCGAACAATCGTTGGGCACGGCCTGACGCGCCCTTACAGCCTAATCACCGATTATACCTACCCCCCCTTCAGTCCCGCATCGCGCAGAGCTCGGCGCACATCGTGCACAGGCGCTGATCACTAGGCTGGCGCTCCCCACGCATCCGCCGCGCCAGGGAGGGGTCGATCGCCAGGGAGAACATCTTCTCCCAGTCCAGGGCCTTGCGGGCCTCGCTCATCCGGCGGTCCCAGTCGGCGGCGCCGGGCAGGCCCTTGGCCAGGTCGGCGGCGTGGGCGGCGATGCGGGTGGCGATCACCCCCTGTGTGCACATCCTCGAGGGTCGGCAGGCGCAGGTGCTCGGCCGGGGTGACATAGCACAGGAAATCGGCCCCGGCCATCCCGGCCAGCGCCCCGCCGATCGCCGCGGTGATGTGGTCATAGCCGGGGGCGATATCGGTCACCAGCGGCCCGAGCACATAGAACGGCGCTCCCTTGCACAGCTCTTTCTGCAGCCGGATGTTGAGCTGCACCTGGTCGAGCGGGACATGGCCCGGCCCCTCGACCATCGCCTGGACCCCGGCGGCGCGGGCCCGGTCGACCAGCTCGCTGAGGACGATCAGCTCGCAGAGCTGGCCGCGGTCGGTGGCATCGGCGACCGAGCCCGGGCGCAGGCCATCGCCCAGGCTCAGGGCCACATTCAGCGAGCGCGCGGCCTCCAGCACCCGGTCGTAATGCTCGTAGAGCGGGTTCTCCAGCCCGGTGGCGCGCATCCAGCGGCGCAGAAAAGCGCCGCCGCGGCTGACCACCCCGGTCACCCGGCCCTCCTGGTCGAGATGGCGCACCGCCTCGCGGGTCACCCCGCAGTGGACCGTGATGAACTCCACCCCGGCCGCGCAGTGGCGCTCCACCGCCTTGAGGAACTCCTCCGGGGCGATGTCCCCCAGCTTGCAGCCCTCCTGCACCGCCCGGGCCGCCAGCTCGTAGACCGGCACTGTCCCCACCGGCAGGGGGCTTTCATCCAGCACCATCCGCAGCATCTCGCCGGCCTCGGGACCGGTGGAGAGGTCCATCACCGCATCGGCCCCGGCCGCCACCGCCGCGCCCAGCTTGACCCGCTCCTCGGCGACACAGCCGGCATCCCGGCTGGTGCCGAAATTGGCGTTGACCTTGGTGCGGGTCCCCTCGCCGACCGCGGTGGGGGTGACCTTGTCCAGGCGCAGCAGGTTGCCCAGCACCACCGCGGTCCCCCGCCGCACCCGCTCGGCCAGCACCCCGGCCGCCAACTGTTCCCGTTCCGCCGCGGCCTCGATCAGCTCCGCCGGCGGTCCGGCCTTGACTGTCCCGCTCATTCCGACACCTGTTCCCTTCCCCGGCTGCAGCACCCCGGCCATCTCCGGCCTCGAGGCGGCGCCCGGCAGATTCACTTTCAATCACAAGTCGAGAAGATTACCAGCTTTTCCGGGGGGAGGGCGGAAATCCACGATTAGATCGGGATTTTCCGCCCTCCCCCCCAGGGATGCCTTCCTTCCAGGGATGCCTTCCCCCCGGCCCCCCCTTCCACTTTCCCAAACTCTTTCGCCTGATACTTGTTTCCGGCAGCAGGCCAGTCTCAGAGCAGCTCCAGCTGATACTGCCCCAGCCCGTGACGGCGCAGCCACTGCAGCGACTGCAGCGCCTCCTCCGGCGTCATCTGGAACGCCACCGCCGGGGGATGGTCTCCCCGGGTCAGCGTCTGGAAGAATTCCTTGAGCGGCAACCGGCCCTCGCCCAGGGGCAGGCGGACCTCATCCCCGGGACGGACATCATTCAGGTGCACCAGCTCCAGGTGCCCGGCCAGCTCCTCCAGCCAGGCCAGCGGCTTCTTCCGCGAGTGGATGAAAGCGTTGGCCGCATCCAGGCAAGCCCCCAGACTGCCGCGCCCTCCGCCCAGCTCCCGCAGCAGCCGCAACTGCAGCGCCGGGTCCGGCTCGAAGATGTTGGCCACCAGCAGCCCCAGCTCGCTGCGTTCGGCGGCCTCCAGGGTCTCGCGCCACAATGGCAGGGCGATCTCGAACCAGCGGTCGGCCACTCGGGCGTGGACCAGGGGGTTGAACCCGGTGTAGAGGGTCAGCCACTTCGCCCCCAACAGGGAGGCCAGCTCCACCGCCCGCAGGAACATCTTGCGGGTATGCTCGCGGATGAACGGGTCCAGGCTCCCGGGCGACAGGTCCAGGAACGGGCCCTGGACATTCACCGCGATCCCGTGCTGGCGCAGGCTGCGGCCGAGCCGGGTCACCGCCGGCGGCTCGCTCAGCTTGAGCAGCCAGTGCGGGTCGTCCAATTCGACCTCGATCCCCAGCCCGGCGGCGGCGAGCCGCTCCAGGTTGGGAACCACCTCGGAATAGGCGATGGAGGCGAACCAGGGCTGGGCCATGCTCATTTCCTCCTCTGCTGCATCGACCGGAGCAGACGCCGCTCCAGCTGGTCCAGGGGCAGGGCGCTCAGGCGCAGCAAGCTGTCGTGGAATCGCTTGAGCGAGAACTCCTTGCCGGCGACCAGCCGGCATTTCTCACGCAGCTCGGTGATCCGCAGCCGTCCCACCAGCGCCCCCACCGAGCAGGCCGGGGCGGCCGAGAGACGGCGCACCGCCAGCCGGGCCTGCAGCTCCGGGATTCCGGTCCCTTGGGCCAGCTCGGCGGTGACCCGGTGCTCATCGCGGCCGGCCGCATGCAGGTCCAGGTCGGCGATCACCCGGCGGGCCTCCACCAGCCGCGAGTGCAGGGCCAGCAGGTGCAGCTCCGGATCATCGATCAGCCCCTGCTCGACAGCCAGCAGCGAGACATAGGCGCACCAGCCCTCCTCCAGCACGCTGCCCCGGGAGAGATAGGAAAGCCTGGCCCCATGGCCGTTGCGGCGGGCCAGCAGGGTGTGACGGCCGGGAAACAGCTCGCGCAGGACCGTGAACCGGGCCCGGGGCAGGCTGTGCTGGCCCAGCAGCAGCATCCGCTCCTCCTCGCCGGCCCCATCGGGCAGCGGGGTGATGCAGAAGAACGCCTTGCTGCCCTCCTCGAACGGGGGCGACGGGATGTAGTCCGCCACCGGGATCGCGGCCCGCTCGAAACGCGGAGTGCGGATCAGCACCAGCCCCTGGGCCGGGGGCAGGGTCACCAGGGCGCTCCGTCGCAGGCCGCGCCGGATTTCGAGGATCACCTGCTTCCAGTGGGCGAGCAGGTCCCCGGTCGGGCCGGGGCTCTCCAGCCGGGCCACCCGCTCGCGCCAACCGGGGCTGTCCCCGGTCCCGCCGAGCGCCTCCAGCTCCGCGGTCGCCCGCTCGCTCTCCTGACTGGCCAATTCCCGCAAACCATCCGCATCCAGGTCCAGGCAATGCTCGTGCAGCAGCAGGTACTCGAACAGCTCGGCCCCGGCGCTGAACGAGCCATCGGCGCGGGGCAGCACCTCCTCGCGCAGGAAAGCGGCATAGCTGTCGAACGCCTCCAGGGCGGCATCGGAATACTTGCGGACCACGCTTTCCAGCTCGGGGACCTCGGCCACCAGCAGGTCGATGATCTGGGCCAGGTACTGGCGGGCCGCCAGCGCCAACTCGAGCCCGTTCTGGGTCCAGAGCCGCGGGATCCGCTCGCCGTAGCTCAGGCTCAGCCGGCCCTCGTCCAGGACGCGCGGGATTTCCCGCAGGCGGTCGATCGCCCGCAGGGCCCGGTAGTGATAGGGTGCGGTGCTGCGGGCCACCAACTGGTAAACCCCGTAGAGCGCCAGCCGGGGATAGGCCGCGGCATCGCGGTCCAGGCTGTGGAGGCGCTCATCGAGGGCCACTCCGGATTCCAGGGCGCGGCGCAGCAGGGCCAGCTCCGGCAAGGCGGCGGCCACCCGCTCCAGCGAGCGGAGCTTGTCGGCATAATCTTTCTTGCGACGCAGCTTGGTGCGCCGCGAGACCAGATCCAGCCGCTCGAGGCGGTCATCGTAACGGTGCACACCGGCGAGGGTGGCCTCCACCGGATTCTCCATCCAGAGGAATTCCATCACTTCGCCGATCAAACGCTCGTGGTCCTGTTTCATTCAAGCTCCGGCCTGGGTGGACGCCCGGCGGCGGGCGGTCAGAGGATCTGTACGGTGTAGCTGACCACGGTCTGACCCTGGGGCGGAACCCGCGGCTCGAACCGGATGGTCTGGGCGTTCAGTTGCTCGAACGGGAGGGAGTGCTCGAGCATCTTCCAGTCGCCCGGAAGGCGCTCGACCACCTGGACTGTCACCGCCTCATCCTTGCGGTTGACCAGCACCACCTGGACCGTCACCTGGCGCAGGCGCTCCGAGAGCTGCTGGAAATCGCTCTGCTTTCGCCGGGCCACCAGGTCGAACGCTGTCCCCGCCCGCAGGGTGACTGTCTCGCCCTCCGGGGTGTGGCCGATCCGGTCCTCGCCGGAGAAAAACACCACCCCATCCCGATCCGCCGTGTAGATCCTCACCACCCCCGCCGGCAGGGGCCGGCCCGGGTACTGCTTCCCGCCATTGGTCCACTCCAGCAGGACCTGCACCGGCTGGCGGTCATCCTCCCCGGCCATCGGGCCGTAGAACAGTTGCTCGCCGCCCTCGGTGCGGTAGAGCTTGCGCGGCTCGATGCGCACCGGGCCGAACAGCTCGAGCTGCTTGAGGGCCATGCTCGGCAGGCTCGCCACCCGGCCCAGCCGGTAACGGTAATACTCGAACGCCGGCTGCTGCTGGAAGCCCTCATCCAGCGCCGGGGCCGCCTCGGCCGCCATCCGCATCCCCTTGGCCGCCATCAGCTCCGGCCGCGGCGGGGTGACCCGGTTCACTTCGCCCGCCACCAGGTCGAGGGTGGCATTTTCCAGGTCGGCGCCGCTGCGGTTGTTGACACTGACCCAACTGGACAGCTCGGCGCTGCGCTCATCCGCCGCCAGCCGCAGCACATAGTCGCAGCTCCAGGCGATCCCGGTGGTCAGGTAGGAGGCTTCCAGCCGGCAACTGCCCGCGCCGGAGCTTTCCCCCAGCCAGGCCAGGGTCGGCCGCAGGACAAAATCCTCCGGCACCGCGGGCAGGATGAACCGCCCCTCGGGGTCGATCGCCACGCTGTCGCCGAAACGGACCACCCGTCCGCCCTCCAGGCTGAGCAGGGTCCCGGTGACCCGCTCCAGGGTCCCGGTGCGCTCATCCCGGCGCTCCAGGGTCACTTCCCGCCCCAGGTAGCGCCGCAGCAGCCGGTCGACTGTCAGCACCTCGTAACGGTACTGCTGCTCGATTAGTTGCAGCCCGCAGTCCGGAACCAGGCTGACCGAGGAGGGCGCCAGCTCCTCCGGCACATCGCCGAAATGCAGCAGGAAACGGCCCCGGGGCAGTTCCACCTGTCGCCGGTCCCGCACCAGGGCCAGGTTGCCCATGTAGACCACCACGCTCAACTCTTCCCGGTCGGCGGCGGAGGAGGCCACCACCGGCAGGGCGGCATCGACAGCAGCGGCCGATGGCGGCCGGCTGTGCCCGGGCAGCGCCCAGAGCACGATCAGCAGCAGCGACGGCAGCGCCGCACGAACAGGCGATTTATCGCGCAAGGGATTACCCTCTTTTCAGTTACGCATGCTTCACGTTTGACATCCCGGCCGCAAACCGCAGCCGGCCCCAATTCAATTAAAAGTACGCAGGGGCCGCGGTGATTGTCAACTAATCCCTGAGGCGGCGGCCGCCCGCTCAGGTGGGCATGTGGGGCACGTAGAGTTCGGTGAAGAGCTTGGTGAAGTAGCGGTCGGTCATGGTGGCCAGGAAATCGCGGGCGATCTCCGGGGGCGAGGTGGTCTGGAGGTACTCCCCGGAGCGTCCGCTGAGAAAGCGGGTGTGGATCTGCGAGCCCGGGTCGCCGCTTTTCAGCTCGCCCATGAAGTGCTGAAAGAGCAGCCGGAACGCGGTCCGGATGCGCTGGCGCTCGCGGCGGATCTCCGGGTGCAGGTAGATATGGCTGAAGTTGAACTCCCGCAGGGCGCGGAAAGCCTCGCCCACCTGCGGGCCCAGCCCGATCGAGTCGGTCCCCAGGCTGTGCTCGACCAAGTCCGAGACCAGGGTGTTGATGATCCGGCTGTTGCGGCTGCCGAGCACGTGACGCGGGCCGGGCGGCAGCTCCTCCGGCCGCAGGATCCCGATGCGGATCGCATCCTCGACATCCTGGCCGAGATAGGCGATCGTGTCGCTGAGGCGGACCACGCAGCCCTCCAGGGTGCTGGGCGCCAGATCGGGCCGCTCGCCCCGGGCGGTGCCGGCGATGTAGTCCTGGAGCTGTTCCTCGGTGCGCCCGCGGCTCGGGGAAATCCGGGTGGTGAAAGTCTCCCCATCGTGGAACAGCATCCCATCCCGCACCTGGAAAGTCAGGTTCAGCCCGCGGTTGTCATTGGCCATCCGGTCGACATAGCGCAGCCCGTGGACATTGTGCTGGAAGTGCCCGATCCCGTACTCGTGGCACAGCTCGTCCAGGAACACCTCGCCATCGTGCCCGAACGGCGGGTGGCCCAGGTCGTGGCCGAGGGCCATCGCCTCCAGCAGGTCCTGGTTGAGCCGCAGCAGCCGGCCGATGGTGCGGCTCACCTGCGAGACCTGGATGGTGTGGATCGCGCGGTTGGTGATGTGCTCATCGAACTGGGAGGCGAAATAGACCACCTGGGTCTTGCCGACATAGCGACGGAAGCCACCGCTGTAGAGGATGCGGTCGCGGTCCCGGGCGAACTCGCCGCGGAAATCGACTCCCTCGATCGGCTGGCGGCGGTGGGCCGCCGCGTGCGGGGTGGCGAACGGCGACAGCCCGCGATCCTCCTGGTCGAGGATCTCCCGGCTCAGCTCTTTCAGCTTCTCTCGCGGCATGTTCCCTGCGCTTTCTTCCCGTGGCCCGGCCTGCTCAACGCGGCTTCCCTCCCCAAAGATACCAGTTTACCCCGGATCGGACAAGGAGCGGCAGAATCGATCCGCGAGGGTTGATGGGGATATTTCGAGAACAGGCGCCGGGGAAACCCCAGCCGCATGCTATGCCCGTAAATCCTTCGGATTTTTGATACTTTTGTAACCAAGAGTATCGCAAAAGTTGCAGGCGGGCCGCGAAGCTGGAGTCACATCAGGGCCTTAAATACCGCCGAGGGTAGATAGGAAAAACTCCGGTGGCGGTCGCCGCGTTCGTGCCGCAAGCTGCCGCGGCGCGGCACGCCGCGCTTGTGGGAGACCAGCGGGCCGGCAGTGCTGTTGATCCCCCTTAGCAAAGGGGGAAACAGGGGGTTGTGTTTTTCCGGGCCGGCAGGGCCGCCCCACCCCAACGACACAAGCGCTATTCCCCCGGCTGGCCGGGTTGAGTTGAACCCGTGTCGGCCGGATCAGCCCGTAGCGGCATGCCGCGCCCTTGGTTGATTACGAGATTTCTCGCAGCGCCCGGGCTTGGAAAGATGATCCAACTATCGAAAAAGTTTGGGAAAGTGGAAGGGGGGACCGGGGGGAAGGCATCCCGGGGGGAGGGAGGAAATCCACGATTGCATCGGGATTTCCTCCCTCCCCCCGGAAGATAAGAAAAGGGGGGAGCGGTTAGAGCAGGTCGGCCAGGGTGTAGACCCGCTGGCGATCTTTCAGGACCAGCTTGTCGGCCAACCCCAGCCGGCCGGCCTGTTCCTTCAGCCAGCCCTGGTCAAAGCCGGGCGCGGGATTGGCCAGGGTCAGGCCCCGGGCCATCAGCAGCAGCGCGGCGGTGCGGAAATCCCCGGTGCGGCGGAGCGATCCCACCGGCAGCAGCTCCAGCAGCTCGCCATCATAGAGCGGATCGCGGCCATTCAGGTCGACCAGCGTCCGGTCCAGCCCCTCCCCGAACACCGCCCCGGCGAACCCGGCCAGCAGGCCCGTTTGTCCCAGCCCGGCTAGGGTCAGCTTGTCGCCGGGCCAGGTTTTTTTCGCGAACGCCAGCGCGGTGACCAGGTCCTGAATGCCATTGAGCTGATTGCTGCGGTTGTAGGCCTCGGGCCAGGAGAATTTCTCCCAGTCCCGGCGCGGGATGCTCAGCTCGCCCGAGGCATAGCCGCCGACCCGCACCAGGCGGTAGCCCTGGCTGGTCAGCTTCACCGCCCAGGGCGCCAGGCCCGCCGCCTGGTTCCCATCCGCGAATAACCCGCCGCGCTCCTCGGGGACGGCGAACACCAGGGTCCCGGCCGCGGTGCTGGGCCCGGCGAGCACCTCCACCGTGAACGCCTCGCCCTGGTCCGCCCGGCCGATGGTGTACCGCTCGAGGCTCGCGGACTGGATCGTCTCGCGCCCTTCCGCGCGGGAGAGCACCTGGTCCGCCGCGGGCCGCGCGGCATGCAGCACCCCGGCCAGCGCTCCGCCGAACTGGTCGGCGAAATCTTTCAGCCCGGCCGCCGAGCGGGGCAGTCCGTCCGCGAACTGACGCTCGGAAGCTTCCTGCCAGTCATCGATGATCTGCCCGGCATCGCGCGCCCCCTCCGGCAGCAGGTGGTCCGGGAAAACCCGCAGGTCGCCGAGGTAGGCCAGCTCGGGCACCGCCACCGGATCGGCGATCGGCGGCTTGGGAGCCTTCAGGTGCTTGGCGAAGAACTTGTAGACCGCGGCCCGGCTCTGGGCGTTGTAGTTGTGCCCGCCCGGGATGTGGGCATTTTCCAGCTTGTCCGCGGCGCCATAGAGCTCATAGTTGCGGCGGATCAGCGGCAGCTCGCGGGTGGGGGTGCTGTTGGTCCAGGGGTCCTCGGTGGCGGAGATCAGGATCAGCGGACGGGGGGCGAAACAGGCGGCCAGCTCGACTGTCGCGGCCTCGACCCACGCCCCGGGCATGTTCTCGCAACCGCAGCCCGGGTGTTTCTCCGCGCCGATGATGTTCACCGGGGCGGCGACCTTGATCCGCTGATCGGCGGTCATCAGGAACAGGGTCTGGGAGGCCCCGCCCGAGGCCCCGGTGGCGGCGATCCGAGTGGTGTCGACCTGCGGCAGGGTGCAGAGGAAATCGACCGCGCGGATCGCGTTCCAGACCTGCAGCCCGGCCAGGGATAGGCCATAGAGCCTGGCCTGCGGGAAGTCGAAGTCCCCGCGGAAAGTGTTCGAGTCGTAAGGCTCGGGGACATCGGCCTTGAGCTGGCGCAGGCTCTTGCCCGGGTCGTGGGGGAACTGCAGGTTGTCGTTGTAGCCGACCATGTCCAGGCTGATCACGACAAATCCCATCCGGGCCAGATCGATGTAACGGCCGGGCAGGCTGCCATCCTCGCTGTTGGTGAGGCGCCCGTAGTGCCAGTGGCCGTGGGGGCAGACCACCGCCGGGAATGGCCCGTTCCCTTCCGCGGGCAGCCAGAGGTTGCCGGTGGCGAAATAGCCGGGCAGGCTCTCGAAATGGACCTTGGCCACCCGGAAGCCCTGGCCCTGCTTCTCATCGAACACCCGGGCCTTGAGGGGAGTCTTTTCCGGCAGCGGCCACAGGCCGGAGGACCGCAGGACTGTCTGGCGCAGCTCTTCCTTGCGCTGCTCGATTTCCGCCACGCTGGACAGCTGCTTCATCCGCAACTGGAAGCGGTCGGCATCGATCAGCCGTTCGGCGCGCTGATCGGCCTGGGGCAACTGGGCGGCGGCCGCGGACCCGGACAGCCAGAGGCAGGCGGCAACCCCGAACAGTATTCCCATCAGCATTCTTCTCATCGGCGTTTTCCTCCAGGCAGGTGCACCGTTGGCAGTTCCTGCCGCCGCGAGGGCGGCGGTTTTTCATATTATATCAGCCGTACCCGCCTGCGGCAAGCAGTATCCCCCGCCGCGGGAACTTTTTCCGTGCGCGGTCGCGACCGATTCATTACAATGGAGGATTGCCGCCCGTGGATGGGAACGACTGCCAGCATGCGCGTGCCCCCCAAGCCGGGACCGATGCCTTCAAGCCAAGGAGCGAACGATGGAAGCCCGCGACTCCGGAATCGGACGCAGGGAACTGTTCAAGGGAACCCTCGGGGCCGCCGCCCTGGCCGCCCTCTCCGGCCGCCGGAGTGTCGCCGCCTCGGACAAGGTGGTGCTCGGGATCATGGGCTGCGGCGGCCGCGGCAGCCAGCTCGCCAGTTGGTTCGCCGCGATGCCGGATGTCGAGATCGCCTACCTCTGCGATGTGGATGAGCGCCGTTTCGACCGGGTGCTGGAGACTGTCGAGTCCAGCCAGGAGCGCAGCCCCGAGCTGGTGGGCGACTTCCGCCGCATCCTCGAGGACAAGTCGGTGGATGCCCTGGTCAACGCCACCCCGGACCACTGGCACGCCCTGGCCACCGTGATGGCCTGCCAGGCCGGCAAGGATGTCTATGTCGAGAAACCGCTGGCCCATGACCTGCGGGAGGGTCGGCTGATGGTGGCCGCGGCGCGCAAGTACGAGCGGGTGGTGCAGGTCGGCACCCAGACCCGCAGCGCCCCATACGTCCAGCAGGCGATCGACTACATCCGCGGGGGACAAATGGGCGAGGTCCACCTGGCCCGGGTCTATTTCATGATGGAGCACCCGGAGCTGCCCCGCGGCGCGGTGACCGCGCCGCCCGCCGGGCTGGACTGGGAGATGTGGTGCGGCCCGGCTCCGCTGTCCGAGTACAGTCCGGGCCGCTGGTGGTTCGAGCAGTGGGACTACAGCTGCGGCGGGATCGCCGGGGATGCGGTGCACCAGCTCGACCTGACGCGGATGATCCTCGGGCTGGGCTGGCCGGAGAGCATCCAGCAGGTGGGCGGGGTGCGGGGGCACAACGATGGCCGGGAGATCCCCGACACCCAGCTCGTCACGTTCGACTACGGCCCGGTGACCATGATGTTCGAGGCCGCGCTGTGGACCCCCTACATGAAAAAGATCCCCAACGCCATCCGCGACTCCGACCTGTTCCCGGACTGGCCGTTCTGCGGCACCCGGGTCGAGTTCTTCGGCACTGAGGGCTTCATGTACTTCGGCCGCCAGGGCGGCGGCTGGCAGGCCTACGACCGCGAGGGCCGGCTGGTGCGCTCCCAGCCCGGGCGCCAGGGCGATCCGCACCACCTGCGCAATTTCATCGACTGCATCCGCTCGCGCCAACGGCCGAACGCGGAGGTGGAGGATGGCCACATCTCCACCGCCCTCTGCCACCTGGCCAACATCTCCTACCGGGCCGGCAACCGCCAGCTGCGGTTCGACCCCGCCACCCAGAGCTTTCCGGGCGATGAGCAGGCGAACCGCTTGCTGGGACGCTCCTACCGCGAGCCCTGGGTGCTGAAGGACGAGGTCTGAGGCGATGATCCCGAGCGGAAAAATCATGCGGCGACTGCTGCCGGCCTGCCTCGCCCTGCTGGTCCTTGCCAGTGGCCGGGCGCTGGCGTTCGGCTGGCTGACAGTGGATTCCTTGCGGGTCGAGCCGGTGGCGACCGAGTTCGGCGGGCTGCGGGTGGGCCTGAGCTATTTCCTGGCCGACAGCACGGTCAGCCCCGACCGCCCGGCCTATGTTTTCGTGCGCTGGAGCGCCGATGGCGGCAATTCCTGGCGCCTGCTCTCCGGCCATGGAGTCACCGGCGAGCTGGGAGTGGTCAACCACCCGGGCCGTTGCGAGCTGGGCTGGTGGGGCGCCGGCGAGCTGGGGATCGAGTCCCCGGAGAGCCTTGAGTTTCGGGTGCGGGCCCTGCCCATGGCCCGGGTCCCCGCCGGCGGGTTCCGGATGCTCGCCACTCCGGGCGGGGGCAATGATGCCGCCCGCGCCGGCCACCTGGTCTCCAGCCTGCCCACCTTCTTCATCGCCCGCTACGAGGTCACCACCGCGATCTACGCCGACTACCTCAATGAGCAGTGCCGGGAGGGCGGCGGCTGGGACCCGAACATGGCCGGGCCGCGCGGCTGCGGGATCATCCGGGAGGGCGAGGCTCCGCCCCTCTCCTACCGGGTGGCGGAAGGCCGGGAGCGGTTCCCGGTGAGCCAGGTCTCCTGGTACGATGCCGCGGGCTTCCTGGCCTGGTGCGGGCTGGAGCTGCCGACCGAGGCCGAGTGGGAGAAAGCTTATCGCGGCGGGCTGTTCCTGGATGGCGACAGCACCCGCCAGGTGGCCAATCCCTTGCCGGAACGGAAGTTCCCCTGGGGGGACGAGGCCCCGGACCAGGATGGCCGCCGGCGCTGCAATGTCCGCGGGCCCGAGGATGGCTTCCCGGATGTCGCCCCGGTGGGCAGCTTCCCGGACTTCCCCTCGCCCTATGGGGTGCAGGACCTGGCCGGCAACCTGGCCGAATGGACCCTCGACTGGTACTCCACCAGCTACCACGCCGGGCTGGATGGCTTCCGGATGGTGCGCGGCGGCTCCTGGCGCTCCTCCGCGGTGGCGGTGGATGCGATCAGCGGGGCGACCAGCCTGCCCTTGCGCCAGAGCGGGATCATGGGCTTGCGCGGGGTGCTGCGCCCGGGTGCGGAAACCGTACGCCGACAGGAGTAAATCCAACAGGAAAGTCAGGTTGCATCCTTTGGCTCCGGGCAGTAAGATCATTCAGGGGGTTGTAATCGAGCATCGACCCGGATGAGCTTGACCTGCCCCGCCCGGTCGGGGCCGGAGCGCCCGATGGAGCTGAAAAAAAGCCTGCTGGAAAGCCTGGAGAGGATTTACGGGCCGGACCAGGGCCGGGAAGCGCTGCAGCGGATCATCCCCGTGCTGGAGCGTTTCCCGGCGCGCGAGCGCGCCCGCCAGCGCCTCGACCAGCGGGAGTGCGTGCTGATCACCTACGGCGAGAACCTGCTGCGGGAGGATGAGCCGCCGCTGGTCACCCTGCGCAACTTCGCCTTCCGCCGCTTCCGCGAGCTGTTCTCCACGATCCACCTGCTGCCGTTCTGCCCCTACTCCTCGGATGACGGCTTCTCGATCATCGACTACTACCGGGTGAGCCCGCGGCTCGGCGACTGGCTCGACATCAACGCCCTGGGCGATGACTTCGAGCTGATGTTCGACTTCGTGCTCAACCACATCAGCTCCCGCAGCGGCTGGTTCCGCGGCTACCTGGCGGATGAGCCCGGGTTGCAGGACCTGGCGATCGAGGTCGATCCCTGCGCCGATCTGTCGCCGGTGGTCCGCCCCCGCTTTCATCCCCTGCTGACCGGCTACACCAAGGCCGATGGCCGGCTGGTCCATCTCTGGACCACTTTCAGCGCCGACCAGATCGACCTCAACTACCGCAGCCCGGAAGTGCTGGCCCGAATGCTGGACGTGATGCTGTTCTATGTCCGCCAGGGGGCGGGGATCCTGCGCCTGGATGCGGTGGCCTACCTCTGGAAGGAGCCGGGCACCTCCTGCCTGCACCTGCCCCAGACCCACGAGCTGGTCCGGCTGCTGCGCCAGGTGCTGGAGGCCCTGGCCCCGGATGTGCTGCTGCTGTCCGAGACCATTGTCCCTCACGCGGAGAATGTCGGCTACTTCGGCAGTGAGGCTGGCCCCGAGGCCTCGCTGGTCTGCAACTATACCCTGCCGCCGCTGTTGCTCTACAGCTTCCTCGCGCAGGATGCCGGGCTGCTGGGGGAATGGGCCGCCACCCTGCGAACTCCTCCCGACAGCGCCTTCCTCAATTTCACCGCCTCCCACGATGGGATCGGGGTGCGGCCGCTGGAGGGCAATCCTCCCCCCGGCCGAGGTGGAGCGGTTGATCGACCAGGTCCGCGCCAATGGCGGCCTGCTCTCCCTCCGTCAGGACCGCGATGGGAGCGAAAGCCCCTACGAGCTCAACATCACCTACCTGGATGCCCTGCGCCAGCCGGACAGCAACGGGCAGGACCCGCTGCAGGTCGAGCGCTTCCTGGCCTCCCAGGCGATCATGCTGGCCCTGCCGGGGGTGCCGGCGGTCTACATCCACTCGATCCTCGGCTCCCGCAACTGGCAGGAGGGAGCGCGGCTGACCGGCCGCCCGCGCTCGATCAACCGCCGGATGCTCCCGGCGGCCGAGGTGGAGGCGGAGATCGACCAGCGGGGCTCTTTCCGCGGCAGGATCTACTGCCCCTATGCCCTGATGCTGGCCCTGCGCCGCCGCCAGAGCGCCTTCTCGCCCGCGGCGGCCTGCCGGGTGCTGGAGCTGGACCGCCGGGTGTTCGCCCTGGAGCGCTCCGCGCCCGACCAGACCCTCTATGTCCTGGTCAGCCTCTCCCCCCGGCCGGTCACTGTGTCCGGGGCCGGGCATGGCCTGCCGGAGCGGCTGCGGGACCTGCTCACCGGCGGGCATTTCGACTCCGGCCGGATCACCCTCTGGCCCTACCGCGCGCTCTGGCTGGAGCGCGGCGACAGTTGACCGGCGGCCTCCGGCGCGCTATGATAGACATGCTCCGGGGGGAGGGCGGAAATCCCGACCAACGGGATTTCCGCCCTCCCCCCGGACCCCCGACCCACCTTTCCAAACTTTTTCGATAGTTAGCATGTACTTGAGTAATGGGCCTCGCCCAATAGTTCAATCCTGGATAGCAGCCAGCAAACCAGCATCAGACCATCACCCTGCCTCGGAGGTGCGATGAAACCCGCCAGCCGCTCCCTTGTCCGACTGTGCCTGCTATGCCTCGCCCTGCTGCCCGGCTTGTCCCTCGCGGCCCAACCCTGCCGCCAGGCGCAGTTCGAGGTGCTGGCCGCGGGCTTCCAGTTCCCGGAAGGCCCGGCGTTCGACAGCTCCGGCAACCTCTATGCGGTCGCCTTCAAGCACGCCGGCGACATCGGGGTGATCCGGCCGGATGGCAAGGTGGAAGTGTTCATGGATTTGGAGGCGGCCGGCGAGGGCCAGGCCAACGGGATGGCCTGCAGCCCGGATGGAAAGCTGTACGCCTGCGAGTACCAGGGCCGCCGGATCATCGCGATCGACCTGAAAACCAAGCAGGTCAGCACGGTGGTGGACAGCTACCAGGGCAAGTCGCTGAACGAGGTCAACGACATCTTCCTGGCCGCCAATGGCGACCTCTACTTCACCGACCCCTTCCGCGAGGATGAGACCACCGGCGGCCGGGTGTTCGTCTGGAGCATGAAAGAGCAGAAACTCCACCTGCTGGTCGATGGCCTGGCGTTCCCCAACGGCCTGACTGTCTCCGCCGACTGCCGCCGGCTCTATGTCGCCCAGACTGTCCGCCGCAATGTCACTGTCTACCCCTTGAGCGACAACGGCCACGCGGTCACCGGACCCGGCAGCGAGGTGTTCCTGATGACCGGAGGCAATGGGCCGGACGGGATCGAGCTGGATGGGGAGGGCAACCTCTGGATCGCCCACTATGGCGAGGGGAAAGTCTACAAGGTGAGCCCGGAAGGCCGTCTGCTGGGCTGTGTCACCGGCTATGGCCGGGACACCACCAACCTCCAGCTTCGCGGCGAATGGGTCTATATCACCGATGCTTTCGGCGGCAAGATCGTGCGCATCCGTCGCAGCGAGTTCGAGGCGCAGTAGCGGAAATCGGGATTTATCCACGAAGGACACGAAGGTTCACGAAGTTTTTTTCTTGGTGTGCCTTCGTGTCCTTCGTGGATAAATCCTTTCAATCATCAGCAGCGCTCAGCCATGCCCGCCGCCACGCTCGCAGACCACCGGGTAGAGGTTCCCGCTGCGGGCCCCCGGGTAGCGGCGCTCGAAACCGGCCTGGTCGAACGGCGCGCGGCGGCCCAGGCACTCTCCCCGCGGGCAGTAGCGGCAGTTGACATACTCCTCGGCCGCGGAGAAGCGGACCCCGGAGACCGACTTGCGCGGCAGCATCAGGCAGCTTTCGGTCAGCTCCACCCCGATCGCCCCGGCCACATCCCCCAGCGCGGCGAACAGCTCCGGCTGCTGGGTGAGCGGCCAGTCCTCCAGCGACCCGGGATTCATGCTGGCCGGGTGCCCGGGGGGCAGCAACTGGTCCAGTTCCCGTTCCAGGGGATGCAGCGCCTCCCGCAGCGCCTGCTCGCAGATCTGGTCGGCCAGGTACTGCTCCAGGAAATCCGCCCGGGACTCGGCCCAGCGCTGCAACTCCCGTCCGCAGGTGGCGACATACAGTCCCACCCGGCCGACCTCCTCCAGATTGATGCTCAGGATACGGCTCTCGAAACGCCGCCCGGCGATCCGGACCGCTCCCTCGCCCCGCCCCTCGATCTCCGCCAGCCGGTAGCAGGCGCGGGGATGTCCCAGCTCCCGGGCCTCGGCCAGCAGGCCCGGCAGGTCGACCTCGCCCGCGGCCAGCATCGCCTCCAGCCCGGGCCGGTCCAGCAGCTCCGCCTCCGGCAGCTCCAGCGGAATGTTGTCGATTACGTTCATCGCTGATTCCTCTCCCCGCCCTCATCCCCGGACCGCTTGACCGGCGGGACCGGTTTCGGGGGCAGCTTGAAAGCTTTCTCCGGCAATTGCTGCAGCACCAGCTCCAGCGCTTTTTCGAGCTGCGGGTCGCGGCCGGCGATCGCATCCTCCGGCAGCTTGTCCACCTCGTAGTCCGGTCGCACGCCCTCGTTCTCGATGATCCACTGGCTGTCCAGGCCGTAGGTGCCGAACTCCGGCCGGGTGATGTAGCCGCCATCCACCAGCGGGCTGTAGCCGCGGATCCCGACCACTCCGCCCCAGGTGCGCTTGCCGACCAGCGGCCCCAGTCCCTGCTGACGGAAGAAGTAGGGGAAAATGTCGCCATCCGAGGCGCTGTACTCGTTGATCAGGCAGACCATCGGGCCCTGGAAAGCGGCCGTGGGGTAGGTCTCCTGCAGCCCATAGCGCGGGGCATCCATCCCGATCGGCTTGCGGTTCAGGCGTTCGAGGATCATCTGGGAGACAAACCCGCCGCCATTGTAGCGCACATCGATGATGAACCCCTCGACCTGCCCGAGCTGGGCGTAGTAGCGCCGCACGAACTCGTTGAGGCCATCCAGGCCCATGTCCGGGATGTGCAGGTAGCCGATCCTTCCGCCGCTGGCCTGGCGCACCTTGGCCAGGTTGCCCTCCACCCACTGCTGGTAGCGCAACGGCATCTCGTTGCGGATGGTCTCGACCCGCATCGTGCGCGCTTGCGACAGCTCCGGGCCCTTGCCGACTGTCAGCAGGACAGTCTTGCCGCCCTTGCCCTCCAGCAGGCGGTAGGGGCTGATCGAGTCGGTCAGCGCCTCGCCATCGATCGCCAGCAGGTAGTCGCCCGCGGAGACATCCACCCCGGGCAGGGTCAACGGGCTGCGCTCATCCGATTTCCAGTTGTTGCCCGGCAGGATCCGGGCGATCCGCCAGCGGCCTTCCGCCCGCTCGAACTCGCAGCCCAGCAGGCCGCTCTCGACCCGCTCCACTTCCGGATAGTCGCCCCCGCCGACATAGGCGTGGCTCACCGCCAGCTCGGCGATCATCTCGCCCAGCACGTAGTTGAGGTCATCGCGGTGGGCGACATGCTCCAGCAGGGGCTCGTAGCGCCGACGCACCGCGGTCCAGTCCAGCCCGTGGAGGTTGGCCACGTAGAAGAAATCGCGCTCCTGACGCCAGACCTCGTGGAAGATCTGCCGCCACTCGGCCTGGAAGTCCACCCTGGCGCGCAGGCCGGAGAGGTCCAGCGCCCGGTCCAGGCTGAGCGGCTTGGTCTCGGCCGGGACAATGTAGTAGTCCGCGCCGCGACGGACGATCAGCTTGCCGCCATCCGGCGAAATGTCGTAGCCCTGAATTCCGTCCGCCAGCCCGGTTTCCTTGCGCTCGGCCAGGTCATAGCCGCGCAGGGACATCGCGCTCCCGCCCGGCTCGCCCGCCGCCAGCCAGAAGACTTTCCCCGCCGCCGCGCGCAGGCCGATGTAATTGCCCGGCTGGCCGCTCAAGGGCACGATCCGCCGGTCCAGACCCTCCAGGTCGATCCGGGTCACGGCCGGGGTCTTGCCGCCTTTCGCCGGGGCTTCCGCCGCATCCGCCCGGTCCTTACCGCTCTCCTGGCCCCGGCCTCCGCCGGCCTGGCGGCTGACATCCGGCTGGGTCCGCAGGCTGTCGCCGCCCTCCTCATCGCTGCGGGGCGCCAGCGGGCTGGGGGTGTCCTTGGCCAGGGTCAGCAGGTAGACCCGGTCCAGCTCGCTGTAGATGAAATTCATCTCGAAAGTGCCCATCCGCGGGTGCAGGTCGCGGCCGGAGATGAAATACAGGTACTTGCCGGTGGGATCGAACACCGGCTCGTAGTCGTTGGTCATCGGCCCGGTGACCTCGTGGCGGCGGTTCTCCCGCAGGTCGTAGAGGAAGATCGAGTAGAACTGGCGGTCACGCTGGACCGGCTTGGCGTAGGCCAGCCAACGGCCGTCCGGACTGAACGAGTAGCTCTGGAACTCCCAGATCTCGGAAGAATCGACCATGGTCATCCGCTGGCTCTCGACCTCGACCACCCACAGCCGCAAGGAACGCTCGGCAAAGGCGATCCTTTTGCTGTCCGGGCTCCAGACCGGATTATAGCGCTGGCGCTCGGCGCCCTGGGTGAGCTGGACCACCTTCCGGCCGAGGCCCTTGCTCCGGCCCGGGCTCGATCAGGAACAGCTCATCCTCGCCGGTCTGATCCGAGACATAGCAGACCCAGCGGCCATCCGGGCTCCAGACCGGGTAGCGCTCGCGCGCGCCGCTGGTGGCAGTCAGCTGGCGCGCCTCGCCATGCTCGGCCGGGACCGTGAACAGCTCGCCGCGGGCCTCGAACACCGCCCGGCGGCCGCTGGCCGAAAGGTTGTAAGTCTGGATCCGGTCCTTGACCTCGCGGTAAGCCGGGCGGGCGTGGACCCGGTCGCTGCCGAGCCGGACCGTGATCCGCCGCGCCCGGCCGCTTTCCGGATCGAGGTGATAGAGGTAGCCGCCGCACTCGTAGACAATCCCGCCGGGGCCGGAGCCGGGCCAGCGGACATCCCACCGCTGGTGGAAAGTGAGCTGGCGCGGCCGGCCGCCATCGGGGCCGATCGCGAAGATGTTGAACTTGCCGGCCTGGTCGGAGTTGTAGTAGATGGTGTTGCCCAGCCACATCGGGGAGGTGTCGGTGCCCTCCCAGTCGGTGAGGCGCTTCGACTCCTGGCGCTGGAAATCCCAGCGCCAGAGGTCCTGGGCCAGCCCGCCGCGGTAATACTTCCAGGTGCGGAAGTTGCGGAACTGGCGGTTGTAGGCCAGTTGCGCGCCATCCGGGGAGTAGGCCGCGAGCCCGCCCTCGGGCAGCTCCAGCGCCTCGGGCAGCCCGGGGTTGTCCACCGCGACCGTGAACAGCCGCTCGAACCACATCTCGAAGCTTTCGCGCCAGGAGCGGAACAGCACCCGCTTGCCATCCGGGGTCCAGTCCAGCGGATAGTTGTCATAGCCGTGGCGCAGCTCGCCATAGCTGGCGGCGCGCCAGGTGAGCCGCCGGGCCGGGCCGCCCGCGGCCGGGATCACGTAGACATCGCGGTTGCCATCGTACTCGCCGCTGAACGCGATCCAGCGGCCATCGGGCGAGAAGTGCGGGGCCAGCTCCAGCCCATCCGCGGTGGTGAGCCGGGTGGCGGCGCCGCCATCGAGCGGGACACTCCACAGGTCCCCGGCGCTGACAAACACCACCCGGTCGCCGTGGATGTCCGGGAACCGCAGCAGCCGCGCCTCGCCCGCCGGGGCGCTGTCCGGCGGCTCGGGAGACTGCTGGGCCGTCAGGGGCAGGATGAGCACGAAGCCCAGCAGCAGCATGATGCCGATCAGTCCGCGCTGTCTCACGGTCGCTCCTTGAAAGGATTGAGACCAATGCTGACAACAGAAGACATCCACGAAGGACACGAAGGGACACCAAGCAGAACTTTCGGGAACCTTGGTGCCCTTCGTGGATAGATCCTTGCTTTCAAAAGCGTGTTGACTTATTTCGCCACCAGGCCCAGAGCGAAGCGACACGGTTTTTTGCCAACCTCAAATGCCGATCATTGGCGGCTTTGAAATCCCCCTTAGCAAAGGGGGAAACAGGGGGTTGTGTTTTTTAAACATTTTCAACACGCTTCTAAACGTTTTACCTTCCCAGCGCCTGCCTGTACTCCGGTGAGGCTTCCACCTCGGAGATCACTTTCGCCGCCAGCTCCACCACCGCCAATGGATGAGCGCCGGCGGCGGTCTCGCCGGTAAAGAGCAGGCCCCCCGCGCCATCCAGCACGGCATTGGCGATGTCGCTCACCTCGGCCCGGGTCGGCTCGGGGAGGACCCGCATCGACTCCAGCAACTGGGTGGCCACCAGCGAGAAAGTCCCGCGAGCGCGGGCGGCCCGCAGGATCCGTTTCTGGGCCAGCGGGACTTTCTCCAGCCCGGCCTCGGCCCCCAGGTCCCCACGGGCGACAATCACCCCATCGCTGGCGGCCAGCACCGGCTCCAGCGCCTCCAGCGCCGCCGGCCGCTCGATCTTGGCGATCAGCTTTAAGGGGCTCCCCGCCCGATCGATGATCTCCCGCACCCGGCGCAAGTCCTCCGCGCTCCGCAGGAACGACAACGCGACATAGTCGAAGCCGGCGGCGATCATCCGCTCCAGGTCGGCGCGGTCCTTGGGGGTGAGCGGCGGAGCGGCGGGGTCGCGGCCGGGGAAATTGAGCCCCTGGTGGCCGCGCACCATCCCGCCCTCCACCACCCGGCACAGCGCCCCTTCCGCCGCGAGCGCCTCCACTTCCAGCCGCACCCGGCCATTGTCCAGCAGTACCCGGTCGCCGGATGCAAGTTCCGCCGGCAGCACGCCCGCGGTCACCGGCAGCGGAATCGGGCCGGAAGGGACCTGCGCGCAAAGGCTGTCCCCGAGCAGCACGCGCTGCCCGGGATGCAGCTCCAGGCCGCCCTCCGGCAGCACCCCCAGCCGGGCCCGCGGCCCCTGCAGGTCGCCGATCACCGGCAGATGGCATCCCAGCCGGGCGCACCCCGCGCGGAACAGCCGGTAGTCCGCGAGCGGGTCCCCGGCCTCGCCGGCATAGGAGAAATTGATCCGCACCCCGTCCATCCCGGCGCGGAGCATCCGCTCGAGCAGCCCGGCTTCCCGGCAGGCGGGTCCGAGGGTGCCGTAGATTTTGGTCTGGCGTTCCATGGCCGATAAAAAGCGTCCGCGGCGGTGGCGGCCTCGCCCATGGAGGGGGACAGGGCGGCTGCCGGCGGACGCTGATCGAAAGGTTGAGGTTTCCGGCGGCGCTCCTGCCGCCGGATGATCTATCAATTCAACGGCAAAGACCAACTGCTCCGGGGGGAGGGCGGAAACCTTTTGAAAAAGGTTTCCGCCCTCCCCCCGGACCCCTCTCTCACTTTCCAAAACTTTTTCGCTGGTCAAAGCCTCAGGTCTCGGACCGCAAGTCGATCTCAGTCTCTACTCCCACTGCATCAGGCCCGGCTCGTAGGGATGCACCAGGTCCGGGTGCTGGGGGATGATCCGCACCGTGAACCCGTGCTGGCCGCTGGTGCGGCACTGGACCGCGCCCTCGTACAGGTAGCGGCCGCTGCCCAGGTCCTTGCGCACCTTCATCTCGGCGGTCTTGGCCCCGATGACCTCGCGCCGGTTGTTGAGCGGTCCGTAATAGATCTGCACCGTGACATCGCCGGGGCTCGCTCCCCCCAGCTTGACCTCGGCCGTGACCTCCATTTTCGTGCCGACCATGTAGTCGTGCCCGGTGTCGGCGGCGACATTGATCACCTCGACCTCCGGCCACAGCCGCAGCAGGTTCTGCCGCCACTCGGCCAGCCCCTTGGCCTTGGCGTAGTTGTTCTCGGACAGGGACATCCCCTTGAGGGTGGAGGGCAGGTAGAAACGCTCGGCGTACTCCTGGAGCATGCGATGGGTGTTGAACATCGGGGCCAGCTTGGAGATGCTGTCCTTCATCTTGCCGATCCAGGGCCGGGGCAAGCCATCCTCGGTGCGGGTGTAGAACAGCGGGACCACCTCGTTTTCCAGCAGGTCGTAGACCGCGCCGGCCTCGATCTGGTCCTGGAGGTTGAGGTCCTCGTACTCCTCGGCGCGGCCGATCGCCCAGCCGGAGTTGGACTCGATCTCGTAGCCCTCGTCCCACCAGCCATCGAGGATGCTCATGTTCAGGCCCCCGTTGACCACCACCTTCATCCCGCTGGTGCCGCTGGCCTCCATCGGCCGTCGCGGGGTGTTCATCCAGATGTCGACCCCCTGGATCATGTAGCGGGCCACCACCATGTCGTAGTTTTCCAGGAAAACAATCTGGCGGCGGATTTCCGGATCGCGGGAGAAATGGATGATCTGGCGGATCAGGGCCTTGCCCTCCTCATCGCGGGGGTGGGCCTTGCCGGCGAAAATCAGCTGCACCGGGCGATCCTTGTTGGTGAGGATCTTCTTCAGCCGCTCCTGGTCGCGCAGGATCAGGTTGGCCCGCTTGTAGGTGGCGAAACGACGGGCGAACCCGATGGTCAGGGCCTGGGGATTGAGCACCTCGTTGGTGATCTCCACCTCGTGGGCCGAGGCCCCGCGCTCCTCGAGCTGCTTGCGCAGCCGCAGGCGGGCGAACGAGACCAGCCGCACCTTGCGCCGCTCGTGGGTGCGCCACAGCTCCTCGGGCGGCACGCTGGCCACCCGCTCCCAGACCGCCTTGTCCGAGGGGTCCTCGCTCCAGCGCGGCCCCAGGTAGCGGTCGTAGAGCTCGGCGAACTCGCGGCTGATCCAGGTGTGGATGTGGATGCCGTTGGTGACATGGGTGATCGGGATCTCATCGACCGGCACCCCGGGCCAGCCCGACTGCCACATGTTGCGGCTGACCTTTCCGTGGAGCCGGCTCACGCCGTTGAGGTAGTCGGTGGTGCGGAAGGCCAGGAAGACCATGTTGAACGGTTCGAGGTCGTTGTCCGGGTTGCGGCGGCCCATGGCCAGGAAGCTCTTGCGGTTGAGCCCCAGCCGCTCGTAGATGTGGGAGAAGTAGCGGTCGACCAGCCCGGGCTCGAACATGTCGATCCCGGCCGGCACCGGGGTGTGGGTGGTGAACACTCCGCCGGCGCGGACCGCCATCCGGGCCTGCTCGAAATCGAGACCGGCGCTTTCCATCACCCGGCGGATGCGCTCGATCCCGCTGAACGCGGCATGGCCCTCGTTCATGTGGATCAGCGAGGGTTCGATCCCCAGCGCCGCCAGGGCGCGCAGCCCGCCGATCCCGATCAGGATCTCCTGCTGGATGCGCATCTCCTTGTCGCCGCCGTAGAGCTGGTAGGTGATCGCCCGGTCGTTGGGGCTGTTCTGCGGGACATTGGTATCGAGCAGGAACAGCGAGACCCGCCCGACCTGGGCCAGCCAGATCCGGGCGTGGACATTGCGGCCGGGGAACTCCACCGCGATCAGCAGCGGCTCGCGGCCCTCCTGGCGCACCAGGGTCACCGGCAGGCGGAACGGATCATTGTCGTAGTAGGCTTCCTGCTGGTAGCCGTCGATGTTCAGGTACTGGCGGAAGTAGCCGTGCTGGTACATCAGGCCGACCCCGACCAGGGGGATTCCCAGGTCGCTGGCGGTCTTGACATGGTCGCCGGCCAGGATCCCCAGGCCGCCGGAGTAGATCGGGATGCATTCGGTAAGCCCGAACTCGGCGCTGAAATAGGCGACAGTGAATTTTTCCGGGAAGCGCTTGCGATTGCGGTTGAACCAGCTGCGCTCGCCCTTGAGATATTCGTCCAGCCGGCGCTTGACACTGTCGAGATGGGTCAGGAAGCCCTCATCGGCCGCCAGCGCCTCCAGGGCCTGTTGATTGATCGTCTGCAGCATCAGCACCGGGTTGTGGCGGGTCGACTCCCAGAGCGGGGGGTCCATCCGGCGGAACAGCTCGATGAATTCCTGGTTCCAGCTCCAGCAGAGGTTGTGCGGCGATCTCCGGAAGATCCTTGAGCCGCTCCGGCAGCGCGGGTACCACAGAAAACTCCGTGATGTTCTTCATCTTCCTTCCTTCCGGGTTGGAGCCGGACCGGAGGACTTGGGCGGCATCGCCGCCCGCCGGCCGGGAACTCAGGATTCCTGCTCCTCTTCTGCCATGATCTGCCTCAAGCTCTGCCGGCCGATCTCCAGGTGCGGACCGGCATAGTTTTCGAACACTTCCTCGGAGCCGCGCTTGGTCTTGATTCCCTCCACCGCGAGCGGCAGGTCGCTGATCAAGAGCAGCGCCCCGACCTTGAGCCGGAGCGAGAACGCCACCGCGAACAGCGTGGCGCACTCCATGTCGATCGCCCGCGCCCGCTCGGCCAGCAGTTCCTCCCGGAACCCCTCGTCGAACTCCCACAGCCGGTAATTGGTGGTATGAATGATCCCGTGGTTGTACTTCAGGCCCCGGCTGTCCAGGGCCACGCTCAGGTGGCGCTGGATCAGGAAGTAGGGCAGGGCCGGGACCCGCTCCGGCAGGTAATGCTGGCTGGTGCCCTCGTCGCGGATCGCGGCCGAGGGCAGGAAAAACTCCCCCACCCGGTGCTTCTCGCTCAAGCCTCCGCACAGCCCCAGAAACACCACCGCCGCCGGGTCGAGCGGCGAGAGCAGGTCGATGATCAGCGCCGCATTGGGCGAGCCGATCCCGAACGAGACGATGCTCGTCCGCTCCCCGTGGTCGTGCACCACCGACATCGCCGAGCCCTGGAAGCCCTCGGTCGCGCGGCCGCGCGCGAATTCCCGCAGATAGACCTGGAAATTGGTCAGCAGGATGTGGCGCTCGAAGCGCTCCACCGGACTGCCGGTATAACGTTCCAGGGTTTCGAGCATGATCTGCTGCTTGGTGATCCTGGGCCGATCGGGCGGATAATTCATTTCACGCTGACCCGGGAGTGACTCCCCTCGCACTTCGGATTTTCTGTTCAATCTTTTTATATCCGAAATGTACAGCGCTTCCGGCCGGTTTGCAACAGTCAGTCCGGGCCGGCCCGGACTCCGGGGACAGGCTTGCCGGGCTGCCCCGACCGGCCGGGGCTTGCCTCGCCGCCCGGCCGGGTTTATTTTTCGACCGCGGCCGATCCCCGGCTGGGGGGACGGCGCCACCTCGAGCGATCATACCATGAATCGGGCGGGAGAACAAGCGATGAAGCCATTGAGCACAGGATTTGCCGGACTGAACTTCGGCCGCACCCTGGCCCGCAGCGGGGTGGCGGGCGGCAGCATCCTGCCGGCGGCCTGTTTCGATCCGCGGCCGGAAACCTGCCGGGAATTCGCCCGGGAGTATGGCTGCCGGCCGTGCGCCAGCTTGCAGGAACTGCTGGAGCAGCCCGGGCTGGAGGCGGTGGTGATCGCCTCGCCCAATCCCCTGCACCCGGAGCAGGCCGGCGCGGCCGCCGCCCGCGGGCTGCACGTGTTCGTGGAAAAACCGATCGCCAACACTCCGGCCGAGGCGCGGGAGATCATCCGCCGCTGCCGGGAGGCCGGGGTGGTGCTGGCGGTCGGCCACAGCCTGCGCCACCACGGCGCGTTCGCCACGATCCGGCGGCTGATCGGCGAGGGACGGATCGGCCGGCCGACCTCGGTCGAGTGCCACATGGGAGCATCCAACGCTTTCGCCCTGAAGCCCGGGGACTGGCGCTCGAGCGCGGCCGCCTGCCCGGGGCTGGCCCTGATCCAGCTCGGGATCCACACCATCGATGCGATGCGCACGATCCTCGGCGAGGTGACCGGGGTCGCGGCCCGTTTCGCCCACCTGATGGTCAAGCTCGACAACCCGGACCTCAACGCCCTGGTGCTCGAGTTCGACTCCGGGGCGCTGGGCACCCTGGTCACCAGCTACATCGACAACGACTACTTCACGGCCTGGCACGGCAGCGAGGGGGTGTTGCGCTACCACGGCTGGCCGGACCAGGCGACCCGGATCGAGCGGCTGGACCGCCTGGGGCGGGTCGAGCAGGGCGATCACTGGATCGAGTTCGCGCCGGTGGATGCCAATGCGGTCGAGTTGCTGGACTTCCAGCGGGCGGTGCGCGAGGGGACCCGGCCGGCGGCCGATGGCGAGGAGGGCTTGCGGAACCTGCTGGTGGTGACCGCGGCGATCGAGAGCGCGAACAGCGGGCGATGGGTGCGGATCGAGGAGCTGGCCCGATACTGACTTTCCGTCATCCCACTGCGGGGCATGTCCCTGCGGCTTTCCCGACATCATCGTAAAATCGGGCGATGCACATCACTCAAGTACAGAGAAAAAACACAACCCCCTGTGTCCCCCTTTGTTAAGGGGGATCAGAAGCAACACAACTCCCACCTTGTCTTCAGCGCCATCTGATCCTGATCTGCGGTTCGATCACTCGGATCAGACCAGCGAAAAAATTTTGGAAAGCGGGAGGGGGCTCGGGGGAGGGAGAAAACCTTTTTCAAAAGGTTTTCTCCCTCCCCCGAAAAGGATGGAATTCTCGTTGGAATCTGTCTCAGCGGGGGCCGCGGCTGGACCGTCCCGGCTGCCGCCCGGGGGGCGGCGCCGCGCCCTGGCGCCCGGCGCCGATCATCACCAGCGCGACAAAGACCTTGAAGAACAGCGTAAAAAACCAGATGATCGGATCGAACAGCAGCCCCAGTCCCCCGGCGCCACCCGCGCGCTTCTTGCGCCGCTCCACCTGCAGCAGGCCATAGAGGGGGTCGAGCCGGGGGTGCAACTCGGGGAACCGCTTCTCCAGCCCCTCCAGCCGGTTCAGGATCTCCTCCTCCAGTTGCGGGTACTGGCGGGCGCCGATCCGGTGCTTGGCGGCGAATTTCTTGACCCGCTGGTAGTTGGCGGGCTTCTGGGGGTTGTCGACCAGCTCGTCCAGCAGCTTGCGGAAAGCTTCCACCTTCAGGTCATCGGTCAGGGCCTCGGTCAACTGGAGCTTTTCGGCCATCTCGATCGCCTGGATGAAAAAGCCGTTCTCCTTGAGCGAGGCCAGGTGGCTGCGGAAAGTCGGGGCCAGGGAAAGGATGCCCTCCAGGCTCTCGGCCAGCCGCCGCACCTCATCGAAACGGGTCTTGCCCAGCAGGTTGCGCGCCAGCTCGGTCAGCACCTCCCGCACGTCCGGGCTGTTCAGATAGCTCTGGAAGGTTTCCGGGTTTTCGGCCATGAACCGCCGGACCGCCGGGTTGGCCTTGAAGCGGGTAAGGAAGTCCACCAGCTCGCCGGTGCTGTCCAGGTCCACCCGGCGGGCCAGTTCCTTGAAGTAGATGGTCGCGGTGGAGATCAGGCTGCCATCGGTGATCAGCCCCAGCTCCGGCAGGTGGTTGCTGAGCAGGCTCGCCAGCCGGAAGGCATTGCGGGTGGTGGAGAACTCGGCGCCCGTCCCCTCCATCCGCTTCGTTTCCTCGGAATAGGCCTCGAACAGCAGCCGCCCGATCCGATCCCGCACCTCCTCGTCCCGCACCAGCGGGACATCCTCGTGACGGCCCAGCTGGGCGTTGAAAGCCAACACCTGCTGGCGGGTCTCCCCCAGCCGGTCGAACAGCCGCTGCAGGTCCTGGTAGCTCTTCCGCCCCACCAGCCCCTGCAACACGTCGTGGAGCACGTTCTCCTCGGCCGAGAGGCTGGAGGCCACCAGCAGCGCCGAGTACAGGCCGCCGCCGAGCTGGAGCAGCTTCTGGGCCGACTTCTTCAGCTCGCGCCGGAATTCGGCGGAGTATTCCGGGTAGAAATACTCCAGCTGGGTCAGGTGCTTGTAGTTGATGATCTCCTGGAAGCGCTCGAAGTTGTTCTCGGCGCAGTAGAGGAATTCCTCGAACTTGCCCCACACTCCCTTGTAGAGCCGGTTGGCCCGGTCCTTCTGGGAGAGGTACTCGCCGATCACTCCCTTGACCCGGGCGGCCTCCACGACCTGCCCGCGCGAGACCAGCAGGTTGTGGTTGCTGATCAATCCTTCCAGTTCGCCGACAACCGGTGCCATCCGACCTTCCCGCGCGAGAAACGCCACAGTCCGAGGTTCGCATCAAACAGCAAACAAATCATTCTACCAGAATCCGGCCGTTTTTTCAACCGGAATCCCGTCCCGCCCGCTACCGGCCGGGAGCGCACCTAGTGAATATCGGCGCGGCGCGGCCCCGGGTTTACGTCAATTGCGACCGCGACGTCTTGCGCCGGGCCGATCGCCGGTGGTAGATTGAGCGGAATCGATCCGCAAGGGAGGGCAGGTGCGAATTCTCTATGTCACCGACCTGCACGGCCGGCAGGAAGGCTACGAGACCGTGCTGGAGCGGGCCCGCGCCGCCGGGGTCCGGGCGATCCTCAACGGCGGGGACCTCTATCCGCTGGGGCCGGAGCTGTTCCAGGTGCAACGCTCTTTCCTCCAGGGCTACCTGCCCGACTATCTGCGGCGCTGCCGGGAGAGCGGGATCGCCTGGATCGCCACCGCCGGCAACATGGACCTGCGCGGGCTGGACCGCTCCTTGCGCGAGCTGGCATCGGGCACGGAAGGGGCGTTCGTGCTGCTGGGGGAGCGGGCGGAGTTCGCGGGGTGGAGCTTCATCGGCACCCCGATGACAGTCGATGGGCCGTTCTCGCTCAAGGACCGTTGCCTGCGGGACACCGGGCACTGGCAGGGGCCGCCGCAGCAGGGAAAGGCCCTGCTCTCGGACGAGGAGGGGCTGCACGGGGTGGAGGACTGGCCGCGACTGCTCGCCGGCCGCCCCACCCTGGAACATCACCTGGCGGAGCTGCCCCGGCCGACGGACCCCGCGCGGACAGTCTACCTGATCCACCAGCCCCCGCGCGGAGTCGGCCAGGGGATCATTGCCGCGGGGACCGATGTCGGCTCGGAGGCGGTGCGGCGGTTCATCGAGGGCAGCGGGGCCATGTTGAGCCTGCACGGGCACATCCACGAGTCGCCGTTTGTCCCCGGCGGCCACTGGAGCGCGCGGCTGGGACAGACCATCGCGATCCAGCCCGGCCAGCTCTCCGGCGGGCAGTGTGTCACCGTGCTGATCGACCTCGAGCACCCGGACCGGGCCGAGCGCCGGCTGAGCTAGCGCGGCGGGGCCAGTTCCAGCTCCCAGGTGATCTCCACCGTGGGCCGCAGGGTCGCCGCCACGGCGCAGTATTTTTCCTGGCTGAGGGTGATCGCCTTGCGCACCTTGTCCTCTTCCAGCTCCCGGCCCCGCACGAAAAAGGTCAGGTGCGCCCGGCGCAGCGCCTGGGGATGCTCCTCGGCGAATTCCGCCCGGATGCGGATCTCCAGCTCGTGGAAATCCTGGCGCATTTTCCTCAGCAGCGAGACCACGTCCATCCCGGTGCAGCCGCCCAGGGCCACCAGCAGCAGCTCCCTGGGGTGCGCCGCGCTGTCGATCCCTCCGCCCGCCGGGCCGCCATCGACCAGCACCGCGTGGTTGGAGGGCGGGTTGCCGACAAACTGCAGCCCCTCGACCCACTTGAGTTTCACCTCGGCCATCCTCACCACCTCCTGCTCCTGAGATCAACAACAGACAGCTTTTCCGGGGGGAGGGCGGAAAGCTTGGAGGACATCCACGCAGGGCATGAAGCTTCACGAAGATTTTTTCTTCGTGCGCCTTCGTGTTCTTCGTGGATAACTTCTTTCTGTTCAAACTGTTACCCTGTTCGACACTCGATCTCTGACAGCAAACCCGCCTCAGGGCAGCAGGTCCATCCCGAAACCGTAGGCCAATTGCGCATCGAGCGTCACCGGCAGCTTGCCCTTGACCGGCATCACCAAGTCGCCGAACAGCTCGCGCACCAGGGCGGTCTGGCTGGCCGGGCTGTCGGAGTACAGGCAGATGTAGCAATCCACCTCGGGGAACAGGCTGATCGTGTGCGGGTCGCCGAAACTGACCATCATCACCGGCAGGCCGCTGCGGATCAGCCGCTGGATGAACTCGACCTGGGTCGGGCTGAAACCGTGGGCGGAGTAGTCCGGCGGACGGTTGGTGTACATCGCGCAGAGGATGATCCCGGCATGCTGGGCCTCCTCCCAGGCCTCATCCAGCTTGGCCGGGGCGGCCTCGCTGTCGAGCTGGCGGGTGCAGACCCGGTCGAACTCCAGGCGCAGGGCCGCATCCAGGCACTTTTCCTTGTCGGGGTCGAACATCGCCGTGAACGAGAGGTTGAGCAGGGTGCGCGGCACGCTCGAGTCCAGCGGCAGCATCCGCCTGCGGTCGCGCAGCAGGGTGATCGAGTCCTCGGCGATCCGGTCGGCCACTTCCAGGTGGGCCGAACTGGCCACCACCCGGTCGATCTCCTCGTGGCTCTTGCGGCCGGCCTGCCGCTTGCCCAGCCGTTCGCGCAGGGCCAGCAGCCGCCCGGCCGAGGCCTCGATCCGCGCCAGGGGGATCCGCTCCTCGATCACCGCCCGGCACAGCAGCTTCAGCACCCGCTCCGGCTCCGGCACCCCGGCCAGCACATCCACCCCCGCCGCCACCGCCGCGATCAGCACCTGATCCTGCAACAGGTCCTCGTGCGGCTTGGCCGACAGGTCCGGCGAGATCACCACCCCGGTAAAGCCCATCACCTCCCGCAGGAACACCTCCAGCAGGTTGTGATTGGTGATCACCGGCATCGGCCGGCCGGTGAGCGGGTCGGGCAGGTGGCGCCAGTCGACCATCAGCGCGCCCAGCCCGGCCTGGGTGAAGATCTCGAAAACGCTCAGTTCGGTGTCGACCAGCAGCCTGCGCAACTGGAGCAGCCAGCGCGCCCCCCCGATCACTCCGCCATCGCGCAACGCCCCGGTGGCCGGGAAAAAGCGCGGCGCGCCCAACGCCCCGCCATCGTGCAGCCCCTGGAGGAACGCGGTCGCCAGGCGGGTCACCAGGTGCAGCCGCTCCCCGTAGGCGTTCACCCGCGGCAGCCCTTCCGGCAGCGCGGCCCCGGTCCGGCAGCAGGTCGGCCCGAACACCAGGTTGATCCCCACCGCCCCGGCCTCGCGCGCGACGATCTTGCCCGCCAGGAAGCCGTACTCGCCGCTGCGGGTGGCGCCGAACGCCATGTTGGAGGGAAAGCGCGTCCCCTCCTGCAAAAGGCTCCCCAGGCCGTTCTCCGCATCACCGGCCACCACCAGCGGCAGGGGGCTCAGTTGCTGCAGCTCGCGCACCTTGGTCGCGGTCTCGTAGAGCACCCCCTCCCGGACCACCAGCCCGCCGGCCAGCCCCCGCTCGACCAGCCCCCGCAACTGGGTGAACTCATCGCTCCGGTACCATTTCCGATAGCCGTGGAACGCGGGCCAGAGCATCAGGCCGATCTTCTGCTCCAGGCTCAGGGACTCGGTCGGTGTCGCTTCTTCCTTGGACATAGCCTCTCCCGCCGGAGGGTTACGGGCCGGGCCGCCCGGGGTGGCGTCGGACGGGCGCGACAGGTCGGCCGGCAGAGACCGGCGACCGGGTAATTTTTGATTATAATCAATGCCCGGGCGGCGCACAATGAATGTTTTGCCCCGCTGCCAGCGGGAGCCTTCCCCCGCAGGAGCCCCACCACTCCCGACTTGTCTTGACAAACCATCCCTCGTGGTGTAGTGTGTTGCAGCGGATGCACCGCGCCCCAATCTTCCCGCAGCACCAATCGGCAAAGCTTTGAATGAGGACAAACACAAGATGCAGATCCCTTCCGATCTCCGCTACACCGAAGAGCACGAGTGGGTGCGCTTCGAGGACGGCCTGGCCATTATCGGCATCACCGATTACGCGCAGAAGGAGCTGGGTGACATCGTCTACATCGAGCTGCCCCAGGTCGGCGATGAGGTGATCGCGGCGGAGGCTTTCGGCACGGTCGAGGCGGTGAAGACGGTCGCCGAGCTCTACAGCCCGGTCAGCGGCACGGTGGAAGAGGTCAACGAGGCCCTGGGCGATGCCCCCGAGCTGGTCAACCATGACCCCTATCACGAGGGCTGGATGATCAAGGTCCGCTATGCCGAGAAGCCCGAGGAACTGCTGACCGCCAAGGAATACCGCTCGATGATCGCCTGAGCCGGCACTGGACACCGTTGAAGATGAGCTACACCCCGCACACCGCGGAAGACATCCGCCGCATGCTCGAAACCATCGGCGCCGCCTCGGTCGATGAGCTGTTCCGCTCGATCCCGGAGCGCCTCCAGCAGCGGGCCGCCCGGATGGAGCTGCCCCCGCCGGCCAGCGAGCTGGAGGCCGCGGCCCTGGTCGACCGGCTGGGAAAGCTCAACTATGACCCGGCCGAGTTCGTCTGCTTCCTCGGCGGCGGCGCCTACGACCACTTCATCCCCGCCGCGGTCGACCAATGCTGCTGCGATCGAGTTCTACACCTCCTACACCCCCTACCAGGCCGAGGTCAGCCAGGGGACCCTGCAGGCGATCTACGAGTACCAGAGCCTGATGTCCCGCCTCACCGGCATGGACGTCGCCAACGCCTCCGTGTACGACGGCGGCTCGGCCACCGCCGAGGCCGCGCTGATGGCCGCCGCCCGTCGGCAAGGGCCGCCGGGTGATCCTGGTCTCGCAGGCGGTCAACCCCGCCTAGCCGCAGAGTGGTGGAAACGCTACAATTTCGGCGGGGACATCGAGGTCCGGCTGGTCACCGGCCCGGGAGCGGAGTCACCGACCGCGCCGCTTTGCGCGAAACTGCTCGGGAACGACACCGCCTGCCTGATCGCCGTCCAGACCCAACTTTTTCGGCAACATCGAGGACCTGCGGCGGGCTGGCGAAGCCGCTCACGAGGCCGGGGCGCTGCTGGTCGTGCGGTCTGCGACCCGATCGTCGCTGGCCCTGCTCGAGCCTCCCGGCGCGGCTCGGGGCCGACATCGCGGTCGGCGAGGGCCAGCCGCTGGGCAGTGCCCTTGTCGCTTTGGCGGCCCCTACCTCGGGCTTCTTCGCCACGCCGGATGCCTTCATGCGCCAGCTGCCCGGCCGCCTGGTCGGCGCGCACCGACGACAGCCGCGGCGGCGACCGGCTATGTGCTCACCCTCCAGACCCGCGAGCAGCACATCCGCCGCGAGAAGGCCACCTGCAACATCTGCACCAACCAGGGCGCTGCTGGCCCTGGCCGCGACCATCTACCTCTGCCTGCTGGGCAAGCGGGCCTGCGCGAGGTGGCCGAGCTCTGCCTGCAGAAAGCCCACTACCTGGCCGACCGGATTTTTTCCCTGCCCGGCTGGAGGCCGGCCTGGCCCGAGCGGCATTTCTTCAAGGAGTTCGCGGTGGTCCCACCGATGCCGCCGGCGCAGGTGATCGACCGGCTGGTCGAGCAAAAATTCCTGGCCGGGATCGACCTGGGGTGCATGGGCGAGGCCGGGGCGGGCAAGCTCCTGATCGCGGTCACCGAAAAGCGCACCCGCGAGGAAATGGATTCTTTTGTGGAGGCGCTGGGAGCGCTGTGAGGGGCTGCGCCACCGGGGAAAGGGACCACACACCCCGTCGGCTGGAACGGCAAAGCGAAAGGCACACACCCCGGCCCCGCCTGTGGCGGGGCCACCCCTCTCGTAGAGGGGATCTAAACCGACAGACTCAAGCGCTCGCATAAAACCCCGGGCCGAAGCGGGGCGAAAAAATCCCCTCTGGAGAGGGGTGGACGCGCAGCGGACGGGGTGTGTGATGTTTTGTCCCGTGCTCTCATCAATCTTTTTTTCAGTTTTAACTTCTTTTATGCCATCTCTTGTTTATATTTCTTCATATTTCTTTCGCACTTATAGTGGGCCAATATATCATTCATTACACCACCTCGACCCACAACCCCCTCTTCTGGACATCCGTTCATTATAAGTTCCATTAACTTCTGCTTCTGAGAATCGGAAAGCCTTGAGTAGCACTTCTTCCAATCTTCTATGCTGCCGTTTTTCTCATGATCTACCCTATAAAGAATATAACTTTGTGGCATCCTCAATATTTGCTCATATTCATACTCATCTGATCCAAAAGCATGTAAGAAAAAGTCCATCCTGGCAGATACTATTCCTTTTGTTACATTCAAGATTAATTGTATAGCCCTCAACTCTCTTTTTGTCCAGTATTTACCAACAAATGTTCGATTTTTTGCATGTAAAGGAATAAAACGCATTGGAAATGAGAATATCTTTGACCCATATTTTTGATTAATACCAACCGTGATCTTTATTCGCCTGTATAAATCGATTGGTTTATCATTAAAGTTGTATAGCATATAATTGGAAAGCTTAGCAATGCCCATATCAATTGCCAATACCATTTTCTCAATGTATTGTTGTTCCATTCTTATGTCATCAAAAGCTATACGAAGTGGATCAATGGCAATACTTGCGAATGCTTTCATCTTATTATTATCCAAGTAACGAGCGTCTATTCCTTGGTTGAAATCGACATGCCTGGACTTCTTGTTTAACTTTGCCCCTGCCTGAAATCCCAAATCTCGTAATTCATCTATAATATCAAAGAACTTTTTAGAAGCAGTAATATTATTATCTAAAAATAGTAATGAACTTCTTGCCGAACCTTCGTTTAATATACTCTACCCTAGGGGAAATTGGAACATAATCAACATATTGGGGTTCCAATGTGTTTACGGCACAAAAGTTACAACTATTCGGACAACCCTTTGTGCAATACAACATATATGAATCCGATAGCAGCTTTTGATAACTTTCGTTAGCTAGGGCAACTTCATAGTCAGGAGGTAGATAATCAACATACGGTTGGCAATGCTTTAAATAATTGAATTCACGAGTATTCGAAAGCTCATCAAGAAATTCATCTGGATTTTTTATTGTACCCTTATGGGGCATTATCCCCGTAAGAGCCTCCACTTCTTCACCCAACAGCGTTGCAGCTACCCCGCCAATCTTGATATTTCTAAAGTTATAATGATTCTTGGAATAATATCGAATGGTTTTTATCAATATATCAAAATCCCAAGTAAACATAGAAGTAATATATATAACATCCCAAAATTGCTCACTAGCCCAGACATTGTTCCCGTATGTGTAGTGGACATAGTCACCCTGAAGTTTGTGGTACAAAGAAATCTTTAATAATCCCAATGGTGGGTATGTATTATGTGAAACAGGCTCGACCAAAAGAATTTTTTTACTCATATCTTGTTATATTACTCCCGTCATGGTAGGTTCAAAAACTATCCCATTGTCAGATCTCACGAACCCACAACCGTGTCGATAAAATAACTCAAAAATTTTTTCACCATCAATCACTCTTACTCCAAGCCAATCAACAAGAGCAAGAGTATCTCTTGTAAATTTGCATGTTGTGATAAACGTCAATACAAAAGGACCATATGGTTTGTAACGTTCACTCGTTATTGTTTTAGATAAAGATCTTGGGGCATTATCAAGATTAGAAATTCTCATCATATCAACAGAACCTAAAAATTCCCGAATATGCCCAATTCCGATTGGAGACGAATATCTCTTTGCCTGTCCTACCACAACCACCCTTACTTCATAAAAAAAACCACCAATAGAACCAGTTTCATCCACTTCAATTTCCTTTTCACCATAGAAATCTATCCCCCCATCTTTACTAGGGCGTGTTAGTACAATCTTGACACATCCCTCCAACTCCAATATTTTACAACATAACGCCTCAAATGTAACAGATGACATTTCATTTAACCATTTTATAAATATTATTTTCGGCTCTCTTAATTCTAGATCGTATTTAATAAGCGTTCTGTTGTCTATGCCAAAGTCAAACGGCAGCATTTTACCATCGGCCAAAAGCCCATTTTTGAATCTAAATAAGCAATTATATACCCCTTGCTCCATATCATACACATAGTCAGCCATTTCTAACTCACTCAACACAACATCAGGCAATAGATCTTCAAAAGCCTCGCGAATCAGATTCCTAATGCTAATTTGGGGCCTATTGCAGTTCTTCAAATAATAAGTTGCTATTTCATTAGCTTTCAGCGTCACTCCCATGAGACACCTTTTTTACCTAAGTACGACTTAGTGGTATTTAATAATGTTTTCAACAAACCCTTATCTTCATCAGTTAGATCATATTTCCAAGATATTTTATCTATATGATCTATCGCGTTTCTAACTGAAGCATGCCAATCAACGTAATCAGCCCTTTCGGAAATCGCAACACCATAAGCAGAATCTAAATTTAACTCTTCCTGGACTAACTTTTTCTAGATGTGTCACAGGCTAAAACATATGGTAACTTTTCCCTAATCTCTTCGGCCTTAATTTTCTTCTGTTCTACCTTATCAATTCCCTCTGTAATCCATTTATAAAACAAAAGCAAATTATTATCATTCTTGTAAACACCTGCCGTATGGTCCCAATCTAGCCAAGACCTGACATCTTGCTTGGCCCAAGCCTGTTCGAAATGACTAAATAAATCTGGATTCCATTTATCACCGTAATCCGGATTCTCCTTCATTTGCATTAATCCCTTATAAGCCCTTAACATTTGTGCAGTCCTTTTTCTTCCAGCCCCTATAGCTTCGCCAGCATCCGTAAAATTCATACCTGACTTAATAAGAGTATTTATCAACTCTGCCTGTTGAAAAGGACCCCATCCCCTGACACCAGATATATGGCGAATACCCTGCAAAAACCATGTGGCCTGATCGTATTCATTGTCATCTAATTTTAGAACTAAAGCTTCGATTTCCTTTATTGTATCCTTTACCTCAGCAGCAAGCATCACCTGACGCTGCTCTTCCAATGCTAAAAGAGTTTTTATGGCTGCAACTCGCCTATTTCCCTCCAAAACAATATATTTTCCACTATATTCTTTGACCACAATCCTGTCCATGCACAAAAATCCAACTCTTCTTATAGAATCAACCAAGCTCATGAGCTCGTGTTTTTCCAAAATAAATTTTCTTATTATCTCTTGTAATTTTTCATCTAAGGGATTGGCCTTTGGGTCTATATTTAGGTCTTTTTCGCCAGCAAATCTAGGATTTTTAATATCCAAATATATCATATCTGGGTTAATTTTGGTTGCCACAAGCTGTTTAGCAAAACTCAAAATATCCATAGCACCTCCCATTCGATGAAATCATTACAATCTCAAAGATAAGATGGCTAAAAACTAGGCATGTCTAATCATCTACAAAGATAATCTAATATCCGCCCCCTACCTCTGCGGCTCAATGATCACCTTCATATACGATCCTCCCCCGCCAGGCCGGCCATCAGCCGGAAGCCATCGCCGGTCTCGGCCAGCGGCAGGCGGTGGGTGATCATCGGCCGGGGATCCACCCGCCGCGCGCGCATCAGCTCGATCGCCACCTCGGCATCGTGGGGGCTGTTGGCGTAGGAGGGCATCACCCGGATCGAGTTGCGCCAGAACTCGTTGGCCGGGACCGGGAGCTCCACCCCCGGCTCGGTGGTGGCGAAACACAGCACGGTCCCGCCCCGGTCCACCGCTCGCCAGCGCCTGCTTGAACGCCGGCAGGGCCGCGGCGCAGACGATCACCAGGTCCGCCCCGTGGCCGTCGTTGAGCTCTTTCACCCGCGCGGGCACATCCTCGCGGGCATCCAGGACGGCCTCGGCGCCGAACTGCACGGGCCGCTCCAGCCGGTAGTCGCTGACATCGGTGGCGATGATCCGTCCCGCCCCCAGCGCCCGGGCCAGCAGGATGTGCAGCAGGCCCGAGATGCCGCTGCCCAGCACCAGCACGCTGATCCCCGGCGCGAGCCCGGCCACGCGCTGGCCGCGCACCACGCAGGCCAGCGGCTCGACGAACGCGCCCTCCTCGAAGGAGACGCTCCTCGGGCAGGACAAAAGTCCCGCGGTCCACGTTGATCGCCGGGCACGCGCAGGTACTCGGCGAACCCGCCGGGATCGAAAGTTCGTGGTGTGCAGGGTGTCGCAGGCCGTGTGGTTGCCCGGCCAGGCAGTAGCGGCAGGTGTTGCAGGGGACGTGGTGGCGACGAAACACCCGGTCGCCCGGCTGGAAGCGGTTCACCCCGGCCCCGACCGCGACGATCTCCCCGGCGATCTCGTGGCCCAGCACCAGCGGCGCCTTCTTTATCCGGTACCACTCCATGACGTCGCTGCCGCAGATGCCGCTGGCGATCACCTTGACCAGCACTCGCCCGGCCCGATCGCCGGCACCGGCATCTCCTCCAGGCGCACGTCGCGGTTGTTGTAGTACATCGCCACGCGCATCATGGACATCCTCAGTTCTCCTGTCCTGCTTGATCCAGCTCGAAGAGCTTCGCCGGGCTCTCCTTCGGCTGCAGGCGCTCCGGCGTGGATGACCGCGTTGAGGGCCTGGATCATCGCCACCGGATGGGCGTTCTTCCAGACGTTGCGGCCCAGGTTGACGCCGATCGCCCCGTTCTGCATGCCGTCGTGGACGAACTCGAACACCTCCAGCTCGGTCTCGCACTCGGGCCCGCCGGCCATCACCACCGGCACCGGGCAGCCCGCGCGACCTTGTCGAAATCCTTGCACCAGTAGGTCTTGACCACGCGCGCGCCCAGCTCGGCGCAGATGCGGCAGCAAGCGCCAGGTAGCGGGCGTCGCGCTTCTCCATCTCCTTGCCCGACCGCCGTCACCGCCATCACCGGGATCCCGTAGTCCTCGCACTTGTTGACCAGCTCGGACAGGTTCTTCAGGGTCTGGTGCTCGTATTGCGTGCCGATGAAGACCGACACGCCCACCGCGGCCGCGTTCAGCCGGATGATCTCCTCGATCGAGGTGGTCAGGCCCTCGTCCGCCAGGTCCGGCCCGACCATGCTGGTGCCGCCGGAGACCCGCAGGATGATCGGCACCTCGGTTTCCGGCCGGGTCGACGCAGTCGCGCAGCACGCCGCGGGTGACAGAACAGCGCGTCGGCAGTAGGGCAGCAGCGGCGCGATCGTTTCGCCGGGCTTTTCCAGGCAGCTGGTCGGCCCCTGGAAATAGCCGTGGTCGATCGGCAGGAAGAAGCAGTGGCCGTCTTCCTGGATCAGCCGCGACATGCGGTTCTTCATTCCCCAGTCCATCGGCGACAGGTCTCCTTCCGGCCGGGCGCGGCGCGCGCCATCAGCCGGTTTACTGGTTCTCGGGTCGGATTACGAGGTAGCCCCTGGCGATCAGCCAGTGGTGGAATTCATAGGTGGTGTGGATGCAGCTCTGCCCGCAGATGCCGCGCACCTGGCGGTACTCCTCGCTGTCCGGGACAGCCCGGTCGAGCCGGGCCTGGATCGGGCAGGCGACATCCTTGCAGTATTCCCGGCGCTGGTAGTCGAGGTAGCCGGCGATGGTGCGGGTGGCGGACACGATGCGTTCTCCTGCGACTGTGGTTCGCGGGGCGGAGTGGGAGCTTCCCGGGATCGGCAAAGCAGAAAACTACCCTCCAAGGGCGGGCAAGTCAACAGCTTCGGCGGCAGGGGACGGGGCGAGTTGGCCTTTAGAGCGTGTGATGAACTCAGGGTCGGGTATCTGGGCTATGCGTCCGGCAAAGGCACACACCCCGGCCTCGCCCGGAGGGCGAGGCCACCCCTCTCAAGAGGGGATCGAAACCGCTATCGTTCAAGCGCTTAGCTCAAAGCTCCGGCCGAAGCCGGACCAATCCCCCTTACCAAAGGGGGACACCGGGGGTGGTGTTCTTTCCCACTGCTGAGGGCATCACACCCGCTAAGTCTCCAGGTTGGTCTCGATCTCATCCTCGGTCCGGCCGGTGACCTCGTCGCGCTCGGCGCGCAGTTGCTCCATCGCGTTTTCCAGGGCCCGGCGCTGCTCCGCCAGCCCGGTCTGGCTCTCGCCCTCCCGCTCCAGGGCGGCGATCCGCTCGCCGCAGGAGTCGGACTCGCGGATGGTGTCGAGGATCGCCAGCAGGGATTTCTCCACTGCCAGCACCGCGGCATGCTGAGCTTTCAGCTTCTGCACCTCGAGCTTCACCCGTTCCAGCTCCTGCTGCAGGCGACCGCGCAGCTCATCACGCCCGGCGGGCGGGGTTTCCCCGGCGGCCGCGGCCCCGAACGAGGCCAGCAGGCGCTGCCGCTCGACAGGGTCGGCCGGCAGCTCGCCGAGCTGGTCCAGGCGCTGGAGCTGGCGGACGATGGTGTTGTAGCGCTCGACCAGGGCCTGGTGGCGCGCTTTGAGCTCGGCCAGGGTCGCGCCGCGCTTGCCGGCTTCCTCCTCCAGTTTCGGGCGCAGGCGGGCGACCAGCTCCCGTTTCTCCTGCTCGGTCGCGGCGCTGAGCGACTTGTTGAAGCTGCGGTTGACCAGTTCGAGCGCCTGGTCGAGCTTGAGCGAGCACTCCCGGTGCACTTCCTCGACCTGCCCGCCGCTCTCCCCGGCCCGGGCGAACGCCTCGGCATTGAGGGCGATGAACTGCTTGAGACGAGCCTCGGCCTGGGCGATTCCCACGGTGAACGGTTTTTCCTGCTCGGTCCTGATCCGCTTGAGCTGCTCATCGAGGTAGTCGGTGAGCAGCTTGTTCATGCGGGTGGCGAACATCGAGAGCCGGTCCTTGCCGGTCCCCAGATCGTGGAAAGTCTTGCGCAGGCGATAGGCCAGGGTGCCGTTGGGCAACCAGTAATCCGGGTTGGGGTCATCGCGGACCGCATCCGGCGCGTAGAGCCACCGGCAGAACCCCCGGCAGCCGATGTCGTTCTCCTCGGGCATCAGCCCCTGGAGGAACAGCTCGGCGGCGTCCATCCGGGCGGCGGTGTTGGGCAGGTGCTTGAGGGTGTAGCCGTAGAAAAAGGCGAACGCGTTCTCCTTGATCGTGCGGACACCGATCTCATCCTGGGCGGTCAGGCGCTCGGCGAGCTGGTGCGGGTTGCGGCGGTAGGCCTCGCCGATCTTCTTCTTCTCGTCCTCCAGGCTATTGGCCATGATCGCCCGGGCGGCGGGGGTGTCCTGGACGTTCTGGAACTTCTTGCGGTCGATATGGAAACGGTTCTCGCCGGCCAGAATCAGCACCGCGTTCTTGATGCGGAAATCCAGCTTGAGCGGCGGGTTGAGGGTGTCGCTGCGGAACGGCTTCTGCGGGTCCTTGAGCAGCAGTTGCGAGGAGTCGGTGTAGCGGTTGAAGAACAGTTGCGGGACCTCGCAATCCTCGGCCATCCCGAAAGCGGTGGCGGGGATTTCCCAGCCGGTGCGCTCTTTCAGCTTGCCGTAGATGCGGCGGGCCTCGCCGAGGGGCTCGCGGATCAGCCGGCCGAGGCGGCTGATGTAGTTGAGCAGCTCGGTTTCCATCCGGTGCAGGTCGGCGCTGACAAAAGTGCGCGGGTGCTGACCGTAGATGTTGCAGATCTTCTCCAGCATCGTGCAGACCCGGCGTCCCAGGACAAACTTGACCGTGTCGCTGCCCGACTCGCTGTTCTTGAGGATGCGCATCCCCTCGCTGTACTGTCCGGCCGCATCGCGGCTGGGGCAGTAGGCGGCGGCGACATCGCGGGCCAGCAGCATGTCGCGCAGCTTGATCCGTCGTTTCTGCTGGGAGACCTGCTGGGAGTTGAACTCGTAGAGGCAGGCGGAATCGACAAAGTCGCGCTCTTCGGGCTCGAGCGCCTCGTACTTTTCGCGGTCGTGGCTGGAGAGGATCGCCCGGCGGGCCTCCTCCCGGAACTCGACATAGGTCCGCTTGAGAGCCTTACCCTCGCCGGCCGCCTCGCCGTTCGGGGCAGCCTCGGCTCCAGCGGGGGCAGGATGCTGTTCGTGCTCGGCCATGCCGTCGCGCCTCCCCGTCCGGGGTTCCGGTTTCCGCGCATCCCCATCCCTGGCGGGTGGCCGGAACCGGCCAACACGAATCGCGAGGTTTCCGGGAAGAATTGGACTTTTATTATACCGGTCAGTCACCGATTGTTCAAGAGAATCCTCACGCGCCGCGCCCGTGACGGCCGACTGCCCGCAGCTCGGGCCGCCCGCCGGGGAAATCCCGGAACAGGCGGGCCAGCTCGCGATCCGAGCGCACCGCCTCCCGCCGCTCGACTTTCCGGCGGGCGCGCAGCTCCGGCAGGCGGCAAACCGCCCCGGCGAACGCGGCCAGGGAGGGGAAATCCAGCCGCAGCAGGGCCGCCGGCAGCGAAAGCAGGCAGAAACAGAGGTTCGCCAGCAGCATCGGCCGGTCGGTGAGGTTCTTCCAGTGGAACAGCAGGCGGTTGCGGCGGGAGATGTAGCGCACCCGCGCCCGGCGGATCGCCCCCCCGCCGATCGTGGTGCTGGGACGGTGGTAGGCGATCGCCTCCGGGACATAGAGCACCCGCCAGCCGCGCTTGAGCGCCCGGTAGCAGAGGTCGGTGTCCTCCCAGTTGAACGGGCTGTACAACTCATCCAGCCCACCTAAGGCGCGCCACTTTTCCCGGTCGTACGCGGCGAAACCGCCCGGGGCGTAGAAGCTCAAGAGCCCCGCGGTCCCGGGCTCGGCCTGGTAGTTCTGCCAGACCCGCCAGAACCCCCGCCGCCAGCGCCCGAGCTTGCCGCCATCGTGAAAGCGCGCGTGGTCCCAGTCCAGGCTGAGGGCATGGGTGGCGAACACGTCCGGTTCCGCCAAGGGGGCGACCAGCGGGGCCAGCAGCTCGGCATCGGCCTCGACATCGTTGTTGAGCAGCACCAGGATCTGATGCCGCGCCAGGCTCACCCCGCGGTTGACCGCCGCGGCAAAGCCCTGGTTGACGGGGCTGACCTCCAAGCGAACTCCACAAAAAAACCGGCGCAGGAAAGCGGCGGTGTCATCGGTGGAGCCATCATCGGAAACCACGATCTCCCCGCCGCCGGGATAGCGCTCCAGGGCCCGCACCACCGAGGGCAGGAACCGCTCCAGCAGCGCCCGGCCATTCCAGGTGGGGATGACAATGCTCACCGGCGGATGCGGGGCCCCAGCGCTCATGCTCCATCCCCCGCGGCGCGGGAACCCGCCGCCTGGCGTCCGGCCCGGCATTCGGCATAGAGCGCCTCCAGCCGGTCCAGGGCGCGGTCCATCGACAGGTGGGCCTCGGCCCAGGCGCGGGCCCGACTCCCCAGGGCGGCGCGAAGCTCCGGGTCCCCGGCCAGGGCGGCGATCGCCGCGGCCAGGGAGGCCGGGTCCTCCGGCTCCACCAGCAGTCCGGTTTCCCCCTCCCGCACGAACTCCGGCAATGCCCCCGAGCGCGAGGCCACCACCGGCAGCCCGGCCAGCATCCCCTCGGCGGCCACCAGCCCGAACGCCTCGCGGGTGGAGGGCACCAGCAGGATGTCCAGCGACCGGTAAGCCTTGACCGCATCCGGGCGGTAGCCGGTGACCAGCACCCGGCCCTCCAGCTCCAGCTCGCGCGCCAGGCCGATCAGCCGGCGGTCGTAGTCGCCCTCCGGGGCTCCGACCAGCACGAAACGCAACTGCGGATGGCTGGCCTTCAGCCGCGCCGCGGCCCGCAGCACCAGCTCCTGCCCTTTCCGCGGGTCCAGCCGGCCGATCACTCCGGCCAGCAACTGGCCCGGCGCGGCCCCCAGCTCGCGGCGTAGCGCCTGGCGCTCCTGCTCCTCGAGAGCCCGGCCACTGAAACGCTCCGGCTCGACCCCGTTGTGCAGCACGGTGATCTGTCCCGGCCGCAGCGGACAGGACTCCAGCAGGGTCTGCCGCACGTAGTCCGAGACCGCGATCACCCGGTCCAGCCGGCCGTACAGGTAACGGTGGAGCGGATCGCGCTTGTTGCCGGCCGAGCCGATGTGCTTGTGGAGCAGGCGCACCGGGCGTATCCCCGCCAGCCGGCAGGCCAGCTCGACCAGCAGCAGGTCGCGGGAAAGGTGGACCTGGATCACCTCCGGCTTGCGGCGGCGGAGCACCCGGGCCAGCGCCAGCGCCGCCCGCGGGTCCAGGTAGGGCCCGATCCGCAGCGCATCGTGTTCGATCCCGCTGCCGGCCAGGTGGGCGGCCAGCGGCGTGTCGCGCTTGACCACCAGCGAGACCGCATGCCCGCGCGGCGCCTGCGCCCGGGCCAGTTGCAACGGATACATCTCGCGGCCGCCCCAGCCGCCGGAACTGATCAGATGAATGATCCTCAAAGCTCGCCCCCCTCGCGGTGCAGGGCCTCCAGCCCGCGCAGAAAATACTCCACCGCCCGGACATAGTCCGCGGCCTTGCGGTACATCCTCCCGGCGGCGAACAGGTTGGCGGCCTCCGGGTTCAGGCGCGGTCCCAGGTGCAGGGCGATTTTCCCGCACAGCTCGGACAGGCGCACCGCCCGCTCCCGGGAGCAACGCAGGTAACCGCCGTAGATCGTTTCCCCGGCGGTCACCCCCTCGGGAGTGCCGCCCCAGCGGTGGAACTCCAGCACTACCCGCACCTGCCGTTCCAGCTCCGGGGGCAGCAGCGGTCCTCGCTCCTCAGCCGCGGCCATCCGGTCCCTCCCACAGCGCCGGCCGACCCACCAGCATGGATCCCCCGTACCAAAATTAAGATCAATCACGATCTGTTCCGGGGGGAGGGCGCAAACCTTTTGGAAAAGGTTTTCGCCCTCCCCCCGGACCCCCCTTCCACTTTCCCAAACTTTTTCGCTGGTTGGCCGTGGTGGTTAACACTGGAATCAGAAAGCAATCCGGCATCAGCAAGGCAGGCCGAACGACGAACGGCCCGCGGAGACCATCAGGGTTCCCGTGGACATCGTTCCCCTCCTCCCATCGCGTCGCTAACGTCGCCCGAACGCCGCCTTGATCCAGCGGACCGTCTCCTCATCCCAGCCCGGTCCGCTGCTGTGCCCCATCTCGGGGTAGTTCATGATCTTGCGCGGCCCGCGCAGGCTGTTGTAAGCGGCATAGACCGTGGTCGGCGCGCAGACATCGTCGATGAAGCCTACCCCCACCAGGGCCGGGACCGTGATCAGCGCGGCGTTCAGCGCGGCATCGTAATAGGCCGAGGTCCGCCGCGCGGTCTCCGGGTCGCCGTTGGCCATCATCCGCGGCCAGCCCGCGGGACGGCCGAACAGGCCGCCGGTGTGGTCGCACATCGCCGGGACATTCGCCGCCAGGGCCTTGACCCGCGGGTCGAGCCCCGCCACCAGCAGGCTCAGCGCCCCGCCCTGGCTGCCGCCGGCCAGCGCCAGCCGGGTGGAGTCGACATCCTCCCGCGAGGCCAGGTAGTCCAGCGCCCGGATCGCCCCGAGGACCACCCGCCGGTAGTAAAACCGGTAGGGATCGTGATTGCCGTAATGACGGTAGCCATCGAGGGTGGTGCGGGCCAGCTCCTCATACCAGTCTGGGGCGTGGTCGTTGTCGATCCCGTGGATGTTGATCCGCAGGGCGATCATCCCGGCCTGGCTGAATCCCCCCGCGGCGCCGACATCCGACACCCCGGCCCCGGGCAGGCTCAGCACGGCCGGGAATGGCCCCGGGCCTTCGGTGGGGACAGTCAGCCAGCCATAAATCCGGGTGTCCTCGACATTGGCGAAACTCACCCGGTAAACCTGCATCCCCGGCCGGTCCCGCTCCGGGACCCGCTCGACTTTGGGCTCAAGCGGGATGCGCAACAGCTCGGCCCGGCCCTCGCGCCAGAACCGCTGGAAATCGGCGGGGAGGACATTGGTCGGGCGGATCGACTCGACTGCGAACCCGCAGCCCGCGACCCGATGCAGGGTGTCCCGGCCCGCCGCCAGCTCCAGCTCCAGCCGCAGGAACCCGGGCTCATCCAGGGCGGCGCGTAAAGCAGCCCGGCCCTGACTCAGTTCCAGCCGGCCCTCCCCCAGCCTCCGGCCGCCATCCAGGCTCAACCGGTAGCTTAAGGTCCCGGAGCGCAAGCCGCCGGCCGGCCCCACCTCCACCGTGAACTCGGCGGTGTCGCCCAGGGCATAGAGCTGGTCCGGCCGGTCGGTCCGCACCCGGAGTGAATCGCCCTGCGCCGCGGCGATCACGACTGTCCCCAGCGCCAGCAGGACCGCCGCCAGGGCCGCCCGCATCAGAAATCGCCATTGTTTCATGCCTGCCCCCCGGTGGAAGATGCCATCGTTTCGGTCCCGGCAAAGTTAATCCGCGCCGCCTCCGCGGGCAAGTCCCTCCCCCGGGGTTGCCAGAAATGCTCGAAGCTGTTATTATTTGTCTCATTGGCGGAATTTGTGAGAATCACGTGGGAGAACAGGAGCGAAGAGCATGGCCAAGCAACGCGCGAGCGACCCCGGCCTGGAGCAGCGCATCCGCGAAGCGGAAAGGTTCTGGGCCCGCGAGGTGCCGGAGAAGTACGCGGGTTGGTCCTGGATCAAGGTCCCGGACCGGGTTTACGAGGAGGTGGACAGCTACCACCGCCTGGCGCGGCTGACCCTCCAGGCGCCGGAAATCGACTGGCAGGCGGAGGGCGCCACCCTGGGGGTGCCGGAGGCGGTCGATGCCCACTCGCACCTGGAGGGCTACTGCTGGAGCCCCAAGCTGGTGGAGGAGCTGGAGCGGGTGCTGGACCGGGCGGGGATCCGTTACATCGTCAACCTCTCGCTCGGGCTCACCGGCGATGACTACCTGCGGGAGATGGAAGAGGGCTGGCTGCGCACCAGCCTGGCCGACCGCGTGCTGCTCTTCCCCACCCTGGACTGGAAGATCGATGACCCGGACTTTGTCGAGCGCTCGGCGAAATTCCTGGCCCGCACCCGGCAGCTCGGGGCCAGGGGGGTCAAGGTCCACAAGAATGTCGGGACCTCGGTCATGACCCATGGCCGGGTCGCCCCGCTCAACGACACCCGCTTCCAGGAGGCGTTCGCCGCGGCCGGAGAGCTGGGGATGCCGATCTGGATTCACTACGGCGACCCGTACGATTTCTTCCTGCCCCTGGAGGGCAACGAGCGCAGCCGCGAGATCAACTCTTTCCCGGACTGGCACCTGCATCCCAAGGGCTTCCGCGAGAAAGACTACTGGAAGCTGCACGAGGACTTTTTCCGGCTGATCGAGGCGGTGCCGGGGACCACTTTCACCGCGGTCCATCTGGCCAACTACCCCTGGGACCGGATCGATGAGTTTGTCAAGCTGCTGCTGGCCACTCCCAATCTCTACAGCGACATCTCGGGCCGGATGGCCGAGATCGGCCGGGGCCGCGGGCTGGATGGCAATCAGCGCCGGGCGGCCAAGGCCCGCGAGGTGCTCACTCGTTGCCAGGACAAGGTGATGTGGGGCACCGACATGCTGCCCACCGCCGGGCTCTACGACCTCTGGGCGCTGTTCCTGCGCTCGGAGCGACGGGACCTCGACTACACCTGGGCCACGTTCTACCCCGGCCAGGGCGACTGGCTGGTGGATGGGCTGGGCCTGGATGACACGGTAATGCGGAAGCTCTGCCGGGACAACGCCCGCCGGCTGCTCGGGCTCTGAGCCCGGCGGCGGACCCGACCGCGGAGGGGCCCGGCCGCAGCCCCTGACTGTCCCCCTTGACGGAAGCCGCGGCGCCATCTGTGCTGGAGAACTGAATGAACGGCATCTATCTCGAATTCGAGCGCCCGCTCCAGAAAGTGGTGGAACGGATCGAGGAATTGCGCCGGGTCAGCCGCACCGAGGGGCTGGACCTGCACGATGAGATCGAGAAGCTGGAGGCCAAGCTGCTCAAGCTGCGGGAGGAGATCTACCGCAAGATCACCCCCTACCAGCGGGTCCAACTGGCCCGCCACCCGGCCCGTCCTTACGCCCTGGACTATGTCGGGCTGATCTTCCAGGATTTCCTCGAGCTGCATGGCGACCGCGCTTTCCGCGATGATCCCAGCCTGGTGGCCGGCTGGGTCCGCCTGGGCCGCCAGGTGCTGATGGTGATCGGCCAGCAGAAAGGCCGCGACACCAAGGAGAAGATTTACCGCAACTTCGGGATGCCGCACCCCGAGGGCTACCGCAAGGCCCTGCGCCTGATGAAGCTGGCCGAGAAGTTCGGCCGGCCGATCGTCACCCTGATCGACACTCCCGGGGCCTACCCCGGGATCGGCGCCGAGGAGCGCGGCCAGGCCGAGGCGATCGCCCGCAACCTGCGCGAGATGGCCTGCCTGCGGGTGCCGCTGGTCTCGGTGGTGATCGGCGAGGGCGGCAGCGGCGGCGCCCTGGCCCTCGGGATGGGCAACCGGGTGCTGATGCTCGAGAACGCGATCTACTCGGTGATCAGCCCCGAGGGCTGCGCCTCGATCCTCTGGCGCGATGACGCCGAAAAGGAAAAAGCGGCCCAGGCCCTGAAGCTGGATGCTCCGAGCCTGCTGCAGTTCGGGGTGATCGATGAGATCATCCCCGAGCCCAGCGGCGGGGCCCACACCGACCCGGCGGCCACCGCGGCCAACCTCAAGGAGGCCCTGACCCGGCACGTGCGCCAGCTCACCGCCCTGCCGGCCGAGGAGCTGGTGCGCCAGCGTCTGGACAAGTTCTCCCACATGGGGGAGTACAGCGAGAAAACCTGAGGCCGGGGCCGACCCGGCCAAGCTTTTTCCCAGGCGGACCTTTCCGGTCCGCCTTTTTTTTGGTTCATCCGTACCTTTCGGGAAGATGCCGCGGTGGTGGAAGCTCCAGCTTGCTTCCTGTTTTCGCAAGCCTTTCAGACTATTCTTCTTTTTGTGACCCGAAAAGGGCTGGAGGGCAATCTCCAACTCTCTGTTAATCCCGTAAATCCTTCGGATTTTTCTACTTCTGTGACCAGAAGTAGCAAGAGTCTTTTGAAGCCAAGGCCGCGAAGCTGAATTAACTATAGGGTTTTCAATAGGCGATGGTGTGCCTGCGGAAGGTAAGCCGCTCCCATGGCGGTCGCCGCGTTTCGCGCCATCCCTGGCGCTGCAACGCCATGGCCTGCCGACCTCTCTCGCTTCGTAGTAGTGGCCGCGATGGAAATAGGGAAAAACTTCCGCCGCTTACTCTTGCCTCCAGCCGCGGCCCGAAAGGCCACCTCCCCTCCCCAAGGCACTTTCGTAGCGAATCCCAACCCGATTGACCGGGACCGATCGTAGGGGCGGGGCATGCCCCGCCCTTACCTGGGATTACGGGTTTGCTCCTGTGATTCGGCTTAAGGCAGAATCATCGGGATCGGGCAACCGGCCGGGTCGCTTCGCTGCGGACTTGATGGCAGCATGATTCAACCCACTTCCGGCAAGCTGCCAACTGTCCCGCGTGAAACTATCGAAAAAGTTTTGGAAAGTGGAAAGGGGGTCCGGGGGGAGGGAGAAAACTTTTTTCAAAAAGTTTCCTCCCTCCCCCCGGAAAAGCTGTTAAGCTTCTCACGGTTGTTGTCAAATTGGATGAATCAGCTCTCGTAGCTGGAAGCTTCCCGCCGGGCGACCACGATCTGGGTCCTCCCCAGCAGCAGCGCCGGGCCATGGAGCTGCGCGACAATCTCCCGGTTGGCCGCCCGCTGGCGCGGCTCGGGCTCGGTGGCCAGCACCCGCGCGGTGAGCAGGCGCAGGAGCGGCCGGAAGAGCAGCCCCGGCAGGCTGGAGCGCCGCCGGTGATCGGTCTCCACCCGTTCGATCGCCAGCCCCGCGGTGTGCAGGATGTGCCGCAACTGCCAGAAAGTGAGCGGATAGATGTGCGCGATGGTCCGGTCGCGCCCGAACTCGCTGGAGGGCCGCACTGTCAGGGCGTAGAAGCCGGTGAACAGGAACCGCAGCCGGCTGGCCCAGTTGAGGATGTTGGGAGTCGTGAGCAGCAGCAGTCCGCCCGGGCGCAGCACCCGGGCCAGCTCGCGGGCGAAATCGTACTGGCGCTCCAGGTGCTCGATCCCCTCGCAGCAGATGATCGTGTCATAGCTGGCATCCGCGAATGGCAGGGGACGGTCCAGGTCGCCGCGGTGCAGGCGCACCTCTTTCGGCCCCTGGAAGTTCTCGGGATGGATGTCCAGCGCCTCGACCGTCAGCCCCAGCCCGGCCAGGGCCGCGCTCAGGGCCCCCTTTCCCGGGGCCAGCTCCAGCACCCGGCCGCTCACCCCGGTTTCCCGCACCAGCGCCAGTACTTTCCGCTCCAGCCGCGACAGCTCCGGCAGACGGCTGTCAGCATCTTTCGCCATCGATGCTCCCACAGACAAGTTAAAGATCCATCCACGAAGAACACGAAGCTACACGAAACAATACTCTTGGTGCAACTTCGCTTTCCCTTCGTGTCCTTCGTGGAAAAAAGTCTTGGCCGGGGCCGGGATCACTCCACCTCAAGATAGCCCTGGGCCTCGATCCCGCTGGCCACATCGCGCACCACCAGCCGCCAACGGCCGGCCGGGTCATCGAGCGCGGGGCGGAAAGCCCCATCGGCCGCTCCGGCCGGGGCATCCAGGTTGCCACCATACCAGGAGCGCGGCTGGCCGGAGGGATCATAAACCTTGGTCACCAGCACGTGGGTCGCGGGGACCGCCCCGCCGAACGGCCTGACTTTCGCGGTGAACACGGCCTCCTCGCCGCGCCGCACCAGCGGCGGCAGGGAGAGCTCCAGGCCCTCCACCGGGTAGGGCAGGCTCGCCAGCAGCTTGACCTCGCCGGAACTTAGGGCGGTGCGGACAGTTTTCCCGGAGCCGAGGTAGCGGCCCGCCCGGACATCATAGTGGTAGCCCGCGCGCGGCAGGTCGACCAGGATTTCCTGCGCCGGGTCCGGTCCATCCGGTAATCCCGCACCAGGCCGACCAGCCCGGCCCGCTCGCCCAGATCGTAGCTCACCAGCCGCACCCCGGCCAGGTCCGCGCCATGGACCGGACGCAGGGACACCAGCGGACTGTAGCCGGCCCGCTCCAGCAGCAGCCCGGCGCTGCGGCGCACCGCGGCCCCACGGCCTTCCGCCCGCAGACGGCCATAGCCGGCCAGGTAGGCGTTGAGGTAAAACGCCGCGCCCTGGCCCATCTGACGGTGGAGCACCGGGGGCAGCCCCGGGCCCAGCTCCAGGGCTTCCGCGCCGGCGGCCTTGACTCCGGGATCGGCGGTGGCCAGCCCCCAGTCCTCGCCGCGGGCGGTCCAGGTGGCGGCCGGCGGCAGGTAGCCGGCCTGCTGCCCGCCGATCCCGAACAGCCCATCCAGCGCCCCGGCCGGCAGGTACTTGCAGTGGCCATCCATGATCCCGGCCTGGGCATCGCCGATCACGGTCCCGCCGGCCTCGACAAAGCGGCGGATCTCCTCCGCGCCTTTCGCCGACAGCGCTATCGTATTCGGCAGCACCAGGATCTTCGCCCCGCAGCCGGCCAGCCAGCCGGAGTCGAGCTGCTGGTGGCCCATCGCCCGGAACGGCACCCCCAGGTCATTGAGCAGCGTCTTCCAGCTCTCGTAATTGGACTCCCAGCGCTCGAACGAAAGGCTGGGAGCGCCATCGCCCTCGACAATCTTCCCATCCTGGATCCAGGTCCCATGCACCGCGGGCATCGACCAGAACAGCACCACCGCGCTCGGGCTCCAGCGGGCGGCGGCCACCAGCCGGGCCATCCCGCCCTGGCGCAGCTCGCCGAAAGTCTCGGCCATGTCGCGGCCGCTCTTGCAGAGCACATAGTCCGGGTCGATGGTGGAAAACTGCCAGAAGATCGCCGAGCCGGCGGTGTGGCCATCGAACAGCCGCCCCCACAGCTCGTAGGCCAGCTTGGGCCCGAACACCCCATAGCCGGTGCAGCCGGTGATCTTGCCGCCCTGACGCATGAACGCCTTGTGCAGCTCCGGCTGGCCATAAGGCTGGGTGTGGTCGATCGCCTGGTCGAGCAGGAAATAGTCGTAGCCATTGTGGGGGACAGTGCGCTGGGTGCCGGTCATCATCACCCGCCCCTCGGGGTCGATCGAGCGGACAATGTCGCGCACGTAGGAGTAGTTGCCGGCGTAGGTCAGCTCGGAGAACAGCCGGTGATCGGCCCAGGCGGAGTAGTTGCCGCGGGCCTGAGCCTCGAAAGTGTCATCGGGGATCACATCCTCCCAGGCGCCGAACGCGGTCCCCCATTGGGTGTTGAGTTTCTCCAGCGTGCCATACTGCGTTTTCAGCCAGTCGCGGAACGCCGTCAGGCAGTGCGGGCCGAAACAGAGGTCGAACGCATCGCCATAGTGGGTATAGCTCGGCTCCTCGTAGCAGTAGTAGCTCAAGGGGCTGAAACGCTTGAAGCCGCCGATCTTCCGCTGCAGCTCATCCTTCTGCCGCTGCAGGTAGGCCGGATCGTGCTGGCAGTACAGGCGCTGGAGATATTTCTTGTCGCGGGTGGCGAGGTACTGCTTCTTGGCCTCGCGGTAGGGCTCCTCATCGATCCCATCCCAGGATTCCTCGGTGTCGAGCCGGGTCTCGGCCTGGATCCCGAGGTTGCTGCGGTAGGTCAGCTCGGGCGGGATCGCCGCCCAGGCGGTAACATGGAGGCTTTCCATGTAGCGGTCGAGGAAGCCCCATTCGCCGGGCAGGACCTGGGGCGAGAAACGGTACATCATCACCTCGTAATCATCCCAGGCGCTGGGACGGTCGACAAACAGCTCGGCCGCCGCCAGGTCGACAGTCTGGCCGCCCCCGGCCAGGGCCCGGGCGGTCAGCACCGCCCGGCGGGTGAGGCAGCCCGCGCTGGAGAGGCTGAACTTCCCGCCGCCCGCGAGGGTGTCCACCGCCAGCAGCCGGTCGCGGTTGTCGGTCAGGGCCAGGGCGACCCGGGCCGTGCCCTCGGAGAGCTTGACCGAGCCGGTCACCGCCTCGCCCAGGCTGACAGTTTCCCGGTCGAGCACGACCGCCGCGATCTTCGCTCCGGGGCCGAACTCCCGGCTCACCGCGGCGAAATCGGCCACCCTGCCGCCGGGACGAATCAGGCGCAGCTCGGCGATCAGCCTGCCGCGGGGGGAGATTTTCGGGAAGTCCACCCGGAGCTTCTCCCGGGCCGGGAGGTTACCCATCCGCTCCAGCTCCCGCCAGTCCGGCCCGCGCAGCACCACTTCCAGCCGGTCGCCTTGGCCCAATCCGGAGAGACCGGCCTCCAGCGCCAGCTTGCCCCCCCGCTCGACCAGCGCGGCGGAGCGGATGCCGGTTTCCTCCTCGCGCCCGGCGGCCCAACGCACTGTCCGGCCGACCAGGGCATAAAGGTATTCCCAGTAGGGCAGGCCATTTTTGCGTTCGACCGGATCATTGACAGTCGGGAACATCCCGACATCGACCCAGGAGAACACCGCCACCCTTCCCCGGCCGTAGCGCCCGACCGCCAGCAGCGGATCGCCCTTGGCGGAAGAGATCAGCACCTTGCCGCCCGGCGCCACCTGGTAGGGGACATACTGGAGATCCGCGCCGGGGATCAGCTCCAGCGGCAGGCCGCGGGTGATGTAATGGGCGGGGTCGGCCTTGACCCAGTTTCCGGTCTCGATCCGCGTGGGCCGCAGCTCGGGCTGGTCGGCGGGGCGCGGCTTGTAGAGTTCCCAAGCGACATTGCCCAGCAATGGCAGGGCCCGCCACAGCTCCCCGGCCTCGGCCGGGGCGGTCGGCTGGAACAGCACCAGCCCGCAGCCGGCCTCGACCCGTTTCAGCAGGGCCGCCCGCAGCTCCGGCGGCCAGTTCTGCCAGCCGCGCATCGGCGGCAGGACAATCACCTCGAACGGCTTGTCGCTTTCCAGCTCGCTGGTGAGCGCGGCGTAGGAGATCGAGAACTTGGTGGTGACATGGTCGTAGTCCAGGGCGCGGGTGCTGTAGAAATCCCCGAACGCCCAGCGGTGCAGCCCCAGCGTGGGCTCGAAAGTGACTGTGGTCGGCTCCAGCTCGAAGCGCTGCATCAGCTCGATCATCACCCTTCCCGCCCCGGCGGTGGGGGCGAACAGCCCGCGCACCGGCCCGGCGGCATCCGGCTGCTGCCATTTGATGTGCGGCGAGACCACATCCGTCCGGTAGACAATGTCCATCCGGCCGCGCTGGTCCAGCTCGGGCTGGTACTCCCAGGTGCGCAAGGCATCCAGCCAGAGGGTGCAGGGCTCGGCCGGAGCGTATTCGATGCTCCGCAGGCTGTTGAAGTCCACCCCCTGGCGCAGGAGCTGGTCGCGGCGGTGCTGGAGGTGGTTGAGGCCCTGGCGCAGGGTGACAGCCGTGCTCCAGGAGCCGCCCAGGCTGTCGCGGAAAGTCAGATTCAGCTCCACCGGCCCCCGGGCGTAGATGTCGGTGAACACCGCCTCGTAGATCTTCCAGCCGCCGCCGCCCTCATCGCCGAATTTCTGGCGGATCAGCTCCTCCATCCGCCACAGGCCATCGAGGTCCACCGCCAGCCGGGCGCCCGCACCGAACTCGGCGCGCAGGCTGGTCTGGCGCTCGGTGGCGTAGGCGCTGTCGGGATGGATGGTCCCCGGGCCCTCCAGGGTCCAGCGCGACAGGTCGCGGTCCTCGAAATCCTGCAGCCGGCCCCACTCATCCTGGGCGGTTAGGGGCGCGGCGAGCAGTGAAGCCAGCAGCAGCGGCAGGAACAGCAGGCGACTGAAAGCAACGCTCACGATGCGTTCGGACATGGGTCACCTCGCGGGGCTCGGGGGATCGATCCAGCGTGAAAAGGCGTGCGAACCGGCGGACCAAGGCGTTCGCGACAGCCAAGAATAATATCTCGCGGACGGCGCGGAAAGGTTTTGCATGCGGGGCCGGATTTTTTCCCAAGCGAGTTGACCCGGGGATGGATTGTGCTTACTTTACGAGTGCGGGGAACGGATTCCCGCAGCTTCCGCGCCGCTTTGTCCTGATCCTTGCCCCGCAGCCATCCTCCAGCCCCGAGGACCACCGATGCGCAGTCGCCTGACGCTGCTTGCGGCCGCGCTGTCGTTGCTTCCCGCCTGCGGGAACGGCGAACCGCCTGATGGGAACCGGCGGGCCGCGGCTCGTGTATCAACCGCGGGGAGGCGCGTTCATGCTGCGGGCCGGTAAGGCAGTTTCCGGCGGTTACCGCGCCTGGGAGGTGAAACTCGCCACCGGCGCGGAGCATTCCGCGGCCGGGTTCGGGCGCTGAGAGCTTGAAAGGTTCGACCGCCCATGCCGCGGGCTCCGCGGCCGCGGGCGCGCCACTGTCAACCGCACTCTCGTCAGGAAGGGACCAGCGATGAGCGACAAGGCCTCCAGGATCTATTTCACCTCCAGCGGCCGCACTTTCGCCGAGCGGGTGGAGCTGTTCGGGCGGGTCTATGAGAAGGTCGAGGACCTGCGCTACGGGACCAATCCCAACCAGGGGGCGGCGTTCTACCGCCCGCTGGAGCTCGAGGCCCCGCTGCTGGCGGCGCTGGAGCTGCTCAAGACCGGCAAGAGCGGGCTGAGCCAGACCAACCTGGAGGACATCCACCACGCCCTGGGGATCATCAAGTACTTCCGGGAGCCGGCCTGCGCGGTGATGAAGCACCTCAACCCCTCGGGCGCGGCGGTGGGCTATGATGGCAAGCCGCAGGCGGAAGTCTACCGCGCCGCCCGCGACTGCGATGCCCGGGCGGCGTTCGGCTCGGTGGTGGCCTTCAACACCCCGGTCACTGTCGCGACCGCCGCGGAGATCATGGGGACCGTGGTCGAGGGGGTGGTCGCGCCCGGCTATGAGGATGGCGCGCTGGCGGTGTTCGAGGATTTTTCCCGCTTTGGCCGCAACCGCGCGATCCGGATCTGCCGGGTGCCGGATCTGGGGCGGCTCCCCAGGTTCGCGGGCGATGACACCCACGGGGTGAAAGAGGTAAAAATCTTCGAGGATGGCTCGCTGGTGGTGGCCGATCCATTCCTGACCGCGATCCGCGGCCCCGAAGACCTCCAGCCCGCCGCCGGCGAGGACAAGGATGGCCGCCGGGTGGTCTGCCGGCTGGCCCCCACTGCCGCCCAGGCCCGCGACCTGCTGTTTTCCTGGTATGTCAACTTCCACGTGCGCAGCAACGGGGTGGTGATCGCCCGCGAGGGCCGGACCCTGGCGGTGGGCACCGGCCAGCAGGACCGGGTCGGGGCGGTGGAGCAGGCCCTGGCCAAGGCCCGGAGCTACTCGGGCGAGGAGGCCCTGCGCGGGGCGGTGCTCGGCTCCGATGGCTTCTTCCCGTTCCGCGACTCGATCGAGATCTGCGCCGCGGCGGGAATCGCGGCGATCATCCAGCCGGGCGGGTCGTTGCGGGATTTCGAGGTGATCGAGGCCTGCAATGAGCGCGGGATCGCGATGGTGTTCACCGGCGAGCGCTGCTTCTCGCACCACTGAGCCCGGCCGGTGTCCGACCGCTGAGGCTGAAATATCCTCCTGTCTGCTCAGAAGTTCTTGAGCAGCTGGGAAGCGTATTGAAAAATGCAGAAAAAACACAACCCCCGGTGTCCCCCTTGATAAAGGGGGACTGAAAGCACAGCCGCCCGACCGGTTGCGGCAGCGCTCGGGCCGAAGCGGGAACAGTCCCCCCTGGAGGGGGGTGGCCCCGCCTCCGGCGGGGCCGGGGGGTGTGAGGCCAGGGTGCTGCTCCAGCCGGGGGTGGTGGTCGCCCCCTCCCCCCGGAACAGCCGGTCATCTTCTGATTACTGTCGTCACCTTGTGACTATGTTTCCCGGGAGACCGATGCAGTTCCGGATACGGACAGCAAGAGTCTTGAGGCCGGCGCTGGACCGGCTCTCGCTGGGGCTGGCGCTGGCGCTGTTCACCGTGGCGGCGGTGGCCCTGGAGTTCCGGTACAGCTACCTCGAGCGCGGGATCGGGCGCTACCTGGCCTGGCACAACAGCTCGCGACGGGAGTTCGGGCAGATCTGGGAGACTGTCGCCCTCTCGGAAGATGTCCAGCAGCGGCTGGATGTGATGGCGAACAATCGCCGCCAGGAGAGCATGGTCGAGGAGCGGGTGGGCGAGCTGGCCCGGCTGGTGGAGCTGGTGCGCCAGCGGGAGAAAATGGTGCTGTCGCGCGAGCGCTTCCTGGAGATCTACGATGAGCTGCCGGCCTGGCAGAGCGCGCTGATTGTCGAGCCGGTGGAGCTGATCGAGCTGATCGGCGGGATGCCGGACTGGCAGCGCACCCTGCTGGTGCTGGAGGAGGGGGCCCTGGGCTGCTACCTGATCGATGGCCGCAGCGAGGTGCTGCGCCAACTCATCCTCGGGCGGGAGGATGTCGAGTTCTTCCAGGACGAGATCAAGACCCGCAACCAGTCGCTGGATGCTTTCGACTGGGCCCGGGACCAGCTCTTCCGGCCGGAGGTGTTCTACGATGCCTGGGCGCTGCTGAGCCCCGAGGAGCGCGCCGGGATTCCGCTCGGCTCCCACGACCTGATCGCCTGGCGCTACCGCCTGCAGCGGGTCGCGGTCAACCGCGGCCAGTTGGTGGGCGACCGGATGGAGCTGGGCTTCGAGCTGGCCGGCGACAGCGGGCTGGGGACAGTCCGCCTGCTGGGCCGCGCTCCGGCGGTGCTCGCGCTGGTGGAGCAGATGAGCCTGCTGGCCGGAATCCCGGCGGAGACCGGCGAACCCGCGCCCGGCGACTTCCCGGGACCGGCCCCCGCAGCCGATGGCGGCCTGCCGGACGGCATCTACCCTTGAGGTGACTGGCATCCCATGCCGCTCAAACTGCTCAAAGCGCTGTTCCACCTGCTGGTGATCGCCGCTGTCGCCGCGTTCTGCGCCGGAGTGGTGGTGGTGATCACCCTCGGGCGCGAGCTGCCCCAGTTGCCGGACGAGCTGGAGAAACTGGTGCTCAACACCCGCACCGAGTTCTACTCCAGCACCGGCAAGCTGATCGGGACAATGGGCGAGAAAAACCGGGTGCCGATCGGCCGGATCAGCCGCCATTTCACCGGGGGACTGCTGGCGGCCGAGGATGCCGAGTTCTATCGTCACGCCGGGATCAGCAAGACCGGGATCGCCCGGGCGCTGTGGACCAACCTCTCGGCGGGCAGGATCGAGGGCGGGGCAAGCACGATCACCCAGCAGCTGGCCCGCAACTTCTTCTTCAGCCTGGAGCAGACCACCACCCGCAAGCTCAAGGAAATCCTGCTGGCCTTCCAGCTCGAGTACTCCTTCAGCAAGGAGGCGATCCTCGAGGCCTACTGCAACAACATGTATTTCGGCAGCGGGGCCTACGGGGTGGAGGCCGCCAGCCGGACCTATTTCGCCAAGCACGCCGACCAGCTCACCCCGGCCGAGGCCGCGCTGCTGGTGGCGGTGCTGAAAGGTCCCTCGTACTACAACCCGTACGCCAGCCCGGGAAGGGTCCGGGCCCGCCAGCTCTGGGTGCTGCGGCGGATGGAGGCGACCGGGGCGCTCACCCCCCAGGAACGCCTGACCGCGGAGGGCCAGGAGCTGGCCCTGCGGCGCTACTCCGAGGCCGAGTCCCGCTCCAGCTATTTCCTGGACTACGTCAAGGAGCGGATCGCCGCCCGGTTCGGCGAGGAGTTCCTCTATTACGGCGGCCTGAAGGTCTACACCACCCTCGACCAGCAGGCCCAGTCCGCGGCGGTGGCCGCGGTGCAGGGCAGCCTGGAGCGGCTGGATACCCAGTTGGGGCTGGAGCCCTATGCCGGGCATGCCGGCGATCCCAAGGCGGTCCCGCGCTACCCCCAGGGCGCGCTGGTGGCGGTGGAGACCGGCACCGGGGCGATGGTGGCGATGGTCGGCGGGCGGGACTACCAGGCCAGCCAGTACAACCGGGCCCAGGCGGCCAACCGGTTGCCCGGCTCGGCCTTCAAGCCCTTCGTCTACCTGACCGCGATGCGTGAGCTGGGCCTGAGCCCGGCCGCCACCGTGGTCGACACCCCGGTCACCTACCAGTTGCCCACCGGCCAGAGCTGGAGCCCGCGCAACTTCGAGCAGGACTTCCGGGGAAGAATGACCCTGAAGAAAGCGCTGCAGCTGTCGCGCAACGTGATCAGCGCCCAGTTGATCGACCTGACCGGCCCGGAGCTGGTGGCCGCCACCGCCCGCAGCTTCGGGATCACCTCGCCGCTGATGGCCACCCCCGCGCTGTCGCTGGGGACCAGCGGGGTCTCGCCGATCGAGATGGCCTCGGCCTATGCGGTCCTGGCCGCCGGAGGGGTGCGCCACGAGCCCTTCGCCATCCGTCGGATCGAGGACTTCCGCGGCAATGTGCTGTTCGACCAGATCCCGCGCGGGGAGGATGTCGCCAACCCGCAACTGGTCTACCAGGTGGTGGACATGATGGAATCGGTGCTGGAGGCCGGCACCGGCAATGTGATCCGCCGGATGGGGTTCACCCAGCCGGCGGCGGGCAAGACCGGCACCACCAGCGACTACCGGGACTCCTGGTTTGTCGGCTTCACCCCGGGCCTGAGCGCCGCCTGCTGGGTCGGGTTCGATGACAACCGCGAGATGCGGATCAACGAGAACGGGGTGCGGGTGGGAGTGACCGGGGCCCGCGGCGGCGCGCCGATGTGGGGGATGTTCATGCTGCAGGTGGGCCAGGGCCGACCGATGCAGGATTTCCCGATGCCGCCGGGGATCGAGCTGGTGGAGGTCGATGCCATCACCGGGGCGCCGGTGGCGTTCGCTCCGGCCGGCGCCGAGACCTTCACGGTCGCGCTGCAGCCGGAGCAGCTCGAGGCTCTGCGCCAGCGGGCCGGGGTGGGCCCCGCCGGCTACTCGCCCCTGCCGATCTACGATCCACTTAAATATTGATCCTGGCTTGCTGTCCGATCGCTGCATCGAACCAGCGAAAGTTTTGGAAAGTGGGAAAGGGTTCCGGAGGGAGGGAGCAAACCCTATGAAAAATGGTTTGCTCCCTCCCTCCGGAGCAGCCGTCAATCTTCACGCTTTGATTGTCGGATCGGGATGAAACCGGCGCCAGCCAGGAAGAAGGAGGGCAGGATGAAGGAGACGATCCTCAAGTTTGTCGGCGACTACCGGCAGGTGGAGCTGGAGCCGTTCGCCGGCGCCGGGGCCGAAAATGCCGGGATTCGTTGGCTGATCGGCCAGAAGGATGGAGCGGTCAATTTCGCGATGCGGATGATCGAGCTCGGTCCCGGGGGCCACAGCCCGTTCCATAAGCACTCGGACGAGCACGAGATCTTCGTCTGGAGCGGCGAGGGCGAGCTGCGCCTCGAGGGCGGCGGCCGCAAGCCGCTGCAAGCCGGCACCGCGGTCTTCGTGCCCGGGGGCGAGGAGCACCAGTTCGTCAACACCTCGGGCCGGGACAAGCTCGAGTTCATCTGCGTGATCCCGATCCGGAAAGCATGAGCCATTTCCTCAAATACATCTCGGTCCGGCTGTTCCTGGGGACCGTGGTCGCGCTGTTCGCGGTGTTCGGCCTGCTGGCCTGGGTCCACGAGGTGCTCTACCAGGGCCAGGAGTTCGATGACCGCCGGCTGATCCTCTGGGGCTGGCTGGCGGCGCTGGCGCTGGTCTCGGCCCTGATGAGCGTCTGGGGCCGCTGGCGTTTCGGCAAGCTGCTGGAGTCCGAGACCCGCCGGCTCAGCCGGGAGTACCACCCGCAGCTGCTGATGGACTCCTACCGACGGCTGACCGGCTACCTGCACCGCAGTTACTTCTTCAACACCACCCGCACCCGGCTCGAGCGCCGGGTCAGTTGCGAGCTGGGCCGGATCATGCTGGGCTTGCGGGTCGAGGATGAGGAGGCGCTGCGGATCTACGAGCAGGTGCTGACCCATCGGCCCGAGGAGAACCAGTTCTACGAGTTCCTGATCCTGGCCTGGAGCCGCCGGGGAAAGCTCTCCGAGCGCAGCTTCCAGTTCCTGCGCCGCCGGTGGCACGTGCGCCCGGATGACCGTCTGGTGGGAATCCTGGCCCGGGAGTACCTCCACCGCGGGATGCTCACTTTCGAGAGCGAGCGGGTGCTGGAGCGGGTCTTGCGGGTCTATCCCAGGCACCGCCGCCGGCTGCTGGAGTTCGTGATCCCGCGCCTGGTCCCTTTCCGCCGGCTGGATGACAACGCCGCCCGGTTCTACCTGGCGGCCCTGGAGGAGGGGCTCCAGCGCCAGGAGGTGCTGGAGCTGCTAACCGAGCTGCGGCAACGCTACCGCGCCAAGGGGCGGGATGATGACCTGGCGCACCGGGTGGTCGAGGCCCTGCGCGATGGCCCGACAGCCGCGGCGGCCGCGGAGGCCCCCGCGGCCCCGGCCCGGCCCTCCGCAGCGGAGGAGGCGGCGCTGCGCTTCGACCGGGTGGACTACGCCCAGGCCGGAGAGGAGCCGCCCCCGGCGCGGCGCAGGCCGCGCGAGCGTTTCCTCAGCCTGGAGAGCCGCTGCTACGGCAGCCTCCAGCGCCTGCTGTCCCAGGGAAGAGGGACCCTGACGGTGGGCGGCGGCTGGGTCAAGCCCGCGCTGCTGGCGGTGCTGACCGCGGTGCTGATCTACCTGGCCCAGCCGTTGGTGGAGCAGGCGGCCAGCGCCTGGCGGTCCCCGGGCGGGCCGGCCGCGGTCGCGGCGGACAGCCTGGCGGCGGCCGAGGAGCAGGATCATCCCGCGGGTTCGGCCTTCACGATCCAGGTCGGCTCGTTCTCGGACAGCCTGCGGGCGGCCGGTCTGGCGGCCGGCTTGCGCAACAGCGGGGCCGACAGCCGGGTCTCCCCCTCCGAGTTCCACGACCGTCCGGTGTACCGGGTGCGGGTGGGGATCTTCCCCAGCGATTCCCTGGCCAATCGCCGGGCCCGCCAGTTGGCGGCGGCCCGGCTGATCCGCGAATGGCAGATCGTCCCTTGCGAGCCGATCCATTAGCCGCCGCCGGGCGCGGCGGGCCCGCGGGAGCGGATATTCTTCCGGGCCAGCGCTTTAGATCGAAGCCAACTCGGGGTTTTACAGGCAGTTAGCCTCGGTTGGACTTCAATTTTTTGTATTGACAAGCAGTTAAGGCATTTCTATCTTTAACGACTGTACATCTTCCGGAATTTCCCTGCACCCGGCGCTGCCCCGCGGGTGCTTCAATGCTCCAGCAAGGCTCAGGCCGTAGCAACACCATACCCGCCAGGGAGTTCGCCAGATGACCAAAAATCTCAAGTTCAAGATTATCCTGATCCTAGCCATCATTCTCGCCTCTCTCTACTATCTGTACCCCTCGTTTTACCTCTCCCGGCTGAGCCCGGAGAAGCGGCGCACGATGGCGCTCTCCGATCCCCAGGCGCTGCGGGAGCTGGAGGAAAAGAGCATCAAGCTGGGGCTGGACCTGCAGGGAGGGATGCATCTGGTGCTGGAGCTGGATGAGAACCAGGTCCCGATGGGTGAGGAGGAACGCAAGGATGCGATCGACCGGGCGCTGGAGATCATCCGCACCCGGGTCGACCAGTTCGGGGTGAGCGAGCCGTTGATCCAGAAGGCGGGCGAGGACCGGATCATTGTCGAGCTGGCGGGGGTGGTCGACACCTCCCGCGCCCGGGGCCTGGTCCAGCAGAGCGCCTACCTGGAGTTCAAGCTGGTCAAGCCGAGCGAGGAATTCCGCCAGGTGCTGCAGTTGGTCGATGAGGTGATCCGGGACAACGACCTGGTGCTGCTGCAGGACCATGAGCTGCCCTCGGCCGCGGCCCCCGGGACCCAGGGCCGGCCGGAGGGCTTCGACCCGCTGGACCTGTTCAAGGAAAGTGGGCCGCAGGATACCGCCGCCGCCGGGGCTGACACCGCCGGGGCTGACACTGCCGCCGTCGATACTGCCGCCCTCGATACCGCCGCCCAGGCCGGGGCGATCCCGGGAGCGGCCGGAGCGCCCTCGGCCGAACTGGCCCAGACGCCGTTCAGCCGGCTGTTCTTCCAGGAGCCGCCGATGGCCCAGAGCGAGCGCCGCCAGGCCGAGTTGCTGGTGCCGGTCAACAACGTGCCGCTGCTCAAGGCCTACCTGGAGTTGCCCCAGGTCCGGGAGACCATCGCCGGGGCCGAGGCCAACGGCCAGGTGGACTTCACCCTCTACCGCAGCCCGCTGGAGGACGACGAGCCCGACTCGCTGGAAGTGCTGTGGGGGGATGACGCCACCGACCTGGTGACCCAGGACGGCACCGAGTACAAGCGGATCTATCTGCTGAAAAAGCTGCCGGAGATGACCGGCCAGCTCCTGGCGGACGCCCAGGCCACGATCGGCAGCGGCTACGATCCCCAGGTGGCCAACAAGCCCTTGGTGCTGATGGACCTGACCAGCGAGGGCGCCGACTCGTTCCTGACCATCACCGAGCGTTACCTGCAGCGCGACCTGGCGATCGTGCTCGACAAGATCGTCAAGTTCAGCCCGCGGATCATGAGCCGCATCCCCGGCGGAAGGGCCCGGATCGAGGGCGTGCCGGACATGGACAAGGCCCGCGATCTGGCGATCGTGTTGCGCGCCGGCGCCCTGCCGGCCCCGCTGACCATCGCCGAGAGCCGGTCGGTCGGCCCCTCCCTCGGCGCCGACTCGATCCGCAGCGGCAGCATCTCCGGCCTGATCGGCCTGGGGCTCGTGATGCTGATCATGCTGGTCTACTACCGCTTCGGCGGAGTGGTGGCCAACATCGCCCTGCTGCTGGACGTGATCATCATCCTGGCCGCGCTGGCCGGGTTCAGCGCCACCCTGACCCTGCCGGGGATCGCCGGGTTGATCCTGACCATCGGCATGGCGGTGGATGCCAACGTGCTGATCTTCGAACGAATCCGCGAGGAACTGCGCACCGGCAAGAGCCTGCGCGCGGCGGTCGATGCCGGCTATGACCGGGCGTTCAGCGCGATCCTCGACTCCAACGTCACGACCTTCATCACCGCGGTGGTGCTCTTCCAGTTCGGCACCGGGCCGATCAAGGGCTTCGCGGTGACCCTGAGCATCGGCCTGGCGGCCAGCATGTTCACTGCGATCTATGTCACCCGGGTGATTTTCGACCTCTGGACCCGCCGCAAGGGCGTTCAGAAAATCGCGATCTAAGTCCGGCGCCAGGGGCCGGTTCAGGTTTCTACCCGTTCGACCAGGAGTGACAGCGCCATGCAATTGTTCAAGGACACCAATTACAACTTCCTGGCCATCAAGCGCCAGGCGATCATGGTCTCGCTGGTGGTGATCGGCATCGGCATCATCTCGATGATCTTTCACGGCGGGCCGCGCTATGGGATCGATTTCACCGGCGGGGCGGCGATGACTTTCGCTTTCCAGGAGCCGGTCGGCGCCGATGAGGTCCGTAACGCCCTGAGCCAGGCCGGGATGCAGTCCTACGAGGTCACCCATTTCGGCGATAAGCAACACGTGCTGGTGCGCCTGCAGCTGGCCGAAACCGCCGGGGCCGGGCTGGATTACCTGGGGGCGATCACCAGCCAGTTCCAGCAGGCGTTCCCCAACAACCAGTTCGTGGTGGATCAGAACGACCTGGTGGGGCCGAAAATCGGCACCGAGCTCCGGGAGAAAGCCCTTCTGGCCCTGCTGTTCTCGATGATCGGGGTGATCATCTACATCTCGATCCGCTTCGAGGCCGAGAGCTTCATGGGCGTGATGCTGACCACGGTCTTCGGGCTGATCGTGCTCAGTGTCAGCACCACCGAGCTGGTGCTGAGCTCGGACCTGCTGACAGTCCTCCTGATGTTGATCGCCAGCGCGGTGGTGACCTACATCTGCATGCGGTTCGACTTCAAGTTCGCGGTCGGGGCGATCGTGGCGATCATCCACGATGTGCTGGTGACAGTCGGGGTGCTCTCGCTGCTGGATATCGAGTTCAACCTGACCATCGTCGCCGCCCTGCTGACCATCGTCGGCTACTCGCTCAACGACACGATCGTGATCTTCGACCGCATCCGCGAGGAGTACCCCAAGGAGCGCAAGCGCTTGTCGCTCGAGCAGGTGGTCAACTTCAGCATCAACGCCACCCTCAGCCGCACGATCATGACCACTTTCACCACCCTGCTGGTGGTGGTGGTCCTGCTGTTCTTCGGCGGAGAGGTGATCCGGCCGTTCGCCCTGGCGCTGACCGTGGGGATGATCGCCGGCGTGTACTCGACCATCTACATCGCCTCGCCGGTGATGATGTGGTGGAACGAACGTTTCGGCCAGGGGAAAGAAATCACCGCCCGCCGCGCGACCGCCACGACCTGAAGCCCGGCGTTCGCCCGGTGAGTCAATCCATGGCGCCCGCGCCCAACCGCGCGGGCGCCCGCTGTTTGGGGCCGCCCCGGCGGCCGCTGCCATCGATCCGGGAAAAGGACCACCAGCGATGAACAAGCCGTCTGACCTGACCCGAGCCGCGCGGTCCCGGGCTGCGCTGCTCGCTTTGCTGCTCGCCGCGCTCCTGTCCGCCTGCGGCGCCACCGAGGACCGGCTCGAACGGGTGGACCTGGTCCAGTACCTCGGGGCCTCGGTCATCAACTTCCAGAGCCAGACCTTCAACGTACCGGCGGAGCTGCCGCTGAACGAGGACCTGCCCGCCTCGGCCGGCCTGGAGTACACCGCCCGCGCCGCGCCGACCCAGATCATGCTGGTCAGCCGCGGGAACAACCTGGATGAGATCCGCAGCGCGATAGTGCGCCTGAAGATCGAGCTCACCCCCAACGGGTTCTCCGGACCGGCCAACCTGCGCCTGATCATCGGCACCATGCCCAGCGTCTACAGCGACCCGACCGCGGCGACCATCTCCCGCAAGCAGAACCTGCCGGCGCTGTTCGACCTGGAGCTCAAGGATGGCAAGCTGCTGGAAGTGCTCCAGCGGGAGGAGATCTTCATCGGCTACGAAATCGTGATCGAGCCCCGCCGCCTGACCAGCCGTGAACTCTCGGTCACCGCCCATCTCGATGAGCTGCGGCTGGAGCTGGAAGCCGACCGCCAGATCTTCCCCACCCACTGAACGCCGATATCGATTTGACAACACAAGCCAATTGATACGGGGGGAGGGCGGAAACCTTTTGAAAAAGGTTTCCGCCCTCCCCCCGAACCCCCCTTCCCACCTTCCCAAACTTTTTGCTGTGCTCTCGGGGATGTCAGCCGCGGGCTGAATCCAAGCCACCTGGTCCGGTTTTGGCCGTAGCGGGGCATGCCCATCTGTTCCAACAAAATCGGCGATAAATGGGATTGGCTCGACAGGGGGGTTGGGTCAGCACCAACCGTAGGGACAGGCCCCCGTGCCGGCCCTGAAAAACACAACCCCCTGTTTCCCCCTTTGCTAAGGGGGATCAACGGCACTGCCGGCCCGCTCGTCTCCCACGGGCGCGGCCTGCCGCGCCCCTACGATTGGCTCCGGGCCGACTGCAGTGGCCTTGGCTATGCGGGACCATCGGGATCGAGCGGGGCGTCCAGCCGGACGCCCCTACCGCGGCTTCCGGGCTTTTTACACCAGCCCCAGGGTGACTGTCATACCTGCCTTTGCCCCCCAGCGCCCTTTCAGGGCGCTCCGCGGCAGCAACTGTATGAGCTACACCGATGCAGCGGTTACAGAACAAGTGATCCCATGAGTGGCATTCGGGGAGGGAAAAGCTGACTGGCAGATGCGCGTCAGCGCCGCCCACCCGCAGGGGTAGCGTGTAGCGAAACAGGGATACCGGCGGGCAGGGCAGACCTGACTGGTGGGCGAGTTTTGCGCCGCACAGACTCTTGCTTCTTCTGGTCACAGAAGAAGAAAAAAATAATGACAGTCAAAGAGCTCTCTTCGTAGCCGGGAATTTTTCAGCCGGCAGGACGGGATCAAGGCGATTCAGGCACCGATGGCCGCCGCGTGGTGACTTCGCCAGGCGCCTTGCGCCAATTTGTCGCCTCAGAATGTGGGAATATTAATGAAGTTGGATGGCAGGCTGCGGCTGGGAAAGTTGCGGTCAGGGGGGGCTGCCCCGCTCTTCCGGGACAGCCCCGGCTCATTTTGTTAGCCCGATTTGCGGAAGCGCGCGCTCTCGGTGGGGAAATCGAACCGCGGCAGCTTCTCCTCGATCCGGCGCTCGATCAGGTCCTGGATCGTGATCCGTGAGCCGAACAGCTCGTAGAAGCTGTAAATTGTCTCCCAGAAGGGCTTGACCGGGCATTCCTCGCCGCGGCTGCAGGAGTGGCCCTGCTTGCGACGGAACTTGGCGCAGTGGCCATCGGCGTTGAGTTCGCTGGAAAGCAGGTCCAGTACCCGGCAGATAGTCACCGTGCCGGGCTCCTCCCTGAGGCGGAAACCGCCCTTGATCCCCCGGGTACTCTCGATCAGACCCTTGCGCTTGAGGATTCCCAACAGCTTGTGAACGTAATCCAGGCTGATCGACTCGTTCTCGCTGATCTCTCTGGCGGTGACCGCTTCCTTGCCGTAGTTGCGGGCCAACTGCAACACGCAGCGTAGCCCGTACTCTTCCTGTGCGCTGAAATGCATCGGGTGGCTCTCCTGGATTCGAAGCTGAGGCAAACGACGGGGATGCTCCTGGCCGATAATCTAATAAAATCCCAAATACCGTGTCAATAATTCTGAACACTTTTTTACCGTTTCAATATACCACCTTCCCAAGCCAGCCAAAATAAAAAGATATCGGCCGCCGGGATGACTTTCGCCCTTGGCGGCGGAGGTTGTCACCGGCTGATGATTTCCTTGCCAAGATCGCCCCTTTGCCCGAAGTTATACGCTCGTGCCCGCCGCAACTCCGGCCGCCTGCTCCAGGCCGGGAGCGATGCGGTCTGTCCCGGCCATTCATCCCGAGGGGGAACTGATGGACGCAATGGAAGCGCTGCGGACCCGCCGCAGTATCCGCAGGTACAGTCCCGAGCCGCCCGGGCGGGAGGCGGTCGAGGCGGTGGTCGATGCCGGGCGGCTGGCGGCCACCGGCCGGGGAGTGGAGCCCTGGGAGTTCGTGGTGGTGACCGACCCGGTCCGTCGCCGGCTGATTGCCGAGACCTGCGAGTTCGGCAGGTTCATCGCCGAGGCCGGGGCCTGCATTGTCGTGCTGTGCCGGGACACCAAGTATTACCTGGAGGATGGCGCCGCGGCCACCCAGAACATGCTGGTGGCGGCCCGGGCCCTGGAGCTGGGCTCCTGCTGGGTGGCCGGGGACAAGAAACCTTACGCCGAGAAGATTCTCAAGCTGGTGGAGGCCCCGGAGAGCTACCGCCTGGTGAGCCTGATGGCCCTGGGCCATCCCGCGGCCGAGCAGCCTCCGCGCAAGGCCAAGCGCAAGCTGGAGGAAGTCCTGCACTGGGATAAATTCTGATCCGCCGCCGGCGCGCCGCCGACAGCGATCCAGGGTGTCCCGGGCCGACCCGCGCGGCCCGCGGCGCCGCCAGCCCCACCATCGAGGGAGGATAGCCGAGCCCATGTTCACACTCCACGCGGTCGACCTGTTCATCATCATCTTCTACTTCGTGTTCGTGCTGGCGGTGGGCTGGCTGCTCAAGAGCCGCACCCACAGCGGCACCGATTTCTTCCTGGCCGGACGCAACCAGACCGCCTGGATCGCCGGACTGTCCTTCATCGCCGCCAACATGGGCTCGCTGGAGCTGATGGGCTGGAGCGCCGCCACCTACCAGTACGGGATGCTGGCGGTGCACTGGTACTGGATCGGGGCGATCCCGGCGATCCTGTTCCTGTCGCTGTTCATGATGCCGTTCTACCACATCAGCAAGACCCACTCGGTCCCCGGCTACCTGTTCATGCGTTTCGGCGAGGGCGCGCGCGGGCTTTCCGCCCTGACCTTTGTCTTCATGACCGTGCTCGCCAGCGGGATCGCGATGTACTCGATGGGCCTGATCCTGGAGAATTTCTTCGGCTGGGATTTCGATACCTCGGTCTGGATCACCGCGATCACGGTCGCGGCCTATGTCACCATGGCCGGGCTGACCTCGGCGATTTTCAACGAGATCGTGCAGTTTTTCCTGATCTGGGCCGGGAGCCTGCTGATCCCGATCCTAGGGCTGATCGAGGTCGGCGGCTGGGACAACCTGATGGGATGGTGAGCGGCGCTCGGCGGAAGTGGCTGTCGCCGGCCAGCCGGTGCTGGACCGGCTGCACATCTGGTCCACCCTGGCCGATCCTTCCGCTAACCCGATGGGCATGCACTGGGTCGGGATTGTCTTCGGGCTGGCGTTTCGTGCTGAGCATGGGCTACTGGACCACGGATTTCCTGGTGGTGCAGCGGCTGCTGACCTGCAAAGACATGCGTTCGGCGCCGCAATGCCCCGATCATCGGCGGGTTTTTCAAGATGTTCGATCCCGCTGATCGTGATCCTGCCGGGGCTGATCGGGTTCGCCCTGATCCCGGGCCTGGTGCCCGAGGGGCCGGGGGTGCGCACTTCCGGGAGACACTACAATGCGGTCCTGCCGCTGCTGATGAAGCGCTACTTCGGCCCGGGGATGATCGGGCTGGGGACAATCGCGATGGTGGCCGGGCTTCATGAGCGGGATGGCGGGCAACTATCAGCGCCTTCGCCACGGTCTGGACCTACGATGTCTACCGGGCCTGGTTCAACAAGGAGGCCTCCGACCGCCATTACCTGCTGATGGGCCGCTGGTCCATCCTGATCGGGGTGGCGATCTCGATCGGCACCACTTACATCGTCAAGTACTTCTCCAGCATCATGGACTACATGCAGGCGCTGTTCAGCTTCTTCATCGCCCCGCTGTTCGCCACCGTGCTGCTGGGGATGTTCTGGAAACGGACCACCGCCGCCGCCGGGTTCTGGGGGCTGCTGCTGGGGATGATGACCTCGATCGGGATTTTCCTGGGCCTGCGGTTCGGCTGGCTGTCCCCGGACACTGTCGCGATGAGCCAGCAGGCCAGCACGATGGCCACCAACATGTGGCAGGCGGTCTGGTCGTTCCTGGTCAACCTGATCGCCACGATCGTGATCAGCTTCTTCACCCGCCCCAAGCCGTTGCATGAACTGGCCGGTCTGGTTTACGGGGTGAGCAAAATCCCCCAGGAGGCCCCCATGCCCTGGTACCGGCAGCCGGTGGCCTGGGCCGTGCTCTGCTTCGTGATCTTTGTCATCCTGAACCTGATCTTCTGGTAAGCCGAAGGAGAATGCGGTCATGACCGAAGGATCGAATGTTACCATCTGGTTTCTGTGCGGGATCATCCTGTCGGTTTACGGTGTGACCATCGTCGGCAGCGGGATCTACAATATCCTCAATCCCCCGGCGGTGTTCGGGGCCGGGCTGCACCTGGACTTCTGGTGGGGCCTGGTGATGCTGGGCGCGGGGCTTGTGTTCGTGTTCCACCAGTGGCCAGGCCGGATCGCGCGCAAGGCGCGGCAGTCCTCCTGACCGGGATTGCCCGTCGGACCCCGCTTCCACCTTTGATGACAGCTTTCCGGTGCTAAACAGCTTTCCGGGGGGAGGGAGAAAACTTTTTGAAAAAAGTTTTCTCCCTCCCCCCGGACCCCCTTTCCACTTTCCAAAACTTTTTCGATAGTTTCACGCGGGATAATCGGCAGCTTGCCGGAAGTGGATTGAGTTGTTGCGCCATCAGGCCCGGAGCGAAGCGACCCGGCCGGTTGTCGCCCGATCCCGATGATTCTGCCTTAAGCCGAATCACAGGAGCAAAACCGTAATCCCAGGTAAGGGCGGGGCATGCCCCGCCTCTACGATCGGTCCCGGTCAATCGGGTTGGGATTCGCTACGAAGGTGTTTTGGGGAGGGGAGGTGGCCTTTTGGGCCGCGGCTGGAGGCAAGAGCCAGCGGTGTCATTTTTCCCGATTTCCATCGCGGCCACTACTACGAAGCGAGAGAGCCCGGCAAGCCATCGCGTTGCAGCGCCAGGGATGGCGCGAAACGCGGCGACCTCAAAAGGAGCGATGTAACTCCCGCAGGCACACCGCCGGTTATTTAAAAGCTGATAGCTTATTCAGCTTCGCGGCTTTGGCTTCACAAGACTCTTGCTACTTTTTGGTCACAGAAGTAGAAGAACATCCGAAGGATTTACGGGATAAAGAACAAGCTGAAGCTTTCCCTCCCCGCTTCGCGGCCTTGGCTTCATGAGACTTTTTGCGACGCCTTTTTGGTCACAAAAAGTAGAACCGCCGGTCAGGCTTCAGGGATTCGCAAGCCGGCCGGGGACTGTCCTCGGGCTCCCCCTCACTCCTCCTCCGCCCAGCCGAGGGCCTGGTCCCCCAACTCGCCCAGGCCCTTTTCCAACGCCCGCTCGTAGACCGCGGCCGCCGCTTCCAGCCCCGGCAGCCGCAGGCCCAGCCGTTCGGCCTCCTGCAGCACCAGCCGCAAATCCTTGCGGTGCAGCCTGATCTTGAAGCCCGGCTCGAGGTTGCCATCTTTGAGCATCCCGCCCCAGGTGTCCCAGATCCAGCTCTGGCCGGCCCCCGCGCCGATCACCTCATGGGCCTTTTCCAGCTCCAGCCCGGCTTTTTCCGCGAACCGGAAGCCCTCGGCCAGGGCCAGCACGTGCAGGGCGGTCACCAGCTGGTTGCAGCACTTCATCATCTGGCCCGCGCCCGGCTGGCCGATCCGCACCACCTTGGAGCAGTAGTGGGCGAGGATCGGCCGGGCCCGCTCCAGATCATGCTCGCTGCCGCCGGCCATCGCCACCAGCCGCCCGGCCTCGGCCCCGCTGGGCCCGCCGCTGACCGGGGCATCGACAAACCCGATCCCGCGGGCGGCCAGGCGTTCGGCCCAGCCGCGGGTGGCCGCGGGGCTCACCGTGCTGTGGTCCACCACCAGGCTGCCGGGCTGAAGGCCCTGCGCCAACCCTTTGTCCCCGAACAGCACCTGCTCGACATCCGGGGTGTCGCTGACACAGATCAGCACCAGCCGGCAGCGCCCGGCCAGCTCTTCCGGGCTGGCGCAGACCGCGGCCCCGGCCTGCCGGTGCGGCTCGGTCCTGGCGGGCGTGCGGTTCCAAACCGCCAGCTCGACCCGGCCCCGCGCCAGGTGCAACGCCATCGGGGAGCCCATCAGCCCCAAGCCCACAAATCCCACGCGCATCGGCTACGTCTCCTTGATAGACAGTAATCACCCCGGGCGGTCAGGCTTCCTCGACCGGGAACGGGGCGCGGCCCTCCCACTTGCCGCGGGTGAAATCCGGGAAATCCACCGGGGCGCTGCGCCGCTCCACCGACTGCGCGGTGAGCGGAGTGACCGCGCTCCAGGCGGCGGCATCGTAGACATCCAGCGGGGTCGGGGCTTTCTTGCGCGCGGCCTCGATGAACCGGTTCAGCGCCAGGAAATCGCAGACCCCCCGGCCGTAGGCGATCTGCCGGTCGCCGTACTTTCTCCACAGCGGGTGCTCGTACTTTTCGTAGTAGGGCGCGGCATCCTCCCAGGCATCGGCCTGCGGGCTGTGGCCCTCGAGGTAGAGTTTGTCGATGCTGCCCATGAAAATCCCTTTCGAGCCCTGGATCCGGAGTGTCGCATCCCAGGGCCGGGCGCAGCGGGTGTCATAGTAGAGGGTGATCACCCCGCCTTTCTCGGTGCGCAGCAGGGTGACATTCATGTCCCCGCCGGCGAGCTTGTCCGCGGCATTGTCCGCGCCGAACTTCTCCCGCAGGAAATCGCGGCCGGCGGCATTGCCGGTGCTCATCGAGACCAGGTAGCTGAAGCGGTCCCCGCGGTTGACATCCAGCAGCACCGCCATCGGGCCCAGGGCGTGGGTCGGATAGAGGTTGCCCAGCTCACGGTCGAGCCCCTGGCGCAGCCGGCCCTCGGGATCGGTCAGGAACAGCCGCTCATCCTTCTGGTAGCCGGCCTCGCAGTGGATCAGCGTGCCGAACAGGCCCTGGCGCAGCATATTGAGCGCCAGCATCACGTTGCGGAAGTAGACATAGTTTTCGAGCATCATGCAGGGCACCCCGGTGCGCTCGCTGGTCTCCACCAGTTGCCAGCACTCCTCGAGGCTTACCGCGGCCGGGACCTCGGTGCCGGCGTACTTGCCGGCCTCCATCGCTCCGACCATGATCGGGGTGTGCCACTCTTTGGGAGTGGCGCAGACCACCGCATCCAGGTCCGGGCGCTCCAGCATCCGTTTCCAGTCCTCGGGGCCGCGGGAGTAACCCTCGGGCTTGGGGCCCCCGGCGCGTTCCACCAGGCGCTGGGCCCGGCCGAGATGGTCCTGGTCGATGTCGCAGAGGGCGGGGATCTCCAGCCCCTCGTTCATCAGCGCCAGGCGCAGCAGCACTGTCCCGCGCGACCCCATGCCGATCATCCCCAGGCGCACCGGCCGATCGGGAGTGGCGGCGGTCAGGCCGCGGGCCAGGGCCAGGGTCAGTCCGGCCGCCGAGGCTTCCAGGAAGCTTCGACGGCTGAGTCCGGATGCGTTCATCATTTCTCCTTGGGGTTATCGGTTCAGCGGGCCAAGCAGGCGACCCGGATCGCGGTAAAAACCTTCAGGGCGCTGTCCATCCCGGACAGGTCGGCGGTCAGGCTGTCGGCGAACTGGTGCTGCTCGGTGCGGCCCAGCGGCTCGGGAGTCGAGCTGCCGCCCGGCTCGGCCGCGATCACCCCGGACCAGACCAGCGAGGGCTGGCCGTTGCCGTGACGGTCCAGCACGCCGGTCGGGCTCTCCACCGGGAAAGTGTCGTTGAAATCCCCGGCCACGTTGAGCTCGATATAGTAGCGCCAGCGCCCGCCGCGGGGCAGCACCGCTCCGGCCTCGATCCGCTCATCGCCGGTGGCCCGGGTGACCGCCTCCGGGGCCTCCTGGCGCGGGCTGGGCAGGCCTTCTTTCCCGGACTCCTCGCGCCAGACCCGGACCCAGGAGGGTAGGGACACCGGGCAGTCCACCTTCCCGGCGAACCGGCCGGTGGCGGTGCGCCAGGTGACATAGACCGTGCGTTTCTCGCCGTTTTCCAGGTTTTCGAGCCAGATCGCCACCTGGGGCGCCTCGCCGTAGTCGCTGTCCTCGTAGATCGCCCGGTCCTGGTCGATGGTGAAGCTGACCTGCACCGAGTCGGCTGTTGCCGCCTTGCCGGCGGCGGTGGCCGATAGCAGCGTAGCGTGGAGCGTAGCGAGCAGCGCGAGCGCCAGCCCGAGGGCGATCGTTCCGATCCTGACCATGTCTGGCGTTCCTCCCCGCAGTCGAGTCGATGTCCCGCGCCGCAATTGCCGCTGAAGTAATGAATATGCGTAGTTTTAATAAAGATCGCAGCATCTGTCAAGGGAGCGATTTCCTGATCCCCCGGCTGTTCCGGCCCGGGCGCCGACACTGCGCATGCAATTGCACTCTTGTGCGATGGTACCAGATTTCATAATATAATAAGGAACAGACCCTGACGCTTCGCCGCGTCTCAGGCCCGGCTGCCTGGTCCGGCGGGAGGTCCGCCATGCCTGGCCGCAACAGCACCCGCAGGTGGCAACCAGCTTGCTGGATGAGTTGGTCTGTCACTCTTTTTATTTCGATAACGCTAGCACCCGGGTGCGATTCCAGCACCGGAGAATCACCAGCAAAGGGGCCGCAGATGAGTTTACAGCTTACCAGCCCGGCGTTTCAGCACGCGGAAATGATCCCCGACCGTTACACCTGCCGGGGGCAGGATGTCTCGCCGGCGGTGAAGTGGTCCGGGGCTCCCGCGCTGACCATGAGCTTCGCGCTGATCTTCGATGACCCCGATGCCCCGATGGGGACCTGGGTGCACTGGGTGGTCTACAACCTGCCGGCGGAGCAGGATTCCCTGCCGGAGGGGGTCCCGGTGGAGCAGCAGTTGCCGGGCGGCGGACTGCAGGGCACCAACAGTTGGGGCAGGCTCGGCTATGGCGGCCCCTGCCCGCCCAGCGGCACCCATCGCTATTTCTTCCGTCTCTATGCCTTGGACACCAGGCTGGAGCTGGCTCCGGGGGCCACCAAGTCCCAGGTGGTCAAGGCGATGGAAGGCCACGTGCTGGAGCAGTCCGAGCTGATGGGCCGCTACCAGAAGCGTTAGCGGCGGCCAGGCCCAACTGTCAGATGCGGTCCCGGAACAGCGGCCGGAGCCGGACCCGGTGGTCCAGCTTCGGCCTCAACTTTTCCAGCGAGGGCGGATCGGCCGCCACCGCCAGCAGCTCCCCCGGCTCGAGCCGGTCCAGCGGCAGGTCGCCGGGCAGACGCCACTCCCGTTCCGCGGCCCAGTCCCCCACCCGCCCCGCCGACTGGAAGAACAACCGGTCCGCGCCGGCCGGCGGCTGCTGCCCCGGCGCCAGGTAAGCCACCGGTCCGCCCCCCAGCCGCTCGACCGCCTCCCGCCGAATCGCCAATCCGAACGGCTCGAAAGTGTAGCGGCGCCAGCGCTGTCGCCAGCGCATGAGTGGCACCGCCCCGGCCGGGTCCAGCGCGGTGAGGCTCACCGCGGCACGACCCCCGGGCATCCGCCAGCCGGAGCCGCGAACCCGCCCCTCCGCCAGCATCTTTCCCAGGGTGGCCGCGGCATCGCGCACATAGCGCTCCGGACAGGCCAGCAGCTCGCGGTAAAACGCCGCGGGCGGCTCGCCCGGCCAGCAACCGGCCCGGCTCGCGCTCCAGTGGAACAGCCAGCCCTCCTCCTGCTCCGACCATCCGGGATCGAGCCGCGCGCCCTCCAGCGCATAGCGCGGCCGCCAGTTGCGCCGGGGCCAGGGGACCCGGAACTCCTCCCGCACTTCCACCCGGTCCCGGCACTCCTTTAGCAAGGTCTCCAGCCTGCCGCCGGGGCGCAAGGCGATCGGGAAGACCACTTCCGCCCGCTCCAGGGCCAGGCGGTCGCGCCGGAGCATCAGCTCCCGGGGCTCGCCCGGGCCGGTGAACTCCAGCCGGGTCCGGCCGGGGTCCAGCCCCAGGGCCGCCGTCAGGTCGCGGCCGCGAGCGGGGGCTTCCATCCCCGGGACCACCAGTTCCAGCTCCAGCCCGCGCTCACCGGCCAGGAATGCCGCCAGCTCCCAGGCGGGCAGGCCGGTGCTGGCCACCAGCCGGAAACCTTCCCGCGCCAGATGGTCCGCCGCCGCGACCATCGCCCGCACCCAGGGATCATCGCCGCGAGGGTAGCGCCCGGTGGCGCTGCAGAGCAGCAGGGCCGCGCGCTGCTGCCCGCGGACTGGTTCAGTGGTCATGCCGGCCTCGCGATCGCTGATCCCAATTTGACAACAACGCCACCTGCTCCGAACGGAAGAATGAAACCTTCCCCGCAGGTTTCCGCTCTCCCGGGAAAAGTCATCAAGCTTTGCGCTTCGATTGTCAAGCCGACATCTCCGCTTGGTTTTTCCCACGCTCTGCGGATAGAAAGTTGGCCAGAAAGCCTGTCGGCGCGACAGATCGATGGCCGCCGGGGCCTGAATCACCTTGATCTCGGCTTGCCGGCTGAAAATCCCTGGCTATGCAGTTAACTCATTGATTGGTAATGTTTATCTTCTTCTGTGACCAGAAGAAGCAAGAGTCTGTGCGGCGCAAAACTCGCCCACCGGTGGTGATCTTCAATTGGCCGCCGGTAATCGTGGTATCGAAACGCTACCCATCAGGGTGGGCAGCGCTGACGCGCATCTGCCCAGTGAGTTCTTGCCTCCCATAGAGTCAGCCATGGGATATTGAGCAGTGTAACCGCTGCTCCGCCGTGGCTCAGACAGTTGCTGCCGCGGAGCGCCCCGGAGGGGCGCTGGGGGGTCAAAGGCAAAGGACTGTTCCCCATCCTGAAATGCCAATTCCCCCTGCCGGTCAAACTTTCGAAAAAGTTTGGGAAAGTGGGTAGGGGGTCCGGGGGGAGGGAGCAAAACCTTTTTCAAAAGGTTTGCTCCCTCCCCCCGGATCAATAGTAGTTGTTTTCAAGCCGGCTGCCCGGCCGGCCGCGGTGCGGGCGGCCACGAGCCCCAGCCCGAGCCGGGGCGGCGCCTTTAAATATGCGCAACGCATCGCCGCGCCCCAAGAGAAAATCCTTCGCCGGCCGGGCATCCCCCCTTGACCAACCGCGCCGAATGGCTTATCTGTTCCCCGTGGACCCGATCGGAACCGACCAGCCCATCAACCGTCAAACCATCAGCCGAGTGGAAACGATGACCCGATTTCTGGAAGAGGTGGCCCAGTGCCCGGCGGCGCTGCGGGAATTGCTCGACTTCTATCAGGGGGAGGGCGCGGCCCTGCTGGACCAGTGGCGACACCGGCTCGAGCAGTGCCGCACCCTGATCTTCTGCGGGATGGGCACCAGCGAGATCGCGCCGCTGACAGTGCAGACCGAGCTGACCCGCAGCAGCCGGGCGGTGCTGGTGTTCGATGCCGGCGAGTACCTGCATTACCTGGCAGGCAAAGCGCCCCTGGCGGAGACCCTGTTCGTGCTGATCAGCCAGTCCGGCGAGAGCATCGAGACCCGCAGGCTGGCCGAGCGGCTGGCGGGCCAGGCCCCGTTGGTGGTGCTGGCCAACGATGAGCGCAGCACGATGGCCCGGCTGGCGGACCTGTTCCTGCCGCTGCGGGCCGGGGCCGAGGCCTCGATCAGCAACAAGACCTATCTCAACACCCTGGCCCTGCTCTACCTGATGGCCGGGGGCCTCGCCGGCCGGCTGCGGGAGGTGGCCGACTACCTGGCCCAGCCGGCCCCGGAGGAGCGGATCATCGCCGCGGCGGAGCTGCTCCAGCCCGCCGAGAGCCTGCACTTCATCGCCCGGGGCCCGGCCCTGGCCTCCGCCCGCCAGCTGGCGCTGACTTTCATGGAGGGCGCCCGCGCCAAGGCCGCGGCTTTCACTGGTGGCGCTTTCCGCCACGGCCCCTACGAGGTGCTGGGCGAGGGCCACCGGGCGGTGGTGCTGGCCCCGCTGGGCAAGACCACCGCCCTGCTGCTGGCGATGGCCGCGGAGATGGCCGCGCGCGGGAGCCGGGTGGCGCTGCTGACCCAGGCCGCCGAGCCGCCGGAGCACCCCAACCTGCGGGTGGTCCCGATCCCGGATTTCCGCGATGAGCGGCTGTTCCCCCTGGCGCTCTGCCAGACGCAGAACCTGCTCCTGCACCATGTCGCCCGGCTGCGGGGCTTCGAGGCCGGAAAGTTCGAGGTGGTGAGCAAGGTGACCACCACCGAGTGAGGACGGGGCGGGCACAGTCCCCCCTGGAGGGGGGCGGTCCCGATACCATCGGGACCGGGGGGTGTAAGGCTTGATTCTCGCGCCGGTGGGCGGGAAGCCATCCCCGGGCGGCACGACGCAAAAGAGGCCGCCCGAGAGGACAGCCCCTTTGCGTTTGATCGCGGCCGACAGTCGCAGCCTACTGGCCCCAGTACCACTGCTCCCGCAGGCTCACCGCCTCCTCGGGATGATCCGGGTCACCCTGGGCCGGGCCATAGAACACACTCCCGCCAAAGGTCGTCAGAAACAGCATCCCCGGGCGGTTGGGGTCCACCACCGGGCGGTGGCCCCACTTGAAGTTGTAGCCCTTGAGCCGCTGCCAGCTTTCCCCGCGGTCATCGCTGCGGAACGCCGCGCTGTCGAAGGTGTTGATCAAGATGGTAGCGGGTACTGCCGGGTCCACCGCCGCGGCGTAGACATGGTCTTTTCCCGGAACACCTGCCGCCAGGTGACCCCGCCATCCTCGCTGCGGAACAGCCCGCCGCCCACCTCCTCCGCGCCGACTGTCAACGGCCAGCAGGACAGGTACAGCCGCTGCGGGTCGGAAGGGTCGTAGACCAGGTCGTTGGGAGCGGTAGCCCGCTTCCGGCAGCGCCAGCGCCTGCCAGTGCTCGGCCCCGTCATCGGAAATAATACATCCGGCCGGGCTCCTGCGGCTGGCCCTCCAGCCCGCCCCGGGCCACCAGCAGGATCAGCCTTCCCGAGGGCAGGCGGGTGATCCGCCAGCAGTTGAGGTTGTCGGCGGCGAGGCCCTGGTTCTTCACCGCCCAGGTCCGGCCGCCATCGGTGGACTTCCACACCCCGAACGTGTAGTCGCAGACATAGAGCGTGCGCGAGTCCACCGGGCTGTCCGGATCGAGGACGATGTGGGTCGGCACCGCGCCGAGGCGCATTCCGCCGGAGTAGTCGGCCTGGCGATCGGCATAGTCGGTCTTGGTCATCGCACCCTTCTGCAGCAGCTCCCACCACTGGCCGCCATCGGTGGAGACCGCCGCGCCGCCCTGCTGGTTGCCGTTGACCAGGTTCCCGCTGCGGTGCATCTTCGGCCGCGGCAGGTCGTGGACATTGGACCACACCGACCAGATCCTTCCCTTGACCGCCGGGTCGAACTCCATCCAGTAGCAGGTGTTGCGCCACTGGCGCGGGATCCCGGCCAGCGAGGCGTGCCAGCTCTTGCCGCCGTTATAGGTATGGTACAGCCCGATGTCGGTGTAGGTGATGAAGAAATGGTCCCGGTCGTAGGGGTCGAAGTGGACCCCATAGGTGGTGGTGACATCCAGCCCGCGGCTGGTGAAGCCGCCCTCGGGCAGGTCGCGGCTCACCACCTGCCGCCAGGTTTTGCCCCCATCGAGGGTGCGGTAGGTGCGGCCGGAGTCGGTGCCATAGCAGACCTCGGGGTTGGAGGGCCCGACCCCCAGGTAGCTGGGATTGCCCAGCCAGCCCAAAGTACGCAGCAGCCAGCCGCCCTGGAAATTGTCGCCCAGCACCTCGCCGCCGCAGACCTCCAACACCCACTGCCAGCTCTGGCCGCCATCGGCCGATTTCATGATCCCACGCTTGGTCTGGATCTGGCCGTTCAGCTCCACCGGGTAGGCGCCCACCGACAGGTAGACTGTCTCCGGATGGTTGCGGCTGGCGGCGACCGCCTGCAGGCGGGGCTGGTCATTGCCGGCCAGCCCGGCCTCACGCACCGACTCCAGCGGCTGCCAGGAACGTCCCAGGTCCCCGGAGCGGAACAGCCCCTGCTCGGTCAGCAGGTACAGCGCCCGGCCGGACTCGCCCCGGCCGCCATCGACCGAGAGCACCCGCTGGCCGGGAAGCGGCAGACTCTCCACCTGGCCATCCTCCAGCGAGACCCGGGCCACCGCCCGGTCGGTGACCACCACCACCGCCTCGCGCACCCCCTCCCAACTGCCCGGGAAGATGCCTTCCACCCCGCCGCCGGGTACAGTTGCCGCCTCGCGCCAGCTCGCCCCGCGGTCCTCGCTCACCAGCAGCCGGCAACCCCCGCCCTCGCCGCGACGGCTGCCGCCCAGGCCGAGGTAGAGCACCCGGTTGTCCTCGGGCTCGACCAGCACGTGGTCGATCTGCGCATCCGGCATCCCATCGCCGGTGATGAAGCGCTGGCCGGCGTGGTCGCCGCTCATGGTCTCCCCGGTGACATCCTCCGGCGCAGGGTAAACCAGCTCCCAGGAGCCGCCCCGGTCGGCGCTGCGGTAAAGGCCGCTGTTGCAGGCGTAGGCCACCTGCGGATCGACCGGGTCCCATTCGAAATCACGCACGACGGTGCGCAGGTTGAACATTTTCCAGCTTTCGCCGGCATCGCCGGTGACATAGGCGCCGGTCATGTCGCAGCGGACAAAGACATTGGCCGGGTCGTGGGGGCTCACGGTCGGCTCGAACTGGGCGCCGCCTCCGCCGGGGCCGATCACCTGCCAGCCCTGCGCCCGGGCCTCGGTCCCGGCCGCGCCGGGCGTGGCGGAAGGCTCCGGCTGCGGCGCCTGCCGGCAGGCAGCCGACGCCACCAGGACCAGGGCCATCACCAGCGGGGCGAACCTGCATCTGACATCCATCTTTCGACTCTCCTGGCCGGGGTGAGGGTGATGCTCGGCGTGCGGAATCAGCTTCCGGGAGGGCCAGTTTCCGGGCCCGGGGTCTATTTGTTATTTCTTTTTTGCGTTCAGGCAAGCAAAATCTTAAGTTTGTTCGAACCACTAATTCTTCAGCAGGGCCGGCGAGGCCCCCGGGCGGGCGCCGAGGCTTATCACCGCGGAGGGAAGCGATGTCGAGAGCGAGGGCTTGTTCCGGAAAGAAAGCTCGCCGGGCCGTACGGGGCCGGCTGGGCCTGGCCCTGCTTCTGGCCGCGCTGGCGGCCTCCTGCGGCGGCGGCGACAGCCACCGGATCGCGGTCGAGTTCGATCCCCAGGGCTCGGAGCTGCGGCTCCCGGCCGGCACCCGTTTCCTGCTGGTGGATGCCGATCCCAACGTGCTGATCAGCCTGGTGCAACTGAAAGCCGACTACTCCACCAGCGGGGAGCTGCTGGAAAAATTCCGCCAGGCGCTGGAGGAACACGCGCTGTCCACCGGGCAGTCGGATGAGGCGGGACGGCTGGCGTTCGAGGGGGTCGCCCCGGGGCACTACTGGGTGGTGAACCCCGAGCCGATCGCCTCCGGAGGACAGCTCTACCTGTGGAGCTGCCCGGCCGCGGTGGCCGACAGCCTGGAGGACCCCGCCTTGCGGCTGCAGCTGTCCAATGTCGCCCTGATGATGACCGAGGAATCGGTCCGACTGCACTGAAACCCGGCAGGATGGATGCTCCGGCTGAAAAACCAGTCGCCGCTCCTCACCCTGTTCCTGCCGGCCGCCCGGCCCTGAACCGGCCGGAGGGTGGAAAACCCTGAAGACATTTTCCACGCAGGACACTAAGATTCAAGAAAGTTATCCTTGATTTATCTTTGTTCTTTTCTTCGTGTCCTGCGTGTCCTGCGTGGAAAAGTTCTTTTCTCTGATGTGACACCGGATGTCGGACAGCGAGTCAGGATCACACTGCGACAGAGGGGGGTGAAGGATGAAGCGCATCGCGCGGACAGTGCTGGTCGCGGCCGGGCTGGTGTTGGCGGGGATCGTCCCGGCCCGGGGGCTCGAACTGCCGGAGCATCCCCGGCTCTACCTGCGCTCCGGCGACAGCCAGGGCCGGGCGCCCGGGGTGGATTCGCTCAAGGCGCGTCTGGTCGCGCCCGGCTATGACACGCTCTGGCAACGGGTGCTGGAGGGCAAATCCTTGCCGGACCGGGCGCTGGTGTTCCTGCTCACCGGCGACAGCACCGGCCTGCCGGCGATCCGCCAGGCACTGGAGCAGACCGGCGGCAGCTATGGCCCGCTGCAGGAGCGCTGCCTCGCTTACGACTGGGCCTGGGCCGCCTTCACCCCCGCCGAGCGCCGGATCATCGCCCGCCGGCTGGTGGAGTCGGCCGAGGGGCTGAACCGGCGCTACCAGATCCCCAACGCCTCCCACAACATGTGCCGCGGCCGCAACATGGGCCAGGGGCTGGTCATGCTCGCCGCCTGGGAGGAGCTCGAGGGCGCCCGGGCGCTGCAGCCTTTGGTGGAGCGCGAGCTGCGCGAGCTGCTGGAGCTGCTCGGCGATGGCTACCCGGCCGCCGACATGGAGGGCCGGGCCGGCGATGGCGGCGGCTGGCCGGAAGGCTACGACTATGACCGCCACGGCTCGCTCTACGCCCTGGAGCTGCTGCTGGCCTGGCGCTCCTGCGGGCTGGGGGACCATCTCACGGGAAGCGCCTTCTGGCGGGACAAGCTGGACTGGATGCTGCACGGCACCGGACCCGATGGCAGCTTCATCAACGGCTACGAGGACAACGACTGGCCGTTCGTGATGCCCCATGACCGCCAGATGATGCTGTTCCTCGAGGGCGAGCTGCAGTCGGGATTGGCCTCCTGGTGGGTCGACACTTTCGCCGACAGCGTGCGCGCCCCGGCCTGGTGGGAGTTCCTCTACGCCGCTCCCGCGGTGGCGAGCGCCCCGCCGGACGAAACTCCCACCGACTACCTGGTCCCCGGCCTCGGCCTGGCGCAAATGCGCTCCTCCTGGGAGCCGGATGCCACCTGGCTCAGCTTCCATTGCGGCCCCTGGTACACCTATCACCAGCACGCCGCCCAGGGCTCGCTCACCCTCTGGCGGGCGGGCGAGCCGCTGCTGATCGAGCCGGGGGTCTACGATGGCGAGGTGCACGGCCACTATGTCAACTGGCGCATCCGCACCATCAGCCACAACTGCCTGACTGTCCTCGACCCCGAGGAGCGGTTCCACGGGCCGGAAGCGGTCCCGGAGCCGGCCAATGATGGCGGCCAGGTGGTGCAGAACTGGACCCACAAGCCCTCGACAGTGGCCGAGTGGCGCGCCCAGCGGGAGATGCGGGCCACCGGGAAAATTGTCGAGTTCCGAGCCGACCCCTCCCACAGCTTCGCCGCCGGGGAGGCGGGGCCTGCCTACCGCCCGGGCAAAGTCCCGCGCTGGCGCCGCGAGCTGCTGTTTGTCAAGCCCGGCTGGGTGGTGGTCTACGACCTGGTGGTGGCCGGCAACCCGGATTGGAGCAAAACCTTGCACTTTCACACTCCCACCGCGCTGGAGCGAAGGGAGGGCGGGGCGGCGGCCGGGCAGCTCTCGCTCTGGAGCCTGCTGCCGCAGGGGACCGAAGTCGGAGTGGCCGGCGGCCCGGGCCAGACCTTCGCCTATGGCGGGAACAACTGGGAGACCATCCCCGCCTACAACGACCAGGTCGACCGGGCCTGGCGGCTGGAGCTGACCGCCCCCCGCGCCGACACCGTGCGCTTCCTGACTGTCCTCGGCGCCGGGAGCGCGGAAAGCGCCCGGCCGGAGCTGGTCGCGGGGCCGGAAGGACGGATCGCGGTCGCGTTCGGCGGCTACCGGGCCTCGTTCGACCCATCGGGCGTGGGGCTCTACACCCTGACCGGGCCGGGGGTGAGCTACTCGCTCTCCGGCCGGGTGCTGGACCGCGCAGGGATGCCCGCGGCGGGGGCGGAGCTCACCCTGGACACCCCCGACGGCAAGCTCACCCGGATCACCGACCACCGCGGGCGCTATACTTTCGCCGGGCTGACCCCCGGCGGCTATTCGCTGTGGCTGGCTGTTTCCGGCCAGTCGCGCGAGGTGGAACTGAAAGACCACAGCCTCTCCGGCCTGGATTTCGAGAGCGCCGGGACACCGCCGGCAAATCACTGATCCTTAACGAGGAAACGATCCGATGCACAAGCTGACAGCCCTGTCCGCGCTGCTCGTCCTGATCCTGCTGGCCGGCTGCGGAAGCAAGCCCGCCGAGTTCGCCCGCGGCCCCGAAGCCCTCACCGCCGCGATCCTGAAAGTGGTGCGCCTGGAGCAGCAGGCCCATGCTGCCGATTCGACCGCGGTCGCCCCGGAGCTGCAACTGGCCGACAGCCTGATGGCGGGCCTGATTCTCCACATCCCCCGGGAGTGCCTGGGCCAGTATGCCGAGACCGACTCCTCCGCCTGCGACAGCCTGATCGACCCCTTCCTCGCGGCCGCCGCCGCCCTGGATGACCCGCAGGAGGACCGGGACCCCGCCGCCGCGATCACTTATGTGCTGCGCAGCGCCCCGCGCAGCATGGCTGAGACCGGCCGGCTGATCGACGGCTATGGGGCGGCGTTCCAGGTGATGCTGGAGGGACGGCGCGAGCTGCCGCTGCGGCTGATGTTCATCGAGTTCATGCTGAAGCTGGGAGTGCCGGTCACCTACCGCGACCTGGGGCTGGAGGAGGCCCCGGAGGGCCGCCTGCAGGAGCTGGCCGCCCAGGCCGCCGAGCGCACCTTGGAGCAGCCCTACCCGACCGAAACCGAGGATTTCCTGATCGCGATGCAGCGCATGAGCGATGTCGGCTCCCGGTTCGGGGCCCAGCAGGACCCGGCCGGCATGGCCGCCAAGCTGATGACGACCCCCGAGTTCCAGGCCCTGCGCGAGCCGCTGGCCGGGCTCGACAGCCTGACCCTGGCCTTTTTCGGCGACTCCCAGACCGACCAGCGCCACTGGTCCTCCCCGGCCCACTACCCGGAGCTGGTGCGGGCGGTGTTCGCCGAAATCAACCCGCAAGTGAGCGTAATCAACGCCGGAATCGGCGGGGATGACACCAACGATGGGCTGGCCCGGATCGAGCCGGACCTGCTGGCCAAGCAGCCGGACCTGACTTTCATCCTGTTCGGCGGCAATGACAGCGCTTTCTGGGGCCGTGACCACTCCACTGTCAGCCCGGAGCAGTTCCGCGCCAACATCGCCGAGATGGTGACCCGCCTGGGGCAGGTCGGCAGCCGGGTGGTGCTGCTCTCCTACCCGCGGATCCCGGAGTTCGGCGAACGGGAGTACGAGGTGCTCCAGGCGATGAACGCGGAGCTGGTCGAGTTGCGCGACTCGCTCGGCACCGGCTGGATCGATGCCGCCGGGATGTTCGCCGAAAACGAGCCCCGCCGGATGTTCGCGGCGGACATGATCCATTACAGCCCGCGGGCCCATGAAATGCTGGCGATGCGGATTTTCGAGCACCTGGTGCGGGAGGGCGCGGAGCGCAGCAAGGAGTGAAACGCGTAGCATCGCGAGGAGCGAAGCGAGTAGATTCCGGCTGCCCCGGCCATCCTGGCCAACCCTTGCCGATGGAGGCTGTCAATGGACCTCAAGCGTATGGCTGTCCTGTGCCTGCTCCCGCTAACGCTCATTTTGTCCTGCCGGGGTTCCGGCCCCGAGTCGGCCGGGGGCGCCGCTCCCGAGCGCTGGGCGGCGCTGGAGGCGGCCAGTCGGACCCATCCGCGGCTGCTGCTGACCGCTGAGTCGCTGCCGGAGCTGAAAAGCCGGATCGCGGGCAGCCATCAGTGGCTCTGGGAACGCTATCTCCAGGACCTGCCGGGCAAGCTCGAACGGGCGAAAGATTCGATCGAGGGGGAACTGGACCGCGGCCACGCCGACCTGGCCCCCCAGCTGGCCTTCACCGCCCTGCTCACCGGCGACCCGGAGCACCTGGCCGCGGCCAAGCGGCAACTGCTGGCCCTGGCCCACGCCCCGGAGTGGGACCCGCTCAATGACCTGGTGCACGGCCACCTGCTGCAGGGGATGGCCCTGGCCTACGACTGGCTTTATCCCGAGCTGAGCCGCGATGAGCGCCGGGAGGTCTTCGACCGCCTCTCCCGCGAGGCGCGGGGCCAGTATGAGCGGATCGCGGTGCACCGTGTCTGGTACCACAACCAGTACTTCCAGAACCACGCGGTCTCCAACTACTGCGGGCTGGCGTTCGCCGCCGCCGCGCTCTATGGCGAGGACCCCGAGGCCGGCCAGTGGCTCACGCTCTGCGAGGGCTTCTTCGACCAGACCTTCGCCGTGCTGCCGACTGATGGCACCTCGCTGGAGGGGATCAGCTACGGCGGTTACGACTTCGAGTATCTGCTGCGTTTCGCCGAGCTGTCGCGCCTGCTGCTGGGCCAGGACCGCTACGACAATCCGGCCCTGAAGAACATGCCCGCCTGGTTCCTGCACAGCCTGGTCCCGGCCCCCACCGAGCCGGAATGGACCATGACTTTCGGCGATGCCCCGCGCCATGCCGGCTGGCATGGCCCCGAGCCGCAACTGTTCCTGGCCGCCGCCCGCTACGGCGACTCCCAGGCCCAGTGGCTGGGCCGTTTCCTGATCGAGCTGCCGGATACGGGGATGGCATCGGCCGCTTTCTGGCCGATCCTCTGGTACGATCCCGCGGTGCCCGCGGCCGCGCCGGCGGATTTCCCGCTGTTCTGGCACTTTACCGACAATGAGCAGGTGATGATGCGCTCGGCCTGGGATGACCCCCAGGCGCTGCTGGTCGGTTTCAAGTGCGGGCCATTCATGGGCAAGGCCCAATCCCTCACCGCCGAATGGGACTGGGGCACCAACCACCAGCACCCGGACCAGGGCAGCTTCCAGCTCTTCGCCGAGGGCCGTTACCTGGCGATCGACCCGCTCTACACCCACTTCAAGCGCACCGCCAACCACAACAGCATGCTGTTCAAGGGCCGGGGCCAGCTCGGCGAGGATGTCCAGTGGTTCGGAGTGGCCGAAGCCCTCCACTACCGCCACTACCCGCAGATCGTCCATGCCGAGAGCCACCCGCAGTATGATTACGTGGTGGGGGATGTCACCCGCGCCTATCACCCGGCCCTGGGGCTGGAGCTGTGGGAGCGCCACCTGGTGTTCCTGCGTCCGGACCTGCTGCTGGTGGCCGACCGGGTGAAACTCGGGGCGAAGGGGGTGCTCTACAGCTATCCCTCGATCACCCTCACGCCGGAGGGGGGCCTGACCCACAGCTCCGAGGAGTATGTCGTCGGCGCCTCCGAGGGCTCCGGCGGCGAGGCCTGGACCGCGTTCGCCGGACCGGACGGCAACTACACGATCACCGCCAACCTGCTGGACAACCACCCCGGGCAGGGCAAGTACGCGATCCTGGTCGATGGCCAGGTGGTGCTGGAGTTCGCCAACAACACCCCGGATGTGGACAACCACCTGCTGATCACCCCGGAGGTGGCCCTCAAGCCGGGCAGCCGGATCGCCTTCCGGGCCGAGCCGATGGTCCCCCAGGGCAGGCTGATCCGCATGACCGCTTTCAGCGCGACAGTCGAGGCCCCGGAGCCCTCGGCCGAGTGGCTGCTGCACCTGGACCCCCAGGCCGCGATCGAACAGCGCGCCGGGGGCTTGAGCGCCGCGCTCGACCAGGCCCGGCTGGACCTGGATTTCTTCGCGCCGAAAACGCTGCTGGAGGACTGGACAGTCGACCGCTGGGAGGTGCTGCGGCCGGACCGCAGCCTCCCCGAGACCCGGCGGGTGGTCGCCCGGCCCCGGCTGGATGCGGCCGGCGAGGGCTGGGTGCTGGCCCTGCTCCACCCGCGCCATGGCGAGGCCAAGGCTCCGGAGGCGCTGGCCGCGGTCAGCGCGGGCGCGGTGCAGCAGCTCTCCTGGAAACTGGATGGCCGCAGTTACGGGGTCAGCCTGGACTGCGGCGCGCGCCGGCTGACTGTGACGGTGGATGGCGTCCCGCTGGCGCAAGGCAACGGGCAATGAGCGGACACCCACGGACTTGGAGTTCCTGTGCTGGAGGGACAATGAGACTTGCGTTGATGACCATCCCGGCCGGGCCGGCCCTGGCGCTGTCGCTCGCGATCCTCGGCCTGGCCCTGGCCCCGGTCGTCCGGGCCGCAACTGCCGGCCGGGGCGATGCGATCCAGCCCGCGGCGGTGCTCGCGACCCCGGAAAACCGGATTGCGAGCCCTTACACCGGCTACACCCGCGAGCACTGGATCGAGATCACCGGCAAGCTGATCGCCGGGATCATGCCCTATTTCAACCAGAAGAGCGGGATGCCGGAGCTGAAAGGGGTCCCCTCCGAGCGCGGCCATTTCGTTCAGCTCTTCGATGTCACCGGCTCCCGCGAGGCGTTCGACCGCAGCCTGACCATGGTCGCGATCTACACCGTCGCCACCGGCAGCGACCGGGTCCCCGGCTGGGAGGGCTCGATCACCGCGCCCTACCTCAAGGAAATCATCCGCGGCACCGACCCGAAAAGCCCTCACTACTGGGGCCCGCACCCGAAATATGATGTCTTCGGCACCAACCTGGCCACCTCGATCCTGCTCTCGCCGCAGTTCTTCTGGGAGCCGCTCAGCCCGGCGCAACAGGAAAACGTGCTGGCCTATTTCCAGGACCTGGTGCACACCTTCGCCTATGACTGCAACCACTGGTATTTTCACCTGGCGGCGGTCCCGGTGCTGGCCCGCGCGGGACGGGAGGACAACCGCGCTTTCCTCTCGACCGATGTTCGAACGGCTGCTGGACTGGCACCGCGGGGATGGCTGGTTTTTCGATGGCGGCAACCGCAGTTTCGACCTCTACAACCTGTGGGGCTTCCAGCTCTACAACAACCAGTTGATCCATTTCGACCGCCAGTGGAATGAGCAGTTCGGCGGAAGGGTGCGACAAACCACCGCGCAGTTCATGGAGAGCCTGCCTTATCTCTTCGGACGCGATGGCGGGCCGATCGCCTGGGGCCGCTCCACCACCTACCGGTTCGCGCTGCTGGCGGCGATCGGCTGGCCGGTGCTGAGCGAGGCCTCGACCCTGCCGCCGGGCCAGGCGCGACGGATCGCCTCGGGGTGCCTCAAGTATTTCTGGGAGCACGGGGCGCTGAGCGAGAACGGCCTGCTGGAGCCGGGCTACCATGGCCCCAACTCGGTGGTGGCCGAGCCCTACATCGACCGGGGAGCGCCCTACTGGGCGGCCCAGGGGCTGATCTGCCTGGCGATTCCGCCCGAGCATCCCTTCTGGACCGCTCCCGAGCTGCCGATGCCCGCCGACCGGCAGGGCGGCCGGGTGGTGCTGCCCGAGCAGGAAATGCTGCTCAAGGTGAGCGCGATCGATGGCGAGGCCCGGCTGTTCCCGGCCGGCCAGACCTTCAGCCACTGGGGCGCCTGGCAGCGCGGGGTCAAGTACTGCCAGCACGCCTATTCCAGTTTCCTGGGCTGGGCCTGCGCCGGGGAGGGCGGCCCCGACCTGGGAGCGGGCCGCACCGGCACCGCGCTGGATGGCCGCCATTGGCATTTCCGCGAGCGGCCGCGGGCCCTGCTGGTGACAGAGGACCATCTGGTGAGCCGCGAGGAGATCGCCTGGGCCAAAGAGGACACCGCCTATGCGGACTACTACGACCTCGGCGAGGTGACCACCCACACCCTGATCGGCGAGGGCGGCGAGGTGCATGTCTTCTGGCACAACAGCGCCCGTCCGCACTACCTGTACCTGGGCGGCTACGGGATCAGCGTGCCGCATGGCGAGCAGCCCCGGGCCGACAGCTCCGACAGCGAACTCACCCTCCACGGCGGGCAGTATCACTCGGCGTTCCGCCTGCTGCAGGGACCGGCCGGGACCCTCGCTTTCGAGCTGGTCGAGCCGCGCCCGGGCTGGGGCCACTCCCACAATTTCGGCGGCCGGGGCGCTTTCCCGTACTGGCGCAGCAGCATCCCGGTGCCCGCCAATTTCCCGGTGGTCGCGTTTGTCGAGGGCACGAAAGATCGCCTGCCCTCCCCACAGCCAATCACCGTTCGCACCGACCGGCACCGGCTGGAAATCACTTTCGAGGGGAAAAAGCATGAGATCCGGATTCCTGATTAGCAGCGGCGCACTGATCGGCCTGGCGCTGCTCGCCGCCTGCTCCTCCGGCGACAGTCCCGCTTCCCGTCGCGAGGCGCTGATCGAGGCCGCGCTCAAGGTGCTGAGCCTGGAGCATCAGGCGCTGGAACAGGCGCGCGAAGCTGGAGGGCGAGCCCGCCCGGGCCGAAAGCCTCTGGCTGGCGGCGGTGGCCCTGGACCCGGCCGGTGTGCGCGGGTATGTCGCCGCTGGCGGGGGCGACTGCGCGGCCCTGCTCGCGGAGCTCTCCTGCGCCGCCGCGGCGCTGGAGGTCCCGGTCACGGCGGGCGAGCCCGCGGCCGAGGTCGAGGCGGTGTTCGCCGGGCTGCCGGAGGGCCAGGGGCTGGAGCGTGAGGCGTTGCGGGGCTATGCCGCGGCGTTCCAGCTCAACCTGGAGGAGGCGCGCGATGGGACCGTGATGCAGCAGTTCGTGCCGTTCCTGCTGGCGCTGGAGGTCCCGCTCACCCTGCGCGACCTGGGGCTGGAGGGCGCCGGCCCGGAGCGCCTGCAGGCGATCGCCGGGGAGCTCAGCCCCCGCATCCGGACCATGCCTTACGAGACCAGCGCGTTCAAGTGCTACCTGACCATGGTCCGCCTCGATTCCTGGGCCGCCCGGCGCAACGGCCAGGTCACCCCGGACACTGTCGCCGCGCCGCTGCTGACGGAAGCCTGGTTCGCGCAAGCTTCGGCCCAGGCTGGCCGCTCTGCCGTCCATGAAGCTCGGCTTCCTGGGCGACTCGCACATGGACCGCATCCACTGGAGCACCCCGGCCCCATTCCCGGACATTGTCGCCGCGGTGCTGAAGGAGGTCAACCCGGGGATCGAGGTGGTGAACGCCGGCAAGGGCGGGGATGACTCCGGCGAGGCCCTGGCCCGACTCGAGCGGGACTTGGCCTCCAAGCACCCGCAGCTCACCTATGTGATGCTCGGCGGCAATGATGCCAGCCATTACGGCCGCCCGCAGCCGGCGGTGATCCCGGAAAAATATCGTGAGAACATGGCGCAGATTGTCGCGACCCTGCGCGCGGTCGGCGGCGAGGTGGTGCTGATGAGCTACGCCGAGGGTCCGGAGCTAAAAGAGCCGAACCTGGGAGTGCTGCGGCAGTTCAACGTGATCCTGCCGGAGTTGCGGGATTCGCTGGGCACCGGCTGGCTGGACCTGGCGGCCGCGATCGAGACTCCGGAGCGGGACCGCTTCTACTCCCTGGATCGGGTGCACTTCAATCCCGATGGCCACCGGCTGATCGCCCGTCAGGTGCTGGAGCACCTGGCCGCCCGGGCGGATTCGCTCTGATTGTCCCGAAATTCCCGGACGAACCCTTGTTAAGGGGGATTTCAAAGCCGCCACTGAACGGCATTTGGGGGTAGCAAAAAGGTTGTGCCGCTTGGCTCCGGGCCTGATGGCGAACTAATCCAACCCATTTCCGGCAACAGCCCATTATCCCGCGTGAAACTTTCGAAAGAGTTTGGGGAGGTGGAAGGGGGTCCGGGGGAGGGAGGAACCCTTTTGAAAAAGGGTTCCTCCCTCCCCCGGAACAATCAGCGGTATTACAGCTTGCCCCAGCGCTGGGTGACCAGGTCGCCGTAGTCATCCAGCAGGTCGTACTTGTGCAGCCAGGTGGTGTAGATGATCCCCTTGGCGTTGGGGGTCTGCTCCAGCGAACCGATCCAGTCGGTGATGTTCTCCAGGTCATCGCCATCGTAGTACGAGGCGCCGATCGTGCGCATCCCCAGCGAATCGAAGAACGCCAGGCTGGTATCGCGCTTCTCGTGCCACCAGCAGGCGACAATCAGATCTTTCGGGACATACTCCCAGGAGCCGTAGAAGCTCTCATCCACGTGATAGTAATAGGGCCGATCCTGGCGGGCGTTGTGGTTGGGGTCGAGCATGTCGCTCCAGATCGCGACCTCGGCCGCGGGGTTGACCGCCTTGATCTCCTGGTAAGCCTTGGTCACCGCCTCGCCGAACATCTGGGCGACACTGATCCCGCGGGCCTTGCAGACCTCGCAGGTGCCGCCGGCGCGCTGCTCATCCATGTGCAGGAAGTAGGTCTTCGGGGCGATCGCCTCGTGCATCAGCTTGACCGAGCGCTGCCAGATCTCGAAGATCTCGGGCTCGCTGAAACAGATCGCCACCTGGCCGTCATAGACCGGGATCGGGTGGTACCAGCTCACCCGCAGCTCCTCGCCCTCCTTGATCCGGCTGCCGGCGGGGATCACGATCGGCGGGGCCGGGTGATCGTAGCGGTAGCTCAGCTGCGGATCGGCGACCGGGTCATAGTCCTGGCCCTCGAGATACTCGATCCCGCTCTCGGCGCCGCGCACCCGCAGCGGGGTGCCCGGACGGCGCAGGACATTGACCAGGCCCTCTTCCGCCACTTCCAGCTCATCGACCCAGACTTTCCCGGCATTGCCCTCGGCCGCCGCGACCTCGATCACCGCGCGGTCATAGCCCCGGGAGTTGAAACCGAGCCGGGCCTGGAACCAGTCGCTCCCGGCCTCGGCGTTGATGTTGGTCCACTCCAGCGGCCGACCGTCCGGGGCCACCGCCCGCACCCGGACATTGCCCGAGCCGAACGGCTGGGAGGGATCGAGGCCCTCCGCCCTGATCCAGCAGGTCAGGCGGTAGTTGCGGTCCGGGACCACCGTGATCTCCTGGGTGACCCGGCAGTCGGCCTCCTGGGCATCCTGGAAGTTCTCGAAACGCAGGCTGGCCTGGCCGGCGTACTTGATTTCGTTGTCCGGGAAGATGCAGCGGCCGGCCGCGCCCTCGAACTTGAATCCGGCCGGGATCCCATCCTGGCCGAACTCCTCGAATCCGGCGTTGGTCAGGCCGGTTTCGTGGTCCTGGACCAGGGTCGCCTGGGCCCCCTTGACCACGAACCGGGCATCCCGCACCGGCAGCCCTTCCGCCAGATTGGGGTTGAAGGCCTTGAAGGTGCCGCCGTAGCCGGTGGAGAAGACCGAGGGGATGATCTCCACTCCCAGCGAATCGCAGTAGCGCTTGAGTTCCTTGAGGTTGTCGAGGTAGCTCTGATCCCGGAGCTCGATCGCATCGATCCCGGCCGAGAGCAGGATGCCGTTGACCCCGTGCTCGGCGGCGGTCAGCACCACCTGCTTGACATCGTTGAGCTGGTCCTGGTCCCGCAGGCCGCTCGAGGCATAGACCCAGCGGTAGGGAAATTTCGCTTCCTGCTTCCCGCAGGCGAGCACCAGGGCCGACAGCAGGAGCAGGGACAGCAGGTGGCGCAGGCGGACCGGGTTTTTCATGGAACGGTGCCTCCGGAAGAAAAGGAAACTGTAAAACAGGATTGTCGCCGCCGGCGCGTTTCATGTTGGCCGGGACAGCTTTAAACATTGGAGAATATGGACAATATTATCAAGGAAATTCTCGGGCTGCGCATTTTCTTTGACTGGCGGGCCGCGGGAGGCGAAATTACCTTCAGATCGAATCCACTGATCCCGCGCATGCCCCTGAAGCGAGGAGGACTCATGAACAGAGCGATAATGCTGTCGATCCTGGCGCTGGCAGTCTGCTGCGGCGCCGCGCCGGCGGAGGTGACCATCCGCGAGGAGGCGCTGAGCCTGCCCACCTACCGGATCGGCCGTCCCGAGCCGCTGCCGTTCTTCCAGGCCCGGTTCGGCCGGATCTATCCCTACCCGCTGTTCGACCGGCTGACCGATGACCGGGCCGACCGCAGCTACCGGGCGCTGTGGCTGGAGAACGAGTATGTCAAGGCGCTGGTGCTGCCGGAGATCGGCGGCAGGCTGCACGGGGCCTAGGACAAGACCCGCGGCTACCAGTTCCTGTACGACCAGCGGACGATCAAGCCCGCGCTGGTGGGGATGGCCGGGGCCTGGATCTCCGGCGGGATCGAGTGGAATTTCCCCCACGGCCACCGGCCCAGCGGTTTCCGGCGGTGGACTACCGGGTGACCGAGAACCCGGACGGCTCGAAAACGGTCTGGACCGGGGAGATCGAGCGCACCTGCGGCATGCGCTGGGCAGTGGGCAACACTGCTCCATCCCGGGCCGAACTACATCGAAACGAAAGTGCGGCTGTACAATCCCACCCCGCTACGCCCAGTCTTTCCTCTACTGGGCCGATGCCGCGGTGCGCGGGCTCCGCCGAGTTCAGCGCGGTGATCCCGGGCAAGATCGCCACCGGGCATGGCAAGCACGAGTATTACCACTGGCCGATGAACGAGGGCCAGGACCTGCGGCGTGGAAAAACGCCCCCGGCGGGCACCAGCTATTTCATTGACGACTCCGAGGATGACTTCATGGGCAGCTGGTCCCCGGAGGAGCAGGGCGGGATGGCCCATGTCGCCGACCACCGTATCGTGCGCGGCAAGAAGCTCTGGTACTGCGGCACCTCCCCGGCCGGGCGGCTCTGGGAAACCGTGCTCACCGACCACGATGCCCCGCTGGTGGAACCCCAGGCCGGGGCCTACTCCGACAACCAGCCGGACTACCTCTGGCTCCAGCCGGGCGAAACCAAGACTTTCAGCCATTTCTGGATGCCGGTGCGGGAAATCGGCTTCTGGCACTACGCCAACCTGGAGGGAGTGCTGGCGCTCGACCTGGAAAAAGGCCAGGTCCGGTTCGGCTGGTCGCCGACCGGCGAGCAGCCCGGGGCGCAGGTGGTCCTGCTGGGGCCATCCGGGGAGTTCTTCCGCCGGAGCTATGAGGCCGGTCCGGCCCGCCCGGTGATCCTCGCGGTCCCTGCTCCCAAGGGCGCGGCGCTGCACCAGTTGCGGGCGGTGGTGCTCGCGGCCGGCGGGGACACCCTGCTGGCCTTCAGCCACCGGCCCTCGGCTGAGGACACCATTCTGCCCGCGCCCGAGCCGCCATTCCCCGCCCCGGCGGAAGTCGCCGAGCAGGAGCGGCTCTACTTCATCGGCGACAACCTGGAGCGCTTCCGGGAGACGGAACAGGCGGTGGAGTACTACCGCGAGGCCCTGCGCCGCGACCCCGGCGACAGCCGCTGCAACACCGCGCTGGGGATCTGGCGCCTCAAGCGCGGGGAGTGGGCCGCCAGCGCCGGCCTGTTGTCAAAGGCCCTGGAGCGCGACCAGGCTTCCGGCCGGGCCCGCTACCACCTGGGGCTGGCCCTGCTGGGACAGGAAAACCCGGCCGCGGCCGAGAAGGAACTGAACCGGGCCAGCTATGATTTTGCCTTCTACGCCGCCGCCCAATACGAGCTGGCCCGCCTCGCCGGCCGTCGCGGGGACTGGGAAAAAGCGCTGGAGCACGCCGGACGCTCCTTGCGCGGCAATGGCGACAACTCGCGGGCCGGTGCGGTCAAGGCCCTGATCCTCAACCGGCTGGGCCGCCACGCCGAGGCCCTGGCCGCCTCGCGAAGGGTCCAGGCCGCCGACCCGCTGGAGCTGCTGGCGATCTCCGAGGCCGCCCGGGCGCTGGAGGGGATGGACCAGCCCGCCCGAGCTTCCTCCTTGAGGGACACCCTGCTGCTGGTCAGCCGCGGGGACAGCTACAATCACCTGGAGCTGGCCCACCAGTACGCCGCCTGCGGCCGCTACGCGGAGGCGGTCGCGGTGCTGGAGCTGGTGACCGCGCCCGACCCGCTGGTCTGCTATCACGCCGCCCGGAGCCTGCATCTGCTGGGCCGGCAGGCCGAGGCCGCCGCCTATCTGGCCCGCGCCCGGCAGGTTTCGGCCGATTACTGTTTCCCCAGCCGGCTGGAGGACCTGGCGGCCCTGGAGTGGGCCGCCGCGACCGCGCCGGATGACCCCCGCGCCCGGGCGCTGCTGGGACTGATCCTTTGCAGCCGGGGCAGGCAGGAGCAGGCGATCGCCGCCTGGCGCGAGGCGGTGCGCCTGGACCCCCGCGATGCCGCCAGCCGGCGCAACCTGGGCTATGCCCTGGCCCAGCGGGGCGAGCTGAAAGAGGCCCGCGCCAGCTATGAGGCGGCGGTGGCCCTCGAACGCGAGTCCGGGGTGCCGCTGCTGGAGCTGGACATGGTCGACACCGACCTGGAGACGCCGCGGGAGGAACGCCTGGCCCGGCTGGAGCAGCATCGCGAGCTGGTGGACCAGAGCGACCCGCTGATGCTGCGGCTGGTCTCGCTCCAGCTCCAGCTCGGCCGCAACGAGCAGGCGCTGGCCGCGTTGGAGGGCCACCGTTTCCACTGCTGGGAGGGCGGCTACAGCATCCACCGTTACTGGGTGGAGGCCAACCTGCGCCAGGGCGACCAGGCGTTCGCGGCCAGAGACTTCGCCCGGGCCCTGGAGTTTTACCGGAAGTCGCTGGAGTACCCGGACAACCTGGAGGTCAAGGAGCAGCCGGGGGCGATCCACGCCCGCAACCGCTTCCAGCTCGGCCTGGCGCTGGAGGCCCTGGGCCGTGGAAAAGAGGCGCGGGAGGCGTTCGAGCTGACCGCGGCCGAGGAGCCCAGCCCCGGCGATGCTTTCAGCTACTACCGGGGCAAGGCGCTGGAGAAACTGGGCCGCCAGGGTGAGGCCCGGCAGGTGTTCGAGCGGATGCTGGCCGCGCTGGGAGAGACGAAGGAAGTGGCGGAGCAGGCCGGGGCGCATGGTCACGGCGAACAGGTGAACCGCGAGGCGCTGCGCTCTTTCCGCCGGGCCCTGGCGCTGGAGGGGCTGGGACGGCAGGCGGAATCCAGAGCCGAGCGGGAGCGCGCCCTGCGCCTGGAGCCGGAAGTGGCCCTGCAGGCGTTCTGCCCGCCGGCCGCCGGCTGGTGATAAACCTATTCCATTATAGTAATGAGATACCCCGCAGCAAGCTGCGGGTGTATCTCTCTTTGGAATCTGACAACTTGCGAAGCAAGCTTCAGGGGAATTCAGCCCAAAGAGATTAAGCTTGGATTCCTTTGTTATTCAGTCGAATATTCTAATACAGCGATATAAGTCTGCCACTAAAGCCTGTAGTTATGCTATATTTTTTCACAATCACACCCAAGGGGGTTAATATCATCTAGCAGTTTTCTTTCACAATAATTGCCCTATCAAACATAACTTCTCATGGAGGCGGAAATGACCAAGAAGCTTCTTGACCGGCTAAGGTGGGCACTAATTCTACCAGTAGCTGTAATTGCATTCACTATTTCTTATCCGGTTGTTTTATTTATTAACAGAATTTTATTTTTTGACGATAACTGGCTTCTTTCATCAGACATAGCGGATATTTTCTTTAAAATACTTGCCAACACATCAAGTGCAATTGCCTTTGTAGGAACTGGCGCTTATTTGGCCCCTCGTTATAATTACCATACTTCCGTGGTACTATCATGCTTGTTTGGGTGCGTTCTAATACTACACTTAATAATAATATTATCAACGAACACAGTAGTAGGGGTTCCTATCTACGAGCTTGTTCTTGCAGCCGCATTTGGAATCGCTGGGTCATGCATTGCCGTACAACACTTCAAAGAACAATTGATAGAATCAGATAGAAAGAGTTCAATATCCCATAGAAAGCGGAAGAAACTTCCTCCTCCCCCGGGGTATTGATTAAGCCGAGCGGGAGCGCGCCCTGCGCCTGGAGCCGGAAGTGGCCCTGCAGGCGTTCTGCCCGCCGGCCGCCGGCTGGTGAGCGCCGCCCGGGCAACTTTCCGGCCCTCCGGGGGATGACAGCCTGCTGTCAGCCGGATAGAGCGTGTGATGAACTCAGAGAGCGACCGGCTCGGGAATCAGGAAAAACACAACCCCCTGTGTCCCCCTTTTTTAAGGGGGATCGTTCCCGCTTCGCCCTGACAGTGGCGTAAGCGTTTGGGAATCAGGCTGTTAATCCCCTCTAAACAGAGGGGTGGCTCCCGCCGGTGGCGGGAGCCGGGGTGTTTGCCTCTTTTCAGCGGCCACTGCCCAGGCGCCAGGCTTCGCAGTTGATCACACGCCCTAGCATCGAACCAGCGAAAAATTGTAGGGGCGGGGCATGCCCCGCCCCTACAAGCAATTACGGGTTTTCTCCTGTTGGCCGGCTCAGGCGGAATCATCGGGATCGGTCGTCGGGGCGACCGGCGGTCGCCCCAAGCTGCGGCTACCCCTGAATTCCCGGATGAACCAAAAAATATCAGTTGTCAGCTTGGCCTCAGTTGTAGATCAGCAGGTACTCCAGGCCCGGCACCGCCTCGCCGCCGACCCGCCGGAGCTCCAGCTCGTGGATGCCCGGCTCCAGGTCGTAGCCCCAGAACAGCGGGGTCCGGCGGCCGTGGAAACTGTTGGTGAGGGTCACCTCCTCGATCAGCTTGCCATCGAGGTAGACCTGGCAGTCGGCGGATTTGACCGAGTCCGCGGGAAGGCTGCGGTCCCGTTCCAGGTCGCCATCCACCACGAACGCCCGGCCCTCGAAGCTGGTCTTCCAGCTGTCGGCGAGCAGCTGGTTGAGGCCGATCTTCCGCGCGGGAGTGAGCCCCTCGAACGCCACCTCCAGCTCGGCCGGGGGAGCGGGCTGCTGGACCTTGATCCGCCAGCGCTCCTGGCTGACCTGGCCTCCGCCGCGCTCGACCAGCTCCGCCGCCAGCCGGTAGTTGACCTCGTAGACATCGTTCAGGCTGTAGTTGCAGTGATCGAACTTGAGCGCCTCGACCTCGGCCACGCCCGCCACCCACTCCGCGGGGATCCGGCTGAAGCCGAGCAGGGTGCCCAGCACCCCGGCGGCATTGGAGGGGTTGCAGTCGGAGTCCTGGCCGCAGCGGGTGGAGATGTCGATGGTCCGGCCCATGTCGCCGCCGCCGTAGAGCAGCCCGATCGCGATGTAAGCCCCATTCAGCTTGGCATCGATGTTGCCCGGATCGAAAACACAGCCCGGGCAGCCCCGGTCCTCGGCCCATTTCCGCTGCACCTCGAACCAGGTGCGGTGCCAGTCGTCCGGGTACTGGCGCCACCAGGCGACCACATCCGCGATGCAGCGGGCGTACTCGCTCTGGGGCGGCAGGCTCTGCAGGGCTTTCTCGACCACGACCGCAATGTCCTGCTCGACAAAAGCCTGGCTGTACATCGCCGCGACAAACAGGCCGCCGTAGACCCCATCGCCGTAGTTCATGATGTGTCCGACCCGGTCGCAGTACTCCCAGGCGGTGTTGGGCATCCCCGGCGTGAGCAGCCCGATGAAGTCGGCCTCGATCTGGAAGTCGATGTCATCGGCATGGGGGTTGTGCTTCCAGTGGCCCGACAAGGGCGGCATCACTCCATGCAGGATGTTCCAGCGGCCGGCCTGGTTGGCATGCCAGAGCATGAAGCCGGCATTGGCGAACTTGAGGGCCATCGCCTCGGCCGGAGCATCCAGGCCCAGGCTGTCCAGCACCGCCAGGAACGACAGGTCCATGTACAGGTCATCGTTGTTGAAGTACCGCCGGATGCTTTCCGCAGTGAAGGGGACCGTGTAGTAGTCCTGGATCCAGGTGCCGGACCAGCTGAACTCGGTCGGGGCGCCGAAGCATACCCCGACCGTCTGGCCGACCCAGCCGCCCTTGAGCTTGTCCTTGACCACCTCGGGGGTGAGCTCCACGTACTGCGCGCCATTGCGGCCGCAGGCGAGCAGGACCAGCAGGGCGAGCAGGATGGCAAGGGTCGGACGAACGGCACGGTAGATCATCTGGCGGCACTCCTTCCGTCGTTGAAATGGACCGGCTGACCCGGCATGGGGGTGGGATGTCGCATGATCGGCTTCAACGCGTTGCCTGCGCTTCGATGCGCCCGGCCGCTCCGTAGCGGATTGGGGCGGGGCCCATCGCCAACGGGATGAATTCTACACGATCCGCCCCGCGAGTTCAAGGGCTACCGGCGCCATCCGCCGGATTTCCTTTGTTCCGCCGCCCGGCGGATGCAATATTGTGGGCATCGATCCGTTTTGCAGGCGCGCCACCCTCCAAGCCGGAGCTCTCCGATGCCCCAGTTCCGCAGTCCGCTGCTCCCGACTTGCCGCCCTGGCCGTGCTGTTGACCGCCCTGCCGATCCCGGCCCAGTCGCCCGACCGCACCGGCGGGGGCTATCCGGCCCGGCTCCAGCGCTCCAATCCCCCGGCGGACTGCCCGTTCCCGCAGTCGCCCCAGTTGGCCGGGGTGTGGTTCACCGGGCGCTACGCCACCTACACCAATGCCGACACCTGGTACCCCGCCTGGGCCGCCGATGGCCAGCTCTACTCGCCCTGGACCGATGGCCGGGTCGGCGGGACCGAGTCCCAGTCCGGCTATGCCGACCACAAGCACGCCACCACCGGCCAGGCCCGGATCGAGGGCGATCATCCGCTGGCGCTGAAAGTGGTCTGCCTGGGGCTGGACACCGCCTCGGCCCTCCCCTACGGCGGCCGTTACCCCTGCGGCAGCCTGCTTTACCGCGGCAACTGGTACTACGGCACCTACTGCCTGGACAATGAAAAGGTCGAGGGCTACAACTGGGGCGTGCTCGGGCCATTGGTGGGCTTCCGCCGCTCGCGCGACCTCGGGAAAAGCTGGGAGCCCTGCCCTCACACTCCGGCCCGGCCGCTGTTCGGGGAGTCCGGGAAAGATGGGGCCAAGGTCAAGCTCGGCGCCCCGCATTTTGTCGATTTCGGCCGGGAGCTGGAGCACTCGCCGGATGGCAGGGCCTACCTGGTGGGCCACGGGGCGGTGGACCCGGACCCGCAACCCCGCCCGGCCAACTTAAGCTGGATCACCGGCGACCAGATCTACCTGGCGCGGGTGGTCCCCTCGCCGGAGAACATCAACAACCCCCGGGCCTGGGAGTTTTTCGCCGGGAATGGGCCGGATGGCGAGCCGCGCTGGAGCGGCGATTTTGCCCGGATCAGGCCGCTGATCGACTGGAACAACCGTTGCGGCTGTGTCACGATCACTTACAACCCGGGGCTGAAAAAATACCTGCTGTGCCTCACCGATGGCTGGCCGACCACCAAAACCATGAACACCTCGATCCTGGAGGCGGACCGGATCACCGGCCCGTGGCGGCTGGTAAGCTTCATGGAGGATTTCGGCGTGCAGGGCTATTTTGTCAACATCCCCTCGAAATTCATCAGCCCCGATGGCCGCAGCGCCTGGCTCTGCTACTCCGGCAACTTCACCCGGGACCAGCGGACCGATCCCCCGGGCGGGCGCTACGCGATGGTGCTGCAGGAAATCCGCCTGCCGGACGCCCCGGCCCTGCGACAGCTGGAGCAGGGCGGCAACTGAATGTCGGTCGGGAATGGACGGGCGGCGGCGGGAGCCACCACGCTTTTTAGCGGGGATTAACAGCCTGATTCCCAAACGCTTACGCCACTGACGGGGCGAAGCGAGAACGATCCCCCTTACTAAAGGGGGACACCGGGGGTTGTGTTTTTTCCTGATTTCCGAGCCGGTCGCTCTGTGTGCATAACACGCTCTAGTGCGAGCGGGGGGAGGGGGGACGGCGGGCCAGGAGCTTTTCCACCACCCGGCCCAGCTCCTCGGTGGAAATGTTCTCATCGACATATTCGGCGCCGAGCTTGATGCTCTTATAGATCAGGTAGGACTCCGGCGAGGAGGCGAACATGATTACCCGCGCCTGGGGGTCGATCTCCAGCAGCTCGGTCAGCACCCGGTCGCCATTGATCCGCGGCAGGTAGACACTGAGCAGCACCAGCTCGGGCCGCAGCTCCAGGAACAGGCGGATCGCCTCCAGCCCATCGCCGGCCTCGCCCGTCACCTCGCAACCGACCAGGCGCAGCATCGCCTTCCAACGCTCCCGCTGCCCCTCCTCCTCCTCCACGATCAGTACGCGCGCCCGCAACTTCCGCCTCCGCAGTTTCGGCCGGATTCCAGCCCTCGCCCAACCCTGATTACCGCTGATTCCGTTGAGACAAGCCAAAAAATTAATACTGCCACATCTTCGGTCCCCGGTCAAGAGAAATCCAGACCGGCCCGCGATGCAGGATTTCCTTGTGAAAGCGATGCCGATTCGCTTATTCTGTAGCACCGCCAGGCGCGGCTCCCCCGCGCTGGGGTCACGATCTCCACCTTTCTGCTTCGGGAGTGATGGTATGACAAGAATGTTTCCGGTGATTGCGCTGGCGGCGCTGGTGCTCTCCTGTGGCCGCTGCCCGGAACCGGGCGCGGCGGTCTCCACCCCGGCCGGGGATTCCGGCTGGTTCACCGACCTGCAGCCGGTCCAGGGGGAATTCCGGGTGCGTACCGAACGGCCCCGGCTCTACCTGACCCCGGAGGAACTGCCCGCGCTCCGCGAGCGGATCGGCTCCACCCACCGCGCGGCCTGGGAGCAGGTGCTCGCCGCCCGCCAGGGCGACAACCTGCGCGACCGGATGCTGGCCGCGGCGTTCATCAGTCTGGTCCAGGGCGACCCCGCCGCCGGGCGGGAAGCGGCGGAAGCGGCGTTGCAGTTCACTGTCGAGCCGCTCCAGGATGACCTGGGCGATGCCTACCGGGTCTGGCCCGCGGCGGTGGTGTTCGACTGGTGCCGCGACAGCTTCACCGAGGAACAGGCCGCCCGGCTGCTGGCGCAGGTGCGAGCCCTGCTGCAGTACGCCCAGACCCCGGACCTGGAAAGCCAGCCGCCGCATGCCGGCCACCTGGTCAACCACCTGGCCGATGCCTACCTGCCGGCCGGGATCGCTTTCTACGAGATGGATTCCACCATCTATCAGCGCGCGCTGGCGGTCACCCGCACCCAGCTCACCGCCAAGAACATCTTCTACCGCTACGGGGCCTCCTCCCAGGGCAACTCCTACGGGGTGACCCATGTCAACGGGGACATGCGCCTGCTGGCCCTGCTGCTCAAGGCCACCGGCGAGGACCTGTTCGCCCGCTTCCCGTTCTACCGCGAGCTGGGCTACTACTGGATCTACACCGCCCGTCCCGATGGCCAGTACCTGCGCAACGGGGATGACTGGCTCGACAGCGGCCGCGGCTCCAAGGTCCTGGGCGACAGCCTCCCGGGCGAGCCCGCGCCGTTTGTCCCCGCCGGGATGGAGCGCACCTGGACCAACCCCTGGCTGGCCGAGCTGCTGCTCTACCCGGCCGCGGTCTACCGCGATCCGCAGCTGCTGAACGAGTACCTCAAGGTCCGGCAGTTGGAGCAGGCCTGGACCGCGATCGAGGACATCCTCTGGCGCGACCCCGCGCTCGCGACAGCCGACCCGCGCGAGCTGCCCGCCTTACGCTGGTCGGGCGGTCCGGTGGGCCTGCTGCACTTCCGCACCGGCTGGGGGCAGGATGATGTCGTGGGGATGTTCAAGGTGATGCCGCTGTTCGCCAAGAACCACGACCATCTTGACCGCCTGAGCTTCCAGCTCTACTGCCGTGGGGCGCTGGCCCTGGACTCCGGGGTTTATGAGGGCAAAAACTCGAGCTACGACAGCGACCACTGGCTCAACTACTTCCAGCGCACGATCGCCCACAACACCCTGCTGGTGCGCGACCCCGCCGAGCAGGCGTTCTACCGTGGCAAACAGGTCAAAGCCGATGGCGGCCAGCTCTACCCGCGCCAGGGCGACAACCCGATGAAGCTGGAGACCATCGCCGAGCCGGACTTCACGATCGCCCGGGTGCTGGCGGCCGAGACCGACCCCGAAGGGACCTGGGCCTTTGTCACCGCCGATGCCGCCCCGGGCTATGGCCCCAAGGCCGAGCTGGTCGAGCGCAGCTTTGTCTTCCTGCGCGGCCAGTCGGACCCATCCGCCGCGCTGGTGATCCTCGACCGGGTGGTCTCCCGCGACCCCTCGTTCCAGAAGGTCTGGCTGCTGCACTCGATGGAGGAGCCGGCGGTCGCCGGGAACGCCTTCACCATCCGCCGCGGCGGCGAGGGCGCGGGCGGGGTGCTGGCCGGGTTCACCCTGCTGCCGGAAGCGGCGAAAATCGAGAAGATCGGCGGGCCGGGGTATGAGTTCTGGGTGAACGATACCAACTATGCCACCACCAAGGGCGGGGATGCCGAGCTCGGAGCCTGGCGCCTGGAGGTGAGCCCCGCGCAGGATGGCCGCGAGGCGCTGTTCCTGCACGCCCTGCTGATCTATCCCGGCGAGCCCGCGACTGCGCCCGCCGCCGCGATGGTGAGCGGCCCGGGCCTGGCCGGGGCGACTGTCCCCGGCTGGACCGTGGTCCGCGCCCTGCCGGGCGAAGCCGCCACCCTGGAGTACTCCTGCGCCGCCGGCGAGCAACTGGTGTTCGGCCTCGAACCCGGGAAAACGGTCCGGGTGAGCCTGGAGGGCGGCGAGCTGGCCTCCCTGACAGTGAGCGGCAATGGCGCCCTGCGCTTCCGCGCCGACAGTCCCGGGACAATCCGGTTGGAGTACCGTTGACAACCACCTGACAACAAAGGCCAGCTATTCCGGGGGGAGGGAGAAAACCTTTTGAAAAAGGTTTTTCTCCCTCCCCCCGGACCCCCTTTCCACTTTCCAAAACTTTTCGATAGTTTGTCTTTTCAGATCGGGCTACTTTTTGGCATGGCCCGGCGGCCGGCCCCCGGGCCGGAGAGACCCATCCCCCGAAGGAGCAAGCTGCATGCGCAAGCTGTTGCCGTTTCTCCTGATGCTTGGCCTGACCCTCGCCGCCTGCGGGGAGAAGGCGCAAGTTTACCCCTACCGCTGGTTCTACGCCGGCAGCCACCTGGACAGCGACCAGGAGCTCGCGCGCCTGGAGGGGCTGGTCCGCACCGCCGCGGAGCATGGCCTGAACGGGATGCTGCTGTTCGGGGATTTCGACCTGCTGAGCCTCAAGGACGAAGCCTACTTCCAGCGCCTGGCCCGCCTGCGGGCGACCTGCGAGCAGCAGGGAGTCGAGATCATCCCCCGTTGCCTGGACATGGGCTACAACGATGAAACGATCCTCCACCACGACCGCAACCTGGCCGAGGGACTGCCGGTGGTGGATGCGCTGTTTGTCGCCGGGCAGGGACAGTCGATGCTGGTCCCCGACCCGGCGGTGACCCTCTCCGGCGGCGGGTTCGAGCGCTGCGAGGGGGACTCTTTCCCCGGCTTCACCCCGGGAGCGAACCTAACGGGACAAGTCGTGGTCGATCGCGAGCTGTTCCACGAGGGCGCGGCCGCGCTGCGTTTCGAGAATTTTTTCGGGCGGGAGGATGGCGACTGGTTCCTGACCCAGGAAGTGGCGGTGACCCCGCACCGCTGCTATCGTCTTTCGGCCTGGGTGCGCAGCGAGGGGGCGGATGGCCCGGAGGAGGGGTTCCCGTTGCGGGTCCAGACCCCGGAGGGCAAGCGGCTGGAGTACTTCGAGCCGCAGGTGCCGGTCGATGGCGGCTGGTTCCGGGTGGTCTACGGCTTCAACAGCCTGGAGAGCGAGCGGGTGGTGATCGCGATCGGCACGATGGGAGCCAAGTCCGGCCGGTTCTGGGTGGATGACCTGCGGCTGGAGGAGATCGGGCCGCTCAACATCGTGCGCCGCTCCGGGGCCCCCCTGCGGGTGCGCGGCGAGGCCGACGGGACCGAGTACGAGGAGGGCCGCGATTTCGCCCGGCTCGAGGACCCGGTGCTGGACTTCCGTTTCGACCGCGAGGCCCCCGCGCTGGAGCTCCTGCCCGACAGCCGGATCCAGGAGGGCGAACGCCTGCGGGTGAGCTGGCACCACGGGATGACCATCTACTATCATCAGGTGCCGGCCTGCCTGTCCGAGCCGAAAATCTACGACCTGTGGCGGCAGCAGGTGGAGCTGATCCACCGTCACCTGGCCCCGCAGAAATACTTCCTCAGTGTCGATGAGCTGCGGATGGGCGGCAACTGCGAGGGCTGCCGGGCGCGGGGGCTGACCATGGGCGAGCTGGTGGGCGACTGCCTGAGCCGCCAGGTGCAGATCGTGCGCGCGATCGATCCCGCGGCGGAAGTGCTCACCTGGAGCGACATGTTCGATCCCAACCACAACGCCAACCCGCGGCCGCAGGGCTACTACCTGGCCGCCGGCTCCTACGAGGGCTCGTGGGAGCACCTCCCCCGCGACCTGGTGATCGCCTGCTGGTACCACGAGCGCCGCCGGCCGAGCCTGGCCCATTTCGACTCGCTGGGCTTCCGCACCCTGGCCTGCGGTTACTACGACCGGGATGACCTCGCCAATGACAGCACCTGGCTGGAGGCGCTGGATGCCACCCCCGGCGCGGTGGGGATCATGTACACCACCTGGGGCAATAAGTACGAGCTGCTGGATGAGTTCGGCGACCTGGTGTCGAGCCACCAGCGCTGAGGCCACACCCCGCCCAGATCAAAAGCCAGTTGTTCCGGGGGGAGGGAGAAAACCTTTTGGAAAAGGTTTTCTCCCTCCCCCGGACCCCCCTTCCACTTTCCCAAACTTTTTGCTGTGATCTCGGGTAAGTCAGCCGCAGGCTGAATCCGAGCCACCTGGTCCGGATTTGGCCGTAGCGGCGGGTTTCAAACCATCTGTTCCAACCAAATCGGCGATAAGTGGGATTGGCTCGACGGGGGGTTGGGTCAGCACCTACCGTCGGGGCCGGCCCCCGTGCCGGCCCGCTGGTCTGCCACGGGCGCGGCATGCCGCGCCCCTACGATTGACTCCGGGCCGGCTGCTGCAACCTCAAGTTATGCAAAATCATCGGGATCGAGGGTAGGGGCGTCCGGCTGGACGCCCCTACCATGGCTTCCGGGCCTCCACGCAAGCCTACGCTCTGGTGCCTGGCCTATCTTTGTTTTTCACCCCCAGGCGGCCTTTGGCCGCCACCGCGGCGCAACTGTATGAGCTGCATCATAGCAGCGGTTACAGCGCGCATGATCCTATGAAGGACACTAAGAGAGGCAAGAACCGACTGGCAGATGCGCGTCAGCGCTGCCCACCCGCAAGGGTAGCGTTTTGATACCGCGCTTACAAGTGGCCAATTGAAGATTACCATTGGTGGGCGAGTTTTGCGACGCAAAGACTTTTGCTTCTTTTGGTCACAAAAGAAGAAAATAATCACGAAACAAAGAGATAGCTTCGTAGCCGGGGATTTTTGACCAAAATTCGGTGGTGCGGCTTGGAGTCAGGGCTGCTGTCCGGGTGTCAGCGGCGCGGGGATGATCGAACTCTCCCCCTCGATCCGGCGCAGCAGCTCGGCGGCGGTGAACCGCACCCGCGGCTCGGGATCGGCCAGCAGGGGCCGCAGCAGGGCGGCCAACTGTTCCCGCCCGGCGGCGGATGGCTGTCGCTGGAAGACCTCCCCCAGCGCCCAGGCCGCGGCCAGCCGCACCTGGGGATGGGCGTGGCCGGTCAGCGGCTCCAGCAGGGGGAACGCGTGTTCCCACTGTCCGAAGCTTGCCAGGCAACGGGCCGCGCCCACCAGGCCGGAGGGATCATCGGCGGCCAGCGCCCGGGCCAGGACAGGCTCATCCCCCGGCCGGCCCAGTTCCTGGAACACCGTTAGCAGCGCGGGGAGCGGCACCGGATCAGCATCCCGTTTCAGCCGTTCGGCCAGGGCGGCCCGGGCCGGCTCGCCCGCTTGCCGCAGGGCCAGTCGCGCCACCTCGAAATGCAGCGGCCAGGGCGTGTCCAGCGCTGCGCAGAGCTGCTCCATTGTCCACCGTCCACCGGAGGAGTCGCCCCCCGCGGCCAGCAACTCCACCAGGCTATCGCGGGCGACCGGGTCGCCATAGAACTGCTCCGGGGAGCCGGCCTGACCGATCAGCTCCCGCCAGGGCCGCGCACGCTCCTGCGCCCCGTGCGCCATCCCCACGGCCGCCAGCCATAGCAGGATCAGCGCCCGGCTAAGGCTGCTCCAGCGGCAGGTCCAACGCCGCGCCCCACTCGCCCGCACGGCGGACAAAACCTTGCGCCACGGTGTCGGCATATCGATCCGCTCCCTCGCAGTCGAACAGGAAACCCAGCCCGCCCAGTTCCTGCCAGCGGACCCCGCAGCCATCGGCGGCCTTGAGCGCCGGGCCATAGCGATCCGCACCCTCCAGCTCCAGCAGCAGGCCCACTCCGCCGGCGCCGCCCGCGCCCCGGCACATCCAGCCGGAGGGTCCGTAATGGTCATCCCCGGCCAGCTCCAGCAGCAGCCCGAGGGCGCGATCCTCGCCCGCCCCCTGGCCAACTCCGGACTCCAGCTCGTAGCGGTCGCTCCCGTCCCGGTCCAGCAGCGCCCCTTGCGCCGAGTGCAGTCCGCAGCCCTGGGCATAGCGACCGGCCCGGTAATGGTCATCCCCGCCGGCATCGGCCAGCAGGGCCCGGCCGCCCCAGTAGCCGACCCCTTGCGCGAAACAGTCGGCCTGGTAGTCATCCCCGCCCGCGCGATCATAGAGCAGGGCCGCGCCGCCGGAGGCAAAGGGCCGCAAGCCCACCGCCGCGCCCTGGGCCAGGCTCTTGAACGCGTCGGGCTCGCGCCGGTCGCGGTGGAGGCCCCCCGTCTGGTAATGGTCCGCGCCCGCCAGCTCGACCAGCAGGGCCAGCCCCGGGCCGAACGCCGCCCCTTGCGCCCCGAACCCGGCCCGGTAATGGTCATTCCCCGCGCGGTCCAGCAGCAGCCCCACGCCGAACAGGCTCGCCCCCTGGCAGAGTTCCGCTCCCTGGTAATCGTCATCCCCGGAGCGGTCCTCCAGCACCCCGGCCCCCAGGCTACCGGCCCCCAGGGTCCAGCGCCCCCCGGCCCGGTACAGGTCATCTCCGGCCAGGTCCAGCAGATAGGCGATCCCGCCCAGCGCGGCCCCCGGGCCGCCGCCCCGCGGGGCCAGGTAGCGGTCATCCCCCCGCCGGTCAAGGATCAGGCTGACCGCCCGCTCCGTGCTCCAGGGCGGAAGCAGGTAGCAGTCATCGCCATCGGGGTCGATCAGCAGCAGCGGCAGCAGACGGCAGGTGTCGGTCCCCGGCCCGGCCAGCACTACCGGGCCCAGCGGAGTCTCCAGTTGGAAGGGCGCGAGAACCGCCTCGGCAGGAAGACCGGCCAGGCAGAAGTCCAGACGGCCGGCGGCCCGGCCGGTCAGGAGCAGCGCGGAAAGCAGTTTGCCAAAGTCGAGCCGGGAGGCCAGGACGGCCATCCGCTCCAGGGGAAAGTCCGGCCACTGGTCGAGCTGGGGCTCGAAGCCGCGGGCCAGACCCAGCAGCTCGCTCCACTCGGCGGGAGTGAGGGCGCGATGGGCCTCCCGCCAGCTGCTCCCCGGCCCGGGCCAACCGGTCCAGGGCGACCCCGGCTCCCGGCAGCGCCGTCTCCAGGCGGTCGCGGGCTTCCCGCAGCGCGGGGTCGGTCGACAGCCCCGGCCCGGGTAGGGAGTCCGGCGCGATCCCCAGCCACTCCGCCCCCAGCCGGAGGAACTCCTCCGGCCGCCGGCAGCGGTCCAGCTCCGCTCCCAGCGCCAGGGTCCGCGCGACAGCGCGATCCAGCGGCTCGCCCTTCCGGGTCCCGAACTCCGCCCGCACCTCGCCGGGGGAGAGCCAAAGCAGTCCCAGGGCCTGCTCCAGGCGGCGTCCCGGGTCCTCCCGCGCCCCGGCGGCCAGGGCCAGCGCCAGCAGCGAAGCGAGCGCCGGCATCACGGCCAGGAACAAGCTGTCAGGGAGCTTTCGCACCCAGACCTCCGAGCAGGCGGCGGGCCTCCTGCATCTGGACGGCATACGCTTCCACCCAGTAGAATTGCAGCATCGCCTCCAGGCTCTCACGCGCCGCGGCGGTATCGCCCTCCGCCAGCGCGAGCCGGGCCAGACGGAGCCGGAAGGGAACGACAAACTCCAGCGAGTCGTGCCGGGTGATTGTCCCGGCCGCCTCTTTCAGCACCGCCAGGGTGGAATCGGTCCTGCCGGCTTGCTCAAAGGCCTCGGCCAGGGTCAGCAGGGCCTCGCGCGAGCCCGCCTGCCGCAGGTGGAGCGAGGCCCCCTCCAGGCGCGGGGCCCGCGGGTCCCGCAGGCAGAGCAGCCCCCACAACTGGTGGTGGCGGGCGGTGAGCATCCGGCCGGGATAAAACTCTTCCAGTCGCGCCAGGTAACGCTCGGCGGCCCGGAAGTCGCCCTGGCGGTAGCAGAGCTCGGGCAGCCAGACATAGCTGCCCGGGAACCAGGGCGCCAGGCGGATCGAGCGTTGGTAGTGGCCGATCGCCTCCGCCGGGTGCTCCGACAGCTGGTGGAGCCAGCCCTGGACATATTCCAGCTCGAAACGCCAGGGGGCCAGGGCGATCGCCCGGTCCAGCCGGCGGATGCTGTCGTCCAGGTCACGGGCATGGGCCTTGAGGCTGTCGAAGAACAGGTAATCCGCCCGCACCACCCGCCAGGCCCCTCCCAGTCCGCCGGCAACAATCGCCAGGGCCAGGGCCACGCCCCCCCAGCGCCGGCCGCCGTTTCGCAGCCGCAGCCGAACATCCAGCTCCCCGGCCGCGCCCTGCCGGGCCAGGTGCGCCAGCACCAGCCCGGTGGCGCTCCAGAAAAAGGCCGCGCTGGCGACAGTCTGCAGCGGGAAAGTGAACAGGCTGTTGACGAGGGTGGCGAAAATCCCGGCGCCGGTCCCCAGCAGCAGGTAAAACCAGGGCGAGCCGCGCTCGCGCCGCAGGTGCCGCCAGAGCGCCCGCGCGAACAGCAGCCAGAAGGCCAGGAACGCCAGCAGCGCCATCGCCCCCAGCTCGATCCACAGTTGCAGGAACTCGTTGTGGGCCTGCATCGGCAGTTCCGACCACTGGCGGATCTCCGGCAGTGTCAGCGGGAACGCCTCCCAGTGGGCGGCGCTCTTGTAGCCCGGGTAGTGGATCACGAACTGGCCGATCCCCTTGCCCAGCAAGGGGTCATCGTGGATCATCCGGGCCCCGGTCTCCAGGAACGCCACCCGGGAGTAGACATCGATGTTCTCCAGGTTGCCCAGCGAGGCGAAACGCGCCTGCCAGTGGACCAACTGGCCGCGGGAGAATTCCAGTGCCCGCGCCGACAGGTCCCGGCCCGGCCCGCTGAAAGCGAGGAACGAGCCGACCGGCAACACCATCAGCCCGACCGTCAGGGCCAGCGGCCGCCAGCGCGACCGCAGGAAGTTCAGGACTGTCCTGCGGCGCAGCAGCAGCAGCACCGCGCAGAACAGCCCCAGTCCCGCCAGCAGCGAGAGCAGCCCGGAACGGTTCTGCGAGCTGAAGAAGCAGGCCAGCTGGACCAGCAGCCCCAGGCCCAGCAGCCCGGGCAGCAGCAGCGAGCCCACCCGCGGGCCGCTCCGCTGCCTGCGCAGCGCCAGCTCGGTCAGCAGCGCTCCCAGCGCGGCCGGGGTGGTCAGGGTCAGGATGTGGAACAGGTAGTTGGGGTTGCCCTGGTTGGAGATCAGCCGCCGGTAGAGGTCGGCCCGGCTGGAGGAGCCGGGCTGAAGATGGAAATAGCCGGGATAGATCGACCGGCGCAGCGGCTCCGCCAGGTCGAGGGCCAGCCCCCAGGCGGCGATGCCCGCCCCCAGCAGTAGGATCAGGTAAAGCGGGCGGCGGATCTCCCGCCGGCGGTAGAGCCCCCAGGCCAGGGGCAGGAACGCGATCAGGGTCGCCAGGTGCTGCAGCCGCTCCAGGGCCAGCCCGCGGTTATGGCTCCAGAGGATCGACAGCAGCGCCACCAGGCCGAGGGCCGCCAGCGGCAGCGCGATCCGGGGCAGGCGCAGGCGCAGCTCCCCGCGGCGGGCCGCTCCCAGCAGCCACAGTCCCGCCGCCAGCGTGACAGTCACTTCCGCGGCGAACAGCTTCGGGGCCTCGAAACCATCGTAAAACAGCTCCGGCAGGAACACCAGCGATCCGGCCACCAGGCCCAGCCAGAACAGCGCCCGGACCGCGAGCTCGAACGGATCGCGGCTTGCATCCGCAGCCGCCGGGGCCGCTGTCCGGCCCGTCCTGGCAACGCTCCGCTTGCTCAACTTGGCTCGACCCTCCCTGGATGGAGCGTCCAATATAACGCCGTGCGCCTTGAGCCGCCACGAGTTGTCGCCCGGCGCGCCGACTTCCGCCGACAGGCTTGTCACCAGCCTCCGGCGGCCCTATGTTTGAAATATCGCCAGCATTCTCCAGCTACCGCGCCAGCCGAAAGGATCAGAACGATGAAATTCCTCCGGGGCAAGCCCGAGCAGCTCAGCGGCAAGGCGGTGATTTTTCTCGATCTGCGGGAGCCGGGCGGGGAGCCGGAACTCCACGAGGGACTGAGCATCCTGGCCGTACTCTGCGCGGTGACCGAGATGGACCTGATGGAGCTGATCATCCAGGTGATGCACCTGCCGCGGGAGCACTCGCGGCTGATCACCCGCTTCTACAAGCGCTATTTCCAGGAGATCGAGAACATCAAGCGCTCGTTCCCGGGAAGGATCTCGCGGATCATCGATGAGGTGGTGGAGCAGGAGCAGCAGGAGGTGTCCGGGCCGACCCTGGAGTCGTTCCGCGAGATGTTCAGCCGCCAGATGCGGGCGGAGGACCGGGAAGAGGGCGAGCCGGGGGCGGAAAATCCGGCCCAACTGCCCCAGCCCGATTTCTACTCGACGATGATCCCGCTGCCCTCGCGGGAGTTCATCGCCCTTTACACCACCACCACCGCCGCCGGCGACTTCAAGTTCGACATCATCGACCTGGAGCGCCACGAGCAGCTCGAGGTGGGCCACCTGGTGCTGGACGCCCACTCCCGGCTCTATGTCGCCGACTACCTCAACCAGCAGGAGCGGCAGATCGATCTGCCCGAGCAGCGCCAGTACCGCTCGCCCTACCGGAACTTCCGGGAGATCGAGCGCGGCGAGTTCAAGCGGTTGCTGGGCGAGCTTTCCAGCGAGCTGATGTACCTGATCGAGACCGGCGGCAGCACCGAGCGGGTGTTCGCCGACCTCAAGCAGCTCACCGGCGGCTCCTACCTGATGCGGGAAGTGGTGAGCATGTACGAGATCTCCACCACCCTCGACCCCAACCGGGTGCGGCTGATGGAGCTCTACTTCCGCAAGATCTTCTCGCTGATCGACGAGGACTACCTGAAAACCAAGGAAATCGAGGAGGAGATCCAGCGCTACTCGGTCTGAGGCGGCCCGCTACTTGCCGGTCGCCAGTTCCTGTCGCAGGTTCGCGATGATCCGGGGGATGTTCGACCGGCCCGAATCGGCCAGCGCGGGATCGAGCTTCAGTACGCGCTCCAGGATCTCCAGGGCCTGCGGCCGCTTACCGCTGTCCTGCATCCGGATTTCCGCCAGCAGCACCAGCCCCTGCACGTGCCCGGGTTCCCGTCGCAGCAGATCCTCCAGCACCGGCATCGCCTGCTCGGTCCGTCCCCAGCGGTAAAAGTTGCGGGACCGCTCGTACAGCACCGTCCGGCAGTTGTCCTCCCAGCCGCTGACCCGCATGCTGGAGATACTGTCGATCAGGGCCTTCTGCTGCTGGAAATCCTGGAGGGCCAGTTCCAGCACCTGTTCCGCCTGCTCGAAAGAGCGGCGCTCGCTGAGCTGGCGGCCGAGCCTGATCCGCACCAGCCCCTGGAGCGCCAGGGTCTCGATGCTGTCCCACAGCCGAGGCCGGCGCTGCAGGGTCCGCTGGGTGCAGGCCAGGGCATTGTTGAGCATCACCACCTGGCCTCCGGGGTTCCGCCCCTCCCACTGGCGGGACTGCTCGAAACAGGCGCGCCCGAGCCAGAGCAGGTAGGTGGGGTTGTCGTCCTGCAGCTCCACCGCCCGGGACAGCAACCCGATCGACTGTTCCAGGCTGTCGGCATCCATGGCCTGGCGGCCGCGGCGGAACGGCTCCCAGCCCGGCTCCTCGACCTTCCGCTCGTAGACTGTCACCTCGGGGCAGAAATAGAGCCAGTCCGCGCCGGACTCGCCGGGGTAGGGAAAGTCCAGGCCCAGCAGACTCAGGTCCCGGCCGAACTGTCGCGCCACCCGGTAGTCCGCGCCCTCCTCCAGCCGCCGCAGCAGCTCCCTTCCCGCCTCCCCATCGGCCAGCGCCAGCCGCTCGTACTCGGTGAGCACCAGGTAGCGGGGACGCCCGCCGGCGACCAGGTCGTAACGGTCGGCCACCACCTGCTTGGCAAACCGCGTAGTGTTCACCCCCACCGAGAAAAAGTCATCATCCCATTCCGGCCGGGAGATCGCCACCAGTTCGTAGGGCCGGGCCTGCTCCTCGATGAAACGGCGGCAGGCGATCCGGTTGTCCTCCCGACCCATCTGGCGGACCAGCGCCGCCGAGTAGCCGCCGGTGTAGAGCACCGCCAGGGCCCCCAGCCCCAGGGCCAGCGGCCGTGCGATCCGCGCGGGAAGCCGCGGGAACCCCCCGGCGAGCTCCACCAGCAGCGCCGCCGCCAGCAGGCACAGGAACGGGGTGAGCGGGACAAAATGCCGCATGTAGGGCGAGGAGTTGAGCATCAGCATCAGCGTGGAGGCCGCCGGCAGGGTCGCCAGGGCGAACTGCCAGCGCCGGGGCCGCGCCAGGGCCAGCGCCAGCGCCCCCAGCGCCAGCAGCGCCAGCGGCAACCCCAGCCCGTGGAACCAGGAAACCTCCAGCACCCGCCACGGGTGCGCTCCAAAGCTGTTGTAGCGCCTGATCCCCTCCAGCCCGGCCGGGCCCAGAAAATTCTTCGGGTCCAGCAGGCTGTAGGGGCAGCCGAGCAGGAACCCGGCCGGGACCGCCAGCACGCACAGCGCCAGGCCCCGCCACTGGAACAGCAGCCGGGACCACCGGCCGGGCCGACGTCCGGCCGGCTGGCGCTCCGCCGAAGAGCGGGAGCCTTTTTTGCGGCTGACCATCGCCGGGCGGGGCTTGGCCGGGGCCGGACGCCACATCAGCGCCCGCTGCAGCCAGAGCGCCGCCATCGGCAGGACGGCCAGCACGGCGGTGTACTTGGTGGCGACTCCCAGTCCCAGCGCCAGGCCCGCCAGGGCCGGCAGCCAGGGACGGCCGCGCTCCAGCCCCAGGGCGAACAGATAAAGCGCCAGCAGCATCCACATCACCGCCGGGGCATCGACCACCAGATAGTGGGACTGGATCACATGGGCCGGGACCAGGGCCAGCAGCGCCGCGGCCAGCAGGCCCACCTTCGGTCCCGCCAGCAGGCTTCCCAGGGCGAACAGGCACCAGACCGTCACCAGGCCCATCGCGACAGTCAGCAGGCGGCCGGTCAGGAACCACACCCGCTGCTCGTTCGGATCATGAGCGGTGAAGGCGATGAAGTTTTCCATCCGCCAGGGCGGGGTGACCCCGGTGAGCGCGGAAACCGGCCAGAGCACTGCGCCGTAAGTGTAGTAGAACAGCGAGGGATTGATGAAGTAGAAGGGGTTGAACTGGCCCTCGGCCGGCTTCATCCGGCTCAGCACCAGCGGAGCCATCTTCTCGTCCGGGTGCAGCGGGCGGGTACTCTCCGGGCCGGGCAGACCCCAGCCGATCCCGCCGAGGCGCAGCGCCGCGGCCAGCAGCAGAATCACCAGCAGGCGGATAGCATTGCGGTCCAGGAAACCGGGCATGGCCTCATGACAGGTGAACGGTGGCGGTTGACTGCGGCCGGGGCCTTCAGGCCCGGGCTGTCCCCTGACGGTAGAAGGGCGGCTTGACCACCCTGACCGGGGCCCGGCGGCCGCGGATTTCCAGCTCCAGCCCGGTGCCCTCCGCCGCCAGGGCGCGCGGCAGGTAGACCGTGCCGATCCCGACGCCCAGCGTGGGCGAGACGCTCCCCGAGGCCAGGGTCCCGACCTGACGGTCGCCCTGCCAGAGGGAATAGCCCTGGCGCGGGATCACCCGCGGCGGAGCCTCGATTCCCCGCAACAGCCGCTCCACTCCCCGCTCCTGCTGCGCCAGCAGGGCCGCCCTTCCCAGGAACTCGCCCTTGCCGAAATCGACCGTCCAGGCCAGCCCGGCCTCGAGCGGGGTATGGTCGCGGTCCAGCTCGTGGCCGTAGAGCGGGTAGCCCAGCTCCAGGCGCAGGGTGTCGCGGCAGCCCAGGCCGCAGGGCATTGCCCCGGCCGCCAGCAGCCGGTCCCAGAGCTGTCCGGCCCGGTCGGAATCGACAAACAGCTCGTAGCCCAGCTCGCCGGTGTAGCCGGTGCGGCTGACCGGCAGGGGCCGCCCCTCCCAGGGGAACTCGGCCATCCAGTAGTAGTCCAGGCCGCCCAGGTCGGCCCCCAGCACCCCGGCCAGCAGCTCGCGCGAGCGCGGCCCCTGCAGGGCGATCAGCGCGGCGCCGGAGGTGAAATCCTCCAGCTCCACCGGGGCGAAGCTTCCCAGGTGCCGCTCCAGGTGGGCGCGGTCACTGGCGTGGTTGGCGGCGTTGACCACCACGACAAACTCCGCGCCCCGGCGGCTGACCAGCAGGTCGTCCAGCACCCCGCCGCGCTCGTCCAGCAACATCGTGTACAGCACTTTGCCATCGGGCAGGGCGCTGGCCCGGCCGGTTAAAAGCCGATCCAGCCAGGCTCCGGCGCCCGCGCCCCGCAGCACCAGCCTGCCCATGTGCGAGACATCGAACACTCCCGCCGCCGTGCGCACGGCATGGTGCTCCTCGAGGATCCCCGGTAGGAACTACCGGCAGCTCATACCCGGCGAACTCGACCATCCGGCCGCCGGCCTGCAGCTGGACGGTCATGGAGCGGAGTGCGTCTCATCGTCAAGTCCTCCTCCCGATCAGCCGGCCGGCCAGCTCGGGCGCGAGCAGTGTCAGCACCACCGCCTTCTGGGCGTGCAGCCGGTTCTCGGCCTGGTCGAACACCCGCGCTGTGCGGCCCATCCATCACCTCGTCCGCTATCTCATCCCCGCGGTGGGCGGGCAGGCAGTGCAACACGTAATGGTCCCGGGCGGCGTGGGAAAGCAGCCCGGCCTTCACCTGGAAATCCCGGAAATCCCGCGCCCGCTCCTGCTCTCCTCTTCCTGGCCCATGCTGGCCCAGACATCGGTATATATGAAATCGGCCTCCTCGCACCGCCTCGACCGGGTCATGCAGCAGCTCCAGCGCGCCGCCGCTTGCGGCATTTACCGCCGGGCCTGCGCGGTGTACTCGGCCAACGGCTCGTAGCCCTCCGGGCGTGGCCACCCGCGAACTCGGTTCCCAGCGCTCCGGCGCACAGCAGCATCGGCTTGGCAGACATTGTTGCCATCCCCCACATAGGCCAGCCGCACCCGGGGGAACCGCTCCGGGGCCAGCTCGCGGACAGTCAGCAGGTCGGCCAGGGCCTGGCAGGGATGTTCCTGGTCGCAGAGAGCGTTGATCACCGGGATCGACATGTTCGCGGCCAGCACCTGCAGGGTGCGGTTCTCGAAGACCCGGGCGACGACAATGTCCACCCAGCGCTCCAGGTTGCGCGCCACATCCGGGATGCTCTCGCGCTCGCCCAGCCGCTTGCCGATGGTGTCCAGCTCGAAAGCGTGGCCGCCCAGCTCGACCATCGACAGCTCGAACGTGACCCGGGTGCGAAGGCTCGGTTTTTCGAAGATCATCGCCATCGAGGAGCCCTCGCAGGCGCGCAGCGCCAGGGGGGTCTTGCGCACGGACTTGAGCCAGGCCGCCAGCTCCAGCAGCTTCCCACAGCTCCCGGACCGAAAAGTCCCCGATCGAAAGGAAGTCTCGCTTCATGATGACCGTTCCATCGCCTTGAGATGCGTTCGTGGGCAGAAGCGCCGCCCGGGTCGGGACGGGCGCGGGTTCAGCCTAGAGGATATAGTTGCGCAGGTCCTCGTCCTGGGACAGCTTCTCCAGCCGCTGGGCACGGTCTGGCGATTGATGGTCACCTGCTTGATCGCCACGTCCGGCAGGTCGAACAGCAGGTCCTCCATCAGGGCGAACATCACCGTGTGCAGCCGCCGGGCGCCGATGTTCTCCAGCTTCTGGTTCAGCTGCCAAGCGATCTCGGCCATCTCGCGGATCGCCTCGTCCTGCGAACACCGACTTCCGCGCCCTCGGTGCGGATCAGTTCGGTGTACTGCTGGATCAGGGCGTTCCTGGGCTCGGTCAGGATCCGGTACGAAATCCTTCTCGCTCGAGGGTGGCAGCTCCACCCGGATCGGGAAACGGCCCTGCAGCTCGGGGATCAGGTCGCTGGGCTTGGTGGCGTGGAACGCCCCGGCGGCGATGAACAGGATGTGGTCGGTACGCACCAGGCCGATATTTGGTCGGCACATTGGAGCCCTCGACAATCGGCAGAAGGTCGCGCTGGACCCCCTCGCGGGAGACATCCGGGCCGCTGGCCTTGGGCTGGGGCCGACAATCTTGTCGATCTCGTCCAGGAAGACGATTCCGGTCTCCTCCACCCGCTCGATCGCCTCGCCGATCACGTCCTCGATGTCGATCAGCTTCTGGATCTCCTCCTGGAGCAGGATCCGCCGGGCCTCGGCGACAGTCACCTCGCGCTTCTTGCGCTTGCGGGGCATCATCTCTTCGAGCATCTCGGCGAGATTGATGTCCGTATCCTCCATGCCCGCCGGCGCCGAGCAGATCGGCCAGGGGCAGCCCCCGGCCGGAGAACTCGACCTCCACTTTGCGCTCCTCCAGCTTGCCATCGGCCAAGTTGCGCGCGCAGTTTTTCGCGGATGCGGTCGCGGCGGGAACGGGCCCGCTCCAGGTCTTCGCTCTCCGACTTTCGGCGGCTCCCCGGGCGCGATGGGGACCACCTCCCCCTCCTCCTCGACCATCGCCTCGACCTCGGCCAGCTGCGCCGGCATTCCACACGTCGCCTGCTCCCCCGCGGGGACGGCGCTTGCGCGGCAGCGGCGGCAGCAGCAGGTCGAGGATCCGCTCCTCGGTAGTGCGGCGGGCCTCCTCCTCCACCTCGTCCTCGCGTTCGGCGCGGACCATGCTGACACTCGAAGCTCGGCCAGCTCGCGGATGATCGACTCCACATCGCGGCCGACATAGCCGACCTCGGTGAACTTGCTGGCCTCCACCTTGATGAACGGCGCGCCGGCCAGCCGGGCCAGCCGGCGGGCGATCTCGGTCTTGCCCACCCCCGTCGGGCCGATCATGATGATGTTGTTGGGCATGATCTCCTCCCGGATCTCGTCCGGGACGTTCTGGCGGCGCCAGCGGTTGCGCAGGGCGATCGCCACGCTCGCTTGGCTTGGTGCTGGCCGATGATGTAACGGTCCAGTTCCTCGACGATCTGGCGCGGAGAGAGCTCCTGCGACAGGTCGATCAGCGGGAACTGTTCCTCCTCTTCCCGGGCGGCGGTTTCCGGCCGGTCGGCGTCATGTTTGTTCATATCGAACTCTTTCCCGTCGCGCGTAGCCCTAAAAGTTGAGATCCACCACCGTAATTTCGTGGTTGGTGTAGATGCAGATGTCGGCGGCGATGCCCAGTCCGCGCTCGACAATCTCGCGGGCGGGCAGCTCGGTGGCGGCGAGCAGCGCCCGGGCCGCGGCCAGGGCCATCGGGCCGCCGGAGCCGATCGCCAGGATCCCGTCATCCGGCTCGATCACATCGCCGGTGCCGCTGATGATATAGCTGTGCTTGGCATCGGCCACGGCTAGCTGGGCCTCCAGCCGCCGCAGATAGCGATCGGTGCGCCACTCCTTGGCCAGCTCGACCGCGGCCGTGGGCAGGTTCGATGGGATAGTCCTTGAGCTTGGCCTCGAACTTCTCGAACAGGGTCAGGGCATCGGCCACCGCGCCGGCGAACCCGGTCAGGACCCGGCCCTCCTGCATGGTGCGCACCTTTCGGGCGCCGGACTTGAGGACCGTGTCCCCGACGTGACCTGGCCATCGCCGCCCATCGCCACCTTGCCCGTCCCGCCGCACCGAGAGGATCGTCGTCCCATGAAATGGTCAGATGTGTTTCCCTCATCGCTTGCAACCCTCCTTATTACGATCTTGCGTCGGCCGGCTATGACGCCGCCGCGCGGGTGGGCCTGACGGTAACATTCTTGAGCCGCTCGATCGTCAGGTGAGTGTATTTCTGGGTCGTGGACAGGCTGCATGCCCGAGCATCTCCGGAATCGCCAGCAGGTCCGCCCCCCGTTCCAGAAGGTTGTGGCGAAACTGTGCCGCAGGGCATGCGGCCCCAGCTCGCGGGAATCGCCGGTGCCGACGGCAGGCCTCCGCCACCAGGCGCTGGACATGTCGGCGGCCACCCTTCCCCCGCGCGGACCCAGAAACAGCGGGTCGCGCGGCCGACCGGTCCCAGCAGGGAGCTGCGCGCTCTCCAGGTAAGCCTCCATCGCCTGTACGGCCTGCCGGCCCACCGGGACGATCCGTCTCCTTGGCGCCCTTTACCCAGCACCCGGACAGTCATCCGGCAAAGTCAATGGCCGCGTTCAAGCCCCACCAGTTCGGCTCAGGCGCAGTCCCGAGCAGTAAAACAATTCCAGCATCGCCGCGGCGCAAAGGCTCCGCAGCGAGTCCACCGCCGAAAACTTCCGCCACGCGCTCGGCTTGGCCCGGTCGAGGTACTCCGGCCGCCGCTGCTCGGTCTTGAGGGTGCCCAGGCCGCGGCCAAAATTGTTCCCGACGGCCCCGCGCAGCAGGAACGAGGAAAACCCTTTACCGCCGCCAGCTTGCGGTTGATCGTGGTCTTGGCCCGGCCCTGGCGGGCCAGCCAGCCCAGCCAGGCGCGCACACTCAGCCGGTCGACTCCTCCAGGGCGGGAGCCTCGCTCCCCAGGTACTCCTGGAGGAAGCCGCGGAACTCCGCCAGGTCACGGCCATAGGCCGCCACCGTGTTCGGCGAGTAGTTGCGGCGCAAGGCCAGGTGCCGCAGGTACGACCGGATGGTCTCTTCCATGAGCCGGTTCCTCCCCCTGGGCGGACAAAAAAAGCAGTTCCGGCGAGGCCGGAAGGCCCCGCCGGCTGGCGCTGATTTTACCCTGTACGCAATTTATTCGCTGACAGCGAGTTCAGTCAAGCAAGAAAACAGCGCGGCGGCCTCAGGCCGGTTGCGAGCGACCCGCGGGCGGGCTTTCCGCTCTCCCGGGGCGGGAGCCGCCTGGTCCGGGGCGGGAGCCGCCTGGTCCGGCTCACCCTCCTCCTTGCCCAGCTTGGCCTTGCAGGCGGGGCAATGGAGATGCATGAACTTACCCCCGCGCGTGGTCTTCTCGAACAACGGCCTGGCGCCGCAGGAGGGGCAGGGACGGTCCAGCGGGCGGTCCCAACTGGCGAAATCACAGTCCGGGTAGCCGGTGCAGCCATAGAACACCTTGCCGCGGCGGGTCTTCTTCTGCACCAGCTCGCCGGAGCAGCCCTCGCGGGGGCAGCCCACCCCGGTCGACAGCGGCTTGATGAAGCTGCAGTCCGGGTAGCGCGAGCAGGCCAGGAATGGCCCATAGCGCCCGTGCTTCTTGAGCATCCGCGCCCCGCACTTCTCGCAGCGGGTTTCGGTCAGCTCCTCCTCGACCACCCGGATGCCGCCCTCCTCGTCCCGCTCGAACGGCTTGATGTTCTTGCAGTCCGGGAACTTGCTGCAGCCCAGGAACTCGCCCATCCGGCTCCAGCGGATCACCATCGGGGCGCCGCACAGGTTGCAGTCGATCCCGGTCTGGATCGTCACCCGCTTCTTCTCGGTCTTGACCTTGTCCAGGGTGGGCTTGAACGAGCCGTAGAATCCGCCGAGCAGCTCGATCCAGTCGCGGCGGCCCTCCTCGACCTCGTCCAGGCTGCCCTCCATCTGGGCGGTGAACTTGACGTTGAGGATCTCCGGGAACTTCTCCACCAGCAGGTCGTTGACCGTGAACCCCAGGTCGGTCGGGCGCAGCGCGCCCTTGATCCGCTGGACATACTCCTTGTCCATGATCGTGCTCATGATCGTGGCGTAGGTCGAGGGCCGGCCGATCCCGTTGGCCTCCAGCTCGCGGATCAGCGAGCTTTCGGTGTAGCGCGGGGGCGGCTGGGTGAAGTGCTGGCGCGGGGTGACCCGCTCCAGGTCCAGCCGGTCGCCCTCTTGCAGCGCCGGCAGCAGGCCCTCGTCCTCCTCGCCCGCGCCGGCGGCGGGCAGGTCCAGCTCCAGGTGCTCGATGTAGACCTTGGTGAAGCCGGCAAAGCGCATCACGCTGCCGCTGGCGCGCAGCAGGTATTGTTCCGGATCGGCGGCGATGTCCACTGTCGTCTGGTCATAGACCGCCGGGTTCATCTGGCAGGCGACAAAGCGCGACCAGACCAGGCTGTAGAGCTTGAACTGGTCCGGGCTGAGGAAACGCCGGACGTGGTCGGGAAGACGGAAAGCGCTGGTGGCGCGGATCGCCTCGTGGGCATCCTGGACCTTGCCCTTGCGGCTGACGTAGCTGTTGGGATGCTTGGGCAGGTACTTTTCCCCGAACTCGCGGGCGATCAGCTGGCGCACCTCGGCCACCGCGGAGTCGGCCAGGCGGGTGGAATCGGTGCGCATGTAGGTGATCAGCCCCACCGCGCCCTCGCTGCCCAGGTCGATGCCCTCGTAGAGGGTCTGCGCCACCTGCATCGTCTTCTTGGCCGGCCAGCCGAAACTCAGGGCGGCCTCGCGCTGCAGGGTGCTGGTGATGTAGGGCGGCGGCGGGTTGCGCTTTTTCTCTTTGCGCTCGACCGCCAGCACCCGGTAGCCGTCAGTCCCGCGCAGCTCCCCGGCGATGCGCCCGGCGGTCTGCTCATCCCTGATCCAGAAGCGGTCCTTGCGGTCGGCCTCGGTGTCCGGGCGGGTGACCAGGCGCAGCCGCCCGACCTCCCAGAGCTTGGACTCCAGGGATTCCCGCTTGCCGGTCAGGAACGCCGCCAGCACGCTCCAGTACTCTTTCTGCTGGTACTGCTGGATTTCCCGCTCCCGCTCGCAGACCATCCGCACCGCCACCGACTGGACCCGGCCGGCGGAGAGCCCGCGCTTGACCATTTTCCAGAGCAGGGGGCTGATCTGGTAGCCCACCAGGCGGTCGAGGATGCGGCGGGCCTGCTGGGCCTCGAACAGGCTGCGGTTGACCGCGGTGGGATGCTGCATCGCCTCCAGGACCGCGTGCTTGGTGATCTCGTTGAAGCGCACCCGGTGGATATGCCCATCCTCCTTGCCCAGGATTCCCGCCAGGTGCCAGGCGATCGCCTCGCCCTCGCGGTCGGGATCGGGCGCCAGGAACACCTGGTCGGCCCCCTTGGCGGCGCGCTTGAGTTCGCTGATCACTTTCTGCTTGCCCCGGATCACCTCATAGCTGGGCCGGAAGCCGTGGTCCACATCGACCCCCAGCTCCTTTTCCGGCAGATCGATCACATGACCCATCGAGGCCCTGACCTCGAAGCCATCGCCCAGGTACTTGCCCAGGGTCTTGGCCTTGGCCGGGGACTCGACTATTACCAGATTCTTCGCCATCAATGCTCCAGGCTGCTTGCTCTCGGTTCGAGGCCGGCCGGTCAAGTCCCGGCGCGGTAAAAACAAAGCCAGGCACTTGCGCCTGATGCCGGTCTCGCAATCCCGAACGGCCTGCCGGCGCCCCGCGGGGGAGACCGGCGATTGGAGTGGCGGCAAAATGCCTGACCATCACGTGCTGACCGCTGCCGTCGCGCCCCCTCAAGCCGGCCCGGGGGATCAGTGCAGCTTTTTTCTGCGAAAATTATGCCACATCCGCTCCAGATCATCCTCAGCCGGAAACTCGACCCCTTCCTCGCCGAGCTCCTGGTCCAGGACCATATCCATCAGCACCGCCTGGAGCTGCTCGCCATCCTCGACCTCGATCTCGTTGTCGACAATGAAGCCGATGATCTCCTCCCGCTCCAGGTCGTCGATCATCCCGGCCGACTGCAGCAGGTAGAGGTAACCGACGGCATCGCGGCCGAGCCAGCGCCGTTCGGTGCTGTCCAGGATGCGGAAGCTGGCCGAGCGGCGCAGGGTCTTTTCGCGGTGGCGCAGGTCGGTGCCGGCCGGCTCCAGCTTGACCAGGAAGGCGTTGACCCCCCTGGTGATCTCCTCCAGGGTGTAGCCGAGCTCCATCAGCTCGCGGGTGATCTTGCGCATCTGGCGGTCGAAAATCTCGTAGGGCCGGAACCTGTCCTCCATGTAGGAGATGATCTCCTCGAGACTTCTCTGCAACTTATCCTCCGCAATGGGGGCGGACTGTCCGCGCTGCCGGTGAGCCGGTCAGTCAATGCTGATGTTCCCGCGAAATCTCGGCGATGATCATCCCGGCCACTTCCTCCACCTCCCGGCCATCGGTCTCGACCGCGAAAACGCAATCCCGGTAGCAGCTTTCCCGCTCCGCGAGCAGGCGCTGGATCTCTGATTCGGGGTCCGCGACCGCGAGCAGCGGCCGTTTCGGGCCGCGGCTGCGTTTGAGGCGCTGCAGGATGGTGTGCGGTGAGGCCTTCAGCCAGATCACGGCCGAGTGCTCGGCCAGGAGCTTTCGGTTCTCGGGATCGATCACCACCCCACCCCCGGTCGAGATCACCCTGCCAGGAATGGTAATAACCCGTCGCAACACTTCCTGTTCCAGCCGCCGGAAGCTTGGTTCCCCTCCGCGACGGAAGATCCCCGGGATGCTGCACCCGGCCTCGCGGACAATCTCGCGGTCGAGGTCCAAGTGCTCCAGCCCCAGGCGGCGGGCCAGCACCACCCCGACCGTGCTCTTGCCCGTGAACATGAACCCGGTCAGGGCCAGGCTCGGTTTTCCCAGCAACAGTCGGCTCATGCGCGGCGGCTGATTCTTTCTAGAAAATTGCGGTAAGCGGCCTCGATGTCAAGGAGGTTCGCCCCGGAAAAACTTTCCAGGAACGCGCCGGCCAGCTCGATCGCCACCACCGCCTCGCCGACCACGCTGGCGGCGGGCACGGTCACCACATCGCTGCGCTCGGTGCTGGCCTCGGCCGGCTCCCCGGTCTCCAGGTCGACTGTCCGCAGGGGGCGCATCAGGGTGGGGATCGGCTTCTTGTAGGCGCGCAGGATCACCGGCTCGCCATTGGACATCCCGCCCTCGATCCCGCCGGCGCGGTTGGTCCGGCGGGTGTAGGGCCAGGAGCCGCTCCCGGGCTGCCCGCCGCTCTCGCGCCAGAAGATTTCATCGTGGACCTCGCTGCCCGGGCGACCGCTGTTGTCCACCGCCGGGCCGACCTCCGCCCCCTTGACCGCGGGGATCGAGACCAGGGCCCGCACCAGACGGGCATCCAGCCGGCGGTCCCAGTTGGCGAAACTGCCCAGCCCGGGCGGCAGGCCGTTCACCACCAGCTCGAACACTCCGCCCAGGGTGTCCTTGTCCTCGATCGCCCGGCGGATGCGTTCGATCATCCGCCCCGCGGCCCCTTCCGACAGGCAGCGCACCTCGCTGGCATCGGCCCGGTCGCTGATCGCGCCCGGCGCGGGTCCGGTCTCCGGCGACCAGGCCGGGGCCTCGACCTCGCCGATGCGGATCACGTGCGATTCCACCGTGATCCCGAACCGGCCGAGCAGCGCCTTGGCGATCGCCCCCACCGCCACCCGGCTGGTGGTCTCGCGGGCGCTGGCGCGCTCGAGCACATCGCGCACATCGTGATGGGCGTACTTGAGCACCCCGGTCAGGTCGGCATGGCCCGGCCGCGGATTGGTGACCCTCTTGCCGGCCACCGCCGCGGGGTCATTGGCCCCCATCGCGGGATTCATGATCTTCTCCCAGTTGACCCAGTCGCGGTTCCAGATCAGGAAAGCGATCGGGCTGCCCAGGGTCCGGCCATCGCGCACCCCGGCCACCAGTTCGGCCCGGTCGCGCTCGATCTTCATCCGCTCGCCCCGCCCGTAGCCCAGTTGGCGGCGGGCCAGGTCGCGGTTGATCCGCTCCTCATCCACCGGCACCCCGGCCGGGAAATTCTCGATGATCCCGCTCAGGCAGCGGCCGTGGCTTTCGCCGGCAGTCAGGAACCTGAACATCCGCCCTCCCCGCGCTTCTCGTGACAGTCCCCCGCTCCCGGTGAAGAGCCGCGGGGGGGACAGGATCGATATCCCCGTGGAGCCAAGCGTGCAGCAAGAGATGATAGTTTAACGGGTTTCGCCCCGGGGCGCAAGCCGCGCGGCGCCACCCCACGCCCTCACTTGACCGTCCGGTCGAGCGGGATGCCCAGCTTTTCATAGAGCCGGCGGCGGCCCTCCTTGTCGCCATCGACAATCTTGCGGGCGTGCAGGGCCACCTGCTCGGCCACCGCGCGCGGCACCACCACCACCCCATCGCCATCGGCGACCACTACATCCCCGGGGCAGACCAGCACCCCGCCGATCGACACCGGGCGGTTGATCGACTCCAACTCGTTGCGGCCCGGGCGGATTCCCCGGCCGACTCTTCGCAGGTAGAGCGGCACCCCCTCCTTGGCGACCTCGTCCACATCGCGCGCGCCGGCATCGGTGACCACTCCCACCGCGCCCAGGCTCTTCCAGCGCAAGATGTTGTTGGAGCCGATCGAGCCGATGTCCTGTTCCTCGACATCATCGATCACGATCGCATCCCCGGGACGGATGATCTCCATGAACGCCTCGGAGGAGAGCTGGCCGTACCAGTCACCCTCCCATTGCGAAAAATCCGCCCCCGGCTCGGGATGGTCCACGCGCTGGGTGGGGACATAGCGCATGGTGAGGGCGATCCCGATAAACTGGTGGCGCAGGGAGTCCAGGTCGCGCCAGGAGGGATGGATCGACGGATCGACCAGCCCGGTGCCCACCAGGCCGACCATGTCCAGCCCATCGGTGACATCCACCACCCGCAGGCCCTGGTAGAGCTTGAGCAGGCGCTGGTTGTCCTCCAGCGAGAAGGTTTTGGTCGGGATGAAGCCCACGCCCTCGAGCAACTGCTGCTTGGGGGCGGTCTGGGCCGAGGCCAGGCTGAGGGCGAGCAGGCAACTGAGCAGGCAGATCGGCAGCAGACGCATGGGACCTCCGGAGATGAGAGCTTTCAATCGATCAAGATATAGAATTCCTGCCAGCGACCATCCAGGAACATGTAGAAATAAGGGCTGGGCTTGTCGTACTTGTAGAGCGCGATCGCCTGGTGGGTGGGGTGTTCCGGCAGAGGCTTACCATCGCTTGCAAAAAATGATTCGAGCTTGCTCTGTTCAAAGCGTACGAGCCAAATAAACAAACTGACGCCGAGAGGGGTACCCGTCTCGGGGCGCGGCTCAATCCAGTTAATATTGCCCCAGGGAGGTCTGTAATTTGGCGGTACGGAAACGATTCTTTGTCCTTCAGCGCTCCTGCCGCCCGGAAAGCACAGCAGGTGCAGGCTGTCGGCACGCTCGGCCAGCACCACCAGATCACGCTGCCCTGGCTGGATGAACTCACCCGCGATCACCGTCTGCTCATCATACGAAGCCTGAGGGATGCGGTAACCTTGCGTTATCAGCCAATCCGCCAGTTTTTTGGGCAGCAGCGCGTGGGGGTCGTGCCACATCGTATCGGCAGCGGCCGGAGCGGCCTGGGCGGGAGTGGAAGCGGCAGCCAGCAGCCAGAGCGCGGCCAGGGCTGGCAAGAGACGCGGCAGCAGGCGCATCGGACCCTCCGGGGTGGGTGGGGAGAGCGCACGGCAGGCGGCAGAATGAAACCAAAGGAAGGATAAGGCCCGACCCCCCGCCTGTCAAACCATTTGCGGCGGGATGGCGCAGCCTGAAAGACTGACACACCCCGGCCCCCGCCTGCAGCGGGGGCCACCCCTCTCAAGAGGGGATCAACAGCTTGTCGCCCAACCCATTACGCCGTTGCCCAGGCGAAGCGGGAGTCGAACTTTGGAGAAAGTTTGGAAAGGCGAGAGGGGGTACGGGGGAGAGTGGAAAACTTTTTCAAAAGTTTTCCACTCTCCCCCGGAACATCAGTTCTGCGGCGTGGTATCCGCCGGTGGGGCCGGCGGGTTCTGCGGCTTGCGCTTGAACAGGTTCTTCAGGGCATCTCCGGCCTTTTCCCGCAACTGCCGCCTGGCATCCTGGCCGGCGGTATCGACCCCGGCGCTGTCGGCCGCGGCGGTGTCCGGCCGCGCGCCGCCGAGGCGGCCCAGCAGGCGGTCGCCCAGCTTCTCGACCTGCTCCTGGGCCTTGCCCGCCACGTTCCGTCGCGCCTGGGCTTGCAGCTCATCGGTGGCCAGCCGCACCCGCGGGGCGCCGACCAGCCCGCTGACCGAGAATGGCAGTCGCACCCTTCCCTGGCGGTCGGCCATCAGGGCGGCCAGCTCGCCGCCCACCAGCGAGCGGTAGCGCTGGGACAGCTCGGGCGACAGTTGCAGGTCGATCTTGTAGTTCAGGTTGCCATCGAACCCGAACGCTCCATCGGCGGTCCACTCTCCGAGCGGGCTCTGGAGTTTGATCGCCCGGGTCAGCACCTGGCCGGCATCGATCGAGAAGCTGCCCTTGCCGCCGCGGATCGAGACCTCCTTGAGCTCGTTGAGCTTGGCGGCCTCGCTCAAGGCCAGCAAGAGCGGCGGGTTGTTCAGCTCGGCCTGGCTCATGTTGAAGCTGCCCTGGCCGGTGAGGCTGCGGAACAGGTCCTCTTTCTTGAAGCTGCTTCCCGAAAGGCTCAGGTCGGTGGAGAGCTGGCCGCTCAGGTATTGGGCGAACGAGGTCAGGGAAGCGAAAGCCTCGCCGGGACGGATGGCATTGGCCTTGAGATCCAGATGATAGATCGGGGCGGCGCCCTTGGGGAAACTGAAATTGCCGCTGCCGGTCAGCTCGCCGGAGTAGAACGAGCCGCGCAGGCGCTCGACCCGCACGGTCCGGCCATTGGCGGTGAGCAGCGCCTCCAGGTCATCGAACTTGAGGAAATCATTGTAGACGAACCGCTCCAGCCGGGCCTCGGCCCGGCCGGTCCCCAGGTCCATCGGCAGCTCGAACTCCTCCTCGGCCGAGGGGGCCTGGCCATCCTCGCCGCCCGCGCGCTCGGGCAGGATGTCGCGCAGGTCCAGGCTCTCGCCGGTCAGGGCCAGCCGCCAGTCGAGCGGAGCCTGGCCGGGGGCGCGGCTTTCCTCCGGGGCCAGCGCATAGAAATTGCGCAAGCTGCCTTCCGCCTTGAGCGAGGTGTGGTCGCCGGCCAGGCGCAGCTCGAAGCTTTCGATGTCATCGCCCACCAGCCGGGCGGACAGGGAGGGGACATCCAGCACCAGGCTGCCATCGGTGGCGGCCAGGCGCAGCTTTTTGGCCGTGAGCGTGCCGGTGGCCATGACCGAGTAGGGCGGATTGCTCAAGTCGCCGCCCAGGGCCAGGTCGGCCTCCAGCTCGCCGGCGGCCTCCCACTGGTCGGGCTCCGGGAAAAACGCCACCAGTTGCGGGGCCTGGGTCTTGAGCGTCAGACGGCCAGTTAGCGGCAGGCGCTCGCCCTCCAGCCCGATCCGACCGCTCAAGGAAAACCTGCCCGCGCCGAGCTTGCCCTCGAGCTTGGGCACCACCAGCTCGCCGGTGCGCAGCGACAGGTTGCCCGCGACATCCGAGAAGCCCTCGGGCAGGGAGGCCAGGGTCAGGCTGACATCATCCAGGACGCCATCGAAAGTGTAGCCGAACCCGTTGGCCGCGCTGTCGCTCCCGGCGGGCGCGGCGGTGCTGAACGCGCTCAGCTCGGCCTCGAGGCTGCCGCCGACCGCTTTGATCGCCCGGGGGCCCTGCTTGAGCGAGTCCGGCAGGTACTGGACCAGCTCGCCCAGGTCATCGGCGCCGCCCGCCAGCTTGAAAGCGTAGGTGGGACCGGCCTCCGCGCCCAGCCCCTCGAGCTTGCCCTGGCCCTTGAACTCCAGCCCGGCCAGGAACAGCTCGACATGCTCGAACTCGAAATTCTTCATGTCGTTGCCGGCGATCCCGGCCAGCTTGAGCTCGAATGGCAGGGCCGCCTCCAGGTTCTGCAGGTAGAGCGGCTGCTCGGCCTGCAGGCTGTCGATCTTCAGCTCGCCGCGCAGCTTCCTTCCGCCGCTGCCGGCCTGATCCAGCCTCAGCTCGAGCCCGATCGGGCCGATGGCCAGCCGGGCGGGCAGCGCGCGATCCAGATAGTGCAGCCGTCCCGCCTCGATCCCGAGGTAGCTGAACAGCAGCTCCAGCGGTTCGCTTTCCTCGGCCGCCGGCGGCGCTTCCTCACCCTTCGGCTCGAGCAGCCGGGCCACGTTCAGGGCGCCATCCGCGGCGCGCACCAGATAGACCTCCGGCCGCACCAGTTGCAGGTGGTCGACCTCGATCCGTCGCCGCAGCAGCGGCAGCAGCTTGACCCGCAGCAGCAGGCGCTCGCCCTGGAGCAGGTAGGGGATCTCCTGTTCCCAGTCGGCCGCAGCGATGCGGAAATCCCGCAGATCGACCGCGAACCCGTGCAGGATCGAGAAACCGACCCCCCCGATCGTCACTTCCCGCCCGAGGGCCTGGCCGGCCTGCGCCTGCACCAGTTGCCGCACCCGCTCCGCGGGAAAGAACACCTTGGCGAGCGCGATCACCAGCACGATCAGGCCGACCAGCCCCGTTAGCGACCACAGCGCCCGCTTGACCCAGTTTCTTTTCATCTAACATACCCCTTCCAGACACCACTTGAGTTTGCCCGGCCGGAGATGCCGCCCGGGACAGCGCGTTCAGCGCTCGATCCGGCGCAGCAGCTCCCGGGCCCGGTCATGGCTGTTGGCGATTTCCTCCAGCTCCAGCACCGCTTGCAGATGCTCCCGGGCGGCGGCGCGGTCCCCGGCCGCGAGGTAGATTTCGCCGCACTCCAGGTGCGCGGCCGGGATGATCCACTGCGGCTTGACCTCCGGCCGCGCCAGGATCGCGCCGTAGAGCGCCAGCGCCTCCCGCCGCCGCCCGCTCTGGCGCTGGCAGTAGGCGCGACGGTAGTCGATCGAGCTGACGGTGAACATGTTGTTGCGATAGTAGCGCCGGCCCTGGTCCATCCGCCGGCCGACCGCGGCGTAGAGCTCGCCCGCCTCCTGGTGGCGCTTCATCCGCAGCAGGAGGTCCCCCAGCCGCCAGTGGATCAGCGGGTTGTCGGGGTAGCGCCGGTGCAGCTCCCGCGCCAGCTCCAGCACCTGGGAGTCCGGCATCTCGCTCACCGCGTGGATGTTCATCAGCATGATCGCCGCGGCATCCCGCGACTGCACGCCCTGTCGCGCGGCGGTCCAGAGCTCCCTGAGCCCCCCCTCCCGGTCGCTTTCGAACCCGTAGGCCTGGGCCATCACCCGCACCGGCGCGGGCAGCATCGCGGTGACATACTTGTAGATCCCGGACCCGAGGTAGCAGTCGTAGCATTGCGGGTCGCGCTCGAGGGTCTCCTGGACCGACTTCCAGGCCTGGCGGGCCAGGGGGACCATCACCAGGTAGCGGTGGTCGATCAGGGCCAGCATCGCCTCCTGGCCATCGACCGCCCCCAGGTAGTAGGTCCCCAGCAGGCGGGTCTCCTGGCGGGAGCGGGTCTTCTCGGCCACCTGCCGCGCCTGTTTCAGCGCCCGCTCGAACTGCTGCTTGCACTGTTCCTGCGCCGGCCCTTCCGGCTCGAGGAAAGTCCGCCAGGAGCACAGCAGCGCCCGGTAGAAATAGCCCGCCGGGTGCCCGGGCCGCTCGGCGATCACCTGTTCCACCAACACCCCGGCCTGCTCGAGCTTCATGCCGAGCATCAGCTCGCCGGCCTGCAGCAGTCGCCTATCCGGGGCCAAGTCCTCCCGGGCCGCGGCCGCCGCCGGAGCCGCCGCCGGCAGCAGCGCAACGTGCAGCGCTGCGGACAGGGCCAGCAGGAACCCCACGACCGTTTTCACCCGCGCCCGCCTCGCCCGACCGCTGGTCCCGGGGGCCGGAACTGCCTGTCCCATGCACCCCTCGCTTGATAATAAGTTTCCCGGGCCACGAAAATCAACCGGTAAGTTGGTTTCCCGGGCCCGGCCCGCTACCTGGGATTGAATTTCCCGGCCTGATCCGGTCCCGCCCCGCGATGGGAAAACGATGTCATCCGGCCCAGCCTCGCCGGCGGAAGCAAGATTTTTTTGAAACGCTTCTCGGCTAAATATCGATAACAAGCTGTCGCTCGAAAGCGTTCCCGCCGGCAATTCCAGCTCCGCGGACCTCGATAAATGTCTTGACAGCCCGGCTGCCGGAGCGCTATGTATAAAGCACATGTAAGCACACATGATGGGCTGGCGGTCCACTCGGGACACTATATGTAGTATCCGGCGCAGCATACGTCCGACCACCCGTTTTCCGGCCGTTCAGACGAAAACCGCAGCGATTAATTCAAACCGCCGTGCACTGACTGGTACACCATCGGGAACAGCTCAGTGCCTTTTTCTTGGCCAGACGGACAGCGCATCGCACGAGCAACGGTCCTGCTTCACCCCCCTGGAGGTAACAACATGCCCGTCTCCGTCCCGTTTACGCACTTCAAGAAGCGCAACGGCACGATCGTGCCCTTCGAGCCGGAAAAGATCACCCGGGCGGTCCGGAAGGCGGCCGATGCGGTCTCGCGCCGGGATGGCAGCCAGTTCGACTCGGGGATCCTCGAGCGGGTGACCGCGCGGGTGATCGGCTACCTCGATGACCCGACCAGCGAGTACTACGTCTTCCCGGACCAGCAGGGCCAACGGATTCCGGAGATCGAGGATGTCCAGGACCTGGTGGAGATCGTCCTGGCCGAGGAGGGCCTCGCCCAGATCGTCGCCGTCTACAAGCGCTACCGCAAGACCGCGCGAGCTGGCCCGCGGCCGGATCCGCGTCCGCCATGGCTCGGCCGGCACCGTGGACCCGACCGATGCCAGCCTGCTGCTGGTCGAGTCCATCACCCAGGAAGTGGTCCATCCCTGGGACCGCAGCAAGATCGTCCGCCAGTTGATGCGCGAGACCGGCTGGCAGCGGGACCTGGCCAATGAGTGTCGCCAAGGCGGTCGAGAACCGGATCATCGCCGGCGAGTTCAGCACGATCAACACCGCGCTGATCCGCGAGCTGGTCAACAACGAGCTGCAGCGAGCGCGGCCTGGGCCAGCCTGCTCAAGGACCTCTCGCATCTACGCCGTCCCGCGGGACTTCGTCGAGACGCTGATGTTCACTCAAGTGCAGCGAGAACAGCAACATCGTCAACAACAACCCCGAGGCGGTGAACCTCTCGATCGCCGAGCTGGTGCTCAAGCAGTGGGCCCTGGACACGGTCTTCAGCCCGGAGGTCAAGCGCGCCCACGACACCGGGGCGGTGCATGTGCACGACCTGGGCTATCCGCACCGGGTCTACTGCTCGCACCCACAGCCTGGAGTATATCAAAAAGTACGGGCTGCGTCGGGCTGGAAAACCTCAACACCGAGAGCAAGCCGGCCCGCTCGCGCCTCGGTGCTGACCGGCCACCTCAACACCTTCCTGGCCTCGATGCAGGCCAACTATGCCGGCGCGCTGGGGATCGGCTACATCAACATCCTCTATGCCCCGTTCCTGGAGGACAAGGATGAGCGCCAGCTCAAGCAGTGCGCCCAGGAGCTGGTGTTCAACGGCTCCCAGAACGCGTTCAGCCGCGGCGGCCAGACCCTGTTCCTGGACTTCAACATCCACACCGGCGTGCCGCGCTACATGCTCGAGGTCCCGGCGGTCGGTCCCGGCGGGCATTACCTGCTGCGCCTGGCCGATGGCAGCCGGCGGGAACTGCTCGAGCGCCGCACCGACCAGGCCGACCACAAGGGCCGCCTGGCTGATGGAGCTCTACGCGCCGGAAGGGGACAGCGAGCGCCTGGCCTACCGCGAGCTGCTCGACCCGCAGACCGGCTTCATCCGGCCGGACGAGGAGCTCGAGGCCGAGCTGGCCGCCCGGGGCGAGCGGGTGCGTCACCTACGGCGACTACAGCGAGATCGCCCAGCGTTTCGCCCTGGCCCTGCTGGAGGTGTTCGGCGAGGGCGACCGTCACGGCCGGGTCTTCGAGTTCCCCAAGTGCGACTTCCATGTCAACGAGGAGTCGCTTCAACGATCCCGGCCAGCACGCGATCCTGCGCCGGGCCTGCGAGCTGGCCAGCCAGAACGGCTCGACCTACTTCGTCTTCGACCGCGATGAGGTCACGCTCTCCGCCTGCTGCCGGCTGCGCACGACCATCAACGACAACTACCTGCCCTGCACCCCGAGAGCATGCGGTTCTGCGGCTTCCAGAACGTGACCATCAACCTGCCGCAGGCCGCCTACCGCGCCGCGCTCAACGGGCGCAAGACAATCGAGGGGATGGTGGACGAGGCCCTGCGCACGATGGACCTGGCGATGGAGGCCCACCTGCAGAAACGCGATTCGATCCGCCGGATGATGGATGGCCCCGGACGCCCGCTGTGGCAGATCGGCAAGCCCTCGCATGGATGGCCGCCCCTATGTCGACCTGGAGGAGGCCACCTACATCATCGGGATCATCGGCCTCAACGATGCGATCAACTACATCCTGCGGCCAGGAGCTCCACGAGGACCCGGCCGCGATCGAGCAGGGGCTGCGGGCGATCGCCGCGATGTACCTCAAGACCAAGAAGCTGGCCGAGAAGCACCGCCTGAAGGTCACCCTCGAGGAGACCCCGGCCGAGAGCGCCGCCCGGCGGCTGGCCAAGACCGACCTGATCTACTTCAACCGCCAGGCCGCCCGGGTGGTCAAGGGCTCGATCGAGCAGGACACGGTCTACTACACCAACTCGGTGCACCTGGCCCCGGATGCCCCGGTGACCCTGGTCGAGCGCATCCGCCACCAGGCCGCGTTCCACTCGCTGATCGAGTCCGGCGCGATCACCCACGCCTTCATCGGCGAGGAGCGGCCGGATGCGGCGACCATCTACCGCCTGGTGCGCGATACGTTCTACAAGACCCAGACCGCCCAGTTGACGATCAGCCCGGAGTTCACTTTCTGCCGCACCTGCGAGGAAATGCACCGCGGGCTGCACGAGTGCTGCCCCAACTGCGGCAGCACCGATGTCTGGGGCGAATCCCGGGTGGTGGGCTACTTCAGCAAGATCGAGAACTGGAACAAGTCCAAGCGCTTCGGCGAGCTGTCCGACCGCCACCAGGGCGACTACAGTGTCAATGGCCCCACGGGCTGCATCACCGCCGGGGACCTGACCGGGGGAAAGCAATGAAAATGTTCGAAGCGACCGTGTTCGGCAAGCAGGGCTGCGACAAGTGCGAGCTGCTCAAGAAGCGGCTGGCCAAGGTCCTGGATGAGAAAGCCTACCTGGATTTCACGCTGGTCTACCACGACCTGGGGACCATTGAGGGGTTGGTCCGGTTCTGCCAGTGCGAGACGCTCAACCCCCAGCGCATTCCAGGATTAGTGATTTTCAGGCGTTTGCCGGAAGATGCCAAAAATAGCTTGCGCCTGGTTACCTGCCGGCGTAAATTGTCCAGCTTGGATGGGGAGGAGAGCGAGGTGCCATTGTTCCTGGAGACGGATTATTCCGACCGGGGAATCATCACCCCGGAGATGATCCGCCGAATCCTGGACCTGGCTCTGACCGGGGAGAGTGTAACCGCCTGAGGCTGGAAGCGTTGAAGAGGGTGCCCCCCCGGATCGGACGCCACGCCCTATGGAACCGATGATCCACGACCAGACCGCGGCCGCGGTGGAAGCGATCAGCCCGGTCTATGCCCTGCTGCGCCGCCCGAGCCTGATCGACTTCCCGGGCCGGATGTGCCGGGTAATGTTCCTCTCCGGCTGCAACCTGCGTTGCATCTACTGCCACAACCGCGACCTGCTGGAGCCCACCCAGGGCAACATCCCCTGGCCGCGGCTGACCGAGATCCTCGACCGCAGCCGCGAAAACTGGGTCAGCGCGGTCTGCATCACCGGCGGGGAGCCGACCCTGCACCCGCAGTTGCCGGAGCTGGTGGACTGGCTCAAGCGCCACGGGTTCCAGGTCAAGCTCGACACCAACGGGACCTCGCCCCAGGTGCTGGCCGCGCTGTTGCCCCAGCTCGACTATGTCGCGATGGACTACAAGGCCCCGCTGTCCCGCTACCCCGAGATCGCCGGCTGCCCAGCCTTACGCATCGAGAATGTCCGCCGCAGCGCCGAGTTGCTGCGCGCCTGGAGTGGCTGGTACGAGTTCCGCACCACGATCCTGGAGGGCTTCCACCGCCCCGAGGACCTGGCGGCGGTCTGCGATGAGTTGGCCGGGGCCCGCAAGTACGTGCTCCAGGGCTATGTCCCGGTGCGCGGCTCCGCCGGGCCGCACGATGGGCTCCCCCACGGCCGCACCTCGATGCGCCTGCTGCGCAGCTACCACCAGCTCTGCCGCGACCGTTTCCCGGAAGTCATCCTGCGCGGAGCCTGAACTGCAAAAGACATCCACGAAGGACACGAAGGGACACGAATAGTTGTTCTTCGTGTAACTTCGTGCCCTTCGTGGAAAAATCCTTGTTCGTTTTCCTCAGGAGAAGCCCATGCCCGAGCCGGTCCGGTTGCCGTTCCAGCTTTCCGACCCCGACCTGGAAGCCCCATCTTACGCCCACGAGCACGATGCCGGGTTCGACCTGCGCGCCGCCGGGGAACTGACTATCGCCGCCGGGGGCAGGGCGCTGGTGCCGACCGGCTTACGGTTCGCGATCCCGCCCGGGTATGTCGGGCTGGTGCGCGACCGCAGCGGACTGGCGGTCAAGCAGGGACTGACCTGCCTGGCCGGGGTGATCGACTCCGGCTACCGCGGCGAGGTGAAAGTGGTGCTGCAGAATCTGGGCAGCGAGGATTTCCGGGTGGAGCGGGGCCTGCGGGTGGCGCAACTGCTGGTGGTGCCTGTCGCCCGGGCCGAGCTGGTGCGGGTGGAGTCCCTGGAGTCCTCCGCCCGCGGCGAGGGCGGGTTCGGCAGCACCGGGCTGCAGTGAGGGTATGGCATTAATGAGTTAATTAGCTGTAGTAATACTTCTAATATAATGAACCGCCTCGCAGCAAGCTGCGAGGTATCGTTAGCCGAATTTTGACAACTTACGAAGCAAGCTTCGGGGGATTCGACCCAAAGAGATTAAGCGCCAAACACCCTCTTTAGCTTTGCATCATCTACAAGATCACGCTGCTTAATAGTGCCAATTTCTTTCTTCCTATATTCTTCAGTATAGAATTTATATGTGCAGCCAGGACCAGGACAGTAGAAATATCCTTCCTTGCCAACGACACGCATAAGCTTGCGCAGTCCATCCCAACACGGTACACAAAAAGGTCCATCCCCATTGGACTTCTTCCAATAGGCGTTGTCCTTAAATTCCATATCGCCTTTCTCATTAAGCTTCTCTTCAAGCTCGCGCATCTTCTCCTTTAACCCCCGGTTATTTTCCTCCAACTCTGCAATTTCCCTATTAACCTCTATTAATTTCCGCTGAAGCTCGATATTCCCAAGCTCTTTAGCTAACCCAATAGCGTCTTTTATATTGGATATTACGCCCATTTTCACCCTCCTGTACAGCAAAAGGAACAACTAATACTCACCGCCAAACACAACAGCCATCCAGTATATATCTTCAAGACCCCAACTCCAATATTATGCAATTCATCCAGTCTAATATTATCCTAACTATGGACTCTGTCAAGGGTTCTATACCATCTCCGCCTCAAAACCATCTTCCTCCTTTACAACCCTCCCAGCTCATACGCCGTATCGAACGCGGCCACCACATTCTCCGGCGGGGTGCCGTGCTGGATGTTGTGAATGGTGTTGAACACAAACCCGCCGCCCTTGCCGAAAATCTCCAGCCGCTCTTCCACCTGCTCCGCCACCTGCTCCGGCGCGCCGAACGCCAACACCCGCTGGTTCTCCACTCCCCCGCCCCAGAAACAGACCCGGTCGCCGTAAGTCTCTTTCAGCTTGTGCGGGTCCATATTTTCCGCGCTGGTCTGGACCGGGTTGAGGATCTCCACCCCGGCCTCGATCATCATCCCGATCAGCGGGAAGATCGAGCCGCAGCAGTGCTGCATGATCTTGACTCCCGGCATCCGGCTTTTGACATGATCGATGTAACGCTGGTAGTACGGCAGCACCAGCTCGCGGTAGAGCTCGGGGTGGGCGAATGGCCCGCTCTGCATCCCGAAATCATCGTTGAACTTGACAATGTCCACCCGCTCGCCCACCGCCTGGTGGTAGCGGTCGAAATTGCGGCACATTCCCTCGATCGCCTTGGCATACAGCTCGTGGACATACTCCTGCTCGGTGATCAGCCGCACCATCCAGTCCGAGAACCCCAGGTGCCCGAACCCGTAGAACAGCTCCACCTGCGGCACCTCGGCAATGATGGCGTAATCGGAGTTCTCCCGCCAGAACACCGCCTGATCCTCCAGGTGGCGCAGTTCCTCCTCCGGGAACTCCGGCACCTGATAGCGCTCCGGATCGACCCGCAACCCGCCGGGGCCGGGGATCAGGCTCTCGAAATAGAGTCCATCCGGGGGCATCTGGGCCAGCCGACAGCCATCTTCCCCGAGGATGAACAGGTTGCCGGCCCCATCGCTCACCGGCCGGAACTCCCCGCTCACCAGGATCGGGGTGCCATCGGCCAGCCGCCAGGGCTTTTTCCCATGGTTGGGCAACCCGAACGCCACAGTCCGCAGCCGCAGCGCGACCGCATCCCCATGCAGCCGGCGGCGCACCGGCTCCTCCACCTCGGCCAGCATCTGGTAGAGGTCGAACACATAGGTCTCGCCCGCCTCGATCCCGAGGTGCGCTTTCAGCCGAGCATAGGCCCCGGCCATGATTCCGCTCTGGCGGGTCGCCCCGAAATCGATCGGCACCCGGTCGGGCTGACCGTGCGAAACCGCGGCCAGTACGCGCTCTCGTGAGTTCATACCGTTTCCCTTTCATGCCAGTAGGAAACTGAACAAGATTTATCCACGAAGGACACCAAGTTGCACGAAGGAAGGCGAAAGAATTCCAGTTATGTATTTCTTCAGTGAACCTTCGTGCCCTTTGTGGATAAATATTTTGTCCTTGCAGCGGCGGCGGGTTACCCCTTTCGCCGTCCCCAGCCGGTGGCCACCGCGAACATCATCACGAAAAACAGAATGATCGAGTAGAAAATATATGGCGCCATCTGGCCGCAGGTGAGCACCTGGACAAACTCGTAGCGTCCGGCCAGCTCGCGTTGGATCGCGATCGCGGCGACTATCACCGCGGCATAGGGCAGCAGGAACGGGAACGAGCAGGAGATCGTATCCAGCAGGTTGGCCGCGCGGTAGGGATGGATGTTCTGGAGCCGGCGGATCCGCGCCGCCAATGGCCCGACTGTGACCATCGCCACCGTGTTGACCGGCACAAACAGATTGGCCAGGGAGATCAGGGCGACAATCGCCACCTCCGCCCCGCGGGCCGAGCGCACGGCGGTCCCTTTCAGCCACTCCAGCACCCGTTCCAGGAACCCGGCGCGCTCCATCAGGCCATTGGCGGTGACCAGCAGCAGGGCCAGAATCGAGATCGGGGCCATCGCCAGCGCGCCCGAGACCAGGCTGCCGGCCACCCCGCCCTGGCCATCCAGCCGAAAAGCCTCGGACAGGGGCAACGCCCCGCTCCAGGGCCCCACCACCAGCGCCGCGGCGATCCCGATGGTCAGCGCGGCCAGGAAATGATAGCCCGAGACCGCCACGACAAACACCAGCGCGGCGGGGATCAGCATCGGCAGCCCGGTGGGATCGGCGGTGGCGGCCAAGAGCCGCCCGGCCTCTTCCGGCGCGATGGTCGAGCCGCCCCCGCCGGTGAGCAGGAACAGCGGCGCGGCCAGTCCCGCCGCCAGCAAGGAGTATTTGAGGCGCGAGCGCACCACCCCGCCCACATCGGTCTCCTGGGTGGCGGCCGAGACGATGGTGGTGTCCGAGACCGGGGCCAGGTTGTCGCCGAACGCCGCGCCGCTGAGGATCGCCCCCATCAGCGCCGCCGGGTCGGCCCCAAGCACGATCCCGGCCGGGTACATCACGGCGGTGAAGCCGACCACGGTCCCCAGGCCGGTCCCCACCGACACCGCAAACAGGCAGGCCGCCACGAACACCGCGGTCGTGAACGCCGCCCCGGTGAGGCTGGCTTTCCAGCCCAGCCAGACCACCGCCTCCACCAGTCCGCTGTCGGCCAGCACCCCGGAGAACGCTCCGGCCCAGAGCCAGCAGACCACCGCCACTGTCCCGATCCGGTTGGCCATCAAGGTGAAGATGGTCTCGCTGTAGCCGGCCACATCCCGCACCACCAGCATCCCCAGCGCCAGCCCCAGCATCGCCGCGACAATCATCCCCTCCACCACCGCCGCCCCGCGCGCCACCAGGATCACCGCGCACACCAGGAAAGTCGCCATCGGCAGCAGGCTCATCAAGGGCCCGCCCCGGAACTCCAGCCGCTCCTGACCGCTGCGCCCCTCGGCGGGCACGGGCTCCATCCGCTGACTATCGGCCATCAACTCTCCTTGGGCTCGGGGTATGCGCTGTCGCCGGGGCCAGCGTGCGCTGGGCCTGGGCCTTGAAGACAGAATTTATTCCAATTCGCTGTTTTTCATACATTAATGAACCAGCAAGCAGTTTTGGAAGGTAGAAAAGGGGGTCCGGGGGAAAGGGAGGGGACGTTTTGAAAAAGGTCCCCTCCCTTTCCCCCGGAAAATCTCAGTTGCAAATATTAGAGAGCCGCGCGCGCCCCAGTCAAGCGCTTTGGCGGAAAAACGGTCGACGAAGTTTTCATTGACATTTGCCGCCTCCGGGACACACCTTCCTATCTGCCTATGAACAAGCCATTTCGCATCCTGATCCTTTTCGCCTCGCTGCTGGTGGCCGCACCGGCCCCCGGGCAGGAAACCTCCGCGCCGGAGCTTGCCGCCGCATTGGCGGGCTCCCCCGGGCCGTTCGGTCTGGCGGTCGATGGCCGCGAGGGGCTGTTCCTGCTCGACCGGGGACGCAACCTGCTGTTGCGCCTCGATCCGGGAAACGGCCAGGTGCGCTGGAGCATCGATGGCAGCGAGGGCGGGGAACGTTTCCTCGACCCGGCATTCTTGAGCCGCGGGGATGGCTTCTTCCTCTACCTCACCGACCAGGGCGCCCGCAAGGTCTGGCGGATCGACTACCGCGGGGAGCTGCGCGGCAGCCTCGAGCTGCCGTTCGCCGCCGATCCGCTGCTCTGCGAGCTGGTGGCCGGGCGGCAACTGCTGGTCTACGACCGGGCCGGGGGGCTGGTCCACCTGCTGGATGACTCCGGCCGCCCGCTGTGGTCTTTCCCGCCGGGCGCGGGCAACCGCACCGCCGAGCCTTCCGCGCTGGCGGTGTCCCCGGATGGCGGCTCGCTGCTGCTGTTGTGGGCCGAGCGCCGCGAGCTGACCGTGATGGACCTCTACGGCCGCGGGGCCCGCAGCCTGGAGTTGCCCCCGCAGGCCACGGGAGCGAGCCGGCTGACGGCGGTGTCCGCTGTCGATGGCGCAACCCTGGCGGTGCTGGCCCTCCCGGGCGACTCGCTGCTGGTGCTGGACCTGGCGGGACGGGTGCGGGGATGCCTGCCGATGCCCTCGCCCCTGCTGGCGCTGGCATCCCACCCGCGCCGGGCCGGCTGCCTGTGGCTGCTGGCCGGAGACCCGCCACGCCTGAGCGAAATCCTGCTGGAGCCGCCCGATTGAACCACGACAAACTTTGGCTTTATCGGGGGGAGGGAGGGAACCTTTTGAAAAAGGTTCCCTCCCTCCCCCGGGCCCCCCTTCCACCTTCCCAAACTTTTTAATTATTACATATCTACTTGGTGGATATTATTTTAGAATGAGATGCCTGATCCGGATCATCCGCCATTTTCTTCCTGTCCCCCGAGCCCTGCTGGCGGCCCTGCCGCTGGTGCTGCTATCTGTTGCGCTCCTGGCTGCATCCGGCGCCCTCCGTGCCGCGGCCCCGCCGGAGGGACCGGCCCGCTGCGACAGCCTCGCCCCGGGCGACACCCTGCGGACATTGCGCTCCCGGTTCGTGGTCCCCGGTTTTTTTTCCCTCTGTTCGGCTGAGGGAGATACCATCCCCGACAGTCTTTACCGGCTGGAGACTATCCCCGGCGCGCTGCACCTGGACCCGAGCCTCGAAAGAGCCCCGCTGGTGGCCCATTACCGGGCCTGGAGCTTCCTGGCCCTGCCGGAATCCTTTCGCCTGCGCGCGCCGCTCACCCTGGCCGTCGACCGCATCGCCACCGCGGGAGACACCCTGACGCGCGATACCGTCTCCTCCGCGCCATTCGGCGGGAGTTCCCCGGGCGAGGGCTTCCGGCTGGCCGGGTTCGAGATCAGCGGCTCCAAGAGCGTCTCGGTCTCCGGCGGAGGCCGCAGCGGCGGCACCGCCCTGGACCAGAACCTGATGCTGGAGATCGGCGGCAAGCTGGGGCCGGAGACCCGCCTTTCCTTCCGGCTCAATGACCAGGACCTGCCGCTGGACCCCGAGGGCCGCAGCAGCGAGCTGCGCCAGCTCGATGAGATCGCGGTCAGCCTGGAAAGTCCGGGCGGGACAGTTCGGCTCGGGGACTATGATTTCCGGCTGGAGGGCTATCGCTTTGCCGAAATCCGCCGCAAGCTGGATGGGGCGGCCGGAAGCATGACCCGCGGGCCGGTTGAGCTCGAGGCCGGCGCGGCCTTGAGCGGCGGGACCTTTGTCAGCCGTCGTTTTCAGGGAACCGAGGGCAGCCAGGGGCCCTATCGCCTGACCGGCCAGGCGGGCGAGCCGGTGCGGGTGCTGGCCGGCACCGAGCGGGTCTGGCTCGATGGCCGCCCGCTGCGGCGCGGGTTGGCCAATGATTATGTCATCGACTACCAGCGCTGCGCCCTGCAGTTCACCGACCGCCACCTGATCGGCGCCGAGAGCCGGATCGAGATCGACTACGAGTACTCGGGCTTCGGCTATCGCCAGGCGCTCTACAACCTGGCCGGGGAAAGCGCCGGTCGCCTGGGGAGCGTGCGCGGCTACTTCCTGCGGGAGTCGGACCTGGAGGAGGACCCGCTCTCCGGGGCGCTCACCGCCGAGGAGCGCGATTACCTGGAGGGGCTGGGGCTCGCGGCCGATAGCCTGCTGCTGCCCGGGGTGCGTTTCCTGGGCGCGAACCGCGGCTCCTATGCCCTGCATCCCGATGGGGCCGGGGGGTTCCGTTTCGAGTACCTCGGCCCCGGCCGGGGCGACTACGCGGTCTCCTTCCGCCAGGCCGGGCCCTACGAGGGTTCCTACGCGTTCGACCCATCCTCGGGCGGCTACCGTTACCTGGGACCCGGCCTGGGGGATTTCGAGCCGGCCGGGGAGTTCAGCCCCCCGAGCCACCAGGACCGCGCCGGGATCGCTTTCCAGCTGCGCCCGCTGAGTATCCTGCGACTGGAGGGCGAGGGCGCGGTGGCCGGCAAGGGCTCGGGAACCATCGGGATCGACTATGGCCCGGCCCGCACCGCCCACAGCCTGCGCCTGGGGCTGGACAGCCTGCGGCTTCCCGCCCTGCCGCTGCGGCTGTCGCTGCGGGCAGAGGAAAGCCTGGTCCAGCAGGGTTTCGGGTTCCAGGGCCGGCGCTACGCGCCGGATTTCGAGCGGCGCTGGCACCTCTCGCCCGGGGCGCTGGGGAGCGCGGCAGCCTCCACTCATGGCGAGCGCACCGCCGAGACCGGCCTGACCCTGCATCTGCCCGCCGGGCTGGAGGCCTCGGGCGACTATGGCCGACTGGTGCGGGTGGCGGGCGAGCGCTCCACCCGACGGGAGCTGGGGCTTCAGTTCCATCCCCGGGAGGGGCTGGATGCCTCCTGGCAACGGGCGCTGATCCATTCCCTGCGCTCCGACCGCGACACCCTCCCGGAGGGAGGCGCTCCGGCGGAGGGCTTCTACCGCCGGCGCGACCGGGTCGAGGCCCGCGCCGGGCTGGGGGCCCTCACCCCGACCTTTGCGCTGGAACGGGAGGAGGCCACCGGCCCCGGGGCCCTGGCTACCGGCGGAGGGCATCGTTACCTGGAACTGTCCCAGGGACTGGCCGCCCGGCTCTCCCCCCGACTGGAAACCGGGCTGACCCTTTCCGGCCGCGACACCGATGGCCGGGAGGGGATCGCCGAACCGGAGCCGCAATCCTGGACTCCATCTTCCTCCCTGCGCGCCGGCAGCGCTTTCCTGCGCTATCAGGGACAGGGCAGCCTGCGCCTCAATGGGCGGATCGGCCACCGCCGCAACCGCTTTTCGGCCATCGGGACCCAGGTCGCCAGCTCCACCGCGGGCCGGGTCGAGTTGCTCGGGGGGAATTTCGGCGGAGCGCTGCAGTCGCAACTGGTCTATGAAATCTCCCACGGCTCCAGCTTGCGCCAACGGGTGGTCTATCTGCCCGAGCGCCACCCCGAGGAGGGGGACTACCTGGAGGATGGGACCTATGTCGGCCGGTCCCAGGGCACCCATCGAAGAGAGCTGCTGCCGGTCGAGCTCGACTCCCGCCCGGCGGCCTCGCTGGACCTGACCCTGCGCGAGAACCTCGACCTGACCCGCTGGGTGGACTCCACCGGCATCCTGATCCGCCGGATGACCGCCGGGACCACCCTCGGGCTGGAGCGCGAAAGCAGCCTGGAGCAAAGCTGGCGGCTCTACCTGCTCGACCCGCGCGCCCTGGCCGACAAGGGCCACGCCCTGGCCCGCCGCACCCGGCTCGAGGCCGACCTCGCGGTCCAATGGGCAAAACCGGAAGTCTACTCCCGGCTGGAGCTGGTCTGGAACGATCGCCTGGATCGCCGTTTCCAGCAGGGGTTCGAGGAGTTCGGCGACCGGGCCCTGCGCCTGCAGCTCAGGGTGCCGCTGGCCCCCCGGCTGGAGTGGGACCCCACCGCCGCGCTGGGGAAAAGGAGCCGCCACGACCTGGCCGGGCGCGCCACCGCGGTGCGCAGCCTGGAGCTGGATTCCCCGTTGATCCTCACCTTGAGCCAGGACTGGCGCGGCCGCCTCGGGCTGGGGGCGGCCGGTTACCGGGTGGCCGGGCGCGAGCAGGGCTACCGTCGGCTCTCCACCGGCCTGGGACTGACCCGTTTCCTGGCCGGCGCGGGAAGACTCGAGGCCGGGCTGGACCTGCACCACCTGAGCGGTCCATCGGGCCAGGACCTGCTGCTGGTGGACCTGCTCGGCGCGGCTCGCCCGGGGACAACCCTCGAGGCCACCGCCGCCGCCGGTGTCGAAGCCGGGGAACGGATGCTGATCCACCTGCGCTACACCGGCCGCAGCGACTACCTTCAACGTGGCCTGGTGCACTATGGCACCGCCGAGGTGAAGTACCTGTTCTGACTGGAAAAAAGGCTGGTGATCCGGGGGAGGAGGAAACTTTTTGAAAAAAGTTTCCTCCTCCCCCGCACCCCCTTCTCTTTCCAAAACTTTTTACTGTGGGAACTGGTGCTGAAAGCCCGGAATTCAGGGTAGGGGCGCGGCATGCCGCGCCCGCTCCATCCGTGGAGATGCCGCAAACGCTGACAAACCCCTGCGCAGTGGCGGGTTTGAAACCCGCCACTACCATCGGGGACACCGGGGGTTGTGCAGCAGTGAAAATCCCCCTTAACAAAGGGGGACACCGGGGGTTGTGTTTTTTCAAGCATGTTCTCAGTGCACTTCAGAACTGGTGATCTAAAACCATCCGGGATCACCATGAAATTGATGCCTGACCGTCATCACTTCCACCCGGTGCTGCTGCTGCTGCTGGCCCTGCTGGCCGCCGCCCCGGCCCGGGCCGAGCTGATCCTGCGGGCGCAGGTGCTGCTGCGCGAGCCCGGGGCGATCCGCGAGGCCGAGCTGCGGGCGCTCCTGCCGGACAGCCTGGAACTGTCCGCCGCCCTGTCATTGGTGGACAGCCTGCAACAGTCGCTGCACGCCATCCGGGGTTACCATTCCTCCCGGATCACGGCCTGCGAGCGCACCCCGCGCGGGCTGGAGTTCCATCTGGAGCAGGGGGCGCGCACCCGGCTGGCGGCGCTGGAGCTGGCCGGGGCCAGCCGCCGCGAGCGGGAGCAGCTCTCCCGCCTGACCGGGGCCCTGCGTCCCGGCGACCCGGTCACCGCGACCGCGGTGGCCCGCACTCTGGAGCTGCTGGTGCGCCAGGCCGCGGGACAGGGCTACCCCTATGCGGTGGCCCGGCTGGACTCGCTCCACTACCAGTCGGAAAACGCGCTGGCCCTGAGGTTCCGGCTCGAGCGCGGCAGCTTCGTGCGCTTCGGATCGCTGCGGGCGGAAGGGGCCCGCGCCACTCGCCCGCCGGTGCTGGAGCGCCTGACCGGGATCTATTCCGGTGCACCCTGGGATGAGCGCCTGGTCGGCCAAGCCCGGGAGCGCCTGCTGCGCTCGGGGCTGTTCCGCGAGGCCGCCGCGCCGGTACCCATTCCCGGCACCGACCCCGCCCGGCCGGAGCTGCTGCTGCGCCTCGAGGAGCGCCCCGCCACCGCCTTCGAGGCCGCCCTGGGCGGCGGAGGGCAGTCGGGCCAGGGGCTGGCCGGGCGGTTCCGCCTGGGGCTGGCCAACCTGTTCGGCACCGCCCGGGCGCTGGAGCTGGGCTGGCAGCGCCCGGGCCGCCGCTGGCAGTCGCTGGAGCTCTCCTACCGCGAGCCCTGGCCGGCCGGGCTGCCCTTGGCCCTGGAGCTGGGCTATCACCAGCAGTTGCGGGACTCGCTGTTCAGCACCACCGGGCTGGCGCTGGAGCTGGGCTCGCCTCCCGGCGAGCGCCTGAGCTTAGGCCTCGGCGGGGGCTGGGAACGCACCAGCCCGGGCAGCGAAAGCTTTGCCCTGGCCGAGCGCTCCAGCCTGTGGGAGCTGCGGGGCAAGCTGGGCTGGAGCGACCTGGCCCGTCCCGCCAACCCGGAGGGCGGCTCCTCCCTAACGTTGCGGGCCGCGGTGGGCCGGCGGACACTGGAGCAGATCGGCCGTCGCGAGCTGCGCATCCGGCTGGATGGCGCCCACTACCGGCCGCTGGGCGGACCATCCCACCTGCTGGCCCTGGAAACCCGGGCCGCGCTGGTCTCCCGCGGCGGCTCCAGCCCGCGGGAGCTGCCGCTCCACGCCCTGTTCCCGCTGGGAGGCGCGCTGGAGGGCGCCCGCGGCCTGCCGGTGCGGGGCCACCCCGAGGAGGCCTTCCGGGCGCGGGCGGCGCTGCTGGTGAGCCTCGAGTACCGCCTGCTGCTGGGCGGGGACAGCCGGCTGTTCGCCTGCTGGGATTTCGCCCGGGCGGAAGGCCTCGAGGCCGGGTTCTCCGCGACAGAGCGCTGGCGCAAGCTCACCCTGCAAGGGCTCGGCGGCGGACTGCAACTGGATAGCCGGCTGGGCCTGGTCAGCCTGACCCTGGCGTTCGATCCCGCCCGGGGGCCCTCCCGGGCCCGGCTCCACCTGCGGCTGAACGAGAGTTTCTGAGCGCCGTCCTGTCAATGGGGCTTTTTTCTTGTGGAGAGGCCGCGGTAATTTATATATTGGTTTCCTGTTTCTGCTTGCCAGTATGGCTCAGCCTTCCATCAAGCCGAGGTATTCGATGTCCGAGGGATCGTCCTCCGTCTGGATCAAGTTCGCCCTGGAGCTGGCTGCCGAGGCGGTGGACCAGGTGGCCCAACTGGCTCCGGCCGAGGGACGGGTGGTGGTGGAAGAGCGCGATGCCACTCCCGGCTCCTACAAGAGCTGGGACCCCAAAACCCTGCGCATTGACAAGCAGTTGGAGAATTACTTCCTGGAGCAACTGGCCGAGAAGGGCCTGGAGGCGGTGGTCCTGAGCGAGGAGGCCGGCCGGGTGGTGGTCCGTCCGCGCTGCGCTCCCGAGGTCGATTTCGACCGCCCGATCTATTTTGTCAGCGACCCGTTCGATGGCAGCCTGCTCTACGAGCGCGAGATCCCGGTCTTCTGGTACACCGCCCTGGCGATCTACACCCGCCCGGCCCGTCCCGAGCTGGCTGAGCCATTGGCCGCGGTGGTCGCCGACTGCCAGACCCGAAAGGTTTGTTTCTGCGACACCCGCCGCAGCTACCAGGCGCTGCTGGGGCCCGGCAAGAAGCTGAGCCAGATCCAGCCGATCACCCCCAATAGCACCCACCAGCTTTCGGAGGCGTTCCTCGAGACCTACCTGATGAAGCCGCAGTTCATGTACCCGGCGGCCGAGAAGTTCAAGTTCCTGTTCAAGGATGTGCGTTTCATCCTGCCCAATGGCGGCCCGGCGGGCTTCTGCGATGTCGCCTCCGGCAAGGTGGATGTTTACTTCGCCTTCCGCCAGCCGCACACCGACATTTTCCCGGGCCTGGCGATCGCCGAGCGCGCCGGCTGCTCGATCTCCACTTTCGAGGGCAAGCCGGTGCGGTTCGAGGAGGAGGTCACCAAGCGCTACAACCTGATCTGCTGCGCCAATGAGCGGCTGCAGCGGCGGGTGCTGGAGCTGCTGGCCGCCAATGGGATCACCGACCAGGCCGGGGAAGGGGACGCCTGACAAGCGATGCTGGCCCCGCGCGATTTCTTCGACCTGGCGCACTGCCCTTTCCCCGAGCTGTTCGACGGCGTGGAGCGGGTCTGGGAGGCCCTGCCGCGGATTGCCCCCCTGCTGGAACGCCTGGAGATGGGCATCGATCCCACCGCCCGAGTCCACCCCACCGCGGTGATCAGCGGACCGGTGCGGCTGGGGGCCGGCGCCGTGGTCGAGGCCGGGGCGGTGCTGGAGGGGCCGCTCTGGCTGGGAGATAACTGCACGGTACGGGCCGGGGCGCTGGTCAGGCCGAACGTGATCGCCGGCGACCACGCCGTGCTCGGCTTCTCCTGCGAATTCAAGCACTGCCTGCTCCATCATGGAGCCAATGCCTACCACCTCGCTTATGTCGGCGACAGCATCCTCGGCGCGGGGGCGCACCTCGGCGCGGGAGTGGTGCTTTCCAATCGCAGGCTGGACACCGGCCCGGTAAGGGTGCGCACTCCGCTGGGGGAGTTCGACACCGGCCTGGACAAGCTCGGGGCGATCCTCGGCGACCGGGCCGAGGTCGGCTGCGGCTGCGTGCTCAACCCCGGCGCGCTGGTAGGTCCCCGGGCGGTGCTCTACCCCCTGTCGAGCTGGCGCGGCTACCTGCCGCCGGATCATGTCGCCAAGCTCCGGCAGAGCTTCGAGACTGTCGAGCGCCGCGACCGGGCCTGAGCCTGACCGGTTATCCGACAGCTAACATCGAACCAGATAAAATGTTTCGGAAAGTGGCAGGGAGGCCCGGGGGAGGGCGGAAAATCCCGACCAACGGGATTTTCCGCCCTCCCCCCGGAGCATCTGATAATTTTCGCGCTGTTGTCTGTCGCCCGCGCCTGCTTCCACCTCAACCGGGATCAGGGACCGATGCCAAGGAAAGAGTTGCCGAGAAACATCTTCCAGCCCGAGGGCGAGTGCCTGGACCGTCAGGCGCTGCGCGAGCTGCAGTTGGCTCGCCTGCGCGACACTGTCGCCCGTTGCGCCGAGCGCATCCCCCACTACCGCAAGCGTCTGCAGGAGCTGGGCCTCGCCGCGAACGACATCCGCTCGCTGGAGGACCTGCGCCGCCTGCCCTTCACCACCAAGGATGACCTGCGCGAGAGCTACCCGTTCGGGATGTTCGCCGTCCCCAACCGCGAGCTGGTGCGGGTCCACTCCTCCAGCGGCACCACCGGCAACCCCACCGTGGTCGGCTATACCCGCGCCGACCTCGACCTCTGGACCGACCTCTGCGCCCGCTTCATCACCGCGGCCGGGGTCACCGCCGAGGACACGGTGCAGATCTCGTTCGGCTATGGCCTGTTCACCGGCGGCTTCGGGCTGCACTACGGCTGCGAGCGGGTCGGGGCCACCGTGGTCCCGGTCTCCAGCGGCAACACCCGCCGCCAGATCAAGATCATGCGCGATTTCAACTCGACCGTGCTGGTCTGCACCCCCAGCTATGCGCTTTACATCGCCGATACCCTGCGCGAGCTGGGAGTGGACCCGGGCGAGCTGGGCTTGAGGATCGGGATGTTCGGCGGCGAGCCCTGGAGCGAGGCGATGCGCTGCCGGATCGAGCAGCCGCTCCCGATCCACGCCACCGACAACTACGGGCTCTCGGAGATCATCGGCCCCGGGGTGAGCGGCGAGTGCCCGGAAAAGTGCGGGATGCACCTGCAGGAGGACCATTTCCTGGCCGAGCTGGTGGACCCCGAGACCCTGGAGCCGGTCGAACCGGACTCTGGGCTCAAGGGCGAGCTGGTGATCACCACCCTCACCAAGCAGGCCCTGCCATTGCTGCGTTACCGCACCAAGGACCTGACCACGATCGACACCACCGCTTGCGCCTGCGGCCGCACCACCGCCCGGATGTCCAAGATCAGCGGCCGCACCGATGACATGCTGATCATCCGCGGGGTGAACATTTTCCCGAGCCAGATCGAGAGCGTGCTGCTGGAGCTCGACCATGTCGAGCCCCACTACCTGATCACGGTCGACCGGTTGCAGAACCTGGACCGGATCGAGATCCAGGTCGAGGTCAGCGGCGAGCTCTTCCACGATGAAATGCGCCGCTTCCAGGAGCACCGCGCCAAACTCCAGCACACCATCGAATCGACCCTCGGCCTGAGTGTCGACCTCAAGCTGGTCGAGCCGATGAGCCTGGCCCGCAGCGAGGGCAAGGCCAAGCGGGTGATCGACCGCAGGAGAGAGAACTGTGGACTTTGAGAAAGTGTTGAGCCTTTCCGGCTCGCGGCTCAAGAGCAGCAAGATCAGGGAGCTGATGAAACTGGCCGGCCAGCCGGGGATCATCTCGATGGCCGGCGGAATGCCCGATGCCGAGCACTTCCCGTTCACGGAGGTGCAGTCGATCATCGCCGGCTGGGATCAATCCCGGCAGAAAGCCGCGCTGCAGTACGGGGCGACCAGCGGCTACCCGCCCCTGCTCGAGGGGATCGGCGGCTATGTCGCCCGGGGCGGAGTGAGCCTGACGGGCCAGCAGCTGCTTCCCACCACCGGGGCCCAGCAGGCGATCCAGCTCCTGACCCGGGTCTGCTGCGACCCCGGGGACACGATCCTGGTCGAGACCCCGACCTTCATCGGCGCGGTGGCGGCGTTTGTCGGCTATGGCGCGCGTCCGGTCGGGCTGCCGATGGATGCCGGGGGCCTGATCCCCGAGGCGCTGGAGGAGCAGCTTGGGCTGCTCACGCGCCAGGGGGTGCGCCCGAAATTTCTCTACACCATCCCCAATTTCCAGAACCCCTCGGGGCTCTCGACCATCCAGGCGCGGCGGGACCGCATCTATGACCTCTGCTGCCGGTTCGACCTGCTGATCCTCGAGGATGACCCCTACTATGAGCTCTACTTCCGGGGCGGCCCGGCCGATTACCGCAACTACAAGAGCCGGGATGCCGAGGACCGGGTGGTGCTGGTCAACACCTTCTCCAAGATCCTCTCGCCGGGGATCCGCCTGGGCTGGATGGTGGGGCCGCAGCGGCTGGTGGCCGCCTGCGAGGTGGCCAAGCAGAGCGAGGATGCCTGCTCCTCCAGCTTCAGCCAGGTGCTGGCCGCCGATTACCTGGCCGGGGGCTTTGTCGAGGCATACACCGCGCGGATGCGGCCGATCTACGGCGAAAAATGCCGGCTGATGCTCGAGCGCCTGGAGGCGGAGCTGCCCTCGGGGGTGAGCTGGTCCAGGCCCGATGGCGGGTTTTTCATCTGGGTCACCCTGCCGGAAGGTCTCGACAGCGAGCAGTTGCTGGCCGAGTCGATCAGGCATGGGGTCGCCTTTGTCACCGGCGCGCCGTTCCATGTCGATGGCGGCGGCCGGAACAAGCTGCGCCTGGCGTTCAGCAACAGCTCCCCGGAGGAGATCCGGCAGGGGATCGCTCGCCTGGCCGGGGCGATCAGGGAACAGGTGGCATGATTCCAAAGGATTTATCCACGAAGGACACGAAGACACACCAAGAAAACCTTCGTGAACCTTCGTGTCCTTCGTGGATAAATCCTTACCATCTCTAACAGCAAGTCGGGATGAAACAACCGTACGCAACCAGGAGGCCAGCAGTGGGCAATTTCATCGAGAAGTTCAAGGACATGGCGCGCAAGGCCGGGCGGACCATTGTCCTGCCGGAGTCGACCGATGAGCGGATGCTCAAGGCCACCCGGCGCATCCTGGATGAGGGGCTGGCCCAAGTGATCCTGCTCGGGGATGAGGGCGAGATCAAGGCCCTGGCCGCGAAAGCCGGCGCCGACATCAGCGGGGCGGAAATCCTGCCGCTCAGCGGGACCAGGCAGGCCGGGGAGCTGGCGCAGCAGCTCTACGAGCTGCGCAAGGCCAAGGGGATGACCCCGGAGCAGGCCGCCGAGACCCTGCGCACCATCCCGATGTACTACGCGGCGATGCTGGTCAAGCAGGGGCTGGCCCACGGCTATGTGGCCGGGGCGCAGAGCACCACCGGCAACACCCTCAAGCCCGCCCTGCAGATCATCAAGACCAAGCCCGGGATCAGCATCGTCTCCAGCTTCTTCATGATGATCCATCCCGACCCCTCCTGGGGCGTGGATGGCTGCCTGTTCTACGCCGACTCCGGGCTGGTGATCGACCCCAGCGCCCAGGAGCTGGCCGAGATCGCGATCACCACCGCCGACACCTTCCGCACGATGATCGGCGAGGAGCCGATGGTGGCGATGCTCAGCTTCTCCACCAAGGGCAGCGCCCAGCATGCGCGGGTGGACAAGGTGGTCCAGGCCACCGAGATCGTCCGGGAGAAACGGCCGGACCTCAAGGTCGATGGCGAGCTGCAGGCCGATGCCGCGCTGATCCCGAAGGTCGGGGCCAGCAAGGCCCCGGGCAGCCCGGTCGCCGGCAAGGCCAACGTGCTGATCTTCCCGGACCTGGACTCCGGCAACATCGCCTACAAGCTGACCCAGCGCCTGGCCGGGGCCGAGGCCTACGGCCCGCTGATCCAGGGGATCGCCAAGCCGGTCAATGACCTGTCGCGCGGCTGCTCGGTCGAGGACATTGTGACAGTCACCGCGATCACCGCGATCAGCTAAGGGCTTACTGGCATTGCCGTGAAATACGGAAGGGCCGCTCCCAGTATCGGGGGCGGCCCTTTGGCTTGTTAGCGTAAGATACCGCAGTCTGGCCTGTAGATCAGCGGCGGAAAGCACACACCCCGGCCCGCTTTCAGCGGGCCACCCCTCTCAAGAGGGGATTTTCACACGCCTCGCTCCGGCCGGGGAATGCTGCTAATCGATTGAGAGTGCGGCTTTTAAATCCCCTCTTGAGAGGGGTGGCGGCGCCAGCCGACGGGGTGTGTGCCTTTCCATCCGCCGCAGGGCGCCTGGAACGGGTGCCGGAGAGAAAAGCCAGGGAAAGGAAAAAAAGTAGGGGCGACCGGCCGGTCCATCTGTTCCAACAAAATCAGCCAGCAGCGGCGTGCCGGTGCGAGGGTTTTCGTAGTCGTAGGGGCCGGCCTCCGTGCCAGCCCGCCTTTGCCGCGGGCGCGGCATGCCGCGCCCCTACGATTGCTGATGGGTCCTGATGCCGGTTCGAACCTTGGCACATGGCCCGCCCTCATACCGTCCGGCCCTGATCGGGTACCGTAAGCTTCCTACAGCTCCCAGTCATCGGTGCGAAAAGGGGGGCGGGCAGGTACGGCCGGCCCGCGACCATGCTGCAGAGGTTGGCCCCGGCCGGGTAGTCCGCCCAGGCGTAGCGCACCGCCACTGGAGCTTTTACCTGCGGGCTCCAGACCACCAGCCGCTCGCCCTCGATGGTCGCCTGGGCCGGCTGGAAGACCCGGTCCTCTCCGGCGATCAGGAAGCCGCCCGGCTCCGCGCCGCCATCGCTGGTAACCAGGCCCTCCCCTACGCTGGTGAAGCTGAGCGCGGCCTTACCGCCCTCGACCGTCAACCCCGCGCAGGCGGGCCCGGCGTATTCCAACTGCTCGCCATCGGCCAGCGCCCCGGCCGCCAGCGCCAGCCGGTGTCCCACCGCCTGCTTGTTCTTGGGGTGGATGTCCCCGGCCTCGCCGACATCGATCGCGGTGGCCATCGCGGTGTTCGGCAAGGCCAGGGCCGCGGCCTGGGCCTCGCGGATCGCGGGCCAGCTCCCCGAGCCATGCTCATAGCCCGCCAACTGGACAAACAGGAAGGGGAAATCGCCCTGGCCCCAGGCCTCACGCCAACTGCCGATCATCGCCGGGAACAGCGCGCGGTACTGCTCGTGACGGTAGCAGTTGGCCTCGCCCTGGTACCAGAGCGCGCCGCGCAGGCCATAGCCCGCCAAGGGGGCGATCATCCCGTTGTAGAGCACCGATGGCTGGCAGAAATAGAGCGGGGCCTCGATCCCGGCCTGTTTTGCCTGCTCGACCTCGGCCAGGAACTTGGCGTACTCCCCTTGCAGCCACTCCTCCTCATCATTGTACTTCGGCCAGTCGGTGAGGATCGAGCTCAGCCGCGGGTCGGACTCGATGGTCCCGAGCGGGGTCCAAGCCTCGCAGGCGGTGCCGCCCCAGGCGCTGTTGATGATCCCCACCGGCACGCCCAGTTTCTGATGCAGCTCCCGGGCGAAAAAGAAGCCCACCCCGGTGAAATGAGCGGCGGTTTCGGGTGTAGCGGCTTCCCAGCGGCAGAGCCAGCCGGCGTCAGCCGAGTCGGGGGCGGGCAGGTCCTGCAGCGGCGCGGCGGCTTTCACCCGGCGCGGCTGGAACTGGCGGATCTGGGGGAAATCGGCCGCGGCCAGCTCGGTTTCCGGGTTCAAGCAGCTTTCCACCTCCATCGCCATGTTGGACTGGCCGGAAGCCAGCCAGACCTCGCCCACCAGCACCTCGGTCACCACCAGGGTCTGTCCCGCGCTCTCGACTGTCAGCTCGTGCGGACCGCCGGCCGTCAAGGGCTCCAGACGCACGCTCCAGCGGCCGAGGCTGTCGGCTGTCGCCCGCCGCTCCTGCCCGGCGATCCGGACGATGACTTCATCCTCGGGGCCGGCCCAGCCCCAGACCGGGGCGTTCATCCCCTGCTGCAGCACCATCCCATCCGAGAAAATCAGCGGCAGGCGCAACTCGGCCTCAGGACCACCGCAGGCGGACAGCGACAGGCACAGCGCCAGGCCGGGCAGCAGCCCCTGGCCGAACAGCAGCAGTCGGTTCATCGTTTCGCTCCCTGGTGCATGGTTTGACCATCACGGGCGGCTCTCAATGGCCGTCCCTACACAATCGCCGTTTGCGTAGGGGCCGGCCCCCGTGCCGGCCCTGAAAAAACACAACCCCCTGTTTCCCCCTTTATTAAGGGGGATTTCAAAGCCACAACTCCCGGTGTCCCCAGCGTAGCGGCGGGTTTCAAACCCGCCCTCCCTACGGATCAACTCACCATGGTTGCGCACACCCGGTCCATCAGCTCAATTGCCGATCCCGGACTGGGGCTGGACCTCCTGGGCCAGCGGCCGATCCAGCAGCACCGCGCCATCGTCGCCGGTGACCTCGATCCAGCCGCCGGGGATGCCCCGGGTGTTGAAGGAGACCCGCCAACGGTTGCCGCCATATGCAAAGACCACCCCTTGCGCCTCGGCGCTCTCGAACGGCTCGAGCGCGGGCAGTTTCCGCAGAGCCCGTCCCCCGGCCAGCAGCACGTGCAGGAAGCTGTCGGCGGTGCGGGGCCGGCCCGGGGTCACCTCCAGCCGCCAGGCGCCCCACTCCTCGCCCTCGCTGTACCGGTAGTGGGTCATCGACGGCGGATAGTTCTTCCCGAACACCCAGAACTCCCGGCCCGGCCCGCCGACCTTGCGCACCCGGGCATCTTTCGGGAACACTGTCGCGGCCAGCAGCACCCCCTGGCGCTCGCTGATCCGGGCGGTGCGGCCACTCAGCGCGGGCTCTTTCATCGCGTGCAGGACCCAGTGCTTGGAGAACTTGGGGTCGGCGCTCTCCACCCGGTCGAACACCAGGAACAGCTCGGGCAGCAGGTGCAGGAACTGGCGGGTGTAGTGGGTCAGCTTGTGGGGGCTGTAAGCCCGGGCGGCATCGCCGCAGACATAGCTGAACAGGCGGTCGGTCTCGAAAGCGATGATCTCGCCGGTGTCATACTCGGTGCCGCGGGACTGGCCCAGCTCCTGGCGCCAGGGCAGGGGCCAGCGCTGGCCGCCATCGTTGGACAGCGGCTCGCCATCCTCCCCGAGGAACCGCTCCTGCGGGTCGCGGACCAGGATGTTGTTCGAGGAGATGGTGCGGCCCATGTAGTTCGGGCGATGGTCCGAGCCCCACTCGTAGCGGCCGGAGTTGATCGCCAGCGAGCCGCGCCGGAAGATCACGAACGAGTTCTCGACCGGGTGCTGGTGGCCATAGTAGAAGTCCCCGCAGTCGAACACCGCCTGGGTGGCGGTGGAATCCCAGCCGGAGCGCATCACCACCCAGCCCGTGCCCTCGAAGTGGCGGGCGGCGGGCCAGGTCGAGTCCGGGCCGGCCGGGGTGAGCTCCAGCCCCTCCGTGTCCCAGATCAGGTCCCAGACTGCCGGCGGCTGGTCACTGCCCTCCAGGCGCTCCAGGCACCAGAGGGCCAGCGGGTCGCGGTAGCGGCGGGCCAGGTACTTGAAGTGCCAGGGCGCGATCGCGCCGCGCACGCTGCCGGCATCGTCCATCCGCAGGTACTCGCCATTGGGCCGCCGCACCCACAGCCACCACAGCGGGAAGCAGCGCAGGTAGTTGTTGTCCTCGGTCAGGTCCTCGCCGGTCAGGTTTTTCCAGATTTCCAGGTCGAAGATCGGGGTGCGCAGGTAGTTGTAGGCGGCATAGGCCATCCCGGAGTACATCCCGCCGTCATCCGCGGCCACCTGGTCCTGCATCCTTCGCCAGAGGTTGATGTTGCGCTCCACCGCCTGCAGCCAGACCGCGGCCAGGGAGTCCTCCACTCCGCTCTCGGCCATCGCCGCGGCCGGCCAGAACAGCGGGTCCAGGCTGCCGTAACCGCCTCCATTGTAGGGGCTGAAGCCGAAACCGCGCTCCAGGTCGGTACTGGCCCCCTGGGCGATCCGCCCGGCCGCGATGATCCTCGCCCCGAGCAGGCGGCGCTGCTCCGGGCTCATCCCCGGATGGAGCCAGTCGTAGGCGAAAGCGCAGTAGCGGCGGAACTCCACCGCTTCCCAGTAGCCGCCGCCCTCGGTGCGCTCCAGCTCGAGATAGCGCTCCAGGGAGCTTTTCAGCAGGCGCAAGCCCGGCTCCAGGTACTTTTCCTCCCGCCCGGCCAGGTAGAGGAACGCGCAGCTCTCGGCCAACCTTCCCCGGTCGCGCGGAGGCAGGCTGTCGCCCTCGGCCAGCCGCCGGTCCACGCCCTCGCGCAGGCGCAGATAGAGCTCCCGGCGGGGTTCGGCGCACTGCTGACGGACCTCGTCCAGCAGATCGCCGGTGAGGATCAGCCGCGGGTGGGAGGGGTACCTGCCGGTTTTCACCACTGGGTCCCCGCCGCAGCCGGCCAGGAGCGTAGCCAGGAGCACAGCCAGTACCGCGGCCGGCCCCAGCGCCATCCGGCCAGGCGCGCTGTCCGGCATCCCGCGCCCGCTCCGTTCGGTTCGGTTCAAGTCTGGTCCCTCCCGGCGGCGGCCGGAAAAATGGATGCAGCCGTCACTCAAAGCCCGATCCCGAACACCCGCAAGGGGTTGTCGCGCAGGATCGCCCGGGCGTAGTCCAGCGCCTCGGCCTCGCTCCAGTAGCCCTCGAGCACCTTGTCGGCCAGCACCCGCGAGACCACCTCCCGGCAGAGCATCGCATGTCCGTAGCTGCCCTCGGGAATGACATAGTCCCCGCCGAAACCGAGCAGCTTGTCCCGTGGCACGGTTTCGATCGCCTCATCGAGGAAGCCCGCGGCGAACCGGGGCGAGATCACGTAGGCCCAGCACATGTCGAGGGTGACATTGGGCAGGTTCTTGGCCATCGCCAGCAGCTCGCGGCCGTACGGGTAGCCGCAGTGCATCAGCACGAAACGGGTACGGGGGTGGGCCGAGATGAAGCGCGACAGCAGGGCCGGGTTGGTCTGGTCCATTTCGTGCCACATGTCATAGAACAGGCCGGTGTGGAGCTGCAGCGGCAGGTCGTGCCGGGCGCAGGACTCGGCGATCAGGTGCAGCACGTGGTCCTGCAGCGGCTGCTTGCGGCGCCAGTCGATCCGGTCGATCGGCTCGCGGCTCGCGCGCAACTGGTCGAAAACCTGGGCCGCCTCGGCCCGGGACGGGAGGTCGAACGCGAGCGAGCGCTCGTAGGCGATGCCGGACTTGATCCCGACAAAGCCATCGGCCTTGGCGCGGGCCACCGCCGCATCCAGCGCCTGTTCCCAGTCCTCCAGGGTCCGGACCGCGCTTCCCCGGTCGCGCTCGACCTGGCCGAAAGCATCCCAGAACAGGAAGTACTCATCGAGGCGGCGCACGGCGCGGAACAGCGAGCGATCCAGTTGCGCCCCCGGCTGGCCGACATCGCAGATCGCCAGCTCGATCCCCGCCTGTTCCCGCAGCACCCGCGCGTAGAGCCCGGGCCGCGAGGCGGCGGCGATCCGCTCCGAAAGCTCGCGCCAGGTGCTGTCACTCAGCTCCGGGACTCCGTACAGGTCGCGGAAAGCGCGCTCCAGGCTCTTGCAGTAGGCGGTGTTGCGGCTGGCCTCCCAGTAGGGGGCGATCAGCCGCCATTTTTCTTCCGCGGAGACTGCCGAGTCCGGCAAGACCTCCTCGGACCGGCTCCGGTCGAGCCCGGCGGCCCACATGTCGGAGAGCGCATAATGCAGGCAGTCGAACAGGCTGCGATCGGGCCGCACCCGGTCCCCTTCCGGCCCGAGGTGCTCGTGGGTGTCGATCAGCCGGATCGCGGCCACGCCCGCGGCGATCCGGCGGCGGACTCCCTCTTCCTCCGTGTCGCCGGCCGTCCGGCAGGCCAGGGCCGAGGTCAGCAGGGCCAGGACCGAGAGCAGCAGCAGTCTGATACGCATGCGGTTCTCTCTTCCGTTGAGGGACTGGGAGGCCGCCATCGCGCGGCGGCCGGGGCGCGGGGAACGTTCGGCAAACCACTTGTGTTTTCCCTGGCCGGCGGGTAGACTTCGGAGTGCCGGTCCGCGGCAAAACCCTTGACCATGCAAGATACAGCAATTTAAAATAGCTGTCAAACATCGAGTTGCGGCCATCGCTGCCGGGATGCCGCCGGCCGGCGCCCACAGTCACTTTCCGGGGAGGTCTGGTATGAGGAAACTGTCGCTGCTGCTGCTGTCGTTCCTGCTGGCGTTCGGCTCATCGCTGCTGGGCTACGAGCTGGCGGAGCACCCACGGATCTTCATCACCAAAAAGGAGTTGCCGGGACTGGCCCAGCGCTCCCAGGGCGCGCTCTCCGCCGAGTACGCCCAGCTCAAGGCCACGGCCGACCAGGCGGTGGCCGAGGGCATCCGGCAGCCGCGGGGAAGGTTCGGCCCCTCGATGGAGCTGGTCTCCTGCGGGATCTGCTACCTGGTGGAGCGCGAGCTGGGCCATGACCCGGCCCCTTATGCCGCGGCGGTGAAGAAATACTGGGGCGATGGCCGCATCCTCGGGCTGGAGGGCGATGGCTTCTTCGGCTTCAACGGGATGGTCTACGACTGGGTCTACGATGCCCTGACCCCCGCCGAGCGCCAGACCCTCGGCGACAGCCTGGGCGCGTGGCTGCGCTGGTACACCGACACCCCGGAAATCACCCTCCAGAACGGCCACTGGTGGTACAACCAGACCTGGGGCCCGGCCCACCTCAACACTCCGAACACCCGGGATGGGATCGCCCCCAAGCTGATGGTCGCCCTCGGGCTGGCCGGGGCCGGCACCAGCCGCGAGGCCGATGCCCGCCGTTTCCTGGACTCCTGGGCCACCCGGGTCCCTTCCGAGTGCATCCCGGCTTTCGATGAGATGGGCGAGGTCTGGTCCGAGAGCATGGGCCATGGCGGCTATGGCCCGGTGATTGTCATCCCCTGGGCGTTCGAGGCCTGGCGCACCGCCACCGGCGAGGACCTGTTCGCCGCTTGCGCCCCCACCGGCTACCTGCCGGGGATGACCCGCTGGGCGGTGAACGTGGTGACCCCGTTCGCCGACCATGTGGCCTGGATCGACGATGGCGGCGGGGACAAGCTGGCGCTTTCGCCGAGGTCGCCCCGATCCTGGCCGCGCGCTACCGCGACCCGGTGGCCAACGGGATCAGCGACCAGGCCGCCCGCGAGGGCTGGAACAAGGTCCCCTGGAACCGCTTCCTCTCCTACGACCCCACGGTCGGATCGAAAACCCCGGCCGAGGCCGGCTACCCCACCGCCGCGCTGTTCGTCAACCCGGGACACCTTTACCTGCGCTCGGCCTGGGGCGACCCGGACGCCACCTGGGCGTTTTTCGGGGCGGGCCCCAAGTTCGCCGGGCACTCCCGCGATGACGAGGGCCAGTTCCTGATCGCCAAACAGGGCTGGCTGGCGCCCCGGGTCGGCGGCCAGGGGCACAACGATGGCGACTACTACGCCGGAGGCTCGCTGGCTTTCAACCTGGTGACCATCTTCGACCCGGATGAGCAGCCGCGCCGCACCGACCCGCACCTTCCGGCGGCCGAGGGGGTGAAGAACGAGAACGACGGCGGGCTGATCCGCTATGTCTACAGCCGCCACAGCCGCGATGACCGGGCCTGGATCAAGGCCTTCCATCACCAGGAGGGCCGCTTCACCTACGCCGCCGGGGACATCAGCACCGGCTACAGCCCGGACAAGGCCCGCGAGGTCACCCGCCAGTTCCTGTACCTGCGCGGGGAGCGCGAGTTCTTCGTGATCTTCGACCGGGTCAAGGCCACCGAGGACCGTTTCGCCCGCCACTGGTTCCTGCACCTGCCGACCGAGCCGCAAGTCGAGGGCCGGGGTCAGACCCTGGTGGACGGCCATGTCACCAGCTATGACAGCTTCGGCCAGGTGAGCTGGCTCTCCGACCCGGCCGGCGAGGAGGGGGTGCTTTCCACCGGCCGCGCGCGGGCGTTTCTGCGCACCCTGCTGCCGAAACAGGCCACCCTCACCGCGCGCGGCGGCGAGGGCCACACCCACTGGGGCCACCCCGACAACCCGGAGGCCCAGTACAACCACGTGATCGACCGCAGCCTGCGGCCGCCCCATGTCCCCTGGCGCCTGGAAGTGCGGGACCGCTCGGGCGGCGCGGAGGGCTTCTTCCTGCACGTGCTGGAACTGGGCGCGGAATCGGATGCGAAGATGTCCCCGGTCGAGCTGGTGGAGCGCGAGGGGCAGGTCGGGGCGAAGCTCACGGCCGACGGCGGGATGGTGGAAGTGCTGTTCAACCGGGAGGGCCCGCTCACCGCCAGCCTGCGCCTGGCCGATGGCGAGACCCGGCTGCTGGAAGCCAATGTCAACCTGGACAAGTGATTGTCATGTTATTGCCAACCCGCAACATGGAGCGAAAATGCGACGGAATGCAGTGCCGGCGATAGTGCTTCTCGTGGTGCTTTCGGCCCTCCCGGCCGTGGCCGCGACCCCGCTCTGGCGGGAAGGGGTGAGTCTGATCCCCTATCCCCAGGAGGCGGTCCTCGGCGGGGAGGATTTCGTGATCGAGGGCCCGCTGGCGATCGTGCCGGAGGGTAACGCTTCCGCGGCGGACCGGTTCGCCGCCCAGGACCTGGCCGAGCGCCTGAAGACCGACCATGGGATCGAGGCCGTGGTGGGCGACCGCGCCGGCAAACGGATTGTCCTCAGCCGCCAGGGCGCCCCGGAGCGCATCGGCGACCAGGGCTACCTGCTGGAAACCTCGAAAGACCAGCTCACCATCCGCGCCCGGGGCGAGGCCGGGCTGTTCTACGGCACCCGCACCGTGCTGCAGTCGATTGTCCCGGGCCGCGGGGGCAAAAAAATCCCGGCGATGCGGCTCACCGACTGGCCGGACATCCCCCAGCGGGCCGCCCACTACGACACCAAGCACCACCAGGACCAGGCCGAGTACGTGCGGGCCTTCATCCGCGACCTGGCCGACTACAAGCTCAACATGCTGCTCTGGGAGTGGGAGGACAAGTTCGCCTATGAGCGCCACCCCGAGATCGGCGCGCCGGGGGCGTTCACCAAGGCCGAGATGCAGGAGTTCACCCGCTATGCCCGCCGGTACCACGTGCAGATTGTCCCGCTGGTGCAGGGGCTCGGCCACGTGAGCTTCATCCTCAAGTGGCCGCAGCACTCGCGCCTGGCGCGAGATTCCCGCCTCCAACTGGGAGTTCTGCCCGCTCAAGGAGGGCTCCTACGAGCTGCTGTTCGACCTCTGGGAGGAGGCGATGGAGGCCACTCCCGGGCTCGGAGTTCATCCACATCGGCACCGATGAGACCTACGAGCTGGGCCAGGGCGTGGCGTGCGGCTGCCGGGATTACGCCGCGAAGCATCGGCCGCCGCGCCCTGATGAAAGTTTTTGTCGACCGGGCTTTCGAGCATCTGACCAAGACATCCGGACGGCGGGTGATGTGCTGGGGGCTGGAGTACATCCCCAGCGGCCAGACCCGGCCGCTGGGCGATGATGCCGACCAGGATCAGCCGCCGCACCCCTCCGGCGACCAGGTCCAGCCCCCCCGGGGGCTGATCGCCGCCGAGTTCGGCCCGGACCCGGACATCGCCAGGGCCTCCCGCGATGCCGGCTACCCGGCCTGGGTCTACGATCCCAACCCGGGGATCGAGCACCTGTTCCTGCCCTATCTTTACCGACGGCGCGGGGAGGGGAACGAGCAAGGAGTTCGGCGCCCTGGAGAACTCCTACAACACGGTTTCGGCCGCCGCCCGCTCCGGGCTGTTCGAGGGGATGGTCAACACCTCCTGGGATGACTCGGGGCTGCACAACCAGGTCTGGATGATGAGCTTCATCAACTCCGCCGAGTACGCCTGGAGCGGCGCCGGCCCCACTCAGGATGAGTTCATCGACAAGTTCTTCGCCAGCTACTATGGCCCCGCAGTCCGGGACATGCGCGAGCTGTGGGGGATCTTCAACGATGGCGCCTACTACTACATGGACACTTTCGAGCGCAAGGTCTGGCACTGGGGCGACATCGGCAGGACCCACCTGCCGGACCTGCCCCGCGGCGATGCGATCGAGTACGATCCCTACTGGAACCGCCAGTACGCCGAGATCATCGGGAGCTCCCGCGAGCAGCTCCCCGCCATGGAGCGGGCGCTGCTGATCTGCCGCCAGAATCGCGAGCTCGCCGGCCGCCACGCCGATGATTTCGAGGTCTTCACCTCGACTCGCCGAGCTGATCCGGCACACCGCCCGCACCTACCTGGCGCTCTCCCAGCTCGAGCAGGCGATCACCGCCGCCCACCAGGCGCATTTTGTCAGCAACCAGGAGACCTACGCCGGGTTCGAGCACGCCGCGGCGCTGATCGAGCGCAACCTGGCCGAGCGCGAGCAGGTTTACCGGAAGCTGGTGGCGACCTGGGAAAAGACCCGGCTGCCCAAGGGCTATCAGACCGCGGACAAAAAGTTCTTCCACCAGCAGGACCGGGCCCGTCACTATGCCTTCCGCACCGCGGACATGCGCTACCTGGTGATGGATGAGGATGACCTGAGGCTGGAGGAATACCTGAAGGACCTGAAGCAGTACATGGCGTACTACCGCCAGACTTACCTGGACAAGCAGCAGTCTTCGCTCAACAAGCAGTAACTTTCGCTGACCGATGGAGGGCCGCTGGATGCAGTGGACAATGGCTTTGATGGCAGCCGGGCTGCTGCTGGCGGCCCTGCTTCCTTCCGATGCCGCGGGCCGTCCCGGCGAGGGCCGGGCTTCCTACCTCGACCCGGAACGGCCGTTGCGGGGTTCCGAAACCTACCTGAGCCTGCGCCGGATGGTGGACAGTCTGGGCCTGGTGGACACCCACGAGCACCTGCTGAGCGAGCAGTACTACCTGCAGCAGGAGCCGGACCTGTTCTGGTGGTTCCAGCAGCCGTGGTTCCCGCAGTACGGCGGGGGGGCCTGGTGTCGGCGGGCTTTCCGGAAAAGGATCTGCCGCGGCTGATCGACCCGGCGCTTCCCGCGGCCGAGCGCTGGCGGATGGTGGCTCCCTACTGGCCCTACGCTGCCGCCACCGGCTTCGGCCAGGCGCTGCGGATCGCCGCGCGGGACCTGTATGGGATCGAGGACATCGGCAGCGCAGGGTGGGAGGAACTCTCCCGCAAGATCCGCGCGGCCCGGCAACCGGGCCTCTACCAGCGAGTGCTGCACGACCGGGCGGGGATCGACCTGGTGATCCTCGACCGGATCGTGCTCTCCGATCCCTATCCCGAACAGGCCCGGCTCCCGCGCACCGTGATGGTGCGCCGTTTCGACACCAGCTTCATCGAGTTCGACAAAAAGAAGCTGACCGAGCTCTCTCAGCAGTACGGCCTCGAGATCAAAACCCTGGATGACCACCTGACCGCGCTGGACAGGGCGTTCGAGGAGATCCTGTCCAAGGGCTGGTTTGTCGGGATCAAGATTTCCCAGGCCTACGACCGCCCGATCCACTACGCGGATGTCCCGAAAGCGCAGGCGGAAGCGGTCTTCCGGGAACTGCTGGAACGCGGCGCGCTGCCATTCGAGGCGCGCAAGCCCCTCGAGGACTTCATGGTGCACCGCATCGCCGAGCGGGCCGGGCATCACGGGTTGCCGGTGCAGATCCACACCGGGACCCAGGCCTCGCCGCCCGGCAATGTGCTCGCCAACTCCAACCCGACCCTGCTGCGCAACCTGATCGCGGCCCACCCCGGGACAAAATTCGTGATCTTCCACGGCGGCTACCCCTACATGGGTGAGGTGGCGGACCTGGGGATGAATTTCCCGAACGTCTACCTGGACCTCTGCTGGCTGCCGATCATCAGCCCCACCGCCTGCCGCCAGTGGCTGCACCAGTGGATCGAAACCGTCCCGCTCAACAAGATCATGGCGTTCGGCGGGGACTACCAGTTCCCGGAGGGGAGCTACGGCCATGCCGTGATCGCCCGGGAGGTGGTGGCGCGCACCCTGGCCGAAAAGGTGGAGGAGGGGTATTTCACGCTGGAGGAGGCGCGCTGGGCGGCGCGAAGGCTGTTGCGGGAGAATGCGATCGAGTTGTTCCGGCTGGAGCGGTTTCTGTAGGAAGCGAAAGGGGCCGCCCGGTCAGGGCGGCCCCTCGCAGTATCCGGTTGCCTCCACGCCGTGCGGTCAGCCCTGCAGCTCCCGGCGCAACAGGTCGTTCACCAGTTGCGGGTTGGCTTTGCCGCGGGTTTCCTTCATCACCAGCCCGACAAAGAAGCCGAACACTTTGTCCTTGCCGCTGCGGAACTGCTCGGCCTGGGCCGGGTTATCGGCGACAATCTTCCGGATCAGCGGCCCCAGCGAGTCCTGGTCCGAGATCTGCACCAGCCCGTGCTTCTCGACAATCTCCCGGGCGGTCAGCCCGCTGTCCAGCATCTCCTCGAACACCTGCTTGGCGATCTTGCCGCTGATCGTTCCCTGCTGCATCAGCCCGAACAGCCCGGCCAGCCGCTCCGGATCGACCGGGAAGTCCGCGACCTCCAGCTTGCGTTCGGCCAGCACCGCCAGCACCTCGCCCATGATCCAGTTGCCGATCTTCTTGGGCTCGGTCCCGGTCGCCAGGGCGACTGTCCGCTCGAAATAGTCGGCCAGCTCGCGGCCGGCGGTGAGCACCCCGGCATCGTACTCCGGCAGTCCGTACTGCCCGGCAAACCGCCGCTCGCGGGCCTGGGGCAGCTCGGGCAGCTCGGCCCGCAGCCGGTCGACCCACTCCGGCTCCAGCACCAGCGGCAGCAGGTCCGGGTCCGGGAAATAGCGGTAGTCCTGGGCCTCCTCCTTGGAGCGCATCGTGCGCACCACCTGGCGGTCGGCATCCCAGAGCAGGGTTTCCTGGACCACTTTTCCGCCGGACTCCAGCAGGCTGATCTGGCGCTCGATCTCGTAGCCGATCGCCTTCTCCACCCCGCGGAACGAGTTGAGGTTCTTGACCTCGGTGCGGGTGCCGAACTGCTGTCTGCCCCCGCGGCCGGACCGAGATGTTGGCATCGCAGCGCAGGCTGCCCTCCTCCATGTTGCCATCGCAGACCCCCAGGTAGAGCAGGGTCTGGCGCAGGCGCCAGAGATAGGCATAGGCCTCGCCGGCCGAGCGCAGCTCGGGCTCGGAGACAATCTCGATCAGGGGGGTGCCGCAACGGTTGAGGTCCACCGCGGTCCCGGCCTCGCTGATCGTGTGCAGGCTCTTGCCGGCATCCTCCTCCAGATGGATGCGGGTCAGCCGGCACCCGCAACGGGGCGCCATCCTCCAGCCGGCTCTCGACCACGCCGCCGCTGGAGAACGGCTGCTCGTACTGGCTGATCTGGTAGCCCTTGGGCAGGTCCGGGTAGAAATAGTTCTTGCGGGCCAAGATCGAGTGGCGTTGATCGTGCAGCCGAACGCCAGGGCGGTCCTGACCGCCATCGACACGGCCGCCTCGCGGTTGAGCACCGGCAAGGCTCCGGGCAAGCCCAGGCAGACCGGGCAGACATTGCGTGTTGGGGGCCTCGCCGAAACGTGGTGCTGTCAGCGGCAGAAAGTCTTGGTGGCGGTCTTGAGCTGGGCGTGCACTTCCAGGCCGATCACCGCTTCCCAGTGGTTGTCGTGGCTCATCGCCCGCCCTCCTTCCAGCGCAGCGGCCGCTCCCGAGGATCGCCGCCTCATCGAACTGCCGGCCGATAATCTGCACCCCCACCGGCAGGCTGTCCACCTCTCCCGCGGGCAGGGAAATCGCCGGCAGCCCGCCAGGTTGGCGGTCACGGTGAAGATGTCCTGCAGGTACATCTGCACCGGGTTGTCACTCGTTGCAGCCCAGTTTCCAGGCCGGAGCCGGGGTGGTGGGAGTCAGCAGCAGGTCGACCCGCTCGAACGCCCGCTCGAAATCCCGGGCGATCAGGGTGCGCACCTTCTGGGCCTTGAGGTAGTAGGCATCGTAGTAGCCGGCGCTCAGCACATAGGTGCCGAGCATGATCCGGCGCTGGACCTCGGGGCCGAACCCCTCGCTGCGGCTCTTGCGGTACATCTCCAGCAGGTTGCGAGCCGTCCCGGGCTGCGGTAGCCGTACCGGACCCCATCGAACCGCGCCAGGTTGGCGCTGGCCTCGGCGGTGGCGATGATGTAGTAGGTGGCGATCGCGTACTCCGTGTGCGGCAGGCTCACCTCCACCAGCTTCGCGCCGAGGCTCTCCAGCCACTGACCCGCCCATCACCCGCTCGCGCACCGGTCCCTGCAGCGCCGCGGAAAAATACTCTTGCGGCAGACCGACCTTGAGCCCGCGCACCTCGCCCTCCAGGACGGCGCGATAATCCGGCACCGGCTCCGGGCGCGCTGGTGGAGTCGCGGCTGTCATGCCCGGCGATCACCTCCAGCAGCAAGCGGCATCCTCCACCGAGCGGGCCAGCGGGCCGATCTGGTCCAGGCTGCTGCCGAACGCCACCAGCCCGTAACGGCTAACCCGGCCATAGCTGGGCTTGAGGCCGACCACTCCGCAGAAAGCCGCCGGCTGACGGATCGAGCCGCCGGTGTCCGAGCCCAGGGCCAGCGGGGCCAGTCGCAGCGCCACCGCGGCGGCCGAGCCGCCGGAGCTGCCCCCGGCCACGTGCTCGGCATCCACCGGCCCGCGCACCGGGCCGAACTTGCTGTTCTCGGTGGAGGAGCCCATGGCGAACTCATCCATGTTGGCCTTGCCGAGCACCACCATCCGGGCCGCGCGCAGACGCTCCACCACGTGGGCATCGTAGGGGCTGCGGAAACCCTCCAGGATTTTCGAGGCGCAGGTGGTGGGCAGCTTCCCCGCGGATCACGATATTGTCCTTGATGATCACCGGCAGGCCGGCGGTGGAGGGCAATTCTACCCCGGCGGCGCGGTCGCGGTCGACGGCCGCGGCCTCGGCCAGGGCCTCCTCCCGGCGCAGGGCGATCACGGAGTTATGGCGGTCGCCCTCGATCGCGGCGAGGAAGGTTTCGCAGACCTCCCGGGCGCTGAAACGGCCATCGGCGATCCCCGCCGCCAGCCTCCCCGCGCCGATTGTCCTGATCTGATCCAACTTCTCTCTCCGTGCTTGCTGGTTGACGTGCAGGATCACGGCTCGACCCCCGGTCCAGTGGCTGTTAAGGCCCGGCGAGCTCGCGGTGCTACTCGATCACCCGGGGGACAATGTAGAAGCGGCCCTCGCGGCGCGGGGCGTTGTCCAGCGCCTCCTCGACATGGTCGAACCGCGCCACCCGGTCCTCGGCCAGCGGGGTGCTGCGGCCGGAGAGGTAGGCATAGGGCGGGACATTATCGGTATTGACCTGCTGCAGCTTCTCGACATGGGCCAGGATCTGGTTCAGGTCCCGGGCCATCGCCTCGGCGGCGGGGCCTTCCAGCTCCAGCCGGGCCAGGCGGGCGATCCGCAGCACTTCCGCTTTATCGACTGACAACGGGTGGCTCCTTGGGATTGAGGTTCGATCTATCCATTCACGACAACTGTGGTCCGGGAGGCGGTCTTGAACATCAAACGAAGCAACACAACCGCCCTGTTTCGCCCCCTTTATTAAGGGGGACTTTACTGCTTCACAACCCCCTGTTTCCCACTCGGCCAGAGGGATTGAAAGACACGGTCCCTGCGGACGATCCCGACCGCCAAAGCTCAGGCCCTTGATCCCCGCGCCCAGGCGCATTACCTCAACCAAAACTATCGAAAAAGTTTGGGAAAGTGGAAGGGGGGTCCGGGGGGAGGGAGAAAAACCTTTTTCAAAAGGTTTTCTCCCTCCCCCCGGCAAGCCGCCTTCCAGATTTTTTCCTACTCGCGGCGGAGCTTGGCGAACCGGGCCACCAGTTTCTTGGTGAAGCCGGAGTCGAAACGCACGCTGACCCGCAGCTCATCCAGGTACGATGCCACCTCGATGATTGTCCCGCTGCCGAACTGGTGGTGCACCACCCGCTCGCCCTGCTGGTAGGCGGGCTCATCGACCCCGGGCTCGCGCTCCAGGACGGGACCGGAGGAGGCGGCCGCCGCGGGCCGCTTCGGTTCCGGGGGATGATGCCGGGAGCCGCTCAAGGGGGGCATCCCGCCCAGCGGGCCGCGGGCGTAACGCTCAAAGGAGGAGGCGCCCTTCCAGCTCTGTTGCACGCCCTCGCCGCGACGGCGCACGCTGGCATGGCGGTCGATCAGCTCGCCGGGGATGTCGGCCAGGAAATTGGAGGGCCCGGCCTCGAGCAGGTCCGCATAGCGACGGCGATAGGCCGCCCAGCTCAGGAACAGCCGCTGGCGGGCGCGGGTGATCCCGACATAGAACAGCCGCCGCTCCTCCTCGATCGCCGAGCCGGTCTCATCCTCCTGGGCGCGGCTGATCGGCAGCAGGTTCTCCTCGACCCCGCCGATGAACACCACCGGGAACTCCAGCCCCTTGGCGTTGTGCAGGGTCATCAGGGTCAGGTAGTCCTCGCCGGGGTTCATGAAATCGATCTCGCTGACCAGCGAGGTCTCGGCCAGCCAGGCCTCCAGGCAGCTCTGCTCGCCCTCGCCGGAGAATCGCTCGGAGAACTCCTCGGCGGCGCTGACCAGCTCGGCGATGTTGTCCATCCGGCTCTGGGCCTCGATCGTCTCCAGGTCCATCAGCTCGTTCTCGTACTCGGAGACCCGGATCAGCTCGCGCAGGATGGTCGCGGCGCTCTCGGTGCGGGAGCGCTGGCGCAACTCCTCCAGGTTGGTGTGCAGCTCCATCACCTTCCTGGCCACCGCCGGGCCGATCCCCTCCGCCCGGTCGGCATCGGCCAGGACATGGAACAGCGACTCGCCGCGGGCCAGGGCCAGCTCGGTGAGCCTGGTCAGGGTGATCGGGCCGATCCCCCGGCTGGGGACATTGATCACCCGGTAGAGGCTGGCCGAGTCGCGCGGGTTGGCGATCACCTTGAGGTAGGCCAGCAGGTCCTTGATCTCCTTGCGCTCGTAGAACCGCTGGCCGCCGATGATCCGGTAGGGGACCTGGCCCCGGCGCATCGCATCCTCGAGGGCGCGGCTCTGGGCATTGGTGCGGTAGAGCACCGCGAAGTCGCGCCACTGCAGCTCCAGCTCGGAGCGGACCCGGGCGGCGCAGGAGGCGATCTGCTCGGCCTCGTCCATCTCGTTCTGGGCCTCGAGGATCACCGCCTTGGCCCCGGCGGGCGCCTCGGTCCAGAGGCGCTTGGGCTTGCGCCCGATGTTGCGGCTCACCACCGCGTTGGCCACCTCGAGGATGTTGGCGCAGGAGCGGTAGTTCTGCTCCAGGCGGACTGTCACCACTCCGGGGAAATCGTGCTCGAAGTCCAGGATGTTGCGCATATCGGCCCCGCGCCAGCCGTAGATCGATTGGTCGTCATCGCCCACCACGCAGATATTGCGGGCCTCGCCGGCGAGCATCCGGACCAGGTTGTACTGGGTGCGGTTGGTGTCCTGGAACTCATCGATCAGCACGTGCTGGAACTGGCGGCGGTAGCGCTCGAGGACGCTCGGGGCGGCGTGGAACAGCTCCATCGGCTTGAGGATCAGATCGTCGAAATCCATGGCGTTGTTCTCTTTGAGCCGACGGCAGTACAGGGCGTAGACCTCGCCCAGTTCTCCTCGCCGAAATGGCGGGGCCCCTGGCGCAGCTCCTCGGGCGTGCGCAGCTCGTTCTTGGCGCGGCTGATCGCGTGACGGCACCGTGGTCGGGTTCAAGGCGGAGGTCCCGGGCAGGTCCTTGAGGATGTTCTTGATCAGGCGCTGGCTGTCATCGGTGTCGTAGATGCTGAAGTTGCGGTTGTAGCCCAGCACCTCGGCATCCTCGCGCAGCACCCGGGCGAACAGGCTGTGGAAGGTACCGATCCAGAGCCCGGTCTGGCCGCCCAGCAGGCGCTCGACCCGGGCTTTCATCTCGCCGGCGGCCTTGTTGGTGAAGGTCAGGGCCAGGATCCGGCGGGGGGCCACCCCCTTTTCGCTCGCCAGCCAGGCGATGCGGTAGGTCAGCACCCGGGTCTTGCCGCTGCCGGCCCCGGCCAGCACCAGCAACGGCCCCTCGCCGTGGCAGACCGCCTGGCGCTGCGGCGGATTCGAGGTCCCGGAACAATTGCTCGCTGAGCGCTGCGTAAGCCAATCGATGCTCCTTTTCCCGCTGCTTCTTGCCATTGTCGCTGCCGCCGGTGGGCAGGCAGACCAGGAACACCGCGCCCTTTTCCGGCCGAGCTCTGGGTGAGGATGATCCGCCCGCCGTGGTTCTCCTGGATGATCCGGCGGGTGAGGGCCAGCCCGACCCCCCAGCCCTTGCTCTTGGTGGTGACCCCGGTATCGAAGATGTGCCGCCGGACCTCGCGGGGGATGCCCGGCCCATTGTCGGCGAACTCGATATCCACCTCATCGCGCTCGCGGTCATAGCAGGCATGGATCGAAATCAGCCCGCCGCGGCCGGTGAGGGCATCGATGCTGTTCTTGATCAGGTTCTCGAAAGCCCATTCCAGCAGGGTGGAGTTGCCGCGCACCGGCGGCAGCTCATCGATCTTCACCTGGATCTCGATCCGCTTGCCGCGCTTGGGCAGGCGGGCCTGGAAGTAGCGCTGGGTGCCGCGCAGCACCTCGCCCAGCTCGATCTCCTGGTAGCTGCTGCGACGGCCGATCAGCTCGAAACGGTTGGCGACCTTGGAGAGGCGCTCGATGTCCTGGGCGATGCCCTCGACAATCGTGGTCTCCCTGGCGGCCGAGCTCCGGGGCGCCTCGACCGCGGCGCCGGCCCGGGCGCGGGACAGGTCGAGCTTGAGCAGCTCCAGCCAGCCGTGCAGGCTGGACAGCGGGGTGCCGAGCTGGTGGGCGCTCTCGCGGGCCATCCCGGCCCAGATCAGGCTGCGCTCGGTGCTGGCCTGGCGCCGCAGCAGCCAGATCACCAGCACCATGAACAGCACCAGGATCGCCCCCAGGTAGAGCGGGATGTTGCGCAGCTTGATCAGCGAAACCGGGTCGCCGTAGTGGACCACGTACAGCTCATCCAGCCCCCCGCTGTAGATGCGGTAGGGCGGGTTCTGGCGGTCCATCCGTCGGATGATGTTCTCGATCCCGGCCAGCACCGCGGGGTCCCTGGTCTGATAGTCCTCCGGCACCCCGATCGAGTACCAGAGGGTGGGCTGGCCGAGCGAGTCGGTGACCACCATCGGGTGGTCGAACTCGCTGACCAGCTCGCGCAGGATGTCGGTGTCGGTGCCGCTCTGGATGAACAGCAGCACCCGCTCATCGTCCTCGAGGCCGGTCAGCGGGCTGATCGCGTTGACCATGAACTGGGCCGCGGCCCGGCTCATCGCATCCTCGTCCCGCTCGAGCTGCCGCACCAGGCTGCGGGTGTAGAGGAAGTAGCCCAGGAACAGCAGGAAAAAGAACCCGCTGAGCAGCGCCAGCGACCAGAAGGAAAACCTGGTCGGCAGGGCGAACACCGGCCGGTGACGGACCATCGTCTGAGTTGTACGTTCCTTGGGCGCCATGCTCCTGCCTGTCCGCAAATTAATATCCGCGAACGGGTTGAATGGTTCCATCCCGCTCGCGCCATATCGGTGAAACTTATCAAGTCGAGGGGCTGACGGCAAGGGTAAAAGGGGCGGGGGAGCAACAGCCGATCATCTCGAACCATCCAGCCACGAAGAACACGAAGGTTCACGAAAATTTTTCCTGGGTGTCCCTGCGTGTCCCTCGTGGATATCTCTTGAAGTCTCCGCCCTCCCCCGGATCATCCGGCAACGCCGACTTGATCTCAGTCCTGGGGGAAGCTGAAGGGGTAAACCCGCGGGATCTTCTTGCGCGCCTGGTAGGTGCGGGCCAGCTCGATGAAGATCCCGGCATCGCGGTCCAGGTCGGTGATGTTCCCATCGAAAAAGAAATTGCGGATCGGGATGTTGTCGCAGTCGCGGCCGAGCTTGGGGAAGACCGCCTCGGTGACAATCCCGTTCATGCAGGTGAATGGCGAGATGTCGACAATCCCATCGCAGCCCTGCCGATAGTGGAAGACCGCCTTGCCGGCGCTGAGGGTCATTTCGCCCAGGGCCCCGGTGTGGGGCAGGTAGGGCTCGGCGTACTCCCAGATCTTCTCGACCGGCGGCTCCTCGTAGCCGTGGAGGTCCTCTTTGAACGGGGCGTAAAGCTGGTGCTCATCCTGCTGCTGGATGCGGTTCTTGATCTTGGCCCCCAGCATCGCCAGCGACAGCGCGCCGTGCTTGATCCGGATCCGTTTCTGCTGCTCCAGGTTGGTGTACCAGACCCACTCGACGATGTGGGCCAGGGTGCACTCGGCCCCGTGCTCCTCCAGCTTGCGGATGGTGTGGTCGTTGGTGAAGGGGGTCATGCGGCAGAAAATCTCCCCCACCACCCCGATCAGCGGCCTGCGCCGGGTGTACGCGGCGGGTATCGCCCGGAAACGGTCGCGGGCGGCGGTGAGCACCGCCACCAGCTCCTTCATCCGCTGGGGGTTGGGCACTCCCTGCCGCTCCAGCACCTTTTCCACCTCGGCCAGGGAGCGCCGGTGCTCGGCGTCGGTATCGCCGGGGCAGCTCTCGTAGGGACGGACGCGGTGCAGCATCCGGCGCAGGATGTCGGCGCAGATCAGCCCGCGCAGGGCATTGCGCATCAGCAGATTGACCTGCTCGCCCATCCCCTCGTAGCCGTTGGGCTGGAGGGCGAGAAGACCATCACCTCTTCCAGCCCGCTGTCCCGCAGAACTTTACGGATGTACGGGGCGTACTGGCCGAACCGGCAGGGGCCATCGGCGGTGGGCATGAAGAACGCGGTCTTTTCCGGGGCGAAATCCGGCTCCTCGGTCACTTTCAGGAAGTTGCCCAGGGTGACCCGGGCCGGCAGGCACTCCTCGCCCGAGGTGTGGCGTCCGCCCAGCTCCAGGGTGTGGGCATCGGAGTCCGGGCTGACCCGGGCCTCGATCCCCACGCTGCGGAAAGCGGCGGCGAAAGCGACCGAGCCTCCGCGGCTCATCTGCGGGATGTACAGCCTGCGGCCGGTTATCGACTGCTTGGCCCGGTCGCCAGTTCCTGTTCCGGTGTTTCCCATCTCCTGAGGACTCCTTTACTGTCCAGATACGCCTCGCAGCGCGTCAGCATCCCGGCATCGTTGTTGTGCCCATCGAACTGCAGCGTCAGGAACGGCCTGCCCGGAAGCCTCGGTGATGTAGTGCTTGATGTAGGAGTCCGGGCCGCACTTGAAGTTGGTGATGTAGATGATGTGCAGCCGGGGCTTGTTCCTGACGAAAGCTGGCGGCCTGCAGGATCTTGCGGCCGTAGTTCCAGAACATGTTGTCGTTCAGGTGCTCGGTGGCGATCCTCATCCAGCTTGAGGAAATCCAGCGGCGACCACGTTGACCCCGTAGTACTTGCGCAGCTTGGTGGCCACATCCAGGTTGATGCCCCGGTCGTAGATGTTGTAGGGCCGGCCCAGCAGGATGATCCCGTGCTCGTGGTGGCTCGGGATCCGGGCCAGGGCCCGGCCGCCCTCCTCCTGCAGGGTCGCGCCGGAACTCCTCCTGGGCGGCGAAAGCGCGCTCCAGGGCCGCGGCCGACCTGGCGCTCGCTCCGCCGGATCCCGACCCGGGCCAGGGCCTCGCGGATCGCCTTGCCCACCGCCCTGGCCCCGTGGTTGAACCAGATCGTCGGCCGGATCATCCGGGATTCGTACTCGGAGATGAACGGCGCGGCGGCGGCGATGTAGGGCAGGGTCATGTTCCAGGGGCAGTAGAACGAGGGCTTCTCCTGGTCGGCTGCCCGGGGCGGCTGATGTTGTTGGGCAGGAACAGGTAGTCGACCGCCCTGCTCGATCAGCCAGCGCAGGTGGCCGTGGGCAACCTGGATCGGGAAGCAGGGCTCGCTGACCACCGACTCCAGCCCCAGGTGCACGATGCGGTTGGTGGTGGGCTCGGTGAGCAGCACCCGGACCTCCAGCTCGCGGAAGAAGCGCAGCCAGAACGGGGCCCAATCGTAGAGCGACATGCAGAACGGCAGGCCGACCACCGGGCCGCTCGCCGGCCGCGGGATCGTAGTCCGTGAGCAGCAGCTCGCGGCGCAGCTCGATCAGGTCGTCGATCACCGGCTTGCGCTCGCACTTGACCGCCTTGCGGTAGCGGTCGGAGCACTTGTCGCCCCAGTAGGTCTTCTCGCCCTCGACGTTGAACTCCTGCATCTGGCAGTAGTTGGTGCAGCCCTTGCAGGTGAACTCGCGCAGCGTGTAGTCCACCTTCTCCAGGTCGAAGCCGCGGAACTTGCTGGCCGCCGCCGTTCGCCGTGCATTTTCTCGCGGGCCAGCAGGGCCGCGCCGATCGCGCCCATCACGCCGTTGTACGGCGGGACGATGATCTCCTTGCCGAGGATCGAGCTGAAGGCCGCGGCCACCGCGTCGTTGTAGGCCGTGCCGCCCTGGAAGAAGATCACCTCGCCGATCTTGCGGCCGCGCACCACCCGGTTGATGTAGTTGTGACGATCGAGTAGGCCAGCCCGGCCGACCAGGTCCTGGCAGCGTCGGCCCCGCGCTGCAGGTAGGTGTTGACGTCGCGCTCCATGAACACGGTGCAGCGCTCGCCCAGGCGGATCGGGGCTGCGGCTGGACAGGGCCAGCCGGGCGAACTCGTCCTTGATCGGGACGCCCAGCTCCTCGGCCCGCTCCTCGAGGAAGCTGCCGGTGCCGGCGGCGCAGGCCTCGTTCATCGTGAAATCGACCACGATCGCCGCTCGCTCCAGGCTGATGTACTTGCTGTCCTGGCCGCCGATCTCGAAGATCGTGTCCGGCCTGCGGTCCGAGCATCGTTCGGCCGATGAAGCTGGCCCCGGTCTTGTGGGAGGTGATCTCATCGTTGATCGTGTCGGCCCCGACCAGCTCGCCGATCAGCTCGCGGCCCGAGCCGGTGGTGCCCACCCCGCTGATGCGGATCTTGTCGCCCAGCTCCTGCTCGATCTCGCGCAGGCCCTCGCCGACCACCTCGATCGGCCGGGCCTCGGTGCGCAGGTAGATCTCGTTGATCACGTTGCCCTCGGTCATCGATCACCACCAGGTTGGTGCCGACCGAGCCGATGTCGATGCCCAGGTACGCATCCGGACCTCGAGCAGCTCCCCGGCCGGGACACAGGGTCAGGCGGTCGCGCAGCAGGACCACGTTCTCCATCGACAGCGGCTGGCTGGTGTCGGGAAATTGGTCTCGGCTCACCGCCCTGACGGCGAGAATGGTCCCATCGATCGCGGCCGCGCCCCGGCGGTCTCGCGCGGCCAGGATCGCCGCGCCGACCGCCGGCGAAGTAGGCGTGCAGCTCCGGGATCAGCAGATCCCCGGCTCCCATTCGAAGACCTCGTCCAGGGCCCGCACCACGCCCTGGTTGGCCGCCACGCCGCCGACGAACGCCACCCGCGGGGCGATGCTCTTGCCCCGGGTGACCGCGCTCTTGAAGTTGCGGGCCACCGCCTTGCAGAGCCCCTTGAGCATTTCCTCCGGGGTGAAGCCCTTCTGCTGGGCGTGGATCATGTCGCTCTTGGCGAACACCCTGCAGCGGCCGGCGATCCTGGGCAGCGCGGGAGGTGGCCGGCGACGATCGCGCCGATCTCCTCCACCCGTAAACGCAGCCGGCCGGCCTGCTGATCGAGGAAGCCGCCGGTGCCGGCGGCGCAGTCGCCGTTCGTGCTGTAGTCGACGATCCCGACCTTGCCGCTGACCTCATCGCGCTCGAGCAGCAGGAACTTGGAGCTCTCGCCGCCCATCTCGAACAGCGTGCGCACCTCGGGATGCAGCAGCTCCACCGCCTTGGCCAGGGCGCGGAACTCGTTCTGGGTGTTCAGCCCCAGGTTGTTCTTGAGCAGGGCGCCGCCGCTGCCGGTGACCGCGAGCCGGCCCACCTGCCAGCCCTCCATCAGCCCGATCAGCTGCTCGAGCAGGCCGCGGGTCTGGCGCAGCGGGTTGCCGGCGATGCGCTGGTAAGCGCTCACCGCCACCCGGACCTCCCGGCCATCGCCGGGGTGCCGCAGCAGGCGCACCACCGGCAGCAGGGGATCACCCTGAACCTTCTCGAAAAAGGCGGTATCCCCCGGGTCGTCGGAATAGAGGGCCGCCTTGACGCTGATCGCCCCCAGGTCAACCCCGATATGAATCGCCATGATCGATCACACCCTGGCTGAAGTTAATCTCCCAGAATCCCATCCCAAAATCGAACGCGGCCGGAAGCGGCTGCTCCCCGGCCGCCCGCGACAGAGATTACCAGATGATCCGGGGGGAGGGAGAAAACTTTTTGGAAAAAGTTTTCTCCCTCCCCCCGGACCCCTCTTCCACTTTCCAAAACTTTTCGTAAGTTAACTACTATAATTTGACTACTACAGGTTTGTTAAATTATTGCGCCATCAAGCCGGAAGCGGAGCGACACGACCGATTACCACCCTCCAACGCCGGTAAGAGGCGGCTTGGAAGTCCCCCTTGGCAAAGGGGGAAACCGGGGGTTGTGCCTTAAAATCCCCCTTAGCAAAGGGGGACACAGGGGGTTGTGTTTTTTCCTGCATTTTTCAACACACCCCGGCGGTCCGGCCCCTCACTGAAAGAAATCGGCCGCCCCGCGCACCACCCGGTCGATCACCTCGTGCAGATTTCCCAGGATCAGCGCCCCGGCCGCCCGGCGGTGGCCGCCGCCGCCGAAACGCCGGGCCAACTCGTTGACATCGATCCGGGCGCTCTTGCTGCGGAAGCTGACCTTGATCTGGTCCCCCTCGCTCTCCCGGAAGAACAGGCTGGCCTCCACCGGGTCGATCGAGCGCACCAGGTTGGCGAAGTTTTCGGTCTCCTCGATCCGGGTGCCGGTGCGGCGCAGCAGCTCCCGGGTCAGGTAGACATAGGCCAGCCGGTTATCGTAGGCGAAAGTCAGGGTTTCCAGGACCTGGCCGAGACAGACCACGCTGTTGATCGAGCTGCGCTCGAAGAGCTGGTCGTAGACCTCGTGGGGCCTGATCCCGAAACGGGTCAGCTCGGCGGCGAGCTCGAAGACCCGGGGCGTGGTGTTCTCGAAACGGAAGCCGCCGGTATCCTTGGTGATCGCGCAGTAGAGGCAGTAGGCGCTGCGCTCGTCCAGCGGCTGGCCCAGCTCCCGCGCCAGGTCGCAGATCATCTCCCCGGTGGAGGAGGCCTGCTCCCGGATCACCGAGCCCGGGGTGAGCGGCGCCTCCGCCGGGTGATGGTCGATGCAGAGCACCCGGTCGACATGGGGCAGCAGGTCCTCGGCCAGGGGGATCACCCGCTTTCCAGACCCCGAAGTCCAGGAAGAAAATCGCCCCGGCCTGGGCGATCAGCTCCCGGACCCGCGCGCGGGGCAGCTCGGGGAAGCCCTGAACCACCCGCTCCGGGTCCAGGAAGCGCAGCACATCGGGCAGCGGATCGGGATTGAGGATCACCGGGCGCTTGCCCATCCGCCGCAGCAGGTGGTGCAGCGCCAACTCACTGCCGACCCCATCGGCATCCGGGTCGCGGTGGGTGGTGAGCAGGATCTGCTCGTGCTCCTCAATCGCCCTGACAACCGCCTGCCACAACTAACGCCCCCTGGCTCGGGTCCTTTGCCGGCGAAGTCTCAGGCCTGACCGGCCCGTCGCCCGGCCTTGTAGTCATCCATCGGGATCGAGAACTGGCGCTCGATTGTCGTGCGGTGCACCGCCCCGCCATTGTAAGCGCAGAACGGGATGATCCGGCCGGCGGGCGTCGCGTAATGGATCACGCAGCGGCGGACCCGCTCGAGATCGTAGTTGTAGGCATCCATGAAATGCATCCCGGCCACCAGCAGGGTCTTGTTGGTGTAAGTGCCGTCCTTCTCCCCGCGCCCGGCCTCCTTGTCGAAGAACCCGTCCAGGGTCTGGAGGAATTTGGTGAAATCCATCCCCTTGGGCGCCTTGCTCTTGTCGAAGAACTTCTGGATCTTGTAGAAGGCGTTCATCTGGGCGAACCGCTTGAAACGGCTGGCCTTGGTCTTTTCCGGCCAGCTGGTTCAGCTCCAGGAACATTCCCTCGACATCGACAAAGCGGGTGATCGGGATCGGCTTGCCGGTGCCCTGCTCGATGAACAGGTACGTGCCCAGCGAGCAGTGCGGATGGCAGGAGATGTTGACGGTCTCCGCGCCGCGCAGCGCGCCGATGATCTTGGAGATCGGGCTGACGAAGCTCAAGGGGTACCAGTCGTTCTTGTTCAGATCCCGGTCTGCTCCTGGAGCGCGCGGACCAGGTCGGGCAGGGTGAAACGCAGGCGCTCGCGCTCCTCGCGGCTGATCCGGCCGACCAGCGAAACCGGCTGGTAGCTGATCCCGGACAGGACATCGATGTTTTTCAGCGCGTACTCGAGGATCGGGCCCACCTGGTGCTCGTTGATCCCGCCGGCGATGGTCGGCACGAAGACTATCTTCGATCCCGGCTGGCGGCATGTTCTCGATCGCCTTCGCCTTGATCTCCAACAGCGGCGCGGCCGCGGGTGAGCTTGTAGACCTCATCGTCGAGCCCGTCGAACTGCAGGTAGATCGTGTGCAGGCCGGCCTCGGCGGCGCGGTCGGCGAACTCCTGGTCTGGCGAACTTGATCCCGTTCGCTGGCGATCTGGATGTGGCTGAAGCCGAGTTCCCTGGCCTCGCGGACGATCTCGAGGAAGTCCGGGTGGATCGTCGGCTCCCCGCCGGAGAACTGGACCATGCGCCCGGCCACCGGCTGCTCAGCGCGGTAGAGGCGCAGCATGTCCAGACCTGCTCTTGGCTCGGCTCGTAGACCTATCCCGGTGACATTGGCGTTGGCGAAACAGATCGGGCAGGTGAGGTTGCAGCGGTTGGTCAGGTCGATGTTGCCCAGCGCGGTGTGGCTGGTGTGGTCCTGGCAGATCCCGCAACTCTCCGGGCAACTCCGCGCCCTGGGTGTTGGGGTTCATCAGCCCCCGGCCGTCCCCGAACTCCCACTTTTCCGCCTTCAGGTAGAGCTCGACATCCGACCAGTACAGGTCCTTGACATAGCCATGCTCGGGGCAGGTCTTTTCCATGTAGACCTTGCCGCCCTCCTCGAACATACGGGCCGGGATGACCTGGGCGCACTCGGGGCAGATCGACTCGATCTGCTTGGGCAGTCCCTTGGTGATGTTGTTCCTCGGCGCGCCACAGTAGGTGGTATCGGCCGGCGGGGTGGCTATCTCCCTCGAAAAGGCCATCAGACGAACTCCTCCGTGTTCATTGCCGCCAAGCAACCGTGGAGAGGCAAAAGGTGCTCCACGGCCTCGAGCGGACAGGTATCTGCTGTTTCAGTTCCTCGTGGACGGGGCCATCCGGCCGCCAGACCGGGGACAGGAACCGGCCGCCCAGGCCCGGACCACCCTGGTGAACCCGCCAGGAACCGTCGCCTCGGCAAGCGAAACCGCCGGGCGCTCCGCGTGGCTCGTTGGAACCGGCGAACGAACCCTGAGGCAGGGGAAGCTGATGGTTCAGGGCAGCCGGAAGTCAATGTCAAGATGCAAACGCAACAGCCAAGGGAAAGATACACGGAATCGCCTGATTGTCAATATACTCATGCCCCTCAGCCAGTTGCCCGCACGACAGCCCCCGCGGCCCCGGGCCTGATCCCCGGCGCGCTCCCCCCCGCCCCCTCAATGGCGACCGGCGCGCTGGCGCCACCAACGGCGCCCGCCGCGGAAGAAAAACAGCGCCGAGATCAGGCCCAGCAGGACCGCCCACAGCTCGTTCTTCTCCAGCGCGAAAACCCAGACCGTGAACAGCACCAGGGCCGAGGCGACAAACAGGTCGACCTTGTAGTAGTTGCCCTCGATCCGCTCCAGCTCTTCCAGCGACTCGAACGGCTTCTGCGACTGATCTTGCTCCATCGTCGCGCCTTCCGCCGGACCCGCGGCGGGTGGATGTCCCGGAGCGGCGCTCACCGGCCGAGCACCTGGGGATTGAGGCAGTAGCGCACCCTGGCCCCGGTCAGCACCTCGACCATGTTGCGCGCCGCTTTCTCCTTGAGCTCGATGATCGACTCGTTGGAGAAGAACGAGCTGTGGGGGGTGATGATCGCGTTCGGCAGCCCGACCAGCGGGTTGCCCTGCTCCGGCGGCTCGCTGGAGAGCACGTCCAGCCCGGCCCCGGCGATCTTTCCGCTCTTGAGGGCCCGGGCCAGCGCCGGCTCGTCGATCAGCTTGCCGCGGCTGGTGTTGACGATGTACGCCCCGGTCTTCATCTTCGCCAGGGCCTGGTCATTGATTACCCGCTCGGTCTCGGGAGTGAGCGGGGCGTGCAGCGACAGGAAGTCGGACTGGGACAGCAGCTCCTCCAGCCCCACCAGGCGGACCTCCAGGTCGGTGCTCTTGACATAGGGATCGAACGCCAGGACCTTCATCCCGAAGCCCAGGGCCTTGCGCGCCACCGCCCGGGCGATCCCGCCGAACCCGAACAGCCCGAGGGTCCGGCCCGCGGTGCGCGGCACCGGCCCGGCCACCCGGAAGTCCCAGCCCCCGGCGGCGACATCGTTCGCCATCCTGGTCACCCCGCGCACCAGGGATAGCAGCAGGGCCATCGCATGGGTGGAGACATCGTCCTGGCAGTAGTCGGGCACATTGCAGACCGCCACGCCCTTGACAGTGGCGGCGGCGAGGTCCAGGTTGTCGACCCCGACCCCATAGCGGGAGAGAACTTTAAGCTGCGGCAGGCTGCCGATCGCTTGCGACTTGATCGGCGCGTACTGGCTGAGGATCCCATCGAAGCCCTCGCAGGCGGCGATCACCTCATCCTCGGTCCGGCACTGGTGCAACGCCCACTCGCATCCCGCCTCCTCGAACACCTTCCGTTCGACCTCCACCGTGCCGTGGTCGCAGTCGGAAATGGCAACCCTGAACTTGGCCATCGATGCGCTCCTGTCGCTCGCTATGAAATTGAACTGGGTGATTTGGTCGGGTTTTCGGTCTTGCCGATTGTCTTGACAAACAGGAAAGATAAAACCGCCCCCCCCGGTTAGGCAAGGGTCGGGATCAATCCGCGGCCTCCCGGCGGGAGAAACGCTCGGCCATTTCGATCCGTTCCACCGCCCGGGGATGGGTGCCGTAGAACAGGTGGATCAGCCGGGGCTGGAGCAGATCGGACTGGGACTGGCGCACCAGCTTCTTCTGGACATCGATGAAAGCTGGCGGGTCCTCGGTCAGGCGCAGGGACATCCGGTCGGCCTGGCGCTCGAAACGGCGGCTGACCGCGGCGGCCAGGGGCGCGGTCACGGTCCCGGCCAGCGCTATCAGGAAGGGCAGCAGCACCAGCACCACCAGGCTCGCGGGGCCCGGCACCCCGAAAAACTGCCGCAGCGCAGGAAGCTGGAGCAGCCCCCAGAACAGCCACAGCCCGACTGTCACCCCCGCCGCCTCCAGCAGAAAGCTCAGCCGGACATGCCCCAGTTTCCAGTGCGCCAGCTCGTGGGCCACCACCACCAGCACCTCATCCCGGTCCATCGTCTCCACCAGGGTGTCGTAGAGCACCACCCGGCGGCTGTTGCCCAGCCCGGTGAAATAGGCGTTGGGGTATTTCGAGCGCCGGCTGGCATCCATCTGGTAGACCTGGTGCAACGGCATCCCGGCGCGGTCGGCCAGCAGCTCCACCTGCCCGGCCAGCTCGCCCTCGATCCGGGTGAAACGGTTGAACAGCGGGGCGATCAGCCACGGGCTGATCCAGATGCTGACCGCGGTCAGGGCGATCACCACCGCCGCCGCCGCCAGCGGCCAGAGGCGGGGCATGGCCCGGATCAGCCCCAGCACCGGCAGGGCCACCAGGCAGGCGAACAGCCAGCTCAGGGCCAGCGACTTGAGCCGGTCGGCCAGCCACAGCCCCGGAGTGATGGTCGACAGCCCCAGCTCCCGCTCGATCCCGAACTCGGCATAGGCCGACAGCGGCAGGTGCAGCAGCAGCCGCGCGGTCAGCAGGATCAGGATGAACAGCGGCAGGGCCAGGTACCAGCGCCCCCCGACCCATGGCAGCAGCGCCGCCTCCAGCCGCGCCCCCAGCCCGAGGAACAGGAGCAGCCCGAAGAAAGCGTAGAAGATCACCCGGTAGGACGGAAACAGCACATTGTGGCGCAACACGTGCTCGCGCCCGGTGGCGATCTCCTCCGTCGAAAAGTACTCCCGCACCTGGCGCTGGTACTGCGGCGACTGCTCGCCCTGCCGGCGGAGCAGGTAGAGCGTGCTGTCCCAGGCGACAAACGGCGCCAGCAGCAGCAGGACCAGAACCAGCTTGGACATCGCCTTTCCCCCGATCCATTCGGCTCCGCCGCCGGAGGCGGCAGCGCAATCGATACCTTATTAAGAGTTTAATGAACGAACCATCCAAACTCAAGGCGCAAGACCTGCTTTCGTCCGGCCATTGACACCGGTTCCGGGGCGGCCTATCTTGGAAATTGGCCTCGCGCCCGGAGCGGCGGCGATCAGGCCACATCCAGTCAACCCGGAGGTCCGGATGAAACAGTACATCGTGCTGAGCGGCCTGGGGCCCGACCGGCCGGGGATCGCCCGGGCGATCGGCCAGGCGGCGTTCGAGGCGGGCTGCAGCATCGAGGACAGCCGGATGGCGGTCCTGGGCGGCGAGTTCGCGATCCTGGTGCTGCTCGAGGGCGAGGAGCGCGAGCTGGAGGCGTTCCGCCACCGGCTGGTCGCGCTGGAACAGGAAACCGGTCTGGCGCTGAATGCCCGTCCCACGCGAGAGCGGCCCAGCTACCAGGTGGAGAAGGGGCTGCCCTACTACCTGACCGTGGTCGGGATGGACCGCACCGGGATTGTCTTCCGGGTGACCGAGCTGCTGGCCCGTCACGGGGTCAACATCGCCAACCTGGAGACCGAGGCCTACAATGCCCCGGTCGCCGGCACTCCGATGTTCCGGATGGTGATCGCGGCCGAGGTCCCGGCCAGTTTCCCGCTGCGACAGTTGCGCGAGGAGCTGGCCGCCCTCTGCGATGAGCTGAACCTGGACTACGGCCTGGAGGCCCAGGGCTGAAAGGTAGCTTTGTTTTCCCGCTTTCCGCGGTGAGACCGGCGGGTCAGAGCGCCTGGCGGCGCCACCATTCGAGGGCCGCCTGGGCCTGAATCAGCTTGATCCCGGCCTGCCGGCTGAAAATCCCCAACCATGCTGCCATCTCTTTGATGGTCATTATTTTTCTTCTTCTGTGACCAGAAGCAGCCAGAGTCTGTGCGGCGCAAAACTCGCCTGCCGCCTCCCGGCCGCTGGTGCGATGCCCGGACCTTACACCCCCCGGCGGCTGAGGCCGCCACCCCCCTCCAGGGGGGACTGTGTTTGCTCCGCCCGTGGATGTGGAGCAACTGGTTGGGTGTCCGGCGATGATTCCCCCCTGGAGGGGGGTGGCCCCGCTTCAGCGGGGCCGGGGGGTGTAAGGCCCGGGCACCGCCTCATCAGCCGTCGGGGCGTCCGGCCCCTACGGTAGGTGCTGACCCAACCCCCCGGTCGAGCCAATCCCACTTAGCGCCGATTTTGTTGGAACAGATGGGCATGCCCCGCCCCGGCCAAAGCCGGACCAGGTGGCTCGGATTCAGCCCGCGGCTGACTTGCCCAAGATCACAGCAAAAAGTTTGGGAAAGTGGAAGGGGGGTCCGGGGGGAGGGAGAAAAACCTTTTTCAAAAGGTTTTCTCCCTCCCCCCGGAGAACTCAGCCTTTGTGGTTGAATCGGGGTCAGGCGGTTTCGGCGGCGGGGGGCGGGACCAGCAGCCCTCGCAGGGACTGATCGTCATGGCGCAGGGAGCGCCGCCCCGCGATGAGGGTCGCCCGCAGGATGGGGTTGCGCTCGATCCGGTCCAGGTCATCGCCCAGGCTGCGGGTGTTGCGCAGGTTGATCCCGAGGTAGCAGTCGCCCCCGGGGTGGCGGTCCTGGAACAGCTTGACCGGAAAATCATCCGCGGCCCCGGCGGCGAACACCTCCCGCAGCTTCCGGCGGAAGAGGCGGGACAGGCTGAGCCGCAGCAGGTCGGTCTCGGGCTGGTTGAGCTGACGGAGCATGGTCAGCAGGGTCCGGCGCAGCAGGATCAGCAGTTCTCCGCCATCGAGCCGCTGCTCGAGCAGGATCGCTTCCGGCGGCGGCCCCTGGTCCTCCGGCCCTTCCGGCTCCTGCTCCCGGAACAGCAGCACCCCGCCCGCCACCAGCGCGTTGATCAGGCCGGCCGAGAGCCTGAGCCGTTCCTGCTCGAACCGCTCCTTGTCGGCGATCCGGCCATCCGCCAGGTAGCGCTCCAGGACCTGCCGGAACAGCTCCCGCACCTCGATCACCGGGCGGGGGAAATCCGCCGCGCCGCCGCTTGGCTCCTGGATTTCGGGGCCTGCCACCAGTCCCTCCCGATGCTCTCAAGCCGATAGTCAGCAAGCAGATAAACCCGGCCAGCCCGATGATTGTACCCCGGCGGAACGGCGTTTGTCAAGCTTTTAACGGAAATCGCCATTGTTTCGAATTGGCGGGCCCCCGCCCCGGGGCGAGCGGAACGATCGCGGATCGCGGCGGGAGCCCCGATCCCAAATTCTTACCTTGCCTGGAGCTTCTTTTATATATATTTTGGTGCCTTTTATGCCGTAACCGGAGTCGATCCTCAAGCCGGGCGGCCCCTCCGCTGTCGCGGGCAGCCCGACCGAATCTCTTTCAGCAGGGAGGTCTGGTGAAGATCCTAGTTTGTGTCAAGCAGGTGCCGGACACCGAAAGCCGGGTCCAGATCGCCGGGGATGGCCGGAGCATCGACACCCGGGAGATCAACTACATCCTCAACCCGTTCGATGAGTTCGCGGTCGAGGAAGCCCTGCGGGTCCAGGAACGGCAGGGCGGCGAGGTGGCGGCGCTGACCCTCGGCGGCGAGGGGGCCGCGGCGGTGCTGATGACCGCGATGGCGATGGGCGCCGACCGTGGGATCTGGCTCAAGGCCGATCAGCCGGCGGATGATCCCTTGCAGGTGGCCCGCGCCCTGGCGGCCGAGATTGCCGCCCAGGGCTTCGACCTGGTGTTCTTCGGCAAGCAGGCGGTGGGCGGCGAGCATGGCCAGGTGGGCCTGCTGGTGGCCGAGCTGCTGGGGGTGGCCGGCATCTCCGAGGTGATCCAGCTGGAGGTTTCCGCCGATTCCGCCCGCGGCCGTCGCGAGGTCGAGGGTGGCCAGCAGGTGTTCGAGTGCCCGCTGCCGGCGGTGTTCACCGCGCAGAAAGGGCTCAACGAGCCGCGCTACCCCTCGCTGAAAGGCCGGATGGCGGCCAAGAAGAAGCCGCTGGAGGAGAAGGCGGTCACCCTGGCGGCTCCGCTGTTCAAGGTGGCGGCGCTCAGCTACCCGCCCCAGCGCTCCCGCGGCCGGGTGGTCGGCGAGGGCAAGGCCGCGGTGCCGGAGCTGGTGCGCCTGCTGCGCGAGGAAGCCAAGGTGATCTGAGCGCTTCCTCCGCAACCGACAATCCGACCCAAGCAACCCTGACCTCTAAGCAAGGAGAAACGATAGATGGCGCTCAAGATCCTGGTGTTCGCCGAGGCCGCCGATGGCCGGCTGAGGAAGTCCACCCGCGAGGCGCTGGGCCTGGCCCGCCGCCTGGCCGACAGCCAGGGCGGCGAGGTGGCCGCGGTCCTGCCGGTGAGCGAGCCCGGCGAGCTGCCCGCCACCCTCGGCGCCTGGGGCGCGGACCGGGTGCTGGTCGCCCGTGACAGCCGTTTCGCCCAGTACCTGCCGGGCGGGTTCGCCGCCGCGGTGGTGGCCGCGGTGGAAAAACTCTCCCCCGCGCTGGTGCTGGTCGGCGGGACCGCGATCGGCAAGGACCTGGCCCCGCGGCTTTCCGCCCGGCTCTCCGCCGGGCTCGCCACCGACTGCACCGCGGCCGCGTTCGAAAATGGCCGGGCCAACATCACCCGCCCGGCGTTCGGCGGCAAGGTGCTGATGCAGGTGGCCCTGGAGAGTGTCCCGGCGGTCCTGTGCCTGCGTCCCAATGTCTTCGAGCCCGCCCCCGAGAGCGCCGCCCGCCGGCCGCAGGTCGAGGAGCCGGCGCTGAGCCTGTCCGACCAGGACACGGCGATGCGGGTGGTGGCCACCGAACGGGCCGCGGTCGAGCGCCCGGATGTGGCCGAGGCCGATGTGGTGGTCTCCGGCGGCCGGGGCCTGCGCGAGGCCGCCTCGTTCGCGATGCTCGAGCAGCTGGCCGTGGCCCTGGGCGCGGCGATCGGCGCCTCCCGCGCCGCGGTGGACTCCGGCTGGCGGCCCCATGGCGACCAGGTCGGCCAGACCGGCAAGTTCGTCAGCCCCTCGCTCTACATCGCCTGCGGAATCAGCGGCGCGGTGCAGCACCTGGCCGGGATGATCGGCTCCAAGGTGATCGTCGCGATCAACAAGGACCCCGAGGCGCCGATCTTCAAGGTGGCCAACTATGGAATCGTCGGCGATGTGTTCGAGGTGGTCCCGGCGCTGATCGAGGAACTGAGGAAGCAGGGCTGACCAGCCCGCTGCCACCACTGTCCAGGGGGACACTTTGTCCGAGGAAAAATTCGACTGCATCGTGGTCGGGGCCGGGCCCTCCGGCATCGCCGCGGCGCTGACCATGGCCCGCGCCGGGCTGTCCGTGGTGGTCCTGGAGCGCGGCGAGTACCCGGGGGCCAAGAACCTGTTCGGGGGCATCCTCTTTTCCACCGCCCTCAACCAGCTGGTGCCGAACTTCTGGGAACAGGCCCCGGTCGAGCGCCACGTGGTCGGGCGGAGGTTCAGCTTCCTGAATGCCGACTCCGAGCTGGCGCTGGAGCTCGCCTGCGGACGGTTCGACCAGCCGCCGTTCAACAACAGCTTCATTGTCCTGCGCAGCCGTTTCGACCGCTGGTTCGCCCAGCAGGCCGAGGCCGCCGGGGCCGAGCTCATCCCCGAGATCGTGGTCGATGATTTCGTGCGCGATGCCTCCGGCCGGGTGACCGGAATCCTCGCCCGCGGCGAGGGCGGCGGGCACGATGAGCTGCTGGCGGATGTGGTGATCTGCGCCGAGGGAGCCAACAGCCTGCTGGCCGAAAAAAGCGGGCTGCGCCGCCGGATGACCCCGGCCAACCGGGTGCTGACAGTCAAGGAGATCATCAAGCTCCCGGCCGAGGTGGTCGAGGACCGCTTCCGTCTCGAGGGCGACCAGGGCATGGCCTACGAGTATTTCGGCGGGGCGGTGGATGGGATGCTCGGCTCGGGCTTCATCTACACCAACCGCGACAGCATCTCGGTCGGGGTCGGCTGCGCGGTGGAGGACTTCCTGGCGGCGAAGCTCAACCCCAACGACCTGCTGGAGAAGTTCAAGGCCCATCCTCGCATTCGCGCCCTGGTGCGCGGCGGCGAGACGGTCGAGTACTCCAGCCACATGCTCGCCGAGGAAAGCTACAGCGAGCTGCCGGAGATGGTCGGCGATGGCCTGCTGCTGGTGGGCGATGCGGCGGGGCTGATCAACGCCAGCCTCTACCACGAGGTCACCAACCTGGCCACCGCCAGCGGGGTGTTCGCCGGCGAGACCGTGATCGCGGCCAAGGAGCGCGGCGATTTTTCCCGGGCCTCGCTCCAGGCCTACCGTAACAAACTGGAGGACTCTTTCGTTCTCAAGGACATGTTCCACTTCCGCCACTCGATCGAGTTCCTCAAGCACCACAAGCAGTTCCTGAACGAGTATCCCGAGCTGTTCATCGAGCTGGCGGCCGATTACTTCACGGTGAGCGAAACCCCCAAGCTGCAGGTGCGCAAGGAAGTGCTGCGGAAGTTCCGCCGGCGGATCAAGCTGATCCCCTTCCTGCGCGACATGTGGGCTGCCAGAGGAGCGATGGTATGAGCGATGCCCCGATCACCCGGCCGACCCCGGTGCTCTCGCTGGATGACAAGCTGGGGCTGGTCAAGCGCAAGGTGGACAAGACCAGCCACATCGAGGTGGACCAGGAACAGTTCCGCGCCGACCAGGCCCGGCCGATCCTGTTTGTCTGCCCGGCGCGGGTCTACGAGCAGCATCCCGAGAGCGGCGAGTGCATCGTCAACTTCGAGAACTGCCTGGAGTGCGGGACCTGCCAGGTGGTCTCCCGCGAGTATGTCCGCTGGAAGAACCCCCAGGGCGGGTTCGGGGTGAGTTTCCTGTTCGGCTGAGGATGGCGGCGGCCGGAGATTGAAACAGAAAACCCCCGCGTGGCCTGAGATTGAGGCACACGGGGGTTTTGTATTTCTGTCGGAGGTTTTGTCGCCCCCAGCGACAGCAGCTTTCCGGCTCGGTCTTTGGGATGAAAATTTCTGGCTATGCCGCTATCTCTATGATTTGTCATTGTTTTCTTCTTCTGTGACCAGAAGAAGCCAGAGTCTGTGCGGCGCAAAACTCGCCGGCCGGTGCGGCCATTTGCTCCTTATCCCTGACTCCTGCCGGCTGATTCCTCAGGCCTCCCGCCATTCCCCGGCGGTTTTGTCTTTTGCCCTTTCGGGGGGCCGAAAGACCAAAGAGCCCTGGCGGCGCAAAACTCGCCCACCAGTGGTGGTCTTCAATTGGCCGCTGGTGATCGCGGGATCATTACGCTGCCGATGCGACTGGGCAGCGCTGACGCGCATCTGCCAGTCGGTTCTTGCCTCTCTTAGTTCCTTCGATAGAATCTGCGCGCTGTAACCGCTGCAATAGTGTGGCTCATACAGTTGCTGCCGCGGAGGCGGCCCGTGCCAGACCTGGGGGTCAATGGCTTGCAATTGCTGCGACTTTGTCTTGGGGATGGGGATGGGCGGTTTTTGGGCCGCGGCTGGAGGCAAGAAAAGAGCGGTGTAGTTGCCGCGCAATTTCCATCGCGGCATTGCTAAGAAGCCGCGAGAGCCCGGCAGGCCATGGCGTTGCAGCGCCAGGGATGGCGCGAAACGCGGCGACCGCCGCGGGAGCGATTGGCTACCGCAGGCACACCGCTGTCCATTGAGGATCTGATAGATCTTTCAGCTTCGCGGCTTTGGCTTCACAAGACTCTTGCTACTTCTGGTCACAGAAGTAAAATCCGCAGGATTTACGGGATAAAGAAAAAGCTGAAGATTTCCCTCCTCCTTCGCGGCCTTGGCTTCACAAGACTCTTGCTACTTCTGGTCACAGAAGTAGAAAAATCCGAAGGATTTACGGGATAAAGAACAAGCTGAAGTTTTCCCTCCACCCCCGCGGCATTCTGAAAGCCGACCGCAAGACAAAGGGTCCCGCCCTCAGCCGCCCCGGCGCTTGAGGCTCGGCCCGCGCCGCAGCGAAACTTTCTTGCGCTCCTCCTGGTCCTCGGCCCCCAGCGGCCTGATCCTCCCCCGGCCGCCGACCTTGAACTGCGCCGCCCGGCTGTCCCGCTTGAGATTATGGCGGAGCACGCGAAAGAACACCAAGTAGAACAGCACCGCCATGACCAGCAGCAGTCCGATCATAATGCCGTAGCTCATCCCTCCTCCTGTCGACAAAGCGTACCGGCCCTGCTACCCCGCGCTCAACCGGCGGGTTCCGGTCCAGCGCCGGCCTCATCCTCGAACCGCAGGTGGTACAGACGGGAGCCGGTCGCCTCGCGCCACTGGTCGAACAGCTCGAAATAGTTGTCGCGGCTGCCGCGGGAGCGATCCAGCCCCAGGGCCGCGGCCACTTCCTCGATCGCCGCGGGACTGGCCTCCAGCTCCAGGAACCAGCCCAGGTGCGGCAGACGGTCCAGCTCGGCCCCGGCGCCATCCTCCCGCTGGAAGTGCTCCCGCCGTTTCTGGTAGCTGCGCTCGCGGGTGAACCCCAGCCGGTGCAGGATGTGCCGCATGGTTTCCAGCTCCCCCACCTCCAGCTCGCTCTCGGCGCGGACCTTGTAGCGCTGGTCCTGCTCCTCCTCCGGCGGCGGCTCCTTGAAAGTGAGCCGCACCGTGCGGTCCTGTCGCAGCCGCAACAGTTGGCGATTCCGCTGCAGACGGCCCTCCGGGGTGTCGAACACGAGGTTGTGCTCGAACACCTCACCAGCGGAACGGAAACCCAGGGCCGCCAACTGCGTTCGCACCGGGTCCGGGTCCTCCAGCGGGAATTTCAGCTCGATCTCGGCCTTGGCGGGTGTTCCCAAGCGTGCTCCTCCGGTTATTTCGCCAGCCACGCGCGGTCGTGGATTGTCTGATCCTACCCGGCCGCGGGAAAAATGTCAACTTCTATTTGCCAGAGCCTGTTGACGGGACTATCTTTAGATACGCCGCGACCGGGTGAGGCGGCGCAAGGGAGGACCAACATGGAAAAACTGCTGGTTTCGGCCTGCCTGCTGGGGGTGGCCTGCCGCTACGATGGACAGTCGCTGGAGCTGGACTGCTGCCGGGCGCGCGCCCTGCGGCTGGGGGAAAGGTTTCAGTTGGTGCCGGTCTGCCCGGAGCAGCTGGCGGGGATGACCACTCCCCGCCCGCCGGTGTTCTTCAGCCGGCTGCCGGGCGAGGACCCGGCCGCGCCGCTGGGCGAGGTGACGGATGGCCGGGGGATCGACCACACCGACCGGCTGCTGGCCGGCGCGGCCCAGGTGCTGTACCTGGCCCGGCTGCTGGGGGTCCGGCGGGCGCTGCTCAAGGAGCGCAGCCCCTCCTGCGGGGTGCGCGCGGTGTACCGTTTCGAGCGGCTGGCCCCGGGGAGGGGGATCACCGCCGCGCTGCTGGCGCGCGCCGGGGTGGAGGTGATCTCGGACGAGGAGGAGCACCGGCTGCGGGAGGACAGTTAGAGGCTTGAGCCACAAGCTTTTGAATCGGCAGAAGCCGGATAGCGGATGGCGTTTGGACCGTTTTTCCTTGCCTTACCACGGAGCGATGTTATTTTTGGCAAGGAATCGGTGGTGGGAGAAACTGTGAAAAGAGAGAACTGCAGGGAATAATATGATCTATTTCAGCGGCATATCGATCAGACACCTCGAACGCTGGGACTTCCCGGACGACAATCCGCGGTTCGCCTCGGTCGAGGACTGTTACCAGATGTTCCTGGGCATGCATCTGAAGCTGATGCGCGCCGACCGCCAGGGAGCGGTGAATCCCAATTACCAGCGCTACCTGGCCTGTGTCGAGCATTTCGAGAGCCACTTGCGGCTGAGCTTCGAGGAGTACCGCAATGTCGTGGACAAGCTGGTCGTCCTCTACCAGGAATACTTCGGCGACCACGGCCGCAAGTCCCAGCAGACACTGGACATCATCGGCAAGTTCGAACGCCTGATCTACCTGTACGCCAACAAGACCTTTCCCGAAAAGGTCGGCGGCTGAGGCGGCCATCGGCCGACCGACAGGCTTTCCCGTGGACGGCGCCGGAATTTTTCCGGCGCCGCCGCTTTTTCCGGGTGCATCCGGATCTTTCGGGAACCGGCGGCGGGAGCGAAAACCCCGGCCGGCTCCGCCCGGCTGTCCCCTCAGCTTTCGGCCAGGAACCCGCGGATCAGCGCCGCATCCCGCCGCAGTTGCTCCACCGTGTTGCCCTGGTTGAACTCGAACAGCGCGAACCTGTCGAAATCCATGGCCCGCAGCCCGCGCACCAGCTCGCGCCACATCGGGGCATACTCCGCCAGGTCGCAGTTGTCCTCGCCATCGTTGTTCTGCACGTGGACATGGGCCAGGCGCGGGCGGATCCGCGCGAAATCGGCCAGGGTCTGGTTCAAATCATTCGGGTGCAGGGGCTGGAAATAGGAGTAGAGGTTGGGGTGGCCCGCCGCCTTCAGCAGGCGCAGGGCCGCTTCCGCCCCATGGGTCGGGGTGTTGTCGTGGTACTCGAACGCGACCTTGATCCCATGGCTCGCGCCCATTTCCGCCACCTGGCGGGCGGTGGCGGCCAGCCGTCCCAGTTGCTCGCGGCTGAGCCGGCCCGGGCTGACCCAGCCGGCCCAGATCCGGATCGTTCCGGCGCCCAGCAGGCGGGCGGTCTCCAGCACCCGCCCGAAATCCCCCGGCGGCTCCTCCAGCGCGTTGAAATAGGAGCCATAGCTGGGGATCGCCAGCCCGGCGCGATGGGTGTCCTCGCGGATTTTCCGCACCAGCAAGGGCGAGGCCCCGGCCGGCACGTGCACATCCCCGCCCCACTCGATCCCTTTCAGCCCTTCCGCCCGCGCGATCTCGATCACCTCGTGCACCTCCCGGTCGCGGAAGGTCACGCTGCACAGCCCCAGTCTGATCACCGCTCCTCCTCTCGAACTGATCGTGGTCCACGCCGGGGCAGCCTCCGGGACCATCTCCCGCGCCCGGTCCCCGGCGGTGCTGCGCCGCTGCTCAGAGAAAGCTATCCCGCGCCGCGGCCCCGGTCAAGCCCGGCATGACGCGCGGCGGTCTTGCTTTTCCCGGCGGTTCTGGTATATTCCCATGCGGATTCATGGAATTAACGTTGCCGGACACAACAACCTACGGTGAAGGTGCGGATGACGGCGAACTATGACCGAGCGGTGATCTGCCTCAGCGGCGGCATGGACAGTTGTGTGACAGCGGCGGTGGCCTCCCGCGAGCACGAAGAGGTCTTTTTCCTCCACGCCGACTACGGCCAGCGGACCCGGAAGACCGAGCGCCGCTGTTTCGAGCGGCTGTCGGACCATTTCGGCGCGGCGGGGACCCTGGTCTGCGACCTGGCCCACCTCGGGGAGATCGGCGGCTCGAGCCTGACCGACCCGCGGATCGAGGTCAGCGCCGCCAACCTGGAGTCGCGAGTCATCCCCTCCAGCTACGTGCCCTTCCGCAATGCCCATTTCCTGGCCGCGGCGGTGAGCTGGGCCGAGGTGCTGGGCGCCGAGTCGGTGTATGTCGGGGCGGTGGAGCAGGACAGCTCGGGCTACCCGGACTGCCGCCGCGAGTTCTACAACGCTTTCGAGCGGGTGATCGTGCTGGGCACCCGTCCCGGGACCAGGATGCGAGTGGTGACCCCGCTGATCTCCCTGCGCAAGAGCCAGATTGTCGAGCTGGGGATTCGCCTGGGGGCGCCGTTCCAGGACACCTGGAGCTGCTACCGTCAGGATGGCCCGCTGGCCTGCGGCCGTTGCGACAGTTGCCTGCTGCGGCTGAGGGCTTTCCGCGAGGCCGGGGTGGAGGACCCGCTCCAGTACGAGGTGAAACCATCGTAGCGGACAAGGCGGCGCGGGGAAAGGCCGGATCCTGGGACAGCGGGACCTGCGCCGGAAGGGAGCGCGAAAATGACCATCGGCCGGGACTGGCCGGGGGCCGGACAGACTGATACCAGCTTGACCACGACGGCGTAAAGCTTACCAGCTTTTCCGGGGGGAGGGAGAAAACCTTTTGAAAAAGGTTTTTCTCCCTCCCCCCGGACCCCCCTTCCACTTTCCCAAACTTTTTGCTGTGATCTTAGGCAAGTCAGCCGCGGGCTGAATCCGAGCCACCTGGTCCGGCTTTGGCCGGGGCGGGGCAGGCCCATCTGTTCCAACCAAAGCGGCGATAAGTGGGATTGGCTCGACCGGGGGGTTGGGTCAGCGCTACCGGGGGCCGGCCCCCGTGCCGGCCCTGAAAAACACAACCCCCTGTGTCCCCCTTTGCTAAGGTGGTATCTACGCACTGCCGGCCCGCTGTCTCCCACGGGCGCGGCATGCCGCGCCCCTACGATTGGCTCCGGGCCTCGCGCCAGCCTGCGCTCTGGGGCCTGGCCCACCTTTGTTTTTCACCCCGCAAGCGGCGTAGCCGCCACCGCGGCGGAACTGATTGAGCCAGACTATCGCAACGTTACGTTGCTCTCACATCCATCTGCGGCTTTCGGGGAACCCAGAACCGCCTGGCAGGTGCGCGTCAGCGCTGCCCACTCGCATCGGCGGCGTAAAGCCCGCGGTCGCCAGCGACCAATGAGGCCGTCAGTGGCCGGCGAGTTTTGCGCCGCACAGACTCTTGCTTCTTCTGGTCACAGAAGAAGAAAAATAATGACCATCAAAGAAATAGCAGCATAGTTGAGGATTCCGGACCAAAGCTCGGAAGGCCGGATCAAGCTGATTCAGGCCCAGGCCGGCCCGCGACTGCCGCGCCGTCAGCCGCAGGAACGCCTCCTCCACCGCGCGCATGTTGGCGCTCCACAGGGCGCGCTCCCGCACCAGCCCCTGGTTGTGTCGCGCGGCCTCGATCCGCAGGGAGGGCTCGGCCAGCGCCCGGGAGAGCGCATCCGCCAGGGCGCGCCAGTCCCCGGGCGGAAAAGTCAGCCCGTTCACCCCCTCCGCGATCCACTCCCGGTTGCCGGGGATGCCGGTCACCACCGGGAACACCCCGCTGGCCAGCGCCTCCAGCAGCGAGACCGAGGTGCTGTCCGAGCGGGCGGTGGAGACATAGACTGTCCCCTGCCGCAACACTTCCGCCAGCCGCTCCGGCTCCAGCTCCCCATGAAAACGCACCCGGCCGGCCAGCCCCAGCTCCCTCGCCAGGGCCTCCAGCCGCGGCCGCTCGCCGCCCGTCCCGACCAGCTCCAGCGCGAAATTTTTCCCTTGTCCCCGCAGCGCTGCGGCCGCATGCAGGAGAGTCCTCAGGTCATAGAGCGGCTCCAGCCTCCGAGTGGAGACAATCCGCGGCGGGCCGGACGGCAGGTTCTCCGCCGGGTGGAACCGCCCGGGATCGATCCCCAGCGGGACATCCAGGATTCGACCTGGTTCCACCCCGAACCGCTCCTGCAAAATCTCCCGCAGCACCCGGCCATCGCAGGTGACCAGCGCGGCGCGGCCGAGCACCAGCCGCGTCCGGGCGGCATGGAGCGGGCTGCGCCAGGGGTTGAGCAGCAGGTCCGAGCCCCAGGCGCTCACCGCCAGCGGCCGGGCGCGGGGGTCCAGCGCCGCCAGCAGCCCATAGCCCGGCAGGTAGTGGGCATTGACCAGCTCCGGCCGGAACTCCCGCACCAGCTTTCGCAGGGCGGGCAGGGCCGAGAGGTAACGCCCGCAGGCCGGTCCCGCGGTCAGTCCCGCCAACCGGCGGAACTCCTCCGGCGGCATCCCGACCGGCGGCTCGACACTGGCCAGCCGCAGCTCATGCCCGCGCCCGCGGAAATACTCGACCCAGCGCAGCGTGTGGATCACCCGGACATTGGAGAGGATCAAGAGCCGCATCGCACACGTTCCTGTTGACAAAATAGACCAACTGCTCCGGGGGAGGGCAGGCTATTGCCCGCTCAGGGCGCGGCTGCCGGCTCATGGCCTTCGCTTCCCGCGCGCTCCCGGGCGGCAGGCCAGCGCGGCGTTTCCCAGGCGGAAGAGCAGGCCGGCCCGGACCAGGGTCGCCCGCTCGAACGCCACTCCGCCCAGGCTGCGCTTGAAATGCTCGAGCCCCGCGGCCCCGGCCGGCACCGCCCCCAGCTCCAGCGCCTCCAGGCCCTCGCGGCAGCAATCCTCCACCAGCGAGGCGTACATCAGATTGTTGGGGCGGGCGGCGAACTGCCGCGGATCGGCGCCATAGTCCCAGAGCCAGCGGCGGCCGGAATCCTCCAGGCAGACCGCGAACGCCGCCGGTGTTTCTTCCGCCCGCACCAGGAACACCCGCACCGGCGAGTCCTCCCGCGCCCCGAATCGCTCCAGCAGACCGCGGTAAAACCGCTCCTTGAAAAGGGGAGCGGGCTGTCCGTGACGGGTGGCGGTGAGCCGGGCCAGCCGGGCCAGCTCCGGGGCGATGGCCGGAGCGCTTACCCGCGTGAAAACACCGCGGTCCCGGGCCTGGCGGTTCTGGTTGCGGACCTCGGAAGGCAGCGCGGCCTCCCAGGCGGCGAACCTCCTTCCGGCCAGGGGGATCGTGAAATACTGCTCCCGGCGCAGCGTCGAAGCCGGGCAGCGCCTCGGCCAGCCGCTCCCCCAGCGCGGGATCATCGACAGTCAGCGCCAGCCGGGTGGGGAGCAAGCCACCGTCGTGCGTCCCGGCCCAGCGGCGAGCGAGCTCCAGGGCCAGCGACCGGTCCTGCCCCGCGGCCACCAATGGCCCGGCGGGGGTGCCCCAGGGCAGGGAAAAGCTCTGGCGGGCCAGCCGGCTGCGGTCATCCACCCAGGGCAACCCGCCGACCAGCTTTCCGCCCTCCAGCGCCAGCAGGCAGCCCACCTGTCGCCCGGGAAAAGCCTGCGCGAGGAAAGCAAGCCAGTCGTGGCCGGTGAAAGGGCTCCGGTCGCCCGCAGCGCGGCGCAGGGCCTCCCAACTCTCCCGGTCGACCCGCTCCAACGGCCGGTCCTCGATGCTCGGCATCTTTCCCTCTTCATCCCGATTTGACATCCAAGGCCGGCTTTTCCGGGGGGAGGGCGGAAATCCCGTTGGTCGGGATTTCCGCCCTCCCCCCGGCCCCCCTTCCACCTTCCAGAACTTTTTCCTAATTTAATCTAGATATGAATGGTCTAGATATCGAATCGCCAGGCTCAGCGGATCAGGGCCGCCTTGCCCAGGAACTCCCGGCCACCGGGGGCCCGGGCGTGGATCAGGTAGACCCCGGGGGCGACCGGGCGGCCCTGCTGGTTGCGGCCATCCCAGAACAGCAGCTCGGCGGCGAGCTCTCGCGGCTGATACTCGCGCACCGGCTCCCCGGCGACAGTCAGGATGGTCACCCGGCTGTAGCGCGGCATCCCGGAGAGCTGCAGCAGGGGCTGCTCCCAGGCGCGCCAGGGGTTGGGGCTGACCTCGATTTTCCCGCGCCCGCCGCTCACTCGCGCCTGGGCCTGCTCCAGCTCCATCCCGGAGAGTCCCGCCGCGGTGGCGGCCCACAGCACCCCGCGGCCCGGGTCCAGCGCCAGGTCGTGGACCTGATCCGAGGCCAGCGCGCTGCCGGCCCGGTCGAACACGGTCCAGTCCTCCGTGCTTTCCGGCAGGGCCAGCCGCCAGATCCCGGCCCGGGTGGCGAACCAGGCCGCGGTCAGCCCCTCCAGGGCGATCGCATTGGCCGCCAGCCCGGCCTGGCCGGGGGGCTTGACCTCGCGGTAGGCGAACTTGCGCTCATCCCGGGCATCCTCCTGGAAATTGAGGATCACCACCTTGCTGTCCGTGGCGATCCAGAGGCGGTTGGCGGGGTCGACCGCCAGGTCCTGGACCCCGACCTCGCCCAGCGCGACAGTGAACGAGGCCACCCGCCGCGGCGGCTCGCCCCCGGCGAACCCGCCCGGGATCACCATCAGCCCGCGGGAGGCCAGCCCGATCCAGACATTGCCCAGCCCATCGACCTCGACTGTCCGCACCGCGCGCTCGACCAGGGAGGCCGAAAAGCTCACGAACTGCCTGGTCACCGGATCGAACCGCTCCAGCCCGCCGGGACTGCTCTGGTTGAACTGGCTGCCGATCCAGGCCCCGCCTGAGGAGTCGAAAGCGATGTCGCCGCGGATCACATCCATGGATAGCGCGGTTTCATTGGCGGTGTAGCGCTCCCAGCGGTCATCGGTGCTGTCGGCGCTGCCGCGGTCATCGAGGATGTCGAACCCGCCGCTGCCGACCCCGGCCGGGCCGAACCAGGTCCCCAGGTAGAGCCGGCCATCCGGGGCGACATTGAGGGAGGAAACCAGGTTGAACGTGAGCGGGCTGTTGTCCTCGGTATAGTGGGTCCAGCCCTCGCGGTCATAGCGGTAGACCCCGGCCGGGGAGCGGGGCATCCCCTCCGCCGCGCCGCTGGTCCAGACCGCGCCGCGGCTGTCCACCGCCACCCGGGTCAGCAGGTTGTGGAGCGGGCCCGGCAGATGCAAGTTCCGGTAACCGCCCTCCGCGATGGGGTAAAACAGGCCCGCCTGGGCCGCGCCCGCCGCCGGCAGGCCACTGCCGGGCAGCACCGGCCCCAGCGCTGTCAGCGGCGCGGAGAGGATCGCGAGCACGCTCCAGCTCCCCTCGGAATCCAGAGCGTAGACCGTGCTGTCCACCGCCGCCGCCAGCAGGTTTTCGCCCTCGCGCTCCAGCCGGCGCAGCGCCGCGATGGCGCGGTTGCCGAACGGGACTGTCACCGGGGCGAAGTTCGCTCCCTCCAGCCGCCACAGCCCCTGGCCGGGGCTCACGTACAAGGCGCCATCGGCCCCGGGCTCGACCGCTTGCATCGCCAGGGCGGCCAACCCCTCGGCCGGGCCCCAGCGCTGGAACGCTCCGGCGGAATCCATGCTCCACAGGCCATTGCCGGCGGCGAACCAGGTCCGCCCGCCGCCGGGCTCCTCGAAGATGTCATGGACCGGCTGGCTCTCCAGGACAGTCCGGCTGCCCCGCGCCGGCTCCAGGAACGACTCCCCCGCCTGCATCCTGCGCGCGCCGCGCAGGGTCCCGACCCAGGCCAACGCCTCCCCGGGCGCTCCCGCGGCCGGGGCCAGGCAGTAGACATGGGAGTGCGGCACGCCATCCAGCTCCCCCGCCGCGGTCCAGCGCCCCTCCCCGGAGCCGACCAGCACCCCGCGGTCGCTGCTGCCGGCCAGCAGACGGCCATCCGGCAGGGCCAGCAGGGAGGTCAGGTCCGCGGCGGGCAGCCCCTCGGCGCGGGAGAACACCTGATGCACCCCGGCCCGGGGATCGAGCCGCACCAGCCCGCCGTCGGTGGCGTACCACAGCGCCCCATCCCGCGGATCGGCCTCCACCGCCCGGACAGCGTTGCGGTCGGCCAGGTGCACCCAGCGGCAGTGGGCGGCCGCGGGAGCCAGGAGCATCGCGAGAAGCAAGGATTGCAATATAAAAAGTTTTGGAAAGTGGAAAGGGGGTCTGGGGGGAGGGAGAACAACCTTTTTCAAAAGGTTTTCCCCCTCCCCCCGGAACAGAAAGCAGTCGTGGCGCGGGTGGCGGCGGCTCACGGGGTCCCCCTGGTGCGGCCGGCTGATCCGGATGGGGTCTTAGCCGGAGCCTGCTCGGGGCGGCGAAAGGTAAAGCTGCGTCCCCCGCGCTCCGGGTCGGTCAGGACCAGCCCGGCCTGGTTGACCAGCCCCACCGAGCTCAGATGGTAGGACTCGCCGGTCACCAGGAACTGTTCCGGCCTGAGGACCACCCGGCGCGGGTCCCCGGGCTTGAGGTAGAGCGAGTCCAGCGGCAGTTCCCGCCCCTCGCGGTCAGGAGTGCGCAGGGCAAACCGGGCGGTCGCCAGCGCTCGCAGGCTGTCGAGCGGGTCATCGTAGACCAGCACGATAGTCAGCGAATCCGGGGTTTCCACCGCCGAGAGGAACGGCGCGGTGGTGTCGGCCTGAACCAGGCGCAAGTCCCGGGTCACCGGCTCCTGCCCGACCGTGACCGTGTCCCCGGCCCCCGGCTCGCGGGTGAAGTCGTAGCGATTGTTGCGGTTGCGGTCGAGGAACGCCCGCAGGCCGAACTCGCCCAGCGGCAGGTAGGGAAACAGGTAGCGGCCGGAGGAGTCGGCCTCGCTGCGGAAGACCAGGCTGGTGTCGCCCACCGGGGCGGCGAACAGCAGGGCGCCGATCGCCAGCGAGTCGCGGTGGGTGACTGTCCCGGCCAGGCGGCCCGGGGAAAAAGTTATCCCGGTGGAGAAGTAGCCGGTAAAGCGCCGGGTGCTCTTGACCCCGTGCAGATCGGTCACCCCCGGATCGACTGTCAGGCGGTAGGTGACCCCCGGGCGCAGCTCCCCGGCCGTCCGCAGACCGAGCCGGCGGCCCTCCCACTCGAAACGCAGCCGTCCGGCCGGAGGCGAGAGGCTCACCAGCTTTTCGATCTGCTCGCGGCGGATTTCCTCGCTGAAGATCACCGCCAGCGGGGCATCGACCGCCACCCCGGTGCTGTCGGCGGCCGGGATGAACTCCGCCACCGCGGGCGGCTCGGTGTCCGGCAGCCCCCCGCTGGGCGCCCCCATCCGGGCGCAGGATACGGCAAGCGCCAGAAAAAGCGGCAGCCTTCCCGCCAGGCGCAGCATTGCTCCGATACCGGCTTGTTGCCTGAGCTTTCGCATTGTAGTATCGAATAAGTTTTGGAAAGATGTCAATCTTCACACCGTGGTCGTAAAACTTCGGTACAGGAAGATACAGGATCGAGCTCCCGGCGGCAAGGACCTACCTGTCGCCGCGGGAGCAAAGTCCTTGCTAACGCCGCTGAAAGGTTTATCTTATGCCTGCCGACCCACCGGGCCGGGCGCTTTCTGTCCCCCGGCAAGGCGATTCCGGGCATCGAGTTATGAGCACATCGCGCCCCTCGCGGCAACCCACGGGCTTTTTCGGAGCAGATCCCCAGTCACCCCAAGCCGGAGCGACCCCTACCATGCACGATCAGCGCGGCAAGAAGAAACTCCTGAACAGGCTCCTGCTGCTGTTCATTTTCGCTTTCCTGATGAGCAATGGCCCGGGGCTGGCGCTGGTCAACCACCCGACCCTGGTGGCCGGGGTGCCGATCCTCTACCTGTGGGGGCTCGGCTGGGCGGTGGTGCAGATCGCGATCATCATTTACGCCTACCTCAAGGTCTGGCGTCACGAGGTCGAGCCGGAGGAGTCCCACCTGGCCGCCTCCCGCCAGGAGGGTAAACGATGACTCCGCTGATCGTAATCTCGATCTACCTGGTCATCAACTTCGCGATCGGGGCTGTCGCCTGGTGGCGCGGCCGGGTCACCACCGATGACTATTACATCTCGGCCCGCAGCCAGGGATTCGTGGTCACCGCCCTGGCGATCATGGCCACGTTCTTCAGCGCTTTCGCCATGCTCGGCGCGCCGGGGATGCTCTACAAGGGCGGGATCGGTTTCGTGTTCTTCATGCTCAACGTGCCGATCTGCGGGGCGATGATCTGGATCATCGGCCGGCCGCTGTGGCGGCTGGGCAAGCGCCACAACTACATCACCCCCAGCGACCTGGTGGCCGACTATTACCGGAGCGACACCCTGCGGGTGCTGATTTCGCTCTTGGGGATCATCTACATCATCCCCTACGCGGTGCTGCAGTTCAAGGGCGGCGGCTACCTGTTCGAGGTGATCACCCGCAGCAGCAACGTGCAGCTCGGCGCTTTCTCGCTGGCCGATGGGGTGATCTCGCTGGGGCCGCTGCGGACCAGCACCTTCATTTTCGGCGCGCTGCTGCTGGCCTCGGTGACCATGGTCTACACGATCATGGGCGGGATGCGGGCGGTGTGCTGGACCGATGTGTTCCAGGGGGGCCTGCTGGTAATCGGGATGCTGGCCGGCGGAGTGATCACGATCTGGAAGCTGGGCGGAGTGACCGAGCTGTTCTCGGCCGCGGCGCAGGTGAGCGATGCCGCCACCCCGGCCGGGAGCTTCATCACTCTGCCCGGGCCGGCGAAGCTGTTCCCGATCTCGATGGTGTTCACGTTCACCCTGGTGGCCAGTTTCGGGACAATGGCCAGCCCCAGCCAGTGGATGCGCTACTACAGCGCCAGCGGGCCGGCGGCGTTGCGCCGCAGCATGATCATTTTCGCCGTGGTGCTGACCGCCTGCTATTTCTTCGGCACCGCGTTCATCGGGCTGGGGGGAAGGGTGCTGTTCCCCGGCCTGGCCGATCCGGACACGGTTTACCTGCGGATCCTGGAAAGCTACCTGCCGCTGGTGCTGGCCAGCTTCATTGTCACGACCATCATGGCCGCGGCGATGAGCACCGCCAATGGCAACCTGCACGCGATGAGCGCCCTGGTGACCAAGGACCTCTACAGCCGGTTCCTGCGCCCGCAAGCCGGGCATGGCGAGCTGGTGTGGGTGGGACGGACCATTATCGCCCTGGCCAGCGTGGTGTCGCTCTACCTGGCCCTGCTGCCGAACATCCCGATGATCGTCCAGATCGGCCTGATCTCGATGGCGGTGTCGATGCAGATGTTCCCCTCGCTGATCGGCCCCTTGTTCTGGAAGGGCGCGACCCGGGCCGGGGTGATCGCCGGGATCATCGCCGGGATGGCGGTGCTGCTGGTGACTTTCAAGGGCTGGTTCGGCCTGGGGGTCAATCCGCTGGGGATCCACTACGGGTTCTGGGGCTTCATGGCCAACATCGGGGCATTCTACCTGGTGAGCAAGGCTCACCGCCGCCCCGGATGAGGCCACCCTGCGCCGGTTCCACCAGGGGGCCCACGCGCTCGCCCCGGCCGCCGGGAAGACCGCCGCGACCGCGGCCCCCAGGGCGCGGGGGTGAGATAGGCAACTGATCGCTTCTCCACGAAGGACACGAAGGCACACGAAGTTATTGTATTTTTAAAATTACTACCTTTCTTCGTGTACCTTCGTGTTCTTCGTGGATAAATGTCTTTGAGGTACGGATGCGCAAGCTGGCGACAATGCTGGTTCTAACGCTGGTGCTCGCTCCCGGCCTGACCGCCGGGGAGAAGGAGGGCCTGCCCGTGCTCCCGCCGGTGGACCAGGCGGCGCAGGACCCCTCGTTCCTGGCTTTCCGTCAGCAGTTCCAGGAGGCGATCGCCGCGAAGGACACCGCGTTCCTGCTGGGCGCCCTGGATGCCGGCTTTTTCTACAGCTTCCCGCCCTATGAGGACCAGGCCGCGTTCCGCCGCTACATGACCGAGGGCCGGGATGCCTCCCGTTACTGGAAAATGATCGGCCGGGTGCTCGAGCTGGGCGGGGGGTTCCTGCGGCCGGGGCTGTTCAGCGCCCCTTACGTGCCGTTCGCCTGGCCGCGCGACCTGGATGCCACCCGTTACCTGGCGGTGATCGACAGCAGTGTCACCGCGCATGCCCAGCCGAACGAGGGCTCGGCGGTGCTGGACACCCTCGGATGGCAACTGGTCGAGCGCGCCCCGGACTGGGACCTGCACGGCCAGCTCTGGGCGCGGGTGGTGCTGCCGGGTGGCGGGCTGGGGTTTGTCCACCGCCGCCACCTCTGGAGCGCGCTGAGCTTCCGGGTGGGGTTCGAAAAAGTGCATGAGCAGTGGAAATGGAAATTCTTCCTGTTCGATGAGGAACTGTAATCAAAAGAGGCGCGGGGGACAGTCTCCGCGCCTCTTTTCTTCTACCGGTTTGACAACAAAGGCTGGAACAGCCTATCTGTTCCGGGGGGAGGGCGGGGACCTTTTTCAAAAAGTCCCCGCCCTCCCCCGAGCCCCGCTCCCACCTTCCAAAATTTTCTGCAAAGTTGCCGTGGTGCAAGACGCTGGCAACTATGGTCAGTACTCCCCGTACTCCCTGACCGCCTCCACCAGCGCCAGCACGTTCTCCCAGGGCACCTCGGGCTCGATCACGTGCGAGGGGCCCAGCAACAGCCCCCCGCCCCGGCCCACTGTCTCGATCCGGGTGCGCACCTCGGCCGGACCTCCTCCACGCGTGCCGAACGGCAAGGTGTGCTGGATCCCGATGGTCCCCCAGAACGCCAGCCGGTCCCCATAGCGCCGCTTGTACTCCGCCGGGTCGACACACTCCGGCTGGACCGGGTTCAGGATCTCCACCCCGATCTCGATCAGGTCCTCGACCACCTCGGTCGGGTTGCCATCCGTATGGTAGAAGATCAGGCCCATCCGGCTGGTAGTGCTTCGCCGCCTCGATGATCGTCCGCATCCGCGGCTTGAGGGTCTCGCGCCAGACATTCGGCGGGAGCATCATCCCCACCTGGTTGGCGATATCATCCCCCAGCCACAGCACATCGTAGCGCCCGTATTTCGCATAGGTCTCGAGCTGCCAAAGCCGCATCTCCAGGTAACGGTCGAACACCGCCGCGCACAGCTCGGGCTCGGTGAGCAGCATCATCAGGAACTCTTCCATCCCGTACCATGGCCAGGCGACCTCGAACAGGGTCTCGGCCCCCATCGCCAGGGCGCTGGCCTTGCCGCGACTGTCGATCTCCGCGATCCGTTTGGCCGCCGCATGGTAAAGCTCCGGATCGCGGTAGGCGGGCAAGGGGTAGCTCCGGATCGCCGCCAGGGTGTGCGCGGTGAGCGGGGGGATCATCTTGGTGAAATGCAGCCCCTCGGCCTCCTCGTGCAGCACCCCGTAACGGTCAAGGTGCTAGCCCTTGTCGCGGCGGCATACGTCCCTGGTAGTACACGCCCGGCATAGTCGAACTCGGCCCGGGGCTCCAGCAGCTCGTAGAACTCCACATCCGTATCGAAATACGCGAAATGGTCGGTGCTGCCGCTGCGGCGGACAAATTTGTCCCAGGCCGCGCCGACAAAACCGCCGCTCAGGTCGAACGGCACCCGGTCAGGGACCTCCCGGCGCAGAGCCAGATTGACCCGCTCCTTGCTGTTCATTGCCGGCCTCTTGATATCATGTTTAAGGAGCTATCCACGAAGGACACTAAGGTTCACGAAGTGTTTTTTCTTGGTGTCCCTTCGTGCCCTTCGTGGATAAACTCCGCTGTTGATCTTCCGGAATAAAAAAAGGGCGGCCTTGAGCCGCCCTGCCCGATTCGCGCTGCCTGTGCTCAGCGCGCGCGACCCGCGCCCCGCCGCCCTTCATCACCTTTTCCACCTCCTTGAGGGTGGCCATGGTGGTGTCGCCCGGGGTGGTCATCGCCAGGGCGCCGTGGGCCGCGCCGTAGTTGACCGCCTGCTCGGGGGTCTTGCCGTTCATCAGGCCGTAGATCAGGCCGCTGGCGAAAGATGTCGCCGCCGCCGACCCGGTCGTAGATCTCGCAGGTCCGGCCGCTGCGAGCGCCTCGTGGAACTCGCCGTCCATCCAGAGGATCGCGCCCCAGTCATTGCGTGCTGGCGGTCTTGGCGTTACGCAGCGTGGTGGCGACCCCCTTGAAGTTCGGGAAGTCCTTGACCACGTTCTGAGATCATCTGCTTGAAGCCCTGCGGTGTCCAGCTTGCTCAGGCTCCTTGTCCACTCCGGGGACCTCGTAGCCGAACGCGGCGGTGAAATCCTCCTCGTTGCCGATCATGATATCGACCAGCGGAGCGATCCGGCGGTTGACCTCTTGGCTTTCTCGGTGCCGCCGGAGGTCTTCCAGAGGCTGGGCCGGAAATTGAGGTCGAACGACTGGTGATCGTGCCGTGCTTCTTGGCGCACTCCAGGGCCTCGATGATCACATCCGCGGTGGTGGGGCTGACAGGGCGGCGAAAATCCCGCCGGTGTGGAACCAGCGCACCCCGTCCTGGCCGAACATCTTCTCCCAGTCGATATCGCCGGGCTTGAGCTGGCTGGCGGCGCTGTTGGCGCGGTCCGAGCAGCCCAGGGCGGCGCGGCAGCCGTAACCGGCCTCGGTGAAATTGAGGCCCACGCGGCATTCGCGGCCGATCCCGTCGAACGGCAGTCCACTTGACATAGCTCATGTCCACGCCGCCCTGCAAGATCAGGTCCTCCAGCAGGCGGCCGACCTCATTGTCCACGATCGAGGTGACCACCCCGGCGCGCATCCCGAAACAGCGCTTGAGCCCGCGGGCCACATTGTACTCGCCGCCGCCCTCCCACACCCGGAAATTGCGGGTGGTGCGGATCCGGAGGTCGCCCGGGTCCAGGCGGAGCATGATCTCGCCCAGGGAGACGATATCGTACTTGCAGCTTTCGGCGGGCTTCACTTTCACCGTGTTCACAGCATCCTCCTGTTCACCGTTGAATGAGACACCGGGCAACCACGAACTCGATCAGCCTCCCGGATGAACGGCCGCCGGGCGGCTCTTGATGGCGGATCAGTCAGCAAGCTGCTAAGATACAACGATTCCGGCGGGAGGGCAAGTGCCGCAAGGGGGTCCGGGCCAGGCCCGGCGGGGGCGGCCGGAGCTGCTGTCGACACCCGGAGCGAGGCCCAGCCGGAAAGCTTGAACCGGCCGGGGAAAGGTTTTAAATATCAGAGGCTTGTCGGCGCGCCATCAGGCGGCCGCCTCGCGGTGCGACGATCCCTGTAGCTCCTCAACCGACCATCCTTTTTGGGACCGCAAGATGCAGGAGCTGGAATCCGCCCTCCGGGAGCAGTACCTCCGCCATTACTCCCGCGGCAACCTGGTGATGGACCCGCGACAGATTTCGCCAATCATCTGGCGGCAGCTCGACCTGACCTACGGCCCGTTGCTGGAGGGCCTGCCCTCCGGGAGCCGGATCCTCGACCTGGGCTGCGGCGCGGGGTTCCTGCTGTACTGGCTGTCCCGGCGACCCGCGCTGGCGGTGGCCGGGATCGACCATTCGCCCTCGCAGCTCCGGGCGGCGCGCGAGCTGCTGCCGGCTCTGGAGCTCGAGGAGGGAGACGGGCTGGAGTACCTGGGAAGACAGCGGGAGAGTTTCGATGGCATCTTCTGCCTGGACGTGCTGGAGCACCTGCCCGCGACCGAGCTGTGCTACCAGTGGCTGCTGGCCGCCCGCCAGGCGCTGCGGCCTGGGGGTTTTTTCTTCTGCCGGGTGCCGAATGCCGCCAACATCGCCGGCGGCTACCTGCGCTACATCGACCTCACCCACTACCGCAGCTTCACCAGCAAGTCCCTGCTCCAGCTGCTGGATGCCGCCGGGTTCGATCGTCCCCGGATCGTCCCGCTGCGCGAGGCCCATTTCCGGGGCAAGCTCCGCCGCGCGCTGGAAACCATGCTGCACCGGGCGCTGTTCCGGATCAGCCTGCACGGCCCGGAGGACCAGTTCTCGACCCTGCTCTGCGGGGTCGGCTTCAGGGACTGAAATCGACGGCGGCCCGCCGCCCGAGGAGACCGCGTGGAAGACTTCCAGGAAATTCTCCGCCAGCAGTACCACCGGGCCTATACCCGGCTCAACGTGATCATCGACCCGCGCCAGATTTCGCCGCTCATCTGGCGGCAGTTCGACCTGACCTACGGCCCGTTCCTGCAGCGGGTCGCTCCCGGCGGCCGGGTGCTGGACCTGGGCTGCGGCTCCGGGTTCCTGATGTACTGGCTCAACCGCCAGCCGGGGATTGTCCCGGTCGGGGTGGACAGTTCGCCCTCCCAGGTGCGGCAGATCCGGGAACTGCTGCCGGGTCTGGAGATCGAGCAGGCGGATGGCCTGGAGTACCTGCGAACGCAGCGGGAGAGTTTCGATGGCATCTTCTGCCTGGACGTGCTGGAGCACCTGCCCGCGACCGAGCTGTGCTACCAGTGGCTGATGGCCGCCCGCCAGGCGCTGCGGCCCGGGGGTTTTTTCTTCTGCCGGGTGCCGAACGCCGCCAACATCACCGCCGGCTATTCGCGCTACATCGACCTCACCCACTACCGCAGCTTCACCAGCCGCTCGATGATCCAGTTGCTCGAGGCCGCGGGATTCGAGCGCCACGAGCTGTTGTCGATGCAAGAAGCCCATCTCAGGGGCAAGCTGCGGCACTGGATCGAGCACAACTACCACCGGGTGCTGTTCCGCCTGAGCCTCCACGCCCCGGAAAACAATTTCACTCCCTTCCTCTGCGCCGCGGCTTTCAAAGAGTGAACCGGGACATCCTGCATATCCTCTCCGGCCTCGATCGGGGCGGGATCGAGAGCTGGCTGGCGGGCCTGCTGCGGCGCTCGGCCGCCCTCCGTCAGCGCTCCCTGCTCTGCCTGACCGGCCCGGCCGGCGCGGAAAGCGACGGGTATTATCCCCTGCTGCGGGAGCTGGGCGTGCCCTGGGTGCGCCTTCCGTATCGCCGGGGATGGGGCCGGATCATTTTCCTGCGGGAGCTGTCCGCGCTGATCCGTTCCCGGTCGATCCGCTGTGTCAATGTGCACCTGAATCACCTGTCGGCGTTCGGAACGCTGGCGGCCCTGCTGGGCGGGGCGCGGGTGCGGCTGGCTTTCCACCACCAGCCGCTGATCGAGCTGCGGCAGGGAGCGCGCTCACGGCTCAAGGCTCACGGCCTGAAAGCGCTGGAGTATGCCAGCGCCACCCTGGTCATCGCCTGCTCGCGGAGCGTGCTGGAAAGCTTCGGCGGGTTCTGGGGCCGCCGCAGTCGCAATCGCGTGCTCTACTGCGGCCTGGCGCTGGAGGAGTTCCGCTCGGGCGGGGGCGATGCCGCCCGGGAAGAGTTCGGCTGCGGGGCGGAAGATCGGGTGATCGGCACGATGGGCGGCCTGCGGCCCGAAAAGAACCATTCCTTTTTCCTGAAGGTGGCGGCGCACCTAACGCGGCGCGACCCCCGGCTGCGGTTCCTGGTGGTCGGCGATGGCCCCTTGCGGGCAGAGTTGCAGGAGGAGGCAACGCGCCTCGGGCTTGCCGACCGGCTGGTCTTCACCGGCGCGCGCAGCGATCCGATCGGCCTGCTGCGCGCGATGGACCTGTTCCTGCTGCCCTCGCGGTACGAGGGCTTCGGCCTCTCGCTGCTGGAGGCGCAACTGACCGGCCTGCGCGGCCTGGCCTCGGACCGGGTCCCCCGCGAGGTCCAACTGCTGCCCGGCCAGGTGCGGTTCCTGGAGCTGGAGCAGGGAGCGGAGCGTTGGGCGCAAGCCGCGCTCGAGCTGCTGGGGCAGGGTCGCCTCCCGCAGATGGAATGCCTGCGGGCCGCCGAGGAACGAGGCTTCTCGCTCGACCGGACCATCCGGCGGCTGGAGGAGCTCTACGGCAGTCCGACCTGATCCCCGCCCTCATGGCCCTCGCCGCGCATCATCCGCAGGGCGTGAGCGATCGGCGCCAGCAGCGCCTCCAGCGACTCCTCCACCCCGCGCGGCGAGCCCGGCAGGTTGATGATCAGGGTCCGGCCGCGATAGCCGGCGGCCCCGCGGGAGAGCATCGCCAGCGGGGTGCGCGCCAGCCCGTAGGCCCGCGCCCCCTCGATCAGCCCCTCGGCCTGGCGTTCCAGCACCGCCCGGGTGGCCTCGGGAGTGACATCCCGGGGTCCCAGCCCGGTGCCGCCGGTGGTGAGCACCAGCTCCAGCCCCAACCGGTCGGCGAACTCCATCAGCGCCGCCTCGATCCGCTCCCGCTCATCGGGCACCACCCGGTAGACTCGCCAGCCGGTAGCCGGCCTGTTCCAGCCGCTCCGCCAGCAGCTTTCCCGAGCGGTCCTCGGCCTCGCCGCGCGACACCCGGTCCGAGGCCACCAGCACCCCGGCGGCCGGGGCCGCCCCTTGCGGCGCGCGGGGAAAATCGCTCTTGCCCCCGCGCTTTTCCAGCAGGCGCACCCCCTCGAGCTCCATCGTCCGGTCCAGCATCTTCAGCATGTCATAGAGGGTGAGCGCCGCCACCGCGGCCCCGGTCAGGGCCTCCATCTCCACCCCGGTGCGGTGCAGGGCCTTGACCTCGACTGTCGTCTCGATCCGGCCCTCATCCAGCAGCGTGAACTCCACCCCGACATAGTCCACCGCCACCGGATGGCAGTAGGGGATCAGCCGCGCGGTATCCTTGGCGGCCTGGATCGCGGCGACCCGGGCCACCGGCAGCGGATCGCCCTTGGGGACCTCGCCCCGGCGCACCAGCTCCAGGGTGGCGGGGGCCAGGCGCAGCACGCTCCGCGCCCGGGCGCTGCGCAGGGATTCGAACTTGCGGGAGATGTCGCGCATGAGGGGTTCCTTTCCCGAGCGGGGCCTGAGACCAACTTGACAACGGAGGTGAGAAGCTTGCCGGCTTGTCCGGGGGGAGGGAGAAAACTTTTTTAAAAAGTTTTCTCCCTCCCCCGGTCCCCCCCCTTCCACTTTCCAAAACTTTTTCGCTTGTTCGCGGCTGGAGGTCTGACAGCAAGTCAGGATCGGGGGCGGCCACGCCGCGACGGCGGCCTGCTCAATCTTACAGGCGGACCGCCCGCCGGGCAAGGTCTTCGGCCGGAGCGTGCCATCGATACAAGCCGGGCGGTTTGGCCGGCCGGGAGGGGCCAGGGGAGCATTTTTCTGGCGCGGCCACCCGGCTGCCATTAGATTGCCGCAGCCCAGATGGCAGGCCACTGCCAGGGCCGCCGTCCCCACCCTTTCCGCGAGCGATTCCGGATGTTCCGATTCGTGCATCGCCTGCACCTCTACCTCGGCCTGCTGTGCGCCCCCTACCTGGTGGCGTTCGGGCTGAGCAGCCTGCATTTCAATCACCACTTCTCATTGCTGGAGCCGCGGGAAACCACGGTCCAATGGGAGCGGCGGGTCAGCCTGCCGGCGCTGGAGGACCACGAGCAACTGGCGCGGGCCCTGCGGGATTCGCTGGGACTGATGGGTTGGCCGCTGCCCTGGGACATCCGCGAGCTGGAGGATGGCCGGCTGCTGGTCCCGCTGGTGCGGCCGGGCAAGCGCTACAACCTGTCGCTGGACCGGGCTTCCGGCCTGGTGAGCGCCGAGGAGATCCGGCTGGGAGCCGGGCCGGTGGTGGGGCACATGCACGCGGTCGAGAACATCCCCAACTCGGGGCTTTCCCGGCTCTGGCCGTGGTACACCGACATCTGCACCTTTTTTACCCTGTTCGCGGTCGCGAGCGGGATCTGGTTCTGGCACCGCCGCCAGCAGTACCGGCTGAGCGGCTGGCTGCTGCTGGCCGGGGCCGGCGGCGGCTCGCTGCTGCTGATGCTGTTCGTGTACCTGCGAGGTTGATCCGATGATCGAACTGGCACGCAAGCTGCACCTGTTCGCCGGGCTGGGGCTGGCCGCTTTCGTGGCGATGTATTTTTTCACCGGGCTGGTGATGGTCCACCAGAAATGGTTCCCGGACCGGGAGCCGCAGGTGGAGACCCGCTCCGAGGCGGTCGCCCTGCCCTCGGGCCTGGACGATGAGGCGCTGCGACAGGAGCTGGCCGGGCGCTACGGCCTGCGGGGCAAGATCGAGCCGGTGCGCCGGCGGCCGGATGGCTCGCGCCTCTTCCGCTGGCATCGGCCGGGAGCCAATTACGAGGTGCTGGTCTCCGCCGGGGCCGACAGCGTGACTGTCACCGCCAGGCACCCCGGCTTCCGCACGGACGATGATCGTGCTGCACCGGATGGTCGGCTATGGCGGCGGGACGCTGTATGATCTCTGGGTGCTGATGTACGACCTGGCCAGCGCCGCGCTGATCGTGTTCGCGGTGACCGGGGTGATGCTGTGGTCGGCGCGGCCGGGCCGCGACCGGCTGGGCTGGGTGATGCTGGGCCTGGGTTGCGCGCTCTGTCTGGGGACCGTGCTGTATTTCCTCTTGACACCATAGGCGCGAGCGAGTTCCGCTACCGACCAGGGGAACCCGCGCTTGCGCGCCCCCGGGAGGTGGAGGCAGCGTTTTTCCCGACCCGGCCGGCCGGTGTCTGCCGGTGGGCCGCCACCCCGGTGGAAGTTCTCAGTTCTTCGGTCATGCCCCCCATCCGCGAGCGAACCAGAATGTATCGATTCATACACCGCCTGCATCTTTACCTCGGCCTGCTGTGCGCTCCCTACCTGGTGGCGTTCGGGCTGAGCAGCCTGCATTTCAATCACCACTTCTCATTGCTGGAGCCGCGGGAAACCACGGTCCAATGGGAGCGGCGGGTCAGCCTGCCCGCGCTGGAGGACCACGAGCAACTGGCCCTGGCCCTGCGGGATTCGCTGGGACTGATGGGTTGGCCGCTGCCCTGGGACATCCGCGAACTGGAGGATGGCCGGCTGCTGGTCCCGCTGGTGCGGCCGGGCAAGCGCTACAACCTGTCGCTGGACCGGGCTTCCGGGCTGGTGAGCGCCGAGGAGATCCGGCTGGGGCCCGGACCGATCGTGGGACACATGCATGCGATCGGGCCGGTCCCCAATTCAGGCTTTTCCCGGCTCTGGCCCTGGTACACCGACATCTGCACCTTCTTCACCCTGTTCGCGGTCGCGAGCGGGATCTGGTTCTGGCACCGGCGGAAACAGCACCGCCGCCTGGGCTGGCTGCTGCTGGCCGGGGCCGGCGGCGGCTCGCTGCTGCTGATGCTGTTCGTGTACTTCCGGGGTTGATCCGATGATCCGTCTGGCACGCCGGCTGCACCTGATCTCCGGGCTGGGGCTGGCCGCTTTCGTGACGATGTTTTTCTTCACCGGGATGGTGCTGGTGCACCACAAGTGGTTCCCGGACCGGGAGCCGCAGGCCGCGGTGCGCTCCGAGGCGGTAGCTTTGCCGGCGGGCCTGGGCGATGAGGCGCTGCGCCGGCTGCTGGCCGAGCGTTACGGCCTGCGGGGCAAGACCGAGCCGGTGCTCCGGCGGCCGGATGGCTCGCGCCTCTTCGGCTGGAACCGGCCGGGGTCCAATTACGAGGTGCTGGTTTCCGCCGGGGCCGACAGCGTGACTGTCACCACCAGGCACCCCGGTTTCCGCCGGACAATGGCCGTGATGCACCGGATCCACGGCTATGAAGGCGGAGCGCTGTACGATCTCTGGGTGCTGATGAACAACCTGGCCGGCACGGCGCTGATCGTGTTTGCGGTGACCGGGGTGATGCTGTGGTCGGCGCGGCCGGGCCGCGACCGGCTGGGCTGGGTGATGCTGGGGCTGGGTTGCGCGCTCTGCCTGGGGACCGTGCTGTACTTCCTCTTGACACCATAAGACCAGCCAAGCTGAAATTTCGCCCCCACTTTCCAGAATCTTTCGCCAGTTCAATCTTAAATCTTCACGAAGGCGAAACGCCAAACTTCGTGTGGAAATACCCTTGCCGCTTCTTCCCGGCACTGCCGGGTGGGACCTGCCAGAACTCCCTCAAAGTCTGAACAAAAAGGCTTGACAGAGGCATCTCTCTTTGTTACTATTCCTGTGAATTGATTCACACTGTTACCAAATTCACACGCCAAAACCCGAAGGCCCCCCGGAAGGAACGCTTCATGCCGGCAATCTCCGACAAGACCATCGGCAGGCTCAGCCTCTACCAGCGGCTGCTCTACCGCCTGAAGAACGAGGGCGCGGCCAATGTCTACTCCCACCAGCTGGCCGCCCTGGCCGACGGCACCGCGGCCCAGGTGCGCCGCGACATGATGGCGATCGGCTATTCCGGCACCCCGACCCGCGGCTACGAGGTCGATGAGCTGCTCGAGAGCATCGGCACTTTCCTGGACGCCCCCCACGGCCAGGGCGTGGCGCTGGTGGGCGTGGGCAACCTCGGCCGGGCGATCCTGGCCTACTTCGCCGGCCGCCGGCCCAAGCTGTCGATCGTCGCCGCGTTCGACATCGACCCGACCAAGGTCAACCGCGTGATCCACGGCTGCCGCTGCTACCCGATCGACCAGCTGGCCGAGATCGTCCGGGAAAAGCGGGCATCCGGGTCGGCGATCATCTGCCGTCCCGGCCCTGCAGGCCCAGAACGTGGCCGATGACCTGGTCCGCGCCGGGATCCGGGGCATCCTGAATTTCGCCCCGGTCCCGCTGCGCGTGCCGCCGACGTCTACGTGGAGGACATCGACATGACCATGTCGCTGGAAAAAGTGGCGTATTTCGCGCGCAGGGAAGACTCCAAGTAAGGAAGTGGACAAGTGATCCACAGACATCGACGCAGATCCTGAAGAAGTACCCCGACGCCAAGCGGGACTGCGCTGATCCCGATCCTCCAGGAAGTGCAGGAGGCCCAGGGCTACCTGTCGCGCGAGGCCGTCGTCGCGCATCGGCCAGCACCTGCAGCCTGCCGGCCAGCAAGATCTACGGCGTGGCGACCTTCTACAACCAGTTCCGCTTCCAGCCGCAGGGCAAGTTCCACGTCCAGGTCTGCCGCGGCACGGCCTGCCACGTGAAGGGCTCGGCCGGCGGTGCTGGAGGCGGTCAAGCGCGAGCTGAAGATCGAGCCCGGCCAGACCACCCGCGACGGGCTGTTCAGCCTGGAAGTGGTGGCCTGCATCGGCGCCTGCGGCCTGGCCCCGGTGATCAGCGTCAACGGCGAGTTCCACGCCGGCGTGACGCCCGAGACGGTCGACAGAGATCCTCGATGCCTACCGCAGAAAGGCCGAGCGACAATGGCCAAGCTGACTGAGCACAAGTGCTGCGAGCAGTGCTGGCACGGCGCCGACCAGCCCTGCCCGGACTGCGTCGCCTGCCTGACCGACGGGCCCGCTCTGCCACGACGACGCCGCCTGCCGGCAGCTGCGCCAGCGACGCGCTGGCCGAGCTGCGCCGCGAGCGAGCTCGACCGCCCGGTGATCTTCGTCGGCACCGGGCACCTGCGGCCTGGGCGCCGGGCGCCGGCAAGACGCTCGACGGCCGTCCGCGCAGTACCTGGCCGAGCACGAAGATCGAGGCCGACGTGGTCGAGGTCGGCTGCATCGGCCTGTGCTCGGCCGAGCCGATGGTCGACGTCCAGCTGCCCGGCCGCACCCGCGTGTCGCTTCCACAGCGTGACCGACGGACAAGGTCGCACGCGCCTGCTGGACGCGCGTGCTTCGCCGGCGACGATGCCCGGCCGAGCACGTGCTCGGGCCAGTACCGCAACGACGGCGCTCGCAGCCGTGGGCCGGACGTGCCGTTCCTCGACGAGCATCCGTTCTTCGCGCCGCAGACCCGCTGGGTGCTGGCCAACTGCGGCATCATCGACCCGTCGCAGCATCGACGAGTACATCGCCCGCGGCGGCTACCAGGCCCTGGCCAAGGTCGCTGCACGGCATGACGCCCGGCCGAGGTCTGCGACATGGTCGAGCTGAGCGGGCTGCGCGGCCGCGGCGGCGGCGGCTTCCCGACCGGCAAGAAGTGGAAGTTCGCCCGCGACGCCGCAGCCGACGCAGAAGTACCTGATCTGCAACGCCGACGAGGGCGATCCCGGGCGCGTTCATGGACCGCGCGGTGATCGAAGGCGACCCGCACCGCCTGCTCGAAGGCATGGCCATCGCCGCCTACGCCATCGGCGCCACGCAAGGCCTACGTCTACATCCGCGCCGAGTACCCGCTGGCGATCAAGCGGCTGAAGGCAGGCCATCGCCCAGGCCGAGGCGTACGGCCTGCTGGGCGACAACATCCTCGACAGCGGCTTCAACCTGGAGATCGTCATCAAGATGGGCGCCGGCGCGTTCGTCTGCGGCGAAGAGACGGCCCTGATCCACAGCATCGAAGGCAAGCGCGGCATGCCGCGCCCGCGCCCGCCGTTCCCGGCCGTCAGCGGCCTGTTCGGCAAGCCGACGGTCATCAACAACGTCGAGACGCTGGCCAACCTGCCGGCGCATCGTGGCCAACGGCGCCGAGTGGTTCGCCGCCGTCGGCACCGCGAGCAGCAAGGGCACGAAGGTCTTCGCCCTCTCGGGCAAGGTCGCCCGCACCGGCCTGGTCGAAGTGGCGATGGGCACCACGCATCCGCGCAGATCGTCTTCGACATCGGCGGCGGCATCCCCGACGGCAAGGCGTACAAGGCCGTGCAGATCGGCGGCCCCTCCGGCGGCTGCATCCCCGACGCAGCACCTCGACATCGAGATCGACTACGAGTCGCTGAAGACCGTCGGCGCGATGATGGGCTCCGGCGGCCTGGTGGTCATGGACGAGGACACCTGCATGGTCGACGTGGCCAAGTTCTTCATGGACTTCATCCAGCGCGAGAGCTGCGGCAAGTGCATCCCCTGCCGCGAAGGCACGCGGCGCATGCTGGAGATCCTCCAGCGCATCACCCGCGGCCGGCGCAACGAGAACGGGCATCGACGCCCTGGAGCGCTTCCAGGGCGTGATGTACCTGAACCGCCTGGCCGAGGTGATCCAGGACACCAGCCTCTGCGGCCTGGGCCAGACGGCGCCGAACCCGGTGCTCGGCACGCTGCGCTGGTTCCGCGACGAGTACGAGGCGCACATCTACGAGCGGCGCTGCCCGGCCGGGCGTCTGCACGGAACTGCTGCACGTACCGATCGACGCGGACAAGTGCAAGGGCTGCACGCTGTGCGCCAAGAAGTGCCCGGCCGAGGCGATCATCGGCGCGCCCAAGAGCCCGCACTACATCGTCGCCGACAAGTGCATCGGCTGCGGCACCTGCGTCGACGTCTGCCGCTTCGACGCGGTCACGCGTAGACTAAGCGAAGGAGGAATCGACCATGATCACACATCGAAGTCAACGACCAGACCGATCGAGGCCGAAGAAGGGCGAGATGCTCCTGACGCCCTGCAGGCGCGCGGGCATCAACGTGCCCACGCTCTGCCACATGGACGGCCTGCTCGCCCACCGGCGCCTGCCGCATGTGCGTGGTCGAGGTCGAGGGCCAGCGCGGCCTGGTGCCCAGCTGCGCCTTCCCGGTGGCCGACGGGATGAAGGTCCAGACGCACTCGCCCGCGCGTCGTGCGGGCCCGCAAGACGATCGTCGAGCTGCTGCTGGCCAACCATCCCGACGACTGCCTCTACTGCGTCCGCAACGGCAACTGCGAGCTGCAGACGCTGGCCGAGGAGCTGGGCGTGCGCGCAGCGCCGCTACGCCGGCGAGCGAAGCAACGCTACAAGCTCGACATCTCCAGCCCGTCGATCGTCCGCGATCCGGCCAAGTGCATCCTCTGCGGCAAGTGCGTGCGGGTCTGCGAGGAGATCCAGGGCGTGGCGGCCATCGACTTCATCGGCCGCGGCAGCCAGACGCGTGGTCGGCACGGCCTTCGACGAGGGCCTGAACGTCTCGAGCTGCATCAACTGCGGCCAGTGCATCATGGTCTGCCCGACCGGCGCGCTGCGCGAGCAGAGCCACATCAAGGAAGTGCTCGACGCGCTGAACGACCCGGACAAGATCGTCGTCGTGCAGCACGCCCCGGCCGTCTCGGTCACGCTGGGCGAGGAGTTCGGCCTGCAAGCCGGGCACGGACGTGGACGGCATGATGACCGCCGCGCTGCGCCGGCTCGGCTTCGACCGCGTGTTCGACACCTGTTCACCGCCGACCTGACGATCATGGAAGAAGGCTCGCGAACTGGTCCACCGCATCACAGACCGGCGGCACGCTGCCGATGATGACCAGCTGCTCGCCGGGCTGGATCAAGTTCGTCGAGCAGTTCTACCCGGACTTCATCGCCAACCTCTCGACCTGCAAGAGCCCGCAGCAGATGCTGGGCGCGGTCATCAAGAGCTACTTCGCCGAGCGCGAGGGCATCGACCCGGCGAAGATCTTCAGCGTCTCGATCATGCCCTGCACGGCCAAGAAGTTCGAGGCCGGCCGGCCGGAGATGGGCCGCGACGGCGTCGCCGACGTCGACGCCGTGCTGACCACGCGCGAACTGGCGCAGCTGATCCGCATGCGCGGGCTCGACCTCGACGCGCTCGAGCCCGAGACGGCCGACACGCCCTTCGGCGAGCGCACCACCGCCGGCAAGCTGTTCGGCGCCACCGGCGGCGTGATGGAAGCGGCGCTCCGCACGGCCCACTTCCTGCTCACCGGCAAGGAGCTGGACGACCTGAAGGTCGAGGCCGTGCGCGGGCTGGACGGGCGTCAAGGAAGCCACGCGTCAAGATCGGCGGCCTGGAGCTCGGGCGTGGCGGTGGTCAGCGGCCTGGGCAACGCCCGCAAGCTGCTGGACCAGATCCGCGCCGGCCGCAAGGACCTGCACTTCATCGAAGTGATGACCTGCCCCGGCGGCTGCATCGCCGGCGGCGGCCAGCCGCTCGGCGCCGACCGCGAGGCGGTCCGCGCGCGGATGCAGGCGCTGTACAACATCGACCGCGACGAGACCGTGCGCGTCGTCGCACACGCAACGAGGCGGTCGCAGCGGCTGTACGAGGAGTTCCTCGGCGAGCCGCTGGGCGAGAAGAGCCATCACCTGCTGCACACGCATTACGCGCGAGCGGGACGTGATGCTGTAGAGCGACAGCTCGATGCGCAAGCACCGCCGAGACATCGCCGCTGGTCACGCACGATCAAGGAGCGCTGCCGCGTCTGCTACACCTGCGTGCGCGAGTGCCCGGCCAAGGCGATCCGCATCGCCGACGGCCAGGCCGAGGTGATCGCCGAGCGCTGCATCGGCTGCGGCAACTGCGTGCGCGTCTGCAGCCAGCAGGCCAAGCAGGTCCGCAGCATCGATCGACGAGGTCGAGGCGCTGCTGGCGCTCCGGCGCGCACGGTGGCGGCCTGCGTCGCGCCGAGCTTTCCCGCCGAGTTCGCCGACATCGACTACCGCGCAGCTGGTCGGCATGCTGCGGGCGCTGGGGTTCGACCTGGTGCACGAGGTCGGCTTCGGCGCCGACCTGGTGGCCCGCGAGTATCGCCGGCTGCTGGCCGAGCACCAACGGCCAGCGCTACATCGCCACCACCTGCCCGGCCATCGTCGGCTACGTCGAGCGCTATCATCCCGGACCTGGTCGGCTCGCTGGCGCCGATCGTCTCGCCGATGGTCGCCACGGCGCGGGTCGCTGCGCGCAGCTGCACGGCGACGACCTGAAGGTCGTCTTCATCGGCCCGTGCATCGCCAAGAAGGTCGAGGCCGCAGCGACGCCGGTGGCCGGCGAGGTCGACGCGGTGCTGACCTTCGCCGAGCTGCGGCGAGATGTTCGAGCCGACGCGGCATCACGCCCGGACGGCGTGCAGCCGAGCGACTTCGACCCGCCGCACGGCGGCGCCGGGGCGCTGTTCCCGATCAGCCGCGGCATGCTGCAGGCGGCCGACATCCACGAAGACCTGATGACCGGCGAGGTCGTCGCCACCGACGGGCCGCAGCCACTTCGTCGAGGCGATCAAGGAGTTCGACGACGGGCGACCTGGACGCGCGAGCTGCTGGAGGTGCTCTGCTGCGACGGCTGCATCATGGGCGCCGGGCATGAGCAGCGACGCGCCCGCTGTTCAGCCGCCGCGCGCGCGTGCAGCCAGCTACGTCCGCCAGCGCATGCGCAGCGCTCGACCGCGCGCAGTGGCAGCGACGACATGGAGCGGTTCGCCGACCTGGACCTGTCGCCGCGACGTTCGCGGCCGACGACCAGCGGATCGCCGCGCCCGTCCGAGGACGAGCTCGCGACGATCCTGCGCGCGCATGGGCAAGTTCACGCCCGAGGACGAGCTGAACTGCGGCGCCTGCGGCTACGACACCTGCCGCGAGCACGCCGTGGCGATCTACAAGGGGCTGGCCGAGAGCGAGATGTGCCTGCCGTACACCATCGACCAGCTCCAGCACGACGGTCGAGGAGCTGGCGAGTCTCCAACGAGCAGCTGGCCAGCACGCAGGAGGCGCTGATGCAGTCGGAGAAGCTGGCCAGCATGGGCCAGCTCGCCGCCGGCATCGCCCACGAGGTGAACAACCCGCTGGGCGTCGTGCTGATGTACGCCCACCTGCTGCTGGACGAGTGCGACGGCAGGACTCGCCGATGCGCGAGGACCTGGCGATGATCGCCGAGCAGGCCGACCGCTGCAAGAAGATCGTCGCCGGGCTGCTGCACTTCGCCCGGCAGAACAAGGTCGTGCCGCCAGCCGACCGACCTGCGCGAGCTGGTCGACGCAGGCGCTGCAGGCCGATGCCGCTGCCCGAGAACGTCGACGGTGCAGGTCGAGCACGACGTCGACGACCCGATCGCCGAGCTCGACCGCGACCAGATCATCCAGGTGCTGACGAACCTGGTCACCAACGCCGTGGCGGCCATGCCCGAGGGCGGGCACGCTGACGATCCGCACCGACCGGCGACGACGACCAGCGTGCGTCATCGGCGTGAGCGACACCGGCGTCGGCATCCCGCAGGAGAACCTGAACAAGATCTTCGAGCCGTTCTTCACCACCAAGCAGATGGGCAAGGGCACCGGGCCTGGGCCTGGCGTGACCTACGGCATCGTCAAGATGCACCGCGGCGACATCCGCGTCGCAGTCGCAACGCCGACCCGGCGGCCGGGCCCGACCGGCACGACGTTCACCGTGACCCTGCCCCGGCAGGGCGGATGGCAGCGAATGACGCAGACAAGCGCTGCAGACGCGCAGCACTGCAAGGAGGACCGATGACGATGACCAACGACGACGCGCAAGACCGTCCTGCTGGTCGACGACGACGCGGATTTCCTCTTCCAGCAGACGGCTGCAGCTCGAGGCGGCCGGCTTCGACGTGGTCGCCGCGGCCGACGGCAGGCGAGGCCGAGCGAGCTGCTCGGCCGAGCACCGGCCCGACCTGGCCGTCCTCGACCTGATGATGGAGAACACCGACGCGCGGCTTCACGCTCTGCTACCACATCAAGCAAGCAGGACCCGCCGATCCCGGTGATCCTGGTGACCGCGGTCGACGAGCGAGACCGGGCATGGACTTCGACGCGGCCACCGACGAGGAGCGCTCCTGGATCAAGGCCGACGCCATGCTGGCCAAGCCGATCCGCTTCGAGCAGCTCAAGCGCGAGATCGACCGGCTGCTCAAGCGCCGCTGAGGCGGCATGACCATGGACAACGCTGCGCGTCCTGGTCATCGACGACGAGCCGGGCATGCGGCTGGGCGTGACCCGCGCGCTGCGCGATTTCACGCGTCCGCGTGCCGGACGTCGACGGCGAGGTCGCGCTTCGACGTCGACCAGGCCGAGAGCGGCGAGGAGGCGCTGGAGAAGATCGCCGGCCGAGCGCGCCCGACATCCTGCTGCTGGACCACAAGCTGCCGGGATCAGCGGGCTGGACGTGCTCGACACGGCTCGCCGCGCAGCACGCCGACATGCTGACGATCATGATCACCGCCTACGCCTCGCTCGAGACCGCGGTCACGCGCCACCAAGCGCGGCGCCTACGACTTCCTCGCCAAGCCGTTCACGCCCGACGAGCTCAAGAGCGACGGTCCGCAAGGCCGCCGCGCCACCTGATCCTCGCCGCGCAGGCCCGCAGGCTGGCCGAGGAGAAGCGGCAGGTCCGCTTCCAGTTCATCTCGCGTGCTGGCCACGAGCTCAAGGCGCCGCTGGCCGCCGTCGAGGGCTACCTGCAGCATGCTGCAGGACCGCACCGCCGGCGACGACCCGGCCGCCTACGACGCAGATGCTCGACCGCAGCCTCGTCCGCATCGAGGGCATGCGCAAGCTGATCGTCGACCTGCTGGACCTGACCCGCATCGAGTCCGGGCAGAAGCAGCGCGAGCTGCGCCGAGTCGACGTGCGCGAGGTCGCGCGCGCGGCGATCGAGACCGTCGCGCCCGAGGCCGCGGCGCGCGGCATCGCCGTCGAGCTGCACGCCGACGGCGCCGGTGCCGATGACGGCCGACCGCGGCGAGATCGAGATCATCCTCAACAACCTGGTCTCCAACGCGGTCAAGTACAACCGCGACGGCGGCCGGGTCGACGTCACGCCTGCGCCGACGCCGACGGCCAGGTCGCGCATCGCGGTCGCCGACACCGGCATCGGCATGACGCGCCGAGGAGGCGGCACAGCTGTTCGGCGAGTTCGTGCGCATCAAGAACGACAAGACCCGCAACATCCTCGGCAGCGGGCTGGGCTGTCGATCGTCAAGAAGCTGGCCGCTGCTCTACGGCGGCGACGTACGGTGTGCGAGCACGCCGGACGTCGGCAGCACCTTCACCGTCGACGCTGCGCAGCAGCCGACCGCGGAGCGGTAGCGGACAGCGGCGCCGAGCAGCGCGGTCGCCTCGCCGCGTCATGCCGTGCGCCGGCGCGGAGATGTGACGCGCGACGAGATCCTCGACTGGCTTGCGCGAGGACGACCCGGCCCGGCTGGAGGAGCTGTGGGCGCGAGGCGGACCGGGTGCGCCGCGAGCACGTCGGCGACGAGGTCCACCTGCGCGGGCTGGTCGAGATCTCCAACCACTGCGTGCGCGCGCTGCGCCTACTGCGGCCTGCGCGCCGCCAACCGCGACGTCGACGCGCTACCGCATGACCGCCGACGAGATCCTCGCCTGCGCCCGCGCAGGCCGTCGCGCTTCGGCTACGGCACGGTCGTGCTGCAGGCCGGCGAGGACCCGGGCCTCACGGCGCGACGTGGGTCGCGGACGTGGTCCGCGCGGATCAAGGCGGAGACACGCCCTGGCCGTCACGCTCAGCCTCGGCGAGCGGCCCGAGGAGGACCTCGCTCGCCTGGCGGCAGGCCGGCGCCGACCGCTACCTGCTGCGCTTCGAGACCTCCAACCGCGAGCTCTACGACCGCATCCACCCGCCGCTGCCGCGGCCGCGCGCTCCGACCGCCTCGCGACCTGCTCGGCGGCCTGCGCGAGCTCGGCTACGAGGTCGGCAGCGGCGTGATGGTCGGCATCCCCGGCCAGACGCTACGACGACCTGGCCGACGACATCCGAGCTGTTCCGCCGAGCTCGACCTCGACATGATCGGCGTCGGGCCGTTCCTGCCGCACCCGGCCACGCCGCTGGGCGCGGCGAGCTGCCCGGCGGCCGGCCCCGCCGGACGAGCAGGTCCCGGCCACCGCCGGAGCTGACCTACAAGGTGGTCGCCCTGGCCCGGCTGGTCTGCCCGCGGGCAACATCCCCAGCACCACCGCGCTGGCCACGCTGAACCCGGCCAGGGCGGCCGCGAGCTGGGGCTGGCCCGCGGGGCCAACGTCGTCATGCCGAACCTCACGCCGCCGCGCTACCGGGCGCTCTACGAGATCTACCCCGGCAAGGCGGCGCGGCCCGGAAGACCGCTCCGCCGTGCCGCGAGCTGCACTGACGGCGGTCATCCACGGCGATCGGCCGGACGCCTCGGCGAGGGGCCCGGCCACTCCGCGGCGTTCGCCGGGCGGAACACGCAAGCCCGCATGCAGCCTGGAAGGAAGTGGTCGAGGATGCGCAGTGACAGCATGACGCGAAGCTCTGCGCCAGCCGCGGTCGATTTCATCGACGACGGCTACCTGGCCGGCCTGCTGCAGCGGCCGGCAGCCTCGACCCGCCCGGGTGCGGGAGATCATCGCCAAGAGCCTGGCCAAGCAGCCGCTCGTCGGTCGAGGAGACCGCCGCCCTGCTCGCCGCGCCGACGACCCGGAGCTGGTCGACGGAGATCTTCGCCGGCGGCCCGGCAGCTCAAGAGGACGGTCTACGGCAACCGCATCGTGCTGTTCGCCCCGCTCTACGTCGGCAACGAGTGCGTGAACGACTGCGGCTACTGCGCGTTCCAGCGCTCCAACCACGCCGCGGTCGCCGGCACGCTGGACCCCGGAGGAGCTGCGCGCGCCAGGTCGAGGCCCTGGAGACGGGTCGGCCACAAGCGGCTGATCCTGGTCTTCGGCGAGCACCCGCGCTACGACGCCGACTTCATCGCCGACTGCGTGCGGCACGGTCTACGCGGTCCGCAGCCGGGCATGGCGGGGAAATCCGCCGCGTCAACGTCAACGCCGCGCCGCTGGACCACGAGGGCTACCGCTGGTCAAGGCGGCCGGCATCGGCACCTACCAGATCTTCCAGGAGACCTACCACCACGCGACCTACGCCCGCTTGCACCCGGCCGGCACCCGCAAGGGCGACTACCTCTGGCGGCTGGACGGCCTCGGCCGCGCGCTGGAGGCCGGCTGCGACGACGTCGGCATCGGCGCGCTGTTCGGCCTGCACGACTGGCGGTTCGAGGTGCTGGGCCTGGTGGCCCACGCCCTGCACCTGCAGCGGCATTTCGGCGTCGGGCCGCACACGATCAGCTTCCCGCGCCTGCGCCCGGCCCCCGGCGTTCGAGGGCTCGGCCCGCACCCGGTCAGCGACGACGAGTTCAAGCGGCTGATCGCGATCCTGCGCCTGGCCGTGCCCTACACCGGGCTGATCTGCACCGCCCGCGAGGACCCCGCGGTCCGCCGCGAGGCGATGGGCTTCGGCGTCTCGCAGATCGACGCGCGGCAGCCGCATCGAGCTCGGCGGCTACACCGAGGCCGGTCGACGCAGCAGATGCCCGGAGCGCGAGCAGTTCGACCTCGGCGACATCCGCTCCGCTGGACGAGGTGATCCGCGAGCTGCTGGAAACGGGGCTACATCCCGAGCTTCTGCACCGCCTGCTACCGCCTCGGCCGCACCGGCGAGCACTTCATGGAGTTCGCCATCCCGGGCTTCATCAAGCGCTTCTGCACGCCCAACGCCCTGACCACGCTGCCAGGAGTACCTGGTGGACTACGCCTCCCCGGCCACCCGCGCCGCGGGCCAGCGCCTGATCGCCGCCGAGCTGGAAAAGCTCCCGGAAGGCAGTCAGAAAGCAGAACTTCTGGACCGCCTGGCCCGCATCCGCGACCACGGCGCGCACGACCTTTACTTCTGATACTTTTCCGGGGGGAGGGAGAAAACCTTTTGGAAAAGTTTTTCTCCCTCCCCCCGGGCCCCCCCTCTCTTTCCCAAACTTTTTCGATAGTTTGATGTGCAGGTGGCTCTATCAATTAGGATACAGCTACTCCCGAGGCGGGGGGGTGCAGGTCCGTCAGGCATGCGCGGGGGTTCATGGCACCCCCGGCGATGCTGCTTTGGTGACCGCCACCCCGCGGCGCCACGGTCGTGGAGCCACTCCGGCGGATGAGCGGTGTACCGGGCCTGCAATCCCACGGCAGCGCTTGCAGCGGGGCCACCCCCTCCAGGGAGGACTGAGCCGGCTGCACCGTCGAGTTGCCGCAACCGTTGGGTGCAGCGTTACTGCCCACCTGCAGGGGGTGGCAGCGTCAAGATCGCCGCGATGTACAAGCTACCGGGCGCAGACCAGCGGCTGGGTGGCGGCAGCGAGTTTTGCGCCGCACAGACTCTTGCTTCTTCTGGTCACAGAAGAAGAAAAATAATGACAATCAAAGAGATAGCTGCATAGTTGGGAATTTTCAGCCGACAGGCCGGGATCAAGCTGATTCATGCCCCGGCGACCGATGAGTGGTGGCGCCGCCAGGCTCTTTGCCACACCCCTGTCCTAAGTAAGTGGGAAAATAAATAAGATAGCGTGTCACCCGACTGGGGCGCCCGAACCAGCAGCCAAGTCAGGAGAAACCCACGAAATGAAAAGCACACCCAAGGGCTACCGCCTGCACATCGGGATTTTCGGCCGTCGCAATGTCGGCAAGAGCTCGCTGCTCAACGCGATCACCCGCCAGAGCGTCTCGCATGGTCTCCGCAGTGGCCGGGACCACCACCGACCCGGTGGAGAAGCCGATGGAGCTGCTGCCGCTGGGGCCGGTGCTGTTCATCGACACGGCCGGGATCGACGATGAGGGGGCGCTGGGGAGCCTGCGCGTCCAGCGACTCGCGCCAGGTGTTCGACCGCACCGACCTGGCATTGCTGGTGGCCCGCGCCGACTGCTGGGACAGTTTCGAGGAGCACCTGCTGGAGGAGCTCGCCGGGCGCGGGAGTCCCGGTGATTGTCGTGCTCAACAAGTGCGACCTGGCCGAGCCCGGGAAGGCGCTGCTGGCCCGGCTGGCGGAAGCGAAAGTGCCGGTGGTGCGGGCTGTCGCCACCCGCGGCGAGGGAGTGAGCGAGCTGCGCGAGGCGCTGGTGCGGACCGCGCCCGAGGAGTTCATCAACCACCCCGACTATCCTCGGGCGACCTGGTCCCGCCCGGCGAGTTGGCGGTGCTGGTGATGCCGATCGACCTGGAAGCCCCGAAGGGGCGCTTGATCCTGCCCCAGGTGCAGTCGATCCGCGACCTGCTCGACAACGATGCCTATGTGCCTGGTGGTCAAGGAGCGGGAGCTGCGCGAGGCGCTGGATCGCCTGCGAAAGCCGCCGGCGCTGGTGGTCACCGACTCCCAGGCCTTCCTCAAGGTCGCCGGCGACACCCCGCCCGAGGTGCCGCTGACCTCCTTCTCGATCCTCTTCGCCCGCTTCAAGGGCGACCTGGCGGAGTTCGTGCGCGGGGCGCTGGCGATCGACTCGCTCCGCCCGGGCGACCGGGTGCTGATCGCCGAGGCCTGCTCGCATCACCCGATCGGCGAGGACATCGGCCGGGTGAAGCTCCCGCGCTGGCTCACCCAGTATGTCGGCGGCAAGCTGGAGTTCGTGCACACCCAGGGCCATGATTTCCCGGAGGACCTGTCGCCCTACAGCCTGATCGTCCACTGCGGCGCCTGCATGTGGAACCGCCGGGAGATGCTGTCGCGCATGCTGCGCTGCCGGCGGCCGGGGTGCCGATCACCAATTACGGGATGGCGATCGCCTGGTCGCTGGGAATTTTCGAGCGCGCCCTGGCGCCGTTTCCCGAAGCGCTGGAAGTTTTTCGCTCCCAGCGGATTGTCTGACTGCAAGCACCCGGGATGCCCGCGACCGGAAATCCTTCCGCGACAACGTTCCGCTCGGCCCGCCCTGCGGTGTGTTTTTTCTTGACAGAACAGGGTAACATGTTATTAAATTGGTAATTAGCAAAAAGAGACTCCCTCCGGAAGCTGGTGGTGATGCGTTCCTCATGCCTGGTCGGTCTCTTCTGCCGCAAGCCACTGGAAGCTTGACCGCCCGCGCGGGCCCTGTTATACTTCCTGTCAGTAAACCATGCCTTATCCTGCAGTTGCATTCATCTTTCCGGAGGAGTCGACGCAATGACCAAGGCAGACGTTGTCGAGATGATCGCAGAAAAAACCGGCTTCACCATCAAGGACGTCAAGCTGGTGGTCGAGCATTTCCTCGATGAGGTCAAGGTCTGCCTGACCGATGGCCAGCACCTGGAAATCCGCGGCTTCGGCACCTTCAAGGTCAAGAACCACAAGTCCCGCAAGGCCCGCAATCCCCGCACCAACGAGGAAGTCCACGTCCCGTCGCGCAAGAAAGCGATCTTCAAGGTCTCCAAGGAGCTCAACCGGCTGCTGAACTAGTCCGACTGCGATTCTGCCCGCGCCCCCGCCGGCGGCGAGCCCGTCTGCCGGGAGCGGGAAACATATCGGTAATGCGAAAGCGGCCGGGAAGCCCCGGCCGCTTTCGCTTTGCCCTCGTGTTGTCTCCGGAGGCTTCAGGCCACCGGGGTGCGGATCCCCAGCAGCCACATCAGCACCCCCATGATGATCACATAGGCCAGCCAGCCGATCGCCGCGACTCCCACCGCGCGGGCCGTGCTGTCATAGTCCAGCGCCTGGCGCACCGCCACCACCCAGGTGGCGATCACCCAGAAGAACACCGCCGCCCGCACCACCCAGCCCAGGAACGGGATCACCCCCAGGATGTTGAGCAGCGCCGGCGAGTAGGCGAACCCCAGGGTGCGCAGCAGTTGTCCCAGGTCGGCCTGGGTGGTGGTAGTCTCCAGCAGCCTGGTGCCGATCAGGTAAGTCAGGAAGGCCCAGACCAGCCAGCCCGCCAGGCTGCCGACCACCCCCCAGATCAGGCTGCCGATCCCATGCGCCGCCCCGGCGCCGATCCCGCTGGCGAGGCTGGCCAGGACCACGACAGTCGCCGCCTGGCCGGTCAGCCGCGGATTGTGCTCCACCTCCTCGTACAGCCCCGCATCCAGGCGCATCGCCCTGACCACCCGGTTGAAGAACCCACTCATCGTGCACCTCCTCCCCATTGGTGAAACGTTCCAGCAGCTCCCCGCCCGGCGTGGAGGGGAAGCCTATCCCAGCATCGCCTTCAGGGTGTCGGCCAGTCCGACAATCCCCGTGTAGGCGGTGATGATCGCGAAAACGAAAGTGGCCCACAGCCCGATGTTGAGCCACGGCTTGGCCCGGTATTCGCCCATCGGGTCGCGCCGGTTGAGCAGGACGATGATCGGCAGGGTGATCACCGGCAGCAGGGTGGCCTGGAAGGCCTGGGAGGCCACCATCACCCACACCGGGCGCGCCCCGATCACCGGGACGATCAGCGCCAGCAGCAGCCCGGCCCCGCCCAGCACCCGGTAGCGCGTGCTCTGGATCTGGCGCGGCTTGTTGCGGTAGTCATCGATCAGCCAGGGGGCGATCAGCACGATCGGGAACATGGTGCTGATCCCCGCGCCGATGATTCCGGTCACCATCAGGCTGATCGCGAAATTTCCGGCGATCGGCTCCAGGGTCTTGACCATGTCCACCGTCTGCTCCACCGGCTGGCCGAGCTTGTAGAGCGTGCCCGCCGCCGCGATCATCACCGAGACCGACAGCAGCATCATCATCCCGGCCGAGACCATTGCATCGATGTTCCCCTGCCGCAGGTTCTTGGCCGTCCAGCCTTTCTCCGCCACGACAATCGAGCGCATGATGAACACCATCGCCGAGCAGGTGGTCCCGGCGATCCCCGCGACAATCAGGAACGCGTTCGGCTCGTCCGGGATTCCCGGCACCATCCCCGCCAGCACTTCCGCCGGCTCGGGCACCACCATCAGCATGCTCCCCAGGAAGCTCGCCCCCATCACGATCACCAGGATCACCAGGAAGGCCTCGAAGCGCGAGTACTTGCCCACCCAGAGCAGGATGTAGCAGCCGGTGATGATCACCAGCGCCATCACCACCTGGTTGAGCTCCACCCCGAACACCAGCAGCCCCCACTCGTGGACCAGGTCGGTGATGATCCCCATGATCCCGGCCAGCGCGCTCAGCTCGCCGATCACCAGCCCGATGATCGTGTAGATCGCCAGCGCCTTGCCGAACGGCAGCCGTTTCTTGTAGGCGATCATCGCCGTCTCGCCGGTGACCGCCGTGTACTGGCCGTAGGCCACCAGCATCACGTAGGTGAACAGGCAGGACAGGAACAGCGCCCAGAACAGGCTCATCCCGTAGCGGCTGCCCGCCGCGGCCATGGTGGTGATGCTCCCGGTGCCGATGTTGTAGCCGATCAGGAACAGCCCGGGGCCGATCGCGGAAACCAGCAGCCCGATTTTTTTGAAGATGCCGATCGATCCGGCATTGTGGGAAACTGCGACAGGCGGGGTGCTCAAGCTGGTTCCTCCTGGGGCATGATGCTGTTGGAAAGCTTTCCTCGCGCGCGATGCGTTGTCTAAACTTGGGTCTGGTTCCGGGCCTTGTCAAACAATTTTATTCTTTTGACAGCGGTCGGGGCCGGATTATCTTTGATACCGATTTCCGGGGGGAGGGCGGAAATCCCGTTGGTCGGGATTTTCCGGCCTCCCCCCGGACCCCCTACCCACCTTCCCAAACTTTCTCGAAAGCTCAATTCTGCGTGACAGTCAGCAAACCGGAAGGAGGGGCGAGGGCGGCCCCGCGGCCTCCCGAGGTTCCTGACTGATGGAGACCAACGCGAATGCGACTGATCGCCGACCTGCACCTCCACTCCCGCCACTCGATCGCCACCAGCCGGGACTGCGATCCCGAGCACCTGTTCCTGGCCGCCGCTTCCAAGGGGATCACCCTGGTGGGGACCGGCGACCTGACCCATCCCGGCTGGCGCGCCGAGCTGGCCGAGCGGCTGATCCCCGATGACCAGGCCCCGGGCTGGTTCCGTCTGCGGCCGGAGCTGGAGCGCGCGCTTCGCCCGCAGTTGCCGCCCCCGGTGCGCGAGGCCGCGGTGCGGTTCGTGCTGACAGGCGAGATCAGCTCGATCTACAAGCGGCTCGGCGCGGTGCGAAAGGTGCACAACCTGGTGCTGCTCCCCGACATGGAAGCGGCCGGAAGGCTGGCGGCGCGCCTGGAGCGGATCGGCAACATCGCCTCGGATGGCCGGCCGATCCTCGGCCTGGACAGCCGCGACCTGCTGGAGCTGTGCCTGGCGGCGGACCCCGAGGCGCTGTTCATCCCGGCCCACATCTGGACCCCGCATTTTTCGCTGTTCGGCTCCACGCAGCGGTTTCGACCGGATCGAGGACTGCTACGGCGACCTGGCGGACCGGATCACCGCGGTCGAGACCGGGCTGTCCTCCGATCCGCCGATGAACTGGCGGCTGTCGGTGCTGGACCGGTTCGCCCTGGTCTCCAACTCGGATGCCCACAGCCCGGACAAGCTGGGAAGGGAGGCCAACCTGCTCGACTGCGAGCCCGGCTTCCGCGGGCTGAGCGCCGCCCTGCGCCCGGGAAGCGCCGGGCTGCTGGGCACGCTGGAGTTCTATCCCGAGGAGGGCAAGTACCACTACGATGGCCACCGCGCCTGCGGGGTGCGGCTGGCCCCGGGACTGGCCGCCGGGTTGGAGGGCCGTTGCCCGGGCTGCGGCCGGAAACTGACCCTGGGCGTGCTGCACCGGGTGCAGGAGCTGGCCGACCGGCCGGAAGGGACGATCCCGCCGGTGGCCCGCCACTATGAGCGCCTGATTCCGCTGCGGGAGACTGTCGCCGAGGCGCTGGACTGCGGCCCCCACACCAATGGGGTGAACCGGGTGCTGGAGCTGCTGGCCCGGGAGCTGGGTCCCGAGCTGGAGATCCTGCGCGCGGCGGATTACGAGCGGCTCTCGCGGCTGGCGGGCCCGCTGGTGGCCGAGGCGGTCCGCCGCAACCGCGAGGGCGAGGTGAAGATCGATCCCGGCTATGATGGCGAGTACGGGACCGTCCGGCTGTTCGCCCCCGGCGAGCGGGGCTCCTCCGCGGGCCAGATCGCCCTGGGGGGCGCCCTGGCCGTGGCCCCCCGCCGGCGGGCCGCGGCGAAAGCCTCCCCGCCGAAGGCCCCGGCGCCCGTGGCGAAAGCGGACGCCGCGCGATCCCCGGCCGCGCCGGTCCCCGCGGGGTCCGGGCCTTTCGATCCGTTCTCCCGCCTCAACCCGCTGCAGCGCGAGGCGGCGACCGCTCCGCCCGGGCCACTGGCGGTGGTGGCCGGTCCCGGCACCGGCAAGACTTTTACCCTCATCGCCCGGGCGGCCTACCTGATCCGCGAAAGAAAAATCCCACCGGAACGGCTGCTGGCGGTCACTTTCACCAACCGGGCCGCCGGGGAGCTGCGCCAGCGCCTGGCGGCGGTGCTGGGTCCGGAGGCCGGGAAAAAAGTCTGCGCCATGACCATCCATGGCTTCTGCCTGCGGCTGCTGGCCGAGCGGCGGGGAGAGCCGCCCTCTATCGCGGATGAGGGCGAGGCGCTGGAGCTGCTGCGCCAGGCGCTGGCCGGGCTGACCCCGGCCCCGGCGGTCCGTCCCGCGGCCGCCCTGGAGGAGATCGGCCGGGCCCGGGCCCAGGCCGCCACCCCCGAGAACTACCGCGGCCCGGAGGAGCTGCGCCGGATCTGGACCGCCTATCGCGACCTCTGCCGCCGGCTGGGGGTGCTGGACTACGATCAGCTGGTGCTGGAGGCGCTCGAGGGCCTGGAGCGCGACCCCGGCTGGCTGGCCCGGGTCAGGGAGGAGTTCCCCTGGCTGCTGGTGGATGAGTTCCAGGACCTGAGCCCGGCCCAGTACCGGCTGATCCGCCTGCTGGCCGGGCTGGATGGCTCCGGGCTGTTCGCGATCGGCGACCCGAACCAGTCGATCTATGGTTTCCGCGGGTCCGACCGCCTGGTGTTCGAGCGGCTGCGCCAGGACTGGCCCTCCCTGCGGGTGCTGACCCTGGGCGAGGGCTACCGTTGCCCGGCGGCGGTGATCGGCTGCGCCGCGGCCCTGCTGCGGGGGCTGCCCGGGGCGGCGACAGCGCCCGGACCCTGCCCGCGGCAGCCGCAACAGGCCCCGGCGGTGCGCCTGATCCGCTGCGGCAGCGATGTCGCCGAGGCGATCGCGGTCGTGCGGGAGATCGGCCGGCTGGTGGGCGGGACGGGGATGCTGGAGGCCCACGGCGGCTATCGGGGGAAACGGCGGTCACCGACAGACCCCGAGACCCTCTACAGCTTTGGCGACTGCGCGGTGGTGGCCCGCACCGGGGCCCAGCTCGAAACCCTGGAGGAGGCGTTCGCGGTGGAGGGCCTGCCCTGCCGGCTGCGGGGCGGTCGCTCGTTCCTGGCCGACCGCGAGGTGCGCCTGCTGCTGTCGTTCCTGCGCCTGCTCGTCAACCCCCGCGATGACTTCCGTTTCCCGGGAGCGTTGCGCCTGGCCGGGTTCGACCCGCAGGGGGAGTATTTCGCCACCCTGGGCGAGAGCGCCCGCGCCGCCGGACGGCCGCTCGTGGCCGAGCTCCAGGCCCGCCTGTCCCGCGAGGTGCCGATTTCACCGGCGGGAGCACGGGCGGCGGAGTTCCTGCTGGTGCTGGACCACTGCCGCCGGCTGGTGGGCCGCCCGCCACGCGAGCTGCTGGAGTCGCTGCTCGAGCGTTTCCTGCCGGAGCGCCGGGAGCGCCCGGCGCTCGCGCTGCTGCTCGCCAGCGCCGCCGCTTTTTCCGAGACCGGCGAGTTCCTGCGCCGGCTGGGAGCTGTCGCCGAGGGCGACCACGAGCGCCTCGGGGCCGCGGCCACCGAGCCCCGCGCCGAGGCGGTGACCCTGATGACGATGCATGCCGCCAAGGGCCTGGAATTCAAGGTGGTGTTTGTCTGCGCTGTGGAGGAGGGCCTGGTGCCGTTCACCCGCCGCGAGAGCGATCCGGAGGAGGAGCGCCGGCTGTTGTTTGTCGCCCTGACCCGGGCCGCGGAGCGGCTGTACCTGACCAGCGCCGCCCGCCGCAAGCTGGCCGGCCGGGTGGTCGAGGCCGGCTGGTCCCCACTGGTGGCCGAGCTGCCCCCGGCGCTGCTCGAACGGGAGGAGGCCCGGCCGCTCCCGCCCGCCGATCGGCAGCTCGGGCTGCTCTGATCCTGATTTAACCAGCTGTTCCCGGGGGAGGGAGGAGATGCAATCGTGGATTTCCGCCCTCCCCCGGGATGCCCTCCCCCCGATCCCCCTCCCACCTTCCAAAACTTTCTGCTGATTCAATGCCGGCCGGCAGCCGGCCAGGATCAGTCCGGGCTCGCCGGAGGGAAGCACCCCCGCCGCCAGGGGCCAACTGCCTGGTAATGCATTTCTTTTTGACTTGATCTAGCCTTGACAGTTTGGTATTTTCGATATTGCGGTGGCGGGATTACGCCACCGGGCCGGTCGACCGGGCGCGCCCCGGGCTTATACCATCTTTACAGGAGTGCAGGGATGCTGATCCTCACCAGAAAACAGGGCGAGTCGGTCGCCATCGGCGATGACATCCGGGTGACCGTCGTCGAGATCCAGGGCAAGCAGGTCAAGCTCGGTGTGATGGCCCCCCGCGAGATTGCCGTGCATCGCCAGGAGATCTACGAGAAGATCCAGCAGGAGAACATCCTTGCCTCCCAGGTCAATGAACATGACCTCTTCAAGCTCCGCGACACGCTGAGCGGGGATGGAAAAAAGGGTGCGGCCGAGGCCGGCGAGAGCGACCACCAGGCCAAGCCGGACTGAGCGCGGCGACCGGGACCGCGGAGGGTCCGCGATCCGAAAGCGGCTGTAACCCTGAGGGATGAATGCCGTTGGCAATACGGTAACCTGAACAATCGCCAAAATTTAACAGCCGCGGCCAGCCGCCCGGGAGCGGGAGGACAGGCGGCGGCCGGGATTGACCGCATGTCCGTGATCGACCCTGAAGACAAGGACCAGCTCAGCCTCTGGGACAAGCTGAACCGGCTCTACGGCCAGGGTGAGCGCATCGCCCCGCCCCCGGAAGCGGCGTTCGAGCTTGGGATGGAAGAGCTCGAGCCATTGACGGCCGAGGATGGGAAAACCGCCGCCGGACCCGCGCCGCTGGACCCGCGAGTCGCCACCGCCCCGCCGCACCCGGATCAGGAACCGGCCAACCCGGTCTGCCGGGAGTGCGAGCGCTACTGCAAGCAAGGCGGCGAGCGTTTCGCCCTGGCGCTCTGTCCCAAGGCCGGCCAGCAGGAGCATGCCGCCCGGATCCGGGTCCAGGCGCTGCACGGGCCGACCGGGGTCGAGAAGCTCAACGAGAATTGCCGCCGCTGCCGCCGCAGCTGCAAACAATCCACCCACCGGCTCAACCGGATGCTCTGCCTGGGCTTCGAGCCCCTGCCCCTGAATGGGTAGGCGGACCGGGGTCCGGTCGGGTGACAAGGAGTGAGCATGGTCTTCAATTGCCCGGGCTGCGGAGCCCGCTATCAGGTGGAAGAGACCCTGCTGGCGAACGGCCCCAAGCGCACCAGGTGCAGGAAGTGCGGCGCGACAATCACCTTGCAGCTTCCCGAGTCGCTCCCCGCCTCACCGCCCGCAGTCCGGCCGGACAGCCGACCATCCCGGGAGTCCCCGGCGGCCGCGGCCTCCGGCGAAATGCCGGGCGCAGGCGAGGGGAAACCGAAGGAAACCGGGCAGCAGCAGGAGGATGAGGAAGACCTCCAGGCGAAAATGGAGCGGCGCCGCCGGCAGATGGAGGACGAGATCTCCGGCCGGCTCAACAAGGCCGCCCTGGAAACTCTGGAGTTCGAGACGCTTAAGTTCATGGCCGATAAGCTGCAGGCCATCGAGGAAAACCCGGAGTACCGGCCGGAAGATAACGCGCAGCTGTTTTCCTGCACCAAGTGCCGCGCGGTCTTCGCCCTGTTCCCGGACGACCTGCGCCAGTGCGCGAACTGCCCGGGCGACCTGCCCATGGTGCGGGGCAACGACATTCTGAGGCAGTTCGGCATGTTCAGTCGATGAACCGGCAGAGCCCGGCCCGGTCGGCAGGCGCTGTCGCATGCAGTACGCAAGTGCAGGGAAGTCATCAACGTACCGGACTTTGATGCTGTGGAATCCATGAACTTTTGTTTCTGGATAAAGGGGGAGGGTTGGTTAAGAAGCTGAAGAAGCCGAAATCCGGGACCGCGACCAAGACCACCAGAAAGAACGCCAGGTTCGATGAGGACTCGATTTCCCTCTACCTCAAGGAGATCAGCAATTATCCGCTGCTTACGCCCCAGGAAGAGGTACAACTGGCCATTGCCTACAAGAGCGGGGACAAGGACGCCATCGAGCGGATGGTGCTGTGCAACCTGCGCTTCGTGGTCTCGATCGCCAAGAAGTACCAGAATCTCGGGGTGTCGCTCTCGGACCTGATCAACGAGGGGAACATCGGCCTGATCCGCGCCGCTCACAAGTTCGATGAGCGCAAGGGCGTACGCTTCATCACCTACGCGGTCTGGTGGATCAAGCAGGCGATCATCCAGTACCTGAGCGAGCAGAGCCGCATCGTGCGCATCCCGCTCAACAAGGCCAGCGCGATGTTCAAGATGGAAAAGATGCTCAACACCCTCGCCCAGGAGCTCGGCCGCGATCCGACCACCCAGGAGATCATGGCTGGGATCGATGTCGATGCCGATGACATCAGGGACGTGATGCCGCTCTACCAGCCCCAGTACTCGCTGGATTCGAGCTCCAACCCGCAGGATGACATCATCCTGCTCAACTCGATCCCGGACGACAAGACTCCCGGGCCGATGGAGGGGGTCTTCCGCAAGGACCTCACCGATGCGATCGAGGAAATGCTCAGCACGATCAAGGAGCGCGAGGCCCGCATCCTGCGCTTCTACTTCGGGCTGGACAACACCGAGCCGATGACCCTCGAGGAAATCGGCGAGATCTTCGGTGTCACCCGCGAACGGGTGCGCCAGATCAAGGAAAAGGCGATCAAGCAGCTCAAGCAGTCGAACCGCAACAAGGCCCTGGAGAGCTTCCTGACCTGAGGGCCGACGGCCGCCCGCTCGCGGCGACCGATCCTGTTTCCAGGATCTAAGACATGGGGCTGTCCCAGCCGGGGGCGGCCCCTTTTTTGGTTGATCCGGAAATTCCGGGGTGAGCGCTTCTGCCGGCGGGGGAGCCGGAATAGACCCTTCCCGGGCTTTGGGACACAAATTCCCGGCGGTGCAGCTATCTCTTTGGTTATCATTATTTTTCTTCTTCTGTGACCAGAAGAAGCAAGAGTCTGTGCGGCGCAAAACTCGCCGACCGGCGGTGGTCTTCAAAGAGTCCCTGTAATCCTGCGATCTTTACGCTACCCGTCTGCGTGGGCAGCGCTGACGCGCATCTGCCGGTCAGCTCTGGCCGCAGCTTCATCTGTTCATGGGATCATGCGCTCTGTAACCGCTGCTCTGGCTTGGCTCATACAGTTGCTGCCGCGGAGCGCCCGGAACGGGCGCTGGGGGATGAAAGACAAGACAAGGGCCAGGGCGTTTTGTTCTTGCGCGGCGGGGTCTTTCGGGCCGCGGCTGGAGGCAAAAGGCAGCGGCGGGTGATTTTCCCTATTTCCATCGTGGCTACTGCTACGAAGCGAGAGAGCCCGGCAGGCCATGGCGTTGCAGCGCCCCGGTATCATGCGGGCGCGAAACGCGGCGACCGCCGACGGAGCGGCTTGCTTCCACGGACACACCGTAATTTATTGAATACCTTGATGTTACTCCAGCTTCGCGGCCTTGGCTTCAAGAGACTTTTTGCTTCTTTTTGGTCACAAAAAGAAGAACAGCCGTCAGGCTTCAGGGATTTTCAAGATAGCTGGGGCTCCCCCCCCCGCGGCGTCTTTCCGAAAGGGACGGATGAACCCTTTTTTCCCCTTGACCCGCCGTGCCCGCCCGGGGGCGGAAAATTGTAAAAAAACGCTCCAAAATTGAAGCGCCCCGCCCCGTTCCCGGCCAGTCGCCCTGTTTCCGCTCCGCGCCCGGCGCTATCGGCCATCCTGCAATAATACGCATAAGACAATATTAACGTTGCAATTGTGCCGGAATCCGGTGCCACGATAACCGAATCGAGATGTTTTTGTTGAGTTTTCACCCCTTATCCGTGCTTGACAACCACTCGCGCCGCGTGGTATACTCGCTCAAAATTCAATGAAACCCTTACCATTGCTGGAGTAGCGATGCTTTTCAAGCGCAAGTCCTCCGCCACTGTGATCGGCCTCGACCTGGGCTCCTACTCGTTGAAGATGGCCGAGGTCGACCACTCCGGCAAATTTCCCCAACTGGTCAACTACGGGGTGACCGAGCTGGTGCCCGGGGCGATCCGCGGCGGACGCATCCAGGACCGGGCGGCGGTGGTGGAGGCCCTGGCGGTGCTGTTCGACTCCTGCCAGGTGGCGGGACGCCAGGTCAATCTGGCCCTGAGCGGGGCCGAGGTGATCATCAAGACCATCCAGATCGACCGCATGACCGGCGAGGAGCTGCAGAAAGTGATCGGCTGGGAGGCCGAGCAGCACGTGCCGTTCCCGCTCGCCGAGATCAGCTTCGACTACCAGGTGCTGGACCCGCAGGCCGACTCTCCCCAGATGAATGTCCTGCTGGTGGCCGCCAAGCGCGACCTGATCGAGGAGCGCCTGGCGCTGCTGGAGGAGGCCGGCTGCGAGGTGATCGTGATGGACGTGGACACGTTCGCCCTGCTCAACGCCCTGGAGGCCGGCTGCGACCCGCCCTCCGAGGGCTGTCACGCGATCGTCCATTTCGGCCACGAGAGCACCCAGCTCGGGCTGGTGCGGGGCGGCCTGCCGATCCTCACCCGCAACCTGCCGGTGGGCGGGCGCAACCTGGTGGAGCTGATCATGGGCCGGGCCGGGGTGAGCGAGGATGAGGCCTACCTGGCGCTGCTGGGCCAGAACGGCGGGGAGGGCGCCGCGCCCGTGGCCACCGCCGCCGCCCTCGACCTCAGCCTGCTGTTCGGCGGCCTGCTCGATGATGTGATCATCGGGGTCAACCGCGCCGCCGCCTTTCTGGAGAGCACCGCGGAGGGTGGCAGCATCGCCCGGATCTACCTGGGCGGAGGCTGCGCCGCGATCCCCGGGCTGGACCGTTATTTCGAGGACCGGGTGGGAGTGCCCACCCAGATCGCCAACCCCCTGGAACGGATCGCTTTCCGGCCGGGGCTGTTCCAGGCCGAGCCCCCGGAGCGGGTCGCCCCCGCCCTGATGCTGGCCCTCGGCCTGGGCCTGCGCCTGCCGGGCTGATCCCCGACCGGCCGCTCATTCCAGCGGGTGTGATGAACTCAGCAGTGGGAAAGAACACCACCCCCGGTGTCCCCCTTTGGTAAGGGGGATTGTTCCGGCTTCGGCCGGAGCTTTGAGCTAAGCGCTTGAACGATAGCGGTTTCGATCCCCTCTCGAGAGGGGTGGCCCGCCTGCGGCGGGCCGGGGTGTGTGCCTTTGCCGGCCGCACCGCCTAAATACCCGACCCAGAGTTCGTAACACCCTCTAAGGAACCGGGCATGATCAAGGTCAACCTGCTGCCGCCCGAAAAACGCAACAAAATCAGGAAAGCCCGGCCGGTGCGCAAGCCGGAGCCGCAGGGGCGGCCGCGGCAGGCAGCGCGGATGGGCCCGCGGCGGCTCGATCCCTGGCTGATGCTGCCGGTGAGCGTCGGGGTGCTGACCCTGCTGCTGGTCGGGGCCTCGTTCTTCTGGCTCGGCCAGCGCCAGGCCGGACTCGCGGAGCGCGGCCAACAGCTCCGGCTCGAGCAGGCCCGCCTCGACCAGGTGCTCAGCCGGATCGAGACCCTCAAGGCCCGCAACATCGAGGTGCGCCGCCGGATGGAGCTGATCGTCCAGCTCGACCGCAACCGTTTCCTCTGGCCGCGGATCCTGGACGAGGTCAGCACCGCCCTGCCGCGCTACACCTGGCTGGAGAGCATCGCCGAGCTGTCCCCCTTCCCGCAGTTGCGCCTGCGGATCGAGGGCACGACCATGGACAACCTGCTGCTGAGCCAGCTGCTGGCCAATCTCCAGCGTTCGGAGCTGCTGACGGAGGTCGAGCTGGTCAGCTCCACCGAGAAGCTGTTCGGGGAGCTGGAGACCATGTACTACATCATCGAGTGCGGCTGCGCGCTCAACCAACCGGCGGACACGACTCAGGCGGCCCCCAAAAAGTAGCGTCAGGCGCCGCCGCAACCTTCCCGGTGAGGACCATCATGGCTGCTCGACATTTCCGCATCGCGCTCCGGCCACTCGTTGCGCTTCTGCTAACAGCGGCCGCTCTCGGCATTGTCGCCTGCGACAGCCACCAGAATGTCAATGCGGGCAACCTGGTGACAGTGAACGGCTTCGTCTTCCAGTCCCGCACCCAGCGGGTCGGAGTGCCCGGGGTGACCGTGTTGATCGAGAAGAGCGAGGACAGCGGCACTCCGGCCGTGATCCCCGACATCTTCGTCACCACCGACCGCAACGGCCGCTATGAGGCCCGCTTCAACCTGAGCTATCCCGATGGGGGCGGGCCGTTCGACATCACCCCGCAGTATGTCGAGGAGAGCATGCGGATCCTGATGGTCGCCCCCGAGGGCGGGATGCAGGACCTCGGCGCGGGCTTCACCTTCCAGACCGGCAAGACCTACCGCATCTGGGATGTATTCCTGGAGGACTTCGGCGCCCTGGAGCAGAACTGACCAGCCGCGACCGCGAACCCCGACCCCCGAGCGCGTGAAGATGGCGATCGACACCGGTAACCCGAAAGTCCAGAAAGCCCTGCTGGTGCTGCTGCTGGCGGCCGGCGGCCTGTATTTCTTCTATACCTATGTCTTCCAGCCCCGCTCCGCGGAACTGGCCGGGCTCGCGGCCGAGGTCGAGCGCCAGGAGCTGGAGCTGCGCGCCGCCCAGGCGGTGGCGGCCAGCGCCGACACCCTGGAGCTGGCCCGGGAGCTGGAGCGCATGGAGCGCGAGATCGCGATGGTCGAGAGCCTGCTGCCCGAGCGTGAGGGCCTGCCCGCGCTGCTGGAGGAGATCAGCCTGGTGGGCCGCGAGCGCGGGGTGGAGTTCACCCGTTTCGAGCCGCAGGGCCCGGTGCAGCATGAGTTCTACCAGGAGCGGTCCTACCGGCTCGGCCTGCGCGGCGGTTTCCACCAGGCCGCGCAGTTCCTGTCCGAGGTGGCCGCCCTGCGACGGATCGTCCGGCCGCAAGGGGTGGAGATCGTGCGGGAGACCCGCCAGGAGCGCCAGCCCGAGGAAACGATGCTGGCCGAGTGCACCCTGACCACTTACCTGATGATTCCCGCCCCCCCGGGGTGGCAACCCGCCAAGGAGAAGTGAGATGCCGCGAGGCCGGCTCAACCTGATCGTCCTGGCGACCCTGCTGCTGGCCGCGCCCGCGCTGCGCGCCCGGCCGGCGGCCGACAGCGCCGCGGTCGCCCCGGACAGCGCCGCGGCCCCCGCGGATTCCGCCCCGGCCGTCCTGCCCAGCCCCGGCGACTACCTCCGGCTGCGGGAGCGCTTCGCCTACCCCCGGACCACCCGCGAGGACCCGTTCAACCTGCCCTTCTCGGCCCAGGCGGCCGGGCCGGGCTACGGCCTGGGCCAGCTCGAGCTTTGCGGCGTACTGCACGGGTCGGGCCGCCCCGGGGTGGCGATCTTCACGGTCAGCCTCGAGGCCCAGCAGGCCGCCGGCCGATCCTCCGCCGGGGGCCAGGCCTCCCAGGAGGTCAACCTGCTGCTGCGCGAGGGGGATTATTTCGAGGGGGCGCAGCTGGTGGCGGTCCGCCCCGGTCGAGTGGTCTTCCGGGTCAACCGCTTCGGCCGGGTGAGCGAGATTGTCAAGGAGCTCAAGCCGCTGACCGACACTCCGGCGAGCCAGGCTTCCGCCGCGCCCGCCGCCGGCGGGGATGCCCGGCAGAGCGCTGCCGAAACCGACCACTGATCCCGGGCAGCCGGGGTTGTACCGACTTTCTCCACGGAGGATGCGATGGCAGTTCTGCGGATCACCCCCGCGCCGGGCGGCAGGCGCCGAAGCCGGCTGATGGCGCGACTCGTTTCGCGACACGCTACGCTCCTCGCCGCGCTGCTGATGGGCCTGGCGATCGCCGGGACAGCGCGGGCCGAGGCGCCGCCATTGCGGCCGGAGGCCCGCCGGATCAATGTCGACTTCCACGAGGCCGACATCCGCAGCGTGCTGCTGGCGTTCTCCGAGTTCAGCGGGACCAGCATCATCGCCAGCCGCAACGTCCAGGGCAAGATCACCGCCCGGATCGCCGAGGAGCCCTGGGACAAGGCCCTCTACTCGCTGCTGGAGAACAACGGCCTGTCGGTGCGGGAAAAGGAGGGGATCCTCAATGTCGACACCATCGAGAACCTCCGCGCCACCGAGAAGCTCGAGGACCTGATCTCGCGCCTCTACCGCCTGAGCTACCACAAGGCCGCCGAGATAGGGCCGACCGTGGCCGCCCTGCTCAGCGAGCGCGGCCGTCTCCAGGCCGATGAGGGCAGCAACTCCCTGCTGGTGATCGACATCCCCGGTCGGCTCGACCAGATCGCCGCGGTCCTGGAGGAGCTCGACCGCGAGACCCGCCAGGTGGAAATCCGGGTCCAGCTCACCTTCATCAACCAGCGCAAGTTGCGCGAGCTGGGGATCGACTGGCGGCTGAGCAATTCCTCCAATCCCCTGACCGACACCCGCCTCGAGGTCAACACCCGCGGGGCCGGCGAGCTGATCGACCCCTATGCCGATGTCGCGGTGGGGACAGTCCGCAAGGGGATCAACCTGGCGGCGATGATCAGCGCCCTGGAGAACAGCAACCAGGCCCGCACTGTCGCCCGCCCGGTGATCACCACCCTCAACAACCTGCCGGCCAAGGTGCTGGTCGGCCAGCGCACCCCGTTGCGGGTGGTCGACTACGGCGCCTCCTCCCTCGGCAATCCCGCCGGGATGCCGCGGATCACCGCCCAGATTGTCGAGACCGGGGTCAAGCTCGAGGTCACCCCGCAGATCACCGAGGACAACAAGATCATGATCCAGATCCTGGCCGAGAACTCGGACGCCGAGAGCGGGGCGGACGGGGTGTTCTTCCGCACCCAGGAGGCCAACACCCGGTTGCTGCTCGAGAATGGCGCCAGCGGGGCGATCGCCGGGCTGACTGTCCGCAGCGACACCAAGATCCAGACCGGCGTGCCGGGGGTGAGACGCATCCCCCTGGTCGGCCGCCTGTTCAGCTACGATAAGGATGTCATCGACGAGGAGGAGCTGGTGATCATCATCACCGCCCGGATCATCAATCCCGGCGAAGCGGGAACCGAGCTCATCCCCGACCCCAGGCCGGGAGGTTGACCATGCGCGCCCGCACCAGACAGAACGCTCGCTCGTTGTTCCTGCCGCTCGCGGCGCTGCTCGCCGCGCTGCTGGCCGCGACCTGCGACAATGACTCCGGCGCGCCGACGATGACAGTCGACCGGCCGGGCAAGCTGCAGTATGTCTCCGGCAACAACCAGGTCGGGCGAAGACTGGCCCGCCTGGGCCAGCCGCTGACAGTCCAGGTGCTGGACGGCGAGGGCCGACCGGTCCCGGCCTTCACTGTCCGCTTCCGGGTGACCTCGTTCTCCGGCAACCTGGCCGGCGGCGAGCGCGAACTGGCGACAGTCACCAACTCCAGCGGCCTGACCGCGGTCTACCTGGTGCTCGGCGGCGCCCTCGACAGCAGCTACACGGTCGAGGCCATCGCCACCGGGCCGGACAGCCGGGCGCTGCAGGGCTCGCCGGTCACTTTCACCGCCGCCGCCTCGGCTGCCGGAGGCGGTGACCCGATCCCCGGCGACACCAGCTCCGCCCGCCCGGCCAACATCCTGGCGGTCAGCTCTCCCGGCCAGGACACGGTCGGCTATACCGGTGAGCGGCTGACCGACCCGCGGGTGGTCCAGGTGCTGGACACCGCCGGCAAGCCGATCGCCGGGGTGAGCGTGGTCTGGACCGTGATCGAGGGCGGCGGGACTGTCGGCGCGGCCATCGGCGGCACGACCCTCACCGACAACAACGGCCTGGCGACCGCCTACTGGACGATGGGCCCCCAGGCCGGGACCAACCGGCTCCAGGCCCATTTCATCGACCCGGACGGGATCCTGCACAAGCTTACCTTTACCGTGCGCGCCCTGTCGCGGGACCCGGCCGCGGCCCAGCCCGACTCGCTGGCGGTGATGGCCGGCCTGGATCAGCAGGCCGAGGTGGGCGCGATCCTGCCTTTGCCGGTGACCGTGGCGGTGTTCGACAACAGCGGCCACCGGGTCCCCAATGCCGGCGTCACCTTCACCATCACCCGCGGAGGTGGCAGCCTGGCCCCCGAGGGCCAGGACCCCTCGCCATCCAAGGTGGTCCTGCTGACTGTCACCACCAATGCCGAGGGCCTGGCGGTGGTGACCTGGCAGCTCGGCCCCGGCCCGGACCTGGACAATGATCTCACCGCCGAGGTCCGCCTGCCGGATGGCACCGTGCGCCATGTCGCGGTCCATGCCGAGGCGCGGCCGGCCCGCGACACCGCCAGCCGGCTGGTGGTGATGTCCGGGAACTTCCAGGGTGATGGCGGCCAGTACGCGGTGGCCAGCGCCCTGCCCCTGCCGCTGGTGGTGCGGGTGGTGGACACCCTGCGCCGCGGCTCCGGCACCGACACCCTCGGCGCGCCGATCGCCAATTTCCCGGTGCTGTTCGAATCCTTGAGCCCCGGCGGCGATGCGGGCCTCACCGATGAGCCCGGGCTGGAACCGGGCGGCACCGGAAGGCTCCAGGCCCGCACCGATCAGGATGGCCTGGCGGCGGTGCGGCTTACCTTAAGCACCCGCACCGGCGGTCCGGACGACCTGAATCTCATCCGCCACAACAACCTGGTGGTCGCGGTGGCGGTGTTCGCCGATGGCTCGCAGGACAGCGTGCTGTTCTACGCCACCGGGGTGCCCGGGGCCGCATCCTCGATAGCCCCCACCGGCAGCCAGGAACTGACCGGCATCGCCGGCCGTCCGCTCTCCGGGCTGGGGGTGTTCGCCTCCGATGCCCACGGCAACCCGGTGGCCGGGGTGGCGGTAAGCTACCTGATCGGCCAGACCCCCGGCGGCGGAACGATCGCCGCTCCCGCGCGGGTGACCGACATCAACGGCCTGGCGGCGGTCGCCATCGACCAGCTCTCGACCAAAGCCGGCACGATGGAGATCGCGGCCGCCAATGGCCAGCTCGAGGGCTCGCCGGTCACCTATACGATCCAGGTCCTGCCGGATGCCCCGGCCGAGTTCCTGCTCGCCGGGGGGGACAGCCAGAGCTCGGCGGCAGGCACCGCCTTCAAGAACCCGCTCAAGGTGCTGGTCTTCGACCAGTATCGCAACCCGGTGCCGGGGGCCCTGGTGAGCTTCCGGGTCACCGCCGGCTCGGTCGCGCTCTCGGAGCTCTCCCTGCTGACCGGGGCCGATGGCTCGGCCGCCACGACCGCCACTCCCAACGCCGAGGGGGCGATCACGGTCGAGGCCACCACCACCATCGGCGGCGCGACCCGCACCGTGAGCTTCTCGCTCACCGCCACCGCGGCGGAATAATCCCAAGTCGTTTCCGGGGGGAGGGCGGAAACCTTTTGAAAAAGGTTTCCGCCCTCCCCCCGGTCCCCCTTCCCACTTTCCCAAACTTTTTCGCTAGTGGGGATCATTTCCCTCCAGCCGCAGTGATCATATCCCCTGCCATAGGGGCGTCCGGCCGGACGCTACGGCCCAATCCCATTCAACGAAGCATGAAATCAGCCTTGAAGAAAGGGATTACTGATGGGGTGTGGCGGTGTTTTTCGGGCCGCGGCTGGAGGCAAAGACAGCGGTGTCATTGCCGCGCAATTTCCATCGCGGCAGCCATGGAATGCCGAAGCCCGGCAGGCCATGGCGTTGCAGCGCCAGGGTATTCGGCGCGAAACGCGGCGACCTCGAAGGAGCGGCTTATCCCTCAAGCACACCGACTGCCCATTGAAGAGCTGATAGCTTATTCAGCTTCGCGGCCTTGGCTTCAAAAGCTTGCTATATTCCAGAAGGCGGTGAGCTTTGTGGCGTTTGCAAGAAAAAGGCTATACCCTTTCTTGGATAACCTTCCTGGCAAGTTGGTCAATCCAAGAGAAACGGAGGGTATAGCCATGAAAAAGTCTCAAGCGATTAAGCCCAAATTTATCAGCAGTGACACCCTGTTGGCAACAGTGGATATCGGGAAGGATTCCTTTTCCGGCTATGCCCGCTGCCCTGACCACAGCGAAGTCAAGCCTGCTGATTTTGCCAATAACCTTGGCGGGTTCAGCCGCTTCTGGAACCTGCTGGTAGAGACCCGGCAAGCTCACGGTCTGGAGAAGATCGTGCTTGGCTTCGAGTCGACCGGACCCTATGCCGAACTCCTGATGCATTTTCTCCAGCACAAGCCGGTGCAACTGGTGCAGGTCAACCCGATGCACACCAAGCACGTCAAGGAGCTCTGCGGCAACTCGCCGAACAAGACCGATCAAAAGGACCCCAAGGTGATCGCCGACATCATCCAGCTGGGCCATGCCTTGAGCGTGGTGATTCCGCAAGGGGCGGCCGCGGAACTGCGGCGGCTCACCCAAGCCCGGGAGCGGGCGATCAGGCGGCGCACCGCCCTGTTCAACCAGCTGCACGAGCTGGTGTTCATCAGCTTTCCGGAGTTGCTGCAGGTGCTCAAGGACCTCAAGACCAAAAGCGCTCGCTATCTGCTGCAGCATCATCCAAGCCCTGAGGACGTGGTGGCGCTGGGCCGGGAGTCCCTGGTCCAGGTTCTGAACCGGATCAGTCGCGGCAAGCTGGGACCGGCCAAGGCTAAGGCGCTGTTCGAGGCCGCCGGCAACTCGGTCGGCATCCGCCAGGGGCGACTCGGCCTGAGCCTGGAGATTCAGGCGATCCTCGAGGCCATCGAGGCCGGTGAGCGCCTGGTCGAGAGGCTGGAAGCCGAGATGACCCGGCAACTGGAACAAATCCCTTACAGCCGCCTGCTGCTGTCGATGAAGGGTCTCGGCCCGGTGACAGTGGCCGGCCTGATCGGTGAAGTCGGTGACTTCCGGCATTTCCAGAGCCAGAAAGAGCTGCTCAAGCTGGCCGGTCTGGACCTGTTCGAGCTCAGCTCCGGTCAGCACCGGGGGCAACGCCGCATCTCCAAACGCGGGCGGCCGCTGCTGCGCAAGTTGCTCTTTTTTGCCGCCCTGAACACGGTTCGCCAGGGGGGCATCATGCACCAGTGCTATCAGCGGCATCTAGCCAAGGGGATGCCTCGCCTCAAGGCCCTGATTGCCATCGCCCGCAAGCTGCTGGGCATCATGCTGGCCCTGGTGCGCACCCAAAGCCAATATCTGGCAACGCAGCAAGCAGAACTGACGCAAGCGGCATAACCAGAAGCTGTTCCGAATGGGAGCGGGGTGACTACCGCAAGAGTCATCAAGGCGACGAAAGTCGACCTTCATCAAAAGCAAACTAGCGCCCCGCTTGCACCTTAGCCCGCATGAAGCAAGGTCAGGGCTCGGTTCGAGACCCTCAAATCACCAGAGTCGGGCAAGGTGCAATCACAGATGCTTGACTACAATAAACCAGACTCTTGCTACTTCTGGTCACAGAAGTAGAAAAATCCGAAGGATTTACGGGATTAACAAAGAGCTGGAGATTGCCCTCCAGCTTCGCGGCCTTGGCTTCAGACTTTTTGCTACTTGGTCACAAAAAATAGAAAACCCTGTAAAGCTTCAGATATTGCCAAGCCGGCCGGGGCCGGTCTCCCCCGCTGCATCTGCCCGAAATGTACGGATGAACCAAAAGGAAGAGGACCGGATCCCTCCGGTCCTCCTCTGACCGCCTCCCGATGGGAGGCAGCCCGTCCGAGCGCTGTCCGGAACCCCGCCCTGTCGGTCCTGCCTGACCGCTCGCCGCACCTGCCGGCCTGGGAACCCGCTTCACCCCCCGGATCACGAGTCCCCCGGGCCTTCCGCCTGCGCCCGACACTGCTCGCGGCTTTCCCTGCCGCGTCTGCTGGCGACAGCATGAAGCAAGGGCAATGCCAGTTTCCCGGGCGGCGGGCAAGTCGGTATTTCCTATATGGTTCCTTTGAATCGGCCTTTCAGCTCGGTTCCCGGGCCGTGCGGAATCGAGCAGATCGTGCGGCCGGCAGTGCGAAAATAGACAGCCCGGGCCGGCCGGCGGACAAAAAAAGCCCCCGCCGCGCGGACGGGGGCTCTCGCTTTTCTCCCTGCCGATGAACCGCGGGCGTTAGATCAGCCCCTCCTCTGCCGGCACGAACTCGAAGCCGTAGTCCATCCGCCCCTGCTCATCCTGCTGCGCCCAGGTGATCCGCGCCCGGCGGTCGATGGTCTGTCCCTCGTGGCGCATCCGCAGGAAGATGGTCAGCGGCTCCTCGAGCTTGAAGCGCACTCCCCGCTCCGAGAGGTCGACCGTCTCGGCCTCGATGATGTCCGCATCCACGAAAAACTCCGCCCCGGCGTGAACCGGCCGGCGCGGGACTTTCCGCCGCTCGGGATGCTGAATGCCGCTGTCCATCTGACCTCCGGTCTCGCTTGGGATGGCTGCTAATGGTCGAACGCTGTCCGCAATGAGATAATCGCCATCCCGCGGGAAGTCAATTCCATTCTGGCGGACTCCCGCCGAAAAGCTTTGATCCGCCGCCCGGTGGCTTATATTTTAGCTGACAACCGCACTCTCGCTACCACTGCCATTCGAGCCCGTTGGGACAGAAGGATGGGCCGCACGATGAAAATCCTCGGTATCAGTTGCAGCGCCCAGGCGGGACGCCTGACCTGGCAGGCGATGCAGGCCTGCCTGGAGGCCGCCCGCTCGGTGAGCCCGGAACTCCAGACCGAGCTGCTGGAGCTGGCGGGCCAGGAGATCAACCCCTGCATCGACTGCGGCGGCTGCCGCGAGCTGCTCACCTGCTCCCAGGACGACTGGTTCGCCGAGCAGATCCCCCTGCTGGCCGACCCGGAGATCGCCGGGATGATCATCGGCACCCCGGTCTATTTCGGCTCGATGAGCGGCCAGTGCAAGCTGTTCCTCGACCGCTGCCTGCCGTTCCGTCGCCAGGGGTTCCTGTTCCGGGACCGGGTGGGCGGGGTGCTGGCGGTGGGCGGATCGCGCAATGGGGGCCAGGAGACCGCGATCCAGGCGGTCCACGCCGCGATGCTGATCCAGGACATGATCGTGGTCGGCGATGGACCTCCCAAGGCCCATTTCGGCGCCACGCTCTGGCGCGATGCCGCGGTCGGCGAGCTGGACCCCGAAGGGCTGGAGACCGCCCGCAGCCTGGGGCGCCGGGTGGCCGAGCTGGCGCTGCGTCTGGGCCCGCCTCCGGAAGAGTGAGGCGCGGACAACTTCCGGGCCGAAGAGCCTCCGTGGCGCTCATCCTGACACGCTGTCCGTATCCGGCATTAAACTAGCGAAAAAGTTTGGTGATTATAAAAGATTTTCCCCAAGCTGGGGGTGATTGACAGTAGTCTTGGCGGTGTCAGTCTGTCAAGGTCAGGTCCTTGGTTGAGCAAGCAGCAGCGTAGTCGGGCTCAAAGCTGGCCAGGTAGCCGGTGATCAATCCAAACAGCTCCTGGTGGCGATGATTGTACCTGAACTCCATCTCTTTCAGATACAGCGGAAAGCGCTGCTTGGAGACGCCGTGGTGCTTGATCAGCCGCTCCTTGGCAAAGCTCCAGAAGCCCTCGATGCCGTTGATGTAGACCTTGCCGTTGGCAAAGCGCTTGCTGTGGTCGATGCTCAGGTGCCGGTAGCCACAGCACATCAACGAGTCATAGCCGCTGTACTTGTCGGTGTAGATGATCGAGCCGCGGCGCACGGTCTTGACCGTCAGATCCAGCAGCGTCCTGGCGGTCAGGTCCCGCAACACCTCGACCTTGACCTGGCCGTTGCGTTCCAGGATGCCCAGCACCGGCACCTTGCCGGCAGCGCCACGGCCGCGCTTGCCCTTGCGCTTGCCGCCGAAGTAGGCTTCATCGATCTCGATCTCGCCGGCCAGGAACTCGTCCAGCTCCCCGTTGGCTGAGACAATCGCCAGGCGGATGAGCGTCATCGCCTTGAGCACGGTCGGGTAGCTCAGTTCGATCTGCTGGGCGATCTTGCGAGCCGACAGCTCCAGTTCGAAGAGCTTCGTCAGCCACAGCCACTGGCGGCAACTGATGTTCAGCCGGTTGATCCAGCGGCCGGTAAAGCTGTGGAAATCATACCGGCAGCTGTTGCAGCGGTAGCCGGCCGAGCCCTTCTTTTTGTAGACGTCAGAGCTGCCACAGCGCATGCAAAACCGACGACGGCCGCTCCAGCAGAGTTTGCTGAAGTACAGCCGCGCTGCATGTTCAGTCCTGACTAGGGCTTCAAAGGCTGTGAGAGTCATTCTTCCATATTAACTCTGGGGAAAAACTTTTACAATCACCAAAAGTTTTGGAAAGTGGAAAGGGGGTCCGGGGGGAGGGAGGAAACTTTTTTCAAAAAGTTTCCTCCCTCCCCCCGGATCAGTTGCCTTTGCTGTCGAATTGGTCTCAGGCCAGCAGCAGGTAGTCCTCGCCCTCGCGCAGGCCCAGCGGGTCGAGGCTGCGGCGGGTGCTCTCCCGCCCACCCTTCTGGCCCACCGCCCCCAGGATCAGCCCGGGCTCCCGCGGCTGGTCCGCCAGTTCCTCGGCCCGAATCACCGGCACCCCGTGGATGCGCTTGCCCAGCTTGCGTGGGTTGACCTCCAGCAGGTAGCGCACCTCCACCCCGGCGGCCTGCAGGACTTTGAGCCACTGCTTGCCCACCGGCCCGGCCCCGCAGATCGACACCGGGCGCCGCCCACCCTCCAGCCGCAGCCGCAGCAGCCAGTGCAGCTTGAGCGCGCGGAACGATTCCTCGCAGTAGCGCGGGTCGGTGCGGGAGGCCCTTCCCGGGTGCTCGCGCCAGCAGTGCAGCACCCGCGGCACTCCGCCGAGCCACCAGCCCTCCGCCACCAGCCGCAGCAGCAGGTCGTAGTCCTCGGGATGGCCCGCGAAATCGCGGTAGCCGCCGACCTGCTCCAGGGCCGCTCCTCGCAGGAAAAAGGTCGGGTGGGCCAGCGGGCACTCGACAAACAGCTCGCGCGCGAGCCGGGCATGGCTCTCCGCGGGGCTATCGCCCTCCGCTAGCAGACTGTTGAGCCAGTCCTCGTAGTGCGTGAGGCCCGTCAGCAGTATCTTTCGCGGAAAATAGCGCACCCGGCAGCCGACCAGCCCCAGCCGCGGCTCGCCTCGCATCAGCCGGAGCTGCTCGGCCACCCGGTCGGGGCGGGCCAGGTCATCGGCATCCAGCCGGGCGATGAACTCCCCCCGGCACAGGGCCTGCCCGCGGGCCAGGGCCGCCACCAATCCCTGGTGGGGAGCGGCCTCCACCCGCAGGCGCGGCTCGCGGGCGGCCAGCTCCCGCAACAGCGCCAGGCTGCCATCCGTGCTGCCGTCATCGACCGCCACCACTTCCAGCGCCTCCGGCGGCACCCCGCGCTGAAAAAAAGCCGAGCGCACCGCGCTGAGCACGGTACGCCCGGCATTGTAGACCGGCATCAGGAAGCTGACCGAGGGCCGCCCGGAGGTCATTTTCCGCTCGCGGCCACACCCTGCCGGCGCGCCAGTTCCAGGGCGCTGGTGGTGACAAAGTACTTGGCGTAGAGGTTGCGGTACTCCCAGTCCGGCGCCGGCTCGCCATTGACACCGGCCAGGAAGCGGTCCGCCACCCGGCCGAAGTGGGCTTCGTGCCCCTCCCGCAGCTCGGCCGGAATCTCGATCCGCCACTGACGGCCCTCCTCGACCAGGCTGATCCCCGGGAACCGGTCGGCGGCCAGGCGCTCCACCAGGGACTGCAGGGCGGAGCCCAGCGCGGCGCGGTCGGCGCCGGGAGCGGGACGGACGTACAGCTCGGGCCGGTAACTCTGCTCGGCCCCCTGCTGGATCAGCGCCTCGGCCAGGGTGCCGCGGATCAGCGAGTAGTGGGTGTCGCCCCCGCCGGCCGGGGCCTCGAAGTTCCACACCACCTGCACCAGCGCGCTCACTCCCCGCACCTTGAAGACGAATTTGCCATTGCTGAAATAATCCAGCCCGCCCGCGGCGTTGAGCGCCAGCTGCGGGTTGAAGTCCGCGGTCTGGGTCACCCGGGCGTACTGCTCGCGGCTGAGCACGGTCGGCCAGCGCTCGGCGGAGACCAGCTCGAGCTCCTGGCCGCAGTCGATCGGCTGCTCCGGGAACAGGGTCCAGAAGATGATGTCCACCAGGTGAGTGGTGACATCGACCAGTCCCTCGCCCTGGACTGTCGTGTCGAAGAACCACCAGGGCCGCTTGAGCTGCACGCCGGCCACCTGCTTGGAGAGGTGGTGCACGCTCTGCTTGACCACCGCCGGGTCCTCGGGGGTGCCGGGCGCCGGCTCGCCGAACAGGGCGCGGTCACCGACAATTTCGCGCTGGATCTGGGTGGTGACCTCGAAACGCTCGGTCATGATGTCCATGATCACCAGGCTGTCGGCCTGGGCCGCGGCGATCGCCTGCTCCAGCAATGGGAGCTTGGCGGCCTCGATCAGCCAGGGCTTGTCGGCGATCACATGGAAGCCGTGCTGCACCGAGGCCAGGATCCGGTCGATCTTGAGGTCGTTGCGCCCGGAGAGCACCACCGCGGACCCGGGCTGCTCCCGCTCGAGCATCCGCTCCTGGTAGTCCGGACCCAGGTAGCTGTCGTAGCGCCAGGCGGCCGGGTCCTGCTGACGGGTGTTGAACGGGATCACCCGGGCCATGTGGTCGACATAATCCTCGCCGACCGGGGCATAAACCCCCACCTGCGGAGAGACCCCCTCATAGCCGGAGCGCTTGAAAATCAGCGCGGCGTGGAAATGGCCCGGGTCCAGCACGACAAAACGGGCGCCGGCCGCGGCGGAGTCGGCTGCGGCGGGTTCCGCCACCACCGGCTGCCGGCGACAGCAGGCCGAGGGCAGCAGCAGCACCGCCAGGAACAGGGCGAAACAGCACGCGATGACGATTTTCCTGTACATCCGACCTCCCTGGAAACTTGAGGAAAGTGAAGGGAGAAGTAGCTGGTCTTTGGTGGCGCTCCGGGGGCCCCCCAAAAAAATCCGCGCGGTCCGGCACGATCATAAAATAAGCTGCGGGACGGCCGGGGGCAAGGGCCGCCGGGAACAGACCGGCCGTGGCGATTAGGCTTGACACCCTCGCGCCCCGGTGATATTAGTCATAGCGATCAACGGGTTCGACAGCGGCCGGGGTAACCCGCGGCCACCCGTACCCGGGCCAGACCAGCGCGCCTCGGCGACCGGTCTTGCCCGGGGCCGGTCCATCATCACCGCAAGGAGGATCTGCATGAGCTTCACCAGAAGAGATTTCCTCACCGGGTCGGCGGCCGCCCTGGCCGCCACTGTCGCCGGCTCGGTCCGCGAGTCCCGCGCCGCCTCCGCGGCCGAGGCCTCCCGGATGAGGATCGGCATGACCGACTGGAACCTGGGCGAGCGCGGCAACACCGAGAAGCTGGAGCTGGCCCGCCAGATCGGGCTGGATGGCGTCCAGGTCAGCATCCTCTACCCGGAGGATGGCACAGCGCACCTGCGCTGCCCGCAGAAGCAGGCCGAGTACCGGAAAGCCGCCCTCCAGACCGGGATGCAGATCTGCTCGCTGGCGATCGGCGACCTCGGCCCGGGCGCGCCGTTCAAGAGCGAGCCGATGGGAGTGATGCGGGTGGCCGCCGCGGTCGAGGTCGCGGCCGCGGTCGGCACCGATGACATCCTGCTGCCGATGTTCCGCAAGAATGTCCCGCTGGATGAGGCCGAGTTCAGCCGGATGATCAACGCCCTCAAGGAGATGGCTCCGCGGGCCGAGCAGCTCGGGGTCTGCATCGCCCTCGAGACCTCGATGAGCGCCGATGAGCACCTCAAGATCTGCGAGGCGGTGGCCTCCCCGGCGGTGGGAGTCTACATGGACCCCTGGAACTGCGCCTACTATGGCCACGATCCGCTCCAGGATGTCCCCCGGCTCAAGGACTACATCCACCAGGTGCATGTCAAGAACGGCGACTTCCTGATGAGCCAGCCCTGCCAGCACAACTTCCAGTGGCCGGCGATCGCCGAACTGCTGGACAAGATCGGCTACAAGGGCTGGCTGGTGCTGGAAACCGGCGCTCCCAGCAAGGACCTGGTGGCCGACACCCGCAAGAATATCGAGTACGTGCAGCAGACTTTCCGGGCATAAGCTTCCGGAAGAAAGATGCTGTCAGCAGGAGAGCCGCTCCCGGGCCCGGGGGCGGCTCTTTTTTTCTTCTTTTCCGGGGGAGGGCGGAAACCTTTTGAAAAAGGTTTTTCTCCCTCCCCCGGGCCCCCTCGCTCTTTCCCAAACTTTTTCGCTAGTTTTCTCCCAAGTGTCGAATCGCCTCCGAGGACACCTCGGATTGACACCCCCGGCTCCGATTGGCATCGGGGCCACCCCCCTCCACGGGGGAATAACAGAATTACACCCAACCCGTTGCGCAACTTGCAACTGGCGAAGCGAGCACAGTCCCCCCTGGAGGGGGGTGGCGGCGCCAGCCGCCGGGGGGTGTCGATCTTCAGGTGCCGTGCCTGCGCGGTTGCCGGGGCGTGGCATGTCGCGCCCCTACGGCTATCGATCGACCTTTGGCCTTGAATCAGCAAAAAGTTTGGGAAGGTGGGAGGGGGGATCGGGGGGAGGGCGGGAACCTTTTTCAAAAGGTTTCCGCCCTCCCCCCGAGAACGCTGGTGTCATTTTCCGGCGCGGAACAGGCAGGCGCGGGCCAGGTGGATCGGGGGATGGTCCACCACTGTCAGCCCGGCCTCCTCGGCCAGCTCCACTTCCCGCTGGAAGAGGGGCTCGGGGGTGTGCATCGAGGGCTCGGCCAGCAGCAGTTGGCAGCCGGCCCGGAGCGCCAGCGCGATCTGGCGGAAATAGGCCGCCTGGTCACGGGTCTCGTGGGCGACATAGAACGAGAGGGCGAAATCCACCGGTTCCCGGACCTTGAGGTCGGCCGGATCGGCCTTGCGGGTCATGATCAGGCCCTCGACTCCGCGACGCCGGGCCCTTCGCCGCAGGATCTTCAGCGCCTGGTCCTGCAGGTCCACCGCGATCACCCGGCCGCCGGGGGCCACCAGCGCCGCCATCGCGATCGCGAAATAGCCCAGCCCGGCCCCGGCATCCAGCGCGGTCATCCCCGGCTTCAGGTACGGCCCGAGGATTTTCTCCGGCGGGTGCACCAGCCGCCGCAGCGGGTTGTCGAACGTGTAGGCCCACCACCACGGGCAGACGTGACCTTCGAACATCGCGCACCTCCCGGAAAGGGTTATCGCTTAAAGGTACATCCCGGAAAGCCGTGCGAGCAATGGCCCTCGCCGCAGGAGGCGGTTGACAGCCGCTTCCGGACGGCTCTATATTGCCCGGGTCGGCGACCGGTTCGCCTTCTCCCCCGTTACGGCCAACTTTCCCGAGGAGTCGACAGTGAGTGGAATCGGACTGGGCCTGGTGCTGCTGTTGCTGGTGGTGCTGATCGTCCTGGCGACCGGGCGCTGGAAGGCCAACGCCTTCCTGGTGCTGCTCGGCGCGGCCCTGGCGTTCGGAGTGGCCTCGGGCCTGGGGCTCGAGCCGACCCTGGCCGCGATCCAGCAGGGTTTCGGCAGCACCCTGGGCGGAGTGGGGATCGTGATTATCCTCGGGGCGATGATCGGGGTGTTCCTGGAGCGCACCGGGGCTTCCGGGGCGATCGCCGGGCTGATGCTGCGGGCGGTCGGGCAACGGCGCAGCGGGCTGGCGCTGAGCCTGACCGGCTATGTGGTCTCGATCCCGGTGTTCTGCGACTCGGGCTTCATCGTGCTGGTGCCGCTGGCCCGGGCCCTGGCCCGCAAGACCGCGATCGGCCGGCTGAGCCTGGCGGTCTGCCTGGCGACCGGGCTCTACGCCACCCACTGTCTGGTGCCGCCCACCCCGGGCCCGGTGGCCGCGGCGGTGGCGCTGAACGCCGACCTGGGAAGGGTGGTGGTCCTCGGGCTGCCGGTGGCGCTGCTGCTGGCGCTGGTGGGCTACTGGTGGGCGATGCGTTTTGCCGGGGAGCAACTGCCGGATGGCCCCGCTCCGGCCTCCGAGGTCCAGCCCCTCACCGCGCAGGCCCCCCGGCAAACTCCCGGGGCGCTGCGCTCGCTGCTGCCGATCCTCGCGCCGCTGGTGCTGATCACCCTCGGCTCGCTGGCCCGGATCGAGGGCGCGCAGTTCGGCGGCGAGGGCGCGGACCTGCTGATCTCCGGGCTGGGCCACCCGGTGGCGGCTCTGGGGCTCGGGCTGGTGCTCGCCTTTTTCCTGGCCCGGCGCGGAGACACCCGCGGCTCCTGGCTGGCGGAGGGGATCGCCTCCACCGCGATCGTGCTGGCGGTGACCGCCGCCGGCGGGGCGTTCGGCCAGGTGATCCGCTCCTCGGCGCTCAGCGATGCGCTGCAGGCGCTGCTGGGGAACTGGAAGGCGGGGGTGCTGGTGCCGTTCCTGCTGGCCGCGGCGCTCAAGAGCGCCCAGGGCAGCAGCACGGTGGCGATGATCACCACCGCGGCGATCCTGCTGCCGTTGCTGGAGCCGCTGGGGCTGGGCACCACCGGCTGGGGCCCGGCCCTGGCGGTGGTGGCGATCGCCTGCGGGGCGATGACCGTCAGCCACGCCAATGACAGCTTTTTCTGGGTGGTCTCGCAGATGGCGGGGATCCCGGTGGCCACCGCCTACCGGGTCTATACCACGGCCACCGGGCTGATGGGGCTGTGCGGCGCGGCGCTGTCGCTGCTGCTGTCGCTGGTGCTGCTGTAGTCCCGGACCTGAGCGCGGCTGAGCCTGTCTCCCCCGATGGACTGGAAAAAACACAACCCCCGGTGTCCCCCTTTGTTAAGGGGGATTTGGTCCGGCTTCGGCCGGAGCTTTGAGCTAAGCGCTTGAACGATAGCGGTTTCGATCCCCTCTCGAGAGGGGTGGCCCGCCGCAGGCGGGCCGGGGTGTGTGCCTTTTTCAGCGGCCACTGCCCAGGCGTTAGCCTTCGCAGTGCATCACCCGCTCTGGGGAAATACCGGCCGGGGTCCGCGCCACAAGGCCAGTTCCCGAAGCCTTTCCGGCAGGCAAGGCCATGACAGGAAAGCTCCAGCCGGCAAGGCGGCTGGAGCTTTCTCACATCGGCACAACATCAAGCCCGGCGGTCCTATTTGCGGCCGAACACCGCGGTCGCCCACTCCCGGCTGATCCGGGTTCGATCGGCCCCGGACAGGTAGCTCTTCACCTGGAACGCCTGGGCCTGGCCCAGCGCCCGGTAGCTCCCGGCGGCGAAAGCATAGTCCGCGGCGGCATCCGCCTTGCCCGCTTTCAGGCAGTCCAGCGGGTTGGCCAGCCAGACCGGGTTCGGGGCGATCGCCGCCGCCACCTGCGGCAGGTCGTGGCGGGCGAGGGCCCCGGGCAGGAAGTCGATGAAGCCGTAGCGGTAGAGCACCGGCCGGGTCAGCTCCAGGAAAGTCGCCAGCGAGGAGTCGGCCAGCACCCCTTTGACCCGGCTGTCCAGCGCCGCGGCATAGAGCGCCAATGGCCCCGCCGAGGAGTGCGCCAGCAGCGCCACCTTGCCATCGCCCAGCTCGGGACGGCCCGCCAGGTAATCGACACAGCTCAGCAGGTCGTGCACCCGCATCGCGAACACGGAGCGCCCCAGCCGCAGGCCATCGTAGGCCAGGCTGGCCTCGATCCCCAGGGTCTGGGACTGCCACTTGTCCATCAAGTCGCGCTCGTTGGAATCGGGACGGGTCTCGCCCCAGCCGCGCAGATCGACCAGCATCACCGCCAGCCCCTGGCCGGCCAGCTCGCGCGACAGCGCCAGGTTGTCCGCCGCGTGCTTGTCCCCGGGACCGGCCACCAGCACCGTGCCCCGAACTTTCCCCGCGGCGGGCCGGACCAGCAGGGCCGGCAGGTAGACATCCGCCTCCGGGTACAGCACCAGCTTCTCGATCGCCAGGCCGGGCTCGGAGAGCTCACCCAGCTTGCGGGCAGTCGGGGCCGCCGGTCGCGGCGGATTGTTCAGCAAGGTGGCCGCCTGAGCCCGCAGGCTGTCGCGCAAAGCGGCGTGGGCTTGCCGATCTTTCGGCGCGGCCCACTGCGGCCGGGTCCGCAGGGCCTGCTGGTGGATCCACTTGGCCGGCGACATTTCCCGGTCGTGATAGATCTGCCCCATCGTCGAGCACCACAGGGCCTGGTCGGTCTCCAGCTTCAGCTCCGGCTCCTTGCTGTCATCCTCCCGGCCGTAGAACCAGCGGCCGAACCACTGGTACATCGCCTCGCGCTCGCACTGCCAGAATTCGTGGGGCCATTCGGTCTCGAACAGCGACATCTTCTCCGGCGCGCCCAGGGTGCGGTAGAGGTGCTCGGCCTGGACGAAGCTCTCCCAGGAGAACGTGTGCACCCCGCCGCGGGACTCCTTGATCAGCCGGTAGGGTCGCGGCCAGGCCAGCATCATCAGGTCGGCGTGGCTGATCCCGAACGGGATCGAGTTGGTCAGGTTCTGCTCGCCATCGCCGGCGCCCCCGCCGCCCACTCCCATCTCCGGCCCATTGACTGTCCCGGTCGGCACCGCCACCTTGATCCGCTGCTCCAGCGGGACCAGGTGCAGGGTGACTGTCCCTCCGCCCGAGTTGCCGGTGCAGCCGATCCGCTCCTTGTCGACATAGTCCAGGCTCTCCAGCAGGTCGATCGCCCGGATCGCATCCCAGAGCCGGACCGCCATCAGGTGCTCGCCCATCAGGAACAGCGGGTTGGCCAGGAAGCAGTGCTCGAGCACCGGCTCGTAGAGCAACGGCTTGCCGGCCTCATCGAGGTAGCTGTAGCGCTCGCCCTGGCCGACCGGGTCGAACACCAGCGCGACATAGCCCTTGAGGACCAGCCCCAGCCCGACACTCTGGTAGAGATTGTACAGGCGGCCGTTCTCGGAGTGCCCGCAGGGGACAATGATCCCCGGGAAAGGCCCGGAGCCGGTCTGGGGGACATACAGGCTGGCGGTGACCGGCACCTCCGGCACGCTGTAGTAGATCAGCTTCTCGATCCGGTAGCTGCCGCGGTCGATCACCGCGATCCGTTCCACATTGAGCGGGGTGCGCTCCGGGAAGGGCAGCCCGAGGGCCTGGCGGTATTTCTCCAGCAGGGGCTCGCGCCAGTCCTGCCAGTCGCGCTCATCGCGGATCCGGGCCGCGGCGACCGCGCGCTGCCAGGCGGGACGATGGTTGAGACGGGAGAAATGCTTCTGCAGCATCAGCCGCTGGTCGTGGAACTGGTCCTCGGCGGGCAGGACATCGTAGGGTTCCTGGGCGATGGCCGCGGTGGACAGCAAAAGCAGCAGAAGCAGACAGGACAAGCGTTTCATCGGCAACGATCCTTTCGGGGATGAACGTGGGAAAGGCAGGGAAATCTCGCTGACATTTCTTTAACACCGGAGGCGCTTCCAGTCAACAGGCACGCGCCGCCACCCTTAGCGCTACTCGTAAGGCCAGGCCCCGGCCCTCATTCCCGGGCCGGCAGAGCTTTCAGCCGCTCCGCTCCCAGCGCCTCCACCCGGTGGCCCTCCCGCCCGGTGACTGCAGTCGCGTGGAGCAGCGAGTTGAGGATCGCCTCCTCGGCGGCCTCGGCGCACGGCTCGAACAGCCCGCCCGCCGCCTCGTTGGACAGCTCCCGCCGGGACGGCAGCAATGGTCCCTGGCCGTGGCGGTGATGGAACTCCGGGTGGGTGGTGAAAGCGATCGCGTAGTCCCCGCTGCCGTTGGAGAAATCCGCCCCGGTGCGGGCCATCCCGGCGAACGCCCGCCGCGCCAGCCTTCGCAGGTTGCGGTGCCCGAGCGGGGCATCGGTGGCGACCACCAGGATGCAGGAGCCCTCCCGGTCCGGCTCCTGCGCTCCCAGCACCCGCCCGGCGACAGTCAGCCGCCCGCCGAAATTGGTCTGGGCCAGCACCCCCACCGTGTAACGCTCGCCCCCAATCGCGGCCACCCGCGAGGCGCTGCCGATCCCGCCCTTGAAGCCCAGGCAACGAGTGCCGGCGCCGGCCCCGACCGACCCCTGCTCCACCGGGCCGCCGCGGGCATTCTCCAGCGCCGCCCGGACCTCGGCCTCGCCCACCGCCCGCGCGCGGATCTCGTTGAGGTAGCCATCGTTGGTCTCGGCCACCAGCGGGTTGATCGAGCGCGCCTCTTCCATCCCCGGCCGCTCCAGCAGCCAGGAGAGCAGCGCATCCGCCGCGCGGGGAACCGATAGGGTGTTGGTGAGCAGGATCGGGGTTTCGAGCTGGCCCAGCTCGTTGACCTGGGTCGAGCCGATCAGCTTGCCGAACCCGTTGAACGTCTCCACCGCCCCCTCGACCTTTTCCAGGAACAGGTTGCCCGCATGGGGCAGGATCACGGTCACCCCGGTGCGGATCGACTCGCCCCGGAGCAGCGTGCAGTGGCCGACCAGCACCCCGGGCAGGTCGGTGATCGCGTTCAATGGGCCCGGCTCGTGCCGGCCGACCCGAATCCCCAGTTCGCGCAGGGATTCGACTTCCGCCGCGGCGCAGAGCACGGGCGCGGCGCACAGCAGGGCCAGGATGATGATGCCGAGGCTCATCGCTTGCCTCCTTCCTCGATGGTTGGCGCAGCGCGGCCCGGCGGAGAGCTCCCCGCGCGGCCGCGGTCGGATTTCCATTGGCAGATCAATATACAGATATTAGTTTTAATTAAAAACTTTTCCCGCTGCCCCTCGCTTCCGGGTCCCGGCGCTCTGGCCGGTTCCCGGTGTCCCCGACCGATCACCAGGAGAGCACATGCTTCGCCGACAGGATCGCTGCGCCATTGCCATGCCATTGCCGCTGTTTCACGCCCTGGGCTTTTTCTCCGCCGCGCTGTTGGCGCTGTTCGCGCTGACCGTGTTCCTGGCGACCGGCTGCGGCGGGCCCTCCGCCGGGAAGGCCGGCTCTCAGTCCGCGGCCGACTCCAGCGGCTGGTCGGTGATCGGTCCCGGCGGCGGCGGCTCGATGTTCGAACCCACGGTCAGCCCGTTCGACCCCGATTTCGCCTTCCTGCGCTGCGACATGACCGGCGCTTATGTCACCCATGATGGCGGTGAGAGCTGGAAGATGTTCAATCTGCGCTCGGTGGTCGAGGATTTCGAGTTCGACCCGGCCGACTCCAGCGTGGCCTATGCCACCGGCTCCGGGCTCTACCGCACGACCGATCGGGGTGAAAGCTGGGAGCTGATCTACCCCGCGCCCGCGGAAATCCTCGCCGAGCGGATGGTGAACGATCACGCCACCCAGTGGTTTGTCACCGCGACCGACAGCCTGCCCTCGTTCATCCACAAGGTGCGGGTCGAGCCGACCGACAACACGGTGCTCTACCTCGGGCGCTACAGCGGGGTGATCTACCGCGACAGCCTGGCCGCGCTGTACCTGTCGGACTCCTGCCAGGTGCTGGTCTCCCGCGACCGCGGGGCGAGCTGGCGCGAGGCGGGCCGGGTGCCCGGCACCCGGGTGCTGGCCCTGCTGCCCGGCTCCTGGCGCGGCGCTCCCGGCGAACTGACCGTGATCACCGACCGGGCCGGGGCGATCATCCCCCTGGAGGGCGGCGCGCCCGAGGCGCTGGCCCTGCCGGCGGCGAACCTGGCCGCGGCCGATGGCGGCCGGGACAGCCAGGGAGGCCACTTCTGCTACATCCTGGGCGGGTTCGAAAAAGCCGCCGATGGGCAGTTCCACGGCGGGGTCTACCGCTCGGCCGATGGCGGCCGCTCCTGGCAGCCGGCCAATGGCGACCTGCTGGCGGAGTGCGATCCCGCGGCCGAACATGCCCCGTACTTCAACACCATGTCCGCCTGCGAGGGCGATCCGCGGGTGCTCTACCTTTCCAACCGCGGCTACCCGGCGGCCGATGGCAAGAGCCACATGGGAGTCTTGCGCAGCGATGATGCCGGCGACCACTGGCGCTGGGTCTACCGCACCGATGGCGACAGCCTGCTCACCAACAACTACCGCTACTCCTGGCACGTGCGTTCCTACGGCTGGGGCTGGGTCGGCAACCCGCACGGGATCGGGATCTGCCCCACCAATGCCGACATCGTCTACACCACCGACTATGGACGGGCCGCCCGCAGCGATGATGGCGGCGTGAGCTGGCGCCAGGTCTACAACACCGAGCAGCCGGATTCGGCCAACTCCACCCGCGGGCTGGATGTCACCACCTGCTATGGCATCCATTTCGACCCGTTCGACCCGCAGCACCTGTTCATCGCCTACACCGACATCGGGCTGTTCGAGAGCCGCGATGGCGGCAAGGGCTGGTTCCACTGCCTGAACGGCATCCCGGTCCACTGGATCAACACCTGCTACTGGGTGCAGTTCGATCCCCAGGTCCAGGGCAGGCTGTGGTCGGTGTGGGGCAACGGGCATGACCTGCCGCGGCTGAAGATGTTCCGCTCCGGGAAGTTCGTCGAGCGTTTCGAGGGCGGAGTGGCCCTCTCCGAGGATGGCGGGCGCTCCTGGACACCCGCTGCTGGCATTCCGGACAAGACCGTCTGCACGCACATCGTCCTCGATCCCGACAGCCCGGCCGAGGCGCGGGTGCTCTATGCCTGCGGAGTCCAGCGTGGGGTGTTCAAGTCGGTCGATGGCGGCAAAAACTGGGAACTCAAGGCCAATGGCCTGCCCGCGGAGCCGGCGGTCTGGCGGCTGACCCGGCTGCCGGACGGCACGCTCTGCCTGCTGGTGATGCGCTCCCTGCGCGACAACCGGATTGTCGATGGCGGGATCTATCTCAGCCGCGATGGGGCCGAGAGCTGGCAGAGCGCCCCGCTGCCCGCGGGGGTGAACGCTCCCAACGACCTGATTGTCGACCCGCGTGACCCGCAGGTGATGTACCTCTCCTGCTGGCCGCTTCCCCGCGAGAGGGTCGAGCGCGGCGGCGGGCTGTTCCGCAGCGAGGATGGCGGAGCCACCTGGCGGCAGGTCTTCCGCGAGGATGCCCATGTTTTCGGCGCGGACCTGGACCCGGCCGATCCCTCGATCATCGTCATCAACACCTTCGACAGCGCCGCTTTCCGCAGCGAGGACCGCGGGGACACCTGGCGGCGGATCGAGGGCTACAGCTTCAAGTGGGGCCATCGTCCGGTGTTCGATCCGCACCACCCGGGGATGCTGTACCTGATGACCTTCGGCGGCAGCGTCTTCCACGGCCCGGCCAAGGTGTCCCGGGCGATCCGGGCGAGATCACCAACCTGGACCTGGGCTGGCGCTGGGGCGATCAGTTCCGCGCCTGCCCGGCCGCTGTCGCGGAAGGGGATAAGTAATGCGGCGCTCCGGACCTTTTGCCAAGCTGGCGCCGGTAGTGGCGGGGCTGGCCCTGGCGGCCGCGGTGACCGCCGCGGTGAGCTACCGCGAGGATGTGGACTACAATGGCAAGGTCGAGCTCGCGGATGCGATCGCCCTGCTGCGGATCGGGATTTCCAGCCCGGGCGACCCGCTGGCCGACTATGACCGCGATGGCCGTTTCACTGTGCTCGATGCGGTCCGGCTGGTGGTCAACATCTCCCGCGGCAACCTCTCGACCCTCGACCCGGCCCTGGCCGCCTGGCAGGGGATCGGCATGGGCGGCGGCGGGGCGATGTTCAGCCCCGCGGTCGATCCCCATGACCCGACCCATGTCGTGCTGGCCTCGGACATGACCGGCTCCTTCGTCAGCTTCGACAACGGGGCCTCGTGGAAAAACTTCAACCTGCGGACCGTGGTCGGCCAGTTCACTTTCGACCCGCAGCAGCCGGGAGTGGTCTACGCGCTCAACACCGGGGTCTATCGCAGCGAGGATGGCGGCCGCACCTGGCGGCTGCTGCTGCCCGAGCCCTCCACCGTGATCGCCGAGCGGATGGCCGGCGATCACGCCGAGGCCTGGTACGAGACCGCCGAAAACCCCGAGTTCCCGGTCTGGGGCTACTCCTGCCTGCGGGTGGACCCCACCGATTCCCGTCACCTGCTGGTCGCCAAGAAGGCCCCTTACCTGGGCAAGGTCAAGCTGCTGATCTCCCACGACCGGGGGCAGAGCTGGCAGGCGGCCGCGCCCGAGCTGGACGAGGACCCGCTGGCGATCTTCCCGGGGAGCTGGTGGAATGCCGCGAACGAATGGCTGGTGGTGACCGCCAACAGCGCCTTCCGCTTTTCCGAAAGCGGCGGGTCGATCAGCCCGATCACCCTGCCCGGGTTGCCGGTGATCGCCGCGGGCGGGGGCCGGGTCGCCGGCGGCTCGAGCTCGTTCTACCTGCTGACCGGCCGCCAGTTGGCCGGCAGTGTCGGCGGGGTCTTCCGCTCGGACAACCTCGGCGCCACCTGGCGCTCCACCATGACCGGGGTGGCCACCGGCACCGGCCAGCTCGATCTCACCGCCCTGGCGGTCTGCGAGGGCGACCCGCGGGTGGCCTATCTCTCCTGCGGCTGGGATGAGGCCACCACCTCGTTCGGGATCTTCAAGACCATCGACTCCGGCGAGCACTGGAGCTGGTCCTGGCGCTCCCGGAACTGGGCCGTTCCCTCCAACTACAGCGGCTCCTGGCTGACCCAGCAGTACGGGGTCGGCTGGGCCGGGGCCCCCTTGAGCATGGGGGTCAGCCCGACCAACCCCGATGTCTGCTACGGCACCAACTACGGCGCGGCGCTGCACACCACCGATGGCGGGGCGCACTGGGCCCAGGTCCACAGCGACAACCGCGCCGATGGCAGCTACTCCACCCGCGGCCTGAATGTCACCGCCCAGTACGGGGTGCATTTCGACCCGCTCGACAGCCTGCACCTGGTGGTCTCCTGCACCGATATCGGGATGTTCGCCTCCGGCAATGGCGGCGAGAGCTGGAAGCAGACAGTCACCGGCGTACCCTCGGAATGGATCAACACCTGCTACTGGCTGGAGTTCGATCCGACGGTCAAGGACAAGCTCTGGGCGGTCTGGTCCAACTGCCACGACCTGCCCCGGCTCAAGATGTGGCGCTCGGGCAATATCCAGAACGGCAGGTACGCCGGCGGGGTGACCCTCTCCACCGATGGCGGCCGCACCTGGCGCCAGGCGGTCCCGGGCCTGCCCGCCAATGCGATCACCACCCATATCCTGGTCGACCCGACCAGCCCGGTCGCCACCCGCACCCTCTACGCCTGCGTCTTCAACCAGGGGGTGTTCAAGTCCACCGATGGCGGAAACAGGTGGACGAAGATGAACAACGGGCTCGACCCGGCCAACCTCTGCGCCTGGCGGATCGTCCGCGCCCCGGATGGCGCGCTGTTCCTGCTGGTGACCCGCAGCACGCTCACCGGCGGCTGGAACGACATCATCGATGGCGGGCTGTATGTCAGCCGGGATGGGGCCGCCAACTGGAGCAAGGTCGCCCTGCCGACCGGGGTTTACTCCCCCAATGACCTGGTGATCGATCCCTCCCAACCGCAACGGATGTACCTGGCCTCCTGGCCGCGGGAGGACCGTTCCGGCGCTCCCTGGCGGGCCCGCTACGGCGGGGTGCTGCGCAGCGAGGATGGCGGGGCCACCTGGCAACGGGTGCTGCGCGAGGATGTCCACGCCTACGCCGTGGGGATCGACCCCCACAACCCCGCGACCATCGTGGCCGGCACTTTCGACAGCGCGATCTTCCGCAGCGATGACCGCGGGGACACCTGGCGAAGGCTCGAGGGCTACAACTTCAAGTGGAGCTACCGCCCGATCTTCGATCCTTACCGGCCGGGGCTGCTCTATGTCACCACTTTCGGCGGCGGCACCTTCCGCGGCCCCGCCCGCGGGGTGCCCGGAGCGCCGGATGACATCGTGAACTACCAGTCGCGTTGGCGCTGGGGCGATTGATCACTCTCCCAACCCCCCTCAAGGAGAACTTGATGCAGACTGCCTGGTCCGCCCGACTGCTGAGCCTCGGACTTGCGTTCAGCCTCGCTGCTTTCGCCGGCTGCCGGCGGGAGGAAGCGGCCGGTTCCGCCGCACCCGCGGATTCCGCGGCTCCGACCACCTTGCGGGTGCTCGGCCCCGGCGGCGGCGGCGGCCAGTTCCTGCCGACCGTCAACCCCGCCGACCGCGACCACATCTTCATCCGCTGCGACATGACCGGCGCCTATGTCAGCCACGATGGCGGCCAAAGCTGGCGCCAGTTCCACCTGCGCACCGTGGTCAGCGACTTCGAGTTCGCCCCCGGCGAGCCGGACGTGATCTACGCCGCCAACAGCGGCCTCTACCGCAGCGAGGATCGGGGCGCGAGCTGGAGCCTGATCTATCCCCGGCCGGAGGAGGTACTCTCCGAGCGGATGATCGGCGACCACGCCGAGCAATCGTTCGAGACCCGCGATGGGATGCCGGATGGCGACATCGAGAAGGTGCGGGTCGATCCGGCCGACCCCGCGCGGCTCTACCTGGGGCTGGCCGCCCCGTTCCGCTGGCATCCGGCGCGCGGCCGGGAATTCTCGGCCGACTCCTGCGGCCTGGTGGTCTCCCTCGACCGGGGGGCAACCTGGAAGCTGCTGGCCCGCCTCCCCGGCCGCACGGTCCTGGCGATCCTGCCCGGCAGCTGGGATGGCCGTCCCGATGAGCTGACCGTGGTCACCGAGCGCTCGCTGGCCCGGGTGGAAATCTCCACCGGCAAGGTCAGCCCGCGCCCCCTGCCGGTGGAGCGGGTGATCCACGCCGATGGCGGCCATGGCCAGGAGGCCGGAACTGTGATCTACCTGCTGGCCGGGCTCGAGCAGCAGGGCGGCAAGCTCCGGGGCGGGATCTACCGCAGCGCCGATGGCGGCAAGAGCTGGGAGCAGGCCAACCAGGGGCTGCTGGAGGATTTCCCCGCCACCGGCGCGCTGCCCTCGTTCCGCACCTTCGCGGTCTGCGAGAGCGATCCGCGGGTGGCCTACCTCTCCTGCGACACTTACCCCGCCGCGGCCGACAGCGGAAAGGCGGAGCGCCAGTACGGAATTTTCAAGACCGAGGATGGCAGCTCCTGGCGCTGGGTCTACCGCGCCGACAATGAGCGCCAGATCGAGCGACAACCTCGATGGCGGCTGGATGATGGAAAACTACGGCCCGGAGTGGGGCGAGTACCCGCTGTCGCTGGGGGTGATGGCCACCGACCCCAACACCTGCTGGGCCACCGACTACGGGGTCAGCTACCGCACGATCGATGGCGGGGTGAGCTGGCAGCAGGTCTGCAGCCGCAAGGTCGCCGACCAGACCTGGGTCAGCCGCGGCCTGGATGTGACCAACAACTACGGCGTCCATTTCGACCCGTTCGACCCGCAGCACCTGTTCGTCTCCTACACCGATGTCGGCGCTTTCCAGTCGTACGATGGCGGTGAGAGCTGGGTCCATGCCATCGCGGGCGTGCCGCGGCCCTGGATCAACACCTGCTACTGGGCCGAGTTCGACCCGGCGGTCAAGGGCCGGGCCTGGGCGGTCTGGGGCAACGCCCATGACCTGCCGCGGCCGAAAATGTTCCGCGCCGGCAATTTCAACCGCTTACGGCGGCGGAGTGACCGTCTCGGATGATGCGGCCCGCACCTGGCGCCAGTCCAATGCCGGGATGCCCGACAACACGGTCTGCACCCATGTGCTGCTCGACCCCGACAGCCCGAAAGACTCGCGCACGCTCTATGTCTGCGGGTTCGGCAAAGGGGTGTTCAAGTCGACCGATGGCGGGGCGAACTGGAAGCTCATGAACAACGGGATCGGACCCAACCTCAACGCCTACCGGATCACCCGCCTGCCGGACGGCTCCCTGTTCCTGCTGGTGGCCCGGGGGCTGGAGAACCGCCAGGTGGTCGATGGCGCGCTCTATCTCAGCCGCGATGGGGCCGAAAGCTGGACCCGGGTCGCCCTGCCCGCGGGGGTGAACGCCCCCAACGACCTGGTGATCGATCCGCAAGAACCGCAGCGGATGTACCTCTCCTGCTGGCCCTGGCCCACCGACCGCCAGGAACAGCACGGCGGGCTGCTGCGCAGCGAGGATGGCGGGGCCAGCTGGCAACGGGTGTTCCGCGAGGATGCCCATGTCTATGCCGCGGCGGTCGATCCGGACCACCCGGCCACAGTCTTCATCAACACCTTCGACAGCGCCGCGTTCCGCAGCGATGACTACGGCCGCACCTGGCAGCGCCTGCCGGGCTACCGCTTCAAGTGGGGCCAGCGCCCGGTGCTGGATATCCATGACCCGCGGATGCTGTACCTGACCACGTTCGGCGGCGGGCTGTTCCACCTGCCGCGCACCGGCGCTCCCGGCACCCCGGAGGACATTGTCAACGCCCCGGACTCCTGGCGCTGGGGCGACTACACCGGCGAGGTGCTCTGAACCCCAAGCTTTCCCGGGGGGAGGGAGGAAACCTTTTGAAAAAGGTTTCCTCCCTCCCCAGGGATGCCCACCCCCATCCCCCTCCCCTTTCCCAAACTTTCTCGATTGTTTGACGCCGAAGATCGGATAGCCTTAGAGGTGGGGCTGCCCTGCCCTTTATGGCTGACGAGAATTTCGGTACCAGTTCGTAGTATCAAGCCATGCTTGCCTCTGCCTTTAACACCCCCAGGCGGCACCAGCCGCCACCGCGGCGCAACTGTATGAGCTACAACAATGCAGCGGTTACAGAAAGCATGATCCCATGAACAGATGAAGCAGAGGCAAGAACCAACTGGCGGATGCGCGTCAGCGCCGCCCACCCTGTTTGGTAGTGTGTAGCGCAGCAGAGATACAAGCCGGGAAGGGAAGAATGAATAGGTAGGCGAGTTTTGCGCCGCAAAGGCTCTTTGCTTCTTTCTGGCCTCCAGAAAGAAGAAAAAGAAGACGGGATAGAAAAAAAGCAGCCAAGTCGGGAACGAAGCATGGAGGCGGGACCGGACGCCCCTCTCACCTCCCCGCCAGCGCCTGCTCCACCTGATGGAGCTGCTCGGCCGCCAGCTCGTTCTCCGGCCAGAGCTCCAGCGCCTTGGTGAGCGCCATCCGCGCCTGCTCCAGCCGTCCCTGGCGCTGCAGCACGATCCCCAGCCCGGTCCAGGCCGAGTAGTTCCGGGGAACCAGCTCCACCGCCCGGGCGAACTGCTCCCCGGCCCGGTCATCCATCCCGCCCTGCTTCACCAGCAGCCAGCCGAGGTTGATCCGCGCCTCCGGGTGGTCGGGAAACAGCTCCAGCAGCCGGTTAAAACGCTCAACCGCCTCCTCGCTCCGCCCGGCCTGGCCGAGGGCCACCCCCAGGTCCAGCAGCCCCTCGCGCTGGTCGGGCTCGCGGGCTTGCGCTTCCTCCAGGAACGAGATCGCCGGGACAGTCTCGCCGCGCACCAGCAGGCAGCGCCCCAGCCTGCGCAGCAGCTCCGGCTCCCGCCTTCCCCGCTCCAGCGCCTGGCGGTAGGCCCACTCCGCGCCCTCGTACGCCCCCAGTTGGTAGTCGAGGTTGGCCAGGCTGACATAGCCGGAGGGGTCCTCCGGGTCGAGCTGCACCAGGCGCTGGAAAAACCGGCGCGCCCGTCCGAACTCGCGGTGGGTGGCCAGGCTGACCGCGCTGTGGAGCTGCAGGTGGTAGTTGTCCGGGTTGAGGTCGGCCACCCGCTCCAGGTACTCCACCTCCTCCCGGTAGACCCGCCAGAAATTGGCGACCTTGCAGGAGCCGGGGTCCGCCCGCAGCGCCGCGGCATAGTCCCGTCGGATCACCTCCCCCTGCGCCCGGAAGGCGGTCTCCAGGCTGTCGGCCAGGGCTGCGGTCCGGTCCGGCTCCAGGGCGGCCAGGTAGGGGTCTACCCGTTCGCGGTGCTCCAGCAGCAGGGACAGGATCTCCCGCGGCTCCTCCTCCCGGGTGGCGGTGAGTTGGTAGAACGGCAGGTCATCGGTGCTGACCCGGCTGCCCGCCACCATCCGCCGCACCGCCTGATCGCCCATCAGGAAGCAGTCGACCAGTTCCAGCGGGGAGCCCAGGCACCAGGGGGCCAGGTCCGCCTGCAGCGCGGGATCGCCCAGCCGCCGGGCCAGCTCGGGGTAATCGATCCTCAGCGGGCGGTCCATCCCCAAGAGCAGGGTGTAGTCCTTGGCGAACCACAGGCTGGTGTGCGGGAACACCTCCTGGAACGTGCGGATGATCGTGCGGTAGCTGTCGCGGTTGCCGGTGTGCCAGGGCAGCCACTGCACCATCATCCCGCCCGGGGCCAGGCGCGCGCGGCAGAGGCGGTAGAACTCGAGGGTGTAGAGCAGCCAGCTGTCCGAGGAGCCCGGGTTGGTGGCATCCGAGATGATCGCATCGTAACGGCGGGAGGTTCCGGCCAGGTAATTGCGGCCATCATCGAGCTGCAGGTGCACCCGGGGGTCATCGATCACCCCGCGGTTCTCGCTGGTGAAATAGCGCGAGCCCTCCACCACCGCCCGCTCCAGCTCGACAATGTCCAGGCGCTCGATGGGATGGACCGCCACCGCGCCGCTGGCGATCCCCGCGCCATAGGTGACCATCAGCACCTGGCGCGGCTGGCCCGGGTGCAGCAGCAGCGGCAGGTGACCCATCAGCTTGAAGGTGAGCATCCCGGCGAACGAGTTGTGCACCTCGGGAATGGCATTGATGTAGAGGTTCTTGATCCCGTTGACCCGGTCCTTGAGCACGCTGACTGTGCCGGTCAGCCCCTCGCGATAGTAGATGAGCTGCAGGTGGCCCTTGTTCTTGAGGGTAAAGCGCCGCACCTGGTTGCCCGGCACGAGCGCCATCACCAGGAACGCCGCCAGCGCGGTCGCGGGCAGGAGCAGCGCCCGGGGCTTGCGCCACCCGGAGCGCCCCTCCGCCGCCGTTAGCAGCACAATCCCCAGCCCGAGGTTCAGCCCGGCCACCAGGAACAGCGCGGGCTGCACCCCCAGCGCGGGGATCAGCAGGAAGCCGCAGGCAGCGATCCCGAGGATCCCCCCGCCGGTGTTGGCCGCGTAGAGCAGCCCGGTGTGGCGGCCCACCTGTTCCCGCGAGTCGAAATAGAGCCGGCAGGTGAGCGGAAAGATCATCCCCAGCAGCAGGGTGGGAACAAGCATCGCCGCCAGGGCGTAGACCAGCTTGATCGCCAGCATCGCCTGGAACTCTCCCTCCGGCAGCCCGGCGAGCAGTTCCTGGACCCGCTTCATCCACAGCCCGCTGCCCTCGCCGCGATAGTGCAGGGAGACCAGCAGATAGCCTGCCCCCACCGCCAGGGCCAGCGTGAGCTGCAGCCCGCCCAGCAGCCGCAGGGAGATGCGGCGGCAGTCCAGCCAGCGGGCATAGGCCAGGCTCCCCAGGCCGATCCCCAGCAGCACCACCGCGAGCATCAGGTAGTAGGCGTAGATGTCATTGTAGAGGATGTAGCTCAGGAACCGCGCCCAGGCGACCTCGCAGGCCAGGCCCGCCATCCCGGTGATCGCGCTGGAGGCCAGCAGCAGCTTGCGCCGCGGGGTGAGCGGCTCGGCCGGTAGGGCTTCCGGTTCCATCACCCGCGCGCGGTCCTCGGTCCCGCGGGGCAGGGCCAGCCACAGCGCCAGCGCGGCCAGGGCCACCAGCAGGTTGGCCCCGGCGGCCCCCAGCAATGACAGCCGCAGGCCCGCCAGGCGGATCAGCCAGAAACCGGTCAGGGTGCTCCCCAGGAACGCCCCGAGGGTGTTCCAGCCATAGAGCGCCCCGACTTTGCGCCCGGCCAGCTCCAGGCTGTCGGTCAGGAACCGTACCAGCACCGGCAGGGTGGTGCCGATCAGGATGGTGGGGGGCAGCAGCAGCAGGCAGGACAGCAGCAGGCGCGCCAGCAGCGAGAGCAGCGGCGGGGCCTCGGCCCCGATCAGGGCGGGGACCAGAGCTTCAAGCGCGGGGAGCGCCAGGCTCACCGCCAGCGCGGCCAGCGCCGCCCCGGCCTCGAGCAGGGCATAGGTCCGCAGCAGCCCGCGGCCGCCGCGGCGGGACAGCCGCCCGGCCAGCAATGCTCCCAGCGCCAGGCCGCCCATGAAACAGGCGATCACGACAGTCGCCGAGCGCAGGCTGTTGCCCAGCACCAGTGCAAACTGGCGCAGCCAGAGGGTCTGGTAGACCAGCCCGCAGGCGCCTGACAACAGGAACAGCAGGTAAAAGATGGCAGCGGGGACTTTCCTTGTCCCGGGCATGGTCGGGCCTCCCGCGATCCCAATTAGACAACCACGGTGAGAAGATGACAATCTTTTCCCAAACTTTTTCGATCGTTCAACACTGCGTATTGGACAGCAAATCTGGCTATCCGCTCGTCCTGATCCGCAGCACCAGCAGCAAGGCATCGATGATCGAGAACCGGCCATCGCCGCTCAGGTCCAGCCAGGGATCGGCCGGCTGACGTCGCGCCAGCCGGATCATCGCCGGGACATCGCGGACATCGAGCAGCCCATCGCCGTTGAAATCCTGTCCCAGGCTCATCTCGAACGCCCCGGCATCTGTCGCGGCCCCGGCCGGGCGGGGATAGCCCCGCAGGTCCTGCCGCGGCAGGGAGTCCAGCCGGGCCAGCAGCCACTCGCACCCGCCCAGGCGCTCCAGCGCCGCGCGCACCGAGTCCGGCGGCGCGCCGGCCTCCAGGGCGGGGGAACCGGGCCGGAGGGTGTAGTCGGCGGAGTCGGCGGCCGCAAATCCGGGGTCGGCCACCCGGCTGTGGCGGTCATTGCCGGTGGCGGTGCGCCAGGCGGCCAGGCTCTGCACTGGTCCCTGGGCCGGCTCGGCGAAACGTTCCTCGGTCGAGCCCCAGCAGAGGTTGTAGTCGCTGCGGATGGTGGAAAGATGCTCGCTGTATACCTGCAGCGGGACATTGCTGCCGCTGGTGACCAGGATGTTGCCCATCGCGACGGCTTTCTCGCTGGTGGGCCCGATGTTGATCGCGTTGCGGCCGCCCCCAGTGGAAAACGATGGTGTTGCCGAGGAACAGCCCGCGCTTGGAGCCCTGGGCGGAGGCGTCGGCATCCTGGTAGAACGTGATCCCCCCGGCGTGGTTGCGGTAGAGCAGGTTGTGGCGGACGATGATGTCCTGGACATGGGTCATGTTGAGCCCGGCACCGCCCTTGCCGCCGCCATTCTCATAGATGATGTTGTTCTCGACAATCCCGAAGTTGAGCACCCCATCGCCGCCGCCGATCTCCGGGTCGCCGTTCATGTGGATCCCGCAGCCGGAGTTGTGGTGGCTGCGGTTGCCGCGGATCACGAACCGGTCGCCGCTGTTGGCGTGATAGATCCCGTGCTCGATTTTCGAGCCCCAGCACTCATTGTCCTCCAGGTGCAGATCATCGGCGAAACTGGTGATGATCCCCCAGATCCCGTTGTCCCCCATCCGGCAGCCGCGGACTGTCACATGATCGGAACCGTAGATCGCCAGCCCCCCCCGGCCGCCCTTGCGGAAGGTCAGGTTCTCGATCACGATGTAACTGCAACCCTCCAGCCGCAGGGCATCGCGGTTGTCCCGGGCGGCGGAGTCGATCGCGGCCGACAGGCTCTCGCCACGGATCACGATCGGGGCCGCGGCGGTGCCGCTGACAGTCACGATCTGCCCGCCGAGGTGCGAGCCCTCGCGCACGATCAGGGTATCCCCCGCCGCCAGCGCCTCGAACGCCCGTCCCACCGTGCGGAAAGTCGCCCCCGGCCCGGGCTGGGAGTTGTCATCCCCGCCGGCGGACAGGTACATCGTGCGGGCGGAGAGCGGCGCGGGGGAGATCGCCGCCAGCCCCGCCAGCGCGAACAGATACCATCTGCTCATCGGTACCTCCCGGGAAGACCCTGCTGCCAAAACAACAACAACATCAAGCTTAACGGCTGTTCCGGGGGGAGGGAGAAAACCTTTTGAAAAAGGTTTTTCTCCCTCCCCCCGGCCCCCACCCACTTTCCCAAACTTTTTCGCAAGTTTCACGCGGGATAATTGGCAGCTCGCCAGTTGCCGCTCAGTGGCGGCTTTCAACATCCCCCTCAATCAAGGGGAAAACCAGAGGTTGTGTCTTTAAAGTCCCCCCTGGAGGGGGGTGGTCCCGGTAATACCGGGACCGGGGGGTGTGAGGGCGGCCACCACCCCGCGGCTGGAGCAGCACCCTGGCCTCACACCCCCCGGCCCCGCCGAAGGCGGGGCCACCCCCCTCCAGGGGGGACTGTTCCCGCTTCGGCCCGAGCGCTGCCGCAACCGGTCGGGCGGCTGTGAAATCCCCCTTACCAAAGAGGGAAAACCAGCGGTTGTGTTTTTTACGGTGTACGCTGCACCGCTACTCCGGCCCGGCCTCCAGCGCTCCGGCGCTGGGGATTGCCCCGCGCGGAACCCTTCGCACATCCTCGGCCGGGGCCTCCCGCAGCCGGGCGATCAGCCAGTCGCAGCCGCCCAGGGCCTCCAGCCGAAGCGCCGCCTCCTCCACGGGCATCCCGGAGGCGCGGGCCGGGGAGCCGGGCCGGAGGCTGAAATCGCCATTGGCCGGGTCCCGGAACAGGGGATCGGCCACCCGGCTGCGGGGGTCATTGCCGGTCAAGGCCCGCCAGCGCTCCAGGCTCCAGAGGCTGTCGCCGCGCTCGACCAGCCGCTCCGAAGGCGCGCCCCAGTAGATGTTCCGGTCGCCGGCGATGCTCGGCAGGTGGTCGGAGTTCACCATCAGCCCGCCGCGTTCGCCGCCCGAGACCAGGATGTTGCCGGCCACCAGCACCTGCTCGCTGGTGGTCTGGATGTTGACCGGGGCGCGGCCCTCCCCGGGCCGATAGTACACCGTGTTGCCGAGGATCGCCACCCGCTTCGAGCCCTGCTCCGGGGCGCCGGTGTCCTGGTAGACCGTGAAGCCCCCGGCCAGGTTGTCGTAGAGCAGGTTGTTGCGCACCAGCACATCGTGGACATGGGTCATGTTGATCCCGGCCCCGCCGCTGCGGCCATTGCGGAAGATGGTGTTGCCCTCGACCACCCCGAAATCGAGCACCCCATCCCCGCCTTCGATCTCGGGGTCGCCATTGAGGTGGATCCCGTTGCCGCTGTTGTCGTGGACAATGTTCCAGGCGATATGGAAACGGTCGCCGCTGTTGGCGTGGTAGATTCCGTGCTCTTTGATCGAGCCGCAGCACTCGTTGCCGACAATCGCCAGGTCATCGGCGAAGCTGGTGACAATCCCCCACACCCCGTTGTCCTGGAACTTTCCCCGGCTGACCGTGATGTGCTCGGAGCGGAAGATGTACGCCCCGGCGCGCTGCGCTCCCCGGACTGTCAGGCGGTCCAGGGTGAGGTGGGCGGCCCCCTCCAGCCGGAGGCCATCCCGGGCCGCGCCGCTGCCCTCGATCACCGCCGCCAGGCTCTCGCCGCGGATCAGGATCGGCCGCGCGGCGGTGCCCCGCGCGGAGATGGTCACCCCGCCGGGGTAGACCCCCTCCCGGATCAGCAGGGTATCCCCCGGCTCCAGGCACTCGGCCGCCCGGGCCAGGGTGCGAAAGGTGTTGCCCGGCCAGCAGGCCAGGCCATCGCCGCCCTCCGGCCCCAGGTACATGGTGCGCGCCGCCAGCGGGGTGGCGGCCAGCACGCCGGCCAGGATGATGGTTGCCGCTCTCATGCGCTCTCCCTGTCGGTAGCTGCGTCGTTCTTCAACCGCGCAATCCCGCCTCGTCCATCAGCCGGGCGGTCTGGGTGTAGGCATCGCGCACCCACTCGACAATCCGCTCGGGCTGGGGGCAGAACTCCAGCTCGATGCTTAAGGCCCCCTCGATGTTCAGCCCCTTGAGGGCAGTCATCCAGGGACGGAAGTCGATCACGCCCTGGCCGGGGGGCAGGTCGCCATGGACCTGGCCATCGCAGTCCGAGAAATGGACATGGTGGGCCAGTCCCGCCAGCCGGCGCAGGTCATCCGGCTTGTCTCCGGCCAGCACGACATGGCTGACATCGATGTTGGCGAACACCGCCGGGGAGTCGATCTCGCGGATGAACTGCTCCATCAACGCGACATTGTTGACGATCGAGAGCTTGAACGGCTCGAGCTCGACCACGATCTCGACTCCCTGCTGACGGGCGTAGCTGCCGGCCTCGCGGGTGGTCTCCACCGCCCACTGCCACTGGGCCGCGGGCGGGATCACTTCTTTCTGCCAGATGTACTCGCCCACCACCAGCAGCACATTGCGCGCGCCGATCGCCCGGGCCAGGTCGACATAGGTCTTGACCCGGTCGAGGTGGAACCGCCGCACCGGCTCGTTGAAATCGGCGATCCCCAGGGCGCAGACCGGCACCCCGACAATCGGCAGGCGGTGGGCGGCGCAGGTCCGGCGAATCTCTTGCTTCTCGATCGTGGAGATTCCCCAGGCCTCGGTGTGGATGTCCACGGTGTCGAAACCGATCTCGGCGGTGTGGCGGATCCCCTCCGCGAACGGCACGCCCACCTGGGCGAAAGCGCTGTTGATCAGGCCTAGCTTCATTTGTTCGCTCCTGTCAGATAGCTGGCGGGTTCAGCCGCGGCATGGGTGGCCGCGGACTGGTAGGCGGCATCGATCAGCGCCATGGTGCGCAGGTTGTCCTCGCCGGAGATGCGCGGCGGACGCCCCTGCTCCAGGGCGCAGAGCAGCTCGGCCATCGGCCCGGCGAAAGCGTCCGGGAACCAGACCTCGCTCCAGCGGGGGCTGTGCCACTGCCCCTGGTCCGCGACCGTCGTGTAGTCCAGGGTGCTGGGGGTGCGCTGCGGGTAGTCCGGCCAGCCGATGGTGCCGCGGGCCATCCCGCGGGTCCCCTCCACCCGCCAGCGGATGTAGATGTCGCTGCCGGCGCCCTCGCGGGCCGGGCCGGCCCAGACGTCGTCCCAGGCCGCGGCGCGCAGGTCGTTCCGGTCGTATTCCAGGATGTAGAGCGCGATCCCATCGGTGTGGGCGAATTTCGTGCGCGGGTCGGGCCGGACGCTGGCCAGCACCCGGTCCGGATCGCCGAACCAGTAGCGGAACGTGTCGAGGTGATGGATCGACATGATCCGCAGGGTGCACCAGCCCTGGCGCTCCTGCCAGGGCATCCAGTGGGGGATCGCCCGCATGTCGATGGTCGCCAGCACCGGCTCGCCGAGCGCCCCCTGGTCCAGCAGGCTCTTGCAGGCCCGCACCGACTGGTCGAAGCGCATGTTCTGGTTGACCGCCAGGGTGATCCCGGCCTGGCGGCAGAGCGCGACAATCTCCGCCGCTTGCCGGTAGCTGCCCGCCAGGGGCTTCTGGGCGAGGATCGCCCGCAGCTTTCCTTTTCCCAGCTCCACCGCCTGGCGCACCACTTCCAGTTGCAGGTCCGGCGGCACCCCGATGTCCAGCACCTCGATTTCCGCCTCCCGCAGCAGCTCGGCGGAGGAGCAGTAGCGTTGCGGGATCCCGTGACGGTCGGCGGCGGCGGCGAGGCGCTCGGGGACAGGATCGGCGATCGCCACCGGGTTGAGCCCCACCGTGCGATAAGCCGGCAGGTGGCAGTCATTGATGATGAAGCCCGCCCCGATGCAGCCGATCGGCACATCCCGGCGATGAGGCAGCTCCGGCAGATAGTCGAGCTTCAGCTCCATGTATGGCTCCTTCGGCCCCAATCTCGGCCGTCCGGATCAGAAAGAAAGGATTTATCCACGAAGGCACACGAAGGTTCACGAAGGTTTTTTCTTAGTGCCCCTTCGTGTCCTTCGTGGATTCTTACCAGTTTTTATGCCTTCCTTACGGCATCACAGCATCTTGCGCAGGGCGGCGCGCACCCGTTCGTAATCCTCGCCCTGCTCGGACCAGGGGACCGTCTTCTCATCCTCGGCCACCTCGCTGAACGCGCGGGGAATCAGGCTTTTCACCTCTTTCAGCACCCGCTCGCGCCCCACTTTCTGTTCGGCCAGCTGCATCAGCAGGCAATCCTGCTGGCCGCGGCGGATCGCTTTCAGGCGGATCGAGGGCAGGAACTCATCCAGCCCGCGGTCCTCATCCGGGTAGAACGGCATCCGGCCGGGATAGACCAGCACTCCATCCCCATTGCCGTAGTCCCACCACCAGTTGAGGTAGGTCAGCGGGTTGGAGAACACCCGCTGGTGGAGGTGGCTCTTGGGGCCCGACTGGTTGTGGTACCACTGGGTGCCCTCCCAGACAAACCAGGTGCTGATCCCGTAGATGTACTTCAGCCAGCAGTCGACCAGGATGTCGGCGCTCTCGCACTCGATCATGGTGTGGCCGAAATGGGGCCGGTTGCCATTGTAGTACCAGTACTGTTTTCCCTGGCGGTGCAGCTCGGGCAGCTTGTCCAGTTCGATCTGGCCGGACCAGATGTCGATCGCGTCCTTGATCTCCTCGGTGTAGCGGCGGGTGAGGAACACCGGCAGCTTCTTGCCCGGCCCGGGGTTCTGGTGGACACGGTCGGCGATGGTCTGAAGCCACGAGAACTGGCTCGGACCCGGCTCATCGAAAATGTAGTAGAAGTAGTCCACCTTGGGGGCGTGCTGTTCGAACCAGGTGACCCACTTGTCGCTTTCGCGCCGGACCGACTCCTCGCTCTCGCGGCCGAGCACATCATTGCCGTACATCCCGATCGGGAACAGCTTCTCGCCCACTCCCTCGCCGGGGCCGCGGTAGCCGGCCGCGGGAGTGAACCCGCTGCCATCCAGCCAGGGACGGTAGGATTCGAGCATCGCCTCGTCGAATTTCGCCCGGTGCGGCTCGCAGCCGCCCACCAGGTCGATCCGGTGACGATGGCAGAGGTGCTTGAGCATGCGGTCCAGCTCCGCCTGCTCGTAGTGGGGGAAATAGTCCTCGACCCGGCCGTGGAACAGCCAGACATTGGACTGGTTGTCATCGGGCAGGTACTGCGGCAGCAGGGTCACTTCCAGCGGCAGGACCGCCGCCTCCCGCCCGCCCTCGATCACCCGCACCGCGCCCAGGTAGCGCCCGGCCGGAAAGCTCTGGTCGCGGGGCAGGTAGAGGTCCACCCAGAGGCCCTGGTTCTGGACGGCCGGGGTGGGGATCTCGGTCACCTCGTGCTGGCGGATCACCTGGCGATAGGCGCGGGGGATCTCCAGCGGGAACCCGCCGCGGCCCGCGCGGGCATCGGCCGGGATCAGGGCATCGGGGACCCAGCCGGCCATGCGCGGGGCCGGAGACTTGGCGATCCAGTTGGTCTCGGCCTTGATCTCGGTCTGGTACTCGATCTTCATGTAGTGCTGGCTGAAGAGCTCGATCGACCCGCCGGGACCGTAGTTCATCGGCACTCCGGCCCCGATCTGCCGACCGGTGCCCGCGTGGCGCGGCGGGTCGACCACCAGCTCGACCGCCTTGGCCCCGAAGCTGTCGGCCTCGACAATCACCTGGAACGCCAGCACTTCGTTGTAGAGCCCGGCCAGGCGGATCGTCTTGCCATCCCAGACCGCGTTGACGGCCCGGCCGGGGTGGTCGGCCTGGTAACGGTAAACTTTCTCGCCATCGCCCACCGCCCAGGCCCCGGTGATCGCGCCCCGCGCGGGCAAAGCCACCAGGAGCGCCAGCAGACAGGCCACTCCGCTCCGATTCAGTCTGCGCATCGATCCTCCTTAGAGTACAGCTATTTGCCCAGCAGCCGGATCAGCTCCAGCCGCACCCGGTCGTAGTCATCGCCGTGCTCGCTCCAGGCCACACTGTCGGTCTTGACCTCGGCCTCCAGCGAGCGCGGCACCGCCTGTTTGACCAGCTCCAGCACTTTCTCGCGCCCGACTTTCTGTTCGGCCAGCCACATCAGCTCGAAATCCTGCTGGCCGCGGCGCATGTTCTTGAGGCGGATCGAGGGCAGCAGGCGGTCCAGTCCGCGGTCCTCCTCGGGGTAGAACGGCATCCGGCCCGGGTAGAACACGATCCCATCGCCGTTGGCCCCATTGTCCCCCCAGTTGAGGAAAGTCAGCGGCTCGCTGAACACCCGCTGGTGGAGGTGGCCCTTCGGGCCCTGCATGTTGTGCCGCCAGTGGGTGCCCTCCCAGAGGAACCAGGTGCTGACCTGGTGGATGTACTTGACCCAGGCATTGACCCGGAAGTCCACCGCATCGGCCTCGGTGATCACCGCGCCGTAGCGGGGCCGATGCCCGTTGTAGAACCAGTGGTCCTTGCCGGCGGCCTTGAGCCGGGGCATCATCGCCAGGTCGACTCCGTTGTGGCCGGCCCAGAGGTCGATGTCATCTTTCAGCGCCTCGGTATAGCTGCGGGTGGTGAACACCGGCAGCTTCTTGCCCGGTCCGGGATTGCCGTGGACCCACCCGGCGCGCTCCTTGATCCAGGGGAACTGCACCTCGCCCGGCTCATCGATCATGTACCAGAAGTAGGTGACGTTCGGGGCGTTCTTTTCGAACCAGGTGACCCACCGGTCGCTCTCGCGCCAGGCGGACTCGCGGTCGGCGAAAGCGCGCCCGGTGATCGAGCCGTAGATCCCCACCGTAAACAGCTTCTCGCCCTGGCCCTGGCCCGGGCCCTGGTAGCCATTGGCCGGGGTGAACCCGCTGCCGTCCAGCCAGGGAAGGTAGTCCGCCATCATGGCCTCGTCGAACACCGCACCGTGGGCCGCGGAGCCGCCGATAAAATCGACCCGGTGACGGTGGCTTTCGAACTTGAGCATCCGGTCCACCTCTTCCCGGGAGAGGCCCGGGAAGTACTGGGCGGTCACCCCGACACTGCCGTAAAGCCAGATGTTGGAATGGTTCTCATCGGGCAGATAGTGCGGGACCAGGGTCACTTCCAGCGGCAGTTCCGCGACGGTCTTGCCCTCCGCCCGGACAATCACCTTACCCTGGTAAAGCCCGGCCGGATAGGCGCGGTCGCGGGGCAGGTAGAGGTCCACCCAGAAGCCCTGGTTCTGCCGGGATGGGGTGGGGATCACCTCCAGCTCATCCTGGTGGCGGCGCACCTGGCGATAGGCGCGGGGAATCTCCAGCGGGAACCCGCCCTGGCCGACCCGGGCCTCGGCCGGAATCAGGGCATCGGGAATCCAGCCGGTCATCCGCTTGGGGGCCGAGGCCGCCGAGCCATAGAACCACAGCGGTTTGGTCGGCCGGGTGATGTTGAGGTAGTGCTGGCTGAAGAGCTCGATCGAGCCGCCGGGACCATAGAGCGCCGGCTCCTCCGCACCGATCGCTTTGCCCGACTTGGCATGCAGCGGTGGGACCACCGCCACCTCGACCCCCTTGGCCCCGAAGCTGTCGGCCTCGACCATCACCTGGAACGCCAGGACTTCGTTGTAGAGGCCGGTCAGGCGGATCGTCTTTCCATCCCAGAGGCTGTTGGCGGCCCGGGAGGGATGGTTCTCATCGTAACGGAAAATCTTCTCGCCATCATTCACCGCCCAGGCCCCGGTGACCGCGGCCCGCGCGGGGATCGCGGCCAAAGCCAGCAGCAAAGCCGCCACGGACATGCCCACCATCGAACGCCTCATCCCGCTCTCCTTGTGTTGGGTTCACTGCTCGCCCAGGAGCTTCAGCAGCTCCAGGCGGACCCGGTCGTAATCATCGCCGTGCTGGCTCCAGGCGGTGGGCTCCTCCAGCTCCGCCTCCAGCGAGCGCGGCACCGCCTGCTTGACCAGCTCCAGCACTTTCTCGCGCCCGACTTTCTGCTCGGCCAGCCACATCAGCTCGTAATCCTGCTGGCCGCGGCGCATCGCCTTGAGGCGGATCGAGGGCAGCAGGCGGGTCAGGCCCCGGTCCTCCTCCGGATGGTGGGGCATCCGGCCGGGATAGAAGATCACCCCCGAGCCGTTGCTCCAGTTCATGCCATCATTGATGAAGGTCAGCGGCTCGCTGAACACCCGCTGGTGGAGGTTGCCCTTGGGGCCCTGGGCGTTGTGCTGCCAGGTGGTGCTCTCCCAGAGGAACCAGGTGCTCACCCCGTGGATGTACTTGACCCAGCCGTTGACCCGATAATCCACCGCCGCGGTTTCCAGGGTCTCCATCCCGTAGCGCGGCCGATGGCCATTGTAGAACCAGTGCTGCTTGCCGGCGGCTCGGAGCCGTTCCTGCTGGTCCAGCACGACACCGTTGTGGCCGGCCCAGATGTCGATGTCCTGATCCAGCTCCGGGGAGTAGAAGCGGGTGGTGAACACCGGCAGCTTTTTGCCCGGCCCGGGATTGGAGTGAATCCACCCGGCGCGCTCCTTGATCCAGGGGAATATCACCTCGCCCGGCTCATCGATGATGTACCAGAAGAAGGTAACTTTCGGCGCATTGGCCTCGAACCAGCTTACCCACCGGTCGCTTTCGCGCCAGGCGGACTCGCGGCTGTCGAAGACCCGGTCGGTGAGCGAGCCGTACATCCCGACCGGAAAGAGCCGGTCGCCCTGGCCCTGGCCCGGCCCCTGGTAGCCATTGGCGGGGGTATAGCCGCCGCCGTCCAGCCAGGGACGGAAGCTTTCCATCAGCTCCGAGTCGAACGGTTCGCCATTGGCCTTAAAACCGCCGACACAATCGACCCGGTGGCGGTGGCTCTCGAACTTGAGCAGGCGATCGGCCTCCGCTTCCGGCAGGCCCAGGTACTCGGCCACCGCCTTGGAGGTGCCGAACATCCAGATGTTGGAGTGGTTCTCATCGGGAAGGTAATGCGGCAGGAGCCGGACTTCCAGGGGAATCTCGGCGACTGTGGCCCCTTGCGCCCGGACAATCACCCGGCCCTGGTAGAGCCCGGCGGGATAAGCGCGGTCGCGGGGCAGGTGCAGATCGACCCAGAACCCCTGGTTCTGCACGACCGGGGTGGGGATCACCTCCACTTTTTCCTGGCTGCGCAGGACCAGTTGCCGGGCGCGGGGAATCTCCAGCGGGAACCCGCCACGGCCGGAGCGGGCATCCGGGGGAATCAGGGCATCGGGAATCCAGCCGATCATCCGCGTGGAATCGATCGCGGCCGGAGAGCCATAGAACCACAGCGGCTGGGTAACTTTGGTCACCTGCAGGTAGTGCTCGCTGAACAGCTCGATCGTCCCGCCGGGACCATAGGGCGCCCCGGCCTCGGCCCCGATCGCCCGGCCCGATGGCGCATGGCGCGGCGGGACCACCGCCACTTCGACCCCCGTGGCCCCGAAGCTGTCGGCCTCGACCATCAGCTGAAACGCCAGGACTTCATTATAGAGTCCGGCCAACCGGATCGTTTTCCCATCCCAGACGCTGTTGGCCTGTTTCGCGGGATGCTCCTGGTCGTAACGGAAAATCTTCTCGCCGTCGTTCACCGCCCAGACCCCGGTGACCGCGGCCCGCGCGGGGCACACCGCCAGCGCGGCCAGCAGACAGATCGGGACAACCACGGACCATGCTCTTCTCATGTACTCCTCCCGGCGAAAGGGTGATACCGGCTGGCTGTTCGATGCAGGAAAAACACGACCCCTGCGGCTTTTCCCGACCGCCAGACTCAGAGTCTTGACCTCCAGGCACCGTTATCCAAACATCAGCCAATCAGCAAAAAGTTTGGGGAAAGGGAGGGGGTTCGTGGGAGGGGAAACCCTTGTTCAAAAGGGTTTCCCCTCCCCCGCGCCATCAAACCCCCTTGCGCCAGCCGGGCTGATCGAAGCCCTTGAGCTGGAACACATAGGAGCCATCCGGCGCCAGCGGCTGGGCGCAGGCCCAGCGCACCGGCCGTCGCACGCCCTTGACCTCGAGCTCGGCGCGGAGTTTCATGGTCTGCCCCTCCAGCCCCCGGGGCAGGACAAACGCCGCCTGGCGCAGGCGTCCGCCATAAGGGTGGCCCGGATCGAGGCTGCCGCCGATCCTGACCTTGCCATCCAGGCTTTCGACATAGACCCGCAGCGCCCCGGGCACCCCGCCCACCCCATCGTTGGCGAACGCGACAATCACCTCCGAGGTATCGTAGCGTTTGCGCTGCCAGATCCAGGCGGGCCGCACCCGGTAGCCCATCCGTCGCTGCAGGGCGGTGAACCCGTCCGGGTAGCGCTGGTGGTAGCGGGCCAGGTTGTCCCCCTCGGTCCACAGCGACCAGTAGTGCGCCCCCAGGTCCAGCACGTGCAGCATCGCCTTTTCCCTGAGGTTGATCCCGGCCGGATCGAGCGGGATGGTGTCGATGTCGTAGTCGCGGTGTGCCGCCATCCTCCATCGCCACGCCCAGCCACTGGGGACGGCCCGAGAGACAATCGACCTGCAGCGGCTCCTCGATCGACAGGATGCTGTCCGAGCGCAGCCAGCAGCCGGCGCGCACGCAGAGGTCCAGCACCTGGCGGTTGCCGGTGCGGCTGATGTCGGGCTGGGTGTTGACCGCCAGCGGGACATGCTTCCAGGTGTCGAGCTGGAACTGGGCCATCTCCACCATCGTGCGCTCGGCGGTGAGGTAGTCCGGGAAGGGATTGGGCAGGTCGCCGGTGTGGCCCTCGCCCCAGAAGCCGTACATCATCAGGTCCATGAACTCGACCAGCGGGTCCCGGTCGAACCGGTCGGCCAGCAGCTGGTTGAGCTCGCGGAATGCCGCCTGGAACGCCGGGTGGTCGTAGCGGGGCTCGTAGTAGTCGAAATCCTCGCCTCGCCGGCCGATCTTGACCACCGGCACCTGCTCCCGCAGGAAATCGGGCATGGAGAGCTGTTTCGGCTGGATGTTGGGGCTGGAAAGCTGGATGCGGAAAGCCACCTTCTGCCCGTAACGGCGGGCGGCATCGAGGGTCAGCTCCCAGATCGGGTGCCAGCTCGAGCTTGCCCGGGACACGCTGGACATCGCGCCAGTCGCAGCGGATGTAGAGCTGGTCGACAAACGGCAGCCCGGCCAGCTGCTCGACATGGTCCTCCAGGGTTTGCTTGCCGGCGCGGGCCGCCAGCGAGGGGCCGCCCTCCTCCCAGGTGTAGCCCACCAGCCCGGTGCCGAAATTGCGCACGCGCTCCAGCGAGGCCGTCGTGCTGTCCAGGTTGCGCCAGCCCAGGTCCTGCTCGATCCCGAACGGCCCCTGGTCCAGCCGGTCGGTGATCGCGGGCCCGGAGCCGAAATCATAGCCCTGCCAGAGGTGGTCCGGCACATCGGCGCGGGCGGGGACAGCGCTCCCCAGCCCCGCGGCCAACGCTCCGGCCCCGGCCGCTCTGAAAAACTCCCGCCTGCTGGTCATCTTCCCTCCGGGTTGATTGAATCGCCGCTGATCGTGCCTGTATCAACCGATCCTTTAGAAGCGTGAAAAAACACAACCCCCTGTGTCCCCCTTTATTAAGGGGGATTTCACAGCCGCCACTGACCGGCACTGGAGGATGGCGAAAAGCTGAGTCGCCTCGCTCCAGGCTTGTGGCAAACTAATTCGACACACTTTCCGCAAGCTGCCGACTAACCCGTGTGAAACTTCCGAAAAAGTTTGGGAAGGTGGAAAGGGGGTCCGGGGGGAGGGAGGAAAACCTTTTCCAAAAGGTTTCCTCCCTCCCCCCGGCCAGCCGCCCTTGTCATAAATCGGTATCAGCGAACGTACGCCCCGCCGGGGAGCAGGTACTCCACCGGCCAGTCCTCGCGCATCTGCTCCACCAGCGCCTGCCAGTTCACGGGCTGTCCCTGGGGGTGCGGCAGCAGCTGCATCCCCGGCAGCACCTCGGCCGCCGCGGCGGCGACAGTGGCGGCCTCGCCCGGGGCGGTGACCGCCAGCGCTTTGGCCCCCAACCGTTCGCGGGCGAACTTTCCCGCGATCTCCAGGTCCTCGATCAGCTGCAGGAAGTAGGGCCGCCCGGTGAGCAGCGAGTTGTAGACATGGTTGGCCAGGGTCCCCGAGAGCGGGCTGCGGTACTGCTGCTGGGGGCTGAACGCCGCCAGCCGCGGGTCATCGACCGAGACCACCGTGAACTGCAGCATATTCTCGCCCTGGGCGCGGAAATCGGGGGAGAGCACTTCCCAGCCCTGGTCCAGCAGGCGCTCGGCCTCGGCCCAGCTCGCGGCGGAAAGCTTGCCCTCGCGGGTGAACACCAGCGCCGCTTTTCCGGTGCGCTGTCCCGGCCGGTAGACATGCACGAGCGGCATGGCCAGAATCCCATCGTGATGCAGGACATAGCGGTCCACCCGCGTCCCGCGGTAGTCCTCGCCGCCGGCCGCCTCCCAGGCGAGATGTCCCTCGGGGTAGCTGCCCGCCGGGTCGTGCGCCACGACTTCCCAATGCTCGATTCCAGGGTAGTTCTCCCCGCGGTAGAGCTCGGCCAGGGACAGAGGCCCGCCGGCCGCGCGGCGCTCGCGGGCATAATCTCGGATCAGCTCCAGGATCCCGCGGTCATCCGGGTACTCCAGGCGCACCTGGCCGGAAGCCGTGCACCGCAGCTCCTGTTCCTCCAGCACCGGGATCGAGTCCAGGTTCCAGCGCTCGGGGCACCCCATGAAACGATCCAGGAACGCGAACGCCTGTTCCTGGTTGTGCTCGGAGAACCCGTGGCCGTGGTAGCCCTCGACCATCCCGATCCGCTCCGGGGCGCCCAGCACCCGGTACAGGTCGGACACCTCGCGGAAAGCTTTGCGCCCCCCCTCGATCGGGAAGAAATCCTCCACCGCCACCGACATCATGATCGGCCGGGGCCAGACCAGGGCGATCAGTCCGGCGTGGTCCACCCCGGAGGAGACCATCCGGTAGAGGTCCTGCTCGGGATCGGAGTCGGGATCGGCGAAAATGCGGTTGGCCATGCGCATCGGCAGGCTGCTCAGGTAGCAGGAGGGGATCACCACCCGGTTGCGGGGATCGAGCGCGCCAAGAAAGGCGCTCTGGAAGCCCCCGCCGGAGTTGCCGGTGACCGCGATCCGGGCGGGATCGACCTCGGGGCGGGTCAGCAGGTAGTCATGGGCGCGGATCCCATCCCAGACCTCCCAGCGGGCGAGGCTGGTCCCGGCCAGGTAGGCCAGGTTGCCGATCACCGCGTGCTCGCCGCAGACCCGGTTGTAGCGGCTGTCGTTGGTCGCGCTGTCCCAGAACTGGCTGCGTTCGGCCTGGCCGACCGGGTCCCAGGTCAGGGCGACATAGCCTCGCCGCGCCAGCCGGCCGCAGATTTTCTGGTAGACGGGATAAGCCTTGCCGATCGCCGAGTGGCCCAGGGCCACCAGCACCGCCGGGAATGGCCCCGCGCCCTCCGGAATGTACAGGTTGGCGGTGACATGGAAGCCGGGCAGGCTCTCGAACACCACTTTCTCGATCCGGTAGCCGGGCCGCTCGATAGTCCCGGTGACCCGGGCCTCGAGCGGGCTTTTCTCCGCCGGCAGCCCGCCCAGGTTGGCCAGCAGACTCGCGCGCAGCTCGCGCTGGAGCTCCAGCATCCCGGACCGGTCGCGCACCATGGCGAACCGGGCGGCGCGAACGGCATCCTGCCGCCAGCCCTGCTCGGTCTGCCAGCGCAGGTAGGGGGTGATCTGGCGCTCCGGGGGATTGGGCGGGCGCAGCACGGTGAACGCATCCTGCGCGGTCAGGGGCAGCATGCACGACAGCAGCAGGGCGAAACTCAGGGCGAGGTGCTTCATCGGTCCGCTCTCCGATTGGAGGGTTGGCTCAGACTGGCTTGCTGTCCGACTTGCAGTTTTGAGGCTTCGCTTTTGGTGTTCCGAACGCCAAGCAGCCCGGCGGCAGAGGGACAACCTTGATCCCGGCCTGCCGGCTGAAAATCCCTGGCTATGCAGTTAACTCATTGTTTGTTAATTTTTTCTTCTTTTGTGACCAAAAGAAGCAAAAGTCTGTGCGGCGCAAAACTCGACGGCCACACCCCGGCAGTTGGCGCGGCGCCTTGGCATTACACCCCCCGGCCCTGACTGCGTCAGGGCCACCCCCCTCCAGGGGGGACTGTGTCTGCTACACCTGTCGAGTTGCCGCAACCGATTGGGCGGCAGGTTGCTACTCCCCCCTGGAGGGGGGTGGCAGCTTCAGCTGCCGGGGGGTGTCAGCTTTCCGGCCGCCTGGGGTTGAAAGACACCGGCCACCCCTTGGCATCGATTTCATTCTGACTTGCTGATAGATACTCTACATCAAAAAAAAGCGAAAAAATTTTGGAAAGTGAGAGGGGGCCCGGGGGAGGGAGAAAACTTTTTTCAAAAAGTTTTCTCCCTCCCCCGGAGACAAGGTCATTTTCCGCCGGCCATCGGCGCGGGAGTCTGGGCCTGCACCCGGCGTAACTCCTCCTCCGCCAGGGCGGGTCGGCCGGTGCGCCGGTAGACCGCTGCCAGATCGGTGCGGGCCTCGGCATAGTCCGGGGCCAGGCGCAGCGCGGCGAGCAAAGCCCGCTCGGCCTGATCGTACTGTCCCTGCAAGCTGTGAGTCACCCCCAGATAATACCAGCCCTCCCGGGCCTGGGAGGGAATCGCGACCGCCCGCCGGAAAGCTTCCTCCGCCCGGGGATAGTCCCGCTTCAGCAGCCAGAGCCGGCCGAGGTTGGCCTCGAGCCCCGCCAGCGATGGGTCCCGGCGCTGGACCTCGAGCAGCAGCGACAGGGCGCGGTCGATTTCCCCAAGCTGGCCGAGGATCACCGCGTAGTTGCTCAGGGCCGCGTCATTGCCCGGGTAGAGTTGATTGATCCGCTGATAGACCCGGGCCGCCTGCTCCAGCTTTCCCAGGCTGCCGTAGACATCCGCCAGCCGGAACAGCACCATCAGGTGATCCGGCTCCAGCTCCCGGGCCCGCTCCAGCTGGGCCAGGGCGGCCTCGGGCTCGTCCAGGCGCAGCAGGGCCGAGCCCAGCAGGTAACGGCCTTCCGCCAGCTCCTGCAGCAGCTCCCAGTTGCCCTGCAGCACCAGCATCGTCTCGCGGTACTTCTGGGCCCACAGCAGCACCTTGGCCAGGTTGATGACCCCCTTGCGGAAGTACTCCGGCGGCAGGGAGGCCAGCACCGAGTCGCGCAAGGCGGCCAGCTCGCGCGGTCCCGGCTGTTCGCCTTCCGCCAGCCCTTTTTCCCGCATCCAGCCCAGGATTTCGGTGGCGATCAGCAGGTGCCCCGCGGGCCGGGGATGGATGTGATCGATCAGCCATTCATCGCCGACCAGAGCGCCGGGCGACAGGCTCGCGAACAGCGCGGGCAGGTCGATCAGGTCGGCATCGGCCCCGCGGGTGGCCTCGCGCAGGGCCTGGTGGATCGGTCCCGGGGCGCGCAAGGGGCAGATGTCCAGCTCGCGGGCCGCGAGCAGCTGCGCGGCGGCGGCCGTGGTGTCCCCGGCATCGAGCAGCATCCGGCCGGCATAGAACCGGGCCGCGGCATGCAGGGAGTCGATGGACAGGGCCTCCCGCAGGCCGGCCAGGCCCTCCTCCAGACGGCCCTGCGCGGCCAGCGCCAGCCCGGCGGACATCGCCGCGCCGAAACGTTCCAGCTCCTGCGTCGTCAGTCCCTCCCGGTGCCGGCTCTTGAAGGGCGAGAAGTCCTTGCGGTTGTCCACCAGTCCCAGAAACAGCAGCGGCACCCCGGCCTCGCGGCAGAGCGCTTTCATCCGCTCCAGGTTGTAGCGGTAATGGCCGGCCACTCCCGCGGCGAACAGGGTGTCGCGCTGGTAGAGCTCCAGCCCGGCGCTCTGGTCAAGGAGGGTGGAAACCTCGGCCGGCAGGAGGTTGCCCGCGGACTGTCCCCGGCCGGCGGCAGTCTTCCCGTCGGGCTCGCCGCGCAGCTTGTCCCAGGCCAGCCCCAGCAGGCGGTAGCTGGCCAGGCGGGAGGCCTGCTCCCGGACCCGGAAGCCCAGGGTGCCGCTGTCGGCCAGCAGCTCGCCGTAAGTGCGGCTTTCCAGGAACTCGTTGTGGCCGGTCATGATGACGATCAGGTCGGGATCGTACCGCAGCAGCTCGCGCAGGACATTCACCACCCGGTAGCTGGCGTAGCTGACTCCCCCGGCGTTCACCACCTCGTAGCTGCGCCCCGGCGCGGCCCGGCGCGCCAGCAGCTCCCGCAGCCAGCCGGAGAACGAGGTCGGGTCGGCCCAGGGATGGCCGAAAGTGGTCGAGCCGCCGAGGGTGAAAATGCGGATCGTTCCCGCTGGCTTGACCGCCGGGAACTGCTGGGGATTGAACCAGCGCTCCTTGGCCGTGGCGGTCGCGAGCAGCGCCTCCCCTTGCGCGGAGCGGGCGGGGACAAACAGCGGGTTGAGCCGGGAGAAGCCCACGAACGGGTCGCGCCCGGCCAGGCCGGCGGGGAGAAACAGCCGCAGCAGCAGCTCCAGCAGCACCGGCAGCAACAGGCCGACCAGCACCAGGAGCGTAGCATGCAGCAGCTTCCGGCCGGCGGCTACTCCGTCGGGCGCGGCGCGATCGGGCTCGTGGCGTTGAACCATGGCGAGGTCAGCTCCCCGCAGCGGTGGACATTGGCGGAAGATTATCTATAGTACTGCCGGCGGGGTATCCCGGTCCATGATTTTCTGCCCCGGCCCGGCCGGGGCCGGGCCGACGGGAACCTCCAAAAAAAACCTCCCGGCCCGGCAATGTCGCCCGGGCCGGGAGGCTGTCAGCGCATCCTCCGATCAGTCGGCTGATTTCAGAAGCCGAACTGGATCGTGAAGAAGTTGTCGGCGGAGAGACGCCCCTTGTTGCGATAGGCGTAGTTGAACTCCACCGTCTTGCCGGCGATGTCCCGCTTGAAGCCGCCGCCGAAGCTCAGGCCGCGGAGAGTCGGGTCATCGCCGAAGTACTCGTAGCCGAAGGCATCCTGGCTCTCGGTGAACTCGTCGGTCTGGATCAGCCAGCCGGCGCGCACCGCCCCCGACATGTAGGGGGTGAAGTTATAGTTGACCTCGGAGCCGGTGGCGTAGCTGATCGGGTAGCTGCTGTTACGCCAGACTTCGGTCGAGGCCAGCCAGTTGGCCTTCTCGCTGGTCATCAGGTTGTAGGACAGCGCCAGCTTGACCACGGTCGGCAGACGGTAGGTGTGGGTCTGCCGGGAGGCCCAGCGGGAGGCGCGGCGCGACAGGGCCATCGGGTCGGTGGAATAGTCCACGTAGCCGCTGGGGATCATCCCGTCCTTGCCTTCCGGACCGACTTCGTACATCAGGTTCGGCCCGTGCATGGTGATGTTGGTGCCGAGGTTCTGGATGGCGAAAGCGAACTTGATCTCGCGCTCGGCCAGCTCAGTGTGATAGATCGCCCCGGCATCGATCGCCATCGCGTTGCCGCTGATGTTGCTGAAGAAGTCCTGATGGACGTACTTGAAGTTCATGCCGCCGACAAAGCGGTCGCTGAAGTTGTAGGCGAACGAGCCGCCCATCTGGAAATCGTAGGCATTGATCGTGCGACCGGTGCCGTTGGGGGCATCGATCGAGGTGATCTCGATCTCCGGCACGTCCAGGTAGCCGAAGAATCCGCCGACCACCAAGCGGCCATCGGCGATCGGAGCGGCCGCCGCGGCATAGGAGTAATTCAGGTCCATGGTGTAGTCGACCACGGTCAGCATTACTTCCTTCTGGCGCATGAAGCCCAGACCGGCCGGGTTCCACCACATGGCGGTGATGTCATCGGCCACGGCGCTGAAGGAACTGCCCATGGCGATGCCGCGGGCGCCGACCGGGATTTCAAGGAACTCCGCGGCCCGTACTCCCACGAAGGAGGACTGGTCCGGCCGTCCTTGGGTCGGGTACTTGTCCAGACCGGTGTACTCCTGCCGGTTCACGCCCTGAGCGAACAAGGGAAGCGCGAAGAGTGACAGGATGAACCCGGCGGTCAGCAAGGCTCTGGTAGCCGTATTTCTCAACATATCGAAACCTCCGTCTATCCTGCGGGGATGAATGACTCGTCCGGTGAATTCCATCTCATCTGCCTGCTTAGTTGATGATGTAGAATTTGCCGGTACTGGTCTCACCCCTGGCATCCGTCACGTGGAAGAAGTACAGGCCGCTGGCCACGGTCTGACCGAAGCGGTTCCTGAGGTTCCAGGGCTCGGTGCCGCCATGGTTGTCATAGCCGGTCATCACCCGCGGCTGGCTGTTGGCATCCAGCCGGTCCCAGTCGGTGTAGTCGCCCCAGCCTTGACGGTTGTTGCCGATGTGGTTGAGCACGTTGACCAGGTGACCGCCCAGCGAGTAGACGCGGATCGTGCAGCGGTCAGGCAGGTTGACGAACTCGATGCGACGGGAGTTCGGGGACAGATCGAGCCAGGAGGAGGCCAGGTACGGATTCGGCACGACCTTGACCTTGCTCAGATCGGCGTCCTCGGCGTTCATGGTCATCGCCTTGAGCTTGACCTGCCACTTATCACCCGGGAAGGCCGGATCGGCCGGCTGGGTGAAGATGGTCTTGTCGGCGTTCCAGGAGCCGAAGGCCGTGGTGACAATCATCGAGGTACCGGCGGCCGGCATCGCGGTGATACCGCTGAACATCCAGTAGATGCCGTTCAGGTAGATGCCGAAATCCCCGGTGTTGTCGGCCGCGATGGTCTGGGTCATCTTCGAGGTGCGCTCGTCCTTGGGCAAACCGGCGACCATCTCGTTGTAGAGGTTGTCACCCGCGCCCCAACGGTCGCCGATGATCCCGCCCTCGGCGATGCCCCAGCCGTAGTCGTCCGGGAACTGACCGAACGCCACGCTCTGGTTGATGGTGTTGTTGATGATTTCCAGAGTCAGGTTGCCGTTGCCGGCATCCCTCCAGGTGACCGTGAACTGGGCGCTGCGGGCCCAGCCCAGGTTGTTCGGGGCGGACTTGATGTCCGCACCGCAACGGTACGTGGCGGCCGCGACCGCGGCGCCGACGTAGCTGCCGGCGTTCCAGTCGTAGTACAGGTCGCCCTGATCGAGGCCGGCGAACTCCACCGACATCGCGTAGTCCACGCCATCAACCCCGACCGGGCCGTTGAGGATCACGGTCTTGTCGCTGACTCCATCGCGAACCTGGAACATGTCGGTCACCCCGGTCTGGTTCGCGCCCTCGACCATCTGCACGGTGCGGGTGGCGGTGGGCCAGTTGCAGCCGCCCCAGTTGGTGACATCCATGCTGGTGACCGTGATGAAGACGTCACGGTCGCTCTTGATGCGCTCGCTGTTGACCGGGATCAGCTCCAGATTGCCAAGCCGCGGCACCAGATAGGCCGGAGCCTGGGTCAGCTTGCCGCTGCCGTCCCCGGTCAACTCGGCCGATTCCTGGGCCAGCGGAGTGACGCCGGCGCCGGAGATGAACACCGCTTGCTCGCCCAGACTGGCGGGCTTGAAGTTGGAAGCTTCGCCGCGGGGCTGGACGGTGTAGAGGCCGCCCGGTCCCGGCCGGTTCCAGATCTTGCCGCTCTCCGGCTTGGGCAGGCTGAACTCCACGCCGGTGGCCGGATCGTAGTTCTTGTCATAGGGCACCAGCGCGTACCAGACCTTCATCCCATTGCTCAGGCGGTAGAGCGGCTGGTCCTTCTCGTGGCTGTCCACATAGAAGAAGGCCAGGTCGCCGCCGCCGATGCTGCCTTCCCAGATCAGCTCGCTGTGCGAGTCGCTCGGGCCGACAAAGGAGCGGTAGAGGCGGTAGCCCTCGAAGTCAAACTCCCGGTACGTGCCGTTCGGGTCCAGCTCCGGATGCTGCTGCAGGAAGCCGTAGTAGGCATCCGGGGTGTTGATGTTGACATCGCTCCAGGTGATCGTGACCTGCCGGTTGCCCGGAATCACCGTCAACGACGGGGACTCGGGGGTCTGGGGCAGGATCAGGCCACCCTCCATGACCACCTTGGCGATCCCGGCATAGGTCAGCGCCGGAGCGAAATGCTCCTGCACCGCCGGGTCGTCGATGTACTGCAGTTCCGAACGCGGCAGGGCCATGTTCGGGTTGGTGGCGTAGAGGAACATCAGGGCGAAGTCGAAGCTGGTGGTGTCCTGCGGCTCGAAGTCGTGCAGCGAGCCCCAGAACTGGTAAGTGTTGTAGGCGTTCTGCTCGCCCCAGATCCACTGGTTGTAGCGGCCATCGGTCGGCTCGAGCAGGCCGGGCCAGCCGTGGAGCGGCTTGCCGTTCCAGGGGCTGATCACGCCGGGAAACACCGTCTCGCCGGCGGCGCCGCCGAGCGAGACCCGGAAAGCCTTGGAGTAGGAGAAGCCGCTCTCGCAGACATCGATGCTGCCGCAGAAGCCGAACTCGCAGGTCCAGGCATGCTCGATCAGGTTGCTCGCCTTCATGGTTTCGCCGTTGTGGCTCGGCGGGCGGATCATCACGTGGGAGACCATGAACGGCGCGCCGGTGAAGCTGTTCTCGATGCCGTTGCGGTCGGTGATCACGTGCTGGGCGGTCGGATTGTAGAAGCCCCAGCCCTCATCCCGGGCGCCGATGACGCCGCCGCCGGCGATGGCGTAGGTCAGGGTCCATTCCTTCCACGCGAAGCCATTGGGATTGGCGTCCATCCTGGCGCGCACATCCGGATGGGGGTTCCACTTCAGGTACTCGCTCATGTTGCGGATCACGCAATGGCCATAGACCATGTTGTTCGATTCCGCAAAGTTGAGCAGGTTGAAGCGGTACTCCATCGAGGTGCCGTGAGGCACGAACCCGTCGCCCATGAAGCTGTCACCGAAGCGGACGACGACAGTTTCGGCTCCGTTCAGGATCGGCGCTCCGGAGGCGGTGCGGCCCTCGCGGAACTCCGGGTACCAGTCGGCCAGGTCCTCGGCATCCGAGGAGACCAGCACGCGGTTGTGATCGATGCGGCCGGAGGCCTGGTCCATCATCTCGCCGCCGTTCCAGAGGGCTTCCAGCTCGGCCTTGGATTCCAGCGAGCTGTTCATGCCGATCTGGGTCCCGGCGCGGGAGGGAAAGCCCATCGTGTCCTCGGCCGATCCATTGCCGTCCAGGTCGCGGATCGCCATCGGGCCCCAGTTCCAGCGCGGGGCTGTCCAGATGTTGCCCGAGCCGCGAGGGAACTGGTGGCTGCCGGCGATCGGGCCGCCGTAGCCATTGGACTGGACAGTCAATCCGACGTTGTTGGCCTGGGTGTTGTACGAGCCTTTCCACTCGGCCAGCGCCGAGGTGGAGAGCCCCAGGGTCAGGGCTACAAAGGCCATTCTCAACAGAACTCTATAATTCCGCATAAGAGATATCTCCTGTAAATGCACCGCGAAAGATGCCGACTTCTCCTCGACAGGGCGACGGCCGGCGTCAGAAGCTGAACTCCACGCCGGTGCGGATCTGCCTGGCCCAACCATAGGCGCTCTTCTCCATGGTGGCCACCATCATGTCGTAGGCGATCATGCCCTTGGCCTGCTCCTCGAGGCTCAGCACACCATCCGCGTTGAAATCGGAGTTGAACCAGACGCGGTTGATCCAGGCGTTCTCGGTGTCGCCCAGGAAGGCATCGTCCCAAACCAGCTCGTTGCCGCCGTTGGGCACCCAGTAGTAGCCATCGTAGTTGTAGCCGCTCGGGTACGGAGTCGGGAGCTTGTTGTTCAGCGCGTTGAAGACTTCCGTGAACACGCCGAACCGCTTGTTGCCGCCGAAGTTGAAGTTCTTGGTCACGCGCAGATCCAACTCGTAGTTCCAGCGGCCACGGAAGTAGTTGATCCCACCGATCGGACGTCCGCCGCGGCGGGTCATCCAGGTGGTGTTCTCGGCGGCGTTCAGGTGATAGGTGCTGCCGCCGGGGACCACCCGGTCCACCGCCGGCCAGCCGCTGCCGAGCTGCCAGATCGCGTACATCCGCAGGTTCTCCAGGATCGTGCCGGCCATCGTGCCGTCCCGATAGTCCTCGGGGAACGCGTAGTTGAGGTTCAGGGTCAGCTTGTGGGTCTGGTCGCCGTTGATCGGCCGCAGCTCATCCGGCGGGGTGAACTCCTCGCCGGTGGTCGGGTCCATGAAGATGTCCCAGTTGTCGGTCGAGTTGTAGGCGCTGCCCGTGGTGCGGGAGAACTGCATGGTGTACATCGCGTTGAAAGCGAAGTTGTTGGCGAAGCGGCGCCGCAGGGTCAGGTCCAGGCCCTTGATGTTGCCGTTGTCACGGTTGGTCAGGCCCGTCTGGTAATCCCGGAAGCGACGATCCATGTGCTCGGCATAGTAGTCGCGGAAGAAGCGCTTGTTGGCGACGTTGCCGTCCACATCCCGGTAGTAGGCCACGGCATCGACCATCAGGTCGGTGCTCAGCATGTAGCTGATCCCGGCCTCGAAAGCATCGGTGCGGGAGTAGCCGAGTTCGCCCGGGTTGCTGCCGCTGAAGATGTAAGTCATGCTGGGCAGCTGGGTGAACACGCCATAGGCGAAACGCAGCTGCGAGCGATCGGTGACCGGGAAGGCCACATCGAAGCGCGGGCTGATCTCGCTGAGGTCGGTCGGCTCAAAACGGTCGCCCCACTGGTCGCCGTTGCGCAGGCCCCAGTTGTCGCTGGGCTCGAAACGGTCGTAGCGGATGCCGTAGTCCAGCACCAGGTCGCCCAGATCGGTGCGGTTCTGGACGTACCCGGCATACATCCGCGGAGCGTAGGCGAACTCGTTGGCCAGGTCGCGCCGCGAGCTGCCGCCGGCGATGTTGAACATGTTGTTGTCGAAATCGGTGAACTGGAAGCCGAACTTGGCCCGGTTATGGCGGTCGAGCTGGAAGTCGACATCGGCCTTGTAGTTCTGCTGCTCCTCACGCAGGTAGCGGTAGGCCAGCCAGTAGAGCCACTCGCCGGTGATGACGCGGAACGGGGTCTCGAAGGCCCAGTTACGCTCCCAGCCGCTGCGCCCGTTGGGGAAGTAGCGCGCGGCGTCCGCGGTACCTTCCATCGGGTAGTTGCGGCCCGGGAAGGTCTCGATCTCGAACGGCGCATCGCTCGGATCCCAGCCCATGAACGTGTCGCTGTGATCGTAATCGTCCGCCAGCTGTGAGCTGTTGACATCCGTCGTGCGGAAATCGCTGAAACGGAACTGCAGGGTGGCGCTGCGGTCGGCGCTCTTGATGAAGTCCCAGTCCACGCCGACCAGATTGTTGGCGGTGCGGGTGCGGCGGCCCAGAGCCTGCGGGATGTACAGCACGGAGTCCGAATCCTGCGACCAGTCGCGGTTGAAAGCGGAGCTGATGGCAGGAATGTCGTTCGGGGTGACGATCCCGGTGTAGAAGTAGTTACCGTTGTCGCGCACCGGGTAGGAGTTCTGCGGCCGGCTGAAGCTGGTGGTGCCGATCAGCTTCAGACCCTGCATCGGGTAATAGGCCAGCTTGCCGTTGACCAGGTGACGGTCGCCCCAGTTGCCGGGCACCCGCGTCGGGTTGGGCGGGGTGAACAGCGAGGAGCTGGCGCCGGTCTTGCCGGCGTAGAACTCGCGACCCGTCTGGAACATGCCCATGGTGAAGGCCGGCTGCTGCATGCCCAGCACCGGATCGTTGCGCACGGCCTGGTTGAGCCGGTCGACAAAGTCCTGGTTGATCCCGCGGAAACCCTCGCTGGCGTGGGTCGGGTCGCGGTCGGCCTGGCCCTGGATCTCGCCCGAACCATGGAAGAACAGGTTCGGAACCCCGGGCACCGGGCCGCCGATCGAGGCCTGGAGCTGATTGTAGCCGTAATCGGCAGTGCGGGGATTGATCGCGTCCGTGGTGTAGCGGAGGGTGCCCTCGTAGTCGGCGGAGCCTTCCTTGGTGACGATGTTGACGATGCCCGACTGGGCATTGCCATACTCGGCCTGGAAGCCGCCGGTGATGATGTCCACCTGCTCGACCGAGCTGGTGGAGACATCCAGCGGGGTGGAGTCCTCACCCTGCGAGGCATCCTCCTGCTCGTAAACCCAGCCCTGGCCGCTGCGGAACGGATCGGCGGTGTAGTTGCGGACGGTGATCCCGTCCACCACCATCGCCTCCTCGCCCACCCGGCCGCCGCGAATGCGCAGGCCGCGGCCCAGGCCGCCCGTGCCGCCGGTCTGCACGCCAGCTTCCATGGTCATCAGGTCTTCGATCCTGGTGGCCGGGGTCTCGCTGATGGCATCGGCGGTAAGGCGCTGCTTGGTGACGGTGTTGTCGCGGGGAACCAGCGGGTCGGCCTCGGCGGCAACCGTGATACCCTCGAGCTCGACAATGGTCGAGCTGAGGTTGGCGTTGACCGTCGCGGTCTGCCCGGCCAGCAGCAGCTGGTCGGAAACGGTGGTCTTCTGGAAGCCGGTAAAGCTGAAGACAATGTTCTGGCGACCAGGCGAGACGTTCAGAATGAAGAAATATCCGTCCTCGTTGGTGACGTTGCCGAGGCGGGTCCCTTCGACCGTCACCTGGACGCCCGCCAGGGGCTGTCCGGAATCGCGGTCGCGCACTACGCCTTCGATCTTGGCCGTGTTCAGCTGAGCGAAGGCGGAAGTGGTACACAATACGGCCATAACGACGGCAAGCAATGCTTGAGCCGTCAGGTTCAGGCATCTCTTAAGCATTCAGCATGTCCTCCCTGAAGTTGGGTAATTTAAACATTACCACGATATTTCAACTCTCGATAGTCCGCCTCCTTCAATCGATGAAAGTCAGTACACAGGGATCGTACGCGCTGAAACGGCCGTACGGTAGCGGATAGCCGATCGGACACCTCCTTGGTTGCGGGTGGCGGGGAACAGGCGCCGCCCCACGCGCGATTCGGCCCGCGAAAGCGATGGCGACAATGCCCATCACCCCGGGGGCCCGGGCGCTGCCGGGCGGTGCGAAAAATAGCATGATCCGATGATGCTTCAACTGACTGCGACAGGCTGTGGGCCGGGATCTCCCGCCTCGTGTCACCGGTTCGGCAAAAATGAACCCGCTGCGCTCGTATCGACTAGACCGCCACCGGCAACAGGGCCGGGGCCATTTCATTCAGGCGGGATCGTGCGGTGAGTGGGAAATGCCAAGGAATTGCCTGGTGCGGTGTCGGAGGCGCTCCTGCCCTCGTGCCGGCCGCGGGAGCGACCAACCGGGCAGAACCGGCCTGTGCGGTGAGTGGCAAGATAAAAAGCTTCCCGGGACGCCCGCGCTGCGGGACCACCCGATCAACCGGCACTCATTCGACACGGCACACTCGCCAGGCAGCCTCCTCGAGTACGGCGCCTCGCACGGAGACGCCAATTTCCCGACCGCCGCGGGGCGGCCATCGGGTTCTCACCGGGCCCGGATCGGGAACCCGGATTGCAACTTCATTCAAGAGAATCAGTTCCGCGGACAGAGCGAATTTCCCACCCGAAGACGCCGCACGGAGTCCAGATAGTTTACCGGTGCTTCCCGAAAAAAGCAATTCTTTTATGGCCGGCCGAACCGTCACGACCATCAGAATTGCAACGCTTATCGGTTTTTAAAGACGAAATTGCCGACCGGGATGGTTGGTTTGCATTATGAACCAAAGCCCGACCGCTGTCAAGGATTTCCGACGGAAACTACAAACCTCCCCGGAGCGGTGGTTGAAATCAGACCGTCCATCGCTCAGGAAAGAATCTTGTAGCTCTTGAAGACGTGATTGAGCACCATCGCCTGGGTCCCGAGGAAAGTCGGGCGCTCCAGCGAGCTGGGTACCACCAGCTCCTCGACCGGCAGCAGCGGGTGGGCGGTCAGCCGCCGCATCTGGTCGCAGAGCTCGGGGAAAATGATCTCCCAGGCCCGGGTCATCCGCCCGGCGATCACGATCCGCTCCGGGCCCAGCCCGTTGTTGATGTTGGCCAGCCCCACCCCCAGGTAACGGGCGGTCTCGCGCAGGGCGCGCAAAGCGTTGCGCTCGCCCTCCAACGCCCGGTCGACCACCTGACGCATCACCGCCTCGATCTGCCTGACCTCGGTCGAGAAATCCCCGCCGCCGTACTCGAGGTAGCGCCGTACCGCGCCGAGGTCGGAGGCGTTGTCCTCCCAGGTGTTGTTGGGGTTGATCTCGGTCCACTTGTCATCGATGCGGATCAGTTGCTGGCCGAACTGGCTGTCCAGGCTGTAGGCCCCGTGATAGAGGGTCTTGTTGATCACCATCCCGGCGCCGATCCCCTCGCAGACCATGATGAAGACGAAATTGGTCAGGTCCTTGGTCTCCGGGGCGAACCAGAGCTGGGCCAGCGCCCCCGCCTTCCCATCGTTCTCGGTGAACACCCGGCAACCGGCGTAGCGGCTGACCAGCTCGCTCACCTTGAGGTTCTCCCAGTGGTGGGTCGGGTCGCGGTAGATGATGCCCTCGATGTGGTTGGCCACCGAGGGAGCGCTGACCCCCACTCCCTCCAGCCGGATGCCGATGCGCGCGGCCATCTCCCCCACCACCCGGCCGCATCCGGAGAAAAAACCCTCCCCATCGCCATCGACTGTCGGCAGCACCCGCTGCTCGAGCACCTTGCCGCCCAGGTCGCAGACCGCCACCACCGTCTCGACATGGCGGACATCGATCACCCCGATCGCCCGGCTCTGCTCGTTGACCCGCAGGATGATCGGCTTGCGGCCGATGGCGCTCTCGCCCAGGCTGTCCTCGTAGACCAGCCCCTCGCCGATCAGCTCCCCGACGATGCTGGAGATGGTGGATTTCTTCAGCCCGGTGAGCTTGGCGATCTCCACCCGCGAGATCGGCGCCCGCTCCCGCACGATGTTGAGCACGTTGGCCCGGTTGATCAGCCGCATCATCTTGTGATCGGCGGGCACCACGCTGCTGAAATCGAACCGCACCTGGCCCCTCTCCCGGCGGCCACCGGGGGCGGCCGCCATTGCGGATTAGTTAGGGTTACGAACGAATATTTTGCAATCTATCCGGCATCCACTGGTTTAGCAAGAGATTCTCTCATAAAAGTTCCGCGCGGTCAAGGGGCGGGGCCATGCCGATATTTTCCGCCATGACAGATTACCAGCGGGAACCCAGGCCCTCAGCGCATGCACTGCTTTGACCCGGGCTTGCCATCTATAAAACCATGGCCATGCCGCTATCCCTTTGATTATCATTGTTTTTCTTCTTTTGTGACCAAAAGAAGCAAAAGTCTGTGCGGCGCAAAACTCGCCGGCCCGTGGTGATCTTCAACAGGTCGCCTGTAATCGCGGGTTCTTTTCGCTACCAGTGAGGGTGGGCAGCGCTGACGCGCATCTGCCAGTCAGCTTTTGCCTCCCCGAATGCCGCTCATGGGATTGCCGGTGCTGTAACCGCTGCTCCCGAGTGGCTCATCCAGTTGCTGCCGCGGTGGCGGCTACGCCGCCTGGGGGTGAAAGACAAAGATAATGCCTTTATCCTGACTGCTAATTCCACCTGCACATCAAACTTACGAAAAAGTTTTGGAAAGTGGAAAGGGGGTCCGGGGGGAGGGAGAAAACTTTTTTCAAAAAGTTTTCTCCCTCCCCCCGGGAAAGCCGTCAGTCCTGCATCAGCGACGGCCGAGGCGGTCGAGCTGCCAGCGGGCCTCGGGGTGGAACGGGTCTTGGCCCAAGGCCGACTTGAATTCCGCCCGAGCCTCCTGGTCTTTCCCCTGGCCGGCCAGCCCCAGCCCGACCAGGTAGTGCGCCGCCGCGGCCCGCTGCGCCGGGGTTTGCCGCTCGCCGAACTTGGCGAAGAAATCGGTCCCTTCCCGGTCCTCCAGCTGCCGGCGCCCGGCGGTGACCAGCGCGGCGAACAACTGATCCGCCTGTTCCCCTCGCCCCAGCTTCAGGCCGGCCAGCCCCTGGCGGAAGCTCACCCGCGAGGGCGGCTGCTCGCCCGCCAGCGCCCGCTCGAACGCCGCCCGGGCCTGTGCGGCCTGCCCCTGCTTCTCCAGCGCCAGCCCGATCAGGTACCAGGCCTCGGCCTCGCTGCCGCCATCGGCGGGGCGGCCCACTTCCAGGTTGCGCGGGTAGTCCAGCGCCCGTCGGAACTCCCGCAGCGCCTGATCGGTCTTGCCCTGCTCCAGCAGCAACTGGCCGCGGTAGAGGTGGGCATCGGCGAACACGCCATGGATCGCGCCCCCGCCCTCCCAGAGGTGGAAGTGGTGGTTTTCCAGGATCTCCAGCGCCCGGTCGTAGTTGCCGGTGGCCACGTACAGTTCGGCCTGACGGGAGAGCAGGTCATCGCGCCGGTCCACCCGGGCCTGGTTTTTCTTTAGGAAGGCCAGCCGCTCGGCGGGAGACTTGCCGGCGCGCTCGCCCAGCTCATCCAGCTCCAGGTAGAAACGCGGGTCCGATGGGTCGAGGGCGATGGCCTGTTCCAGGCAGGCGATCGCTTGCGGATAGTCGCCGCGCACCCGGGCGTAGGCCAGCCCGAGGTTGCGCTGCAGCACCGGGTAGCGCTCGCCCATTGCCACGGACTTTTCCCACCAGCGGATCGCCTCTTCCGGCTGCTTGTCGAACAGCAGGTTACCCAGGTAATAGGGGGCCTTGCTGTCGGCGGGGTTGTGCTCGATGGCGGCCTTGAGGATCGCGATCTCCTCCAGCCGGAATGGGAAGACATAGTCCGGGGGCAGCATCGAGGCGGTCTGGAAAGACTCCTTGGCCTGCTGGAGCCGGCCCAGTTGCAGGGCATAGTAGCCCTGGTAGTAGTGCATCAGCGGGTGATCCTCGCCGATGCCCCGCTCGACCGCATGCCCGAGCAGGGAGCCGGCGCTGCCCATCGAAAAGCCGGCCAGCTCGGTGGCCAGCTCCAGGTAGTTCTGCACCTCGCCGCGCAGCAGGGTGTCCAGCCCGGCGAAGTCCCGGGTGTCGGGCCGGCGCGGATCGCCCTGCGCCAGCAGCCAGCGGGCCTGAAACTCCAGCGGGTCATCCTCCAGGACTTCCCGCAGCACCGCCTCGCGGTTGTCGAAATCCCGGGACATCCCGGTGCTCAGGCACTGCGCCCGCTGGTCCCAGGCATGATAGGCCAGCGCCCGCTCGCACTGCTCCTGGATTTCCCGCGCCTGCCCCAAACCGGCGGCGAGCTGGGCGAGCTGGAAACTGGCGGCGGCGGTCCAGGCCTGGCTCCAGGCGGCGCGCTGGAACGCCTCCACCGCGGCCTGATCCCTTCCCAGGTAGCGCAGGGCCACCCCCAGATAATACAGCGCCTCGCCATCCCGCGGACGGGTGTGCTGGGCGCTGACCCGATTGACCGCCCGCGACAGCAGCTCGGCCGCCTGCTCGAATTTCCCGCGCTTGAGGTAGAGGATCCCCAGCGCGGTGTTCGAGCGGTAGTCGCCCGGATCGCGGCGCAGAGCCTCCTCATAATACTGATCCGGCTCCAACGCCGCGCTGTGGAACTGCTCCAGCCGCATCCCGGCCAGGTACAGCTCCTCGATGGACTTGAGCTCCGCGGGCGCGGGCGGCGGGGTGACTTGCTCCGGCATCGGGGTCTGCTCGGGCTTGACCGGCCGGTAGGAGATCAGCTCCGGCCCCGCAAGGCGCGGCGAAAAGCCCTTTTTCCTGGACCCATGCTGGGAAAGGTTCAGCACCAGATCCTCTTCCCGCACCCCCGCCGGCAGGGGGACCTCGGCGGTGAACGGCCGGTCCGGGGCCAGGTCGATCACCCGGGTGAACAGCTCCCGGTCCGGGGTGGCGAGCTGCACCAGGCAACTGTCGAGCCGCTCCGAGGCGTTGAAGCCGAACCGCACCTTGCCATCCTTCACTTCCAGGTTGAGCGCGGCCACCTCATTGGCGTTTTTCACCCCGCCCAGCTCCCGCAACGGGTACCAGGACTGGGTGAACTTCTTGACCTCGCCCGGCTGGAGCCAGGAGTAGTCCGGCTGGTTGTCCGAGTAGGCCCCGGTCATGATCTCGATGTAGGGGCCATCGCTGTCGGTGAGCACGCTGTCCCACATCTGGGCGGTGGTGCCGGGGCCCCACTCCCAGAGCTTCTTGCCCGGGACCCGGTGATGGTCGGCCACATGCACCACCCCGGCCCGTTTGCCGTGGTCATAGCCGGCGACAAAATCCTCTTTCGCCTCGAACGCGAAAATCGACACCGGCGAGGGATGGCTCTTCCACCAGCTCACATCCACCCCTTCCGTGTAGTCGGTGCCGCTGTACTGCTGGTGGGAGATCGGCCACTCGGTGTACTGGTGCTTGCCGTGGCCCACCCCCCAGGTGACACTGGGCGGGAAGAACACCTGGTAGTTGGAGTCGGCGTGGACCGCCACATTGGCCCAGTAGAGGAAGCTCTCCACCAGCGGGCTGCGGTTCTGGATGCGCACATCGCACTGGACCAGCGAGCTGCCGGGATGGAGGGTCAGCCCCACCAGCCATTTGATCCGGTGGCGGCGCTCGGTCTCGCCGACAAAGATGGTCTTGCTGCCATCGGGGTTCTCGCGGGTAGTGCAGTCGACCGGCATGGAGGTGGAGGCGCGGTGATGATGGGGCACGTTCCATTCCACCCCGCCGGAGACCCAGGCCCCCAGCAGCCCGACATAGGCCGGCTTCACCACATGCTGGCGGTAGAAGAAATCATAGCCGTCGGTCTTGTCCACCGCCTCGAACAGCCGTCCCCCCAGCTCCGGGATCACCCCGATCCGGACATACTCGTTCTCCAGGAACAGGACCTCGTACCGGCGCTCGACTTTTTCATCGCTCAGCCGGTCCTGGGCCGGGTAGGGGTAGATCACCCCCTTGGCCCCCTGATAGACCTTGCCGTGGTAGAACAGCGGGCTGCGCTCCGGCGCGCCGACCGGAAAAGTGGGCAGGGTGATCATCTCCCGCCGCAGGCTGACTGTCGAGGGCTCCGCGGCGGCGAGCAGCAGCGGGAGCCACAGGGCCGCCAGCAACGGCAGGAGCAGCGGCAATCTTTGCAGTTTCATTTACAATCCCCCTCAAGCCGGAGTGGATGATTCATCCTGACATGCTTTCCAACATCTAACATCAAACATTCGAAAAAGTTTGGGAAAGTGGGTGGGGGTCCCGGGGGAGGGAGAAAACCTTTTTCAAAAGGTTTTCTCCCTCCCCCGGGATCATCCAGTCTCCCTCGGCGCTCAGTTCCGCGCGCCCCCGATCAGTTTCAGGGCCAGCTCATGGCTGTATTCCTCGATGGCAGCATAGCCCGAGGGCATAAGTTGTACGTTGTCCCCGCCGGCGGCGGGGTCCAGGCCATGGGCGCGTTCCCAGTCATCGGCGATCCCATCGCGGTCGGCATCGGGCGGGGCGGGCAGGACGGTCAGGCCCTCCATGAAGTCGGCCGGCTCGCGGCGGCCCCACTGGCCGGCGCCCTCGCGGACCTCCTGGACAGTCCGGCGGCTGACCGCATCGCGGGGAAAGCAGCCGGCGGAGGCCAGCACCAGCTCGTAAGCCTGCAGCGGGTCATGGGTGGTGACCGGCGGGGCCGGAAACTCGGACTCCGCCTTCACCCCCTGGCCGGCATAATACTGCAGCCCCTTGAGCTTGTGGCTTTCCGCCCAGGGGTCCTGGACCAGCCCCACGCCCTTGATGTAGTTGTCGCGCAGGTAGTAGCGGGTGCTGTCGGCAAAGCAGAACGGGAAGATGTCCGGGTCGCTGGGGCCGGAGCTGTAGTAGTTGCCCACCAGGTTGAAGCCGCTGCCGGGGCGCTCGGGCTGGCCCTCGTGGGACAGGCCATCCCGGAAGTTGTGCACGACGATGTTGCGCACATCCCCCGGCCCGTTGCGCAGGGCCGGGCAACGGCGGCTGTGGTTGGCGAACAGGGTGTGGTGGACAGTCACCCGGTAGCCGGGGCCGCAGATCATCCCGAAATTGTGCCGCCCCTTGTCATGCCCGGCCACGTCCGACTCCTCGACCGCGCACCACTGGACCGTGACTTCCTCGCTGTCGTAGATGTCGATGGTCTCATCCATCGCCCAGGAGAGCGAGAGCTGGTCGAGCACCACCCGGCGGGTCTTGGAGAACTGGACCCCATCGCCGCTGCTGCCCTGGGAGGGACCGGGCCGCACCCGCAGGAAGCGCACCACGATGTCCTCATAGGCCGGACGCTGCGGGTCGTAGCGGGTCATCAGCCTCCCGCGGATGGTGATCCCCGCTCCCGGGGCGGTCTGCCCGAGGATGGTCAGCCGCCCGTCCTCGATCACCACATCGCCGGGGATCAGCCCGCTGGTGTCGAAAACCACGATCCGCGGACCCGCCTGGGCCACCGCCCAATTCAGGCTGCCCGGGCCGGCGCTGTCCAGGTTGGTGACATGCAGCACCTGCCCGCCCCTTCCGCCGGGAGTGAGGGACCCGAACCCCTCGGCTCCGGGGAATGCCGGCAGGGAGTCGGTCGCGGCGACCGCCGCTGTTTCCGCCGCCGCGGTCCCGGCCGACTCTTCTGTCCGGGAGCAGGCCAGGGCCGCCAGGGCCAGTCCGGCCAGCCACAACCATCCCAACGCGTACTGTCTGATTTTCGTGCTCATCGCCTGCTCCTCGACTGCGACAGGGTAAACGGCAGCAGGCGGCAACCCGCCTGCGGGGGCAACGACAATTAACCACCGGCCGGCTCAGCGGCCTTCCCGGCGCTCCTGCTCCTCCAGGCGCACCTCCAGCGCGGAGGGGCCGGTGTGATGACAGTAGCCCACCGGGTGGGAGCGCCAGCGCGGGTCGATCCGCACCGCGGTCTCGAAATACGGGTCGCCGCCGGCGCGGAGATGGCGCTCCAGCAGCGCGCGCATCCGCTCCAGCACCGGCCGGAAGGCGGGATCGCGGGCCAGGGTGCGCATCTCGCCGGGATCGCGCTCCAGGTCGAACAGCTCCTCGCCCTCGTCCTCCCGGTAATGGGTGTACTTGTACTGCTCCGCGCGCAGCATCCGGCCGGGGGAAACCTCCCAGCCGCCCTCGCTCTCCCACTCGCCGACCACGTAATCGTGCCCCTCGGCGGGCGGCTCCCCCCGCAGCCAGGGGACAAGGCTGCGGCCGGACAGCCCCGCCGGAGCGGTGAGCCCGGCCCAGTCGCAGAGGGTGGGGGCCAGGTCCAGCAGGCTCACCAGCGGGCGCTCCAGCAGCGTTCCGGGATCGGCGACCCCCGGCCCGGCGAAAATCAGCGGCACCCGGACCGTCTCCTCGTAGAAACTCACCTGCTTGGTCACCATCCGGTGGGCGGCCATCCCATCGCCGTGATCGGAGAAAAACACCACCAGGGTGTTGTCCGCCGCCGGGCCGGAACGCAGGGCGTCCAGGATGCAGCCGGCATCGCGGTCCAGCAGCTCGGTGTAATAGTAATAGGCGGCCAGGTAGTGGCGGTAGTTTTCCGGGCTCCAGCGGGCGGCCTGGCTTAAGCGCCGGTGGGTGCAGCAGAGGTACTGCACCGGCCGGGGCCGCTCCGCCAGGTCCCAGGTCTCGAAATTGTCCGGCAGGGGCGGCAGCTCGCCGTACGGGATGGGGCGGTCCGCGTGCTCGCCCGCGTTCGGCCCGACCCAGTTGCAGATCTCATGCGGGTTGTTGAGCGAGGCCACCGCCAGGAACGGGCGGTCGTGGGGCCGGGAAAGATAGTCGACGACCGCGGGGGTGGTGTGGCGATCGCGCCGGGAGTCGGAGCCCAGCGGCCAGGCCTCCGGGCCGGAGGAGGGGACCTCGCCCGGCGGGACCAGCTCGAAACCCCGCAGCGCCCCGGCATCGTGCTGCTTGCCGAAATGGATCGCCTGGTAGCCACCGGCGGTGAACGCCTCGCCCAGGGTGGGCAGGCCCTCCGGGATGCGCAGCTCGCCGCTGAAACCGTTGGAGCCGACCCCGGTTTCGTGGGGCAACCGGCCGGTCCAGAACGAGGCCCGCGAGGGCTGGCAGAGCGGGCAGTTGACATAGCTGCCGGAGAACCGCACTCCGCCCCGGGCCAGAGCATCGAGGTGGGGAGTGCGGACCCGGCCATTGCCGTAAGCCCCCACCGCCCGCTGGGAGAGCTGGTCGGCGATCACGATCAGGATGTTCGGCCGCCGCGCAGGGGCCGCCGCGGAGCGCCGCGCGGCTCCCGCCAGGGTCAGGGACGCGCCCGCCGCCGCGGATAGGAAGCCCCGCCGGCTGATCGCCCTTGCCCTCCCCGCCCGCCGCTCTTTCTCGCTCATCCGCCGTTTCTCCTTGAGGGAATTGAAGTTATACGGCTGATGCAACGTCTCAAGGCAATTGCACACACATTTAGGCTGCCACTTTATCGGCAACAGGACCAGACCCAGCCGGTCCCGGCATCCGCCACGGTTCCAGGCTTAAACCCTTGAACAAGCGTGACCAAAATGGTTTACATCTAACCAGATCGCGCTTAAATTGCCTGTGGTTCTGGCCGGGGCTCCGGATTTCAGATAAAGGAACAACATCCATGTCGCTTGCCATCATCACCATTCTGGGGACTGTGTTCCAGTTGGTCGCCTTCCTGCTGGCCCTGCGGCTGGGAAAGATCGCCCACCGTTCCCCCATCTGGGCCGTGATCTCGATGACATTGCTGCTGATGCTGGCGCGCCGGGTGGTCCACCTGTACGGGTTCTTCGACCAGGGCCCGGAGACCTTCGCCACCCACCAGGTGAGCGAGATGATCGCCACCCTCACCTCGGGCCTGATGGTGGCCATGACCCTGCTGCTGATCCCGTACTTGCGCCGCAACCGGCAGCACGATCTCTGGCTGAGGCAGAATTTCGAGATGCTGCAACTGGCCACCGAGGGTTCCGAGGCCGGGGTCTGGGACATGGTGCCGCAGGCCGGCGATGGCTTCGGCGATGAGCTCTACCTCTCGCCCCGGATGAAAACAGATCTCCGGCTACAGCGAGTTCGAGCTGACCAACTCGCTGAGGGCCTGGCGGGCCCTGGTGCTCCCCGAAGACCTGGAGGGAGTCAACCGCGCCTGGCAGGATCACCTGGAGGGCCGGGCGCCGCTCTACAATGTCCGCTACCGCATCCGCCGCAAGGATAACGGCATCAGCTGGATCCACTCCCGGGGCAGGATCCTGCGCGACCGCCAGGGCCGCCCGCTGCGCTGGACCGGAATGGTCTGGGACATCACCCGCCAGTGGGAGGCCGAACAGCAACTGCGCCGCTCGCTGCAGGAAAAGGAATTGCTGCTGCGCGAGGTCCATCACCGGGTCAAGAACAACCTACAGGTGATCACCGGGCTGCTGGACATCTTCGGCCAGCGCAGCGGCGATCCCGGGACGATCCGCACCTGCCACGACATCCGCTCCAAGGTGTTCGCGATGGCGACGATCCACTCCCAGCTCTACCAGCACCCGGAGTTCAGCCGGGTCGAGCTGGGGGCGATCGTGCGGGAGATCTTCCAGCACCTGCGGGGGCTGCACGACCCCCAGGGCGAATCGACCGACCTGGCGCTGGAGGGCCCGGAGGTGTTCCTGCCGCTGACCCAGGCTGTTCCCTGCGCGATGGCGCTCAACGAGTCGCTGTCCAACTCCTTCCGGCACGCTTTCCGGCCGGGCCGGGAACGGCGGATCGGGGTGACCCTGGAGCTGCTCACCGCCGAGCGGCTGCGAATCATGGTGTCCGACAGCGGCTGCGGCCTTCCCGAGGACCTGAACCTGCAAGACTCCGGCACCTTCGGGCTCGAGTTGGCGCGCAACCTGGTGGAGTACCAGCTCGCGGGCAGTTTCTGCCTGGGGCGCGGACACGGCGCCCGGGTGACCATGGAGTTCGCGATCCGGGAGGAACACGGGCTGTCCGCCCGGACGGCCGACAGCTCCGCCCGGTACGAGGGCTGAGGGCGGCTGGCCATTAACATTGCCACGCTTGGCAGGGGCAAGTCCCTGCGCCTGCCCTGCCCCATCGTGCAGCCGAACTCCCGTCTAGATGTAACAGGGTTGTGCGGCCGGTCACAGGCACACCCCCAGGCCCGCCTGCGGGGATTGCCACCCCGCTCGTAGAGCCCGGATACGAATCAGATATCGCTCACAGCGCTGACCACGGCTCATAGTAGCCCCGCTGCCGATAGCCGGACCAATCCGGGGGAGCGGCGGATACCATTACGCTGCGGGCCGTGAACGTCTTTGAATCCCCCCTGTAGGGGGATGGTTCCGGTATTACCCGGGTCCTGGCGTGAGGGGCGGGTTTCAAACCCCCCCAGGCTGGAGCATGGCCCCGGCCGCATACCACCGGGCCCCGCCTGCCAGCAGGATCACCCCCCTCCAGGGGAGACTGTTCCCGCATCGACCACGAACGCATCCGTTTCGACCGGTCGGATAATGGACCGTGAAATTCATCCCATACCAAAGGCTGGACCATCCGCCCGGCCGTGTTATTCAACCTAAAGAGTCCATCACACCACTCCAACGAACACAACCCTCTCCGATGGTAACTGCGGGCCTGAGAGCCCGCCGCTCACGAAATATGCCACCAAGGGTCTGCGTCATCGCCTATTCCGGCAGACAGAGCAAGCGGCAGCGATGATGGGTACTGCCGGGATCGTTCATTTGATGGCCGTTTCGCATGTGCGGCCACAGAAGGCCGCCTCTAAGTCTTATCGGATAACCAGTTTCTTATAGCGGGGAGCGCCCGGCGCCAACGACCGGCGATCCCTTCCAGGGGCCGCGCGGCTCCCAGCCCCCGTAGCGCTTGAAGCTCACCAGCTCGTGCCCCCCGCCGATGGTCATCGTGCAGTCCTTGCCGGTGCGGTACACCGGCCGGCCCTCCGCGGCCGCCCGCCGCATGTACTCGAACCCACCCTCGGCCGCTTTCAGGCAACGGGCCCTCACTGCCGGATCATCCGAGAACTTGTGGCCGTACATCACCAGATCGGTGTGCCGCCAGGTCCAGGGCCCCTCGCTGCCCCGCCCGCCCCGCTGCTGCGACCACGAGGAAAAGAAGCCGGCTTCCGGCCCTCCGGCCAGGCAACGGGAGGCCCAGTCGGCATAGCGGGTGACATACCGCCTCCCCAGGGCATATGGCGCGCCGGTCTTTTCCTCCATCACTGTCGTGAACCGCGCCGCGGCATCGATGCAGATCGAGGCGGTCCAGTAGCCGCCCACCTCTTTTTCCGGGTTGGCGGCGCGGCCCTCCTCGCTGGTGTACCACTGGCTGTCGGGGTGGGTCACCAGCAGGATTTTCTCCGCGGCCCGGCGGTACTGGTCATCCCAGGTCAGCAGCCAGGCATCGGTGAGGATCTGCAGGTTGTTGCCGGCGCAACGGTCCAGCACCTCGATCTGGGCGAACTTGTCCTCGGTCACCTTGTACAGGACCAGCGCGGTCTGCTCCAGAGCCGACTCCAGGACCGTCCGGTCGCCGGTCAGGTAGTAGTAGGCGAGCTGGCCGCGGGTGTTGAAGTGCCCGGACTCGGGGCTCGAGCCCCTTCCCCAGGGCCAGGTCAGGCTGCCGAACCAGGTCGGGCGCGGCCCCCCGCGATGGGTGACTGTCGCCACCTCCACCCCGTGCTGGGTATGGGTGAACTTGCCCCCGCCGTAAACCCCCCGGTTGCGCGGGTCCCGGCTGTGGTAGATGTCGATGTCCGCCTCGTGGCGCAGGGCGGCCTCGGCCATTTCCCACCAACAGCGGCTCAGCTCGGGGCCGCCCCGAGGGTGCGCAAGCCCTGGAACAGCATCCCGTAGCCGAAATCATACTCCAGGTTGAAATGGCTCGAGGCCAGACGGCCATGATGGGGCCCGCGGGTCTGGTCGATCTCGTTGTTAGCCCAGGTGTCGCCGAAATCACGCCAGCCGTACTCATCGTTGGTCTCGAAATCCGCGGCCAGGTTGGCCGCTTTGCCCTGGAGCGCCCCCTGCATGTAGCGCTCGTAGTCCGGGAAGCGCTGCGGGTCGTACGGGGCGGCATCATCGAAAAAGCCGCTGGCCAGGTACCACTCGGCCGGGGCGCGCACCGCCAGCGGGTGGTGGAAAGCGCCCATCGTGGTGGCGATGCGGTTCTCATCGCGGGTGCTGCCCTGGGGCCCGGTGTGAAAGAAGAACGCCAGCTCGTGGGTCTTGATCTCACCGCCCTGCAGCTCGTGCAGGTCCGGGAACTCCTCCGGCCACAGCCCCACCCGCACTGTCCCGTCGGAGTCGGCGGTCAGCGCCTTGGGGAAATTCTGCCAGAAGTGGCGCACCGCCACCGCCAGCCCGAAACGGCGGTCGCAGGCGTGCAGCCAGGCATCCGGCCGCAGGGCGGTATGCGGCTCCTTGCCATCGAGGAAGATTTTCGCCCCGCGGAAAGTCAGCGGCAGATCGCCCTCGCGGTTCATGTGGGCGCGGTGGAACCAGTTCTCCCCGCCGGAGGATTCCTGGTAGATCCCGCCCCGGGAGCGCACCACCATCCGGTCCAGCAGCTCGCGCGGGCCATCGCCCACCGAAACGGTAATCGGGCCATCGAACGCCAGCCGGGTGGCCAGCGAAAAATCCTCGAACAGCTCGGCGCCGGGCTGGCCCAGCACCCAGTGCGCCCCCGGCAGCGGGACAGTCGGCTGGCGGTTCTCCAGGGTGAAGAACACCCGGGTGAAACCGGTCCCGGCGTAGAAGTGCAGCCGGGCGGTGTAGCTCAAAGCCCCCGGGCCGTCCTGGTCGCCAAGATGGCCTTTGACCATCACCACCGCTTTGAGCGGGCCGGCGCTCTCCACCGCCAGCGAGTCGACCTGCCCCTGGCGGCCGTCGAACAGCCGGCCGCGGTCCTGGAGCAGGCGCAGCCCCGCGGCGGGCTCCCCGGCCGGGGTCACCCGCTCGGCCGCGGAAAATGCGCCATCGCGGTCATGGTCCAGCCACAGCTCGCCGAACAGGTCGAAGTGCTCGCGATCCAGCACGCTGCGCAGCACGCCGGTCTCGATCACCACCCGGCCCGGCTCCTCGGTCACCCGCAAGGGGGGACACGACGGCGCGGGCAGGGCCCGATCGGTCAGGGTGAAGCTCGCGGTCGCCCCCGCCGGGCAATCGGCCGGGAAGCTCACCAGCACCCACTTGATCGAGCCATCCGGCCAGCTCGCCAGAGTCTCGAACTGCGCCGGGAGCGGCTGCCCGCTTATCCCCAGCACCCGTAAGCTCCCGGGGTCGGCCACCATCCCCCGCGGCAGGATCACCCCGCCCGAGGCCAGCTCGGCCCGGCGGGTGAACCCGGCGCTCTCCTCGACAGTCAGCGGCACCTCCAGCGCGGCGGACAGGACCACCGGCAGCAGCAGAGACAGGACCATCAGCCGGAACATCGGACAGCGTTCGCTCAGCATCGACTCCTCCAGGTTTGGTCTGACAGCGGTAGCGGGCGGTCGGGCGGATGTCTGAACTTATAACATCGCCCGCCCCGGCGGTAAATATTTTTCGCCAAGTGCGCCGCTGGGCTCTTTCCTCCCCGGCTGCCGGGCCTTATATTCCCCGAACGGCCATCAGCGGCCGCCCGCAGATTTTGCCCCAGGCCAGAGCGATCCACCACCGTCCGCACCGGGAGTACGCCATGAGATCGATGCTGCTGCTGTCGTCGTTGCTGCTGTGCCTGCTGACCGTTTCCTGCCGCCGGGAGGAGTCCGCCGCCGGACCGGTGGCCGATCCCACCGCCGGCTATGTCGCCGAGGGGCGGGGCACCTGGATCGGCTTCCGCCGTCAGGGCGCGGACTGGGACTCGCTGATGTCGGCCCTCGCCGCCGCCGGCTTCAACATGGTCTTCCCGGAAGTGGTCACCGGCGGGGCGGCGCTCTACCCCAGCGAGTTCCTGCCGATGGTCAGCGAGCGCGATGAGCTGGCCCTGCTGATCGAGGCCGCCCACAAGTACGGGATCGAGGTGCACGCCTGGAAGATCAACTGGTACATGTCCGCCTGCCCGGACTCTTTCACCGCCGAGATGGAGCGCCAGGGAAGAATTCAGATCAGTGTCGATGGCCTGCGCAACCCCGAGGCGATGAAAAAGCTCGGCTACGAGCAGAACCGCGACTGGCTCTGCCCCTCCCATCCGGCCAACCGCGAGCTGGAAAAAAACGTGATGCTGGAGCTGGCCCGCAAGTACGATGTGGATGGGATCCACTTCGATTACATGCGCTACGCGATGGAAGAGATGTGCTTCTGCCCGGGCTGCCGGGAGCGTTTCCAGCAGCAGACCGGCCTGACAGTCGACAACTGGCCGAAAGATGTCTGGAAGGAAGGCAAGTACTACGAGCTCTACCTGGACTGGCGGCGGGAGCTGATCCAGAGCTCGGCGCGGGAGATCGCCCGGGCGATGCATGTCGAGGACCCCTATGTCTGCGTCACCCTGGCCGCCCGTCCCGGCCTGGACTGGGCCTCCCGCAGCGATGCCCAGCTCTGGTGGGCCTGGGCCGAGGAGGGAATCCTCGACTTCCTCTGCCCGATGAACTACTCCGGCAATGTGGATGATTTCCGGACCTTGGTGCAGGCCCACCTGCCGTTGACCCGGGGCCGGACCCCTTACTACTCGGGGATGGGAGTCTACGAGTTCGAGGACTTCTCGCAGCTCAAGGCCAACTGCGAGGCCGGCCGGGAGCTGGGCCAGGATGGCTTCATCACGTTCGAGATCAACGGTCTGTTGAAGATGATCGACCAGTGCCGGGCGGAGCTCACCTCCCAGCCGGCGCTGCTGCCCCACCGCGCCCCGGAGACCAGCTTCCGCTACCACCACACCGCCCGGGAGACCGCCGAGGGCTTCCCGCTCTACCGCGCCGGTGACCAGGTGCAGTGCCAGGCCTCGATCATGCTGCGGGGCAAGCTGCGCGAGGGGGTGAGCCGGATCCGCGGCCAACTGGTGGTGGAGGACATGAGCGGGCAGGTGGTGCAGCAGATCGAGGATGTGGACCTGACCCAAGCGGTGGTCAAACCCTTGAGCGTGGCCGCCCCGGCCGCCGGGCGCTACCGGCTGGCCCTGCGCGGGGCGATGACCCTCTCCAGCGGAGAGACCAAGCCCTTCATCACCAAGAGCTTCCCATTCCAGGTGGAGGGCTGAGGGCCGCCTGAGCCTGCCTGAATCAACCTGAAAAGAGCAAGGGGCCGCTCCCGGGTGGGGGCGGCCCCTCGTTTCTTCTTTTCCGGGGGAGGGAGGACAACCTTTTTGCGGATTGCCGGTTGTGTCGGAAAGCCCGTCAGGATGACACTCCCCGGCGGATGGCGCGGGGCTCCGGCCTTACACCCCCCGGCAGCTGAAGCTGCCACCCCCTCCAGGGGGGAGTAACGGCGCTGCCACTCAACCAGTTACGCCACCAGCGACGGGCGAAGCGGGAAAACTCCCCCCTGGAGGGGGGTGGCCCCGCTGCAAGCGGGGCCGGGGGGTGTCAATCCGAGGGACCGTGCCTACTGGAGCGGGCGGGGTTTCGCGGATAAAGACTTTCAGCCCATCCCCGCCCCCAGCGCCGCCTCCAGGGCGGCCCGCAGCTCCTCGATCCGGTAGGGCTTGGTGACCACCGTCAGGAACCCGTAGCGGTGCGGATCGGAAAGCACCGGATCGCTGGAGTAGCCGCTGGAGACCACCGCCCGGGCCCGGGGGTCCAGCGCCAGCAGGCGGGGCACCGCCTCCCGGCCGCCCATCCCGCCGGGGATCGTCAGGTCCATGATCACCAGGTCGAACGGCTGCCCCGCCTCCCGCGCCGCGGCGTAGGCCCGCAGCATCTCCTCACCATCCCCGGCGAATTCCGCCTCGCAGCCCAGGTACCGGAGCATCTTACCCGCCACCTGCCGCACCAGCTCCTCATCGTCCATCACCAGCACCCGCGCCCCGGCGATCCGCCCGGCCGGGGAGCCGCCATTGCCCGGCTCGCGTTCCGGGGCATGGGCCTGGAGCCAGACCGAGAACACGCTGCCCCGCCCGGGCTCGGACTCGACAGTCAGGTGGCCGTGGTGGCGCTTGATGATCGAGTAGGCGACAGTCAGCCCCAACCCGCTCTTGCCGGGCCGGGTGGTGAAATAGGGATCGAAGATCAGCGCGAGATGCTCCGCCGGGATACCCTCGCCCTGGTCGGCCACCGTGATCCGCACATAGTCGCCGGGGGGCTGGCCGTGCGGCCCCTCCCGCTCCAGGTGCAGATCGGCCGCCCCGACCTGCAGCAGCCCCCCGCCCGGCATCGCCTGGATCGCATTCAGCACCAGGTTGTTCAGCACCTGTCCGAGCTGGCCCCCATCCGCCTCCACCTGCCGCAACTGGTCCGGGAGATTGAACTCGCAGCGGACACTGGAGCCGCTCAGGGCGAAGCCGACACTGTCGCGGATCAGCCCCTCGATCCGCATCGGGCGCTTGAGCGGGGCCCCGCCGCGGGCGAAAGTCAGCAACCGCTGGGTCAAATCCCGGGCGCGCAGGGAGGCCCGCTCGGCCTGGTCCAGGGACTCGCCCAGCTGCCGCGGGTCCAGCGCGCAGATCCGCGCCAGGGTTATATTGCCCAGGATCGCGGTCAGGATGTTGTTGAAGTCGTGGGCGATCCCGCCGGCCACCATCCCCAGCGATTCCAGCTTGCTGGCCTTGCCGCGCTCCTCCTCGAGCTGGAGGTGCTCGGTGATGTCCTTGGCGAAACCGATCACCCCCTCGACCTCCCCCTCCGGCCCGCTGACCGGGATCTTGTCCACCAGCAGGGCGCGCCGCCCCCGTGGGCTCTCCAGCACCTCGCTGGCGCCGAGCAGGGGCTTACCGGTGGCGTACACCTCCTGGTCCCGGTCGAGGAAACCGGCCGCGCCCTCGCCGAACAGCTCGACAGCGGTCCGGCCGACCGCCTTCGCGGCGGGGATCCCGGTCATTTCGCTGAAAGCGCGGTTGACCCGCACGAACCGGCGACGGCGGTCCTTGAAGAAGATCATCGCCGGGGAGGCCTCGACCATGATCTCCAGTTCCAGGCTTTTCTGCTGCAGCACCCGCCGGGCATCCTGAAGCTGATCGGTGCGGCGGGCCACCATCTGTTCCAGGTTGACCTGCAGCTCCAGCAACTGGCGGTTCTTCGCGCGCAGCTCGTCGAGGATTTCCAGGTACTTGCGGGCGGTGTGCTCGTTTTCCCGCCGGGTCACCACGTAGTCGTTCTCCAGGTGGCGCAGCCGGATCTCCAGCGCCTCGATCGTCTCCTTCAACTTCCGGACGTTCTCCATCAGAGCCACCCCGTCTCTTCCATTTTCCTGATCTCGGCGACCGTCTCCTCCAGAATCAACTCCACCGCTTTCTCCCGCAGCCCGAACCGCTTCAGGCAGTCGCGGAACAGCCGCTCATCGCGGTAGGGGGCGTCCGGGAAACCCATCTGCTCCGACTGGCAGGCGCACTCGGCCAGGTAGACCGTCATCGCCAGGCGGTGGACCGGCCCCTCCAATGGCTGATGGTGGCTGCCGATCGCCAGCACCAGTTCTTCCGGGAACTGCCAGTCCTCGGCGATGATCCGCCCGACCTCGGCGTGGTCGAATCCCAGGAAATCGCGCTCGGCCAGCCAGAGGTTGACCCCCTGGCTGCGCACCCGGTCCAGCGCCAGGCGGAACCCTTGCTGGAAGAACTGGTCCTCGACAATGATCCCCAGGTCGTGCAGCAGCCCGGCGATGAACGCATCCTCGCCGCGCTCGCAAAACTCCCTCCGGCAGATCAGCTTGCAGAATACCGCCACCGCGCTGCAGTGTTTCCACAACCCCCGCCGGGAATAGCCGGCGGTGTTCTCGCGCTGGGTGAACAGCTCGCAGACCTTCTGGTGCAGGGCCAGTTCCTTGACCGTGTCGAAGCCGATGGTGATAATCGCCTCCTGGATGTCGCCGATCGTGCGCGGGAAACCATAGAAGCTGGAGTTGGCCCGCTTGAGCAACTTGGCGCACAGGGTCGGATCGCGCTCGATGATTTCCTTGAGGTCCCGGGCGCTGGCATCCTCGGACTGGAGTGTCCGCAGGATCTCGATCACGATCTGACGGATCGAGGAAATCTCCGAGTTGTTGACCACGTCCAGGATCAATTCTTTTCTGATCTGCAGGGCTTCGTCCATGATCGCACCTCACGCGGGTCAGTCCGGGTGTTGGGGGGGGCCGGCCGTCCGGAAACCGGCGACGGGGCCGGGCCTGCGATACGGCACATACAAGCAAGGAATGTGCCTTGCCCTGGTGCAACAGAACTGAAACACCTCTCAAAAGATAGGAAAGCGGCTCCGATCGATGGCTGTGCGGATTCGGCGCATCCTGGCCGGAATCGCCCACGGGCGCTACCGTCTTTTCCGGGGGGAGGGCGGAAACCTTTTGAAAAAGGTTCTCCGCCCTCCCCCCGGCCCCCTCTCACCTTCCAAAACTTTTCACAAAGTTAAATACTATAATTAATGACAGCCATCAAATCAGTATCAATGTGATTAATAGCACTCTTTCAACCAGTTACACCAGCGCCTCAGGGCAACTCCTCCAGCCAGTGCAGCAGGGCTTCCGGTGCCCCCGGCCCCTCTCCGGCCAGGACTGTCAGCGGAGCCGCCGATCCCACCCGCAGCTCGGAGTGCTCGCCCGCGGTCCAGGGGCTGCCATCGCCGCGCCGGGGGCAGGCCAGCAGCAGCGGCCGCTCCAGCGCCCCGCGCAGGTCCGGCAGGTCATAGCAGGCCAGCGCCCCCGGGACCACGGCCACCCCCTGGCGCTGATCGTAGTAACGATGCTCCAGCAGCGATGCCCAGGATAGCAGTCCCTCGAGTTCCGCCACCGCGAAAATCCCCTCCCCCAGCGCCGCGGCATGCAGCAGCGCCGGTCCGGCCGCTCCCCGGGCCGCGGCGGCGATCCGCCGGCGGTCGACATCCTCCCGCCCGGCCAGCCAGCTCACCGCCCGCTGCACGGCCTCGGCCTGGATCCCGGTGACACTGCGGCCGATCAGTTGGGCCCCGAACAGGTAGTTGTAGCTCTCGCCCCCGATCACGGCATCATCGCCCTCGGTCGCCGGGGCCAATTCCCCCCGGCCGGGCAGGTCCAGCGCCAGCACCAGCCAGCCCCGGCGCACCGCCTGCTCCAGCAGTGCGCCCGGAGCCGCCTCCCGGCCCTTGCCCGCCGGGTCCAGCCAGAGCAGCGCGGGGAAAGGCCCCGGTCCCTCGGGCCGCAACAGCAGGGCCGGCAGGGGAATCTTCCCTGGCGCCTCCAAGATGTATTTCTCCACCGTGCAGTCCTGGCGACAGTAGCGCCCGGCGATCACCCCGGAGGGCGCCGGCTGCTCCATCACGGTCCCGGAGAGCCGGCGCGCGGCAGCGAGCAGGGCGTGATGGTCGCCCGGCTCCCGGCGGCGCTCCGCCAGCGCCCGCAGCACCGGGCGGGAGTCCTCGACAATCAGGTCATGGATCGTGCGCGAGCCTTCGGCGGCGACCTGGCCGGTGGCGCTCACCCGCAGCAGGGCCTGGTCCCAGGGGCCGAGGTCGCGGTCCAGGCTGTCGGCCGCTGTCAGCCCGAACGCCCGCAGAAAGAACGCGTAGACCCGCTCGCGGTTGGCCGGGGTGGACATGTGCGGGGCATCATCGGTGACCAGCCGCAGGCCCTCGGGCGACCCCAGCGCGGCGAACCCCGGCCGGGCGGCGGCGACAGTCTCCCGCGCCCCCTGCAGCGAGAAATAGTCGCGGCTGGTGGTGACCACCAGGGTCGGCCGCGGGGCGCGCGCCAGCAGGAAATCCCCATGGTCGAGCCCCAGCGCGAGCTGCGACAGCAGGCACTGCTCGGCATCCTGCGGCCCGATCGACTGCAGCAGCCGACTGTAGCTGGTGAGGTAGCACTCCGGGGCCGCGGCCAGGATGCGCTCATCCATCGCCCCGAGGTAGGCGGACATGGTCCCGCCCCCGCTGCGGCCCTGCACCCCGATCCGGCGCATGTCCACATCCGGACGGGTGGCCAGGTAGTCCACCGCCCGGATCGCATCCCAGAGCCGGACCATCGCCATCGAGCGGCCCAGCAGCAGGTACTGCGGCGCGGGATAGGAGTGCTCGGCGGTGGGGCCGCCGACAGCCGAGCGGCCGCTGTCCGGATCGAGGTACTGCAGGCGCTCGCCCTGGCCGATCGGGTCCACCGCCAGGACCGCGATCCCCTTGGAGGCCAGGTTGAGGATGATCCGCTGGTAGATCTCGGAGCGGAAGCCCTCGGCCGAGTGGCCGCAGAGATAGACCACCACCGGCAGCCTGCCCCGGGCGTCCGCCCGCTTGAAGAACGCCGCGGTCACCAGGAACCCGGGGCGGGACTCGAACAGGATTTTCTCCACCCGGAAGCCCTCCCGCTCGAAGCTGCCGGTGACCCGGGCTTTCAACGCAGTGCGCTCCGGCAAGGGCCCGAACGCCTGCGCCAGCCGCCCGCGGGCCTGTTCCCGGTACGCTTTCCACTGCGCCTCGCCCGCCAGGGCCGCCAGTTGGCGGTCGCGCCGGGCCGCAAGCTCCAGCGCCTCATCGACAATCCGGTCATAGAGCGCCTGGCCGGCGTTCGAGTACTGCCGCCAACGGGTGAACACGTTCAGGTCTTCCTGCTCCTGCTGGGCGCTCGCCGCGGCCGGCAGCAGCGCCAGGGCCGTCAGCAGCGCCGCGAGGAGTGTCGCGGGTGACGCGGCGCGTAACAGCAGGATCGATGGCAGCGATGGCTTGGGCCTGGACAATGTCCCTCCTCCTGGTCGGTTGATCGCGAGGGCGCAGCAGTTGCGGCCCTCCTGACTTAAGGATTTTATCACGGCGGGGGGACAAGTCAAGGGTTGTGGCCCGGGGCTGGTGGCTTCCGGCAACTATTGCTTGCACTCGGGGGACAGATCGCGCATATTCCTGCCGCCCCGGGCGCTGTAACCGCCGGGACAGGGCCGCGTTTATCTTTGAGCAAGCTTTCGCATCCCGGCCGGAACGTTCCTTCCCGGCCGGCCGACCCTCTCATGCCGCACCCGGAGCGCCGCCCATGCCCAGGCTTCCGCTCGTCCTTGCCCTGGCCCTGCTGATCCCGCTGGCCCTCGCGCGCCAGTCTTCCGGCGCGCAGAGCGGTTTCCCCGCCGGCCGGATCGAGACCCTGGAGGGCGACGCCCTGAGCCTGGGCGAGGCCCCGCCGCGCCTGACCGTGCTCGACTTCTGGGCGCTGTGGTGCTCGCCCTGCCTGGCCTCGCTGCCGGAAATGGACCGCCTGGCCGAGGAGTTCCGGGAGCGCGGCGTGCGCTTCGTCTTTGTCAACGCCGACAACACCCGCAGCCGGGCCAAGCTGCGCAGCTTCGTCAGCTCGCGCCAGTTGCGGGGGACAGTGGCGCTCGATCCCAGCGGCGAGCTGATGCGCTACTACCGCATCAACAGCCTGCCCCACCTGCTGGTGCTCGATTCCACCGGCCGGGAGCTGGTGCGCAAGACCGGCTACATGCCGGGCGATGAGCTGCTGCTGGAAGAGAAGCTGAGCGAGCTGCTCGGCCGCTGACAGCGGCGCCGAACCCTCACCCACGGATCTGGTCAGCCTTGCCCAGAATGATGCTTCCCCGCCTTCGCTCGCGATCCGCCATCCCGGCCCTGCTGCGCGCTGCGCAACTCGCTGCGCTGCTGGCCCTGCTCACGGCCTGGGCCGCGCCCGCCCATGGCGAGCCGCTCTTGCTGGAGCAACTGCGCGGCTCTTTCCGCAGCCGGGTCGGCAGCGGGGAGGAGTCCAGCCTGCTGCATGGGCCCGGCGCGCACGAGCACCGTCGCTACCTGGAAAACCGCCTGGACCTGGAGTACAGCCGGGGGCTGTGGCAATCGGGCCTGACCCTCGAGAGCCGCGAGCCGGCCGAGTTCACCCGCGATTTCACCCGCCTGCGCAAGCTCTACCTGCAGTACGACCGGGGAGACTTGTTTCTGCGGGCCGGCACCCTCTATGGGCTCTCCGGTCAGGGCCTGGTCCTGAACCTGTTGGAGGACCGGGTGCTGGATTTCGACAACACGGCGCATGGCCTCCAGGCCCGGCTGCAACGGGGCGGCCTGCGGCTCGAGGCCCTGGGCGGGGCGGCCGACTACACCGACTACCGCACGCCCCTGGTCACCGACCGCCACCTGCTGGCCTCCGCCGCGGCGGTCTACGAGGCCGAAAACGGGCTGACCCTGGGGCTGGACCTGCTCCACGACCGGCTGGTGGAACGGCAGGACCGCCAGAGCCTGGAGCCGGCGACTGTCCGGGCCGAGATCCCGGCCTGGGTCTGGGGGCCGCAACTGGGGCTGGACCTGGAGCGCTGGCAATTCTTCGCCCAGTTCTCGCGCAAGCACACCGGGAGCAACCGCCGGCAGATCCCGCCGCTGTCCCGCCAGATGCCGATCCATCTGCTGGAGCTGGACTCCCCGGCCGGCGGCAATGGGCTCTACTGGAGCGCGGATTTCACCGGCGAGGGCTACGGGCTGAGCCTCGAGTACAAGAACTACCAGTACAACCTGCGGCGCGAGTCCTCGCCGGCGATGCCGGACAACCTCGATCCGCTGGGCGCGCTGCCGTTCCAGCACCCGCCGACCGTGGTCAAGGAGCATGTCTACTACCTGCTGAGCCGCTTTCCCCTGGCCACCGATCCCTCCAACCAGCTCGGCCTGCAACTGGAGTTCAATGCCACGCCCTCGCCGGAGCTGACCCTGCAGGCGGTGGCGGGCCTGGCCGCCAAGGCCGACAAGCTGCTGCCGGACCCGCTGGATGGCACGCTGCGCAGAGCCCGCGGCGGGTTTCCCCTGCTGCCGCGGCTGGGATCGAGCTATGACCCGGCTTGGGATTCGTTCCTCGAGCTGCGCTGGCACCCGGTCCACCGCTTCCAGCTCCATGGCGGGGCCGGCTTTCGCCAGCTCACCGCCTACAACCTGCGCGGCTCGTTCGGCGAGCGGACCCAGGCCTGGACCATCCCCGGCGAGAGCTGGATGCGCTGGACCCGTCGCTTCAGCACGATCCTCAAGGCCGAGTTCCAGCAGGTCGACAGCCGCTTCTTCCCGCTGGGCCCGGCCGCCGAGCAGTACCACAACCTCTACCTGGGCCTGACCCTGGGCTGGGCCCCCCACCTCAGCGTGACAGTCAGCCGCGAGGCCACCAGCGAGGAGATGGACCCGGGCGAGGCCGACAGTTGGGACAAGGTCGCCGCGGCGCTGCGCCTCGGCAATCGGGGCACCCTCAACTTCTCGTACGGCGCCGAACGCGAGGGGATGGTCTGCAGCAATGGCCTCTGCCGTCACCTGCCCGGGTTCGATGGCTTCCGCGCCGACCTTTCCCTGTTCTTCTGATTCCCGGGGGGAGGGAGGAAACCTTTTGGAAAAGGTTTTTCTCCCTCCCCCCGGACCCCCCTTCCTCTTTCCCAAACTTTTTCGTAAGTTTGATGTGCAGGTGGGATTAGCGTCTCAGGATGATTAACTCCCGCGGTAGGGAGAAGATTCTTTTTCCTTGAGCCCCCAGGCGGCGTAGCCGCCACCGCGGGGATCCCGGTGGCCACCGCTTACCGGGTCCTTTCACCCCCAGGCGGCGTAGCCGCCACCGCGGCGCAACTGGATGAGCCACTCAGCAGCAGCGGTTACAGCACCGGCGATCCCATGAATGGCAAAAGTAGCGGCAAGAACTGACTGGCAGATGCGCGTCAGCGCTGCCCACCCTGATGGGTAGCGTCAAGATCGCAGGATTACAGGCGGTCAATTGAAGATCACCACTGGTGGGCGAGTTTTGCGCCGCAAAGACTTTTGCTTCTTTTGGTCACAAAAGAAGAAAAACATTAACAATCAATGAGTTGGCTGCGTAGCCAGGGATTTTCAGCCGGCAAGCCGGGCCAGGTGATTTCAGCATTGGCGACGGGCGAGTTTTGCGCCGCCAAAGCTCTTTGCGCCACTTTCCGGCCGCAGAAAGTGGCAAAAGTAAATCCGCTATGAGCTTGCATCGCTGCCGGGAAAATCCAGGCGGAACCCTGCCGGAGGCGCCCCTTGCCCCGGGCGCGCTCTGGACTTAAATTCGCCGCCACGATTATCCGTCTGCCCGCCGCGGGCCTGCCGCGGCCACTCCCAGCCACAGAGGCCTTCCATGCCGCAACCGATGACCACCAGCGAGCGGATGCAGCGCACTTACCAGCACCGCGAGGCCGACCGCGTGCCGATCTTCGACTTCCCCTGGCCCTCCACCATCGAGCGCTGGGAGCGCGAGGGCCTGCCGGCCGGGATGGACTACCGCGACCATTTCGGCCTGGACCGGGTGTTCACCCTGATCGCCGACAACAGCCCGCGCTACCCGAAACAGGTGCTGGAGGAAACCGAGGATTACCGGGTCTACACCACCGAGTGGGGGGTGACCATGCGCCAGTGGCGGCACATGGCCTCCACCCCGGAGTTCCTGAACTTCACGATTGTCGATCCGGACTCCTGGCGCCAGGCCAAGCAACTGATCACCCCCACCGCCGACCGGATCCCCTGGGAGCTGCTGGAGCGCGACTACCGCGCGATGCGCCGGCGCGGCGACTGGATCGAGGCCCTGCTGTGGTTCGGCTTCGACATCACCCACTCCTGGACTGTCGGCACCGAGCGGCTGCTGATGGCCCTGGTCGAGCAGCCCGAGTGGTGCCGTGGACATGTTCGATTACCTGCTGGAGGTGAACCTGGCCCTGCTCGATCAGGTCTGGGAGGCCGGCTACCGGTTCGACTCGATCACCTGGTATGATGACCTGGGCTACAAGGGCAGCCAGTTCATGAGCCTCGGGATGTACCGCGAGCTGCTCAAGCCCAGCCATCGAAGGGCGATGGAGTGGGCGCAGGCCAAGGGCCTGCGCAGCCGGCTGCACTCCTGCGGCGACATCCGGCCGTTCATCCCGGAGTTGATCGAGATCGGGGTGGACGCGCTCAACCCGCTGGAGGTCAAGGCGGGGGTCGACCCAGTGGCGGTGAAACGGGAGTTCGGCGACCGGCTGGTGCTGCATGGCGGGATCAACGCGGTGCTGTGGGACCAGCCGGAACGGATCGAGGAGGAGATCCGGCGGGTGCTGCCGGCGTTGAAAGCAGGCGGCGGGTACATTTTCGCCTCGGACCACTCGATCCCGGACACGGTGAGCCTGGAGGATTTCCGGCGGATCATCGGGCTGGTGAAAGAGCTGGGGGCGTATGAGTGACACCCGTGTCCCGCCCGAACGCCGCACGGGGTTCAATCATCCATTGTAGGGACGGCCCCCCGTGGCCGCCCGTTTCGGGCGGCAGGGCAGGCACAGGGGCCTGCCCCTACAGATACTGTTGATTTGATCCGACCGGGGCGCAGCATGCCGCGCCCCTACGACTACCGATCGGCATTGGTCCTTGAATCGCAAAAAGTCTGGGAAGGTGAGAGGGGGCCCGGGGGAGAGCGGAAATCCACGATTGCATCGGGATTTCCGCTCTCCCCCGGAACATCCGGTAGCTGTTGTCGATGTGGGATCAGGGTCGTGGTCAGAGGAACAGCAGCCAGGTCCCGAGCAGCATCACCGCCACCCCCAGCAGGCGCTCGCGGATCCGCTCATGGAACACCAGGGCCGCCAGGATCACGGTCACCACCATCCCCAGCATGCTGGCCGGCTCGGCGATCGAGACCTCGATCCGGGTGATCGCGAACATCAGCAGCAGGTAGCTGTAGCAGTCCACCGCCCCGGCGGTCAGCCCCACCCGCCAGCGGGTGCGGAGCAGCCTGGCCGCCGCGGGCAGCTGTCCCCGCAGCAGCAGGAACAGCGACAGGTAGCAGCAGGTGCCCAGGCAGAGGGCGAACGTGTAGACCAGCGGGTGGACCTCCCGCACGACAAACCCATCGATCGTGCGGCCGACCGCCACCAGCAGCGAGCTGACCAGCATCAGCTTCCAGGCCGGCTCGCGGGTCAGCGCCCGCAGCGAGTGCAGCAGGTTTTCCCGCCGGTTGAGAAAGCTGGTGCCGTAGATCAGCAGCAGCACCCCGCCCAGCTTGGTCAGGGTCAGCGACTCGCCCAGGAAAATTGTCGTCAGCACCAGCAGGAAAAACAGGTTGAGGTAGTAGAGCGGTCCCACCAGCGAGGCCTCGCCCACCGCCAGGGCGCGGATGTAGAACACGGTCTGGACCGTGTAGACCAACGAGCTGGCGGCGGCCAGCCACAGGAAACTCCAGTCGGCGGGGGCCTCGGCCAGCAGCATGAACGGCGCCAGGCAGAGTGTCCCGGTGGAGAAGATCAGGAACACCGTCTCGACACTGCCGGCGTTGGAGCCGGCCTGCTTGAAGATGATCTTCTCGTAGCCGGTGAGCAGGATCCTCCCCAGCAGGGCCAGGTAAGCCAACACCATGCTTGGTTGCCTCTTTCGGAATACCGGCGGTGGCGGAAAGCCCCGAATCTAACCTGCACCCGGTCCGCTGTCAAACGGAATGCCGGGGCAGCGGTTCCCGAGGCCGGAACGGGGACAGGCGTTGCTCGCCCCGCCGGTGGAAGCGGGTGCAAAGGCCACACACCCCGTCGGCTGTCGCCGCCACCCCTCTTTTTAGAGGGGATTAAAAGCATCCCGCCCAAGCGGTTATGCGATTGCCGGGGCGAAGCGGGAACGATCCCCCTTAGAGGGTGTGATGAACTCAGGAGTGGGAAAGAACACAACCCCCGGTGTCCCCCTTTGGTAAGGGGGATTGTTCCGGCTCGGCCGGAGCTTTGAGCTAAGCGCTTGAGCGATAGCGGTTTCGATCCCCTCTCGAGAGGGGTGGCCCGCCGCAGGCGGGCCGGGGTGTGTGTCTTTGCCGGCCGCACAGCCTAAATACCCGACCCAGAGTTCATCACACCCTCTAACAAAGGGGGACACAGGGGGTTGTGTTTTTTCCTGATTCCCGAGCCGGTCCGCTCTGAGTTCATCACACGCTCTAAGCAGAGGGGTGCCTGCGCAGCAGGCGGGGTGTGCAATGCTCAGGCCCATCGAAACGGCCGGGGGGTGTCAACTCAATGCGCCCTGCTTCCGCCGATGAAGATGTGATGGCGGCGGGCTGCCCATCACGCAGGCCTTTACTTTCGAAAAAGTTTGGGAAAGTGGAAGGGGGTCCGGGGGAGGGAGAAAACCTTTTTTAAAAGGTTTTCTCCCTCCCCCGAGAACATCGGGCAAGAAAATAGGGCCGCGACCGGAAAGCTCGCGGCCCTTGCGCTGGCGGTCACCAGTTGACCGGCCCGGTCAGACCGCGAACTGATCGGCCTCCACCATCGACTCGAACACTTTCAGGCTGGCCGCGGGCTCCTCTTGCAGCGAGGGGCCCAGCTCCATCCCGAGGATGCCCTTGAACCCGAGGTCATAGATCGCCTTGAACACCGCCCGGTAGTTGATCTCCCCGGTGTAGGGCTCGTGGCGCCCGGGCACATCCGCCAGCTGGAAGTAGCCGATCTCGTCGTAGCAGGCCCGGATGTTGTTGATCAGGTTGCCCTCGGTGATCTGCTGGTGGTAGATGTCGAACAGGATCTTCACCTGGGGGCTGCCCACCGCCTTCATCACCTCGTAGGACTCTTCCGAGGTGTTGAGGAAATAGCCGGCGTGGTCGACATAGGGGTTGAGCGGCTCGACCACCAGGGTCAGCCCGGTGCCATCGACAATCTCGGCCGAGCGCTTGAGGCTCTCGACCACATTGGCCCGCTGAAGGCCGCGGTACATCCCCTTGATCTCCATCCCGGTGATCACCGTCGCCCACTTGTTGCCCATGATCTTGTGGTATTCGACCGCCTTGCGCACCTCCTCCAGGTAGGCCGGCCGCTGAGCGGGATCGACCATCCCGGACTTGCTCCAGCCGGAGGGGTTGGCGACAAACACGCCCATTTCCATCTCGAGCCGGTCCATCCGCCGGCGCAGGGCCTCGGCCCGGGCAAAATCCCAGCTCATCAGCCCGTTGAACTCGAACGCCCGGAAGCCGAACTCGGCGTAAGCATCCAGCCGGTCGATCTCATCCTTGATGTCCTCGCGCAGCCCCAGGTTCGGGGCATACTTGAGCTTGAAGCTGTGCTTGCCGGCCGGGGCCGCGGCCGCCGGGCGGCCCTCCAGCGCGAGCGCCGCCGCAGCAGCCCCAAGCGCGCCGCCGGTGAGAAAGTTCCTGCGGTTGAGCATCCTGACATCCTCCATGATTGTTTAGTTCCACGGACCAGCACGGGAGGCTAAAGCGTGTGATGAACGGTAGTGCCCCGTGCCGGGGCCATGAACGCTGATCAAAGGCACACACCCCGGCCCGCTTTCAGCGGGCCACCCCTCTCGAGAGGGGATCAAAACCGCTATCTTTCAATCGCTTAGTTCAAAGCTCCGGCCGAAGCCGGACTATTCCCCTTGGCAAAGGGAGAAACAGGGGGTTGTATTTTTCCTGTGGCTGTCTCACACACCCGATCCTAAGCTCCACAGCAGCCCTGATTAGATTGCATCACACGCTCTAAGGGCCATCAGACCTGGGCCAGGCCCATCCAGGCGATCAGCACCAGCGCCGCGGCGGTCCCGGCGGCGATCCCCAGGCTGCCGCGAATCGAGCGGCCGCGGGAGAAAAACCCGATCGCCGCGGGGATAATTGTCGCCCCTAACAGGCCGATCGCGAACATGATCGCGAACACGCTGCCGTGGATCTCCGGCGCGACCCGGGAGAAAGTCACCCCGATGATGGTCGGGAAGATCGGGCCAAACGCCAGGCCGGCGACAATCACCGCCACCGCGGCCAGGGCCTTGTTGCTGGCGCCGATCATCACCAGCAGCGCCACCAGCGCGACCCCCGCCAGCACCGCCACCGTGATCGCCCCATTGTCCGGGGTGATGATCGAACTCGCCCCGGTGACCAGCCGGGAGGCCATCACGCCGATCCAGAACGCCGACAGCACGCCATTGGCCGCGCCGGCGCCCAGCCCGACCTGGGTGAGATAAGTGGTGATCCAGCCGCCCATCGAGGCTTCCAGCCCGATGTAGCAGAACAGCGCGATCGCCGCCACCACCACGACCACGTTGGTGAGCTGGGCCAGGGAGGTGGTGAGCTGGAATCCGCTCGGCGGCAGGGCCGGGTAGCTGGTGACCGCCAGGGCGAACACCACCGGCACCAGCACCAGCATCGCGATGATGGTGACTGTCCGGCTGAAACCGATCCGCTGCAGCAGCAGTCCGCCCAGGAAGGGCGTGAGGAACGCCCCCAGGCCGAAGAACATGTTGCCCAGGTTCAGCGCGCGCGGGGCGTTCTGGCCCTCGAACAGCACGATCGGCATCAGGGTGTTGCCCACCGTATTGACACACATCGCCCCGACCCCGAGCAGGACACAGGCCAGGATCGCGCCGGAGTAGGAGCCCACCCGCGAGAACATGAAGATCGCCAGTCCGCCGAGGAAGAAGCCCAGGATCGCAAATGGCTTGTGGCCCCAGGCATCGACCAGCGGGCCGATGATCAGCACCACGAACGAGCTGGTGAACATCAGGGTCGAGATCAGTCCGCCTACCTGGGCGTCACTCAGCTTGAGCTTCTCGGCCAGCTTGAGCTTCACCGCCCCGATGAAGGCGAAGATGATTCCCAGGGCGAAGACGCTCAGGATCGCGACAAGCTGAATCATGGCTTACCTCCGAAAGAGTGGGCGGCAGCGGGATGCGGGATAAAGGGGTCCTGCCGGATATAATTAATCCCCCCCTCCCGCCATCACAAGAAAAAAATCCGTCGGCCCGGCCGCTCGCCGCAATTGACGGGGCGAGGTCAGGGGGACTATCTTGGATTCGGCGCCCAAGGGGCGTTCCGGACTTCCGCCCCCGGCCGCGCTTGCGAACCTCATCTTACGGAGGAAACGCCATGCCTGTCAATCGTCGGAAGTTCCTGGTCTCCACCGGCGGCGGCCTGCTCGGCGCGGCGATGCTGGGCGGCCTGCGCCAGGGCCTGTTCGCGGCAGAAACCGACAACCTGGCCCCCTGCGGCCCGGGCAGCAAGTACGTGCCAAAGCTCAAGGCCGCGTTTGTCCGCCGCAAGGAGGAGTACGGCATCCTCTGGCCGGGGCAGATCTATGATGGCCAGGCGGCGTTCGAGAACTACAGCCGCCGGCTCCGGGCCGCCGCCGAAAAGCTGGGCCTGGAGTTGGAGCTGCGCCCGGAGCCGATCTATTCGCCGGAGGAGGCCGATGGCTGGATCGCCGGGGCCCAGTCCGCCAAGCCCGATGGCCTGGTGCTGGTGCTGCTGGACCGCCAGCAGCACGCCTGGCCCACCGCGGCCAAAGCCGCCGACAGCGGCCTGCCCACCGTGATCTTCAGCCCGATCGGCACCAGCTTCACCACCAACACCATCGAGCTGGCCCATCGCGAGGGGGTGTTTATCGCCTCCACCGATGAGTTCAGCCAGGTCGAGTCCGGGATGAAGATGCTCAAAGCGGGCGCCAAGCTGCGCGAGATGCGCTTCATCGTGATCCAGGGCGACCGTCGCAAGGAAGAGCGGCTGGAGCATTTCGGCACCCGGCTGCGCTGGCTGCCGGCAAACAGCTTTCTGGAAGAGTACCAGCGCACCCCGGAGAACGATGAGATCCGGGCGATCGCCGACAGCTACATCCGCCACTCCACCAAGATCTTCGAGCCCAGCCGCCAGGATGTGCTCAACGGCGTGAAGAGCTTCGTCGTGGCCCGCACCCTGCTGGAGCGCGAGGAGGGCGACGGGATCACCATGGACTGCCTGGGGGCGCTGGGCCGCCAGCAATCAGCCTGCCCTGCATCGCCTGGTCGCGGATGAACGACGGCGGCATCCCCGCCGCCTGCGAGGCCGACCTCGGGGCCTGTGCCACCCACGCCCTGGTGCAGTCGCTGTTCGACCGCCCGGGCTTCCAGCAGGACCCGGTGGCCGACACTTTCCACGACGCCTGATCGGCGCCCACTGCTGCTGCCCGACCCGGCTGGCCGGCTTCGAGCTGGCCCCCGAGCCATTCTCGCTGCACACCACCACGGGCAGCGCGATGCGACAGCCGTGCCGGTCTGGAAGGTCGGCCAGCGGGTGACTGTCGCCGACCTGCTGCTGCCCGGCGATGAGGGCGCGGCCGCGCCGGAGCTGCTGATCTCCACCGGGACAGTGCTGGACAACATCGCGGTCCCGCCGGCCGGCGGCTGTGTGGTCGCGGTGATGGTCAAGCTCGATGGGGTGGATGGCATGACCGAGCTGCTGGCCAACCCGGGCTTCCACCAGCTCTTCTTCTATGGCGACTACAAGAAGGAGCTGGAGGCATACTGCCGGCTGTTCCGGATCAAGGCGCGGGTGGTCTGAGGGCGCCCGGAAAAGGCAAAAGCTTTTATCCACGAAGGGCACGAAGGATCACGAAGAAAAATATTAGTGTCCCTTCGTGTCCTTCGTGGAAAAACATCTTTTTAAGCAATAAAGGGCCGCCGGAAGACTCTCCGGCGGCCCTTGGCCTGTTCGCTGTTCCGGTGCTTCAACGCCCGGCCTTGACCAGCTTGCGGTAACGGCTGCGGCGGTTCTCGAACAGCCGGCTGCCCAGCTCCTTGAGGCGCCAGGCCTCGTACTCCTGGAAATTGCCGGTGAACCAGCGCACCTGGCCCTCGCCCTCGAACACCAGCAGGTGGGTGCAGATGCGGTCGAGGAAAAAGCGGTCGTGGCTGATGACCAGCGACGCAGCCGGGGAACTCGCGATCGCCTCCTCGAGCATGCGCAGGGTGTTGACATCCAGGTCGTTGGTGGGCTCATCCAGCAGCAGCACATTGCCGCCGGTCTTGAGCACCTGGGCCAGTTGGCAGCGGTTGCGTCTCGCCGCCGGAGAGCTGGGCGACTGTCTTCTGCTGGTCCGCGCCCTTGAAGCCGAACAGCGACAGGTACTGGCGCAGCGGTATCGCGCGGCGTGCCGAGCTGGATTTCGCTCGCCCCGCCGCCCACCTCCTCGAGCAGGCTCAGTTCCCGGTCGAGCCCCTTGCGCTCCTGCTCGGCGTAGGCCAGCTTGACACTCGGGCCGACCACCACCTCGCCGGCATCCGGCTGCTCCTCGCCGGTGATCAGGCGCAGCAGGGTGGTCTTGCCCGCGCCGTTGGGCCCGACCACCCCGACCACCGCGCCGCGGGGGACCGAGAAGCTCAGGTCCTGGAACAGGGTGCGTCCGCGCATAGCCCTTGGCGACCTCGCGGAACTCGATCACCTGGTCGCCGAGCTGCGGGCCGGGGGCGATGCTGGATGCAGCCCCTCGCGCTCGACAGCCTCTTTCGGCCACCAGCTGCTCGTACTCCTTGACACGGTTGCAGCGACAGCTCCTGGCGGTCCTTGTTGCTCATCCTCAGCCAGGCCAGCTCGCGCTCCAGGCTCTGGAAGCGGGGCGAGTCCTTCTTCTCGGCCGAGACCAGCTTGCCCAGCTTCTGCTCCAGCCAGGAGGAGTAGTTGCCCTCCCAGGGAATCCCGTGCGCCGCCCTCGAGTTCGAGGATCCAGCGGGTGATGTTGTCCAGGAAATAGCGGTCGTGGGTGACAATGATCACGGTGCCGGGATAGTCCTTGAGCTGGGCTTCCAGCCAGTCGACCGTCTCCGGGTCGAGATGGTTGGTGGGCTCGTCCAGCAGCAGCAGGTCCGGCTGCTCGAGCAGGGCCCGGCACAGCGCCACCCGGCGTTTCTCGCCGCCGCTCAGGGAACCGACCAACCGGTCGTCCTCCGGCAGCATCAGCGCCTCGCCGGCGCGGGCGAGCTGCTGGTCCAGGTTCCAGCCATCGACCGCATCCAGCTTGTCCTGCACCTCGCCCATGCGGTCCATCGCCCGCTGCATGTCATCATCGTCCAACGGCTCGGAGAGCTTCGCGGTCAGCTCCTCGTACTCGCGCTGCAGGGCGGTGATCCCGGCGAACGCCTGCTCCAGGTTCTGCCTGACTGTCGCCAATTCATCCAGCGAAGGCTCCTGGGCCACCATCCCGGCGCGGTAGCCGCGGGAGAGCTCGGCCCGGCCGAAAACTCCTCGTCCAGCCCGGCCATGATCCGCAGGACAGTGGACTTGCCGCGCCGTTCTCCCCGACGATCCCGATCTTGGCCCCGGGGAAGAAGCAGAGGTTGATATCTTTCAGCACCTGCTTCTGGCCGTAATACTTGTTCAGCCCCAGCATGGTGAAAATGAACTGCTCAGCCATCGCTGCTCTCTGGTTTGGACGGTGGATTGATCGCCGGCTCGTGCCCGGCCGGCTCGCCCGCGGGGCGAGCGCCCGGCGCGGGGAAATAATTTACTACCGTCGTGTCCACAATGCAAGGGGGCTACCGGCAAGCGGTTGCAGGGCGATTTTCCCTTGAGGGCCGAGGACCGGGGTGTTATGATAAACACGAAGGGACCTGCGCTCCCCGTCAGGGACGATGCCAGCCACGCCACAGGGGGACCGGCGGCGCATGACCGACAGAATCAGGCTCGGAATCAGCAGTTGTCTGCTGGGGGAGCGGGTGCGCCATGATGGCGGCCATCGGCTCGATCCCTTCCTGCGCGACACCCTCGGCCGCGATGTCGATTTCCTGCCGGTGTGCCCGGAGCTCGAGTGCGGGATGCCGGTGCCGCGGCGAGGCCCTGCGCCTGGAGGGCCGCCCGGAGGACCCGCGGCTGATCGGCAGCCGCACCCGGCTGGACTACACCTGCCGGTTGCGCGCCTGGGCCCGCCGGAAGCTGCAGGAGCTGGAGCGGGAGGACCTCTGCGGGTTCATCTTCAAGAGCCGCTCGCCCGTCAGCGGGATGGAGCGGGTGCGGGTCTACGGGGTGGATGGGGTCCCGGTGCGGCAAGGGGTGGGGATCTGGGCCGGGATGTTCATGCGCCGCTTTCCGCTGTTGCCGGTGGAGGAGGAGGGGCGGCTGCGCGACCCCAGCTGGCGGGAGAATTTCTTCGAGCGGGTGTTCGTGATGCGGCGCTGGCGCTCCGGCCCGGGGCAGGAAAACAGCCCCGCCCGGCTGGTGGAGTTCCACGCCCGCCACAAGCTGCTGGTGATGAGCCACAGCATCACCGCCTACCGCGAGCTGGGCCGGCTGGTGGCCGGGGCCGGGCGGACCGATGACCCGGAGGGGCTGCGCGGGCGCTACCTGGAGCTGCTCGCCGCGGCGCTGGCCCGGCCGGCGACAGTCGGCAAGCATGTCAATGTGCTGCAGCACGTGATGGGCTACTTCAAGCGGCAGCTCGCGCCGGACCAGAAGCAGGAGCTGCTGGAGCTGATCGAGGCCTACGGCCGCGAGGCGCTGCCGCTCGTTGTCCCGGTGACCATGCTCAATCACTACGTGCGCAAGTACCAAGAGCCTTACCTCGCGCAGCAGTACTACCTGAATCCCCACCCGCTGGAACTCAAGCTCCGCACCCACGCCTGATCCCGATTTGACGATGCCGGATGTTCCGGAGGGCCGGTCCGGCATCAGGAAAAAAACGGGACCGCCGTCCGCGGCGGCGCTCAACTGATGTTGTACTTCTTCAGCTTGTTGTAGAAGGAGCGGCGGCTGATGCCCAGCAGCCGGGCCGCCTGCTTGCGGTTGTTCTCGGTGGCCTGGAGGGTGTGCAGGATCATCTCCCGCTCGACATCTTCCAGCGGGGTGCCGACCCTGAAGGCCACGGTCTGGGCGGAACCGGCAACAGCGGCGGGCCCGCGGTCGGGGACCGGCGCGCGCTCGGCCGCGGCCTCGAGGCCCGGGGCCGGTTCCTGGTCCCCGGGGTCCGCCGGCGGCAGGCCGGCCGACAGCACGGGATGCTCCCGGCGGAAACGGGGCGGCAGGTGCTGGGGCAGCAGCAGCTCGCCATCGCAGACCAGCACCGCGCGCTGGATCACGTTCTTCAGCTCGCGCACATTGCCGGGCCAGTCGTAGCTCTCCATCAGCTCGACACAGTCCGGGGAAATCCCCCGGATCGGCTTGCCCTGGGCCTGGCTGTAATGCTGGATAAAGTTTTCCATCAGCAGCAGGAAATCCCCGTAACGCTCGCGCAGCGGGGGCAGGAAGATGCTGAAGACATCGAGGCGGAAGAACAGGTCCTCGCGGAAACGGCCGGTGCGGACCAGCTCGGGGAGGTTCTCATTGGTGGCGGCGACCAGCCGCACATCGGCCAGGATCAGCTTCTTGCCCCCCAGGCGGAAAAAGCGTTTCTGCTCGATCAGGCGCAGCAGGCTGACCTGCACCCGCTCCTCGATGGTGTCGATCTCATCCAGGAACACCGTCCCGCCATGCCCGAGCTCGAACTTGCCCTCGCGCCGCTCGGTGGCGCCGGTGAACGCGCCGCGCTCATGGCCGAACAGCTCGCTGCCGACCAGCTCCGAGGGCAGGGCCCCCAGGTTGACCGGGATGAACGGCTGATCCCGCCGGGCGCTCTGGCGGTGGATCGCCCGGGCCACCAGATCCTTGCCCGTGCCGGTCTCCCCCTGCAGCAGCACCGGGATGTCGGTGGCGGCGGCCTGCAGCACCTGACGGAAGACCGCCTCCATCGCCGGGGAGCGGCCCAGGATCTCGCCGAACTGATGATCCTCGGCCCGGCCGGCGACCTCCGAGAGCGGGCCCTGCTCCAGGCCGACGCCAGTCTGCTCCAGCGCCGCGCGGACCAGCAGGCCCAGTTCCTGATCGCTGACCGGCAGGCGGGCGTACTGGTAGTTCCCGGCCTTGAGGGAGGCGATCGCCTGCGGGATGTCGGCATCGCGGGCCAGCAGCAGGATCCGGGTCTCCGGGCTGCGGGCGCCGATCAGCCCCAGCAGGTCGATCCCATCCTGCTCCCCGACGCGGAACGCATCGCTGGTCAGGACCATCACCTCGTAGCGGCGCTCGCTGAAGCGGCCGAGAACCTGGTCGATATCCGGCTCCCAGACCACCTGCGCCTCGCCGCGGAACAGCGCCTCCATGCGGTGCTTGAGCGCCGCGTCCGGGGAGACCACCATCAGTCGATGCGTGCTGGCTGGCATCTGTCAGTGACCTTTTTGCGCGGGAGGCGCCGGACCGGTTCACGGCCCGGGGACCGCCCGAATGGGACCCGAAGCTTTTCGCCGCCGCGGGGGCGGACCGCCCTGGCCGGCACTGCGCCGGTGGCGTGAACCCCGCTCCCGGCCTGACCGGCCTGCTATTACAATTTATTTATTCCGGGTCCGGTTTTCAAGGTCACGTCCCTAAAGTGTGCAAAATCTATCCCTTGCGACTGAACAAAACTCACCGGGTGTGCAACAGGGATACAACATCGACACTCGCCGCCGAGCGCGGGACAATTCGTTCGCCCCGGCCGGTCGCCGGTCCTGACAGCCTGACCCTCGGATCAACCCCGGACAGGGTGGGATTCGCCCATCGCCGGCGGGATCTTTTCTCCGGCTCGCCGGATTCCGGGCACGGCTGTTGCTGATTAAACGGCCCACCTGTCGAAAGGACGAATGGATACGACCTTGCACGGATACCTTGAGCCGGAAAAGGGGGAGACTGCAATGGAACCGAGGGAACTGCTGAACAGGAAACCGATGCTGGTCCTGGCCCCGGACCGGAAGGACAGCCTGGTGCTGCTGCTGGCGGATCTCGGTTTCGACCCGGTGGTGCGCGGCGCGAAGCTGGAGTTGCTCTCCGAACTGGCGCCGGGGTTGTTCACCGCGGTGATGGTCCACCGCCGCCAGGCCGATGGCGACCTGCTGGAGCTGGTCCGCTCGATCCGCGACTTCGACCGGCAAACCCCGGTGGTGCTGGTGGGCGAGCCCGCCGAGGAGTCCTACGAGCGGGAACTGCGCATCCGTCGCCGGGTGTACTGCCTGCCGGACGACCTGACCCTGTTGCGGGAACAGTTGGGAGAGCTGTTCGCCAGCGTGCTGGGACGGTTGCAGCGCGACAGCCTCGAAGTGGCCGCCGGCTGAGATGGAACTGCTTTTCCGATCTTCAATGCCGGATGTCAGACATCATAGCGCCTGTGATGCACTGCGCAGCCTATCGCCTGGGCAGTGGCCGCTGAAAAGAGGCCACACCCCCCGGCGGTGCTTCGCCGGGAGCAGGGACCTCAGCCAGTGGATAGCGCCCGCCGGCGTAGCGGCGGGTTTAAAACCCGCCACTACCAAGAGCCTGATTACTATTTGCAACATTGACCGGGGCGAAGCGGGAACGATCCCCTTGCCATTGGTTACGGGATTTCGCGCCGCTTTCAGGCATGGTCATGGGGCCGGTAACTGATCGGCCGGCAGAGCGCCCGCAGGTTCTCCGGCGGAGTGCCGGAGGGGATCTCGCAACCGGCGGTGACCATGTAGGGGTTGCCCAGTTGCTCGTAGAGCCGCTTGAACTGCTCGTGGATGGTCTCCGGGTCGCTGAAGCACACCGCCGCGACCGGATCGAGGTTGCCGGCCAGGGTCACCTGCGGGCCGACCACGGCGCGGGCTGTGGCGCAGCTCCACCATGTGGTCCACGTCCAGGATGTCCACCCCCAGGTCCGGCGATCCCCGGCAGCAGGTGAGTGATGTTCCCGCAGATGTGCAGGCGCGCCCGGGCCCCCATCCCGTGGATCGCCTGGACCAGCCGCTTTTCCCGCGGCTGGATCAGCCGCTCGTAGTGATCGGGCGAGACCTGGCTGGCGATCGCATCGCCGATCCCGATCGTGTCCGCCCCGGCCGCGACCTGGGCGCGGGCGAACTCGATCCCCGCCTCCAGCAGGTAGTCCATCAGCTCGATCACGAACGGTTCATCGTCCATCAGGTCGATCAGGAAGTCGCTCACCCCGCGCACATCCGCCGCCTCGGCCGCCGGGCCCTCGACCCAGCCCAGGATCGAGCGCTCTGCGGCGAACAGCCGGTGGAACTCGCGGACCGCGTTCACCCGGTCGCCCATCCGCCCGGCCTGCGGGTCCGGCCGCTGCAGCCGCCCGAGGTCTTTCGAGCCCTCCAGCGGCGGATGCGGGCAGCGCGGGACCCCATCCTGGACATAGATCACCTCTCCGCCCAGCCCGTGAGTCTCGCGGTAGGGGTCCGAGATCACGCTGACCTGGTCCATGTCGAAATCCTCGACACAGCGGCGGTTGGCCTCCACCAACACCCGGTAATCCGAGGCGAACGCCCCGTAGTTGGAGCCGATGTACTCGGCCGCCCACTGCATCAGGATCGGCAGCCGGGGCACCTGGTCCACCGGCTCGCCCCGGAGCATCCCCATGTAGCGCTGGTAACTGTTCATGGTCTGTCCTCCCCTGCCCCGCACCGGGGCGCAATCGGGTGCTTTGATCCGGACTGTCTGTCCGAAAAAGAGCCTGGCGGCGCGACAACCCGCCGTCCGCCCGGGTCTGAATCAGCTTGATCCCGGCCTGCCGGCTGAAAATTCCCAACTATGCAGTTATCTCTTTGATTGACATTATGTTTCTTCTTTTGTGACCAAAAGCTTTTACCCCGGCCTGCCGGCTGAAAATTCCTATCTATGCCGCTATCTCATTGATTTTTCATTTTTTTCTTCTTTTGTGACCAAAAGAAGCAAAAGTCTGTGCGGCGCAAAACTCGCCCACCGGTGGAGATCTTCAATTGGCCGCCTGTAATCCTGCGCTCTTTACGCTACCCTCCTGCGTGGGCAGCGCTGACGCGCATCTGCCAGTCGGTTCTTGCCTCCCCGAATGCCGCACATGGGATTGAGAGCATCGTAACCGCTGCTCCGGCTTGGCTCATCCAGTTGCTGCCGCGGAGACGGCCAAGGCCGCCTGGGGGGTGAAAGGCCAAGACGGAGAAGGCAGGTACACCATGAGCCGGCGCGGGAAGCCCGTAGCTCCTTGTAGTGGCGGGTTTCAAACCCGCCCCGACGGCTGACCACTGCCAACCTGCTGTTCGACACCACGAATCAAACTTTCGAAAAAGTTTGGGAAAGTGGGTAGGGGGCCCGGGGGGAGGGAGGAAATCCCGACCAACGGGTTTTCTCCCTCCCCCCGAAGCAACTGGCCTTTTGTTAAATCGGCCTCAGGCGATCCGCGGCGCATACCAGGGGAGGTAGCGCGCCTGGGCCGCCAGCAGTTCCTCGGCCATTGCGGCGATGGTCTCGGTCGAGCCGCCCACGCCATCGAGCAGCAGGGCCTGGATGAATTTCTCCCGGCTGCCCTCCAGCGCGGCCTCGACCACGGTTTCGGCCCAGGCCAGGCGCATCGCCAGGATCCCGGCCTGGGCGGCGGGCAAGGGCGGCTGCGGCACGGGCTCGAGCCCGGCGGCAGTGGCGCGGGCCGGGCTCTCCAGCACCGCCCCGGCCGGCAGGTTGGGGACCTGGCCGCGGTTGGGCAGGTTGGCCAGGAAAACCCGGCCATTGCCCTCGCGGATCGAGCGGATGATCTCCATCACCTGCTCGTGCTCGCCCTCCTGGCGGGCGAACCAGCTCTCCGGCAGGGGGCCATCGGCCGCGGCCAGCCGGCCCATCTCCGCGAAAATCCGGTCCCCGGCCTCGATCGTGCGCTCAAAGCTGAAGCACTCGGTTCCCAGGGTCTTGCCGTAGTAACCGCCCTCCCGGGCGGTGAGCCAGGGAAAGAACTCGGTGACATGACGGTCCATCGCCGAGGGAAAGGCCCCGAAGCGTAAGGCGAGCTCCCAGCTCAGCAGGTTGAGCTCCTCCGGCCGGCCGGGCGAGGGCTCGAACGAGCCCGAGGCCAGGAACTCCTCGCCCAGGCTGCCCGCGGCGCGCGGGGCGGCCAGCCTTTCCCGGGCCACCTGTTGCAGCCGGCCGGAGAGGTCCTGTCCATCGCTGGAAAGAGCGGTGAACCAGGTGAGGTGGTTGAGGCCCACCGCGGTGTAGTCGAGCTGTTCCGGGGCCACTGCCAGCATCCGGGCCAGGTAGCGCGCGGTATGCGTCACCCCGTGGCAGAGGCCGATCATCCCGGCCCCGGTGGCCCGGTCCACCGCCCGGCAGATCGCGGTCATCGGGTTGGAGTAGTTGAAGAACAGCGCCGCGGGGGCCAGCTCACGCACATCGCGGGCGATTTCCACCATCGCCGGGATCATCCGCAGCGCCCGGGAGGCCCCGCCGGGCATCACCGAATCGCCCACCGGCTGGTAGATCCCATACTTGCGCGGGATCAGCACATCCTGCTCCCAGGCCCGCCGCCCGCCGACCCCGATCGTGACAATCACCGCGGTCGCCCCCGGCAGCATCTGTCGGCGGTCGGTTCCGGCCGCGATCGTGAGCCGGGCCCCCTTCTGCCCGACCATCTTGCGCGCCAGGCGCGCGGCCACCTCCAGCGCCCCGGGGTCGATGTCCACCAGGGCCAGCTCCGCTTCCATCCCGGCCGCGAGCAGGTCCGAGACCATCCCGCAGGTAAACATGGCGCTGCCCGCGCCGATCAGCACGATCCGCTCTCGCATCCGGTTCTTCGCTCCTGGTGAGTGACAGGCTCCCTCGATCCATCAAGCGCTACATCATAACAGAAAGGACCGGGCAATGCAAACCGCTTGCGAGGGGCGGGAATGGCGAAAAACTCCGGCCATGGAGAAAAAGCTTGTGATCTCAGCCGGAATACTGCATTAGTTATGCAATCCGGCCGGGATCGCCCGGCCAGTTGTCCCTGCGTACGGATGCTGTCCCCGCAAGTCTTTCACCATTCGAGGAGACCCGCATGGAATCCATGGACCGCCGCAGTTTCCTGAAAAACGCCGGGCTCGGCGCCGCCGCTCTGGCCGCGGTCGGGCCGCTGGCCAGGTCCGGCTGGGCCAAGGCCGGCCCCAACGACCAGATCAATGTCTGCGTGATGGGAGTCCGCAGCCGGGGCCGGGCCCACATCGAGGGCTTCTCCGCGGTCCCGGGGGTCAAGGTGACCGCGCTCTGCGATGCGGATGAGCGCCTGTTCCCCGAGGCGGTCAGCTTCACCGAGAAGCTGGCCGGGGCCAAGCCCAAGACCTATGTCGACATCCGCAAGGCGATCGAGGACAAGGAGATCGATGTGATCTCCATCGCCACCCCCAATCACTGGCATGCGCTGGCCGCGATCTGGGCCTGCCAGGGCGGCAAGGATGTCTATGTCGAAAAACCGGTTTCCTACAGCCTCTGGGAGGGCCGCCAGATGATCCGGGCCGCCCGCAAGTACAACCGGGTGGTCCAGACCGGCACCCAGAGCCGTTCGAGCGCGGTGGTCCGCTCGGCGATGGAGTTCCTGCACGCCGGCAAGCTGGGCGACATCTACATGTCCCGCACCTGCCTGATCAAGGCCCGCGACAGCTTCGGCCGGACCCTCAACTCCGCGGTCCCGGCGGGGGTCAACTATGACCTCTGGCTCGGCCCGGCGCAGTACTATCCGTTCAATGAGAAGCGGTTCCACTACAACTGGCACTGGTTCTGGAACACCGGCAATGGCGAGACCGGCAACACCGGGCCGCACAATTTCGACCGCTGCCGCTGGGGCATGCAGCTCTACGAGCACCCGCGGCGGATCCAGAGCATGGGCGGGATGTTCCTGTGGAAAGACTGCGACCAGGAGACCCCCAACCAGCAGACAACGGTGCTGGAGTACTCCGATGGCCGGATTGTCCAGATGGAGGTCCGGGGCCACTACTCGAACACCGAGGAGGGGATCGAGCAGGGCGAGTTCTTCTATGGCACCGAGGGCTGGCTCAAGCTGGGGGCCGGTTCCTGGCAGTCCTACTTCGGCCGCAAGAACGAGCCGGGCGAGGGCTATGCCGCAACCGACGAGGCCAAGGCCCAGGCCGCCAAGCTGGACCGGCGCGGCGGCGGCGCCGACCCGCACTTCGACAACTTCATCGAGGGCGTGCGCTCCCGCCGGGTCGAGGACCTGCATGCCGACATCCTGGAGGGCCACCTCTCCACCGCGATGTGCCACCTGTCGAACATCGCTTTCCGCACCGGCCGCACCCTGACTTTCGATTCCGCCACCGAGCAGTTCCTCGGGGATGACGAGGCCAACGCCTACCTGACCCGGGAGTATCGTTACCCGTACGAGATCACGGCCGAGATCTGAGCCTGTACCGGCCTGGGGGAGCGGGAGCGCCGCGGAAAGCGCCTCCCGCTCCCGCGGTCTTCCAGCGGCGATGGTGGGGCGACCGCTCGAGGAGGGGGCAGTGATCTGCATCGGGCACCGCGGGGCGGCCGGCCACGAGCCGGAGAACACCCTGCGCAGCCTGCGGAAAGCGCTCGAGCTGGGCGCGCCCTGGGTGGAAATCGATGTGCGGGCCAGCAGCGGCGAGCTGCTGGTGCTGCATGACCGCCGGCTGGCCCGCACCACCAATGGCACCGGGACCATCGACCGCCGGCCGCTGGAGTACATCCGTCGGCTGGATGCCGGCCGGGGCGAGCGGGTGCCATTCCTGCGCGAGGTGCTGGAGCTGCTGGGACCGAGCGGGGTGGGGCTCAACATCGAGCTGAAAGGGCGGCGCACCGCGGAGCCGGTGCTGAAGTTGCTGCGCCCGGAGCTGGAGGCGGGCCGCTGGAGCCCGGAGCGCCTGCTGCTGTCCTCGTTCAGCCGCAGGGAGCTGTTCGACTGGCGCGAGCTGGATGGAACCTTGCGCCTGGGGCTGCTCATCGGCAAGCCCTCGCGAAGGGCGCTGGAGACGGCCGGGATGCTCACGGCCTGGGCGGTGGGCTGCAGCCTGCGCCATGTCAGCCCGGAGTTTGTCCGGGCGGCCCACGACTCCGGGCTCAAAGTGCTGGTCTACACGGTCAACCGGCCGCGGGACTTCGCGCTGATGCACCGGATCGGGGCCGATGGCGTTTTCTCCGACTTCCCGGACCGCTGCCTCGGCGGCGAGTGGTAACTTTCAGTCCCGGGTTGCGTTTATCTTCGCAAAGTCATCGCGCCCGACCCCTGACCGACAGCGGAGCTTCCCGAGAATGAGACCGGCCCTGCCCATCGCCCCGCGACACGCTGCGCGACTCGCGATGCTCCTCGCTTGGCTGCTGACGGCAGCCGCGCTCCTGGCCGCCGAGCGCCCGACAGTCGGGCGGGTGGTCTCGATCAGCGGGATGGCGATCACCTGCACCGATGCCGAGTGCAGCTTCCTGCGCCCGGGCCAGCCGGTGCTGGAGCAGGATGTGCTGGGGACAATGGAGGACAGCCGGGTCCAGGTGCTGCTCGCGGCCGATGGCAGCCTGGTGACCCTCGGCCCCGCGGCCAAGGCCCGGTTTACGGCCGGTGGAGCCAGGCTGGAGGAGGGCGGCCGGGAGCTGCTCCGGGTCCATCGGCTGGAGTTCCTGGCGGGCGGGCCGCTGGAGCGGGCGTTCTCCGGGGTCATGCGCGGGGAGGCGGCCCCGGGGACAGACCGCGCTCGCCGGCTGGCGGCCGAGCTGGTCCGGATCGAGGAGTTGCGCCGACAGGAGGAGCTTACCGCCATGTCCGCCGATTTCCTGCGGCTGGCGGTCTATGCCGGCCATGGCCTCGCCGGCCGGGCCACCGCGTTGCGCGACAGCCTCAAGTCCCGTTACCCGGGCCTGCAACCCTAGCCTGGCGAGCAGCCCAGCGTGCAGCACAACGTTTGACCGTTCGGCGTCACCCGCCACGAGTTATTTCCCGACCACAGATCCGGGCTCACGGAAACCAGATGAAACGGCGACTCCTGTCCATCCTCCCGCTGCTGGCGCTGTCCGCGACCGCCGCCGGCGCAGCCATCCCCGCCAGCTATCCCCGCCAGAAAGTGCTGGCCGAGGTTTTCCACAGCGATGACTGTGTCCCCTGCCGTTTCGCCAACGAGTACCTCGACAACATCTTGCTGCCGCGCCTGTCCCCCGACAGCTTCGTCACCATCCGCTACCACATCGAAGACTACCGGATGGCCGACTTCCCGCAACGGAAATTCTACTACCGGGTCTCCTTCTGGCCGGTGCTGTTCCTGGATGGCGGCATGTTCTACGGGATCGGGGACAACGATCCGCTCAAGCTGACCTCCAGCGCGGTGCGCCAGGAGGCGGCCCAGCCCTCGGAACTGCGGCTCGAGCTGTCGGGCGCCCGCCCGGCCAAACCCGGCGACTCGGTGCGGGTGCGGGCGGTGGTGCGCGGCTCGGCCAAAGCCCCGAGCTGCCCGCTGAGCTATTTCCTGGTGCTCACCGAGCGCGGGATCCGGCCCGCCAACTGGACCCCGCCCTATTCTCCATCCAATGGCGAGCTGGTCTACAACCAGTCGGTGCGGCTGATGGTCACCGGGCAGTCCGGGCAGTCGTTCACGGTCGCCCCGGGGGACTCGGCGGTGCTGGCGCACAGTTTCGCGCTGGACCCGGGCTGGGCGGCCGACAGTTGCGAGGTGGTGGCGTTCGTCCAGAACCCGGCCACCTGGTATGTGCTCCAGGCCGACAGCCGGATGCTCCCGGCCCTAAATGCCCCGGCCCCGGTTTTCAGCCCGCCGCGGATCAGCACCCCCGGGGGAAGAGAAATCTTCCAGGTCCGTCGTGGCGACACCCTGGCGCTGCGGATCAGCTCCAGCGACCCGGACCCGGGCGACCGGGTGAGCCTCGCGGCGCGCTATGCCCCGGATGGGATCAATTTCGGGACCGCCCTCCCGGCGGGAGTCACCCTCGCCGATTCGCTGTTCCGCTTCCTGACCGGTGAAATTCAGCCGGGCAACTTCCGTTTCCTGGTGATCGGCAGCGACAGTCACGGCCTGGCCGACAGCGTGGCGTTCCGGGTCGAGGTGGTCCCCGCGGCCCCCAGGAGCTGCGACCTGAGCGGCGATGGGCGGCTAAACGTGCTGGATGCGCTCTCCCTGCTGCTGCGGATGCGCCGCAGCCCGCAGGACCTGTCCCTGGACTGGAACGGCGACTCGCGCCTGAACCTGGCCGATGTGCTGGGCCTGCTCCGGGACATCCTGCGCGGAGCCTGCCCGGCGCCCGGGCCAGCCGCGGCCCTGGCCGCGGACCGCCGGCAGCCCTCCCTGGGGCTGGAACCGACCGTCGCGGAGCTGGACTACCTGGAGCGGATGGCCGGCCAACTGGCCCTGCCGGCGGAGCAGCGGGAGCTGCTGGCCCGGGCGCTGGAGGAACTGCGCGGCGGCCTGCCTTCCGGGTTGCCGCAGTCTTTCGCCCTGGCCCAGAACCACCCCAACCCGTTCAATCCCTCCACCACGATCGAGTTCCTGGTGCCGGAAAGCGCGGCCGGGGTCGGGGTGCTGCTCCAGGTCCACGATCTGCGGGGACGGGTGGTGCGCACCCTGGTCGCGGGCAGCCGCGGCCCGGGCCGCCATGCTGTCGCCTGGGATGGCCGCGATGACCGCCGGGAGGAGCTTCCCAGCGGGGTCTATTTCTACCGCCTGAACGCCGGTGGATTCACCGCCACCCGCAAGCTGCTGCTGCTGCGCTAGCGACCACATCCCCATGCAGCGACAACGGCCGGTTTTCCGGGGAGGGAGGGAATCCCGATGCAAACGTGGATTCCCTCCCTCCCCAGGGATGCCTTCCCCCCATATCCCCCCTTCCACCCTCCCAAACTTTTTCGCTGGTTCACTTCTTGGTATCGGACAGCAATTCGCAAAAACAGCGGCCTCCATGGAGCGTTTGAGCGCTGGGGAAATCAAAGACAAGCACCGGAATGGCAAGCTCCACGGAGTGGCGCTGGAGGCCCGGAGCCAGTGGCAGGGGCGTCCGGCCGGACGCCCCGACCCTCGATCCCGATGATCCTGCATAACTTGAGGTTACAGCAGCCGGCCCGGAATCATCGCAGCGGCGGGTTTCATGCCGCGCCCTTACGGCCACCCGACCGGCAGCGGTCAAGCTTAGCGGACCAGCCAGGACGGCAGTTGGGTACCTTGGATGGGGGCAGGGCGGTTTTCGGGCCGCGGCTGGAGGCAAAGGGAAGCGGAGCAATTGTCCCTATTTCCATCGTGGCCACTGCTACGAAGCGAGAGAGGTCGGCAGGCCATCGCGTTGCAGCGCCACGGATGGCGCGAAACGCGGCGACCTCGGAAGGAGCGTCTTACCCCCGCAGGCACACCGCTGCCTATTGAAGACCTTGATGTTTTTTCAGCTTCGCGGCCTTGGCTTCAAAAGACTCTTGCTACTTCTGGTCACAGAAGTAGAAAAATCCGAAGGATTTATGGGATAAAGAAGAAGCTGAAGATTTCCCTCCCCCTTCGCGGCCTTGGCTTCACAAGACTCTTGCTACTTCTGGTCACAGAAGTAGAAAAATCCGAAGGATTTACGGGATAAAGAACAAGCTGGAGCTTCCCCTCCCGTTGCACAGGCGCGGAACGAAGCCGGCGCCAGGCTCATTCCGGCCGGGCCGGGTCGCCCGGCCCCCGGCGGAGCCTACATCAGCACCCGCACCTCATGGCTGGTGCCGGCGGGCTGGATCGGCAGCAGGGTGCCCGCCAACAGCTCGCCATCGAGGGTGAGGCTGCGCACCCCGCTCTGGCGGCCATCGGGATTCTCGATGGTCACCGCGAACCGCGCCCCGCGGAAACTGCGGGTCAGCGCCGCTTTCCGCCAGTGGGAGGGCAGGCAGGGATCGATCCTGAGGCCCTCATACTCGGCGCGCACCCCGAGCATGTGGCCGGTCAGGGTCTTGAACAGCCAGTCCGAGGTGCCGGTGACCCAGGAGTAGAGGATCTGGCCGGCGCGCGGGTGCTCCGGGCCGTAGTACATGTTGGTCACCTGGTAGGGCGGGCAGCCGGAGCGGGTCGAGGGGTTGGCCGGGTTGTCCGGCAGGACCTTGAGCATCGACTCCAGGGCGCGGTCGCCGCGGCCGAGGCAGGTGTCGGCCATGATCTTGAACGAGGTGCCGTGGCAGTAGGGCGAGGCGTTCTCCCACATCCCGGGGACAAACCAGGAAATGCGCCCGATGTGAGGACGGCGGCTGCGGTAGGCGGGAGTGAGCACCATCGAGCCATCCTCGCACTCCAGCTCCTGGTCGATCGCCCGCAGGATGCTCTCCAGCCGCTCACCCCTGGCGATCCCGGCCAGGATCGCCCAGGACTGGGGGTTGAGGTAAACCCGGCCCTCGCTTTCCTCGTGGCTGCCGACTTTCTCACCCCGGTCGTTCCAGGCCTCCAGGTACCAGGCCCCATCCCAGCCCTCGCGCTGGATCTGCTGCTCCAGGCGCGCGGCGCGTTCTTCCAGCTCGCGGTCCAGGGCCTGGTCCCGCAGCGCGTGGCGGGCGATCTCCCGGGCGCAGTTGATCGCGAAAATCATCGCGATCGAGGTCCAGACCGACTCGCCGATCCCCGCGTTGCCGATCATGTTCAGCGAGTCGTTCCAGTCGCCATAGTGCATCCGCACCAGGCCGTGGGGACCGAGGTCATCCGTGGCGTGGCGGATCCCGGTCAGGGTGTGCTCCCAGACCGTGCCCTGGCCGCCATCGAACCAGGGCACCGGCTGGTCGAGGAACGCGTAGTCGCCGGTTTCCTTGAGGTAGGAGTCCACCGCCGGGCTGATCCAGACCGGGCCATCCGAGTAGTGGTGGGTGTCGACCGGGTTCCAGCCGCGCAGGGTGTGGCCATCGCGGTACTGGTGGCGCAGCGAGTCGATGATTTTCTGCCGCGCGCCCTCGGGATCATAGGAGGCCACCGCCCAGGCGGCCTGCATCACATCCCGGAAGCCGCGGCCGGTGTCGGTGCCGACCTCGGTGTGGAGCTGGATCGCGCGCTTGATCCAGCCGTTGAACAGGTAGTTGAGGCGCTGGTCCGGAGTTTCGACTGTCACCGTGGAGTACTTCTCGGCCAGCTCGCGCCGCACCGCCTCGAACTCCTCTTCCACCTTGCCGCCGGCGAACAATTGGCGCAGGATCGCCCGGGTGGTCTCGACACTGTCGGTGCTGCCCATCGCCACATTGAACTCGACACTCTCGCCCGGGGCCAGTTGGAAAGAGTGCTCCAGCGCCCCGACCATCTTCTCGCAGACCGCAAGCGAGCCGGTCATCCGTCCCTCGAGCACCGCGCGCGGGGTGGCGATGGTCCCGTAGTTGCCCAGGAATGCCGCCCGCGAGGAATCGAAGCCGCTGGGGGCGCGGTCGGAGGCGATGAAAGCCCCGAAACGCTCGTGGGGCCGCTCCGGCGCGCCGTTGATCCCGTTGACCGCGTAGAACGGCTCATCCCAGGCCGCGGTGAGCGCGCCGTAGTAGTCGCAGTACTCCTCATAGCCGGTGAGCAGCCAGTCGACAAAGCTGTAGCAGCGGATCTCGCGCGGGCGGCCGGTGCGGTTGGTCAAGCGCACGGTCCAGAGCTCGGCGGGCTGCTCGCGCGGGACAAACACCCGCAGGCAGCTCTCGATCCCGTAATTCACCGCCTCCAGTTGCGACCAGCCCAGCCCGTGACGGCAGAGGAAACGGTCCGGGGCCTTGCCCAGCGGGTAGAAGCCCGGGCTCCAGCACTCGCCGCTCTCATCATCCCGCAGGTAGAAATGGCGGTTCTCGTTGCGCACGATCAGGCAGCGGCACTGCGGGTCCATGTACTGCATCGGCCGCTCGGTGAAACAGCCGATCCCGGCCATGTGCTGGCTGACCCCGCTGATGAAGCGGTCGTTCCAGAAGTAGTTGACCAGGGGCAGCGGCGTGTTGTAGTCGGTGACGACGAACTCTTTGCCATCCTTGTCGAAATAGCCGAAACTCGCTTTCAGCATGGGCGCTCGCTCCTCGGGGTCCTGGACAGGGGGGAGGCTGGGCGATCGGGCCCGGCCCGTGGCGGCGGGCCGGGAGTGCGGACTGTAAAAGAAATAATGTTAAAGGGCGGCGGAGCGGCGGACAAGGAAAAACCGACCGGCGGGAGAGCGGCTCCGCCGGCGGTCATCATGAGCAGCTGTCATCCGCGAGACAGCTTGAACCAGAGAAAATGTTTGGAAAGGGGGAAGAGGGGATCGGGGGAAGGGCATCCCTGGGGGAGCGCGGAAAATCCCGACCAACGGGATTTCCACCCTCCCCCGGAACAGCCGTCAGTCGTTACGCTGTTTCAGTATCGGTAGCTCTCCCCACTGAACGGGCTCACCCACAGCCCGCGGCGCTCACTGCGCGCCGCGGCCTCCAGCTCGCGGAAACTGCGGGCCAGGGGGTGCGCGAAAAACCGGTCGAACCGGCCGTAACCCTCCTCCAGCAGCCAGGCGTTGACCAGCAGGCCCTCCAGCCGGACCAGCGCCGGTGGGTTGGGGTCGATCCAGTAGCCGCCCTCCAGCAGCTCCACCCGCACCTGACGTCCCACCAGCAGGTCCGCCAGCGCCGCGCGGGATTCCAGCTCGAAAAACTCCACCCGCCGGTCCCCGCCGAAAGGCGCCGGCAACACCACCCCGGCCAGCCGGATATCGAACGGTCCCGGGACATCGAGGGTCCCATCGCGGTTGACCCCCAGCACCAGCCTGCTCTCCTGGGCGGCCAGCGGGACTGCCAGCAGCCCGAGCAGCAACGGCAACAGCTTCCTCATCCTCCCCCTCCCAGCTCACCCCCCGACCGGCTACCCCTCCAGCTCCAGCACCGGCGGTTTCTCGAACGGGGCCAGCAACTGCGTCCGGCCCGCGGGATCGATCCAGACTACATCCTCCAGCCGCACCCCCAGTTCCCGCTCCGGGTAGTAGAGCCCGGGCTCGAGCGTGAAGACAGTCCCCGGCAGCAGGCGGTTGCGCGGATCGGGCTCCTGCTGCAGCCGCAGGTAGGGGTACTCGTGCACCTCCAGCCCAATCCCGTGGCCCAGCGAGTGGACATAGCCCGCCTCGGCGCCGGGCGCCGAGCGCAAAGTCGGGTGGCCCAGGGCCTCGAAATAGCCGCAGACCAGCTCCTGCAGCCTTCCGCCGGGCATCCCGGCCTCGACCGACTGCAGCGCCAGCTGCTGGGCGGCCAGCACCTGGTCCCACAGTTGACGGCCCTCCGGGGTCTCACGGCCGATCATGAAGCTGCGGGTGATGTCGAAATAGTAGCCTCCGCCGGCGCGCCGGGGAAACAGGTCGATCACCATCGTCTTGCCGGTGGCCAGCACGGTGTCGGCCGGGCTGGAGGCGTGGGGAATCCCCGCCTCGCGGCCGATCGAGAGGATGGTCTGGTGGCTCTCCTCGAGCCCCTGGAGCGCCAGGGCCCCGGAGATCACCCCCCGCACCCGGCCGATGGTCAGCGGCCGTCCCTCGGCATCGACCACTTTCCCCTGCTCCTCGTGGCAGGAGCGGATCAGGGCGAACGCCGCGGCCAGGGCCTCCAGCGAGCGGTGGGCCACCTCGCGCAGCAGCTCCAGCTCGAGCGGGCGCTTGATGATCCGCGCGGTCTGGATCAGCGGCGGAAAGTCGCGTACGACAGTCAGTTGCGGCAGGCGCTCCCCCAGCCGTGACAGCAGCGCGTGGGCGAACCCCGGGTCGGCCACCCCCGCGGCGGCGATTCTTCCCCGGAACCCCTCGCGCTCGGCCAGCCGGGCGAACAGCTCCAGCTCGACCTCCAGCGGGTCGGAGCGGCCGCGGGCGATCTCCTCGGTCCCCAGCACGCTGAAATCGACTGTCTCCAGAGCGCTGGCCCGGGCCGATTCGCGCTCCATCGCCCCGTGGACCAGCAGGTGCGGCCGGCCGCGGCGCAGCAGCACCCAGGCCCGGGTGAGCGAGGCCCCGCCGGTCAGGTAGTAGATGTCCGGGCATTCATACGAGGGGCCCATCACCCACAGCAGGTCCAGCCCGTGGCGCTCCAGCAAGCCCCCGAAATCCTCGCTCATAGCTGCTCCAGCACGGACTGGTCCATGTGGAAACTGTGCTCATCGGCCGGGAATGCGCCGGAGCGGACCTCCTCGCGGTAGGCCCCGAGCGCCCCGGTCACCTGGGCCGACAGGTCGGCATAGCGCCGGGCGAATTTCGGGCCGCGGTCCACCAGCCCGAGGATGTCGTGCAGCACCAGCACCTGGCCATCGCAGTCCGGCCCGGCCCCGATGCCGATGGTCGGCGGTTCGATCCGCCCGGTGATCAGTTTCGCCAGCTGGCGGGGGACCGCCTCCAGCACCAGCGCGAAACAGCCGGCCCGGGCGACAGTCACCGCATCCTCCAGCACCCGCCGGGCGGCCTCCAGCTCCTTGCCCTGCACTTTCAGTCCGCCGAGCATGCTGCGGTACTGGGGCATCAGCCCGACATGGCCCATCACCGGGATGCCGGCATCGATCACCGCCGCCAGGGCCGGGAACAGCTTGCCGGCGCCCTCGATCTTGACCGCATCCACCCCGGACTCCTTGAACACCCGCACGCAGTGGCGCACCGCCATCCGCGGGCTCTCCTGGACATAGCCGAACGGGATGTCGGCCACCACCAGGGCGTTGGGCTGGGCCCGCACCACCGCGGCGCAGTGCTCGATGGTCTGCTCGAGGGTCACCGGGACCGTGCTTTCCAGCCCCAGCATCACGTTGGCCAGCGAGTCGCCCACCAGCAAGATGTCCACCCCGGCCCGATCCGCCAGCCGGGCGAAAGTGAAGTCGTAGGCGGTGACAGCGCAGATCCTGGGCTCCGCGCCCTTGCGCTCGCGGATCTGCTGGACGGTGATCCTGCCGTTGCTCATCGCGCTCCGGTCTCTCTCGGTTGAAGGGTGAGGTCAAAGCCGGCCGATGCTTCAATATACCGCCCGAAGGCCCGCTATTCAAGGCTTGCGCCCGTGGCGGCGGCTGTTGACAAAGGGCGGTCCCGCGGCTAAGTTCAAGCGTGCATCATGCTTCAACCCACTTCCGGCACGCTGCCGACTACCCCGCGTGAAACTTTCGAAAAAGTTTGGGAAAGAGGAAGGGGGGTCCGGGGGGAGGGAGAAAACCTTTTTCAAAAGGTTTTCTCCCTCCCCCCGGAACAGCCCTTAAGCTTTGCATGGTTGCCAAATTGGCGTGAGAGGCGCGATGCTGGAGATCAACCGGCTCCCCCCATTGTCGCGGGCCCGGGAAAGGCTACTGGCCCGGCTGGGGGACAAGAAGTTCCGCGAGGAGCAGGGGCTGTTCCTGATCGAGGGGGTGCGGGTGCTGGAGGAGGCCCTGGCCGCCGGGGTCGCGGTGCGCTGGGCGGCGGTGGCCGAGGAGGGGGCGGGCGGGCGCGCGGAAAGCGTGCTGGAGGGGCTGCAGGCCCGCGCAGTGGAGCTGTTCCGCACCGGCGGCCATGCGCTGGCCCGGGCGCTGGATGTGGTCACCCCGCAGGGGGTGGCGGCGGTCTGCGAGCTGCCCGCGCTGGAGCTGGCGCGGCTGGAGCTGCCGGAGCGGGCGCTGGTGGTGGTGGTCGATGCGCTCTCCCAGCCGGGCAACCTGGGGGCGGTGTTGCGGGTGGCGGCCGCGGCCGGGGCCGAGGCGCTGCTGCTGGGGCCGGGCTGCGCCGACCCATTCTCGCCCAAGAGCGTGCGCGGTTCGGCCGGGACCCTGTTCAAGCTGCCGCTGGCGGCCGGCTCGCGCCAGGAGCTGGAGGAGTTCCTGGCGCGGGAGGGCTTTGCGGTGTACGAGGCCGCGATGAGCGGCGATGACGTGTTCGCGCTGGAAGCTGTCCCCTCGCGGGTGGCCCTGGTGCTCGGCTCCGAGGCGGGCGGGACCACCCGGGCGCTGGCGGGCCTGGCCGCGCGAAAGCTGGCGGTGCCGATGCGGCGCGGGGTGGAAAGCCTCAATGTCGCGGTGGCGGCCGGGATCATCCTCTATGCCCTGGCCCGCGCCGCCGACCGGGACTGAGACCAAGTTGACAACAACGGCCGGCTGATCCGGGGGGAGGGAGAAAACCTTTTGGAAAAGGTTTTCTCCCTCCCCCCGGGCCCCCTTTCCACTTTCCAAAACTTTTTCGATAGTTCAGTGCTGGAGATCGGATAGCAAGTCAGTATCAGCCCACGGAAAGCCCATGGAACTCTACCCCACGCTGTACCCGGTCACCGTGCTGGCCCTGTTCGGGGCGGTTTTCGGCAGTTTCCTCAACGTGCTGATCCTGCGGCTGCCGCGCGGGGAGTCGGTGGTGTTCCCCGGCTCGCACTGCCCGCGCTGCGGGGCGCCGATCCGTTGGTACGACAACCTCCCGGTGCTGAGCTACCTGCTGCTGCGCGGGCGCTGCCGCGGCTGCGCTGAGCGGATTTCGATCCAGTACCCGCTGGTCGAGGCGGGGATGGCGCTGCTGGCGGTGGCGCTGTGGCTGAAGTTCGGCCCGGAGTTCGAGCTGGTCCGCTGGTTTGCCTTCCTGCTGCTGCTGACCGGAGTGGCCCTGACCGATGCCCGTCACTATCTGATCCCGGATGCGTTTTCGGTGGGGGGGCTGCTGCTGGGGCTGGCGCTGGCGTTCCTGCCGGGGGGGATCACCCCGGCGGGCGCGCTGATCGGCCTCGCGGCGGGCGGACTGGGGCTGTACCTGGTGGCCTGGCTGGGGAGCCTGGCGTTCCGACGGGAGGCGATGGGCGGCGGGGACATCAAGCTGCTGGCGATGATCGGCGCGTTCACCGGCTGGCCGGGGGTGCTGTTCACGGTGTTCGCCGGCTCGGTGCTGGGCAGCCTGGTGTTCGGCTGGATTGTCTACGGGATGAAGCGCCGGGTGCTGGTGCCGTTCGGGGTGTTCCTGGCCCTGGGGGCGGCGCTGTACGTGTTCTGCGGCCCGGAGCTGACCGGCTGGTACCTGGGGCTGTTCCGGCCCTGAGCCCGCGGCTTCCGGCAGGCCGGGCGGAAAGTGGAACAGACACCGGTTGGCGGCGGACCGGCATTCAAGGCGGAGTGAGCGGCTGAACCAACGGGAGGAGATGAACCCATGCAGGTGGCATTCTATGACACGCGCATTTATGACCGCCAGTACTTCCAGCGCACCCCGGGCGCGGACCAGCTCGACTGGCGGTTTTTCGAGACGCGGCTGGGGCCGCTCGTGGCCCCCAGCGCTTCCGAGTGCCGGGCGGTCTGCGTGTTTGTCAACGACCAGGTGGACCGCCCCTGCCTGGAGCGCCTGGCCGAGCTGGGGATCGGGCTGGTGGCCCTGCGCTGCGCCGGCTACAACAATGTCGACCTGGAGGCCGCCAGGGAGTGCGGGGTCCGGGTGGTGCGGGTGCCGGCCTACTCGCCCCACGCGGTGGCCGAGCATGCGGTGGCGCTGCTGCTGACCCTCAACCGCAAGATCCACCGGGCTTTCAACCGGGTGCGCGAGCTCAATTTCTCGCTCAACGGGCTGGTGGGCTTCGACCTCGCCGGCCGGACCGTCGGCATCCTCGGCACCGGGAAGATCGGCCGGATCACCGCCCAGATCTTCCGCGGCTTCGAGACCGAGGTGCTGGCCTGGGACAAGTTCCCGGACCAGCAGTGGGCCGCCCGCCACGGGATCCGCTACGCCACGCTGGAGGAGATCCTGCCGGTCGCCGACATCCTCAGCCTGCACACCCCGCTGGTGCCGGAGACCCTCCACCTGATCGGCGCGGACACGATCGCCCGGATGAAACGCGGGGTGTACATCATCAACACCAGCCGCGGCAAGCTGATCGAGACCGGCTCGCTGATCGAGGGCCTGAAGAGCGGCGCGGTCGGCGGGGTCGGCCTGGATGTCTACGAGGAGGAGGAAGGAGTGTTCTTCGAGGACCTCTCCGGGGACATCCTGCGCGATGACGAGCTGGCGCGGCTGCTCACCTTTCCCAACGTGCTGATCACCAGCCACCAGGGCTTCCTGACCCAGGAGGCGCTGGAGGAGATCGCCCGGGTGACTGTCGCCAACCTGCTGGCGCTCCGGGATGGACAGCCGTTCCTGGAGGGCACCACCCTGGCCTGAGTCCGATCTTCCCATCCGCCCCTGGCGGTTTGCCTCACCACCCCAGCGTGGGAGTCGCGATGACCAAGCTGCTGTCTGCGTTACTGCTGGCTGCGTTCGGCCTGCCTGCCCTGTCCGCCGCCGCGGAGAGCATCCCGCGCCCGGAATATCCCCGACCGCAACTGGAACGCCAGGGCAACTGGCAGAACCTCAACGGACCCTGGGAGTTCGAGTTCGACCACGGAGTCTCGGGCGAGGAGCGGGGGCTGCAGCATCCCGGCGCGAGCTTCTCCCGCAGCATCCTCGTGCCGTTCTGCCCCGAGAGCGAACTGTCCGGCATCGGCGAGACCGACTTCCTGCGCTGCGTCTGGTACCGCCGCGATTTCAGCATCCCCGCCGACTGGAGCGGCCGGCGCATCCTGCTGCATTTCGGCGCGGTGGACTACGAGGCCCGGGTCTGGGTCAACGACAGCCTGGCCGGCGGCCACCGCGGGGGCTACACTCCGTTCGCCCTGGAAATCACCGGCCTGGTCCGCCCCGGCCGGGAGAACACGGTGGTGGTGCGGGCTTACGATGACACCCGCGACACGCACCAGGCGGTCGGCAAGCAGTCCCAGGAGCTGAAGTCGAACGGCTGCTACTACACCCGCACCACCGGAATCTGGCAGACAGTCTGGCTGGAGGCCCTGCCGCAGACCTTCCTGGAAAACTACCGCCTGTTCCCCGATCTGAAAAACTCCTGGGTGAGCCTGGTGCCGCGCCTCGATGGCGACCCGACCGGCCTGACTTTCCGCGCTGTCGCCAGGGCCGGCGGGAAGAAAGTGGGCGAGGCCGCGATGCCCGCCGGCAAGACCGCGCCATTGGCGGTGGTGCTCTCCCAGACCCGCCCCTGGAGTGTCGAGGACCCCTTCCTCTATGACCTGGAGCTGACCCTGGAGCGCGGGGGGCAGGTGCTGGACCGGGTGTCCAGCTACTTCGGGCTGCGCGAGGTGACGCTCGAGGGCCAGCGGGTGCTGCTCAACGGCCGCCCGGTGTTTCAGCGGCTGGTGCTGGACCAGGGCTTCTACCCGGATGGCATCTACACCGCTCCCTCGGATGAGGCCCTGAAAAAGGACATCGAGCTGAGCCGGGCGGTGGGGTTCAACGGGGCCCGGCTGCACCAGAAGGTGTTCGAGCCGCGCTTCCTGTACTGGGCCGACCGGCTCGGCTACCTGTGCTGGGGCGAGTACCCCAACTGGGGGATGGACCATACCGACCCCGCGGCGCAGGGACGGATGCTCAAGGAGTGGATCGAGGAGCTGGAGCGCGATTTCAACCACCCGTCGATCATCACCTGGACCCCCTACAACGAGACTCCGATCATCCAGGATGCCGAGGCGGTGCGCAACCTCTACCGGATCACCCGGGCGATCGACCCCACCCGGCCGGTCAACGACTGCAGCGGCTACACCCATGTCCTGACCGACATTTTCAGTGTCCACAGCTACCACGACAACACCGAGGCCTTTGTCAAGCTGTTCGAGCCGTTCCGCAATGGCGGCGCTCCCTGGATGCCCCGGCCGGAGTACCAGGCCCCCTACCGGGGCCAGCCCTACATTGTCGATGAGTACGGCGGTTTCCGGTGGAACCCGGAGGTCACCGCCCAGCAGGGCTGGGGCTACGGCAACCCGCCGCGGACAGTGGAGGAGTTCATGCACCACTACCGCACCCGCACCACAGCCCTGCTCAGCCACCCGAAAATGTTCGGCTTCTGCTACACCCAGCTCTATGACATCGAGCAGGAGGTCAATGGGCTGTTCTACTATGACCGCCGCCCGAAGTTCGACCTGGAAACCTTGCGCAAGATCAACTCCCAGCCCGCGGCCTACGAACAGACCGGGGCCGCCGCCCTCAAACCCTGAGTTCCGGCGAGGAAGGCTGACCGATGAACGGAAAATCATTGTCACAGGCGCTCTGGCCGGTAGGAATCGTTTCGTTGGCGGCGCTGGTTGTCCTGGCGGCTGTCGCCTGCAACCGGGCCGGGGAGGCTGCCGACCCCGGGCCGCGCTACGTGGTAGTCGAACCCGGCATCCACCCCGCGCTGCTGTTCTCGGCCCGGGAGCTGCCGGAGCTGCGGGCCAAGGCGCAAGGCGAGGGCCTGGCCCGCGAGATGTGGGACAAGCTCAAGGCCGAGGTCGACAGCGGCTGGGAGATGCGCGGCGAGTGGGACCGGCGCGGGATGCTGATCGATGCCCGGGCGCTGATCTACCAGGTGGAGGGCGATCAGGCCGCCGGCCGCGAGGCCCTGGCGATGATGAAGCAGGTGCTGGAGGAGCTCGAGCCGCACAAGTATTATTTCGAGGAAGTGAAGGATGATTTCTTCGAGACCGAGAACTGGCCGAAGGCGTTCGCTTTCGCCTACGACTGGCTCTACCCGCTGATGACTATCGAGGAGCGCGCCTGGATTGTCGACAAGCTGGAGCTGTGGTGCCAGGCGCTCTACGAGCACACCGAGAGCTGGTGGTGGCGCGATGCCTCCTACAACTGCGGGGCGATCCCGGTCGGGGCGCTCGGCCTGCTGTGTGTCGCGATCCAGGCCGAGGCCGACCATCCCGAGTTCCGGAAGTGGTCCGACAGCGCCCTGACCCGCATCCGGGACAACTTCTTCCCGACCTCCTGGCGTCAGGATGGGATCTGCTACGAGGGGCCCTGCTACGCCCACTACCACAAGAACGCCACGATGTTCGGCGAGGCCTTGCGGCGGGGCGGCGGCCCGGACCTTGTCACCGGCAGCGGCGCGATCAACGCCATGCACTACCAGCGCCACCAGTGGCTGCCCCAGGGCGGCTGCGGCCCGGTCGGGGACAACACCGAGTATGGCCGCCGGGTGTTCCAGGAGATCTACCTGCTGGGGATCGGCGAGATGCGCGACCAGGCCGGGCTCTGGACTTTCGAGAAGTACACCGACCGCCGGCGGCTCAATCCCCTGCTCTCGTTCATCTTCTACCCGAGCGACCTGCAGCCGGCCAGCCCCGCCACGCTGGACCTGCCCACCTCGCACTACTTCGAGATCGCCCCGCACCGCGCCGGCTACATCTACAGCCGCTCGGAGTGGGACAACGAGCGGGCCCACTGGTTCAACTTCGTCACCCGCTACGAGGGGGCCAACCACCAGCACTACGACATGAGCACCTTCCTGTTCACCGCGTTCGGCGAGCAGTTCGCCACCCACGCCAATGTCTGGGGCTACAGTGACACCCTGCATGGGGTGGATTTCGAGCACAACATCGTGATTGTCGATGGCGGCGGGGCCCCGGGCCATGACCCGATCAACGGGGCCGGGGATGACTGCTCCACCGGCGGGCTGCTGCTGGCCCACGGGCTGGGCCATTTCGCCGACTATGCCCGCGGCGAGGCCAGCCGGTCCTACGCCGATCCGACCCTGCCCGATGCCACCCCCGCCCTGCGCGCCGAGCGCGCGATCGCGTTTGTCAAGCAGGGGCCAAATCCCTATGTTGTGGTGGTGGATGACATCCAGAAAAGCGCGGGCGCCCACGACTACGCCTGGCAGTGGTACACCCGCGCCCACGAGCTGAGCGGGGCCGGGACTTTTGCCGAGCCCTTCCTGATCCGCGGCGACAGCGCCGACTGCGCGATTTCTTTCGTGGAGCCGGAAGCCCCCGAGCATGAGTTCCAGTTGGTGACCGGCGGCCAGGGCAGCCACAGCTACCAGTTGGGGCTGCTGCGGGTCAAGCGCCAGGGGAGCCGGGTGCGGTTCGCCGCGGTGGCCGCGGCCTGGGAGCATGGCGCCCAGCCGCCGGCGGCGCAGGCCGGCCCGGCGGTGGCGGGCGCGCCGGGCGCTTTCAGCATGATGGTCCAGGGGCCGGGCTACTCCGACCTGCTGGTCTGGCAGCCGGAAGAAACCGCGGATCAGCCGGGCCTTCCGCTTACCTGCGGCCGGCTCGCCACCGATGCCATGTTCGCCCTGGTGCGGGTCGATGACCAGGGCCAGGTGATCGGCTACCTGCTGGGCGAGGGCCGGAGCCTGGCCTGGGATGGCAAGCTGCTGGCCGAGTCGGAGGAGGCGTTCAGCGTCTCGGCCGATGCCAAGCTGGCGCAGGCCACCGGCGGGCGGAAGGCGCGCCTGGGCCGGCCCCCGCTGGCCGCGGCCGGAAAGGTGCTGCTGCCGGGCGCGGCAACCCGGCTGTTCGCCGATGGGCGGGAAATCGAGCGGCCCTCCCTGGCCGAGGGGCTGGCGGTGATCCCCGCCCCGACCGCCGCCGCCAAGTGATCCCGAATTGACAACCAAGACGTTTTCCCGGGGGAGGGAGGAAACCTTTTGGAAAAGGTTTCCTCCCTCCCCCGGACCCCCTTCCACTTTCCCAAACTTTTTCGAAAGTTTGATTTCAGATGTCGAACAGCAGCAGCAGTAAGCCCGTACTTTGTTGCCTTTGCTTCGTTTTTACCCAAAGCGCCCCGATGGGGCGCTCCGCGGCGCAACTGTATGAGCCACGGTAAAGCAGCGGTTACAATGCACTCAATCCCATCAGCGGCGATAAGAGAGGCCAGAACCGACTGGCAGATGCGCGTCAGCGCTGCCCACGCAGCAGGGTAGCGTCAAGATCCCGCGATTACCAGCGGCCAATTGAAGATCGCCACGGTGGGCGAGTTTTGCGACGCAAAGACTTTTGCTTCTTTTGGTCACAAAAGAAGAAACACCATGACAAATAAAGAGATAGCTGCATAGTTGGGAATTGTCACCCGGCAGGCCGGGATCAAGGTGATTCAGGCCCAGGCGGCTGGCCAGTTGTGGCGCCGCCAGGCTCTTTGCCCCACTTGTCTCACCACAGAACATGGGAAAAAATCAAGAACTTGGAGAATAGCAGCAGGCTGGGGAAGCCCAGGCAGGGTCCAGCGCCATCAGGCTTTTTCCCTTGAAATGGGTTCCTGTTTGTAAGCTCCGGTATGTGAAATAGGACAAATGTCCACCTCAACCGTGGAGGATTACCCGATGCAGACCGCTTTCCGCAAAAGCTTGCGCTTCCAGCTCTCCGTGCTGGCCATCGCGCTGGCTCTGGCCGCACCGGCGGTCGCCGCCCCCGCGGCGGCGGCGCAGCAGCGCATCAAGGTGATCATCGATACCGACATCGCCGAGGACATCGATGACATCCTGGTGACCGCCTATGCCCTGGCCGCCCCGGAGTTCGAGGTGCTGGCGATCACCACGGTCGATGGCAATGTCCAGGCCCGCAGCCGGGTGGCCCGCAAGGTGGCCCTGCTCTGGGGCCGACCGACCGTAATGGTCGCCGCGGGCTACACCCGCAACCTGCCCTACACCGATGTCAAGTACGAGGGGCTCTCCGGCGGGGTGCGCTACGGCGAGGTCGCCCTGAGCGAGGAGGGCCTGCCCCCGGAGAGCCCGCTCAAGGCCGATGAGCTGATCGCCCGGCTGGCCGAGCGCTACCCCGGCGAGGTCACCCTGGTGACAATCGGTTCCACCTCCAATGTCGGCCACCTGCTGGTGAAATATCCCGAGTCGGCGCTGAAGCTCAAGGCGATCATCACCAATGGCGGCTATGCCGACCTGGACCAGGGGGTGCAGCGCATCGGCTGGAACCTGCGCTACGATCCGGTCGCGGCGGCGCTGCTGGTCCGGGGGATGGTTCCCTGGGTGCTGCTGTCGGAAGGGGCCTCGCGCTTCGCCGGCCCGCGGGAGGAGGATGTCGCCCGGCTGCGGGCCGCCGGCCTGCCCACCACCGAGCTGCTGGTGCAGGCGATCGACCTCTGGCACAAGAACAAGCCGGACGCCACTCCCCAGCCCCACGTCTCGGACCTGAACGTGTTCGCCTACCTGCTGGGGCTGATCGAAACCCAGCCGGCCAATGTCTTCTTCGAGGTCGGCCCCCCCGGCCAGCTGCCGGGCTTCCGGATGGAACCCGATCCGGCGGGGAAAGTCGCGTTCGGCTGGCTGATCCCCAAGGACCAGGCCGCGACCCTGCGCCGGCGGATGATCGACCTGCTCTGCGCCCCGCCCGCCGGGAAAGATTGAAGGATGAACCCGGGGGAGGGCGGGAACCTTTTAAAAAAGGTTCCCGCCCTCCCCCGGGCCCCCTCCCACCTTCCCAAACTTTTTCCGATCTTCAATTTCCTGCGGCTTGGATTATTTTTCGGGGTTGGCCGAACTATCGGGCAATGGCAGGGTAAACAAGTTGAGCGGGCGGGGCCGCGCCATCGGCCGCGAAAGGGGGCTCATCAGCCCGCTGATCCTTGCCGGACAGGTGTTGCACCGCTCCAAAAACCCCTTGACAAACCGGAAGATGTGGTTAAATTAGATGGTCTTGAACACATCCCGTTCGCATTCGCCGATCTCCTCCGACAGCCCTTCAGCAGCTTCGCGGCCGTAGCGACTGCCGCAAGCGGGGGAATGATTGCGCGAATTTTCTTGTTAAATTTGTAACGATCAAAATTTCTCAAAATTTTCGACTGTGTTCCGACCTGGAACCTGCCCCGATTTGTCCGATCGCCCCAACTGCTCAGCCCAAGCCAACAGGAGAGCGTGATGAGTAAGAAGATGATAACGATTGACGGCAACAACGCGGTCGCCGACGTAGCGCATGCTACGAACGAGGTGATTGCGATTTATCCGATCACTCCCTCCTCTCCGATGGGCGAAATTGCCGATGAGCGCAGCGCGGCCGGCGAGAAGAATATCTGGGGCACGGTCCCGCATGTCGGCGAACTGCAGTCCGAAGGCGGCGCCGCCGGCGCGGTGCACGGCGCCCTGACCACCGGCGCGCTGACCACCACGTTCACGGCCTCCCAGGGCCTGCTGCTGATGATCCCGAACATGTACAAGATCGCCGGCGAGCTCACGCCGACGGTCTTCCACGTGTCGGCCCGCGTCGCTGGCCTGCCAGGCGCTTTCGATCTTCGGCGACCACTCCGACGTCATGGCCGTGCGCCAGACCGGCTTCGGCATGCTGGCCTCCAACAGCGTCCAGGAAGCCCAGGACTTCGCCCTGATCGCCCAGGCCGCCGACCCTGCGCTCCCGCGTTCCGTTCGTGCATTTCTTCGACGGGTTCCGCACCTCGCACGAAGTCCAGAAGATCGAGGAGCTGACCGAGGACGACATGACGCGCCATGATCGACGATGAGCTGATCGCGCACCGCGCCCGCGCCCTCACCCCGGACCGCCCGATGCTCCGCGGCACAGCGCAGAACCCGGATGTCTACTTCCAGGGCCGCGAGACGGTCAACAAGTTCTACGAGGCCGCGCCCGCGATCGTCCAGGAGGAGATGGACAAGTTCGCCAAGCTCACCGGCCGCCAGTACAAGCTGTTCGACTATGTCGGCGCCCCGGATGCCGAGCGGGTGATCGATCATGATGGGCTCCGGCGCCGAGACCATGCACGAGACCGTCGAGTCCCTGGTCGACAAGGGCGAGAAGGTCGGCCTGCTCAAGGTCCGCCTGTACCGCCCGTTCGACGATCAAGGACCTGGTCGCGGCCCTGCCGGCGACGGTCAAGAAGATCGCCGTGCTCGACCGCACCAAGGAGCCGGGCGCCGATCGGCGAGCCGCTCTACGTCGATGTCCGCACCGCGATCGGCGAGGCGATGAGCGATGGGCTGGCCGCGTTCGACAAGCTACCCGGTGATCGTCGGCGGCCGCTACGGCCTCGGCTCGAAGGAGTTCACCCCGGCCATGGTCAAGGCCGTGTTCGACAACCTCGAGCCAGGCCAAGCCGAAGAACCACTTCACGGTCGGCATCAAGGACGATGTGACCGACACCAGCCTGAGCTGCGACCCGAACTTCCGCACCGAGCCAGAAGGGCGTGCTACCGTGCCGATGTTCTACGGCCTGGGCTCGGACGGCACGGTCGGCGCCAACAAGAACTCGATCAAGATCATCGGCGACGAACACCGACAACTACGCCCAGGGCTACTTCGTCTACGACTCGAAGAAAGCCGGCGCGGTGACGGTGTCGCACCTGCGCTTCGGCCCGAAGCCGATCCGCAGCGCCTACCTGTCGACCAGGCGGACTTCGTGGCCTGCCACAAGTTCTCGTTCCTCGAGAAGTACGACATGCTGTGCAACGCCCAGGAGGGCGGCACGTTCCTGCTGAACAGCCCGTACGGCCGGAACGAGGTCTGGAACAAGATGCCGGCGAGGTCCAGCAGCAGATCATCGACAAGAAGCTCAAGTTCTACGTGATCGACGCCATCGAGCTGGCCAAGGAGCTCGGGCTTGGCGCAGCGCATCAACACGATCATGCAGACCGCTTTCTTCGCGATCTCCGGCGTCCTGCCGAAGGACGAGGCGATCGAGCAGATCAAGAAGGCCATCAAGAAGACCTACGGCAGCAAGGGCGAGGAAGTCGTCAAGATGAACTACGAGGCGGTGGATGCCGGCCGTGGACAACATCGCAGCGAGGTGAAGGTACCGGCAGCAGGCCACCGGCAAGATCCAGATGCCAGCCGCCGGTGCCGGCCAACGCCCCGGAGTTCGTGAAGAACGTCACCGCCAAGATCATCGCCGGCAAGGGCGACGAGCTGCCGGTGAGCGCGATGCCGGTCGACGGCACCTTCCCGACCGGCACCACCCAGTTCGAGAAGCGCAACATCGCGGTGGAGATCCCGGTGTGGGTGCCCGAGGTCTGCATCCAGTGCGGCCAGTGCTCGTTCGTCTGCCCGCACGCCACGATCCGGATCAAGGCCTATGATCCGAAGCACGCTGGAGAACGCGCCCGGAGACGCTTCAAGTCCGCCGAGGCCAAGGGCAAGGAGTTCGATGGGCATGAAGTTCACGGTCCAGGTCGCGCCCGAGGACTGCACCGGCTGCGGCGCTCTGCGTCGAGATCTGCCCGGCCCGCGAGAAGAACGCCGCCGGCGAGCAGACCGGCCGCCGCGCGATCAACATGGCGACGCAGGTGCCGCTGCGCGACCGCGAGGTCGAGAACTGGGACTTCTTCCTCGCGCATTCCCGAGACCGATCCGGTCCCGCTTCAAGCTGAGCACGGTCAAGGGCAGCCAGTTCGTCCAGCCGCTGTTCGAGTTCTCCGGCGCCTGCGCCGGCTGCGGCGAGACCCCGTACGTCAAGCTGCTGACCCAGCTCTTCGGCGACCGGCTGATGATCGCCAACGCCACCGGCTGCTCCTCGATCTACGGCGGCAACCTGCCGACCACGCCCTACACCAAGCGCGCCGACGGCCGCGGCCCGGCCTGGTCCAACTCGCTGTTCGAGGACAACGCCGAGTTCGGGTTCGGCATGCGGCTGACGGTCGACAAGCTCAACGAGTATCGCCCGCGAGCTGCTCGGCCGGCCTGGTGGACCAGGGAGTGATCGACGGGCGCGGTGGGCGGAGCGATCCTCACCGCCGACCAGATCGGACCAGGAGGGCGTCGAGGACCAGCGCGAGCGCGTGGCCGAGCTGAAGAAGCTGCTCGCGGCCAAGCTGGCGGTCCCCGAGGCCCGTCGCCTGCTGCAGGTCGCCGATTACCTGGTCAAGAAGATCGTCTGGGTGGTCGGCGGCGACGGCTGGGCCTATGACATCGGCTACGGCGGCCTGGACCACGTGCTGGCCTCCGGCCGGAACATCAACGTCCTCGTGCTGGACACCGAGGTCTATTCCAACACCGGCGGCCAGATGTCCAAGTCCACCCCGCTGGGCGCCACCGCCAAGTTCGCGGCCGGCGGCAAGCCGCTCGGCGAAGAAGGACCTGGGCATGATGGCCATGACCTACGGCAACGTCTATGTCGCCAGCATTGTCGATGGGCGCCAACCGGCATGCAGGCGGTCAAGGCGTTCATGGAGGCCGAGGCCTACGACGGCCCGTCGATCATCATCGCCTACTCCCACTGCATCGCCCACGGCATCGACATGACCCACGGCCTCGAGGAGAGCAAGGCGGCGGTCGACAGCGGCCACTGGCTGCTCTACCGCTACGACCCGCGCCTGGCGCAGGAGGGCAAGAACCCGCTCCAGCTCGACTCCAAGGAGCCCTCGATCCCGCTGAAGGACTTCATGAACCGCCAGGTCCGCTTCCGCAGCCTGAAGCAGGAGGACCCGGCGCGGGCCGAGCTGCTGGCCGAGAAGGCCCAGGCGTTTGTCAAGAGCCGCTACGAGCTGTACCGCCAGTTGGCCGCCATGCAGTTCGGCGGCGGCGATGGCAAGCAGGAAGCGTAAACCAGGGCTGACCAGCCTGGAGCGATACGGCGCAGCCGGGGAGTCCCGCGAGGGATTCCCCGGCTTTTGCCTCCCGGCTCTCGGCTTGATGTCCCCCGGCCTGCCGCCGGAGCTGGGACCGCCGGCCGGGATCCAATTGGAAGCGTTGCCCCGGACCCTGCTCTTGGTTATCTAGGGCGTGTGATGAACTGCGAGCGGACCGGCTCGGGAACCAGAAAAACACAACCCCCGGTGTCCCCCTTTGTTAAGGGGGATCGTTCCCGCTTCGCCCCGGCGCTGGTGCAACCGGGTGGGCGGCAGGCTGTCAAGTCCCCCCTGAGGGGGGTGGTCCCGCCTTCGGCGGGACCGGGGGGTGTAGGCCACGATGCTGCACCAACCGACACCGTTGACAGCCATCACACCCCCCGGCCGAAGCGGGACCATCCCCCTCCAGGGGGGACTGTGCTCGCTTCGGCCCGGTCAATGCTGCAATAGTAATCAAGCTCTTGGTAGTGGCGTTTTAATCCCGCCTCTTCACGGCAGGCGCTACCCCTGGCTGACGTCCCTGCTCCGGCGACAGCCGACGGGGTGTGTTGCCTCTTTTCAGCGGCCACTGCCCAGGCGTCAGCCTTCGCAGTGCATCACACGCTCTATGGCGCCGCCTGGCGGATCGCCCCCGGCGGGCCGCCGCCACGGAAAAATGATGAACCGGAGGAACGGATGCTGGAGCGAAGCTTGCGGCTCGTGAAAACCTGGCGGCCGGCGGTGGTGGCGCTGGCGCTGGGCTGGGCGCTGGGGGCCGCGCCCCTGACCGGGGCGGCGGTGGCGGTGGTGGAGGATGGCCGGGCGACCGCCGGCGGCGCGGACACGGTGGAGGTGCGGTTCACCTCCGAGATCGCCCACGCGGCGCTGGAGCTGAAGCTGCGGTTCAACCCGGAAAAGCTGTCCTATGTGGCGGGCAGCCTGCGGGTCGATCCGGCGCTCTGGGACCCGCAGTGGGGCGAGCCGCAGGTGCAGACTTTCCCCAACGGGTTGCGGGTGATGCTGATCTCGCTGACCACCACCGAGGCCAACATCCCTCCGGCGGCCGGGCGGATGCTGTTCTCGGTGGTGCTGCGGGCCTCCCGCGGCCTCGCCCCGGGCGACACCGCGCTGATCGGGGCCGAGGGGATGCTCACCAACCGCCAGTTCGAGGAGCTCGGCCTGACCACGGTCCCCGGGCTGTTCCGGGTGATCGCGCCCCCGCCGCCGCCCGCGAAAGGGCCGGCCGCGACACCTACGCCCAGGCCGGCACCAGCGAAGCCTGGCGCCTGAGCTCGCGGTCCAGGACCCGGCACTGGGGCTCGCGCTGGCCCAGGAACTCCCAGAAGCGCGGGGAGTGGTGCATGTGGATGGTGTGGCAGAGCTCGTGCAGCAGGACATAGCGCACCAGGGGCGGGGGCAGGAACAGCAGCTTCTGGTTGAGACTGATGGTCCGGCGGCAGGAGCAACTCCCCCAGCGGGTGCGCTGGTTGCGCACCGCGGCCCGGCCGAACGGCAGATCCTCGCTGTGGCTGAGCTGGCGCAGCCAGGGGACCAGGTGACAGCCGGCCTGCAGGCCCAGCCAGCCCCGCAGCGCCGCCAGGCAGCCCGGAAAGTGATCCACGCTCCCCTCGAGCACCAGGCCGCCGGGCTCCTCCCGCACCAGCACCCCGCGCAGTCCCGGGCGCTGCTCGCGGCGCACCCGGCGGCGCTCGCCGATCGCCCGCAGCTCCAAAGCTTCCGGCAGGGCCTCCGCTACCGTCCCGGCCTGGCCGCGCTCCACGCGCTGCCGCTCCAGCCGCTCGACAGTCCGCTCGATCCACTCCCGCTTGCGCTCCAGGATCCCCGGCAACAGCCCCCGCCGGAAACCCCGCGGAACCACCACGGACACTTCCCCGGCCGGCGAGATCCGGATCGTGACATGGCGCGCCCGGGCATGCTCGCGGACCGTGCAACGGCAGCTCTCCTTCGAGCCCTCCCGCGACAGCATCAGGATTTCCTGGTCCGTCACCCCTGCTCCATCCGGGATTCTCCCGGCAAAAGTCACCAGCTCCGGTCGGGATAAAGCTCCGCCAGCCGCGGGTCATCGTAGGTGGTGGTGCTGTCCATCGCGATCTCGCGGCCCCAGCGTCCGGTGACAGGGTCGACCGTCTCCACCCGCACCTGGGCGAACAGCCGGTCGGAGATCGCGGTCGGCCGCGGGCGGGCGGGATCGGTCTTGCGCAGGCGGTAGTCCACCACCATATCCAGCACGCTCCAGCCGTTGGCCTGGCCATCCGGGCAGACCAGCTCCGCTTGCGGGTACTCGTAGGTGAACGGCACGAACAGGCACCAGTGGGGGGCTTCCCAGCTGTCCTCCCGCACCAGCAGCTCGCAGTTGACATCGGCGATGATGAAGCTCGGGCGGGCGGGATAGTCCAGGGTGGCGGCCATTTCCTGGAACAGCCAGCTCATCGTGCCGCACTGGCCCCAGCCGTGCATCAGGATCCCCCTTCCCCCGGTGATCCAGGCCCCGTTGTGCGGCCCCACCGCCGCGGCGGCCCAGCGGTTGACCATCCCCAGGGCGGCCAGCCGGCTGCCGGTCTCGGCCAGGTAATGCTCGTAGATCGGCAGGGCGATCCTTCGGTAGGCCCAGACCTCGCAGGGGTCGGAGTCATCGACACAGGGATGGCGATGGGCGACCTGGTGCGGTTGGACCTCATTGACCGGCCGCACCGGGCGCGGCCGGGACCGGGGCCGCCTCCCCGAGGATCGCCAGCGCCCGCACCGCCTGCCAGGTGGCCCGCATTTCGCTGGGCGAGGGCAGCGGGGTGTGCTCGCTGATCCCGCAGCGGGCGAAACCGCCATCCGGGTTCTGGCGGCTTTCAGCCAGGCGATGCAGTCCGAGCGCGGGTGGGCGGCGCGGGAGGAATCCTGGTCGGAAAGGGGCTTTCCCAGCAGCTCCAGGGCGGTCACCGCGGCATAGGTATCCTCGGTGCGGGAGTAGTGGTTCTGGCGCCAGCCGCGGTGGTGGCCGGTCTCGAAACCGCCATCGGGCTCCTGGCCGTACTCGGAGAGCAGGAATGGTTTCACCGAGTCCGGCCGGGCGGGCGCCGAGCCCAGCAGGTTCAGGGTGCGCAGGGCATAGTAGCAGCCGGCGGGCGAGGCGAAGAACCAGTCGTCATTGCTGAGCGAAAATCCCCCGCGGCGGCCCCGGGGATCGGTGTCCTGCTGGGCGCGCACCCACTCGACTGTTTTCGCGGAGTCAGTCGACGGCAGGCCCAGGCTGCGGAGGGTCGCCACCGCCCAGAAAGTGGTATAGAGCGACTCTTTGGCCGCGCCGAACGCGTACTCGTAGGCATCATAGCCGCCGTTTTCCGACCGCCGCGCCCGCACGAACGCCCCCGCGCTTTCCGGATCGCGGGGCCGCGCCCCCAGCAGCTCCAGCGCGCGCACCGCCCAGTAGGTAGGCTCCAGGGCGCTGGGCGAGCCCCAGGGCATCGGCTTGCCGTGGGCGTAATCGCCGCGCTCGATGAACCCGCCATCCGGCTGCTGGCGCTCCTGCAGCCAGGCGACCAGCGCCTCGCGGCCCTCCAGGCGCTCCAGCTCGTCCAGCTCGGCCAGAGCCTCCAGCGCCATCCCGGTGCAGGAGGTGAACGCCGAATCTCCCGGATACCAGCCGAAACCGCCCGTACCGGCCCGGCAGGCCAGCAGCCACTCGGCGGTGGGGTGCGCGGGCGCCTCGCTGGAGGCGGCGCGGGGGCCGCAGGCGGCGAGACAGACCACCAGGACCGTCAGCAACAGCAGGACTTGGCGCATCGCGACCTCCGACCGGCAGGGTGAATAGCTGGGCTTACGCGGGATTGGCATAGTTTAAGCGGCAACAGCGTGCCAGGCAAGGAAGTTGTGAAGCAGGCCGGATGGGAGACAGGACCGGCGGCCAGCGGCAGCTCGGGAGCAAGAGGGCGCTCCCTCGCCCCAGCCGCCCGGGGATGAACATTACCGGCTGATCCGGGGGCAAAGACAAGGCGCGGCGGACCCCGGAGTTGTCCCGGGGTCCGCCGCGCTCCCCTTGATCCGCCCCGCCGCGGGCCGGGCGCTCAGGCGGACTTGACTTCGATCTTCCGGCCGGGAAGGCCTGCCTTCTTGGGCACGGTGATCTTCAGCACTCCGTTCCTGAAGGTGGCATCGGCCTGGTCGGCCTCGACCTCGGCCGGCAGGTCCACCATCCGCCGGAAGGAGCCCCAGGAGCGCTCGAGCCGGTAGTAGTCGCGCTCCTTGCGCTCGCTCTCCTGCTTCTTCTCGCCGCTGAGCAGCAGGGTGTTGCCCTGGAGCTCGATGCCGACATCCTTGGCCTCCAGCCCCGGCAGCTCGACCGTGATGGTCACTTCCTTGTCGCTCTCGGCCACATCGAGGGTCGGCGTGAACCGCCCCTCGCGGGTGGACGGCATCCACTCGCGCTCCCGGCCGGAGAAGAAATCCTCGAACATCCGGTTCATCTCGCGCTGGAAAGCGGTCAGCGGGTGACGCTCGGTTTCGCGCTCCCGCTTCCAGGGAATCAGATCGGTAATCGCCATTGGATCCTCACCTCCTCGTTCACGACGACAGGCGGGCGGCCTGCGCTCAGCCCTTGATCGAAATCTGCCGCGGCCTGGCCTGCTCGGCCTTGGGCAGGGTCAACCGCAGCACGCCATCACGGTACTCGGCCTCGATCCGGTCGCGGTCGATCAGCTCGGTCAGGGTGAACCTGCGCTCGTAGCTGCCCACCCGGTACTCGGCGTACTCGGCAGTCAGGTCCTCCTCCGGCTGGACCCTGGCCTCGGCGCTGACCGTCAGGACCTGCTGCTCGAGGTTGATTGAGATCGAATCCTTGTCCACGCCCGGCATGTCCATCACCACCAAAATCTGATGCTTGGTCTCGCAGATGTCGGTCGCGGGCAGGAAGGTCGGCAGGGGCCGGGTGCGTTCGGCCGGCATCACCTGCGCCGCTTCCCGTTTCTCCATCGCGGTCCCTTTTTCCTCAGCCATTGTGCACCTCCGGTACAGTCGGTTTACACGATCGCGGTAACAGCCGGATGGCCGGCGGGTGGTCACTGCCCCCGGACCTCGATCCGCCGCGGCAGGTCGGCGGGGTGGCGCTGAAGCTCGATCCGCACCACGCCGTTGCTGCAACTGGCGTTCACCCGGTCCGGGTCGATCCGGAACGGCAGCCGCAGGGTACGGGAAAAGTTGCCGAAAGGCCGCTCCCGGCGATGGACCTGCCGGCCCTCGCCCTCGAGCTCATCCGGGCGGAAACCCTTGAGCACCAGGGTTTCCTCGTGGATCGAGATCTCGAGGTCCTCGGACCTGATCCCGGGGATCTCCGCGGCCACGATCGTCCGATCCTGCTCCCGGTAGACATTGAGCAACGGGTAATCCCGGAAGGAGGGGCCGAACGCGCGGTTCATTTCCTCCTGGAAGGCCTGCATCCGGTCCAGCATGGTCTGGCCCCAGGAATGATAAGGAAAGCTGTAGAGTACCATCGTTCACCTCCCTGGATCACATCAGTCGGTGGAGGGACTGCACAAGATCTGACAGGAACCGTTCCCGACCAGGAAGTAATGCAAGAGGTGTACCATCCCGCTTAAATGCGAGCTTGATGCTTAATCTGCAATATTTTAAGCCGGACCATCCCCTGCCGGAGCAAATTATTCTGTCATTATGACATTTCGCCGGCCCGGAAGTCGCATCGACCTGCCATAATGTACAGATCAGCGGGCTTTCCGGCCGGCCTGATTGGCAGGGCTTTATTATCTCACTGTCCGGCAAGCAGTTGCGGAGACAGCCTCCCCGCTCGAATTTTTCGAACCCCGCCGCCCGCCCGGCGTTATAATAAAGAAGGAGTCGCGAGAGAGAGAATCAATTACAGACAAGGAGTCGCCGTGGGCGATCAGGATGCCATTGGCGGTGGATGCAGTGCTGAACAGGAGGGTCGAACGCTGATCGCCCTGGTCCGGCATGCCCGGACGATCTGGAACGACCGGCGCAGGGTGCAGGGGCAGGCCGACTCGCCGCTGACCCCGGAAGGCCGACGGCAGGCTTGCGCCTGGGGCAAGGCCCTGGCCGGGACAGGGTTCGGGCTGATCCTTGCCAGCGACCTGGGCCGGGCCCGCGCCACCGCGGAAATCCTGGCCGGAGAACTGGGGCTGGAGGTGGTGATCGAGCCGGGGCTGCGGGAGATGGATTGGGGCCGTTGGACCGGCCGGCACAAAGACAAGCTGCGGCGGCGGTCGCCGGATCGGGAGCGCGAACGATTGGACTGGTGGGACTTCCGTCCCCCGGACGGAGAGAGCCGCCGCGAGGTGCTGGCCCGGGCCACCGCCGCCCTGCTATCCCAAGCCCGCGAGCGCCCGGGCGCCCGGCTGCTGGCGGTCAGCCACCGCGGACTGATCCGTTCCCTGGTGTTCGATGGGCTGGGATTCGTCCCGCCGCGGAGCTCGGCACTGGAGATCGAGGACAACACCCTGCACTGGTTCGCCGCGGGCAACCCGCGGCTGTGCCTGCTGCGCCACAACCTGGCGATCGAGTCCCGGGAGGTCCGCCCGGCCGGAAGGGGGGCCGCCATCGGTCAGGAATGAACAAGGGTCTGGTCGCCCGGCGCCTCCCTTGCCATGGAAACTCCCCCCCGGGACAATTACTCTTTACAGGAAGCGCTTTAGTGATTATCGATTTCGAGGGCGAGCCGGGCTGCCGTCCCGACCACCGGCCCGACTGGGTGAAAATCCCGGCCCGCGGGATCCGCAACATTCCGGGGCGCCCCTGAAACGGCGCGCCCTTCATGGCAACCGGGAGAGCAGATGGCCAGGAAACCCAACCCGCCGGAGCTGGAGCGGACGATGATCCACGAGGCGGACCTGTTCACCGACCTGGATATCTACCTCTTCAAGGAGGGCAACCACTTCGAGCTGTACAAGAAGCTGGGCTCGCACCTGGAGACGGTCGAGGGAGTGCCGGGGGCGCGTTTCGCGGTCTGGGCGCCCAATGCCGTGCAGGTCTCGGTGATCGGCGATTTCAACGGCTGGAACGGCCAGGCCCACCCCCTGAGCAACAAGTACCACGAGGTCGGGATCTGGGAGGGATTCATCCCCGGGCTCCGCCGGGGCGAGCGCTACAAGTACCTGATCACTCCCCGCCACGGCCAGCCGATGGAAAAGGGCGACCCTTACGCTTTCCACTGGGAGGTCCCGCCCCGCAGCGCCTCGGTGGTCTGGGACCTCGAGTATGAGTGGGGCGACCGGGAGTGGATGGAAAACCAGCCCCGGGCCAATGCCCTCGACCGGCCCGTTCTCGGTCTACGAGGTGCACCTGGGCTCCTGGCAACGGGTGCCGGAGGAGGATGCCCGTCCCCTCACCTACCGCGAGCTGGCGCCCCGGCTGGCCGGCTATGTCCGCGAGATGGGCTTCACCCATGTCGAGTTCATGCCGGTGATGGAGCATCCCTTCTATGGTTCCTGGGGCTACCAGGTGCTGGGCTATTTCGCCCCCTCCAGCCGGTTCGGCACCCCCCAGGACTTCATGTACCTGATCGACTACCTTCACCAGCAGGGGATCGGGGTGCTGCTGGACTGGGTGCCCTCGCACTTTCCCCACGACCCGCACGGGCTGGTGCGTTTCGATGGCACCTACCTGTACGAGCACGATGGATCCCAAGAAAGGCTTCCACCCGGAGTGGAAGAGCCACATCTTCAACCACGGCCGCTACGAGGTGCGCAATTTCCTGATCTCCAACGCCCTGTTTCTGGCTCGACCGCTACCATGCCGACGGCCTGCGGGTCGATGCGGTGGCCTCGATGCTCTACCTCGACTACGCCCGCCGGGAGGGCGAGTGGATCCCCAACGAGTACGGCGGCAAGGAGAACATCGATGCGATCTGGTTCCTGCGCCGCCTGAACGAGGCCTGCTACGGGAAGCATCCCGGGACCATGATCATCGCCGAGGAGTCCACCTCCTGGCCGATGGTCAGCCGCCCGACTTTCCTCGGCGGCCTGGGTTTCGGCATGAAGTGGAACATGGGCTGGATGCACGACACCCTCTACTACTTCTCCCAGGACCCGATCTACCGCAAGTTCCACCACCATGCCCTGACCTTCAGCCTCTGGTACGCCTTCACCGAAAATTTCATGCTGCCGCTCTCCCACGATGAGGTGGTGCACGGCAAGGGCTCGCTGATCGGCAAGATGCCCGGCGACTGGTGGCAGAAATTCGCCAACCTGCGGGCGCTGTTCGGGATGATGTACACCCACCCGGGCAAGAAGCTGCTGTTCATGGGATGCGAGTTCGGACAGTGGCGGGAGTGGGACCACGACTCCAGCCTGGACTGGCACCTGCTGAAGCTGCCCACCCACCAGGGGCTCAAGCTCTGGGTCCAGGACCTCAACCACTTCTACCGCGAGCAGCCCGCCCTCTGGGAATGCGACTTCGAGCCCCAGGGCTTCCAGTGGGTGGACTTCCAGGACTGGGAGCAGAGCGTGGTCAGTTTCCTGCGCCGCGGGCGCAATCCCGAGGAGCAGTTGTTCGTGGCCTGCAACCTCACCCCGGTGCCGCGCTACAATTACGTCCTGGGGGTCCCGCTCGAAGGCTTCTGGCGTGAGGCGCTCAACAGCGATGCCCCCAGCTATGGCGGGGGCGGCCACGGCAACTTCGGGGGCGTGTGGACCGCCCCGATGCCGGATCATGGCTTCCCCCAGTCGATCACGATCACCCTGCCGCCGCTGGGGATCTGCATCTTCAAGCACGATCCGCAGGCGCAGCCGGAATGAACGCGGAAGCACCCTGACATTTCCGGGGGGAGGACGGAAATCCCGACGAACGGGATTTCCACCCTCCCCCCAGGGATGCCTTCCCCCAGATCCCCCCTTCCACCTTCCCAAACTTTTTGCTGATTCAAGGCCAAATGCCGAGCGGTCGGGTCGAATCGCCGTCTCCCGTAGGAGCCGGCCCCCGTGCCGGCCCTGTTCCAGCCCTTAAAAAACACAACCCCCTGTTTCCCCCTTTGCTAAGGGGGATCAACAGCACTGCCACCCGACCGGTTGCGCCATTGCCGGAGCGGAAACAGTCCCCCCTGGAGGGGGGTGGCCCGACGCAGTCGGGCCGGGGGGTGTGATGCTCTGGCCGGAATTATCGCGCGCGCACCCGGAACGGCGCCCGGGCCTCGAACACGAAGCTCCGCCCATCGATGGTCACCGTGCAGCTGTCCGCATCGCTGTCCACTTTCATCCGCCGGTCGGAAAGCCGGGATTCCCCGGGCCCCCCTTCCGTCTCCAGCAGGTTGACCAGAGTGCGCCGCGGCATCCCCTCCGGATAGGCCGCGCCGACCCGCCAGGTATTGACCTCGGTTTCCTCGGGCTCGAGGAGCCGGACCGCCGATGGGGGAGTCAGGCCCTGCCAGCGCAGCCGTGAACGGCCATTGCCGGCCTGCAAGCCGCCCGCTGCGCTCGATGGCCGCTCGGGGAGCTGCAGCAGCCATTGCACCTCCGGCAGGGTCTTTCCCGCCGATGCCTCCAGGTGGTCCACCACGATCACGGTTCCCGGACGCAGGAACAACAGTTGCCGCACGCAGCTCGCCACCAGGCTGTCATCATAGGCCTGGGCGAACTGCCCGGCCACCGCCGCCCACTCTCCCTGCTCGGTGTGGAACAGGATGTCGCCGGTTTCCAGCTGCTCGCCCCCGGTGCGGTTCTCCTCGAACTCCGCCACGCTCTTGAACCACTGGCCACGGCAATGGCGCTGGTTCTGTCCGCCGATCAGCAGGGTGTTGTGCACCGCGGTCGGCTGTTGAGGCCCGGCTACCTTTTTGTAGACCGGCGGGTCCACCGCCAGCAGCCCCTGCCGGTAGATGATGAACCCGCCCTGGTCATAGTGGTGATGGTCGCCGTAGTGGTCCTTGCAGCCGAACGCGACAATGGTCGCGCTGTCGCTCCAGTCGGACCGGGCGATGAAATGCCCGCCCTGGGGGCCCCCGGCCAGGAAGCTGGCGGGGGGGACCGGAGGCGCGGTTTCCAGTTGGCGGGTGTAGAGCAGGTCGAAAATGGCGTGCCAGTGATAGAAGCGCTCGAGGCCGCGCTTTTCGGCGATCCGGCGGCTGAAATACGCCCCTTCCGTCGAGCCCAGCGCCCAGCTCACCGCATCGGCGATTCCCGCGAACTGGATGGTCGCCCCGCCATTGGAGCCGCCCTGCAGGTCGCCCCAGGGCAGGAAGCGCAGGTCCGGCAGCACGCTGTGCAGCATGTTCTGGAAGTGGCGCGAGAACCAGCCATCCTGCTCGCGCTCGACCCGTCCGACCAGGTCCTGCTCGAACGCGCTCTGGGCGGCGAGCAGGGTCAGCGCCCCCGGGCTGAACACGTAGTAGAACCAGTAGCCCAGCGGCTCGCTGGGCAGGCCTTCCAGGTAGGCCCAGGCCGGGTACAGCCCCTCGTTGAAGCGGGCGATGATCTCCCGGCACAGCAGGTCGGCCTCCTGGTCCTCCCCGGCGGTGGCCAGCGCCCACAGCGAGGCGCCGCCGGCGGACATCCAGACATAGTTGTGGAAGATGTGGTCGTAGGTGTTGCGCATCCCCTGCCAGGCGGTGGGGTTGACCCTGCGTCGGATCTCGGCCCGCACTTCCGGGGTGAAGCGGTCGTAGTTGCAGAGCCAGTCGTAGGCCAGGGCGAACTCGGTCAGGCGGGAATGGATGTGGAAGGTGTCGTACTCGTCCGGCTCGCGGTAGGCCAGCATCCGGGCGATCGCGGTGTCGGCCGCGGCCCGGTCGCCGGTAATGAGCCACACCAGCGCCAGCGCCGCGGCATGCTGCTCCCGTTGCAGCTGGCCGAGCATCGCCCGGTACTCCTCATCCGGCGGAAGGGAGCGCAGCTGTTCCAGGGAGACCGCCAGCGGGGTCGGGGTGGGGACGGATCAGCAGCCGGGGACGCTCGGTCCGGATCAGGCCCGGATCGGAAGGGATGGTCTCCGGGGCCGCGGCCGGGGCGAGGCCGGCCAGGATCAGGCCAAACGCGAGACAGGCGAGGATGGCGCGCATGATCGCTCCTTCAAGGAAGTTCAGGTGCTCACTGCGGCGCCGGCAGGGAGCGGATGATCCCGATTACCTGCTCGCGGAGCTGCTGAGTGGCCAGATAGTAAGCCCGCACTTCATCGGCGGAGGCCCCGGCCGATGGCGGTCGCTCCTGGTCGAGCGGGATCGCCTCCCGCAGCTCGGCCAGCCGGGCCAGGGCCGCCTCCTGCTCCGCTCCCCCGGCCCGGGCGATCAACGCCTCGGCGGTGGCGAAATAGCGCAGGTCATCGGCGCCCTCGCGGATCGCCTCCCACTGCGGGGAGCTCACCAGGCGCTTCCAGTCCTGCGGGTGCGGGTACACCGCGCAGCCATCGAAATCGTAGAACCAGTAATCGTACATCCAGAAAAACGCCCCCTGGGAGCCGACTTTCCAGGGCAGGGCGCCGATCAGCCAGCGGGCGTGGGCGGTCGAGCCCATCGAGCCATAGGTGTAGAGTCCCTTGCCCTGCTCCCGGGCCAGCGCGGCGATCTTGTCGAAATCGCCATTGCAGACCAGGATGTCGGATTGGTCGAGCAGCATCTCGGCTTCCCGCAGCTCATCCATCGTCACCCCATAGACCGGGGTGTCGGGCAGGGCCTGCTTGATCAGCCGGTAACGGTTGCGGGAGCGGTCGAGCAGGCGCTCGGTGGGCTCATCGTAGATCAGGATCACCAGCTCCTGGGAGTAGCCCTGCTGGTCCCAGTGGGCGCGCAGCTTTTTGAGGCCGGTCAGGAACAGGTCATCCAGCTCCGGGCTCACCGCCGGCCCGATGATCGGCCGGTCTTTGGCCTCGACCGTGTCGACCCGCAGGCCGAACTCCTGGGCCAGCCGGACCTCGTAGAACAGGTGATTGTCATTGCCCAGGCTCACCACCACCGGCCCGCGCATCCCGGCGGCCCCGATCTCGGACATGATCCGATCCATCCCATCGAACTCCAGCTCCAGCCGGGCATCGATGTTGCGGACTCCGATCGGCGAGCGGTCCAGCTCCTGGTCGTACGGGCTCAGCTCGCTCTGGTCGCGCACCGCCCATTCCCAGGTGAAGAACTGGATCGCATCGACCCCGTGCTCTTTCATGTCCCGGTACCAGCCCGGGGGCAGGTCGATCAGGCACATGAACGCTCCGGCGCGGATCGGGCTTTCCTCCAGATGGAAGGGCAGCACCTCGCAGCGCACCGGGAGGGAACGGATCAGCCCACCGGACTCCAGCCGCAGCTCTCCGGCATAGCTTCCCGGCGCGGCATCTTCCGGCGGGCGGACAGTCAGCCAGTAATAGGCGGTCTCGCCCGCGGCCAGGCTGTCCGGGCCCTCCAGCTCGAGCAGGCGGTTGAGGGCGGTGCTGTCGGTCCGGGCTGTCACCCGTCGCAGGGTGCACCACTCGGCGGGCAGGGGATGGCCCGCGCTCTCCCCGGCGGCCAGGGCGACAGTCACCACTGTCGGCCGGTCCGCGCGCGCCGCCGCCACCGCCGGCTCGAACTCACCGGGAGTGACCGTCAGGGCCAGGGTGTCCGCTCCCGCTTCGGGCGGGGCGGCCCGGCGATCCAGGGGCAGCAGGTAGTGGTGGCTCCAGAGCTCCAGTGGCGAGGGTTGCTCGCTGCCGCCGCAGGCGAGGGCCAGGGTGCAGAGGATCAGCAACAGGCCGCGCAGGCGCATCGGTACCTCCGGTCGGGGTGACAGGCGCGCCGCCGGGAGGGTTTCCCGGACGGACTTGTCAACATAATAGGCGGGAGCGGCCCGGACCGCAAGGTTTGGCGCGGGCGGCCCTGCCGGAGGTGGAGCCTGCGCCGGCAGACCTGGGTTGTGGTCTCAAAATCATCGGCTATGGTGTTATCTCTTTGATTGTCATGGGGTTTCTTCTTCTGTGACCAGAAGAAGCAAGAGTCTGTGCGGCGCAAAACTCGCCGGCCGCCTCCCGGCCGCTGGTGCGGAGCCCGGGCCTTACACCCCCCGGCCCTGACTGCGTCAGGGCCACCCCCCTCCAGGGGGGACTGTGCCGGCTGCACCTGTCGAGTTGCCGCAACCGGTTGGGCGTAGTGTTGTTACTCCCCCCTGGAGGGGGGTGGCAGCTTCAGCTGCCGGGGGGTGTAAGGCCCGGGCTCCGCACCAGCGGCAAAAGCAGGGATGGCAGCCATAGCGCCGGAAAACGAGACCGCAGGGAGGCGATAGCGGCCGGACGCCCCGCGTAATCCCGATGATCCCGGATGGCCCGGATTGCAGGGAGAACACCCTTAATCCATCCAAGGGGCGAGGTCTTTGGGCCGCGGCTGGAGGCAAAAGACAGCGATGGGCCATTTCCGCGCTATTTCCATCGCGGCAACTGCTATGGAGCATGACACGGCCCGGCAGGCCATGGCGTTTCAGCGCCCGGATCCGCTGGCGCGAAACGCGGCGAGCACCGCGGGAGCGCCTTTCTTCCCTCGGACACCCCGTGATTTATTAAATACCTTGATGTTCTTTCAGCTTCGCGGCCTTATCTTCAAAGACTCTTGCTACTTCTGGTCACAGCAGTAGAAAAATCCGCAGGATTTACGAGGATAGCAGCGAGCCGGAGCCTTCCCTCCATTCCCTGACTTAAAAAACAGGCCGCCGGACTTGCCGCCGGCGGCCTGCCATGTCATCGCGCCCGCAATCGGCGCGCTCAGCGCAGCAGCTCGTAGCAGCCCGCCCCGCCCTCGAAACAGAGCACCCCCTCCTCCGCATTCACCAGCGCCGCGGGCACCAGCACCGCGCCATCCTTGCGCACCTGCCAGGACCCGGCCGCCAGGTCGGCGACCATGATCTGGAAGCTCCCGGCCCCGCTCAGCGCGAAACGCTGCGGCAGGTCGGAGCGGGCGCCATCGCGACGGAACAGCACCACCCGGTCGGCCACTTTCGCCCCGGCGAGCCCCTCGCCCGCGACCAGCTCGACGGCCGGCAGACAGTCATTTTCCCGGCCGGTGACCAGCAGCACGTTGAGGAAATGATCCTCGGCCGCGGCCCGGACCGGGGAAAGCTCCACCCGCCACTCGCCCAGCTCGTAATCCTCGGGGTCGTGGAGCGGCTGGCTGGCGAAATTGCGGCCGAACACCCAGAACTCCTTACCCGGGCCGCCCACCGGGGTCAGCTCGCGGTTGTCCGCCTCGGGCAGCAGCACCTGGCTGACCAGCTTGCCGCTCCAGCCGCGTCGCGTGAGGGCGAACTCCACCCGGCCGCCCTCGATCCGCGGCTCTTCCATGCCGTGCAGCAGCCAGTACTTCTTGAAGGATGGGTCGCTCGCCACCACCTTGTCGAACACCACCAGCGCCGCCGGGACCGCCGGGTCCCCCAGGTTGAGGAAGGCGAACGAGCGCTTGACCTCCTTGACCTTCTTGCTGTAGGCCAGGGTAATGTCGCCCTTGAGGTAGGAGTAGGCCGGGCGCTGCGGATCGGGCCCGAACCAGCGGCCCTCGATGCTGCCGGTGCGGTAGTCCGCGGCCAGGAAATCCTCCAGCAGCCCCGCCGAGCGCCAGCGGTTGGGCAGCCGCTGGCCGCCATCGTTGACCTTCTCCACGTTGCGGAAGCCATCGGTGATGAACTTCTCGTCCGGATCGAAGACCAGCAGGCTGTTGTGGGCGATGGTCCGCTTGTAGTAGTTGACATTGTGCGGCCCGAGGTAGCCGCCGTCATCGCCCTCATAGATGCCGGTGTCCATCGCCAGCGGCCCCTGGTAGTAGATCTGGAAGGCCCCGGCATCGTGGTGCTGGTGGTTGAGGAAATTGTAGGCGTTGACCTTCATCTCGCAGATCACGCTGCTCTCGTCCCAGCCGGTGCGGGCCACCATCCAGCCGTAGGGGAAGCCGAAATAGCGGGTGAGCGGCAGAGCTCGGCACGGTTCGAGCGGCTTCAGGTCCGGATCGCGCCAGAGCAGCTCGAAGAGCTGGTCCATCGGGTAGCTGGCATGCTTGAGGACTTGAATGCCACGGGTCTTGAGATAGTCGGCCAGCACGTAGCCATCGCGGTAGTAGCTGGCGCTGAGCATGTCGACCGAGCTTGGGGGTCCAGATGAAATCATCCCCGCCGGTCAGCATCTTGCCATCGGGACGGCGGATGTAGATCCACTGGTAGGGGACGAACCGCTGGGAGGGGTGGTAGACATTGCCCGCGCCCATCCGGTCGAAAATCCACAGCGGATAGAGCTCCGAGCCGAAACGGCTGTCGGCGTAGGCCACCCCCTGGTGGTAGGCATGGCCGGGATAGAACCAGTTGCGGGCCGGCAGGAAGTCGCGGAAGAACTTCCCGGCGGCCTCCTGGTACATCTGCGGGAACTCGTCGTAGATCGCCACCCCCGCCGACAGCATGTCGCGCATGATCATCCACTCGCCGACATGGCCGGTGAGCGAGCCGTACTGGCGCGGCGGGCAACCGGACTCGAACATCCCGGCCAGGCGGATGAACTGGGCGATGAACTCCTCGTGCTCCGCGGGGGTGAGCAGCTCGTAGCACCAGTCGTAGACCACCGCGCCGGTGAGCATCATCCGCCCGATCGGGCGGCTCTGGTCGTCCTCGAGCGGATTCTCCCAGTCGGCCCGGCGCAGGGTGTCCAGGCAGGCCTCGATCGTGCGGCGGCCCAGCGCGCGGTCGGGGGCGAGCAGGTAGCGCAGGGCATCGACCACCACCCGGTTCTGGGCGTTCTGCCGCGCCAGCTCCTGCAGGTCGTTCCAGGCGGGCTGGAGCACCGGGTGGGCGATCCGCGCTTTCAGGTCCGGCAGGTCGCGGGCGCGCAGGTAGAGGCGGGGGTGCTCCCGCGGCGGGACCGGCACCTTGACCCCATCCTCCAGCGCGGTCCAGGCGGCATCGTCCGGGTGGTCGCGGCCGGCGGCCAGGGGCAGGACGGACAGCAGGGTGCAGCACAGCAGCAACAGGAGGATGGTCTGGCGCATGAAAACCTCGCAGGGGGTGGATTGGAACGCTCCGGGCCGGGGACCCGCCCGCCGGTCAGTTCCCCGGCCACGGTCCAGGCATATACTAATGCCGGAAGACCGGAAGCGGAACGATATTTTCGCTCCCGGCCGAGGGCGCTCGAAGGATCTTCCGCCAGGCGGACCGGCGATCCGAACTGCCTGCGACCGCGAGCTCGCTTCAGATCGCCGCCGCCCGGCCGCAGGCCAGATACTCCAGGATCGACTGCTCCTGCTGGCGGGTGAGCTGCGGCCCCCGCTCCCCGATCATCACTTCCCCCCGCAGGAACTGGCGTTCCCGCGCCCGCTCGTGCAGCACCAGGGCCAGGGCCAGCAGGATCACCACGAACCAGAAGACAAACGCCGTGAAACGGTCGCCGGAGCGGTCACGGCGCAGCAGGGCGGGGTACTGGCGGTCGGTCATCGGGCGGGCTCCCTCGGGCAGCTGGTTCTGGTTCCGCCCCCCAGGTCAGTGGCGGGGGCGAGCGGTCGACAGCACCCGAGCATGACAACTCCCGTGCCGGCGACAGCCCCTCCGGCCGGAAAATGCCCAACCGGCATTAGCTGCGTGGCTTGGGACAAAAACAGGGCCGACCCGAGCAGGGCCGGCCCGATCAGGGCCAATCAAATAATGAGCGTTAAGGTCATAATCTGACCGATCGAAACCAGGCTACCGCAGCTCGAACGCCCCGGCGGCCCGGTCCTGGCCGCTTTGGCGCGGCAGGCCATCCAGGTCCGTGTCCGGCAGCTCGGCCAGCTTGTTCAGGTGCCAGTCGAACCCGCCCAGTTTTTTCAGCTCGGCGCGGATCCAGTCCAGCCCGGGGGCCAGCTCCATCCCCGGCGAACCCTTAACCAGGTGGAAGTTGCCATACTCGGCGCCGGCGAAACGCGGCTCGGCCACCACGGAGGCCCGGTCATTGCCGGAAAGCCCGCGCCACTGGTCCAGCGGGATCCGCCGCTCGGCGGTATGCTCCACCAGCTCGGACTGAGCGATCCCCCACAGCAGGTTGCGGTCGCTGCGGATGGTCGGCAGCTGCTCGGAGTTGACCTCGATCGCCCCGCGGCTGCCCCCGGAAACCAGGATGTTGCCGGCGATCAGGGCGTGGGAGCTGGTGGGCATGATGTTGACCCCGGTCCTGCCCAACCCGTCCCGGAACACGATCGTGTTGCCGTAGATCAGCGCCCGCCGGCTGGCCTGCTCGGGGGTGCCGGTGTCCTGGTAGAAAGTGATCCCGCCGGCGAAGTTGTCATAGAGCAGGTTGCTGCGGACAATCACATCCTGGACATGGGTCATGTTGATCCCGGCCCCGCCCTTGGGACGCCCGTTGTGGTGGATCACGTTGTGCTCGATAATCCCGAAGGAGACCACCCCATCGCCGCCGTACTCCGGGTCGCCGTTCATGTGAATCCCGCAGCCGGAGTTATGGTGGAGGTGGTTGCCGCGGATCACGAAGTTGTCGCCGGAGTTGGAGTGGTAGATCCCGTGCTCATCGCCCGAGCCCCAGCACTCGTTGTTCTCCAGCACGAAATCCGCGGCGTGGTCGGTGAAAATCCCCCACTTGCCGTTGTTGAAGCTGGTGCAGCCCCGGACAATGATGTTCCGGCTGTGGCTGACCACGATCCCGCCGCGCGCGGCCTGGGTGACCTGGAGGCCCTCCAGGATCACGTGATAGCAGTCGGCCAGGGTCAGGCCATCGCGGCCCTCGCCGCTGCCGCGGATCACGGCGTAGGGGCTTTCGGCGCGGATCACCAGCGGGGCCTCGGGTTTGCAGCCCCGGCGGATCACTGCCCCGCCCGCGTAGATCCCGGCCCGCAGCACCAGGGTATCGCCGCCCCAGACCTGGTTCACCGCGACCGCTAGGGTGCGGAAGGTCGCTCCGTGCTCCGGCCGCGCCTGGTCATCCCCATCCGGGGCCAGGTAGAACGTGCGGGCGGCGGCGGGGCCGGCGGCGGCGAGCGCCAGGGTCATCAGCAGCAACAGCACGTGCCGGGGCGAGCGAGCTTTCCGGTAACCCATGCGCATCTCCTTGAAAATGTTGATCCCGAACAAATCCGCCTGGCCTGAACAGGGGCAGCCCGGCACGCCCGGGCCGCTGCGGGCTATCATAAGCGATTTCCGCGGTGAGCGCAAATAGTTTGTTTCTTACACGAATTAATTTGTGGCGCCTGCGTCCGGGAATGGTTATTTTCCCTGCCCGAGCCTTTACCTCCGGGGCCTGCCGCGGTTTCATCCCCGGAAGAGCCCGTCCGCCGGCCCCGCCGGCTCACCTTTCTCAACCCTCCAGCCGGAGCGATGCCGATGCGACGTCCGTGGTTCGCCCTCCTGTCCCTGGCCCTGCTGTGCCAGGCAGCGCTGCTTTCCGCCGCCGAGCCCCTGCCCTACCGCTGGGTCCGGCTCAACTTCGACAACTTCGATGCCGCGGCGGTGGAACAGGCCCGCCGGGTGATCGAGGTCGCCGCCGCGCATGGGCTCAACGGGATCGCCCTCTCGGGGGCGATCGAGCGCCTGGACCTGGACTCGCCCTATGCCTTCAAGGCGGTCAAGGAGATCGTGCGGCTGTGCCAGGAGCACAATCTGGCGGTGGCGCCGTTCATCATGAACGTCGGCTACAACGCCTTCATGCTCCAGCACGACAAGAACCTGGCCGAGGGGCTGCCGGTGCGGAACGCCCTGTTCATCGCCGATGCGACAGCCGCCCGCCATGTCCCGGACCCCGCGGTCGGGCTCGCCAACAGCGGTTTCGAGGAGTTCCGGGCCGGGATGCCGGTGGGTTTCACCTTGCCCTATCCCGAGCGGGAGATCGCTTTCCAGGACCGGCAGGTGTTCCATGCGGGCGGCTCCAGCATCCGGTTCGAGAAGTTCGGCCAGCACGATGATGAGGCCCGGGTCAGCCAGGAGCTGACGGTCCGGCCCGGGCGGCTCTACAAGGTCAGCTTCTGGGTGCGGACCGAGGGGCTCGACCCCTCCAGCCCGTTCGGCTCCGGCCTGTTCCGGGTCGAGGTGCTGGGCGGCGGCGAGCGCCGTCGGCTGGCGTTTTTCGACCCCCAGGTCCCGGGCACCAGCAATGGCTGGCGGAAAGTGGAGGCCGGGTTCAACAGCAAGACTTTCGATCAGGTGGAGCTTACGGTCGGGGTCTATGAGGGCCAGACCGGCCGTTTCTGGCTCGATGACCTCCAGGTGGAGGAGATCGGGCTGGTGAACCTGCTGCGCCGTCCCGGCGCGCCGTTGACCGTGCGCGATGAGGCCGATGGAGTGGTCTACGAGGAGGGCCGCGATTTCGCCCGGGTCGAGGACCCTCACCTCAACTTCCTGTTCGATCACGCGGGGCCCGCGCTGGAGCTGCTCCCCGGCGGTCGGATCAAGGAAGGGACCCGCCTGCGGGTGGACTACCACCACGGCGTGGCGATCTACCAGGGCCAGACCCCGATCTGCATGAGCGAGCCCTCGGCCTACGCGATCTGGCGCAAGCAGATGAAGCTCTACCAGGAGCTGTTCCAGACCGACCTCTATATCCTCAACGCCGATGAGATCCGGGTGGCCGCCTCCTGCGAGGGCTGCAAGAGCCGGGGGCTCTCCGCCCCGCAGATCCTGGCCGACTGCCTCAACAAGCAGCTGGAGATTGTCCGCGAGGTCAACCCCCGCGCGACCATTTTCACCTGGAGCGACATGTTCGACCCGCACCACAATGCCAACCAGCGCGAGTACTACTACCTGGTGGATGAGGACTGGTACGGCTCCTGGGAGCTGATCCCCAAGGACCTGGTCATGCTCTGCTGGCACGGCGGACGGCGGGACCAGAGCCTGGCGCATTTCAGCGGCCAGGGGTTCCGGACCATGGGCGCGGCCTACTATGATGCCGATGATCTGAAGGATGTCGAGGGCTGGCTGGAGTCGCTGAACCGGACCGCGGGCGCGGTGGGGATCATGTACACCACCTGGCTCGACAAGTATGACCTGCTGGATGAGTTCGGCGACCTGGTGAGCGGGAAGGCGAAGAAATAGGTGGGCGGCGGACAGCCCGGGAACTGATGACAGATTGCCGTTACTCTTTCAGGCGAAGGCTGGAAAAGCTTGAAAGGGTAACGGCAATCTGCTATGATTAAAGTGGCCCTTCGAATCAACCCCGAAATACCCCTCGCACCGGTGAGCTGTCCGGGAGGCGGCGGCTCGCACACTGTCCGAGAAGGTGGAGGAGGAGTGTTTTATGCTGGAGGCAGCCCGGTGGGCGGCGCGAAGGCTTCTGCGCGAGAACGCGATTGAGCTGTTCCGGCTGGAGGGGTTGTTGCAGGATTATAATAGCATTCTACTGTGGGGGGAGGTGGAAAGACTCTTTTCTTCCATTTCGATATTTTTAGCCTTACGGTTGGTTGTTTATGGAGTCATCTGTGAAACAAGCCTCACAACAGACTCTTTCTCTGTACAAGAAACAGCTTTCGCATTTTCTGTACAGACTTGAAAGTGCTTACAGTGAAATCTCTCTTAGGGATTGGGTTAACTTACTTTGCCCCTTTCTTGAAAAATGCCCTTATGACATGGATTTGTACGCGTTATTCCCTCCTTATTTAGCCCTACACTCAATAGAATACCTAGGGTTGGTGACGAAATCTTTAGGCCACAGGGTGCCAAAGCCTGAAGATGTTAAACTCGTTATAAGTCTTTATAACGAGATCGAAAACAACAATCCTTATTATATGTTATTACTAGACGCCCCCGAGGATGGTGAGGAAGCTGTTTTTCTTCTTCTGACAGACCTAACTCACCGTGGATTCGACTATCAGGGACTTAAAGGTGCTAACCGATGGGCACGAGAACTGAATATCTTCTGTGAATGTATGGCCGGTGGTAGATCGGAGAGATTGCTAGAAGTCGATTTTAAAGTATCATTTTTGCAGTGGTTTCGCATGACATTTCTCTTGTTTAGTATGTATTCAAAAGGAGTTTATTCTATTTACAAAAATGATATCATTGAAGGACTGGTGAATAGATTTTCCATCCCACGAGTCACAATAGAATTGTTTCTTGAGATTATGAAATTAAACCATTATGAATTAGCTTGTCAATACAAAAGGAATAGACTGTCCACTGGTGCGAATTTTGAGAAAAAAGAACCTTCTATTTTTGAATTACACATCCCTTCTGTGTTTATGGAGAAGCCGCTCCTGTTTCTTGGTAACGACATGGTTTATGTGCCTTATAAATCATTTATACCAAACGCATCATTTGCAGCCTTAAGAGGACTACTTGAAGAGCGCTGCTCTGATTACTTTGCAGATGAATTTGGGGGCGCTTTTCAGAAGTATGCAAAAGAAATATGCGCGCTAATGCCTGATGTAATAATATATGAAGAAAAAGATTTTATTAGTGAAGGCAGACAAATTGACAATCAGAAGGTATGCGATTTATTGATAGTGGATCAGGATGCCTATATATTAATCGAATGCAAAGCTGTTTATTATACAAGTAAATTGGTTACTTTATCAGCACTAAGCAAGAGCAACTATGTAGAAAAGATAAAAACTGCCATACAACAAATAAAAGAATTCTTAGATTCCCTTTTGGCTGGAAACTTTTCAAAAGTCATATCACTTGATCCTTCAAAAAAAATATTGTCAATTGTAATAACATATGATGGCATAACATTGCCTAATTTTCCATACTTTCGAAGGCGCATTCTTGGCTTATGCGATGAAAAAGACCTCGGAGACTTTCCTCAGATGATGGATATGGAATCTTTCGAGATGCTTGTCACGCACGCTATTCGCAGTAATCACAGTCTTTCTTTCGTCATTGAGAATAAATTGAAAAAATCCTATAGGTTAGTTGGCGATTGGCCTTCCTACTGGAGGGCATTGGTGCAAAAAAAGATATTACATGAAAAGGATTATTCATACCTCTCATTCCACGGAAACCGCATGAATTCTTTTGTTGATGATTTGAAGCAACATCTTAAGTAGCACGCAATTGTTACGTATATATAAAAATTAGAGGGGCGCGCACCCACCCTCGGGTCCGCGCCCCTGCGCATTTCATCCCATCGCACTGAACCCTACTTCTTCTCCACCCGGAAGATGGTCTCCTGGCGCGGGGCCAGCTCAATCCGCGCTCCCGGCAGCAGCTCCAACGAGCGCAGGTCCCGCACCGCGCCCGGGCTGCCCCGCTGGGCGGTCAGCGTAAAGCTCACCGGCTGGTCGGTGAGGTTGCTGGCGTAGACCAGCCAAGCCCCCTCGTAGTCCACCGAGCGCACCTCGGCCCCGGTGATTAGCTTGCCCTGGTCATCGAGCCCCACCAATGGGCCGGCCAGCCCCAGCTCCCGGGTGATCGGCTCCAGCAACTGGTGGTAATCCATCGCCGCCAATGGAGCGGCCAGGTAGTAGAGTTGGCCCTTACCCTTCGCCACCTGCACCAGCGCCGGGGAGCCATCCTCGAATTTCGCCAGCACCAGGCCCGGGCCGGGATCGAGCTGCTGCACCAGCCCGCTGGTGCGCAAGGTCACCGCGCCCCCGGCGAACAGGCCCGCGCCGGTGGTGGTGGCCTGGCGCTCGACCTTGCCGTAGACAATGGTCTGGGAGATGCTCATATCGTAGTTCTGGACCGTCTCGCCCCGGCCCAGCACCTCGGGCAGGGTCACATCCCGGACCTTGATCCCCAGCTCGGCCACCCGGTCGTTTTCGCGGGCGTACTGGTCGAACAGGAACGACTCCGGCACCACCAGCACCCGCCCGCCCTGCTCGGCAAAGCGATAGATGCGGTCGGTGACCTCGGGCGGCAGGTACTTGGCCGCCGGGACCAGCAGCAGCTTGAAACGCGACAGCTTGCCCGCGAGGACCTGCCGCTCGCTGACAAAGCCCACCCGGGCGCCGAGGTAGCGCGAGCCCTCCCAGAGCGATCCCAGCGCCTCCAGGTAGGGAGTGCTCCCGGCGCGGTGGAGCTGCGGCGGGACCTGGACCATGCAGCTCTTGGAGTAGAGGATCGCGATCTCCGGCTCGGGCCCGATGAAAGCGGCGGTCTCGCGTCCCAGGGTACGGATGTCGAGAGCGATCTTCAGCACCTCGGCCACCTCGGGCAGGGTGAAGTCCCAGGAGGTGGTGACCGCGGTGCCGTAGAAACTGGGGTACTCGGAAGTGCCGCGGGAAACCCCCCACAGCCACTTGGCGATCGCGGTCTTGCCGTGCAGGAAGTGCAGCAGCAGGTTCTGGACCTCGCCGCCCATCTCCGGCTCGACCATCACCTTCTTGCTGTCGCTCAAGGAGAGGAACAGGTCGGAGAAGATGTTGGTCCCGCCCGACTCGTTGAGGATCACATCATCGACCTCGTTGATGATCTGCTCCTCATCGATCCCGCTGGTGCCGTTGGCCGAGGACAGCATGCTCGAGGTCCCGCCGGCGTTGATCGGCACCACCGGGTCGAGCTGGCGCATCTCGGACTTGACCCATTTCAGGTAGTCGGTGAAACGGCGGGTGTTGAAGCAGGCCCAGTCATACCAGGCGGCGCGGTTGACATCCGGCAGTGGCGCGGCATCGCGGCACTCCGGGGCGCGGATCTCATCGAACGAGGCGAAGCTGGTGCCCCAGACCTCGTTGACTTTGGCCAGCGAGCCGTGCACCCCCTGCAGGTATTCTCGGAACATCTGCTGGCTGGTTTCGCAGTAGCAGAGGTACATCAGCTCGTAGCCCATGATGTTGTAGAGCAGGTCCGGCATCTTGCTCCAGCTTTCATGGGCGGTCTGCATGTACTGCAGGATCGCCGCGCGGATCTGCGGGCTTTCCAGGCAGATCACGACATTCTCCTTACGTCCGCCCATCGACCAGCGATCCTTGATCAGGTGGCCGCACCAGCCATCCCAGCCCACCCGGTGGGTGTCCGGGTACTTGTGGAACGCCTCGTAGACCGGGCTGTCCTCGATGTCGTAGCGCGAGCCCCCGCCGACCGTGAAGGTCTCGCGGACATGATTGTAGGTGGCGAAAAAGTCCAGCAGTTCACCCTGCTCCATCCCGTGCATCGCCAGCAGGAAGACCGGGTCGCCATTGGGGTAGCGGAAGAAGCCATCGCGCTGGGGCAGGCCCTTGAAGGATGGGTAGGCCGGGATGGCGAGCTTGCGCAGCAGGGCCTGGTCCCGGGGGTCGGTGCTCTCCGTCGCGGGCGGGACGGCGCTGATCGCCGCCAGTTCCTCGGCGGCCTGGTTGCAGGAGGAAATGACATAGTCCAGGATGGCGGTCTCTTCCCGCTCGCCCTGGAACCAGACCAGTTGGCTGCGGGTCTCGAGGCCGATCCGGGCGGTGACCAGCGGGACCCGCCAGTAGAGCGGGTTGAGTCCGGCCGCCTGGGCCTTTTCCACCTGCTCCTCCAGCCGGCGCACCGCGGCGCGGGCCGCCCCGCGCCGCTCCTCCAGCTCCTGGCTCGGGACAATCGCCTCCGGGGGGCCGTACTGCTCGAGGGTGGCGTTGCGGTCCTCGATCAGCACCCGGCAGTCGCGCGGATCGGCCCGGGAAATGGTGGCCGCGCCCTCCTCGCCGCGGACCAGCCGGAAGTTGTCCAGGTAGAGGGTGCCGTCGATCTGGCCGAAATCCAGCCGGAACCGGCGGATCGCGGCCAGGACAAGCAGGCTGTCGCCATCCTCGACCCGGGCCGCTTGCAGCTTGAAATCGTAATGGTTCCAGCCGCGGTTCATGAAGATGCGGGGCCCGCGGTAGGTGCGGCCGGTCAGCTCCTGGCCATCCGGATTCAGGCCCTGTTGATCGATGAGTTCGAGCGTGCCGATCACGATCCGGTCAGTCGGGTTGTAGATGTCGAACCGGAGCAGATCGTAGCCGCTCCAGTCGGCGGGAAGCAGCGTGCTCTCCAGCCTCCGGGCGCGACGGTCGGCCAGGTCGAGCGCCAGGCCCTGCGCGCCATGGGCGGGATATTCGCCGGAAAGCGCGATTGGCCCGGTCCACCGCTCCAGCGAGCTTTCGCTCTCGAAATCATCCAGCACCAGGACATGGTCGCTCCCTCCGCCGGAGGAGCAGGCCGCCAGCAGGATCAGCGGCAGGGCGGAAAGCTTGGGGAAAATCCGCATCACGGCTCCAGACTTTTCTTGAGGTTTTCATCGCGCAAGTCGCGGCTTGCGGGGCGTGGTCAGTTCCCTTTTGTCACCCGATAGATTGTTTCCTGCCAGGGCTTGAGGCTCACTTTCGCCCCCTGGAGGGTGGCGAAACCGCGCAGGTCCTCGGCGTTTTCCACCTTGCCGCCATCGGCAGCCACCAGCTCGAACTCGACCGCCGCGCCGGTGAGGTTGCTGGCATAGATCAGCAGGTCCCGCTCGCGCTCCACCGCGCGCACCTCGGCGCCGGTGACCAGCCGGCCCTCGGCGGTCAGTCCCAGCACCGGCCGGGTGATCCCGGCCTGGTCCGCCAAGGGGGCCAGCACCTCCAGGTAGCCCTCCGCCGCCAACGGAGCGGCCAGGTAGTACAACCGGCCCTGCCCGTGCGCGATCAGCACCAGCGCCGGGGAGCCATCCTCGAATTTCGCCAGGACCGTGTTCGCTCCAGGATCGAGCTGCTGCACCAGCCCGCTGGACCGCAGCTCCACCTTCCGGCCCTGGAACAAGTCGGCATCCTCGGTGGCGATCCGGCGCGAGACCTCGCCGTAGACAATGGTCTGGCTGGTGCTCATGTCGTAGTTCTGCACTGACTCACCCTGGCCCAGCACCTCGGGCAGGGTGACATCGATCACCTTGAGGCCCAGCCCGGCCAGTTGGTCGCGCTCCCGGGCATACTGGTCGAACAGGAATGACTCCGGCACCACCAGCGCCTTTCCTCCCCGCTCGACCCAGGCCAGCACCGCCGCGGCCACCTCGGGCCGGATGTACTTGGCGGCCGGGACCAGCAGCAGCTTGATCCGGTCCAGCTTGCCGGAGAGGATCTGCCGCTCGCTGACAAAGCCCACCCGGGCGCCCGAGGCAGCGCGAGCCCTCCCAGAGATCGTACAGGGCCTGCAGGTAAGGCGTGGCCCCGGCGCGGTGCAGCTGCGGCGGAACCTGCAGGATGCTGGTCTGGGAGTAGAGGATCGCCACTTCCGGCGCGGGGGCCGAGAAGGCGGCGATTTCATGGTTCAGGCGGCGCACGTCCAGCCCCAGGCGCAGCACCTCCTCCACCTCCTCCAGCGGAATCTCCCAGCTATGGGCCAGCGAGCTGCCATCCATGCCGTGATGCTCGCGGCTGATGGTGCGGGCCCACCACCACTTGGTGATCGCGCTCTTGCCGTGCAGGAAGTGCAGCAGGATGTTGTGGGCATCCCCGCCCATCTCCGGGTCGCACATCGGCTTGGGGGTTTCGCTCAGGGAGGAGAGCAGGTCGGAGAAAATGTGCGAGTGGCCGGACTCGTTGAGGATCACATCGTCCACTTCGTTGATGATCTGCTCCTCGTCGATCCCGCTGGTGCCGTTGGCCGAGCTGAGCATGCTCGAGGTCCCGCCGGCGCAGATCGGCAGGCGCGGGTCGAAGCGCCGGATCTGCTCCTTGTTCCATTTCAGGTAATCGGTGAACCGGCGGGTGTTGAAGCCGGCCCAGTCATACCAGGCGGCGCGGTTGACATCCGGCAATGGCCCGCCGTTCTTGGTCTCCGGGGCGCGGATCTCCTCGAACGAGGCGTAATTCGTGCCCCAGAGCTCGTTGACTTTCCCGATCGAGCCGTGCTCCCGGCGCAGCCAGTCGCGGAACATCCGCTGGCTGGTCTCGCAGTAGCAGATGTACATCAGCTCGTAGGCCTGGATGTTGTAGAGCAGGTCCTTGTTCTCCATCCACTCTTTCGACTTGTCCTCGATATATTCGAGCACCGCCGCGCGGGTGTGCGGGCTTTCCAGGCAGATCACGACATTTTCCTTCTTCCCGCCCATCGACCACTGGTCCTTGATCAGGTGGCCGCACCAGCCATCCCAGCCCACCCGGTGGGTGTCCGGGTACTTGTGGAACGCCTCGTAGACGGGGCTCTCCTCGATGTCGTAGCGCGAGCCCCCGCCGACCGTGTAGGTCTCCTGGCGGTGACGCCAGGTGGCGAAGTAGTCGGTCAACGGGCCCTGATCCACCAGCAGCATCGACAGGATGATCACCGGGTCGCCCTTGGCATCGCGGAAGAAGCCGTCCTTGACCGTCAGGGTGCTGAAATCCGGATAGGGCGGGGCATACCAGGGATGCGGGTTGACATCATCCTCCGGCTCCTCGATGATCTCCATGTCCTGGCCGGAGAGGATCCCCTCCAACTGGTCGGCGCTAACGGTGCAGGCGGAGATCACGTACTCGAGGATTTCCCGGCGGGAGCGCTCGTTCTGGAACCAGACCAGCCGGCTGCGGACCTCCAGCCCGAGCTGGGCGGTGACCAGCGGAATCTTCCAGTAGAGCGGGCTGTAGCCCTGCAGCTCGGCGGTCCCGACCAGGGACTCCAGGCGCTGGACCGCGGCGTGGGCCTTGTCCTCCAGCGCTTTCAGCTCGGGAGTGCCGAGCACTTTCGCCGGGTCGCCGGCCAGTTGCGGGTAGGAGTAACGGTTGTCGATCACCACCCGGCAGTCGGTGGGGGCGACTTTGGAGGCGGTGGCCGCTCCCTCCTCGCCCTTGACCAGCCGGAAGTTGTCCAGGTAGAGGGTATCGTCGATCCCGCCGAAGCTCAGGGCGAAGGTTTTGATCTTGTCCAGGGCGATCGCCCGGTTGCCGTTCTCGCTGCGCAGGCGGTCCAGCAGCAGCTCGTAGTGGTTCCAGCCGGGGTTCATGAAGATCTTGTTGCCGCGGTAGGCCTGGCCGCTGAACTCGGCCTCCCCGCCGGCGAGGCCGGGCTCGTCCTGGATCATGATCGAGCCGAGCTGGACCCGGCCGGTGGGGTTGAAGATGTCGAATCGGAGTTGGTCGAAGCCCGAGAGGTCGGCCGGCAGCTTGACTGTCGAGAGGTCGCGGGCGCGGCGGTCGGAGAGATCGAGGGCCAGGGCGCTCTTGCCGTGGGTGGCCTTGCCGGCCGACAGGCTCACCGGGCCCTCCCAGTTGCCGAGCGACTGCTCGCTCTCGAAATCGTCCACCACCAGGACCTGGCCCGCGGCCGCCGGTCCGCCGGCGGTCTCCGGAGAGGAGCAGGCGGCCAGTCCGGCCAGGGACAGGGCGAGCAGCGCCGCGCGTGGATAACCGGTGACAAGTCTCATGCCTTCCTCCGTCACAGGGGGAGTGGAAAGGGGTACCGCCAACTCGGGTTGCAGGGCAGAAAGGGTTGGGAGCGGAGGCGCGGGCGGGCGTGACGCCCCGCCGGGCGGACCTTCCCCGGTCGGCCGCGCGGGTCTCCCCGCCCGGCCTCAGGCAGCGGGCAATTTCAGCAGGACTTGGAAGAAGATACCATCGGCCGCGGACGCTGTCGAGGATAATCGGCGCGGGGGCCGCCCCGGCGCTCGGCCCCGCGGGGCGACCGGCCCGGAGGGCGGTTCTCTCCAAGCAAGTCCTTGCCGGTCTGGGGCTTTGATATTACTTTTTAAAACCAGGGACCAGGGGGGCTGCCCGGGAGGCGGTATTCGGGGCCAAGTCCCAGTCCGGCAAGCCTTAATGCACAGGGAGGGTCGATGCGCCTGCAGAACGGAAGCCCGCGCTCCGGGGTCTCCCCGGCCGCCGCGGGGGCGCCGCGACACGCTGTTATCCCCGCGGCGCTGCACGCTGCGCTACACGCTACGCTCCTCGCCGTGCCATTGGCGCTGCTGCAAGTTGCACTCCTGGCCACGGAGCTGGGAGCCGCCCCCCCGACCGCCGGGGAGCTGCAGCCGCGGGCGGCGCTCGCCGCGCCCGAGGATCGGTCTTCCAGTCCCTACACCGGCTACACCCGCCGCCACTGGCTGGAGATCAACGAAAAGCTGATCGCCGGGGTGCTGCAGTATTTCGATCCCCGGACCGGCCGGCTGCTGCTGGAGCCCTCCCCGCAAGTGCGGGCGTTTTTCGACCAGCTCCCGGAGCCGGACGACCCGGAGATGAGCTTCGCCCGGAGCATGAACCTGGTGGCGATCTACACCGCCGCCACCGGCTCGGACCGCATCCCCGGCTGGAACGGCTCGATCGTCCGGCCTTACCTGGCCGGGATCATCCACGGCACCGACCCGACCGACCCCTGGTACTGGGGCGACCCCTCCGGTCGCAGCGCGAAAGGCACCGATCTGGCGCTGGCGATCCTGCTCTCCCCCCGTTTCTTCTGGGAGCCGCTGACCCCGATCCAGCGCCAGAATGTCCTGACCTTTCTCAAGAAAACCGCCGAAACCCCGGGCTGGGACAACAACCACTGGTACTTCCACATGATCGCGGTGCCGGTGCTGGAGCGGGGCGGGATGGCCTCCAGCCGACCGTTCCTGACCGAGATGTTCCGCCGCTGCCTGGGCTGGTACCGCGGGGATGGCTGGTTCATCGATGGCGGCAACTTCACTTTCGACTACTACAACCTCTGGGGTTTTCAGCTTTACAACCATGCCCTCTGCCACTTCGATCCCCAGTGGGAGCGGCTGTTCGGCGAGCGGGTGCGCCAGACCGGCGCCCGCTTCGAGGAAAGCTTCCCGCTGCTCTATGGCCGGGATGGCGGGCCGATCCCCTGGGGCCGCTCGCTGACCTATCGCTGGGCCAGCCTGTCCGGGCTGGGCTGGTCGGTGCTGAACGGGTCCTCGACCCTGCCGCCGGGCCAGGCGCGACGGATCGCCTCGGGGTGCCTCAAGTATTTCTGGGAGCACGGGGCGATGAGCGAGAATGGCCTGCTGGAGGTCGGCTTCCGCGGGCCCAATCCGGTGGTGCCCGAGGACTACCACCCCTATGGCTCGCCCTACTGGGCGGCCCAGGGGCTGTCGCCGCTCTTGATCCCGGCCGACCATCCCTTCTGGACCGAGCGCGAGCTGCCGATGCCGGCCGACAGCGCCGGGGGCCGGCTGGCCCTGCCCGGGGCCCAGCTGGTGCTGAAGGTCAGCCCGGTCGATGGCGAGGCGCGCTGCTATGTGGTCGGCGCGCCGGTCCAGCACCAGGGGATGTGGCAGCGGGGGGTCAAGTACTTCCAGCACGGCTATTCCAGCTACCTGGGCTGGTGCGCCGCCGGCGAGGGCGGCGAGGAGCCGGGCGCCGGCCGGGCCGGCAGCTCCTACGATGGCCGCCGCTGGCACTACCGCACCAACCCGCGCCCGCTCCAGGTCAACCCCTGGCACTGCATCAGCCAGCACGAGCTGGACCGGCCGGTGCTCAATCCGGTGCTCGAGGAGCACGGCCAGATGACCACCCACACCCTGATCGGCGAGGAGGGCGAGCTGCACGTGTTCTGGCACAACAGCGCCCGGCCGGTGTTCCTGGGAATGGGCGGCTACGGGATCAGTGTCGAGCGCGGCCAGGCGCCGCGGGTGACCCGCGACACCAGCACGATCAGCCTGGAGGCCGGTCCCTACCGCACCGTGCTCCGGGAGGTCTACGGGCCGGAGGGTGTGTTCCGCGACCGGCTGCTGGAGCCGCGCGAGGGCTGGCATCACAGCCACCTGTTCGGCGGCAGGGGGGCCTATCCCTGGTGGCAGAGCAGCCGGCGGGTCGAGCCCAACACCCCGGTGGCGATCTATGTCCACGGGGTGCGGGGACGCAGGCTGCCCGAACCGGAGCTCATCGTGCACTCGGCCCCGGGAGCGCTGCAGATCGATTTCGAGGGCCGCCGCTACGCGATCCCGGTGCCTTACTGAGCGAGCGGCCCGCGCCGCCGGCATCCGGCACTTTTTTCGAACCCGGAGCCCGCTCCGGTTGTACCAAGTGCATGCTTTCCCACTCCGGGGAGGGCAGCCACCACAGCTTCCGCGCCGGCCCGCGAGGGCCGGGCGCGAAAAGAGTTTCCGCGCATGATCGACGGCAAGTCCAAGCTCGGCCTGTTGCTTCTGCCGCAACTCGCTTTACTCCTGGCGGTGCTGGCCCTCGGCGGCTGCCTGCCGCTGCCGTTCCTGGGCGGGGGCGGCGGCAAGCCCAAGGGCCCGATCGAGACCCAGGAACGCCAGTTCGCCCGCAACAACGTGTTTGTCGGCGTGGATGGCAAGGGCCGGCCGATCATCGAGTTGCGCCTGGTCAGCCAGACGCTCTCCGCGAGCGGCCTGCTGATCAACACCCGCTTGTTTCCCACCGAGAACTTCGAGGTGCGCAACATCTTCCGCGGACTGCGCAGCATCAACTACTACCCGATCGAGCGCCGCTTCCACCGCCTCGAGCTGGAGTACGGCCGCCGGGACCTCAAGATCAAGGTGAAAGAGAACCTGCAGGTCAAGGATGACGGCAAGCCGGTGGATGCCGCTTTCGAGCACACCGGGTTCTTCTCCCTGCTGCCCGACACGGTCGACCAGGTCAAGCTCAAGTTTCAGGATGTCGAACGCTGGGTGCGGATGCCCGAGGACACCCTGGAAATCTGGTACGGCCAGAAAGAGCAGTTGCTGCAGGAGCTGGACCGCCGCCAGCGCCGTTCGGACCTGGTCGACAGCTACCGCCGCCTGGGCGGCGCCACCGCCAAGAAAACCATCGCCCAGTATGACACCCTGTTCATCACCGGCAACAGCACTTATGTCTACCTGGAGAAGCGGGTGGATTCGGAAATTCTGCTGACCGTGAACGCCGGGGACAAGCTGGACTTCGGGGTGTCGGACGGGATGTGGGTGGAGATTCCGCTGCCGGACAGCCTGCGCCATGAGCTGGATGACCTGTTGGAGACCCGTCACCAGCGCTCGGTGGAGCAGTTCGAGCGCCAGCGGCAGCTCGCCCGCACCCGGCGCGGCCCGGCCACCACGCCCGAGGTCGTGATCGACACCACCCGCCGTTTCACCGGCTACGTGCTGGATGCGATGGTGCAGCAGGATTACGGTCGGTCGGTGCGCTGGGAACTCGATCAGTTGGTCGGCCCGGTGGATGTGCCGCTGTTCGCCAAGGCGCTGGCGGACCGTCAGACCCAGCGCCAGGCCCGGATCGACTCGCTGGAGCGCGCCCACGCCGACTCGCTGGCCCGGGCCGATTCCCTGTCCCGCGCCCCCCGGGGTCCCGCCGCCGACAGCGGCGCTGTCGACAGCGCCGCCGCCACGGCCGCCGCCACGGCCGCCGCCATCCCCGATACCTCGCTGGCGGCCCGGCTCGCCGTGGCCAAGGCCCAGGCCGACTCGGTCCGCAACGCGGCGCTGCAGGCCGCCGGAGCCCCCGCTCCCGGAACCGCCGCCGGGGACTCGCTGCGGGCCGCCCGACTGGCCGCCGCCAAAGCCCAGGCCGATTCGGTGCGCCAGGCCGCGCTGGAGGAGGCCGCCCGCCAGGCGCCAAGCCCGGCCGAGGGAACGCCGGATACGGGCGGGACAGAAACCGCCGCGCCGCCCGACAGCGGCGGCGAGCCCTGAGCCTTGACCAGCTTCAGGCCCCCCGGGAAATCGCCCGGCCGGCCTGGTTCCATCACCGGTCCCGCGCCTACCGACGCCGGGCCTCCAGCTCCCGGCGGCCAATGCCATGAACTGGTTCGAAAAGCACCTGCTGCAGTTGACCTACCTCGCCGACCTGCTGGGCCGCTTCCTGCCCTTCGTGCTCACCGCGGCGATCATCCTGACCTTTTTCCTGGTGCAGAGTTACGGGCGCAGGCTCTCCCGCATGGAGTACTTCCTGGACCGGATCGACAACCACCTGGCGGAAATTACATATTTTATCAAAGATTACCAGCGGAAGAGCAGCGGGCAGGAGCCGGCGGAGCAGGAACCGGAAAAGCAGCCGGACCCCGACTTGGCGGGGCGGCAGTGAGGGTGGGGAAAGCTGCCCCCCACGCCCGGCTTCAGCGGTGACGGGAGTGATAGATGGTCGCCACCAGGCCGCCGAACACCAGCAGGCCCAGCGCATAGGGCGGGAAAAACGGGATGGTTGTCACCCCGATGTAGAAGCTGATCCAGCCGATCCGTTCGATGTTCCAGCCGCTCGTGGCATTCACTTCGGATCTTCCTCCTGCTCTTGACAGCGCTCGATCTGGCGGCGCAGGGCCTGGCCCTCGCCGGAGTCGGGATGGGCCGCGAGATAATTGTCCAGCCAATGGCGGGCCTCCGCGCAGCGGCCCATCGCCAGGCAGGTCCGGGCCAGTTCCAGGCGGATCGGCTCCAGGGAGGGATGAACCCGGTAGATCCGCAGGAAATGCTCCAGCGCCAGCCGGTGATTGCCGGCCAGCAGCTCCAGCCGGCCCAGCCAGAGCCGGGCTTCATCATCGTCCGGGACCAGCTTGAGGGCGGACAGGAACTCCTCCCGGGCGGGCCGCAGCGCTTTGTCCGCCAGGAAAGCCCTCCCCCGCTCCACCGCGCGCCGGGCCTGTTCGCGGCGGACCATCTCCGGGCTGAAACCCTTCATGTCGTTCGCGGCATCATCCGCCGGCCGCGCCGAGGCGGCGGGCCACAGGGCGAGCCAGCCGCAGGCCAGCGCCGGGAGCAGGGACAGCACTCGGCGCCGGGAGACCGGCCGGCCGTGCTCGCTCGCTGCGGAATCCGGGCATTCCATCTCGGGGCTCCTTCCGCGGGTGATCCGCCGCTCCGGGGGAGCGACAAGCCAATTTAACAACAGCATCGGCGATGCGCCACGCTTTTCGATCGATCCGCCTCGCAAGGCGTTGGTTATGATCGCAACCTTTCACGGGTCTTGCCGGTTTCGCCGCGAGGCATTAAACTTACGCAACCTCCGCATTGCATATTATTCTGAGCCCAGGGAGCGTAAATGGCAAGGGAGTCCGGCGCCGTCCCAGGCGTGGCGCTGTCACGCGTTACCCTCCTCGCGCTACTGCTCGTTGCCCTCCTGGCGGCGGTGTTCTTCTGGCCCCGGGAGGGAAGGAACTGGCGGCTCGACCAGGCCAAGCTGCTCAGGTCGGCCGAAAACCTCCGGCGGGAGCACGCCCCGGCCGCCTCGGCGCGGGGTCCGTTGGAGGGCCGCGCGGAGCTGGAGGGCCTCAGCCGGCTGATCCGGGAACGGGAGCTGGAGCTGCGCCTGACCCGCCTGGCCGACTCGCTCCAGGCCCTGCGCAGCGAGCTGGACCAGTACGACCAGGTGCTGCTGACCGTCCGCGACCGGGTGCGCGACCTCCCGGCCGCCGGGGACCAGCAGCTCGAGGTGCCCTATTTCTCCGGCGTCCGGGCGGTCTATGGCGCGCGCGATGAGCTGGAGAACCTCTCGGTCGAGCTGGAGGAGCTGCGCCGGTCGATCGAGGCGGTACCGGCCGTGCCGGCGGCGGGCAAAGGCGGCGAGGATGATCGTTCCGAGCGGCTGGAGGCCGGGCGGATCCGCTGGCTCACCCCCGAGCGGGTGGCGGTGCGGGAAGCCTGCACCACCTGCCACCTGCCGATCGGCCAGGCAAGGGTGCTGCTGCGCCCCAACGGGGCGGAGACCGCCGCCTATCCCGAGCCGATGCTGCGGCACGCCACGGAGCAGTTCGGCTGCACGGTCTGCCATCACGGCGAGGCGGGCTCGGTGCGGTTCACCCGGGCCCATGGCGATGATGCCGTGGGCCGGGCCTTCCGGGGCGAGGCGCTGGCGGTGCGCTCCTGCGGGAGCTGCCACAGCGCGGGCCGGGCGGTGGCCTGGCGCGAGGAAACCCGGGCCTGGCAGGAAAGCTGCTCCGGCTGCCATGGTGTCCAGCCGAAAGCCTTCCAGGATGAAAATCGGCGGGGCGTTCGCGGCGGGAAGGCTGCCGCGCGGGGAAACGGCCCTGCGCTCCTGGCTGGTCCGCCATTGGGGAGAGCATACCGGCCTCCTGCCGGAACGCGAGGAACTGGACGAGATCACCGCCCTGCTGTTGGCCTCCGGCGGGGACTCCCCCGACCGGACTGCCCCGGCAGCGCCCGAGCCTGATTCCACCCCCGCTCATCCTGCCGCCGACCGCGGCGCGGCGCAGTTGCACTGCCCGAGCTGCGGCCTGAGCTTCTCGGCCGGGACAGGAGAGGGAGAGTTTTTCTGCCCGGTGGATGGCGCCCGGCTGGAGCCGCCCTCGAGAGGCCGCTGATGAATTGCGCCCGCTGCGGTGCGAGCCTGCGGGGCGAGGATTTCCGTGCTTTCAGCCGCGGGCCGGACTGCCACCCGCTCTGTCCCGCCTGCGCCGCCCGGACCGGAAGCGCCCCCGCCGGGCCCGGCCGCCGGACCCTGCTGCGGGAACGCTATGCCGCCGGGCGCAGCCTCTCCCGCTGCGACACCTGCCACGCCGAAAACCCCGCGCTGGAGTTCCACTGGCTGGTTCCATCGCACGCGGGCGGCCAGCCGGCCGGCGCCAACCTGCTGCTGGTCTGCCGCGACTGCCACGACCGGCTCCACCTTGGGGCGCGCCTAATGGTGCGCCGGAAAGCCGGCGCTCCGCCCCTCGAGGAGGAGGAAAGCCACGATGGCCGATGACCGCCTCCGGCGGCAGCAAATCCTGGAGGCCCTCTACCGGGCCTACCGCGAAAACGGCCTCTACCGCGCAGTGGTGAGCCGACGGGAGCTGGCCGAGGGGCTGGGCCTGGCCCCGGTCGAGCTGGAGCGCAACCTGGATTACCTGCTGGACCGCGGCCTGGTCAACCTGCACCGGCTCGAGGAGCTGGTCTCGATCACCACCGCGGGGATCGACCGGCTGGAGAGCGGCGGGAGCGCGGAAAGCTCGCCGCTCACCGAAAGCCTGGGAAAGATCGAGCGGCTGCTGGAGCGGATTCTGGAGCGGCTGGAGCAGCACGGCGGTTGAAGCCGATTTAACGACAAAGACCATCTTTTCCGGGGGGAGGGGGAAACCTTTTGGAAAAGGTTTCTCCCCTCCCCCGGACCCCCTCGCTCTTTCCCAAACTTTTTCGCTGGTTCAAGGCTGGAGTTCGGGCATCCAGTCAGGATGAGCGGCCGCTTCCCGGGACTTGACAGCGGCTGTCAACTAGGTTAATTTACAACCCTTTCCGGTTACTCGCGGTCAAGCTTCCGGCGGGAGGGCCCCGGCCATGGTCGGGTCGCGCTTCCCGGGCAAGCGGTTTGTTTCCACAGACCGCGCTTTTTTTATCAATGAGGTCCCAGGTGCCCAAGGCTGTCATTCATTTCCTCAGGGTGGTGTTGTCCGCGAGCTTCTTATGCGCTCCCGTCCTGGCGCAATCACGTGGCAATGCCATGGTGGTTCAGGGGATGACGCTTGTTTCCATTCCCGGCGGGACCTTCATGATGGGCTCGCAAGATGGCCCTGACAACGAAAAACCGGCGCACCGGGTGACCGTCAAGGCGTTCGAGATGAGCGCAACTGAGATTACGGTCGGGCAGTTCAGGCAGTTTATACTGGCAACCAGCTACCGGACCGATGCCGAGCGGGCCGGGATCGGTTTTGTCGGAACAGAAATGGTTGCCACGCCGGGCGCAAACTGGAGAAATCCTCATTTCGAGCAGAACGACCAACATCCGGTGGTCCTGGTATCGTGGAACGATGCGATGGCGTTTTGCGGCTGGCTGAGCGCACAGACGGCGACCAGGTACGATCTGCCGACCGAGGCGGAGTGGGAATATGCCTGCCGCGCCGGCACGGCTACCGAATTTTTTTCCGGAGACAGCGCGAGCAGCCTGTCCAGTGTGGGGTGGATCGGTGAAAACAGCGGGGGGGCTACTCATCCGGTCGGCCAAAAGGAGGCCAACGCCTTCGGGTTGTACGACATGCACGGCAATGCGTGCGAATTGTGCCGGGACTGGTTTCAAGGCGACTACTATCGGCAGGCGGGTAACGAGACCGATCCGCAAGGCCCTGCTACCGGCGTGATGCGTGTCTCCAGGGGCGGAGGCTGGTTCAGCTCCGCCGGCTACTGCCGCTCAGCCATCCGTTACGGCGACACCCCGGACTCCATTTTGAACTACCTGGGGTTCCGGGTGGTGCGCCGTCAGCTGTCCCCGGAGCTCCGGCAGCAGCCGAGCCCTTGATGGTGCTTTTTGATCCGGCCTCGGGAAATTGGAAAGATTTTAACCGGCAATCACCCGTTTCACTATCCATAGCGTCAGGCGAGGTCAACGATGGACAGAATCAAGGTCGGAGTGCTCGGCGCCACCGGAACCGTCGGGCAGCGTTTCATCACCCTGCTCCAGGATCACCCCTTCTTCGAGCTGACCGAGCTCGCCGCCAGCGAGCGTTCCAGCGGCAAGACTTACCAGGAGGCGGTGGCCGGACGCTGGAAGGTGAGCGCGGATATCCCCGAATCAGTCAAGCGGATGCCGGTCAAGGATGTCAAGCCGGGCCTGGACTGCCGGGTGGTGTTCTCGGCGATGGATGCCTCGGTGGCCGGGCCGATCGAGGAGGAGTTCGCCGCGGCCGGCTACTGTGTCTTCTCCAACAGCCGCAACCACCGCTATGACCCGGACGTGCCGCTGCTGCTCCCCGAGATCAACCCCGAGCACATCCGGATGATCGACCACCAGCGCAAGAAGCGCGGCTGGAAGGGCTACATTGTCACCAACTCCAACTGCTCGACCATGGGCCTGGTGATCCCGCTCAAGCCGCTGGATGACCACTTCGGGCTGGAGGCGGTCAATGTCGTGACCATGCAGGCCATTTCCGGGGCCGGCTACCCCGGGGTGCCCTCGCTGGACATCATCGACAACGTGGTCCCCTACATCGGCGGCGAGGAGCCGAAGATGGAGCAGGAGCCGCTCAAGATGCTCGGCCGGATCGAGGGCGACCGCTTTGTCGATGCCGCTTTCAAGGTCAGCGCCCAGTGCAACCGGGTGTTCGTGCTGGATGGCCACCTGGAGTGTGTCAACGTCAGGCTGGCGAAAAAGCCCTCGGTGGAGGAGCTGACCCGGGTGCTGGCCGAGTTCCGCGGCCGCCCGCAGGAGCTGCGGCTGCCCTCGGCGCCCGAGCGCCCGATCGTGGTCCGGACCGAGGAGGATCGCCCGCAGCCCCGCCGCGACCGCGACCACGGCCGGGGGATGAGTGTCAGCGTGGGCCGGATCCGCCCCTGCAGCATCTTCGACTTCAAGTTCCTGGTGCTGAGCCACAACACGGTCCGCGGGGCGGCCGGGGCCTCGATCCTCAACGCCGAGTTCGCCCGCGCCGAGGGTTACCTGGACTGACCACCCGCAAGTGACAGCCGCCGCAACAGTAAGGGCCGCCCGCTCGGGCGGCCCTTTTTTAACAGCTTTTCCGGGGGAGGGAGAAAACCTTTTGAAAAAGGTTTTCTCCCTCCCCCAGGACGCCTCCCCCGATCCCCCCTCCCACTTTCCCAAACTTTTTGCCGGTTCAAGGCTGCGTATCGGACCAGCAAGCTGGTAAAAACAATCCTTGTCGGCTGAAACCAAGCGATTCAGAGTGACACACCCCGCCGGCCGGCGCGGGGACAAAGCATGACACCCTCCCGGCAACTGAAGCTGCCATCCCTCCTCAACGGGGGGAATAAAAGCACGGCCACCCAACCAGTTTTACCACGGCCAGGGTCAAGCAGGAACAGTCCCCCCTGGAGGGGGGTGGCCCCGATGGAATCGGGGCCGGGGGGTGTCAATCCGAGGCGCCTTGGCAGCGCGGCCGGCGGGGTGGCAAAGGCGTGACACGCCGGGCCGGCCCCCGAAACAGTCCGCTGCTGTCGACCAAGGCTCTGGCCTTTGATCCGGGACAGAAGCTTTTTTCTGTATTCATTTTCGGGAAACAAGCGTCTCAAGGAGAGAAATCCACAACGGGGAACGGTGCTTTTTGGTCGAACATCATCAGGGAGGGACGCTTGAAGCAGTCAAGGATACTGTCATGGTCGCTGGTGATCCTGGCGGCGGGCACGCTCAGCTTGCACGCACAGATGAACGAAAACAGTAAAACCCTCGCAGCCCGGATCGACAGTCTGATCCTGGTGGAGAAGCAAGTCCCGCCCGATGGACCCGGCTGCGCCGTGGCCATAATCCAGAACGGCGAGGTCCTCTTCCAACAAGGCTATGGCCTGGCCGACCTGGAGCACCAGACCCCGATCACCCCGGCCACCGCCTTCAACCTCTGCTCGATGTCCAAGCAGTTCACCGCCGCCTGCATCCTGCTCCTGGCCCAGGATGGCAAACTCTCGCTGGACGATGAAATCCACCGGCATCTGCCCGAGCTGCCCGACTACGGACAGCCGGTGACCATCCGCCACCTGATCCACCATACCAGCGGCATCTGGTCCACCGACTGGCTGACCGTCCTCTCCGGCAGGAAATTCTCCGATCCCAGCAGCACGCAGGACGAGCTGAAAATGATTTTCCGCACCCATACTCTCAACTTCATCCCGGGCGCGGAGTACGCCTACAGTAACTCGAACTACGTCCTGCTGAGCGAGATCATCGCGCGGGCCAGCGGAAAATCCCTGGCCGACTTCGCCCGGGAGCGCATCTTCCAGCCGCTGGGCATGAACAGCACCTTCATCCACGACCGGCTCGGCCCACTCGCCCCCAACGAGGCCATCGGCTACTTCCTGACCAGCGACAGCACCTTGATCCCGGCCGATTCCCGCAACAACACCGCCACCGGGTCGAACAACGTCTACTCCACCGTGGAGGACCTGGCCCGCTGGGAGCGGAATTTCCAGGAACAGCAGGTCGGCGGGCCGCACTTCACCGAAATGATGCAGACCCGGGGCGTCCTGAACAACGGGGATACCCTCAGCTACGCTTTCGGCCTGGAGGTGTCCAATTACGGCGGGCAGCTCAATGTCAGCCACGGCGGGGGAGACAATGGTTTCCGCACCCACCTGCTGCGCCTGCCGGAGCATGGCTTGAGCGCGGTCTGCCTGTGCAACAGCAACCAGGGGCAACCGTGGGGCGCGGTCCGGAGCATGGTGAAGCGGGTCCTGGGAGAGCAGATCTTCACTGTCGCCGGCCACAGCGAACTCGGCGCCCGCGGTCAAGACGGTCCAGGTTGCCCTCGACCCGGCCATCCTGGACCGCTGCGCCGGCAAATACCAGCTGGCCGATGGCTGGGTCGTCACCATCACCCTGGAGGACAGTCTCCTGAAAGGGGTGGTTACCGGCCAGGAACAGAACCCCTTCCATCTGGTTCCGGAGACCGACAGCCTCTTTCATCTCATCGAGGCGCCGGAGATCAAGGTAGCTTTCCTCGAGATGGACCGCGGCCCGGCGGCCTATGGCTTTTTCTGCCAGGGTTACGCCAAGCGCATGGACCGCATCGCCGACCAGACGCCGACCACCGCGTGGCTGCAGCCATTCGCCGGAGAGTACTACAGCGACGAGCTGAACACCGCCTACCGGGTAGAAGCGCTCGACACGGGACTGATCCTCCACAGCACCATCATCGAGCCGGGCATCATGGTGGATTTAGGCATCTCCGGCCATGACCCGCTAATTTACTCCGGGGCGGATACGTTCTCTTTCTCGTACATTCCGGTGATCTTCAAACGCGACGCCCAAGCGCAGGTCGCCAGCTTCACCATTGATGTCGGCCGGATCAGAAACGCGACCTTCACCAGGAAATGACCACCCGCAAGTGACAGCCGCCGCAACAGTAAGGGCCGCCCGCTCGGGCGGCCCTTTTTAGCCTAACAGCGTTTCCGGGGGAGAGAGAAAACCTTTTGGAAAAGGTTTTCTCCCTCCCCCGGACCCCCTCTCACTTTCCCAAACTTTTTGCTGGTTCAAGGCTGGATCTCGGGCAGCATGCCAGGATGACTTGCTCCGGCGGTCGCCACCGATAAAAGCTACACACCCCGTCTGCTTCGCAGGCACCCCTCTCCTTGGAGGGGATTTAAAAGCCGGCCACCCAACCAGTTTTACCACGGCCAGGGTAAAGCAGGAACAGTCCCCCCTGGAGGGGGGTGGCCCCGATGGAATCGGGGCCGGGGGGTGTCAATCCGCGGCGCCTTGGCAGCGCGGCCGGCGCGGTGGCAAAGGCGTGACACACCCCGCCGGCCGGCGGTCGCTCCCCCGCGCTACTTTTTCGCCTGGGCCGCCACTGTTCCCGCCTTTTCCCGCTCGACCGTGCTTCCCAGCCCCGGGATCAGCCGCTGGGCGTTCTCGTAATAGATCTTGCGCAGCACCTCGTCCGGCAGGTTGAGGCCGTAGTTCATCCACCAGGCGGCATCCGGCACCCGGAAAAACTCATCCTCGGTTTCCAGCAGCCGGTACCAGCCGCGGTACATGTCCACCCCGGGCCCCAGGTCGGTGCCGAACATGATCCGGTCCTGGTACTTGATGAAGAACCGGCGGGCGGTGAACGGCTGGCGGCCGATGTCCCAGGCCCGGGCCGAGATGTCGATGTGGAAGTTGGGATAGAGGTCCAGCAGCCGCCCCAGCTCCAGCAGGTCGTGGGAGAGGCTCCCCAGGTGGCAGCCGATGAAGATCGTGTTGGGGTGCTTCTCGATCGCCCGGTTGCGGGTGTTCATGATCTCGGCCGGAGACATGACCCCCGGCTCGCCGAACACGTTCCAGTAGGCGCCGCTGGTGCCCAGCTCGCTGAAACGGGTCAGCGGGTGGTAGCAGTCCTCCATGTCCGCGACATGGATCGACACCGGCATCCCCAGCCGGCCGGCGGTCTCCAGCGCCAGGTCCCAGCGCGGGTCATCGATGTTGCAGCCCTTGGTCCCCTGCTCCCGGTCCCCGCCGAACCCCAGGCCCATGTCCTTGTACTCGCCCAACCCGCGCGCCCCCAGCTTCCAGGCGGCCTCCACCGAGCGCGCCGCCCGCTGCGGGTAATCCTTGGCATCGATCTGCCGGTCATCGATCTTGGCCCAGATCTGGAAACGGGTCGGGTACTTGCCCAGGTAATCCTCGATGATGTCCCTCAGCTCGCCCTCGCCGTAAGCTCCGGTCAGGACAACCACCTGGCGCACCCCGGCCGAGTCCATCATCGCCACCCAGCGGTGGATCTCCTCGCCCTGGAGATAGGTGTGCGAGTGGGCGTCGATCACCGGGAAACGCGGCTTGAGGACCTCGTGGGCGGGCACTCCCAGGCGCGACTCGGGCTCGAAGTTCTTGACCTTGAGCGTGTCGAACAGGCCCAGGCTGCGTTCCCGCTGGGCCAGGGCCGGCGCCGCCAGCGCCAGGATCAGGGTCAGGACGGGGAAGAGCTTGCGGCTGGTCATGCGGGGCTCCTTCCGGCGCGGACCGTTACCGGCTCCCGCGCCACATGATTGAGAACAGGCCGGAGGGTCAGCCCGCGGGCATTCCCGGCCGCCAGGGAAAGCTAAGATGGCAGTCCCAGCTCCCGCCGGACCCGTTCCAGCAGCGAGTTGAAATCGCCCTCGTGGAACAGGATCAGGCCATCGGCCCGGGTTTTTCCTCCGGGCGGGCAGTCCGGGGGCAGCGGATCGGAGTGGATGCAGGGGATGCCCGGGTTGGAGAACAGGATCCGCGCCGGGTGCCAGATCGTGGCGATCCAGTGCTGCTGGTCGCCCCGGGCGTGGATTGCGATCAGCCCCGGCCGGGCCTGCTCCTCGACAATCCTTCCCGGGCCGGTCCCCGGCCGGAACCAGCCCAGGTCCTCCAGCTCCAGGTTGCGCAGGGCCCCCTCGACATCCAGCGCCCAGTTCACTGGCGAGCCCTCCGGCAGCGGGCCCTGGTAGTGGGTTTCCTCCCCCAGCCGCCTGCCCTGGCCCGCCACGCTGACCCAGGTCAGGGCATAGCTGGTGTCGCGGAAAGCCTCCATCCGGTCCGGGCGCAGGCAGACCAGGGTCCGGATGTCGGTGAGCGCGGTGTCGGAGGCGTTCTCCAGCTCGATCGCCAGCCGGACGCTCATCCCGGCCACTCCGGCCGTGGCGCGGAAAGTCACCCCCGGGCGGGGGGTGTGCTCGAACACCGCCCAGCTCGAGTCCTGGTTGAAGCTCCAGGGCGAGGGGATCGGGGTCGGGCTGTCGTGGCTGACATTGGGCAGGCCCCGTCCCCAGCAGTGCTCCGGGAAATTGACCGAGAGGTATTCCCCGCTCTGCCAGGGCGAGCTGACCTGGAGCAGGTGCGTGCTGCCGGTGGCCAGGCCGGGGTAGGTCCCCAGCCGGACCGGCAGGGCCTGGCGCGGAGTTTCCTCCGGCGGCCCGGAACAGGACAGGACCGCCAGCAGCAGGGCCGCGTTCAGCATGGCGCGCCGGGAGAATGATCGTAAGTTGCAGCGGTTCATGGCGGTATCCTTTCTGTGGGGAGTGCGGCCTCAATAATAAGCCCGCCGGGGGGTGGCGGTCAAGAGCCGGGGCGATCCGAGAAAATTCCTTGCGTTTCCGGGTTCCCGGCTATTATTTCGATGCTGGAGCAAAGCGTGGCATCGATTCCGGTTCCGGTCTCCCGGTCAGGCAAAGTGATGCAGGACAGGGCATTAATGTATTTCACGGCATGGAGGATCAGGATGGACTGCTGCAGACGCCTCGTAATTTCCGCTCTCGGCCTGGCGTTCGCCGCGGGCGTGGCCCAGGGCGCCGAGGGTGAGGTCAAGCGCTTCAGCCAGGTGATCGACAGCCGCCAGGCCGAGTACGTGATCGAGGTCGGCGGGACGATCGACCCGCAGAATGTCGAGATCACCATCGAGAACCTGGGCGACCAGGCGGTGGTCGATCCGCGGCTGACAGTCAATGGCCTCTACGACTGGTTCGACCTGGAGTCGATGGTGGCCGAGATCACCCGCGGCTGCGCCACCGATGAGGAAAAAGCCCTGGCGATCTGGGAATGGATCCACTGGAAGCGTTTCCAGCGCTCGCCGGCCGACCACAGCGCGCTCCACCCGGTGCGGGCGATGAACGGTTACGGCTATGGGATCTGCGGCCACTCCGCCGCCTGGCTCAAGGCGCTCTGCACCACCGCCGGACTCCCGGCCCGGGTCCAGGAGATCTGGGGCCACACGGTCAACGAGGTCTATTACGATGGGGCCTGGCACTTCCTGGACTCCAATGTCAAGGTGTTCTACCTCGGGGCCGACAACCACCACCTGGCCAGCCTGGCCGAGCTGGAGCAGGATGGCGCGCTGATCGAGCGCACGATCCACCCGCGCGACCCCTGGGAGCGGCCCGAGCAGGACCCCGATGGGCGCAACGAGGAGTTTGTCCGCTACATTGTCTCCAGCCGCGACAACTTTGTCGATGACGGCTACGACCGCGAGATCGCCAGGGACTACGACATGTCCTATACCCTGCGGCCGGGCGAGAAACTTACCCGCTGGTGGGAACCCCGGCTGGGCAAGTTCGAGGGCCGGGCCGAGCGGGCCGAGGTGCCCCAGCGTTACGCCAACGGGCAACTGGTCTGGGAGCCGGACCTGAAGAAAGTGGACCTGGAGCCGTTCGTGAAGATTGTCGACAATGTCACCACCCGTTTCCACGGGATGGAGAGCGGCCCGGCGATCCAGGTCAAGGAGCTGCAGGACCGGGATTTCACCCGGCCCTCCCGTTTCGCGCTCCCGGTGGCCAGCGCCTACCCGATTATGGGCGGCAACCTGATCTGCGAGCTGCGCAAGGACCCCGGCGCCAGCGTGGGAGTTTTCTTCGGCGAGCCCGGCTGGGAGAACGCCGATCTGTACAGCTACCGCTGGGGCTCGGGCACCGAGCGGGTCGAGCTCTACCTGGACCAGAAGCTCCAGGGCCTGGAGCCCTGCTACGGCTACGAGATCGGCTTCATGCTCTCGGGCAGCGCGGGGCGCAAAACGCCGGCCCAGGCCGGGGTGGAGAGCTTCCGGCTGGTGACCGACCTGCAGGTCTCGCCCCACAGCCTGCCGGCGCTCGCGCTCGGGAAGAATGTCATCCATTACCGCGACTCCAGCCCATCGGGGGCGAAAGTGCGGATCACCCACCAGTGGGTCGAGCACAGCGGCAACCATCCCCCGGCGGCGGTGGCCGCGGCGGTGTCGCCCTCGGCCGGGGAGACGGTGAAGAGCCTGGCCCCGGTGCTCGAGTGGCAGCCCGCCGCGGATGCGGATGCCGGGGACAAGGCCGCCGACTACCAGGTGATGGTCAGCGCCCGTCCCGACTGCCGTTGGCCCCTGGCGATGTCCCTCTACCGCAATCTCGGTTCGGAGAGCTGCCGGTGGCAGGTGGCGAAGAGTTTCCTCAACCCGGGGACCACCTACTACTGGAAAGTCCGGGCCCGGGACACCGGCGGCGCGGTCGGCCCCTGGAGCCGGGTGTTTTCCTTCACCACCGACAAGAACGCCAAGCCCGCCGGCCGGTAAGGGTCAGGTGCTTGTTAGCCGAGTCAAGCGTTCAAAAGATTTAATCCACGAGGGGCACGAGGAAAATACGAAGATACGTTAAGGAATTTTCTTCGTGTCCCTTCGTGTCCTTCGTGGATAACTTCTTTTGAAACCTTCGCATCGCGCTCGATCTATCGCCGCCATACCATACCCGGAGGCTTGAGGATGCGCCTGCCCGTGCTCTGCGCTGCAGCTTTGCTGATCGCCCTGACCGCCCGGGCTGTTCCCGCGGCGGACCGGCAGGTCAGGACTTTCCGCCAGGTGATCGACAGCCGCCAGGCCGAGTACGTGATCGAGGTCGGCGGCACGCTCGACCCGGAGAACCTGGAGATCACGATCGAGAACCTGGGCGGGGAGCCGGTCCATGACCCGTGGATGACGGTCAACGGCCATTATGACTGGTTCGACATCGCATCGATGGTCGGCGCGAGATCACCCGGGACTGCGCCACCGATGAGGAAAAGGCGCTGGCGATCTGGGAGTGGGTCCACTGGAAGCGCTTCCAGCGCTCGCCGCACGAGAGAGCTCTCGGCTCAACCCGGTGCGGGCGATGAACGGCTACGGCTACGGGATCTGCGGCCACACCGCCGCCTGGATCAAGGGCCTGTGCACCGCCGCCGGCTTGAAGGCGCGGATCTGGGAGATCGCCGGCCACACGGTGAGTGAGGTCTGTACTACGATGGCGGCTGGCACATGCTGGATGGCAATGTGAAAGTGTTCTACCTGGGCGCGGACAACCGCACCATCGCCAGCATGGACAGAGCTGCAGAAAGACCAGTGGCTGATCGAACGCACGATCCACCCCCGCGATCCCTGGGTGCGCCAGGCTGACCCGCCGGGGCGCAACATCCAGTTCGTGCGCTACCTGATCACCGAAAAAGACAACTGGATCGCGGATCGGCTATGACCGGGCGATCGAGTCCGGATTCAGCATGGCGATGACCCTCAAGCCGGGCGAGAAGCTGGTCCGCTGGTGGCAGCCGCGCTGGGGAAATTCGAGGGCGCGGCCCGCGACCCCTTGGCCCCGGAACGCTACGCCAATGGGCAGCTGGTCTGGGAACCGGACCTGGCGCAGATCGACATCAGCGGCTATCTCCACGTGCGGGAGAATGTCACCACCCGCCGTCAGAGCGGCTCCGGCCCGGCTATCCAGTGCGCCTACCTCCAGGACCGACGGCTCTACTCCCGCCCCTCGCGTTTCTCGATCCCGATCGAATGCCCCTACCCGATGGTCGGCGGAAGGGCCTGGCTGCGCCTGGTCAAGGGCGGGGAGTCCGGCGAGCTGGCCCAGGTCGGGTTCGCCACCAGCCGCTGGGATGCCGGCAGCGAGCTCTACACCTGGCAGTGGGGCAGCGGGGTTCAGGACATCGAGCTGGTGCTGGACCACCGTCTCCAGGGCGAATCGGCCCTGCACGCCTGGGCCCTAGCCTTCGCGATCAAGGGCAACGCCGAGGCCGATCCGCCCACCCAGAGCGGGCTGGATGGCCTGCGGCTGGCGGTCGACCTGCAGGTCTCGCCCCACAGCCTGCCGGCGCTGTCGCTGGGAAAAAACATCATCCGTTACCGCGACTCCAGCCCGGCGGGGGCAAAGCTGGCGATCACTCACCGCTGGATCGAGCGCGGCGACAACCATGCTCCGGCGGCGGTGGGCAAGTCCACCTCGCCCGCCAGTTTCAGCAGCCTGGCCCCCGCCTTGAGCTGGGAGCCGGCGGCCGACCCGGATGCCGGGGACAGCATCCGGGACTACCAGGTGCTGGTCAGCGCCCGACCCGACTGCCGTTGGCCGCTCTCCCCCAGCCTCTGGCGCAATGTCGGCGGACCGGTTGCCGCGTGGCGGGTCCCGGAGAGCTTCCTCAACCCCGGCGCCACCTACTACTGGAAGGTGCGGGCGCGCGATGCCCAAGGGGCGGTCGGCCCCTGGAGCCAGGTCTTCTCGTTCACCACCGCGGCCGGGACCCGGTAAGGCCAAGGCGATCCGGGGGAGGGAGAAAACCTTTTGGAAAAGGTTTCCTCCCTCCCCCCAGACCCCCTTTCCACTTTCCAAAACTTTTCGATAGTTCGATTTGAGCCAGGCCCTTGACTCAAGTGCGAAAAGGCAGAAAACACCCGGACCATTTACCGCCCTCAACTGCCGGTCAGTAGCGGCAGTGAAGTCCCCCTTAATAAAGGGGGACACAGGGGGTTGTGAAGCAGCGAAAATCCCCCTTAACAAAGGGGGACACAGGGGGTTGTGTATTTTCATGCATTTGTCAACACCCTTCCAAGCTGCACAAGCACTTGAGCAGGATCAGGAGTAACTTTATACAAACAAAATATATTGAATATACTTGAGTGATGTGCATCGTCCGATTACTTGTGGATCGGTCAGCCGGTCAGCATCAGCTCCGGAGGAGATTGAAGTCGCCACCGCCGAATCAAGGGAGAAAACGATGACCGCAATCAAAGGCCCGAAGCCGGCAATGGCGCTGCTGAACGCGGCGCTCCTGTTCCTGTGCCTGTTTGCGCCGGGGCTGGGCGCTGGAGATCGAACAGGTGTCGCTCGACACCGTGGCCTCAACCGCTACCTGGCGGTCGAGGGCGAGCGGGCCGGCCGCGAGGCCTGGGAGCGGATCGGCAGCCGCGAGAAGCTGGAGGCCGGCCGCGACCAGTTGCGCCGCGAGTTCCTGTTCATGATCGGCCTCTGGCCCCTGCCCGAGCGCTCCCCGCTCCAGGCGCAAGTGGTCCGCAGCATCGACCGCGGCGACTACACGGTCGAGGTGCTGCAGTTCCAGAGCCTGCCTGGGTTCTATGTCACCGCCAACCTCTACCTGCCGGCCAAGGGCCGCAAGCCTTTCCCGGCGATGATCTGGGGTCCGGGCCACTCCACGGACAATGAGTACGGCGCCAAGACGCGCCTCCAGCGGATGGGCGCCGGCTGGGCCCGCAACGGTTACGCCTGCCTGTTGCTGGACCCGGTCCAGGTGGCCGAGGTGTTCGCGGTCCACCGCGGCACCGCCGCCTGGGAGCTGCGCGACTGGTACGCCCGCGGCTATACCTCGATCGGGATCGAGGTCTGGAACGCGATGCGCGCGGTGGACTACCTCCAGAGCCGCGGCGACATCGCTCCCGAGCGGATCGGGATCACCGGGGTCTCCGGCGGCGGCCATCTGAGCTGGATGGCCGGCGCGGCCGATCCCCGCCTGGCGGTGGTCCAGCCCGCGGCCGGCACCGCCGATGTCGAGACCCATGTCAAGCTCGACCTGCAGGGCATGCACTGCGACTGCGCCTACTTCATCAACACCTACCGTCACGACTGGACCACCCTGGCCGCGCTGATCGCCCCCCGGCCGCTGCTGATGCACAACTCCACCGGCGATGACTACTATCCGCCGGTCGGCTACAAGCAGGTGCTGGAGCGGGCCAAGACGATTTTCTCCTGGTATGGCGCGGCGGACAAGGTGGCGATGGACGAGGTCGCGGGGCCGCACGGCTACACCCAGGAGCAGCGCGAGCAGGCGATCCGCTGGAATGACCGCTGGTTCTTCGGCCGCAACCGGAAAGTGCGGGAGCCGGAGGTGGAGAACCTGCCCGAGGCGCAGCTCTCGGCCCTGGGCGGCCTGTTCGCCGCGCCGAAAGATGCGATCAACCCGCGGATCCACGAGCTGCTGATCCCCACCGCCGCCCTGGAGCGCCCGGCCGACCGCCCGGCCTGGGAGGCCAGGCGGGCCGAGGTGCTGAAAAACCTGCGCGAGGTGGTCTTCCGCAACCTGCCCCGCCCCGCGAACGTGCGGGTCGCCCAGCGCGGCGAGCGGGAAACCTGCACCCTCGAGACCGAGCCCGGGGTCGAGGTCGGGATGCTCTCCTATGTGCCGGAGGAGGAGGGCCCGCGCCTGCCGGCCCTGCTCTACATCGCCTCCCCGGGGGACAAGCCCAATGATGTGATGTGGAGCTACCTCAACAAGTACCCGTTCCAGCGCAATGTCGCCTCGCGGCACCTGCTCTACCCGCGCGGGGTCGGGGCCGGGCTCTGGGATGCTGTCACCAGGAAGCATTTCGAGCGCACGGCGATGGTGCTCGGCCGCACCCTGGATGAGATGCGGCTCTACGACATCCTGGCCGCGGTGGAGCAGATCGCCTCCCGGCCGGACTACGATGGCTCGGGGATCACTGTCGCCGGCCGGGGCGAGGCCGGGATCCTCGGCGCTTACGCCGCCCTGCTGGATGAGCGGATCACCCGGGTGATCCTGCAGCACCCGACAGTCAGTCACGAGGAGGGGCCGATCTTCCTCAACGTGCTGCGCTACACCGACATCCCCCAGGTCCTGGCGATGCTGGCCCCGCGCGAGCTGGTCCTGCTCTCGCACCAGCCCGCCGAGTTCGGCTACACGCGGGAGGTCTACGAGCTGATGGGGGCCGGGAGCGCTTTGCGCCGCTGCTCGACTGTCACCCAGGCCCTGAACCTGAAGCCCTGAGCCGGGCGACAGGAGAAAACCAGTAACCCATTGCAGGGTTTGGACTTGTCCCGCCTCTGCGACTTGTTCCGGCCCGAGCGGAGGAAAGGCTTGGCCTTGGCGAAAGGGCTGCCGGTAGGGGGTGGGGGGGCTTTTGGGCCGCGGCTGGAGGCAAGAGCAAGCGGTGCCATTACCGCTCAATTTCCATCGCGGCTGTTGTGGAATGAGCGAGCCCGGCAGGCCATGCGTGCAGCGCCAGGGATGGCGCGAACGCGGCGAGCACCGAGGAAGCGGCTGGCTCCCTCGGGCACACCGTTGCCGATTGAAAATCTTGGTGCTATTTCAGCTTCGCGGCCCCGCTTTAAGAGACTTTTTGTTACTTTTTGGTCACAAAAAGTAAAAAGGCCGTAAGGCTTTAGGGATTACAAGGATAGTCGGGATTTTGACCCCTCGCTGCCTCTTTCCGGAAAATACGGATGAGCCAATAAAATCGCGCACGGTTATTGCAATGCTGATCCGAACGGGATTCCAGGGAATGGCCAAATACTGAATTGACATGGTTTACGGATCGACGGCGAGTCGCGCCATTCTCAGAATTGCGAGCGGTATTGTCGGAATTGAGAATCCCCGCCTGTAGCACCGGGCCCGCAAGACCTCCCGACCGGGAGTCTTGCGGGCCCCTGCCATCGCTCACCCTCCGCGGTCAAGGAGTCCCCATGCCAGCCATGCCGCGTTTGCCCCGAGCCGGAGTCGCCGCGATTTGCGCGCTGTTGCTGCTCGCCGGCGCGGGCTTGCGCGCCCAGATCACCGACCTCGAGAACCTCTCGGTCGATCCGGAAGCGATGGAGGCGTTCCTGACCGCCGAGGGCCGGCGTCTGGCCGATGAGGCCTGGGAGCGGATCGGCAGCCGCGAGAAGCTGGAGGCGCAGCGCGACCGGCTCCATCGCGAGTTCATGTTCATGATCGGCCTCGATCCCCTGCCCGAACGCACCCCGCTCCAGGCGACAGTCGTGCGCACGATCGACCGGGGCGAGTACACGGTCGAGGTGCTCTACTTCCAGAGCCTGCCCGGCTGCTATGTCACCGCCAATCTCTACAAGCCCGCCAAGGGCCGGGGACCATTTCCGGCGTTGGTCTGGGGCCCGGGCCATTCCGCGGATGAGTTCGGGGCCAAGGCCCTGCGCCAGGAATTCGCGATCCCCTGGGTCCGCGGCGGCTACATCTGCCTGGTGATCGACCCGATCCAGGTGGCCGAGGTGTTCGGCGTGCACCGCGGCACCCACGCCTGGGAGCACTACGACTGGTTCTCCCGCGGCTACACCCCGATCGGGATCGAGGTCTGGAACGCGATGCGCGGGGTGGACTACCTGCTGGGCCGCCCGGATGTGGATGGCCGGCGGCTGACAATCAACGGGGTCTCGGGCGGCGGCCACCTGAGCTGGATGACCGGCGCGGCCGACCCCCGGATCGCTGTCATCCAGCCTGCCGCCGCCACCGCCTCGGTCGCCGACCACATCGGGCTCGACCTGCAGCGCATGGCCTGCGACTGCGCCTACTTCATCAACACCTACCGTCACGACTGGACCACCCTGGCCGCGCTGATTGTCCCCCGGCCGCTGCTGCTGCACTGCTCCACCGGGGATGCCTACTACCCATCGGTCAGCTACAACTACGTTTTCGAGCGGACCAAAACCATTTTCTCCTGGTTCGGCATCCCCGAAAAGACCGCGATGGTCGAGGTCGGCGGGCCCCACGACTACTACCAGCCGCAGCGGGAGCAGGCGGTCCAGTGGAGCGACCGCTGGCTGAAAGGCAAAAAGACCACGGTCCGCGAGCGGCCGTTCGAGCGCATCCCCCCTTCCGAGCTGGCGGCCCTGGGCGGGCAGTTCGGCGCTCACCCGGAGAACATCAACAGCCGGATCCAGGAGCTGCTGGTCCCGCGCGCGACCCTGGCGCGCCCGGCCGGCCGCGCCGCCTGGGAGACGAAACGGCAGGAAGTGCTGCGGGCCTTGCGCGAGGTGGTTTTCCGCAACCGGCCGGCGGTGCGCTGGAGCAAGGTCGCCGCGGGCGAGCATGGCGCGGCGGTGCTGGAAACCGAGCCCGGGATCCGGATCGGGGTGATCTCCTATGTGCCGGAGTCGGATGGCCCGAAACAGGATGCGATCCTGCTGGTGGCCTCCGGCGGCGACACCGAGGATGGCGGGATGTGGAACTTCATGAAAGCCTATCCTTTCGCCGGCTATGCCTCCAGCCGCCACCAGGTCTGGCCGCGCGGGATCGGCGCCGACCATCGGTGGAACTGGAACCGGAACCGCCGCTATCAGCGCTCGGCGATGCTGCTCGGCCGCACGGTGGATGAGATGCGGCTGCACGATGTCCTCTGCGCGGTGGACTACCTCGCCTCCCGCCCGGATTTCAGCGGCCGGGGCCTGACCCTGGCCGGCCGGGGCGAGGCCGGGATCATCGCCGCCTATGCCGCCCTGCTGGATGAGCGGGTGACCCGGGTGATCCTCAAGGACCCGCCGGCCAGCCACACCACCGGGCCATTGTTCCTGAATGTCCTGCGCTACACCGACATCCCCCAGGCCCTGGCGCTGCTGGCCCCGCGCGAGCTGGTCTTCCTGAGCGAGCCGGCCGCGGAGTTCGACTATACCCGCGACATCTACGAGCTGCAGGGCGCTCCGGAAAAATTCCGCCGCTGCGTGACTGTCCCCGAGGCGCTGAACCTGCCGCCACGGGTGGCGGGAAACTGAAACCGCACCTTTCCCCTCGAAGGAGGATGGAGTGAGCGCGAACCACCTGATCCGGCTGCTGCCGGTCCTGGCCCTGCTGGCGGTCCGCCCGGCCGCGGCCGAGGAGCTGCTGTTCGAGGAGACGTTCGAGGATACGGCTTTCGCCGCCCGCGGCTGGTACGACAACCCCCAGATCGAGATCACGGACACGGAGCGCACCGGCGGACGGTCCGCCTGCGTCTGGGACTGGAAGAAAACCGGCGACACGGTCTGCGAGGGCCGGGGCGGCCGGGTGCTGTTCCCCGCCAGCGACAGTGTCTTCCTGACCTACCAGGTCAAGCACTCCGCCGACTGGACCTGGACCGGCCGGGGCTGGCACCCCCACGAGTTCCTGTTCATGACCACGGCCGATCAGCCCGCCTGGGGGCCCGCCCACACCCACCTCACCCTCTACATCGAGGCGATCGACCGCAAGGCGGTGCTGGGGATCCAGGATGGGCTCAACATGGACCAGCAGCGCGTGCGCCAGGACCTGACCGCGATCACCGAGTTCCGGGCGGTGGCCGGCGGCAATGGCGACAGCGATAGCTACAAGGGCGACTGCTATGCAATCGGCACCGATGCCGGCCAGGTCTACCGCAACGGCAAGAACTGGAAGACCGCCGAGGACTGGTTCACCGCCGATCCGGCCAGCCCGCGCTACCAGGGCAACTGGCACCAGGTCCGGGCGTTCTTCAAGCTCAACGGCCTCCGCGATGGCAAGGGCGTGGCGGACGGGGTGCTGCGGCTGTGGTACGATGGCAAGCTGGTGATCGAGCACACGGACGTGATGATGCGCACCGGCGCCAACCCGGGGATGAAGATCAACCAGTTCCTGATGCTGCCCTACTATGGGCCGGGCGTGCCGCACCCGCAGAAAATCTGGATCGACGACATCAGGATCACCCGCTAATCCAATCCCCGGTCGCGCCTTGCGGCCGGGGTTTTTTGCATCCCAAGCGGCGCTGCCGGCCCGAGCCGCCCCGCAGAAGGAGACCGCCGATGCCCCAGCCCTGCCGCCGGACCCTCACCCTGGCCGCCGCGCTCGCTGTCGGCCTGGCCGCCGGGGCTGTCCCCGCCGCGGCCGGGGAGTTCTCGCAGATCGTCGAGGTCAACGACTACAGCTACGAGATCGAGGTCGGGGGCTGGCGCGACCCGGTCAACGAGACGATCATCATCGAGAACCTGGGCGAGGCACCCGCTGGTCAACCCGCGGATCACGGTGGATGGCCGGTACGACTGGTTCGATGCCGAGACCATCGCCGCGGAGGTCACCCGCGGCTGCGCCACCGATGAGGAAAAGGCCCTGGCGATCTACGAGTTTGTCCGCACCAACTTCCACCACACCGGCTCCACGGGGGACCGCGAGACCCACCACCCGGTGGTGGCGCTGAATGTCTACGGCTACTCCAACTGCGCCTACCACAGCACGGTGTTCACCGGCCTCTGCCGGGCGGCGGGGGTCCCGGCGCGGGTCTGGGAGGTCTGGCACCACACGGTCACCGAGGCTTTCTACCACAACGCCTGGCACATGCTCGACAGCGACATCGGCAAGTACTACCTGATGAGCGATAACCGCACCATCGCCTCGGTCGAGCAGCTCTGGGCGGACCAGCAGATCAGCGAGGGGCTGGAGGAGAAGGCCAACCTGACCGCGTTCTCCGGCCGCAACCGCGCCGCCCCGCTGGTGTTTGTCAGCGAGGACGAGACCCGGGCCGACACCTCCCAGGATGGGCTCCGCATCCGCGGCTACCGTTACTACCACGGCGCGGATGAGTGCTACGTCCAGACCGGCTACGACCGTTTCGCCGGCGAGCCCCACCGCATGGCGATGACCCTGCGCCCCGGCGAGAAGCTGGTGCGCAACTGGAGCGGCGGCGAGAAGTTTTACCGCTATCAGCCGAAAGGCGCCGAACGGCGCGGCGGCTTCTACGACGGCCGCCCGGTGCGTTACGGCGATGGCCAGCTGATCTGGAAGCCCGAGCTTACCTCCAAGCTCACCCCGGGCTTCTTCAACGCCAACCAGGCCCCGGGGTTCCAGGTGCTGGACGGCGAGGCCCCGGCGGTGCATGTCCGCCACAAGCAGGGCGGGCTCTACGACCTGCCCGAGCGGGCGATCCTGCACACCGAGACCCCTTACACCATCCTCGGCGGCAAGCTGAAAGCCCGCCTCTACCGCGGCGCGGCCGGCGACTGGGACCAGCTCTCGATCACGGTGAACAGCACCAACGGGCCGGTCAGCCGCACGATCTGGCGCGCCCCGGAGGGAGCCACCGGCAGCCTCGAGGCCGAGATCGACCTGAATGAAGTGCTCTATCCCGGCGAGGAGCGCGGCCGCCACGACTACAGCTTCGAGTTCAACTTCTGCGCCGACGAGCGGAACCAGCCGCCGACCCAGAGCGGGCTGGAGTCGGTGGAAATGACGGCCGAGATCCAGGTGGCCCCCAACAGTCTGCCCGCCCTGAAGCTGGGCCGCAACGTGATCCGTTACCGGGACGAGACCTCCGGGCCGCACCGGGTGAAGATCACCCACCGCTGGCGCGAGCGCACCGACAACCATCCGCCCGCGGTGGTGGGCAAGCCGCTGTATCCCGCCGCCGGCGCGACCATCAAGGAGCTGGCCCCGCGCTTGCGCTGGAGCGCTCCGTCCGACCCGGACCAGGGCGACCGGGTGGACAACTACCAGGTGCTGATCTCGTGGGACCCGCAGTGCCGTTGGCCGCTGGCCACCGCCCTGCACAAGGAGACCCGCTCGGGCCGGCCGGAGTGGCGGCTCGCGGAGGGCTGGCTCAATCCGGACACGATGTACTACTGGAAGCTGCGGGCCCGGGACCACCGCGGGGTCTGGGGCGACTGGAGCCCGGTCTTCCGCTTCCGCACCGCGCCGGATGCTGTCGCCGCCGGGGCTTCCCGGGCGGCCGCCCGCTGAACCGTTCCTTTCACCGCGCCCCGCGCCGGGGTGTGGTTTGATACCGGCTGAGATAAATTTTTCCAGCGAAAAAGTTTGGGAAGGGGGGAGGGGGGCCGGAGGGCGTCTTCACAGCGTCATTGTCAACCTGGTATTAGCGGGTGTGATGCACTCAGGAGTGGGAAAGAACACCACCCCCGGTGTCCCCCTTTGGTAAGGGGGATTGGTCCGGCTTCGGCCGAAGCCTGTTCTCAGTCCAGTGCAGGGGCGGCCCCCCGTGGCCGCCCTGGCGGCACAGGGTCCGGCCCCTACAACGTCAGGTGGTTTCCAGGCTAAGCGAGGCCGGGGGGTGTGCCTTTGCCGGCCGCACTGCCCAGACACCTACACCAAGTTCATCACACGCTCTAACAAAAGGATGGACTGCCGATGCGAACACTGATCCTGGCGGCGGCTGCCGCGCTCACCCTGGCCGGCAGCGCTGTCGCCGAAAACCAGACCATCCCGGGCCGGATCGAGCTGCCGTATCCCACCCTCACCAACCTGGCGGTGGAGTGGGAGATCAAGGGCGATGACAACCTGGACGGGGTGGTGCAAGTCGCCTTCCGCGCGGCAGGCGAGAGCGCCTGGCGCGCGGCGATGCCCCTGGTGCGGATTCCCGGCGACAATACCCGCGACCGCACCTGGCCCACCTACCGCTGGCCCAACATGCACGCCGGCAGCGTGTTCGACCTGCGGCCGGACACCGAGTACCAGCTCCGGCTCAGCCTGCGCGACCCGGATGGCGGCCGGGCCGACACGATTGTCACCGCCCGCACCCGGCCGGTGCCCGCGCCCGCCCCGGATGCGGTGGTCCGCCGCTGCACCCCGGTCACGTTCCGGGACTCGCTGCTCACCGCCCGTCCCGGCGACATTCTGCTGCTGTCCCCCGGCTACTATGGCGACCTGACGCTGCAACGCGGCGGGAAGCCGGGCCGGCCGCTTGTCATCCGCTCCGACCGCAGCCATGACCTCATCAACGCCACTTTCGACAGCGCCGCCCTGCCGGTCAGCCACGTGATCCTCGAGGGAGTGACCGTGATGGGTACGGTCAACCTGCGCCACGCCGAGGATGTCACGGTGCGCCGCTGCACGGTCCACGCCCGCTATGGGATTGTCGCCCAGCAGCAGCCGGGGGCCAAGAACTGCTACATCGCCGACAACACGGTCAGTTGGGTGATGCCCTGGACCCTGGAGGGCACCGGCTCGAGCAGCCCCTACGGCGGCGCGGCCAATCAGGGTGAGGGGATCGAGCTGACCGGTCCCGGCAACGTGATCTGCTACAACCAGGTCAGCGGCTACCGCGACTGCATCAGCACGATGGAGGACCTCTGGGTCTACGACCAGCGCTGTGTCGACATCTACAACAACGAGATCGCGGTCGGGCCGGATGACGGGATCGAGGCCGATTTCTGCATGGCCAACTGCCGGATCATGCGCAACCGGATCACCAACTGCGGGATGGGCCTGTCCAGCCAGCCGGGCCTGGGCGGGCCGGTCTACTTCATCCGCAACGCGATGTACAACATCTCCAACGCCCCCTACAAGCTGGAGCGCCTGAGCTACGGGAACCTCTTCCTGCACAACAGCTCGGTGCGCGCCGGGGATGGGTTCTTCGAGCATCACGGGCTGCGGGAGTATTTCCGCAACGATTTCTTCAACAACCTGTCGATGGCCGGCCCGGCCGACCAGAAGAAAGGGCGCTACAGCGGCGGTCCCGGGCTGGCGGTGAACCTACCGGGCTTCTCGCTGCGGCAGGGCAGCCGTTTCGACTACAACGCGATCGGGGTGCACCAGGTGCCATTCGCCGGCGTGATCGGCCGGGACAAGTTCCAGAGCCTGGAGCAGCTGCGCCAGCTCAGCGGCGGCCCGCACAGCATCCAGGTGGACCTGAGCACTTTCGCCGCCCCGGTGGAGCTGCCCTTGCCGATGTTCATCGTGCGCGAGCCGGCCGACCTGCGGCTGGCCCCGGGCTCGCCCGCGGTGGATGCGGCGCTGCTGCTGCCCAACCTCAACGATGATTTCACCGGCCAGGGCCCGGACATCGGCGCCTACGAGCTGGGCAAGCCGATCCCGCACTATGGTCCGCGCCCCGAGGGCGTGGATGAGGAGCTCTACTGGCAGCAGCCCTGAGGCCCGGGGCAATCATCAGCACCAGGGCGAAGCAAGCAAGCTCCCCCCTCAAGGGGGGTGGCCCCGCTGCCAGCGGGGCCGGGGGTGTCATGCCAAGGCGCGGCCCCAGCCGCCGGTGCAGTGACAGCCATCACACCCCCCTGGCAGCTAAAGCTGCCCTCCCCCCTCAAGGGGGGACTTGACAGCCTGCCGCCCAACCAGTTACGCCAGCGCCGGGCTCCCCGACCTGCAATCCGGTCTTGGAAAATGGAAAATATAAAGAGGTTAGAAAACAGCAGGGGATTCCTCAACCTTTTGGGGCCACCCTTCCACCTCAGCTTGAAGCGAGGCTTGGCTAGATGATCAAACAACTTTCCATCCTCTGGCTGGCCGGCCTGGCCGCCGCTGTCGCCATCCGGGCCGAGAACCGGACCCTCCCCGGCGAGCTCACCACCCCTTACCCCACCCTGACCAACCTGGCGGTGGAATGGCTGCTCGAGGGCGATGACAACCTCAATGCCGCCTGCGTGGTCGAGTACCGCATCGCCGGGGAAACCCACTGGCGGGAGGGGATGCCCCTGCGCCGCATCCCGGCCGGCAACAGCACCGGCACCAACCCGATTTACCACTGGGGGAACAAGCTCTCCGGCAGCATCTTCGACCTGAAGCCCGGCGACGAAATACGAGATCCGGCTGAGCCTCCGATCCCGATGGCGGGAAAAAAGAGCGGGTGGTGACAGCGCCGACCCGCCCGGTGCCGCGTCCCGCCGCCGAGGCAAAGGTCAAAAAGCCGGCCAACCCCGGCAATTCAGAGGAGGTGCTCGCTTTCTCCCGGCCGGGGGACATCATCCTGGCTGTCGCCCGGGCTGCTACGGTGATTTGGCCTGGCGCGCGACGGCGAGCCGGGGCGGCCGATCTGTCCTGCGCGCCGATGGCGCCCACGAGCTATCGGCAGCACGTTCGACAGCATCAGCCTGGAGTACCGCCGGCACGTCATCCTCGAGGGGCTGACGGTCCACGGCACGTCGAGCTGCGCTGGTCCGAGGACTCGCGGTCCGCTACTGCACGGTCAACGCCAAGTGCGGGATCATCGCCACAGACCCTCCGGGCGCGAAAAACTGCTATATCGCCGACAACACGGTCACCTCCTCATGCCCTGGACCGGCTATGGGATGGGCTGCTGCGTGGACGAAGGAGGGGCGTTTCCTGCGTCGGGCGAGGGGATCGAGATGACCGGCCCCGGCAACGTGATCGCCTACAACAAGGTCAGCGGGTTACCGCGACTGCATCTCCACCATGGAAGACCTCTGGGTCTTCGATCAGCGCTGCATCGATATCTACAACAACGACATCACTCACGGCGCTGGACGATGCGATCGAGGCGGATTTCACCCATGGGCAACGCCCGGATCATGCGCAACCGGATCACCAACTGCTTTATCGGACTGAGCAGCCAGCCCGGGCTGGGCGGGCCGACCTATTTCATTCGCAACGTCATGTACAACCTGATCAACACCCCGTTCAAACTGGCCCGGGGCAGCCAAGGCGACATTGTCCTGCACAACACGGTGGTCAAGGTGGGTGATGGCTTCATGGTGGGGCACAACCCCTCGCGGTCCAGTTCCGCAACAACCTGACTATCGGCGGGCAGGGCGGCTACGCGGCATCTCGGCGGCATACGGGACCGGCCGCGGCCTGGCGGTCTCTTTTCGCCGCGCCGATGGACAACGGACCTGGACTACGATGGGTTCGGAGTCGGCAGGCATGCCGTTCGAGGGGATTATCGGCAGGCAGAGTATCGAAAGCCTGGAGGACCTTCGCCGGCTGACCACCGAGAAGCACGCGGTCCAGGTGGACATGAGCGTTTTCGCCACAAGCCCGCATTCCCGGCCTCGCATTCCCGGCCCGCGAGCCCGCGGACCTGCGCCTCAGCTGCCGGCACGGTCGCCGATGGATGCCGGCCAGGCGATCCCGGAGTCAATGAGGATTTCAGCGGCAAGGCCCCGGACCTGGGCGCGTACGAGCAGGGGCAGGAAGCCTGCCGCTCTACGGTCCCCGCCCGCTGGGTATGGATGAGGAGACCGATGTTCGGAAAGAACGGTAAGACGACCAGCTCATGGTGAAAACCGTAGTCATTAGATCCTTAAAGGTTGTTGAACTGTTCGATCAAGTCCCCCTGGTCCCCCTTTGCTAAGGGGGAGGAAAGACCTGACTTTCGTCGCCTCAATGCCTGCAGTGGCGGTTTTAAATCCCCCTTAATAAAGGGGGAAACAGGGGGTTGTGTTTTCCAACCTTTTTCAGCACACTTCTGAATCTCAGCCCGAAGGAGACAACTTTGAAGTCTGGATTGCGCAATATCATTCGCTCCGGTGTGGTGTCCGCTCTGGCGGCGCTGGCTCTCGTTCAGGCCGCGCCTTCCACCGCGGCCGCCGCCGGAAAACTTTCAATTTTGTATCGTCGCCAGCCATGACATGGCCAATTTCCGCGCCAACGCCGAGCTGGCCGCCCGGCTCAAACCCTACGGCCGGGTCCAGATAAATGTCAGCACCCTGCCCGACAAGTGCTGGTATACCGTCCCCGAGGGAGGCAGTTCCTGGCACGAGTATGCCTCCTACAACCCGACCTTCTTCAAATTCTTCCCGCACCCCAAAGTCGCGCCGTTCATTCCGGCGGATCTGTCGCCGCATACCGCAAGCTGCTGCTGGAAAAAGCGGCGGTGGTGCGCGAGCTGGGGCTGGGGGCCTCGTTCTGGGCCTACGGGGTGAATTTCCTGCCGGAGGCGTTCTTCGAGAAATATCCGCACCTGCGCGGGCCCCGGGTCGACCACCCCCGCCGCGGAACACAGGAGGAGTTCAGCCTCTGTGTCGACCTCGAGGAATCGCGGGAGATGTACCGCTGGTCCATCGCCGAGCTGAAGAAAGCGGTCCCCGAGCTGGAGATGGTGCTGTTCAAGACCAATGATGCGGGCGGGGGGCTGTGCTGGGCCGCCGCGCAGTACTCCGGGCCCAACGGGCCGCGAGCACTGCGCCAACCGCAATGTGGGCGAGCGCATGAGGGACTATTGCCTGGCCCTGCACCAGGGGGCGAGAGACGGCGGCGGGGATATCACCCTGCGCATCGCGGACAGCAATTTCTGGCAGAACGAGGAGGACATGCTTCTCTTCCTATCTGCCGGAAAACACCTTTTACTCCACTCAAGGATCCCGGGCGACTGAGCAATCTCCTGGGGGACCCTATCCGGTGATCGGCCTGGTCAATCCGCTGGACGTGATTTCAGCTCATGGAGCGCTATAACAGCCCGCGGACCGAGCGGGTGGATTGGCCTGCGCCCTCCTACGACCGCGGCACCGCCCGGTCGAGGCGCTGAACAAGGTTATCGATATCATGGAGGACTGTATCGCCGAGCCGGCCCAGGGCTGAGCGCCCGCCGGCCAAGCTGCGCCGGCTGGCGGAGCGCTGGGGCGGCGAGGCCATGCGCGAAAAGTGTCTCGAGGCTTTCTACACCTGATGGACCAGGCTTTCGCGCTCAAAAATTCGGCGGCCCCGCGCTACTACAGCTCCCAGTATTCCGGGTGTCTCCATGCGCCATATCACCCGTCCGCTGGTGCTCAAGCCCGAGTTGCTCACGCCCGGGCAGGAAAGCTATTTCCTGCCCGCATGTTTTCAACCCGAGAATCAACGAGGCGCGAATGGACTATATCGATCAGCACGGCGGGCGCATGAGGGGCCCGCAGACCTGGAATGATGGCGGTCTGCGGCGCTCGCTGTGCCGGCCCTCAGCGCGGCCGCCATTGCTGGAGGGGGCGCAAGGCGCGCCGGAAGAGAGATGGCTGCGCAGCCAGGCGACCGCTTTGCGGCTGTGGGCCTCAGTTCGCGCGCTCCACCCACAATTTCTACCATGCCCAACTTCTGCGCGACAAGTACGACGCATCCTGAACGGCCCCAAGCGCATCCCGGGCAAAGTGGATTCCTGGGAGGGCGATCCCGGCAACCTGGAGTGGAACGCGATCATGCGCGATGAGTTCGACAACATCAACGAGCTGATCGCCCTGCTGGAGCACGGCGGCGCGGAGCGGGTTTTCACCGCCCCGGATGCCCGCCACGAGGATACTTTCATCCTGGGCCCGGACCTGGTGGGCCAGCTGCGGCAAAAAGCGAAGATCATGCGCGCGCATTGGCTGGACGTGCAGGATTACCTGGCTCCTCCGCTCAAGTGAGCTCATCTTTTCACGGAGGCCTTGCCCTATTGCCTGTCCGGCAGGTAACATCTGATTGAGCCGGGGACTCCATAAGCGGTGACCGCCGCCGGGGTAGTGGCAGCCATCGCACCCCGCCGGCTCTGACGCCGTCACCCCCCTTTCAGGGGGGACTGTTTGCCACTTCGCCCCGGCATTGGCGCAAGCATCTGGGCCACGGGCGGAAAAGTCCCCTCTGGAGGGGGTGGCCCGACTTGGTCGGGCCGGGGTGTGTGATGCCAGAACTCCGTTCGATGGATCACGACGTAAGATCTGAACTGGATTTACCACTATCTTCCTCTTCTGGGGGTTTGTCCCATGAATCGTTCCGGCATTCCGTTCGGTGCGCTGCTTGACCGCCGCGGCGCTGCTGTGTGTCTCACCGGGAGCCGCCGGCCGGGCGTGCGCGGCGGAGGGGATGATTTTCCGCTTCTCGCACTCCGGCCATGACCTGGCCTCGTTCAAACCCTACGTCGATATTGCCGCCACGCTCAAAGCCGCGGAAGGGTGCAGATGCCGGTCAGCGACCTGGCCGACAAGGACTGGCGGAATTTCCCGGAGGGCGGCTGCCCCTGGCGTGAATACGCCTGCTATGTCCCCACCCCCTGGATGTTCTATCCCCACGAAAAGATCAAGCCGTTTATCGACCCGAAGTTTGTGGAAGCCAACCGCAAGCTGATGCTGGAGCGGGCGGCGTTGATCGGCAGCTCGGGCTGGAGGGCATATTCGAGGGCAAGAACTCGCACTACCTGCCCGAGGCGTTTTTCCAGAAATACCCGCAGTACCGCGGCCCCCGGGTGGACCACCCGCGCCGCAGCAACTGGACCGCGGGCGAGGCTTTCAGCATGTGCCTGGACCAGCCGGAGACCCGGGAGATGGTCAGCTCGATGATGGCCGAGATCAAGCGCAACGTCCCCGGATCACGGTGATGATCACCGGCACCAACGATGCCGGGGCCGGGCTTTGCTGGGCCGAGGCGCTGTATCCCGGGCCCAACGGCCCGAATCACTGCCAGGGCCTCACCGCCGGCGACCGGGCGCTCAGACTACAGCAATGCTGTCCACCGCGGCGCGATCGCAGGGCGGCGGCGATATCACCCTGATCTGGGGAAATGTCAATTTCTGGCGCAACGAGGAGGATGTGGTCCGGCCGATGCTGCCGGAGAACACTTATCTGCGCTCGACTCCCGGCACGATCGGCCTGGGGACGCGAGATCAACGCCACCTGGCCGTTCCTGGGGATCATCGATGTGCTTTCGGCGGTCGAGTCGATGGCGCGCTACGACCCCTCCCGGACCAGGGGGATCTCTTTCAGCCTCTCGGCCATGTACAGCCGGGGCGATGATACCCCGGAGGCGCTGGCCAAGCTGGTCGAGATCGCCACCGATTGCATGGACCGCCCGGTCGCTCCGGGCCTCATCGGGCGGCTGGAGCGGCTGCGCGAGTATGCCGGGCGCTGGGGCGGCGAGGCCAACCGCGAGCAGGTGTTCGAGGCGCTTGTACGACATCAACCGGGCGTTCGAGCTGAAAAATGCGCTCGCCGGCGCGTTCGCCAATTACAGCGAGTTCTACTGCGGGGTCTCGATGCGCCACCTCAACCGACCCCTGGTGCTCAAGCCCGAGCTGCTCACCCCCGAGGAGGAGCGCTATTTCCTGCCCTATGTCTTCAACCCGCGCCAGAGCGAGGCGCGGATGGATTATATCGATTTCCACGGCGGGCGGATGAGCGCCACCACGAACTGGGACGATCCCGCGCTGCGGCGCGCGCTGGCGATGGCCGACCGGGCCGGCGCCACCCTGCAGCACCTGGAGGGGGCCCCGGAGGGCGAGTTCCTGCGCAAGATGGGCCTGAGCGTGCGGATGTGGGCCCACGAGGTGCGCTCGATCCACAACTTCTTCCACGCTCAGCTCTTGCGTGACAAGTACGCCGACATCCTGAACGGCCCCAAGCGCCTTCCGGCCAAAGTCGCTTCCTGGGAGGGCGATCCCGGCAACCTGGAATGGAACGCGATCATGCGCGATGAGCTCGACAACACCCACGAGCTGATCGCCCTGCTGGAGGCGGGCGGCCTGGAGCTGGTGGCCCGGGCGAAAGACCCGCGCTACGAGGACACGTTCCTGATGGGCCCGGACCTGGTGGGCCAGTTGCGGCAGAAGACCAAGATCATGCGCGAGCACTGGCTGGATGTGCAGGATTACCTGGCCCCGCCGCACAAGTGAGCGCAGATTGGACCGGTGATCCGGTCCGCCGGCATTGCACTGTCGTAATGGCATTCCGAAAAAAGTTATCCACGAAGGATACCAAGGTTCACGAAGGTTTTATTCCTGGTGTGCCTTCGTGGATAGCTTTTAAAATTGTGTCGAAGTCTTTCGCCATCAGGCCTGGAGCGAAGCGACACGGCCCTTGGCCTTCCTCCCCTGCCGCACGATGGCGGCATTGAAATCCCCCTTGGCAAAGGGGGAAACCGGAGGTTGTGTCTTTAAAGTCCCCCCTGGAGGGGGGTGGTCCCGGTATTACCGGGACCGGGGGGTGTGTCTTTAGCATCCCCCTTACCACAGGGGGAAACCGGAGGTTGTGTCTTTAAAGTCCCCCCTGGAGGGGGGTGGTCCCGGTATTACCGGGACCGGGGGGTGTGTCTTAGCATCCCCCTTACCAAAGGGGGAAACAGGGGGTTGTGTTTTTTCTTCTTTTTCAACACGCGCTTGAGGTTCTCCCCTGCGGAAAGGATGGATAATGCGCAGTTCGATGCTTCTGATCGGGGCCGCGGCCATGCTGGGACTGGCCTGCGCCGGCGGCGAGGGGCGGGTGGTCGAGATCGACCAGCCCGGCAGCTACGACCGGCCCGGGACCACCTACCATCTGGCGGCCGACCTCAGCGCTCCCGGCACCGCGCTCTACCTGGGCAAGGATGTGGTGCTGGACCTGGGCGGCCACACCCTGACTTTCGCCGCTGGCGGCTACGGCCATGTCCCCAACTACGATTTCGAGGAGGGACTGGAGGGCTGGGACCGGTCGCTGGCCCCGGGGGCGAAGCTGGAGAGCACCCGCGAGGTGCACGTCTTCACCGGGGAAAAGATCCTGCGCCTGGCCGCCGGGGATGAAATTGTCTCCGGCTGGGTCGAGCTGCCATTGGCGGAGCGCTCCTACCTGGCGATCTGCGGGGTGCTGAAGCAGGAGATGGCGGTGAGCCTGTATGTCGAGGATGAGCAGGGCCAGCCGGTGCGCTGCGAGCAGGATTTCGGCGACAGCGCGCGGGTCTGCTGCCCGATCGAGCGCCGCTCGCCGCGCCTGGGCGGGGGCTTTGTCACCGCCCACCTCTCGGGCCTGCCCGCCGGGCGCTACCGGGTGCGGGTCCGGGCCGAGACCGATTGCCTGGTGGACCATATCGACCTGCGCCCGGCCCTGGATGCCGGCGTGGCGATCATCGGCCGGATCTATCCCTGGGTCCACAACGATGACCTCTACGCGGGCCACCGTTTCGCGTTCTACGATGAGCGGGCGCCGGGCACCCGCGACAGCCTGCGGGCCGGGGTGCCGCGGGTCGACGGGCCGGGCCGGGTGGTGATCCGCAACGGCACGATCCGCTCGGCGGCGCGCGGGGTGCTCTCCTGGGGCATCCAGTCCACCGCCCCCGAGGTGGAGGTGGTGCTGGAAAACGTGACCGTGGTCAACCAGGGGATCAACGCCAACGCGGTCGACATCCCGTTCGGCCGACTCACCCACTGCCGGTTCGAGGTCGACAACCCCTTCATCATCAACCGTCACATCTCCGAGCACGCGGTGGTGCTGCGGGGGCTCGAACCCTCGCTGGTCGACAGTTGCGAATTCATCGGCGGCCAGGGCTGCCTGGCCCAGTTCGGCCTGCGCAGCGAGATCCGCGACAACCTGTTTGTCAACCGCCAGATGGTCACCAACCACTACGCGATCATGGCCCGCGGCGACAGCTCCCGGATCTACCGCAACCGGTTCGAGCCCGAGGTCGGCTCCGGGGTCGAGATTTTCCGCCACAAGTTCATCGAGATCTTCGACAATGACTTCCGGGTCGAGGCCTCGCCGCCCACCTGCGAGTACGGGCACGAGGAGTACAGCACCACCGGGATCCGCATCGCCGACTACGACGCGCGGGCCGGATCGCCGGAAGGCTGCTACGGCAACCGGGTCTACCGCAACCGCTTCCATGTGATCGGCCGCGATTTCCCCGAGCACCCGGACTACACCCCGATGGCCTGGGCGTTCTACCACAGCGCCGGGGCCGGGCCGAACTACTACTACGACAACGAGATCACGGTCGACTACCAGGGCCCGGGCAACCAGGGGATCGCCTCGGCGCTCTACATCGGCGGGGCGCCCAGCGGCGGGGTCTGGCAGAACAACCGGATCACCACCAACACCTGGGCGGCCTGGGTCGCCACCTGGTATGGCCCGGCCGACAGCGCGCTGATCGAGGGCAACACCATCATCCGGGCCGACAATGCCCCGCCGGGCTGGAAGCCGGTGCGGATCGGGTTCCCCGGCCGGAGCGATGCCCTGGCCCGAGGGATCGCCTTCCGTTCCAACCGGGTCGAGAACGGCGAGTTCGGGATCGAGGACTCCGGCCAGCCCCACAGCTATGCGCTCTGGTGGACCCTGAAGGTGAAAGTTCCCGACCCCTCGGGCGGGGCCGGTCTCCGGGCCGAGGTGGTGGTGCTGGACCGGACCGGCCGCGAGGCCGCCCGCGGGATGACCGGCGGGGATGACTCCTTCAGTGTCGAGCTGCCCCAGTACGAGCTGGCCGCGGGAACCAGGACCGACTATTCGCCCTACCGGGTGAAAGTCGGCGCCAGCGAAAAGACCATCACGCTGGACCGCAATCTCGAGCTCGAGTTCGACCGGCGTTAGCTCCGGATAAGATCGCTCCCATCGCCAAGCAGGCGCAGGGCGGAATAATGAAGGGGGGCTGTCCCATGCTGTCGGGACAGCCCCCTTGGTCTGCCGGGTGCTCCCGCCCCCGTTTCCGCCGGCGCGTCCGGCGCTACCCCTCTACCCCCCGCCCGTGCTCCGGGTACAGCAGCATCCCGCCATCGATGAACAGGGTGGTGCCGACCACATAGTCCGAGTCATCGGAGGCCAGCCAGACCGCCGCCGGGGCGATGTCCGCCACCTCGCCCCAGCGCCCGCAGGCGATCAGCTTCGTCCCGGCTTCCCGGTCCGCCGTCCGCTCCCAGTCCCGCCGGTTGAGACCGGTGCGGATCGCCCCCGGGCCGATCGCATTGACCCGGATCCGTCGCGGGGCCAGCTCCTGGGCGATGCTTTTCATGAACAGCATCAGCCCGCCCTTGCTGGCGGCGTAGTTGGCCTCGCCGCCCCAGGGGATCGCCTCGTGCACCGAGCTGATGAAAATGATCTTCCCCGCGGCTTTCGAATGGGGCGCGGGCCCCTGGCGCAGGAAATGCCGGGCGGCCTCCCGGGCGCAGAGAAAGCCCCCGGTGAGGTTGACCTCGACCACTCGTCGCCACTGCTCCAGGGTCAGCTCGGGCAATGGCGCGCCATCCTGCACCCCGGCGTTGGAGACCAGGATGTCGATCCGCTCGAAGCGGGCGATCACCTCGAGGAACATCTCCCGCACCTTTTCCTCAGCGGTGACATCGGCCTGGACCGTCATCGCCCGGCCGCCGGCCTCCTCGATCCCGCGCGCCACCCGCTCGGCGGCGGCGCGGTTTTCCAGGTAGTTGACCGCCACGGCGGCCCCGGCCCCGCCGAGCGCCCGGGCGATCCCCTCGCCGATCCCCGAGTTGGCCCCGGTCACCAGCGCCACCTGTCCCGCCAACAGTTGTTCAGCCATCTTTCCCGTCCCTGCTGATGATCGCTCCGCCTACCAGGTGCTGTCGGGATAAGCTCCCCGCACCGCCTCGCTCTGGTAGGTCATGCTGGTGTCGACCCGGTAGTCCTCGGCCTGCAGGCCGGTGGCATAGTCGTAGGTCTGGATGTAGACCCGCCAGTAGCGGTGGTCGCCGAGGTGGGTCAGCGAGCTGTAGTTGAGGAACCTGGCCCGGCGCTGGGACTCGATCACGATGTCCGCGGCGCTCCAGCCATTGGCGGCCCCTTCCGGGGTCGCCAGCCCCGGGTCGAGGTACTCGTTGGTGAACGGCACGTAGCAGACCCAGTGCTCGCGGTCCCAGCCCGGTTCGCGCAGGCGCACCTCGGTTTGGGCATCGCCCCAGACAAACGCCCCGCGGGCCGGATGATCGACACTGACCGCCAGGGCCTGCAGGATCAGGCTCATCGTGCCGCACTGGCCCCAGGAGTGCATCAGGTTCTTGCGGGCGCGGAGGCCGCGGTCCGGGCCGCCGTAATTCTCCGGCCCGATGTAGGCCCGCACCCAGCGCGAGAGCATCCCCACCGCGGCAGTCGGGCTGCCGGTCTGCTCCAGATAGCGGCGGTAGATCGGCAGGGCGATCCGGCGGTAGCGCCAGATGTCGGCCGGGTCATCGCCATCGATCGCCTCGTGGCGGTACTGCAGGGCGTGGGCCTCGACCTCGTTCCGGGCCGGGATCGGCCGCTGGGGCAGGGGCACCGGGCTGCCCAGCAGGCGCAGCGCATGCACCGCCTGCCAGGTGGAGCGCATGTCGGCCGGGGTGACCAGCGGGGTCTGGTCGCTCACTCCCAGCGGCGAGAAGCCGCCATCGGGCTGCTGCTGCGCGGTGATCCAGGCGATGCAGTCCGCGGCGGGCCGCGCCGCCCGGCTGGAGTCGGAGTCCGACAGGTGCAGGTCCAGCCGGTCGAGGGCGGTCACCGCGGCATAGGTGTCCATCATCCGCGAGTAGTGGTCATAGTTGTTCCAGCCCGGGCCGTGGCCCATCTCGAAGCCGCCATCGGGCTCCTGGCCGAACTCCGAGAGCAGGAATTGCTTCACATCCTCCGGCCGCGCGGGGGCGGCCCCCAGCCGGGCGAGCGCCTCCACCGCATAGAGAGTGCCCTGGGGGGTGGCGAAATTGAAGCTGACCGGCTCCAGGGCGAACCCGCCCCGCAGGAAAATGGTCTCCTGCTGGGAACGCAGCCAGGCCACCACTTTGGCCGAATCCGGCACCGGCAGCCCGAGCGTTTTGAGCGCGGCCACCGCCCAGCCGGTGGTGTAGGCCGCGGGACGGTCATCGCCGGTGAACTCGGCGGAGCTGAAAGCCCCGCTGGAGTCCTGCCGGGCGGCGATGAAACGGGCGGTGCCGGCCGGGTCCTCCGGCTCGGCCCCCAGCAACTGCAGCGCGCGCAATGCCCACCAGCTCGCCTCCAGGCTGCCGAGGCTGCCCCATTTCAGCGGCTTGTCCGGGCCGTAGAAATCCCGCGCCTCGAAATAGCCGCCATCCTCGCCCCGATGGGCGCGCAGCCAGGCCACCAGCTCGGCCTGGCCCTCCAGCTGGTCCAGCTCGTCCAGCTCGGCCAGGGCCTCCAGCGCCATTCCGGTGCAGGAGGTGAACGCCGAGTCGCCGGGATACCAGCCGAACCCGCCCGTGCCGACCCGGCAGGCCAGCAGCCACTCGGCGGTGGGATGCAGTCCGGAGCCCGCGGCGGGCGCTGTCGCCCCCGGCGCTGCGGTCCCGGCCCCCGGTTCCGGTTCCCGGCCGCAGCCGACCAGGACAACCGCCATCAGCAGCGCCGCCACCATCCACCTGCTGGAAATCATGCCTCGCATGCGCTCGCTCCCCCGGTTCGGATGATTCAGGATCGCCAATCAGCCTGATCCTGACCGGCTGATCGATTCAGCGGAAAACAAGCGAAAATCGAATTAGGCACATCACTCAAGTGCATACTACATGTTGTGTTGTAAAATGTAGGAAAAAACACAACCCCCTGTTTCCCCCTTTATTAAGGGGGATTTTAAAGCCGCCACTGACCGGCATTTGAGAGTGGCTAAGGGTCCAGAAGTTCCCTCATCTTGCGTAAAGGGGGGCCGAGGGGGATTGGCTTGATACTCCTGCCGGCAACCTGGTTTGTGACCACTCGAGTCAAGGGCCTAGCCTAATTAAACTATCGAAAAAGTTTTGGAAGGTGGAGGGGGTTCCGGGGGAGGCGGAAAACCTTTTTCAAAAGGTTTCCGCCTCCCCCGGAAAAACAGTCTTTATCGTCAACCGGGCATCAGTCCAGGCGCAGCCCGAGCGTGGTCACCGGGCCGGTCCAGCCGGCGCGGTTGCGGGTGCGCAGCGCCAGATGGTTCTCGCCTTCCGCCAGCTCCCAGACCAGGCTGTCCGGCCGCTCCACCGGCTGCCAGCCCGCGCCGCGGTCGGCCTCGTAGCCGGCGAGCTCCGGGCACCAGCTGTCCAGGGAAAGGACCACTGTCCCCTTACCGGCCTCGAGCAGTTGCGTCTCGGTCACCCCGACTGTCCAGTAGGCATCCTCGATCCGGTCGGTTTCGAGGAACAGCTCGTTGGTGTAGCCGGTGTGGAGCCGGCCCTTGCCCTGGCCGGTGTTCTGGTACCAGGTAAGGCCGGCATTGGCGCTGTCCCGCGGGAAAAGGAATTTCGAGGGCGAGCCTTTTTCCCAGGTGGCGTAGCTGTCCGTATAGAACAGCCAGAAGAACAGCGAGGTTTCGTCCTGGTCGAGCTTCCACCAGACAACCGCCGGGTTGCGATGCTCGGCCGCGGGGGGCAGGCCCACCAGGTGGCGCACCTGGCCGCCGCCATCGCGCAGCCACTCGGAGCGGACCTCCCAGGCCGACAGCGGCACGCCGTCCTTCTCGAAATGCAGGTTGCTCTGGGGGTCGATGAAAATCCACTTGCCCCACTGGTTGGACCAGACCTCGGCCGCGCCATGGTGCTGGCTGCCATCGGTCGAGCCATCCTGGCGGACATCCAGGGCGAGCTTGCGGGCCTGCCAGCCCAGGGCCTGGGCGCACTCGGCATAGGCGATGGCGTAATAGCTGCACCAGAACTTCTTGCCGGTCTCGGCATACTCGAGGATCTCCAGGGCGTGCTCGGCCTCGACCTCGGGAATGCCGTTCTCGATCTTCGAGTGCAGCCAGTCCATCAGCCGGAGCTGGGCCTGCCACTCATCCGGCGCTCCGTCGATCGCTGCCGGCAGGTCGAACCGCTCCCGCAGGCGAACCAGCAGGGAGTCCTCGCTGGCGAAACTGCGGAACGGCAGCCGGGGATGGATCGCCCGGGGCTGGTCCAGCTCCAGCTCCCGCACCTTGAACCCGGTCCGGGCCGTCGCCGACTGCAGCAGCGCCGGGGTCAGGGGACCGGGGGCGAATGGGGCGGGTGGTTGGCGGTCGCAGCCGGAGAGGGCGAGCAGGATTGTCAGCGACAGCAGCGGCAGCAAGCGGTTCATGCGGTTTCTCCGGGAGAGGGGGGCCGGCCGGCGCTCGCGCCGGCTATTGGTTACACTCGACTGAAGATGAAACAGTTACGGAGATGTGGCCAGGGAAATCCGGCGGGATGGGGACTGTCCGCCTGTTCCCTCATCCCAATTCGACAACAGCGGCGAGAAGCTTACTGCTTTTGCCGGGGGGAGGGGAAAACCTTTTGGAAAAGGTTTTCCCCTCCCCCGGGCCCCCTTCCTCTTTCCCAAACTTTTTCGAGCGTTCGATCCTGCCTGTCGAACAGCCAATCAGGATCACTCCGGCGGATACCAGCGCTCGTAGTTGCTGCCGATAGAGCTTCTCCAGCACGCTGTCGGGCAGGGCCAGCCCACTGGTCATTCCCCCGCTGCCATCCTCCATCGGCTGATCGCCGGCCAGGTAACGCCAGTCCTCGCGATAGGTGCGCTCCAGCTCCCCCAGCCCCGTGGCCAGCTCCGCTTCGCCTCCGGCGAGCGCCAGGTCGGTGCCGTAGAGCACCCGGTCCTGGTAACGCAACATGAACTCCCGCACCCGGTCGCGGTCCTGCACCTTGATGAACGGCATCCGAGCCGCCAGGTCCACCGCGAAATTGGGGTAGCGCTCCAGGCGGGCCGCCAACTGATCCACATCGTGCTCCAGGCTGCCGAGGTGGGCGCCGACCACCCGCAAGCCCGGGTGATGGGCCAGCAGGCTGTCCCGGGCATCGATCTGCGCCCAGTAGTGGGGCATCTCCGGGTGCAGGAAAGCGTGATACTGCGGGTGAGCGCCATAGTAGACCAGCGAGGCCCGCACCTGCATCGAGTCCAGCGGCAGCCAGCAGTCCAGCGGCTCGCCGATATGCGCCACCAGGGTTTTCCCCCGAGACTCGATGTAGTCGAGGATCGGGTCGAAACGCGGATCATCGATCATCACGAAGCCGGAGTCGGGATCGCGCAGCACCATCCCGATCTCCTTCCAGACCTTGACCCCCACCGCGCCATCCGCGAAACCCTGCTCGATGGTGCGGATCGCCTGGTCCCGCCAGTCCGGAGCGTTCCAGTTTTCCAGGTTGAACGAGACCACCCAGCCCACCCGGTCGGGATGGGCGGCATGGAGCGCGGCGGCGAGCCGACTCTGGCGGGAGCAGCTCTCCCACTGGGTGCCGATCGTGCTGATTAGCAGCCAGCGGGCATCCAGGCGCTCCAGCTCCGCGATCAGCGGCTGCGGGTCGAGATCGCCCTTCAGCCCCAGGTGGGCGTGGGCATCCCAGCAAGCGCGCGGCAGGCTGTCGGCGGCGGAGATCCCGCCCGGGACAGTCTTCCCGGCCGTACGCGGGGCGGACTGGCAGCCGGCCAGGAGGGCTATAGTCAGCAGCATTGTCAGCAGCGGCAGCAGTGTGGTCGGCATCTTGGCTCCGGGCGAGGAGGGCGACTGCGATGAGGATGACAGCTACAATCTTAGCGCGATCCTCGCGGCGGGACAAGCATCTCGGCGGAGATGGCGCCAGGCGGTGGGATGCTCTGCCGGTAATTTCCTGGCCTCTTGCTATTCTCCAGCTTCCTTGTTTTTTGCACTTTCTGTGGCCAGCAGTGCCAAAGCCCCTGGCGGCGCCACCATTCGACAGCCGCCGGTGCATGAATCAGCTTGATCCCCGCCTGCCGGCTGAAAATTCCCAGCTATGCGGCTATCTCTCTGTTGGTCATTGTTTTTCTTCTTCTGTGACCAGAAGAAGCAAGAGTCTGTGCGGCGCAAAACTCGCACGCCAGTGATGGTCTTCAATGGGCCGCCGGTAATCGCGGGTTCTTTACGCTACCCGCCTGCGTGGGCAGCGCTGACGCGCATCTGCCGGTCAGTTTCTGCCCTCCCCGAATGCCGCTCATGGGATCGAGAGCGCGTAACCGCTGCTTTGTTGTAGCCCATACAGTCGCTGCTGCCGCGTGAGCGCCCCGCGAGGCGGCGCTGGGGGCAAAGGCAAAAACAGGGAAAGCAGGTGCGATGGTAGCCGTAGGGGCGTCCGGCCGGACGCCCCGACCCTCGATCCCGTTGATGCTGCATAACTCAGGTTGGAGCCCGGCCCGGAGTCCATGGTAGGGGCGCGGCATGCCGCGCCCGTGGGAGACCAGCGGGCCGGCAGTGCTGTTGATCCCCCTTAGCAAAGGGGGACACAGGGGGTTGTGTTTTTCCGGGCCGGCACGGAGGCCGGCCCCGACGACTGATCCCTACCAACCTGCGGCCCGAGATCCCCCCGTAAATCAGCAAAAAGTTTGGGAAAGAGCGAGGGGGCTTGGGGGAGAGGGAAAACCTTTTTCAAAAGGTTTTCCCTCTCCCCCGGAGCAGTCGGTCCTGGTTGTCAAAGTGGAGTCAGCCGATTTTCCCCAGCAGGCGCAGCAGGCCATCGAGGATGGTCCAGGGATGGGGCGGGCAGCCCGGGACATACAGGTCGACCGGCAGCAGCGAGTCGACCCCGGCCGCGGTTTCTTCGTGCTCGCGGTACAGGCCGCCGGAGATCGCGCAGGCCCCGACCGCGATCACCAGTTTCGGGGCGGGCACCGCCTCCCAGGTCTTTTCCAGGGCCAGGCGCATGTTGGCGGTCACCGGCCCGGTCACCAGCAGGCCATCGGCATGGCGCGGGCGAGGCGACAAACTGGACGCCATAGCGGGCCAGGTCGAAAGTCAGGGTGTTCAGCACATTGACATCCGCCTCGCAGGCATTGCAGCCGCCGGCGCTCACCTGGCGGAGCTTGAGCGAGCGGCCGAACAGGCTCAAGGATTTGCGTTCCAGGGCCGCGGCCAGCCGCAGGCCGTGGTCCCGCAGCACCAGGTCCTCCCGCCGGCGGGCGGCCAGGCGGTAGTCCCGGCTGAAGCTCAGCGCCCCCCGGCCGCAGGCCGATTGGCAGGCGGTGCAGAACAGGCAGCGCCCCAGGTCCAGCGCCACTCCCTGCCCGTCGGGGCGACAGCGCCCCGCTCGGGCAGGCCTCCAGGCAGGGAGCCTCGCAGCCCTCGCAGAGCTCCGGGTCGGCAAGGCCCGGGCAGCCGCGGAAACGCTCCGGCAGCACCGGGGCCTGTTGCGGGAATGGGAAGGTGCGGTGACCCTGCCTGAGCCTTTCGAGCAATGGCTTGAACATCGCTGGCCTCAAAGATCGTGTCCGCAGTAGGACAGGTTGAAGCTCTTGTTGCAGAGCGGGAAATCCGAGATCTGCTGGCCGCGCATCGCCAGGGCCAGCCCGGTCCAGTTGTGGAACGAGGGGTCGACCACCTTGTAGCGGCGCAAAGCGCCCGGCCTCATCGGTGAGGGCGACATGGCAGATTTCCCCACGCCAGCCCTCCACCAGCGAGACCGCCAGGGTCCCGGGCGATGGCCGGCCGGGATCGCGCCAGATTTCCTCCTCCTCGAGCGACTCCAGCTCGGAGCGGATGAACCCGGCGGAGTTGAGGATTTCCAGCCAGCGGACCCAGGCCCGGGCAAACACATCCCCGGTGGACCAGTTGGCGACCGGAATCTGGGAGAAACGGTACTTGCCCGCGGGCAGCTCGAAACGCACATCCCGCGGCAGCCCGCAGGCGCGCGCCGCCGGGCCGACCAGCCCCAACTGCTCGGCCTGCGCGGGGGTCAGCATCCCGGTCCCCTCGAACCGGGCCATCACCGAGGGGGTCTCCCAGAGCAGGTCGACCGCCCCGGCGAGGTCTTTCAGCGCTGTTTCCAGCCGTTCCAGCAGCGTGTCCTTCAGCCCGCGGTCCAGGTCGAACCCCGCGCCCCCGGCCTTGATCCAGCCCCGGCCGAAACGGCTGCCGCAGGCCAGGGCGGTCAGGTTCAGCAGGTCGCCGCGCAAGCGGCCGCAGAACGAGGCGGTGGGCAGGTAGCCGACATCGCCGGCCAGCGCGCCCAGGTCGCCGGCATGGTTGGCCAGCCGCTCCAGCTCCAGCGCCACCGCGCGCAGGGTCTGGGCGCGCACCCCGGGGAGCTTGCCGCCCAGCGCCTCCAGCACCTGAGCCCCGGCGGTGGCATGCCCGATGGTGGTGTCGCCGGCCAGGGTCTCCAGGTAAGGCATGGTTCGCCGGTCCGGCCCGCCGATCAGCGCCCGCTCCACCCCGCGGTGCTGGTAGCCCAGCGAGATTTCCAGGTGCAGCACCTCCTCGCCGCTGGCCTGGAAACGGAAATGCCCCGGCTCGATGATCCCGGCATGCACCGGGCCCACCGCCACCTCGTGGACCTCCTCGCCCTCGATCCGGTAGAAATCCGCGAGGCCGATCCGCGCCGGGCTCGCGCCATGTGGCGGGAAACGCACGGGCTTGAGCCAGGGGTGGCCCTCCGGCATGACCCCGAACTGCTCGGCCAGCTCGCGCTCGAACAGGTGGACCTGCGGGCACTCCGGAGTGAGGGCCGGGTAATGGTCGCCGACCTCGGTGCTGAAAACCTGGAGATTCCCCTGCCGGGGATGGGCCAGCAGCAGCCACAGCCGGGTATGGCCCGGCGCGCCCTCCTCTCCGAACAGGGCGCAGACCCGCCCGCCCCGGTCGACCGCCTTTAGCGCCGCCAGTCGGAACTCCTCGATCCCGAGCCGCGGGACCGCCTCCAGCGGCGCCGCCTGCCCATTGAGCAGCGCCAGGCCCTCGTTGACCGGCATCAGAACCCTCCCAACTGATGGGCCGCAGCCTGCAGCATCGCCGCCAGGCCGGCCGGGATGTAAAGCCCCAGCAGCAGGACCAGCAGCCCGAGCAGCAGCGGCGGAACGATCGAGCTGGCCGGCTCCGGCGACCCGGCCGCGAAATCCGGGGAGGCCGCGCCTTGCGCCATCCGCAGCATCCGGGCGCTCAGCCCGGCGAAAATGATCCCGAGCAGCGTCAGCAGCAGCGCGGCCTCGAACATCCGTCCGCTCTCGACCGCCGCGCGCAGGATGGTCCACTCGCTGATGAACAGCCCGAACGGCGGGGTGCCGGTGATCGCGAACAGCCCGGCCAGCCAGAGCGCCCCGGTCACCGGCAGGCGCTGGAGCGCGCCGCTCACCCCGGCGATGCTGCGGGTCCGGTAGGCGGCCAGGAGGTTGCCCGCCGCCAGGAACAGCATCCCCTTGGTCAGGGAATGGTTGATCGAGTGCAGCAGCGCCCCGTAGCCGCCAATTCCGCCCAGCCCCACTCCGAGCACCAGGATCCCCATGTGCTCGACACTGGAGTAAGCCAGCATCCGCTTGTACTCGGTCTGGCGGAGAATGAACATCGCGGCCATGGCCAGGGAGATGAAGCCGAACAGCACCAGCAGCTCGCGGGCGAACTGCCGCCTGCCCCGCCGCGGCGCAGACCTGGAAAATCCGCAGCAGCCCGAGGAAAGCGCAGTTGAGCAGCGCCCCCGACAGCAGCATCGAGACGAACGAGGGCGACTCGCTGTGGGCATCCGGCAGCCAGGAATGCAGCGGGGCCAGCCCCATCTTGGTGCCGTAGCCCACCAGGAACAGCAGGAACGCCGCCTTGAGCCACTGGGCGTGCAGGCTCCCGGCGCGCCCCACCAGCTCCCGCAGGATCAGCGGCGGCTGGCTGCCATCGGGGCCCGCGGCCGAAACCGCCAGGAAGAAATTCCCCAGCAGCGCGATCGCGATCCCCACCGAGCACAGGATCAGGTACTTCCAGGTCGCCTCCAGCGAGCGCTGGTTGCGGTGAAAATAGATCAGCGGGGCGCTGACCAGGGTGGTGGCCTCGACCGCGATCCACAGCAGGCCGAAATGCTGGCTGACAGTCACCAGGGTCATGGTGGCCAGGAACTCGAGCAGGCAGCAGGTGAACAACGCCTCGGGGGCCCGGGCGAACAGAGTCCCCTCGAGGATGTCCGGCTGGGCCGAGGAGCCGCTTTCCCGCCCCAGGTAGCCCGCGGCATAGACCGCCGAGAGCAGGAACAGCAGGCTGAGGATGCTGAGGAAGATCAGCCCCAGCGGGTCCAGCCCCAGGTAGCCGCCCTCCGGCGCGGGTAACGGCCGGAGGGTCCAGGCGCGCGCGGTGAGCAGGGCGTGGCTTGCGGCCGCCATCAGCAGCAGCCCGCGGCGCAGGCGGTTGCCGTGGATCACCAGCGCCAGCAGCCCGGCCAGGGCCGGGATCAGAATCAGGGCCAGGATCATCGTGGCGGGCTCCCGGACAGGGTGGGAGCGGGTTCTTCCGCGGAGGCGGCCTCCGTCCCGGGCCATTCGTTGAGCACTGTCAGGCGGTCCATGTCCAGGTGATCGAAATCCCGGCTGATGTGGAAAATCATGATCCCCAGGACAAACACCAGCATGAACACATCCAGCAGGATCCCCATCTCCACCAGCAAGGGCGCCTCCAGGGCCAGGGCCGCCCCGAAGATGTAGATCCCATTCTCGAGCACCAGGTAGCCCAGCACCTGGGTCAGGGCTTTCTTGCGGCTGACCAGGACAAACAGGCCGACAAAGATGTTGAAAAAGGCCATCGACAGCACCGAGGGCCACAAGGAGGGAATGGTCAGCGGCAGGCGCGAGCCGATCCAGAACGAGACGATCAGCATCCCCACCCCGGCCAGCAGCGACCAGGAGTAGCCGATAAACGGCTCCACCTCCCGGCGCACGTTCCCCTCCCGCATCGCCAGCAGCAGCAGCCAGGGAAAGACGAACAGCCGGAAGGCGATCCCGGCCAGCGCGATCACCAGCACCTGCGGCACCAGCTCGGCATGGTGCAGCAGGAGCGGCAGCACCCCCATCAGCCCGCCCTGGACCGCCACCACCCGGATGCAGAACCCGAGGCGGCTGGAGCCCAGCAGCAACAGGTCGGTGACCACCACCAGCACGAACATCGCATCCACCCACATGCTCATCAGGCTCACCTCAGGATCAGGATCAGCGCCAGCACCGCGAAAACCGAGGCCCCCAGCAGCAGCCGCGGCACATGCGACAGCCGCAGGCGGGCCATCGAGGACTCCACCACTCCGACACTCGCCGCCAGGCCCAGCAGCGCCGCGACCGCCAGCAGGCAGTCGAGCCAGGCCGCACCGCTGCGCCAGGGCACGACCAGCCCGGCGATCAGGCAGCCCAGCACCCACAGCTTGAGAGCGCCGGTGTACTCGATCAGCGCCAGGTCCGGCCCCGAGTGGTCCAGGACCATCACCTCGTGGATCATGGTCAGCTCGAGGTGGGTGTGGGGGTCATCCACCGGGAGGCGGGAGTTCTCGGTCAGGAAGACAATGAAAAAGGCCGCGGCGATCAGCACCAGGGCCGGCGCGTCGCTCAGCCAGAGGCCGGGCCCCAGCCGCCCGTACATCGAGTCCAGCGACAGGCTGCCGGTGAGGATCGCCACCGCCGCCAGCCCCAGCAGCAGGGCGGGCTCGGCCAGGGCCGAGAACTGCACCTCGCGGCTGGCGCCCATCCCCTCGAAACTGGAGCCGGTGTCCAGCGCGGCCAGCACGGTCAAGAACCGCAGCAGCCCGAGCAGGTAGGCCAGCAGGACCAGGTCGCCCTCGAACCCGAGCAGCGCGCCGGTCCCCCCCAAGGGTACCAGCGCCGTCGCGGCCACCGCCGCCGCCAGCCCCGCCGCCGGGCCCAGGCGCAGCACCCAGGTCGTGGTGCGGCTGTAGACCGCCCCTTTGCGCATCAGGCGGAACAGGTCATAGTAAAGCTGCAGCAGCGGCACTCCGCGCCGTCCGGCGAAAAAGGCCTTGACCCGGTTGATGACCCCGGGCAACAGCGGCGCCAGCGCCAGCGCCAGGACCAGGCTGACCAGACCGAGGGCGCTCATCGGACCGCCCCCAGTTTCCAGACCAGCAGGGCCAGCAGGGTGACCGCGATGTACAGCACATAGAGGTGGATGTTCCCGTGCTGCAGGCGCAGGAACTGGGTCGCGGTCCAGGCGATCCCGCGGAACAGCGGGTCGTAGAGGTATTCCCGGAACAGCTCGGGGACCCGCGCGCGGTACTGGCGAGGGGCGGGGAAAGGCTGCTGCGGCGGCTCGAACTGCCTTTTCACGCTCACGAACGGCTGGAACAGCATCAGCAGCGGCCGGGAGAAAGAGGAAGCGTGTACTGCATCCGGGCGGAGGGAGCGGCATAGCCGCAGTCCCAGGTAACTGTCCGCCCGACCGCGCGATGGGCCAGCAGCGCCCGGTTCAGCCGGTACAGCCCGAGGGCCAGCACCAGCACCGCCGCCGCGACCGCGCTGACATAAAGCAAGGGGGTGACCGCGGCTGTCAATGGCCCGCGCACCGCCTCCGGATCGAGGCCGGTCAGCACGGTGAGCACCGGGCCGAGCCGTCCCAGCAGGTAGGGGGAAAAGAGCCCCAGCCCGAGGCACGCCAGCGCCAGCAGTTGCAGCGGCAGCCGCATCCGCAGGCCCGGATCGGCCGCCGCGGCGAGGCGGTTGTCCCGCGGCTCACCGAGGAAAATGATCCCGAACGCCTTGGCGAACAGGGCGGCGGCCAACCCGCCGATCAGGGCCAGGCTGCCGATCGCCACCAGGGAGGGGACATGCACCGCCCCGGCGGGGGACAACGCCCCCTGCAGGCCGGCCCGGTAGATCAGGAACTCGCTCACAAAACCGTTGAGCGGCGGCAGCCCGGCGATCGCCACCGCGCCCACCAGGAAGCTCAGGCCGGTCCAGGGCATCCGCCGGTACAGCCCGCCGAGGGCCTCGAGGCTGCGGTGGCCGGCGATACTCAGCACGGTCCCGGCTCCCAGGAACAGCAGGCCCTTGAACACCGCATGGTTGAGCACATGGAGCAGCGCCCCGGCGAACCCGGCGATCGCCAGCGCCGGCAGGCCCGCCTGCCGGCCCAGCAGCCCCAGCCCCAGCCCGAGCCAGATGATCCCGATGTTCTCCACGCTGCTGTAGGCCAAGAGCCGCTTGAGGTCCCGCTGGGCCAGGGCCGAGAGCGCTCCTATCACCCCCGAGCCGATTCCGATCCCCACCAGGCACCAGCCCCACCAGGCCGGCGGCGGGCCCAGGAAGATCAGCGCCCGCAACAGCCCGTAGACCCCGGTCTTGATCATCACCCCGGACATCAGGGCGGAAACATGGCTCGGCGCGGCGGGATGGGCCTCCGGCAGCCAGACATGGAACGGCGCGATCCCCGCTTTCGAGCCGAATCCCACCACCGCCAGCAGGAACAGCACCCCGGAGAGCGTAGCGCCGCCGGTGGCCGCTCCGCTGAAATCCCGGAAATCGAATGAGCCGGCCTGCCGGCCGAGCAGCAGGAAAAATATCAGCAGGAACGCGGTCCCGAGGTGGGTCGCCAGCAGGTAGATCCAGCCGGCCTGCCGGACCCGCTCCTCGGCGTGGTCCAGGGTCACCAGGAAGAACGAGGACAGGGCCATCACCTCCCAGGCCACCAGGAACAGCAGGGCATTGCCGGCGGTGAACACCAGCGCCATGCTCGCGGTCAGGAAGTTGTAATGGAACCAGGCGGGACCCTGGCCGGAGTGGGAATCCTGCCGCTCCAGGTACTCCTGCCCGTAGAGCGCGGCCAGGCCGGAGAGCAGGAACAGCGGGATCAGGAAGAACGCCGAGAGGGGATCGATCCCCAGGCGCAAGGAAGCGCCGGGCAGCGACCAAGGCAGGTGCAGCTCCCAGCCGGAAGCGGCGGAAAGGCCATCGAGCGCCGAGATCAGGCCGAGCAGGCTGCCCAGCATCGCGCCGCCGGCGCCGATCCGGCGGGACCAGCGATGGGAACGCGCCAGGCAAAGGGAGAGCGAGCCTCCGGCCAGCAGGCAGCACAGCGAACCGAGAAAGAGCCCCATCTAGCTCACCGCGTTCCTGTTCTCGCCGTCCGGCAGCCGATGGTTCAGGATTTCGTCCAGCCTGCGCGCTTCCCGGAGGATCGCCTCCCGGGACCCCGGTTCCAGGATCACGGCCTTGAAAGCCGGGTCATGGATGGCGAAGGACAATCGCGACAGCAGCAGCAGGTGCCCGCGCACAGTCGGGCTGACCATCGTGAACAGCACGCGCACCGGCTGGTTGTCGATTGCGCCGAACTCCACCGGGTGCTCGAGGAAGCTGAGGTTGATCGAGGGGCGCTCGACATGCAGCACCAGCGGGCTGCGCGGATGCGGGATCGCGATCCCGCCGCCGACCGCGGTGGAGCAGATTTTTTCGCGGGCCAGGATCACCCGGTAGAGAAAATCCCGGTCGACCCCATCCGGCAGCCGCATCGATTCGACCACCTCGCGCAGGACCGTATCCCGGTCGGCGCCCTCGACCCGGTAGAAAATCCCTCCGGTCTCCAGGGCGCTCACCAGGCTGACCGGCTGAGTGGCGCTCTCCGGCTCCTGGAAGATCTCTTCCGAGACTTTCATCTTGCGGGTGGTGACCCATTCCAGCAGCTCGGCGCGGTGGACCCGGTACTGGTCCTGCACCCGGTAGGCCGGGAGCACGCCCTGCCCGATCCAGCGATAGACCGTCTTTTCCGAGACATCCAGGATTCTGGCGACATCGCGCACGTTGAGCTGCATGGCCGGCGTTACCCTCCACAGGTGGCTTTGGACATTTGAGGACATAATCTAACATCTATTCCCCGAGTCGGCAAGATTTCTCTGCAAGGGACATCTCGGAATGCCGGCCGGGCCTCCCGCCCGGGTTCCCCCGCAACTCCGACAGCAAGTCGCCGCGACAGCGCCCCGCCGGGTTCGGTGGGAGCGGGCCAGGAAACATCAGTTGCCGGGATGGGAATGGTAGCTGAGGAAGGCGCGGCGGATTGACACTCCCCGGCCGCGCAGTTGACAGGGGGGGTGGTCCTGACTTGCTGTCAGGCCGCTGGTCTTGAACTAGCGAGAAAGTTTTGGAAAGAGGAAAGGGGGGCCGGGGGGAGGGCGGAAACCTTTTTCAAAAGGTTTCCGCCCTCCCCCCGGAGCAGTTGGCCTTTGTTGTCAATTCCGGGATTAATGCGCCTCCAGCATCCCGGCCAGCCACTCCAGCCAGCCGCGGTCGGCCGGGCCGGTCAGGGTGTCGGCGGCGGTGGCGCGCAGCAGCCCCAGCAGCGAGTCCCTGCCCCCGGCGGCAGCCCCGGGCGCGCTGGCCCCGGCGGCAATCGCGAACAGCGCCTGCCGGGCGGCGGAGGCTCCCACCGAGTCCCCGGAGCAGATCGCCGCGCAGAGGGCGGGCGCCATCGGCGCTCCCACCTGCAATGCAGCGGCATAGGCCTGGCCGCGCAATTCCGGCTGGGGCAAGCCGAGCCCGGCGGCCACATACCCCGGCGCCCGGTCCAGCTCCCTCAGCCGGATGTGGCGGAAGCTCACCTTTTCTGTCGGCGCAGAGTGGTTGCCCTGCAGCCCGATCCTGCCCCGCAGGTTTTTCCGGCCCAGCCCCGCCACCCGGTCGTAGCGGCCCCAGGCGACAGTGCGGCCATCGACCGCGGTGATCACCTGGTAGCGGTCGCAGACCACCTCCAGGCTGTGCCAGACCCCGGTGGTCTCATCCGGGCGGTCGGTCACCGCCACCAGCCCGTAGAGCGAGCCGGTGCAGTGCAGGTCATCGCGGTAGGGGGTCCAGGGGGCCAGCAACTGGACCTCGAACCCGGTCTGCCAGGCGCTGTCCGGGTTGGCCCGCAGCACGATGCCGCTGTTGCCGACCTTGCTCAGCAGGAACTCCAGCCGCAGGATGTAGTTGCCGTAATCCCGCGCGGTGAACAGGTTTCCGGCGCCCTCGCCGGCGGAGACAATGCAGCCATCCTCCACCCGGAAGCCCTCGGCCGGCGCCCAGCCCGCCAGGTCCTGTCCATTGAACAGCGGCTCGAACCCGGCTTCCTCCGCCTGCCTTCCCGGCCCGCAGGCCAGGACCAGGGCCGCGGCCAGCAGGACAATCATTGCGCTTCTTGCCATCGCTGCTGCTCCTTCGCTAGAAGTTGTCGAATATTTCACCACCAGGCCCGGAGCGAAGCGACACGGGCTTTTGCCACCCTGGAATGCCGGTCAGTGGCGGCTTTGAAAGTCCCCCTTAGCAAAGGGGGAAACAGGGGGTTGTGTTTTTTTCTTCATTTTCCCACGCACCGCTAAATGGTCCAGGGGGCGCGGTAGGGACGGTCCAGCAGGTAGTCCGCGGCCGGGTCGCCGACAAACCGCTCGGCGGCGCTGTCCCAGGCCAGCGGACGGCCCAGCCGCCAGGCGATCAGCCCCAGTTGTGAGGGCAGGCAAAGCTGGCGGGCGTAGGCCAGGTTGCTCATCGGCTGGCGGCGGCTCTTGACACAGTCCAGGAAATTGCGCTGGTGGCCGGGCGAGCGCGGGATGGTCCGCGGCACCTCCGGCAGATCCTCCAGCACCTCGCCATTCAACCGGATTTCCCGGGTGTAGTAGTCGCAAACCATTGTGCCTTTGCTACCCTCGAAATAGGCCCCGATATGCTTTCCGGCCGTGCCCGGAACATCCGGCGGGGTGGTGCTCCAGTAGAGGGCCAGGTTCTCGAACTCGAAGCCGATCTCGATCCACTCCGGGGTATCGGCGCTGCTGTCCCGGGGAGCCTCGCCCCGGGCCTCGATGCTGCGCAGGCCCTTGGGCTCCAGCGCCCAGAAAGCGATGTCGGCGATGTGGCACCAGAAATCGTACCAGACCCCGCCCGAGAAATCGAGGAAATAGCGGAAGGTGCCGTGGGCCTTGGCCGGGTTGTAGTCCACGAGGGGCGCGGGGCCCAGCCACATTTCCCAGTCCAGGTGCGGAGGCGGCGGGCAGTCGGCCGGGAAGCCCAGTTTCGGCGGCCCGCCGGTCTTCCAGAGCCGCACGGTGTGAATCTCCCCCAGCCTGCCCGAGCGCAGCAGCTCCACCACCCGGTGGTAGTTTTCCCCGGCGTGGATCTGGGTGCCGAGCTGGAACACCCGCTCGTAGCGCTCCAGGTCCGCCAGCATGGCCTTGCCTTCCGCCGGGCAGAACGACAGCGGCTTCTCGCCGTAGACATCCTTGCCGGCCTGGAACGCCATCCGCGCGATCGGCGCATGCCAATGATCCGGGGTGGCGCAGGTGATCACATCGATGTCCCGGCGCTCGAGCACCCGACGGAAGTCGCCATAGCCTTGCGTCCGGCTGCCGGGGCGCTTCTGCCGCAGGGTGGTCAGCCCCTCGGCCAGCCGGAGCTGGTCCACATCGCAGAGGGCGGCCACCTCGACATCCCGGAAGTCCGAGAACCAGTTCAGATGATTGCGGCCCATGCTGCCCACCCCGATATGGGCGACCGTGATCCGGTCGCTGGGGGCGGCCTGTCCCGACTGGCGGGAAAGGATGGTCAGGCCAGCGGCCCCGGCGGCGGCGGATTTGAGGAATTCCCGGCGTCCGAGCGGATGGACGGATCCGGATTTTGATGCGGTCGGCATGAGTGGCTCCCGGCAAGAAGGGTTGAGTACCCGGAGAGATCGGCTGATCTTGAGCATGTATCTAATGCGATCCGGCGATCAGCACAAAGAAAAAATCTCCGGCCGCGGGCGCGACAACCCACTGGAACGGCCCGCTCGGAGGATCACACCAACTTGACAACTAAGTCGAGAAGATGACTGTCTTTTTCGGGGGAGGGAGGAAACCTTTTGGAAAAGGTTTCCTCCCTCCCCCCGAGCCCCCTTCCCACCTTCCCAAACTTTTTCGAAAGTTAGATGTGCAGGTGGGATGGGCAGTCAGGATAAAAGCATTATCTTTGCCTTTCACCCCCCAGGCGGCGTCAGCCGCCTCCGCGGAGGCCACTGTCCGAGCCACTTTGTCGCAGCGGTTACAAAGTGAGTGATTCCATGATCGGCTGAACGAGAGGCAAGAGCCGGCAGGCAATTGCGCCCCGCGCAGCCATGCACATCGGTAGCGTGTAGCTCACGCGGATACAAGCTCCCGAGAACAGACCTGCGACGGCCGGCGAGTTGTGGCGCCGCCAGGCTCTTCGCCCCACTTTCTGGCCACAGAAAGTGGGAAAATCAAAGAAGTTAAAGGGTGGCAGAAAGCCAGGGAAACACTGGCAGGAGCCGGTGCCGCCTCACGCTGATTTGTCAACGAACTTGAGCAGATGATTGTCCTTTCCGGGGGAGGGCGGAAATCCCGTTGGTCGGGATGGTCCGCCCTCCCCCCGAGCCCCTTCCCACCTTCCCAAACTTTTTCGCTCGTTCAAGGCTATATGTCGGACTGCAAATCGGTATTAAAATAGAGCGCAGCCCCGCAGAACGACTCGTTCCCCCTTGTCGCTGGAGGTTCGCTTTGAGCACGATTCGCAGGCTTTCCGCCGGATGGAGGATTACCCCGGCGCTGGTTGTGATGCTGGCCGCGGCCCTGCTCCCTGTCGGCTGCGGCCGGCAGGCGGCCTCGGTCGCCGGACCGACCGCGATGGCCACGGACCCCGCCGCCGAGGTGCTGGCCCGGGCCGGCCGCTACGCCTCGCAGACCCGCCTGGTGGTGGACTACTACCGCATCTATCGCCAACTGGCCTACCCTCTGCCGGTGACCCGGGTCGACAACCCGCCGCTGGCGATCGAGGACAATTTCAGCTACCCCTGGGAAATCTGGATGCTCTGGGAGCTGGAGGAGCGGGTGAACTGCCTGGGCTGGGCCGGCCAGTGGAGCGGCGATTCGCTCTATCGACGGTTGGCCCAGACCGACCTGGAGGCGCTGGCCGGCTGGGAAACCTACAAGGTGCAGCACAATCCGCACCTGTCGGTGGGGCACGCCGCCCGGATCATGGCCGGGGCCTGGCGGCACTGGGACTGGCTGGACGGAGAGCTGAAAGCGAAGCTCGAATCCGCCTGCCGACGCTTGGTGGACCAACAGGCCGCCTGGCTCGCCGAGGGCCGGATCGGGCTGCAGAGCGCCGAGGCCGTGCTGGCCGGGGATGAGAGCCTGCTGCACAACATCCCGGTGATCGCCACCCTCGGGATGAGCATGGCGGCGCGGGTCTGCGACCACCCGCTGCGGGAGGAGCTGGAGCGCCACGCCCTGGCCCTGGTGCTGGCCGAGCTGGAGCTGCGCTCCCGCGGCCAGACCGAGGCGATCTCCTACGATGGCTACGTGCTGGACTTTGTCGCCGACTGGCTGGAGGGAGCGCCCGAGGCCGGCCGCCAGGCGGTGCTGGACCATCCCCAGCTCGGGGTGATGCTGGGCCAGGCGGCCCTGCTGGCCGCGCCGGGCTGCGCCCTGCGGTTCGCGCCGTTCAACGATGTCGAGCCGCGCGAGATGCCGTTCCACGCCGGCGCCCAGGCCAAGTTCCTCAGCCACCGGCTGGATGGCCGCGCGGCCTGGTACCTGGCGCGTTTCCCGCTCTCCGCCTTGCGCAGCGATGGCCTGGCCGCGCTGCAGGCCCTCGGCGGGGTGCCGCCGGAGCGGGAGGCCCCCGCGCCCGGAGCGACCGCGGCGCTCTACGCCCTGGTGCTGCGCAGCGGCTGGGAGCCGCGCGACCTGGCGGTGGCGGTCTCGGCCTCGGAGGCCACCCCGGGGCACATCCAGCGCGACAACGGGACCATCGTCATCGGCAGCGGCGGGCGCTGGCTGATCGATGACCCCGGCTACCAGCAGTACCTGGCGGGCCCGGAGCAGGAGTTCACCCTGGGACCGCTGGCCCACAACTACCCGGTGATCGATGGCCGGACCCAGGTCTTGCCGCGGGTCGAGCGGCTGTTCTGCCGGATGGAGGGCGACAGCCTGGCCCACGCCGCGCTGGAGCTGACCGCGGCCTATGACTCTTTGCCGGGCCTGCGGCGCGTCGTGCGGGAACTCTGGCTGCGGGGCGGCTCGCTGGTGGTGGTGGCCGACCGGGTCCAGGGCGCGGGGCTGGACTCGCTGCAGTATGCCTGGCAGGGCCACCCGGAGGTGGCCTGGTGGCTGCAGGATAACGCCTGGCTGCTGCACTGCGAGGGCGCGAGCCTCTGGCTGCAGAGCCCGCAGGCGGCGATGGACGGTCCGGAGCTGACCCGCCTGCCCGGAACCCGCGGCCAGCTCACCCTGGTCAAGCAGCTGACGGCTTCCGATGATAACCGCATCTGGTGGGTGTTCAACCTCGGGCCGGAGCCGGTGAGCTGCGAACCCGGCCCGGATGGCAGCCTGCTCACTGTCCGCGGCGAGGGCTTCACCGCGGAGTTCCGGGCGCTGGAGTGAAACCAATTGGCTTTTCCGGGGGAAGGGAGAAAACCTGAAATCCATCCACGAAGGACACGAAGGCACACCAAGGAAAACTTTCGTGAACCTTCGTGTCCTTCGTGGATAAATGCTCTTCACCGCCCGAAGCTTACCCGCCACTCCACCGGCGCGGCCTGGCCCTGGAGGGTCACTTCCAGCAGCTCGCCGCTCAACCGCTGCCCCAGCACCTTCGCACCCGCCTGCACCCGGGCCGGGGGTGTGCCCGCCGGGACATGGAAATACAACCGGCAGGGCCGGCCGGGGATGGTCTCGGCGGTTCCGCTGACAGTGCGGGAAGCCTCCTCCCAGTCCAGCCGCTCGATCCCGACCGCCGAGGTGAGATGCCGGTCGGTGGCCAGCAACTGCGGGCGCTCCAGCCGTGGCCGGATCAGCAGCACCCGGGTGTCGTGCGGCGCGACCGCGGCCGTGAACCGCTCCCGGAAAGTCCCCTCCAACCGGCAGTCCCAGGCATCGAACACCAGGAACGATGCGGCCGGGTCCAAGCCCAATTTATCCCCGAACTCCAGCTCGCGGCGCTCGGGTGTCCCGCTCCAGTTGGTGAGTCCCACCACATCGTAGACCCCCGCCGCGGCATTGACCTTCAGGTCCAGCACCCGCGGCAGGTCGTGATGGTAGTCCTGCTCGCGGGTGAACTCCTCCCACAGGTCCCAGTGCATGTAGCCGCCGCGGCTGAACAGGTCGACCGGGACAATCGGCAGGGTGGGCAGAGTCCGCCGCAGCAGCTCCACCCGCTCCTCGGGCAGGATTGTCAGGTTGTCGGCCAGGCTGTAGGTGGCCCCGCTGAGCACCGAGAAAGCGGCCATCGTCCGGGCCTCGGCCAGGGTGGCGCCCATTGTGGATGCCCCGGTCTCGCGGGTGCGGGCGATGCGCAGGAACTCCTCGTTGACAAACCGCTCCGCCTGCTCCAGCCCGGTCTGCGGGTGGAGGCTGATCCCCTCGCCCGGCATGATGTAGCTGACGATCCCATTGAGGAACAGGTTGGCGTTGAGCGAGACGAAGAACGGGTACTCGCCGCGCCAGGAGTTGTAGACATCATCGCCGTTGAAGTAGGAGTTGACGATCCCGATCCCATTGAGCGGGGTGCCCGAGGGACAAGCCTCGATGAAGGTCTCCCGGCCGGCGGCCTCGCGGATCACCCGCAGCCGGTGGCGGTAGGCCGCGATCGGGTCGAGCGAGGGATCGTGGAGCCGGCTCCGGTCCACCGCGGGGGCATAGGCCGCCAGGGCATGCTCGCCATCGAACTTGTAGTACTCGAACCCCCAGTCCTTGAGAGTGGCGAACAGCTCCCGCAGGTGCTGGAGCACCTCGGGGTTGGTGCAGTCCAGGGCCGGGGTGTGGTAGTCGAGGATCAAGTTTCCCGCCTTGTCCCGCAGGTACCACTCCGGGTGGGTCTCCACCGCCCCGGCCCAGGCATTGGGCACCAGCCACAGGCCGGGCTTGAGGCCCTGGCCCTTGATGTACTGCGCCAGCCACTTGCCGCCGTGGGGGAATTTCCGCTGGTCCCAATTGCTGGTCCAGTAGTGCTCGCCATCGGCCCCCCGCTCGCAGCCATCATCGAGGGTGACATACATCCCCGGAGCGTAGGGCTTGAGGTTGGCGGCGATCCAGTCCGTGCTGGCAACCATGTCTCGCTCGGTGACCGCGGCGTAATAATAGGTCCAGCTGTTCCAGACCACCGGCGCCCGGTCGAAAGGCGAACGGTCGAGCGGGGCGTAGAACGGCAGCCCGAGGGTGCGGGTGTAATAGTCGGGATGGACCTTGAGGAAAGCCTCGCCGGGGACCGGGATGGTGACGGCCATCAGGTCCTGGTCCGCGCGGTCGCGCCGCAGCCGGCTCCCCGCCGGGAACTCGATCCCGGTGTCGCTGCCGCGGTCGAACAGGCAATGGAAGTTGCTGCTTTCCACCTGGCCCAGCGCCAGGTAGAGCACCTCGGGGTTTTCGCGGGGCAGGAACGACTGGTGGCGGGTCTGGACGCCGCCGTAGCTGTGGGTGACCTCGGTGGTGCCATCCCAGTCCACCGGCCGGCCGGCGGGGTCGAGCAGCCGGGCGGGGATACGCTCCGGGCCGGCCGGGAGGGTCGCGGTGAGCGCCCCCTCGCCGGAGGAGCAGGAGACCCGCAGCGCCTCGTTGCCCAGCCCGAACTGCCAGCGGGCCTGGGGATGGTCGATGAACAGGGTCTCGTGGCCGACCCGGGCGGTCCAGCCGGTGAGCGGCAGCAGCGCATCGCCCTGCCGCAGGTTGAGCCGGACCTCCCGCGCCAGCTCTCCGGGCCCCTGGTACCCGATGGTCAGCACCGCCGCTTCCGGGTCGGCGTCGATCGCCCAGCCGCGGCCCTCCAGCCGCTGGACCTCGCCGAACGCGGCCGGGGCGGACAACGCCAGGACCGAACACCACAGCCACAACCATCTGCCAATGCTTCGCATCTTCTGCTCCTTTTCCCGCCCCGGTCATGCGCGACCGCGGGCGTTACTGGTCAACCCTGATCGCCAGGGTTTCCTTGGCGACGTTGTAGAGCAATCCCTCGGGACCGAAGAATCCGCCGGTGACATACAGCACTCCGTCGATCACCGCCCCGCTGCCGCAGCAGCGGGTGTAGGGCAGATCGGGCAGCCGGACGAACCGGTCGGCCTCGATGTCGTAGTACTCGGCCAGGGCCAGCCGGGTGAGGGTGGTCGGCCGCCCGCCGACCAGCGGGATCCGCGAGCCGGAAATGATGTGCGGCGAGCACTGGGTCAGGGTCCAGGTGCGCTGCAGGCGCGGGGTACCAATCCTGGTCCAGCTGTCGGCGGCCACGTCATACTTGTAGATGCCCTGGCCGAACGAGTAGCAGGTCTCGCCATCATGGCCGGGGACATACTTTTCATGCTCGCAGCCGTGGATCGCGTAGATGCTGCCCTGGTACTCGCAGTAGTTGATGAAGTTCATCGTCTCCGGGATGTCCTTCATCCGCGTGTAGCTGTTCCCGGCCGGATCGAAGCGGTAGATCGTGTGCAGTTCCTCTTCATAGGTGCGGGGACCTTGACGACCGTGGTTGGCCCCGGTGTGCCCGCCGAAGAGATAGATATAATCGCCGACCATGACCGCCGCGCCGTTGAAGCGTTTCTCCGGCAGGGGGGCCAGCTCGGACCACCGGTCGGCTTGCGGGTCATAGACCCAGGCGGTGGTGGTCCCGACCCAGTCCTGGTCGCAGCCGCCGAAGAAATAGATCTTCCCCTGCCAGACACTGGGCTGGCCCCAACCCCGGCCGCCCGCGTCCGGCAAGGCCGCCTTCTGCTCCCAGCTGTCGGTTTTCGGATCGTAGACCTGGTGCGCCGCCGAGCAGCCGCTGCTGGTGCCCCCGCCCAGGATGTGCAGCCGGCCCTCCAGCACCACCGCGCAACTGCCGAAGATCGGCTGGGGGATCGGCGCCAGCGGAGTCCACTTGTCGGCGGTGATCACCGGGGCCCCTTGGGCGAAGGCTTGCTGCCGCCAGCTCCCGCACACGACCACGGCACAAATCGCCAGGATGGCAGCAACCGACCTGAAACCATTCATGTTCGCTCCTTCCAATGGCATCAGTTGAGTTGACCAATACTGCAGAACAGCAAATCAACGGCTGTGGGCTGGGGGTCCGCCCAATGATCAAGAACCAGCAATCCGCCCTGACGTCCGGGCGGGTCAAGTGCGACAGCGGGCGATCCGGGACCTCAGCGCCCGGACAGGATCACGCTCCGGTCCGGCCCGGCTTTAAAGGTCCGGCCCTCCAGCACCGCTTCCTCCAGCCCGGCCAGCGGCGGCAGATGCAGGACCACTTTGCCCGGCGTTTCCCGCCACTGCGGCTCGAACCGCACCAGCAACTTTCGGCCGCCCGCTTCCAGCCGGAACGCCAGGGTCACCGGCCCATACTCGGTGGGCATCCGCTCGAAGACTGTCTCGCGGTCCTCCCGCAGCCAGGAGCGCGGGGCCAGGCGCAGCAGGTGCAGCGCCCCCGGCTCGAGCCGGTCATCGACCGCCGCCAGCCGCACCAGGTCGGCCAGCAGCGGCGCGGCGAACACATTGCCGTAGATCCCGTGACGAGTCTCGCAGGAAACCCAGGTGGTGGGCGACAGCGCCCCGTAGAGCAGGCTGTAGAGCCCCTCCAGGTAGCGCTGCCGGTCCCCGGTCTGCCAGGCGTGGTAGACATTCCAGCTATAGCAGGGCTCGCAACTGCTGATCTCGCGCCGCAGCACCGGGCGCTGCCAGCAGTTGCCCTGCGGATCATAGAGCGCGTGGTTGGGCCCCTCGCGGAAGAACGCCAGGCTGGCGCGCATCAACGGGTCATCGGCCGGGAGCAGGCCGGCCCAGACCAGGAACAGCGGGCCGGTGTCCAGGTAGAAAGCATGGGTCAGGTCCCCTCCGGCCGAGAGCGAGTAGGGCGTCAGCCGGTGGCGTTCCCCCCGGGGATCGGTCCACTCCGGCATCGCGGCTGTCGCCTCCCGCAGGGCGGCCAGGAAGGTTTCCCGGTACTGAACGGCCTCCTCCCGGAACTCCGCCGCCCGGGGGTGGCCGAGCCGCTCCAGCATCCGCACCGCCTCGGTCAGGCCCTTGTAGTTCCAGCCGATCCCCCAGATCGACTGGGTGGGGACCATCCGGTCGGTGTCCACCGCCGGGGCCAGCACTCCGGGCACTCCCGCGTGGCCCGCCAGCGCCCGGGCATAGCGCAGAAATTCGCAGGCGCGCAACACCGGCTCCTGCCAGCGTTCGGCGAACGCGCTGTCCCCGGTGAGCAGGTAGTGGTGGGCCACCTCGTAGAGCACCGCCCCGTGGTCGGCCAGCCAGTCGATCGAGGTCAGGCGCTGGGGGCTGGCAAAGTAGCCGGGGTGGAGCTGCATAGGCCTCCCCCGGCGGGCGGATGGTCCCCTGGTTGGCCCGGAACAGCTCGAGGTGCTCGGCCACTGTCTGGTGCCAGCCCAACGGGTCGAGCAGCATATGGCCGGTCATCGAGGTCGGGGTGGGCCAGAGCCGGGCGTAGGTCCAGGAGCCGGAGAGCAGGGAGCGCTCGCCATTGGCGGGGTCGGTCTCGGAGATCACCCGGGCCAGCTGGACACTGCGGGCCAGGGCCTGGTCGAGGTCCTCCTCGGGGGTGTCGATCCGCGCCGCGCCGGCCGGGGCCTGCGACCAGAACTCCTCGCACCGGGCCAGGGCGGTCCCGCGCCCCAGGGCCAGCTCCTCATCCACTGCCGCCTGATCGCCGGGGACTATCGGCAGCAGCAGGTCGCGGAACGCGCCCTCCCGCGCGGGCAGGGTCACCAGCAGGAAATAGTCGGTCCCCGCGCCCTGACGCTTGCGGCGCTCGGCGAACCGCAACGCCCCCTCGCCGGGCAGGGCCGCCAGCCGCACCCGCCGGTCCGCCTCCAGCACCAGCAGCCCGCCCCCTTCCAGTTCCCGGGCCGTCAGTGCCCGCGGGTAGGCCGAGCGCGCGGGATCGAAGGTCAGGTTGCGCTCGCGCTCCATCCCTCGCGGGAGGTTGGGCCGGCCGAGCTGGACCAGGAACCGGGCCTCGGCCGGGGCCTGGTAAGGGTCCACCCGCTCCACCATCAGCCGCACCCAGGCATAGAGCGGCTCATCCCCCCGCTCGACCGCTCCACTCGGCAGGTGGGCGAAACTCTCCTGGCGCAGCACCACCCCCTCCGGCAGCCGCCAACGGGTCCACAGCAAGGGGGCTTGGCCCTCGGCCCAGCCCTGGTCGCCCAGCCCGCGATCCGGGCTGTCGGAGAGCTGGACCGGCCCGGCGGCAGGCTCCGCCGGCAGACTGTCGGCCTGCTGCGGCCGGATGGTGAGCTGCACTCCGGCCCCACGCCAGGGGGCGGTCACCTCCCGTCCCTCCGGGTCCGGGTCGGCGACAATCGTCCCATTGTAGAGCAGTTGAACCGGAAGCAGTGGTCCGGCCAGCCGAGCGGGGTCCAGACGTGCTCGTGGGGCGGCCACCATCGCCGGGCGGCGGCGGCGTCCGGCTCGGGTACCGCCGCGATGGACGTGGCCTGATCGGCGGGACGACCGCAGCCCGTGGCCAGCAGGCCGCAGAGCAGCAGCAGGACCGCTGTCGGCCCGCGGCCGGGGAGGGCCGGGGTCGGCCGGCCGGGAAAGGTTGTCATGCGCATCGACCGCTCCGGAAAGGGTGCTGGGGAGATTCGGGCCAGGAGGCGTCCCGGCCTGATCCCTGATATAGTACAGGAAATCCCGCCCGGGCCAAAGGAAAAACCGGGGGCCGCGGCGATCTTTCCGGAGTTCCCGCGGCAGGATATCCTTGCATCCGAGCGCGATCATGCTATCCTTTGAGGCAATTTCCCGTTCGTTCGCCGGATCGTCCTGAACCTGTCACCGGAGCCTCATCCATGAAAAAGATCCTGTCCCTGATCGTCCTGCTCCTGCTCTGCGGCCTGACGGCCGCGGGTTGCCGGATGGAGCGCGCCGCCTCCGCGCCCGCCGCGGCCCCCACCGGGCCGCACGAGATCTCCCGCCAGCATCCGCGCCTGCTGGGCAGCGCCGCCGAGTTGCAGGAGCTGGCCCGTCAAAGGCCCGAGCGCTGGCAGAAAGTGGTCGAGGCGGCCCGGAACATGGAGCCCGGCGATGAAATGGTGATGGACGACCACATGAAGATGCTCTCCGAGGGGCTGGTCTACGCGATCGAGGGCGATGAGGCGCTGGGACAGGATGCCCTGGCCCGGGCGATGAAGATCATCGAGGCCCCGATCCGGGTCGGCCATGTCACGTTCGGGGCCGACATGGCGATCACCGGCCTGGTCTACGACCTCTGCTGGCCGCTGTGGAGCCAGGAGCAGAAGGCGAAATATTTCGACTACATGAGCCAGACGGTCGATGCCAATGTCGGCTCCGAGACCCATGTCTTCCACAACGCCTGGTATGGCTACAAGCACTGGGGCTATGGGCTGGCGGCCTACGCCACCTGGGATGAGTACGACCGCGCGCCGCAGATCCTGGAGACGATGTGGGAGGACTACTGCACCCGGGCGGCCCCGGCGCTGGAGCTTTCCGGCGCGGGCGGCGGGTTCGCCGAGGGATACTATACCAATTACTGGAGCTACGAGTGGCTGTTCTTCTGCGAGGTGGCCCAGCGGGTCGAGGGCCGGGATTACTTCGCGGTCGCTCCCTCGTTTTACCATCACCGGGCGGTGGCCTCGATGTTCGAGGCCTATCCCTGGATGGCCGAGGACAGCTCCCGCCGGCCGATCCCGATGGGCGACAGCGGCGGCCAGCAACGGCGCCGCGAGCGCGACAAGGCGCTTTCCTCCCGTCGGATCCTGGTCAACCACTACCGCCACGATCCGGCCCACCAGGCCGTGCACGCCTTCAATGAGACCACCCCGGTCGTCAGCACGCCCGGCAATGCCTACAAGGACTTCCTCTGGCGCGACACCACCGTGGTCAAGGGCGACCTGGCCGCTTTCAAGCTCTCCCACCTCAGCCCGGCCGCCGGCTTTGTCTACGCCCGCAGCTCCTGGGATGATGATGCCGTGCATTTCTTCTTCAAGTGCGGCGACCGTTTCACCGCCCACCAGCACCTGGACAACGGGCATTTCCTGATCAGCAAGCACAACGAGCTGGCCGGCGATGGCGGCCAGTACTTCAACTACGGCGGCGGGCACGATACCAACTACCTGCTGCGGACGGTCGCCCACAGCACGCTGCGGGTCTATGATCCCGCGGAGACGCTGGACCAACCTGCGGGCTTTCCAGGGTCCGTTCGGCAATGATGGCGGCCAGCGCCACGACTGGCCCCACCACAATGGGGCCGCGACCGATCCCGCGGACTGGCTCCGCAACGCCGACCTGTACGAGATCGCCGACCTGACCGCTTTCGAGGACCAGGGGGATTACCTCTATCTGGCGGGCGACCTGACCCGCGCCTACTCGCCGAACAAGCTGGCCGCTTTCACCCGCCAGATCGTTTACCTGCGCCCCGGCACTTTCGTGATCTTCGACCGGGTCAGGACCACGAAACCGGAGTACCGCAAGACCTGGCAACTGCAGGCCGCCAAGCCGCCTTCCGGGACCTTCCCGGAGCTGATGGTGGACAACGGCCAGGGCGGGCGGCTGTTCGTGCAGAGCGTGCTGCCGGCCCAGACGGTCTGCCGGCTGTACCAGGGCGACTCGCTCTACAGCTACGATGGGCAGAATTACGCGCCCGAGCAGGTGCGCGGCCCGGCCCCCGAGTGCCGGATCGAGGTCAGCCCGGCGACCGCCGCGCAGGAGGATTTCTTCCTGCACGTGCTCACCGCCGCCGATGACTCGGTGGAAAGCGTCCCCCGGGCGACCGCCGAGTCCACCCCGGAGGGGGTGCTGGTCACCCTCGGCGAGACCCGGATCACTTTCGCCACCAAGGCGGTGGGCGGGCTGATCCAGCGCGGGAGCGAGGTCCACGCCCTGGCCCGGAATATCGCGCAGCAGGACTGAGCGCGGCCGGGCCTCGGCGCTCGGGGGAATCCCATCAATGGCCATCGCGGCCGGAGGAAAAGATGAAGAGCCTGATCCTCGCAGTGGCGGTCCTGTTAGGCGCCGTTGCCGGCGGATCGGCCGGGCAGCCGGAGTACCCGGTCAAGGTCAGCGCCAACGGGAGATACTTTGTCGACCAGCAGAACGACCCGGTCTTCTGGATGGGTACGACCCAATGGAACATCTTTCGGGATTATTCGCTCGAGGAAGCCGGAACGACCATCGAGAGCGTGAGCAGGAATGGGTTTTCCTTCATGCAGGCGATGCTGATGGGAGTCGGCGATGGGACCAAGCCTAACATCTACGGCGAAAAGCCCTGGATCGATGACAATCCCCTGACGCCGAACGAAGCGTACTTCAAAAATGTCGATGCCGTGATCCGGATCGCTCGGGAACATGAGGTGATCTTTTCGATCACGCTGTACCATCAACGCTACCGCAATTCGATCACCCTGGACAAGGCCCGGGCCTGGGCGAAATGGCTGGCCCAGCGGTACAAGGACATGCCCAACATCGTCTGGTCGATGACCCCCGAGGCCAAGCCGGAGTTCATTCCGATCCTGCGGGAGCTGGCGGCGGGCCTGCAGGAGGGAGATGGGGGAGCGCATCCGATCACTTTCAAGCCCGACCCGGCGCCGTACTCATCCAGCTTCCTGCACGAGGAGCCCTGGCTCGATTTCAACTGCGATGCAGACCTGGCGCAGCGTCGAGCTGATCTATCCGATGGTGACCAAAGATTACAACCTCAAACCCGTCAAGCCGGTCCTGATGGGGGAAGGAGCCTATGAGGCGGGCTCCGAGTATGGGTTCGAGGTGTCCCCGCTCTGGGTGCGCCGGCAGGCGTATTATTCGTATCTGTTGGGGGCCCATCACACTTACGGGCACAATGACAGCTGGCGCGTGCTGCCCACCTGGAAAACGGCGCTGGAGGCCCCCGGGGCCGTGCAGATGGGTGTCCTGAAGCAGATTTTCCTGAACCGGCCGGAGTGGTGGCTCCTTGTCCCGGATCAAGCGATCCTGACCGCGGGCGGCCAGGTCGAGGGACAGGTGCTGAACCTGGCGGCTCGTCACCAGGATGGCAGATGGGCGATGGTCTACCTGGCCGACCCGAGCACCTGTTCGGTTGACATGAGCAAGGTTGCCGGAGCGGAAAAAGTCAAGGCCTCCTGGATCGATCCGCGGACCGGGGATTCGCTGGCGGCGGGCAGCTTCCCGCAGGCGGGAGTGGCGGCGTTCACCACGCCCGCGGGCTGGGAGGATGCCTTGTTGATCCTGGAGCCGGCGGATGGCGGCCAGTGAGTTCAGTTGCGAGATAGCAGAAGGGGCAGGCTGGAAGAGAGTGCTTCCGGCCTGCCCCTAATGTTACTTATGATAAATTCAGGAGGGCGATGCCTTAAAGCTCATCCCTACAGCCGAACAAAGCAACATGACTGCGCAATCCCGAGGGTACCCTTCTAAATACTGGCTCGTTTTCAGAATTGTAAAATCCAAATATAAAATTCTCAGGCAATCTCACAAAAAGCAAGCTTGTTAGGATGGAATTTGCATCAAATTCCTTCTGCGATCTTATAACCACTTCTCCAAGCTTTCTTCTGTTAGTTTGGAATAATTCAGGAATGCTTATTTCAACAAGCCAAAACAATTCATCCTCAACACTTTTAAATCCCTCAACTATCTCCCCAAGGGTGCCGCCACCAAGTCGATCTCGCGCCCAATCCGACATAGTCATTAAGTGCGCAACATATTCCTCCCTCTTCAAAAGTACAGCCCTCAATATCAGCCGATTGTCTATGGCATAAAGAAGAAACTGTCTTATCCAATAATTGGGAGAACCTCCTTCAAAAAGCTCAACAAGCGAAGGCAAGAGCTGTCTTAAGCAATCCACAGCCAATCCCTCAGCCTGAATAGAATTGAGCTTCACACCGCTTGGCAGAGTCCCGATCACCGAATCAACAAGATTAAGCTCCAAAGGATGCGGCTGGCTGTGATCATTCCCATCATAAGCCCTCGACTTAAGATAGTGCCTGGGAATGCATAAATTAGACCCCCAGTTATCGTCATGAACTATATACATACTAACCCAAGACTCGCTAGGTATATATGCTTGCCGCCCTATGCTAAAATATGAACATTCAGCGCTCGGGACCCAAGTGTCTTCATTAAATGTATGGCCAAAGACCGGAATTGCATGACAAATTGCAGAATCAGGCATTTTGAGGACTATAATAGCTGGGTACCCCGACTCTACGCTGCCATAGATCAACCTCTGATAAGGCAGCCGCAAAGCCATATCAGAAGGCTTGCTATAGTCCACAGGGTAACACTTCAATCCTGCACTTTCCAAAATTTGAACTATTTCCGGGAAGTAAAGACCATCACCGGGACGATCAGTTATGCCTCTTTCTCTCCTTCCCGGCTCCACAATAGAATTCATGCGCCTATAGGACATCTGTTCTTTTTGCTGCGCTGATAAAACCGTGGTTATTGCAACATGGGAGCAGCAATTCGTCCAGCCGTTTTGTTGAGCATAAACGTATCCTTTTATTGTGTACTCTTCCCCAGCAATACAACAGTGCCAGTCAGGCATGCCTCGAATACAGTTGTTAGGGTGCCTACTGGCTTGAATAACAGATTCATAGACTCGTATTTTTTCTGTTTCATCTGGCAAACAGTCTCTTTTTAATATGACATAACCCAGGAAATCACTATTATCCAATGATCCCAAAGCAGAAAGATTAGAAAGCGATCGGCGGAAGAAGGAAAATCGTACTGATATACTTTGACTGAAACCAGGGAATAATCCAGCTATATCCTCATTCTCTTCACGAATGTCGCCGGCTGAACCTAAGGGTTCTACTACCATTGTACAGCCTTTAAGAAGCCTTACTTGTGACAGTATTCGTCTTAATGTAAGACAATACGGGAAGTTCTGGTCCGTATACTGGAAATTCGAAAACGGCCTTCGTAAATCTACTATTGTTGAGCTGATACCACTGGCAGTTCTAGCAAGTCCTCTGTGGGCATAGCCAGTCTCTTGAAAAAGGGAATTTGGCTCCTCAAGACCGATTTTAAACTAACATAGTTGAGCCTCAAGGCAATAAAAAGGCGCCTTGCGGGCGCCTTTGTCTATAGAATCAAAGAACCTTATTTGACGATTAAATCTTTTTCCCTTGAGTTTTGAATAAAGGCATCCAACTCTCTCAAAAACTCGGGAACATCCGAATTCTCTTCTGCCTGCACCCTTAAGTCATCCTCATCAAGCCTGAACTTCTCCATCTTGCCCACTAGCATCCTTTTCCAATCTTCAAAGGGCATCATAATTCTTTCTCTCATAATAGCACCTCTTTATGAGGACAAAGGGCCCTGAAGATTACGGAAACCATAAGGACAGAAACGCAAGAAGTATGCCATGTTAGGAAAGTGCAAACGGAGACCCCTCACCGCTCCTCCCAAAAAAGAGCCATCAATATACCTCGTCAAAAGAAAAATGTCAAGGCAAAAACTCAGCAGACAGTCTTTACTAAATCTTGCAGCCTCCTTCACCACATGTCAAGCCCTATTGTACCACATTTATTCAAAAGTGGAGAGTGAAAAAGAGCAATCAAGTCAGTGCCAAAAAGGAAAAGTGAGTTAGAAGTGGCAAGTAGAACGGGAAAGAGATGGATTGCAGCAAAAAGTCAAGGTCGATGATCCCGGTCCTGCCCCCCCCCACTTTTTAGTCGCGAGAAGCTATTAATGTTCAGAAATGGGCCCCCGCCCGCAGCCCGATCTCCAGCAGGATGAAACCGCAGCGCGGCTGTCCGCTATTTCGCGGCCGGCGTGGTCGTTCCACCGGCGCTGATCGTGTTGTTCCGGAAGATTTTGACGTCGGCCAGGCTGTCATCGGCCACCGATTTCCATTTCGCCCCTAAAATGTCGACATCTCCATCGCCGTCGAAGTCTCCTCGCCGTATTCAGTGGGAACCGGTGGTGCCGATTCCCCAACGAGAACACCGACGGCCTGCTTCGGCAGTACCTTCCGAAGCAATCGGACCTCTCGCCGGATTGATCCCGATCACCTCCGGTTCAGGCTGGACCGGCTGAACATTCGTACGCGAAAAACTCTTGACTGCGAGTCGCCGGAAAGGGTATGCTTGCAAGTAGGTTGACGCCATGCGCCAAGGGGGCGCTTGGAAGTCAAATCCGCCAAATCCGAGGATCGACTCAAGCTGTAGCGCGCTGCGGCGTGCTCGGCGGCAGCGACGCCCTGGATAGCCCGCGCGGCCGCGGCGAAGGGCCGGAAGGCGAGCAGGCCAAGCCGCTGATCGGCCAGCTCGCCCCGATCTTGTCACCCTGGAGATCAGGATGCCGGGAGGCAGCGGTAGCGAGCTGCTCAAGCCGGTGAAAACGGAAAGCGGCGGCCCGCTGGCCATGATGCTGATCAATTATACCTACCCACGGTAGCAGAAAAGTGCATCGAGCCGGGTCCGGATTTTTTTTTGACAAGTCGAAAGACTATCAGAAAAGGGGCGAGCTGCTCATGACACTGAAAAAAGAGTTTTCCAAGTAGCCGCCTGTGCCCTTTGTCACTCTTCCAATGCGCAGACATCACAATCCTTTGAAGGTAAGATGAGATCGCGTTTGATGCTGAAGAGAATAATTATTTATCTTGGTTCAGGGGAGTTGAGAGATGGCAAACGAGATGCTTACTCGGGCTTGGAGATTATTGCTGATTATTACTATTTTATTAGTATTTTTTCTGTCACAGTTATTGGGGCAGGAACCTGATAATCTATTTGATATTTCCTTAGAGGAGCTGCTGAATGTCGAAGTGGTAAGCGCTTCCAGAGTGGTTCAGAAAATCAACGATGTCGCCGCTACTGTCAAGGTGATTACGGCTGATGACATTCGCAAGAGAGGGTATTTTACATTGGAGGAAGCCCTTGCGGATCTTCCGGGATTCCAATTCCGCAATATTTCCGGTTTCAATAGTTACATCTTTCTGCGGGGAGTTCCCAATCAAAATAATTTAATTCTGGTGCTGGTGGATGGAGTCAGGATTAATGAATTGAATTCCGGGGGATTTTATGGTGGCGGCCAATACAATTTATCGAATGTAGAGCGAATCGAAGTGGTGTATGGGCCTGCTTCGGTTCTATATGGTACGAATGCGATGTCTGGTATAATTAATATTATAACCCGTACTCCCGAAAAAAGTAATAGCGGCCACCTGGGCAGCGCCGTGGGCGGCTTTGCAACCCGCAAAATAGATTTTGGGTATGAGCATTTCAATCAAGGCAAAAACCTGGGGGTTCGCTTTTCCGGAATGTATAAGACAAGCGAAAAGGCTGATTTGAGAGGGGCTGAGGGAGACAACAACTGGACAGATAATATGGATAATTTTGAAGATGATTTGTCGGTTGATGGAAAGCTGATACATAATAATTTTACCATGGGCCTGGCCTTGCAGGATAAATCAACCTCCAGGTCGACTGTCCGCAAAACTGTCGGTGCGCGATACCTCGATGATGGGACGAATTGGCATATCAGATTTATCAATGCTTATGCAAAATACCTTTACAAAAAGCCAAAAGACTGGTCGCTGCAATCAATGGCCTATTACAGAAATACAACCGTGTTAGACAATACGATAGATTACATCTTAAAAGAGACTGCCGATGATCCGGGCGATCAGGTTGGAGCTTTTCGCCCTAACGATCTCATCGGTTTCGAAAACCAGCTTAATTATAACAGATGGAAGAAGCTTCCCCTGATCGCGGGTATGATCTTAGAGCGTGAAGCACTGGCAAAGGGATATTCCCTTTCTCATAGTCACTCACAAGATCTCAAGCCGCTTCGACCAGATGAACCACAAATGATCATAAATAGCTTGATTAGTTTTTACGCGCAATCCCAGTATTACATTGTTGATTGGCTTTCGCTGACGGTAGGAATCAGCAAGGACTACAGTGATTATTATGGAAATGTTTTCACCCCAAGAACCGGGATGGTCCTCCACAAAGGCAAAATGACAGCAAAGCTGCTATATAATGAAGCATTCAGGGCGCCCAAGCCCTGGGACTATACGTATGGCAGCGGAAATCCGAACCTCAAACCCGAAAAAATGCGTTCCGGGGAACTGTGTTTATCTTATATGTTTTCCCCAATCTCAATCTTGACGCGGCACTGTACAGAAACGCCATTAAAGGACAATTAACAACCGATCTGGAAATGGATCACTGGATCAACAGAGGCAAGACAATTTCAAACGGAACCGAGCTGACCCTGCAGCATTCTTTCGGAAAAATCAGATCATATACCAATTACACATATATCAATTCAGAAGATCAAGACGGAAAGCCAATTCCTGAAATTGCCAGGCATTCCGCCAATGCCGGGTTCGAGTATGCCTTCACCCCTCAAATACAACTCAATGTCAGGGGCAATTATCTCGGGAACAAGCTCAATCCACAGCTGATTCCGGCAACAGGAAATGAGCTGGTCGAGGACGCGGTGGTGGTCAACACCGGCCTGTCATATCTGAATGTTCACAATTTCGATTTTTATCTTGACGTGAAAAATATTTTTGACGCGAAGTATTACCATACTTCAAATTTGGAACCCGCCAGATACAGGCAACCCCAGCGGTCGATGTTACTTAGAATTGATTATAAATATTAGTTCTTGGCGTTGGGAAGTTATAACTGAAGGGATTTGGGGAGAATTGATAATGAAACACCTATTCGCGCATAAATCGGCAGGATATGTCAATAATATCATTGTAATTACGCTGGTGCAAATAATTTTATTCTATCTAAGCCTGTCCTTGCCAACATCAGTCCTTGCCCAAGCGAGTGAGTACACTGTAAAAGTTGTCCTATTTGAAAGGTTCGCCCGCTTTGTAGCATGGCCTGAAGAATCGCCTAAACCCGACACCACTCAGCCGTTTGTCATCGGAGTCATTGGGAAAAACCCTTTCGGAACCATCCTGGAGGATATTTATACTGACAGGAAAATACAAAGCAAAAAAGTTAAAATAAGATATATAACCGAGCCGGCTGAAATTGGGGATTGCCGTATTTTGTTTATTCCGAAATCCGAAGAAGAGGAGCTGTCGAAAATACTCTATTTCACAAAGAAGAAGCCAATACTTACTGTCAGTGACACCAGGGGCTTCGCGCAACAGGGAGTCCTGATAAATCTTTATCTGAAAGAAGACAAGGTCCGCTTTGAAATCAACGAAGCGGCCGTCAAGGAATCAGGCTTGACAATGAGTCACCTGCTGCTGAGGTATGGCGATATCATAAATCACGCAGGGGAAAAGAAATGAAACTACTACGAGACCTTTCCATAAAGAACAAGTTGATCGTTTTAATTCTTCTGGTGGCGCTATTTGCCCTCACGAGCGGCTTGACGGTTGTTATCATCAATGATATAAAAACCTTTAAAGAAGATATGGTCAACAATACCATCATTAACGCAAAGCTCATCGGCGAATATTGCGTATATCCGCTGACATTTCAGGACCAGGCGGGCGCCGAAGAAATATTGACCAAGCTGAAAACCGTACCTTCCATCTCCAATGGCTTTTTATATGACGATGCAGGAGCCTTGTTCGCAGGATTCAATGCAACAGAAGAAACAATTCCTCCCCCCTCGCCTGAGGGGAAAGATTCGGTCGCATTCGAGGGTGATTATCTGCACATTTACCAGCCGATTATTTATCGCGATCAAAAATACGGCACCATATATCTAAGAGCCTCCACTGCTGCACTGATGGAGAAAATTAACAATTACCTGGTCACGACTGCGATCATGGTGATCGTATTGATGGTGATAGCATACTTTCTGGCGCTCAAAGCTCAAGGCATTATTTCAAAACCGATTCTTCAGTTAGCTCTTGTCACCGAAAAGATTTCCGAAGCAGCGGATTATTCGCTGCGGGTTCAAAAAGTTAGCGCCGATGAGACCGGTGTTCTCTATGATGGATTCAACGCCATGCTGGAACAGATTCATCTTCGTGAGCTGGAGCGAGACAAAGTGGAGGAGGCGCTGCGCGAGAGTGAAAAAAGCCTTAAAGAATCGCAAAGAATCGCTCATCTGGGGAACTGGGATCGGGACCTGGCAAAGAATGAACTGCACTGGTCTGAAGAGATTACGCGAATGTTCGGGTTAAACCCAAAGCAGTATAAGGCCACGTACAAAATGTTTATCAATGCCGTCCATCCGGATGACAGGGAGCTTGTCAGGAAAGCGGTCAATGATGCGTTGCATATGAAAAAGCCTTATAGTATCGATCATCGTATCTTATTGTCCAACGGCGATGAGCGAATTGTCCACGAGCATGCAGAAGTCGTTTGCGATGAAGCCGGAACTCCGGTCCGGTTGATCGGAACCGTTCAAGATATCACCGAGCGCAAGCGGGCCGAAGAAGAATTGAAGAAACATCGCGAGCACCTCGAGGACTTGGTCGAAGAGCGCACAACCGAACTGGCCGAAGCCAAGGAACGAGCCGAATCCGCTGATCGGCTCAAATCAGCTTTCCTGGCTTCCATGTCCCATGAGCTGCGCACGCCGCTCAATTCCATCATCGGCTTCACCGGCATCATCATCCAGGGCATGGCCGGTCCCCTGAACGAGGAACAGGCCAAGCAACTGGGCATGGTGCGCGGCAGCGCCCGCCACCTGCTGAGCCTCATCAACGACATCCTGGATATCTCCAAGATTGAATCCGGCCAGCTCAAAGTCGTCTTCGAGCCGCTGGACATGCGCGAGGCCATCGAGAAAGCGGTGCGGACAGTGACCCCCTTGGCCGAGAAGAAAAATATCGCGCTGGCCGCCGAGGTGGCGCCGCAGGTAGGCCAGCTTTGCAGCGACCAGCGAAGAGTAGAGCAGATCCTCATCAACCTGCTCAACAACGCCGTGAAATTTACCGAAAAAGGAAAGGTGTTCCTCGAATGCCGGGTCGAAGACAGTTGGCTGTTGACACGGGTGGTGGATACGGGCATTGGGATCAAGCCTGAGGACATGGGCAAGCTGTTTAAGGTCTTCCAGCAGATCGATACCGGGTTAAGCCGCCAACATGAGGGCACAGGGCTGGGACTGTCGATCTGCAAGAAGCTGGTGGAAATGCTGGGCGGTGAAATCTGGGTCGAGAGCGAACCGGGCGTGGGGAGCACTTTCGCCTTCACGCTGCCAATCAAGCAAGGAGGAAAAGATGAAGGGCAAAATACTGGTCATCGAGGATAACGAGCAAAACATTTACCTGATAACTTTCATCTTGAAAAATAATGGCTATGAGGTTGTCCAGGCGCGAGATGGCTACGAGGGAATAGCCCGGGCGGACCAGGAACACCCGAACCTGATCCTCCTGGACATCCAGTTGCCGGGGATTGTCGGCTATGATGTGGCGCGAGCGTTGAAAAGCAATCCGGCGCTCGCCGATGTTCCGATCGTGGCGGTAACTTCTTACGCCATGGTTGGCGACCGGGAAAAATGTCTGGACGCCGGCTGTGTGGGCTATATCACAAAACCGATAAACCCTGAGACATTTGTGGCGGAGATGGAGAATTATTTCAGTTAATGACCATGACGCGGAGTGAGCAATGAAGATTCTTATCGTAGATGATAAAGAGGAAAACCTTTACTTCCTGGAGGCTTTGCTGAAGGGAAGCGGCTATCAGGTCGTTTCGGCCGGCAATGGAGCGGAAGCTCTTGAAAAGCTCCGTTCCGAAGGCGCTGAAATGATCATCTCCGATGTCCTGATGCCGGTGATGGATGGGTTTAAGCTTTGCATCGAAGTCCGGGCCGACGAAGCATTTAAGGATATCCCGCTGGTCTTTTACACGGCCACCTACAAAGACAAAAGGGATGAGGAACTTGCCTTAAAAATGGGAGCGGATAGATACATCATCAAACCCATGGAGCCGGATGAGCTGCTGGAGATTCTGCAAGCAGTGATAAGAGATGCGGAAAAAGGAAATCGAGTGTCCAAGACTCCGGTCACGGATGAAGGAGAAGAAATATTCAAGCTTTACAGTGAGCGCCTGGTCAATAAGCTGGAAAATAAAATGCTGAAATTGGAAGAAACAGAGAAAAATTTGCGCATCATCAACCGGTCACTTGAGACCCTTTTAAAATGCAATCAGGTACTTATACGCGCTACAGATGAAACGAATATCTTGGATGAAATCTGCAGGGCCATCGTGGAGATCGGGGGATATCGTTTTGCCTGGGTTGGCTTTGCCGATCAGGATCAAGAAAAAACTTTGCGCCCGGTAGCCCAGGCGGGATACGAGGCAGGATACTTGAGCACCCTGAACTTGACCTGGGCCGATACGGAGCGGGGCAGGTGTCCGGCGGCGACCTCGATCCGAACGGAAAAAACTATCGCGATCAGAGACATCCTTAAAAATCCCGATTGCCTTCCCTGGCGGGATGAAGCGATCAAGCACGGTTACGCTTCATCGATTGCCATTCCATTGATCGCCTATGAACAAGTCCTCGGAACGTTGAATATCTTTGCAGCGAAACCCGAGGCTTTCGATACAGAGGAAGTTGAACTTCTTTCAAATCTGGCGGGGGACATGGCATTCGGCATCATGGCTCTGCGGACACGCGAAGAGCGCAAGCAGGCCGATGAAGCCCTCAGGCGGGAGCGCGACCTGCTGGGCCGGATCATGGCCACCAGCCCCGCCGGAATCGTCATGCTCGATGCCCGGGGCAGGATCGATTTCGCCAACGCCAGGGCCGAAGAGGTGTTGGGCCTGGGAAAAAGCGCGCTCATCGGCCGCGCATACAACGATCCCGAATGGAAGATCACCGGCCTGCAGGGCAATCCCCTGCCCGATGAGCAACTCCCCTTCCGCCAGGTCATGGCTTCCGGCCAGCCCCTTTTCGATTTCCATTGCGCCATCCTGTGGCCCGATGGCCGGCGCGTGCTGCTTTCGATCAACAGCACGCCCCTGTTTGACGATGCCGGGGAAGTACCCGGCGTAATCAGCACCGTGGAGGACATCACCAAAAAGGTGGAGTTGGAAAACCAGCTCATCCATGCCCAGAAAATGGAATCGGTCGGCATGCTGGCCGGCGGCGTGGCTCATGATTTCAACAACCTGCTGACCTCGATCATGGGCTATTCATCATTGATCAAGCGGGATACCAGCCTGACCGAGAAGCAAAGAGATCGGGTCTCGGAGATGGAAAAAGCCGCCCAGCGGGGAGCCGAAATCACCAGACAGCTCCTGACTTTCAGCCGTAAGCAGCCCCTCCGGCTGGAGGTCACGGATTTGAACGGTATCGTGAACCAAACCCTGCGTTTCATCCGGCGCGGCTGCAGTCCGGATATCATCTTCAAGACCGAGCTGCATAATGATCTGAACAAGGTCAATGCCGACGGCACCCAGATCCAGCAGGTGCTGATGAACCTTTGCCTGAACGCCCGCGATGCCATGCCGCAGGGGGGCGACCTCTTTATCAAGACGGAAAATGTCGTGATCGACAACGAATACGTGGCCCAATACATGTACGCCAAAACCGGCCCGCATGTCCTGATCTCGGTCACGGATACGGGGATGGGCATGGATGCCCAGACCCAATCCCGGATCTTCGAGCCTTTCTTCACGACCAAGGAAACCGGCAAGGGAACCGGGTTGGGCCTGGCGATCGTCTATGGCATCGTCAAAACCCACGGAGGTTTCATTAACGTTTACAGCGAGCTGGGCCAGGGCACGACTTTCAAGCTCTATCTGCCCAGGGCCGCCGATCAGGAAGAGCTGGTGAAGGCTGCCGAATCGCCGGTCAAAGGTGGGAAGGAGACGGTGTTGATCGTGGACGACGAAGAGATGATTCTCAACCTCGCCGCCAGCATCCTGGAGGATTACGGCTATAAATGCATCACCAAAGATCAGTCTCTCGAGGCGTTGAAGATCTACCAGCAGAAATATAAAGAAATCGATCTCGTGGTGATGGACATTGTCATGCCCAAAATGAATGGCGTGGAGCTTTTCGAGAAGATCAAAAAGATCAATCCCCAGGTCAAGGCGATTATGTCCAGCGGTTTTTCGGTGCAGGATCAAGACAGCTTCTACCGGATGGGGATCAAGGCGTTTGTCCCTAAACCCTACCAGGAAAGAACCCTGGCCGGGACAATCCGAGAAGTGCTGGATCATAAAGCTTAAGAGTTCTTGACCAAAAGGCTTCCGTGATGGATGAAAACAACGAAAAGCTCCAGCTCCTGGTCATCGATGACGATGATCTGGTGCGCTCATTTGTCCGCAGCCTGTGCGAGGATCAAGGCTGGCTCGTCAAGGAGGCCGAGAACGGTCCCCAGGGCATCGAGATGGTAAAAAGAAATTCCAGCGATTACCAGCTCGCCCTGCTCGACCTGCGCATGCCCGGACCCAGCGGCCTGGAAACCCTTCCTGTCTTGCTGAAATACGGGAAAGACCTGGCCGTCATCATGATGTCCGGCTTTGCCGAGGTGGAAACAGCGGTGGAGGCCATGAAAAGGGGCGCCTACGACCTGGTCCAGAAACCAATCGATCCGGATGTCCTGGTCACCAGGATCGGCAAAGCGCTGGAACAGCGAAAAATCAAGATCGAGCACCGGCGCTATGTCAACGATGTCGAAAAAAGAGTGGCCGAGCGCACCGACGAGCTGGAAGCGGCCAGAAAAGCCACGATCTTCGGCCTCGCCCGTCTGGCCGAGTACCGGGATGAAGAAACCGGCTTCCACCTGGAAAGAATGGCTCAATATGCGGTGATCCTGGCCGGGACCATGAGAAAAATGAGGCTCTACCGGGATGTATTGAGCGATACTTACCTGCGGCTTCTTTTCGAATTCGCCCCGCTGCACGATATCGGCAAAATCGGGATTCCTGATGAGATCTTGCACAAACCCGGCAAGCTGTCTTCCCCTGAGTTCGAGATCATGAAGACCCATACCTGTATCGGGGCCAAAGCCATCGCGGGCATTCAGCACAACACGAAAGACCAGAGCTTTCTCAAGATCGGCCTGGAAGTCGCTCTCTGTCACCACGAGCATTATGACGGCAAGGGCTACCCCGCCGGCCTGAAAAGAGACAGTATCCCGCTTTCGGCCAGGATCCTCACCCTGGCTGATTTTTACGATGCCCTCTCTTTTCCCAGAGTCTACCGTCCCTATGCTTTCCTGCATGACCAGGTCAAGGAAATGATCACCGACAAAGTAAAATCCCAGTTCGATCCCGATGTTGTCGAAGCCTTTCTGGCATGCGAAAGCGAGTTCGTGGCCCTCAGGGAAAAATACCGGCATTGAGTTCACCCGGAATTTTTCAAGGACAAGCTGGAAAACATGATCGACTTCAGCCAGTTGGAACAGGACCCGGAAATTACAAAAGGCTGGCATCGACAAGAGTTGAGCAATAAATGGTGCTGTTTTATTATTAAATCATTTTTACAGGACGATGAAACATGAAGAAAAAGAATCTGCTGATAGTCGATGACGATGAAATGATCCTGCGAATGCTAACAGAAATCCTGGAGGAAGAGGGGTTCAGCATCGACACCGCTTCCAGCGGCGAGGATGCGCTGGCGATCCTGGAGCGGAAAAGGTACCCCCTGGTCATGTCCGATGTCAGAATGCCGGGAATCAGCGGCTTCGAGGTCCTGCAAAAAGTCAAGGATAACTACAAAAGGACCAAAGTCATCCTGATGACCGGCTATACCGATGACTACGATATTTCCGATTCTTTGATCCTCGGCGCCGATGATTATCTGACCAAGCCTTTCGATGACGAGACGGTCATCCTGGCCGTGAAAAATCTGATCTCTTAGCCTGCCATCCGCAGCGCTCCCGCTCGTAACAATCTGCTTGGAATGCAGGTGCTTGAAGCTTCGCAGGAAAAGGGGCGGTTATGTCGAGTGATCAAAGAAAAGGCCAGGAAGCTGAGGCGAAGGCCTTAAATGGCGATGAAGATGCGGAGTCTCCGGCCCGGCCTGACCAGGGTCTTGAAAAAGAGGCGGCGGCGGAAACCGCCGGCGGCGGAGATGCGGCAGTCCCGGGAGCGGAAGAGCAATTCCCCGAAGGAGATGCCGATACATCCTTTATTGATCTGCCGCTCCCGCTGGATCTCGAGGATCGAGTCCAATATCTCAACAATAAACTCAAAAACCTGCCTGATGTAAGCAAGATCAAGCCCCTCAAAGAACTGGCCCTGATCGGCAAGCTGGACAGTCTCCGCTATATTCTCCCCTTATCGAGATATACCAGCGAGTTCGTGCGGAAAATCGCCCGAGCCTCCGTGATTAAAATCATTCTCAGGACTATCCGGGAAGATGCTGACAAGGCGGAACTTGGAATTCAGAAGAAAAAAAACCTGGTCTCCTTCCTGATCGGACTGGATAAAAAGTATCGTCATCTATTAGATCTTCAGCTCCACGACCAGGAAATAATCAAGAAAATCCTCGATATATTGATCCAGGAGGATTTGACCTTTACCGCCCGCTCCCTGGCGGAAATAATCTGCGATTCCGAGCAGAAAGTGCGAACCATGGCGGTAAAAATTATTGCCGAGATGATCGAGGAAAAAGAGAGTACCATCCTGGTCAAACTGCTCGGCGACAAAGACCCTCACGTGCGGGCAAAAGTCATTGAATCGCTGGCGGCCCTGGGCAACCGGAACGTGATCGGCATTCTGATGAAATATAAAAGGGACGCTGACCACGATGTTCGCGCCAACACGCTGAAGGCGCTATGGTTTCTTGGTTACAGAGACATAGAATACTCGCTGCGGGAAATGCTGCTGGATGAAAATCCCAAGATGCGGGCCAACGGGGTGTGGATTATCGGAGAAATCGGTCATCAGCAGTCCAATTTCAAGCGACTGCTGGAATTAGTGGAAGGCGACGAGGATTTGACCGTTACCGAGCGGATTAAAGAGACAAAGAAAAAAATTCTCTGGCGGGAAAAAGGGCTGAGAATATTGATCATCGACAACGACAAGGATTATTTACGGGATTTATTCAGAAAGCTGGCGGGCGATGGGTTTCACATCCTGGCCGCATTCAATGGAAAAGATGGGGTCTCCACCGCGCTCAGGCAAAAACCGGATGTGATTATCCTTAATTTGCGCATCCTGAAACCCAACGGGATGGAAGTATTGAAAGAACTAAAAAACAACCCGACCTCCCGGGAGATTCCGGTAATCGTAACGAGCGATTTTCACTCCAGTGTTTTGATAAAAAAATCATTTGAAGCAGGAGCCAGAGACCACATTCTCATGCCATTCTCCTATGAACAGGTAAAGGAAAAAATACAGATGTTTTCCTGATAACTACGTAATCTCACTCCGCTTGATTCATATTTGAGAATAAAGCGGCAGGGAAGTGAGAATTCGCAGCAACGTAGTCACCAAACGCCGCAAGGTTCAGGCCCCGCCCTCCCAGCCGGTTCCGATCGCCGCAGGACATTGATCCGGCAGCCATTGACAGCTTCCTGCGCAGACCTTCCGGCCGCGGAACCGATTTTATCCGCGGCGCGGGCTGGATACATCCATCATTGTATTTCAATCCGGATTTCCACCCACCTGGCATCATCGTTCAGCGGAAGGCTCAGCACTCCCTGCGCCGCCTGGATGTTCTCCGGCACCCGCTCAGCGCCGTACGGACTATAGGTATAGTATGGCCAGACCAAAACCGCGCCTTCCGGCATCGTCAGGCTCCAGCCCTGGCAGGAAATCCGGTCCGGACCGTGCAGCCTGACCGGGCTTTGATCCAGCGTGATGGGGCCTTTGCCGCCGGTCAGAGTCGCCCCGGGCTGGAGCACCAGAGGCAGGTTGAGCTGGGCAATGTCGCCGGGACGGTCATAAGTGCGCACGGCGCGGGCCCTGAGCAGAGCGGTCGATGGGTCGGGATACGAGATGGTGAGACTGAGACTGAATCCCTCGTGGGCTACGCAGAGCGTATCATCACCCTCGCCGGAGCCAAGAATAAGCGCATCCAGGGGCAGGCAATCGTGGCTGCCATCCGCGCGCCTGACACTGAAGGTGGCCAGTTCGGGCTGGCCTTTCGAGTTTCCGCCTCCGATGATATGCCTGGTCTTTTCGTGCCACAGACTGATCGGAACGATCCGGTCGAGATAGAACTGGCTCAGCGGCCGGGGCGGACTGACCAGGGCGCTGATCGAGTGGACCCAGGGCCCCTCCTTGCGCACGACCGCCGGCCGGTCCAGCGAGTGGCGGTACCGGGTGAGCTGTTGCGGGATCTCCTGTTCCGGGCCCGAAACATGGTAGTGGGCATCCTGGGCGATGCGCGCCAGGGATTCCAGTCCGAGCGTCTCGAGCGGATTGTCGCCATCGCCCAGGGCCGATAGGAGCTTGAAACGGGCATAGCGCCGACCCTCCGGGAAATGGCTGAACGCAAACAGCCCGTACGATGCCGCCGGCCGGAAATGGTCCCGGTTGCGCTGATCGACCGTGTGGATGTCCACTCCATCCGGGGTGCTCCAGTGGGCATGGAAATCGGTGCTGAGGCTGCAGGCGCGCATGGCCTCGGGATCCCCGGTATAATGCAGGAACAGGCCCGCCACGGAGGCGTTCAGGTAGTCATAGCTCATGGTCGGGCCATCATGCTCTTCCCAGTAGCCTCCGGGCCTGATCTCCGCAATGAATTTACGCAGCGCCGGTTCGGTGGTTTTCACCCACTCGGCCTGGTCCAGCAGCATCCCCAGCCGCCAGACCGTGGAAGAACGCAGGCCCATGTGGTTGGGAGAAAATCCCAGGAAAGGCGAGGTATAGCGGGGACGGTCGATCTTGGAAACCACTTCCTGCTCCAGGATGGCTTGGCCGGCCCGGTACAGGGCCTCCCGCCAGGTCTTGCTCCGCTCCGGGCCGAGATGCTTTTCCAGCAGTCCATAGGCCTCGCCCCAGCAGTAAATCGTCCGGTGGGCATCCAGCGGATCGGTGGGCCGGCCATCGACTGTGGGTCTCACCGTGCCGTCGGGGCCAACCACCGAGGCCAGGTAGTCTCCCGCCCGGAGGGCCATGGCGAGGACTTTTGCATCGCCCTTGACCGGATTGGCGGGATGATCGGCCACGTAAAGCAAGGCCGGGGCATAGATGAACTGCATCCCGGTGATCCGCCATCCGCCTTCCATGTCCCCTGGTTCGGGAAGACGGTCCCGGAAACGTCCATCCGCAGCCTGAAGACCGGCTTGCAGTTCCACGCTTCGCGCTAAGACCTCATAATAAAGGTCAGGCAAGCTGGTGCTGCGCCATCCCGGATGATCTTCCAGCGAGGCCGCGAATACGGAAGCCGAGAAGCAGAGCAGAAGGGCGATGGTCTTTCCTGTCGCTGTCATACCAGCCTCCGGTTCAAAGGTGATCTTCGCCGGCAACATTGAATAATATCAACCTGAACCGGATTTTACCACAATCATTGAGACTTGACGCCAAAAAAGATATTTTGCCTGGAAATATTCCCGGCACTGCAACCCGGTAATCCGCTGGCGGTTTTTCCATACTGAGCTGGAGGTCTTGATGAAAACGATGATGTGCGGCACGACGGTCATGCTTTTGTGCTCAGCCTGCGGGGTGTTTTCGCAGGAAATTGCCGGGGACCTGCTGCCTTCCAGGCAGATCATCGCAGAAATCCGCGATCACAGCGCCGGCACGGCGCTCTGGTGGACCGGGCAGAACGGTTGGCTGATCGAGGCGGATAGCATTCTGATCGGAACGGACCTGGTGCTGGAGAGCGCCGACCGGATTCACCGGTCTCCCATCACCGCCGCGGAACTGGCCCCGGAGTTGGATCTCGCCTTCGTGACCCACGAGCATGGCGACCATTTCAACGACCAAGTGTCGCGGGTGCTGGTGGAACACTCCGGCTGCATGTTCGTTGTTCCCCGCAGTTGCCTCGCCAAGGCCCGGAAGCTTGGCATCCCTGAAAACCGCCTCCAGGTCGCCATTCCCGGAGAGCCATTCGAAATCAAGGGGGTCCAGGTCATGCCGCTGCACGCGCTCCACGGGCACCGGCAGTTTTCGATTCACAAGGGGGCCAATTTCGAGGATTGCGGCTATCTGATTACCATGGGCGGAAAGACCTTCCTGCAGCCGGGTGACACTTTTCTGTTGCAGGAGCACCTGGAACTGGGACCGGTGGATGTCCTGTTCTTCTCTCCGACCGAACATAACATGCACGTCCAGCAATCGGTGATCCTGATCAATGAGCTGGAACCGGATTACATCCTGCCCCAGCACGGGGACACCTACCGTCAGACCGAGCAGAACAGGTACTGGACCAAGAACTACGCCAACGAAGTCAAAACGCACCTCTCCCGCACGCTGCGGGAACGTTACCATCTTCTCGAACAGGGCGAGCGCCTGACCATCGAATAAACCGGGAGAACGCCAAACTGAATGAACGGCAGGGCCAAGCTTGAATTACCAATGCCGGCACACACTGGCACAGCTGGCCTCCCGCGATTCAGGCCGTTTTTGTGGCTTAGGCTGTGTCTGATAACATTTATCGATCCTCCTCGTATCAAGCAGAGCGGAGGGTTGGATCATGAAGCGATACGAACTGACCGACAAGCAGTGGGGGCTGATCGAACCATCTCCGCCCAAACGCACGGCCACGACCGGCCGCAAACCCCGGGACCCCCGCCGGATGCTGGACGGGATCAGGTGGGTGCTGTGCAGCGGCGCTCCCTGGCGTGAGATGCCCGAGCGCTTCGGCCCCTAACAGAGGAGTTTATGGCTATGATCACTGTGGAAGGGGGTGGGGAGTGCTGTAGGGAGCGCCAAACTACGGCAAATAAAAAAGGGCTTGGGATCTCTCCCAAACCCTTGTTAATGAATATGGTGGGCGCTACTGGATTTGAACCAGTGACCTCCTGCTTGTAAGGCAGGCGCTCTCACCAGCTGAGCTAAGCACCCCTTGAGCCGGCCCTCAGAGAATGATCGCCAGCGGGACCAGCACGCAGTAACCCAGTACCAGCAGGATCGGCGCCAGGGTGATCGAGCCCATCCCCAGGACAACATGGCCGACCACGATCACCACCAGGGCCACCAGCAGCAGGATCAGGTTCTTCTGGCCGAACGTTTCAAACCGCGCACCCGCGCTGGGTTCGACATGACCGGCAGGGTGTGACCGCCGGATGGCGGCGGGTTTCGGTCGGGCATCGCTCATGGTCTTCAACTTTCCAGTTATTGTTTCAATGCATGCACCCGCGCGGGGTGCGACATCATCGACAGGGTACGCTCGGCTGATAATTCCATTCACGCCTGATCGCGCGGGGCCTGCTCCCGCAGGTAGGCGGCGATCCGGCTGTCATAGGCGCTGGTGCGCTCGAACACCGCCCGGGCCAACTGGTAGCGGGTCTGGTAATCGGTCCCGCCGTCATTTTTTCTCAACTGCTCGATCACCATCGGGTACTGGTCGGCCGAGGTCACCACCGCCACCGCGGTAAAATTCTTGGCCGCGCTGCGCAGCATGGTCGGGCCGCCGATGTCGATCTGCTCCACCGCCTCCTCCAGGCTCACTCCCTGACGGGCGACAGTCTGCTCGAACGGGTAGAGGTTCACCACCACCAGGTCGATCAGCTCGACCCCCAGCCTGCGGCATTGCTCCATGTGCTCCGGCAGCTCGCGGCGGGCCAGCAGGGCGGCGTGCACTTTCGGATGGAGGGTCTTGACCCGCCCGTCCAGGATCTCCGGATGCCCGGTGAAATCATCGATCGTGCGCAGCTCCACCCCGTTCTCGGCCAGATGGCGGGCGGTGCCGCCGGTGGAGAGGAGCTCCGCCCCGTAACCTCGCAGCGCCCGGGCCAGCTCGACCACTCCGCGCTTGTCCGAGACACTGAGCAGGGCGCGCCTGATTTTTATCACCTGCGGATCGCTCATCGGTACCCTCATCCCCGGTTGTTTCAATCCACACCCGCATTGGGTGCGATCTGGTTGCTCATCGATCCCCTCGGGCCTGACTTTCCCCTCGGCGATGCCCGCCACCACCTCGGGCAGCAGCCGGTGCTCCTGCTCCAGCACCCGCGCCGCCAGGCTCTCCGGGGTGTCACCCGGCAGGACCGGCACCTCGCGCCGGGCGATGATCGCCCCCCGGTCGTAATCGGCATCGACCCAGTGCACCGTGCAGCCGGAGCGCCGCTCCCCGGCGCGCAGCACCGCCTCGTGCACGTGGTGGCCGTACATCCCCTTGCCGCCGAACGCCGGCAGCAGGGCGGGATGGATGTTGATGATCCGGTTGCGGTAGGCCGCGACCAGGTCCGTCGGCAACAGGCGCAGGTAGCCGGCCAGCACCACCAGCCCGATCCGCTCCTCGCATAGCAGCGACAGCAGCCGCGCGCCGAACTCCTGCGGGGTGGCGAACTGCGCGGGCGGCACCACCTCGGCGCGCACCCCGGCGCGGGCCGCCCGCTCCAGGGCCCCGATGCCCGGCTTGTCGGCCAGCACCAGGCAAACCCGGGCCGGCGCGGGCGAATCATCGCGGTCCGGAAAGCGATCCAGCAGTTGCTGGAGATTGCTGCCCCCGCCGCTGGCCATCACGGCGACCCGCAGTTTTGTCATCGGCGCTATTTCCCGCAGGCCGAGGGTTCGGGCTCAGGGCCGCTCACGGATGGCCGGCGGCCCCTTGCCAACAACCGCAGCCGGCGGTTTCAATCCACGCACCCGCGCGGGGTGCGACCGGCTGGAGCCGAATCAGGCCAGCGACTTCAGGAAACCCCACTCGTCGTTGGCGTTGACATCTTCCAGCACCCGCTGCTGCTGCTCATCCCAGATCACCCGGGTGCCGCGCAGCAGGCTCAGGGTCGCCATGTGGGCGGTGATCGCCTCCTGGAACCCGTCATCGATGTTGCACATCGTGTCGTGGTTGTTGTCCCGGATGTGATCGACCCAGTCCTTGATGTGCAGGTAGGTGGTGTTGACCAGCCGGCCGCCGCGCAGGGTGTAGAGCAGGCCCTTGGCCACAGTCCACTGGGCGGTGGCGGAGGTGATCGCCTCGACCCCCTTGCCCGGCACGTTGCGATAGGTGATCATCGGCTCATCGGGATCGACCTTCTTGCTGTCGAGCAGTTCCTTGTACAGCTTGCTCTCGGAGTCCGGGTAGATATCGACCCCCTGGGTCAGGTCCATCGAGGCCTCATCGCCCATATAGATGTGGCCGCGGCGGAACTCGTTGCCCAGGGTGGCGTTGTAGACTACGGTCAGGTCACGGTCCGGCCACTCGTAGACCACCTGGAACACGTCCGGCACCTCGCGGCGGGCCACCGGGACATCGGTGCGGGCGATCGCATCGGCCGGCGCGACACTGTTCGGATGCACCAGCTCGCCATTGGGCAGCACATAGGAGGTGTAATCGTGGAAATAGCGCACCCCGCCCAGGGCGGTGCAGGAGCGCGGGATGCCGACATTCAGCACCATGTTGATCACGTCCAGCTCATGGGTGAGCAGGTCGCCGCTCAAGCCCGTGCCGTAGTCCCAGTAGCAGCGCCAGCGGAAGAACCGGTTCGGGTCGTAGGGGATGTCCGGGTGCGGCGTGTTGGCGATGTACTGCTCCCAGTCCAGGTTGCGGGCGCCCGAGGGGGCGTTCAGCGGCCCGTGCTCCTTGGGGACCTCGTAGTACCAGGCCCCGGTGGGGGAGTTGCGGTTGGTGTAGCACTGGACCAGGCTGATCTTTCCGAGCAGGCCCTTTTCCACCACTTCCATCGCCGAGTCGTAGTGGTCGGAGTGGCGGTTCTGGTGGCCGAGCTGGAAGATGACCCCGCTCTTCTTGACCGCATCGCGGACCGCGAACGCTTCCTCGATGGTGCGGGTCATCGCCTTCTCGACATAGACATGGATCCCGCGCTCGGCGGCGTAGACCGCGATCGGCGCATGATAGTGGTCGCTGGTGGCGATCAGCACGAGGTCGACCGTGCCGCTGTCGAGCAGCTCCTGGTAGGTGCGGAAGACCTTGGCCTGGCCGCGGGTGGCCCGCAGCGCCCAGTCCAGGTTCGGCTGGTAGAGGTCGCAGATCGCGGTGCATTCGAGGTTCAGGTCCTCCTGGCCCTCGAGCCCGCGGTCCTTCTGCTCATCCTCGGGGAAGAAGCCGCAGGCTTGCATGTGGCTCTTGCCGCGGCCGCCGATGCCGATGAACCCGATCCGCAAGGGCTTATCGGCGGGGGCCTGGCGCACGTAGTTGCGTTTCAGCACGTTGGGGTTCTTGACCGTGCCCGTCTCCTTGCCCAGGCTCAGGATCTCGTTGCGGGCGACCTTGTCATGCTCGCGCTTGGCGTAGACCGAGTAGCCGAAAGCGCCGAGCACCGGAGTGGTGGCGGCCGCTTTGAGGAAATCCCGACGGCCCAGCCCGCTTCTTTTTTCGTTGTCTGCCATGGTAAGCTTTCCTCCACGGTTTCAAGCCACGCCCCTAAATGAGGGACGACAGTTTACGCGCTCAGCGCTTGGCGAAAAGACGGTCGAAACCCCAGGCCTGCCCGGCGGGGAAAAACAGCAGCAGCAGCACCGCCGCAAACTCGACCAGATTCTTGTTGACAATCAGGTAGCTGCCCTCGCCGGCCATCGCCTGCACCCCGACCAGCGGCGGATTGGAGAAGTAGAACAGCAGCAGCAGCAGGGCGGCGAACAACGCGGCGAGCCGGGTGCACATCCCGAGGATCAGCGCCAGCCCAACCAGGGCCAGGCCGTACTTCATGCTCAGGTCGGCCGCGGTGAGCATCCAGGGAGTGTCGGCGATCTGCTGGAACAGCCCTGAGAACGGCCCCGGGGCGGCGGCCAGGTACCCGCCGGATGACCAGCCCGAAGAGACGATCTTCACCCAGCCCTCGTAAAGGAAATGCCAGCCGATCACGACTCTCAGGAAGGTGAGCGCGGCAAGCTGGAGGGTGGAGTACCGGCCCAGCTTCTGGCTCAAGGCAAATTCGTTCGCCACTTGGCTACCCCTCGTTTTGGATGTAAAACGCTTGGCAAGCAGAAACTTAGATCATTAATACAGGTGGGGACGGTCGTATAACATAGGCTCTGACCGCCCACTGTGCAAGAAAATTATTGAACCGGCTGCCCTGGCCCCTCTGCGGCTGTTAACTCTTATCGATCCAACGGCTTGACAACCCCCGCCGCCGGGAATATTATTCAAGCCGATCCTGGAGCCCACCGATTGCCGACCGCGGCCCGGGGAGGCGGCGAAGCTCTCCCGGCCGTTTTTCAAGAAGATTGGACTGTTCGTGCGCGCCTTCCTCACCCTGGCCTGCTGCGCCGGCTTTTTCGTGCTGGGACTGGTGATCGCCCTGATCGGGGTGGGCCTCAATGCTTTCGCCGAGCGCTTCGCGGTCAGCCCCACCGCGGTCGGCAGCGCGTTCTTCCTCTGCATCGGCCTGTCCACGTTCGTGATGCTGTTCGTGGTCGGTCCGCTGATCGACCGTTACGGCCAGAAGCCGGTGCTGGTGGTGGGCAGCCTGGCCTGCGGCCTGTCGATGCTGGGGCTGGGCCTGACCGGCTCGTTCGCGCTGGGCTGCGCGCTGATGGTCCTGGCCGGGGTGGGTTCGGCGGGGATCAACGGCGGGGTGAACACGCTGATCAACGAGCTGTACCGGGAGGCCCCGGGCCGGGCGATGAACCTGGTGCACCTGTTTTTCGGAGTGGGAGCGGTCTGCATGCCCCTGCTGGCCGGCTGGCTGCTGGCCGGTCCGGGGCTGGAGCGGATGCTGACCATCGCCGCGGCGCTGTGCCTGGTCCCGGCCCTGATGGCCGCCCTCACGTCTTTTCCGGCCGCCGGGCGGGTGGCGGTCTTCCGGCTCGAGGATGCCCGCCGGGCCGCCGCCGACCCGTTGGTGGTGATCTTCGCCCTGGTGCTGTTGCTCCATGTCGGGGTGGAATCCAGTGTCTGCAACTGGAGCCGGCTGGCCCTGGTGGACCGCTGGCAGCTCGGTCCGCCGCTGGACCAGTTGATCCTCGGCGGCTACTGGGCCTCGTTCATGTGCGGGCGGCTGCTGGCCGGGACCATGTTCAGCGGGATCCCCGGCGAGCGGCTGGTGCCGCGCTGCCTGATCGGGGCCAGCCTCGCCCTGGGAGGCTTCCTGCTGGCCCCGGGCCCGGAGCTGGCCGCGGCCGCGATCTGGTTTGCCGGCCTCTGTTTCGGCCCGGTCTTCCCCAGCACCCTGGGGCTGGCGGGCCAGAGCTTCCACAAATATGTCGGGACCATCTTCTCGCTGATTACCGCCAGCGGCGTGCTCGGCGCGGTGATGGTTTCGACCGGGGTCGGGCAGATCGGCGGAAGGCTGAACCTGGGGGTGGCTTTCGGCCTGATCCTCATGGTCTGCCTGCTGGCCCTGGCCGCCTGCCTCCTGCTCAGCCTGCGACTGAAAAAACGATGGCAGGCGCCCGCCCTGAGACAGTTACCCTCTTTAACCGAGGAGTGATGATGCCGAACCGCAGGACTTTCCTCCGCACCGCCGCGGCCGCCGCCGGCTCCCTGGCCGCGCTGAGCGCCGCCGGGCCGCTCGCGGCCGCCCCGGCCGGGGACAAGAAGTTCAGGATCAGCCTGGCCGCCTGGAGCCTGCACCGCGGCTTCGGCAAGAGCTGGAAAAACCTCGACCTGCCGCGGATCGCCCGCCAGGACTTCGGGATCGAGGGGGTCGAGTTCGTCAACAGCTTCTTCGAGCTCCCCACCCACAACTACCTCCAGCAGTTGCGCCGCGAGGCCGACAGCCACGGGGTCGAGCTGGTGCTGATCATGATCGACGGCGAGGGCGACATGTCCCACCAGGATCGGGCCACCCGGATGCTGGCCGCCCGCAGCCACCGCAAGTGGGTGGACATCGCCTGCGCCCTGGGCTGCAAAACTGTCCGCTGCAACTCCGGCTACACCCAGGATGGCACGGTGGATGAGCGCATCCGTCGCGCCACCGAGAGCTTCACCGACCTGGTGCAGTACGCCGACCAGGCCGGGATCAATGTCACGATCGAGAACCACGGCGGCTACTCCTCCCAGCCCGACAAGCTGCTGCAGCTGATCAAAGCCGTCGGCCACCCGCGTTTCGGCACCCTGCCCGATTTCGGCAACTTCCCGCCCGAGGTGGACAAGTACGAGGCGGTGCGGGCGATGATGCCCTACGCCAAGGCGGTCAGCGCCAAGTGCCTGGACTTCGCCCCCGATGGCAGCCATGTCCAGTTCGACATCGGCAGAATGGTCGAGATCGTCCTGGCCGCCGGCTACCACGGCTTCATCGGGATCGAGTACGAGGGCGACCAGCTCTCCGAGCCCGAGGGCATCATGGCCTGCAAGCGCCTGCTCGAGCGCTACCAGGTCTAGCGCCGGCCGTGTGTCGTGGCTTCCCCGCGCGGAGGGTTCCCCGCGCGCCTGCGTTTTCCCGCGCCGGTCCCCCGGGGCCGGCCCCTGTTCGATCACCCGCAAGGGAGAGAGCAGCCGATGACACCACTTGACCGCCGGAGTTTCCTCAAGAGCGGCGCCGCCCTGGGCGCCCTGGCCGCCCTGGGCGCGGCCGGCCTGCCCGCCGCCGCCCGGGCCGCCGCCGAGCCCAAGTTCAAGATCTCGCTGGCCACCTGGTCGCTCCAGCGCAGCTTCCAGAAAGACTGGACCCTGCTCGACCTGCCGAAAATCTGCCGCGAGCAGTACGGCATCGATGGGCTGGAGCTGGTCAACAGCCATTTCGACCTGCCCCGCGAGCCCTACCTCAAGGACTACAAGCAGCGCTGCGAGGACCACGGGATCACCACCGTGCTGATCATGTGCGATGATGACGGCGACTTCTCGCACATCGACAAAAAGGAGCGGATGCAGGCCGCGATCAACCACCGCAAGTGGATCGACATCGCCGCGTTCCTCGGCTGCCACGCGATCCGCGGCAATGCCCGCACCCAGACCCCCGGCACGGACATGGAGAAAGTCGCCCGCGCCGGCGAGAGCTACCATGCGCTCTGCGAGTACGCCGACCAGGCCGGGATCAGTGTCACGGTCGAGAACCACGGTGACTTCTCCTCCAAGCCGGAGTGCATGATCGCCCTGGTCAAGGCGGTCGATCATCCCCGTTTCGGCCTGCTGCCGGATTTCGGCAACTTCCCCAAGGGCGCCGATCCCTACCAGGCGCTGGATGCGGTGATGCCCTATGCCAAGGCGGTCAGTGTCAAGTGCCTGGACTTCCTGCCCGATGGCACCCACCCGGCCTACGACCTGGACCGGATGGTCGAGATCGTGCTCAAGCACGGCTACCACAGCTGGATGGGGATCGAGTACAGCGGCGAGCCCGCGCCCACAGTGGGGATCCCGGCCTGCAAGAAGCTGCTGGAGAAGCATTTGTAATACCGGCTTGCTGTGCGAAACCCTGCCTTGAATCAGCGAAAAAGTTTTGGAAGGTGGGAGAGGGGATCGGGGGGAGGGCGGAAAACCTTTTTCAAAAGGTTTCCGCTCTCCCCCCGAAATAGTTTTTACTCTTCTTATCTTCGTTGTCAAATTCGTATCGTCGACAGCCCGTGGCTTGGCCCGCCGCCATGCAAAACGCCACTTCCCTCTCATTCTGCAAGGCGCAACCCGGGCGCCGCGGGAACGCTCCCCGGCGGCCGGGGTATCTTGAAGCTTGATTGCCAACCTCTTGGCACAATCTCCAATTTCTGGCCCGGGGCTTGCATTAGCTACGGTCGCCCAGCGAAATCCGATTCACCGTCCACCATCAACGCCAAGGAGTCACCCGTGAAAGAGCTGCGCTCCTCGAAGGGCTTCACCCTGATCGAACTGCTGATCGTCGTCGTGATCATCGGCATCCTGGCGACCGTCCTGATCTCCCGCTTCTCGGGTGTCAAGGACTCGGCCTACATCGCCCACATCAACACCTGCGCCGAGCGGATCAAGACCGCGGCGGTGGCCTTCCAGGCCGCCAGCCCGACCAATACCGCCGCCACCAGCCTGGCCGACTGCCAGAAGATCGACCCCGACCTCTGGAACGGCGCCAATGCCGATGGCCTGTCGATCAACTGGGGCGCCAGCCCGGTCGAGATCACTCACTCCAAGATCAAGGCCGCCGGAATCAAGGCCACGGTCGATCTGACCACCGGCGCGGTGGTGGCAGCCAACATCACCAACTAGTGACCCGGCCGCCCGCGCGGGAAAGGATTCCTGCGCGGGATGCGCCGGCCCTTGCGGACAAGCGGGGGGCGAGAACTGCTCGCCCTTCGCTTTTTCGCGCCTCTCAACACAAACGTGAAAATCGCTACAACCGACTCCTTGAACCGCTCCGCCCGTCTTTTGACAAACATTCCCCGCGACCAGCCCGCGGGCGGGGCGACAACACCTGGCCGGCCAACAGACAAGCGCATGCAACACGACAGTTCCGGAGGCCCTTTGACCCTGCGCGCGCCGCATCCCGCCGCCAATGGCTTCACCCTGATCGAGGCGATGCTGATCCTGGCCGTGCTCGCCATCGTGCTGGGCATCGGCGTGCCATCTTTCCGCGGCCTGGTCCGGGACAACCGCCTCAGGGAGGGGGCCCGCGGCCTGGCGCTCAATTTCCAGACCGCCCGCCTGAAAGCCATCGCCGCCAACCGCCGCTGCTACCTCGATTTCGCCGCCGGCGCGCTGGCCCCGGCCGACAGCTTCTACACCATCTGGCTCGACACGGATGGCGACCAGGCGCTGGATGAGGGCGAGACCGACAGCACCCGGCTGTTCCCCCCGGACCTGCGCGGCGGGACCAAAGGCTACCGCCTGCCCCCGGGAGTCAGGCTGGGAGTGTCCGGAGTGGGCGCCGGGCCCGGCGGCGCGGCAATCCCCGCCGATGGAGTCAATTTCGGCGGCAGCGACCGGGTCTGGTTCACCCCACGCGGCGCCGGGATCGCGGGCGCGGTTTACCTGACCGGGGATGGCGGCGGCCGGTTCGCGGTGACAGTGTCGCAACTGGGCGCGGTCAGGCTCTGGCAGTGGGAGGCAGGACAATGGCGATGATGATCCCCAGGACCGGCCGGTTGCGCGGCCGGGAGGGCTTTTCCCTGGTCGAGGTGATGCTGGCGCTGATGATCGGCTCGGTGGGCCTGCTGGCCCTGGCCGGGGTGCTGACCTACGTGCTGCGCTCCAACCGCGAGGCCACCGACCTGTCGATCGCCACCGCCCTGGCCCGCCAGCGCCTCGAGCAGGTCAAGCTCACCGAGTACAACTATGTCCAGGACCTCCACGAGTACTACCTGAACGAGAACGGGGTGATGGACGTCCAGGGCGGCAAGTACAACCGGGTCACCGAGGTGCTGGTGGACCAGCCGGCCCACAACACCAAGACAGTCAAGGTCACGGTCTACTACTCCCCGCACATGATGAACCCGGAGCGCAAGGCCGAGGTCTCGACCATCATCTATCCCTGAAGGCGGACCAGCGTGAAAGAGCGCGTGGCGAAAGGCGCCGGCCCCATGACTTGTCGGGGCTTCAGCCTGGTGGAACTGCTGATCGGCCTGACTGTCACCATGGCCCTGGTCGGCGCTTTCATCGGGCTGTTCATCAACCAGAACAAAGCCTACTCCAGCGAGAGCCTGCGCCAGGAGATGATGCTCAGCGGCCGGATCGCCCTGGATGAGGTCCAGCGCGAGGCGATGAACGCCGGCACCGGGCTGCCCGGGCTGTTCGCCTCGGTCCAGGTGTTCGACAGCGGGCCGGACCAGCCGGACACGGTGACTTTCATCTATGTGCCCCAGGGGAGCCTTCACCTGCAGTTCGACACCAGCCCCAAGCCCAACAAGAGCGCCAACAGCATGAAATTCTCCTCCGCCTCGGAGGTTAGCCAATTGGTGGTCGGGGACCACCTGATCATCTACGATGAGGTCGATTTCAACATCGTCGAGATCACCGGGATCAACCTTTCCTCCCGGACCGCGATCTTTGTCCCGCCGGTGGGGGTCAACACTCCCGCCGGGCTGGCCAAGGCCTACGATCCTTCCACGGCGGTGATCACCCGGGTCTCGCTGATGTCCCTGACTGTCGACAGGTCCGACCCGGCCCACCCGGCCCTGGTGAAATTCCGCGGCGGCAACAACCTGGGACAGGTGGCCTGGGATATCGAAAACTTCCAGGTGACCATCATCTTCGAGGATGGCGACACCGCCGCGGCCACGGTGGACGATGACTCCGACCTGACCAACGACTCGATGGACCTGCGCGGGGTGCTGGCGACAGTCTTCGCCCGCAGTTCCCGCACCGATCCCCGCAACAACAGCGGCGACCGCTTCTGGCATCAGGAGTTCACCTCGACCATCGCGCCCCGCAACCTGATCTACTGAAGAAGCGCGTGCATCCGGGAGGCGGTACCCATGAGGAGCAAGCTGCCGGAACTCCGGCGCGACCAGCGTGGCGTGGCCCTGGTGACCATGATGCTGCTGCTCTCGGCCCTGACCCTGCTGGCGGCCGGGGCGGTGGTGCTGAGCCGCATCGACCTGCAGCAGGCCACCAATTACTACCAGAACAGCCGCGCTTTCTATGCCGCCGAGGCCGGGGTCGAGAAGGCCCTGTCCGACATCCAGACCATCCTCGACGGCCAGGGGCGGATCACCGACAGCGACCTGGCGACCATCATCCCGCCGACCTTGAGCGAGTTCGGTTTCGAGCAGTTCACGGTCCAGCGCTCGGACTCGAGCTTTGTCGACACCATCGACACCGGCCCCTACCTCGGGCTGGTCAGCCTCAACCAGCCGATCGACATCACCAGCAAGGCGCTCGGCCCCGCCGGCAGCCGTTACCACATCAAGGTCGGGGTCGAGGGGCTGCAGATCCCGATCTTCCAGTTCGGGGTGTTCTACGATGACAGCCTGGAGGTGCACAACGGGGCGCTGATGGACTTCATCGGCCGGGTGCACACCAATGGCTCGCTGTTCCTGGGCACCACCGCCACCACCCGTTTCCACCGCAACATCACGGTGGCCGGGAACCTCTATCGCTACCGCATCTGGAACGGCGAGACTTTCGCCGGTCTCCTCCAGATCGCCGACCCGGACAGCAACCTGGTCGCCCTCACCTATGACAGCCAGAGCTACGCCGGGGACGATCCGGGCTGGGTGGCCCGCACCAACGCCGACTTCAAGGGCCGACTGCGCACCCGCGCCCACAACATCACCCCGCTTGGCCTGCCGATCCCCCGCACCATCGCGCCGATCGAAATCATCAAGCCCCGCCAGGGCGGCGATGGCCCGGCGCTGCGCACCGAGCGCCTGGACTGGAAGGCCGACCTGCGCATCTTCGCCGACAAGACCCTGGGCACGATCTCGATCACCGGCAAATCCGGAACTCCCAAGGTGCTGGCCGATCCGCTGGCGGTGACCACCGGCTACGATGCCTTCTACGATGACCGCGAGCAACAGTGGACCGACCTGCTGGTGATCGATGTCTCGCGCCTGACCGCCGGCGACCTGGGCGGCGGGGTGGTCTATGTCTCGATCGAGGAGGAGGGCGGCCGCCACAAGGGAGTGAAGCTGATTAACTGCGCCGGCCTCCCGGCCCCGCTGACTGTCGCCTCCGAGAATGCGGTCTATGTCCAGGGCAACTACAATACGGTCAACTGGAAGCCCTCGGCGGTGATGGCCGATGCGGTGGTGCTGCTCTCGGGGGCCTGGAGCGATGCCGCCAACCACAACACCGACGCCACTCTCAACAACGCTGCCGCCACCAGCTACTTCCTGGCGATCCTCTCCGGGGACACCCCCAACACCGCCGCCTACAATGGCGGGCTGGAGAACTTCCCCCGCTTCCTCGAGAACTGGAACGGCCTGAGCTGCACGATCTGCGGCTCGTTCATCAACCTGTTCTTAAGCGAGCACGCCACCGGCCAGTGGAGCTATGGCGCGCCGATCTACACCGCCCCGACCCGCAACTGGTGGTTCGAGGTGCGTTTTCTGGATTTCAACCAGCTGCCGCCCGGCACCCCCTCGGTGGGCTCGGTGCTGCGGATCGCCTTCCGGCAGGAGTTTTTCGAGTAGGGCGGAACGCTCCGGCCTTTGGCGCGGAGATCAAAGCCGCCCCTCGCCCGTTGCCCGTCTCCTTGGCCTCACCCCCCCCGACCCGACTGCGTCGGGCCACCCCCCTTTAGGGGGGATCGCTTAATCCGACCACTGAAGATGGCGTAACCGGCTGATCTGAAGCGTTTTAATTCCCCTCTTGAGAGGGGTGGCGGCGTAGCCGACGGGGTGTGTTGCCTTTCTGCGGCCCCAGCCGATGGGGTGTCAGGCCTGAGCCCGCGAACCAGGCGGAGTGCATCATCCTGATTTGCTGTCCGGCCTCCAGCAGCAAACAATCGAAAAAGTTTGGGAAAGCGAGAGGGGGCCGGGGGAGGGAGAAAACCTTTTTCAAAAGGTTTTCTCCCTCCCCCGAAACTGTTGGCTTTTGTGGTCAAACCGGGCTCAGAAGCTGTAGCCGAGGGAGACGCGGTGGGTCTGGTGCAGGTCGCGGTGGCCGACCCAGGCGTAGTCCACCGCCAGGGCCCGGATCGCGATTCCCGCGCCGAAGCAGGGGTTGCGCTCATCCAGCCCGGCGCGCAACGCCACCCGTCCCTGGAGCGAGTACTCCAACCCGAGGTGGACCAGGCTCAGCAGGTAGGCCTCATCGCTGCGGTAGTTCTTCCGGCGATGCTCCACCGGGATCGACAGCTCCAGCGCCGCGGCGAGGCTCCCGCCGGGCAGGCTCAGGCGCTCCAGCGCCACGCCGCCGGAGATCCAGGGCTTGATGTACTCGCGCTTGCCGGTGGAGTAGGCCAGGAAGCTGGTGGTGAGGTCGCGGGCCGAGAGGCTGAAAGCCAGCGGCAGCCCCGATTGCATCGGGGGCCGGAACACCGCCCCGGCGTCCAGCCCGAAACCGGTGGCGCTGGCCCCCTCGTAGCGCATGTGCAGCACCTTGACATTCCCGCCCAGGCTTAAGGCCTCCCCGAACTTGCGCCCATAACCGGCCAGGAAGGCAAAGTCATTGCGGGAGATGTAGCGGTCGATCACCGGGCGGCCATCCTCGCCCAGCCGGGTGGTGACCGGGATCCCGCCCACCCCGAGGTGGATCAGCCCCAGCCCCAGCGCCGCGGGCTGCCGTCCCTCGCCCTCCAGCCGCCGCGACCAGCCGAGGAAGTTGTAGGACACCTCCCCATCGAACCGCTCGCTGTGCATCAGCGCCAGGCTGTTCTCCCGTCCGGGGACAGCGCTTTCCGCCAGCCCGGCCGGGTTCCAGTACAGCGCCTCGGGGCCCCGGGCCAGGGTATGGTAGGCGCTGCCCATTCCCAGCCCGCGCCCGCCGACCCCGATCGAGAACGACTCGCCGGCGTACTTGCTCTGGGCCGCCAATGGTGGGGGCGGCAGGAGCAGCAGGACAGCCAGGCCGAGGGCGAAAATGGTGGCGGACCGCGGAAAAAATCGCCTTACGGGGCGGTTTTCTTTTCTTGACAAGGGCCGGGGCCTGGGGTAGTATTGGTTATGAATTTCAATGGCTTAGACAGTCGCTGACCGGTCGTGCCGGCCCCACCCCGCACCCCTGTCGCCGCTGACTCCGATTTGACGGCGAGGGCGTGAAGATGACCGGATGTTCCGGGGGGAGGCCCCCCTTCCACCTTCCAGCACTTTTTATTCAGTTTACCAGGTGATGGACCCCAAGCTGGCATGAAACCGACCCGGTTCTTCCCCTCCTCCCGACTCTTCCGCCTGGCGCTGCTCGGCCTGGCCTGCCTGGTGCTGGTGGCGGCCCTGCCGCGCGGGGGCGGGCTGAAGTGGGCCCGTTCGCTGCCGCAGCTGCTGGCCGGAGCGGTCACGGCGGCCCCGGTGAAGGTCCACCGTGCGGAGCGCCTGCCCCTGACCGAGGTGGACAGCCTGCTCGGTCCCGGCCGCGCCCTGTTCATCGACCACTGCACCGCCTGCCACAGCTCCCGTTTCGTCTATGCCAGCGGGGTGCTCTCGGGCGAGGCCCGGCCGCTGGTCTCCCACATGCTGGCCAAGGGCGGACATCATCCGGGAACCGAAGAGCGGCGACTGCTGACCGAGTACCTCGAGTACAAGCTCCCCTTGCGCTAGCGCGCCGGGCTGTGGCGCGGGGCAACCTCCACTGTCGCCTCCTCGGCCCGGCTCACCACCCGGCTGATCCGCGGCCTGCCGCGCGAAAAATACCGCGACCGCTGCGAGATCACCCGCACCACCGCCAGCCCGGCCAGTAACCCGATCACTCCCGCGATCGCCGCCAGCAGGTTCTCATCGATCCGCCAGCCCAGCCGGCTCCTGAGATACAGTCCTCCCAGGATCGCCAGCAGCATTCCGGCCAGGGGGGTCAGGTAGATCAGCACTGTCCCCCAGAGCATCACCCCCTCGTCCAGCTCCAGCTCCACCAGGTCGCCCTCGTTGGCGCCGGCCAGGTTCTCGGCCAGCGCGGTGGTGGTGCGCTCGCCCTCCAGGCCGGCCGCGCAGGCATCGTGCTCCATGTTGCAGCCGTCGCACATCGTGCTGCGGTGCACCTCAACCCGCGACCAGCGACCCTCGTTGCGGATCACTTTCGCCCGGCGGCAGGTGACCATCTCCCGCTGTCTGTTCGGTGTCTCGTCCATCGGCCGGCTCCTCCCCGCCAAGTTCCAATCGCAGTTGCCCGAGCTGCGCGGGCTTTCCCCCGGCCACCTCCGCCAGCTCGATCAGGCGGTAGTCGCCGCAGTCAGGCTCATCGAAACGGTAGAGCAGGGCCTCGATCACCTCGCCCAGCCGCTCGGGGGGAATGCTGGCCTTGCGGCTCTCCAGCTTGCGGCTGAGCGCCCCTCGCTCATCCAGGGCGCAGGAGAAAGCGGCCAGCTCCAGCCGTTGCTCCCGGGGGCCGCGGGTGACGATCATGAAGCGCCAGCGGAGCTCGCCCAGCTCCAGGCGGTCGAACAGGTAGACCCGGTGCAGGGGCGGCTCCTCCTCGGGGAAAGCCGCCGCCACCAGCTCCAGCACCCGCTCGACCTCGTCCCGGCCGAGCCTGCGGCCATCGCGCTGCGGCCGGCCGCTGCCCGCGCCGGTCCGGGGATCATTCGCCACTTCGGCCTCGCTTTTCCAGTTCCAGGCGCAACGCCCGCGCCGCGCCGACCATGTTCGCCAGCGCGGGATGGACTTCCTCCCAGGCCCGGGTCTTGAGCCCGCAGTCGGGGTTGACCCAGACCTGCTCCGGCTCCAGCACCTCCAGGATCTCCCGCAGGTGCCGCTCGAGCTCCCGCTGTTCCGGGACCAGCGGCGAGTGGATGTCCCAGATCCCCGGGCCGATCCCGTTGGGATAGCGGTGCTCACGGAAAATTTCCAGCAGATGGCTGCCGCCCCGCGAGTTCTCGATCGAGATCACATCGGCGTCCATCCGGCCGATGTCCCCGATGATCGTGTTGAAGTCGCTGTAGCACATGTGGCTGTGGACCTGGGTCGCCGCCGAGGCTCCGGCCGCGGTCAGGCGGAAGGCATCCACCGCCCAGCGCAGGTACTCCGGCTGCTGCTCGCGTTGCAGGGGCAGCCCCTCGCGCAGCGCCGGCTCATCGATCTGGATCACCCGCAGCCCGGCGCGCTCCAGGTCGCGGACCTCGTCCCGCACCGCCAGGGCCAGCTGGAAGCAGACCTCCCGGCGCGGCAGGTCATCGCGCACGAACGACCAGTTGAGGATGGTCACCGGCCCGGTGAGCATCCCCTTGACCGGCCGGTCCGGGCTGAGCTGCTGGGCGTACTCGAGCCACTCGACCGTCATCGGCCGCGGGCGGCTGACATCGCCGTAGATCACCGGCGGCTTGACACAGCGGCTGCCATAGGACAGCACCCAGCCGTTCCTGAGAAAGAAGAAGCCCTCCAGTTGCTCGCCGAAATACTCCACCATGTCGGTGCGCTCGAACTCGCCATGGACCAGCACGTCCAGCCCCAGTCCCGCCTGCAGGGCGATCACCTCGCGGATCAAGGCCCGCATCGCCTCGCGGTACTCCTCCCGGCCGAGCTCCCCGCGGCGCAGGGCGGTGCGCAGCCGGCGCACCTCGGCGGTCTGCGGGAAGCTGCCGATGGTGGTGGTGGGCAGCGGCGGCAGGGCCAGCTCCTTGGCCTGGCGCTGGCGGCGCTCGGGATAGGGCGCCCCGCGGGAGAAATCCTCCGCGGCAAGATCAGTCAGCCGCCGACGCACCGCGGGAACCCGCTTGAGCGGGCTGGCCTGGCGGATTTCGACCGCCCGGCGCTTGCGCTCCAGCAGCGCGCGCTGCTCCCCATCGGCCCGGCCCTCGACTTCCCGGGCCAGCGCCACCAGCTCCCGCACTTTCTCCCGGGCGAACGCCAGCGACTCGCGCACCTCCTGCGGCAGATGGCTCTCGCTTTCCGCGCTCACCGGGACATGCATCAGCGAGCAGGAGCTGGACAGCACCGGTCGATTGCCGCCCAGCAGCGCCCGCTCGAGCTCGGCGACCAGCCGCAGCGCCTGGTCCGGGTCCACCGCCCAGATGTTGCGGCCATCGATCACCCCGGCGAACAGGGTCTTGTCTTTGGGAAAACCATGCTGGCGCAGGAAATCCAGGTTCTCCGGGCCGGAGATGAAATCCAGGCCCAGGCCCGCCACCGGCAGCTCGGTCAGGGTGCGGTAGTTCTCGCCGACATGGTCGAAATAGGTCTGGACCACCAGGCGCGAGTCCCCGGCGGCGCGGGCCAGGGCGCCATAAGCGCACTCCAGCGCCTGGCGGGCTTCCGGTCCGGCCGAGGTCGCGAACCAGGGCTCATCGAGCTGGATCCACCGGACCTGGCGGGCGGCCAGCTCGCGGATCACCCGGGCGTAGACTTCCAGCAGCGGCTCCAGCAGGCTCAAGGGGTTCAGGCCCTCCTCGCCCCGCGACAGCAGCAGGAAACTCACCGGGCCCAGCAGCACCGGCATCGCCGGCACTCCCTGCTCCAGGGCCTCATCCACCAGCGCCGGCAGGCTGCGGTCGCGGAAAGAGAAGTGCATCCCCCGCTCCAGCTCCGGCACCAGGTAATGGTAGTTCGTATTGAACCACTTGAGCATGCTCAAGGGGTGAAGATCGCCCCGGGCGGTGACGGCTCCCCGCGCCAGCGCAAAATGCAGCGCCAGGCCATTTGTCCCGGCCAGCGGAGCGAACCGTGCGGGAATCGCATCCACCATCAGCGCGGTATCCAGCACCCGGTCGTACCAGGAGAAATCGCCCACCGGGACCAGCTCCAGTCCCGCCTCGCGCAGGAACCGGTAGTTCGCCCGCCGCAGGCCGCGCCCGGTCTCGACCAGCTCGGTCTCGCTCGACTCCCCCCGCCAGAACGCCTCCAGCGCGAACTTCAACTCCCGGCGCTCTCCTATCCGCGGAAAACCCTGGATACTGGTGAGCATGGCCCGCTCCTCCCGTGGTGGACTCCTCACGCGGGTTTCGGCCTTCCGACCCTTCGCCCGGCACATTTAGAATATAATGCCTGCTCCGGCGGGGCGGCAATTTTTTATCCCGGGAGGGCTGGGGGGAATACGATAAACAGCGGGGCGAAAACCGGAAGCGCTAGAGCGGGCGAAAGGCGGGTCGGGCTTCAGGAGCCCTCGCCGATCCCGGCCAGGCAGCTCTGGACCGCCCAGGCCACCAGCAGGGCCAGCACCAGCGAGAGGATCGCCACCAGCTGGGCGATGAGGCGCAGGGTTTTCACCGCGGACAACTCCTTGCCGAATGTCTGGTTGGGACGTTCATCGCTCCTTGAAAGCAAGGAAAGTGCCAGGCGGCGGAAATCACTTTAGTCTATGCATCTGAATAAGTTGCACCATCGATGGCAGCGGCGGTCGCCGCCCCCGCCGCGCCGCGGGTGGGAAAAGCTTGCCGGAAACACCGGCTGTTGACAGCAGCGATGGCAGCCGGTATTTTTCCGCTCAGTTGACCGGAAACGCTGGAGTTGTCATTTTTTACGAGGGGAGGCTTCCGATGGCCGATGATTCGAGGATGGGGCGCAAGGACTTCCTGGCCCGCTGCGGTGCGGCCGCGCTGGGCTTGAGCCTGGGGGCCTCCTGCGACCGGGGAGGCGAGGCCGCCGCCGCGGGAAGAGCCGGCGATGGGGTGACCCTCGAGCTGCCCGGCGAGCCCGGCTACCGTTACCTGGGCCGCCAGGCCAAACTCAAGGTCACCGAGATCGGCTTCGGCGCCAGCCGCACGATGGACCCGACCCTGGTCAATTTCGCCATCGAGCGCGGGATCAATTTCCTGGACACCGGGCGCTCCTACTTCAATGGCCAGAACGAGCAGATGGTGGGCGAGGTGATCCGCGGCCGCCGCGACCAGGTGGTGATCAACTCGAAAGTCCGTCCCGGCGACCCGGCCAAGATGCGCCAGGACCTGGAGACCAGCCTCCAGGCCCTGGGCACCGACTGCATCGACTGCCTGCTGCTGCACGACATCGGCGACCCGGTGGCGCTCAACTCGGAGCCCTACCGCGAGTTCTTCTCCCGCGCCCGCGAGCAGGGCCAGGTCCGCACCTTCGGCTTCAGCACCCACGGCCCGTTTGTCGAGATGCTCGATGCCGCGGTGGCCGGCGGTTTCTACGAGGTGATCATGCTGCCCTACAACTTCATGGGCGGCTACACCCACATGTTGGGCGGCAACACCGCCAGCTGGGATGCCCCGGCCCAGGAGCAGGCGATCGACCGCTGCGGGAAGGCCGGGATCGATTTTATCGCGATCAAGAGCGCCAGCGGCGGCTTCCTCAAGGATGGCAGCGGGCCGCGCACCTACCCGGCCGCGCTGAAATGGATCCTGCAGAGCCCCTACATGAAGACCACCGCCACCGCGATGGGCAATTTCCAGCAGATCGAGGAGTGCCTGCAGGCCCTGAATGGCGGCGCGCTGAGCGCCGAGGAGCAGGGCCTGCTCGACCGTTACGCCGCCCTCTACGGCGACATGTACTGCCGGATGTGCGGCTCCTGCAACGGCCAGTGTCCGCGGGGAGTGAACGCCAGGGAGGTCAACCGCCTGCACATGTATGCGGTCGGCTATGGCGGGGAGATGGCCCGCCAGGCCCGCCGCGATTACCCGGACCTGGGCGATAGCGGGGCCGCGGCCTGCCTCACCTGCGACCGCTGCCGGGTGGAGTGCCCCTACGGGCTCCCCCTGGGCCGCAAGTTGCGGGCGGCGCACAGCGTGCTGAGCTGAGCTTTCCCGGGGGGCCGCCTCGACAGGCGGTCCCCCTTTTTGTTGAGCTGGCCCTTGAAGGGAAAGCTTCAGCTTGTTCTTTATCCCGTAAATCCTGCGGATTTTTCTCCTGCTGTGACCAGAAGCTGGCCCTTGAAGGGGAAGCTGCAGCTTGTTCTTTATCCCGTAAATCCTGCGGATTTTTCTACTTCTGTGACCAGAAGTAGCAAGAGTCTCTTGAAGCCAAGGCCGCGAAGCTGAAACAACATCAAGGTATTTAATAAATTACGGTGTGCCTGCGGGAGTCAAATCGCTCCTTCGGCGGTCGCCGCGTTTCGCGCCATCCCTGGCGCTGCAACGCAATGGCCTGCCGGGCTCTCTCATTCCACACCTGCCGCGATGGAAATTGCGTGGCAACTACACCGCTGTGCTCCTGCCTCCAGCCGCGGCCCAAAGACCGCCCTATCCGCGGAATCTTTCGTAGGGGCAGGCCCCCGTGCCTGCCCGGCCACCCGGAACGGGCGGCCACGGCGGGGGGCCGCCCCTGCGTCTGGATCGGATCGCCATTTCCCGCGGGCGCGGCATGCCGCGCCCCTACGATGGATTCCGGGCTGGCGGCTGCAACCTCAAGTTATGCAGCATCAACGGGGTCCAGGGTCGGGGCGACCGGCCGGACGCCCCTACGAGATTACGGGCCTCCAGCCGCGGCCCGAAAACCACTCGCCCCCATCCCCAAAGACACAACCGCTAATTCCCTGGCTTGTCGGCCCCCGAGAAAGAACAAAAACAACGCTCTCAGAGCATGGCAAGCGGCAGGGAAAATCCGGGCAAGAGCAGGAACTGACGCCCCTGAGGCCCGGATGCGCCAAAATGGTTGCGCCCGGTGGTCAGGCCGGCTATATATTGGTCATCCACCCGCTGGAATGCTCTCACCACTCAAGGAGTTGTCGATGAAGAAGGATGACACCCTCTCCCGCCGCGCCTTCCTGGGAAGGTCGGCCCAGCTGGCCTCCGTCGCCGCCCTCGGGGCCGGCGCCGCCACCCGGGCCGGCGCTCAGCTCAACAACGCCGCCAAGCCCCTGCCCTCCCGGATCGGGATCGGCTACATCGGGGTCGGCATCCGCGGCACGATCCTCTACGACTCCACCAAGCCGATCTACGGCGCCGAGCGAGTCGCGGTGAGCGATCTCTATGATGGCCACCTGACCCGGGCCAAGGAGAAGATCGGCCCGAACGTCGTGACCACCAAGGACTACCAGCAGCTGCTGGCCCGCCCGGACATCGATGCGGTGGTGATCGCCGCCCCGGACCACTGGCACCTGCCGATGCTGCGCGAGGCCCTCCAGGCCGGCAAGCATGTCTACATCGAAAAGCCGCTCTCCCACAAGGTGGAGGATGGCGAGGAGATGATCCGGCTGGTGGAAAAGAGCGGCAAGGTGGTCCAGGTCGGCAGCCAGTACATGTCGATGGGCTGCGCCAAACAGGCGATGGACCTGATCCGCTCCGGCCGGCTGGGCCAGATCACCCTGGTCGAGGGCCGCACCTACCGCAACAGCTCCACCGGCGCCTGGTACTACCCGATCCCGCCGGATGCCGGCCCCCAGACCATCGACTGGCAGAAGTTCCTGGGCAGCGCCCCGCGGCAGGAGTTCGACCTGAAGCGCTTCTTCCAGTGGCGGCTGTTCTGGGATTACAGCGGGGGCCTGGCCACCGACTTGTTTGTCCACCTGATCACCGCCACTCACCAACTGATGGAAGTCAGCGCCCCCAAGACCGTGGTCGGTTTCGGCGACACCTACCGCTGGAAGAACTACCGCGAGGTGCCGGACCAGCTCGCGGCGATGGCGATGTACGACCAGAACGGCAAGGCGTTCACCTTCAAGCTGACCAGCACCGCCAACAACGGGCACAACGAGCCGCCGCTGGTGTTCTACGGCACCGAGGGCACCCTGGAGTACTCCGGTTCCTCGATGAAGTTCTACTATGAGCCGCGGCGCGAGAATTATACCTATCCGACCGACAGCTGGGCCCAGGCCACCACCGAGCAGTTCAAGCACATCATGCAGCTCAATGACAACCTCAGCCCGCTGATCGACCCGGCGCCTTCCACCGGCCAGGATTTCGAGTTCTCCTCGCCGGATGCCGAGGAATCCACCACCGCCCACCTGCGCAATTTCATCGAGGCGATCCGCGGCGGCTCCAAGCCGATCGAGGACATCCGCACCGGGGTGAGCGCGGTCAATGTCGCCCACATGGTCAACCTCTCGTTCCGCAACGGGAAGATCGTGCGCTGGAACGACCAGGCCCGCAAGGTGGAAATGGTCTGAAGCTGCGCTCTTCGCGCCATCCTGTCCGCGCCCGGGTCCTCCCGGGCGCGGGCTTTTTTTGCCTTTCTCGTTCTGCCATCGGTAATTATTTTACCGCCGACCGTTCCTTCCAGACCGGCCCCCGGTTGAAACACCGTTTCCGCCCCTTCCGGAGAACCCGATGCGTAACGGCTTACCCTTCATCCTGTTCCTGCTGATCTGCTGCCTGGCCCCGCCCCTGGCCGCGGCGGAAACCGGATTCAATCCCTACCGCGTGCTGCTGGTGATCGGCGACCAGTGGGAGGACCCCCGCAGCTTCCTGATCGATGTCTCCCAGTCCGAGGGGCTGCCCTACGACTTCACGGTCCGGCCGCCAGGGACCGACCTCAAGCAGCTGGTGGTGATGCTCAAGGGCTGGGGCGTACCGTTCGACATCGCCCGGCTGGACCAGCAACGGCTGGACCCGAGCCTGGTGCTGGGGCCGGAGGGCGAGCCGCTCTATGGCTGCATCCTCTGGGCCGCGGACCCGGAGGGCAAAATCCTCTCCCAGCACTGGGAGGTGCTGGAGCAGGTGGTCGAGCGACAGGGAGTAAGCCTGGTGGCCCTCGCCGACCGGGTCCGCCACCCGGTGCTGGAGCGGCTGCTGGGGCTGAAATTCATCCGCTACAACATGACCCATGACCACATTGTCACCGCGGGCGACCACTTCCTGACCCGCGGGCTGGGGCGGAGCTCACTGCGCCCACCATCGACCATTACCTGCACCGGGCGATGGTCGAGGCCGCCCCCGGGACCACGGTCCTGGCCCGCCAGGGTCCGCACCCGGCCCTGACCCTGCGGCGCACCGCGGGCGGAGGAAGCGCGATCTGGCTCGGCGGGGACAACACCGTGATGTTCGACCACCAGGCGATCCGCACCCTGCTGCGGCGCGCGCTCGCCGAGGCGATCGGCTACAGCCTGCACCAGAGCTGGGAAAACCATAAGATCATGGCCATGGACGATCCCGGCGGGGCCGGCTGCGCCTGGCTCGACCACTGGCACTACCCGACCCTGACCCGGGAGCAGTACCGCGAGCACCTGATCGAGCCGCTCAAGAAGCACCAGGCCCTGCTGGTGATCAACGTGGTCCCGGGCTTTGCCAACGAGGAAACCCGGCAGGTGGAACTGTCGTTCCAGCAGCGCTTCACTGACCGGTTCGGCGCAAAGCAGGATTTTGTCAGCACCAAACAGGGGCTGGAGGAGGGGGTGCGCGCGGGGGTGTTCGAGCTGCAGAGCCACGGCTGGACCCACATGCAGCCGGACCTGGACTCCGCGCCGGGCCCGTGGTGGGGCGCGCCGCTGGATGGCGAGAAGGCCGAGGTCGGCTGGTACCGGGAGTTCGGCGACACCCGCCGCGGCTTTGTCGACATCCCGGCCGCCGAGCAGCGTTTCCGGATGCGCACCGGGGTCAAATGGATCGAGCATCTGTTCGGGACCACCCCGCTGTCGTTTGTCTCCGGCGGCGGCGGGGTCTCCACCTCCTACGACCACAACACCTGGATCCAGGCCGCCCGCGAGGGCTTCGGCTGGATCTGCTGGTACGGGGGCTACCTCGGGAAAGACCTGGCGGTGACCAGTTGGCTCTACGAGGGGACCGCCGAGGCCCCGGCGACAGTCCAGGCCGAGCCGGATGCCCATGACAAGGGGATCGCCGAGCGGCCGGAGGAGTTCCTGCGCACGTTCGAGCTGGCCGGACCCGATGCGGTCTGGATCGGGCTCAACGAGTGGGTGGGCTACCTGCACGCCGGCTGGGAGAGCGAGGCCGCTTCCCTGCCTGCCGCGACCCTGGTCTACGATGACCACTACTGCCGCCATTTCCGCGACCGGCAGTCCTCCTGGAAGCTGGAGCTGGCCGACTGGGCTAAGGACAAGCTGGCCGGCAAGTCGATCATGGTCGATGGGAAAGCGGCCGGGAAGGTGGGGAGCGCCAATGTGCAGGAGGTGGCGATCCCGGCCGGGACCGGAAGGCACCGGATCGAGATCAGGTAAGGCGGCAGGAACATCCGCCATGCAACAGCACAGCCGGGAGCGGATTACACCGCCCCGGCTGTTTTATGCTGATGGCTTTCGCTATCTGCAGTTAACTATCGAAAAAGTTTGGGGAGGTGGGAGGGGGGATCGAGGGGAGGGCGTCCCGGGGGGAGGGCGGAAACCTTTTTCAAAAGGTTTCCGCCCTCCCCGGCAGATTCAGTTGTGATCACCGGCTTGCTGGCGGTCTCTTTCAGCGTGCTCTCGCGGACCGTGATCTTGCCCATGCGGGTACCAGCCATCCTCGCGGCGGCCCTCGATCGCCAGCCGGACATAGGGCCGGCGGGTGCGCGGCTCGAGGATCGCCACCTCCAGCTCATACTCGCCCTCGGGCATGTCCAGCGGCAGGGAGACCGCGCTGTCGAACAGGTTGTCGCCGGGGAGCCACTGACGGATGTCGCTGTCGGTGACCAGCACCTCGGTGCGCCGGGCATTGCGCAGGCGGATCGCCAGCGGCCAGTTGCGGTAGGCCGGGGCGACCCCCTTGTTCTCCCACCAGGAGCTGAACGCCAGCTTGCCGTGCGGGCGGACCTCCTTGGGATAGTTGAACTTGCGCAGCACGAACCGGTAGCCCATTTTTTTCAGCCACTCATCCACCAGCGGCTGCCACTCCGGCGGCACCGGGCTGCTCTTGGCGTTGAAAGTGCTGATGTGCCACTTCAGCGCCTGGTCGAAAATGTATTTGACCTGCTTTTCATCATATTTCCGCTGGTTACGCCAGGTCAGCATCGTGCCGCAGATCTCCAGGGTCACCGGGGCGGTCTTCCAGGCGTCCTGCATCCCGAAATTGATGATCCCCTGGGGATAGTAGTCGTACATGTGGGTCCAGCCGTTCTGGTCCTTGGCCCAGAAGTCCGAGGTCGCCCAGGCAGTCCACCCGCCAGCCGACATTGGCCTTTTCCCGGCCGTACTTGTTGGTCTGTTCATCGGTGAGCAGCATCACCAGCGGGGTCTTCTGAAAGGCTTCGAGGTAGGCATCCACCAGCGCCCGGCGGGTCTGGTCGGTCAGCTCTTCCGAGCCGGCGCCCTCGCCCCAGTAGCCGACAATCGACAGGTCCACCAGCTCCAGGTCCGGGTGGCCATCATAGCGGGCCCCGAGGTCGCGGATCATGTCGCAGTAGTGCTCGACATAGAGCGGGTTCTCCGGGTCGGTGGCCCACTTCTCCAGCTTGAGGTGCTGCTCATCGCCCACCAGCTGACGGTACCAAGCCGGGACATCGCGCTTCGTCTCGCTGCCGTAGGGGGCGATCCGCAGGCAGAGGGTCTGGCCGCGCTCGGCGGCGGTCTTGAGGGCCTTGTCGATCATCGCCCAGTCGTACTGGTCGTTCTCCGGCTCCAGGAACCGCCAGTAGACCCGGAAGTAGGCGGTGGTGGTGGCCGGATGGTGGGGGTTGGTCAGGTCGCCATCGAACTCCTGGTACTCGATCGGGAAGCCCTCGGTCCAGCCCGAGCCGCCATTGAGGGTGTCGCCGTTGAAGCGCTGGAAGGTGTGGAAGCCGATCCCCGGGTTGTTGAGGACGTCATCGATCTCCTGCGGGCGGATCACCACCTCGCCCAGGTCGCGCTGGGCCAGGGCGGCCGAGGCCAGAAGCGCCAGGGCGGCCAGCGCCGGGAAAAGCTTTCGCAGCATTGTCTTGCTCCTTCGGGTTCAGGTTAGAAGTTGCGATAGACTAATTTGCCATCGAAAATGGTCGCCACGACCCGGGTCGCGAGCAGCTCAGGCTCGGGCGTTTCCAGCAGGTTTTGCGACAGCACCGCCAGGTCGGCGTACTTGCCGGGGGTGATCGAGCCCTTGGCCTGTTCCTGGAACTCGGCATAGGCCGCGCCCAGGGTGTAGGCCTCGAGCGCCTGCTCCATGGTCAGCTTCTGCTCGGGGACCCAGCCCGGACCCTCCTCGCCCTCGTAGCGCTTGCGGGTGACCGCGGCGTAGAGGCCCAGCAATGGGTCCAGCGGCTCGATCGGGCAGTCGGTGCCGAACGCCAGCCGGGCGCCGGAAGCAAGGACACTGTGCCAGGGATAGGCCAGCCGGCAGCGCTCCGCGCCGATCCGCTCCCCGGCGTAGCGCTTGTCGGAGATGCAATGCGTCGGCTGCATCGAGGCCACCGCTCCCAGCGCGGCGAAACGGGGCAGGTCCTGGGGGTCGAGCACCTGGATGTGCTCGACCCGGTGGCGGGAGTCGCGGGCGCCATTGGCCTCGCGGGCGGCCTCGATCGCATCCAGGGCCAGCCGCACTCCCCGGTCGCCGATGGCGTGGATCGCCACCTGGAAGCTGTCGCGGTCGGCCGCGGCCACCTGGGCGGCCAGCTCCTCGGCGGACATCACCAGGGTGCCGCGGGATTCGGGGTTGTCGCTGTAGGGCTCGAGCATCGCCGCGGTGCTGGAGCCGAGGGTGCCATCGATGAAGCCCTTGAGCGCGCCGATGCGGATCAGCGGATCATCGCGCCAACGCGCCCGCAGCTCGCGGTAATGGGCTAGCTGGTCCGGTTGGTCGGTCAGCGGCAGCCCGACATCGACCCGCAGGGTCAGCTCGCCCGCGGCCGCCAGCTCCTCGAACTCCGCCAGCCCATCGTTGAAATAGGTGATGCTGGTCACTCCCAGCCGGCGGGCCTCGGCCAGGGCCGCCCGCAGGTGGCGCAGGTTGTCGCGGCGCTGCTCCTCCGGGGACTGCTCCGGCTGATGGACCAGCCCCATCGCGTTCTCTTTCAGCACCCCGGTCGGCTCGCCGTCGGCATCGCGGACAATCTCCCCGCCTTCCGGATCGGGAGTGTCCCGGGTGATCCCGCTCGCGCGCAACACGATACTGTTGACCAGCAGGCTGTGGCTGTCCACCCGCGAAAGCAGCACCGGGTGGTCCGGGGCCACCCGATCCAGGACTTCTCGTGTCGGCCACTGCCCGCCGGGGAGCAACCCCTGGTCCCAGCCGCGGCCGATCACCCACTCGCCGGGCTGGAGGGTTTTCACCCGCTCCCCGACCCGCCGGGCGAACTCCTCCAGGCCGGCCACCCCGGCCAGGTCCACTTTCTCCAACGCCGCGCCGACCGAAAAGATGTGGGTGTGGGCATCATTGAAGCCCGGGACCACCAGCCGCCCCTCCAGCTCCAGCACCTCGGTCACCCCCTCGCGGACATACCGGCCGATCTCGGCATCGCTCCCCACCGCGACAATTTTCCCCGCGCGGATCGCCACCGCCTGGGCCCGCGGGTGGGCGGGATCGACTGTCAGCACCAGGCCGCCCTTCAGCACCAGCTCGGCCGGCTCAGGGGTTCCGCAGGCGGCGAGCAGCAGGGGCAACAGGGGCAGCAGCAGCATCAGCAGCTTGAGCATGGCTTGCGCTCGTTATCGGGGGTCAAAGTGGCTCCCACGGCCGCCGGGAGAGGCCGGCCCGTCGGGGGAAATTTAGCGACAACACCCTCGCATTGAAAGACTTAAAAAACACCGCCGGCAGCCCGGGGAACCCGCATCCGCGGGCGGTCACTTCTTGACGGTCACCGCTCCCAGGTCGTACCAGCCCTCGCAGTCGCGGCCCTCGATCGCCAGCTTCACCCGCGGCCGGCGGGTGCGCGGATCGACTATCCCCAGCTGCAGGCGGTATTCGCCCGCGGGCAGGTCCGCCGGGATGAACACCGCGCTGTCGAACAGGTTGTCGCCGGGCATCCACTGGCGGATGTCGGCATCGGTCAGCAGCACCTCGGTGCGCTGCGGGCCTTTGAGGCGCAGGGCCAACGGCCACGGGCGGTAGCAGGGGGCGACCCCCTTGTTCTCCCACCAGCTGGTGAAGGCCAGCCGGCCCTGGGGCCGCACCTCGCGGGGATAGTTGAACTTGCGCAGCACGAACCGGTAGCCCATTTTCTTCAGCCACTCATCCACCATCCCCCGCCACTTGAGGGGCACCGCCCCGCTCTTGGCGTTGAAGGTGCTGACATGCCACTTCAGGGACTGCTCCAGGTTGTAGGCCACCTGCAGGCTGTCATAGCCCTGCTGACGATCCCAGGTGCGGAACACCCCGCAGATCTCCAGCACCACCGGGGCGGTCTTCCAGGCGTCCTTGACCCCGAACTTGATGATCGACTGGGGATAGTAATCGAACATGTGGGTCCAGCCGTTCTGGTCCTTGGCCCAGAACCCGAGGTCGCCCAGGCAGTCCACCCGCCAGCCGGGGTTGCCCCGGCTGATCGCGTACCGGTTGGTCCGCTCATCGGTGAGCAGCATCACCACCGGAGTCTTATGGAAAGCATCGAGGTAGGCATCGACCAGCCGCTCGCGGGTGGCCTGGGGCAGCAGCTCGGAGCCGGCGCCCTCGCCCCAGAAACCGACAATCCCCGCATCGACAAACTCGATCTCCGGGTGGCCATCATAGCGCCGGCCCAAGGCGGCGGCCAGCCGGGTGATCGCCGCGATGTACTCCGGCTCGCTGTGGGTGACCCGCCAGTACTCGTGGGGCAGCTGGCCCGAGGGGCCGATCTTGGCCCGCAGCCAGCCCGGGATGTCATCGTGCTCGCCGCTGTTGTAGGGCACCACCCGGAACGCCAGGAGCTGGCCGCGCTCCACCGCCAGCTTGATCGCATCATCGATGATGTACCAGTTGTACCGGCCCTCCTCGGGCTCGAACACCGCCCATTCGAACCGCAGGTAGGCCAGCGTGGTCTGGGGATACTCATCGAACGAGAGCTGCGGGTCATGGTAGGGGTAGCGTCCATCCGGCCCGGGCCGCGTGTCGACATGCTGCGAGGTGTTGAAGCCGATCCCGGGATTGACCAGGATGCTGTCGATCTCCCGCGGGCGGACGATCACCTGGTCCTGGGCGGACAGGGAGCCAAGGGCCGACAGCGTCAGGGCCATCGCCAGGAGGATGCTGTTGCGCACGCTGACCTCTATGGAAAACGGTGGGAAGGATTGGGTCGATCGCCCGGGCGGCGAGGCCCGGCGCCTGCTCGACAAGATAAGCGGCCAGGCCGTCCCGGTCAAACAGGAAAGCGGGGTGGGATCGGAGCAGGCACAGTCCCCCCTGGAGGGGGGTGGCAGCTTCAGCTGCCTGGGGGGTGTCAATCCCAGGCGCCGTGCCCCCGCCGGCGGGCGGGGTGCGTAACTCTGATCTGCCGTGGCGGCTTGAACCGCCGGGGTGTGTCATGCTTCGTGCCTGCGCCCGCCCGGTCAGGCGCTTACTTCCTCGGACCAGAACTCGCGGGTCCAGGCGAACCGCTCCAGCTCCCGGAGCTGCTCCGGGCTGAAATGGTCCAGCTCGGTCACCCGCAGGTTGCCGCGCAACTGGTCGCGGTTGCGGACTCCGACAATCGTGGTCGAGGCCGCGGGATGGCTCGTGCAGAACCGCAGCGCCAGCTCCACCATCGACAGCTCGGGGAAGTTCTGCTCCTTGAAGCTCCTGATTTCTTCCACCCGCCGCACTGTCGCCCGGAGGTTGTTGCCACGGAAGAAATGGCGACGGAAGTCGCCCGAGGCGAACGTGGTCTGGTCGGTGAACTTGCCGGTGAGCGAGCCCTCATCCAGCGGCACGCGCACGATCACCCCGAGCTCGTGGCTCAAGGCGGGCTCGAGCACGCTCTTTCCGGTGCGCTGCTCGAACAGGTTGTAGATCACCTGCACCGCATCGATCCGCCCCGCCTCGAGCAGCGGAGTGACATCCTCGGGCCGCTTCTCGCTGGCGGAAATCCCGAAGCCCAGCAGCTTGCCCTCCTCGACCAGCACATTGAAAGTATCGCTCCAGGAGGTGTGCTTGTTGAAACCCCGAGTCCAGGTGTGGAGCTGCATCAGGTCGATCGCCTCCACCCCCAGCCGGCGCAAGGACAGCTCGACCCGCTCGCGCAGGTACTCCGGGGTGTAGAACTGCTCGAGGTCATCGAACTCGGGCTCGGTCCACCACAGCTTGCCGCGGGGCGGGATCTTGGTGGCGACATAGATTCGCTCCCCGGGCCCGCCGCGCTCCTTCAGCACCCGGCCGACCAGTTGCTCGCTGTGCCCATCGCCATAAACCTGGGCGGTGTCGATGAAATTGATCCCGGCATCGAGAGCGGTATGCAGGGTGGTCACCGCCTCGCGGTCATCGACCTGGCCCCAGCCGCCGCCGATCGCCCAGGCCCCGAACCCCAGCTCGCTTACCTGCCAGCCCAGCCGGCCGAACTTCCGGTACCGCATCGCCCGCTCCTTTCATCCCGGTTTGACAACAAAGACTTTTCCGGGGGGAGGGAGAAAACCTTTTGAAAAAGGTTTTCTCCCTCCCCCCGGACCCCCTTTCCACTTTCCCAAACTTTTTCGAAAGTTTTAGGTTGTCAAGAGGGCGGCAGCTCCAGAATTCCAATCAACACGTTGGCCCTCATGCCCGAGAACGGGCAGAGCAACCACCGCCAAGTTTTGTCTCATTGTAGGGGACCGCGGGAGGAACTGTCAAGACAGATGGGCCGCCCGGCCGGTAACCAACAGGCTTGACCGCGACCGCCGGATGTGATATCTTTCACACTGCTTCACCGGGGATGGGGTCCCCCTTCGAGTGTCCCGGCGATGGGACTGATGACTCCTACCGTGACGCGTGTATTGCCTTCGCGGCAGGAGCCTGGTTTCCCGGAGATCCCGAGAAAGACCATACCCTGCCGCGCCGCGGCGGGGCTTTTTTGTGCCTGCTCGCAGTTGCGATGGTTTCCGGGAATGACCGGATCGGCTGACCACTTTCGCGCGAGGTTTCAGCAAGATGCTGCAGAGGATGCTGCTGCTGGCGGGGGCCGGGGCGCTGGGGACCCTGGCGCGCTACGGGCTGGGCGGGCTGGTCCAGCGCCTGGCCGGGGGAAGTTTCCCCTGGGGGACAGTTGTCGTCAACATCGCCGGCTGCCTGCTGGCGGGGCTGGTCTGGTCGCTGGCCGAGCGGCGGATGCCGCTGGACCCGGTGGCCCGCCTGGCGATTTTTGTCGGCTTCATGGGCGCTTTCACCACTTTCTCCGCTTTCGCCCTGGAAACCAGCCACCTGCTGCGCCACTCCGGCTGGAGCTGGGCGCTGGGCAACATCCTGCTGCAGAACACGATCGGCCTGCTGGCCATGTCCGTCGGGCTGACCATCGGGCGCTACCTCTGAAGCGGCGGCCCCGGTCGCCCGCTCCGGCTGGACAATCCGCGGGCCGGGTGTTATTAATTGTCCGGGCGCCGTTCTTGCTCTCACCCCTCGGACAGGAGCGCACATGAAGCTGGTGATCTTCGAGGACCGCCACTACCGCCGGTTCCTGCCGATCGCCTGGCTGCGGCCGGTGTTCGAGCTGCGCTGCGGCCATGGCCCGCTCTACGAGAAAATCCTGCGCAACCATCCCGGCCTGCCGGTCGCTTTCTTCTGCCGGGACTACCTGGCCGAGACCTTCGCCGCCCGGGCCCCGCAGGGCGCGACTGTCAATGATCCGGCCGCGCTGGAGGATGACCTGCTGGTGTTCGGCGGGAGCTTGCTGGCCGGGGACTTCCGGCTGGACTCCCGGGGCCGCGAGGAACTGCTGCTCGATGCGGAGGGCGAGTTGCTCTGCGCTCGGATCGGCCGCCGTCACGCCGCCCGGCTGCCCCGCCAGGACATTTTCGCTTTCCTGGAGGCGGCCCGGGAACTGCTGCCCGCGCGCCAGGCGCAAGGCCCCACCCGGCTGGGCTGGCAGTGGGAGCTGATCCGCCACAATCCCGCGGCGATCGAGTCCGACTTCCGGCTGGCCGGGCGCTCCGGGGTCCAGGGGGAGCTGCACCCGAGCGCCACGATCTTCGGCCCGGCCGAGCAGCTCTACCTGGCCCCCGGGGCGGTGGTCCACCCCCAGGTGGTGATCGACACCCATCACGGCCCGGTGACCATCGAGGCCGGGGCGGAGGTCTTCCCCCACAGCCGGATCGAGGGCCCCTGCTACCTCGGCCCCGGGACCCAGATCACCCGCGGCAACATCCGCGAGGGCTGCTCGTTCGGCCCGGTCTGCCGCGCCGGCGGCGAGGTGGAGGAGTCGATCATCCACGGCTACTCCAACAAGTACCACGAGGGTTTCCTCGGCCATGCCTACCTCGGCGAGTGGGTCAACCTCGGGGCCCTCACCACCAACAGCGACCTCAAGAACGACTACGGCACGGTGGAAATGCCGATGCCGGAGGACAGCGGCCGCTATGTCCCGGTCGATACCGCCGACACCAAGGTTGGTGCTTTCATCGGCGACCACACCAAGACCTCGATCGGCACCCTGCTCAACACCGGCAGCCACATCGGAGTGATGACCCTGCTGATGGCCACCGGCAAGCCGTTGCCGAAATTCATCCCCTCGTTCGCCTGGTTCCTGGAGGGGGCGATCACCGCCGGTTTCGGCTTCGAGAAGCTGCTGGAGACCGCCGAAGTGGTCACCGCCCGCCGTCAGCGGCCCCTCACCGCCGCCGACCGCAAGCTGCTCACCCATGTCCACGAGCTGACCCGGCCCGAGCGCGAGAAAGCGGTCCGGAAAGACCGCCGCAAGCTGCTCCGGGGCTGATAATCCACCGCACGCCGACCGCAGAAGGAACGACACCGATGGCAGAGCGTCAGGAAGTGCTCGCGCGCGTAAAAAAAGTCACCGCCCAGGTGCTGAATGTCGACCAGTCCGAGATCACCGAGCAGAGCCAGTTCGCCTGGGACCTGGGGGCGGAGTCGATCGACTCGATCAAGCTGGTGGCCGCGTTCGATGAGGAGTTCGGGATCGAAATGGAGGAGTCCGAGGCGGTCAAGGTGCAGTCGGTGGGCATGGCCGCGGATTTCATCCTGGCTTACCTGAAGTGAGAAGCCTTTCCATCCTGAAGTGCCGTTCGATCTCCAGCTTTCACCAGCGAAAAAGTTTGGGAAAGTGGGTCGGGGGTCCGGGGGGAGGGAGGAAACCTTTTTCAAAAGGTTTCCGCCCTCCCCCCGGAACAGCTGTCAATCTTCAAGCCGTTGTTGTCAATTTGGTATCAGTTGACTCTCCGGCCGGGAAACCATCCGGCCTGGTCACGATCCGCACGGGGAACGATCGCCCATGACCGAGCAAAGCGGCAGGCAGCAGTATCCGGAGTTCACGAGGGAGCTGGTGGCGGGCGGGTTGCGGGAGCTGGGGCTGGGGCGCGGCGACCGGGTGTTTGTCCACAGCTCGCTGAAAGACCTGGCCCCGGCCCGCCAGTTGCTGGCCCTGCCCCAGATGGGGATGCCGGCGGCGGTGGAGGGGATTCGGGAGGCGGTGGGCCCGGAGGGGCTGATCGCTCTCCCCGCCTTCTCCTTCTGTTTCGCCAGGGGCGCGATCCACCGCGGCCGCCCGGTGATTTTCAGCCGTCAGAGCGCTCCCTCGCGGGTGGGGGACCTCACCAACTACTTCCGCCAGTTGCCCGGGGTGGTGCGCAGCGCCCACCCCACCCACAGTGTCGCGGCCTGGGGCGAGCGCGCGGAAGAATTTGTCGCCCACCACCGCTGGGATGATGGCCCGACGTTCAACTGGGACAGCCCCTGGGGAAAGCTCTGCGACTGGGACTTTTACATCCTCTTTTTCGGCACCCACATGTTCACCTGCACCCTGGTGCACGCGGTGGAGGAGTGGATGCAACTGCCCTACCTCTGCACCGAGCAGGCGCTGGTGATGGAGGAGGACACCCGGGATGTGCGGGTGGCGCCGGTCACCGGCTCCCCCTCCGGCTGCCGGGAGTTCTACAACAACCGCGGCACCAAGGTGGAGAACGCTTTTCTCGCCACGGACATCTACCGCAGCGGCAGGATCTGCATGGCGGAGGTGACCCTGTTCAAGGCCCGGGATTTCGTGCGGTTCCTGTGGGCGGCGCTCAAAAGCGACCCCTGGCTGCTCCTGCACCGCGACCCGGCCGATCAGTTCTGCTGGACAGCGGGCCAGGCCACCGCGCGTCACCTGGCCACTTTCGACCGGCCCAGCCCCTGCTGAGACCAACACCAGGACAACTACCTTTTGTTTCCGGGGGGAGGAGGAACCCTTTTGAAAAAGGTTTCCTCCTCCCCCCGGGCCCCCTTCCACCTTCCCAAACTTTTTCGAAAGTTTGATGTGCAGGTGGAATTAGCATTTCAGGTGGGGAACAGTCCTTTGCCTTTCACCCCAGGCGGCGTAGCCGCCACCGCGGCGCAACTGTATGAGCTACTATGGAGCAGCGGTTACAGAACTCAGCGATCCCATGATGAGTCGTAGAGCAGGCAAGAACCGACTGGCAGATGCGCGTCAGCGCTGCCCACGCAGGCGGGTAGCGTCAAGATCCCGCGATTACAGGCGGCCAATTGAAGATCGCCACTGGTGGGCGAGTTTTGCGATGCAAAGACTTTTGCTTCTTTTGGTCACAAAAGAAGAAAAACATTAAAAATCAATGAGTTAACTGCATAGCCAGGGATTTTAAGGCGACAGGCCGGGGTCAAGGTGATTCGGGCACCGCGACCGGCGCGGGGCCGCGCCGCCGCCCGGCCCCCCTCCTTGACTTGCCTTTCCCCCCTGCCTAAATTACAACTGTCCAATCACCCCCGGCAGGCCGGACCCGGACTTTTCCGCTGCTCCCGCCTGCCCCGCATCGAAAGAGTTCCCACTTGCATCCCCAGGATGGAGCGACCATGAAATTCCTGTCGAGATGGCTCCTGCCGGCGGTCGGCCTGGCGCTGGCGGCCGGCTGCGGCGGCAACGATCTCAGCCGGACCGGGCAAGCCGGGGAACAGGCCGGACCCGCCGAGGAGCAGCAGATGCTGAAAATCGTCCACGATCAGGCCGCCCAGCAGATCGATGTCACCTACCGCGGCGAACCCTTCACCTCCTATGTCTACCGCGGCGATTTCTACAAGCCCTTCCTCTTTCCCCTGCGCACCGCCGACAACCGGATCATCACCCGCGGCTTTCCGCTGCTGATGACCCCCGGCGAGCGGGTGGACCACCCCCACCATGTCGGCCACTCTTTCACCTATGGCAATGTCAACGGCATTGATTTCTGGGGGACCTCCGACTCGGTGGACCTGGAAAGCGGCCGTTTCGGCCAGATCGTCCACAACAGTCTGGATGCGGTGCAGGAGGGGGCGGATGAGGGCTACATCGATGTCTCGATGAACTGGATCACCCTCAAGGACAATCGCCAGTTGCTCGAGGAGCGCGACCGGATCTACTTCCGGGCCCGCGAGCACCAGCGGATTGTCGACCGGGTGATCACCCTGGTGGCCACCGGCGGCGCGGCGGTGTTCGGCGACACCAAGGAGGGGGCGTTCGCGATCCGGGTCACCCGCGGCCTGGAGGAGCCCTCGGCCGAGCCGCTGCGGCTCACCGATGCCCAGGGGCAAATCACCGAGGTCCCGGTGCTGGACAACACCGGGGTCGATGGCGAGTACCTGGCCAGCACCGGCCTGACCCTGGAAAAGCAGGTCTGGGGCACCCGCGCCAAGTGGTGCGTGCTGCGCGGCACGGTCGCGGGCCTGCCGGTGACAGTCGGAATGTTCGACCACCCGCAGAACCCGGCCTATCCCACCTACTGGCATGCCCGGGCCTATGGGCTGTTCTCGCTCAATCCCTTCGGCTGGAAGGATTTCACCGGCGGCAAGGAAACCCTGAACTTCCGGATCGAGGATGGCGGCAACGCGGTCTTCCGCTACCGGATCCTGATCGATGACCGGCGGCTCGAGCCCGCCCAGATCGAGGAAATGTACAACCAGTGGCTGAGCGAGATCGGCGGATGAGGCCCCGGCCGCGGGTGCGGCCGATCACTGGATTCTCACCGGACTTTCCGTTATATTGCTGTTCGTGGTTATCGGCTTCACTATCCTCACCTCCCGAAGGAGGATGTCCATGCAAGGCACGTGGTTGAAGAAGCTGGTCTATGCGTCGGTGGTCCTGGCGCTGGCAGTGGCCGCGCACATCACCCTGGTTTCCTGCCAGCCCGCCGAGCAGTCCGCCAAGGTCGCCGTCACCGCGGCCGACTCGGGCGGCTGCTTTGTCGATCTGCTCCAGAAGAGCGAGGACGGCAAGTTCTCCAAGCACGGCTGGAACCATTACGGCCCCGGGTATTTCGAGATCGATGAGAACACCGGCGAGCTCACCTCCCACGGTGGGATGGGCCTGTTCTGGTATGCCGCCCAGCAGTTCGGCGATTTCGTGCTGGAGCTGGACTACATGACCGATTCCTCCAACACCAACTCGGGCATCTTCTTCCGCATCCCGAACGTCCTGGCCAGCAACGACTACATCTTCGAGTGCTTCGAGATCCAGATCTACGATGACACCTCCACCACCCGTGAGCACGCGGTCCACGATCCGAAGCTGGCCGATATGCAGATGACGCTCAATCATGCCACCGGCGCGATCTACGATGCCCATCCGCCGACCAAGTTCGCCTCCAAGGGTCCCCGCCAGTGGAACCACTACAAGATCACCTGCCAGGGCTTGATGTGCACGGTGGAGCTCAACGGCGAGGTGGTCAACGAGTGGCAGCTGCAGCCGGCCGGCAAGGTGGCCACCCACTGGCCGAAAGGCTTCATCGGCCTGCAGAACCACGATAACCTGTCGAGCGTGCATTTCCGCAACATCCGGGTCAAGACGCTCTAAGCCATCCCGTTTCCGGAACGCCAAAGGCCGCGCGGCAGCCGCAAGTCGCGCGGCCTTTTTGCCTGCGCCTGTCCGCGGTGGGAATCCCGGCCTGGCGTCTCGAATAAAATAATTGTGTTATTTCCTGTACGCGGCGTTATTATACCTGAGTGGATTCGGATGGCGATGCCGTCGCCGGCCGCAACCTCGGGCCGGAAGGACCGGCCTGTCCGCAGTGGCCAGCGATCCGGGTGGGACCAGATTCATCTTCGGCACGGGGGGTATCTCGATGAAGGCGCTGCTGGTAAGTCCCAGTTATCCAAGTACGTTCTGGAGCTACAAGCACGCCCTCAAGTTCGTTGGGAAAAAGGCCGCCAGCCCGCCGATGGGGCTGCTGACAGTCGCCGCGCTCCTGCCCGCCGACTGGGAGAAAAAACTGATCGACCTCAATGTCACGACCCTGTCCGACCAGGATCTGGGCTGGGCGGACCTGGTCATGGTCGGCGCGATCGCGATCCAGCGGGAAAGCGCCCGGCAGGTGATCGCCCGGGCGCAGGCCATGGACCGCAAGGTGGTGGCCGGAGGGCCGTTGTTCAGCTCGGAGCCGGAGGAGTTCCCGGAGGTCGACTACCTGGTGCTGGACGAGGCCGAGCTCACCCTGCCCCCTTTCCTCCGGGACCTGGCGCGGGGCGAGCCGCAACGCTGCTACCGGAGCGAGGAATGGGCCGACCTCAACCTGACCCCGGTCCCCGCCTGGGAGCTGATCGACTTCCGCCACTACGCCAACCTCTGCATCCAGGTCTCCCGGGGCTGCCCGTTCGACTGCGACTTCTGCGATGTCACGGTGCTGTTCGGCCGGACGCCCCGCACCAAGTCGGCCGCGGCGCTGATCCGCGAGCTGGATGCGATCCACGACCACGGCTGGCGCAGCGGGGTGTTCTTTGTCGATGACAACTTCATCGGCAACCGCAGGATCATCAAGTCGGAGGTCCTGCCGGCGATGATCGACTGGATGAAAAGGAAGCACCATCCGTTCAAGTTCTGCACCCAGGCCTCGCTGGACCTGGCCGGCGATGACCGGCTGATCGAGCTGATGGTCGAGGCCGGCTTCGACAATGTCTTCATCGGCATCGAGACCCCCAACGAGGGCAGCCTGCGCGAGTGCGGCAAGCTGCAGAACGTGCGCCAGGACATGCTCGGCAGTGTCCGCAAGCTGCAGTCCAGGGGCCTGCAGGTCTACGGCGGCTTCATCCTGGGGTTCGACAACGACAAGGAAGACATCTTCGACCGCATGCGCAACTTCATCAGCGACAGCGGGATTGTCGCCTGCATGGTCGGCCTGCTGAAAGCCCCGCCCCGCACCAGGCTCTACGCCCGGCTCTCCGGCGAGAACCGGATCACCAGCGAGTTCTCCGGAAACAACACCGACTACAGCACCAACTTCCAGCCCCGGATGAACCACGAGCTGCTGGTCCAGGGCTACAAGCGCCTGATCCACGAAATCTACAGCCCCGAGCACTACTACCGGCGGCTGCGCACGTTCCTGCTCAACTACCGCCGCGCCCCGTTCAAAATCGGCAACAGGTTGCAGGTAGTCCACCTGCGGGCCCTGCTGATCTCGGTCTTCCGGATCGGGCTGCGGCCCGTGCTGATGCTGCACTTCTGGAAGCTGATGCTCTGGACCCTGCTGCGCCGGCCGCTGATGATCCCCCAGGCCCTGACCCTGTCGATCTACGGCTACCACTTCATGAAGCATTTCGAAGTCATCGACAGTTAGCCGCTGGTTGACAGTTGGCCGATCAGGGAATTATCTTTTTCCCGTCGCGCCCATGTTACGCCGTTCCGGGCGTCCCAGCCCGGCTGATCCTGTCCGGTTGCCCAGGGGGAACGATGTCCGATCAGCAGATCACCGACCGCGACCGCGAGCTGGCCGCCGGCTGCGCCAAGTGCCCGGTCTGCCGCACCGCCCGCCGCAAGCAGCGCGGGCTCTGCTTCTGGTTCGTGAGCATGATCGAGGGCCGCTATTGCCCGCAATGCAAGGCTTACGAGAAGGTCTACGGACGCAAGGCGCACGAGCCGGAGCCCTCCCCGGCGGACTGAAAGACGAGAAGCTTACCAGCTGTTCCGGGGGGAGAGCGGAAACCTTTTGAAGAAGGTTTCCGCCCTCCCCCCGGTCCCCCCTTCCACTTTCCAAAACTTTTTCGCTGGATCAAGGCTGAATGCCGGACAGCAAGTCCGTACGAACGCTGCTTGTGCCGGCCGGCGCACCCATCGCGCGATCCCGCCTTCACCGTGCCCTCCCCCCGGAAAAACGATTGCGTTTTCGGCCCGGGCGGCTTAGAGTTATCGCCAGCCGTGACGGCAGCTTCCGCCGCCGCGCCTTCGAGAACGTCTTTCAGCCAGGAGTGCCTGCAGATGAGCGAACCGAAACTCCGACCCAAGGCTCCCGGCAGCCTGCCGCGACTGGCCCACGCCGTCCTGCTCGGCCTGGGGCTGGCGCTGGCCACGGCCGCTGCCGCCCTCCCCGAGTCCGCCGCTGTCTGCCCGGTGGAGGCCCGCGAGTACCCCGGCCAGGATGGAGCGATGTGGCGCGGCCTCTATGCCGCCCGCAGCGGAAGGGTCTACACCGGATTGTGCGGCGAGGGCAACAGCGCCCATTTCTACGAGTACGACCCGGCCGGCGACAGCCACCGCAACCTGCTGGATGTCGCCGCTTTCCTCGGCGAGCGGGGCCAGGGCATCCGCACCTCGGGCAAGATCCACAACCGCCCGGTCGAGGATGCCAAGGGCAACATCTACTTCTGCTCGATGAACAACGGCGCCGGGCCCCGCAACATCGACTACGCCTCCTGGCGGGGCGGGCACTGGATCCGCTACATCCCCGCCGAACAGCGTTTCGAGGACCTCGGGCTGGTCGACCAGGGGGTGGGCTGCTACCCGCTGGCAATCGACGAAAAGCGCAACCTGCTCTACGGGATCGGGTTCACCGGCTACCTCTACCAGTGCGACATCGACAAGCGGGTGACCCGCAACCTGGGTCGGGTGGACAACTGGGACATCTGCCGCGACATCGCCTGCGATGACCGGGGCAATGTCTACGGCTGCTTCCCGATCTCCCGGGTCTGGAAGTACGATGTGGAGCGGGACCGGGTGCAGGACCTGGCGGTGACTGTCCCCTACGACCCGCGGGTCTTCCCCACCGAGCTCGGCAACCCGATGATCGACCGGGCGGCGATCTGGCGCGCGGTGGAGTGGGACCCGATCGACCGGGTGATCTACGGGGTCACCTGCGGCAGCGGCTCGATCCTGTTCAAGTATGATCCCAACGAGGGCGCCGAGGGCCGGGCCACCGCCCTGGGCAAGCTCTGCGACACCCGTTTCCTCGAGCCGGAGGGGCGCCAGGACATCCCCTACTCCCCGCTGGCGTTCGCCCTGGACAGCAAGCACCGCCGGGTTTATTTCGTCCCCTCGGCCCGCGCCTACGCGGTCGATGAGTATGTCGAGACTTTCGGCAGCGCCGAGGAACACCACCTGATCATGTTCGACCTGGCCAGCGGCACCCGCCACGACCTGGGGGCGCTGCAGATCAAGGATGGCCGCAAGGTGTTCGGCTGCGAGGCGGCCGCGGTGGGGCCGGATGGGACAGTCTACATCTGCGGCCAGGCCGAGGTCAAGGACCCCGCCCGGGCCACCCGCCGGATCGGCAAGGTCCCGGTGGCCCTGCAACTGCTGATCTACAAGCCGGAGCTCTGAGATGGCGCGACCGCACAACCGGACAACTGACCGCAAGGAGCCTCCGATGGCGCTTCGGAAACTGCTCGCCCCGGCCGCGGCGGCCCTGCTGCTTGCCGCCGCCTCGCTGACAGCCCAGGACTGGGCGGTGCCCTACAACCGCTTCCAGCAGCGGGTGGACCTGCGGGAGCTGGGTTACCCGCTGGTCAACGAGATCCCCGAGAACTCCAGCGCGATCACCTCGCTCATCACCGCCCGCGATGGCCTGATCTACGGCGCCACCTGCGGCGAGAGCGCCTACCTGTTCGTGTTCGACCCCCAGCTCAACAAGGTCCGCCACCTAGGAAAACTCCCGCCGAGCGAGCAGGCGGTGCACCATGCCCTGGTCGAGGGCGCCGATGGCTGCCTTTACCTGGGCAGCGGGCTGGACCCCTTCCGCCAGTTCCCCTTGAGCCCGGGCGGCGGCGATGAGAACACCGATGTCACGCTCTGGAACGACATCCGCAACCACTTCTCCGGCTATGCCGGCGGAAAGCTCTACCGTTACGATCCAAAGAAAAGCAACGGGAAGGTGAAGCTTCCGCAGCATGACTGCGAGCTGGAGGAACTGGGCCTGCCCCTGGCGCACAACTCGATCCAGGCCCTGTGCGCCAGCCCGGATGGCAGTCGGATCTACGGGCTCACCTACCCGGATGGCCATTTCTTCATCTTCGACCTGGCGGGCAAGGCCACCCGCGACCTGGGGGAAATCGACAGCCAGGTGGTGTTCGGCGGACCGGAGCGGCGCTGGCGCAGCCTCCCGCGCGCCCTGGCCTGCGATGATCGGGGCCGGGTCTTCACCACCGGCAATGGCGGGAAGATCGTCTATTTCGACCCGGCCGCGGACAGCCTGCTGGCCACCGAGCTGGCGATCCCGATGGAGCGCTACCCGGCGCAATTCATCGAGCATTACGCGGTGGCGGATTGTTTCGCCCGCACCCCCGATGGCCTGATCTGGGGCGGCAGCTCGGATGGCTACCTGTTCTCGCTGGACCCGGCGCGGATGCGGCTGGCCTCCCACGGCAAGGCCCGCGCCGACCGCCGCCTGCGGGCGATCACCGCCGGCCGGGATGGTAAGCTCTATTTCATGGCCGGCGAGCGCAAGAGCACCCAGCCCTGCCAGCTCTTCAGCTACGATCCCCGCGCGGCGGCCTGGGAGCGGATCGGCCTGCTGATTGTCGACCGCAGCCCCCACTACTACTGGCGCGGCTACCAGTTCGACTGCATGACCACCGGCGGGGATGGGACGATCTACCTGGGAGAGAGCGAGCGCAAGTCGCACCTGTTCCTCTACATCCCTTAGCGCTTCCCGGACGGGCCAATGCGAGGGGGCCGCTCCCGAGAGGGCGGCCCCCTTTTTTTGGTTCATCCGGGAATTCCGGAGCAGCAGCGCAGGGGGGGGGCCGGGACTGACCCTTCCCGGGCTTGGGGACACAAATTCCCGGCGGTGCAGCTATCTCTTTGATGGTCATTATTTTTCTTCTTCTGTGACCAGAAGTAGCAAGAGTCTGGCGGCGCAAAACTCGCCGGCCCACCTGGTTTTCTTCAAGCAGCCCTGTATTCCTGCTTCGTTACACGCTACCCAATAGGGTGGGCAGCGCTGACGCGCATCTGCCAGTCGGTTCTTGCCTCCGCTACTGCCTCTCATGTGATCGCTTGTTTTGTAACCGCTGCTCTGGCATGGCTCATACAGTTGCTGCCGCGGAGCGCCCGGAACGGGCGCTGGGGGATGAAAGACAAGACCAGGGCCAGGGCGTCTTGTTCTTGGGCGGGGGGGTCTTTGGGCCGCGGCTGGAGGCAAAAGCCAGCGGAGAGAAAACCGAGCAATTTCCATCGCGGCATCGACATAAGCCGCCGCAGGTCGGCAGGCCATGCGGGCCGCGCCCCGGTATCATGCGGGCGCGAAACGCGGCGACCTCAAAAGGAGCGATTTTTTCCCTCGTACCCTCGGCGGCTATTAAAGACCTCAGTGCAACTCCAGCTTCGCGGCCTTGGCTTCATAAGACTCTTGCTACTTCTGGTCACAGAAGTAGAAAAATCCGAAGGATTTGCGGAATTAAGAACAAGCTGAAGCTTTCCCTCCAGCCCTCGCGGCTCACTTTTTGGTCACAACAAGAAGAACAGCCGTCAGGCTTCAGGGATTGCCAAGCGATCCGGAGCTTCCCCCCCGCTGCATCTTCCCGAAAAGTACGGATGAACCAAAAAAAACGGGCCCCGGCGCTTTCCCCGCCCGGGGCCCGCATCGTTGCTCAGGGCCGGCTGCTCAGTAGCGCTCGAGCTTGACAAACTCGGCGTTCTCCAGCCAGGTATAAGGCTGGCCCAGCATCCGGACCAGGTTTTCCATCAGGAAGAAATGCCGTTCCTCCTCCGCGGCCAGGCGCTCCAGGATCCGCTTGCGCGCCGGGTCATCGACCTCCGCCGACTTCTCCCGGTAGAACTTGACACTCAGTTCCTCGATCTCCCGGGCCTTCTTGTACATCGCGATCTGGGGCTCCTCCTTCTCGAAAGTCACCCCCTGGTCCCGCAACTGCAGAAAGATGTTGCGGGCATCATCCAGCACCCGGGTCTCCTCCAGCTCCGGCACCCCGGTGCGCAGTCCCTCGAGGATCTCGTAGTGCTTGACTTCCTCATCCGCCAGCAGGTTCATCACCGCGGCCAGGCCCTTGTCGCTGGACTTGCCGGCGATCTCGCGGTAATACTTTTCCCCATCGCGCTCCATCTGCATCGCGTAATCGAAGATGTTCATCGCTCCTCCCCCTTGGGCTGCGGATCACACCGGTGTGAAACGTTGTCCTGAAGCAATATGAGTCAAACGCGGCGGAGAGTCAACCGGCAGTTTGCGCCGCGGGGTTTCGCGGCATCGACCGGGCTTGACAAACTGTCGGCCGGGGCTTTAATTAGGTTCGACCGGCCGCAGCGTGCGGCCGCTTCTTGCTTGAGGAGGATCGGGATGGCTTACCGTGACTTGCAGGAGTTTCTCGCAGTGCTGGAGCGCCGGGGCGAGCTGCGGCGGATCGACCGCCCGGTGAGCGCCGCGCTCGAAATCACCGAGATCGCCAGCCGGGTGATGCATCGCGGGGGGCCGGCCCTGCTGTTCGAGAATGTGACCGGCTCCGGGCTGCCGGTGGCGATCAACCTGCTGGGCACCCCGGAGCGGATGGCGCTGGCCCTGGGCGTGGAGGACCTGGAAGTGCATCGCCGGGCGGATCGAGGGCCTGCTCTCGACCCGCATCCCGGAGTCGCTGCTGGGCAAGCTGGCCCTGCTGCCGCGCCTCAGGGAGCTGACCGGCTACCCGCCCCGGACGGTCGGCTCGGGGGCAGTCCAGGAGGTGGTGGAGAACGGGGACCAGGTGGACCTGGGCCGGCTTCCGGTGCTCACCTGCTGGCCGCAGGACGGCGGCCCCTATTTCACCCTGCCGCAGGTGATCACGAAGATCCCGCGGATGGGCATGCGCAATGTCGGGATGTACCGGATGCAGGTCTATGATCGCAACACCACGGGCATGCACTGGCACCTGCACAAGGGCGGGGCGCGGCACCTCGAGCAGGCGCGCAGGAGCTGGGGCGACGGTTGGAGGTGGCGGTGGCCCTGGGCGGCGACCCGGCCTTAACCTATGCCGCCAGCGCGCCCCTGCCGGATACCATCGAGGAGTACCTGTTCGCCGGGCTTCCTGCGCCGGGAGCCGGTGGAGCTGGTGCAAGCCCGGACAGTGCGACCTGGAGGTCCCGGCCGAGGCGGAGTTCGTGCTCGAGGGCTATGTCGATCCGGCCGAGCCGCTGCGCCGCGAGGGACCCTTCGGCGACCACACCGGCTACTACTGCCTGGAGGATGACTACCCGGTGTTCCATGTCACCGCGGTCACCCGCCGCCGCCAGGCGATCTACCCGGCCACCGTGGTCGGCCGCGCCGCCGCATGGAGGACTACTGGATGGGCCACGCCACCGAGCGGATCTTCCTGCCGCTGCTCAGGCTGACTGTCCCCGAGATCGTGGACTACCACATGCCCCCGGAGGGGGTGTTTCACAACCTGGTGTTCGTCTCCATCCGCAAGCACTATCCCGGGCCAGGCGTTCAAGGTGATGCACGCCCTGTGGGGCCAGGGGCTGATGATGCTGGCCAAGGTGATCGTGGTCGTGGATGAGGACGTCAATGTCGCAGGACCCGGACGAGGCCTGGTGGGTGGCCCTCAACAACATCGATCCGCAGCGGGACACTGCTTTTCACTCCCGGTCCGGCCGATGCCCTGGACCACGCCGCGCAGCTGCCGCACTATGGCAGCAAGCTGGGGATCTGATGCCACCCGCAAGCTGCCCGGGAGAGGGCTTCACCCGGCCCTGGCCGGAGCGGATCGAGATGAGCCCGGAGGTGCGGGCGAAAATCGACGGCTCTGGCCCGAGCTCGGGATGGAGGGAAACCCGCTGAGCGCGGGCCGCCTGCTCTGCCGTATCCTTCGCCGTGGGCGGGCTCTACAGCGGTCTGGTCATGCTGCCCCATACGCTGTTCGCCCTGCCGTTCGCCCTGACCGCGGTGGTGCTGGCCAGCTACGCCACTCCGGTGGCAGGGCGCACCATTCTTTTGATCGTGCTGGCGTTCACCGGAGCCCGCACCGCGGCGATGGCGTTTAACCGGCTGGTCGACCAGCGGGTGGATGGCAACAACCCCCGCACCAGTCACCGCCACCTGCCGGCGGGGCTGGTCAGCCGCGCCCAGGTCTGGCTGCTGGTCGCGGTCGCGGTGGCGCTGTTCGAGCTGGCGGCCTGGGCTCTGGGATCATTGCCGTTCATTCTGAGCCCGGCGGCGCTGGCGGTGGTGCTGGCCTACAGCTTCACCAAGTATTTCACCGCGCTCAGCCATTGGGCGCTGGGGCTGGCCCTTTCCATCGCCCCGGTGGGGGCTTATATTGCGGTGACCGGCCGGTTCGCCCCGACCGGCATCCTGCTGCTGGCGGGGGCGGTGGTGCTGTGGGTGGCGGGCTTTGACATCATCTACAGCCTGCAGGATGAGCAGTTCGACCGCCGGCGGGGTTGCGCTCGACGCCGGCCCGGCTGGGGGCGCGGGGGGCGCTGCTGGTCAGCCGGCTCTGCCATGCCCTGTCCGCCCTGGCCCTGGCCGCGGTGGGACTGTGCTTCCCGGTGGGGGCGTTCTACTGGGCGGGCTGCCTGCTGGTGGCCGGGATGCTGGTCTACGAGCACCGCCTGGTGCGGCCGGGAGACCTGAGACGGGTCGATGCGGCGTTTTTCCTGGTCAATGGCGCGGTCAGCCTGGCATTCCTGGCCCTCAACCTGCTGGACCGCCTGGTTTGATACAACGGACAGTCGTGCTGGGGGGAGGGAGGAAACCTTTTGGAAAAGGTTTTCCTCCCTCCCCCCAGACCCCCTTTCCACCTTCCCAAACTTTTTCGATAGTTTGATCCGCGGGAAGGTGGGGGGCAGCAACCTGCCGCTCAACCGGTTACGGCAACTCGACCGGTGTCGCCGGCACAGTCCCCCCTGGAGGGGGGTGGCCCCGATTTCATCGGGGCCGGGGGGTGTCATGCCCAGGCGCCGCGCCAACGGCCGAATACCGGACAGCAAGCCAGGACAAAGCGGAGAGGAGCGCGCGTGGTGAACAAGTTCGTGGAGCGGCAGCCCCCGGTCTCGCTGCCGGTGGTGGTGGCGGTGACCGGCGCCAGCGGCGCGCCTTACGCGGTGAGCCTGCTGGAGGAGCTGGGCCGGGCGGGAGTGCCGGTGGACCTGATGGCCAGCCGGATGGGCCGCGACATGCTCCACCGCGAGGCGCGCCTGCCCGCGCGCGGCAACCTGCTGGAGCACCTCTCCCAGGGCGGGGTCCCCACCGCGGGCTTCCGGCTGCTGGAGAACCGCAACCTGGCCGCCTCCCCGGCCAGCGGCAGCTACCAGACCCGGGCGATGGTGATCTGTCCCTGCAGTGTCAAGACGCTGAGCGCTGTCGCCACCGGCTCCTGCCGCACCCTGATCGAGCGGGCGGCGGAGGTGACCCTCAAGGAGCGCCGCAAGCTGGTGCTGGTCCTGCGCGAAACCCCCTACAGCCTGACCACGATCGACAACATGCGCCAGGCGACCCTGGCCGGGGCGGTGATCCTGCCCGCCAGCCCGGCCTTCTACCACCAGCCGAAAGGCATCCCGGAGCTGGTGCAGTTTGTGGTGGCGCGGATCCTGGACCAGCTCGGGGTGCCGCACCGGCTGATCGCTCCCTGGCATGGCGAGGGCTGAGGGCCGATGGTGATTTTCCTCAAGCTTCCCGCTCCGGCCGCCGATTTCCCTAAATGAGGGATGATCGCCCGCGGGCGGGGTGCGCCCGCCGGGGATCGATCGCCGGAAGGAGCGGGAAGATGAGCATGGAGCTGGATCGCCTGGACCTGGCGATGAAGGTCCAGGCCACCTTGCAGCGCAAATCGCTGGACCAGCAGGCGGCCGGCGTGCTGAAACTGGTGGCGAGCGTGACAGAGGGACAGCCCGCGCGACGGAGTGCGCCCGAGCCCGGCAAGGGAGCCCGGGTGGACCGGCGGGCCTGAGCCGGCCGGGATTTCGATTCCTGATTACTCAAAGCCCGGAGCCGCTCCGGGCTTTTGTCTTTCCGGGGGGAGGGCGGAAACCTTTTGGAAAAGGTTTCCGCCCTCCCCCCGGACCCCCTACCCACTTTCCCAAACTTTTTCGAAAGTTTCACGCGGTTCCCCTTTACGAAAAGAGGGGAACGCCCAGGCCATTCGCCGCCCTCAACTGCCGGTCAGTGGCACTTTGAAATCCACCTTGGCAAAGGGGGACACCGGGGGTTGTGTTTCTTCCTTCATTTTTCAACACGCTTCCAGGCTGCCGAGAACTTCCGAGCAGACAGGAGTAACTTTATACAAGCATCTGCTTGAGTGATGTGCAGCGCCCGATAGTTTAATGCCAGGCGTCGGAAAGCAAGTCAGGACGAGGGGAGTTGGAGGGGAAGCGCCGGCACTTCACTCCACCGGCTGGTTGCGCTGCTCGCTGAACGGCCCGAGGCCGGCCTCCTCCCACAGCTTGCGCAGGGCGGGGCGCAGGCGCGCCGGAGCGTTGAGGTAGTTGATCAGGAAATTGGTGGCGCCCTTGTCCAGGCCCTCGGTGTCCTCGCAACGAGCGAAACCCTTGATGCAGCGGATCAGCAGGATGGCGGCGGCGCGGTGGTCCTTGCGGCGGCCGGCCAGCACCCCGAGCTGCCCGCAACTGGTGGCGGTCCCCCGGGTGTCCCCCAGCGCCTCACGGAACTCCAGGGCCTGGAGGTGATAGCGCTCGGCCTCCTCCCAGCGGTGGCGTTCCTGGGCGATCAGCCCCAGGCGGTGCAGGATCTCGGCCATCTTTCCCTGGCGGTCCAGGCCCCGGAACAGCTCGACCGCCTCCAGGCAAAGGCGCTCGGCCTGCTCGAACCTTCCCAGCTCCTGCTCGACCCGGCCCAGTTCCAGCAGGCACTCCGCCCGGTCCTCGACACTCTCCAGCCGGGAGAACCGCAGCAGCGCCCGCTCCAACTGGCCGCGCGCCTGGTCGTAGTCCCCCTCCTCCCGGCTCAGGACCCCCAGGCGGGCCTGCAGGCGGGCCTGCTCCAGCTCCCGATCCAGGGTCCGTTCCAGCTCCAGCCCCCGCTCGTACCAGCGGCGGGCCTGGGGGTAGTCCTCCTCGCGGCGGGCAAGCTCGGCCAGGGAGACGCAGACCCGGGAGACCCCATCGGTCAGGCCCCGCCGCTCCATCCGTTCCAGGCAGTCCTCGAACCAGCGGCGGGCCCCGGCCAGGTCCTGGCCGGCCAGGGCGGCGCGGCCCAGCAGGAACACCGCCTCGGCCGCCCCGCGCTCATTGCCCAGCTCGCCCTGGGCCTCCAGGGCCCGCCGGCTCCAGGTGGCCGCGGACTCAACCGCGCCCAGCGCCAGGTTGACTGTCCCCAGCTTGAGGTAGGTATCCGCGGCTAACTGCTTGACCTTGTAGTGCGACAGGTGCTGGCGGTAAATCCCCAGGGCCCGCTGGTAATGCCGCTCGGCGGTCGGGAGGTCTCCCTGCAGCTCGGCGATCGTTCCCAGCTGGAAATAGGTATTGCCGGCATTCTGCTCCCGGGCCGGCTCCTCCAGGGTCTCCAGGGACCGCTGGTACCACTTGACCGCCTCCAGGTAATCGCGCTGCTCCTGGGCCACCAGCCCGAGGTGGTGATAGGCGGCGGACTCGATGGAATGGTCGCCGGTCCGGCCGCCCATGTCGGCCAGCATCAGCGACAGCACCCGGGCCTCGTGGAAATTCCGCACGTTGAGGGCATAGACCGCCAGGGCCTTGATCAGCATCGCGCGGGCGCTATCCAGGTCCAGGCGCTCGGCCTCGACCGCGGCGAACCGGAAGTTCAGCCCGTGGCACTGGAAGCCGAAACGCTGCTTTTCCAGCGGATGGGGGATCAGGGTCTCGGCGAACTTGCGCATCACTTCCACGAAAGCCCGGCTCCAGCGGTCGCGCTCCCCGGCGGGCAGGCGGCGCAGCGGCCCCTGGCGCAGGAAGCCGGTCAGCACCGGGTGCAGCTCATAGACCCCGCCGGTGATCCCGGTCAGCAGCCCGGCCTCCACCAGCTTGCGGCAGAAAGCATCGGTGTCCTCGCGCCGCCACTGCCCGCCCCGGGCCTGGAGCGCCATGTTGTCCAGAAAATTGGCATCCACCGACTCCTCGTGCAGGGCCAGCGGGATCAGCAGCTCGCGGGCTTCGGGGGCCAACTGCTCGACCACGTGGCCGAGGCAGGCGTAGAGGCTTTCGTACTCGGTCCCCGGGAGGTCCGGATCGGGACGGTCCAGGCGCTGGCGCAACGACTGCACGGCCTGCGGCACTCCGCCGCGGCCCAGCCCGCTGAGGATCACCCGTGTCGCCAGCGGATGTCCCTCCAGCAGGCTCATCAGCTCCACCAGCGCCCCATCCTGGTGATCGGCCTCCAGCCCCAGGCGTTCGAGCACCGCCTGGCAGTACTCCCAGCGTTCCTCGCTGACCAGGCCGCCGACCTCGACCCGGGCCACCCGCTCGCCCAGCCAGTGCTCCGGTCCGCGGCTGACCAGGATCACCCGGCTGGGGCCGGCGCCGATCTTGTCCAGCAGGGTCAGCAGCAGGTCGCGGTCCTCCTCGGGCAGGTTGGCGCGACGGCCCTCGGCGCTCAAGCCGGCCGCGGCCTCGAAACTGTCCCAGACCAGGATCACCCGCCGGGAGGCCAGCTCCCGCACCAGGGCATCCACCTTGTCGATCAGGAAGAAGTACGGCATCCGCTGGCCGAACAGCGCCTCGCCCAGGCAGTCCAGCATGAACTCGGCGCTGCGCAGGTCGGTGAAGTCGAGCCAGAGGCAGGAGTCCATCCCATCGGTGTTCCCCAGCCACTTGAGAAAGCCCCGGACCAGGGTGGTCTTGCCGATCCCGCCGATCCCGTGCACCAGCACTCCCGGCCGCCCGGAAAGCAGGGCCCGCTCGAGCCGCAGCAGCTCGTGGTCCCGGCCGATGAAGCCGATCGCGCCCGGTTCGCCGCCAGGAGTGTCTTTCAGCGGCGGCGCAGCGGCCGCGGCCTGGTCCGCACCGCCCTGGATCGGCGGCAGGCGGAAGCCCTCCCGCAGGTAGGAGACCGGGGCCAGGCAGTCCCGCAGCTCGCACTTGCCCCGGGCGCAGATGCGCTCACCCTGGCGGCGCATCGCGCGGCGTCCCTCCAGCACGGCCTGCGAGAGGTCGCCGCCGGCCGCCAGAGCGCGGAAGAACTCCGGCAGGAAGACCCGCGCGCCGCTGACATAGAGCGAGTAGCCCACCACCAGCACCCCGGGCAGCCCCGCGCGCAGCAGCTCGGCCGCGACCGCGAAGAACGGATCGTGGGGCAGGGTGCCGCTCGCCGCCGAGCCGCAGGCGTGCAGGGCCAGCAGGGGCGCCCCCGTCCGCTTGAGCAGCGCGCCCAGCTCGGCCGGGGCCACCCGGCGCGAGCCGCCATCCTCCCGCTCGAACAGCAACCGGCCGGCCTCGCCCTCGAAATCCCCGTAGCCATCGAAATGGATCAGGTGGTAGTAGCCCGGCCGCGCCTCGAGCCGGGCGGAGAGCTCCTCGAACGTGGGCGGCCGCAGCACCTCGAGGCTGATCGGCAACCCGCCGTGCCGGGCCAGGGACAACAGCGGCCGGGAGATCGAGCGGTAGCCGATGTCGCTCTCGGAGGGCCGGGCGGTGACCAGCAGCAGGTTCAGCCGGTCGCGGGGCAGGGTCTCCGGCAGGGGCCAGGCCGGTCCCGGCGCGACCACCGCGCGCTCGAGGCAACCCTGGAGCCCGAGCGGCGCGCGCTCGCCGCAACTGAGCGCCTCCCAGGGCCAGCCCAGCACCTCGGGATCGGAGCTCGCCACCCGCACCCGCAGCAGCGATCCGCCCTCGCGCCCGGCGGCCTCCTGGTTCAACGCGGCCAGGCGCTCCGGGCCGCCCAGGGCTTTCCAGCAGCGCAGGCCCCAGCCATCCAGCGTGGCCAGGGCCTCGCGGGCGCGCTCGGTGTTGGGCGGGAACGGGTACTCGAGGTATTCCTCCAGGTACCAGCGCAGCTCCGGCATCAGCATCCGGCCCGGCGCTCCCCCGACCGCCAGCCGGAAGGGGGATTCCAGAGCGACCTCGCGGCCGGGCGCGGCGCCCTCCGCCTCCAGGCGGAAACGATGAGCGCCTGCCGTGCTGCCGAGATGGCTGATGGTCAGGAGCTTCATCCACTCTCCTTGCGCCGGCTGCCGGAACCGGGCTGGTTGGAATAAAATCCAGGAAACGAATTGATATTATACCACCGGTCCGCCGGCCCGTCTACTCAATTCTGCAAACCCGCGGGGCGTGCGATCATCCCCAAAACGAAGCGCCGGAAGGGCTGGCGGGCCCATCCGGCGCTTGAGACAAGTGGGGCTGGTCTGTCAGCGGTTTTCAGTCCGCCGAACGAATGAGCCGGAAGCCGACCACGTTGCCATCGATCAGCCACCAGGAGCCACGCGGGCGCTGGGGGTCGCGCTCGTTCCACCAGTCGAGCTGCTCCTGGCGGTTGGCGCTGCGGCTCTCGACAAGCTCATCATCCCAGCTGCCGCCGCGCAGGGTCGGCTTGAGCGGCCCGCGGATCGGCCCCAGCTCGAGCTCGATCCCCTCGGGGTTCTGGTTCACCCCATCGCCCAGCTGCTTGAGGTAGTCCGGGTCGTAGCCATCGATGGTGAACTCCCAGACATTGCCGTGCATGTCGTGGATCCCGAAGGCGTTGGGCTGCTTGAGCCCGACCTCGGCGGTTTCCCAGTCGCTGTTGTCGACATGCCAGGCGTAGTCGCCCAACTGGGACTGGTCATCGCCGAAACACCAGGCGGTCTGGGAGCCGGCCCGGGCGGCGTACTCCCACTCGGCCTCGGTCGGCAGGCGGTACTGGTGGCCGGTCTTCTTGGAGAGCCAGTCGCAGTAGACCATCGCCCCCAGCCAGCTCATGCCGATCGCCGGCTTTTTGCCGCGGCCCATCCCGTGGTAGTAGTCGCCGTAGTAGTTCGAGGGGCGGGTGATGGTCTCCAGGCTGTCGCTCATCCTGACCTCGACCCGCTGCCTGATCCACTTGACCCCCAGGCGCATCCAGGTCGGATTGAGCTTGAGCGAGGGCAGGGTCACCGCATCGATCATGGTGGGGTCCTTGACGAACGCGTACTGCTCGAACTGGTCCCAGGTGACCTCGGTCTTGCCGATCCAGAACGGGCCGACCTTGACCTTGCGCACCGGGCCCTCGTCCTCCTCGCGGCCCTGCTCACCATCGGGCGAGCCCATCATGAACTCCCCGGCGGGGACATAGACCATCTCGATCTCGATCTCGGTGCCGGGAATTTTCTCGATATAGTTCTCCGGCGGGGTGGCGGGGCCCTTCTCCCCGCCTCCGCACCCGGCCAGCGATGCCGCCACCAGCAGGCACGACAGCCAAGCGGCTCCCTGTTTCATCTTCAAACGCTCTCCAATGGGCTCATAAGGTGATAGTTGCCGATCTTCCCGCTGCGACAGCCGCCGCTTAGGAAAAAATCCCGCCGGTCAGACCTGCCCATTGCCGGGGCGAGGAACCGGGTTGAACGGGTGCGGTCCGAAATCGTATTTTTCCGGGGTCAGCTTGAGGGTCGAGGCCATCATCTCGTCCCAGGTGACCACTTTGCCGGTGTAGGCGGCCTGGCGCCCCATGATCGCGGTCATGGTGGCCTCGGCGACACTCTGGGCCTCGTTGAGCGGCTTGCCGGCGCGGATGCTGGCGATCAGGTCGGTGTGCTCCTGGACGTAGGGGTTGGTCTCCTGGCCCTGGAAGCGCCAGCGCTGCTCGCCGCGGATCAGGTAGCGCCCGCCGCTGGTGTCGGCCTCGCCCTTGGCGCCGACAATGAACTCGGCGATCAGCGGATCGCTGTTGGGCCACTGGCGGCACATCGAGAGCATGTGCACGCCATTGGCGTACTCGAAGTCGAGCGCGAAGTGGTCATAGATGTTGCCGTAGACCGGCTCGGTGCGCCAGGCCCTTCCGCCGACCCCGCTGACCTTGACCGGGTGGGCGCCCAGCACCCAGTTGCTGACATCCAGGTTGTGGACGTGCTGCTCGACAATGTGGTCGCCGCAGATCCAATCGAAGTAGTACCAGTTGCGGGTCTGCCACTCCATGTCCGACCAGCCGGGCTTGCGCTCGAACTTCCAGAGCGGGCTGCCGTTCCAGAAGACCCGGGTGCTGGTGATCTGGCCGATCCGGCCATCCTGGAGCTGCTTGACCAGCTCGAGATAGCCCTGCTGGTGGCGGCGCTGGGTGCCGGCCACCACTCCCAGCCCCTTCTGTTTCGACAGCTCGCCGGCGGCGATGAAGCGCCGGATGCCGACCGGGTCGGTGGCGACCGGCTTCTCGCAGAAAACATTCTTGCCGGCGTTGACACAGGCCTCGAAGTGCTCGGGGCGGAAGCCGGGCGGAGTGGCCAGGACCACGTAGTTGACATCGGTCTGGAGCAGCTTCTTATAGGCATCGAAGCCGACGAACTGGCGCTCCTTCGGGACATCGAGCCCCTTGAGCGGGCCGCCCTCGCGGGCCGGGTCGGTCAGGGTCTTCAGGCTCTTCTCCAGGTGGTCCTGGTAGAGGTCGGCCATCGCCACCAGCCGGACGTTCGGCGAGGAGAGCAGCACGTTCTCCGCCGCCCCGGTGCCGCGCCCGCCGCAGCCGATCACCCCGACCTTGATCAGGTCGGCGCTCTGTCCGTAGGCGTTGCGCAGGATCGAAAACCCGGCCAGGGCGCCGGCGGCGGCCACGCCCCCGGTACGGATGAATTCCCTGCGGTTCGGGTTGCCGGTACTGGTCCTGTCGCTCATCTTGCCCTCCTGGGGATCGTGATGGGGATCATGCCCGGTACGACTGCGCGCTGCGGGGTGCCCGGAACGGGCGGAAAAGCTGCTGTGCGGCCGTCAAGCGTGGCGGAAGCCGGTCGCCGCCGCCTGGTCCGGCCAATATAATCGACCATATCTGGTTAGGGAAGAATATTTTGCGCGGGTCCGGACCGGGCGCGCCCCGGGGACGGGTACTTGACCAGCGCGTGCACCCGTTTCACCTGGCGCAGGTAGCGCTCGTTCTCCTGGCCCAGGAACCGGTAGCTCTCGCGGTAGCCGCGGCGGCCATACCATTCCAGCAGCTCATCCCGGCAGAGCAGCCAGATCCGTCGCGCTCCCCGCCGCACGGCGCCCCGCTCGAACCGCTCGAACAGTCGGGAGCCCACGCCCCGTCCCCGGGCGGGCTCGGACACCAGGAAATGGTTGACATAGACCGAGCGGCCATCCGGGCTGCCGGTGGCCAGCACCACTCCCAGGAATGCGCCATCCTCCTCTTCGGCGACCCACGACAGCCCCCCCTGCTCGACCGCCAGCAGCAGGTAGATCGTGTCGCGCTCCTTGGGCAGCGGGCTCCAGTCCAGCCCGTTGAGCAGGGGAAAATCCTCCTTGCGCAGCTTCCTGATCCGCATGGCCACCTTCCTGTTCCGGTCCCGGCGCGGACCGCCTGGTCCCCGTCGGTCCGCTACAAGTTAAAGCCTCCATCCGCCGGAAGCAATCGATATTCTGACCAGCGCGGCGGTAAGGGTTGACCCCACCCGGGACCGATGGTAGAATAAGGCCGAATGGCCGCGCTCACCCGGCGGCCGCATTGTCGGCAATCTTAGGCGCGAACCTCAGGAGGGGACAGCGATGCAGCAGAGCCACGAGGTGGATTACGAGATCATCGGCGATGATCTGCAGGTGGTGGAGGTGGAGCTCGATCCCGGCGAAACCGTGGTCGCCGAGGCCGGGAGCATGAACTACATGGAGGATGGCATCTTTTTCGAGACCAGGATGGGCGATGGCTCCAACCCCGACGAGGGGCTGATGGGCAAGCTGCTGAATGTCGGCAAGCGGGTGCTCACCGGCGAGTCGATCTTCATGACCCACTTCACCAACCAGAGCCAGGGCAAGCGGCGGGTGGCGTTCGCCGCGCCCTACCCGGGGAAGATCATCGCCCTGGACCTGCGCCAGGTGGGCGGCGAAATCCTCTGCCAGAAGGATGCTTTCCTCTGCGCCGCCAAGGGCACCGAGGTCTCGATCGCGTTCACCCGACGGCTGGGGACCGGGTTCTTCGGCGGCGAGGGCTTCATCCTGCAGAAACTGCGCGGCAATGGGAGGGCGTTCCTGCACGCCGGCGGGACCATCGTGCGGCGCTCGCTGCATGGCGAGACCCTGCGGGTGGACACCGGCTGCCTGGTGGCGTTCGCTCCCGGCATCGAGTACGCGATCGAGCGGGCGGGCAACCTCAAGAGCATGTTTTTCGGCGGCGAGGGGCTGTTCCTGGCCACCCTGCGCGGGCATGGCGAGGTCTGGCTGCAGAGCCTGCCGTTCTCCCGCCTGGCCGACCGGATCCTGGCCCACGCTCCCAGCCATGGCGGCAAGAGCCAGGGCGAGGGCTCGGTGCTCGGCCGGTTCGGCAACATGTTCGAGCAGCGCTGAGCTGTAAGGGGGGCCGCCGGGCGGCGGCCCCCCTTTTCTTTATCCCCGACTTCTGCCGGTGATTCCCCAGCCTCCTGCCATTCTCTAACTTCTATATTTTGCCACTTGCTTTGGCCAGAAAGTGGCGCAAAGAGCCTGTGCGGCGCAAAACTCGCCGGCCACACCCCAACGTCTGGCGCGGCGCCTGGGATTACACCCCCCGGCGGCTGAGGCCGCCACCCCCCTCCAGGGGGGACTGGGTTTGCTCCGCCCGTGGATGTGGAGCAACTGGTCGGGTGTCCGGCTATGATTCCCCCCTGGAGGGGGGTGGCCCCGCTTGCCGCGGGGCCGGGGGGTGTCAGCTTTTCCGGTCGCCTCAGCCGGCCCGGAGCTGGCCACAGGGGCGTCCGGCCGGACGCCCCTACCCTCGATCCCGATGATCCTGCATGTCCCCGGCCGCGGCTGGAGGCCCGTAATCCCTTGTAGAGGCGCGGCATGCCCCGCCCGGGGCAAAGGCGGGCCGGCACGGGGGCCGGCCCCTACGAAAGATGGCGGGATAGGGTGGCCTTTCGGGCCGCGGCTGGAGGCAAGGGATAGCGGAGCCGTTGCCGCGTAATTTCCATCGCGGCTGGGGTGGAATGACACGGCCCGGCAGGCCATCCCCGATTGCATCGGGGCAGGGATGGCGCGAACGCGGCGAGCACCGCGGGAGCGACTTGGCTTTCCCAGGCACACCGTCATCTATTGAATACCTTGATGTTGCTTCAGCTTCGCGGCCTTGGCTTCACGAGACTTTTTGCTTCTTTTTGGTCACAAAAAGAAGAACCGCCTCTAAGGCTTCAAGGAAAAGAAAAAGGACTGGAGCTTTCCCTCCAGCCCTTCTTGGTCACAACAAGCAGAACAGCCTTTAAAGCTTCAGGAAATAGAAAAAAGGGCAGGGGATTCCCCCCCATCCCCGCGGCTCACTCATCGGTGACACACCCCCGGCTGGCCGGGGCCACCAGCCGGCGGTACTTGTGCAGCACCCCGCGGGTGACCCGCGAGGCCGGCGGGCTCCACTGCGCGCGGCGGCGCTCCAGCTCCGAAGCCTCCACCGCCAGGCTCAGCTCCCGAGCGCGGCTGTCGATCGTGATCCGGTCGCCATCGCGCACCAGGGCCAGCGGGCCGCCCTCGAACGCCTCCGGGCAGATGTGCCCGATCACGAAGCCGTGGGTGCCGCCCGAGAACCGGCCATCGGTGATCAGGGCCAGCCGGTCGCCGAGCCCCGCCCCCATGATCGCCGCGGTGACCTTCAGCATCTCGCGCATCCCGGGGCCCCCTTTGGGCCCCTCGTAGCGGATCACCACCACCGTCCCGCCCGCGACCAGTCCCTGCTCCAGGGCCCGGATCGCCTCCTCCTCGGAGTCGAACACCGCGGCCGGCCCCGCGAAACTGTCGCCCTCCTTGCCGGTGAGCTTGGCCACCGCCCCATCCGGGGCCAGGTTGCCGTAGAGGATCTTGAGGTGGCCATCGGCCTTGAGCGGATGCTCCAGCGGGCGGATAATCTCCTGGCCGGGGGCCAGGTCCCGGGCCTCGGCCAGGTTCTCGGCCAGGGTGCGCCCGGTGACAGTCAGGCAGTCGCCGTGCAGGTAGCCGCCCGCCAGCAGCAGGCGCAGCACCGCCGGCACCCCGCCCACCCGGCTCAGGTCCTCCATCAGCCAACGGCCGCTGGGCTTGAGGTCGGCCAGGTAGGGGGTGCGGTCGCTGATCCGCTGGAAATCATCCAGCCCGAGCTTGCACCCCGACACTGGCGGCGATCGCGATCAGATGCAGGACCGCATTGGTGGAGCCGCCCAACGCCATCACCACCGTGATCGCATTCTCGAACGCCGCGCGGGTCATGATCCGGCTGGGGCGAGGCCCCCGCTCCAGCAGCAGCCGCAGCGCCGGCCCCACCGCGTGCAGCTCGCCCAGTTTCTCCGGGCTGTCGGCCGGGTAGGAGCTGCTGTAGGGCAGGGTCATCCCCAGGGTTTCGATCGCCGCGGCCATGGTGTTGGCGGTGTACATCCCGCCGCAGGCCCCGGGTCCGGGGCAGGCGTGGCGCTCGATCGCCCGGAGCTCTTCGCGGTCGATCTTTCCACCGAGGTACTCGCCGTAGGCCTCGAACGCGGAGACAATGTTCAGGTCGCGGCCCTGCCAGTGCCCGGCGCGGATGGTCCCGCCGTAGACCATGATCGCGGGCAGGTCCAGCCGTCCCATCGCCATCACCGAGCCGGGCATGTTCTTGTCGCAGCCGGGGACCGCCACCAGCGCATCGTAGTAGTGGGCGGCGACATGATCCTCGATCGCATCGGCGATCAGGTCGCGCGAGGGCAGGGAATATTTCATCCCCTCGGTGCCCATCGAGATCCCATCGCTGACCCCGGTGGCATGGAAGACCCAGCCGCGCAAGCCCGCCTCCTCCAGCGAGCTCTTCACCACCCCGGCCAGCCGGTCGAGGTGCATGTTGCAGGGGTTGATCTCGAACCCGAGGCTGGCCACCGCCACCTGGGCCTTGTCCCAGTCCCGGTCGGTGAGTCCCGCCCCGTAGAGCATCGCATGGGCCGCCGGCAGGGAGATGTCCCCGGTCAGCCGCCGGCTGGTGCGGTTGAGCGCTTCGTTCGGTTCAGCCATCCGATCCTCCCTCCCCCTCAGCCGGGCCGGCCGGTCAGAGCCACGACTTGGACTTGAAATAGAGCCACATCCCGACCCCGACTCCCAGCATCGCCAGCAGCACGGCCGGGTAGCCCCAGACCAGGTGCAGCTCCGGCATGTAGTCGAAATTCATCCCGTAGATCCCGACGATGAAGGTCAGCGGAATGAAGATGGTCGCCACCATGGTGAGCACCTTCATCACCTGGTTCATGTGGTTGGAGACACTGGAGAGATAGATGTCCACCATCCCGGCGATGGTGTCGCGGAAGGTTTCGACCGTGTCCATCACCTGGATCACGTGGTCGTAGAGGTCGCGCAGGAACGGCATGGTGGCCTTGTCGATCAGCGGGCTGTCCTCCCGTTGCAGGGCGGCCGCCACCTCGCGCAGCGGCCAGACCGACTTGCGCAGGTAGAGCAGGTCCTGCTTCAGGCGGTAGATCTCCCGCAGGGTGCTCTGGTCCGGCCGGCTGATCAGCTCCTCCTCGATCCGCTCCACCCGCTCGCCCAGCTTTTCCAGGATCGGGTAGTAGCCATCCACCACCGCATCGAGCAGCGAGTAGGCCAGGTAGTCGGCTCCCATCCGGCGGATTCTGCCCCGGCCGCGCCTGATCCGCTCCCGCACCGCCTCGAACACATCCCCGGGCACCTCCTGGAACGAGAGCACGAAGTTTTTCCCCAGGACAATCGCGACATGCTCGGTGCGGATCCCGCCATTCTCGGGCTGGAGCATCTTCACCACGATAAACAGGCAGTCATCGAAATCATCCAGCTTGGGCCGCTGCTCGGTGTTGGCCACATCCTCCAGCAGCAGCGGGTGCAGGCCGAAACACTCGCCGAGCTGGAGGATCAGCCCCACCTCGTGGATTCCATCCAGGTCGACCCAGGTCCGGGAGGGGCGGCCGCGGTAGACGGCGCAATCGGCGATCCCATCCAGATGGCGTTCCTCCAGGTGCTGCTCATCGTAGTCCATCAGCCGCAGCTGGACCCCGTGGGCCCGCTCCTGACCGACATGGACCACGGTTCCGGGGGCCAGCCCCCGCTTTCTGGCGATGCGCCGGGCGAAACGCGAGCCCATGGACTTTCCTCCCTGGCATGGCGTGACAGCCGGGCCGGCGGAGCGGCCGGACCCTTCCTCTATAATAGCCCCGGCGGCGGCGCGGTTCCAATTTTTCTTTGATGTCCTATTGCAGTGCGGCTTATCTGTACTCAAACCCCTCCGGCGCGTTCACCGTGACAGTGGTCGGAAAATAACGGTCAAACAACGCGTTATTGCCGACCTGGAGAAAAACCAGCAGCACGACCCCTGCCAGCATCAGGCCGGCAGCCTTGATCAGCGAGGACCATCGCCATGAGCGGCGTCGATGCACGAGCCAGACGGAGATTCCCGCCAGCAACAAACCCAGCAAGAGCATGTCCACCGTATGACCGAATGGAGCCACACCCAACGCGCTCTGCGCCTCCTGCCACTCCAGGCCGTCGTGCCCCCGTCCTGCCAGCAGAAAACGAACCGCGTACAGGAATGAGGGTAAGAACGCACCCGCCAGGATGGCATCGGCGATGGCCTGGCGGCGCGCGCGCAGGTACCAGCCGAGCGCTCCCAGCATCACCAGTGCTGTCCCGGCGACACCGCCCAGCGCGATCCAGATCTGCTGGCGCCACTCCACCTGCTCCTGCAGGACATATTCTTTCAGCGGCGTAGGGAAAACAGAAACCCCCTGAACCCAGCCGGCCACGGCATGACCCAGCTCGTGAACATAAACCCCGGCAATGCATGCGATGGCGAAAACCGCCGCGAAACGCAGACCAGACCTCATGCTGTCGAACCTCCGCGCAAAGGAAACAGAACCATCCGGTGGCGACGCCTGACCAGATCGGCGATGCCATCGGCATCAACCAACTTGCTTCCAGCCCGAACCCCCCGCCAAAATAAAGCCGCCCCCGTCGGATCGAGGGCGGCTTCAGCGCGGATCGCTCCTGCCCGCTCGCATCAGAGCACGATCGGCAGGCTGAGGCAGGCGAAGTAGGCTATTAGGACAGTGGCGAGATGAGCGGCGAGGTTCAGCTTTTCCAGGGTGTTCATCGGTTCCTCCGGGACGGGTGTTGGTGGATTGGATTGTTGCGTTCTCTGCTATGTAAGACCAGCCTCAGCCCCTGAAGGTTTCAGAATTCCCCTCGTCCCGCCCCCCTCTCGCGTAAAAAATCAGGAAAATGTTGCCAAAAATCTTTCCAACGCCCATCCCATCCCTTATCTTGGCCCTGACTGAAATCCCCGGGGCCTTCCGGCCCGGGACTACCAACCATTTTTTCGACCAAGGAGCGAGACCATGCGGTTTTCAAGTCGACTGGCCCTTCTGCTCGCCGCCGGCGCCCTGGCGCTGACCGGCTGCGGGCAGGAGGGCGGGGACGGCTTCCGGTCCCTGTTCGATGGCCGGTCCCTGGCGGGCTGGCATGTCCAGGGCGGAGCGCTCGAAAGCTGGCAGGCCGACAGCGGGATGGTGAGCTGCATCGCCCCGGGCGGGGGCTGGCTCAGCAGCGATGAGCAATTCGGGGATTTCGTGCTGGAGCTGGACTGGCGCCTGCCCCCCGGGGGCAACAGCGGAGTGGGGCTGCGCTACCCGGCCGGCAGCGAGGTCTCCCAGACCGGGATGGAGATCCAGATCCTGGATGATGGGGCCGAGCAGCACGATGGGATCAAGCCCGCCCAGCACACCGGGAGCATCTACTACCAGGTGGCGGCCGAGCAGGGCGCGGCCCATCCGGTCGGCGAATGGAACCACTACCGGATCACCTGCGAGGGACCCTCGGTGCTGATCGAGCTCAATGGCCGGGAGGTGGTGCGGGCCGACCTGGATCAGCATCCCACGGGCGAGGGCGGCCTGACCCCCCTGCGGGATCGTCCCCGGACCGGCCACATCGGGCTGCAGAGCCACGAGAGCCGGGTGGACTTCCGCAACGTGCGTGTCAAGGTGCTGGAATAGGAACGGGAACAATTTCAGCAATGATGAACAAGGCCGGCTGCGGGCGTTCCGTGGCCGGCCTCGACGTTTCATCCCGAATTGCTTTCAAATAAGTGAGATCACAATCGAAAAAGTTTGGGAAAGTGGAAGGGAGGATCGAGGGAAGGCCTCCCTCCCCCCGGAAAGAAACAAAGGGGCCGCCTCCGGTTTACGGTGGCGGCCCCCTTCCGGCCTCCCTGCGGCAACCCTCGCTCGCGTGGTCAGATCGTCAGCATCAGGGAGACAGCGGAGATCATGGCAAAGTAGACGGTGGCGCTGAGCGCGGTCTGGGCGATGAACTGAAGCTTCTCGTTGGCGATCATTGGGTCCTCCTGGTTTTTTGATCCTTGGGAGATTGTCACTGCTTTCTGTATAGTAGGACTCCCGACCGCGCCAAACGGTTTCATTTTTTGCGTCAAGACAACAAGGCCGCCCTCCGCTGCCGCCGGGCCAGCCACCCGCTCAGGATGAACAGCAGCCCCGGCAGGGCCGTCACCAGGCGGACCAGCAGGTTCGAGTCCTCTCCCAGGCACTGGAAAAGGCACTGGATAAACCCTGTCCCCGCCGCGATCACGACCAGACCCCCGGTCAGCTCCCAGCGCCAGCCCAGCCCCAGCCCTACCAGCAGCGCGAAATGGAAGAACATCGTGGCCAGCATCGGGGCCGGGGGCCATTCCCCGCGATGGGCGAACCCCGCCAGGTCCTTGACCAAAAGCGCCCCGGCCAGGAGCAGCAACGCCAGCCCCAGCGTTCGGGCGCTCCAGCGGGTGACCAGCAGGGCGCGAGGCAGCTTCTTTTCATGTTCCATCACTTCCTGCGGTTCGGTTCCATTTTTTGCGTCAAGACTGCAAGGCCGTCCGCCGCTGCCGCCGGGCCAGCCACCCGCTCAGGATGAACAGCAGCCCCGGCAGCACCGCCACCAGGCGGACCAGCAGGTTCGGGTCCCGTCCCACGCACAGAAAGAACCCCGTTCCCGCCGCGATCACGACCAATCCCCCAAGCAGCTCCCACCGCCAGCCCAGCACCAGCCCGGCCAGCAGCGCGAAGTGAAAGAACATCGCCGCCAGCACCGAAACCGGGGGCAACTCTCCGGGATGGCTCAGCCACTCCAGGTGCTCGAGGAAAAACGCCCCGGCCAGCAGCAGCAGGGCCAGCCCTACTGTCCGGGCGCTCCAGCGGATGATCAGCAGGGTGAGACGCAGCTTCCGTTGATGGTCCATCGGGTCCTCCGGCACGGAGTGAGAGCAACAGCAATCGCGGGTGCGGTCCAATCTTCACGCCCAGCTGCCGCCTGTACAGGAAAATCGACAAGCCAGTGCAGAATAAATTCATCCACACTCGCTGTCACAATCAACAACTCAAACTATCGAAGAAGTTTGGGAAAGAAGGAGAGGGGCCCGGGGGGAGGGAGAAAACCTTTTCCAAAAGGTTTTCTCCCTCCCCCCGGATGGTATCAGCGCTTCTCCGCCGCCAGGCGCTCGAACAGGGTGACAATTTCCGGGAAAAAGCTCTCCAGGTCCGGGTAGCGCCCGCGGTCAGCCTCGTATTTTGCTTGCAGCAGGGCATAGACCTCCGGCACGTAAGGAAAGCCCTGCCGCACTTCGCTCTGCACCTCGGCCTCGCCCGCGGCCGGCCCCTCCCGCAAGGCGGCCAGCCGGGAGGTCACCGCCCGCACCACCTGCTCGCCCACCTGGTCGGCCACGTTGATCTTCCAGAAATCCCCATAGCGCTCCAGCTCCTCGCGGGAGGCCCCCTGCAGCACGGTCCAGGGATGGTCCAGCCGGTCGGCATGACGGGTTGCCAGGTGATTGACAAACGAGTGGCTGAACTCGTGCTGGAAGAGCGATGGGCTGTTCTCGAACACCGGCGCTCCCTGTTGCACCGCCAATGGGCCGCCGATGTAGTAGCTGTCGAAACGGCCGGGGGTGACCTCCACCCGGGGGCCATAGCCCCCGCTCATGAACAGCGGAGCCAGGATCACGCGGTAGCTGTGCTGGCGGCCGCCGTAATAATCCTCCAACGCCACCAGCAGACTGTCGTCCAGGCTGGCGCGGAAACGCGCGACCATCCGGTCGAATCCCGGTTGCTGCTCAGCGAAAAACTCCATGAATGCACTCTCCCGGGAAAAATCCCGCAGCGCGGACAGGAACAGCTCCAGCGAATCGCGCCCTCCGGCCATCCGCAGCCGCAGCGGGTCGACCGGGTAAAGCTCCTCCAGCTCCGGCGGCGGGCCAAGGGTAACCATCACGTTGGGCGGATGTCCGAGCCAGAAACCCCGCGGAGCCATCTCACGGTAGCGCCGCACCGCCTCGTGGTCGCGCCAGGGAGCGAAACGTTCCGCGATCTGCTGTCGGTACTCCAGCTCGAAAGCGTTCAGAGCCGGCGCTTGCGGGCCCGGGCCCTGGAATCCGCTCAGGGTGAGCACCACCGCGTACAGCTCGAGCCGCGGGTCGACCGAGACCTCGATCCGTGAGGGCGGAGCGGCCTCCGGGGCGGGAAGCGCCGGACAGAATGTGACCAGCAGCGCTGGCAGGATCAGCCATAACAGGGTCTTCACTTTGGAGTCCTTTGCTGAGGAAGATGGTTCAGACTGCGGAGTGCAGGCGCGAGTTGCGGGAGGCGGATTCAGCCCGTCCTCCAGATGATGGGACCCCGCTGCTGCGGGAAAGATTCCATTTTCTGGCGTGGACCCTAAAAAGGAGGTTCATCCGTCTATTCCGGGAAAGCTCCAGCCCGCTGCTAATCCCGTAAATCCTGCGGATTTTTCTACTTCTGTGACCAGAAGTAGCAAGAGTCTTTGAAGAAGGCCGCGAAGCTGAAATAACTATCAGCGTCTTCAACACCGCCGGTGTGCCTGCGGGAGTGAGACGCTCCATTGGTGCTCGCCGCGTTTCGCGCCATCCCTGGCGCTGCAACGCCATGGCCTGCCGGGCTCTCTTGCTTCGTAGCAATAGCCACGATGGAAATAGCGAGAAACTTCTTCGCTGGCTTTTGCCTCCAGCCGCGGCCCAAAGGCCACCCCACCTCGGAATCTTTCGTAGGGGCCGGCCCCCGTGCCGGCCCTGAAAAACACAACCCCCTGTTTCCCCCTTTGCTAAGGGGGATCAACAGCACTGCCGGCCCGCTCGTCTCCCACGGGCGCGGCAGGCCGCGCCCCGACGATTGGCTCCGGGCCGGCTGCTGCAACCAGCCCTGGCGCTTCGCGCCGGGCCGATCGCGAACCGACTCGGCTCCCTTCCGGCAGACTGACAGTCCGCCCGCGTGAAACTTGATAAAAAGTTTTGGAAAGAAGGGGGTCCCGGGGGGAGGAAACCTTTTTCAAAAGGTTTCCTCCCCCCGGGTAAAGCGGAAGGGGTTCAGGGCCGCTCGGCGGTTTCGGGCTTGACCGGGGTCAGCCGGCGGTACTTTTCCTGGTACTTGCGGTAGAGCTGCTTCTGGCGGCTGTCCAGGTCCACCTCGCGGCCCTCGATGTAGAGGGCCTCGACCGTGGTGGCGGCCTCCAGCGGGTCGCCATCGGCGATCAGCAGGGTGGCATCCTTGCCCGGTTCCAGCGACCCGGCGCGGTCCCCGATCCCCATGATCCGGGCCGGGTAGAGGGTGACCGCCTTGAGGGCTTCCTCCGGCGGCAGGCCATAGGCCGCGGCGGTGGCGGCCTGGAATGGGAGGTTGCGATCATTGCCCGAGGCCGGCGAGCCGATGATGCAGAACTCCAGTCCGGCGGCCTGCAGGCGGGCGGGCAGGGTGAACGGGTCATCGAAAGGCTCGTCCGGGCCCAGCGGCAGGCGGTGGATCGGACCGGCGAGCACCGGCACCCCGTGCGCCTTGAGCAGCGCGGCGGCCCGCGGGGCTTCCATCCCTCCGACCAGCACCATCCTCAGTCCCTGGCGGGCGGACCACTCCACCGCGGCCTCGATGTCGCGCAGGTAGTCGGCGGCGATCCAGACCGGGACCTGGCCCTCAAGCACGGGAAGCAGCGCCTCCCAGCGCTGATCGAGGCCGCCGCGGGTGGGCTTCGCCGCGCCGTTGGCCCGCCGGGAGGCGCGGTAGGCGCGGGCCTGCTCGAACGCCCGGTCCAGCCGGTCGATCTGCCCGGCGATCCGCTCCCGGCGCTGCTTGCGGCTCTCGGGGTCGATCAGCCCGACATGGCCGCCGGCCTGGGGCCAGTTGATCGCCAGGCAGAGCGGGGCGCGCATGGTCATTTCCTCCCAGGTCCAGCCATCGAGCCGGACCAGGGCGCCCATCCCGGAGATCAGCCCGCCCTCGGGCAGCACCGCGGCCAGGGCCACTCCATTGGTGCGGGTGACCGGGATGCGCTCGGAGTCGGGATTGATCGCCCGTTCGGCGCGCACATTGGGGTTGAGCTCCCCGCTTTCGCTCTCATCGCTGGTCTGGCGCACATAGTCGATCTCCACCAGCCCGAGGCGGGAAGATGCCGCGATGAGGCCCGGGTAGACATGCTTGCCCGCGGCCTCGACCACCACCGCATCGGCCGGGACCGCGACCTCGCGCCCGAGGGCGATGATCTTGCCCCGGTCGAACAGCAGCATCCCGTCGGCGATAGCGGGGCCGCTCACCGGGTGGATGGTCGCCCCGCGGATCACCACCGGGCGGGCCTGGGGAGCGGCGGGCAACTGGTCCGAGGCCGAAAGCGTGACCGCCGCCGGCAGGATGAGCGCCAGGAGCAGCGCGGGAATCTTCGACATCCGGTGGTTCCTCCTGCGACAGGATAACTCGATCCGTTCCATCGGCGCTACCTCCTCCCCGACCCGTTGCTGTCGTGATTGCCGTTGCCGTTCCCGTTGCCGTTGTACCCGAGGGCTTTCTGCGCCAGGGCGGCGCGCCGCTGACTGTCGCGCTCGCGCAGGGCCTGGTCCTCCGCGACCGAGAAGCGGCGGGCGCCATCGACCCAGGTTTCCAGGGGACGGGAGTAGCCCGAGAGCGGGTCGCCGCTCCAGAGCACGAAATCGGCATCCTTGCCCGGCTCGAGGCTGCCGATCCGGTCGGCCACCCCGAGCTGGCGGGCGGGGTTGATCGTCACCAGCGCCAGGGCCTGCTCGCGGGAGAGCCCGCCGTAGCGCATCGCCTTGGCGGCCTCGATGTTCATCCGGCGGGCCAGCTCGGCATCATCGGAGTTGAAGCTGACCAGCAGGCCCTGCTCCTGCATCAGCGCCCCATTGTAGGGGATCGCATCGTAGACCTCGAACTTGTAGGCCCACCAGTCGCTGAAAGTGGTGGGCAGCGCGCCGTGGGCGCGGATCGCCTCGGCCACCTTGTAGCCCTCCAGCACATGGACCAGCACATCGATCTTGAAGCCCAGTTCCTCGGCCACCCGCAGCATCGCCAGGATCTCGTCCTGGCGGTAGGAGTGGCAGTGGACCTTGATCCGGCCCTCCAGCACTCCGACCAGCGGCTCCAGGCGCAGGTCCCGCCGCGGGGGGACCGCCGGGCGGCCGGCCCGGGACTGGGCCTGGTAAGCATCCCACTTGTCGCGGTAGTTGCGGGCCGCGGCGAACCAGTCGCGGAAGAACTGCTCGACTCCCATCCGCGAGTTGGGGTAGCGCCCGGTGGTGCGCGGATGGTTGGACTGGGTGACATTCTCGCCCAGGGCGAACTTGATCACCGGCGGGGCCCCGGCCATCAGCAGCGAGTCCGGGCCGGCCACTCCCCAGCGCAGCTTGATCAGCGCCGCCTGGCCGCCGATCGGGTTGGCGCTGCCGTGGATCGTCAGCGCGGCGGTGATCCCGCCGGCCAGTTGGCGGTAGATGTCGATGTCGTCCGGATCGAGCACATCCTCGATCCGCACCTCGCTGGTGATCGAGTGGCTGTTCTCGTTGACCCCGCCCTCGATCGCGAGGTGGGAGTGAGGGTCGATCAGGCCCGGGGTCAGGTGCCGGCCCTTGGCCTCGATCACCAGCGCGCCCGGCGGGACAGCGAGGTTCCGTCCCACCTGGATGATCTTCCCGCCCCGCACCAGCAGGTCGGCCTCGGTGAGGATCCCCTGCGGTCCGCAGCTCCAGATCGTCGCGCCGCGCACCAGCAGCCCGGCCGGGGCGACCGGCGGGGCCGCGCGGCCATAAGCGCCCTCCGGGGCGACCAGCGGGTAGTCGGCGGGCACTTCCGGCTTGGGCTTGCGACCGTTGCCATTACCGTTACCGTTTTCGGGCGCCGCGCCGGTGCGCAGGGCGCTCCAGCTGAAACTGCCGCCATCGGGCCAGTCACCGCGGCCGCGGAGGGTGTCCCCGGCCAGGATCCCGGACAGGCGGGCCAGCCCGGGCTCGCCCATCGAGTCGGTGGGCAGCAGCAGCGAGACCAGGCCGCGCTCGAGGTCCACCTCCTTGACCGCGGTCTTCTTGTCATCGAGCGTGAGGACAGCCTTGGGCTTCTCGGGCTGGCCGGTGACTGTCAGCTCGCCGCTGCGCCGCCGGCCATCCTCCGGCTCCAGCTCGATCTTCCAGCGGCCGCGCAGGTCCCCGGGCGGCAGGGCGGTGACCTCGTAACGCTCGCCGGCCACCCAGCTTTCCAGCACCCGGGTTTCGGGGGTGAACAGGTCGCCATCGGCGACCACCAGGTTGGCCAGCGCCCCCGGCTCGATCCTGCCGGTGAGACCGGGCGCGTTCAGCCAGCCGGCGGGGATCGTGGTCAGCGCCGCCAGCGCCCGCTCGGGGGTGAGCCCCCGCCCGACCGCCCGTCGCAGCAAGGCCAGGAACTGGTCCGCTTTCAGGCCGCTGGAACTCAGGGCGAACTCGATCCCGGCGCGCTCGAGCCGCAATGGGTTCTCGGGGGCCAGGTCCCAGTGGCGCAGCTCGCGCAGGGTCAGGTTCTCCTCATCCTGGCGGGTGGTGACATCCGGGGTGGCGGGGAATTTGAGCGGGAGGATCAGCCGGACCCGCTCGGCCCTCAGCCGCTCCAGCCGTCGGTACTCATGCCCGGTGCCCAGGGCCCAGAGCCTGAAGCCGCACTCGCGGGCCAGGGCGGCCCCGCGCAGCAGGTCCAGCTCGCTGCGGGCCTCCAGCAGGAATGGCAGGCTGTCGGTCAGGGCCGCGCCGAGCTCGGCCAGCGCCAGGTCGGCGGCCGGGGCCTCCGGGTCGAGCGGCAGGCCGGACTGGCGGGCTTGACGGTACCAGCGGGCATCGAGCAGGGTCTGGCGCACCAGGGCGACATGGCCCATCAGGCTGGAGGGGTAGCCCTCGACCCCCTCGCCGGAAAAACCGTTGCCCTTGTCCAGAGAGAACGCCTGCAGCGCCCGGTCGGAGAGCACTTCCGGACGGTCACTTAGCAGGACCAGCGCCCCGCTGCCGCGGAAAATCCCCTGGCGCGGAGCGGTGACCACGGCGGTGAACCCGGCGCGGCGCAGGGCCCCGGCCTGGCCGGAGTCGGGCCGCAGCAGCGCGGCGGCCGAAACCTGCGGCCGCACCGCCTTGTTCCAGTGGCCGTTGGCGCCCTCCGCGGCCCGCTTCAGGGCCTCCTCGGAAAGCCCGTAGTCGGAGCAGAGCTCGATGAAGCCGGGATAGATCGTCCGGCCGCTCAGGTCCCTGCGCACCGCCTCGGGCGGGATGCTTACCTGCGTCCCCACCGCTTCCACCCGGTCCTCGCGGATCACCACGGTCGCGCGCTCCAGCACCCGCCCGGGAGCCAGCACCACCCGGGCGTGTTCCAGGGCCACCACTCGCGGCGTGTTCTCGTGCAGGCCGATCACCGGCGCCGTCCCGTTCCGCGCCAACCCGGCGCTCGAGGGCGCCAGGCAGGTTAGGAGCAGGAACGCGAGCCGGCCCGGGGAAAGCAGATTGCGCATGCGCTTCTCCTCGCGTGGGTGGCAACGATGGCCGGCCAGGGGCCGGCACTGGGGTGGGGGAGTGCAACTATAGCAATTATAACCTGTTGGGTCAACCTTTTCTTTTCTTCCAATCTGCTCTTGACTGCGGGGGGGCCAGATCTTACCATAAGCAACAGCTCAAGATGGGAGCACCGCCGCCGAACGCCGATCCACGAAAGGCCGCCATGCCGCACGATCACCACCAGCACCACCAGGGCCAGCTCCAGCCCGGGCCTGGCCTCCGCCGCGAGGCCGGCCGGTCGCGCCAGTTGCTGTGGTGGGCGCTGCTGATCAACCTGGTGTTCCTGGTGGTGGAGTTCATCGGGGGGCTGCTGTCGGGCAGCCTGGCGCTCTTGGCCGATGCCGGCCACATGCTGACCGATGTCGCCGCGCTGGGGATCGCCATCGGCGCGGCGGCGCTGGCCGAAGTCCCGCCCACCCCGCGGCGCACTTTCGGGCTGGTGCGGGCCGAGGTGCTCGGGGCCTTCATCAACGGGGCCTCGCTGGTGGTGGTGGTGGGCTTCATCAGCTGGGAGTCCTGGCGCAGGCTGCAGGACCCGCAGCCGGTGGCGGCCGGGCTGATGCTGCTGGTCTCCTCGCTGGGGCTGGCGGCCAACCTGGCCAGCGCGCTGATTCTGATGGGCCGCCGGCGGGAGAACCTGAACATCCAGGGCGCGTTCCTGCACATGGTGGGCGATGCCCTGGGCTCGTTGGGAGCGATCATCGCCGCGGCGGTGATTTACTACACCGGCTGGTACCCGGCGGACACCGTGGTCAGCCTGGTGATCGGGGCGATCATCCTCTGGAGCAGCCTCGACCTGCTGCGGCGCACCCTGAACATCATCATCAACGCCACGCCGGAGGACATCAGCTTCGAGGAGGTGCGGCGCGAGCTGCTGGCGATCGAGCATTTCGCGGAGATCCACGACCTGCACATCTGGAGCCTGGCCAGCGGGTTCCCGGTGCTGAGCGCCCACGCCAGCCTCCGGCCCGGCTGCGCGGACTCCGACCATGTCGCCCTCTGCCTGGGGCGGGCCCGGAAGATGCTGCGGGAGAAATTCGGGATCACCCACTCGACCCTCCAGCTCGAGCCGCCCGGCTATGAGAAGGACGAGCGGGTGCTCTGAGCGTTTTGCCAAGCAGTCGGAAGCGGGACCCGGGAGTGCCGTCAGCGGTGACTGTCGCCGGGGCAGTGGCAGCGATCGCACCCCCCGGGCGGCTGAAGCCGCCCAACCCCCTCCAGGGGGGACGATCCAGCCTGCCACCCCATCGACAGTGCGATGGCCGGGGCGGAGCGGAAGCAGTCCCCCCTGGAGGGGGTTGGCCCGACTTGCGTCGGGCCGGGGGGTGCGATGCCCATCGCCCGCTTCCAGCGAATCACGACCTGATATCCGTTGGACTTGCCATCAGAGCCCGGCATCCTCCCCTCGCCCTTGCCCGGGCGCCACCGACCCTGCTAAGTTTAAATACGTCACTTGCGCACCTTCGGACGTGAGCGCGCTCACGCCCGGGCACCCTGACCACGGAACCGGCTTGCCCGCCAGAACGGTGAAAAAAGAGCCCCGGCGCTTTTCGCTGCGCACCCGGCTGATTGTCTCCTACGTGCTGTTCGTGGCGCCGGTGCTGGCCCTGAGCGGGCTGTTCTACTACGAGACCGCCCGGCGGGGCCTGGATGCCGAGCTGGGCAAGCGGCTGGTGGCGATCGCCCAGGTCACCGCCACCCGGCTCACCCCGTTGATTGTCGCCAGCTTCGAGCCCGGCGATGAGTCCGGCCGGACCCATCACGGTTACCGGGCCAGCCTGCTGCGCATCCGTGACCGCACCGACCTGCGCCGGCTCTATGTCTTCGACCGGGAGGGCCGCAGCCTGCTGGACACCCGCGAGGCGATCCCGGTCGGGGCCCCTTACGCCCGGCTGCAGTTTCTGCGCTCGGAGCTGGAGGCCTGCCTGGCGGGCGGGACCGCGGCCAGCGTGCTGTTTCAGGGCGAGGATGGGCTGTGGTACAAGTCCGGGTTCGCCCCGCTGGAGGATGAGGAGGGGACAGTGGTGGCGGTGGTGGGGGCCGATGCCAGCGCCGCCTACCTGGAGCTGATCTCCGGCCTGCGGCGCTCGGTGCTGCTGTTTGTCCTGCTGGGGGCCGGGGCCACCGCCCTGCTGGGCTACCTGCTGGGGCGCTCGATCGCCGCGCCGGTGAGCCGGCTGGCCTCGCGGGCGGAGGCGATCGGCCAGGGCCGGCTGGATGAGCCGGTGGAAAGCGGCCCGGGCGACCCGCGCGAGCTGGCCTCCCTGGCCGAGACCCTGGACCGGATGCGCGAGCGCCTGGGCCAGCGCGAGGACAACCAGCGCCTGATGGTGGCCGGGGTGGCCCACGAGATCCGCAACCCGCTGGGCGGGATCGAGCTGTTCGCCTCGCTGGCCCGGCGGGAGCTGGCGCCCGGCAGCGAGCCCGCCCGCTACCTGGAACGGGTGATCGAGGAGACCGGCAGCCTGAAGCGGATCGTGGGCCTGTTCCTGGAATTCGCCCGGCCGCTGGCGGTCAGCGCCGTGGACCTGGAGCTGGAGCGGGTCGCCGGCCCGGCGGCGGAGATGCTGGCGGGAAGGGCCCGGGAGAAAGGGGCGCGGATCGAGCTGCGGCTGTCGCCGGAAGCGGCGGCGGCCCACGCCGACCCGGGCCAGTTGCAGCACGTGTTCATGAACCTGTTCGCCAATGCCCTGGAGGCCCTGCCGGACCAGGGCGGACTGGTCGAGGTCTGCTCCGCCCGGGAGAGTGTCGGCGGGGCGGAGTTCGTGCGGGTGGAGGTGCGCGACAATGGCTGCGGGATGAGCGAGGAGGTGTTGAAAAAAGCCTTCAACCCGTTCTTCACCACCCGCGATGGCGGGATCGGCCTGGGGCTGGCGATTGTCCGCAAGGTGCTGGAGGAGAACGGCGGCTGGATCGAGGCCCGCAGCACGGTCGGCCGGGGCACCAGCTTCCTGCTGCACCTGCCGGGGCCGGGCGGCGGCGACCGGGGCGGGCGTCTCCGCGCGGCCGGCGCATCGACCGAGGAACCGGAGAGGGAGGAGCCGAAAAGCGATGTTCCCGTTCAAGGATGACGTACCCACCGAGACCACGCCGTTTGTCACCTGGATCATCATCGCCATCAACATCGCGGTCTTCATCTACCAGATCACCCTGCCGCGGGAGGCCCAGGAGGCGCTGGTCTACGCCTATGGCTCGATCCCGGCCCACCTCACCGATCCGGACAACTGGACCGCCCCGTTCGGCTCGGACAACGCCCTGCTGTCGGTGCTGACCTCGATGTTCCTGCACGGCGGGATAATGCACCTGTTCGGCAACATGCTCTACCTCTGGATCTTCGGCAACAATGTCGAGGATGCGATGGGCCACTTCCGCTTCGTGGTCTTCTACCTGCTGAGCGGGCTGGCGGCCTCGCTGCTGCAGACCGCCGGGGGGCCGGAATCGCAGATCCCGATGATCGGCGCCAGCGGGGCGATCGCCGGGGTGCTGGGGGCTTACCTGCTGCTGCACCCCTTTGCCCGGGTCTACACCCTGCTGTTCTTTTTCATCTTCATCCGGATTGTCCAGCTGCCGGCGATCCTGGTGCTGTCGATCTGGTTCCTGCTGCAGATTTTCAGCAGCCTCGCCGCTCCGGCCGCCGAGGGCGGGGTGGCCTACCTGGCCCATGTCGGCGGCTTTGTCGCCGGGCTGGCGCTGATCCGCTTCTTCCAGAAACGGCACCGGAGCCTCAAGGCTTACTGGCGCTGATCCTGACTCGGGCGGACTCGATGCCTGTCATTGTAAAGGTGGCCATTTTGAACTCGGGTGTGGAAGCGGTGAACAGTTCAGGGGAGTCCTCCCCGTCCGTAATGGAGGCAGTGCAACTTTCGAAAAAGCTCTGGAAAGAGAGCGAGGGGTCCGGGGGAGGGAGGATAACCTCTTTCAAGAGGTTTCCTCCCTCCCCCCGGAAAATCAGTCAGTTCTTCCGGCGTCACTGGTAGTTAAGGCAGGGCGCCAGCCCTCACTCAACCCGGGGAGAACGGATGCGAGTACTGGTGATCGGAGCGACCGGCCACATCGGCAGTTACCTGGTCCCGCGCCTGGCGGCCCGCGGATTCGAGGTGGTGGCGCTCAGCCGCGGCGAGCGCCGTCCCTACTGTCCCTGGGCGGACTGGAAAAACCTCGAGACCGTGCGGGTCGACCGCGGGGCCGAGGAGGAGCGCGGCAGTTTCGGCCGCCGCCTTCGCGAGCTGGGCCCGGACGTGGTGGTGGACCTCACCCTGTTCCGCGCCGAGCAGCTCCCCCCGCTGCTGGAGGCCCTGGCCGGGCGGATCAGGCAGTACCTCTACTGCGGCTCGATGTGGGTCTACGGTCCGAGCGAGCGGCTGCCGACCACCGAGGAGGACCCGCGGCTGGCGGACGAGGACTATGGCCGCCAGAAAGCGGAGCTGGAGCGCCTGCTGCTGGCGGCCACCCATGATGGCCGGTTCCCGGCCAGCGTGCTGCACCCGGGGCACATCTCCGGCCCGGGCTGGCCGATCATCGGGCCGACCGGCAACCTCAACCCCGAGGTATTCGGGAAGCTGGCCCGGGGCGAGCGGGTGCTGCTGCCGGACCTGGGGCTGGGCAGCCTGCACCATGTCCATGCCGATGATGTCGCCCAGGCGTTCGAGCTGGCGCTGCTCCACCCCCGGGCCGCGCTGGGGGAGAGCTTCAATGTGGTCTCGCCCCGGGCGCTGACCCTGCGCGGCTTCTGCCGGGCGGTGGCCGGCTGGTTCGGCCGGGAGCCCGAGCTGGGCTTCCTGCCCTGGGAACAGTGGAAAGAAACAGTCAGCGGGCAGGATGCCGAGGACACCTGGGAGCACATCCGCCACAGCCCCTGCGGCAGCAGCGCCAAGGCGCGAAGGCTGCTGGGCTTCGAGCCCCGCTTCGACTCGCTCCAGACCATGCGCCAGGCGCTGGACTGGCTGATCCGCGAGGGCCGGGTCGAGGCTCCGCCCCTGTCCTGAATTCTCTTGCCGCGCGGGCGAGGCTCAAGCCGTCCACGCCTCGACCGCTCGGAACCGACAAGCCTGGGAGGACGTGATGGAAGATGCGCGCAGACCGGCCCTGATCTACAACCTCTTTCCCCTGCTGGCCGGCCCGCTCCCCGGTTGGCGGCCGCACCTGGAGCGGGCGAAGGGAATGGGCTTCAACTGGATCTTCGTCAACCCGCTCCAGTACCCCGGGTTCTCCGGGAGCCTGTACGCGATCAAGGACCACTACCGCCTGAACCCGCTGGTGCTCGATGACAGCGCGGGGACTTCCGGCGACAAGCAGTTGGCCGGGATGCTGAACGAGGCTCGCGAGCTGGGGCTGCGGGTGATGCTCGACCTGGTGGTCAACCACACCGCGGTCGATTCCCCGCTGGCCAAGCAGCACCCGCAATGGTACAAGCGCGACAAAAAGGGCAAGATCGTCAACCCCGGCTACTACGAGGGTGACAAGCTGGTGACAGTCTGGGGGGACCTGGGGGAGATCGACAACGAAAGCTCTCCGGAGCGCGAGGCGCTCTGGGAGTACTGGTGGCAACTGGCCGACCATTACCTCGGCCTGGGTTTCGATGGCTTCCGCGCCGATGCCGCCTACAAGGTCCCCCGCGCGCTGTGGGAGTTCCTGATCGGGCGCAGCAAGGACAAATATCCCGACTGCATGTTCTTCGCCGAGAGCCTGGGCTGCCCGATCGAGCAGACTGTCGAGCTGGCGAAAAGCGGCTTCGACTACATCTTCAACAGCAGCAAGTGGTGGGATTTCCAGCAGTCCTGGCTGCTCAGGCAGTACCGCCAGACCCGCGAGACCGTGCTCTCGGTGAGTTTCCCCGAGAGCCACGACACTCCGCGGCTGCTGGAGGAGGAGCAGGGCGACCGGGAGGCCGCCCGCCAGCGGATCGCGTTCGCGGCGCTGTTCTCCGCCGGCTTCATGCTCCCGGTCGGCGGCGAGTATGGCTTCCGCAAGCGGCTGCACGTGGTCGACACCCGGCCCGGAGACTGGGAACAGACCAAGGTGGACCTGACCGGCTTCATCCGTCGCTGCCTGGAGTTCAAGCTCGCCCACCCGATCTTTTGCGCCGAGCACCCGACCTATGCTTTCGAGCTGCACCCGGAGAGCGGGGCAGTCACCGGGCTGGTCAAGGTTGCGGGCGAGGATGGCCCCGCGGCCCTGCTGCTAATCAACCGGGACAAAAAGCAGGCGCAGCGGGTGAAAATCCTCTGCCTGGCGCTGTCGCTGCGTGGGGATGGTCCGGTACGGCTGGTAGATCCGCTGGCTGATTTTCAGGAAGAGCAGTTCAACGAGGAGCACCTGGACCGGGAGCTGCCGCCCTCCGGTTTCCTGGTGCTGCTGCGGGGGTGACCATGACCGAAAACAGCCGGAGCAGCCGTGGCAAGCAGGCCTCGTTCGCCGGGCTCCCGGAGGAGGCCGGCCGACTTTACGCCGTGCTGAACGAGGAGCCGGACCTGCCCTGCGTGCTGGTGGCGGTGAGCTGGCTCGAGGGGCGGCTGGGCGCGCTGCTGGCCGGGGCGTTCGCCCGGGAGGACCAGCCGACCCGGAGCCTGCTGGCGGGACCGTTGGACGGATTGAAAGCCCGCAGCGAGCTGGCCTGGGCCCTGGGGCTGCTCGATCCGCCGCTGCGGGAGGACCTGGAGACCATCGCGGCGCTGCGGGAGGAGTTTGCCCGCGGGGGCGCTTTGAGCGCCGATTTCGCCTCCGAGAGCGCTTACCGGCTGTGCGCGCAACTGAAAAGCTGGCGGGCGCTGGAGGGCACCGACCTCCATGACTTCATCCGCAAGGCGCAGGAGAAAGACCGCGGCCAGTTTGCCCGCTCGGCATTCAGCGCCAGCGTGGCGGCGATCGGCCAGCAACTGCAGTTCAGGCGGATCGAGGGGAAAACCCGGCCGACCCAGGCCGCGGCTGTCCAGCCGAAACCATCGGCCGCGGTTCAGCCATCGCCGCGGGCGATCCCCCGGCAGCCGGCTCGCCCGGCCGTGCCGCCGATCCAGGCGATGGACCTTGCATCGCCGCCGGAGCAGGCGCTATCCAGGCTCCCCCGCCGGAACCGGCGATCAGCCCGGCTCCGCCGAAACCTGGCCGCCGTTCGCGGCGGAGGGCCGCCAAACCGACACCGCCGCAGACAATCGAACCGGCTCCGCCGACAGAGCGGACAACGACCGAGGCTCCGCAGCCGGAGCTGGCCGCAACCCAGGCCCAGCCAACAGAACAGCCGATGGCCCAGGCTCCGCCGAAAGCCAAGCGAAGGTCGCGGCGCAGGTCCGCCAAGCCGATGCAGATGGTGACTACCGAACCGGTCCCAGCCGCCGAACCTGTCCCGCCGGCAGAGCAAGCGGGGCAGGCGGAGGGGCCGGCGGCCAGGAAACCCCGCCGGTCGCGGCGCAGGGCCGCCAAACCGATGCAGGCTGCCGGGCAACCCCCGCAGCCAATGGCCGAGCAGGCTCCGCTGACAGAAAAAGAGGAAAAAGCGGCAGGCAAGCCCCGCCGGCGCCGGAGGATGCGCAAGCCTCGGGGGAAACCACCGGAAGCTCAGTCATAATTGAAACATATAAAAAGTTTGGGAAGGTGGAAGGGGGGCGGGGGGAGGGCGGAGAATCCGCGATGCAATCGGGATTTCCGCCCTCCCCCCGGAACAGCGGGTTAATCTTCGCCCTTACGCCACTCCCGTATCCCGGTGCCCATCCATGAAGTCCAGGAACCCGGTCTGGATTGTCCCCTGGGCCTTGGCCTTGATCTCCGCCATCTCCGCTTTGGTGAACGGCTGGAAATCCCGCACCAGGGCCAGGTTCTGCTCCAGGTGCTCCGGCTTGGGCATCCCGACTGTCGCGCTGGTGATCGGCAGGCTCAGGGAGTAGCGCAGGCAGGTCCGGTAGTCGAAACCCTCGTACTTGCCGACAATCTGGTCCTGGCCCATCACTTTCATCGCGATCACCCCGATCCCCTTGCTGGTGGCGACCGGCAGGGTGGTCTCCTCGAACCCCATGTCGTGGGGGCCATTGGTGGCGACATTCAGCCCCATCTGGATTCCATCCAGCGGGTAGCGCTCGACCAGGGCGGCCATCACCCGGCTGTCGGTGTGGTTGGAGCAGCCGACCCAGCGGGTGAGCCCCTGCTCTTTGGCCTTCAGCAATTGCTCCATCGTCCCGCCCTTGGCCTCGATCACCCGCTGGTCTTCCTCGTGCTTGACATCGTGGATCAGCAGCATATCGACATAATCGACCTTGAGGCGCTGGAGCGACAGCTCCAGGTCGCGACGGAACTGGTCCGGCTCGCGGGAGGCGATCTTGGTCTGGATCAGCACCTCCTGGCGGCGGGCGGGCATCAGCTTGCCGATCCACTCCTCGCTGATCTTCCGGCCGTTCTGATAGCCATGGGCGGTGTCGAGGTAGATCACCCCCTGGTCGATCGCCCGGGTGAGCACCCGCAGCCCCGCCTCCTCATCCTCGTAGGCCAGCCAACGGGAACCGCAACCGAAAGTGAGGATCGGCAGCATCGCCCCGGTCTTGCCGAATTTTCTCCTGGGCAGCGGCGAGTCGGGGATGGCGTGGAATTTTCCATCGGCCGCCAGCAGCGAGCCGGCCGGCAGCCCGACCGCGGCGGCCGCGGCGACTGCGCTGCGCGAAATGAAAGTACGGCGACTGATCCGGCCGGCCTGGTCATCATGGATAGGGCTCATCATTCCTCCCGCGAATGGTTGGCTGTGCAGTTGCGGACCACTGCCCGGCCACCTCCCGGAGGGTCAGGCCAGATCGCGATGGGTCCGCAGGAACTCCAGGAAGGAGCTCTTGATTCCGCCCTCGGCCGCGGTGCGCAAGGCGGCCAACTCCTCCCCGGACAATGGCTTGAAGTTGCGCGCGGTCTCCAGGTTCTCGTACACCTGATTGATGGACGGCATGGTGATCACCGCCGAATCCACCGGCAGGGTCAGCACGTAGCGCAGCAGATTCGGGCCGGTAAGCTGCGGATGCTTGCCGACAAACTGGTTGCGGCCCATCACTTTCATTGCCACCACTCCCAGTTCCCGCCGCTCGCAGGCGGGCAGGGCCACTTCCTCGAACGAGCGGTCCTGGTGGCCATTGGTGGCGACATTGAGCGCCATCATCACGACATCCATCCGGTGGCGCTCGATGAAGCGCAGCAGGGTCGGGTTCGCGGCGTGGTTGCTGAAGCCGATCCAGCGGGCGATCTTCTGCTCTTTCGCCCGGTAGAGCTGCTCCAGCGGCCCGCCCTTGGCCTCCAGCTGTTCCAGGTCCTGGTCGTGCTCCAGGTGGTGAATCATCAGCACATCCAGGTAATCCGCCCGCAGCCGCTTGAGCGAGGCCTCCAGGTGCCGTTTCCACAGCTCGGGATCGCGGGTGGAGATCTTGGTGATCACCAGTACCTGCTTGCGGCGGGCGGGCATCAGCTCGCCGATGCACTGCTCGCTGATGCCATCGCCATAGGCGACCGCGGTGTCGATCAGGTTCACCCCGCCATCCAGGGCCGCGGTCAGCAGGCGCAACGCGGTATCCCGGTCCTGGGAGAACCACGGTCCCCCGCCGCCGAAACTGAGCACCGACACTTGCGCCCCGGTGCGCCCCAGCGGCCGGGTGGGCAGTTTCGAGGGCGGCAGCGGGTGAAACGGGCCGGCCGGGGACTCCCCCGCTCCCAGCAGGTGGCCGGCTCCCGCGCCGGCGGCCAGCGCCGCGGCGCTGCGGGTAAGAAACTCGCGTCGACCGATCTCGGAACCCTGGCGCTTCTCGCTCATGCTCTTGATCTCCGTCTGCGACCGATGGATGGAAAGGATCGGCCGCGACCGGGACCCTTCCGTAATCTTAGGCTATTAAAGAATAAAAATCAATCTCGGGAAGACAAAAAGCGGAAACAATTCGCGGTACGTTTTCGAAAGATAGTGCTAAACGCCTCCCGGGAGAAGCCGATATTAGAGGTGAGGGTCCGGAACATCCGCCGGGCCATAAATTCACATCCCAAGAGAAACCCGATGAAACTGTCCCTGAAACACCTCGCGATCCTGCTGCTATTGGCTGTCCTGCCATCGCTGCTGGCCTGCGCCGGGGGGAGCCTGATGCACCCCACCCCGCTGGTGGGCCGGGACCGGCTGGTGTTCCGGGTCATCGACAGCCAGGCCGGGGTGACCTACTACACCCGCAGCTTGTGGTTCGATGGCGACAACTACCGCTTCCGCGATGTCCTGCGCCGCGAGATCCGCCTGCCCAAGACCGAGCAGGTGGCGGTGGAGGTGATCACCCCCGAGGAGTACTTCCAGTCCCTCTGATCCGGCCTGCTGTCAGACATCCTTCCTGGAATCCGAAACAAAGAATTCATCCACGAAGGACACGAAGGAACACGAAAATTTTTCTTCGTGAAACTTCGTGTCCTTCGTGGATAAGGTATCAAGTCCCCTATCCCAGCCGCTTGCGTTTTTCCAGGAACGAGAACAGCGCCCGGTCGAACGGGGTGCCGGTGGTGATCAACTGGTAGTCGATCCCGGCTTCCCGGCAATGGCGCTTCATGTCCCCGGTGAACTCGGCCATCGCCGGTCATAGGCCTGCTTGATCTCCCAGGAGTCGGTCTGGAGCAGCTCGCCGGTTTCCATGTCGCGGTAGACCACCTCGCCGCGGCCCTCCAGGGACAGTTCCTGGGGGTCGAGCAACTGGAAGACGATCACCTCGTGCTTGTGATGGGCGAAGTACTTGAGCGAACGCAGCATCTGGTCCGGGGCGGTGAGCAGGTCGGAGAGCACGACAATCAGCCCGCGACGGTGGATGCGCTCGGCGAGCTGGCGGAAGATCGGCAGGGGATCGGTGCGGCCCTCGCAGATGGACTCCTCCAGCGCGGCGGTGAGCAGCTTCAGCTGGCTCAGGCGGGCCCGCGGAGGGATGAATTTCGCCAGCCGGTCGCTGTAGAGGGCCAGCCCCACCCCATCGCGCTGCTTGAGCAGCAGGTAGGCCAGGCTCGCCGCCAGCAGCACCGCGTAACGGTCCTTGGGCAGGGTCCCCTCGCGGCTGGTGAACGCCATCGAGCGCGAGACATCCAGCAGCAGGTAGGCCTTGAGGTTGGTCTCCTCCTCGAACTGCTTGATGTAGTAGCGGTCGGTCTTGGCGAACAGCTTCCAGTCGACATTCTTCAACTCATCGCCCTGCATGTAGGGCCGGTGGTCGGTGAACTCGACGCTGAAGCCGTGGTAGGGCGAGCGGTGCAGCCCGGTGATAAAACCCTCCACCACCTGCCGGGCGATCAGCTCCAGGTTGCCCAGGCGCGAGACCACCAACGGGTCGAGCAACTGCCGGCCATCCGCCCGCGCGCTCACCCTTTCTCCTTCAGCAGGCGCTGGACACCTGTTCCACCGACACTCCCTCCGCCTCGGCGTTGAAACTGGTGATCACCCGGTGGCGCAGCACCGGCAACAGGGCCGTGCGGATGTCCTCCTCGCCCGGGGTGTAGCGGCCATCGAGCACGGCCAGGGTCTTGGCCCCCAGCACAGCGTACTGCGAGGCGCGCGGCCCGGCGCCCCAACTGACACAATCTTGCGCACGAACTCCGGCGCCCCCGGCTCATGGGGCCGGGTGGCCGCGCACCAGCTCCACCGCGTAACGCACCAGCTGCTCGCTGACCGGCACCCTGCGCACCAGCTCCTGCAGGCGCAGGATCTCCTCGGCGGTCAGCACCTGCTCCACCTGGCCGGTGTACTGGCCGGTGGTGGCGGTGACAATCGCCACCTCCTCCTCGCGGCGAGGGGTAGTCCACCGCCAGGCTGAACATGAAACGGTCGAGCTGGGCCTCGGGCAAGGGGTAGGTGCCCTCCTGCTCGATCGGGTTCTGGGTGGCGAGCACGAAAAACGGCTCGGCCAGGCAGGTAGGTCTGGCCGCCGGCGGTCACCTGGTGCTCCTGCATCGCCTGGAGCAGCGCCGCCTGGGTCTTGGGCGGGGTGCGGTTGATCTCGTCGGCCAGCACCATGTTGGCGAACACCGGGCCGCGGTGGAACACGAACCGACGGCTCTGGCGGCCATCGCGATCCTCCTCGAGGATCTCGGTGCCGGTGATGTCCGAGGGCATCAGGTCCGGGGTGAACTGGATCCGGTTGAAGCTCAAGGTCCAGCAGCTCGGCCAAGGTGCTGATCATCAGGGTCTTGGCCAGCCCCGGCACGCCCGATCAGCAGGCAGTGGCCCGCGCGCCAGCAGGGCACACGACCAACTGGTCGATCACCGCCCGCTGGCCGACTATCACCTTGCCGATTTCCTGGTGAATCCGGGACCGGGCCTCCTGCAACCGCTCCACCGCCCGCAGGTCCTCACCGGTCGCCGCAGTTCGCACTTCCGCCACTAGTCACCTCTCATTCGCACGAAGATGATTCCGGGGGAGGGCGGAAACCTTTTGGAAAAGGTTTTCCGCCCTCCCCCGGTCCCCCTCTCACTTTCCAAAACTTCTTATATATTCAATACTTGATCGACAAAACGCCAGCCGGGATCAGCACACCCCGGCCGGCTGGTCGGCCTTAGGGCTGTCCGCCTGCTCCCGGGCGCGGGTCAGGTTGTAAATGTGGTTGTTGACTCTTCGCAGCGCCCGCACCCCGTAGGTGAACAGGAACTGCCAGTCGCGCTTGCGCCCGCTGGCCAGGAACCGCACCTGGCGGGCCAGGAAGCGTCGGGTCGAACGCCACCCCGTAGATCTCGCGGATCGCCTGGTAGTACTCCTCGTGCGCGATCGGGGTCTTGACGATGATCTTGCTCATGTCGAAATCATCGTAGTCCTCGGTGGTCAGCACCCCGTTCTCCAGGCACTCCTGATGATAGGGGGTGAAATCCAGCGGGGTGCAGATGGTCACCTGCAGCGTCCGGGCCAGCCCCTTGAACATCACCTCCCGCACCAGGTTGACCGTATCCTGCAGCATCTGGCGGTCCTGCCAGTAGTAGCCGACCATCAGGGTCAGGTGCGGGTGCAGGCCGTATTTGGTCATCCACTCCAGGTTGGGCAGGATATGCCGGGGCAGGTAGCCCTTGTTGAGCTTGCGCAGGGTGAACTCATCCGCCGCCTCCAGGCCGATCAGCACGAACCGGAAATTGGCCTTGGCCAAGAGCTTGATCGTCTCCTCATCCAGGTAGGCGAAACGGGTGTTGATCCCGAAATAGCAATCTTTCTTGTGCAGTCCCCGGTCGATGATTCCCTGGGCGAACTCGCGGGCCTGCTTGCCGCGGTACCAGACCCCGGAGTCATCGAAAATCTCCCGGACCCCATAGTCCTCGATCAGCCGCTGATACTCATCCAGGCTGCGGTTCACCGAGCGGATCGAGAACGTCACATCCGGCCCATTGTAGCGGCAGAACGTGCACTTGCCGAACATGCAGTCGCGGATCACGCTGGTGGCGTAAGTGCCGGGGGTCTGGAGGTAGTTGCCGTTCTCGTAGGCGTAGTTCTTCCAGCCCACCAGGTCGCGGTCCACATCGGGCGAGTCATCCAGCGGCTCGACCTGCTTGAAGTTGCCGGTGCTGCGCGACTGGTGCTCATCGGTGCGGATCCACAGGCCCTCGATGTCGCAGGAGGTGCGCCAGTCGTCGTGCTCATCGATGTAGGGCACCAGCCGCCGCAGCACGAAATCGATATGGTTGGAGCGCAGGACAATGTCGGTGCGCGACTGGTCCAGGGTCTCCTGGGGACGGCGCATCGAGTGGTAGCCGGTCATCACCACGATGCAGGCGGGGCGGTCGGCTTTGAGCCGGTCGATCAGCCGCCAGTAGAACTTCATCACCGGCGTGGTGCTTTCGAAGATCACCAGGTCGGGCCGCCAGGCCAGCAGCTCGGCGTACCACTGCTCGAACTCCTTGAGCTGCGCGTTGCCGTCATCCCACAGCACCTCGTACCCGAGATCGCGCAGCCAGGTCGCGGCCTGGGCCTGCACCACCGGCAGCAGGAAGGTCGGGACCTTGAAGAACTGCACGTTGCGGTTCTGCGAGACCATCGCTACGCTGGCCGCGGCGGTTGACAATCGGCGGGTAGGAGATCGCTATCTTCATCGGGTTACTTCCTCCGTCGTTGATCGCTCGGCTGTCCAGGAATCATCCGGCCAATATAAAAGCTTGTCCGCGCGGAATAAAGCTTTCCTGCGGCAACCGCTGTCCGGGGCTTAGAAAAAGACCTCGGTGAACAGCCGGTCGCCATCCACCCCCCGCTCCCGCAGGATCTCGAACGTCTCCCAGACCATCGCGCTGTTGCCGCAGATGTAGCAGATCACTCCGGGCGGCAGCTCGGCCTGGCGCAGGTAGGCGGTGACCCGGCCCTGGAAATCGCCGCCATCCTCCCGGCTCAGGCAGCTCAGGTAACGGCCCGGGGCGTAGTGGTCATGCTCGTAGCGCTCCCGCCGGAACCGCACCCCGTGGATCAGCCGGTAATCCAGGTCCGGGTGGCTGCGCACGAAACCATGGAATGGGGCGATCCCGACCCCGGTGGCGATGAACAGGTAGCGGCGGGAGGTGTCCTCCGGGCCGCTCCAGGACAAACCGGCCGTAGGGGCCATCCAGCTCCACCTCATCTCCGGGCCGCAGCATTCCCAGCGCGGGCGAAACCAGCCCATCCTCGACCTCGCGGACCAGGAACTCGAACCAGGGGTCCTCCCCGCCGGAATAGAGCGAGTACTCGCGGTTGACCCCGCTGCCGACCACCCCGACCGTGCAGCACTGCCCGGCCAGCGCCGGGACACCCTCGCGCTCCACCCGCAGCACGAACGTGCTCTCGGACAGCCGGCGCACCGCCAGCACCCGGTGCAGACGGGTCCTGCCGGCGTCCCGGCCTGCTCCGGTCCGCTGCTCTCCGGTCCGTTGGTCCATGGAACTGAAATCCGGCTGTGTAAGGTGCATGCGCCCGTCCTCCTCCCATCGCCCTGCTGAGCTGACCCCTCGGCGGCCGCGCCGCCCATCCCCCTGTTAGCAAGATATATACCTGCGACTGCGGAGTAAAGTTTCGGCCAATCCTTGTCAAAAAAGCCAGGGAGCGCCCTGAGACGCTCCCTGAAGCTCGGGTGGGGAACCCGGCTGTGACAGTTACAACCATTTCTCCAAGGGGAAGCCCACCGGCTGAATCGCTACTCCTGGAAGCGGTAGCCGACCCCGCGGACAGTCTCGAGGCGGGCCCCGGCCGCGCCCAGCTTCTTGCGCAGGCCGACGATCTGGAAGTCCACCGAGCGGTCGGTCACCGGGTAGTTGATCCCGTGGACCGCCTCGACAATCTGCTGGCGGGTGAAGACCCAGCCCGGGCGGCGGGCCAGGAAGTGCAGGATGCGGAACTCGGTGCTGGTCAGGTCCGCCTTCTCCCCGCCGACCAGCACCTCGTGGCGGCCGGGGTGGATCACCAGCTCGTGGACAGTCAGGCTCGAAAGCTCATCATCCTGCTGCCTGGCCCTGCGCCGCAGCACCGCCCGCACCCGCGCCAGGAAGATTTTCGGGCTGAACGGCTTGGTGACATAGTCATCGGCGCCCATTTCCAGCCCGGTGACAATGTCCGCCTCCTCGCTCCTGGCGGTCAGCATCACCAGCGGCACGTGCTGGGTCCGGGGGTTGCCCTTGAGCTGGCGGCAAAGCTCCAGCCCATCCAGCCCGGGGAGCATCAGGTCGAGCACGATCAGGTCCGGGACATTCCGGCGCACCGCCGCCAGGGCCTCCTCGCCCGAGGCCACCCCCTCGGCCTGGTAGCCCTCGCGGACCAGGTTGTACACCACCAGCTCGAGGATGTCCTCTTCATCCTCGATTACCAGGATGTTCTGCTTGGCCATGATCGCACCTGCCGCTTGGAGGAATGATGCGCCGAAACCCGGCTTCCGGAAAGGGCGCTCCGGAAAATTATCATCTCGATGTCTGGAGCGGAGCTGCTGATTGTCAGCTTTTGGTTAGAGCGTGTGATGCACTGCGAAGGCTGACGCCTGGGTAGTGGCTGCTGAAAAGAGGCCACACCCCCCGTCGGTGCTTCGCCGGGAGCAGGGACATCAGCCAGTGGATAGCGCCTGCCGGTGTAGCGGCGGGTTTTAAACCCGCCACTACCAAGAGCTTGATTACTATTTGCATCATTGACCGGGGCGAAGCGGGAACGATCCCCCTTAAAAGGTGGACACTCAGGGGTGGTGTGTTTACAAGCCCCCCTAGGGGGTGGTCCCGCTGTAACCGGGACCGGGGGGTGTGAGGCTGGCCACGACCCACGGCTGGAGCAGCACCCTGGCCTCACACCCCCCGGGCCCGCCTCCGGCGGGGCCACCCCCCTCGAGGGGGGACTGTTCCCACTTCGGCCCGAGCGCTGCCGCAACCGGTCGGGCGGCTGTTCTTTCAGCAAAGGGGGACACCGGGGGTTGGGTATTTTCCTGATTCCAGAGCCGGTCCGCCCTGAGTTCATCACCCGCTCTAGGCCGCTTTTCCCGGTGGTGGCTAACGCACCCGGTTGACCAGTCGCCCGATCTTCTCGATCTCCACCACGGTCACATCCCCCGGCAGCAGGTAGACCGGGGGCTTGCGGCCGTGGCCGACTCCGGGCGGAGTGCCGGTCAGCAGCAGGTCCCCGGGCAGCAGGGTCATCGTCCGGGACAGGTAGCTGATCAGCTCCGCCACCGGGAACACCATCCGGCCGGTGCTGGAAAACTGCATCCGCTCCCCGTTGAGCTCCAGCATGATCCCCAGGTCCTGGGGATCGGGGATCTCATCGGCGGTCACCAGCCAGGGCCCGAGCGGGCAGAAACGGTCCGGGCTCTTGGCGCGGGTCCACTGCCCATCCTGCTGCTGGATGTCCCGCAGGGTCAGATCATTGGCGCAGGTGTAGCCGAACACCGCGCCCAGGGCCTGCTCCGGCGCGAGCTGGCGCACCTTGCGGCCGATCACCACCGCCAGCTCGGCCTCGTAGTCCATCTGGCGCGAGACCACCGGCAACTCGACCTCCTCCTCCGGGCCGCACAGCGCGTTGCCATACTTGGCGAACAGCACCGGGCGCTCCGGCAGGGCCGAGCTCATCTCCTTGGCGTGATCGGCGTAGTTCTTCCCGATGCACATGATCTTCTGCGGCCGGCGCAGCGGGCAGAGCAGCCGCAGCCCGTAGATCACCTGCGGCGAGGAGTGCAGGGCCGCCCCGATCTCCCGCAGCGCCTCCGGCCCCGCCTCGATGATTTCCTCCAGGTCGCGGTAGCGGGGCCCGCGCGAGGCCGGATCGAAAATCCCGCCATCCTTCATCACCACCGCCGGCCGCGGCGCGCCATCGAGCTCCACCATCGCCAGTCGCATCGTCCCTCCTGAAGTGGTCCCGCCGCCGCCCGGGCCGTGGGCCCGTCCCTCCGGCCGGCGCGGCCGGGGCTTTCCCCGCGCCCGGCGTTGACAAAGCGCGGGCTCGGGGTTAATCATTACCATCCAAGTTAATAATATAAAGGTTCCGGCAAGGGTGTCACGAGCTTTCTGCGGGAGAGGCCCCCGGGCCGGGGATTCCCCGCGCCGCCGGCCATCACCGCAGCCATCCTCTGGCCGCACCACTGGAGAGACGCCGATGAGCGACAGCGCCGCCGACACCATCCCGGCCGAGCTGGAGCGCCGGGAGATCCTGGCCTGGCTCTCCGGCCTGGCCGCGCCCCTGGCCCCCGCCCTGGCGGGCCAGCCCGGGGAGCTGCTCGACCCGCCCTCCGACAATGGGAGGCTCTCGGACCGGATCGAGTCGTTCGCCCGGCCCCTGCTGGCGGCCGCTCCCTGGTTCGCCGCCGGCGGCGAAGAGGCCCCCTGGCCGGTCGCCGCCGCCACCGCCGCCGCGGCCCGGGCCACCCTGTTGCACGCCACCAACCCGAACGACCCGCTGTACTGGGGCCCACTGGAGGACTACCAGCAGCCGATCTGCGAGGCCAGCTCGGTCGCCTGGTGCCTGCACAACGCCCGCGCCGCGCTGTGGGACCCCCTCGACCGCCGTCAGCAGGAGCAGCTTGCCGCCTGGCTCGGCCAGTGCCAGGAGCGGCGTACGGTCGACTCCAACTGGCAGCTCTTTCCGGTCCTGCCCCTGGCTTTCCTGCAACGGGAGGGTTTCCCGGTGGACCAGCGCTACCTGGAGCGGCATTTCCTGCGGGTGTTCGAGGACTTCTACGCCGGGTCGGGCTGGTATGCCGATGGCCCCGAGGCGGCGTTCGACTCCTACAACGGGGCGATGATCCACCCCTACCTGCTGATGCTGGACGAGCTGGGGCTGGCCCCCGAGCGTTCCGAGCGCCTGCGCTCCCGCGCCCTGGAGTTCCTGGACAGCTTCCTGGAGTTTTTCGATGAGGAGGGGGTGGCGCCGTTCTGGGGCCGCTCGGCGCTCTACCGCATCACTTACCTCGACTCCCTGGCGCTGGCCCTGCGCCGCGGACTGCCGGTGCGCCGGCCCGGCTGCTGGCGAAAAGCTGTCGCCGGGGCGATGCGCCACCTGCCGCTGTCCGAGATCACCGGCGAGGATGGCCTGCTGGAGGCCGGCTACCTCGGCCGCAAGGAAAACATCCTCGACCACTACTCCTGCCGCGGCTCGGCCTACTGGCTGGGGAGGCTCTGCCACCTGGCCCAGCTCCCGCCCGATCACCCCTTCTGGCGCGAGGAGCCCGAAACCCCCTGGGAAGAGGGAGTCCGCACTTTCGGCCGCCTGCCCCTGGCGGTCAACCGCCGCAGCCGGCATGTGGTCGCCTGGAACCTGGGGATCACCCACAAAGCCTATGCCGCCGAGAAGTACCACCACCTGCTGCTCAGCGGAAGGTTCGGCCAGGTCTATGGCGGCGGGGCGGCGGCCCTCTGCTGGCGGCACGAGGGCCAGTGGCGGCCGGTCTATGCCTGGGAGATGGCGGAAATCGGCGAGGACTGGGCGACTGTCCGCGCCCGGGCCGGGGAAAACGTGCTGGAGATCGAGTTCAGCCGCGCCCCGGATGGCCATAACGTGATCCGGGTCGCCAGCCTGGCCGGCGGACCGATCCGCCTGCGGCTCGGCTCGTTCGCGGTCTCCGGCCAGGTGCGCCAGATCGAGCCGGGCCTGCGCGGGGCCGAGGGGATCTCGATCCTGCGGCCGCTCGAGGGCTGGGAGGATGTCCACCGCGAAAACGAGGATGGAGTCCATCTCTGGGCCCGCAAGTTCAGCTACCCCGCGGCCGAGGTCGAGCTGGAGGAAGCCGGCGACTCGGCCCGGGCCGAGGTCGATGGCCTGCCCGGACTGTGGAGCGAGGTGCTGGAGCTCCACGGCGCCGAGGAGGAGTGAGCCGGCCAAGCCCCCCATTTAAACAAAGCGATTTTCCGGTTGATGGCAAAAACCTTTTGGAAAAGGTTTTCCGCCCTCCCCCCCCTTTCCACTTTCCAAAACCTTTTCGCTAGTTTGATGCTGATAAGTCGGGCGGTAAGTGGCATCATAAGGAAAGGTGATGAGACCGAACCGCCAGCCGGACGTGGCGGAGGCAGCGGCACCGGATGGTGAGGAATTTGACTATTGACTTCAATTCAGGCGCCTTCTAAATTGGTGTTGTAGTTGTTCTACAACACGCCCGCCAAGGGCACAACAGGAGGTGTCCAGATGCGTTCCAACCAGAATTTTGGCGAGTTTTTTAAGAATAAGCGACTGGAACTGGGTTTGACACTCAGGGAGTTCTGCAGAGTCCATGGATTGGATGCCGGAAACGTCAGCAAACTGGAGCGGGGTGTTTTAATGCCCTCGCGCGATGAGGATAAGCTCACGCGCTATGCCGAAGCCCTGAATCTTCGGAGAGGTTCTGCGGAATGGGATTTTTTCTTTGATCTGGCGGACATTGCCAATAAAAGACTGCCGGATGACGTTTCGAACAATGTTAGGCTCTTGGAAGCACTGCCTATCTTTTTCAGAACTGTAAGAGGCAAGGAAACTGACGACGAAGACCGGAAGAAGCTTGCTGAATACCACCGGAAGGACACGAAATCAGATGGGAAGATGCAAATGGCTGAAAACGAGCAAAATTGAGGCGGCAGCTTTCGGATTTTTACGGAAACATTGGGATGGGGCTTCCCTGCCGGTCCCCACCGAGAAGATCATTGAATTTTGCCTGAATTACTTTGTTCCCTTCCCCAACCTGTACCGGGATTTCGGGAAAAGCAGTTTTTTATCGAGGAATTGTCGGGAAATCTCTTGGAGATGTCATTTGACTTAATTATGAAGAGAATACACCTTCTCTCCGCGAGCCTGGACCCATGTCCTCCATCAGTACCTCATCCGAGAAAGCCTCCAGCAGATCTCCGAGCTTGAATCCCGCCTCGATGACCATCTGAAGTGGTGGTCATCTTTCCTGACTCCGCAAGATGAGGAAGATCTATGCTGGCAGGCTGATAAGTTTGCTGGTTTCATTCTGCTGCCCAACCCGGGCTTTCGTGAAAATACCAGGCACTTGGTGGAACCGTTGATCGATGTCCTGCAGACCGGAAAAGCATCCCAGATGTCCGGGCTGAAAAAAGAATTATCATCCCTCCAGCTACGCTACTCGGTCAGTCCTGACACCTTCAAAATAAGGTTCAAAGACGAATTCAAGCACGAGCACCCCGGTGTAAAGGATTTTTAAAACCCGGCCACATCCGTGTACGATTATGGAGGCAATATGAAATCTTGCCTGTCCGCTCGCTGCTTGCCTGTCTGCTGGCCGCCCTCGCCCTGCCGCTCTTCGCCCAGCGCGGCGACCTGCCGATCCCCGCGGATTACGAGTCCGGCCTGATCGCCCGCGGGGCGGTCGAGGTCTTCCTCCCGGTCCAGCCCGACACCCTCACCCCCGCCCCCGCCGACCTGCAGCGCGGCTGGCTGATCTACCAGCGCCAACGCAACCGCGAGGTCCTGCCCAACAGCAAGCCCGCGCCCTCCGAGGCCCTGGCGCGCCTCACCATCACCGCCACCCCGGGCGAGCTCGAGTCCCAGCCGTTCAGTGTCTATGCCCTGGCCGACCTGGAAGAGATCGCCGCCGCGGGAAAGGTCACCGCCACCGGCGCCAGCGCCTGGCTCGCCGCGGCCGTCCAGGTCGAGGATGTGCTGTTCCACCCGGTGCAGTACCGCCGTCCCGAGCAGTACCTTTGGCCTTCTTTAAGCTACCTGCGCTACCCGGTGTTCCTCCGCCCCACCGCCGGGCGGGCAGTCCCCCACGGCGCCAGCCGGCTGTACTGGGTGACAGTGACAGTCCCCGAGAACACCCCGGCCGGCAGCTACCGCGCCGCGATCACCCTCCGCGACAGTCGCGGCGGCACGCTGCAGTTGCCGCTCGAGGTGCGGGTGCTGCCGTTCCATCTGACAGCGAATGACCTCCCCCGGTTCGGGGCCTTCCTCTCCGGCGAGGAATTCTCCCCAGGCGAGTGGGCACTCATGAAACGCTACGGGATGGATGCCCTGCAGTGGTTCTGGCCCTACTACCAGATCCGGATCAGCAACGACAATGGGCGGATCGCCCTGGATTTCACCCGCTACGATGCGATGGTGCGCGGGATGCAGCAGGCCGGGATGCGCGGGCCGTTGGTGCTCTCGCTGGGCAACAGCTTTAAAGGCGACTATGAGGGCGCCCTGGCCCGGGCGTTCGGGCTGCCGATGCTGAACGAGGAGATCGGCGGGCGGGTGGTCAATATCGCCGACTTCAAGGACGCGCGCTGGGACAGCCTGTGGGTCGAGGGGCTGCGGCTGATTTTCGAGCACGGCAAAGAGGCCAACTGGCCCGAGCTGGCGCTCCTCATCCACGATGAGCCCACCAAGCACATCCTGGCCTATCATTCCTACAAGTACCAGTTGGTCAAGCGGCATTTCCCGGAAATTCCGGTCTATGGGGTGTTCTTCGAGCCGGAAAAAGAGCTGTCGCCCCTGCTCAAGACCTGCGACATCATGGTCGCCAACCGCGACCTGCAACGGATCAAGATGCTGGCCCAGGCCCACGGCAAGCGGTTCTGGAGCTACATCAATGTCTGCGCCGACCAGTCGTTCGGCCGCAACCGGATGCTCTACGGCCAGATCCCGGCCTACTACGGCAGCGAGGTGATGTTCTTCTGGAGCTGGGACTACTGGGTCGGCAGCCCCTGGGATGATTTCGACGGCTGGGGGGAGACCGCCGGCGGACCGACCGAGTCCGATGCCGACTGGGTGGCGGTCTACCCCTCGCAGGATGGCCGCGAGCCGGTGCGCACCCTGGCGCTGGAGGCCGCCCGCGAGGCGATCGACGATGTGCGCTACCTGAAAACATTGGAGGAGCAGGCCAAAGCGCAAGACCCCGCGCGCTGGGCAGCCCTGGCCGAGGAGATCCGCCGCCGTCAGCAGGCGATGTTCGGCGGGATCTTCCAGGACAACCGCACCTATGCCGAGGAGGACTTCTACCGCGGCGCCCGGCCGGAAGAGGTCGAGGAGCTGCGCGGTTTTGCGATCGCTGAGCTGCTGAAACTGCAGCAGCGCTGACTTTTCCTTGATAATGGCTTGCTGTTCGATTTGCAGGATTGAACGATCGAAAAAGTTCTGGAAAGTGAGCAGGGGGTCCGGGGGGAGGGAGGAAATCCCGACCAACGGGATTTTCTCCCTCCCCCGGAAAAGATCGACACCTTCTCAACTCTGTTGTCGAAAGGACCGATGCGATGTCCGATGAGCTGGCGATCGAGGCCCGCGGGCTGACCCGCGATTTTGGAGCCTTGCGCGCGCTGGATGGCCTGGAGCTGGAGGTGCGCCCCGGAGAGATTTTCGGCTTTCTCGGGCCCAACGGCGCGGGCAAGACCACCACCATCCGCCTGTTGCTGGGGCTGCTGGAGCCCACCGGCGGCAGCGCCCGGGTGGCGGGGTTCGACCTGGCGACAGCGGGCAGCCGAGCCCGGGCTGTCTGCGGGGCCTTGCTGGAAAACCCCGGGCTCTATGAGCGCCTGACCGCCTATGAAAACCTGGATTACTACGGCCGGATCAACCTGCTTTCCGCCGGGGAGCGCCAGGCGCGCATCCGGGAGTTGCTGGACCACCTCGGGCTGTGGGAGCGCCGCGCGGACCAGATCGGGGGCTGGAGCCGGGGGATGCGGCAGAAACTGGCAGTGGCGCGGGCCCTGCTCCATCGTCCCCGGGTGGTGTTCCTGGATGAGCCCACCGCCGGGCTGGACCCGGTGGCCGCGGTCGACCTGCGCGAGCAGTTGGCCGGGCCTCTCCGCCCGGGAGGGGGTGACCATTTTCCTCACCACCCACATCCTGCCCGAGGCGGAGAAGCTCTGCCACCGGGTGGGGGTGATCGGCGGCGGGAGGCTGCTGGCGGTGGGGCCGCCGGGAGCCCTGCGGCAGGGGGCCGGTGGAGTGCGGGTGACCATCGCGGGCGCGGGCTTCTCGCCTGAGCTGCTGGAGCGCCTGCGCGAGCGCGAGGAGGTGTCGGGGCTCGAGGTCTGGGACGAACGGCTGGAGCTGACCCTCCGGCCCGGAGCGGCCACCGGGCCGTTGGTGGCCCTGCTGGTCAATGGCGGGGCGACAGTCGAGGAGGTGCGCAAAGAGAAAGCCTCGCTGGAGGAAACTTTCCTGGAGCTGGTACGCGCCAAGGAGGCTGGACAATGATCGCCGACATCCTGACAGTCGCCCGCAAGGAGTACAAAGAGATCCTGCGCTTTTCCGGCGGCCGGGGCAAAGCCGCTTTCCAGTTTCTCTTCCCGATGCTGTTCATCGGGATTTTCATGCCATTGCAGATGGGAGAGGTTTTCCTCCGGACCCCGATCCCGGTGGCGCTCGCCTCGTTCATGGCGATGGCGATGGTGATCGCCTTCATCGCCGACTCGTTCGCCGGGGAGCGCGAGCGCGGCACCCTGGAGAGCCTGCTGGCGACCCGCCTGTCCGATGAGGCGATCCTGTATGGCAAGCTGCTGGCCCCGGCCGCGTTTTCCTGGAGCCTGGGGGTGGGGATGCTGCTGCTGGCGGCGCTGACCCTGAACCTTGCGGGCAAGGTGGAGCCGGTGGCGTTCTACTCCGCGACAATTTTCCTGTACGGGTTGCTGTTCGCCCTGCTGACAGCCGGGCTGGCCTCCGGGGTGGGGGTGCTGGTCTCGCTGCGGGCCTCCAGCGTGCGCCAGGCCCAGCAGAACCTGGGCCTCGGGCTGATGGTGCTGTTTTTCATCCCCTCTTTCGGGATTCCGCTGGCCCCGAAAGCCTGGCGCCAGCCCCTGTTCGAGTACTTCCGCGGGCTGGACCTGATGGCGATGCTGGCGGTGGCGGCCGGGGTGCTGCTGGCGGCGGACCTGCTGGTGATCCTGCTGGCCCGGGCGCGGTTCAGGCGGGGCCGGCTGATCGCGGGCTGAGGCCGATTTAACAGCAACGGCGTGAAGATTAACGGCTGTTCCTGGGGGAGGGAGGGAATCCCGACCAACGGGATTCCCTCCCTCCCCCAGGAACGCCCTCCCTCGATCCCCCCTCCCACCTTCCCAAACTTTTTCGCTCGTTCAAGGCTACCGGTCGGACCGCAAGTCAGGATGAATCCGCTTGCGCCCCCCAATCGCCCTTGTTCGGTCCGGCAGGATTGCTTACTGTTAGGCAAACTGAATGAATTGTCGGTTTTACCCTCACCCTTAGCCGGAGGACCGCCCATGTTCGAGTACGACCGTTTCGAGAACTACGGCCTCAAGCTGCCTTTCGCGGCCGACCAGGCGGATCGCCAGGCCCGCCCGGTCGAGGGCGCCACCCTCACCGACCTGCGCGCCCAGGCCCTGCGCCTGTCCCCCGAGGAGCGGATCGCCATGCTTCGCAAGCGGTTCCATCCCCGCTACAGTGTCGGGGTCTGGTATTTCGGCGAGGGCGGCTCGCGGTTCCACGGCTCCTACAAGGACCCGCTCAGCCTGGAGCAGCGCCTGGAGCTGGTGGCGGAGCTGGCCCAGTACGGGGTGGCGGCGGTCGAGGCCCACGACCCCTGGGAGATCGGGCCGGAGACCCTCCCGCTCTATGACCGCCTGCGCAAGGAAACCGGGGTGGTGGTCTCGGTGGTGGCCGGGATCGGCGGGGACTTCCGGGCCCGGGATGCCCAGTTCGGCACCACCAGCAGCCCGATCAAAGAGGTCCGGGACCGCTACGCCGCCCACACGGTCGACCAGCTCCGCTTTGTCCGCGACCTGGGCGAGCGCCAGGGCTGGCCCCCCTTGGCGGTCTGCTGGCCGGGGATCGATGGCTATACCTACTCGCTCGGCACCGATTTCTACCAGCATGTGGGACCGGTTCGAGGCCGCCCTGGCCGAGGCGATGGACGAGGTCCCCGGCGTGCGGGTGGCGATCGAGCCCAAGCCCTACGAACCGGCGATCAACAACATCTGGCGCCACACCGCCGATGGAACGATCATGGCCCGCAATGTCGAGGCCCGGTTGCAGAACCCGGTCAACCGCAAGCTGCTGGAGCAGGGCCACTGCCTGGTGGGCCTCAACCCGGAGATCGGCCACGTGCGGATGGGATTCGAGGATGTGGCCTACTCCTACTCGGCGGTGCTGCGCGAGGCCCGGCTGGCCCACACCCACTGGAACGCCCAGCCGCTGGGCAACTACGACCAGGACCTCAATCCCGGGGTGATCGCCCCGGAGACCCTCGAGGCCCTGATGTTCGTGCTGCGGATGTATGGCTTCCGGGGTTTCTGCGGGCTGGACATCAATCCCGAGACCCAGCCGGTCGAGGCGGCGGTGGCCCACAGCATCAATGCCATCGAGCTCGCCAACGGGGTAGTCGACAACCTCGACCACGCCGCGGTGCTCGAGCACTACCACCGGCCGCACCATCGCCGGGGCTGGATCGAGGACCTGCTGACCCGGGCCCGCGCCCATGGGATCGAGATCGGCCGGCTGATCCCGCCCGATGTGATCGAGCGTTTCGAAAGCCGTCCGCTGCCGCTGTGAGGAGCTTATCCACGAAGCGCACGCAGGGAGCGGTCCCCAAAAACACAACCCCCGGTGTCCCCCGTTGGTAAGGGGGATGCTAAAGACACGCCCCCCGGTCCCGGTGATACCGGGACCATCCCCCTCCAGGGGGGACTTGACGGCATGACACCCAGAGGATTGGCCATTGCCGGGGCGAGGCGGGAACACTCCGCCCGTTGACCGCTCCGGGATGAAACTAGCGAAAAAGTTTGGGAAAGTGGGAAGGGGGCCCGGGGGGAGGGCGGAAAATCCCGATATAATCGTGGATTTCCGCCCTCCCCCCGGAACAGCATTTGCGGTTATAATTGAGATGAAAGCAGAGGGGAGGATGTGATGCCGAGGCTGAGCCTGGGGCTCGACTGCTCGACCCAGGGGTTGACCGCGCTGGTGGCCGATCTGGATCGCCGCGAGACCGTGCTGGCCATCTCCATCGACTACCGCGGGGAGGAACTGGCGCAGTTCGGGCTGGAAGCGGACTACCTGCTGCCGCCGCGCGAGGAGGGCGAGGCCCTGCAGCCGGCCGGGCTGTACCTGGCCGCGCTGGAGCTGGTGCTGCGGCGGCTGGCGGCGGAGTTACCCGACCTGGGCCTGGAGTTGCGCGAGATCGCGGTGATCAACTCTTCCGGCCAGCAGCACGGCCATGTCCTGCTGGCCCGGGAGGCGATCCGACTGTTTGAGGGCCTGCGGGGCGACCCGGCCCGCCGTCGCAGAGAGCTGGTCTCCTATCTCGAGCCGGCGTTCGCGGTCCCGTTCGCCCGCATCTGGCGCAGCTCCAACACCCGGACCGAGGCCGAGGAGGTCCGCCGGGCGGTGGGGGGCAGCCGAAAGCTGATCGGGCTTTCCGGCTCGGATGCCCCGTTGCGCTTTTCCGCTTTCGGGATCCGCCGCACCGCGAAAGAGCATCCCCACGATTACCAGCGGACTGTCCTGATCCACCAGCTCAGCAGTCTGCTGCCGGCGGTGCTGGCCGGCAATGCCCGCATCCCGCTGGACTGGGGCAACGCCTGCGGGACCTCGCTGATGCACTACGCCCACCGCGAGTGGTCGGAGGAGCTGGTGGCGGCGACAGGAGCGGGCCTCCCGGGCGGGGCGCACGCGCTGGCCGAGAAGCTGCCGCCGCTGGCCTCGGGCCTGACCATCATCGGGACAGTCGCCCCGTATTTCATCGAACGCTATGGCTTCTCCCCCGCCTGCGAGGTGGGGATCGGCTCCGGAGACAACCCCCAGACCAAGGTCCCGGCGCCGGGCACGCTGCTGTCGCTGGGGACCAGTTTCGTGCTGATGGTCGAGACCGGTGGCGGCGCGATCGACCCGCGGGGCTGGGCCAACGCGATGTACGATGCCCTCGACCGGCCGTTCTGTTTCGGCTGCCGCACCAATGGCGCATTGCGCTGGGATGGGGTGCGCAGCGCTCACGGGCTGGCGAAAGCCGATTACGCCCCGGCCGAGGCCGCCTTGCGCGACACTCCCTGCGGCAACTCAGGAAAAATCTTCATCTGGCAGGCCGAGGCCGAGTCTTTCCCGCCCGCGCCGAAAGTGGGACCGCTGCGGATCGGCTACGATTCCCCGGAGTTTGCCGCGGACTATGCGGGGATAGTCGAGTCGAGCCTGGCCTCGGTCTATCTCAACTCCCGGCGGTTCATGGCCCCGGGGGACAAGATTTATGTCACCGGCGGGCCCTCGCGGAGCCCGGAGGTGCTGCGGCGGGTGGCGGCGATCTGGCGGCGCGAGGCGGTGCCGCTGGAGTCCGGCGGGGCGGCGCTGGGCGCGGCGGCGAGCGGGGCGGCGGCCTGGCGGCTCTCCCGCGAGGAGGGTTTCGACCAGGAGGGCTACTGCGCCGGGTTTCTGAGGCGCAGGGAGGGGGTGAAGCCCCGGCCGGAGGATGTACGCGCTTATCATGGCGAGGGGGGGTGGCTAGGAAGTTCGCGGAGGGGGAGGGGAAGCTGCTGGGGTGAGTTCGATACCGCCAGATTAATAGAACGGGGGGCGCTCTGCCTGGCCGTGGCCCAGTTGTTCGCCAAGCGGATTTTTGAGGTGATCGAGGGCCGCGGCGATGGCGGGAGCCTGACCGGGAAGTAGGACAGGCATCGATTGACATTGAGGCAATCTACAGGAATCCGGCGCGGTGGCGGGGGCTGCCGCGCCGGATTTTTACGCGCGCTGCGAGGTAGCGTGAGAGATCTACCGAAGAAGAAGGAGCTTATGAATTAACCATGCTACAACCATAAGCCAAATTTTGTTGCTAATTTTTTTTCTTGACAAGGAAAAACCTTCGATCTACCATGTCATCATAAAAAGAAATGTAAAGGCTATCAAGAATCTTTCCTTTCTGGGGGTCTGGGATGGGATTTACTAAAAACTTTTCTTTTACGCCACTGGCTGGCGACTGCGCCAGTTGCAGCGATTAAAGACTTACCCCCCATCCCATTTGCACCAGCCAGGAGGAAGTATGGACAGAAAGGCTGCCTTTAGGTTCGCCTACTGCACTATTACCCTCGCTATCCTTACGCTTAGTGTCGGCTGCGGTGCCATTTTTAAGGGATCAAGCCAGAACATCTCCGTAATGTGCAGCCCAGACACCAAGTTCATCATTCAACCGGATGGTATGGAGCAGACCACACCAACCACTCTTGATCTTGCAAGGAACAAAAGTTATGTGCTTAGTTTCCAGAAAGATGGCTACGAAACAAAGAAAGTGGAAATCAAGAAAAGCGCCAGTGTGGGAATAATTGTTTTGGACGTAATACTTACAGGGCTTGTTGGTGTTGTTGTTGATGCAGCTACAGGCTCTTGGTATAATTTGACTCCAGATCAGGTTATGGTGGCGTTGTCTAAAACGAGCACCAGCTCCCTACCCTCCGAGCCAGATAATATTACCGTGACCATAGAAACCGAAAGCGAAGAGGGAGTTAACGTAACATCTTCAGAACCAGGAGTAACGGTTACAGTTACGGAAAAATAGCAGACACCCCTCATTGCATCGGGTTACCATCTTGCGAGCACATAATGAGTGATGCCAAAAAAGGAATAAAAGGGTGGCTGCTACTCCCAGCGACAGGCCTGATAGTTGCACCTATCCTGCTATTTTTGAGCATCGCCAAAAGCCTTTCCAAGATGGGTACCGCAAGCTTTGGGGAAGCAACAAGCAATTTTTCCGGTTTATCTCACCTGATTATTTTCGAAGTTTTGTCGAAGTCAGTCATTTTGTTTCTAATGATCTTTTGCGCCTTCCTCTTCTTCGGCAAAAAACCTTCTACGGCAAAAGCCATAGTCGCCTTGCTGCTGGCGACTATGGCTTTTGCTTCTATTAGGTTTTTATGGGGAATTTCCATATTTGGATTTAACGGTTTTGACAAGATATCATTCTCCCTGCACAACTCCAATATCCTTGGGGCTGCGCTTTCTTGCGCAGTATGGATTCCATATTTTGCTTATTCCAAGCGTGTAAAAAACACTTTTAAATGATCTGCTGCAAAATGATTCAGATTTTTAAGGCCAGAAACCAGACCCTTCACCCCAACTTGCTGCCCTAAACCCAGCATCAAACTATCGAAAAAGTTTGGGAAAGTGGGTGGGGGTCCGGGGGAGGGAGAAAACCTTTTTCAAAAGGTTTTCGCCCTCCCCCGGATCAGTCAGTATCGGTATCAGAACCCGTACCGCTCGCGGTAGCTGTCGATCGCCTGTTCCAGGTCGGCCGGGTTTTCCAGGAATGGGACATGGCCGGTCGCGCTCTCCCAGCGCAGCAGCTCCGGGAACTCCGCTCCCCGCCAGGACTCCGGCCCGGCCATCCAGTCGCTCGTGCCGTAAAAGAACAGCACCGGCATCGTCAACTCCCGGGTGAGCGGCCGGAAATCCTGCCAGTAATCCTCCACCGCCAGCATCAGGTTTTCCTGGTCCTTGTTCCAGTCCGGGATGTCCCCGAACGAGGCATCCATCAGCTCCTTGTTCGCCTTCGAGCTGTAGCCCATCCGCCAGAACAGGTCCTGCTCCTGGAGTTGCCCGGCCAGTTCGCCCAGCCGCGCCAGCAGCGCCGCCCTTCCTGCCGGGAGCGGCACCGTGTCGGTCACCCCCAGCAACTCCTGCGCCCGGGGCAGCCAACTGGTCCGCAGGCACTCCTCCAGGCACAGCCCGGTATTGAGCATCAGCATCCCCCGCACCGCCTGGGGGCGCCGACCGGCATAGCCCACCTGCAGGATTCCCCCGAACGAGTGCCCGAGGGTGAGCCACCGCTCGATCCCCAACGCCTCCCGCACCTCCTCGCAATCCCGGACCATCCGCTCCAGCGAGTAGTTGCCATCCGCCGGGCTGGAGGAGCGGCAAACCCCGCGCTGGTCCAGATAGACCATCCGGAACCGCCGCTCCAGCATCGAGCCGGAAAACTTTTCCAGCCAATGGCTGCCGGAACCGGGGCCGCCGTGAAGATACAGGCAGGGAGTGCCGGTCCCCCGCACCCGAACATGGAGCTTGACCCCATCGGAGGTCAGGACCTCCAGCACCGTATCCCGCGCCGCAAACTGCTCCTGACCGAACGCCGGCACCGCGACAGACAGGCAAAGCAGGAGCAACAGCAGCATTCTCGACATCCGACCTCCACCTTGAAAAGACAGATTTTCCGGGGAGAGAGGAAATCCCGATGCAATCGTGGATTTCCTCTCTCCCCGGAACCCCTCTCTCTTTCCCAAATTTTTTACCGTGTATAATTTCTCTCGGGGAACAGTGTGGTAAGACCGGTCCAACTGGAGGTTAATTTCATCTTTTTTCGACCGGGAATGAAAAAGGGCGGCCACAGCCGCCCTTCCAGGTGTACCCGTTTATTTCGTGCTACCGTCCAACCACGCCAGGCCTTTTCAATTATTACTGAATCCTATTCCAATTTCTCACACCCAACTATCGAAAAAGTTTGGGGAAACGGGAGGGGGGTCCGGGGGAGGGAGAAACCCTTTTTCAAAAGGGTTTCTCCCTCCCCCGGATCATCGCGGCTGTTGCGGTAGCTACGCGCTCGCCAGGTACTCCTGGATCTTCTCCTTGACAGTCGTCAGGGTCTGGCGCCGCTTCTGGTCATCCTGCTCCAGCAGGGTCATCCGGAAGCCGGGCAGCTTGGAGGTGAACCCGGTCATCGGGACCACCACGATCCCGGTGGCGGCCAGCAGGTGCAGCACGAAGCGCTTGTCCGGGGAGAGCGGCCCCATGGTCAGCGCGGAATCGAGGATCCGCTCCGCCTGCTCGTTCTGCGGGGTCAGGTGCTGGCGGTCACATAGCAGCCCCTCCTCGAAAGTCACCGCGGCGTAGAACGCCCCGTGGGGACGGGCGGCATGGATCCCCGGCATCCCCTCGAACGTCTCGGCGAACTCCAGCGCCCGGGCGCCGTAAGCCATGCAGCGCATCTGCAGGTGGGCGGTATAACGGTCATCGGCCATCACCCGCGGGATGGTCAGCTGCGGCATGGTGGTCGAGCAGACCTCGATCATCTTGGCATCGTAGAGACTGGCCGCCCAGCGCTTGAACTCGTCATCCCGCTCCAGGTTGTACCACTCCATCCAGCCGCAGCGACTGCCGGGCCAGGGGTACTCCTTGCTGATCCCTTTCAGCGACACTCCCGGCACCTCGCCGATCACCTCGGAGAGCAGGGTGCCCTCAGCCCCGCCGAAAGTCAGCCGGTGGTAGATCTCATCGGCGATCACGAACAAGCCGTGCTCCCGGGCGATCGCCACCACCGCCGCGATCAGCTCCCGCGGCCAGACCAGCCCGGTCGGGTTGTCGGGGTTGATGAGGAGAATCCCCGCCACCTCGGGGTGCTGCTGCACCTGCGAGCGGATCTCATCCGGGTCCGGCAGCCAGCCATTGGCCGGGTCCAGGTGGTAGAGCAGCGGCTTGCCTCCGGCGTGGAAGCCCTCGTGGGTGGAGTGGATCGAGTAGGAGGGCGAGGGGCAGAGCACCCGCGCGTGACGGTTCAGGTAGGCATAGAGCTTGGCGACCGCATCCCCGAGGCCGTTGTAGAAGACGATGTCCTCGGGGCCGATCCGTACCGAGTCGCAGCCGCAGGACTGGGCGGCCAGGAACTCCCGGGTCTCATCCATCCCTTTCGAGGGGCTGTAGGCCCAGGCGCGGTCCTGCCGGGTCACCTCCACCAGGTGCTGCCTGATCCACTCCGGCACCGGCTCGCCCTTGGCCACCGGGTCGCCGATGTTCTCCCAGGTCAGCTTGACCCCGGTCGCCCCGATCATCTTGGCGATCATCACGATCTGGCGGATTTCGTAGACCAGGTCCCTGGCCTGTTCGTGCACCAGCTTGACACGCATCGGCAGTCCTCTCCCCTGTCCGGGACAGGTCTTGCATCCATCTGAAACAAGACGGCGCCGCCTTGTCGGTGGCTCCGCCGGCGGAATTCCGGGCAACAACATCAACAACCTGGCCGGGGGAGGGAGAAAACCTTTTGGAAAAGGTTTTCTCCCTCCCCCGGGCCCCCACCCACTTTCCCAAATCTTTTCCATAGTTCAATACTAGATGACGATAACGAGTCAGCCTCGCTCGCTGTCAGCTTCCGGGTGGCACGGCCGGCGGAGGGGTCCCGGCGGGCGGGCCATAGGTCCGGCCGATCGCCAGGTAGTCGGGCTCCAGCACCAGGGTCCCGGCCAGCAGATCGTGCAGCGCCTGGTTGCGGTCGGTGAACAGCGCCAGCAGGTAGCCGACATAGCAGATCAGCTTGGACAGCACCTTGCAGACTGTCCGCAGCAGCGCCTGCCAGAAGCTCAAGCGTCGCCCCTCGGTGTCGGTGACAAACAGCCCGAACGCCATCTTGCCCGGAGTGGCCTGGCGGCGGCTGGACTCGAACAGCGCGAAATACAGCCAGTAGATGACAGTATAGCCGGTGATCGTGCCCACCAGTATCGGCAGGTGCAGCGGCAAGTTCCGAAACAGCTCCGGGATGACCTCCTCCGGCCCGCGGTAGGCCAGGTGCTCCAGCCCGGAAGCCCAGATCGCCAGGCCCGGGATGGTCAGCAGGAAGAACGGCAGCATCACCAGCCCGGCGATGGTCGAGGCCAGCAGCGCATCGATCAGGTGCGCCACGAAACGCTTGAGGAACGATCCGTACTTGGTCGGCAGCATGACAGTCAGCCTTTCAGCTTGAGGTTGATGGAACCCGACAGCCATCCTCTGCCTGTTGTGACCATTCCAAGATCGCTCCGGTTCAAAAAACTGTCAAGGCCATTGCGGGAGCCCGCTCCCGCCGGCATTTTCCTTGATTTGCGCCCGGCGGCTCCTATTTTATACTAACTCGCTGTCTGTCAGACAGCATTAACCAGGAAAAAGTTTGGAAAGTGGAAGGGAACCCGGGGGGGAGGGAGCATTCGCCTTTTGCCGTCAGGATTGGCATTACCGTTAAAACCCTCGCCGTTTCCTGTCCCGCCGGGCCGCCGCCATGGTCCGCCGCGGACGCCTGTTGCTGGATGATCGACAGGAGCTTGTCCCATGCCCGCTCTCCGCTTCGCTCCCGGCTTGATGATCCTGCTGGCAACCCTGGCCTTTCCCTTGCGGGCCGGCCAGTTCGCCCGCCCCTTGCCGCCCTCGGTCTATGACTCGCTGGGGGGCCGCTCGGTGTTCGTTTTCTCCGACCAGCTCGCCAGTGGGATCGATGCCCCCCGGGCCCGGTTCGCCGCCACTCACTATGTCGGCTGCCAGAAGATGCCGCGCAGGGCGATCGACCTGATCCGCAGCTTCAACCCGAACTTCCTGCACCTGCACTACAAGCTGGGGGTCACCCTCGACACCATCCCCGACCATGCGATGATCCTCGGGGGCGACTGGGTGAACAACAGCGACCCGCGCTCCAACTACAACGAGGCCCGGCCGAACGCCTCGTGGTTCCTCAAGGACCCCGCCGGGGCCTGGGTGGTCCACGACAACACCCGGATCGTGATGAAGCTCGATGACCCGGGGTTCCGCGAGTTCTGGGTCAACTCCTGCCTGCGGGAGATGGAGGCCAATGCCTGCGATGGGGTGTTCGCCGACACCTACACCATCGAGGCGATTGCCGGCCGCACCACTTATCCCGCCCTGTTCGGCCCCGATGCGGTCAACGCGATGACTACCAACTGGCTGCCGAAACTCAACGACTACGGCCAGTATGTCTATGCCCGGCTGGACTCGGCCGGCTACTACTTCTTCCCCAACATCGACAACCTGCAGACCAACTGGGTCAAGAGCGCCGGGGCCCACTACTACACCGGGCAGAACCTCCACGCGGCGATGATGGAGGGCTGGGGCGACTGGTCCAGCGGCGATGATGCTTTCACCGGGATGGCCGGCGCGGTCACGCTCCAGCGGGCCGGGGTGTTTGTCCACGGCGAGGGCTATTTCGGCGACAACGGGATGAATCCCGCGTTGAGCCACGCCCAGCAACGGATGTGGCTGGTCGGGACTTACTTGCTCTGCAACCACGGCAGGATGTACCTGTCGATGTACGGACCCGGCGAACTGGGGATGAGCGTTCGGCCGTTGTGGTTCCCCGAGTATGAGCTGGACCTGGGGCCCTGGCTGGAGGAGTGGATCGGCCCCTATCCCAAGGTCTGGAACGGTTTATACCGCCGCGACTACCGCCGGGGGTTCGTGCTGGTCAATGGCGGCGCGAGCAGCAAGGCGGTGAACCTGGGGGGCAATTTCTGGCTGGCCGAGGATGCCGAAACCACCGGCCAGTACTGGGCCGATGACCAGGGCCGGGAGAGCGTGCGCCTCAAGTACACCCCGGTCAGCTCGCTCACCCTGCCCGCCCACTCCGCGGCGGTGCTGCTGTCCCAGGACCCGCTCGCCTGCAACCAGAGCCTGCGGGGGGATTTCGACAGCGATGGCCGGCTGACTGTGCTGGATGCGCTGCGGCTGATTATGTCCTTGCGCTCCGGCGCGACCGACCCCTGCCAGGATTTCGATGGCGATGGCGCGGCCGGGGTGCTGGATGCAATTGCGCTGCTGCGGGAGTTGATTAACCGCTGACCTCACACTTGGAGCCAAAGGCAGGATCCGGGGGGAGGGCGAAAACCTTTTGAAAAAGGTTTTCGCCCTCCCCCCGGGCCCCCCTTCCACTTTCCCAAACTTTTTCGATAGTTTCACGCGGGATGGTTAGCGACTTGCAACTACCTATCAGTAGTGGTTTTGAAACCCCCTTAGTAAAGGTTCATCCGGGAATTCCGGGGCACCAATGCGTGGTGGGGCGACCGGCCGGCCGACCCGACGGCCCGCTCCGGGCAGGCACGGGGGGCCTGCCCCTACGCAAGATTCCGCGGTGGGGCGGTTTTCGGGCCGCGGCTGGAGGCAAAGGGAAGCGGTGTCGTTGCCGCGCAATTTCCATCGCGGCAACCATGAAATGAAGCGGGCCGGCAGGCCATGGCGTTGCAGCGCCAGGGATGGCGCGAAACGCGGCGACCTCGAAACGAGCGACTTACTTCCGCAGACACACCGTAATTTATTAATTACCTTGATGTTGTTTCAGCTTCGCGGCCTTGGCTATTAAAGACTTTTTGTTACTTTTTGGTCACAAAAAGTAAAAAAGCCGTCAGGCTTACGGGCGTGCAAAGATAGTCGGGATTACCCCCCGCGGCGTCTTCCCGAAATATCCGGATGAACCTTACTAAAGGGGGAAACAGGGGGTTGTGTTTTTTCCTGAATTTTTCGATATACTTACAAGCTGCCGTGAACTCTTGAACAGATCGTACAAGCTGGCATCAGACCCGCTCCGCCCGGGTCTCGCCACCCCACCCACCACCAAGGGAGCCGCCTCATGCGCCACACCCTGTCCGCCCTGCTCATCACGCTCTGCCTGGCGCTGGTCCTCCACGCCGGCCAGTTCACCCCCAAAGCCCCGGCGGGCCTGAAGCTGCCGTCGGCGATCACTCCGCTCACCGCCGCGCGCTCCGCCTGGAAACAGGAGGGAAGCTCCTGGGTTTTGGAGCCAGGCCGCACCGGCCTGCTGGAGGCCCCGGCCTGGTGGCGGGGCGAGCGCCCGCCCCGCGGCGAGGTGGTGGTGCTGGAAATCGAGTACCGCGACCAGCTCACTCACCCGGCGGTCGCCTCGGTCTACAGCGGCCTGCGCGATGAGCAGACCTACAGCGAGCAGCACCGGTTCGGCGGGCTCAACGACAACGCCTGGAAGACCGCCCGCATCCCCGCCTCGGCCGATTTCATCCTGCGCCGGCTGCCGGAGGGCACGATCCGTTTCTGCTCCAGGCCACCGGCGGCAAGCTGGAGGCCCGCGCGTTCCGCCTGGTCGCCCCGCTGCCCGATGAGGAGCAGCGCTGGAACCGCGAAACCCGCGAGTGGGTGGCCCGGGGCCAGGCCGCCCGCTGCGAGATCGATGCCTCCTACTGGGAGGGCGCCCAGCTCCCGGTGCTGCCCGGCCAGTGGGCCACCGCTCCGCTGGTGCCCTATGTCCGCTCCTGGATGGACCTGGTGCTGCCGATCTCCGCTCCCCAGGGCCGCGAGGCCGGGGCCCCGCTGAAAGCCCGGATGTTCCTCAACGAGCTGGAGTCGGTCCAGCTCGGGGTCTATGCCAATGGCCGGAAGCTGGAGGAGGTGACAGTCACGGTCGACCCCTTGCGCGACCGCCAGGGAAAGACTGTCGCCGAGATCACCCCCCGGGTCGCCGAGTACGCGCGGGTCAAGGGCTGGACCATCCCGAACTTCTTTATCGAACCATACCCCCAGCGCCTCTGGCCGGCTTACCCGTTCGCCCTGGAGGCCGGCCGCAGCCACTCGGTCTGGCTGGCGCTGCAGACGAAAGAGGACATCTCCCAAGCCGGGCGCTACTCGACCCTGGTGCATCTGACGGCCAAGGGATTGCCCGAGGTGACTGTTCCGCTGGAGGTGGAGATCATCGGGACACGCCTGCTCACCATGGATGAGGCCGGGCTGGGGATGGGCGGCTGCACCACCGGGCTGTTGCCCGAGTTCGAGCTGGAGTTCCTGAAAAAGTACAACCACAACATGATCAACATCTGGTACGCCGGGGTGCGGCCGACCCTTTCCAGGCAGGAGAATGGGTTCGGGATGGACTTCCGGATCATGGATGCCTGGATGGCCGCCGCCAAACGGGCCGGAGTCACCCGCCATGTCTATTTCCTGGGCGGCAACCCCTACGGGTTCCCCGGGACCATGCACCTGCCGCGCACCCTGGCGATGGAGGTGCAGGGCTTGAGCATGCGGGAGTGGGAGGAGCTGGCCTGGAAAGACCCGGACAATGTCCCGCCCCAGGTGGCCCCGCTGATGGTCGAGTGGGCCCGGCGGTTCCGCGAGCACGCCCTGAGCAACGACTGGCCGGAGGTGATCCTCACCCCGTTCGATGAGCCCGCCAAGTGGCACCAGTACGCCTCCGGGACAGGGATGCTCCATTTCATCAAGCCGCAGTTCAAGCAGCAGGTGGCGCTGATCCGCCAGGGTTTCCCGGAGGCCAAGATCTACGGCTCGATCCACCACTACTATGGCGGGATCGACTTCCTGGATGATGTGGACATCTACTGCACCAATGCGGTCGCCGAGCACTGGGAGATGCCGGACGAGGTGCCGGGCCGCTGGCAAGACCCTCTGGCAGTATGCCAACTCCGGGGACAAGGGCCTGCCCGGAGTGGCCCGCTACAATTTCGGCTTCTATTTCGCCGGCCATGGCAGTGTCGGCTCGCTGGCCTGGGCCTACAACTGGGGCGACCGTTTCGACACCCTCGATGGCGAGAACTGGATGTACGCGGTCAACACCCCGTTCGATGTGATCCCGATGCCCTATTTCGAGGGAGTGCGCGAGGCCTGGGATGAGCGGCGGCTGATCGAGACCGTGAAGCGCGCGGCCAAGGAGAAAAACGCCGACCTGACCACTTTCTGGGCCCGACTGTTCGCCGAGGTCGCCGCCGAGCGCGGCCAGGGCGGCACCAGCACCCTCACCGACTTCTGGGAGCGGGCCAAGGATGACGAAGTGATGGACCGCTGGCACGACCGGTTGGTGGCCAAGCTGCTGGAGCTGCGGGAACGGCCCGAGCGGGCGGAGCGGTAGGAGCGGCGGGGACGACCATCCGTCGCCCCATCTTCGTTTGCCGGGGGGAGGGCGGAAACCTTTTGGAAAAGGTTTTCCGCCCTCCCCCCGAACCCCTCTTCCACTTTCCAAAACTTTTTCGCTGGTGGGCCGGCGCGGGAGGCCCGGAGTCCGAGGTAAGGGCGCGGCACGCCGCGCCCCTACGGGCCAATCCCATGCAACGAAGCATGGAACCTGCCTTGAAGGAAGGGATTACGTGACGGGGAGTGGGGCAGGGTCTTTGGGCCGCGGCTGGAGGCAAGAGAAAGCGGAGCAGTTTTTCCTATTTCCATCGCGGCCACTACTACGAAGCGAGAGAGGTCGGCAGGCCATGCGTGCAGCGCCAGGGATGGCGCGAACGCGGCGACCTCAAAAGGAGCGATTTAACTCCCGCAGGCACACCGCCGGTGATTGAAAACCTTACTGCTATTTCAGCTTCGCGGCTTTGGCTTCAAAAGACTTTTTGCTACTTTTTC
>CAVVYO010000002.1:0-272272 GCA_963752515.1 Candidatus Glassiibacteriota bacterium | reverse complement strand
CCAGGTTCCCGAGGCCACGATTTGAACAGAGACCCCCTGCGTCTGCAACTCCAGCCAGCCGTAAATGAAAGAGAATGCCACCTCCCCGCAGGAAAGCTTACGGTCGGACAGTCTGATCGTCTTCAAGGCATCCTTCAGTTCCCTGCCATCAACCAACAGTTCGGCATTCATTTCCCCTCCTCGCGGATTGATTTGCTGCAGGAACAGAGACAATTACTATGCCAGCTTACGACAAGGTTTGAGAAACCAACATAACAAATTGGAATACAATTTCATACAAGACAATCTCGTTGATTCATAGTGAAATAACTCCGCAAAGGTAATCAGAATATGAACTGCCAAATCATTATTTGAATGGATGTGCCGGGACAGGCTCCGAGATTTGGAAAAACGGGGGATTTTATTTCAAGTGGCAGTGTTTTAAGGAAGAAGATGGTAAGGCAGACCAGAGGGTAGTGCACAACGACATGTTCCCCCGATACAAGCAGTGGGGCCTCAAGGTTGAAGCAATCATGATCGACAACATCGTGAATCTGCGGCAAGGATCACCACCCTACAAGTTCTACTTGGCACTGAACGAGATCGAGCAGCGCAAGACCAAGGTCGAGTCACCCGGACCAACGGCTATGTCGAACGCTTCAACCACACGGTGCTCGACGATTTTTTCTACGGGTACTGAGGCAGAGTTACTACGAGGCGTAGAGAGCCTGCAGGCCGACCTGTGCACTGGCTGGAGCACTTCAATCGGGAGCGGGCTCATCAAGGCTACCACAACCAGGGCAAGCGGCCCATCGACACCATCACCTGATTCCTGAAAAAAAGATAGTTTTAAATTCAATGTTCCTGAATAAGACATGCAAACAGGCTAATCAATCGCACCATGACTGGTAATAAGTATAGTTTTTGATAAAGCCAATATTGCTTTATTACTGAAGATCAAACATCTGTAGCTTCAACCAGAAGAACGACTTGCCGTCAGGTTCTACTGTTTGATTTTTCAGCAAAAGATCTCAGGGCGTTATAAACGATAAGCTTAGCGGCAGATTCGGTTTCATTGGGTCAATTTCCGTGATTTTCCGAGCCCTAAAAACGCGAGCGGACACGCGAGAGATAATCAGCTATGAGAGGGGCGAGACCAGAAGCCCATGCTCTTTTCTACCAAATCGGTTGGAGGGCTGTAGCGCAGGTATTTGAGTGATACTCGGGAGGCTGTCTGTTAATTTTAGTTTGAGACATAAGGGACATGAGGGACTAAATATGGAAAGTTCCCCATGAGAAATTGTTTTAGAAAAGTTTCCGAAAATGGGGTCCCTTATGTCCCACTTGTCCCACCTTGCTCAGCCAGTCCAAGCCCTCGCCAGAACCGGGAACCTCCGCTTTTGCAGGGCTTGCATCCCCTTGCTTCCAAATGGCTTGCGAAAACTTTCCAGCTTACCTGATCCTCCGAGTTTTTCTCACACCAAGACGAATACGCCTCTTTGAGATCACCGGTTCTTACTTTGCACGCAGGTGAAAAAGTGCAGGCATCCTCGAAAAAGCTCGCCAGCAAATCCTCGCCCACCCGATAGTTGTTCGTGGCGGCCTGGACCTCGTCAGGTTCGGCCAAGCCGATCCGTTGACACTCGCGGCAGCCGGCAAGCGCCCAATTGAGGATGCCTGGCAACTCGGTTGTCAGTTTTTCGAGGAGTTTCGGATCCTGCTCATCCGGCGGGATCGTGACCTCGAACGGGATCAGCCGCACCCGCACGCCAGATGCCGAAGTCCGTGTCCCGAATCCGGGGCTTGTGGTTCGTCGCAGAAAGAGCTTGAACTGCGGTTTGAACTCAAAATACTCGCCGTAGAGGAAGCGCGCCCGGACTGGCTCGCCTCCTGTGACAGTCTTGATGAGAGCCTCGTTCAAGGCGCGACCGGACCCGGCCTCGCTGGCGGTCACCACCCGGGCTCCCTTGAGGCTCGCTATGTCGTTGGACTGACTATTCTCCACCCGCCTGACAAGGAATGTCTGGCAATCCGCCTGCTGGCCGTATTCTCCGATCAATGCGCGGATTACTTCAAGGAAGGTACTCTTGCCATTCGCACCCGTTCCATAGAGCAGGAAAAAGCATTGTTCGGTGGTAGCGCCAGTCAAGGCATAACCCACTACCCGCTGTATGTGTGAGATCAACTCACTATTGCCGCCGAAGATGCGATCCAGGAAACCGCACCACGCTGGACAGTCTGCCTTCAGATCGTATTCAACAGAGGAAAGCTTGCTAAGCATGTCCTCCCGTCGGTGGGGATACAACTTACCTGTCCGCAGATCAACCGTACCGTTGATCACGTTGAAGAGATACGGCTCACGGTCCAGTTGTTCGGGCATCACCGGCAACTGCGAGCGCGCTGCTTCCACCATCGCCTTCTGCCTAGAGACGGATTCCGAGCTTGCCGCATGCTTGTAGAGTTCCTTCGCTCTGTTCTCATCCGTTTCAGGTGTTATCTCATGGCTGATCGCTCGAACAGTTTTTTTCGCCCGGCGCTCGACCTCACCCTGGCAGTCAACCGTCCAGCGCCCCTCAGCCCACACCAGCCACTTGCCCCAGGGGTAGCAGTATCGGAGATCCGGGCCATGCAGGTTAACGAGACGTTCAGCGTTACCCAGGTCGGTAAGCTTGAAAGTGGGCAAGAGTGTCTTTTCAAGAACAAAGTCTCTCACGTCATGTGCGGGGGCCGAGGTCCAGGCCGGGGCATTTTCGATCAGGATCGACAGGTGCTCGATAGCTGCATCCCGATCCGGCTGCCGTGCGATGAAGTCTGAGACATCCTTCTTTTCGCCCAGGCCCGGAAGTTCCAATACCCGGACACTGGCTGCAATCCCTTGAAGGGCCGCGCCGACCAGAGCCACATGCCTGCGGCCTGCTTCGTCATTATCACCGCAAAGCAAAACCCGCTTGCCCCGGAGCGCCTCGGAATACTTGGGCCGCCACTTACCCGCGCCGCCGGGATTGCAGGTGGCCGTGAAATCAAGAGACCTCAGGTTATCACAGTCCTTTTCGCCCTCGGAAACGATCACTTCCTTAGCTTTCAGCAACTCCGGCAGGCGGTACAGAACCGGCACAACCCCCTTCAGATTCCAAATCCAGCCGCCTTTCCCGTCCGGCCTGCGCTGCCTGAAGCTCTTGGGCTCCATGCGGCATACCTGGAAAAGCAGCCCACCGTTTTTATCCGAATAGTCATAGGTTTTTACGATTAGTGGATTAGCTGCCGTCATCGCGATTCCGAAATCCTCGGCAATGCCCGAGAGGACCGCCTGGAAGTCGCGCCGAACATCGACGCCATGTTGCTTGGCATAGAAACTGAAAATATCGCCTTCGGCATCGCACCCGAAGCATTTGAAGAAGCCATTCTTGCGGTTGATGGAAAGCGAGGGATTACTGTCAGGGTGGAACGGACAACAGGCTGTTCCCTGACTGCCGCCGTTGAGTTTGGCATCCGGCAGATATCTGGTGTAAAACTCCCTATAATCGCCGGCGAACCTCTCCTTGATCCGGTCGGCGTCTTGGTGTCTTCCATGCATATTGAATCCCCGGCAGGAATTGGTTTGGTCAAAATGGCATAGATAAATCACAGTTTTGACGGACGGAAGTCAGGTTTAGTGCAATTCACCGGCTTGGAGAAACCCGCAAATACATGGTTCAGAACCAGCTTTGTTCTCTCTTCGAACTTTCTAAGTTTCTTTCACGTGATACTTCTCTTCTGGGTGGCCACTAACTCCCTCCAGAATGCCCGAATTTGCCCGGAATCACCGACCGGCGTCGCCATTTGCGAATCAAAGCCCAAGGCTAGGTCAAGGAGAAAGGGGGGAGGAGGGGGGGACACCCCGGAGTTAGATTGTTGCCGGGAAGGCACGTGGGTTGAGGTTTTTCTGAATCCAGGCCCTTTGCCTTTGAGCTTGGGGTTCCGCCCCATGCGGAAAGGCCAGAGCGGGCAGTCAGCGGCATGGGTACAGTCCCGAATCTCCCGCAGCATCTCCGAGCAATCGACACACCGCATCCTGATCGCATGCAGAGGCCGTACACCTGGCGCGGCCCGGTTGAACCTGAGCGGATAAAGAGAACAATCTTCGGCGGGGCAGGCCGCAACCTCGCGAGATGAACCGCAACAGCACGACAGACAGTAGTTGCGAACAGCTTTGAGCGGCGTAGCCCCCATTTAGTCGACCCTCGGCTTGATTACGCCTTTCTTCGAGAAACGCCTGGATTTCGAAGAGGTCATAGCGCACGGCGCGGCCAATTTTAAGGTACGGGAGGCCGGTCCCATTAAACCGTTGGTTGCGGAGCGTCTGCACGTGGAAACCAAGCATCCGAGCCACTTCACGCTCGTTCAGCAATCTCAGATCAGTGTTCATCTCGTCCACCTTGAATGAGTGTGTACCATTCAGCCTGACGCTGATAAGCTGTTGCGGGAACTTGGTTATTATTAAAGGAAGACGCGCGCCATAAATGGTAAAAAGCAGTAGGCGCAAGCCTAACTGCTTAATGAGATAGAAATAAAAAATGTTCGCAGGGTATTTGGAGAGGAATACAGGAAGCAGCTAATTGCGATGTTTTGTAATATTGGCTCGATAAAGAGATATATCAGAGATAAATATTACGAATTGTCGTCACCGGAAAGTTTCTTGAGACGTGACTGAAAGGTAGAGTTGGGCACTCCGAGGTCCTCCGCTGCTTTTTTTATGTTCCCGTTATGCTCCTCAATCGCTTGCTGGTAGACGAGACTGCGGACAGCGGCGAAGAATGTATCCAAATCATGCTCTCTAACTTTGTGTTGGCCGATCTTGAACATCAGAGAACCTATAACACCATCCAAGCACTCCCTTTGTGTATACGCTACTAGTTCATAATCATATTGCTTGTAGATCTCATTGCCTTTGGTTCGATACTCGAAGATGGCGTTGTGGATGCGTGTAATCCCCGGAAGTTTCTTTTCGGAATAAGGGGGACGGGGAGATTCTGAGATACCTTCGGAATCGCCCTCGGCCAAATCAAGGATGTTCCTATCGACTCGCAATGGGACATCATAGCACAACATGCGGCAAAGCCCGTCGAAGGGAGTGCTGTATTTTTCGATTAAATCCGCTCTTTGAATAATCTCAAGACCTACCATTTCATCCATAGCAGATGAAAGATCGAATCTATCAGTTTTACCAGGGAAGCGCATGAGACAAAAACCTATTTCTTCCAAAAAAGTATTAAACCATAATCCCAATGCGACATATTTATTAACTGTAAACATAAATCTTCTTGAAAAAGGAGAGCGAAGATACCTGCTAAAGCAGAATGGGTGGTATTTCTTTGTGGACGGCTTGTACAAGAAGCTACTTGAGAAATATTTGGGGACTTGATTGCCTTGCACTATACTTCTGCAATCCCTGTCCATAGACTGCATGTTACGTCCGATGTTTTCAATCTCCCTGGCATTACCCGGCCAATTATAAGAGAGAAACAGCAAAATCTCGAAATCGGACAGCGAGTGGAACAGGTCAGGAAACATCCGCTTGAAATAGTAGAGCACATCAAGGCGACGCTCGTAGAACGAAGGCACATGGAAGTGTGTGAACCGATTCCAGAAATCGCCACGGAAAGATTCCCGAGGCCGATGAGTAGTCCCGAGAATCAACACGTCCGAGTTCTCTGGTTCTCTACTCCCCAAGGGGTAGTAGTACCCATCTTCAAGAAAAGTAAGCAGCTTCGCCTGCTCAGGTTTTTGCAGTTCACCAATCTCTTCGATGATTAACAATCCGCCATCAGCTTTCTTGAGAAAACCAGTTGTTTTTTGATTCGCGCCAGTGAACGCGCCTTTTACGTAACCAAACAATTCAGCGGCGATAAGTGGCTTGTGAAGCGCTGCAATGTTTATTCTTATTATAATTTTGTCTTTACCACTGGGGCTCTTCTTGAACTTTTTTTCAAAGATACTGGTGAACATCGACTTGCCTACGCCACTGCCACCAATGATCATCAGCGGCTTTTGGCGCTCAAGCCCATGGAAATAAAAGGATTCCAAAAAGGTTAGAAATTCGTCAACTGTCGCTTTGAGGCCGGGGGTCACGAACCAGTCTGGACCTTTTCCGTCTGCCATGAACAAGCTCCGTGAAAAGTTTACTTGCTCCCGATCCGCCGACTGTCTATTTGCTGGCGCAAGCGGTTTCTATAATGTCGCTCACCACGTCCGCCGCTTTCCGTAGGGCTTCGTCCCGCAGGTGCGCATAACGCTGGGTCATGGCCGGGGTCTTGTGAGTGAGCAGGCGCTGCAGCACGTACAGATCAACCTTGCCGCTGGAGGCCAGCATCGAGGCGTAGGTGTGCCGCAGGCCGTGCAGCGGCCGGAATTCCTCAGGCAGCCCGGCCGCTGTCTTGATCTGCTTGAGGTGCCGTTTCAGCTCTTTTAACTGTCCACCATTCTTGCCCGGAAACACGTAATCGCTCCCCTGGGGTCTTGGGATGGTTCTGAAATACATCCCGCGCCACCGTGCTCAGAGGAATGACTTGGTCCTTGCCGCCCTTGGGGTCTCTGAGGGTGATGAAGCCGCGCTCAAAATCGACATCCTGCCATTTGAGTTTGAAGATCTCTCCGCGCCTCATACCGGTAAACAAGGCAATTTTCATCACTTTGCCAGCTATTGGATGAGGGTTTCCCTCGATTGCCTTTAGCAGGGAGGCTATCTGTTCGGTATTCAGAAACTCGGTCTTGATGTTGTTCACCCTCGGGAATTCGGGGGTGAACTTCAAGCCTTCACAAAGCTGTTTTTTGACACCGTAGTTTGCCGTCCGCACCAGCAACTGAATAAGGTACTTCACGGTTTGAGGACTCTTTTCTTTTTGAAGCCTCAGACGGAACCGATCGACATCGAGCGGTATGATCTCGGAAGGTACCCTGTCCCTAAATTCAGGCGCAAGATGCTTTTCAAAGATGTAGTTATCACCGTCCAGGTGTCGAGAGGGCCGCCGCTCGGCTTTATATTCTTTCCAGAGGCGAGCGAATGTCCACCTGTTTTCGAAGCTCTGTTTTTCAAGTTCATTCCGGAGCCTGATCTCTTTTCTGCTCTCACGCTTGTTTTCGATCCTTTCCGCACGATAGCGCGCAGCCTTGGCCGGGGTCATTGCATCCCTGAACTGGGAACCGGCTTTTTCCTCGATGGTCTTCCCATCCTGTTTGAAGACTACATAGTATACCTTTTCTGTCCCTTGTCCACCGACTCTTTTTGCTTCACGGAAGTAAACCCCGGGGTAGGATGTCTTGATCCGCTTGGGCATTTTGGGACTCCTTTTGGAAGGCGGTAACAGTTGTTTTCCAACCCTATTTCCAACCTCTTTGCCCAATATAGAAGGTTCTAAAGAGGAAAGCAATGTAAATGTAATATGGCTGTGATCCATGCAATGTAAGGGTTTTATAGCAATGTGGCTATGAAGGAAGAAATTGGGAGTAAAGGCATATTGCTTGCTTGACATGCAAGAGGTCACTGGTTCGATTCCAGTATCGCCCACCATATGCAGCGCAAAGGGTCCGGGAGCAATCCCGGGCCCTTTTTGCTTGCCCGTCTCCATCCAGGCCCGGTCCATGACCGTCGCGGTTGATCCCCTCTTGGCCCGCCGCTATATTTCATCGACTGCAAATTGATTGCCTTGCACCCGCCCGCCGGCTCCAGGCCGGCAGGGCCACCCGGGACCGCGGCATGAAAAAAGCCCTGATTGTCGATGATGACCGCAGCATCCTCACCACCCTCGAAATCCACCTGCAGGGGCTGGGCTACGAGACTCTGACCGCCGCCAACGGGCGGACCGGCCTGATGCTGTTCGAGCAGGCCCGCCCGGAGGTGGTGCTGCTCGACCTGCGCCTGCCGGACATGGATGGGCTCGAGGTGCTGCGGGCGATGAACCGCACCGGTCACCGCGCGTTCGTGGTGGTGATCACCGCCCATGCCGCGATCGACACCGCGGTGCAGGCGATCCGCGATGGAGCTTTCGACTACGTGCCCAAGCCGTTCGGCCCGGACCAGATCACCCACGTGCTGCGGATGATCGAGAAGGTGACCGCGCTGGAGGCCGAGGTCGACTCGCTGCGGGGGATCGTGCGGGAGGGCGAGCTGATCACCCGCAGCCGCAAGCTGCGCGCGGTGCTCGCCACCGCCCGCCAGGTGGCAGACACCGATGCCGGCGTGCTGCTGCTCGGCGAGAGCGGGACCGGCAAGGGGGTGATCGCCCGGCTGATCCACCAGTGGAGCCCGCGCCAGGAGGGCCCGTTTGTCACGGTCGACTGCGCCGGGCTGCAGGAGAGCCTGCTGGAGAGCGATCTGTTCGGGCATGTCAGGGGCGCTTTCACCGGGGCGCTGCGGGACAAGCCGGGCAAGCTGGAGGTGGCCGATGGCGGGACCGTCTTCATGGACGAGGTGGCCGAGATGCCGCCCCAGGTGCAGGCCCGGCTGCTGCGCTTTCTCCAGCACCGGGAGTTCGAGCGGGTGGGAGAGGTCCATCCCCGGCGGGTGGATGTCCGGGTGATCGCCGCCACCAACCGCGATCTGGATGAGCTGATCGCCGAGGGGCTGTTCCGGCGGGACCTCTACTTCCGGCTGAACGTGGTCGAGCTGGTCGTGCCGCCGCTGCGGGAACGCCCGGAGGACATCGAGCTGATCGCCACCAACCATCTGGCGCGGCTTTGCGCCATCTACGGCAAGCCCGCCCGCAGCTTCAGCACCGAGGTTTTGCAACTGCTGAGCGGCTACAGCTGGCCGGGCAATGTCCGCGAGCTGGTGAACCTGGTGGAGCGCTGCGCGATCCTTTCCAGCCATGAGCAGATCGCCGCCGGGGACCTGCCTGACCACCTCCGCCACCCCGACCGCCAGACCCAGGGGGAAAATTCCCTGCCGAGCCTGGCCGAGCTGGAGCGCGACCACATCCGCCGGGTGCTGGCCCGCACTTCCTCGCTGGAGGAGGCCGCTCGCATCCTGGGGATCGACCCCGCCACGCTCTGGCGCAAGCGCAAGCGGTACGGGCTGAGCTAGCCTTGCACCCTGCACGGCTGTTTCCTGCAATCTGCACGGCCCGGATCGGGCCGGCCATCCCGCGTCCCAAGCCGAAACCCGTCTTTCAGGCTTTTGAGCGGGATTCCCACTTGCGGCACCCCTTTTGCCTTGTCTTTATCGGCAGCGGCGCAGACCGAGCTCGCCTCATTTTCCAGTCGAGGCCATCGGCGCCCGCTGCCCCACTCGCGCAATGGAGATCGACAATGAAACTCCGTCACAAGATTCTGGCCGGTTATGTCCTGCCCCTGCTGCTGCTGGGAGTGCTGGTGGGTTGGGCGATCTGGAACCTGAACGCCCTGGGACGGGCCAGCGCGGCGATCCTGCGGGAGAACTATCGCAGCATCCTCGCCGCCGGGAACATGATCGGCAGTCTGGAGCGCCAGGAAAGCATCGTGCTGCAGGCCCTGCAGGGGATCGAGCGCGACCCCGAGCCGGAGCTGGTCCTCCAGCGGGAGGAATTCCTGCAGTGGCTGACCCGGGCCCGGGACAACATCACGGTTGCGGGCGAGGCCGAACTGGTCGACCGGATCGAGCGCGGCTACCGGGATTACCAGCTGCGCCTGCTGGAGCTCTCGGGGCTGCTGCGTTCCGATCCGCTGTCGGCGGCGCGCTTTTTCCGCGAGCGCCTGGCGCCGGTGTTCGGCCAGGTGCGGCAGAGCGCGCTGGAGCTGCGGCAGCTCAACGAGGCGACGATGCTGGCGGCCAGCCGCCGGGCCGAGCAGGTGGCGCTCCGGGCGGTGATCTCGACCCTGGTGGTGGGACTGGCGGCACTGCTGCTCGGCCTGGTCTTCAGCCTGATGCTCTCGGGCCGCCTGGTCCGGCCGCTCCAGCGCATTGTCCAGGCCACCCAGGCGCTGGCCCGGGGCGACTACTCGACCCGGGTCCCGGTCGAGGGACGGGACGAGGTCGGGCTGCTGGCCGCCGAATTCAACCTGATGGCCGAGCGGCTGGAGCACTACAACAGCCTTAACCTGGAACGGATCATCGCCGAAAAAAGCAAGAGCGAGGCGGTCCTGGCCGGGATCAGGGATGGGATCATCGTGCTGGACAACGAGTTGCGGATCACCGACATCAACCCGGCGGCCGAGGGGGTATTCAGTGCGGATCGCGAAACCCTCCTCGGCCGCCCGATCCGCGTCCTGGTCGATGAGGAGCGGTTCAACCAGGCGCTGTCAACCGGAGCCGGGGCCGAGACTGCCCCCAGGAAGGGCGAGGAGCCCGGCGTGGTGGCGGTCGGCGAGGATGACAAGCTTCGCTATTTCTCCTACACCCTCAACCCGATCGAGGGTGGGTCGGGTGACAACGCCGGGATGGTGGTCCTGCTGCGCGATGTGACCCGGATGAAAGAGCTCGATCGGATGAAGAGCGAGTTCGTGATGGCTGCCTCCCACGAGCTCAAGACCCCGCTCACCAGCATCGGGATGAGTGTCGACCTGCTGCTGGAGCGCACCCGTGGCCAGCTCGGCGACAAGGAACAGTTGCTGCTGTCCACCGCGCGGGAGGAAACCCAGCGCCTGAAAGGGCTGGTCAACGAGTTGCTGGACCTGTCCCGGATCGAGAGCGGCAAGATCGAGCTGGAGTTTCACAACTGCCGGATTGGCGAGCTGTTCCGCAAGGTGGCCGCTGTCTTCGAACCCCAGGCCCGGCCGCGGGGAATCCGACTGGAAGTCAGCCTGGACGATGGCCTGCCGGAAGTGTACGCCGATGCCGGCAAGGTGAGCTGGGTGCTGACCAACCTGCTGTCCAACGCCCTGCGCTATGTCGGCGAGGGCGGCCGGATCGAGCTTTCGGCCGAGCAGGCCGGGGGCCAGGTCCAGCTCTCGGTCTACGATGACGGGCCGGGAATTCCGATCGAGTACCAGTCGCGCATCTTCGACAAGTTCGTGCAGGTCAGGGGGCAGGATTCCCCCGGCGGCTCCGGGCTCGGCCTGGCGATCTGCCGGGAGATCGTCCGGGCCCACAAGGGGACGATCTGGGTCGACTCGATGCCCGGCAAGGGCTCAACCTTCAGTTTCACCCTGCCGGTCGGGGCCTGAGCAAGGAGCTTGAACGATGAAAGACAAGCGGGTACTGATCTGCGATGACGAGAAGAACATCCGGCTGACCCTGTCCACCGCGCTGGAGCCGCTGGAACTGGAGGTGGAGACCGCGGTCAATGGCGAGGATGCGCTGCAGCGGATCGCCGGGCGGCGGTTCGATCTGATCCTGCTGGACCTCAAGATGCCGGGGATCGATGGGCTGGAAGTGATCCGGCGGCTGGAGACCTTCAGCCACCGGCCGCAGGTGATCGTCCTGACCGCCCACGGCACGGTCGACTCGGCGGTGGAGGCGATGAAGCTCGGGGCGGTGGACTTCATCCGGAAACCCTGCACCCCCACCGAGATCCGCGAGGCGGTCACGCGGGCCCTCGGAGGAGGGCCGGGACCGCAGGAGGCTCCGGCGGCCGGCTACGATGAGCTGATCGCCCGGGCGGTTCGATTGATCCGCCACGACCAGAACCCCGAGGCCCAGGACTGCGCCAGGCAGGCGCTGTACCTCGACCCGCAGCGCCCGGAAGCCCTCCACCTGCTCGGCGTGCTGAGGGAACTGCGGGGGGACAAGCTCGGGGCGCTGAAATTCTACCGCTCCGCGCTGGACCTCGACGGCTCATATCGTCCTGCCCTAGCCAACCTTGAGCGGGTTTCCTCCTCCAATGTCAAGAGCGGTATCGACCTTGGCGACCAGCCGGCGGAAAAACGCTGAACGGCTCCAGCAACCTGAAAGGATTGTCATGGCCGGAAGCAAGTACATCGTGATCATCGGCTGCGGAAGGCTCGGCTCGCACCTGGCCGATTTCCTGAGCGAACAGGGCCACAGCGTGGTGGTGGTCGACCGGGATGAGGCGGCGTTCGAGCAGCTCTCCCCCGAGTTTTCCGGCTTCAAGCAGCGGGGGGATGCCTCGCGGATCCCGGTGCTCTGCCAATGCAAGCTCGGCAAGGCCGACTGGGTGATCGCCGCCACCGGTGATGACAATGTCAACCTGATGGTGGCCCAGGTGGCCAGGAGGCTGTTCAATGTCTCGCGGGTGATGGCCCGGGTTTTCGAACCGAAGCGCGAGGAGATGTTCCGGGACATGGGCATCGAGATCGTCAACCCGGCCCGGGTCACCGCCGAGCGCTTCCTGCAGCTGCTGAGCGAACCCGAGAGGAAGGCCGCATGCCAAGCCTGAACGTCCTGCTGGCCGGCTCGGGAGAGGGGATCTACTTCCTGGCCCGGCATTTCATCTCGAAAGGCTACCTGGTGACCGTGATCGACCCGGATCCCGAGGAATGCCACCGGTTGGCCCGGGAGCTGAAGGCGACCGTGGTCCAAGGGGATGGCGGCTACCCGCAGGTGCTGGAGGATGCGGGCGCCAGGCAGATGGACGCCGTGCTGGCGCTGACCGCCCGGGACCAGGACAACCTGGTGATCTGCCAGCTTGCCTCGCTGCGCTTCCAGGTCCCGCGGGCGGTGGCGCTGGTCAACGATCCGGACAACGAGGAGACGTTCCAGCGACTGGGTGTCGCCACTTTTTCCACCACGCGGGTCCTGGCCGGGCTGGTCGGCCGGCAGGTCAACTGGGATGGAGTCTCCAGCCTGCAAGCCCTGGCCGGGGGAAGGATCAACGCCCTGGAGCTGGCGATCGAGTCCGGTTACCCGGCGGTGGGCCGGTCGCTGCAACAGTTGAGGCTGCCTCAAGGCGCTTTGGTCGCGGCGGTGATCCGGGAAAGCGAAACGCTGGTGCCGGGAGGCGGGACCATCCTCCGGGTCGGGGACCGGATCATTCTGGTGACCCTGCCGGAAAACCATGGACCGGCGCTGCGGGCGATCACCGGCGAGAACGGTGGGGCGGCGCAATGAACCGGCAAGAGTTCCTGCGCCAGCGTTACCGGGCGATCCTGGCGAACACCGGCCTGGTGCTGGGCCTCACCGCCCCGCTGCTGCTAACGCCCCTGCTCTGCGCGCCATTCTATCCTGGCGAGTGGGCGCACTGGCGAGCTTTCCTGCTGCCGGCCCTGCTGCAGGGCGCCGGGGGGTTGGCCCTCTGGCGCGCGCTCCGGCCCCGCCCGGAGGCCGGGGTAAGGCTCGACCTGCGGGAGGCGGGAGTGGTGGTCCTGCTGAGTTGGGTGGCGGTTTGCCTGTGCTCGGCCTGGCCCTTCCAGGCGTTGCTCGGCTTTAATTTCACTCAGGCGCTGTTCGAGTCGGTGAGCGGCTGGACCACCACCGGGCTGTCGGTGGTGGATGTCGGCGCGGCGGGGCCGGCCCTGCTGCTGTGGCGCAGCACGATGCAGTTGGCGGGCGGAGCCGGCCTGGCGATCATCATGCTCTCGGCGCTCACCGGCGCCGGGGTCTCCGCGCTTCCGGTCGCCGAGGGGCGCAGCGAGCAGCTCGCCCCCCATGTCAAGCGCTCGGCCGAGTTGGTGCTGCTGGTCTATTCAGGTTTCATCGCCGCCGGGGTGCTGGCCTACCGGTTGGTGGGCATGAGCGTTTTCGATGCGATCAATCACTCCTTCGCCGCGGTCTCCACCGGGGGTTTCTCGACCCGGGTGACGAACATCGGCTACTGGGACTCGGCCGCGGTCGAGGCGGTCACGATCGCCCTGATGCTGCTCGGCAACCTGAACTTCGTGGTCAGCTGGCTGCTGCTGCAGGGCCGGCTGGGTCTGGTGGCCAGCAACGGCGAGGTGCGGCTGATGGCGCTGCTGATCCCGCTCGCCACCGGGCTGGTGTTCGCCCTCACCTGTGCCGGCCTGTATCCCACCCTGGCCAAGAGCCTGCGGGTGGCCCTGTTCGAGGTGGTGACCGCCCTGACCACCACCGGCTTCTCGACGGTCGGCTATGGGGACTGGGACGGTTTCGGCATCTTCGTGCTGATCCTGCTGATGCTGGTGGGAGGCGGGACCTGCTCGACCGCCGGCGGGATCAAGCAGTACCGGGTGTACGCCCTGCTCAAGGCGATGCTCTGGGAGGTGCGGCGCCAGTTCCTCCCGCGCCGGGCGGTGATCGAGACCGGCATCTGGCATGGCGAGCGGCAGTTGTTCCTCACCGATGACACCTTGCGCCGGATCGGGCTGTTCGTGGCGCTCTACCTGTGCTGCTATGCTGTCGGGGTCGGGGTGCTGGCCGCCAGCGGGTTCTCGCTGCAGGACTCGCTGTTCGAGTTCGCCTCGGCCCTGGGGACAGTCGGGATTTCGATCGGGGTAACCTCCCTTTCGGCTCCGGGCCAGGTGCTGTGGGTGGAAATCCTGGGGATGTTCCTCGGGCGACTGGAGTTCTTGGTGGTGCTGGCCAGCCTGGCGAAGCTGGCCGGGGATCTCCCGATGCTATTTGCCCCGCGCCGCGGGCAACGGAACGGGCGGGGCGCTTCTTCCCCCCGGCAGCAGCAAAGCCCATCGCCCGCAGGCCCGCTTCAGGAGAATCGACCCTGAGTTCGCTCTCCGATCCGCCTGGCCTCGACCCCGCCCGGGGATCGAGCACCTGGCCCGTCCGCGGCCCCGTGCCGTACCCGCCGCCGCACGGTTGCCGGGCTACTCGTAGTGCAGCGCCTTGACCGGATCGGTGGTGGCGGCGCGCAGGGCCTGATAGCCGACTGTCAGCGCCGCGACCGTCAGGGCGATCAGCCCGCCGGCCAGGAAGGTCAGCCAGTCCAGCTCGATCCGGTAGGCGAAGTTCGCCAGCCACTTGTCCATGACATACCAGGCCACCGGCCAGGCGATCAGCATCGCCGCCGCCAGCAGCAGCAGGAATTCCCGCGACAACAGCAGCAGGATGTCGGCCACCGTGGCCCCCAGCACCTTGCGCACCCCGATCTCCTTGGTGCGCCGCTCGGCCGCCAGCGCGACCAGTCCCAGCAGCCCCAGGCAGGCGATGAAAACCGCCAGGGCGGAAAAGACACTCAGCATCACCGCTTCCCGTTCCTCCGGCCGGTACATCGAGGCGAGATCATCGTCCAGGAAAGAGTACACAAAGGGGCGATCGGGGAAACAGGCCGACCAGTCGGTTCTGATGTAATCCAGAACTTGTCCAGCGTTTTCCGCGCGGTAGCGGACGGAAACCTGACCCAGTTGCCACCCTCCCCTGTCGTGAAAGATTACCAGCGGCTCCACCGCCGAGTGCAACGACATGTAATTAAAATCTTTCACCACCCCGGTCACCGGCTGCATCGCTGTGGGTTCGGCGCCCGGCCGCCCGATCCGCTTGCCGTCGATCGTCTTCCAGTCCAGTTTCCTGGCCAGCGCCTCATTGATGATGTACTCTCCGGCGGATTCCGCGCTGCTTCCCAGCTCCGGCAGAAAAGGCCGGCCCTCGACCACCTGCAGGCCAAAGAAAGAAATGAAGCTGCTGTCCACCGCCAGCCAGGAAGTGGAGAAGCTCTGGCTCGAGCCATCTCCCGCATAGGCGACGCCATTCTTGGAGAAAATCTCCCGCTGGCCCAGGCTGAGGGAAGAGGCGGTCACCCCGGTGATCAGGGGACTCCGGAGCAGGTTGCGGCGGAAGACCTCGTAGGGTACGGCCGATGCTCCTGCCTCAAACGGGATGCACAGCACCTGATTCGCGTCGAATCCCGGGTCCCGGCCCTGCATGAAACGCAGCTGCCTGACAATGATCAGGGTCAGAAATCAGCAGGATCATGGAAGTGGCGAACTGGCCCACCACCATGATCTTTCTCAGGGACACTCCCCCGGCGGCGCGGTGGGGGGAGCCTTTCAGGACCGCCGATGAGCGGAAGGAAGAGAGCAGCAGCGCGGGATAGCTGCCCGACAGCAACCCGACCACGAGCACCAGCCCGATCAATCCCGCCAGCAGACGCCAGTCGGTCAGATACCTGAACTCCAGCACCCCGCCGAAAAACCTGTTCAGCAGCGGCAGGAACAACTCGATCAGGGCGACCGCGATCAGCAGGGCCAGGCCAGCCTGCAACAGCGATTCCCCGAGAAACTGCTGCACCAGTTGTCCCCTCCTGGCGCCCACCAGCTTGCGCGTTCCGATCTCCCTGGCCCGGCCGGAACTCCTGGCGGTCGAGAGGCTCACGAAGTTGCAGCAGGCGATCAGGATGACGAGCAGCGCCAGGCAGGAGATGAGGCGGACGTAGTTGATGTCACTCTTGAACCAGTTGGTCCTGAATTCGCTGATCTGCGCGGAATGCAGATGGATCTGCTTCAGGGGCTGAAGATGCAACTCGTAGTTTTCCGCCTGGTCGGCGAAGTACTTCCGGGTGAAAGCCGGCAGTTTCGCCGACAGCGCACCGGCATCCGCCCCTTCCGCCAGCAGGACGTAGGTGTTGAAATTGAACATCTGCCAGTTGTCGACCTGGCCGGGCTGGTGCTCCAGTTCGGCTGCCGACAGCAGAAGGTCGAACTGGAGATGCGAGTTCGCCGGCATTTTCTTCAGGATGCCGGTCACCTTGTAGTCGGTCCGATCCTTGTTCTGAAAGATTTTCCCGACCGGGTGCTCCGCCCCGAAAATTTTCCGGGCTGTCTCTTCCGTCAACACCGCGGTATGAGGTTCTTTCAGGGCGGTTTCGGCATCCCCGGCCAGCAGGCCGAAATCGAACACCTGGAAAAAGAAGGGGTCCGCGTAATAGGCCTTCCCGAGAGATGCGTGCCGATCCCGGTAATGCAACAGGTAGTTGCCTTGCCAGTCCGCCGGTTGGAGACGGGTATACGCCGAAACCTCGGGAAAATCCTCGCACAGAGCAGGGCCGACCGGCCCCTGGGTGGACGAGGTCAGCCCAGTCCATCCCGGGAAAGTCATCTTCTCGTAGACCCGGCAAATCCGGTCCGCTTTGCTGTGGAAGCGGTCGAAAGACAGCTCGTGGCGGACGATCAACAGGATCACGATGCAAGCGGCCATCCCCACCGCCAGCCCGAGGATGTTGATCGCCGAGTAGCCCTTGTGCCGCAGCAGATTGCGCAGCGCCACCTTCAGGTAGTTCGAGAACATGCTCTCTCCCGCGGGATTGGCCCGCTATTCGTAACGCAACGACTTGACCGGGTCGGCGGTGGCGGCGCGCAGGGCCTGATAGCCGACTGTCAGCGCCGCGACCGTCAGGGCGATCAGCCCGCCGGCCAGGAAGGTCAGCCAATCCAGCTCGATCCGGTAGGCGAAGTTCTGCAGCCAGCGTTGCATGAGGTACCAGGCCACCGGCCAGGCGATCAGCATCGCCGCCGCCAGCAGCAGCAGGAATTCCCGCGACAACAGCAGCAGGATGTCGGCCACCGTGGCCCCCAGCACCTTGCGCACCCCGATCTCCTTGGTGCGCCGCTCGACAGCGAAGCGATATCAGTCCCGAGCAAGCCCCAGGCAGGCGATCAGCACGGCCAATCCGAGAAAAGCTCCCCACCATGCAGCACAGCCTGTCTGTCTCGCCTGGTACAGCCTGTGCGAATTCCTCATCCAGGAATGAATACTCGAAAGGCTGGTCCGGCAGGTATTCTGCCCCATCGCTTTCTGAGGAACGCCAAGGCTCACGGCCACAGTTTTCAGGATCGATCCTCGACCGAGGCGAAGGTCAGCCAGGAGGGATCATTTTTCAGCGCCAAGGCTCGTTTTATGCCGGAATGCAGGGAATTGAAATTGAAATCTTCTGACCACTCCGATCACGCTTCCTTCGATCCATTCCACATGGATCGAATCTCTTGCCGACAGCCTCCTCGCGGTGTCCAGCCGATCTGCCTGGCCAGCGTCCTCGTTGATGATATAGACGTTGCCTGCATCGTGTCAGCAATAATCTGTTGGAAAAGTTCCGCCCGGCCACCAGAGTTTCAACCCGTAGAAAGGGAATGAAATTCATTATCCACGAACATCGAAATTGACACGACTCCAGTTTTCTTTGTTCGGGTCCGATGCCCTCATAGGTCAGGGATGCCGATCGTGATAAATACATTCCCGAATCGTGTTGCTCGAGGCCGTCACCGTCGGTAATCGCCGGGCTTTGGGACAACTCCTCCCGTAATGCCCCTGCATGCGAGCTTTTCATCTCCTCGCTCAGCGGCAGGTTGACCACCTGTTCTGCTGATCGAATCCCGGGATCGCTGTCGCGCAGGAAACGCAACTCTCGCGAGGCGACGATGATGGTGAAAATGATCAGGATGATCGATACCGTGAACTGTCCGATGACGATGAAAACGCTCTCAGGAAACGGCCCGTTGAGAGCTGATACGGCCAAGTACCTTTAAAAACCTTTGATGGGATTGTAGCCGGAAAGCACAGAGCGCAGGGTACGCCGCCGGCAAGCACCCCCACCAGCAGGGCGATACCGATCCTAATCCCAGACCCAGAATCTCCAGTTCCGCAGATGAACTGTAAAAACCAGTATGTGTTGCTGAAAAAGACGGTTCAGGTCCGGGCAAGGCCAGTTCGATGATGCACGAACGGCCAGGAAACATGCGCGCAAAACGATAAAGATGACCGATTCGCTCAGTGAACTGAAAGATCAGCTGCCACCTTCCCGCCCCCATCGGTCTTGCGCAGGCCCACCTCCCGGGCCCGTCCGGTCGAGCGTGCCAGGAGAGAGATTCATGAAATTGATGCCCGCCACCAGCAGGACGATCAGCGCCAGGACGCGTGAAAAGATGTACACGTATTTGCCGTCGATCGCAGCTCGGGCCGTCCGGCGAGTGTATTTGCACCGAAACGCTGGTTCAGATCCCTCAAGGGATGCAGATCACAGGCTTTATTATTGTCGACCCATCGCTGGGGATATGTTTGTTTATCGACGAGACTCCTGAAACTTTTTCTTCCAGCGCTTGAGCAATCCGCGCCCTTCTCTCAACATCAGATATGTTATCAGGCAGTTGCTCCCCCAACCGGAAACTGCGGGATTCATTGCTATTTTCCAACGTGCGCCACGAGATCAGCATGTCGAACCCGAAGCACCGAGTTGTGCGGGGTAACGTTTTCCACCACTCCGGTTACCTTGTCAGTTCCGTACTGCCCCGGAACAGGTACGACACTTGCCGCAGGGGGTTCTTCAGCGCCGCAACAACATGTTTGTGGCACACTGCTCGGTCAGCACGATGCTGTAGGGTTCGGACCAGCGCCGACCGGAGATCGCCCAGCAGGAACGGCTGATAACTGAACATGTTCGAAAACACGTGGAATCCACCATAGAAGACCGTGTTGACCTGGACAGGTGCTCCCCTGACACCCGCGGTGTTGAAACCGTTGACTTCCTGTAAAACCGGGCAGCAACTCTCTACCTCTGGGTATTCATCCAGTATTGCCGGACCTCATGGCCCCCATCGGTGGCGATACGATCTCGAATTCTCCGTTGCCAGCTGAAATTCTGTTTCTCGTATAGCAGATAAACCCGGTCCGCATTCGCATGAAAATCATCGTATGACAGGTTGAAGCGCACCCACAGCAGGATCACGATGCAGGCGGCCATCCCCACCGCCAGCCCGAAGATGTTGATCGCCGAGTAGCCCTTGTGCCGCAGCAGGTTGCGCAGGGCCACCTTCAGGTAGTTCGAGAACATGCTCTCTCCCGCGGGATCTGTCCGCTATTCGTAACGCAACGCCTTGACCGGGTCGGTGGTGGCGGCGCGCAGGGCCTGATAGCCGATCGTCAGGACAGCCGCCAGCAGGGCGATCAGCCCGGCCAAAAAGAACGTGAGCCAGTCCAGCTCGATCCGGTAGGCGAAGTTCTGCAGCCAGCGCTGCATCACCCACCAGGCCACCGGCCAGGCGATCAGCATCGCCGCCGCCAGCAGCAGCAGGAATTCCCGCGACAACAGCAGCAGGATGTCGGCCACCGTGGCCCCCAGCACCTTGCGCACCCCGATCTCCTTGGTGCGGCTCTCGGCCGCCAGCGCGATCAGCCCCAGCAACCCCAGGCAGGCCAGCAGCACCGCCAGCAGGGTGAAAGTCCCGATCATCAGGGTCTGCTGCTCGTAGTTCTCGTACCTCCGGGCGAACTCCTGGTCGAGGAACGTGTACCCGAACGGCCGGTCCGGGAAATGCTCCTGCCACCTCCGCTCCAGGAACTCCAGCGCCTGGGTGAGCGAGCCGGGCCTGGTCCGCACCATCAAGTCGAACAGGGTCTGCTTCTGGACAAAGATCGCCAGCGGCTCGATCGGCTGGACCACGGACTTGAAATGAAAATCCTTCACCACGCCGATCACCGGGCCCAAATTGCCCTGGTTCACCGAGACCTGTTTTCCCAAGGCTTCCTGCGGAGACCAGCCGATCTTGCCGGCCAGGGTCTCGTTGATCACATAGGCGTACTGGTCCGTCGCCATCTCGCGGGAAAAACCGCGCCCGGCCACCAGTTCCAGCCCGAAGAACGAGACGAAGTCCGGGTCCACCCGCAGATTCGCGACAAACCATTTCCCGCCGCTCTCCCCGCCGTCTCCCTCGTAGTGGAAATCGGAGGTCCAGACTCCCCGCGAGAAGAAGTTGACGGCAGTGACCGCGGTAATGACCGGGTCGCTGAGCAGTTCGGCACGGAAACTTTCATAGTGGTTTGGCATTTCAAACTCAGTCGGCAGGCAGATCACCTGGCTGGCGTTCAGGCCCAGCTCCTTGCTTCGCATGTAGTTCCACTGCCCGAATACCACCAGGGTGCAGGTGATCAGCAGCAGCGAGACCGCAAACTGGGCGAACACCAGCGTCCGCCTCAGCAGGACCATCCCCGGCCCGCTGGTGGTTCCCCCTTTGAGCACCGCCGAGGACTGGAAAGAGGAGACCACCGCGGCGGGATAGCCTCCCGCCAGCAGCCCGACCGCCAGGGTGGCGGCCATCAGGGACAGCATCAATTCCCAGTTCGCGAGGTAATCGAACTGCATGCTGACTCCCAGGCGGGGGTTCAGCAGGGGCAGGGCCAGCTCGACCAGGGTGACCGCCACCAGCAGAGCGAGGGCGGCCATCAGCACCGACTCGCCCAGGAACTGGCGGGCGATCTCCGGCCGAGAAGCACCCAGCGCCTTGCGCAGACCCACTTCCCGGGCCCGCCGTCCCGAGCGCGCGATGGACAGGTTGATGAAGTTGATGCAGGCCAGCAGCAGTACCACCAGCGCGATCACGCTGAACAGATAGATGTACAGCTCGCCCGGGCCCTTCCCGTAATTGGTCGGCGAGTGCATCCGGAGCTCTTTGACCGGCATCAGCAGCAGCCGGTAACTTTTGGCCATCTCCCCAAGATGTTTCTGCAGAAAACCAGGCAGCTTCCGCTCCAGCGCCAGTCTGCTCGCCTCCGGCTTGAGCAGCAGGTAGGTGATCAGGCAGTTATTGCTCCAGAGGCTCTGCTTCCAGGCTTCGTTATTCTCCAGCGAACTCATCGAGAGCAGCGCCTCGAACTGCAGGTGCGAGTTGCGCGGCAATTTCTTCAGCACCCCGGTGACCGTGTAGCTTTCCGCTCCTTGAGTGACGACCTGACCCAACGGGTCCTGGTCGCCGAACAGCCGGACTGCCAATTCCTCGCTCAGCACCAGGCTGTTGGGACGTTGCAGGGCGGTCGCCGGATCGCCCGTCAGCAGCGGGAAGCTGAAGATCCGGAGCGCTGAGGAATCGACGGTGAAGACCTCCTTGATTTCGTACAGTCGCCCCTGCGAGCGCACCCCGAGGCTGGCGGGGCCGAGGAACCGGCAGAAATGCTCGATCTCCGGGTAATCCTCCTGTAGGGCCGGTCCCATCCCGGGCAAGGTGCTGCTGATGTATTGCGGCCCCACGCCGCCGAAGTCCTGGTGCTCGTAGAGCCAGCAGGTCCGGTCGGCATTGGCGTGGAAGCTGTCGAAGCTCAGGTTGAACCGCACCCAGAGCAGGATCACGATGCAGGCGGCCATCCCCACCGCCAGCCCGAGGATGTTGATCGCCGAGTAGCCCTTGTGCCGCAGCAGATTGCGCAGCGCCACCTTCAGGTAGTTCGAGAACATGCTCTCTCCCGCGGGATTGGCCCGCTATTCGTAGCGCAACGCCTTGACCGGATCGGTGGTGGCGGCGCGCAACGCCTGCCAGCCGACTGTCAGCGCCGCCGCCAGCAGGGCGATCAGCCCGGCCAAAAAGAACGTCAGCCAGTCCAGCTCGATCCGGTAGGCGAAATTCTGCAGCCAGCGTTGCATCACCCACCAGGCCACCGGCCAGGCGATCAGGATCGCGATCCCGAGCAGCAGCATGAACTCGCGCGCGAGCAGGTAATACACATCGGCGAACGAGGCCCCCAGCACTTTCCGGATCCCGAGCTCTTTGGTGCGCTGCTCCGCGGCCAGGCAGACCAGCCCGAGCAGCCCCAGGCAGGCGATCAGCATGCAGAGGAGCGCAAAACCGGTCACCAGTTGGCCGGCCAGCCGGTCATCCTGGTACTGCCACTCGATGTCCTCGTCCAGGAACCAGTACGAGAAAGCGGCGGAAGGGTCGAGCCGGTCCCAGGTCCGTTTCAGGAAATCCAGCGTTTCGGTCAAATTCTCGGGCTTGACTCTTACCGCCAGGTAATAGAAATCGGCAGGCCGCACCACCAGGGCCAGCGGCTCGATCGGGTCGTGCAGCGAGCTGAAGTTGAAATCCCTGACCACGCCGATCACCTGACCCGGGGCAGAATTCTCGAATCCCAAGCCCGCTCCGGTTTTGGTATCCAGCCAGAATTTCTTCCCCACCACCCGGTCCCAGCCCAGTTTCCGTTTGAGAGTCTCGTTGATGAGATAAGTCTGGCCCGAATCCGCTCCCATTTCGTCCGAAAAGGCGCGGCCCTCGGTCAACTCCAGCCCGAAAAAGGGGATGAACTCCGGGTCCACGGACATGTAACGGGTCAGCCAGAGCTCGTTGGGCGTCTGGCCCTCGAAGTGCATGATCGATCCGGCGATCCCCTTGCCCAGCGGGGAAATCCCGGAGGCGCAGACCCCGGTGATCGCGCTGTTGGCCAGCAGCTCGTTCCGCACCGCCCGGTAACGGGTCTGGATCGCCGGACTCATCCGGATGGTCACCACCCGCTCGCGGTTGAAGCCCAGATCCTGGCGGCTGATCCAGTGCATCTGCTTGACGATGAACAGGCTGCAGACGATCAGGAAAATCGAGGCCGCGAACTGCACCACCACCAGCGCCCGTCGCAGATTCAACCCTTTGATCGCGCCGCCCCGGTTGGCCCCTTTCAGCACGTCCTGAGGACGCGGCAGCGACAGGAACAGGGCCGGATACCAGCCGGAGAGGACTCCCACCGCGACAGTCACCACGGTCATCAGCAGGAAAAAGCGCCAGCCGCCCGCGAACGGGATGTCCCGGCCACTGATCAGGTAGCGATCCAGCAGGGGACGGCCGAGCTCGAGCAGGGCCTGGGCGATCAGCACGGCCAACAGGCTGATCAGCACCGATTCGCAGAGGAACTGGCGGATGAGCTGGGAACGGCTGGCCCCCACCACCTTGCGCACCCCGACCTCCCGCGCCCGGTGGGTCGAGCGCGCCGTCGCGAGGTTGATGAAATTGATGCAGGAGACCACCAGCAGCAACAGGGCCACGGCGGAAAAGATCAGGATGAACACGATGTCCGCCTTGCGCCAGTGCAGGTTGTCGTATTCCAGGTGACTGGAATAGAGATGGACCCTGCTCAGGGGCTGCAGCCAGATCCTCGCTCCGCTCGAATTTCCATCCGAAAGCGTGATCCCGGGGATCTGGACCCGTTCCATCAGGCCGGTGGCTTTCCGGCCCAGCTCACGGTAATCCGTGCCCGGGGCGAGCAGCAGGTAGGTATAATGATCCGGCAAGCCCCGGTAGCTTTCCAGGGTCTCCAGCGGCCAGCGGCTGGTGAGCGGAACCAGCATGTCGAAACGCAGGTGCGAGTTCTGCGGCAAGTCTTTCAGCACCGCGGTCACTTTATACTCCTGATCTTCGCCCAGCGTCACCGTCCGGCCCAGGGCCTCGCTGTCACCGAACAGCTGCCGCGCCGTCCGGCTGGTGAGCACCATCCCGGTCGGTTCGCTCAACGCGCCGGCGGAGTCACCTTCCGCAAACTCGAAATCGAAAAGATTGAAAATGCTATTTTCGCCGTAGCATAGGGTTCCGACACTCAGTTCCGTTTCGCCCACCCGCGCTTTGGCATGTCCATCCGCAACGAGATAGATTCTGGTAAATCCCTGGACTCCCGGGAATTCCCGCTGCATGTCCCGTCCGAGCCAGCCGAACGAGCCGCAGTTGTCGGTCGGATTCTGGCCGGGAAATTCGAGGTGCATGATGACACGGCAGATCCGGTCGTAATTGCGATTGAAGCGGTCGAACGACAGGTGATACATTACTTGTGGCGCAATGGCCATGCAGCCGGCCATCCCCAGGGCCAGGCTCAGAATGTTGATCGCCGAGTAGCCCTTGTGCCGCAGCAGATTGCGAATGGCCACCTTCAGGTAATTGCTAAACACCGAGGACCTCGCGGATGTTCTCGTTGACCACGTGCCCATCCAGCAGATGCACCACCCGGTGGCCGTACTCGGCGTAGTGCACCGAGTGGGTGACCATCACGATCGTCGTGCCGGACTGGTTGAGCTCCAGCAGCAGGTTCATCACCTCATCCCCGTGGGAAGAGTCCAGGTTGCCGGTGGGCTCATCGGCCAGCACCAGCCGGGGGCCGGCCACCACCGCCCGGGCCACCGCGACCCGTTGCTGCTGGCCGCCGGAGAGCTGCTGGGGGAAGTGGCCCCGGCGGTGGGCGATCTCCATCCGGTCCAGCGCCTCGTTCACCCGCCGCTTGCGCTCGCTGCCCGGCAGCTTGAGATAGAGCAGCGGCAGCTCGACATTCTCGTAGACATTGAGCTCGTCGATCAGGTTGAAGCTCTGGAACACGAACCCGATCTTGCCCTTGCGCAACTCGGCGCGACGGCGCTCCGAGAAGCGCGAGACCTCCACCCCATCGAAATGCTGCTGGCCGGAGGAGGGCTGATCCAGCAGGCCCAGCAGGTTCAGCAGGGTCGACTTGCCGCAGCCGGAGGGGCCCATGATCGAGACGAACTCGCCCGCGGCCACTTCCAGGCTGACATTGTTCAGGGCGGTGGTTTCCACTTCCTCGGTGGTGTAGACCTTGCACAGCTCGACAGTGCGGATCATTTTCGCTCCCCTGGTTGATAGGCGTTGCTTCAGGCAATGGATTGCATCGTTCAGTCGGTGAGGATCAGCCGGTCGATCTCCTGGTAGTTGTCATAGCTGGAGACCACCACCCGGTCGCCGGGGGAGAGGCCCTCCAGCACCTCGAAACACTCGGTGTTCTGGCGCCCGAGCCGGATCGGGCGGCGGCGGGCGGAACGGCCATCCGGGTCGAGCACGAACGCCCAGTTGCCGCCGCTGCCCTGGTAGAAGCCGCCCCGGGCCAGCAGCAGCGCATCGGAGAGCTCGCCCAGGGCCAGCTTGAGCTGCAGGCTCTGTCCCGGGCGCAGCTCCGATGGAGTCTGGCCCTCGAACTCCAGGTCCACCTCGAACTGCCCCTGGCGCACCTCGGGGTAGACCTTGTCCAGGGTCAGCCGGCAGCTTTTCCCGCCCAGCTCGCACTCGGCGCTAAGCCCGGCGCTCACCCGCGTGATGTAGTACTCATCGATCCCGGCCCGCACCTTGTAGCCATCCAGCACATCGATCTGTCCCAGCCGCTGGCCCTGGGACTTGAGCTCGCCGAGCTCGGCCTCCAGCAGGCTCAGGCTGCCGCTGACCGGCGCCCGCAGAAACAGGTTCTCCAGGTTCTTTTTCACCGCCTCCAGGTTGAGCTGCAGGCGCTGGATCGAGCCCTCCAGCTGGGCGATCTGCCCCCGCCGGTAGAGCGAGTCCTGGGCCAGGGTCTGCTGCAGGAACTCCCGGCGGCTTCGCCAGTACTCCACGTTCTCCCGGCTGGCCTCGTACTCCAGCCGCGGGGTGAGCCCCTTGCCGAACAACTGCTCCTTCTGCCCGAAATCGCGCTCGGCCTCCCGCAGCGAGTGCTCCAGCTCGATCAACTGGTTCTGGCGGGTGATCATCTGCTGGTCCAGGCTGATCCGGATCGACTGGAAGTTGTTGAGCTGCTCGAACAGCAGGGCTTCCTGGTTCATCACCCCCAGCTCGAGGGTCGGGTTGGAGAGCTGGAGGATCGGGTCGCCCTTTTCCACCCGGGCGCCCTCCTCGACAAACACCTGCTCCACCCGGCCGCCCTCCACCGCATCCAGGTAGACCGTGGTCAGGGGGACCACGTTGCCCCGGACCGGGATGAACTCCTGGAACGGTCCGCTGGCGACCGTGGCGATGGTCAGGCGTTCGCTCTCGACATTCAGTTTTGTCGAGTGGTCGGCGAGGATCACTCCCCAGGCCAGGGCCGCCAGGAATAACGCCGCCAGGCCGAGCGCGATCAGCCGGCCAGGGGTAAAACGCTTTTTTTCGAGCTTGCGATCCATCTTCAGTCTTTCCCCGGTGAACGGTCGCAGGATTCACGGCTGTGCAGGACCGCCAGCAGAACCAGCGCCAGCAGCACGGACGACAGCAGCCAGACCTGGATGATGCTTTCGATCAGGGTGAACATTCTTGCCTCACGGTTGCATTTCGATGATGCCGCATGATTCCGAGCACGGCAGCCGTCAGATGCGACAAGCGTGCCAGGAAGTCGAGCCCTTCCGTGGCAGGCATTTGAGCTGATCCGGTCCGGCGGCCGCTCCCGGAACTGTCCGCTGGCGGACACCCGGTGTCCGCTGGCGGGACACTGGGGGCGGTCGGTCCCGGCGACCCGGGTCGGCCGGGGCCATTTTCCTTGACTTTTCAATTGCTTGCGGAAAGACTGGTTAGTGCGGCCGGGGGCGCAGAAGAGAGCCCGCCCCGGGATTCCGGCCCAGCGGTGGCACGGCTCGTGCACTCCTGACCCGCGGGCGCATTGACGGCGGCGCGACATCCGTTCCTTGACGCGGGAGTGGTGCGATGACCAAACCCTTCGGCAGTATCCTGGTGGTCGATGACGATGAGGACGTGCTGCTGGCCGCGCGCCTGCTGCTCAAGCCGCACACGGCCAGTCCTGCAGATCGAGAAGGACCCGCGGCTGCTGCCGGACCTGCTGCCGGGCTCCAGCTACGATGTGATCCTGCTGGACATGAATTTCGACCGCGATGCCACCGGCGGCGGCGAGGGCCTGGAGTGGCTGGGCCGGATCCTGGAGCTGGACCCGGACGCGGTGGTGGTGATGATCACCGCCTATGGCGATGTCGAGCTGGCGGTGCGGGCGATCAAGGCCGGGGCCACCGATTTCGTGCTCAAGCCCTGGCAGAACGAGAAGCTGCTGGCGACCCTGTCGGCCGCGGCCAGCCTGCGCCGCTCCCGCCAGGAGGCCGACCGCCTGCGCTCCTGCAGTGAGCGCCTGGGCGAGGATCTGGACCGGAGCTTCCACGAGCTGATCGGGGATTCGCCCTCGATGCGGCGGGTGTTCGAGACGGTGCGGAAAGTCGCCGCCACCGAGGCCAACGTGCTGATCACCGGCGAGAACGGCACCGGCAAGGAGCTGGTGGCCCGGGCGCTGCACCGCCAGTCCCCCCGCGCCGGCCGGGCTTTCATCGGAGTCGACATGGGCGCGGTCAGCGAGAACCTGTTCGAGAGCGAGCTGTTCGGCCACGTGCGCGGGGCGTTCACCGATGCCCGCGAGGATCGGGCCGGCCGGTTCGAGGTGGCCCAGGGCGGGACGATTTTCCTCGATGAGATCGGCAACCTCTCGCCGCCGTTGCAGGCCAAGCTGCTGCAGGTGCTCGAGAATCGCACGGTCACCCGGCTGGGCGCGAACAAGCCGATCCCGCTGGATGTGCGGCTGATCTGCGCGACCAACCTGCCGATCGGGGAGCTGGTGGAGCAGAACCGCTTCCGCCAGGACCTGCTCTACCGGATCAACACGGTCGAGATCCAGTTGCCTCCCCTGCGGGAGCGGCCGGAGGACCTGCCCTTGCTGGCCCGTCATTTCCTGGGGGAATACTGCCGCAAGTACCATCGGCCGGGAAGGAGCATCGGGGCGGCGGCCCTGGAAAAGCTCAAGCGGCACCACTGGCCCGGCAATGTGCGCGAGCTGCGGCACGCGCTCGAGCGGGCGGTGATCCTCAGCGAGGAGCAGGTGCTGCAGCCGGAAGCTTTCCCGTTGTCCGCCCCGCCGCCGCGGGGCGAGGCCGGGGAACCGGCGTTCGAGGACTACAACATGGAGCGGGTGGAAAAGCTGGTGATCCGCAAGGCGATCGAGAAGCACGGCGGAAACTTGAGCCGCGCGGCGCGGGAGCTGGGCCTGACCCGCAGCGCCCTCTACCGGAGGCTGGAGCGCTATGGTCTTTGAGAACTTCCGCCTCAACTGCCTCCTGCGGGCCCTGCTGCTGCTGGCCTCCTCGCTGCTGCTGGCCTGGCTGCTGCTGGAGACCAGGCTGTACGCCAGCGCCGCCCTGGTCGGGCTCTTGACCGCCGGGCAGACCTGGGCGCTGATCCGTTACGTGGAAAAAACCGGCCAGCACCTGACCCAGTTCCTGCAGGCGGTCCGCTACGGCGACCTGAGCGGGGCGCTGCGGATCAGGGAGGCCGGCCCGGCCTTCCGGGAGCTGGATACGGCTTTCCAGGAGGTGTTCGAGGTGCTGCGCGCGGCCCGCTCGGAAAAGGAGGAGCACTACCACTACCTGCAGACCGTGATCCAGCATGTCGGGGTGGGACTGCTCTGCTACCAGCCGGATGGCCGGGTGGAGCTGGCCAATCGGGCGCTGCAGACACTGCTGGGGGTGCGGGAGCCCGGCACGCTGGAGGATTTGCGGCCGGTGAGCGCGGAGCTGGTGGAGGCCCTGCGGAAGATCGGGGCCGGGGAAAAAGCGCTGGTGCGGGTCGAGCGCGGGAGCGAGCGGCTGCAACTGGCGATGCGCGCCACCTCCCTGCGGATGCGCGGCCGGCTCTTTACCCTGGTCTCGGTGCAGAACATCCACAGCGAGCTGGAAGAGAAGGAGATGGAGGCCTGGCAGAACCTGGTGCGGGTGCTCACCCACGAGATCATGAACTCGATCACCCCGATCTCCTCGCTGGCCTCGACCGCCGACAGCCTGAGCGCCCGGGCCGCGGACAGCGAGGAGCCGCCCTCGCGGGAGACCCTGCGCGACATCAGCGATGCGGTCGGGACCATCCATCGGCGCAGCCAGGGCTTGCTGCGTTTCGTGGATAACTACCGCAAGCTGACCCGGCTGCCCAAGCCGGAAATCCAGCGGCTGCCGGTCAGGGAGCTGTTCGAGCGGGTGGCCGGGCTGATGCGGGCCGAGCTGGAACAGGCGGGAGTGCGGCTCGCCTGCCTGGTCGAGCCGGAACGGCTGGAACTGACCGCCGATCCGGAGCTGATCGAGCAGGTGCTGATCAACCTGGTCACCAACTCGCTGCAGGCCCTCAAAGAGCAGACGGCAGGCCGGGTCACCCTCTCCGCCCGGCTGGATGGCGCCAGCGGCCGGGTGCTGATCCAGGTGGCGGACAATGGCCCGGGCATCCCGCCGGAGTCCTGCGAGCAGATCTTCATCCCGTTCTTCACCACCCGGCGCCACGGCTCGGGAATCGGCCTGAGCCTCTCGCGCCAGATCATGCGCCTGCACCACGGCACGATCACGGTCCATTCCGAGCCGGGCAGGGAAACCGTCTTCACCCTGCAGTTCTAGCCCGGCCTCCTCACCACCGGCCCGAGCGCCGCCGGGATTCGAAGCTGTCCGGCTTTCCGGCCATCCTCACGCGCCGGCATCAAAGCGGAATCACTCCTCATCCCCGCTGAAACCGCTCTGCGGCTGGACCTCGGTCGCCAGCTCGGCATTGACCACCAGCCGGTTCCCCTCGCGGATGGTCAGGTGGCCCGAGGGCGCGCCCCGCACCGCGAACAGCAGCTCGTAGTCCTTGCCCTGGTAGCTGAACCGTACCCCCGCCAGCCCATCCTGCCGCACTGTCCGGCTCTCGACCATTTCGGCCAGCCCCTGGTCGCCCACCTGGAGCAGGTGCAGGAACAACTCCTGCTCGCGGGCGGAGCCGGGCCGCACCTCCACCCGCCACTGGCCCAGCAGCCGCGTCGTGTCCGGGGCGCGGAATTCCGCCGGCAAGGGCCAGTTGCGGCCGCCGTTCCAGAACTGTCGCCCCGGTCCGCCGACTTTTTCCAGCAGCGCATCCTCCGGCAGCAGGGTGCGGCAGAACAGCCGACCCTCGCCCTCATCCGCGTGGAAAGTCCTCCCATCGAACACCGGCTCGGTGGCGGTGTGCAGCAGCCAGGTCTTGCGCTGCTCGGCGCTGACCGAGCTCACCCGGTCGAACACCACGAAATGGTGGGGCGGCAGGAACACGAACTGGCGCAACGCCAGCCGGCACTTGTCCGGGTGGTAGCAGGAGCCGGCATCCCCGGCCACATAGGCATAGTGCTCGCGGCTCTCGAACGCCGCCGGCCGCGAGCAGAGGCCCTCGCGCTGGCCGCCATCGTTGGGCGGCGGCGAGGCCTGCTCGCCCGGGGCGGGGCTGCCCTCGGCCTTGCCCCAGTAGGAGGGCATCCGCTCGCCCGGCAGCTCGATCAGCAGGCTGTTGTGGGCGATGGTCCGGCAGTAGTAGTTGTAGAGGTGCATCCCCGGCTCGGGGCGGGTCCCGGTGTCCAGGGCCAGGAAGCCCCGGTGGTAGATCCCGAAGTGCAGGTGATCGTACTGCTTGTGCTCGCCGAGGGCCCCGCCCACGACCAAAGTGGCGTAGGTGTCCCGCTCGCCCGAGCCGGAGCGGAAGAACACCTGGCCCATGTTCTCGAAATGCCGGGCCAGCGGCAGGCCCTCCGGCCGGGGGCCGGCGGGGAAGCTCTCTCCACCGGTGAGCAGGAAGCGGGCATAGGGAAAGGCCGCCCAGCCCTCGCGCGGGAGCTGGCTCATCAGCCAGCCGGTCGACCCGGGCATACTCCGGCAGGGTCGCGCCGTAGAAATGGGCCAGTTGCGCCAGGTGCAGCTGCAGCCCCCCGGTGCGGATGCGGTTGTCCAGGTGATAGTCATCCCCGGCCCCGAAGCAGCGGCCGCCGGGGAGCCAGTTCCAGTAGATGTAGCCCGAGAGCCGGGCGACCTGGGGCCAGTCCTGGGCGATGTCGCGCCCGGTGGCGGAGCGGTAGGTGTGGAAGAAGTTGAACTCGGCCCAGGGATAGGCCGCCAGCGAGTAGTTGAGCGCGGCCGAGGCCGAGCCGCCATCATCCCCGGCGGCGCCGCCGCGGTAGCGCAGCAGCTCCAGGTACTGCTCGCAGCCATCCCGGGCATAGGCCGCGGCCAGCGAGTCCTCGATCCCCGCGCCGAACAGCGCCAGCCCGGAGAACCAGGCCAGCGACCGGGTGCCATAGAACCCCGAGTGCGGGCCGCTCCAGTTTTCCTGCTCGAAAGCCTGGCGAGGGCCCTCCCAGTCGCCGGTGGGCATCACCTCCCGCACCGCAAGGAGAAACGAGCGCCCCAGGGCCTCGCGCTCCGGCTGCTCCATCGCGCTGAACAGCCAGTCGTAGGCGGCCCAGGCATTGACCCGGCTGAACGAGTACCAGCTCACCGAGCGTTGTTCCCGATAGCACTGGTGGTAGTAATCGACACTGCGCTCGAGCAGGGACTTGGCGAGGTCGAAATAGGGCTGTTCCCCGGTCACCAGCCAGGTGAACGCGGCCACCGCGGCCTCGGTGCCGAAATCCCCCGCTCCGGGATCGACCGCCCGCAGCGAGTCGCTGATCATCCGGAAGCGGGCGAACAGCTCGGCCTCCTCGCCCAGGGCCCGGGCTTTCACCGCGGGCAGGCTCTCGCGGGTGAGGAACAGCCGAGGGTGATCGGTGCGGATCGAGGCGGTCCAGTCAGCGGCGGCGGCCTCCCGGGGCTTTCGACGGCAGCCCTCGGCCAGGAGCAGCAGGCACAGCAGCGTGATCGGCAGCGCGACAGCGAGTGTCAGGCGGGCGAAGGAGCGCATCGGGTCACCCCCGGGAGGATTGTGGGCGGACAGCGCGGCGCGGATGGATCGGATGATGGACAGCGCCCAGATAAATATCTCTGGCACCGGCCGGTTGTCAACAGCGGCCTGGATCGAGCCGGGCCGGGCGCCCCTACGGCCAGCTCCGGGCCGGCTGCCGACACCCGGGCCTGGCGCAGCTGTGACAGCAGTCTGATGCGGCAACCCTAATTTGTTGGAACAGAGGCGAGGCATGCCTCGCCCATACTGTTGGAATTTGGCATCGAACTATCGAAAAAGTTTGGGAAGGTGGAAAGGGGGTCCGGGGGGAGGGCGGAAATCCCGATGCAATCGTGGATTTCCGCCCTCCCCCCGGAAAGCTGGCCTTCGTTGTCAACTCAGTATCAGGCGGTGTAGAGCAGGTAGAGCCCGCCCAGCAGCACCAGCACTCCGCAGCCCCGGCGCAGCAGCAGCAGGGCCCGCGAGCGTCCGCTCCACTGCAGGTACTGGCCGACCGCCCCGGTGAAAGTCCCGGCGAGCACGATCAGCAGGATGTGGCCGAGCGCGTAGGCCGCCAGCAGCAGGGCGGACCACAGCGGAGCGGAGGCTGCCGCGCGCAGGGCCACCCCCAGCACCGGGGCCATGAAGGCGAAAGCGCAGGGGCCCAGCGCCAACCCGAACACCAGCCCCAGGGCCAGCGCCGCCGGGTAGCCCCGCTTGTCTCCCATCGCCCGCAATCCGCTCCCCCCCGGCAAGGGCGCCACCTCCAGCAGGTAGAGTCCCACCAGCAGGAACACCGCCGCGGCCAGCCAGTCGCTCCAGCCGCCGAGATCCCCCAGCAGCCTTCCCAGGGCCAGCGCCAAAGCGCCCGCTGCCGCCAGGGTCACCAGCACCCCCAGCGCGAACGCCAGCGAGAGCCGGAACGCCCGCGCTGTCCCGGGAGAACTTCCCCCGCTGACAAAACCCACCACCAACGGGATACTCGCCAGGTGGCAGGGGCTCAAGACCACACTCAGCACCCCCCAGCCCAGGGCCGCGCCGAGCGCCACGAGCGGCATCCCCTCCAACGCCCGCCCCAGACCGCCGAACAGCTCTTCCATGCGTGGGTCCTCCTCATACTGACTAGACAACAAAAGAGTTTTTCCGGGGGGAGGGAGGAAACCTTTTGAAAAAGGTTTCCTCCCTCCCCCCGGGCCCCCCTTCCACCTTCCCAAACTTTTTCGTAAGTTTCACGCGGGATAACCGGCAGCCGGCCAGGATCAGTCCAGCCGCACCCCCAGCTCGCGCCACTTGGCCAGGATCTCCTCCCGCGAGAAGAAGCCCTCGTGACGGAACAGCTCGGCGCCGGAAGCATCGTAGAAGATCTGGGTCGGGATGCTGCGGATGCCGTACTTCTGCGCCTCTTCGGGGCTCTTCCAGACATCGATGAACACCACCTCCAGCCGTCCCTGGCAGTCCTGTCGCAGCTGCTCGAGGATCGGCGCCATCATCTTGCAGGGAATGCACTTGTCGGCGCCCAGGTCCAGCAGCCGGGGAATCGCCTGCGCCGCCGCGGCCTGCGGCGGGCCATCCCCCGCGCCATCGGCCGCCCGGCGGGCGAACATCACTCCGGCCACCGCCAGCACCAGCATCGCCAGCACCGCGATCTTCCAGTTCATGCTCATGCGCGACCGCCTCTCTCTCGCCGAGCGCCCGCTCAGGCGATGATGGTTTTGAGTTCTTCCACGCCCGGCAGCTTGCCGGATAACTTGACCTGGCCATCCACCACCAGGGCCGGGGTGAGCATCACGCCGAAAGCCATGATTTCGACGATCTCCTCCACCTTGGTCAACTCGTACTCGATTCCCAGCGCGCGGGCCGCGGCCTCGGTCCGCTCATAGAGCTGGCGGCACTTGGGGCAGCCGGTGCCCAATACCTGCAGCTTTTTCATCGCGTTGCCTCCGTCATCAGGGATGAAATCCACAAAATTCTTTTTTTGTCCTTTTGTGACCAATAGGACCAAAAGTCTGTGCGGCGCAAAACTTGCCTACCGATGGTGATCTTCAATCAGGTGTTTGTAATCGCGGGATCATTACGCTGCCTCTGCGGTTGGGCAGCGCTGACGCGCATCTGCCGGTGAGTCCTTGCCTCCTCTACAACCGATCATGGGATCGCTTGTTCTATAACCGCTGCTATCGCGTAGCTCATATCCCGATTACATCGGGACTGCCGCGGTGGCGGCCGCTGGCCGCCTGGGGATAAAAGGCAAAGACCAGAAATACCCCCTTGAATCAATAAAAAGTTTGGAAAAGTGGGAGGGGGTCCGGGGAGGGAGGAAAACTTTTTTAAAAGTTTTCCTCCCTCCCCCGGAGTCATCCGTCCTTTGCCGTTACGGCGGGATCAGCGTACCAGCCAGCCATAGATCAGGCCGCTCAGGGTGGCCATCCCCACCACCAGGGCCAGGAACACCAGGGTTTTGCGGTCGCCGATCACCTGGCGGAGCACCAGCAGGCTCGGCAGGCTCAGGGCCGGGCCGGCGATCAGCAGCGCCAGGGCCGGTCCCTGGCCCATCCCCCCGGCGAGCAGCCCCTGCAGGATCGGCACCTCGGTCAGGGTGGCGAAGTACATGAACGCCCCGGCCACCGCGGCGAACAGGTTGCCGGCCAGCGATTCCCCGCCCACCGCTGCGGCGATCCAGCCCGTGGGGATCAGCCCGCCGCCCGCGCCGGGCATCCCCAGCAAGGCTCCGGATAGCAGCACCCCGGCCAGCAGCAGCGGCATGATCTGACGGGCGAAACCCCAACTGGCGGCGATCCACGCGGCCGGTTCCCCGGGCTGGCGGGCCAGCACCATCGCCAGTCCCAGCACGCCCGCGCCGAACGCCAGCGTGGGCCGTCCCGGGAAAGCCAGGGCCAGGGCCGCCGCGGGCAGGGCCGCCGTCAGCAGCTTGCGGCCGCAGACCCCGAACCAGCGGACCAGGATCAGCCCCAGCCCGAGCGCGGACAGCACGGTGAGCCACCACTTGAGTCCGTAGACCGCCTGCCACAACCCGCCCGCGCCCGCGGTGGGCTGGCCCCAGTTGGCGAACACCAGCACCCCCACCAACGCGGCGAAAAACAATGCGGTCCGCCGCAACGGACGGGCGGTCTCACCGGACGGCTGGACCATCCGCCCGGCGGTGCGCGCGGCCTCCCCTTTGCGGAACACCAGTTGCATCGCCAGGCCGATCGCCACGCTGAAGACCATCGCCGCCACCGCCCGCGCCACTCCCAGCTTCAGCCCCAGCACCGCCGCGGTCAGCACCACCGCCATCACGTTGATCGCCGGGCCGGCATAGAGGAATGTGGCCGCCGGTCCCAGCCCCGCGCCCATCGCGTAGATCCCGGCGAACAGCGGCAGGATCGTGCAGGAGCAGACCGCCAGCAGCGCCCCGGACACCGCGGCCACCCCATAGGCGGCGACCGGGTTGGCCCCGGGGCCGAGGTACCGCATCACCGCGCCCTGGCTGACAAAGATCGAGATTCCCCCGGCGATCAGAAAAGCCGGCAGCAGGCAGAGCACGACATGCTCCCGGGCGTACCAGCCGGCCAGGCCCAGGGCATCGGCCAGCGGGCCGGTCCCCCGCAGCAGCTCCGGCGGCAGGAAGTACAGCCCGAGGAAGATCCCGGCGGACAGCGCCAGGGCTTTCCATTCCTTGTTCCAGTCCATGCGGTTTCAGCCTTGTCGCGAATCTGCCGGGGGTCGGTTCCGGGCCGGGCCCGCGGCGATCACCCGCTCGACACAGTCCAGGAAATTGAGGGCGCAAGGGGTGCACAGCCGGTAGAACACTTGCAGGCCGCGCTTGTCATCGAGCACCAGGCCGGCGTTTTTCAGCACGGCCAGGTGACGGGAGATGGTCGAGATGTCGGCGCCGACCAGGGCGGTGAGCTCGCAGACACAGCGTTCGCCGCGGCCGAGCTCCTCGACCAGGAACAGGCGAGTGGGGTGGCCGAGGGCTTTCAGCACCTCGGCCCGGCGCTCCAGGCGCAGTTTCAGGGCTTGCTCCACGATCTTCCTCCTTGCCTGTTTGGCAAAATAGCCAAGCATGAACCGGCAGTCAAGTTTTTTCGCGTGACCGGCCAGGCCGGGGAAGGCGCCTCGCGCGGCGGGAGCCGCAGCCCCAGAATTCCCGGATGGACCGGTCGGCATGCTCCAACTCTGATAAAACTGTAGCATCAGCTGCCGGAACACGTTAAATTATCGGTGCCATCCTGCACCCGATGATCTAGACCTTACTCGGCTTCAGCCCTGTCACTGGTTCCACGCATCGATCGATTCTCATAACCACTAGGCAAAGCTCTGGAGGTAGTTGTGTCCAATCGGCGGGATGAGTATGGCGAGGTGCCGGTCCATGGTGGCGGCGATCTCAATCGGCGCGAGTTCCTGAAGAAAAGCTCGCTGGCGGCGGCGCTCGGCGCGGCGGCGGCCTCGTTCGGACTGCCCGGGCTGGCCCGGGCCGCGGAGCTGAAAGTCAACGGGCTGCCGGCCGTGGCATTGGGCCGCACCGGGCTGAAAGTCACCCGGATCGCGTTCGGCGGGATCCTGATCACCGAACCCCCGGTGCTGATGCGGGTGATCGACCAGGGGATCAATTTCATCCACACCGCCCCGGGCTACCAGAACGGCCGCAGCCAGGAGGCGTTCGGCAAGGTGTTCAAGGCCAACCCGAGCCTGCGCGGCAAGGTGGTGCTGGCATTGAAGGCGATGCCGGGCGAGGAGCTGGATGAAGCGCTCAAGGTGCTGAACACCGACCATGCCGACATCCTGGTCCCGCCGCTGGAGTCGCTGGAGCTGATCGCCAACCCGCAGGTCCCCGAGCTGTTCGCCAAGGCAAAGCAGGAAGGCAAGGCTCGTTTCATGGGTTTCGCCTGCCATTCCAACATGACCGAGGTGCTCAACCGCGCCCGCGAGCTGGGCTGGTACGATGCCACCCTGATGAGCTACGCGGATGCCCAGAGCCCGGCGTTCATCGAGGCCGCCAAGCAGGCCGCCGCGGCCGGGGTCGGGATTTTCACGATGAAGGGCTTGCCCAAGCGCGGGGTGGATGGCTCGGACCCGCAAGTCGCCGCCGAGGCCGCCAGCCGCTGCAGCGCGATGCTGGGCAAGGAGCACGCCCACTCGGTGCTGGCCTCGATGGGCAGCTTCCAGTCGGTGGATTTCTACCGCGACATCCTGGCCACCAAGCTGGGGAGCCTGGATACCGGCGCCGAGGAGCGCTACTGGGCCCAGCAGGAGGGCCGCTACTGCGCGATGTGCGGCACCTGCGCCGGGCTCTGCCCCGAGGCGCAGTCGATCCCCAAGCTGGTGCGTTTCCGGATGTACCACCAGGATTACGGGATGACCGACTATGCCCGGACCGAGTACGCCCGGTTGCTGCGCGAGGAGGGCCTGCCCTCCCGCGAGGTGGTGGCGCGGGCGGAGAATCTCTGCCGCCGCTCGCTCCCCCTGGGAAAGATGATCGAGGAAGCCACGCGGATCCTGGCCTGAGCCGGACGAACACTGCACATGCTCAAGCCGCGCCCGCTTGACCGGGGGCGCGGCTTTTTTTGTCCCGGGACCGGATGTTCCTGAACTTTTTCGAAAGTCCGGGCTGAAGGTCGGACCGCAAGTCAGGGTGAAGCCCCCGGCCGGACCATGCGCGCTCCATCCTGGGCAGCGGTTCGGCCGGGCCCGGCAAACGGCTTGCGGAAAAGCCGGCATCGGCATTAAATTATTCCATGACCTTTGGCGGACAGCAGTTAGACGCGCGCCCACGCTCACCGGAATTTGCATCAGACATCGAAGCCCCTATAGCTCAGGTGGATAGAGCAGCGGTTTCCTAAACCGCGTGCCGGCTGTTCGAGTCAGCCTAGGGGCACCATCTACAGCAAGGGATCAGTAAGTTTCGGGGCCAGCAAAACCCCGACCGGCAGGCAACCTTGCCGGTTCTCGCCGATTCCTTCGATCAGCTCCGGTCAACCGGCCGGAGCTTTTTTATGGCCGGCAGCCGGACCAGCGCCTTTCCGGCAACTTGCGATCCAGCCTTGCGTAGCGGTCCCATGATTCCACCAATTGTGACTGCTTTTACGATGGAGACTCATTTCCCGACCGCCTCATTACCCAACACACTCGCCCGGACTCCTGGTTTGAGCAGTTACGCGCGCACGAATTCTGAACCCTTGAGAGCCCCTGCATATCAAGCTGCATCAATCTTTGAAGAGAAGTGACGGCAATCAAGGAGGAAACTCGAACAATCAATTTATACGGCAGCCCTGCGTCTCATGCGGTTCCTTCCGAGAGTATATTACGTTTTCATTCTCTGATTGTCTGGGCCACGTCAACTAACTTGTAAACTTCAATCGGGTCCCGGCCTTTTATCTTGGCCAGGCCGAGCGACTCAGCATTGATATGCTGTTTGACTTTTGCATAGAAGTCGACAGTCATCAAGAGTTCCGAACCAAACTCCTTGTTCAGGCCTTCCACTCGGGAAGCCGTGTTCACCCCGTCACCAATAGCCGTGTACTGCATCCGCTGGGGTGGCCCCATATACCCCACGACCGGGTCGGAATAGTGAAGGCCGATGCCGATCCGGAACAGCTTGTCCCGCCCGAGTTCTTTGGCAATGGCTTTCAGGCGACTGTCCTTGTCCCACTTCTCGTTCAGAGGTTTTAAGTTTTCAAGCATCTTAAGAGAACCGCGCAGAGCGTTCAGGCAGCAGTCGTCATCCGCCACCGGCGCTCCCCATAAAGCCATGATCCCGTCCCCAATATACAGGTGGAGCGTGCCTTTGTGCTGGAAGATCGCCTCGAACATAGCTGTGCAGTATTCGTTGAGCAGCACAGCTACTTCATCAGGTTCCAGATAGGAGGAGATAGTCGTAAAATCCCGTACATCCGAGAACATAATGGCTATCTTTTTTCTGTCCATCTTGAAAATGAAGCTGTTCTCCCTGGACAGAAGGTCTTCCAGAACATAGGGATTGAGGTAAGCTGAAAAAATGCTCCTGACCCGGTCTTTCTCGTGTTTTTCAGAGATGTAACTGGAAGTATAAAGCAAAAGAGGGAGGAAGAGAACTCCGGCCGCCGCCGATGGGTAAAAGAAAACCAAGTTCAGATGTCTGAATAACAGGTTGCAGCCCCAATAACCGGCGAGCAGCAATGATAAAGTAATGACTGCCCCGGTGAACACACCGGTTTTGCGGAAGGCGAGCATGAGCAGGATAAGACCAGACAAAAAAGGAATCCCAGCGAGCCGGAAGGGAGATAGTTCTTTCAGGTAATCGCTTCGCAGTATTGTGTCGATTGTGTTGGCATGTATCAGCACTCCCGTCATCTGGCTGGTTGCATCGTCAGAAATCCTGAAGGAAACGTTATGCATGTCATCCAGAGTGACCAGGCCGATCAGAACTATTTTGTCTGAAAAAATGGAGCGGAGCCAGGCCGTATCGGCTTGTTCGGCTTTCTCGATCAGTTGGAGAAACGAATAAATTCTGAAAGCCTCCTCCGCTCCGGCGAAGTTGATGAGCATCGTTACAGGGGCATCGGAACTGTTGATTACTCTTTGATCACCAATAGATAAAGTCCCGCTTTCGTATGAGATTTCTTGCTTTAGGTATCTCGCCGCACTAAGCAAAGCGAAGGAAGGCACGATTGCGTCATCAGCGCTCCAGCAAAGCATTTGGCGTCTGACGATATCATCCTGATCCAGTGTCAGGTTGGCATAGCCCAGGCTCCCGTACTCAGCCAGGGCCAGATTGAGCATTTCGAACGGGTAGAGTTGCTTGTCCGGCACGGTCGCAAAAACCAGCCTTGTCTGGCTCTCCTCCTGTATCTCGATGACTGCATTTATCAGTTCCTGGTTGCGCTCAGCAAGCAGGCCGCTGAAGGCCTTGTTCTGTATCAGGTCGAAGCCGATGACCTCGGCGCCAGCTCCGGCGAGCGCACGCAGCGCCTTGGCAAAACGCCCGTTCCATAAAACAATCGGTTCGTCGATGGCATCGAATGATTCCTCTCCGATTCCCACAACAACCACTTTATCGCTGGCCGCAATCGAGCCCCGTTGTTGCAAAAGGTGGTCTGTGAACTTGAGATCGAGTGCTGAAAATACACCCAGGCTGGATAACAGAAATAAGCTGAGCCACAACGCGATGCTGATCAGAAATGGAGTCGTCTTTAAAATGGTTTTTATCGAAAGAAGCTGCATGCGGGTATCCGGAAAGGATTATCTGGGAGTCAGTCGTTATTAGATTATGCTACGATTAGGCTGTGTCTGAAAAGCTCACTTTGAAGTACTGTCGGATCATGGCCGGCTTGAGCATGGCCAGGAAGCCGACCGCCGGCTTTTCAAAGCGGGTGCCGATCCGGCGGTACTCTTTGAGCCGGCCGACACATTGTTCGATCACACTGCGCCGGCGGTAGCTCTGCTTATCAAAGTCACGACTGCCTTTGCGCTGGTTGGATTTGCGCGGGATTAGAAGCCATATCAGTACCACAATTGCCGCCAATGCTATTCTGGCCACTACCCGTGATTCTATCTGATCGAGTTTGGCGAAGGGTTGGAGCCACACAGGAACAGATCCAAGGATATAATACTTAAGACTTTCAGTATCAATAAGCTGGATCGCAATAACATCTAAAATGATTTCAGCATATTTTTAAAGTACTCATTTTCCTGTAGTGCGGTGACAATTTCTATTAGGTAGTTTTTCAAATCATCCTTGAGATTATACTTTTTGAGCAATTCGATTTTAATAAAGGCCGAAGTGACCATATCCTCCCTTTCATCCTTTACCGATTCCTCCAGTTGATTCAGCTCCTTGGCGAAATATTTTTTTTCTTCATCGGAAAAGACATAAAACTCGGCTGAGCTTTTAGTTTCATCTTTATTGTCCTGAAGGTCGGCAATTTCCCAATAATAATAATTACCCCCTTCCAAGTCCTGTCGATTTCCTGGAAACGACAAACTATCATCGGATGTCTGAAGTGACCAAAGGGGAATCTTTTCTCCGTTCTTTTTCAACTGATAGAGGCTTATTAAAAAACTCCCCACTCTCTCACTTGTCCAGCGAAATGTAGGCCGTCTTTCACGAATTGAAGTATTTGTAAGATTGACAGTCTTTAATATCTGTTTTTCACCCCGCATTAAGCGCATTACATAAGCACCAGCAGTCTGCCTGCTTCGCTCATTAAGTTCCGGACTCAGGTCTAAAATATCAATCTTCTTCAGGATTACGCTCTTCTTGTTTCCAGTTAAAAGCTCTACTCCCCGGGCATTAATCTTTACCTTAGTGTCCGCCATGATCGTGATTAGTATATTTTTATCACCTGTCAGCATGATCTTAACCTTGGCTTCGGGACCTGTCTTAACTATATCATTATCGGCTACAGCCATTCCTATAGCAACTTGCTCCCCTGCTGATTCCTTTCCACAAGTAACCTCCCCTTTGGAGAATGTAACTCTCCCGGCCATGGATGAAGTGTTTTTATCCCCAGGAAACACACTAACAGAAATCAGTAGAGAAAATAGAATGCAAAAAACGATCGGGTATTTGGTAGTAATTGTCATTTTATTCTTCCCCTTTCATTGTCCAGAACTGATCAAGTGTCCGTTTTTGCGTTTACACTAATCCGTGAACAATTACGATATCAAACCATAACTGACCTGTCCCGAGAAACGATACCACCAGGTTTTGAGCCTGTCGCTTTTTGAAAGAATGCCTATTTTACAAGCATCTGCGGAGTTCAACTCCCAAGCCGATACCACAGACTCCGTTATCCAATTATCTCTGCTGCAATTGCATTGGGACACAACTGATAAAACTTATCAATATGCTTCAAAACGACATGCCCATAGAGACGAAACTCGAGTTTTCCAGCAATTGATTCCTCAGCATGTAGGCGAAATCCACGTGCATTTTCTTGTTCAGGAACTGCCCTCCACCTCCCACCGAAAGCACCCTGGAGAACTCGTTGAACGGAAGCCCGCTGCCACGGTCCTCGACATAGTTGTTCAGCGAACCCAAGCGGGCGATGAATTGGTTGCCGCTCAACTCGAGAAACATGTACTCCATCCCGAGGTTCAGCTTCAGCGGGCGGTACTGCCTCTGCTCTAGCGCGGCTGCGATGACGATATCCTGGGGACGCCCCCCGACTTTGAAGCTGCGCATATAGCTGAACCCGATATCCACACCGAAAGGGGTCTCGACATCCCCGATTCTGCTTTTGCTCCGGGCCACAATCCCGGCGACAATGTTATCCGAGACCCGGTAGATAGTGCCGATATCGAATCCCTGGCCGGTCACCGAGGTGACATCGGACGGCAGGCCGGTCAGCCCGGAATACCCCTGGTGCAAGTATTTGAAAGAAAATCCCAGAGAAACCGGCCCGACTACCTGGAAGCCGTATGCGACATAGACCGCGTAATCGTTGCTGTCGAAGGTCGATAAATACTGGCCGGTGGCATCGTACTCGTAGATATCGCTGATCTTCTGGGTCAGGAAGGTGGCTCCCAATTTGCCTACAGGCAACGGGATTCCGGCCACACTGAACGAAATGACATCTCCGCCCACGGCGGTTTTCGTGGAGATGAACCTGTAGGTGCCGGTAAGTGCCGGAGAGGAGACATGTGTGAGTAGCGCCGGGTTCCAATACCCAGCCGTGGCGTCATCCGCGGTAACGATCGCGGCTCGGCCGAACACTATTTCGCGAGCGCCTACCCCGATTTCGGTGAACGTGGCTCCGGAGGCCCGGTAAACATCGGCCGGAAATCCACGGCCCACCGCACCGAGAACGGCAAGGAATATTCCTGTGCAAATTAGTCGTATTTTCATATTCCGTTCCTTGGGAAATGGTTGGTTCTCTAATATATCGCGATCTTGAGCACGCGTTTCTGGGTACCGGCCAGTTTGAGCACCGCGAAATAAATGCCCCGGCCCAACGGCTGGCTCATAAAATCCCGTCCGTCCCAGACTATCTCGTGCACATTCTGTCTCAGATCATCGGCGGAGAGCGGTATGCGGCTGACCAACTCTCCCGTGTCGGTGAAAACCAGAATATCTCCCGAGTTGACATTGGTTTCCTTAGCCAGCATGTAGCTGATCGTTGTCCTCTGGCCGGCTCTCGGGCTGAATGGATTCGGATAGTTGACAAAAGTCCGCTCCAGCAGCCAATCGAAGCTATCACCTATATAGATCCAGTAGACCAGCGGAGATTCCGGGGACAGAGGCATCAGGCCGGATCGGGTCCTGAACGCAACCTCGGCCGCGTTGCCGGCCTGGTCAAGCAGGTACATACCTTCAAGGCTCACTCTTGCCTCCTCGCCGCTAAGGCCCAACAGGCTCATCAGCCGGTCGAAAGAGAACAGAGTGCTGTCGGACTCGGTTTTGAGCAGACCACCGCAACCTTGGGGGTTCGCGGTTATCTCGAAACCGAGTTCGCGCAGGCCGCCGCCCAGCAGATCCCGCGCGATCAGCACCAGCTTAAGCGAATCCGCGACCATCGCCACCGGGAAGCTCAAAACTTCCGTACCAACCGTCACCCCAGCGCTCGATACGCAGACGTTGTCTTCGACTTCCCCTGGGCCGATCAGCCGAAAACTTTCCGTATGCTTTACTAACCGGACATTCTCCTGCATCCCGGCGGGCCGTAGCTGATCCGGGATCTCAACCGGGTCGGGCGCGGACAGGTTGAAATTCATGGAGGGTACAGTGTTGTCGATCACCACCTCGTAAAGCAGGGGGAACGAATTCCTGTCGGAATAAGCGGGGTCCACGACCACAATCTGAATCGTGTATATCCCGTCCGACAGGGAAGTTCCGCTCGACTGTCCGTTCCAAGTCAACAAGTTCGAGACGGTTGTCACGGCAAGCGGGCCCATCGACTGGAGCAGGTCCTCCCCAACTTTGCGGAACAGGCTGGCGGTCAACGAAAGACCGGGCGCTCCGGGGCTTCTGACTGGGACCGTAATCGTGGTCGTCCGCTTGCGGAAACTGTCGTACCTGTTTCGCGTCGGCCCCGGCGAAAAGATCAAGCCGGCCTGCTGTGCGGTCAGTTCGGCCGCCCAAGGATCCAAGTTGCCCAGACTGACTGCGGGTACCTGTTGTTCGTCGTTCGTGTGATAATCCGTTTCGGTTCTGGGTTTCAGACGCACCGCTTTTTCTTTCACCTTTAGCAGCAGAAAGCTCTGCGGCGGTCGGGAACCAGGAGAGAATGCCTTGATCGCCTTGTTTATCGCGATCTTGTGTTGATCCAGGTCAACGGTCACTGTCGAGTCGGTGAAAGCCAGCGACGAGGCAGCAAGGCGGGTGCTATCGAGGAAGCCGACCTGGAAATCGGAAGCAGTAATGGAGGTTTCGTCGTAGTCAAAATACGGCTTAAGACGTACGATCAGCAGCAACTTGTCGTTTTCGGTCGTCAGGGCGGCTCCTATTACAAACAACTCGACCGTAAAGGCCTTCAGGTCGAGCAGGTTCGTCCTGACTGCGCTGCCGCCGATGCCGGCATCTCGGTAGTCGACAATCAGGGTGTCGCTATTCAGGTCGCGAACTCTGGGATGGATAACGATCCTCAGTCCGAGGGAATCGCCAGGTGCGATGGAGGCGGTCAGAATCGCAGGATCGACGGAGAACCCCATCGTCCCGTTTTTGAAAACGAGCTGCATAGGGAAAAATTCCGAGTGCCAGTTGCCCCTGTTTCTGAGGTAGACCCGGCCGGATGCGGAATCATCCATTGCCACTGTCCCCATTTCTATCCCCGGCGCGGATAGTTCGAGCACCGCGGCCAGCATACAAGCTCTCAAATCTATTCTGAATGTATCGATCACCGTGGTTGTCACTTGGGCCGTGACCTGCAGGGTCGCGCCGTAATCCCCCAAGGAGTCCCTCCGGAATGACAAGTTTGTCGATTTTGTTTCGGAAGAGCGCAGCAATTGACCCTCGAGCATATCCCTGTTGCCGATGCTGAATCCGCGCTGGGGCTCGAGAATCTGAACCCCGAGGATACGGACATTTGCGGAATCTCCAGGGTACACTCCATCCAGCAACAAACTCAGGCTATGCCGGGCGCTGTCAGCAGGTACATACACGAAAGCCGAATCACTGAAATCCGGGCGGCCGAGAAGTCTGATCCCGGGTTGGAATACCATGGCCTCGAACGGAAGTAATTTTTCTACGTAAACATTGTAGTTCTCATAGTGCAGATAAATCCGCATCGGCATCTGAATCAGCAGGCTGTCCTGCGGCAGTTTTCTTCTCAGGTCCGGCCATAGTTTGACCACCATGTTCGAAACCGAGGGCGGAATCAAGCTACCGGCATTGTACGCGAAACTTGCCACGGACCCGTCAGATGAGACGATACTATCGATAACCAGGTTGATATCGTTTCGGTTGTCGATCTGGATCAATCTCCACTCCGAATTGAAACCGTCCTGCACCCGCCCGAAATCGACCTGCGTTGTTAAAAGGACAGGTACAGAAAGTACATTGACTACAAGGCCTATTTTCAAGCTCCTAATGCCGTCCGTAACCTGCGCGTCATCATACCTGACAAGCAGGGTATCCCGGTAGATGCCGCTGGAATCCGACATGAATACGATGTTCCTGACAACGGAATCGGCGACTGCGATCACGACTACGGAAGTGTCGATCGAAAAGCCCCGATCTCCCGCGCTCAAAGATAAATGTAGCTCCAGTGGACAGTTCCCCACGTTTTTGTATATCACGTCGACTGTTTTCGAGAATCCCACCCGATCAAAATCTATCTGGTCTGTGGCAGAAACGCTGACAACCGCGGCGAGCATCGTGGCCACAATCTGAATATCAAGCGTGTCGTCGAGGGTTTCGGTCAGGGCGTATACCAACCGGAGCCGTTCGACGAAATCGCCTTTCATGTTTTGCCTGAACGCCAGAAGAATGCTTCCGCCTGTTCCGTAATGCAAAGTCGAGCCCTCCAGCAGGGCTTTGTCATGAATGACGAAACCGGCTGTCGATCCGACAATCGACACATTTTTCAGTATCAGTCGGGCGGAGGTGTCGGCCGATGCGACTCCCCCCACGGCCAGCGCCAAGTCGCCGCGTGCGCTGTCCGCTAGGATATACACATGCGCCGAGTCCTGGAAGATGAAACTGGCCGGAGCGATCAGGCTCGGCTGGTAGAGGGTGACACTGAAGTCGAGGGTATCGGTGTACGACCTCGGAGGATTGCCGTCACCCGGGTAATGGGACTCGACCACCAGGCGAACCGTCACCGTGGTGTCACCGCGGTCCAGCTTCCAGCCCAAGTCTGGTCTCAAAACTACCCGAAAAACGGCGGTCTGGGAATCGGGGGCGATCCTGAGTGTATCGAGCAGCGCCAAGCTTTGGAACAGGGTGTTGTTGATCGAAACCCGATCGATGACAAGACTGTCGGCGCCCTCGTTGATAATCCGGATATTGCGCGGGCTCGAAAGATAGCCGTCCTGCATTGCGTCGAAAATAAAGTTCCCGTTCACCGCGTAATTCGGTCGCGGATTGATTCCTTTGCCGCGAAGAAGGACAGTGTCCACGTTCAGCAACGTCCCCTGTGTGGCAAGCATTGAGACGAAAAGGGTGTCGGTGAAATCCCCCTTCTCCAGTCCCGGCGAAAAGCGAAGGTCGACCGATGTCGAATCCGCCGGTTTTAGGCTGAACAAGGTGTCCGAGACAACCGAAAAATTTTGAGCTTTTCGGATCCGCACCCTGATCCGCACGGAATCGAATTGTTCGGTTGGCCCTGAAACGGTGCTTCTGACGACCAGATGCCTATCATCATGATCCCGCACCCCCACGTTCTGCCAGTCGATCGCTGTTTCCAGGGCTCTGACAAGAGGCCGGCGTTTGCGGAAGACGCTGATAGAAACAGTGTCCGCCAGGCCGGCATTCATTGCGCGCAGGACAAATGAATTCAGTCCCGGCTGCAACGGCAGCGGCAGTACGAGGGTTGTATCCGAGGAGATGGAGTCGGCCCTGAAAATGACGGCGCCAATGGCATTAATCAACCGCAGACTGTCGGTTAGGGCGCGAACCTGCAACCGCACATACGAGGTATCCACATAGTAATTCACCGTATCGGGAGGCCGCACCAGCGAGTCAAGCACACTGAAGGAGGAAGTCTGGGCAAGTGCGGGATTTAAGGACACCAAGAGAAACAGGATACTGATCCAGAATTTGGATTTCATCTGAGGGTTCCTTCTCAGGTCCGATCGGGATCTGTTTGAGTGAAGTTCATCAGGAATATCACCGGACATCCGAAATCGGGCTCTCAATTCACCCAAAAACCGTCCGGGGCTGTTCAACGCTCAAGATCGGCAACATAGAGGTTTCTCCAGGTCAAGTTTTTTCCTGTTTCCTCCGCCCTGGCGCAGAAAGCTATTTTTTTCGCGTCCCGCGAGACAGCCACTGCAGTGTGGGCGATGCACCCCGTTTCAAGGGAACTGGTTTTTCCAGACCCGGTTTCATAGCAGCGCAGGGGCATGCCGCCATCGTTCCGGACCTCTATGTACAGAATCATTTTGCCGTCTGCGCCCCAGACCGGCACGAATTCCGCCTGGTCGTCGTTGATCCAGTCGCAGATCTTTTTCTTATTACTGCCACTGCGGTCCATCACGTACAGGGCTGCCTGTTCGGAGTGCCCATAATCTGAGAGAAACAGTATTCTTTTTCCATCCGGCGACCAGCGCGGAAAATTTTCGACCGAGGGCCAGTCGGTGAGGCGAGCCGATTTTTTCAGGGAAGCGTCGTAGACAAAAATGTCCAAGTTGTTGTTTAAGTCCCCGCTAAAGGCGATGAGGGTTGAATTCACGGGGTTGAAGAGAGGCTCAAACGGCAGGATTCCGGATTCGGAGATTCTGACCTCCACGGGCTTGCTGATCCGCGGAAGACTGTTCTGGCACTCTACGAGTGCGCCCTGCCAGCGGAAAACCTTTATCTGTTCGTTCTTCCCAGCATTGAAAATCAAAGTCTTGGAACTGATATCCAGGTCGATGTAGGACAGGCCGACGAAAAATGGCTGATTGTCAGCCGTCAGGAACTCGCCAGTTCTGAGAAGCATCGGCTGAGCCGGGCTGTCGAGGGATTTTTTATAGAAAATGTTTCTGTCCATATCGTCATGGCTGATGAACAGCAACTCAGAGTCAGAAATATCACAAATCCATACCAGGCCCAGGTTAGCGGTTTTCTCTTCGAACCTCGGGCCGGCCATCTGCCTGCCCTTCCTTTTGGCGGTTTTTTCTTCAAACCTCGGGCCGGTCGTCTGCCCATCCTTCTTTTTGGGGGTCAGCTTGGAACTCACTGTCCTCGAGGGTTCGGACTGAGCTTGGGATTTGGTAATCTCCACCGGTGGGGTCCAACGATCAGCGTCAAGGATGTAAATTCGGTGGTTTTCCTCGTCGATCGTCTCAAAGGACAGGTAGCGTCCATTGCGAGACCATTGCGGATTGAAGATGTTAATTTTGTCGATACCCGGAAGCTGCACCCTGCGCCGTCCGCTGATCTGTAATCCATTGACATCAAAGGGGATGATCAGAACAATCAGGATCGACATAATAAGCGTTTTGCTCTGCATCAGAGCTCTCCTTCGGATTGTCTTTAGGTCCAGATCAGCCGGAAAGAGAATCGCGCACATTCAAGCGCACGGAGTTTCTATCGCGGCACTCCAGCACAGGGCTGACGTGTGGCGCGAAGCGCCGACCGCCCGAGTGCTCAACGCACGAATGAGATGAGACCTATTCCCACCGCGATGAAGCTGATTTTTGCGATAATATCCATGGCCCTCTCCGAACTTTTTTCTTCGCTGTCATTCATATTCATTATTATCTGTCCATCCTTACCGCCAGGTAACGGGATGTAATAGACCTTGGATACTTCTGTACCACCGGGTTGTATTTCCCCCTTGGTTATGATCCCTTGCATAATTTCGGTGCTGTCGCTCCGCACGATTGCGGGCAGGAATGAATACTTGTCCGGCGTGATGATTTTGACATAGTTAGGAGGGATACTCTCTACGGCCAAGAACTCTTTCTGCCAGTCTATGTCGAGGACGAAGTTCTTGTAATTGCTGAGATTGAAGTCGAAGCGATATCGATGATCCGGGCTGATCTCGAGGGTATAGGAGGATATCCTGCCGGTCACCGATTCCTGCAGGACCGGGAAATACGGTACTTCACAGAATACAGAGCCGTCTTCGCCGATCCCAGTCATCTGCAGCGATCGGCCCTCTTCGATTTTCCTCAGGACAAGCCTCTGTCGCTGGTTAAGGGCTTGCAGGTCGAAGCGGTAATCTACGCTGTCGATTCGGGCCAGGCTGTTCATGCGAATTCCACGCAGACGGATTTTCAGCGGGGCGAACTGTTTGTCGATTTCATCCAAGATGTCATGGATGAATCCATTCACTTCCTCAGTAGTGTGGCCGGTCTCAAACAGGAAATCGCATTTCAAACCACGATTGCACCACTGCACTGCAGAGGCGATATTGCCTGTGTTGTAAAAGATCAGAGCCATGTCGTGATCGGCGTGCTTGCTCTCTTTCAGGTCGATCGAGGCGCTCAGAATGCTGACCGCCTCTTCCGGGGAATTATCTATGAGTGCGTTTCCCTTCTCCCAGAACTGTTGGGCCTTCTCAGTCTGAGTCTGGGCCGCAAGAGACGATATCGAAACGAGGAAATACAGAGTAATCGCAATCGGGATCGACAGATTATTGTACCTCATGTTTGCTGTGTCCCATAGATGAGTTACGTTGAGGAGCTAAAAAGAAGTGACACCCACCAGTACGACGGCGGAGATCAGGATGCCGTAGACCATATGCCTCTTGTGACGCTTTATATTCAGGTCGGCTTTGTAAGTGATCGGCCCGTAAATCGTATAGCTTTCCCCGATTTTTATCTCGGACTTATTCGCCCTGGGATTCTGAGGCTCCGAAACAGCCACACGCAGATCGGGCAGGCCGCTTACCGAAAACGACAGACGGGCGCTGTTGGCGCTGCGCACGGGCGGCTGGTCCGGGGCTTGCACTGTCACTTCAATCGGCTGCACCTCCGAATGGATTTCGATCAGAGATTCAAGATTCGGAAGGATCCAGTTGTCGACCGTGTCCCGGTAAGCCGCCTGGATAGTTCTGGCATCGATAAAACGCTGGCTGGCGAACTTGTAATCTCCGAGGTCCTGCGCCACCTGACCCCAGAAAAACTGCACGCCGGCCAGATCATCATCGTTGAGGTTATCCGTTTCCGAGAAATTTTCATCCGGCTCAATGCCCAGGGCGTAATTGAGCTGATTTTCCGCGAGCAGATACTGCCGAGCAGCATAGAACTGTCGGGCCCGTCCGAGATACTGTTCGAATAACTGCCGGGGGGATAGCAACTGGTCAGGGCAGGGATCCAGGTCCGAGGGGAAAGCGCTTTTCAGATACTCTTTCACCCGCTTGCCGTGAATTACGGCAAGGCGGCGGTCTCCACCCTGGTCTGGATCGCGGTTTAGAACGATCGAGAGCAGGTAGTTGGTTTCCCACCAGTACTCATCGCGCCTCAGCGCGATGCGCAGAATCTCATTGGCTTTCAGGTAGCGGTCCAGCAGCATCTCGTGCCGGGCCTCATTCAGCTCGGTCCGAAGGTTCAGTTTAGTCGAGCTCTCGTTGTAAGTCAGCTGCTGCCCCAGTGATTCCTTGGTGATGATCCGTCCCATCTCCGAGCGTACATCGTAGATAAAACCTTTCATCGGTAGATTTGCGCCCCAGCGGATTAACTGTGTAGGAAGCGCGGCTTGGACTCCCGGCGCCGGGAGCGTTTGCGGGACAGTTGTCTCGGGGGTGGGCAAAACCGGCGGAGTGTCGACGGCCGGCTCGACATTCTGGGCCGGGATGCTGCTTCTTACCGGTTCTTCCACTCTGGGGGGAGCTGGTTCGGACACTGCCTTAGCCGGACGGGATGAAACCTCCGGCAGGGGCAAGGTCTTTACGACCGACTGAGTGGGCAGCGGTGCCGCAACGGCCGGCAAGCCAGAGGAGCCATGCTCGGCCCCGGCGGCCTCGGGCGGGACTGCGGTCGCTTCGACCGGTTCCTGCTCGACCGGTTCCGCGACTGTCTTTGCCGGAGGTACTGCCGCCAGCTCGGGCTTCTCTTCTTTTCTTGCCACAGAGGTATCAGACGCCGTTGGTTTCGACGGTTCGAGGATTGCCTGCGTTTTCGCCTGCGACTGGGGTCCGGCCAGGGTGTCGGAGGAGGTTTCCGCGTTCGGTTCGAGGACAGTGACCTTGACCGTCTTCAATCCCCCGATGGGCTTGAGTCCCAATTCCACATAATCAAGACCGTTCTCCTCGGCCTGGGAAATGAAGGACTTGGCCTTTTCGGCGTCGCGGAATTTTTCGGACTCCGTGCAGATCAAGGCAAGATAGTAGTAGGCCTGGGCGTTTTTCTTATCCAGGTTCTCTATCACATCGTTCAGAATCCCGTAAGCCTGTTCGTGCTTGTTTTCTGCAATCAGCCTCGAGGCGAGCAGAACATTGTCCTGCGCGGCCCTTTTGCGGGCGGTCATTCGGCGGGTCTGAGCAGCGAGCGGACTTTCCAGCGAACTGGTAACCAGCAGGCAGAAAGTCAGGAACATGATCATTCGGCTGATTTTATCCATAAATTCACCCTTTTGCAAATGGTGTTGATTATTGACAGAAATGACATGCTACCAGATGATGCGTCGAAACCGTCTGGAGCTTGGGGTTTTCATGTTTGCATCGTCGCTGCTGCACCTCGTTGAGCTTCCTGTACACCTGGCATCGAGGATGGAACTTACAGCCGGAAATATTCCGGTCGTGTGCGGAGAAATCATAGTCCCCGCCTTCCAGTTTCGTGTCTAATTTTTTAAAACCGTGGCATTTCCGGGAGGCGATCAGGAGCTCTTCCGTGTAGGGATGCAGAACTCTGTTCAGGTTTTGTTCACTGTTCCTGAATTTTTCAACAATATTTCCGAGGTACATCACTGCGATTGCATCGCTGCAATAGCTGATCATTCCGATGTCGTGCGAAATAATGAGGAAGGTGAGTTTTTCCTGCTCCTTGAGCTTGAGCAGCAGGTTCGTGATCTGGGCCTTGATAGAAGCATCCAGCGAGGCTACCGGTTCATCGGCGACGATGAATTGCGGTTTCACTGCCAGGATTCTCGCCACTCCGACCCTGCGCCTCTCGCCTCCGCTGAGCTGGTGTGGATAATCATCCAGCTTTCGGAGATTGAAATTGACTTGGCGCAGAAAATGTTTGACGAGTTCCGGATCGAACTTCTCGCCTGTTCCCTCGTTCCTCAGCCGGATCGGTTCCTCAACAATCTTTCGGACTGTCATGTGCGGACTTAGCGAGGTAAACGGATTTTGGAAAATTATCTGGATTTTTCGACGCAGCATCCGCATCTCTCGGTCCGAGAGCAGGCTGATATCCGTGCCATCAATGAAGATCTTGCCTGCATCCACGTCGATAAGCTTCAGGATCGCCCGCGCCAGGGTGGTTTTCCCACAGCCGCTTTCGCCGATGAGTCCTAAGATGTTGTCCCTGTGGATGTATAGGTTGATGTTGTCGAGTACAGTGAAATGGCTTGAGCCGTTACTTTTGAAAAAATCGAATACTTTGACGGTTTTGCCGTATTTTTTTACAACCCCCACCACATCCAAGTAATAGTCGGACCTCATACAATCACGGTCGATCAGAATGTCGGTCTCGCGCAGCCGCATCGACAGCTCGCGGGCCAGATACCAGAACAATTTAATGCTCAGGTTCGGGCACTTTTCAAGCAGGTGTTGCCCGTTCAGAACCAGCAGCTCAACCCGGCTCGCCGCCAGGGCTGTGGCTGATCGCACTTGTCTGTCCAAGACCGTCATCTCACCGAAAATCTGTCCGGATTTGAGCCGGGCCAGCTCGTAACCGCTGAGTTCCCTTCGGATAAGGACCTCACCCTCGAGAATTGTAAAGAAATCCGTGCCAGCGTCTCCTTCCTTGAATATCACGGTATTTTCCGCACAGGACTTATGCTCCGCGCAGGAAACGATCTGGGCTATTTCCTCTTGCGTGAAGGAGGAGAAAAAGTCGAATTTGGCAAGTTCGGCGACATCCAGTCTTTGAAGGGCTTCAGAAGGCTTGTTCATTTCAAAGCCTCGTCACGGGGTGAACGCCGGCCATGGTGGCCTAAGATGAACCATTGCCGCCCGCCGCCAAACCGGTCGGCGCACTGAGTGTGCAAGCCGGCTCATCGAAACACGAGAAGCAGGTTAATCAGATCTCAGGCGCTACATTACCTACCGCCACTTTGCAGTCCGCTCAGCTCGAGACCGTGGCAAGGCTTTCATTTTTGCACGGGCAGTCATGATACAGCCAGCAACGGACTGAATGCCCTTCGCTGACCTCGAAAAGTGACGGCTCCTCGATCTTACAGCGGGCGAAAAAATTGCCATCCCCGGATTTCAGACCATCCAGGCACACCTGGCAGCGGGGATGAAACCGGCAACCTGAAGGCGGATCTGTATTTGAAGGAACATCTTCCGGGATGGCGATCAATTGGACTTCCCGGTACCGCTGCCCCAGCTTGGGCAGCGAGTTCAACAACCCTACGGTGTACGGGTGTCGCCGACCGGGGCCGACAATCTCATCCACGGGACCGACCTCCAGCATTTTACCGCAATACATCACGCCCATACGGTCGGCAAGCTGAGCGACCATGCCAAGGTCGTGGGAGATCATGACAATAGTCACCCCGGTCTCCGCCTTGAGGTCCTGGAACAGTTCCACGATCCTGGACTGTGTGGTCACATCCAGACCAGTCGTCGGCTCGTCCGCCACGATAAATTCCGGCCGGCTGGCCAGAGCTATGGCAATCATCACCCGCTGACCCATACCGCCGCTCAGCATGTGAGGATAGGACCCGATTATCTCTTGTGGGTCGCGGATTCGTACTTTTTTCAGCCACTCTAAAGCCTCTTCTCCTGCTCTGGCGTGCGAGAGTCGGGGTGCGCCTTTACGCACCGCTTCGAACAACTGCTGACCCACCGAAAGGTAAGGATTCAACGAGGTCTGAGGATCTTGGAAGACGAGTGAGAAATGGCTACCCCTAAATCCGTCGTAGCTATGATTGTGTCGTTTGAGCTTGGCCTTGAAATTTTTCAGGGTGGGCCGAAGGGCATTCACTTCTCCTGACCGACCGTCCTCGGATATAAGGCGTGTCGTTCTTCCATGATGGTCGGTATAGTCTACCGTTCCGTGCACCACCCCGGGATATTTCCCCAGCAGCCCCATGATACTCAACGCCAGTATGGTTTTACCACTGCCCGACTCCCCGACCAGACCGAACACTTCGTGCTCGAATATTTCCAGATCGACATTGTCCACACAGTGCACCACGACACCCTTGTCCAGCCGGATACAGGTATGGATTCCCCGAACCGAAAGCATCGTTTTCTTCGCCGTGGTTGTGCTCATTTCACCCCCGGCTGGGATGAGACCACGAATTTATCTTTCAGGATGTTCGCCAGGACCATGAACATGAATGGAAAGACCGCGATCGCCAGTGTCGGGACCATGTACTCGGTCTGGAGCAACCCACGATCGAAAAGGCTTTTCGCACGATTCAGCATGCTGCCCCAGGTCACGTTGCCCTGGCTTTCAGTCTCTCCAAAGTCGAGGTAAGTCAGGGTGGTCTCCATCAGTATCGCCTGGCCCATCATGATCGCGCCCTGGACGAGGATGATTCCCAGGCATTCGTTCAGCAGGATGTGTTTGAATATTATGACGCGGTAGGGAAGCCCCAGCGCTGTGCAGGCCTCGATAAAATTGAGCTGACGCAGATAGCTGACCCGCTGCCGGATCAGCTCCGCCAGGTCATGCGAACGGAACAGCCCGAACAGGGCCATCAACGCCGGGAGCATTATCCATGTATATTCCTGCAGGTAGATCGCCGCCAGGAACAGGAGGATCAGGATCGGGTAGGAGCCAATCAGGTTGAAGATGAATTTCATCAGGCCGGTGAACAACTTGCTCCTGGCGTAGCTGATCCCTATTCCCAGGCCTATGCCCGCAAGGATGAATGTCGAGACAGTGATGATGCTGTACTTAAAGCCATTGGCAGTGGCAACGCAGAAGCGGACGAAGATATCGTAGCCGGAGCGGTCCAGTCCGAAAGGATGGTGGAAGGAGGGTTGAACTGGTTCATCCTTGAATTCCTGAACTATGTCGTATCCGCCGTAGTGCCAGCCGGCGATGCTGGTCAGCACGATAAGCATGTACAGCGCGAGAAAGGAGAAAATGAGCAGTTTTTCCATCCTGTTGAGTTTCATGACCTCGACCTCATTTTCTGCTCAGGCGCGGATCCAGCATCTGTTGAACGAACTGGTTCAGGCTGTTGGTGATGATCACTACGGTTCCAACCAGGATCGTAACGCCCAGGATCACGTTTACGGCGTTTGCTTCAGGGTGGTTGATTCCGTTGAGGATTTTGAGACCCAGCCCCTCGTACGAGAACGAATACTCTACGATGATCGTGCCACTGATTATTGCAGGGAGTTTTGCGGTGATCAGAGTTGTAAAAATGATGAGGATTTCTTTGTAGAAATTTTTTACCAGCGAGCCGCCGCGAGCTTTCACTGCGAGCAGGTAGTCCTGTTCCGCAAACCGGTTGAAAGCTTCTTTTAACGAGTTGAAGAAGTCGGAGAACATCCCGCTCCCATAAGCGAGTATTACAATCATCCAGGGAGAAAAATTGATAAAGTGTTTTGTGAGCACCACGACTATCACTGACCAGACGATCAGATGAACGCCGGAAAACAGGTTTAGGGTTCGGATGATGAATCCCAGCTTACGGTCGTACGGATACTGCTGATCCAACCAGACGAACAGCAACGCGAACAGGAATACCAACACCAATGTGCCGGAAACGAGGACAGCGGATTTTTTGCAGCTGGAGACAAGTTCCTTGCTCACTCGGTCGTAATTTACCGGAGATATGTTGAATTCGAGTGTCCGGTTGAGCAGGGAATCCGGCATCACCTTGCTCAGGCGCAACAGCCCGCTGGAGCCGACCGACTGGATTTTTGCTTTTGTTACGGAATTGCCGGCATCCCAGAGCCGGATCCCGGCCTGAAACAATTCGTCACTCAGCGGCAACGGGTATTGCTCCACCTTCAAGGTGGTGGGATCGATCAGGATACCCTTGCCGTTAAGCGCAGGGCTGTCCCGCCTTACGGACTGTTTCTCCTTAGGTGCCAGTTCCCCGGCAATGGATTTGAGCTGGCTTCCCACCAGGATCGTCAGGCTGTTGAAAAAACTGTTGTTGAACCGGTACTCGTTCAGACCGGGCCGGTAGTAGTAGCAGGCGTAGACCACCAGCATGAGCAGTAAAAAAGAGCTGAGGTTCAGCAGGAATCGGTTGAATACATTCCAGATGGCATGAATAAACATGCACCCCTCGCGACGGCTACTCTTCCTCGTAAATCCAGTTTTCAGCCCACAGGAATAACGAGAACGGCTCTATGGCTACGTCTCGAAGTCGGGAGTTGTACGCGGCTGTTTTGCGCAGGGTCCAGAGGAAAGTGTAGGGGCACTCCTCGTCCAGGATCGCGTGAAGACGGTGGCTGATGTTGCTTTTAATCAGTCTGTCCGTGGTATTTCTGAAATCATTGAGCAGTTGGTTCACTCTCGGGTCGTCAAACTGCACGATATTGTTGCCATCGGGACGGATTTCGTTTGCATGGAACAGGGTGTAGATATTGGCCGCCTCATCGAGGGTCCACGCGATGTAAGTCACATCGTAGTCTTTTTCCCTCGAAACTTTGTCAGCCCAGGACGCCGGGTCCAACTGCACGACCTCGGCATCCACACCCACGCTCCGGACCTGTTTGGCCCAATCGTTGAAAAGGTCCCGTTCTACGTCGCTGTAGAGTTTGGAGATGTAGCAGCGCAGGTGAAGCGGCAAACCATTTTTCTCCCGGATCCCATCGCCGTCAGTGTCAACGAAACCGACTCCCTTGAGCAGGCTTTCGGCTTTAGCCGGGTCGAACTCCTTTGGCTTGATATCCGTGTTGTAAGCCCAGGAGGTGGGGGCATATGGACCGGAGATCAATTCGCCGCGATTATTGTAATCCGACTTGAGCACATCCTCCCGGTTGAAGGCGTAGGAAAGCGCCTGGCGCACCTCGCGGAACTTGAGGAACTCGGACTTGCAGTTGTAGGCAATCCCGTGCCATTTCAGAGAGGGGTACTCCTGCAGCCGAATCCTCGGGTTTCCGTCCAGGTCCGGCAAGTCGTTCGGATAAGGGACGTCCACCAGAAAGTTGCAGTAGTTGCCCACCAGAATGAACCGCCACTTTGTCAGATCGAGCTGAGCCATCATCGTGATCTTGTCGATAAACGGGCTGCCTTTCTTGTAAAAATGCTCGTTCCGGCTCAGTCCGACGATATTTTCCTCAATCTTGCTCAACTGCCAGGAACCGCACCCGATGGGTTGCTGGGCGAAGGAATCTTCCCGGCGGATGTAATCGTTGATGTTGGCGTGCTGCGGGATCAGAGCGAAGGTGAGGCGGGAGTTGTAATCCTGTGGGTCAACCGGCTGGGTGAAACGGAACCGCACGGTCAGTTCGCCTTCCGTCTCCACTCCGGAGAAATTGTCGAAAATGTTGCGATCCGAGTAATCGGAGATCGGATTTTTATAGACCGTGTAACTGTACTTTACGTCCTTCGCGGTTATGGGCTTGCCATCCGGCCACGACAGATTCGGTTTCAGGGTGATTTCACAAGATCTGAAATCGGCGCTGTAGCGGGGCAGTCCGGTTGCGAGAATCGGCTGGATTTTTTTGTTCTGGTCGATTTCCAGCAGGCCTTTGGACAGAAGGGTGGACAGGCGCACTCCCTTTTCATCCCGGGTAGAGGTTACCGGATCGTAGGTTGTCGGCGCTTCCTTCTCCAGGTATTTCAGCTCGGACTGGCCGTACGCTCGCACATTGAAAATCAAGATGCCGATGAGAACCACGGAGAGTGTCTTAACCAAGAATGCCCCCTTGTGCAGGCGAACCAATGCCTCGCGAATTAGTTGCTGGCGGAGACCTTGCCGTCCCCTCCATACAGATACGTGTATACGAGCTGCGCCATCTTGCGCGTTACATTCATGTCCGGGTAGACTCCGACCAGTTCGTTGTAGATTTCCCCCGCCCGGTCGTATTCTTTGCACATGTTGAAAGACCGGGCTTTCAGCAGCAGATAGACATGAGGGTTGTACTCCGGTGAAATCGATTCCTTGTAATTGACCGTTCCCCGGTCCAGGATCGTGAGCAGCTCCGTGCGATTGGTCAGGTCTCCGCGCAACGAGGCATGGTTCTGCACGTAATGCACCCAAGAAACATGTAGGACAAGCTGAGCGGGCAGAGGTAGCCGCCATAAGCATCTTGGCAGGAGCGGGCCAGTTCGTCAATCGCACCGTCCATCAGATAGGCGCGCGCCGCTTCCCAGTAGCTGTCCAGGATCCGGAAATCCTCTCCGATCGGCCTCACCCCGGTCTCTGCCACGGCGTAACTTCTCGCGAAATCGGGATGCTGCACCATCCGGCGCCAGATCTTCAGGGCGGATGCCGTATCACCGCTGTTCACAAGCTCCTGTACTCGGATCACATTCAGTTTTTCATGCAGTATCTCGGGCCAGAACGGCTCTACATCGTCGCCGATCCGCGATGAATCAATGTTTGCGAGCAGTAAACGGCACTCTTCGCCTGCACCGAGTTGATGGTGCGCTGTCAGGGCGAGCAGCCGGAAGCGGGGATCCTCTGCGTGCGGGAGGCAGAGTGCCAGCACCCGGTGGTAATAATACGACGATTTCAGCCGGTAATAAGTCGTGCAACCGAAAGACAGCGGACTCTTCTCGGCTTCCGGCAGAAAGGAACCCGGAACTTTTATCTCCACGTGTCCAGGCCGTTCCGGTGTCAATTCATCTCCGGCGCTCTCCCGTGATTCCTCCAGCCGGACCGCGGCTTCCAGATCACCCAGAATGCCGACCGGGAAATCGCTGTCTCTGAGTTCGTCCAGCGCCTGCCTGAGTCCGGACGTGCCGGGGCCAAAGCGCTCCGGCCGGAATATCCGGTCGTAAATGCTGGTCATGGCCGCGGTTTTCCTCTCCCCGAACACGCCGCCAAGCGTACGGATCGCCTCATCCCGCGCCCGGACGTCAACCTGAGGGTCGGTCAGACGGTTCAGGGCGTTCAGGACCGCAACTTCCTTCTGCTGTGGATACTGGTCTTTCAGAGTATCCAGAACTGTGATTTCATAAAGACGAAAATCTTCTTCCAGATTCCGGTAAAAATCTGCCATTTCATAATTTGCAGCGGCAAGCCACCAGTCCTTGACACTCGCCGTCGTGTCCGTCCGGCTGAAAGAATCGATGGCCTCGGCATACTGGTTCGTGTAGAACCGCTCCTGGGCTACTATAAAAACGTCCGTGCCCGGTTTTTCGTTCTGGACCGCACAGCACAGGAATAAGACGCAAATTGCGCTAAATGGTACAACCGATCTGATAAAACCTCTTGCTTTCATGTTTGGTCCACCGGGGATGGCTGTCTTCCGAAAGAATCAGGGCTCAAAGGTTGTTGTTGATCTCCGCCTGCACCTGATCCAGGTGCTCCTGGATCTGTTTCAGTTCCAGGCCCCGGTCCTTGTACTTGTCGCCCAGGTCCTGGAATGTGATCATCTCGCGCTCGATGCGCTCCAATTCCGCAAGTCGCTGCTGTCCTTTCTGGATTTGGTCTCTCTTAGCTATGTAATTCTCCCAGTAACAGAGTGAGATGTAATACTGCACGTAGCATTCGTACCAGTTCTGGGTCTTGGCATTGGCGAATCTCCGGAAATCGACTCTTCGAAAAAGATCCCGGGCTTCATTGAATTTTCCGTCCTTGAAATTGATCAGGGCAAAATCGAATTGATGTTCGGGGGAGTTCCTGATCAACGTGTATTTATCGAAGTACAGACGGTAGGTCGATAAGGCTTCAGCTGTCTTGTCCTGGGTTTCCAGACACTTGATCAGGCCGCTGACCGCAGCCGAAAATTTTTCATCCGTTTCTTCGACTGTGCTCCAGTATTCCCTGGCCTCGTCATAGTTTCCCCTGCTGAAGGCTTCCTGGCCCAGGAGATAGGCGGTTTTGTCCGTACGGATCACCACATCGTTGTTCCGGCCGTCGACCGTAAAGGCCCGCGCCACCTCGTAAGCGCCTTTGCCCACGACCCGGTAGTTGCCGGTGTTCAGGTCCAGTTCGAGTTTGCCGATACCCTGACCTTTCAGGTGGCCGAGGTGGTCGAATATTTTCAGGTCAGCCGTTGGCTCCGGTGAATGGATGCTGATACGAAACAAGCGGGGAAGCAAGATGATATCCGCGTAGCGCTTGCTGGTGAGGGTTATATCCCTGACGAATTTTGACAGACCACTTTTCAATTCGCAGTGATAGGTCTGGCCGGCCTGAATCTTGATGTCCCGGAAAACGGCAATGCCATTCGCATCGGTCTTCTGGATCTCGCTCAGCCCGCCGGTCAGGACGACATCGGTCGAGCGCAGCGGCTCCTTGTTGTCCTCCCAACGAAATGTCAGCACGATCTCACCCGGTGCGACCATCCGGAATATCTTCTCAAACACTTTCTGGGATGGGCTGACCGAGACCCCGAATTCCTGTTCCAGATTGTCGCGTTTGAAACGCACCTTATAAGTGGTCGAGGATTTGATCCGCGAATCGGTGAACTCGACCTGGCCCGTTTTGTCGGTCGTCCGGTTTTCCTGCCACACGGCCTTATCCAGCGCATAGAGTGTTACTGTGCTCCCCGGCAGCGGCGCACCGGTTTCATCGTCCAAGAAGATCAGCCGGATGGAGATCGGCTTCGGTATTGCAAACGGCCCGAAATCACCCCCTCGGTCCAACACTGTCAGGCTTGACTTCGTTTCATCACCGCGCACGTACACCTGGTAAGTGTTGCCGGGCTTAATGGATAAGTGTGTGAAGACCGCTTTCCCTTGGGCATTGGCGGTTTTTTCCAGGCGGAATGCGCCGGATTCGAGAACAATGGTCTTGGCCGTCGCTGGAGTGCCATCATCCCACTGAAAAGTAACGCCCAGGCTGAGTGGCTTGCGAAGGTAGAGTGCGGCACGGGTGGCTTGGCCCACGACCAGCAGCGTAGTGTCCCGGGTAATCCCGGAAGCGCTTACCGTCACACGGTAACTGGATCCCAGCGTGACTTTACGATCCGAATAGACGACTTCTCCCCGGCTGTCGGTCTTTCCTGAAAAATCGATTCCCTCGCCGGTGACACTCACGATAGCATCCGGCACTGAGCCGCCACCAAACCAACCCACCAGGATATTGATACGGGGAGACTCTGTAATTTCCACTTTGAAAAAGGCTTCCTGAACATAGGGATCGGCTACCAGCGTGTCCTGGCCTTCCAGGGCCACACTGTCCTGGTAATAGCCGAATACCGTTGTCGTGCCAATTCTAAGGACCAAAGTCAGGTCCAGGTTGCCGTTCGAATCTGTCCGGCCCAGCAGCCGGTTGTCCGCGTTGACCTCGATACCCGGAACCCCGGCTGGCAAAGTCGAAAAGTTGAGGTTGACTTTTTTGTACTCCGATTCAGTTACCTGAGCGGTCAGCTCGATGCTTCCGCCTTTCTGCTCCGGGACTTTCACCGTGTCCGGTGCGAATTTGTATCCGTCCTTCTCGTAACTGAAAACAAGGGACGCACCCGTTTTGCGTTTCAGCTCGAGCTGAAACGATCCCGTGCTGTCGGTGGTCCCGATACTGTCGGAATTCTCGAGGACCCGAATCGCATCGAGCCGCTCCGGGCTTTCCACTTTCAGGGTAAAAGAGCGTTCGCGCTCCGCGCAGCCGCCAAGAAGGCCGAGCGAGATAAAAACCATCAGCACGGCAGCTCTCTTGTTTGTCGTCATATCAGGCCTTCCATTCCAGAATGCGGAAGAATGAGGAGATCATGATCCATGAACAGAACCCGACAACGGGCGGGGCTTGCTCAGGGTTTGTCTTCGTCTTTCTTGGTCCTCAGGGGGTTGGAGCCGTTTTTGGAGGCATCCGGTTTTACGGGCTGGTAGTGATCCATAATCACTCTATTCAAATCGGGAATCCATTCCCTTATTTTACTGCTATCTGGCCTGGACAAATCTCCCTCTGCACTTCCCGGTGAGAGATAGACCGTGTACGCGTTTTCCTGGTTCTGGGTGACCTGGACACTCTGCACCACCGGGCCGTAACCGATCAGGCTCACGTCCAGCGGCACCTCGGAGCTCAGCAGGCTGCCGGCGAAAGAAACCGAGGTCTCGCCCTTTTCATCGGTGGGTTTGATGCTTGTGCTCATCACCTTTTCGATCACATTGCTCCGGATGCTGACTCCCGGGATCGGCTTCTCGGTATTTTTGTCGAGCACGCGGATTTTCAGCACGGTCATGCTCGGCGCCAGGAAGAAGCTGCGGGTGTTGTCTCTGTCCCGGACAAGAAACAGTTTCTCCTCGGCGTCCTTGTGTTTTCCCCCCGAGATTTTCAGGCTCACCTTATCTTCTGGCAGCCCGGCGAAAAAAACCTCCCCGTTGTAGTCGGTCCTGGCCTGGAAAAACGGCGTACCTCTGAATGACAACTCCACCAAAGCCTCCGACATCGCCTTGCTGGTGACCTGATCGAAGACGATGACCTTGAGGGTGGCTTTCCCCTTTTTATCCCAGTCGACCCGGACATCGGTAAAATTGAGGTTCAGGTCTGTCATCCCGGGCTGGATTCTCACTTTCCGAACCGTGTTGCCGCCGATACCCCAGCCCGTGACCTCGACCTTGTAGCTGCCGAAAGGCAGGTTCGAACCGTTGAATCCCCCATCGGTATCGGTGGTATCGATCGCGAAATACCGCGGATCAGTGCATTCGAAAGAGACCACTGCATCCTGGATCGCCCTGCCGCCCGGCACTCTCAGCATCCCGCGGATGGATCCGGAACCGGAAGTGACAGCCGAAACCGCAGGCCTTGCGGGCGACTGAGCCGTGCTGGTCACTGCTGAGGGCGTGCAGGCCAGCACCGTCAGAAGCAGACTGGCTGGACAGAAGACGGACTTGAGAATTGACATCCGGATACCTCCGCGTTGGAGCGGCATATAATAAATTATGCAAAGATGATCTTAACGAATATATGGTGAGCGGTACGATCCCCGGTGAAGCGGACCTGCTGCTGGATTCATGTTTTATCCTTCACTTTGAGACTGATAAAACTGAGCGACAGGAAGACAAGTACAAAACAGAGTAATGCCGAAGTGTCCGTCGAGGGGCGGCTCCGGTAGTCCCCGAAATACCTTAGGACAAAATCGCGCATGAAAGGATTGTTTGTTACCTGGTTGCAGGTCGGACAGTACAGGATCAGGTTTCCCTTGTCCTCGGCATCCCAGAATTTTTCTTTGTCCGTACCGATGATCCTGGATTCGGCTTTTTCGCCCTCGGCGTGCAGGAGACCCTCGAAGGCCCAGCGCGAGGGCATCAGCATCGAGATCACGCGTGTGGATGGGGCCATGTTCGCGATCGGGCTGATCAAGCCACCGAGGATTATCATCGGTAACAGGACCAGCGGCACTAGGGCGATTGCCGCCTCGGTGGTTTTCACGATGGCCGAGAGAGCCAGACCGGCGCTGAGGCCCACCAGCGAGGCGAGGATGGTCAAGCCGAACAGCCGCAGCAGATCGGCCTGGATATCGAGGAAGTTGACGAAAATCAGGATCATCACCGCGCACTGGATCAGACACAGTAGTGACAGGCCGATAAACTTGGACATCACATAGGGGAGGATCTTGAGGTTCACCATCCTCTCACGCGTGTATATGGCTTTCTCACAGACAATTTCCTTGGCAGCGTTAGAAGTCCCGAACCACAGGGCGGCGACGACCAGGAAATACAACGGGACATCCATCTCCGGCTCGCCATGGAACACGTTGGCGATGAGGCCGGCGATTATCGGGGCCTGAGCCAGGAGAATCATCATCCCAACCAAGTCACTTTTCTTGATTGTAAAATAGCGCTGCAACAGTATCCACCACTGGCGGAATGGCTGACTGACAATCTCGTTGCCTTTGATTCTTTCCTTCCCATCGACGATAATTTTCGATTCGCGGCGGCCTATTACATAGTCCAAGTAGTACGGGGATTTGAGGTAGGCGTCGTGCCAAGCCCTGGGTGCACTTTCCTTCATGAGGCCATCCAGGACATTTTCAACCCGGCAGGCGGCCTCTTTTTTCGGCATATTGGGGTTGAAAAAAGTCATCGCGTCCGGACACGCCGGCCCATAATAAGCCAGGACCCCCGATTTCAGGATGATCACGTTGTTCATCTTCTGGTAGACTTCCAGGCTTGGCTGATGGATGGTCAAAATTATGGTTTTGCCTTCCCGAGCCAGTTTCTGCAGGACATCCATCACCGTGACCGTATCAGCAGATGACAACCCGGAGGTTGGTTCATCCAGGAACAGCAGACTCGGGTCGGTGAGAAGCTCCATCGCCAGGTTGACGCGTTTTCGCTCGCCACCGCTGATCCCTCTATTTTCTGGGGAGCCGATTCTCTTGTTCCTGCACTTGATTATTCCGAGGCTTGTCAGGACCTGGTCAATCCGGCTGTCAATCTCCTTGTCGTCCACGTCCTTCGAGAAACGTAGCTTGGCGGTGTAGCGCAGAGCTTCGTAAACCGTCAATTCACGGTGGATGATATCATCCTGAGGGACATAGCCGATTACGCGGCGAAAATTATTGTAGTTGGCGTACAAGTTCTGGCCGTTGATCTTGACCACACCGTTGTGCGGAAGATTGTACCCGTTGATCGCCGTCAACAGGGTAGTCTTTCCAGCCCCGGAGGGCCCCATCAAGCCGACGAATTCACTCGGGTAGACCGAGAATGTTATTTTATCGAGGATAGGCTGCGATCTATCATCGACGACAGTCACATCTTCTACATCCAGCCTGATATCACCCCGAAAATCCCTTTTGATGATGCAACCGTTTTCATCGATCCCGATATTGTAGGTTCCTAGCGCAATTATATCGCTGGCGCTGATTACCTTGCGCCGAATGCGCTGCCCGTTGACAAAGGTTCCGTTCGAGCTGCCGGTGTCCTCGATGACGTACTCGTTCCCGACCTTCTGCATCCAGGCGTGATGCCAGGAAATGGTGGGTGATTCCAGCGGAAAATCACAGGCCGGATCGCGGCCGATTACGAGTGGCTTGTCCAAAACGGCGATATCGCCGGTGACATGCATGCCAAAGACCGATTTCTCTTTGGTGGCTTTCATTATACGGAAAGCGGCAATGCCGTATGATCCGAAATATAGCTGATCCTCCGGCGTGATCTCCTTTTTCCGAATGCGCACATTGCGATCGTTAACGTAGGTTCCGTTGGTGCTGCCCAGGTCCTCGATGTACCACTTGTAGTACTCGCGGAACAACCTCGCATGGATGTTTGAGATTTGGGGATAACACAAAACGAAGTCGTTGTTTTCATACCGGCCGATAATAACCTGGGATTGCTCCAACTTTTTCTGCTCCAGAATACGAGGGTCGAACTGGGCGGGTAGGTAATCGGCAAGCCTGAAACAGTGAGAGCCAATCAGGATTTCATCAGCATCGGTGACAGACTTGTGTTTTATCCTTTCCCCATTGACAAAAATCCGGTTCTTGTTGTCCCGTTCTTTCAGGGTTATCTTGCCGTTTTCGACAATCAGGACGCCGTGAAAGTCGGACACCTCGGGATTATCCAGGACTATGTCGTTTTCACTCGCGCTGCCGAGCGTGAAAACAAAGACCTGGTCTCCTGTTTTTGCACAGTGGCCGCTTTCCACCACTCGCCTCCGTCAGTAGATGGCGTAATGCATCGGTATTTTCAACCGATAATTCTGTTTACCGAGATAGAATTTCTCCTTTGGCGTCTCATGTTGAAGCAGGTAAATACTGTTTCTGATTTTACAGAGCCGGTAAGTTGTCTGTGGGTGGGACTGCATGATATTGCTGGTCTCCAAGAGAAGCTTGTCGAGAATATTGGCAGGCTTGGAGGAATATAGGCCCTCGTTGAAAACGGTCAGGAACAGGCGGACCGCCTGATAAGGAGAATAATTGTTCCGGTAACACGCTTTGAGTGCATAGTTGTCCGCCTCAATCTCCATTTCTGTGGAGAAGGAATTCCTGATCATGTCGGCCGCATCGAAAACCTGTTCCCTGCGGGCGATTTTGGGAAGATTCATGATGAAATGAGTCATTGCGATACAATGCCTCAGGTCGATATGCCCGATCTCGTGAGCCAAAACGAATGCAAGTTCGGCTTCATTATCAAGATGTTCCAACAGCCCTCGGTAGATGAATACACTTCCCGGGATGGAAAAAACGTCGAGAGTATCTGAATCGACAATGTGGAAACGGTATGTAATGGTATTGCGGAAAGCTCCACGGACCAGGTTCTGCCCGACATCATTCACATAGCGAACCCACTCACCGTCTAGATCCAGCCTGCCGTCGCACATGACCCTGTAAGCTTTATCCAACTGTTCGCCTGCTGCGATCTCGTACGAATCGTCGATTTTGGCAACCTGAGCCAGCTCTTTCACCAGGGGATAGCCAATCTGCTTGACCATGTCTGTGAATAAGTCTTCGCAGTCTTTTGGCGAATAATCGAATCTGGTACTTGATTCCGTATCTGTAGCGGTCGATGGGAGTTCGACCGACGGGGCCGACTGTGCTGGCAGCAGCTTGGCCACAAGATTTCCGGATCCTCCAATTGTCGCGTGGAGTTTTATTCGCGTCGATCCGGAAACCGCCCCTAAGGCGGTCGGGTCGGAGAACAGCAGTGCCAGGCCGCACAGCAGCCCCCAGCTGATGGAATTACACAGCATAGATGATCTTTCCATTTTTCCTTTCATCGGCCCGATGCAAGATAACAAATTGTCTAAGAATCTACGGCTGCTCCCTTGCAGCAGTTCACACGTTCCAAGCTCGATGGCCACACCGGACAGCGGGGGCCGGACTTGTTTCATCGCTGCCCAGGATCCTCGTACTGCATGACCGCCGTATCCGTGCTATCCTTAATGCCGAGATTCCTGCGAATATCCCTTTCCCACGCCCTTGCACTGGAAAAGGAGCCAAATGCGCCTGCCCGTACCAGATAGAATTCTTTTTTTTCATTTGGAGGTAAGATGTAGCTTCGCACGCCAGCCTGGTCCAGTTCCTCCAGTTTCCTTTTCGCTTCAAGACTGTCTTTGAAAGCTCCAAACTGCACGGTGTAAAGGGCTTCTTCCGGGCGCCCGGAGGGCAGGGCTGAGTCGATTTTCATGACCGGCGACCCTGCCGAGGCGACCAGGTCGGGCTGCATGTCACCTGTTTTCATCTCACCCGGCGCATTATGACTCTGGACAAAGAACCACACGATCGACAGTCCTATCAGCACCGCAGCAACCCGAGTAACAGACATTACGAACCCGGCCGGCGTTCCGGACCGATGGGCCACTGTCGACGAGAGTGCGCTCCTTTGGATTGAGGGAGCCGATTTTTATTAACTGAACCGTGACATTATCGTAACCGCCTTTGGAATTGGCCAACGCGGTCAGCCGGAAACAAGCCTGCTGAGGATCTTCAGCGTTCAGCAGAGTCGCTAGTATTTCGCTGTCTGTAACGCACCCGGACAGGCCATCCGTGCAAAGCAGAAACTGATCGCCGATTTGTAGCTTGATCGGCTCAGGGGGTAGATCGACTTCCACTGCCGGATGGGTGCCCAGCGCCCGCAAGAGAACGTTGCGGTTCGGGTAGTTCGCCGCCTCGTCCGCTGTCAGCGCGCCCTTGTCCAGCAGATACTGCACCTCCGAATGATCCTTGGTAAGGCGCTGGATTTCGCTGTTACGGATCAGGTAAATGCGGCTATCCCCGACATGGGCGACAAAGGCTTTATCCTCTGAGAACACGAGCACAACCCCCGTGGTACCCATTCCTCTGTAGAGCGGGTTACCGGTCTGGGATTGCTCGAATATTCGGGCGTTAGCCTCAAGCAGAGATTTTTTCAGTACTTGGGGCAAGGGGTCGGCATCGCGCTCGAAAACCTCACCGACCACCCTCACCGCCAGTTCTGACGCGATTTTCCCACCCGCCAAGCCGCCCATGCCATCTGCCACGGTGAATAGCCGGCCTTTCGAGTTTGTAAACGATCCGGAGGCATCCTGGTTTTCTTCCCTGGTTCGACCGATATCGGAGTGCTGGCCAACAATCAGGCAAGGCAATAGCATTATTACTCCCATGCCCCGGTTGCATCTGACAGCATTGACTGCCTAAGGTCGAGGTTTAAAGACCTTGGTCGAGTCGGGAACGGCCCCCCCGACCGGACAGTGCACTTTCCCTCCACCCGGTACTACGGGGGAGAGCCGCCCTGCAAAAACTCCGCAGATTCACTTCTCGCCAATTCCGGGATTGACTGGAACTGTACGCCAGGTCTCCCGTCCCCTGAGTCAACCCTTTCCCCGGTCAAGCACCAGGCCGCTCCTTTTCAACAGGAGGTTTACCGGGATGCTACCGAATTTCCCGGTCAGCATCGCCCTGACTCTGAAAAAGTAATCATCCTGTCGCTGGAGCAATCCATCCAACAGCTCGACGGTTGTCACGCCGACTGAAACTTTCACTGGCATGCTGAACCGGTCTTCTGAGTGTGCTTCCACGGACAGAGGTTTACCGCTTTTGGGATAGGCCCCCCCGCCGATTTCCCGAGCATCCAGAAACAGCCTGTACTCAAGAGCGTCGAGCCGGATCCTGAATCCATTATTGTTCTGTATCCGTAGAACCACAGACAGTTCAAGGGTATCATCTATCAACGACCGTGTCATCGCGCAGTATGTTGATAACCGAACCGGCAAACCGCCTGGTTTGCTTCAGCGGATCATCGATACTTACATCCACCAGCTTGAAATCACAGCGTGTAACTACTTTTCTGGCGATCCTGGATGCACAGCCTGGGCATCCCAAGAGCAGGGCCAGGACTGTGCAGGCACCGGCGATTCTTCGCCAACCTTCCGAACCCGACAATCCGCCCTTGAAGGTTGCAATCATAAGGACATTCCCCAAAAGGCCTGCTCGTCAATGCCCCTATTTCGTCGGCTCACCAGAAATGGGCTGATTGGACGGGCTTAACTAGTCTCGGGTGCTTCCAGTGAGCCGATTTTCCAGAAGAGTCACTTCCGTGCCGCAATCCGGACAATTCGGAATCCTACATTGCCACTCTTGGTCGCCGGATGTTTGGCGCTCCGGTTGGTCGACCGGCAGAGGATCGCACCGTCATACCAGCTTCCACCGCGAAGGATTTTTTCGGCGCCCGTTTCTGGACCGGACGGCTGGCTTTCAGGAGAAAACCTGTAATAGAACTCATCATACCAGTCCTGGCACCATTCCCAGACATTACCCTGCATGTCGTACAGGTTGAACTTATTGGGTGCCAGTTGCTTCACTGCACGCGGCCTCCCCCCGCTGTTCTCGGAGTACCAGGCCCGATCGTGCAGCGGGGCAGAGTCATTCTGCGCCGACAATCCCGGCCGCGACAGGCTGCGACAGGCGTATTCCCATTCGGCCTCGGTGGGAAGACGGTATTTCAGAGAATCCCCCTGCTCGCTCAACCAGCCGCAGTACAGCAAGGCTTCGTTCCAACTCACATTGATTACGGGAAGGTTTTCGCGCCCCCAGCCGTTGTCGCTCGGTTTTATCAGGCCTGTTATTTCGCAGTAGGAATCATACTCCTGGAACGTCACCTCGTGGTCCAGCATTGAAATCCCGCCGAGTTGTACTGCGTGCACCGGTATTTCATCTCGATCTCCGTCAGTGCTCCCCATCATACCCCCCCCTGTAGGTATTTCAGCAAATCCTTGTGGTACAGCGCTGCGGTAAAGATCATCCAGTTTTTTATCCAACTCCTCTATCCTCTCAACTGCATAATCCCGGTCCTTGGAGAGCCAGCTCCCATCCTTGAATGACCGCCAATTGTCCGATTTATTCTGCAAGGAATACGAACTGTTGGCCTCATAGTCTTTTGCCCTGTTGAAGCGGTATTTTTCGACGGAATAGCCAACACACAGGACCGTGACGGCCAAGACCAGCAGGATGGACATTGAAACGAGAACGATCTTCCCGGCTGGCGATTTCTTCCGCAGTTTCGGCGCGGTTTGTCCCCGATTGTCCTCCGGAGGGATAGGCGGAGCGATAGAAGGATCCCGCGATCCCTGAGAAATTATGACTGTCGGCTGGCTCGGTTTCGCGATCCGGCCATTGCTGATGTTGTTGAGAGCTTCCAGGAAATTCTCACAGTTCTGGAACCTGTTATCGGGTTCTTTTTCCAAGGCTTTGAGAACGACTTTTACCAGTTCGGGCTCTATTTCGGGATTGAGAGTCCGCGGGTTCGGGGGCGGCTGGCGGACATGCTTGTCCTTGATCTCGTATTCTGAGTCTGTTTTGCTGTCGAAGGGGACTTCCCGTGTCAGAATCTCGAAAAGAACGACGCCCGCCGAATAGATGTCACTGCGGTGGTCGATATTGGTCGGCCGTTTAATCTGTTCAGGGCTCATGTAGTGGGGTGTACCGATCACCACTCCGGACTGAGTCAGGTTGCAGCGCTGCCCGCCCTCCATCATGGCGATGCCGAAATCCAGGATTTTGACCACTCCGTCATCCGTCACCTTGATGTTCGAGGGCTTGATGTCGCGATGGATAAGATTTTGGGAATGGATGTAAGCCAAGCCCTCCAGTATTTTCTTGAAGTAGCCCAATCCCTGACTTTCCGTAATCGGTTTGTTTTTTGTGGTCTCATCTGGGTCCCGCTCGGGGTGAATCAGGTAGATCAGACCTTTGCCGGAAACATACTCCATCACAATGAAATAGTTTTTCTCGTAAGTTATAAAATCATAAACCATCGTAATATTCGGGTGGTTCAGCTTGGCCTGATTGATAGCCTCGTATTTGAACCGCTCGCAGAACATTTCGTTAATTGTCAAGTCGGTAGATAAGCATTTCAGGGCTCTAATCTGCCCCCCCAAGGCAATGTTTTCGGCCTCGAAGACCACCCCCATGCCCCCTTCACCTATCTTCCGTATTATCCTGTAATTATTTATTACTGAGCCTATCATTACCGAGCTCATCATTTATATCTCCGGATTAGGTGACGTCTTGATCGGTCCCCGCAGGTTCATTCGATTTCACTTTTATCCCGGAGCGCGGGAAATTTTCGAGCACCACTAGAATCATCAGGGTATTGCCCATCCTGATTTCGTCATAGTTGTTCAATATTATCTGACTTAATATCTCCTGACCATTAACATAAGTCCCGTGCGTCGACATATTGTCGCCGAGAATGAACTTCTCATTTCGGTAGATAAGAATCGCATGCTCTCGCGAAAGCTGTCCGTCCCCATAGATCCTTATATCACAGTTTGAATCGCAACCTATCACATACCTGCCATCCCTTAACTCAAAACATTGCCCCATGGGATTCATCGAAAATGTAACAAGCCAACCGGCCAGGCGAGCCTGACCCACCACGGTCTTTTGCAAGTTTTTATTCTTTATCTCGACTGGATTACTGATCGACTTTCTCTCATCTGTCGTACCTTCCATATGTTCCAGACCCAATGTGACCTCCTTCAGTATTTCAGCTTCTTGTTCCGAAAGCAGGACGCTGTTTGGCTGTGTCTGAAAACGCCACTTTGAAGTACTGTCGGATCATGGCCGGCTTGAGCATGGCCAGGAAGCCGACCGCCGGCTTTTCAAAGCGGGTGCCGATGCGGCGGTACTCCTTCAGCCGGCCGACGCATCGCTCGATGATACTGCGCCGGCGGTAGCTTTGCCGGTCAAAGGGCCGACTGCTCTTGCGCTGGTCGCGGCGGCGGGGGATCACCGCCCTGATGCCGTGGGCCATCAGCCAGCGGCGGATGCGCCGGTTTATCGGCAAGTATGATATTGCCGGATTTGTTTATTTGCGCCCAGCCAATATCCCCACGACATTTAATTGTCCATAAGGAATCCGCCGCCGCTGCAATGATGACGCTTTTATTAGCAACTATATTATTATTAAAAAGATTCGGCACATCATGCTACTCCTCTTGCAGATGAGGATAAAACCAAAAGGAGAAATGATCAAAAACTATTACACGGAAATCCTTGAATTAACCGGCTGAAGATTTTCTCGATCGGCCGATTGAATGTATTAACTTGTTATGGTTTAAGAAAATAACCTCCAACAAGGAGTTTTTCATGTTCGGCCGGCTCAAGCCCGAAGTTTCACTACTAGACAGCGTTTACTCCAAAAGCAAGGAGCGCAACTGCAACGATCAGTTGCTCCAGAAGATAGATCGGTTCGCAAACTGGCATAAGCTGGAGGTTATCTGCCGTCCTTGTATCAAGACAGCCGCCGCAACCGTCCGAGCATCCCGATCTGGTTTTCCCAAGAGTACTTGATGTTGGCGTATCTGTACAACCTCAGCGATCCATCGATAACGGATTTGTGTGCCCGGAATAGCACCATACCGACTGGCTACCAAGCCTAACCTTGGACCATTCTCGAAGGAAGCATCTGATTGGCAGGAAGCCTAACCTTGGACCATTCTCGTAGGAAGCATCTAATTGGCAGGAAGCCTAACCTTGGACCATTCTCGAAGAAACCCGTCTAAATTGCTACCATAGTATTAAAATATTGTCAAGAAAATATTGTCCACCTCCCAGAGCTTTTGATTTAATCGACCAAAGAATATCCTTGATTGGCTAATTTAAAAAATAATAATAACTTATTGTGGATTAATAAGATAACCTCCAACAAAGCGTTTTATGCAGTCGGCCGACTCAAGCCCGAAGCTCACTACTGGATAGCGCCTTCTCCAAAAGCAAGAAACGCAGCAGCAGAGATTCGTTGCTTCAGAAGATAGATCGGTTCGTGGACTGGAATAAGCTGGAGGTTATCTGTCGTCCAAGAGCGCCTGAGCAAAGCCGGACCTGATCTTGCTCGTGGTCGGACTGATGGGCGGGATCGTGGTTTGCGGAGTGAAACTCAGCCGGAGATAATTCAGGGAGAAGGAAGCTTGACCTGCCCCAAGCCGGACACGGTGCTCCCGCGGACCGGAGCGGATCGGGCGGCGCTGCTTGGACAATGGGCGCCGAGCGCCCGGGAGAGAGCGCCGCCGCCAGGCTCGCCCCTCCCGCTCATTTCGGCGCCTGCTCCTCCTGCGGCCGGTCCGGGGGCAGGCGCCGCTGCTCCCCATCGAACGCCTCCTGCTTGTAGGTCGGGCCAAGGTACTCGCGGTAGAACATCCGGGTCAGGTGCAGGGTGACCGAGATCAAGAGCGGCCCCAGCACCAGCCCCATGAACCCCCACTCGCTCAGCCCGATGAACACCCCCAGCAGGACAGTCAGCGGGTGCATCTTCCCCAGCACGCTGGTCAGCTTGGGCCGGACCAGGTTGTCCGAGAGCCCCACCACCACCGCGCCCCAGATGATCAGCCCCACGCCGTTGAAGGTTTCCCCCTGGAACAGCAGGATCACCGCCGCCGGCATCCAGATCAGAAACGAGCCCAGGAACGGGATGAAGCTCAGCACGATCATCACGATCCCCCACAGGACCACCCCCGGAACCCCGAAAATCAGGAAGCCGACCGCGGCCAGCCCGCCCTGGATGATCGCGATGATCAGCTGGCCCAGCACCAGGTTCTTGCAGTCGGCCCCCATCTCCTTCAGCAGCCGGTCCATGTTGCGCCCGCTCAAGGGAAAATACTTGTGCAGGGCCGCCAGCAGCTTATCGCGCTGCACCATCACGTAGAACATCACGAACAGGGACACGAACAGGGAGATCACGAACCCGGCCAGCCCCACCACCAGTCCGCTGGCCAGGGCGGCTCCCCAGCTCTGGGCCTGCTCCAGCAGCCGGGGAAGATGCTCCTGCAGGAAGGGCCGCCCGGTCTGGCCCACCGGCAGCCACTCCCGGATCCGCTGGTCGAGTTGCTCCACCACGCTCTGAAAAGTGGTGGTCGACTGCTGGCCCAGCACCTCCTGGACCTGGTCCTGGAGCCGGAAGGCCACCAGGGCGGCCGGGCCCAGCACCGCGATCAGGAACAGCAGGATGGTCAGGAAAGCCGCCAGGCCCGGGCGGCCGCCCAGGCGCTGCGAGAGCCTGACGAAGATCGGGTGGAAGATGTAGCCGAGCACCACCCCCGCCGCCAGCGCCGGCAGGTAGCCCCTGGCGACCAGGTAAAGCTTGGCGGCCAGCAGCAGGATGATGAACAGCAGAAAGAAAAAGCCGAATTTTCGGGCGTTCATCCGTCCCTCCCTCTCCCCGGGTGGCCATCCCCCGCGGCTCCGTTGTCGGCAATCCCGCATCCGGTCTTGTTCGCCGCGGTTCTCTCTAATTTTATCGATAAACACTTCAAAAATAAAGCCGGCTGGAGTTTTCCCGCCAGATCCGGATGAGCCAAAAAAAGCCGGGCCCGACGCCAGCGGCCGGACCCGGCTTGTGAGCGGTGACAGGGCGCGCGCTCAGGCCAGCAGCGCCGCGGCCTCGCGGGCCATCGCCCGCAGGGGCAGGCGGCGGGGGCAGACTGTCTCCGCCCGGGCCAGCAGTTCCTCGCCCGGCAGGGCCGCGCGCGCGGCCAGCCCGGCATACTTGCGGCGGGCATAGTCGGTCAGGCCGTAATCCTGGTGGTACATCCGGTAGCGCACCAGCTCCGGGATCGCCGCCGCCTCGGGGCAGAGCCCGGCGCAGGTGCCGCACATCGCGCAGTAGCGGCCCTCCAGCGAGGCCCACCACCGCTCCTCCAGCTCGCGGTCGCGCCAGCCCAGCCGGGTTTCCAGCATCCCGCGGTACATCTCCACCGCCTGGAAGCTGCCCATCGAGGCCAGCACGGTGTGGGCGTGATCCTGGTCGACCATCGCCGTGCACAGCGAGCCGACCAGCTCCTGTTCCTGGGCATCCGGGTTGGAGGAGGCGCGCTTGGGCAGGCCCTTCATCGCCAGGATCCCGATCCCGGCCTGGCGGGCGCGGCCCAGGGCCTCGATGAACGGCTGGTTGCGTTCGGCGTAAGACATCAGAATCACATCGTAGACCCCCAGCGCGACCATCCGGTCGATGATCTCCGGCTGGTGGGTATGGCAGGCGAAGCCCATGTGGCCGACCTTGCCGGCCTGTTTGGCGGCGGCGAACGCCTCGTGCAGGGCCGGATCGCTGATCTCCTCGAGGCTGTCCATCGGCGGGATGATCATGTCGGCGTAGTCGGTGTTGAGGGTCTTCAGGGCCTGATCCAGCCCCTCCGGCCGGACCTTGACCGCCAGCACCACCTTGTCGCGGTGGGTCTTCATCACCTGGCCGAACGCGCGGATCGAGTTGCCGTTGGTGTAGCCCGGCGAGGTATGGACCAGGTTGATCCCCCGGTCGATCACGCTCAGCAGCACCGGCGGCTCCTGGGTGAGGATCCCGCCGAACGAGATGCGGGTGATCTTCAGGCCGGTGCGCCCGAGCACTGTCCCCGGCAGCCCGTTGACTGTCACCCGTTCCGCGGCCGCCAGCGCGGCGGGCAGGCCCATTCCCAGCGCGGCGGCGCCGAGGGCGGCCCCGGCGGTGCGCATGAATTCCCGGCGATTGAAACCCTGTTTTCCGCAATCCGACATGTGTGCGCTCCCTGTTCGCTGTTTTCATCGACCGGCGCTGTGCCGGACGGTCCCAGGCAATAATAGCCCCCGGCCGCCGGGCTGTAAAGAAAATCCGGCCGCAATAATTCCGTGCAGCTTCAGGCGGGGACGGCCGCTACCGCTCCGGCCCGGCGAAGCCCGGCTCGAGCTCGAAGACCAGCAGGTCCTCCCGGTTCCAGCGGCCCTGGACCAGCGACATCCCCCGGGCATCGGCCGCGGTGCTCAGGCCCTCGTAGGTGCGGCCGGTCCAGGGGCCGGTGCTGATGCTGCCCACCAGGTTGGGACCGAGCACCGGAGCGCCGATCTCCCGGGCCGCGAGCTGGACCGTGCGGATCAGCTGGAAGCCATGCTCGGGCCAGGCGCTGGGCTCCTCCGCCCAGCCATAGGGAATGTAGACCAGGTCCGGGCGCAGGCCTCGCAGGGCTTGGCGCAGCTCCTCCTCGAAGCTGTCGGCGCAGATCAGCATCCCGAACCGCCCGAACGGGGTTTCGGCCACCGCGATCTCCTCCACCCGCCCCGGCGCGTAGGGCGGGTCCATCAGCCAGGCCAGCAGGTTGAGCTTGCGGTGGCGCAGGACAATCCGTCCCCGGTCATCGACCAGGATCGCGCTGTCGTACAGGCGCTCCCCCTCTTTCTCGCACAGCCCGATCCCGATCCAGATCCCATGCCGGGCGGCCAGGGCGCAGATCCGGTCGCTGAATGGTCCGGGGATCGGCCCGGCCAGCCGGTGGGCCGCCGGGTTGACCCAGCCCAGGTCGACTGTTTCCGGGAACAGCACCAGCGCGGCCCCGGCGGAATCGGCCCGCTCGACCATCCGCGCGATGCGCGAGCTGTTGCCCTCCAGGTCCGAGTCCACGCACGCCACCTGGGCGATCGCCACCTTGACCTTATCCATTGCCATCGACTCCCCGCTGGAAAGAAACAGCGCGCCGGCGGACCCCAGGATCGCCAGCTTCAGACCCTGCCACCGCCTCCCCTGTCCGCGCAGCATAGCCATCCTGCGACCTCCGCGCCAAAGGAACGATTCGGGAAGAAACCGCTCCAAGAATACTAGCTGCGAACCGGCGGAGCAAGCCGGTGGAATGACCCCGAACTGTCCCCGAGTGTACCGATGATGCTCGCAAAATTCCTGTAAATGAGCAGTTGTTGCACATGGTCCCCCCAGGGCGGTTGGCGGCATGTTCCGAGGTCTCGACCGGCCGGGAATTGTCACCGGCGGGCCGGGCGCGGCGGGAAGCCTGAAGCAGCGCGCCTGGCGGGAAGGGCTCTCGGGGGCGGAGAGCATGACCAGGATGGCGCCGCTCGATGGCGGCTGTCGGCACACAAATTGCGTTACACCAAAGCCAAGATATTGCAAATGTGCCGGTTAGGCAAACAGGCCCGCGCCAGGGAAGTGATGCTGCGGGCCGCGTTGCTTGGCCCTCGGCGCAGTTGCGCGGGCTGGAGGGACGATGGAAAAGTCCCTCTGGAAGACGGCCGCGGCGACCCCCGATGGCAGCGGGGCCGGCGCGGTTACGATGCGGGGGGAACCACAGTCCCGGCGCGGGGAGCGAAACCTGGCCCCGCCCCGGGACCGGAATCGCCGATGGATGGCCCGAGCACGAGGCCGCCCGCGGCGCATCCAGTCACGGAGCGAAGCTGCATCACCGCCGCCACAGACCGCAGGCAAGCGGCGGAGCTGTCGAAGACCAGGGAGGATTGGCTATGAGGAGGATGTGGCAAGAGAAGCTGCTGTCGCTGCCGGCCATGGCGTTGATGCTGATCGTGCCGCTATCTTTCAGCGGCTGCGACAACAATCCCGAATACGACGAAAATGCCGCGACCGATCAGGGCCGGACGGGAACCGGCATGGAAGGCCAGGGGACCACGCAGTACGGCACCGGCAGGAATGAACAGCTGGCCCGGGCCGAAGTTGACACGATGATGAATGACACCACGGCAGTGGACACGGTCGAGATCATCCAAGGCCGGTTCCAGCCCGAGAGGCTGACGGTCCGGACCGGTGACCGGGTGGTCTGGGTCAACCGGACCGACAGCTCCTGCACGGTCACCACCATGGCCGCAGCCGGCATGCCGGGCGCGGCCCAGCGGCAGCCCGGCCGGATGAGCCGTCCTGACACCGGGATGAGTCGCCCTGATACCGGTCGTGACACCTCCGGAATGAGGGAAGTCGAGGCGCGGCTGGAAGGCGAGGTCGAGCCGGGTGACACTCTTTCCTTCACTTTCGAGGAACCCGGCGTCTACCAGTACCAGAGCGAGCAGAACCCTCAGATGCGCGGGACGATTGTCGTGACCGAAGGCGGCGCGTACGACGAGCGGCAGCGCGAAGAGCATGAGACCGAGCCGGTCCATTGACAGTTGAACCCCGGAACCGGCGTATCGCGGCAATTACCCCGAGGTGATGGAAGCGCTGTCACCGGGCGGCGGAAAAGCGGAGGAAGGGCGGAAGGCGGCGGCGGCCAGGGCCGGTGATGAGCTTCCGGAGCCGGGAGGCCGAGCATGGCGGTATTCAACGCGAAATATACCTGGACTTTCATCCTGGGCGTATTCGTCCTGATCGTGGTGGCGGTGATCCTGTTCGGCTGCCGCGAAACCGGCGAGATGTACGAGGATGACCGCGAGGGCGTGATGGCAACCCCCGGGGAGGCCGGAGCACGGCCGGCGGACTCCACCACCCGGCAGAGGGCTGAAACCGAGGTGATCGAGATCACCGGGGATGGCTTCAGCGCGCGCGAAATCGCGGTCGAGCCGGGGACCCGCATCGAATTCATCAACCGCAGCGGCGACACCTACCAGCTGGTGGGTGCGCCCGCGGGTAAGGGCGGGCAGGGCCGCGTGATCGAGGAGCAACTGCGGCAGGACGAGCGCTTTACCTATACCTTCGAAGAAGAGGGTGTCTACGAGTTCTACGATGAGACCGGGCAGGACGTGGAGGGGACGATCAGGGTCGGCGTGCCGGCGCAGTGACCCCTCGGCCGCCCGGATCATCGATCATCCGCAAGCGGAGGCAACAGTCGGGAAACGGAGGAACACCATGAACAGGACAGTCTCTCTTTCGACCATCATCCTGATAGTGGCGCTGGTGATCCTGGCGGTGATCCTGTTCGGGTGCGGCCGGGATGACCAAAGCCTGTACGAGGAAGGCCGCGAGGGCGTGACCAAAGGCGCCGAGCAGGTGGAGGAAGGAACGGCCGAGGCGCGCCGGAAAGCCGAGGGCATGGCCGGCGAGCCGGCGCGGGAGACAGTGGAAATCACCGAGGGCCAGTGGCAGCCGGAAAACCTGACGGTCGAGGCCGGCACCACTGTCGAGTTCGTCAACCGCAGCGGCCAGACCCGCGAGTTGGCGGCCGGGACCCCGCAGGACCCGGAGGGCCTGTTCGACGAGGAGCTGGACCAGGACGAAAAATTCACCTATACCTTTGATGAACCAGGCACTTACGAGTATTACGACAAGAACAACGAGGGTGTCGAGGGCACGATCAAGGTCGAGCCCGCCAAGTGACGGCCCGGCCCTCCCGGGCCAGGGGCGGTGATGGAAGTCGGGGGAATGCGGTTCCGAAAGGAGGAAGGGCGTGAAAACCAGAACCATAGTCTATTCAACATCATACTTCATGATCGGCCTCCTGCTGATGGCGTTGGCGCTGGTGCTGCTCGGCTGCCAGCGGACCCCGGAAACCGGGCAGGAAGCCCAGGAGGGCGTCCCGCAGGAAACCGAACCGGCCCGGGAGGCCACGCCCGGGACGCCGGTGGGCCAGCCGCCGATGCCGGGGGGCCTGGTGACGGTGACCTTGACCGACAGCGTTTTCGACCCCGCGACCATCACCGTGCAGCCCGGACAGACCGTCCGCTGGGTCAACCAGGGCACGACCGAGCATACGGTCACCAGCGGCGTCCGCGGCAACCCGACCGGGTTGTTCAACGAGCGCCTGCAGCCCGGCGGGACCTTCGAGCACACTTTCGACCAGGCCGGTTCCTTCCAGTACTTCTGCGAGGACCACGCGGGGATGGAAGGCACGGTGGAGGTGCGGCAGGGCGGCGGGATGTAGCCGGAACCGAACGATTGACGGCCTGCTGCGCCGGCCCGTCGGTGTCTGATCCTCGGGAAGGCGGCGGGGTGGGGCGGGTGCGGTCAACGAGGACTGGAGACCGGCGTGCGCGGGCTGTCCCTGGGCAGCGGGGATGGCCCGTTTTTTATTCCCGCCGGCCGGAGCCGAGCGTCCGGCCCAGTTCCCGGGACAGCTCGTTGAGGGTAAACGGTTTCTGCAGGAAGCCCAGGGCGCCCTCCGCCAGCAGCTCGTTGGCCCGGTAGTTCTGGCTGAAGCCGCTGATCAGCAGCACCTGCGCCGCGGGGTCGATCCGCCGCAGCTCGGCGAAAGCCTCTGTCCCCGCCATCCGGGGCATAATCAGGTCCAGCACCACCAGGTCGATCTGCTCGTTCCGTTCGCGGAACAGTTCCACCGCCTCGACCCCATCCCGGGCGATCAGGGTCCGGTAACCCAGGACCTCGAGCTGCTTCCGGACCAGTCCCCGCACCTCGTCCTCATCCTCCACCAGCAGGATCAGCCCCTCGCCGGCCAGCAGGGTCCGCTCGGGCAGGTCATCGACCAGCGCCTTGCCCGAGGCCGGCAGGTAGACCGTGAAGGTGCTGCCCTGGCCCGGCTCGCTGTAGGCATTGACCTGGCCGCCGTGGTTCCGGACGATCCCGTAGACTGTCGCCAGCCCCAGCCCGGTGCCCTTGCTCTGCTCCTTGGTGGTGAAGAACGGCTCGAAGATTCGTCCCAGCACCTCCCGGCTCATCCCCATTCCATTGTCGGTCACTGTCAGGCGCAGGTAACTCCCGGGCTGGAAGCAGGGGTGGCGCTCCAGGTACTCCGGGCCGATCTCGGCCAGGGAGGAGCGGATCACGATCCGGCCGCCGGAGGGCATGGCATCCCGGGCGTTGATCAGCAGGTTGGTCAGCACCTGCAGCAACTGGTTGCGGTCGGCCTCGACTGTCGGCAGCCCCTCGGCCAGGTCCAGCACCAGCTCGATCCGTTTCTCGAAAATCTTCTCCGAGACGCTGACCGCCTCGCGCACCATCTCGTTCACCAGCACGGGCTGCGGGTTGTACTTGCCGCCGCGGGCAAAGCCCAGCAACTGGCGGGTCAGCTCGGCGGCCCGCTGCGCCCCGCGGATGATCACCTCGGCCACCTGGCCCTCCTCCACCCGCGGGTCCGGGTACATCATCTTCAGCATCTCGGCCCAGCCCATGATGCTGCTGAGGATGTTGTTGAAGTCGTGGGCCATCCCGCCGGCCAGCCGGCCGATCGACTCCATCTTCTGGGCCTGGAACAACTGCTGCTCGAGCTGGCGGCGCTCCTCATCGGCCTGCCGGCGCTCGCTGATGTCGATAAAAGTCACCTGCACGGAGGGCCGGCCCTGGTACTCGATCCGATGGCCCAGGGTTTCCAGCCACATTTCGCGGCTCCTGCAATTCTGCAGCCGGAACTCCAGGCGCGCCTCCCGATCCTTGCCCTCCAGCCAGTCGAGGAAACGGCGGTGGACCCGCTCGCGGTCCTCGGGATGGATCAGCTCGAAAATGTCCGACGGCCGCAGGGCCTCGACCCGCTCCGGTTCCAGGCCGAGGATCTCCCGGCCCGCCGGGTTGAGGAACACCACCTGCTCCCGCTGCATGATCAGCACTCCCTGGATCGAGCTTTCCACCAGGGTGCGGTAGAGCTCCTCGCTGCGGCGCAGGCGTTCCTCGGATTCACGGCGCCGGGCCTCGAGGCGCTCGCGCTCCAGCCGGGCGGCCACCAGCGGGGCCAGGTGCCGGGCCGCCAGCTCGAGCTGGCGGAGGTCCTCATCGGTGTACGATTCCCGGCGGTTGGCGACCGCCAGCTCGCCGATGGTCCGCTCGCCGCTGACCAGCGGGACTGTCAGCAAGCTGGTCAGGGGAGGACGCCCCTCCTGTGGGCCCGGCAGCGGCCGGTGACTGCGGAAAGGCTGGCCGGACTCCAGCGCCCGGAGCAGGGCCCGGGGCCTTCGCTCCGGGGCGATGGCCAGCCGGTCCGGGTTGACCATCCCCCGACCCGGGTCTCCGATCGCCCCGGGCGGCAGCACCAGCACTCCCTCGCGGTCATGATAGCCGAAGTAGCCCAGCGGGCTCTCCAACTGGTCCAGCGCCACCAGCAGCACCAGCGAGTACATCCGCTCATCGGTGACAGTGAGCATGATCTCCGAGAGCCGGTTCTTGAGCGCCAGCTCGTGCCGCGAGCGGCGCAGGGCCTGCTCGGTCAGCCGCTGGGAGGTGATGTCCTGGCACAGCCCGGAGAAACGCCAGGCCCGGCCCTCCCGGTCCAGGATCGGGAACCCCCGGGCGCGGATCCAGCGGATGCTTCCGCTGGGCAGCACCAGCCGGTACTCGAGTTCCCGGCCGCAATCGCCCCGGAGCAGGCTGAGGAACATCGCCGCCACTTGATCGCGGTCCTCGGGGTGAACCGCCTCCAGCCACTTCCAGCCATCGTTCAGCAACTCCTCGCAACTGGCGGGCCACAGCTTCTCGAAAGCCGGACTGACATAGATGAAGCGCGGCGGTTCGCCCGGCTCGGCCAGCCAGAAGACCTCATCGAGGTGCCCGGTGAGCTGGCGGAAAAGTTCCTCGCTAGCGGACAGGGCGGCCAGGGCCTGCTCCAGCCGGGCCGGGTCCGGCGGACGGGAAGAAGGAGAGGTGCGGTCGGAACTCATCACGGCGTTCCTTTCACGCAACCGGAATGGATAAGGATAATTTTCATCCTGAATCTCATGATATTGCGCCGAAAAGCCCGGATTTCTACAATTACGGGCTTGCTCAAAGCAGCATTGTATCACAATCCGCGATTATTGACAAGTTGGATTTTAATCGGAAGGACACGAAAACTTGACGGGACGGTGGGGGGATGTAGATTGGGAGTGCCGTCACCCGGCGCGGGACCGACTGTCGCCCGCGCCCAGTTCACCGCCTTGAGGAGGAATCGATGTCGAAACTCAGCCGTCGCCGTTTCCTGGCCGGTGTCCCCGCCGCCGCCGGCGCGCTGGGGCTGGCCGGGGCCGCGCTGACTCCGTCCGGTCCGGCCCGGGCCGAGGCCCGTCCCGGCAACCTGAAGGTGGGGCTGGTGACTTACCTGCTGGCCCACCAGTGGGATCTGCCGACCCTGATCGCCAACTGCGCCGAGGCGAAGTTCGAGGGGGTCGAGCTGCGCACCACCCACGCCCACGGGGTGGAGGTGACCCTGACCACGCCGCAGCGCGCCGAGGTGCGCCGGCGGTTCGAGGACTCCCCGGTGCGGCTGGCCAGCCTCGGCAGCGCTTTCGAGTATCACGCCATCGACCCGGTCGAGCTCGAGCGGAACATCGAGGGCAGCCGGCAGTACGCCCAGTTGGCCGCGGACCTCGGTTGCCCGGCGATCAAGGTCCGTCCCAACGGCCTCAACGAGGATCAGGGGGTCTCGCGCGAGCAGACCATCGCCCAGATCGCCCGCGCCCTGGACCAGGTCGGCGCCGCCGCCGGCGGCCTGGGAGTGGAGGTCCGGGTCGAGGTCCACGGGGCCGAGACCAGCCGCATCCCGGTCTACCACGCGATCATGCGGCAGGTGACCAGCCCGAACGTTTTCACCTGCTGGAACTGCAACGAGAACGACCTGGCGGACGAGGGCTTCGAGGCCAATTTCGCCAAGCTGGCCAAGGGCATCCGGTTCGTGCACATGCGCGACCTGTATGTCGAGGACTATCCCTGGCGTCGGCTGTTCGAGCTGCTGAACCAGAGCGGCTACCAGGGTTACTGCTGCGCCGAGATCCCGGAGAGCGCCGACCCGGTGCGGCTGATGAAATACTACCGGGCGCTGTTCCTGGCCTACCAGGACCGGCTGTAGCGCGTGTGATGCACTGCGAAGCCTGGCGCTTGGGCAGTGGCCGCTGAAAAAGACCACACACCCCGCGGCTGTCGCCGCCACCCCGTTTGATCGAGGGGATTAACAGCTTCCCGCCCAAGCGGTTATGTGATTGCCCGGGCGAAGCGAGCACAGTCCCCCCTGGAGGGGGGACTGGTCCCGATTCTATCGGGACCAGGGGGGTGTGATGGCTGTCACGGTATCGGTGGCTGGTGCAGCACCGTGGCCTGACACCCCCCGGCCCCGCCGCAGGCGGGGCCACCCCCCTCCAGGGGGGACTTGACAGCCTGCCGCCCACCCGGTTGCACCAGCGCCGGGGCGCAGCGGGAACGATCCCCCTTAGCGGGTATGATGAACTCAGGAGTGGGAAAGAACACCACCCCCGGTGTCCCCCTTTGGTAAGGGGGATTGGTCCGGCTTCGGCCGGAGCTTTGAGCTAAGCGCTGGAGCGATAGCGGTTTCGATCCCCTCTCGAGAGGGGTGGCCTCGCCCTCCGGGCGAGGCCGGGGTGTGTGCCTTTGCCGGACGCACAGCCAGATCCCCGACCCGGAGTTCATCACACCCGCTCTAGGGCCGGTGGCGGCACAGGATGGAACGACAGAGGGGGGACATCCTGGCGGGTGTCCCCCCTTGGTCATGAGTAGCGCCGTCCTTAAGCGCGCCTAGCGCCGGAAGCAGCGCTCCAGGTGCTCGGCCGGGCTCGGCCGGGTCATCAGGCTCACCACCACTGTCAGCACGAAGGTCAGCGGGAAAACCACCATGATCGGGTCGATCACCGACCATGGAAAAGCGGCCAGGCAGGGCCGCCCGGTCAGCGCCTGGCAGATCCCCAGCGCCTCGGCCTCCTTGGCGTGGATGAACAGCAGGTAGAACAGGCTCCCCAGGAAGCCGAACACCAGCCCGGTCCTGGCCCCGGCCGGGGTCACCCCCCGCCAGAACAGCCCCAGGGCGTACATCGGCAGGAAAGCCGAGGCGCACAGCCCGAAAAAGATCGCGGTCGCCCGGGCGATGATGTTCTGCGGCAGCACCCAGCCCAGCCACATCACGATGCAGATCCCGACAAAGATCGCCCAGCGGGTGAGCTTGACCGTGTTGTCGCGGCCGGTCCGGCTGGGGCGGAGCTGCTGGTAGAAGTCGCGGCTCATCGCGGTGCCCATCGCGTGGAACTGGCCGCTGAGGGTGCTCATCGCCGCCGAAAGCAGGGTGACCATGAACAGCACCCCGAACCAGGCGGGCAGGGCCTTGGAGATGTACAGCGGGATGATCCCATCCGCATTGCCGCCGGCGGCCTCGATCGCGATCTGGCCGCTGTCGCGCACGAACCAGACATTGGACAGGCTCCCGACCACGTAGGCCACGCCGGTGGTGATCAGGATGAACAGCCCGCCCATGCCCACCGCCCGGTTGAGCTCACGCCGGCTCTTGACCGTCATGAAGCGCACCACCAGTTGCGGCTGGGCCAGCACCCCGATCCCCACCCCCATGATGATCGTGGTCACCAGGGTGTACCACCAGGGGGTGCCGAAAGTGGGCATCGCGGTCCAGCCGACATGGCCCGAAGCCGCCAGTTTCTCCGGCACCCGCGGCGGCCAGATCGGTCAGCGCCTGGTGGGCCTCCACCACCCCGCCCAGCGAGGTATAGGCGTAGATCAGCAGGATCAGCATCCCCAGGAACATGATCGTCCCCTGCAGGGCATCGGTGTAGAGCACGCCCTTGAGTCCCCCGGCGATCACGTAGGCGGCGATGATCACGGTGAAGATCCACAGCGCGGCCAGGTAGGGCAACTGCATGTTGATCTCGATGAACCGCGCCCCGCCGATCAGCACCGCCGCGGCGTACAGCGACATTCCGGTGAAAATGGTCGCGCCGGAGAAAACCTGGATGAACTTGCTCTGGTAGCGCTTGCCCAGGAACTCCGGGAAAGTGTGGGCATCCAGGTGGTAGCCCATCAGCCGGGTGCGGTTGCCGAACAGGATGAAGGCGATGAAGATCCCGACAAAGATGTTGAGGAACACCAGCCACAGCAGGCCCATCCCATAGAGCGCCGCCATTCCGCCGAAGCCGACGATCGCCGAGGTGGAGATGAAGGTCGCCCCGTAGGAGACCGCCATCACGATAGGGGTGCACTCCGCGGCCGGCCAGCAGGTAATCGGTGGTGCTGGTGGTTTTCTTGTAGCCGAGGAAGCCGAGGTAGCCGATCAGCAGCAGGTAGATGACAACGACGAGGGCGGCGTAGAACATGGGTGAGCGCTCCCGGGTGCGGGTGGGGTGGAAGCCGCCGGGCCGGCAGGTGTCGCCGGCCGGGCGAGTGGGAATTCGCTGGCTGTGGGACAGCTTCCCTCCCCCTCCCCACCTGTCCCCCGCGGCCTGTTCCGGGCCTGGCCGCGGGATTGTCGAATATTAAAAGGGCCGGCCCGCGACGGCAATAGCTGAATGCGGAATATTTCCCATCGCCGCCGCTTTTTTTTGCTGCCGCGCGGCGGGCCGGTCGGGCTTGTCAGAGCCGGGCCGGCGGTTTATCTTTACCGCTCGTCCGGTGATGGACAATTCCGCCCCGGCAGCGGCGGGGCCAACTTATGCGAAAGGGAGCGCCCGATGTCGGACCAGGAACATCAAGCCAGGCTGGAGCAGGAACTCGCCACGCTGCGCCAGAGGGTGGAGAACCTGGAAGTGGTCAACGCCGGCCTGCTGGAGCGGATCGGGGGGATCGAGCAGGCCCTGCTCAAGGTCTCCGAGGCGATGAACTCGCTGTTTCACCTGCTCCGGCAGTTCCAGGAGGAAATCGACGGGGAGGAAGATGGAGAGCGCTGAACCGGGAATCATCGCGCCGGTGGCCGCCGGGATGCCGGAGAGCGGCCGGGAACGCCTGCTGCGGGCCCTGCGTTGCCGGGAGGTCGACCGCGCCCCCTGGGTGCCGTTTGTCGGCTGCCACGCGGCCGCGCTGCTGGGGATCGGGGCCGAGGAGTACCTGAAGAGCGGGGAACTGATCTTCCGCGGGGTGGGCGAGGCGATCCGTCGCTACCGCCCCGATGGCATTCCGGTGCTGTTCGACCTGCAGATCGAGGCCGAGGCCCTGGGCTGCGAGCTGGCCTGGGCCCCGGAGAACCCGCCCGCGGTCAGCCGCCACCCGCTGGAGCACGGGGTCCGGCTGGACCAGTTGCGGGTGCCCGGGCCCGAGGAGGGCCGGATCGCCCTGGCGCTGGAGGCCACGCGCTCCTTGCGCCGGGCCCACCCGGAAGTGGCGCTCTATGGCCTGATCACCGGGCCGTTCACCCTGGCGCTGCACCTGCTGGGCACCGGCATCTTCATGAAGATGTTCGACGATCCGGCCGAAGTCGAGGAGCTGATGGGTTTCTGCCGCCGGGTGGCCGAGGCGATGGCCGACTATTACCTCGAGGCCGGCTGCGACGTCGTCGCCGTGGTCGACCCGATGACCAGCCAGATCGGGCCGGACCAGTTCCGCGAGTTCGTCACCCCCCATGTCGGCCCGGTGTTCGACCGCATCCGCGCCGCCGGACGCCTGGGCTCGTTCTTTGTCTGCGGCCATGCCCAGCAGAACATCGAGGCGATGTGCGAGTGCCGGCCGGACAACATCTCGGTCGATGAGAACATCCCGCTGGACTACGTGCGCGACATCTGCCTGCCGCGCGGGATCAGTTTCGGCGGCAACCTGCAGCTGACCACCGTGCTGCTGCTCGGCAGCGAGCTGGATGCCCAGCGAACGCCATGGCCTGCCTGGAGATCGGCGGCGGCACGCGGCTTCGTGCTGGCCCCGGGCTGCGACCTGCCCTACGCCACGCCGCCGCGCAACCTCGAGGCCGTGGCCGAGCTGGTGCACGACCCCTACCAGCGGCAGGTGGTCCGGGCGATGGCCGCGAGCGCCAGACCGGCTGCGACCGGCTCGACATGAGCGAGTACGGGCAGGCCGACAAGGTCATCGTCGACATCATCACGCTCGACTCCGAGGCCTGCGCCCCCTGCCAGTACATGGTCGAGGCGGTCAAGGCGGTGACCCCCGAGTTCGAGGGGATCGTCGAGTGGCGCGAGCACAAGATCAAGCACCGCGAGTCGCTGGTGTTCATGACCTCGCTGATGGTCCGCAACGTCCCGACCATCTGCATCGACGGCCAGATCACCTTTGTCTCCCGCATCCCCAAGCGGGACGAGCTGGTCGCGGCGATCCAGAAGCGGATCAACGAGAAGCTGCGGCTGAAGATCCAGCAGCGGCGGGCCACCCTGTTCATCCTCGGCCGCGAGGAGGACGAGGCCACCATCCGCCTGCGCGCCAATGTCGAGACCGCGATCAAGGAGCTGGGGGCGGAGGTCGAGGTCCGTCTGCAGAGCGATCCCCAAGAGTTCTACGCCTACGGGCTGGCCCCGGTCCAGGCCCCGGCGGTGGTGCTGGCCAGCTACCAGGTCAAGTCCGCGCACGGGGTGCCGGAGGCCGGCATCATCAAGGAATGGATCAAGGACCTGCGATGAACGCGGCGATCCCGGTCCTGCTGCTCACCGGCTACCTGGGGGCGGGCAAGACCACGATGCTGGGCCACCTGCTGACCCTGCCCTCGCTGCGGGAGCGGCGGCTGGCGCTGCTGGTCAACGAGTTCGGGGCGCTGGGGGTGGATGGCTCGCTGGTGGCGGCCGGCGACCGCCCGCTGATCGAGCTCAACAAGGGCAGCCTGTTCTGCAGCTGCGTGCGGGGGGATTTCCTGCTGGCGCTGGAGCGGATCGCTCGCGATCTGACGCCGGAGCTGGTGCTGATCGAGGCCACCGGAGTGGCCGAGCCCCGCGAGCTGGAGGCGTTGGTGGATGACCCCGCCCTGGCCGCGCGTTTCGACCTCCGGGCCAACCTCTGCCTGGTGGACGCCCTGAATTTCTTCAAGGTGCTGCCCAACCTCAAGGCCGCCAGGAGCCAGGCGGCCCGGGCGGATGGCCTGGTGCTGAACAAGGTCGACCTGGTGGATGAGGCGGAGCTGGAGCGGCTGCGCCGGGCGCTGCGGGAGCTCAACCCGCAAGCCCCGCTGGCCGAGGTCTCCCACGGCCGGATCGGGGAGGACTTCCTGTGGGGCCTCACCCACCGGCCATTGACAGGCGCGGCCCTGCGCGAGCCGCCGGACCCGGTGTTCAGCGAGAGCTTCCGGGCGCGCCGGCCGATCTCGCGCACCAGCTTTGTCGCTGCGGTGAACGAACTCAGCGAAAACATCCTGCGGCTCAAGGGCTACCTGGATTTCGGCCAGGGGCCGCGCTATGTCGAGCTGGTGGGCGGGCAGTTGCTGGAGCGCCCGGCGTACCCTGTCCACGGCCGCGACCCCTATTTCGTGGCGATCGGCTGGAAAGTCCGCCAGGCCGAGCTGCGGGAGCGTTTCGCCCGCTTCACCCGCGGCTGAGAACAACCGCTGCCGTTCCGGGGGAGGGAGGAAACCTTTTGGAAAAGGTTTCCTCCCTCCCCCAGGGATGCCTTCCCCCTGATCCCCCCTTCCACTTCCCAAACTTTTTCGCTAGAGGGTGTGATGAACTCTGGGTCGGGGAGCTAGGCTGTGCGTCCGGCAAAGGCACACACCCCGGCCCGCCGCAGGCGGGCCACCCCTCTCGAGAGGGGATCGAAACCGCTATCGTTCAAGCGCTTAGCTCAAAGCTCCGGCCGAAGCCGGACCAAATCCCCCTTAGCAAAGGGGGACACAGGGGGTTGTGTTTTTTAAGGGCTGGAACAGGGCCGGCACGGGGGCCGGCCCCCGCGCCCCGACGATTGGCTCCGGGATGGCTGCGGCAACCTCAAGTTATGCAGCATCAACGGGATCGAGCGTAGGGGCGTCCGGCCGGACGCCCTTACGGGCCAACCCGACCGACAGCGGTCAAGCTCAAGCTGACCAGCCAGGGGAATAGCAGTTGTGTCTTTGGAAGGTGGGTGGTGGTGGCGGTTTTCGGGCCGCGGCTGGAGGCAAAGGAGAGCGGAGTAATTTTTCCCTATTTCCATCGCGGCCACTACTACGAAGCGAGAGAGGCCGGCAGGCCATGGCGTTGCAGCGCCAGGGATGGCGCGAAACGCGGCGACCTCAAAAGGAGCGATCTAACTCCCGCAGGCGCACCGTCGGTGATTGAAGAATTGATAGCTGCTTCAGCTTCGCGGCTTCTGCTTCAAGGGACTTTTTGCTACTTTTTGGTCACAAAAAGTAGAAAAATCCGCAGGATTTAGGGGATTAACAGAAGACTGGAGATTACCCTCCACCCTCGCGGCCCTGGTCTTTGGCTGCAGGCCCCTGGCGAACCGCCTCAGTGCGAGTAAATCGAGGGCTTGTGGACATAGCACTCCTGGTTGTCGGCCGGCTCGGTGCCCACCTTGAAGATCTCGGTGTAGACTGTCCCGGCGGGGCAGAAGTCGGTGGCCAGCAGCCCCGAGCTCTTGCAGACCCGGCGGGTGGTCAGTCCCTCGCTGGGGAACTCGAACTCATGCTCCTCGATCCCCTCGTGGGCCACTTTCATGAACTCGGTCCAGACCGGCAGCGCCAGCAGGCTGCCGGTGCCGGCGTTGGTGATCCGCTGCGGCTGGTCGAAGCCGATCCAGACCCCGCAGACCAGGTCCGGGGTGAAGCCGACAAACCAGGCATCGGTATAGTCGTTGGTGGTGCCGGTCTTGCCCGCCGATGGCCGGGTAAAGCCCATGCCGCGCATCCCGGCCCCGGTGCCGAAGCGGGTCACATCCTGCAGCATCGAGACCACGATGCAGGCGGTCTGGGGGCTGAGCACCTCCTCGCGCCGGGGGGCGAAGCTGCGCAGCAGGTTGCCCTCATTGTCGCGGATCTGGCTGATCGCCATCGGCTCGCAACGCACCCCCATGTTGGCGAAAGCGGTGTAGGCCGCGACCAGCTCGATCGGGTAGACATCGGCGCTGCCGATGGCGATCGACTCATAGGGCGGAATGTTGGTGGTGATCCCCATCTTGCGGGCATACGCGGCGACTGTCTCGGTGCCCACGGTCATCAGGGTCTTGATCGCCACCAGGTTGAGCGACTTGGTCAGCCCGTAGCGCATGGTCACCGGGCCATTGAAGTCGCCCTCGTAGTTCTGGGGCTGCCACATCGTGCCATCGGCCTGGGGGAGCGAGATCGGCGAGTCCTCGAACACCTGGCAGGCCGGGATCCCATTGTCGATCGCCGCCGTGTAGACAAAGGGCTTGAAGGAGCTGCCGGGCTGGCGCAGGGCCTGCACCGCCCGGTTGAACTTGCTCTCCCAGTAGTTGCGCCCGCCGATCATCGCCTTGATCCCGCCATCGACCGGGTCGAGGGCCAGCAGCATCCCCTGCAGGTAGGTGGTGTGGGAGCGCTCCGGGGCCTCCAGCGAGTCGGCGCCGACGATCTGGGCCCGGGTCTTGTGCGGGAAGTAGCGCAGCTTGCCGGCCTCGATGGTCTGCAGGTGCTGCTCCATCGCCGTTTCCGCCGCCCGCTGCAGCCGCAGGTCGAGGGTGGTGTAGACCTGCAGCCCCAGCCGGTAGAGCTCATCCTCGGAGTAGTCGCGGATCAGTTGCTGGCGGACATGATCGACAAAGTAGGGGGCGATCCAGCCGCGGTTGACCTTGGGGGCCAGCCGTACCGGCACCTGCCGCAGCGAGTCCGCCTGGGGGCCGCTGAGGTAGCCGGTCTCATCCATGCAGGTGATCACCCAGTTGCGACGGTCGATGGCGTTGGCCATGTCGGCCAGCGGGTTGTTGCGGCTGGGCGCGTTGGGCAGCCCGGCCAGCAGGGCGCACTCGGCCAGGTCCAGCTCGCCGACATCCTTGCCGAAGTAGGTGCGGGCCGCCTCCTGGATCCCCCAGGCCCCGCTGCCGAAATAGATCTGGTTGAAGTAGCGCTCGAGGATCTCATCCTTGGTGTAGGTGCGCTCGATCTCCAGGGCCAGGATCGCCTCGCGGATCTTGCGGATGTAAGTCTTCTCCCGGGTCAGGAACAGCACCCGGGCCAACTGCTGGGTGATGGTCGAGCCGCCCTGGACAATCTTGCCCCGGACCTGGTTGTGGATCATCGCCCGCACCACGCCCCAGAAGTCGATCCCCCAGTGGGAGTAGAACTTGCGGTCCTCGACCGAGAGCAGGGCGGCTTTCAGGTCGCGCGGGATCAGCTCCAGCGACACCGGCACCCGGCGCTCGGTATAGAGCTCGGCCAGTTGCACGCTGTCGGACGAGAAGATCCGGGTGACCATGTTGGGCGGGTCCAGCTCCATCTTGGCGATCGAGGGCAGCTCGGAGCGGAAGAAGCGCATCAGTTGCAGCCCGATCCCCAGCGAGAAGAAGATCGTGCTCACCACCACCAGCAGCACCACCCGCGCCAGGTTCCAGTAGCCGGGACCCTGGTCCGCGTCGCCCTCGTGGTTGTTCGCGTGTTTTCGCGCCATCGCACCTTCCATCCCGGGACTGTCGCAGCCTGCGAAGAATCGAGCGGCTTGAAAGATAAACACTTGACTTCGATCAGGCAAGTCCGCCGAAAGCCCCGCGCCGCACGCCGGGCTTGCCTTTTAATCAATTATATGTTATTCAATAACATTTTACTCCCCTTCGGGGGATTTTTTCCCGTCAGCCAAGGACGAACGCAGTCGAGAGGACAGCGATCATGGCCTTTCCGCCGCTCAACGAACAGATGGACCTCATCCGCCGCGGCACGGTGGAGATCATCTCCGAGGAGGAGCTCTCCCGCAAGCTGGAGCGCGCCCTCCAGACCGGCCGCCCGCTGACTGTCAAGCAGGGCTTCGATCCCACCGCGCCCGACATCCACCTCGGCCACACGGTCTCGATCCAGAAGCTGCGCGACTTTCAGGTGCTGGGCCACCGGGTGGTGTTCCTGATCGGCGACTTCACGGCGATGATCGGCGACCCCACCGGCCGCAACGAGACCCGCCGTCGCATGAGCCGCGAGGAGGTGCTCCGCAATGCCGAGAGCTACAAGGAGCAGGTGTTCAAGATCCTCGACCCCGCGCAGACCGCGGTGGATTTCAACAGCCGCTGGCTGGGTGAGCTGGGGGTCGAGGGGGTGCTGCGCCTGTGCGGGCTGTACACGGTCGCCCGGATGCTCGAGCGCGATGATTTCGCCAGGCGCTACGCCGAGGGGCGGCCGATCTCGATCCTCGAGTTCCTCTACCCGCTGTTCCAGGGCTATGACTCGGTGGCCCTCAAGGCCGATGTCGAGTTGGGCGGCACGGACCAGAAGTTCAACCTGCTGGTCGGCCGCGAGCTGCAACGCGACTGGAACCAGGCGCCCCAGGTGGTGGTGACCATGCCGCTGCTGGTCGGCACCGATGGCGCCCACAAGATGTCCAAGAGCCTGGGCAACTATGTCGGGGTGACCGAGAGCCCGGAAGAGATGTACGGCAAGCTGATGTCGATCCCGGACGAGCTGATCTACCCCTACTTCGAGCTGGTCTCGCGGGTCGATGTGCACGAGCTGCCCTCGATCAAGGCCCGGCTGGAGTCCGGCCAGGGCAATCCCCGCGATGACAAGCACGAGCTGGCCTGGCGGGTGGTCGCCCTCTATCATGGCGAGCAGGGGGCCAATGCCGCCCGCGAGCATTTTGAGCGGGTGGTGGTGCGCAAGGACCGTCCCGAGGACCTGCCGGAGTTCCATCTCCCGGCCGGCGGCGAGCCGGTCTGGCTGGCGGGCCTGCTGCGCGAGCTGGAGCTGGTGTCCAGCTCCAGCGAGGCCGGTCGGCTGATCCGCCAGGGGGCGGTGTTTGTCGATGACGCCCGGGTGGAGGATCCGAAATTCACGCTCGAGCCCCACGGCGAATACTGCCTGCGGGCCGGCAAGCGCCGTTTCGCCCGGGTGGTCTTCGAGTAAGGCCGGAAAGGAAATGCTGACCATGAACCTGCGACAACCCATCAGCCAGGGGCACCTGCTGGCCGGACTGTTCATCAGCCCGTGGCTGCTGATCTACGCCCTGACCGCGGTGGCGTTCAACCATGCCCTCGGCCCCGCCGCCGGCCCGCAGTCCGAGGCGGTGGTGTCCGCCCTGCGGCTCGATCCCGCCTTGGACAACCTGCCCCTGGCCCGGCAGGTGCTGGACCAGCTCGGGATCGCGGGCGAAATCGTCTTTGTCGGCCGGGAGCCCAACTCGCTCTATATCCCGGTCGGCCGCCCCGGCGAGCGGGTGACAGTCAATGTCGACCTGGCCGCCGCCACCGCCCGGGTGGAGCGGGAGCAGACCGGCCTCTGGGAGGCCCTGCTCTACCTGCACCGGTCGCCCGGGCCACACGTGGCGGCGATCCGCGGCAACTGGTGGCCGACCCGGCTCTGGGGCCTGCTGGCCGACAGCTCGGTGCTGCTGACCCTGTTTCTCGGCGCCAGCGGGGTCTGGCTCTGGCTGGCCCTGGGGGCGCCGCGGCGCACCGGGCTGGTGATGTTCGGCAGCGGAACCATGCTGCTGGCGATCCTGATCGTAATGCTCATCTGAGGCGGCGCGGAGACAGACCGATGAAAATGAATGCGACTCAAGTGAAGCGCCTCTGCTGGAAGGGCCACCTTTACCTCGGCCTGTTCCTGCTGGCCGGGATCTGGCTGTTCGCGTTGTCGGGCCTGATGCTCAACCACCCGAAGTGGAGCATCTCCGGCTTCTGGAATAGCCGCGAGCAGGCGTTCGAGGAGCGCACTTTCGCGCCGCTCACGGCCCAGGATGACAATGGCCGGGCGCGGGAGCTGATCGACCGGCTGGGCCTGGTGGGCGAGCTGGAGCAGGTGCGCTCTTTCCCCGGCGGGGACAGCCTAACGCTGACCATCGCCCGCCCCGGCACGATCCTCCAGCTCAAGGCCTGGCCCGCGACAGGAAGGGCCACCCTGGAATCGACCCGGGTCAACGCTTTCGGCGCTTTCCAGATGCTGCACACCGCCACCGGGGTACGGATCGGCCGCGAGGACAACCGCCGCGACTGGCTCCCGACCCGGCTCTGGGGCCTGATGATCGACGCGGTGTCGCTCGGGATGGCCCTGATCGTGCTCAGCGGGTGCTACCTGGCGTTCTCCAAGGGGAAAAGCCTGCGGCTGGAGCTGCTGTCCCTCGGGCTGGGGCTGGCGATCTGCCTGTACTACCTGCTCGGGCTGCCCGGCCTGGGCTAGGGAGGGTTGTACCGGCTTGCCGCCTGATCTTCAGCATTGAACTATCGAAAAAGTTTGGGAAGGTGGGAGGGGGCCCGGGGGAGGGCGGAGAACCTTTTTCAAAAGGTTTCCGCCCTCCCCCGGAACATCAGCTCATCTTCTCGCCTTTGTCGACAAATCCTTTGGTGTTGGAAGGCGAAAAAATGAAGGAACGCCCGCTGCAGCGGCAGATCATCTATGGCCCGATCGCCTCGCGCAGGCTCGGGCGGTCGCTGGGGGTGAACATCCTGCCGGTCGCGCGCAAGGTCTGCAGTTTCGACTGCCTCTACTGCCAGTACGGCTGGACCGGCTGCGACCCGGAGGCGCTGGAGCGTGAGGCGCGCGCCCTGCCCACTGTCGCGGAGGTGGCCGCGGCGGTGCGGGAGGCCTTGCCCGCGGCCGGGGAGCTGGACTCGCTGACCCTGGCCGGCAATGGCGAGCCCAGCCTGCACCCGCGGTTCGCCGAGCTGGTGGCCGCGGTGCGGGCGGTGCGCGATGAGCTGCGCCCGGGCCTGCCGCTGGCGATCCTCTCCAACAGCTCGACCATCCTCGATCCGGCCTGTCGCGCGGGGTTCCTCCTGCTCGACCGGCGGATCATGAAGCTCGATGCCGGGCGCGAGGAAACTTTCCGCCGGGTGAACCGCCCCCCGCGCGGGGTGAGCCTGGAGCAGGTGACCGCCGCCCTGGCGGAGCTTCGCCCGCTGGAGCTGCAGTCGCTGTTTTTCGCCGGGGAGGGCGCCAACTCCGATCCGGAGGAGGTCGAGGCCTGGGCGCAGCGCCTGGCGCGGATCGCCCCGAGCGCGGTCCAGGTCTACTCCCTCGACCGCGCTCCCGCCGACTCCCGCCTGCTGCCGCTGGGCCGGACCGGGCTGGAGGCGATCGCCGCCCGGGCGCGGCTGGCCCTGCCCGCCGCCCGGGTCGAGGTGTTCGTTTAAGATTACTTTAACCACAAAGGCGGGATTTCCGGGGGGAGGGCGGAAACCTTTTGAAAAAGGTTTTCCGCCCTCCCCCCGGGCCCCCCTTCCACTTTCCCAAACTTTTTCGCTGGTTTGATCTTGGTGATCTAATAGCAAGTCAGGATGAGAGTATCGTCGCGGTTTTCGATCTTCAACGCGCAAGGAGGAGGCTCGATGTCGCAGCTGGCGCTCAACGGGGGCAGCCCGGTCCGGACCCGGCCGTTTCCCGGCTGGCCGGTCTGGGATGGACAGGAGCTGGAGGCGGTCAAGGACGTGATCGAGAGCGGGCGCTGGGGGATGGCCCAGGGCGACCGGGTGGCCGCCCTGGAGCGGCGTTTCGCCGAGTTCCAGCAGGCCCGCCACGGGATCGCCTGCACCAGCGGGACAGTCGCCCTCAAGGTCGCTCTCCAGGCCGCCGGGCTGCCGGCCGGCGCCGAGGTGGTGGTCCCGGCCTACACCTTTGTCGCCAGCGCCACCGCGGTGCTGGAGGCCAACCTGGTCCCGGTGTTCGCCGACATCGACCCCGACACCTACAACCTCGACCCGCGCTCGGTCGAGGCCGCGCTCACCCCCAACACCCGGGCGATCATGCCGGTGCACCTGGCCGGCCTGCCCGCCGACCTGGACGCCCTGCGAGGGATCGCCGAGCGCCACCGGCTGACAATCATCGAGGATGCCTGCCAGGCCTGGGGCAGCGAGCACCATGGCCGCAAGGTCGGGGCGATCGGCGCCGCCGGAGCGTTCAGCTTCCAGAGCAGCAAGCACATCACCGCCGGCGAGGGCGGGATGCTGGTCAGCGATGACGATGAGCTGGCCATCCGCCTGCGCTCGGTGGTCAACTGCGGCCGCAAGCAGGATGGCGACTGGCACCTGCACGTGCGCCTGGGCGGCAACTACCGGCTGAGCGAGCTGCAGGCCGCGGTGATCCTGGTCCAGCTCGAGCGGTTCCCCGAGATGCACCGCCGCCGCCAGGAAAACGCCCGTTTCCTGCGCGAGCGCCTGGGGAAAATCGAGGGGCTGCGCCCGCTGGCGGTCCCGGACTATGTCACCGCGGTGAGCTGCCACATGCTGATCCTGCGCTACGACTGCGCGGCCTGGGAGGGGCTCTCCCGCGACCGGCTGATCGCCGCCCTCAAGGCCGAGGGGCTGAAGCTCCTGCACGGCGGCTATGGCCTGCCGATCAACCGCCAGCCGCTGTTCCTCGAGAAAGAGACCGGCCCCTTCGACCGCATCCGCAGCCACCAGTACCGCGGCCGGGTGATCGACTACGGCGCGCAGTTCCACTGCCCGGTGGCGGAGCGCGCCTGCGCGGGCGAGGCGCTGTGGCTGCTGCAGAGCCTGCTGCTGGCCGAGCGCGAGGAGCTGGAGGATGTGGTGCGGATTTTCGCGAAAGTACGGGAGCACTACCGGGAGCTGCTGTGACCGGACCAGAATCAGCCGGCGGGTCTCGCGCGGAGCAGGCGCTTTACGAGCTGCAGCGTTTCGGGATGAAGCTTGGGCTGGAGCACATCCGCGCCGTGCTGGCCGAGCTGGGCAATCCCCAGGAGACTTTTCTTTCCGCCCACATCGCCGGGACCAACGGCAAGGGGACCGCCGCCGCCGCCTGCGAGGCGGTGCTGCGCGCCCACGGCCTGGTGAGCGGACTCTACACCAGCCCGCACCTGCTGGCGCTGGAGGAGCGGATCCGGGTGCGCGGGGAACCCCTGCCGGCGGAGTTTTTCGCCGCCTGGATGGAAACGCACCTGACAGCCCTGGCCGCGCGGCGGGTGACTTTTTTCGAGGCGGTCACCGCCCTGGGGTTCGACTGGTTCCGCGCCGCCGGGGTCCAGGCCGCGGCGGTGGAGGTGGGGCTCGGCGGGCGGTTCGATGCCACCAATGTGATCGTGCCCGCGGTGGCGGCGATCACCTCGATCGGGCTGGAGCACCGCCAGTACCTGGGTCCGACCCTGGCCCATATCGCCGCGGAGAAGGCGGGGATCGCCAAGCCGGGGGTGCCGCTGCTGGTGGCCGAGCGCAAGCGTTCGGCCCTGGAGGCGATCGCCGCCGCCGCTCGCGCGGCCGGCAGCCCGCTGCTGCTGTTCGATGAGCAAGTGCGCCTGCGGGGACGCGGCGCAACAATCGCGGGCGGCTCGCGTTTCGACTGCCGGGGCCCGGGTTTCGCCCTGGAGGAGGTCCGCGCGCCGCTCTACGGCCTGCATCAGCAACGCAACCTGGCGCTGGGACTGTGGGCGGCGGTGGTGCTGCTGGAGCGCCTGGGGAAGCCGCTGGAACCCGCCCTCGCGCGGGAGGCCCTGGAGCGCCTAAACTGGCCGGGCCGTTTCCAGCGGGTGAGCGCGGAGGGTTTCCCCGGCGGGCTGATCCTCGATGTGGCCCACAACCCGGCCGCCGCGGGAAGGTTGGCCCATGTGTTCCGGCTGGTGTTCGGCGGCCGCCCGGCGACCGCGATTGTCGCCCTGGCCGCGGACAAGGAGGCCGGGCGGTTCCTGGGGGCGCTGGGCCGGGTGGCCGAGCGCTTCATCTTTCCGGTGGTGGATTTCGGCCGCGCCGACCGTCCCGGCGGCGGAGTCGATCCGCAAAAGCTGCTGCGCCTGGCGCGAACCCGGGCCCCGCACGCGGGGGCGCAACTGGCGGAGGGGATGGGCCAGGCTTTGGCGCTGGCTCATCAGGCCGGGGACAGCCCGGTGCTGGTCACCGGCTCCTTCCGCACGGTCGCCGCGGCGATGCGCGAGCTGGGGTTGCGGGTGTGATCCTGCTTTGCTGTCTGACAGCTGGCATTAAACTAGCGAGAAAGTTTGGGAAGGTGGGAAGGGGGTCCGGGGGGAGGGCGGAAAACCTTTTTCAAAAGGTTTCCGCCCTCCCCCCGGAACATCCTTCATCTTTACGCTTTGTCGCCAAATGGGTATCGAATTGAGATGGAACAACTCGCGCTGGACCTGGAGGCTGCCCGCGGTGGGTGGCTCCGGCTGATCGTAGCTGTCGCACTCTTTGCCGCGCTGGCGGTCACCTGGTGGAGCTATCGCCGCACCTGGCCGCCCCTGCCGCTGTGGTACCGGCTGCTGCTGGGCTCTTTGCGCGCCCTGGTGGTGCTGGCCATCGGGTTTCTGATCTTCGAGCCGCTCGTCACCCTGCACCGCACCCATCAGCGGGCGGAGCGGGTGGCGGTGCTGGTCGACCGCTCGGCCAGCATGTGGCTGCCCTCTTCCGCCGGGGGCGGGCCGGACAGCCTCTCCCGCCTGGAGGCGGCGCTGGCCGGGTGGCGGTCGGTCGAGGAGACGCAGGCCGATTTCGAGTACTTTTCTTTCGGGCGCGAGCTGGAGGCGCTGGACTCCCCCGCGGAGTTGTCCGCCGGCGAGCCCGCCGACCGCACCGACCTGGCCTCCGCCCTGGAGGCGCTGCTGGCCGGGGATCAGCGCTCCTGGGACCGGCTGGTGCTGGTCACCGATGGGGTGGTGAACTCCGGCCGCGACCCCGTCTCCCTGGCCGAACGCCTGCCGCCGCTGGAGGTGGTCTCCGCCGGCGAGCCGCCCGCCGGCCCGGACCTGGCCCTGGCCGCCCTCGGGCAGACCCGTCCCGCCTACCGCGATGGCGAGCTGGAGCTGGAGCTCTCCCTGGCCCTGGTGAACGCCGGGTCCGCTCCCTGGCCCGAGCGGGTGACAGTCGAGCTGGAGCTGGAGGGCCGCACTGTCGCCCGCGAGCTGGCTCCGCCCGCCCCCGGCGCGCGCTACCGTTCCCACACCATCCGCCTGCCCGCTCCCTCCCCCGGCGAATACTGGCTGCGCGCCACCTTGCGCCCGCTGGAGGGGGAGTGGACCGGCCGCAACAACCAGCGCCTGGCCCGGGTGACAGTGCGCGAGGCCGGGCGCAAGCTGCTGCTGGTGAGCGACTCCCCGGACTGGGACCTGACTTTCCTCGGCCGCGTCCTGGCCCAGGGCGAGGACTGGGAGCTGACCCGGCTGCTGCTGCTGCGCGATGCCGATGGCACGCCGCGGGTGCGCCGCAGCGAGCGCGGGAAAGCGTTCACCGCGGGACCGCTGCCGGACCGGGAGGAGCTGTCCCGGGCCGAGCTGCTGGTGCTCCACGGCGAGTTGGAGCGGTTCGGGACGGAGTTCCTGGGGCTCGCGGCGGAAGTAGTGCGACGGGGAAAACCCGGGCTGGTGCTCTGGCCCTCCGGCGAGCTCGATCCCGCGCGCCTGCCCCGGGCGCTCTCCCGTCTGCTGCCGTTCATCGGAAATCCCGCGGCGCTGGCCCCGCTCGAGGCCCCCGCCGCTCCCTCCCGGCTCTACGCCCTCGACCGCTATGGCATCCTCTCCGGGTCCTCCACCCGCGACAACCTGCCGCCCGTGGAGCGGGTCTACCGTACCCCGCCGCTGGTCCCTGCCGCCGAGGTGCTGGCCCGCACCGCCCCGCGTCCCGGGCCGGCCGGCGGGGTCCAGGCCGGGCCGGGCGAGGCGCTGCTGGTGGCCCGGCCGCTGGAGCAGGCCCGCACGGTGCTGGTGCTCGGGCAGGGCCTCTGGCGCTGGCACATGCAGGGACAGGAAAGCGGCGATCCCCAGCTCTATGGCCATCTCTGGGATGAGCTGGCCCGCTGGCTGATGGGCGGCGGGGCGAGCGCCGAGCTCGCCTTGCGCCCGGTGCGCGAGGTGTTCTCCCGCGGAGAGCCGGTGGAGTTCGCCGGCCGGCTGGAGTCCGCTCCCGCCGACAGCGCCGCGGCCGGGGTCAGCCTCGCGGTCGAGCGGGTGACAACGGATGGCCCGGCGGACACTGTCGCCACGCGGACTCTGCTGCCCGCGGCGGAAGGGGCGCTCGCCGCGAGCCTCGGGGTGCTGCCGCCCGGGATCTACCAGTACCGGGCCAGCGGGCCCGCCGGGACCGATGGCGCCCGGCCGGAAGCCGCGGGGGAATTCGCGGTGGAACGCTACAGCCCCGAGCTGGCCGCTCCCGGGCCGGATACCGCCCTCACCGCCGCCCTGGCCCGGGCCACCGGCGGGGGCTTTCGCCCCGGGCCCGCCGCGGTGACCGCTCCCGGCCGGGTCGCGGCCGATGCCACCGCCCGGCATGCGGCCCGCCCGCAGCAACTGGGTCTACCTGGCGCTGGTGGCGCTGCTGGCCGCGGAATGGATCCTGCGCCGCCGCAAGGCCCTGCCCTGAACATCCGATAAATAATCCCATCTGTTCCGGGGGAGGGAGCAAACCTTTTGAAAAAGGTTTGCTCCCTCCCCCGGGCCCCCTCCCTCTTTCCCAAACTTTTTCGCTAGTTTGATGTGCAGGTGGCTCTATCAATTAGGATAAAGTTACTCCCGAGGCGGGGGGGGCAGTCCTTGGCCTTTCACCCCCAGGCGGCGTAGCCGCCACCGCGGCGCAACTGTATGAGCTACACCATTGCAGCGGTTATGACCAACGATCCCATGACGGTCATATGGGAGGCAAGAACTGACTGGCAGATGCGCGTCAGCGCTGCCCACGCACATTGGTAGCGTAAAGATCGCAGGATTACCAGCAGCCAATTGAATACCATCAGTGGTGGGCGAGTTTTGCGCCGCAAAGACTTTTGCTTCTTTTGGTCACAAAAGAAGAAAAACAATGACAATCAATGAGTTGACTACATAGCCAGGGGTTTTCAGCCGGCAGGCCAGGATCAAGGTGACTCATGCACCGCCACCCGGCGAGTTTTGCGCCGCAAAAACTTTTGGTCCTTTTGGTTACAACAGGACAAAAAAACAAAAAAGTCATGAGTCTGCAACACCGCCTGGGGAATTGCCGGCGGAAACTTGTGGCCCCGCCAGGCTCTTGCTCTCCGCCGGGGTTCGTGACGGCAATCCATCATCGCGGAACTGGCATGACAATCATCAAGTTAACCTCATCCCTGCCGCCTGTCGCCCCGGGCAAGCTTAAAATGTTGACAAGCGCCATGCACAAAAATATCTTATCCTCGACAAGTCGGCGAAAGGCCCGCCGGGGAAAGCCCGAGGCAATCCCACCCGCTGGGCGCCCGCTCCCGCACGACCGGCTTCTTGGACTTTCAGCAGAGGTAAGTCGAACATGGGTGACAACCGCAGCCAGGACATTCAGGTGATCAAGCTCGCAGTCCAGATCGAGAAGGACGGGATCGGGTTCCTGGATCGTTTCCTCGAGAGGGCGGGAGACCGCAGCAAGATCACCGCTTTCCTGCAGGGACTCCGGGAGACCAGCCAGTCCGATCTGGACAGCTTCCAGGAAGTCCTCGGCCAGCTCGAGGCCTCCCAGGGGGCGGCGGAGCTCGGAGAACTCTCGCTGGAAGACTACGCCAAGGAGTTGTACAAGACCCGCACCGAGAAGTTCTACCCGAACGGCCGGATCAGCGAGTTTCTGGGGGGGTTCTACAACCCGGTCCGCATTCTGGGTTTCTACGGCGGGACCCTGCAGGAGCTCTCACGCTTCTATGCCGACACCGCCGGCGACATCCACTACGAGCGGGAAAAGCAGGCTTTCCAGCAGGTGGCCGAGCGCAAGCAACTGCAGTCGCAGGAGGCTTTCGGCAAGAAGAACGAGTTGATCTCGCGCTTCCCCTGAGGATGCGGGAGTGACAGAGACATGCCGGTTGCGCCTCCCGGTCGGCGGATACCCGCGGGAGGCGCAGTCGTTTACCATGAGAGGGGAGGATGAGCAGCATGCGGGTCGAAATCGCGGAAAACATCGAATGGAGCGAGCCGGGCGAGCTGGCGGTGCTGGCCGTGCTCCAGGGGCGGGGGCTGGAACACCCGCTGGTGGCCGGACTGGACCGCCGCCTGCAGGGCGCGCTGGGAAGAATCGCCCGGGAGGAAAGCTTCCGGGGCAAGCTCGGCCAGTCACTGTCGCTGGATACCCTCGGCCAGGCCGGCCCGCGAAGAGTGGTGCTGCTGGGGCTGGGCGAGCCCGACAAGGTCAGCCTGGAAACTGTCCGGCGGCATGGCGGCCGGGCCGCGGACTGGGCCCGCCGTTACCGGGCGGGCGCGCTGGTGCTGGCCTGCTGTCCCCCGCCCGGAGCCGGCTTCGAGCTGGAGGAGATGGCCGGGGCCCTGCTGGAGGGCTTCCAGCTCGGCCTCTACCGTTTCGACAAGTACAAGAGCACGGAGGAGGATGACCAGCCCCAGTACCAGGGCCCGGAAACCGTGCGGCTTTTCCCCTGCGGACCGGAAGGAGCGCTGGTCGGCGAGGAGGGCAAGCTGGCGGTGATCGCCGCCCATGCCGCGGTGGTGGCCGAGAGTGTCGCCCTGGCCCGCGACCTGGTCAACGAGATCCCGGAGGTGCTCACCCCCCGGACCCTGGCCGACCGCGCCCAGCGCCTGGCCGGGGAGATCGAGGGGCTGGAATGCCTGGTGCTGGACGAGGAGGCGATGGCCTCCCACAAGCTGCAGGCCTCCCTGGCGGTGGGACGGGGCAGCGCCAGCCGTCCCTGCCTGATCCAGCTCGACTACCGTCCGGTGGCCGCGCCCGCGGTGGAAAACCGGCTGGTGCTGGTGGGCAAGGGGGTGACTTTCGACTCCGGCGGGCTGAACCTCAAGCCCGGCGAGTTCATGAGCACGATGAAGATGGACATGGCCGGCGCGGCGGCGGTGATCGCCTCGATCGCGGCGATCGCCCGGCTGAGGCTGCCGCTGCGGGTCTCGGCGGTGGTGGTCGCGGTGGAGAACATGCCCGGCGGAAAAGCCTACCACCCGGATGATGTGGTGCGGGCGATGAACGGCACGACGATCGAAGTCGGCAACACCGATGCCGAGGGGCGGCTGACCCTGGCCGATGCCCTGAGCTGGGCGGTGACCAAGCTCGAGGCCGGGATGATCATCGACCTGGCCACTCTGACCGGCGCCTGCGTGGTCGGGCTGGGGCCGTTCACCGCCGGGGCGATGGGCAACGAGCGCGACTGGCTCTCCCTGGTGCTGCGCGCCGCGGAGCAGAGCGGCGAGAAGTGCCACGAGCTGCCGCTCGACCCGGACATGGCCGACAGCATCAAGAGCGAGATCGCCGATGTCAAGAATGTCGGACCCTCGCGCTGGGGCGGCTCGATTGTCGGCGGGCTGTTCCTGGAGCGGTTCGTGGGGAAAAAGCCCTGGGTGCACCTGGACATCGCCGGGCCGGCCTGGTCCGACAAGCGCCGCCACTACCAGAGTATCGGCGGGACCGGGTACGGGGTGCGGCTGCTGATCCGGCTGGTCGAGAACCTGGTGCGGGACGAGGCAGTCCGCGAGCACCGGCCGTAAGGCGCTCCAGGCGCTTGAAAGCACGATGGGCCGCCTCCCCAAGCCGGGAGGCGGCCCTGTTCGTTCACCCGTGACTTCATCGGCACACACCCCGGCCCGCCCGCGGCGGGAGCAGGGACGGCAGCCGGTGGATAGCGCCTGCCGGCGTAGTGGCGGGTTTAAAACCCGCCTCTACCAAGAGCCTGATTACTATTTGCAGCATTGACCGGGGCGAAGCGGGAACGATCCCCCTTACCAAAGGGGGACACCGGAGGTGGCGCCTTAAAGTCCCCCCGGGAGGGGGGATGGTCCCGATTCTATCGGGACCAGGGGGGTGTCATGTTTGCCCTACCGCTCCAGCTCCTCCCGGGCCTGTTCCAACTGCCGCCGGACCGCCTCCGGGGCGGTGCCGCCGGTGGAGCTTCGCGCCGCCAGCGAGGCCCGGAAGTCCAGCGCCCGGCCCAAGTCCTCCCCAAACAGCTCGTTCACCGCGCGATAATCCTCCAGCGGCAGCTCGCGCAAGCCCAATCCCCGCCGCTCGCAACGGCCGACCACTTTGCCCACCGCCTCGTGAGCCTGGCGGAAGGGCAGCCCCTTGCGCACCAGGTAGTCGGCCAGGTCGGTGGCCAGCAGGAAATCATCCAGGCTGGCCGCCATCCGCTCCGGGTGGAACTCCAGGGACCCGATCAGCCCCGCCGCGATCCGTAAGGCATCGTGCAGGGTGTCATGGCAGTCGAACAGCGGCTCCTTGTCCTCCTGCAGGTCCTTGTTGTAGGTGGAGGGCAGCCCCTTGAGGGTGGCCAGGAACCCCGCCAGCCGGCCGATCACCCGCCCGGTCTTGCCCCGCAGCAGCTCCAGGGCGTCCGGGTTTTTCTTCTGGGGCATCAGGCTCGAGCCGGTGGAGTAGGCATCGCTCAGGGTGACATAGCGGTAGCCGGAGCTGGACCAGATGATCAGGTCCTCGGCCAGGCGCGACAGGTGCGCCATGGCCAGCGCCGCGGCATGCATGAACTCGGCGACAGCATCCCGGTCGCTGACCGCATCCAGGCTGTTGGGGCTGACCCGGGCGAACCCCAGCTCGGCCGCCAGGAACTCCCGGTCGATCCCCAGGGCGTGGCCGGCGAGGGCCCCCGCCCCGAGGGGCAGTTCATCGGCCCGGGCGGCCAGGTCGACAAACCTTCCGCGGTCGCGCCCGAACATCCAGAAGAACGACAGCAGCCAGTGGGCCAGGCTCACCGGCTGGGCCTGCTGCAGGTGGGTGAAGCCCGGCAGCAGGGTTTCCTCCTGCCCCGCGGCCCGTTCCACCAGCGCCCGCCGCAGCCCATCCAGGGCGGCGAGCTGCTCATTCACCGCGTTTTTGAGCCAGAGGCGCAGGTCGGTGGCCACCTGGTCGTTGCGGCTGCGGCCGGTATGGAGTTTGCCGCCCACCGGGCCGACCAGCTCGGTCAGCCGCCGCTCCACCGCCATGTGGATGTCCTCGTCCTGTTCGCGGAACTGGAAAGCTCCGGCCGCGATCTCCTCGCCGACCCGGCGCAGGCCCTCATCCAGCATCCGGCGCTCCTCGGGCGTGATGATCCCGGCGCGCTCCAGGGCCGCGGCGTAAGCCCGGCTGCCGGCGATGTCCTCGCGCCACATCCGGCGGTCGAACCCGATCGAGGCATTGAACTTCTCCATCAATGGGTCGACCGGGCGCTCGAACCGTCCGCCCCAGGCTTTGTCGCTGGGCTTGGCCATCGGCTCCCCTTTTAGTTCATCCGTGTATTCCAGGAAAATTCCAGCCAGCTCCTGTTTCACTGTAGCCTTACGACTTTTCTTACTTCTGTGACCAGAAGTAGCAAGAGTCTTATGAAGCCAAGGCCGCGAAGCTGAATCACTATCAGCTTTTCAATAACCTTCGGTGTGCCTCGAAGGTAAGACGCTCCCGCGGTGCGCGCCGCGTTTCGCGCCATCCCTGGCGCTGCAACGCATGGCCTGCCGGGCTCTCTCATTCCACCCCAGCCGCGATGGAAATTACGCGGCTCATCCGCCGCTTTCCCTTGCCTCCAGCCGCGGCCCAAAAGACCGCCCTACCGCGGAATCTTGCGTAGGGGCAGGCCCCCGTGCCTGCCCGGAGATGGCCCGGGGCGTCCGGCCGGACGCCCCGCCCATCGATCCCGTTGATACTGCATAACTTGAGGTTGCGGCAGCCATCCCAGAGCCCATCGTAGGGGCGCGGCATGCCGCGCCCGTGGGAGACCAGCGGGCCGGCAGTGCTGTTGATCCCCCTTAGGCTGTGTCTGATAACATTTATCTGATCCTCCTCGTTTAAAGATAAGAGAGGAGGGTTGGATCATGAAGCGATACGAACTGACCGACGAGCAGTGGAAGCTGATCGAACCATATCTGCCCAAGCGCACCGCCACGACCGGCCGCAAGCCCCGGGACCCCCGCCAGATGATGGACGGCATCATGTGGGTGCTCTGCAGCGGCTCCTCCCTGGCGTGACCTGCCTGAGCGCTTCGGCCCCTGGCAGACGGTCTATGACTACTATCGCAACTGGCGAAACGACGGCACCTTTGATCGCATTTATCAAATCCCTGCGGCTGCAGCTGGACCGCCAGGGCAAGCTCGACTGGGAGCTTCTGGTGCATCGATGGCTCCTCGATTCGGGCCAGTCGGGCCGCCGCCGGGGCTTTAAAAAAAGTCTCGTCCAGCACCAGCACGAGCCCGAGGACCATGCCTTAGGCCGCTCCCGAGGCGGCTTCGGCAGCAAGCTTCACCTGGTGACCGACAGCCACGGCCTGCCCCTGGCCGTGACCTTGACCCCCGGCCAGCGGCAGGAGGCCACCCAGCTCCGAGACCCTGCTGAACGAGCATCAGCCATCCCTCAGACCTGGCGGGCCGTCCTCGCCAGCGTCCCCGCCCGGCTGGCGGGCGACAAAGGCTACAGCTATCCGTTCGATCCGCCGCTCGTTGCGGGCACATCGGATCAGGGCGCTGATCCCGCGCAAGTCCAACCAGAGAAAGAGCAGTCGTGCCTTTGACCAGCAGAGCTATCGCCGGCGCAGTGTCATCGAACAATGCGTCGGCTGGCTCAAAGAATGGCGCCGGATCGGCACTCGCTTTGAGAAGCTGGCCGTCAGCTTCCTGGCCATGCTCAAGCTGGCCATGATCCGCCAGTACTTCAAAGCACTCTTTTCAGACACAGCCTAGCAAAGGGGGAAACCGGGGGTTGTGTTTTTCAGGGCCGGCACGGGGGCCGGCCCCTACAGGAGCTGCTGACCCAACCCCCCTGTCGAGCCAATCCCACTTATCGCCGATGTTGTTGGAACAGATGCCGGCCGGTCGCCCTGACCGCGGACTCCGGGCTTCCCGCGCCTCCCTGCCGGCGAAAAAGTTTGGGAAAGTGGGTAGGGGGTTCGGGGGGAGGGCGGAAAATCCCGACCAACGGGATTTTCCGCCCTCCCCCCGCAGCATTCAGCATTACGCCTTTTTGAACTGGCGGCGGCTGTTCGGGCGTCCGCCCTCGCGGGCGAGGATCGCATCGACAGTCAGCGGCAGGCCGAAGATGTTGATGAAGCCCTCGGCATCCTGCTGGTTGTAGACCGCTTCCTCGCCGAACGTGGCGTAGTCCATCCGGTAGAGCGAGTGCGGGCTTTTGCGCCCGGCCGGGATGACATTGCCCTTGTAGAGCTTGAGCCGGACAGTCCCGGAGACAAACTTCATCGCCTCATCCAGGTAGGCATCCAGCTGCTCGCGTAAGGAAAAGAACCACTGGCCGTTGTAGGTGAGGTCGGCGTACTTCTGGGCGGCCAGGTCTTTCCAGCGCAGGGTTTCGCGGTCGAGGCAGATTTCCTCCAGCTCGCGCAGGGCGGCGATCAGGATCGCGCCGCCGGGGGTCTCGTACACCCCGCGGCTCTTCATCCCCACCAGCCGGTTCTCGACCATGTCCACCCGGCCGATCCCGTTGGCCCCGCCCAGGTCGTTGAGCCTCTCCACCAGCGCCACCGGGTCCAGCCGGCTGCCATCGACCGCCACCGGGTAGCCCTGGTCGAACTCGAGCTCGACATAGGTCGGCTTGTCCGGAGCTTTTTCCGGAGCGACTGTCAGCTGGAACATGTCCTCCTCGGGCTCGTTCCAGGGGTCCTCCAGGATCCCGCCCTCGTGGCTCAGGTGCCAGAGGTTCTCATCGCGGGAGTAGATCTTGGTGCGGCTGGCCGTGATCGGGATCTGGCGGGCCGCGGCATAGTCGATCGCATCCTCGCGGCTGCGGATGTTCCACTCGCGCCAGGGAGCGATGATCTTCAGGTCGGGGTTGAGGGCTTTGACCGTCAGCTCGAACCGCACCTGGTCGTTGCCCTTGCCGGTGGCGCCGTGGCTGACCGAGTCGGCCCCTTCCTCCTCGGCGACCTTGACCAGGTACTTGGCGATCAGCGGGCGGGCCATGCTGGTGCCGAGCAGGTAGTGGCGCTCATAGACCGCCCCGCTGCGCAGCACTTTCCAGATGTAGTCGGTGACAAACTCCCGGCGCAGGTCGAGGACATAGCACTTGCTGGCGCCGGTCTTTTTCGCCTTCGCCTCCAGCCCGCTCAGGTCCTCGCGCTGGCCGACATTGGCCGCGAACGCGATCACCTCGCAGCCCTGGTAGTTCTCCTTGAGCCAGGGGATGATCACCGAGGTGTCCAGTCCCCCCGAGTATGCCAGCACGACCTTCTTCACGTTCTTCTTCATGACTGTCGCCGCTCCCCTCGCTTGAGTATCCCCGCGGTCCTACCGCGTGATCACCGTGGCCGACTCCCGGCCACGCAGGTATTGTTCCAGTCCTTCCAGGTCGGTGATGATGACCTTCTTGATCCCGTGCTCCAGGGCCTCCAGCCCGGAGCGGACCTTGGGGATCATCCCGCCGCCGATCACTCCGGAGGCGATCAGCCCATTGGCGGTGAGGCTGTTGAGCCGGCTGAGCTGGTGGGTGTCATCGTAGACGCAGGGGACATTGCTGAGGAACACCAGCTCCTCGGCCCGCATCGCCACCGCCACCGCCCGGGCCACATGGTCGGCGTTGATGTTGTAGGCCCGGCCATCGGCCCCCTGGCCCACCGGCGAGATCACCGGCAGCAGCTCCAGCTCCAGCAGTTGCTGCAGGAACCGGCCGTTGATCTTTTCCGGCTCGCCGACCTGACCCAGGTCGACCTCGGCCTCGAGCTTTTTGGCCCGCACCAGGGCCAGGTCGCGGCCCGACAGCCCCAGGGCCTTGACCCCGGCGGCCACCAGCGCCCCGACAATCCGCTTGTTGACCAGCCCGGAGAGCACCATCTCCACCACCTGGATCGCCAGCTCATCGGTGATCCGCAGCCCCTCGTGGAACGCGGTTTTTCCGCCGAGCTGCTCGATCATCCGGCCGATCTCCTTGCCCCCGCCGTGGACCAGCAGCAGCTTTCGGCTGGCGGTCATGGCGGCGACAGTCCGCCCCAGCTTTTTCAGGTACTCGGGGTCATCGACCTCGCCCCCGCCGATTTTCAGCACCATCAGGCTGTTGTGGCTCGAGGCCATCAGATCCTCCCGCCGGGGGCTTCCAACCCGACTGTCTCCGCCAGGCCGAACAGGATGTTGAAGTTCTGCACCGCCTGGCCGGCCGCGCCCTTGACCAGGTTGTCGATCGCCGCCGAAACCACGACAGTCCGCGAATCCCGCACCGGGTGGACCGCCAGCACGCAGGAGTTGTTGTGGGCCACCTGGGCGAGCTGGGCGGCGCGGCCCTCGGGCAGCACCGTCACGAACGGCTCGCGGTCGTAGGCCTCGCGGTAGAGCGCCCGCACCCGGGCGGCATCGGCCTGCGGATGCAGGTAGATGGTCGAGAGGATCCCGCGGCTCCAGGGGGCGAGCTGGGGAGTGAAGACCACTGTCCGCGGGGCCCCGGCCAGGGTCGACAGCACTTCCTCCATCTCGCCCACATGACGGTGCTCGCGGCCGACCTTGTAGGGCAGCAGGTCCTCGTTGACCTCGACAAAATGCGAGCCGAGGGCGGCCTTGCGGCCCGCGCCCGAAACCCCGCTCTTGGCATCGACAATCACCTCGCCCTCCCCCAGCAGCCCGGCGCGGGCCAACGGGGCCAGGGCCAGCAGCATCCCGGTCGGGTAGCAGCCGGGGTTGCCGACAATCTCCGCCTGGCCGATCTGTTCCCGGAACAGCTCGCAGAGGCCATAGGCGCTTTTCTCCAGCAACTGCGGGGCGGCGTGCTCGGTCCCGTACCAGCGGCGGTACTCCGCGGCGGTCCGGAAACGGAAATCGGCCGAGAGATCGATCACCTTGAGGCCCGGGCGGTAAATCCGGGCGATGGTCTCCATCGCGGTCGTGTGCGGCAGGCAGGTGAACACCGCCTCCACCGCCGATGGATCGGCCGCGCCGCTGTCGATCAGCGGCAGCTCGATCCCGCAGGGATAGACCTCGCTCAGCCGCTTGCCGGCGTAGCTCTCGCTGGTGAGGAACGCCAGCTCCGCCTGCGGATGTCCCAGCAGGATCCGCACCAGCTCGTAGCCGGAGTACCCGGTGGCCCCGTAAATCCCGACTCTGATCATCCTGTTCCTTTCATACCGATTTGACATCAGAGGTGAGAAGCTTACCGGCAGTTCCGGGGGAGGGCGGAAACCTTTTGGAAAAGGTTTTCCGCCCTCCCCCCGAACCCTCTTCTCACTTTCCAAAACTTTTCGCTGGTTCGATGCTTGATCTCGGACAGCCACTCAGAATCAGTTGCTGCCGTTGTCCTCGTCCAGGTAGAAAAACACCGCCAGCCGCCGCCGCAGCTCCTCGGTGACCCCGGGGCTGGCCTCGACCACCACCAGCACGGTGTCATCGCCGCCCACTGTCCCCAGCACCTCGCGCCAGCCCAGGGAGTCGACCATCGCCGCCACCGACTGGGCCGAGCCCGGCAGGGTGTTGACCACCAGCAGGTTGCCGGAAATCTTGATCCACTTGACCACCCCGGCGGCGCGCGGCTCGACCGCGGTCGGGCCATCCTGCACCGGCAGGTAACGGTAGCCGCCGTGATGGTCGCTGACCTTGACCAGGTTCAGTTCCCGGATGTCGCGGGAGATAGTCGCCTGGGTGGCCTCGAACCCGCGCTTGCGCAGGGCCTCCAGCAGTTCCCGCTGGCACGAGATCGGGCGGCTGGTGACCAGCTCCAGGATCACTCCCCGCCGTTCCTTCTTGTCCACTGTCATGGCGTTACGGCTCCGCTGAGGCTGAATAAATATACAACTGGAAATGATAAATATAAGGCATCCTGACCGGCTGTCAATGCTTGCGGACAAGGCGGGGGGCGGTTGCGCCGCCGGGACCGGAGGTGTACTTTTAAGGATCGCCGGGAGGCGGGAGGAACGATGGACCCCAGACCTGAACCACGGGTGACCCCGGAAATGGCCCTGCCGGAAGAGCGGCTGCCGGGCTGCCTGATCTGCGCCATGCGCGAGCGCGACCCGCGCCTGCTGCGGCTGGAGATCCACCGCGGGACTCTGGCGCTGGTGAGCCTCTATCCCCACCCCTACAACCCGGGCCACCTGCTGGTGGCCCCCTTGCGCCACCTGACCGATTTCCGGGAGCTGACCCGGGAGGAACTGCTGGAGCTCCACCGCCTGCAGGGGCTGGCCCTGGATGCGCTGGCCTCTAGCTACCACCCCCGCGGCTTCAACCTGGGCTTCCGGCTGGGCCGGCCCGGGCCGGAGGAGCACCTGCACTACCAGGTGATCCCGCGCCACAACAATGAGATCGGGCTGGTGGAACTGACCAGCCAGGGCACCCGCTGCCTGGTCGAGGACCCGCTGGAGACTGTCGCCCGGCTGCGGCAGGCTTTCAGCACCGCCCTGGAGCAACGGCCGTGACAACTCCCGGATTTTTCCGGGGGGAGCCTCCATTCTTTGCCTTTGACCCCAGGCGGCCTTCGGCCGCCACCGCGGCGCAACTGTATGAGCTTCTCCATCGCAGCGGTTACAAAGCCAGCTATCCCATATCAGGCAGTATTGGAGGCAAGAACCGACCGGCAGATGCGCGTCAGCGCTGCCAACGCAGGCAGGTAGCGTCAAGAACCCGCGATTACAGGCCACTGGAAGAAGACCATCATCGGTGGGCGAGTTTTGCGCCGCACAGACTTTTGCTTCTTTTGGTCACAAAAGAAGAAACACAATGACAATCAATGAGATAACGGCATAGCCGGAAGTTTTCAGACGACAGGTCGCGATAAAAGCGATTCGCGCACCACCGTCCGGCGAGTTTTGCGCCGCAAGAACTTTTGGTCCTTCTGGTCACAAAAGGACAGAAAAGCTGCTGCTTTCAATCACAGAAGAAGAAGCACAATGACACTCAAAAACCCTCATCATTAGGAGTGCGCCATGCGCAAGCTTCCCCGCTCCCCCCGGCTGCTGACCGCGGCCGCCCTGATCCTGCTGATCGCCGTGCTCACCCTCGGTTGCGGTCGCGAAGTGGTCCGCCGGAAAATCACCGCCCCGCGGTCCCCGGCGGAAGTGCTGATCGATGGCCGTCTGACCGAGTGGGCCGGGGCCGACACCCTGCGCCTGGATGACACCTCGGCGGTGGATGACCCCAACCGGGTGAAAATCTCCACGATGTGGGATGACCAGTACCTGTACCTGGCGTTCCAGGTGGTGGACCATCACCTGGTCTCGCTCCAGCTCGAGCGCGACCACCAGGAGCTCTACAAGGATGACATGATCGAGGTGCTGTTCGATCCGCGGATGGATTTCACCGACCAGTGGCTCGAGGATGACATCGTCTACCATGTCAACATGATGGGCCAGGTCAAGGATGACCGCGGCACCGCCGATGGCGACCCTGCCGCCAGCGATGCCTCCTGGCAGAGCGCGGCCCATTTCGCCACCCAGTCGCTGGGGATCCCCAACGAGGAGGCCGCGCCGGACTCGGGGTTCAATGTCGAGCTGGCGGTGCCCTGGCAGGAGCTGGGAGTGACCCCTGTCCCGGGCCTGACCATCGGCATCAATCTTGCAGCCGGCGATGCCGAGGGCCCGGAGGAGCACCTCTGGGACTGGAGCGGGGCCAGGCCGTTCCGCCAGCCCGCCGCCTATGGGCTGCTGGAGCTGAGATAGCCCCCGGAGCCGCACTATCCACAGGGAGCGTGAGTCATGCATCGCGGCAAGAGGCTGCTTGTCACCGGCATCTTTTTCCTTCTGACCATCCTCCCGGCCGCCCGCGCGGAAGTCCTGCCCAACGGCGGCCGGGAGCTGATCCCCGCCGAGGTGCTGGGCAGCATCCAGCGCTACCTGCTCGAGCAGCGGGTGGATGGCTGGCTGTTCACCGGCCAGGGCGCCCTGAATGACCTGGACCGCGAGTTCCTCGGGCTCACCGGCGAGGGCAGCCGTCACCGCTGGCTGATCCTCCTCTCCGGCATCGCCAACTACCGTCGGCCGCTGCTGATCTACCACCCGGAGGATGAGCCGCTGTTCCGCGGGATCAACCTCTACCCGCTGCCCTACCGCAACCGGCGGGAGCTGCTGCAGCTGCTGCGCGAGCGCCTGCTGCCGATCGCCACCCGGCTCTATGTCAACAGCAGCCCGGGGTTCGCGATCCCCGAGCTGGACCGTTTCGACAGCGGGCTGGCCGGCTGGCTCGAGTCCAACGGCGCCGAGCTGCTCTCCGGCGGCTCGCTGCTGTCGTTCTACCACACCCGCTGGCAGCTCAGCCACCTGGAGAGCCACCGCCGGGCCGCCCGCGGGATCGACTCGCTCTGGGTCATGGCCGAGGCGCACCTGCGGGAGAAACTTTCCCGGGGCAAGCGGATCACCGATCTCGATCTGGAAAAATTCCTGGAAAAGCAGTTGAAAAAGCAGGGGCTGGAGCCGGTCGGCCGGCCGACTGTCGCCCGCAACGAGCGCACCCGGGAGCCGGCGTTTGTCCCGGACAAGCGTACCTGTCGCGCGCTGGTTCCGGGCGACCTGCTCTACCTGGAAGTGGCCGCCCGGCCCCTCAAGCAGCCGGGGGCGATGTTCGCCCGGCTGGGAAGGACGCTCTATCTCGGGGCGGTGGTGCCGGATTCGCTGGCCGAGCCCTGGAGTCAGGTGGTGCTGGCCGCCGACACCGCCCTGGCGCTCTTGCGGTTCTCCCTTGCCGATGAACGCAAGGTGCTGCCCGGCTGGCAGGTGGACAGCCTGGCCCGCCGCGTGCTCAGCGCGACCGACCCGGAAGTGCTGCCGCGCCCGCTGGGGATGAACCTCAACCCGTACGGCCACTGTTTCGGGGTCAATTTCGACAACTACCTGGCCCGGGATGAGCGCCGGGTGATGCCCGGCCTGGGCTTCACCCTCGAGCCCGGGATCTGGCGCGAGGCTTGCGCCTTGCGCACCTGCGCCAACCTGTTCCTCGAGTACGATCCGGAGACCAGAGCGCGGAAAGTCGTGCTCTCGGCCCCGCTGCAACGGGCGATTGTCCCGCTGCTGGCCCCGCCGGGCGAGACCCCCGCGCTGGCGGATGCGCCGCAACCCTGACGACATTACTGCCGCAAAAGCATTGCCGGGGGAGGGAGGAAACCTTTTGAAAAAGGTTTTCCTCCCTCCCCCGGACCCCCTCCCTCTTTCCCAAACTTTTTGCTGTGATCTCGGGGATGTCAGCCGCGGGCTGAATCCGAGCCACCTGGTCCGGCTTTGGCCGTAGCGGCGGGTTTCAAACCCGCCGCTACGATGGATTACGGGCCTCCAGTCGCAGCCTGGGAGATGCAGGATCATCGGGATCGAGGGTAGGGGCGTCCGGCCGGACGCCCCTACAGCAAACTCCAGACCGGCTGCCGACACCCGGACCAGGTGTTGATGACACCGATCGGGCGGCAGTGCCGTTGATCCCCCTTAACAAAGGGGGAAACCGGGGGTTGTGTTTTTCAGGGCCGGCCCGGGGGCCGGCCCCGACGAAAGATTCCGAGGTAGGGTGGCCTTGCGGGCCGCGGCTGGAGGCAAAGCGAAGCAGTGTAATTTTTCCGCTATTTCCATCGTGGCTACTGCTACGAAGCGAGAGAGGTCGGCAGGCCATGGCGTTGCAGCGCCAGGGATGGCGCGAAACGCGGCGACCGCCGCTCCCGCCTCAGCCGATTTTCAGCAGGCACTTGACCAGCTCCGGCGGCTCGCTGTCGCAGCGGGCGAACGCCGCCGGGGCCTCGGCCAGCGGATACTCGCCGCTCAGCAGCAGCTCGGGATGGAATTTCCCGGCGGCCATCAGGGCCACCACCCGGGGGAACTCGCCGCGGGTGACCCGGCTCATGATCAGCTCGGCCTCTTTCCAGACCAGGGTTTTCCAGTGCACCCCATACTCGTGGGGCCCCTGGCCGAGCACGACCATCCGCCCGGCGCTGCGCACCATCCGCGCGGCCTGGGCCAACGGGGACTGGCCGCCCGCCACGTTCAGGTCGGCCTCGCCGATGCACTCGATCACGCAGTCCGCGCCGCGGCCGCCGGTCGCCTCCTCCACCGCCCGGACCGCCTCGACCCGCGCGGCATTGATCGTATCGCTCGCCCCAACCTGTCGGGCCAGCCCCAGCTTGTGGTCGCTCACATCCACCGCGATCAGCCGCTCCAGCGGGCAGAGGGCGAGGTTACTCAGCACCGCCAGCCCGACCCGTCCGCTGCCGAGCACCACCACCGTGTCCCCGGGATCGATCCGGGCGCGGGTGGTGGCGTGCATCCCGATCGCGAACAGCTCCACCAACGCGGCCTCGCGGTCGCCGATCGCCTCCGGGAGCCGGAAGCACTGCTCGGCATCGACCACCACCCGCTCGGCGAACGCGCCATCGAGGTCGATCCCCAGCAGGCGCAAGGATCGGCAGGCATTGTAGCGGCCGGCCAGGCAGGCCGGGCAACGATGGCAACTGATGATCGGGTCGACACACACCCGGTCGCCGACCTCCAGCGCCTGCACCGCCCGGCCCTTTTCCACCACCCAGCCCGCGAACTCGTGGCCCTGGGTCAACGGGAAGCGCACCCTTCCCGCGAACTCGCCGCGATAGACATGGATGTCGCTGCCGCAGATCCCGGCATAGCCCACCTGGATCCGCACCTCGGAGGGCGCCAGCTCCCCGGTTTCCGGCACTTCCCGCACCTCGATCCTGCGTTCGGCGATTGTCCGGGCCGCTTGCATCGCGCTCGCTCCCGCCGGGTCCCCCGGCTGGCTGGATGTTGAAGGCTCTCAAGCTGATGCAGGAAAATAGGCCGGTGGCGCACCGGGCGCAAGCGGCAAGATCATCCCATCCCGGAGTACGCTCAAAGACTTGATCCGCGAAGGACCCGCAGGGACACCAGGAAAATCTTCGTGAAGCTTCGTGTCCTTCGTGGAGATGTATTTGTCTGCCGGCGATTGGCAAAAGCCTTAAAATCGTCTCAAAACCGTCGCAAAAACGCTTTTCGCTTGCCAAAGCCTCCGATCCGGTGTAGAATTGTCGCAAATCCGGGACCGGGGAGGATCGCCCCGAACCGGCTGTTTTGCGATCGATTCACCCGCGCGGGGGCAGGCGATGGACCAGGCCAGGGCCGAACAGATTGTCAGCGAGCTGCAGCTGATCACCCGGATCATCTACTCCGGCCAGGCCATCGAGTTCAAGCCCTCCTCGACCCTGCTGGAGCGCCGGATCAAGCCCTCGGATGCGCCTTTCATCAGGAAAGATGCCGCGGGCCAGGCCCTCTATTACATCGTGGAGGGCAAGGCCGGGGTGGATATCGGCCAGCTGGAGCGGATCATCATCCCTTCCGCCAAGACGGTCGGGGAGATGAGCATGGTCTCCACCGTGCTCAACGCGTTCGACAACCTGGGCAACATCGAGAGCCGGTCGGCGGATGTCTACGCCGAGGAACCGATGCGGTTGATCGTCTTCAACTACGGGCCGCTGGTGGAACTGCTCCGGGAAAGCGACGCCGACAGCCGCAAGTGGCGCCACCAGATCCTGATCAACCTCAACCGGATCATCTTCCGCAAGCTGATGGAGGTCAACCAGAACTTTGTCAGCGTGGTCACCAACTACGGGATCACCCCCGAGTTGCAGCTGGCCAAGTTCCCCCTGGCGCTGCAGGAGAGCCTGACGCGGTTCATGAAGAAAATGCGCACCATCCCCAACATGAGCGTCTCCCCCCACGAGATGCGGGGGATCCTGATCCGGGAGGGGGTGGCCAACCCGGAGATCATCTTCCTGGAGAGCGGGCGGGTCAAGGTGTCGGCCCTGGTGCGGAAAAAAACCGGCGAGTTCGAAGAAGAGGAAAACAGCTCGGCCGCCGAGGAATGGGTCGCGCTGGACCTGGCCGAGGGACCGTTGCTGATGGGCGAGTCCTCGATCCTCAATGTCGGCTCGATCAGCATCGCCCAGGTCGAGACCGCCGGCAAGGCGATCGGCTACCGGATGGCGGTGCAGAAGCTGCTGCGCCATCTCCAGCGCTACCCGGACATGTTCGAGGATTTCTTCAAGCTGATGCTGGAGCTCAACTACTTCCGCACGATCCGGCTGATGCAGAAGACCGCCTCGCTTTAGCCCGCCCCTGCCGCCCGAACTGCAACCAAAATATCTCTCAGGTGTTATAATCAGCTATGACTCACGATGGCGACAGCAATGAGCTGCAGCCTCACCCCGGGCGCCCGGCCGGCCTGCGGGGGGAGCCGGACCAGCTCCGGCTGCTGTTCTGGGAAACTACCGCGGCCTGCAACCTGAGCTGCCGTCACTGCCGGAGGCTCGACCTGGCGGCCGGGGGCCTGGCCCCGGGCGACCTGGACACCGCCGCCTGCCTGAAGCTGGTGGACCAGCTCGCCTCGTTCGCCCGGCCGATCCTGGTGCTGAGCGGCGGCGAGCCCTTGCTGCGCCCGGACCTGTTCCGGATCGCCGCCCGGGCCCGCGAGCAGGGGCTGCCGGTGGCGCTGGCCACCAATGGGACCCTGATCGGCCCGGCCCTGGCGCGACAGATTGTCGACAGCGGGGTGCGACGGGTCTCGATCAGCCTGGATGGCGCGACCGCCGCGGTCCACGATGCCTTCCGCGGGCTGCCGGGCTCGTTCGAGCGGGCGCTGGAGGGCTTCCAGCACTTGTGCGCGCTGGGGATGAGCCTGCAGGTCAACTGCACGGTCGCCCGCCACAACCAGCACCAGTTGGAGGAGGTCCACGCCCTGGCCAAACGCATCGGGGCCGAGGCCCTGCACTTTTTCATGCTGGTGCCGGTCGGCTGCGGGGTCGAGCTTTCCGCCTCCCAGCAGCTCGAGCCCCGGCGCTACGAGGAGATCCTGGGCTGGATCTACGACCGCCAGCAGCAGGACCCCGCGCTACAGCTCAAGGCCACCTGCGCTCCGCACTACTTCCGGATCCTCCACCAGCGCGGCGGCAGTCGCGGCGGAGCTTCCGCCGATGGGATGCACACCCTGACCCGCGGCTGCCTGGCCGGCTCCGCGGTCTGCTTCGTCAGCCACACCGGCGAGGTCTTCCCCTGCGGCTACCTGCCGGTTTCGGCCGGCAATGTGCGCCGGGAGCACCTGCGGGAGATCTGGAACACCGCCGAGGTCTTCCGGGTGCTGCGCGATGCCGCGAGCCTGACAGGCAAGTGCGGGCTGTGCGAGTACCGCAAGGTCTGCATGGGCTGCCGGGCCCGGGCGTTCGGCGAAACCGGCGACTACCTGGCCGAGGAGCCCTACTGCATCTATCGGCCCCGGGGGCTGCGGGTGGACTGAGGCCCCGGCCGGGGCGTCCGGCCGGACGCCCCACCGGAAATGGTGATTCGCTCCAACCGCAGGGGCGGCAGTGCTGTTGATCCCCCTTAGAGCGTGTTATGAACTGAGTGCCTTGTAGCGTGGCCGTGGGCGTGAGCGAAAGGCACACACCCCGGCCCGCCTGCGGCGGGCCACCCCTCTCGAGAGGGGATCGAAACCGCCGATGGCTCAATCGGTTAGCCCAAAATACCGGTCGAAGCGGGAACAATCCCCCTTAGCAAAGGGGGAAACAGGGGGTTGTGTTTTTCCGGGCCGGCGGCGGCAACCTCAAGTTATGCCGCATCAACGGGATCGATGGGTAGGGGCGTCCGGCCGGACGCCCCTACCGCCAATCTCGACCATCGTGGCAGAAATCTCTCGCTTTTAGCTGGGGAGCGGTTCGCTTGAAGAGGGGGGGCGGATTCTTCGGGCCGCGGCTGAAAGAACCGCCGCGCGGCCCGCGGCTCACTCCCGCGGCCGCTTTTCCTGCTGCTCGGCCTCGGCCCGCCGGGGCAGGATCGCGGGCAGCTCCTCGATGAACGCCCGGATCTCATCCCGCACCCGGCGATAATGGCTCAGGGCCTCCTCCTCGGTCTCGGCGGTCATCGCCAGGGTGGGCGGGTCATCGAAGCCGACATGCAGGGTGGTGGCCGGGCCCGGGTAGCGCGGGCAGACCTCATGGGCATGGTCGCAGACCGTGATCACGACATCGAACGGGATCTCCAGCACTTCATCGATGGTCTTGGAGCGCTGGCGGGAAATGTCCACCCCTTCCTCGGCCATCACCTTGACCGCCTTGCCGCTGAGCCCCGCGGCCATGATCCCGGCCGAGTAGGGCTCGATCAGGTCCCCCTTCAGCGCCCGGGCCCAGCCCTCGGCCATCTGGCTCCGGCAGGCATTGCCGGTGCAGAGGAAAAGGACCTTGAGTTTGTTGCTCTTAGCCATGCTTGCTCTCCTTGAGTTGCCCTCGGCCGGCCCGGAGCCATCTCTCCGGGGGTGCGGGGCAGGGAGCGCCGGGCGGACGGACCGGGCTCAGGCCGACCGGCGCTCCGGCGAAATCAACACCCCGGTTCATGTAACATATTGAGCATGCGGGGCCGAAAAATCAAGTGGCAGCGTGGCCCGGGCCCGGCGATCAGCCGCGCGGGCGTTTGGCGCTTGACACTGCCGGTCTTGCATGGTATCTTCTTAAAGGTTATCAGATTGCCTTTGCGTGCCGGGCGAAAGTGGCGGAACTGGTAGACGCGCAGGACTTAGGATCCTGTGGGTAACCCCGTGGGGGTTCGAGTCCCCCCTTTCGCACCATACATTCAACAGGAAAGAGTCCAGGGAAGAAGATGGCAGAAACCGACCTGATGAAGGTGGCGATCGAGGAAAGCGGCCCGTGTGAGCGCACGATCAGTGTCACTGTCGAGCCGGAGCTGGTGCGCGATGAGCGCGCGAAAGTGATCTCGCAGTTGAGAAAAGAAGCCCGGATCAAGGGCTTCCGCCAGGGCAAAGCCCCGCGGGAGCTGGTGGTCCGGATGTTTGCCGACTCGATCCGCGAGGAGTTGCTGCAGCAGGTGGTCGGCGAGAGCTTTCAGAAGGCGGTCGAGCAGGAGCAGATGATTCCGCTCAGCCGCCCGTCGATCGAGGAAGCCGACCTGAGCGATGAGGACCGGATTGTCTTCAAGGCCCGTTTCGAGATCGCGCCCAAGGTTGACCTGCAACAATATACCGGCTTCACGGTCGAGAAGAAAATCCACAAGGTGACCGAGCAGGACCTCGGGGAGGCGCTGGAGAACCTGCGTGAGCAGAAGGCCAGCTACAACCCCAAGCCGGGGGCGGCCGAGCAGGGGGACTACCTGCTGCTGGACTTCCGGGTGCTGAACGAGCAGGGCCAGGTCGAGACCGAGCGCAAGAACCAGCTGGTGCTGGCCGGTCACGAGGACCCGGATGCCCTGTTCAGCCACGCCCTGGTCGGCCGGGGCGAGGGCGAGGGCCAGACTGTCGAGATCGATTTCCCGGAAGGCTACTCCGAGGAACCGTTGCGGGGCAAGCGGGTCACCTACAAGGTGGATATCAAAAGCGTGCGCCGCAAGGAGCTGCCGGAGCTGGACGAGCGGTTCGTCCGGCAGGTGAGCCAGGCTGCCGGCCTCGATGAGTTCAAAGGGATGATCCGCGAAAACATGGAGCACGACATCCAGCACCAGGCCGAACGCCGGGTGGAGGAAGCGCTCTTCCGCAAGGTGATCGAGGAGAACCCGTTCGACATCCCCTCCTCGATGGTGAACGCCACCCTGGAGCGGCAGCTCGACTACTACCGCCGCCAGCAACGGAATTTCGACCCCGGCCAGCTGGTGGAGCTGATGCGTCCCTCGGCCGAGTTCATGGTCCGCCGCGAGTTTGTGGTGATGGACATCGCCCGCAAGGAAAAGCTGGAGGTGACCGATGATGACGTGGCGGCGCGGATCGAGCAGTACGCCGCCCAGCTCGGCCAGCCGGTGGAAGAGGTGCGCAAGGACTTCCGCAGCCGCGAGGCGATGCAGAACCTGCGCTCCCTGATCCAGGAGGAGAAGGTGGTGCGGTTCCTCATGGAGCGCAATACCATTGAGGAAGTGGAAGATGAGGATCATCCAAGCGAGGAGTGACCGATGCTAGTCCCGATGGTAATCGAGAAAAGCGGCCAGGTCGAGCGGGCCTACGACATCTATTCGCGCCTGCTCAAGGACCGGATCATCTTTCTCGGCACCGCGATCGATGACAACGTGGCCAACCTGGTGATCGCCCAGCTGCTGTTCCTGGAGGCCGAGAACCCGGAAAAGGATGTGTTCCTCTACATCAACAGCCCGGGCGGGGTGATCTCCAGCGGGCTGGCGATCTTCGACACGATGCGCTTCATCAAGTGCGCCGTCAACACGATGTGTGTCGGCCAGGCCGCCAGCATGGGCGCCTTCCTGCTCTGCGGCGGCACCAAGGGCAAGCGTTTCGCCCTGCCCCATGCCCGGGTGATGATCCATCAGCCGCTCGGCGGCACCCAGGGCCAGGCCTCCGACCTGGAGATCTACACCACCGAGATCATCAAGACCAAGAAAATGCTCAATCAGATCATGGCCGAAAACACCGGCCAGGACCTGAAGAAGATCGAGCGGGACACCGACCGCAACTTCTTCATGTCGGCCGAGGATGCCAAAAAATACGGTCTGATCGATGAGATCATCGAGCGCCACTAACCCCCCGAGTGCCTGTCATTTCATTCGGCGAGCGAGGATATGAAGAGTCGCAACGGCCCGGTCAAGGGCGGCCTGTTCTGCTCCTTCTGCGGCAAAAGTCAGAAGCAGGTGCGCAAGCTGATTTCCGGCCCCAACGTGTTCATCTGCGATGAGTGCATCCGCCTCTGCAACGAGATCCTGGTCGAGGAGGACGCCCGTCGGACCCCGGAACGGCCGCGCAAGCTGCTCACCCCCCAGGAGATCAAGAGCTTCCTGGATCAGTACGTGATCGGCCAGGAGCAGGCCAAGAAAACGCTCTCGGTCGCGGTCTACAACCACTACAAGCGCACCGAGCTGGAATCGGCCAAGGATGAGGTCGAGGTCGACAAGAGCAACATCCTGCTGCTCGGACCGACCGGAGTCGGCAAGACCTTGCTGGCCCAGACCCTGGCCCGGCTGCTCAATGTGCCGTTCGCCATCGCCGATGCCACCACTCTGACCGAGGCCGGCTATGTCGGCGAGGATGTGGAAAACATCCTGGTGCGGCTGCTGCAGGCCTCGGAGTACAACGTGCGCGAGGCCGAGCGCGGGATCGTCTATATCGATGAGATCGACAAGATCAGCCGCAAGAGCGACAACCCCTCGATCACCCGCGATGTCAGCGGCGAGGGGGTCCAGCAGGCCCTGCTCAAGATCCTCGAGGGCACCGTGGCCTCGGTCCCGCCCCAGGGCGGGCGCAAGCACCCGCAGCAGGAGTACATCCAGATCAACACCCGCAACATCCTGTTCATCTGCGGCGGGGCGTTCGAGGGGCTGGAGAAGATCATCAAGCGGCGGGTCGGCCAGCAGGCGATCGGTTTCGGCCACAAGCTGAGCCAGAGCATGAGCCAGCAGGATGAGAAATACCTCACCTTCAAGCAGACCGAGCCGGAGGACATGATCAACTACGGGCTGATCCCGGAGCTGGTCGGGCGCCTGCCGGTGGTCACCGCCCTCTGCGACCTGGACCGGAAGGCGCTGATCCGGATCCTGATCGAGCCGAAAAACGCCCTGGTCCGGCAGTACGAGCGGATGTTCGAGCTGGAGGACATCAAGCTCAAGTTCGAGCCCGAGGCGCTGGAGTCGATCGCCGACATCGCGATCCGCCGCGGCAGCGGGGCGCGGGGCTTAAGGGCGGTGATCGAGGAGGCGATGCTGGAGGTGATGTACGAGATGCCCTCGCGCAAGGATGTGGAAGAGGTGGTGGTCACCCGCAGCGTGATCGAGCAGAAAGAGGAGCCCCTGCTGATCCTCAAGGGCAGGGCCGCAGAAGAAACAGGCCTGAACCGTTCCACCCTGGCTTGCTGATCGGCATCCGGCCTCGAGCCGGCGATAAAGTCCGGGAAATCGGTATTTGCTGCCGGGCCGCCCCGCGCGGCCCGGGCTTTTCCCTCACCCCGAAACCACGCGGCCGAAGCATGGACAAGCGAAGCAAGCTGCTGCGCCCGCCGGTCTGGCTGCGGACAATCCCACTCGCCGCGCCACTGGCTACGCTGCTCGCCGCGCTCCTGACCGCCTGCGCCTCGGTCCCCGAGACCCAGTATTTCACCCTCGGCCGGGTGGCCCCCGCGACCGGGAGCCTCGCCCCCGCGGCGCTGCGCCCGGAGCTGAGTCTGGGGGTGGATGAGTTCGAGGCGGAGGGGGTCTACACCCGCGACCGCCTGCTCTACCGCCAGGGCCGGTTCCAGATCACCCCGGACTATTACCGGGCCTGGGCCCTGCCGACCCAGGCGCTGCTGGCCGAGAAGACGGTCGAGTACCTGCGGGGGGCGAACCTGTTCGGCGCGGTGCGAAGGCTGCCCGCCCTGGAGCCGGTGAACCTGCTGCTCACCGGGCGGATCGGCGGCTTCGAGGAGCTGACCACCCCCGAGTACCTTGCCAGCTTCGAGTTCAGCCTGCAGGACCCCCGCAGCCGGGAGCGCCTGTGGTGGGGCACTGTCACCGCCACCATCCCGATCGGGCCGGTCCACTCGGCCGAAAGTATTGTCGCCGCGGCCCAGGCCAGCGTGCAGGAGTGCCTGCGCCAACTGGCCGACTCGCTGTCCGCGGTCCTGCCGCGCCTGACCACCTCCGCCACCGCCCGATGATCGGGATCTTCGACTCCGGCAATGGCGGGCTCTCGATCTTCCGCGAACTCGCCCGGCTGCTGCCCGGGGCCGACCTGACCTACCTGTCCGACTCCGCCGCCTTCCCCTACGGCCGCCTGCCTCACGCGGGCCTGACCGCCCGCGCGACCGCGATCACCCGCCTGTTCCTGGCCCGCGGGGCCCGGCTGATCGTGGTCGCCTGCAACACCGCGACTGTCGTGGCGATCGAGGAGCTGCGCCGGAGCTTCCCGGAGCTGCCGTTTGTCGGGGTGGTCCCGCCGGTCAAGGTCGCCGTGGGCGAGGCTGCTTCCGATGACCCGATCATCATGCTCTCCACCGCCAACACCGCCGCCGGGCGCAAGTATACCGCGCTGGTGGATGAGTTCGCCGCCGGACGCACCGTCAAGACCTTCACCCATCCCCGGCTGGCCGAGGTGGTGGAGCAGGGGCTGTTCCGCGAGCCGGGGGTCAAGCACGAACTTGGGGAGTTGCTCCACGGCAACCTGGGAAAAATCCCGGCCGGGGCCAGGCTGGTGCTGGGCTGCACCCACTACTCGTTCCTGACGGAAACTTTCCGGGAGCTGTTCCCGGGGGCGGAGATCTACGATCCGGCCCCGGCGGTGGCGCGCCAGGCGGCGCGGCTGGCGCTGCTGGCGGAGCTGGAGCAGGGGGACCGCGGACAGCGGGAGTTCTTCACCACCGGCGATCCGGAAAATTTTGCGGAGAGCGTGGCGGCGCTGCTGGCATGCGAGCGGCCGCGGGTGGAGCGGGTGGAGCTGCCCTCAGACCAACCGAAGTCATGACTCTGCCGCGTCCGACAGCGGCCTTTCATTTCGCGCCTAATGGTCCGGCCGGAAGAGGATTTCCTGTCGCGGAAGGAAAGCACTATTACCGGAAGGCTCTTGAGAATGGGGGGTCGGATGAAAAGAAGAACCTTTCTGGAAGCAGCGGCCGCCGGGTTACTGTTCAGCGCTTCGGGATCGGCGCTGAAAGCCGAGACTGCGGACCATGCCGCCGGTGCGGATGTAACCTTCAACAAGCTGCCGAGATGGCGCGGTTTCAATCTGCTGGAGAAATTCACCCACAAGCCCGATGAATGGCAGAAGGTAGCCCCGTTCTGGGGCTACAACAACGAGCCGTTCCGCGAGTCGGATTTTGAATGGATCCGGGAATTCGGCTTCGATTTTGTCAGGCTGCCCGTGTCGTATAAGTGCTGGACGGAGGAAAACGATTGGTACCGGCTGGTCGAAAAGCATCTCAAGGAAATCGACCAGGCGGTGGAGTATGGCAGGCAGTATGGCCTGCACGTCTGCATCAATTTTCACCGCGCCCCCGGATACACGATCAACGATATGCATTTCGATCAGCAGCACCGGGAGCAGCAAAGCGTGTGGGATGATGCCGAGGCGCTGGAGGCCTGCGCCTATCACTGGAAGCTCTTTGCGGAACGGTACAAGGGCCTGCCGAACCGCCTGGTGAGCTTCAACCTGTTCAACGAGCCCTCGGGGGTCGCCAGAGAGAAACATGACCGCGTGATCCGCCGACTGGTCGGAGAAATCCGCGCTGTCGATCCCGCCCGGCTGATCGTCATTGACGGGCTGAATTTCCGTCCCTGCGAGTCGCTGCTGGATCTCGAGCTGGTCCAGAGCGCCAGGGGATATGCTCCCGGGGAGATCACCCATTACAAAGCCACCTGGGCCCAGGACCGCGGAGAATACGCCTGGCCGACCTGGCCGTTGACCAACCCCAGTAACATCCTCTGGAACAGGGAGCGGCTGATCGAGCACTACGAGCCCTGGAAAGCGATCGAACGCAAAGGCGCGGGCGTGTATGTCGGTGAGTTCGGGGCCTACAACCGATCTCCGCACGAGGCCGTGCTGAGTTGGATGGCGGACATCCTCTCGATCTGGAAGGACAACAACTGGGGTTGGGCGATGTGGTGTTTCCGGGGGCCGTTCGGCATCCTCGACAGCGGCCGGCAGGATGTGGAGTACGAGAGCTTCCGGGGCAGCCGGCTCGACCGGAAAATGCTCGAGCTGCTGAAAGCCTGGTAGCACCTGCGGAGGAAAAGGCTATTCGTCCCTGGCAAAGACCTGCCGGGAGCGGTTTCCGGGGCGGGGATCTACGGCCCGGCCCCGGCGGCTGCGCCATCGCAAAAGCTGACACACCCCGTCCCGATTCCATCGGGACACCCCTCTCAAGAGGGGATTTAAACCGTGATAACCCAACCAGTTAGATACCATGCGACAGGTGGAGCGGGGCGAAAAATCCCCCTTAGCAAAGGGGGACACAGGGGGTTGTGTTTCTTCGCCTCTGTCAACACAGCTCTGCATTCCCCTCGCTGCCGGAGAGGTTGCGTCACCAGCCGACAGGGTGTATAACGCCTGGTCACCGCTCCAGCCGCCAGGAATTTTTCAGGCTCTCAATTGCGAGACCGGCCCTTGGGCTTGGCCGGTGGTTTGGCGGCAGCCACCTCCACCGCCCGCCGGGCCCACTCGGCCAATTCTGAAGGGTCCTCCAGCACCTCGGCCGGGATTTCGTAGTAGGACATCGCCACTGTCTTCCCGTGCTTGTCCGGAAAGGGCAGGAACGGCCCCATCCCCGTCTTGACAAACTCCTCGCGGTTGGAGTCGCCCACCTTGAGGTAGGCGACATCGTCCGCCACCAGGGCGAACATCCGCCCCTCGAAATAGAGCCCCGCGCCGCCGAACATCCGCCGGACAGTCACCGCGCCCAGCTCCCGGAGCTGATCGACCAGGTAGTCCAGGAACTCCTGCGAGACCGGCATCGAGCACCTCCCGCCGTTTCGGGTTTATCCTGATTGGTTGTCCGATCCCCGCGTGAAACTTTCGAAAAAGTTCTGGAAAGAGGAAGAGGGGTCCGGGGAGCGGGAGGAAACCTCTTTCAAGAGGTTTCCTCCCTCTCCCCGCCATCCCCCCAGGCTTTGGCGCTCTCGGCCAGCTCGCGGAAGAAAGTCATCGCCGGGTTGCGCTGGAAGTCCCGCAGGTAGATCTCGATCAGCCCCCGGTCGGCGAAGCTGTAGAAGCCCTCCTCGCCGACAATCACGTGGTCGAGCAGCTTGACCTCGATCAGGCTGGTGGCGAAGACAATGTCGCGGGTCAGGTGCTTGTCCTCGGGCGAGGGGTTGGGGTCCCCCGAGGGGTGGTTGTGGGCCACCACCAGCCCGGCGGCATTGCAGTTGAGGCTGCGCCGCAGCAGCTCCCGCAGGTAGATCACGTTGTAGCTCATGGTCCCGGAGAACAGGTCCTCGATGTGCATCACCGCGTGGCGGGCATCGAGGAACAGCACCTTGAACACTTCCACATCCAGGTCGCGCATGCTGTGGCGCAGGTAGTCGTAGACATCGGAGCTGCCGCGCAGGAAAGTGCGCTCGTGCATCCGGGTTTCGAGGAACTTGCGGGCCACCTCGTGGATCAGCTTGAGGGCGGCCGCATTGCTGGGCCCGACCCCCGGGACCGCGGTGAGCTGGTCGAGCGGAGCCTCCAGCACCCTGCGCAGGCTGCCCAGCCTGTCGATCAGCTCCCGGGCCGGGCCCTTGCAGTCCCGGCGCGGGGTGCCCAGGGTCAGCAGCAGCTCGATGATCTCATCATCGCGGAACGACGCGAGGCCTTTTTCCAGGAAACGGTCGCGGAGACGGCCCCGGTGACCCTCGCCGGATGTGAATTTGCTCTGGTCCATGCGGCCCCTTTTTTCATACTACCATTCCGGGGGAGGGCGGAAACCTTTTGAAAAAGGTTTCCGCCCTCCCCCGGACCCCCACCCACCTTCCCAAACTTTTTGCGGATTAACGGGGGCAACCCCCTGCTCTTGCCTTCCATCCCTCAGGCGGCGAAGCCGCCACCGCGGCGGCGGGGAAGCTGACACACCCCGCACGCTGGCGCAGTGACCAGGTATTACACCCCCCGGCAGCTAAAGCTGCCCCCCCTCCAGGGGGGAGTAACAACCTGCCGCCCAACCGGTTGCGACAAATCGACAGGTGTAGCAGGCACAGTCCCCCCTGGAGGGGGGTGGCCCCGATGAGATCGGGGCCGGGGGTGTCATGCCCAGACGCAGCTCCAGAGGCCGGCCATCGGCCCGCGAATTGCCGCCGGGCCCAACCCTACTCGCGGGTGATCGCCCAGACATTGGTGTCGAACGTGCCCTGGGCATCGAGCTGCACCCGGCGGATCGTCCCATCCTCGGCCTCGAACCACATGATGGTGTTGGCCCCCTGCTGGTAGATGGTCACCAGCAGCCCGAAATTGCGGGGGACCGAGAACTGCATGGTGGGCTTGGTGTCCAGGAAGTTCTGGGCGAACAGCCAGGAGGACAGGCCGGCGACCAGCAGCACGGCGGCGATCAGCAGGGCGAGCGATCTTTTACGCATCTTGGAGAGCTCCTTCGGATGTGGCGCGTGACAGGGTTCAAATCAGCTTCAGTTTCAGCGCGGACCGGAAGACCGGCCGCAGGCAGGCGTGTTTCAGGCGTGTCCCCAGGTAGCGGCGGCCATTGACCGCGAACCAGCGGGCCTCCTCGGGCAGGATCACCAGCGAGACCTTGATGTTGGGAGCTACCCCGATCATCAGCCCACGTTCCATGCAGGCCTCGTAGAGCCGGCGGAACACCGGGACCAGCTCCGCGGTGCGCGGCGGGGCCATCCCCTCGCAGTCGGTGCCCTATCAGCGGGCGGAAGACACAGACCGTCGGCACCGCCCCCACCGCGGTGATCCAGTCGATCGCCTCGATCGATTTTTCCGGCGGCTCGAGCCCGGCGACAATCTCTCCATTGGTGGTGTGGAAGATTTTCGCGCAGTACTCGATCGCCGCCAGGTAGCGCTCCAGCCCGTACTGGCGGTGCTTGCCCGGGCAGACCTCGCGGAAACGCTCGCGGTCCCAGAGCTCGAAACAGAACGAGACCCGGTTGACCCCGATTTTCTTCAGCTCCCGGTAACGGGCCAGGTCGTGATGCGGGGGGGTCTGGATCCCGATCAGCAGGCCGTAGCGCCGCTTGACCGCCCGGATGAACGGCTCGAGGAGGTCCAGGTAGCTGTCGCCCTCATAGTGGCCGGTGTTGAAGTCGACATAGCTGATGCGGTTCTCTTCCACCGCCGCCCCGACTGTCTCCAGCACATCCTGGACTTTTTTCTCCTCGGCATCATCGCGGCCGAGGTTCAGCCCCACCGAGCAGAACCGGCAGTTGGCGCGGGGGCTCTCTTTCCAGTAGTCGCAGACCCGGGAGGGATAGATCGCCAGGTAGGTGCCCTGCAGGGTGCCGACCCGGCTCATCCGGGTGCCGGAGGAGGTGGCGCGGTCATACCAGGCCGGGCGCGGGGAAAGGGCCACCGGGGCCACCGGGCCATCCTCCCGCCACAGACCGTAATGGCCATCACCCTCGCGGCGCAGCTCGTAGGGGCTGCGCGCGGCGAACTCCTCCACCACCGGGATGTTGGTGTAGAGCCCGCCCGGGAGCACCACCTCCAGGCCGCTGCCCAGCCCGGCCCGGGTGCGCATGATCTCCCGTCCGCCATCCTCGGCCAGCCGGCAGCTGTCGTGCAGACGCACTCCCCGGCAGTAGAGGTCGAGCTTCAACAGGCCCGGGTTTTTTCGGACATCATCGATCACGCGCGGCGCCCCGCCAAAAAAGATCAACGGCTGAACCGGGGGGAGGGAGAAAACCTTTTGAAAAAGGTTTTCTCCCTCCCCCCGGGCCCCCCTTCCACCTTCCCAAACTTTTTCGAAAGTTGAATCCTTCCACCCTGGCAATGGTGCAACAGGTTGGGTTGCCTGCTTTAAATCCCCTCTAAGCAGAGGGGTGGCAGCGCAGCTGACGGGCTGTGTAGTCTTTGGCCCCACACCGGCCGCCGGGGTGTTTCCGGTTGTTGCCGTCACAGCAGGCGGGCCTGTCACCCAAGTCAGCAGCCGGTCCGGAAACCGCTCGGCCCGAGCGGGTCCGGGCAGGAAATAAAACAAATTTCTCTTTATTTATCAAGCCTTTTGCTACTTGACGTAGCCCAGCGAGCGCAGCCGCTCCAGCAACTGGCGGTCGTGGTGGTAGGGCAGGATCAGCGCCTGCGCGGCGGGCGGCGGACCATAGGAGCTGACATAGCTCAAGGGGGTCGCCCCGCCCGGGCCGGGGGCCCCGGCCTCGACCAGCGGGTGGCCGGTCATGTTGCGGGCCACCGGCAGGCCCATCAGGTAGAGCATGGTCGGAGCGATGTCCTCCGGCAGCAGGCGCACACTGGCCCGGCTCCGGGGGTTGACATCCAGCCCGGCGAACAGCGCCGCGCCGGTCAGCCCCTGAAGCCTTCCCCGGTGGCCCGGATCGCAGACCACGACAGTCAGGCCATTGGGCTGATAGCTCTCCAGCAGCTGTCCCAGCAGGTAGTCCAGGAAACGGTAGTACTCCGGCAGCACCCCATCCAGCTCGCGGGGCCGCACCAGGTCGGAGCGCTCCTCCAGCCTTCCGAGGATGTCCGCCCCCTGAAGGTAGAGCGCCAGCAGGCCCGGCTCGCGACGGCGGGCCAGCTCCAGCGCGGCGCTGGCATAGAAGAAATCGGCGAACAGCACCGAGCGCACCAACTGGCGGGCCTCCAATGGCAGGCTTTCGCGGCGCAGCAGCTCGCCCAGCACCGGGAAATCCAGCAGCAGGTGGTCGAACGGCTCGGCCAGGGCCTGGCAGAGCGCCGCCAGCGAATCGAACTCGGCCGGGGGCGAGACCTCGTTCTCGAAATAGACCGAGGGCTTGACCGTCCGGTCCTCCTGCAGCAGGGCCAGCTTGGGATAGCTGCGCTCGCTGACCGTGAAGCCGAGGGCCGGGCCGGCGGGCCAGGAGGCCCACCAGTTGACCACCCCGGCCGGGACCCCGAACAGCTCGACCACCTCCCAGATCGTCCTGGTCAGGCGCGCCCCGCCGCTGACCGGCACCTGGCGCGAGAGCTGGAAGAAGGGGAAAAACTGCTCGAGCACCAGCTGCAGCCCGGGACGGCCCACCCCCAGCCGCGGCTCGCGAGAAAGCCCGCGCAGCACCGGCATGATGTAGCTGTCGATCCCGTGATACTCGGCGCGCACTCCGGTGGCGATGGTGGTCCAGAGCTGGGGGGCCGGGCTGTCGCGCTCGGGCTCCAGCTCGCCCTGGAAGCCCTCGTCCATCAGGCGCTTGAGGTTGGGCAGCTTTCCCAGGCCGGCCAGCCGGTCCAGCGCCCGGCCATCCAGGCCATCGAGGCCCACCAGCAGCATCGGCAGCGGGCGCAGCGAGTAGTTCTTCAGCACCCCGGACAGGCTGTGGTCGGCGTGGTAGTAACGGAAGGTGCCGGCGGCCCAGGCCCCCTCGATCAGCAGCACCAGGGCCAGCGAGGCCATCATCCGGCGCGACAATGGCTGCCGGCTGATCCGGCGGGGGTGTTCCGGCACCCCGGCCAGCAGGTAGTAGACGAAGCCCATCAGCCGGCCGGCGGCCAGCGAGATCAGCCCGATCGCCAGCAGCACCGCCAGCGAGATCAGCCCCAGCGGCCGCACCAGCGCCGACTCCAGGCTCATCACGTGCCACCAGCCCAGCAGGTAGATGCACAGCGCCACTGTCGCCGAGACCCCGAGCAGGGTGGCGCGCAGGGTGCCGCCATCCACCAGCCCGCCGGAGCTGCTGCCACGGCGGATCCAGCATACCGCCGGAATCAGCAGCAGGCCGAACATGGTCAGGCTGTAGATCCCGCCCAGGTAAAGGATCAGCAGGGCCACATCCGCGGTGTTGCGGATGAAGGCCGGATCGACCAGCAGGGTGCTGGCGGTGTTGATCCCGGCCAGCAGCAGGCCCAGCAGCAGCGAGAGCCGGGCGGTGATCGTGATCCCGGTGCGCCAGGGTCCGCCGGCCGGCTGGCTCAGGTAGCGCTCGACCGGGCTTTCCAGGTAGCCGAGGGCCTTGAGCCGGGTGCGGACCTCATCGAAAGGCACGGGATGGGGGTGATGCTGGCGGTCGGGCAACTTGGGCTATTTCCTGCGCAGAAGGACATAATCGGCCAGCCAGGACAGGCACTCCGCCCGACGGCCCAGGGGTACGAGCGACAGCTTGGCGGTCTTCACCAGCTCGACCGTCAGGGCCTCGGCCGGCTCCAGCCCGAAGGCGGTGACAAAGGTCACCTTGCCCTGGTCGCTGAGCACATCCTTGCCCAACTCGGAAAACGTGGCCTGGAAGTTCAGCAGGTCATCCTTGATCTGGAACGCCAGGCCCAGGTTCTTGGCATAGCTGCTCAGACAATTCAGCACCGGCTCGCCGGCGCGCAGCAGCCGCGCCCCGACTGTCGCCGAGAGAATGAACAGCCGGCCGGTCTTGCGGCTGTGGACATACTCCAGGGCCTCGAATTCCGGGCGCTCCAGGTGCAGGTCCCGCCATTGCCCGCCGACCATCCCGCCCGCGCCGACACAATCGGCGGCATCGCGCACCAACAGCCCGGCCTCGCGGACAGTCAGCCGGCTGTCGGCCACCGCCTGCCCCAGCAGGGCAAAAGCCTGCATCAGCAGCCCCTCGGCCGCCAGCAGGGCGGTGGAGGCATCGAACTGGCGATGCAGGGTGGGCTGGCCCCGCCGGTGCTGGGAATCATCCATGCAGGGCAGGTCATCCAGCACCAGCGAGGCGGTGTGGATCATCTCCACCGCGACCGCGGCCTGCAGCACCCCCGCGGTGGAGCGGCCGGCCAGCTCGGCGCCGAGCAGGGTCAGGATCGGCCGCAGGCGCTTGCCCGGGGCCAGCAGCGCCCGGCGCATCGCCTCCACCACCCGCTCGGACTGGCCCTCGCCCTCGGGCAGCCAGCGCTCCAGCGCCTGCTCGACCGCCGCGGCCTGAGCAGCCACCGGCCCGGGCAGCTCCGGGGTGTCGCCGGGCTCCACCGTCCGGGCTTTCCGCTCCTCGCTCTTCTCGATCATCGCCCTGTCCTTGCTGTCCATGTCCGTTGCCGCCATCCAGTGCGCCCGCGGGGAAGTCCCGCCCCCAATTTCCTGATACGCCCGGGGGAGCCCCGGGGTTCGGTTTATTTCGAGACCTTCAGAAGGGTGTGGAATTTTTTCACCATCAGGCCTGGAGCGAAGCGACCCGGCCTGTTGCCACCCTCCAATGCCGGTCAGTGACGGCATTTAAATCCCCCTTAATAAAGGGGGACACAGGGGGTTGTGTTTTTCATACATCTTTCAGAACAGATAAGCCGTCGCGAACCCGAGCTGGGCCAGCATCATCAGCCGGTACATGTGGGTCCACGAGGGGTGGTTCTCGGTGCGGGCCAGGCCGGCCGGGTCGCGCAGCAGCAGCCAGGCGGTGAACAGCCCATAGCCGGCCAGCAGCGCCCCCAGCAGCGCCAGCAGCAACGGATCGCCCGACAGCAGCCTTCCGCCCGCCCCAGGCCGCTCCAGCATCAGCCCCAACGGGATCAGCAGCCAGGGCAGCACGAACGAGGGGGCGATCATCCAGGCCGAGCGCCGCACCCCGAACCGCAACGGCATCGTGATGCAGCCGGCGGCGCGGTCGCCGGGCATGTCGGAGAAGTCCTTGGTGGCGTTGGCCCCCAGCAGGAACAGGAAAAAGATCCCGCCGATGTACCAGGGCTCCGGGTCCCCGGCGATCGCCGCCACGCAGGACCAGCCGGCGACTTTCAGCAGGCACCCGCGCGGGACCGCGATGGTCAGGGCCGCCGCCAGCCAGTGGCGCTTGGTGCGCAGCGGCGGCGAGGAGTAGGCCCAGGTGGCCAGCGCGGCGGTCAGCACCAGCCAGAAACACTCCCGTCGGCCATCGGGAGCGACCTGCCAGGCCAGCCCCAACGCCAGGGCATACAGCGCCGCCGAGTACAGCGCCGCGGCCCGCATCCCGATCAACCCGGCGGGGAGCATCCGCCCGGGCTTGTTCACCCGGTCGTTCTCCAGGTCGGTGATCTGGTTCAGCACATTGGAGGCGGCATTGAGCACCCCGGCCGCCAGCATCCCCAGCAGGATGTCGGCCAGCAGAGTCCCCGCGCCGGTCGCCGCGGCCTGGTCGAGGAAACCGCGGCCCTGGTGATGGGCCAGCGCCCCGACCGCGGTGATTGCTCCGCTGGCCATCCCCAGCATCGGCGGCAGCAGGGTGAACGGCCGGGTGAACCGGAACCAGCGGGCGATCATCGCGGCCCATGGCGTCGGTCCTGATGTTTTCACACCATCTTGCTGTCCACTAGCCCGCATTTAACCATCGAAAATTTTGGAAAGTGGAAGAGGGGTCCGGGCAGAGGGCGGAGAACCTTTTTCAAAAGATTTCCGCCCTCTCCCCGGGAAGCTTCGGCATTTGTCGTCAATCTGGCGTCAGGCCGCGGTCAACAGCCCGGAAAGGACCAGGCAAATCAGCGCTCCCAGGATGGTGTTGACCAGGTTCATCGAGCTCATTGCCCAGCCGGCGCTCGAATCCCGGCAGGGCCCCCAGCAGGCTTTCGGCGTACGCCCCGCCGAAGCCTCCGGCCGCGACAGCGGCAAACAGCGCCGGGCCCGCCGCCAGCCCGACCGCGGCTCCCACCCCCGTCAGCAGCAATGCCGCGACCAGCGCGGCCAGGGTCCCCGCGAGGGATACCGCTCCCGGGGTCCCGGGCGATACCCTGCGCAGGGTGGTCGCCAGCCGGGGATTTTTCCCAAAGAGCGAGCCGGCCTCGGTGCCGGCGGTGTCCGCGGCCGCGGCGGCGAAACTGGCCACCAGGGCGGCCCCCAGGGCCGGGTCCTGGCCCGCCAGCCGCCAGAGCGCCGCCAGCGCCAGCCCGGCGGCGCAGTTGGCCGCGGCATGGCTGGCCCCGCGGCGGCCTTGTTTCCCCTGCGCCAGCCCGCGACCGGCTTTCTCCCGATAGCCGAGCCGGGTGAGCGCGCTGCCGAGGAGGAAAAACGCCCCCAGCACGACAAATCCCCGCCAGCCGGCCAGCAGGTAGAGCGTGGTTCCGACCGCCACTCCGCCCAGCACTCCGCTGCGGCTGACTGTCCCGGCCCGCCAGGCGGCCAGCGCGAACGCCAGGGTCACGCCCAGCGCCTCGGGCCATGAGTATGGGGTCAGGTAAAGCTCCATCATCGCTCCCGACGCTTACGTCCCGGCCTGTGGGCTGAAAATTCCCAACTATGCAGCTATCTCTTTGATTGTCATTGTTTTCTTCTTCTGTGACCAGAAGAAGCAAGAGTCTATGCGGCGCAAAACTCGCCGGCCACCGGTGCATGAGTCACCTTGATTGCGGCCTGCCGGGTGAAAATTCCCAACTATGCTGCTATCTCTTTGTTTGTCATTATGTTTCTTCTTTTGTGACCAAAAGAAGCAAAAGTCTTTGCGGCGCAAAACTCGCCCACCACTGATGGTCTTCAATTGGCCGATTGTAATCCTGCGATCTTTACGCTACCCTGGTGCGTGGGCAGCGCTGACGCGCATCTGCCAGTGAGTTCTTGCCTCTTCTATTGCCGCTGATGGGATCATTCGTCCTTGTAACCGCTGCTCCCTCGTGGCTCATACAGTTGCCGCCGCAGGGGCGGCCTGAAAGCCGCCTGGGGGTGAAAGACAAAGACACGGGATTCCCCCCTTCAATCCGCAAAAAGTTTGGGAAGGTGGAAGGGGGTTCGGGGGAGGGCGGAAAACCTTTTTCAAAAGGTTTCCGCCCTCCCCCGGATAAACCGGCCTTTGCCGTTAAATCGTTGTCACAGCAGTGCTGCCAGCACCATCGCCGCGGTGAGCGGGACAGTCAGGTTGTCATCCAGCGGCAGGGGCAGGCTCTCCACCAGGGCCGCGGCCAGGGAGGCTGTCCCGCAGGCCAGGAGCACAGTCCCCATTCCGGGCAGGGCCGCCCCGGTCCCCTCGGCGGTCCAGAGCACCAGCGCCAGGCTCCCGGCCCAGCTCGACAGCACGAACACCGCGCTCCCGACCCAGCTCTTGTCGCCTGACCAGGGCAGCTTGCGGGCTCCCCAGCGCCTTCCGGCGAGGTTGCTCAGCCCATCGCCCAGGGCCAGCGCGGCCCAGGCCCCGGCCACCACCTCCAGCCGGTCGGAGAAGACCAGCAGCAGCGCCAGCACCGACAGCGCATACCAGAGCTTGCCCGGGCTGTAGCCGCGCCGAAGCTCCTCCGGCCGCACCCCGGCGGGATTGACCCGCGGCGACAGGAACGCCCCGTAGCCCACCGCCGCCACCGCCAGCGCGACAATCACCCCGTAGGGCAGCCGGCCCAGCAGGAGAGCGAACCCCAGCGGGGCGAGGTGCTCGAGCTGGCGCCTGGTCTCGCCGGTCATGAGCGCGCCTCCGGGCCCGGGGGGACCAGGCCCTCCTGCCGCAGCCAGTCGACAGTCTGTCGCAGGCCCTCCCGCAACGGGCGGAAAGCGTAGCCCAGCTCACGGACCGCCAGCGAGGAATCGAACGACCAATGGTGACGGAAAATTTCGATCGCCCCGCGGGTGGTGCGCGGCCGGCGGCCGGTCGCCCAGGCCAGCAGCTCCTCCAGCCGTCCCACCTGCCGGGCCGCGCCGAACGGCAGCGCCAGCCGGGGGCCGCGCACCCCGCTCACCTGCTCCAGGGTGAGGAAAAACTCCCGCAGGCTGCGATTGTCGCCCCCCAGGATGCAGCGCGCGGGCGGAGCGGCCCGCTCCAGCGCCAGCCGCACCCCTTGGGCCACATCCTCGACATGGACAAAGCTCCAGCGCGGGGCGCCATCGCCGATCATCACCGGCAGCTTTCCCCGCAGGCAGTCGCGCACCAGGCCGGTCACCAGGTTGCCGGCGGTGAGCGGCCCCGGGCCATAGAGCACGCCGGGATAAAGGATCACCAGCGGCAGCCCGCGGTCCTGCAGCTCGATCGCCGCGCGGTTGGCCAGGAATTTGGTGCGCTCATAGTCGTTCCAGTGCTCGGCGCGGGAGGGCGGGTGGTCCTCGGAACGGGGGCGGCCATCCGGGCTGGGGTCCAGCGCCAGGAAGGAGGAGACGTACAGGATCCGCGTGAGCCCCGCCGATGCGGCCTCCTCGATGAGGCGCAGCGTGCCCGCGACATTCACCCGGTCGAAACGGCCGGGATCGCGCTCCCAGGTCGAGACCAGCGCCGCGGCATGGACCAGCGCCTGGCAGCCGGGCAGCCAGGGCCGCCAGGAGGCGGGCTCGGTCAGCTCGCCCCGGACCAGCCGCAGCCGCGGGCCTGGCGGCGGCAAGGCGGGAGATTCGCGCCGCACCGGCAGGATCAGCTCGTGACCGGCCTGATGCAGGGTCCGCGCCAGCCACGATCCCAGGTAGCCGGTGGCCCCGGTCAGCAGGATCCGCATCGGGAACCCTCCCAGCGATTCGCTCCCCGCGCTCCGGCCCGGAGCCGGGCGCCGCGCGGGAAAAGCTAAACTTACTGCGGCCGCCCACCGAATGCAAGCGGGACGGGGAGAGCGGCTGCCGGCGGGGGTTTCGCGCCGAGTCGCTGTCCGATATCCAGCCTTCGACCGGCAACCAAGATTGGGAAAGGGGTTTGGTTCGGGATGGTCTTCAAAGGTGGGACAGCCCCCCGGGCCTGAATCTCCCGAGCTTCCTGCTATTCTCAAAATTCTTTATTTTTTTGTCCTTTTGTGACCAAAAGGACCAAAAGTCTGTGCGGCGCAAAACTCGCTGGCCGCCTGGGCATGAGTCACCTTGATCCCAACCTGCCGCCTGAAAACCCCTGGCTATGAAGCCAACTCATTAATTGTTAATGTTTTTCTTCTTTTGTGACCAAAAGAAGCAAAAGTCTGTGCGGCGCAAAACTCGCACACCAGTGGCGATCTTCAATTGAATGCTGGTAATCGTGCGATCTTTACGCTGCCACTGCGGGTGGGCAGCGCTGACGCGCATCTGCCGGTCAGCTCTTGCCTCTGCTGCTGCCTGTCATGGGATTACCAGTTCTGTAACCGCTGCGATGGCGTAGCTCATACAGTTGCCGCCGCGGAGCGCCCTGAAGGGCGCTGGGGGGCAAAGGCAAAAACAGGGAAAGCAGGTGCGATGGGATCAGGCTGGAGGCCCGGAGTTCATCGTAGGGGCGCGGCATGCCGCGCCCGTGGGAGACGAGCGGGCCGGCAGTGCTGTTGATCCCCCCTTAGCAAAGGGGGAAACAGGGGGTTGTGTTTTTCCGGGCCGGCACGGGGGCCGGCCCCGACGATATGTGCTGACCCAGACCCCCCGTCGAGCCAATCCCACTTAGCGCCGATTTTGTTGGAACAGATGGGCATGCCCCGCGCCTACGGCCGCTTCATCCTGGCTTGCGGTCCGATCTGACATCGAACAATCGAAAAAGTTTTGGAAAGTGGAAGGGGGGCAGGGGGGAAGGCATCCCTGGGGGAGGGAGAAAACTTTTTCCAAAAAGTTTTCTCCCTCCCCCCGGAATAGCTGACCTTTGTTGTGGAGCAGTGGTCAGGAAATCTCGCGGAGGCGTACGCTCAGCTCGGGGCGTTCCGTTAGGGCGGCCAATGGGCCGTCCAGCGCCCCCTGGATCAGCACCGCGGTCGAGAGGGCCTCGCACTCGGCGGCGTCCGGGCCGGCGACCATCGCCTGGCGGACCGCCTCCACCGGCTCCAGGGTCAGCGGGTGCATGATGTGCCGGATGGTGCGGCCGCCCTGCTCCAGGGTGTGGTGGTAGTTGCCGGAGACCGAGACCGCTCCGGTCGCCAGCACCAGCCGGTCGGGCTCCTCGCCCCAGCCGGGCGGGTTCTCCAGCTCCAGCGGCCAGCCGCTCGCCCCGGGCGGGGCCCCTCGGGCCACCAGGGTGCTGGTCCCGGCCGAGATCAGCAGGTCCGCGATCCCGCCCGCGGTGAGGATTTCCAGCCTGCCGCTGGATCGCCCAGCCCTTGGCCAGCCCGCCCAGGTCGAGCAGCATCCCGGGCCGCGCCAGGCGCGCGGTGTGGCGCTCCGGGTCCAGTTCCAGCTTGTCGCAGCCCACCAGCGCCCGCAGCGCTTCCGCCTCCCGGGGCAGCTCCACTTCCGGCAAGGGGGCCTCGCGGTAGAACCCGTGGCGGCGCATCAGCACCCCGGCGGTGACATCGAACAGCCCGCCGGTGGCCACCCAGTAGGACTTGGCCGCGGTCAGCAGGGCGAAGCTGTCCTCATCCAGCGCCAGGGGCGCGCCGCCCGCCTCGCGATTGAGGCGGCTCACCGCGCTCTCGGCGACAAACAGGCTCAAAGCGCGGTCATCGGCCAGGATCGCATCAAAAAAACAATCGGCCAGGGCCTGCATCGCCTCCCGCTCCCCCGGGGGGTGGAAGGCATGCAGCCGGAAGATGGTGCCCATCGCCCGTTCCAAGCCCTCGTAGTACTCGAACTCCGCTCCGGCCATCGTTCCTCCCTGGGTGGCTGGCGCGGCCCGCCCGGCCGCACCGGCTAAAGATACCCGATCGCTTTCGGGCCTGTCAACCCACGCGGCGCTCTGGCGTGGCGCGACCGTTGATATTATTTTGTCAGAAACCCGTAAGTATCCGTGAATTTAAGGCATTAACCATTCCGAAGGAGCGTGGGCATGGACCGCAGCGAACTGGAGAGCCGTCATCCCGGCCGGAGGGATTTCCTGCAGACCATCGGGCGGGCCTCGCTGGGGCTGGCCGCGGCGGGGATCGTTGGGGCGGGCTGCCGCAGCCGGGCCGGGGCCGCGATGCTGGACCCGCAGGCCCCCTTGCGGATCGGGGTGATCGGCCGCCAGGGCCATCTCTACATGGTCACCAATTCGCTGGACAAGGTGCCGGGCGCGAAAATTGTCGCCTGCGCGTTCGAGGATGACGACTGGGAGTTCTACTCCGATGGCGCGAAGCGCGGCGGGCAGGCCAAAGCCCCCGAGTCCGAGCCGAACTGGACCCTGGCCCAGCCCTGGGCCGGTCCCGGCCTCAAGCTCTACGAAAGCTACCAGCAGATGCTGGACAAAGAAAAGCTGGACCTGGCGGTGGTCTGCCTGCCATACTCCCGCAATGCTTTCGCCGCGGCGGCCGCGGCCCGCGCCGGGGTCCACGTGATCTGCGAGAAGCCGGTGGCGGTCAATTTCGAGGACCTGGACCTGCTCGACAAGGCGGTGAAAGACAGCGGGGTGCGCCTGACCGCGATGTTCGCGATGCGCTACGCCCCGGCGATCTACACCATTCGCGAATCGGTCCGGGCCGGAAGTGTCGGGAAAGTGGCGCTGGCCCGCGGCCAGAAATCCTACAAGTGGGGCGGCGAGCGCCCCTGGTTCTACCAGTACCCCGAGATCTACGGCAGCTCGATCCTGTGGGTGGGAATCCACGCCATCGACTACATCCGCTGGGCCACCGGGCTGGAGATCGTCAAAGTCTCCGCGATGCACGGCAACTCCTGCCACCCGGAGTACCCCGGCTGCCAGGACCACGCCGTGGTCAACATGCAGCTGGCCGATGGAGCCACCGCCGCGATCACCCTCGACTACCTGCGGCCGGAGAGCGCCCCCAGCCACGGGGATGACCGTCTGCGGGTGATCGGCGCGGGCGGGGTGGTCGAGAAGCGCGAGATCGAGGAAAAGGTGGAGCTGATCGACAGCCAGGGGCCGCGCCTGCTGGCCATCGCCGAGCCGCCGGACTTCTTCGCCGACTTCATCGGCGAGCTGCGCGGAGGCCCCGCCAGCCTGATCGGCCCGGACGAGGCGGTGCGGGTCACCCGGATCTGCATCGCCGCCACCCGCGCCGCCGAGCAGGGCCAGGTGCTGGAGGTCTAGCCCTTTACGCGGGCGCGGGCGCGGAAAAAAGATTCGCATTGCACCCGGGAATGTTGCATTATTAGAATATGTTTAAAAAATCGGAAAAAATTGGAAAAAATCTTGCGTCCAAACCTTCAACCAGTGCGCGGCCCCTCCGGCGAACCAGGCTGTAACACATTGATTTATTTAAAGATAGCAGTCTCACGGCCCAGGGTCGCCTGGCAGGGAATGGGGTTCTTTGCGTGTGGGGAGCGGTCGTGAGCCGGAAGAAGAAACAGTTATAGCCGGAGCTGGACCACTCCGGGACCTCACCCGGCGCTCGGGGACCCGCACCCTGGAACTGGAAAGCCTGCCGATGGGCCTGGAGTGGCCCGGGCCCCCCTGCCTGGCTTGCGTCCAGGAACCGGAGCGGAAAGCCGCCGACAGCGCCGGAGTGGCCGGCGCAGAATTGCACGGAGCCCGAGCCGGGGCCGGTTCCTCCGGTCCGCCACTCATATCAATCAGTTGTGGGAGATGGGGATGGAAGGCAAAGGGAGCCAGCCCGACCGCGATGCCGCCGGGAAAGAACCCTTGGAGCAGGAGCTCGATCAGGCCCAGCGGCTGGTCGAGGAGATGCAGCTGCACCAGGAGAAACTGAAGACCCAGCGGGAGGAGCTGATCCGCGCCCAGGAGGAGACCGAAATCTCCCACCGGCGCTACAAGCTGCTCTACGACAACGCGCCGGTGGGCTACCTGACCCTCGATCGCGAGGGGGTGATCCACGAGGCCAACCACGCCGCGGAACTGCTGCTGGGAACCAGCCGCCGGGCGCTGGCCGGCCGCCACTTCGAGAGCCTGATCGAGCCCGGGAGCCAGGACCGCTTCTATTTCCACCGCCGGATGGTGGCCCGCACCCACAGCCAGCAGGCGGTGGAGCTGGCGCTGCGACGGCAGGATGGTTCGCGGATCTTCGTGCTGTGCGAAAGCGCCCCGGTGCCCCCCGGCCACAGCGGCGAGGATGAGTACCTCTGGGTGGTGCTCAGCGACCTGACCGAGCAGAAACGCACCGAGGAGGCTCTGCGCCAGTCCCTGGAGCAGAAGGATGTGCTGCTGCGCGAGGTCTACCACCGGGTCAAGAACAACCTGCAGGTGGTGGATGGGTTCCTGTACCTCAAGCTGCGGCCCCACGAGTTCCCGGAGATGGCGAACACTTTCCGCGAGATCCAGAACTTCGTGCGGGCGATCGGGATGGTGCACGAGAAGCTCTACAATTCGCAGAACCTCTCCCGCATCGACTTCAGCGAGTACGTGGCCGATGCCTGCCGCAGCATCCTGGCCTCCTACGGGCCGGAGCGCCAGGAACGGATCGCCTTCCGGTTCGAGCTGGAAGAGGTGTACCTGGACATCCACCTGGCAATCCCCTGCGGGCTGGTGCTCAATGAGCTGGTGGCCAACGCGATGCGGCACGCCTTCCCGGAAGGGCGCGAGGGGACGATCAGTTTCGGGTTGCACCGGCTGGAGGATGGCCGGCTGGAACTGAGCGTGCAGGATGACGGGGTCGGGCTGCCGGAGCGGTTCAGCCTGGAGGGAAGCTCTCCGGCCGGCGTGGGCCTGGAGATTGTCAAGGGGATGGTCAAGAGCCAGTTGCAGGGCGACATCGAAGTGCAGCGGGGCCATGGAACTACCTTTCGCGTCCGATTCCCGGCGCAGGAGAGCTGACTTGCTGGATGCCAACGTGATTATCGTCGAGGACGACTACATCATCGGCTCCTACCTGCGGGAAATTCTGCAGCGCCAGGGCTGCCGGGTGCTGCGGCTGTTCTCCAGCGGAAAAGAGGCGGTGCTCGGCGCGATCGAGCTCGAGCCCGACCTGGTGCTGATGGACATCATGCTGGCCGGGGAGATGGACGGGGTGGAGGCCGCCCAGCAGATCAAGCGCTTCCGGGAGGACATCCCGGTGGTGTTCGTCACCGCCCTGCCCGAGTCGGAGGCGCTCAAGCGCACCAGCCAGGTGCACCCGGATGGTTTCATCACCAAACCGTTCGAGCCGGAGCGGCTGCGCCGGGTAGTCCGGCAGGCGCTCGGGCGCAACCACCATAGTCCGTGAGTGAGCCAAGGTCTTGAGCAGCCGGAAAGCGTGTGGAAAAAGGCAGTAAGAAACACAACCCCCGGTGTCCCCCTTTGGTAAGGGGGATTAATAGCAACACAACCCCGGTTTTTCCTTTGGTAAGGGGAACTGAAAGCACCGCCGCCCGACCGATTGCGGCAGCGCTCGGGCCGAAGCGGGAACAGTCCCCCCTCGAGGGGGGTGGCCCCGCCTCCGGCGGGGCCGGGGGGTGTGAGGCCAGCAGCTGCTCCAGCCGCGGGGTGGTGGCCGCTCCACACCCCCCGGTCCCGGTAACACCGGAACCACCCCCCTCCAGGGGGGACTTCAAAGACACAACCCCCGGGTTCCCCATTGGTAAGGGGAACTGAAAGCACCGCCACTGACCGGCAGTTGAGGGCGGCGCATGGTCCGGGCGTTTCTTCCCCTTTCGTCAAGGGGAACTCCAGCGGGATTGGCTTGCCACCCCCGGCCGGCAGCTGCATGCTCCGCTAACGGCGTTCCCCTTAAATCCGCTCCTTCCGCGCTTCACGGCAGTTCAGGCCAAACCATCCGCGCAGGAGTCCGTGCATGGACCCATCCAGCCTGATCCCGGCGACCGAGGCGATCCCCGCCCCCTGGTGGGTGATGGAAACCCTGGGAGTGCTGGTGCTGATCTTCCACCTGCTGGTGGTCAATGTCGCGCTGGGCGGGAGCCTGCTCCTGCTCTGGAACCGTCTGCGGGGCGGCTGCACGGCCGGAGCGACGATCGGCCCGGAGGTGCTGAAGTACAAGCTGCCCACGGCGTTCGCGGTGGGGATCAACCTCGGGGTCGCTCCGCTGCTGTTCACCCAGGTGCTCTACGGCCATTTCTTCTACACCAGCTCGATCATCATGGCGGTGTCCTGGATCATGGTGATTCCGCTGGTGATCCTGGGCTATTACGGGGCGCACACCCACGCCCGCAAGTATGCCAGCCGCCCGGGACTGGCCCTGGCGGCGCTGGTGGTCGCCTGCGCGGTGCTGCTCTATGTCCCGTTCGCTTTCGAGAACAACATCTCGCTGGAGCTGCAGCCGGAGCGCTGGAGCCGCTGGTTCGAGAACCGCGGGGGCACCGCCTTGAGCCTGTCCGACCCGGTGATGTGGGGGCGCTACCTGCACTTTGTCACCGCCTCGCTGGCGGTGGCCGGGCTGTTCATCGCGCTGGTGTGGGGCATCCGCGGCAGGCGCGGGAGGCCGGACACCGCGCCGCACGTCCGGCGGGCCTTACGGATCTACGCCCTGACCAACATGGTCCAGGTGGTGATCGGCCTGGCGCTGCTGATGCTGTTGCCGCGCCGGATCCTGCTGCAGTTCATGGGCGGCGACCTGCTCTACTCCGGGGTGCTGCTGGCGGGCTTCAGCCTGGCGCTCGCCGGGATTTTCGCCGCGCTGCAGGGCCGGCTCTGGACAACAGTCGCCCTGACCGTGGGGATTGTCACGATGATGGTGCTGACCCGCACCTTCCTGCGCTATGCCTACCTCGAGCCCTGGTTCGATCCGGCCTCGCTGCCGGTGGAGCCGCGCTACGGGGTGCTCGCGCTGTTCCTGGCAACCCTGGTGGCCGGGCTGGCGATCGTGGGGGTGATGCTCAAGTGGGCGATCCAGGCTGACTCGGCCACGCGGGAGGCCGCATGAACTACCCGTTCTGGGAAACCCTGACCATCGGCGGCCCGACCCTGATCGCGGCGATGGCCGTGGTGCATGTCTATGTCTCCCACCTGGCGATCGGCGGGGGGCTCTACCTCTACCTGACCGACCGCAAGGGCGTGCTGGAGAACGATCCGCAGATCCAGGAGTACGCCCGCAAGTACTCGGTGTTTTTTCTGCTGCTGACCGGGGTGTTCGGGGCGGTGACCGGGGTCGGGATCTGGTTCATCATCGGCCTGGTGAGCCCGGCGGCCACCGCGACCCTGATCCACACCTTCGTTTTCGCCTGGGCGATCGAGTGGGTGTTCTTCATCGGCGAGCTCGCCTCGCTGCTGATCTACTACTACTATTTCCATCGCCTGCAGCCGCGACTGCGGCTCAACCTGATGCTGCTCTACTTCGTGTTCGCCTGGCTGAGCCTGTTCGTGATCAACGGGATCATCGACTTCATGCTCACCCCGGGCGGCTGGCTCGAGACCCGCAGCTTCTGGGCGGGCTTCTTCAACCCGACCATGTGGCCGGCGCTGTTCTTCCGCACCTTCATCACCCTGATGCTGGCCGGGCTGTTCGGCTACATCACGACTGTCTACCTGGAGCGCCCGGAGTTCCGCCGCCGGATGGTGCGCTACTGCACCCGCTGGCTGCTGCTGCCGATGATCGGGCTGATCCCCTCGGCGCTGTGGTACTACGGCGCGGTGCCGGAGTCGTTCCGCACGACCGCGTTCGTGCTCAACCGCGACCTGGCGCAGTTCGTGCACCTGCTGCTGGCCGCCACTGTCATGATCTTCCTGCTCGGGGTGCTGCTGAGCGCCGCGCGCAGCCTGAGGCTCCAGCGGATGGCGGCGCTGGTGATCATCCCGGTCGGGCTGGGCTGGATGGCGGGCTTCGAGTACACCCGCGAGATCGCCCGCAAGCCGTACGTGATCGCCGGCTACATGTACTCGAACTCGATCCTGCGCGACCAGTTGCCGCAGCTCAACCGCGAGGGCCTGCTGCCCCACGCCCGGTGGTCGGCGGTGAAAGCGGTCACCCCGGAGAACCGGCTGGAGGCCGGGCGGGAGCTGTTCCGGCTGCAGTGCGCCGGCTGCCACACGGTCCGCGGGGTGCGCAACGACATTGTCGGCCTGATCGGGGATCTCACCTACCGCGGGCTGATCGCCCAACTCACCGGGCAGGGCCGGGTGCTGGACTACATGCCGCCGTTCGCCGGGACCGAGGCCGAGAAAGAAGCCCTGGCCGCCTGGCTGACTGTCGGGCTGCTGGGACGGGAGCTGCCGGAGGGCGAGCGCTTCGATCCCGCGGCCGCGCCGGCGCTCGAAACCGCCCCGGATTCGCTGCTCGATCGCGGCCCGGCGGATGATCTGCCGGAACATTTCGACCCGGAGAACGACCGGTACGTGCTGCTGGCCTGGAACGACCTGGGGATGCACTGTGTCTCCGACTGCGACTCGATGTTCTCTTTCCTGCCGCCGGCCAACACCCTGGAGGCCCAGCTGATCCGGCGCGGGCCCCGGCCGGAGCTGGTGAGCGCGGGGGTGAGGATCAGCTACGCCGCTCCGGAGGGCCACGCGGACCCGGCCGCCCAGCTCGATTTCTGGGATTTCGCCGAGCCGCTCTACGGGGTGAAGCTGGAGCGCAACATCGGGCTGGCGGGCAAGGGGCTCGCTGGCGTGTTCGACCCCCTCCCGGAGGAGGGGATCTACCGGGCGCGGTTCATCCCGGTGGCCCCCTACCGCGCCGATGGCCGCTACGACCCCTACCCGGTGTTCGCGGTCGAGGCCCGGGACAGCGTCTCCAATGAGCTGCTGGCCCGGACCCGGGTGGTCGCCCCGGTCTCCACCGAGGCCGACTGCTACCGCTGCCACGGCGGCGAGCCCCGCTGGAAAGGTGCGGCCGGCATCTCCAATCTCACCGCGGCCAACATCCTGCGCGCGCACGACAAGAACCACGGCACCGAGCTGCTCGAGCAGGCCCGGGCGGGACAACCCCGGCTCTGCCAGAGCTGCCACGCCGATCCGGCCCTGGGCGCGGAAGGCAAGCCGGGGGTGCTGAACTTCTCGGCCGCGATGCACGGCTGGCACGCCAACTACATGTCCGGCCTGGATGACCGCACCTGCGCGATGTGCCACCCGATCGCTTTCAATGGCCTCACCCGCTGCCTGCGCGGGGTGCACGGCGCCGCCCCCGAGCCGATCCACTGCAGCCGCTGCCACGGCACGCTGGAGGACCTGGCGCTCTCGCTGCTGGCGGGCGAGCGGGACCAGCCCATCGCCGGACGGCTGACCGCCAATGTTACGCCCGCGCTCGGTCGACAGTGTCGGCGCGGTCCTGCCCCGCACTCCCTGGCTGCAGGAGCCGGACTGTTTCGCCTGCCACCGGGACTTCCAGCGGCCGGACCTGGGCGCAGTCGCCTTCAACCACTGGAACGAGGGGCCGGAGCTGCTGTTCCGGGCCTACCACGACAATGCCGGGCTCAAGTGTATCGGCTGCCACGGCCCGACCCACGCGATCTATCCGGCGCAGAACCCCTACCACCCCCGGCGGGATGTGCTCCAGCCGCTGCAGTACCAGGGCGTGCCCTACGCGATCGGGGCCGACATGAACTGCGCGGTCTGCCATGTGCAGCCGATGGAGTACCCGCTCCACCACGACAACATGGCGCGGATGGCCCGGGTGCGGGTCGAGCAGTGATCCGGCGGGAAATGCTGCCGATTCGAAGATAAAGGATGGTTTTCCGGGGGGAGGGAGGAAACCTTTTGGAAAAGGTTTCCTCCCTCCCCCCGGCCCCCTCTTCCACTTTCCAAAACTTTTTCGATAGTTTAAGACTTTATCTCGGCCAGCAAGTTGGCATGAGTTGCCGGAAGGGAACAGCCTGACGGGCCAAAAACAGGGCCGCTTCCCACGGGGAGCGGCCCTTTGCGCTGAAAGCTGTCTCGCTCCAACTCGTCTCCCGGACCCACATCAAACTTTCGAAAAAGTTTTGGAAAGTGGGGGGCCCGGGGGGCGGAAAACCTTTTTCAAAAGGTTTCCGCCCCCCGGATCACCCTGCCGCCGTGGACCACCAGCCGGACCCGGCGCAGCGCCTCCAGGTCGCGCAGCGGATCGCCCTCGACCACCAGCAGGTCCGCCAGCTTGCCCGCCTCGACAGTCCCCAGTTCCGCCTCCAGCCCGCAGGCCCGGGCCGCATTGCGGGTGGCGGCCACCACGATCTGCGCCGGGGTCATCCCGGCCTGGCGCATCAGCCTGAGCTCGTGCATCGGCATCCCCAACTCCCAGACCGCGCCGGCCTCGGGCGGCGGGGTGCTGGTATGGTCGTTGCCCAGGGCGACCTGGCCGCCCGCGGCCACAAAGCGCCGCAGGTTGTCGGCGGTGCCCGCCAGGGCCCCGTAGAACTCCAGCACGGTCAGGGTCGGAACGATGATGAACCCGCGGTCGACCATCCGCCCGATCAGCTCGTCCGGGATGTGGTCGTAGGGCAGGTGGGCGGCCTCGTCCGCCCCGGACTCGACCACCCGGCTGAGGAACCCGGCCTGGGTGATGTGGGTGGTGACCCTCCGGCCGCGCGCGTGGGCGGCATCGACAATCGCCGCGATCTCTTCGGCGGTCAGCAGCGGCAGGCCCTGTACGCCCGCATAGCCGGTCTCCAGGGAATACTTGATCTGGTCGGCTCCCTGGTCCAGCAGCTCATCGACCCGGCGGCGCGCCTCCTCGGGCGAGGAGACACAGGTGCGGCCATACCCGCCCGGAACCGTGATCAGGTAACCGATCGCGAGCAGGCGGGCGCACTCCGGGGCGGACAGGGCGGTGCGGCGCAACGCCAGCAGCCGGCCCGCTTCGGCCAGGCTGGGGCTGGAGGAGATGATCTCCAGGTCCCGCACGGTCGTGACCCCGGCCCGGGCCCAGGTCCGCAGGCTGGCGGCATCGAAAGCGAAGTGGACATGGGCGTTGATGAAGCCGGGCAGGATGCAGGAGCCCGACAGCTCGATCACCCGAGCCCCGGCCGGGATGGCGATTGCGGAGGATGGTCCGGCGGCGAGGATCCGTTCCCCGGCCACCAGCACGGTCGCATCGGGCAATGGGGCGGCGCCGGTCCCATCGACCAGGGTCGCGTGGACCAGGGCCAGGCTGCCACCCGATTCCGGGGCCGCCGGATGGGCGGAGTCGCCGCAACCCACGGCCAGGCCCAGCAGCAGGCAGCAGCCCAGCCATCCCTCGCGCAAGCTCATCAGGCACCTCCGATAGGCCCCTGCTGACAGTGGAGCGGGAACCGGCCGATGGTTCAATCGATCACCGCGGGGACAATCCGGTTGCGCAGCAGCTCGAACACCGCCGACTGGAACGTGCCGATCCGTTGCTGGTCCCCGGAGTTGGCCAGCGTCGCGCTGGTCACCACCACCGCCATCTTCAGCTCCGGCATGCAGAACAGAAACTGGCCGCCGGCGCCCCAGGCGAAATGGACCTCGACTCCCTTGACCTGGTCGATCCACCACAGGTAGCCATAGCCCTGAGTGTTGCCCAGGGTGACCTGGCGATGGGTGGACTCGCTCACCCACTCGGCCGGCAGCACCTGGCGCCCGCCGGCCGCGCCCCCATCCAGGTACAGCCGCCCGAATCTGGCCAGGTCGCGGGCGGTCAGGTACAGCTCCGCCCCGCCGAAACAGTAGCCCTGGGGGTCGCGGTCCCAGCGGCTGATCTTCATCCCGGTCGGCCCGCACAGGTAGCGCTCGGCCAGCTCCGTCAGGCTCAGCTTGGCGGCCCGGCTCAGCAGCGCCGACAGCAGGTGGGTGCCGGCGGTGCTGTAGTTGAAAGCCTCCCCCGGCGGACCGGCCATCGGCAGCTGGAAGATGAACCCGACCCAGTCGCTGCTGGCGACCCAGGCCTGCACCACCGGCCCATTCTCGACCCACTCCATCCCGGTGGTCATGGTCAGCAGGTGACGAACCGTGGTCCGGCTCCGGGCCGGGTCGCCGGCCGCGGGATAATCCGGAAAAAATCCCGCCACCGGCTGGTCCAGGCCGGAGATGAAGCCCTCCCGCAGGGCGATCCCGGCCAGGGCCGAGATCACGCTTTTCGACACCGACTTGACATTGAAAGCGGTTTCCGGGCCGCTGCCCTGGAAGTACCTCTCGGAGACCATCCTCCCATTGCGCAGGATCAGCAGGCTCGACAGGTCCTCGATTTCCCCGGCGCGGCGTTCCACCTCCGCGATGATAGCCGGGTCCAGCCCCTGCTCGGCGGGGAGGGCGCGGGGCAGCTCGCCGACTTCCGCCTCGAACGGGCTGGCGGAGGACCGGCAGTAGCAGACCAGGGTCAGGGGGACCAGCAGGCACAGCCGACGGCAGGACCGCAGTATTCCGCTCATTTCGGGTTCCCGGATGGGAGGGATGGGGGGTGCCGGCGGCAGGGCGCCGTCGTGGGACACAGGCTGCGGTGATTATTAAACCGGAAGCCGGTGCTTGATCCGTAAAAATGAGAGAGCTTGCGCAGTCTCGGCGGGCGGTGGCTCATCCTGGCTTGCTGGCCGACATTCAGCAATAAACTAGCGAAAAAGTTCTGGAAAGAGGAAAGGGGGTCCGGGGGAGGGAGGAAACCTCTTTCAAGAGGTTTCCTCCCTCCCCCCGGATCAGTCGGGCGTTATAGCCGGGGGCGGTTGCTGGAGATCATCCGGCCGCCATCGACCGGGAGGATCACCCCGGTCACCCACTGCGCCTCATCCGAGGCCAGGTAGAGCGCCGCCGCGGCGATGTCCGATGGCCGCCCGTTGCGGCCCAGCGGGTGCAGGTGCCGCAGGCTGTCCAGGAACTTGGTGCTGGCATCCGCGCCGAAAATCGGGATCGCCAGCTCGGTGTCCTCCACCACCGCCGGGCAGATCACGTTGACCCGGACCTTCTCGGCGGCGAACTCCTGGGCCAGGGTCCGGCTGAGCATCTGCACCGCCACCTTGGAGGAGCAGTACAGCCCGGCCCCGGACATCGGCTGCAGCCCGGCCACCGAGCTGATGGTGATGATCGAGCCCCCGCCGCGCTTTTTCATCTCGGCCAGCACCGCGACACTCATCCGCCAGGGACCGTAGAGGTTGGTGCGCATCAGCAGCTCGTACATCTCGTCCGGGGCCTGGTCCAGCCCGGCGAACCGCATCACCCCGGCATTGTTGACCAGAATGTCCACTCCGCCGAAATGGGCGACGGTCTCGCTCACCAGGTTCTCGATCTGCTCCCGGTCGGTGACATCGCAACGGACCGCCAGCATGTTGTCGCCGGCCTCGCCCGCCACAGCGACCGTCTCCTCCAGCTTCTCCATCCGCCGCCCGGCGATCGTCACCGAAGCGCCCTCCTGCGCGAACCTGAGCGCGATCCCCCGGCCGATTCCGGTCCCGCCGCCGGTGACAATCGCCACCTTGCCCTCTAGACGCTTCATCCCGTACCTCCTTCAATGCCGAAAAAGAAGATTTTCCGGGGGGCGAAAACCTTTTGAAAAAGGTTTTTTCGCCCCCCGGGCCCCCCACTTTCCAAAACTTTTCGCTGGTTTAATGCTGGATTTTGGGCAGCCAGCCAGGATCAGTCACTGAATGAGGCTCGAAAATGGCGATGATCGGAACGGCTTAACTTATCCTACTTCAGGAGCTTCTTTCGGGGCTCGTCTGGCTTCCCGCTTCTCTTTAGCTAGTCCAAGCTTGGCTGGTTCCGTGAACATACGTTCAAGGAGAAGCGATGTGAATTCAAGCAGGTTGTCAGCATCATCTTTTGACAACGTACCAGCGTGTGCACCGTCATTCCCATCTTCTTTTACGCATGTGGATAGTTCTCGCAAGGCTTTTGGGAGTATGTCATTATCGAACAACCAGTTCAACCTTGGACCCAGATTTCTTCGTGTCCACTCGTTAGGTTCTGTTGTATCGCCTTGGGGAAGCAATGGCTTCGTTGCAAGGTCAAGGCAAAGCCTAAACATTGTTCCAGTCGCATTGTAACAGCCAACGGTCAAGCAAGTAGCGCCTTCTTTGAAAGCAGATAAAATGTTATCCGGCAAGTATCCCGGCGGTTCGTATGTAATGTTGTCTTTTTGACTAATATAATCTATCACCTCTAAATAATCATTAAGAGCACCTGTAAAATCGTAAAATCCTCTATTGATAAGAATACTGGCGAATTCTTCGTTGTGAGCCACAGCAATAAATATAGTTGCAAGATTGCAACAACGGCAGGCGCAAAACACTTCGAAGCGATTTTGCCATTTGCCTTGAGAGAAAATGTTGTTGTTTCCTCTAATGTCGAATGTGATCTTTCTGGCTCCACAACGTGGACAATCAGCGACCAATTCAGACATGTTTACCTCCGAGATAGTGAGATCTAAACCCTATCCTTGCGCCACCCGTAAAAACCGCTCGAACAGCCCGCGCCCCAGCGCATTGGCTGTCGGCCCATGCCGCGGCAGCGCCGCCCGCAGCCGCTCCCCCTGCTCCGGGGCCATCTCTTGCGCCCAACGGGTCGCCAGCCGACTGTCGGCCTCCAGGTGGAATTGCAGCCCCCAGACTGTCCCCAGCCGAAACGCCTGGTTGGGGCAGACTGTCGAGCCGGCCAGCCGGGTCGCCCCCTCCGGCAGGTCGAAAGTCTGGCTGTGCCACTGCAGCACCACCGGCTCGGGCGGGAACCCGGCCAGCAGCGGGTCATCCTGCGCCGCGGGGGTGAGGCGCACCGGCAGGAAGCCCACCTCCGGGGCGGCGGCGGGATAAACCCGCGCCCCCAGCGCTCCCGCCGCAAGCTGGGCCCCGAGGCAGATCCCCAGCACCGGGCGGCCGGCCTGACCGAAAGCGCGGATCAGCGCCATTTCCTCCCGCAGGTGCGCCAGATGGGAGGCATCCCCGACATTCATCGGCCCGCCCATCACCAGCAGGGCCGAGTGGCCCGCGGGCCCGACAGGCGCCGGCTCACCCCGGAAGATCGCCACGGTCCGCGCGGGCAGGCCCCGCTCCCGCAGCAGCTCCCGGAACAGGCCGGGGTCCTCGCTCGCCACGTGCTGAATCACCAGCAATGGTTCCATCGGCCAGCTCCTCCGCCGCCGGGGGCAGGGTTCGGTACCAGGTCCAGTACATCGCGCCGGCGGTGAGCACGAACACCCCGGCCAGGCGACTGAACACAGTCCAATCGTGGAGCATGAAATAGACCGGCATCATGTTCAGGCAGAACAATGCGGTCGCGCCGATCAGCATGTTGGCCGCATCCCAGCGCAGCATCTTCTCCTTGCGGAAAGTCGGGTCGAGCCGCTCCAGCTCGCGGTGGACCGGCCGCCACCAGCCCCAGGGCTGGGTGCGGCGGTAAAACTCCCGCAGGGTTTCGGTTCCGGTGGGCGGAGTGGCCAGGGCCACTGTCACCGACACCACCGCCGAGATCGCCACCATCAGGAAAAAGAACGCCCAGTCCGGCCAAAGGTAGCCGTACATCCCCTGCAACACTTTCTGCGCCACCGCCACCGCGAAAGCGGCGATCATCCCCGCGGCGAACCCCCAGCCATTGAACCGCCACCAGTACCAGCGCAGCACCAGCGGGATCAGCATGCTCCCGCCCAGGATCCCGAACACCCAGATCCCCAGCTCCAGCAGCCCGCTCATCGCCATCCCCACCAGCACCCCCAGCAGCACGAACAGCGCGCTGCTGAGGTAGGTCACCCCCAGGAACTCCTTTCGCCCGGCCCCGGGCCGCAGGTGGCGCAGGTAGATGTCGCGGATCACGTACGAGCTGCCGTTGTTGATGCTGATCGAGAAAGTCGACATGAAAGCCGCCAGGAAACCCACCAGCACCAGCCCCTTGATTCCCATCGGCAGCAGGGTGTCGATCATCCGCGGCAGGACCATGTCGCTGTCGCGGATGTCCAGCTCCGGGGCGGACAGCGCCAGCAGGGCGATCCCCACCACCAGGGTCCACTTGGGGAAAGTCAGCAGCTCATAGCCGGCCCCCTGCTTGCAGGTGTCGCGGGCGCACTTGGTGCTGAGCATGAACTGGGTGCCGGGGCCCATCCCCGGGCCGCTGAAAAACGACAGCAGGCTCTGGAAGCCCCACATCAGCAGCCAGGGCAGGATGAACTCGAACGCCCCGGCCGGGTAGCCCGCCAGTTCGACGCCCTGCATGTAGGGGATGTGCGCGGTGGGCCGCATGGTCTCCCAGCCCGGCGGGGTGCGGCTGGCGATGAAGTCCGGGCCGATCGACAGGAAGGCGTAGATCGAGATGTAGAGCGAGGTGAAAAAGAGAATGAAGGTCTGGATCAGGTCGGTGTAGGCGACACTGAACAGCCCGCCGAGGGCGGCGTAGAGCGCGGTGAAACCGATCACCAGCATCCCCCAGTAGTGGGCGTTGGTCACCGGGTCGGCCGCGAGCGCCGGCAGGAAGGCCGAGACGAACTTGCCCACCCCGACATAGGCATAGGCCACATAGCCCACCAGCGAGCCGATCGAGATGATGGCGATGGTCAGCCGGGGCAGCTCGCCGGCCCAGCCCCCGCCGAACCGGAAGCTCATCCACTCGGCGGCGGTCACCACGTTGGAGCGCCGGATCCAGCGCCCCAGGTGCGCCATCAGCGCGATGCTGCCCACCACCCAGATGTTGTAGTAGAAAGAGCGCACCCCCATGAAGTAGAGGATCGAGACATTGATCATGGTCCCGGTGATGTCGATCGAGCTCATGCTCGAACTCATCGCCGTCACCCACCACGGGATGCGGTGGTTGCCCAGGAAGTAGCTGTGCACATCCCCCGAGGCTTCCTTCAGGTGCGCCAGCCCGATCCACAGCATCGTGGCCAGGTATACGGCCAGAATCAGGTAATCCAGGGTAGTCATCATCGCTCCTGGCTGGCCCCGGCTTGGGGGGCGCGGATGGTGGGTGATGGAAACTCGATAATATACAAGCGCCCGCGCCGGAAGCAGCCTTTTTTCGCCTCCTCCCGTCCGCCCCGGTATCATTCTGACAACCAAGGAGTGAAGATGACCAGATGTTTCGGGGGGAGGGCGGAAATCCACGATTAGATCGGGATTTTCAGCCCCCCCCGGGAACCTGTTGCCCCACAAAAAGTTGATAATTCTGCAACGAAATTTGACAGAAACTAAACTTGAAAGTCAAGTTAAGATATTTTATAATTTAAGCGAGGCCTGACCTTTGTCGGGCCGGCTTTTTAGTACCCCCTGACAATTCCGAGCGTGGGGAGGAAGCGCGATGCGTAAGGCAATGATCACTGCGGTGACAACAGCGGCCCTGCTGATGTTTTATCCCGTCGGCTCGCCGGCGATGTACGGGATCGGCTTCCAGGGCGGAGGCGGGGTCGATCCCGGGATGGGGACGGTCGGCGCCCACTGGTTCATGCCCACCCGGGCGGTGACCGACCAGGTCTGGTTCAACCTGATGACCACCCTCGATGCCGGGTTCGGCGATTTCGGCCAGGTCTGCCAGCTCGACCCCGGCCTGACCATGCCGATCCGGCTGCACCCGAAGCTCAATGTCTACCCGTTGGCCGCGGTCGGGATCGTGTTCTGGAACTTCGACCTGGAGGATGGCATCATCGCGACAATGCTGGCCGCGCAAAGGTCCGGCGTCGGGCTGCAGCAGTCCGATCGCGGCATCGACTTCGACATCGATGGCGACAAGACCCAGGTCAAGGTCGGCGCGGTGCTGGGCGGCGGCGCGGAATATCACTTCTCGCGCGCCCTGGCGGTGTTCGGCCAGGTCAAGGCCGGGATCGGCGACATCCCGGAGCTGCGGTTCACGGTCGGGCTGACTTTCTGGCGGAACCGCTGACCGCGCGCCGTAGCCTAACCAAACAAAGGGAGGTTGTGATGAAAAAGCAGCTACCGATGGTCTTGCTGGTGCTGGGCCTGGCCGCCCTGGCTCCCGCCGACTCCTGGGCCCGGATGGGTTGGGGCCTGCGGGCGGGCGGGGCGAGCGATCCGGACATGACCGAGATCGGCACGCACCTGATCCTCTCGATCGACCGGCTGGACCCGAACGACCCGGGAGTCGGCCTCAACCTGCTGGCCGATGCCGAGATCGGCTGGGATGACTTCGGGCGGGCCTACTCGATCAACCCCGGGGTCCAGGTGCCGATCCGCATTGCCGGCGGGCTGCATTTCTATGCCCTGGGCCAGCTCGGAATCACCTACTATGACTTCGATGGCGATACGGACAACCGGACCGAGGCCGGGGCGATCCTCGGCGGCGGGTTGCAGATGTTCATCTCGGACAACTTCAACATTTTCGGCGAGGCCAAGTTCGGCACCGGGGACATCCCCGAGGGGCGTTTCCTCGCCGGCTTCACCGTCTGGAACGAATGATTGACAGCAGGGGAGAGAGCGGCGCATAATAGAGGTGTGACAGCTGAATCGCGAGTCCACTTTTGGCCGGATCAACGAAACAGGGAGCGATCGATGAAAAGATTGACAGTCCTGCTGATCGTGCTGATGGGACTGGCCGCTTTCTCCCCGCTGCAAGCCCAGCGCCGGCAGTTGGTCATGGGGTTGGGAGGGGGAGCGGGGGCGACCATCGACCCGGACCAGGTGCACCTGGGGCTCTACGCCGACCTGGGCGAAGTCTACGAGAAGGTCCGGATCCGTCCCAGCTTCGAGGTCGGTTTCGGGGACAATGTCACCACGCTCGCGCTCAACCCCGAGGCGATCTACCTGTTCCGGGGGTCCCGCACCGACTGGTACCCTTACGCCGGCGCCGGCCTCGGCTTCGTCTATTATGATTTCGACACCGGCTATGGCAACCCCGACCGGGATGGCGGGGACTGGGATGTCGGGGCCTGGCTGATCGGCGGCCTCGAGACCTGGGCCTCGCGCAACTCGAAGTTTTTCCTCGAGCTCAAGCTCGGGCCGGGCGGCACGCCCGATGCCCGGTTCACCGCCGGCTTCACGGTGATGATGCGCTGAGCCGCATCCGACCCCGGCCACGGCCGGGCGGGGCCTCCCGTCCGGCCGCCCGGCCGCACCCTCCCGCGCGAGCCTTTCCCCGTTACGATTGACACCCCTCAGCCCCTGCCTTAGATTCCACCAAACAGCACCTGAAGCAGCCAGGTCCGCCAGGACCCGGGGGAGGGACCGCTCCCGCCCCGGGGTCCGCTGCCCCGCCTCACCTTCCTCAACCTCAGGAGCCGTAGATGCGAAAACCGCTGCCCCCGCTGTTCCTGACCGCCCTGCTGGCGGTCCTCCTGCTGCTGCCCCTGCGGGCGGCGGAGCTCACCCGGGATAACCTCCGCTATGTCGACTACCCGGACTTCCCGGAAGCCCATTCCACCTGGGGCTCGATCGGCTACAGCAGCAAGTTCGATCGAGGTCTTCATCGGAGTGACCAACCACCGTGACCGGGTCGGGCTGTTCGAGTACGATGTTCCAGGGCGAGAAAATGCGCCTGTGCGGCTTCCTGCCCGAGCTGGCCCACCTGCGCCCCTGGCAGTGGCAGGGCAAGATCCACTCCCAGATTGTCGAGGGCCCGGATGGGGCGATGTACTTCACCACCGATGGCGGGGAGAGCCGGGAAGAGTACCTGATGAACCATCCCCAGGGCTACAACGGCGGCTTCTTCTTCCGCTGGGAGCCCGGTGAGGACCGCCTGACCATGCTCGGCCAGGGCCTGCGTTACGACAGCATCAAGGACCTGCAGATCAGCCGCAAGAGCGGCCTGATCATGGCGGTGAGCTACCCCCAGGCCCACCTGCTGACCTACGACTGGAAAAAGAACGAACTCAAAGACCACGGCCGGGTGAACGCCTCCCATGTCTCCCGGGTGTTCTGGAGCGACCGCTACGGCAACATCTACTATGTCGATTACCGCCAGCGGATGATCAAGTACGAGCACGACACCGGCAAGCTGCTGTTCTCCGCCGACAGCCTGCCCGCCTGGGATGGCACCACCGGCAGCAAGGTGATCACCGGGGTCACCGCCTGGGCCGAGGATCGCACCGATGGAACGATCTACCTGGTGACCTACGGGGCGAAGATGATCCGCTTCACCCCCGCCCGGCTCGGGTTAGGCAAGGTTGAGGATCTGGGCAGCCTGTACGATGACCCGCAGCAGGAACCCTACACCTACTATTGCCCCAACCTGGCCTACTCCCAGGAGACCCGCAAGTTGTACTACTTCCTCGGCGGGCATGGCAACTACGCGATCCAGAACACCAGCGTGCTGATGGAGTTCGACCCTCGGACCGGCCAGAAACAGATCGCGGCGAAATTCCCCCTGTCCGAGATCAACGAGGTCACCGGCGCGGATGTCAAGGACATCCACGGCAATCTCTATTTCTGCGCCCGCCGGGATGATGCCCAGGCCGAGCTCAGGGGCGAGTCCGGGGCCAGCCGCCCGTTCATGCTGATCCTCAACCCGAGCCGGGTGCTGAAACCCCGCACCGGGACCGAGTGAGAAGCGCCTGACTGACGCACACCGACTGTCCGCACCCAAGGGAGGTTCGATGCATCAACGGTTGCTCATTACAGCCCTGTCGGCCTTGCTCTCAGGGCTCTCCGTGGCGCCGGCCGCGGCGCGCTACACCTATTTCGCGCCCCAGGGCTCCTACACGGTCGAGGTCTCGCTGGAGAACGCCAAGGACCGCCTGCGCCTGCCGATCTACCGCAACGCGATCACCTCGCTGGCCGTGCTCGGCGACTGGGCGATCCTCGGCACCAGCGCGGGCGAGGGACTGGCGCCCTTCCTGGCCGCGGTGAGCCTCGAGAGCCGCAAGCTGGAAAAAGTGCTGGACCTGGCCGACCGGCTCCCCGGCCAGCGCACCCTGCAAAGCGGATTCGCCCGGGTGGGCGAGGCGCTCTATGCCGGCACCATGCCCGATGCCAAGGGCGGCAGCGGCCGGCTGGTCAAGGTGACTTTCGATGGGAACGAGTTCCAGGTGCAGGACCTGGGCGTGGCGGTGGCCGGCGAGGGGATTTTCGCCCTGACCGCCGACCCGCAGCGCCGGGTGCTCTACGGGATGACCGCTCCCGGCGGGATCCTCTTCTCCTATGATCTGGCCGGCAGCGAAGTCAAGCTGTGGCGGGAGACCGCCCTCACCAAGCGTGACCTCGGCCGCGCCCACGAGTACGGCATCGAGCCGGAGGACCTGATCGCCCGGGCCCTGGTGGTGGACCGCCAGGGAAGAGTCTACGGCAGCCGGCCGGAAAACCGCCTGTTCCGCCTCGACCCCGCCAGCGGCCGGCTCGAGACCCTTCCGGACGAGCTGCCGATCGTCTGGGGCCGCCGTCCGCTGGGAAGGGTCGACTCCTGGGCGGTCGCCCCGGATGGGATGCTCTATGGCGGCAATGCCGCGGATGGCCAGCTCTTCCGGCTCGACCCATCCAGTGGGCGGGTGGTCAACCTCGGCAAGCCGATCATGATGAACCGGATGAAGGGGCTGGCGTTCGGCGGCGATGGACTGCTCTATGGAGTGGCCGGAGCCCCGCCGGGATATGCCCACCTCTTTGTCTACGACCCGCAGAACGGCGGCTTCAAGGACCTGGGCAATCCCGGCTCCCTGATGCTCGCTCCGGAGATCGCGGAAAACATCCCCTGGCGCGGCTTCAACTTCGCGACCGTGACAGTCAGCCCCGATGGCCGCTGGCTGCTGCTCGGCGAGGAGGAAAGCCAGAGCCAGCTGATGATCTTCCCCACCGGCCAGGTGCCGGAGGACTGGGCCCCAGGCCGCAACCCCACTGACTGATACAGCTGTTCCGGGGGGCGGAAACCTTTTGAAAAAGGTTTTCCGCCCCCCGGGCCCCCCACTTTCCAAAACTTTTTCGCAAGTGATCCCGCTCCGCCCCGTCGACAGCGTAACAGTTTGGGGTTCAGGCTTTTAAATCCCCTCTAAGAAGAGGGGTGCCTGCGAAGCAGGCGGGGTGTGTGTCTTTGCCGGCCTTCCCTGAAGATGTGAATGAACGAGAAAGGCGGCCCAGTCTCGGCCGCCCTTTTTGGTTATCGTTGCTGTTGCAGCACCCTTCATCCTGACCGACTGTCCCACCTTCGAACAAACCAGCGAAAAAATTTGGGAAGGTGGGTAGGGGGTCCGGGGGGAGGGCGGAAAACCTTTTTCAAAAGGTTTCCGCCCTCCCCCCGGAAACTGGTGAAAGAAAAAAAGCCGGGCGCGGCGCTCGAGGCCGCATCCGGCTTTTTCGTTCAGCAGTTTCCCGCTCGGTCTCGGGATAATCTTTCAGCGTCGTTCCCCGGGCTTGCGCAGGATCACCCGGGCGAGGTAGACCACCGGGAACAGGTCCAGGATCACCAGCACCGCGAGGATCAGCCCTCCGGTGAGGCTCAGCAGGTTCGGCAACCGGTTGTTGACCAGGACGAACGTGATCGCGGTGGTCAGGATCAGGAAATAGATCACGTTCCACCAGATGTCCGAAGACTTCTCCTCCTGCTCGCTCTCCCCGGCCGGTTCCAGCACCGGGCGGGCCCCCTGGTGTCGTTTATCCTCGAGGATGTCCTTCCTGCTCAATTGGCTTTCTCCTCCTGCATGATCCGGGTCAGGATCTGCTTCTGGTCCCTGGCGCCGCGCAGCAGTTCCGCGGCCTTGACCAATTGCGGGTCCGCCTCGGAGATCGACTGGTAGGCGACGCTCTCATCCCAGCTGATCTGGGCGATATGGTAGGTCAGCAGCTCGATGGAGATGTAGTCCTGCAGGGCGGCGGCCCGGCCGGCATCGAACGGTACTCCCTTGCCGCGCAGGTACTCCAGGAAGGCCTGGAAGACCTGGGGCCCCGCCCGGAAGCTCTTGGGCAGCTCCGGGTGCATGCTCTTGTAGGCGACAGCGAAGTCGAAAGAGTAGGGCACCAGCCGGGCGATCAGCGGGTCGAAAGCCCCCTCCTTGCGCTCGACCTCGACATCTGGGCTGATCCCGCCCCCGCCCTGGACCGGGCGGCCCATGTCGGTCTTGTACTCCTGCTCCTTGGGCGGCGTGCTTTCCGCCCCGATCACTTCCTGCTCCAGCTCCCGTCGCGGGCGGTAGACCTCGCGCTGGATGTTGCGCCCGCTGGGGGTGTAGTAGCGCGCGGTGGTGATCTTCAGCACATCCCCGCTGCTCAGGGGATAGGTGGTCTGGACCAGCCCCTTGCCGAACGAGTTCCGGCCGACCAGCACCGCGCGGTCGTGGTCCTGCAGCGCCCCGGCGACAATCTCGCTGGAGGAGGCGCTGAACTCGTTGATCAGCAGCGCGATCGGCAGCTCTCGGAACACCGGCTTGCCGGTGGAGAAGTAGCTCTTGCTGTCCTCCTCGGTGCGGCCGCGCATGGCGACAATCAACTGGCGGCCCTCGAGGAACATGTCGCAGATCTCGACCGCGCTGTCGGTGAGCCCGCCGGTGTTGTCACGCAGGTCCAGCACCAGCGACTTCATCCCGCCGGCGAGCAGTTGCTGCACCAGGCTGCGCAGCTCCGCCGCCGAGCGTTCGGTGAAGCTCGACAGCCGCAGATAGCCCACTCCGCCCGGCAGCAGAAAATGGCGGGTGACAGTGGGCACGACAATCGGCTGGCGGGTCAGATTCAGCACCACCGGCTCGGGGGCGCCCGGCCGGGCCAGGGTGACTTCCACCTGGCTCCCCTCCGTGCCCAGCAGGCCCAGGCTCACCTGCTCGGTGCTCCAGTCGGTGGTCGGCTTGCCGCCGATGCGCACGATCCGGTCCCCGGGCCGCACGCCCTGGCGGTAGGCCGAGGAGCCCGGGAAAGTGCTCATCACCACGATCTCCTGGTTGGTGCTGCTGACCGACATCCCGGTGCCGACATACTCCGAGCGCACCTGCAGCTCCTGGAAGCGCTCGTACTCCTGGCGCGGGATCAGCTCGGTGTAGGGGTCCAGCCCCTTGAGCAGCCCCTCCACCGCCTGGTGGTAGAGCCGGTCCGGCGGGATGTGCTCGACATAGCGCATCGAGACCTGGTTGACCACATCCTGCAGCAGCAGCACCCGCAGGTAGGTGTTGTCGGAGGTGGCCATCACCCGGCCGAACAGCCAGACCACCATCATCAGCACCAGCACGGTCAGGCTGGCGTAAACATAGGGGTTTTTCGACTTCTTCCAGAACATCGCCATTTTCCCGTTGGTCGACATGAATCCTTTTCCGAGTCAGGCATTGGAAAAGAAGGGAGATTGTCTCCACCGGCCCCGGGACCCCCCGGGACCGTGCTCAAATATGGACGCCGTGGCACGATAAGTCAATAGCTAACGGCCGGTTCCCCGCGCCGCAAGGCTCGGGCCCAGGCGCACCAGCACCCGGTCGCCGGAGCCGTGCGCCAGCTCTACCCGGCCCTCGACCGCCTGCCGCAGCTCCTCCAGGTGTTTCCGGCGGGTCAGCACCCAGCATCCGCCCTGCGCGCGAAGCGCTTCCCAGTTGTCCCGCTCCGGATCGAAACGGATCGCCGTGCGGCTGCTGTAGAACAGCAGCGAGGGCGCCCAGACGCGGTAGGCCACCACCGGGGAGGGCCGCTCGCGCGGATCGGCCAGGTGCTCCCGCGCCAGGAGCCGGACCGCCTGGAGCTGCTCCACTCGCGGGATCGCCAACCCGCTGGCCAGGGCCAGCAGCAGCGCCATCGACCCGGCCAGCGCCAACGCCCAGCCCCGGGTCCCCCCGGGAAACCGTCCCAATGGCAGGGCCAGGCTCATCATGGCGATCAGCCCCAGCGGGGAGAGCGCCGCCAGCACCACCCCGGGCGCCAGTTGCAGCCTCCCGGCCAGGAAGAAGCCCCCGCCGGCGTAGAGCAGCGCCGCCAGCAGGGCGGTCGGCAGCGCCAGCCCCCAGGCCTGCCGCCGCGAGCCCGCCCGCTCCAGGCGCGCCAGCGCCAGGCCCGCCAGCAGCGCCACCGCCGGGTAGAGCGGCAGCACATAGTTGGGCAGCTTGGACCGGCTCAAGCTGAAAAAAATCAGCATCCCGGCCAGCCAGGCCAGGACAAACCGCTCGACAGCGGGATTGCCCTCGCCGCGGCCCAGCGCGGCCCGGCCGGAGAGCCAGGCCCCCCGCAGGAACGCGGCGGTCCAGGGGAAAGCCCCGGCCAGCAGCACCGGCAGGTAGTACCAGAGCGGCCCCGAGTGCTCCCAGCGGTTGGTGGCGTAGCGCAGCACGTTCTGCTGGAGCAAGGACTCCTCCAGGAACGCGCTTCCGTGCCGCCAGGTCATCCAGCCATACCAGGGGGCGACGATCAGCAGGAACAGCGCCGTGCCGGAAAGGAGCCGGTAACGGCCTAGCTCACCCAGTCGACGGGTGGACAGCAGGTGCAACAGCGCCACCAGCCCGGGCAGGCCCGCCCCCAGCGGGCCCTTGGCCAGAAAGGCCAGGCCGGCCCCGCCGTAGAGCAGCAGGAACCAGCCCCGATCCTCCCCCTCCCGCGAGGCGGTCCAGCGAAACACGTAGCCCAGCAGCGAGAGCGCCACTCCCGCCGCCAGCAGCATGTCCGGCACCGCCGCCCGGTGGTAGACCGCGCTCTGTAGCGCCGTGGCCGCGGCCAGCCCGGCATACAGCGCCGCCCGGGGGCCATGCAGCCGCCCGGCCAGCCCGACAGTGGCCAGCACCAGCGCCAGGCCCGCCAGGACGCTCGGCAGGCGGGCGGCCCACTCCGACTGGCCGAACAGCTCGAAACTCAGCACATCCGCCAGGTAGAAGCCCACCGGCTTGCCCCAGCGCGGCTCCCCATTGAACACCGGGTCCAGCCAGTCGCCGCGCTCGAGCATCTCCTGGGCGGTCGCCGGGTAATAGCCCTCATCCGGGTCGAACAGCGGCGGCCCGCCCAGGAATGGCAACGCCACCGCCAGGGAAAACAGCCCCGCCACCAGGTAGGTTTTCCAGCCGCTGACCGCGCCTGCGGGATCGTCTCTCATCCTGACTTGCTGTCCGACATGCGGCTTGAACTTTCGAAAAAGTTTGGGAAAGTGGAAGGGGGACTCCGGGGGAGGGCGGAAAACCTTTTTCAAAAGGTTTCCGCCCTCCCCCGGAAAAAATGTCTGCTGTCAACTTTGGCAGGCCGCCTAGCGGCCCAGCTCACGCTCGATCGCCGCGACCACCTGCGGGTCATCGGGGACAGTGCGCGGGTCGAAGCGCGCCACCACCCGGCCCTGGCGGTCGAGCAGGAACTTGGTGAAATTCCAGGGAATCTCTCCGGCGAACCCCGGGTTGGTCTGCTCGGAAGTGAGCCAGGCGTACAGCGGGTGGATCTCCGCGCCCTGGACCGAAATCCTGGAGAACAGCGGGAAAGTCACCCCGTAGTTGACCGAGCAGAACTGCCGGATCTCGCTGTCGGCGCCCGGCTCCTGTTCCTTGAAATTGTTGGCCGGGAAAGCGAGGATCGTGAAACCGCGCTCGCGGTACTTGTCATAGAGCGCCTGCAGGCCCTGGTACTGGGGGGTCAGGCCGCACTTGCTGGCGGTATTGACCAGCAGCACCACCTGGCCCCGGTAGTCGGCCAGGTCGACCTCCCGGCCCTCGATGCTCTTCATCGTGAAGCGCAGCGGGGAGTCGGGCCGCTCGACGGCGATGGCCGGACCAGTGGCGAGCAGGGTGAGGATCATCAGCAGGACCAGGGCGGGCAGGGGCATCAGCCTGAGCACATCGCGCATCGCGCACCTCCGGGAAAAGCTGACAGGGCCGATACTGCCTCGGGAACGATCAAGCACTAGATACCCTGTCCCCGCGGCGACTGTTCCCCGGAATGAAACCCACTCTCAAAACGGGCCGCGCCAGCGTTCGTATCGACTCGCGTCCGACCTTCGGCATCAAACTATCGAAAAAGTTTTGGAAAGTGGAAAGGGGGTCCGGGGGGAGGGCGGAAAACCTTTTTCAAAAGGTTTCCGCCCTCCCCCCGGAACAGATCGTCATCTTCGCACCTTTGCCGTCAAATCGGCATCAGGCCCGGACCAGCGGCCCGAACGGGTAGTCGATCCCGCGCCCCTCGAGCATCCGGATCAGGCGGACAATCGGCAGACCCATCACATTGAAGTAGCAGCCCTCGATGCGCTCGACCAGGGTCGAGCCATAGCCCTGGATCCCGTAGGCCCCGGCCTTGTCCAGCGGCTCCCCGGTGGCGACATAGCGTTCGGCATGACCGCGGTCCAGGGGACGGAAGCGCACCGCGGTGACCTCGAACGAGCTTTCCACCGCCGCGCCATCCGGCCCGGCCAGGGCCAGCCCGGTGTAGACCAGGTGGGTCTCGCCGGCCAGGCGCTCCACCAGCCGGACCGCGTGCTCGCGGTCGACCGGCTTGTTCAGGATCTCGCCGCGGTGGAAGACGATGGTGTCGGCGCCGATCACCAGCGCGCGCGGGCGGATGGGGGCCACCGCCAGGGCTTTGCGTTCGGCCAGGGCGAGGACCTGGGCCCCGGGCTCGGAGGGCAGCCCGGAGGACTCGTCCACATTGGCGGGCAGCACCTGGTGCGCCACCCCGATCTGTTCCAGCAGTTGGGTCCGGCGCGGCGAGGCGCTGGCCAGGACCACCTCTAGCGTTCGGCTCATGTGCTCCTAGCGGTCGATGATCAGGGTTACCGGGCCATCGTTGACCAGCTCGACCTGCATCATCGCCCCGAAACGGCCGGTCTGGACCGGCAGTCCCTGGGCGCGCAGCAGCTCGACAAAACGGTCGAACAGCCGCTCGCTCACTCCCGGCTCTCCGGCCTGGATGAACGAGGGCCGTCGGCCCTTGCTGCAGTCGCCATAGAGGGTGAACTGGCTGACCACCAGCAGGCCGCCCTCCACCTCAGCCAGCGACAAGTTCATTTTGCCCTCACGGTCCGGGAACACCCGCAGCCCGGCGCAACGGCCGGCCATCCAGGCCAGGTCCTCCCCACTTTCGCGGCCGTGCATCGCCACCAGCAGCAGCAAGCCCCGGCCGACCTGGCCCACCAGCTCGCCCGCGACTGTGACTGTCGCCCGGCTCACCCGTTGCAGCACGACCCGCATCTTGCCCGAGGCTCCTGTTCCGCGTTAAGTTGGTTCAGACGGACTTGTCGTTCGACATTTACCATCCAACTATCGAAAAAGTTTTGGAAAGTGGGGGGCCCGGGGGGAGGGAGCAAATCCACATTGCATCGGGATTTGCTCCCTCCCCCCGGACAACAGGGAAATCTGCCACGGTGCGGGCCGCCTGTCAAGGCGTGTCGGGAGCGCGAGCGGGCGACCGCCGGGGAGCGAAACGATGGAAGAGCGGCGCTACGAGACTTTCGAGCACACCGCGGACCTGGGGCTTTACATCTACGGACAGGAGTTGCCGGAGCTGTTCGCCCATGCCGCGGTGGCCCTGACCGACCAGCTGGTCGAGACCGGGGAGCTGGCCGGGGCGTTGGAGCGGCGGGTGGAGCTGGAGGCGGGATCGACCGGGGAGCTGCTTCACGCCTGGCTCGCCGAGTTGCTCTACCTGTTCCACGCCGAGGGCTGGCTGACCGCCGCGGCGCGGTTCGAGCGCCTGGAGGAGCAGCGGCTGGTGGCGCTGCTGCGGGGCGAGACCCTGGACCTGGAGCGCCACGAGCCCTTGCCCGAGGTCAAGGCGGTCACCTGGCATGGCTACCGGCTGGAGCGCGGGCCGGAGGGCTGGCGGGCGACAGTCATCTTGGACCTGTAGGCGGGCGCGGGGGCTCCGGCCGCCCCTGGGCCTGAATCAGCTTGATCTCGGGCTGCCGGCTGAAAATTCCCAACTATGCAGCTATCTCTTTGTTCTGTAATTATTTCTTCTTTTGTGACCAAAAGAAGCAAAAGTCTGTGCGGCGCAAAACTCGCCGGCCGGCTGTGCATGAGCCGTTTTTTCCCCGATTTGCTGTTCAATAACCCCTGATTATGAAGCTATCTCTTTGGCTGTCATTATTTTTCTTCTTTTGTGACCAAAAGAAGCAAAAGTCTGTGCGGCGCAAAACTCGCCCACCACTGATGGTTTTCTCTAAGTGGCCTGTAAGCGCGGTGTCGAAACGCTACCCCTGCGGTTGGGCAGCGCTGACGCGCATCTGCCGGTCAGTTCTTGCCTCCGCTACTTCCTCTCATGTGATGGCTTGTTTTGTAACCGCTGCTCCGGCTTGGCTCATACAGTTGCTGCCGCGGAGCGCCCCGGAGGGGCGCTGGGGGTCAAAGACCAGGGACTATTTCCTTGCCCCGTGAATAGCTTTATCCTGATTGATAGAGCCACCTGCAGATCAAACTATCGAAAAAGTTTGGGGAAGTGGGTGGGGGCCCGGGGGAGGGAGAAAAACCTTTTTCAAAAGGTTTTCTCCCTCCCCCGGAAAAGCTCTTTACATCAGGGTGATCGGGTCGCGGTCCAGCAGCAGCCGGCACTGGCCGCGGGAGGGGACTGCCAGCTCCCGCGCCAGCCTGCGCCCGGCCAACTCCAGCGCCTCCTGGTCATGCGCTTTGAGGATCAGGTGGTGGCGCCAGCGGTCGCGGATGCGGATCACCGGGCAGGGGGCCGGCCCCAGCAGGATCAGACGCTCTTCCAGGCGCGCCTCTTCGATCACCTTGCCCAGGAACGCCCCGGCTCTGACGGCGAACGCCTCCACCGCGCGCTCCTCGGTGCCGGAGAGGATCACGTTGAGCAGGCTGACATAGGGCGGGTAGCCGGCCTCGCGGCGCAACTGCAGCTCGGCGGCGGCGAACCGGAGATAGTCGTGCTCCACCGCGGCCCGCACCGCCGGGTGGGAGGGGTTGAAGGTCTGGATGAAGACCTCGCCGCCGCGGTCGCCCCGGCCGGTGCGCCCGGCGACCTGGGCCAGCAGCCCGAACGTGCGCTCGGCGGCCCGGAAGTCCGGCAGGTTGAGGGCGGTGTCGGCATTGACCACCCCCACCAGCAGCACGTCCGGGAAGTCCAGCCCCTTGGCGATCATCTGGGTGCCGACCAGGATGTCGGTGGCCCCGGTGCGCAGCCGTTCCAGGATCTCGTGATGGGACCACTTGCCGCCGGTGGTGTCGACATCCATCCGGTCGATGGTCCGCTCCGGGAATGCCTCGCGCAGCAGCTTTTCCACCTGCTCGGTGCCCATCCCCAGCGAGCTCAACGCGCGCGCCCCGCAGGCCGGGCAGGCCGCGGGCGGGGGCTGCTGGAAGCCGCAGTAGTGGCAGAGCAGGCGCTCCGGGCGGCGGTGGACAGTGAGCGAGATCTGGCAGTGACGGCAGCTCACCACCTCGCCGCAGTCGCCGCAGAGGACAAAGTTATGGAAGCCGCGGCGGTTGAGCAGCAGCAGCACCTGGCCGCCCTGCTCCAGCGCCCGGCCGATCCGCTCCAGCAGCAGCGGGGTGAGCAGTTGCTTGCCCTGGCGCACCCAGCCCCGGCGCAGGTCGTGGATCTCGACTTTCGGGAGCTTGCGGCCCAGGACCCGCTCCGGCAGGGCCAGCCGGGTGTACTCGCCCAACGCCGCCCGGTGAAAGCTCTCCAGGCAGGGAGTGGCCGAGCCCAGCACCACTGGCCCTTGCGCCCGGCGCATCCGCTGGATCGCCACCTCGCGGGCATGGTAGCGGGGCGACAGGTCCGACTGCTTGTAGGTGTGCTCGTGCTCCTCATCGATGATCACGATCTCCAGCCGCTCGAAAGGAGCGAACACCGCGCTGCGCGCCCCGACCGCCACCGCGTACCGCCCGGCGCGGATCCCCCGCCAGATGTCGTAGCGCTCGCCATCGGAGAGCCCGCTGTGCAGCACCGCCACCCGGTCGCCGAACACCGCCCGGAAACGGCCGGTGGTCTGGGGGGTGAGGGCGATCTCCGGCACCAGCACGATCGCCTGGCCGCCGCGGGCCACCAGCGGGGCGATCAGCTCCAGGTAGACCAGGGTCTTGCCGCTGCCGGTCACCCCGTGCAGCAGGAACACCCGGTGCTCGCCGCGGGTCGCCTGCACCGCCTCGATCGCCGCGCGCTGGGCGGCGTAAGGGGAGGGGGACTCGTAGGGCGCGAAGACGATCTCACGGAAGGGGTCGCGGGCCTGCTCCACCTGCCGCTTGCGCAGCAGGCCCTTGTCCAGCAGGGCCTTGACCACCGAGCCGGAAAAGCCCATCAGCCCGGTGACATGGGTGGACTCCACCGGGTGGGCCAGCTCGCGCAGGGCCTCGTACAGCTCGCGTTGGCGGCCGGGACGGGACAGCAGCCGCTCCAGCGCCTCGGCCGGGGCCGCATCCGCCAGCTCGACCAGGGTGCGCAGCCGGGGCGAGGGCAGGCGCGGCAGGTGGTCATCGACTGTCACCAGCCCCTGCTCCTCCAGCCGGGCCAGGTTGGTCCCCAGCGCCGCGGGGAACTCTCTTCGCAGCTCGGAGAGCAGCCGGGGCCCGCTCGCTTTGAGGCGGGCCAGCAGGATCTGTTGCTGGGCGGAACAGGCGGGAAGCCTCGCGGGCAGGCCATCGGCCAAACTGCTTACCGGGCTCACCAGGCGGTCGCCGACCCGCAGGAACACCGCGGGCACCACCGCGCGCAGGGCCTCGCCCGGCTCGCAGAAATAGTGCTCGGCCAGCCAGGGGATCAGCTCCACCAGCCCCGGCGACAGCAGCGGACGCTCATCCACCACCGCCCGGATCGAGCGCAGCCGCACTCCCGGCGGGGCCTCGACCCCGGTTTCCAGCACCACCCCGGTCAGGGTGCGGCCCCCCAATGGAGCCACCACCCGCATCCCGGGGAGCAGGCTCTCCGGGCCGTGGTAGATCCAGGGCCCGCCGCCGGGGAACGGAAACAGCACCTCGGCATTGAGGGTGGAATGCTGCCCGGCGGTCATCGGCTGCCCCCGGAGCCCAGAAAGTAGCAAGCCGCGCGGGAGGCCAGCTCGGCCAGGTCCTCCAGCGAGGCGAAGCCCCCCGGGCCGGTGACCTTCGCCAGATCGGCCCCGGACCAGACTTTCAGGAGTTCGCCCGGGTGCTCGGGCTCGACAGAAACCGCCGCCCGGCCGCAGACCACCGCCAGCGGCACCCCCTGGCGGCGGGCCCGCGCCCACACCCCGGAGACCACCTTGCCGCCCAGGCTCTGGGAGTCGAACGCGCCCTCGCCGGTGATCGCCAGGGCGCACCCATCCAGCTTTGACTCGAACCGGGCCTGCTCCAGCACGTAGTCGATCCCCGGCACCAGCTTCCCACCCAGAAAAGCCGCCACCCCCGCGCCCAGCCCGCCGGCCGCGCCGCCGCCGGGCAGCTCGGTGATGTTTCGCCCCAGGTCCTCCTCGCAGCGACGGGCCAGGTTGGCCAGCCCCTCCTCCAGATGCTCCACCAGCTCCGGGCCGGCTCCTTTCTGCGGCCCGAACACCCGAGCCGCCCCGCGCTCACCCAGCAAGGGATTGTTCACATCGCAGAGGGCACGCACCGGGAGCCCCGCCAGACGGGGATCGACCTGCTCGGCATCGATCCGGGCGATCCGGGCCAGCAGCCGGCCGCCCTCGACTGTCAGCTCTTGTCCCTGGCTGTCGTAAAAGCGGAAGCCGAGGGCCCGGGCCATCCCGGTGCCGCCCTCGACAGTCGCCGAGCCGCCGAGGGTGAGCGCCAGGGCCCGGGCCCCGCGCTCCAGCGCCGCGGCGATCAGCATCCCGGTGCCGCGGGTGGAGGCGCTCCAAGGGTCGCGCTCCTGTTCCATCAGCAGGTGCAGCCCGCTGGCCCGGGCCATCTCCACCAGCGCCTCGGAGCCCTCGCCCAGCAGGGCGAACGCCGCCTCCACCGGACGGCCCAGCGGGTCCGCGGCCAGGGCGGGGACCAGCTTGCCGCCGGCGGCCTCCAGCAGCACCTCCAGCGTGCCCTCGCCGCCATCGGCCAGGGGCAGCTCGATAGTCCGGGCCTGGGGATACGCCTGGCGCACCCCTCGGGCGAACGCCGCGGCGGCCTGGGCAGCGGTAAAGGCGCCCTTGAACGAGTCCGGGCAAAGCAGGATTTGCATGGTTCTCCAGATGGTTGGCTAAAAAAGGTTCATTCGAATTTTTTGATAGCGGCAGCGGGAGGGAAAGTTCCCGTCAGCTACTGTTTTCGTAAATCCTGCGGATTTTTCTACTTCTGTGACCAGAAGTAGCAAGAGTCTCTAAAGACAAGGCCGCGAAGCTGAAGCATCTCTAAGCTATTCAATGGGCGGCGGTGTGCCTGCGAGAGTTAAAACGCTCCTTCGGCGGTCGCCGCGTTTCGCGCCCGCATGATACCGGGGCGCTGCAACGCGATGGCCTGCCGACCCGGGTCATTCCATGGCGGCCGCGATGGAAATTACGCGGCAACTACACCGCTGTCTTTTGCCTCCAGCCGCGGCCCGAAAGACCCCGCTCCCCTCTCCAAAGAAACCGCGCTCCATCCTGAGGCGAGAGATTTCTGCCACCTGGGTCGAGATTGGCCGCAGGGGCGGGGCATGCCCCGCCCCTACAAGGGATTATGAGTCTCCTGCGCTGATCCTTAAAATCACGCCTTACCTGTCTTGATCTTTTACCCCACAGGCGGCACCGGCCGCCTCCGCGGCAGCAACTGTATGAGCTGCACCATCGCAGCGGTTACAATGCTCGCCATCCCATGATGAGTTGTAGGGGAGGCAGGAACCGACTGGCAGATGCGCGTCAGCGCTGCCCACGCAGGCGGGCAGCGTAAAGCTCCCGCGATTACAGGCCACTTGAAGAAGACCATCAGTGGTGGGCGAGTTTTGCGCCGCCAAGGTTCTTTTCTACTTTCTGGCCTCCAGAAAGTAGAAAAAATTGACAAGCAAAGAAATAGCTACATTGCCGGGAATTTTCAGTTCCCGGAGAAACCCACAAAAGGGGGAGGAATCAGCGCTCAGCGGACCGCCCCGCGCACCGGCCACTTGAGCTGGCCGGTGGGGAACGCGCGCATCTCCAGGTCATCCACCCGGCCGAGCCGGTAATGGTAAAGGGCGGTGCGGGCCACCATCGCGGCATTGTCGGTGCACATCGCCAGGGGCGGGAAGACCACCCGCAGGCCGAGCCGGGCCTGGCGCTCCGCGAACCTATCGCGCAGCAGCCGGTTGCGGGCCACCCCGCCGGCGGCGACCAGGGTGCGCGAGCCGACCTCGGCGCAGGCCCGCAGGGATTTTTCCACCAGCACCTCGACCACCGCGGCCTGGAACGAGGCCGCCAGGTCCGGAACCACCTCCGGCCCGAACTCCCCACCGGCTTTCAAGGCCTCGACCTCGTAGAGCACCGCGGTCTTGAGGCCGGAGAAGCTCAGGTCCAGGTCCGGGCTGCGCAGCATCGGGCGGGGGAACGCGAACGCTTTGGGGTTGCCGCCGCGGGCGGCCTCGCGCTCGATCGCCGGGCCGCCAGGGTAGCCCAGCCCCAGCAGCTTGGCCACCTTGTCGAACGACTCGCCGACCGCATCATCCCGGGTCCGCCCGAGGATCAGGTAGCGGCCCCACTCGGCCACCTCCACCAGCATCGTATGGCCGCCGGAGACCAGCAGGGCGACAAACGGCGGCTGGAGCGACTCCTCCAGCAGCAGGTTGGCCATCAGGTGGGCCTCGATGTGGTTGACCCCCACCAATGGCTTGCCCAGGCTGAACGACAGGGCCTTGGCGCTGGAGATCCCCACCAGCAGGGAGCCCAGCAGGCCCGGCCCCAGGGTGACCCCGATCAGGTCCAGCTGCTCCGGCCGGCAATGGGCCTCGGCCAGGGCCTGCTCCAGCATCGGCAGCAGCGCCCGCTGGTGGGCGCGGCTGGCCAGCTCCGGCACCACCCCGCCGTAGCGCTCGTGCTCGAGCTGGCTCAGCACCAGGTGGCTCAGCAGCTCGCGCTCGCCGCGCAGCACCGCGACACTGGTCTCATCGCAGGAGGTCTCGATCCCCAGGGTCAGGAAATCTTGATCATTGGATGTCATCGCCCGCAGTCTCGCTTTCCAGGGTATAAAGCCCATCCAGGTGGCGCCAGCGCTCGCCCAGCCCCAGCCCGTAGCCCACCAGGAACGCCTCGCCCGGGGCTTCCAGCGCCCAGCAGTCGGGGGTGAACGCCGCCCCTTGCCGCAGCAGCAGCGCGCAGGTCAGCACCCGCCGCGGATGGAACTCCCGGCCGATCCGCCCGGTGGCGGCGCGGAAGGTGGCCCCGCTGTCGCAGATGTCATCGACCAGCACGACACTGCGGTCCTTCAGCAGCGCGGGCTCCGGCCGGAAGAGGTAGAAGCGCGGGTCCCCCTGGGGCGCCGCGGCCTCCCGGTAGGACTCGATCCCGATGAACTCGTAGTGGTACTCGCCGGGGTAGGCGCGCAGCAGGTCGCAGGCGAACCGCGCGCCGCCTTTGAGGATCACGATGAAAGTCGGCGGGAAGGTTCCGCGGCCAGCTCATCCCCCAGCCGCGCAGCCAGCCGGCGCACCGCGGAGCGGATTCGGGCCGCTCCGAAAGCCGGTTTCAGCAGGCTGTCCACCGCCGTTCGCCCCATCGCGCGATCCTGTCCGAGAGCCAGCCTTGAACCAGCGAAAAGGTTTTGGAAAGTGGAAAGGGGGTCCGGGGGGAGGGAGAAAACCTTTTGCAAAAGGTTTTCTCCCTCCCCCCGGGACACACGCCTTTGTTGTCAAGTTGGTATCACAGCGCGCGCAGGCGCGCCACCGCCCGGGCGACCGCTTCCGCCACCCGCTCGAGCTGGCCGCGATCATTGCCGCGTCCCAGGCTGAAACGCACCGCGCCCATGGCGGTCGCAGGCGGCAGGCCCATCGCGGTCAGCACGTGCGAGGGCCCCAATGAGCCCGAGGCGCAGGCCGAGCCGCTGGAGGCGGCGATCCCGGCCAGATCCAGCTCCAGCAGCAGGTCCTCGCCCCCCACTGCCTCGAACGAGAGGTTGAGGGTGCCGGCCAGCCGCTCGGTGGGGTGGCCGTTGAGCCGCCAGCGCTCGACCCGGGCGGCCAGGTCCTCCAGGAACCCTTGCGTTAGGGCGAGCTTTCGCGCGGCCTCGCGCTCCAGCAGCCCGGCCGCCAGCTCGCAGGCGGTCCCCAGCCCGACAATCCCGGCGACATTTTCGGTCCCGGCGCGACGGTCCCGTTCCTGCTCCCCGCCGGTCAGCAGCGGAGCCAGCCGCACCCCCCGCCGCAGGTAGAGCGCCCCGACCCCCTTGGGGCCATAGAGCTTGTGGCCGCTCACCGACAGCAGGTCCACCGGCAGCAGCGCCAGGTCCAGGGGCAGGTTGCCCGCGGCCTGGACCGCATCGCTGTGGAACGGCACTTCGTGCTCGCGGCAGAGGCGGCCCAGCTCCTCCAGCGGCTGGAGCGTACCGACCTCGTTGCTGGCGGCGATCACGCTCACCAGGGCGGTGTCGCCTTTTTCAAGCTCGCGGCGCAGGGCCTGCGGGTCCACCCGGCCGGACCCATCCACCGGCAGCAGCACGGCCTCGAAGCCCTCGCGGGCCAGATCGCGAGCGGTGTGCAGCACGGCCTGATGCTCCACCGCGGAGACAATCAGCCGTTTGCCGGCAGTCCGGCGGGCCCGGGCCAGCCCCCGCAGCGCCAGGTTGTCGCTCTCGGTCCCGCCGGAGGTGAAGACGATCTCCTCCGGGGCGGCGCCGAACGCGCCGGCCACCTGCGAGCGGGCATGGTCCACCGCGGCCCGGGCCGCCCGGCCCTCGGCATGGATGCTGGAGGGGTTGCCGAAATCCTGCCGCAGGAAAGGCAGCATCGCCTCCAGCACCCGCGGATCGAGCGGGGTGGTGGCGTTGTGATCGAGGTAGATCCGTTCCCGTGCCATCGCTCTTTCTTTTCCGGGGATCACGCAGCCCCCCCGCGCCCGATCGGCCGGGACGCCATCCTTAAAGATAACCGCTGTTGTCGATTGGTCCAAGCCTGGGGTGGGGACACGGCCGCATCCCATCCGCCGGGGAATGGGTGATGCGGAGCTTACTCGTTTCGGGCGGATTTGTCAACAGGGAGGAAAATCAGGGTTTTTCCCGCTCGCTGTCCATGCTGTCGAACTTGTCGATGATGCGGAAAATCTCCTGGGTGAGCACTCCGCCGGGATCCTTTTCGACAAAGCGGCGGAAGGCATCGCGGGCCTCATCGTAACGGCCGGCCCGGGCGTGGGCCACCCCCAGGTTGAGCCGGGTGACTCCGCGGTCGGGGTCGCGGGCGAGGGCCTCCTCGAAATAGCGGCCGGCGGAGTCCGGGTAACCGGCCTCCAGGTAACGCGCCCCCAGCAGCAGCCAGGCCAGGGTGGTGTCCTGGGAGGCGCCCTTGAGGTGCCCGAGCCAGCGCAGGGAATCCTGGGGGCTGAGGTAACGGCTCTCCGCCTGCTCCACGGCGACTTCCTGGGCCGCCTCCTCGGGCCGGGCGCAGGAGCCGAGCGCCAGCGTGACAGCCAGCAGCAGTTTCGCGGCGCAAGCCGGGCGCGACCAGGGCATCAGCCTTGCTCCCAGGGCGAATAGTAGCGCTTCCAGATCTCGGCCGGCAACTGGAACTCCACCCGGAAGCGGCGGATGTGGAAGTCCAGCTCACGCCAGAAATCGCGCAGTTGCAGCCGGGCCTCGTTGGCCTGCTCCATCGCCTGCAGCAGCTCCTGCTCGTTGCCGCTCTCCAGGTGGGCGAGGAAAGCGCTGACCGCCAAGCTGTCCTGGTGGGAGATGTTGTTCAGGCCGGCGAACAAGTCGGCGGCGGGGTCCTCGCTCACCCGGCGCAGCAGTTGCTGCTTGCGGCGCTGGATCAGCTCGAACTCGCCCAGCACCTGGCCGCGGAAGATCCGCTCGAGCGCCGGCCGCTCCTCGATGTAGCCGTTGCCGTACAGGCGGAAGACCTCGTAGAGCCGGCCGGTGATCTCCAGGTAGCGCTCGAACAGCCCGGTCAGCAGGGTCAGGTCGGCCCGGGAGGCATACCAGCCGGTGGTGCGCTCCTGTTCCTCGGCGACCAGGGCCTGGTTGTGGGAGCTGCGCTCGGTCAGGCGCAGCCGGCTGCGCAACTGCTGGATCTCGCGGGCCCGGGAGAGCGAGATCAGCTCCCGGGGACTGGCGACCGCCTGCACCGGCGCGCTCTCCCGGTCCGGACGCGGGCCGAGCAGCCAGAACGCCGTCCCGCCCGCCACCAGTCCCAGCGACACCAGCAGTCCGGCCAGCAGCCGGAGCCTGCCCCGGCCGCCCGACGGGGGCTTCCCGCCGCCGGATCGCCCGGGAGGGCCACTCCGCTCCGACTCCGGCCGATCCTCGCTCAACTCCAGGCTGAAATCATCGTCCTGCATCGGTCCTCATCGAGCCTGGGGGGAAGATCGGGAGCGCCCCGAGGGGCCTCTTTTCACCGCCGGCGGGCCGAAATGGCTGCGACCCGTCAGTCCCCAGCCCCGGCTCCGAAAAAGATAACCGCGCCTAATCCAGCGGTTTATTCGGGATTATTATTTGCGCCCCGACTTCGCTCACCGTGGTATGGAACTTGCTCTATCACCGATCAAGCAAACGCGGCCCGGAATGAAAGACGCTCCCGGCCCGGACAAGTCACCACGGCGGGCAATGCCGCCTGCTAGGATATCGATTCAGAATCGTAACCGCTTGAGTAACATTTGTTCAGAATGCACAGGAGCACCTGATGACGATTACCACCCTCGAAGTCAACGACATTGCGGTAGCGGAGGTCCGGGGGCAGATCAATTTCCAGAACACCCAGACCTTGAAGGACCTGTTCAGCGAGCTCGAGGCCGGAGGCCGCAAGACGATTGTGGTCGACCTCAAGGAGACCGAGTACATCGATGGGTTCGGGCTGAGCGTGCTGGTCAACATCAGCCGCGGCATCTACCGCGGCGGGGGCACCCTGACCCTGACCAGCCTGAACAAGGAGCTGAAGCGGATTTTCAGCAAGACCAAGCTCGACCGCTGGTTCGAAATCTACGACAGCCGCGAGGAGGCCTGCCGCCAGCTCACCTCCGGCCGGGTCCGCCGCCGGGCCGCCGCCAGTTGACAGTGCCCGCGCGCGCTCAACGCAGCGAGCGGGTGAAGCCGGCCTGGCGCGCCAGCTCCTCGGAGCGGAAGTAAACCCGGAACTCCTCGGGAATCTTGTCATAATAGGCGCTGCCCGGCAGGTGATAGAAACGGGTGGCCCGGTTGCCGATGATCGGCGGCTCCTGCGCGGGGGCCGCCGTTGTGGTCTGGGCCCCGGTCGATGGCGCCGCCGCGGCGGGAGCGGTCCCGCCCAGCCGGCCCTCCAGCTCGCTGATCCGGGCCGCCTGCTCGGCCACCATCACCCGCAGGCGCGACAGCTCCCGCTCCAGGCTCTCGATCCGCTCCCCCGCGCTCAGCCGCTGCTCTGCCGCCGCCACCGGCCTCGCCTTCGCCGCCCCTCCCGGGGAGGGCGCGGCCGCGGCCTCCTCCCGCACCAACGCTCCAAAGACAAAGCCGATCCGCGCGTCCGGCAGCCGCACCCGGTACCAGTCCCCCCGCTTGATGAACTTCTCCAGCCGGTCGCCCCGGTTGACCCGCCCGATCTGCTTGTATTCGGTCCCCGGCCCCTCGCGCACATTGGCGAAGCTGTTGGCCACCACCAGGTAGCCGCCGGTCCCGTCCTCGGCGGCGGTCTCTGCGGCCTCGGTGGCCGCCGGGGCCGCCCCGCTCACGCTGGAGGGGATCACCCAGCCCTCGAACCCCCCGAAACTCACCAGGTAGAACGAGTCCTCGGCCGCCAGCAGGTTGACCCGGGAGTTCTGCTCCAGGTACTTGACGATCGGGCTCGTGATCGAGGCCTCCTTGAACATCGGGGCCTTGTCCTGCACGACTGTCAGTTCCTGGGCGGCCAGCCGCGGCGCGGACAGAGCCAGCGTCAGCAGCGTAGCGTGTCGCGCAGCGTATCGCAGGGCGGCCATGGCCTGGCGGATGATCGGCATCGCTCTTCCCCTCGTTTCCGTGGTGCGCGTTCCGGGATGGTCCGTGTGAAATGCTTCGAATTCTCCCCTTTACAGTAAATCCTGTCCCCCGGGGGCGCAAGTTTTTCCAGCGCTCCCGGCCGCCGGTCTTGTGTCCGTCCCGGACCGGTGCTATAATGTTGAGCGTACCGATCCCGCGGAAAACCCATTTTTCGGGATTCGGCGCGACAACCGGCGGCGAGCGGGGAGTGATGGATCAGGACGCTCTGAGCGAAATCCTGGCGCGGATCCTGGTCAGCGATGAGCGCTGGCACCAGGAGGTGGAGCGCAACCAGCTGCTGCAGGAGACGATCGAGGACCTGTTCGTCGACCCGGTCTTCCAGCGCCTGCTGGAGCGGGGCGTGCTGCCCCGGCACATCGAGCAGCCGATCCCCCACTACCGGGCGATCGAGCTGATCTGCGCTCTGCGCGAGCTGATCCGCCAGGTGGCCGAGGGCAACGCCGGCTATTCCGTGGTGGAGCGCGGCCTGGAGGACTTCATGTTCCGGGTCAGCATCCAGTGGCAGAGCGCCGACCGGCTGGAAGCCACCCTGACGACGGAGGCCGCGCTGGCCGAGGCCGAGCGGGTGGCGGGGATCTACGAGCAGGACCGCAAGTTCTCGGCCCGGCTGGACAAGTTCCGTCTGCTGGTGGTCCCCTTGGCGATCACTCCCGCGGGCGGCGCCGCCCGCTACCAACTGGTGATCCTGGAGAACATCCGTCCCCCGCGCAGCCAGTGGCGGAAGAAGTAGTCTGCCGCGGGAAGCTCCAGATCTCAGCTATTCCCATCAATCCTGCGGATTTCTCTGCTGCTGTGACCAGAAGCTCCAGCTTCATCAGTATTCCCATAAATCCTGCGGATTTTTCTACTTCTGTGACCAGAAGTAGCAAGAGTCTCTTGAAGCCAAGGCCGCGAAGCTGAAACAACATCAAGGTATTCAATAAATTACGGTGTGTCCGAGGAAGTAAGACGCTCCATTCGAGGTCGCCGCGTTTCGCGCCATCCCTGGCGCTGCAACGCCATGGCCTGCCGGGCTCAAGCGGCTGCATCGCTGCCATGATGGAAATTGCGCGGCAACTACACCGCTTTTTCTTGCCTCCAGCCGCGGCCCGAAAGAGCCTGCCCCCCACCCCGACATCTCTTCCGCCGTGGGCACTTCCAGACCTCACCATCCCGTGATCTTTCGTAGGGGCCGGCCCCCGGGCCTGCCCGGAGCTTACAAGGGGCGTCCGGCCGGACGCCCCTACCATCGATCCCGTTGATGCTGCATAACTTGAGGTTGCAGCAGCCGGCCCGGAGCCAGTCGTAGGGGCGCGGCATGCCGCGCCCGTGGGAGACCAGCGGGCCGGCAGTGCCGTTGATCCCCCTTACCAAAGGGGGAAACAGGGGGTTGTGTTTTTCAGGGCCGGCACGGGGGCCGGCCCCTACGACTACGAAAACCGTCGGGCCAGTACGCCATCGCCGGCTGATTTTGTTGGAGCAGATGGAGGCATGCCTCGCCACAAGTAGTTACGGGCCTCCAGCCGCGGCCCGAAAGGCCCCGGTCCCAGCCCGAAGACAACGCCTTGCACCCTGCATAAGTGGAAAGATTATTGACACCTGGCTCGTCCTCGCCACGACCGTGGACTCCGGGCTGCCGGCGCCGGCCCACCAGCGAAAAAATTTGGGAAGGCGGGAGGGAGTCCGGGGGAGGGAGGAAATCCACGATTGCATCGGGATTTCCCCCCTCCCCCGGAATAGTTGGCCTTTGTTGTCAAAGTGGGGTCAGAAGGAGAGGCCGAGGCTGAACAGGTGGCAGGCCGAGAGTCTTCCCCAGTTGCGCCAGGCATAGTCGATCGAGCCACGGAAAGATAGGAAGTCGCAGTCGAGCCCGCCGCCGGCGGAGAGTCCCCGCAGCCGGTCGAGGCCCTCCAGCTCCAGCTCATCCCCCCGCAGTTCCCAGCCCCCGCGCAGAGCGGCGGTGGTCCGCGCCCCCAGCTTGCGGCTCAGCTCCGAGCCCAGGTGCCAGGACACCGGCATGTGGCTGTTCTGGGAGAACTCGCCGGCGGCCAGCCAATGGTAGTCCCCGGCCTGGAGCAGGTCATAGCACAGCGCGATGTGAAAGCTGGTGGGCAGGTGGTAGGCGGTGGCCCGGCGCAAGCCCTCCCTTCGCTGGCGGGCCAGGTTCGCGCCGGGGTAGAGCTCCTCCGGCGCCAGGCCCACCTTGAGCGAGTTGCCCGCATAGGCCAGCTCTCCGCCCAGGTTACGGATCAGGAACGCCAGCCGGACCTCTTTTCCCAGCAGCAGGGCGTGGTAGTTGGTCCCGAAGTCGAAAGCCAGGGTGCCCTGGCTGTTGCCGGCGATCGCCTCCTGCACCGCCTTGAGGCTCATCCCGGCGCAGAACCGGTCCGAGAAGTTCCAGGCCAGGCTCCCGCCCGCCTGCAGGCTGTAGCTGCTGAAGGTCGCCCCGGTGCCCTCCGGCGCGGTGACAGTCGTGATCAGCTGGTCGCCGCTGGTGAGCAACCCCATGAACCCTCCCAGCGCCAGCTTGCCCTCGGCCAGGGGCACCGCCGCCGCCCCGTAAGAGTAGGCGACATCCAGCGGCTGATCGGCCACGGTCAGGAACACCTGCGGCCGGTCGATCAGCGCCAGCCCGGCCGGGTTCCACCAGCAGGCGCTGGCATCATCGGCCAGGGCGCCGTAGGCCCCGCCCAGGGCCACTCCGCGGCTGCCGACCGGGATCGTCAGGAACTCCGCGGCCCGGGTGCCGGCCTCGCTGAACCCCGCGGGCAGCCCCCGCGCCGGGTTCCAGCCCGCGCCGCCGCCATCCGCCGCCGGGAGTGCTGCCGCCCCGGCCAGCAGGCCCAGCAGCACGATCCGCAGCGCCATCTTTCGCCAGACTGGCTTCATGCCCTGCTCTTTCCTGCCGACACGGTCCAACCCTCGCATCAAACTATCGAGAAAGTTTTGGGAAGAGGAAGAGGGGTCCGGGGAGAGGGAGGAACCCTTTTTCAAAAGGGTTCCTCCCTCTCCCCGCAATCATCAGTTGATAATCGAGAACTTGCCCAGGAACTTTTCGCCGGTGACCCGGCTCTCGACATGGAAATAGTAGGTGCCGCTGGCCAGCTCGGCTCCGAACCGGTTGCGCAGGTCGAACCTTCGCGCGCCGCTGCCCGGGTCGAACGCCCCGAAGCTGCTCTCAGCCACCCCCGGCCCATGCTCGAGCACGTTGACCAGCACCCCGGAGATCGTGTACACCCGGATCGTGCACTCCCGCGGCAGGCCGACAAACATCACGGTCTTCTCCTCCGGCCCGGAGTCCAGCGGGCTGGAGACAAGGTACGGGTTGGGGACCACCCGCACCCGCTCGATCCGCTCCAGCTCCGGCCGCGCCTCGGCCCGCCGGAAACGGAACACCGCCTGTTGCCCGGGGACAAAGCTCGCCGCCTCGCGGGCGGGGTTGTTGAACTCGCAGCGCACCAGCCAGAGATCCCCGGCCTTGGGGCGGGTGCGGATCGCGGTCAGGCGCAGCTCCACCCCGCGCAGGTAGAGCGCCATCTGCTCGCTGCCCTGCGGCCCCTCCGGATCGGGCGCATACACCGCCCGGGGCTGGAGCCGGTAGCTGCGGGAATGCTTGGGGTGCACCTGCAGGCTCTGCCAGATGATGTCCTCATAGTCGTGGGTGTCGAGCGGCAGGAAGCCCCAGCCATCATCGGTGAACTGGCTGGGACGGACCTCGACTCCGTGGGTCAGGTCGCGCACCGAGCGCAGGGTACGGTCATCCTGCCAGATGATCTCCAGGTCCCCCGGGGCGAACGCGGCGATGTTGCCGGTGGTGCGGGCGCTCTCCCCGGCCGGGAAGTCGCTGTTGAGCTGGTCGAGGTTCACCGGCTGGTGGACCAGGAACGGCGCTCCCGGGAAGGCGACAGTGGCCGGGAGCGCGGTGAAACGATACAGCGGGTGCGGGTAGTTCACCCCCGGGGAGGCCAGGGTCCCGGTCACTCCGTTCACCCGCAAGGGGGCGACCTTGGCATCGGCTCTTCCCCCGCGGCGCAGCTCCACCGAGCCGGAGTAGGTCACTCCCAGGCTGTCCACCAGCCCGTGGAACCGGAAGGTCGCCACCGCCTCGGCGCGGGCATAGGCGAAAGTCTTGTTGAGGGCCGACCCGGCCATCACCCGCCCATCGCTGTCCCGATAATGGTAGTAAACATGATACCTCGCGGTGGCGGGCCCGGCGGCCTCGACCGAGTCGATCACGAACACCCCGGAGTCCGGCAGCGCCGCCCCATGGATCAGCTCCACCTCGCCGGGGACCAGCGCCGCGGCCTGGGGAGCGGGCGCGCTGCGGAAATCCAGCACCAGGTTGTGCCGCACCACCGCGCGGTTGGTGGGATCGAGCGGATCGACAGTCACCGTGTCCGAGCTGCTGCCCAGGGTGTCGGCGATCAGCCGCGGCAGCGGCGCGCCATCCAGCCCCGGCAGGGCGGCCTCCCAGCCGGCAGGACCGGTCCCGCCGGGTTCCCCGCGCGGAGTGACCTGCTGGGCGAAGTTGCCGGCGGCATCCTGGCGTTTGAAGCCGAGGTTCGACTCCAGCGACTCCCCGCCGTAGTTGTACGGGTTGAAATCGTAGGCGGTGACCGTGTAGAACACCGGCATTCCATTGACCAGCCCGCCGAGGTCCTCGCCGCGGTCGACAAAGGAGAACGCCAGCCCGGTATCGGTGCCCAGCGGCAGGGTCCAGGGACCGGCACCGGTGAAGCCACTAATTGTTACTGTACGGGTAACAGTATAATCCACAATGTGGTTATCGAGATCGAACTGGGCGATCAGCCGGGCATCCTGGCGCTCGCCGGTCAGGCTGCGGTAGACCCGGAAGCCCTCGAAATCGCGCTCGCGGTAGCCGTCGATCCGGGGAAAACTCTCCGGCAGGCTGTCGCGTAAGGATAGCTGGCCGGCCTGGAAGCTGGAGGCATATTCATCCAGGGTGGCGGTCACCGGCAGCTCGCTCCAGCTGATCGCCACCTGGCGATCCCCGGGGACCAGCCGGAACTCCGGGGCGGATGGCGGCCGCGGGCGCAGGAACCCGCCCTCGAACGTGCGGCGGGCGGCCTCGCTCAGGGCCAGCACCCGGGAGAACTCGCCGGCGGGGTCCAGCCGCGAGAGGTCGGCGCTGCGGCCATTGACCGCGGGGTCATTCGCCGCCGGAGCGAAACAGCAGGCGGCCCACAGCTCGGCCGGGGCCCCGCGGGCCGCCAGCTCGAACGGCCCGGCCACCAGGTTCTGGCGCAGATCCTCGATGACAGTGGCTTCGAGGAACCCGGCGTAGGGGTCATAGGCCGGCAGCAGGCCCGCCCCGGGCGCGGCGGAGAGGATGCGGTAGGCCTCGGCATCCGAGAACGGGTCCGGACGCTGGTCGCCATAGGTGTAGAGGGTGTAGAGGTAGCAGCGCTCGGCCTTGAGCTCCCGCACCTCCTCCGGAAACACCAGCGGCTGGCCGGTGACCGGGTGGCGCAGGCCGGCGGCCATGATCTCGCCGAACGTCTCATCCACCAGCCCATTGCCCGCGGGCTCCAGCGCGGTGGGATTGTCGATCCCGTCCGCCTCGGCCGGACTGTAGAGCAGGGTGGTGGCGAAAATCCCCGGCTGGCGGCCGAACGCGGCCTCGCGGAAGTCGGAGTCGTAGGCCAGGGCGGTCTGGAGGGTGGGCAGCACCGCCGAGGCATCATCGGTGGCGGCGCCGATGTCGAAATCGGTCTTGAGGTCGGCGAACAGCCCGCGCAGGTCGTGGGGGCGAGCCGAAGCCTCGGCGGGGTCGAGGTACGCTGTCGCATTGGTGAGCTTCCAGTGCAGGAACATCACATCGCGCTCGAGGCCGGTGGAGATCAGCACCACGCGCCGCGCCACCTGCACCCCCAGCCGCTTGTCGCCGGCGCTGCGGTAGAGCGGCCCGCCGACATCGGTGTAGAGGCTGACCACGTCCTGGTCGCCGATCACCTGCGGCACACGCTGGTTGTAGGTCGGGCTGTCGGGGTCCTGATCCAGGGCGCGGAACTCCTCCGGCCAGTCCGCCAGGTCGGCGGCCTCGGTGGAGAAGAACAGCCGGGCCGCGGGGTCGGAGGCGCTGCCCGCGGCGGCTCCCTCGCGCCACTCGGCATCGTAGACCGCGCTCACCTCGACCGTGTCGCCGTAGACCCCATCGCCATCCGGGTCGGCCAACCCCAGCAGGTTGAGCCCGCTCTGGTAGATGTAGTTGTTGGTCGAGCCCGAGGGCCAGAACCCGCCCGGGGCGAACGGGCTGGTGGGGTTGACCGCCAGGAAGCCATTGTTGGAGAGGTAAAAGGCGAAATCATTGCCCGAGCTCTGGCGCGCCTCGAACCGGGCCAGGGCGGTGGCGGCGGGGCGACGGGCTTTGCCGCGCTCCAGGGCGGAGAGCGGGCCGGACGTGGCGAGCAGTAGTCACGACGCGCAGAGCAGGACCGCCATTGCCGGACGGTGAGGCCGCCATGCTCGACCGCGCAGCCATCGCAGCGTGTCGAAAAATGCTTAAGAAACACAACCCCCTGTTTCCCCCTTTGTTAAGGGGGACTGAAAGCGCAGCCGCCCGACCGGTTGCGGCCTCGCTCGGGCCGAAGCGGGAACAGTCCCCCCTCGAGGGGGGTGGCCCCGCCTCCGGCGGGGCCGGGGGGTCGTGAGTCCAGCAGCTGCTGCAGCCGTGGGGTGGTGACACGCCCTCACACCCCCCGGTCCCGGTGTTACCGGGACCACCCCCCTCCAGGGGGGACTTTGCAGCCGACACAACCCCCGGTTTCCCCCATCGTAGGGGCGGGTTTCAAACCCGCCCCCACCAGCGGATTTAATCACCGGAGCGCCATTACCAAGAGGGGCCTCGATGCCACCACTGGCCGGCAGTGAAGGGCGGCGCCAGGCCGTGTCGTTTCGCACAGGCCTGATTTCAAAATAATTCCACACCCTGCTAAAACTCATATCTCACCCCCAGCCGCACCTCGCGCGGACGCAGATAAGCCAGCGGGTTCTCCATCGCCGCCAGGAGCGCCGCCAGCCGCAGAGCGAAAGTCTCGGGGTACTCCACCAGCCCATCGCCGTTAATGTCCCGCACCCGGGCCAGCAGCTCCCGCTCGGCGGGGTCGGTGGAGAGCTCGCTTTTAAGCGCCTCCTGCTCGACACTCACCGCTTCCGGCCGGGTGGTGAAGGAGGAAAGCTGCTGGCCCAGCTCGCCCAGCAGGATAGGCATCCACCCCCGGCTGGCCGGTGGTGGGGTTGACCAGCGAGGGCCGGAGGTTGACCGTGTTCAGCAGGTTCATCACCTCGACAAACAGCGCCAGGCCCCGGTCGCGCTCCGGGCCGCCCAAGCCAAATCGCTTGGTGACCCGCAGGTTGGCCAGCCTCACCCCCGCGGTCCGCGCGTTGTTGTTCTCATTGGTGGCCAGGTAGCCCTGCTGGTCGACCACCGTGTAGGGCCGGCCCGAGTGGTAGTGCCAGGTGAGGTGGGCCGAGAGCCGCCGCAGCAGCAGCCCGGAAAGCCCCTCCAGCTCCAGGTTCGAGGGAACCTCCAGCGACAGCCGCAGGTTCAGGGTGTGGTGCTGGTCGGTGTCGGTCGGGCTCTGGCCGCTGGGCGGCAGCGGATTCTTGTCCCGGCCGGTGAGGGCATCGCGGATCACCTGGCGGCCATAGGCCCGGGCATACTCCAACGGGTCGCTGGCCGAGGAGCGGGCGAACGCCAGCGAGTAGCCGGCATCGGCGGACCACCACCCGGCGAACCTTCGCCGCAGGCTGAAATCGAAGCCCTGGGCGCTGCCCTGGTCGCCATTGGTGGCGATAAACAGGTTCTTGCCGAACCGGGTGGCCTCGCGGCCGGCCGCGCCGCTCAGCTCCAGCAGCTGCGCGGGGTCCAGCCAATGGTAGGCGATCCCGCCGCGCATCTGGCGGTTGTAGCCGACCAGGTCGAGGTAGAGGTCCTCCGAGAGCAGCATGGTCAGCCCGGCCTCGAACGAGGTGGTGGAGGGCAGCTCCAGCCGCCCATTGCCGAAATAGTTGTTGATGTTGTCCGAGGCCAGGTCCTGCTGGATGTCCCGGCCGATCAGGCTGTAGTAGTCGCTGAACGCCGGGACCTGGGCGAACACCCCGTAGGAGAGCCGCAGTTGGGAGCGGTCGGTGACCGGGAAGCCGACCTCCACCCGCGGGCTGAACGTGAGCTGCCGCTCGGCCCGGTAGCGCGGGTCGCCGGGCAGGGCCTCGCCCGGCACGCTGGGGAACTCGGCGGCGGGATCGAACCAGTCCACCCGCAGGCCGGTGTCCAGCACCAGGTCGCCCAGGTCCAGCCGGTGCTGGCCATAGGCGGCGTAGATCCTCGGCTCGGCGCTCCAGCCATCCTGCAAGGGACCGCCCACATAGAACAAGTGGCGGGTGTCGGCGCTCATCCGCTGCAGGTCCACCCCGGCCTTGATCCGGCTGAGGAGCCCGAGCTGGGCATCATAGTCGGCCTTGACTGTCAGCCGCTCCTCCAGGTCGTTGACCAGGCGCGCCGGCAGCCCGCTCTGGTTGAACAGCAGCAGCGGACTGGCCGGGTGATCCTGGCCGCGCTGGCCGGGGAGCGGGGTGAAAGTCGCGGCGAAGGGATTGAGGTAGCCGGAGTTGTAGACCGGATAAAGATTCCCGGCGGGCTCGTAGCCCTCGGTGGCCTGGAAGATGTCATCGAGGCCGGTGCGGCCCTCGGCGATGAACGCCAGGTTGGAGAGCCCGAACCCGCCCCAGGTGTCGCGCGCGCCGCCGCCGGAGGCCAGCGCCCCGCCATGCTGGCGGTTGCGGTAGCGGCTGGCGCGCAGCAGCAGGTTGCCGGCATGCTCGGCATCCTGGTGCAGCACCCAGTCCAGCCCGAGGATCGCGTTCCCGGTGCGCTGGCGCTCGCCGGAGCCCCGCCGCTCCGGGGCGTTGAACAGGTTCTCGTGCTCGTAGTAGACCCGCTGGTTGCGCGAGCCGAGGTAGCTGCCCATCAGCTTGAGCGCGGGGGAGAGATACCAGGTGAGCTTGCCGCTGGCCGAGGCCAGGTCGCCGCTGTTGCCGGGCAGGCGCGCCGGGTTGGGGCCGGACCAGACCCCGGCCGGGTCCAGCGCGCGGCCCGCGGCGGTAAACCGGTCGCCGGGGGTGAGCACCCGCTGATCGGGCAGCCCATCGCCGTCGCCGTCGCGCCAGGCGATCGCGGCGAAAGAGTAGGCATCCAGGGGCTGGATGCCCGGCTCCAGATGGTTGGCATCGAGCACCCCGACCCGGCGGGCGGCGGCGGAAGCGGGGTCGTAGAGCCCGAGCTGCTCCAGATAGCCGTTGAGCCGGCCCAGGAAGCGCTGGTCAACTCCGCGGAACGCATTGCCCCCGGCCGCCACCGGCGAGGCATCGGCCATCCCTTTCAGCTCGGTCGAGAGGAAAAACCCGGCCTGGCCCGGCAGGGGCAGGGCCCCGCCCAGCTCGGCGGACAGCTCGTTGTAGCCGTAATCGCTCCCCCGCGGCATCAGGCCATCCGAGATCAGTTGCAACGAGCCGGCCAGCCGCCCGCCGCCCTCGCGGGAGATGATGTTGATCACCCCGGACTGGGCCTGCCCATACTCGGCATTGAACCCGCCGGTGATCACGCTCACCTCCTCGACCGCGTTCTTGCCCACCACCAGCGGGGAGTTGTCGGCGCTGATCTTCTCGCTCAGGTAGCTCTGCTCGCTGAACGCCCGCACCAGGATCCCATCGATGTAGACCGCCTCGCTGCCGAGGCGGCTGCCGCGGATCGAGAAGCGGCCGGCCTCGTCCTGGACCACCCCGGCCTTGAGCGCCAGGGCGTCCTCCAGCCGGTCGACCGGGGTATTGGCGGAAAAATCGGCGGCCAGGCGCTGCTTGCTCTGGACATTGTCGCGGGGGACCAGCGGCTCGGCCTCGCCCTCGATCACCAGGGCCTCCAGCTCGTAGACCGTGGTTTCGAGCGCGACAGCGACTGTCACCGTGTGCCCGGCCTGGACCAGCACGTCTTTCACCAGGGCCGGGGTGTAGCCGGTGAAATTGAAGCGGACCGAGCGCAGGCCGGGGGAGACGTTGAGGATGAAGAAGCGGCCCTGTTCGTTGGTGATGTTGCCGAGGGTGGTGCCCTCGACAGTCACCTGGCAGCCGGCGAGCGGGACCCCGCTCGTCTGGTCGGTGACCGCGCCCTCCAGCTTGCCGGTGCTCTGGGCGGCCAGCGATGCCGGCCACAGCAGCACAGCGAGCAGCAGCAGCCAGAGCGACAACAGGGCCGAGCGCAGGGACTTCATCGAGCCTCGCGGGAGCGGACGGGAAAGAATCAGCTGACACAGCGGAAAACACGAGATTGTACCCCAGGCGGGCGGGCTTGTCAAGTGAGGGGGATAAACCGGAGGGGATGGCCGCCAAGACAAACCCCCCACCGCCGGCAGGGCGATGGGGGGTTGGCCGGCAATCTCGTTCACCGCCACGCTCGTTACTTGGAGATCCACTTGATCGGGATCGCCATGCGCACCGCGACCGGCTCGCCGCGGTTGAGCGCCGGGTGGAACTTGATCTTCTTGGCGTACTCCAGGGCGAGCTCATCCAGTTCCGGGTAGCCCGAGGATACCGCGATCCGGGTGCGTCCGGGATCGACATCGCCGGTTTTGGCGACATAGAACTCGACCCTGGTCTCGACATTCACCCGCGCCCGCGCGATGTAGGAGGGCATCTTGGGCATCGGCGGCTGAGACTTGACCTTGGGCATCACCTCGGCCACGGTCAGGAACTCCTCGGCCGGAGCGGCGGTCTCCTGCTGCATCGGGACCTCGGGAATCAGGTCCGGCGGCGGCGGGGTGGTCTCCTCGATGGTGACGTCATCCTCGATCTCCTCGGAGGCTTCCATCGGGATGCTCGGCTTGGACAACTGTTTCGGCGGAGGCGGGATCACCACCTCGGGCGGCAGATCGACCGCCTCCAGCGTGGAATCATCCCGGGTCTGAATGTCGGCGTTCAGGCTCGGCATGCCCAGGATGAACACCACGTGGAAGACCAGCGAGATCACCACCGCCCAGCCGAAATACTTGCCGTATTTCTGCTTGAACTTGTAGTTGGCGCTCTCCCGGATCAGACTACGGGATGATGATTTTACTTCTTCCATCTCACACCCCCTTGTCCGGGTTAACGTGACAGATCGACTGCGTCTTTTTCCAGGGTGGTAGCGAACATCACCTGGACCGTGTTGGCCTGTTTGAGCATTTCCAGGGCCAGGTTGATTTTCCGGTACGGGGTATTGCGGTCGGCCCGGAAAGCGATCAGCAACTTGCCCTTCAGGTCGGCGGATTCCTGCTTCAGCTTCTCGACCAGCAGGCTCTGGCGGGCGGGGTCGTTCAGGTCGTAGGCGACATCGTCGACATAGACCAAGCCTTCCTCGTTGATCCCGGGAGTGCGCTCATCATCCGTGTTCACCCAGACGTGGAGGATGTTCTTGTTCTTGAACTCGGTTTTTTTGAGCGCCTCGGCCTCCGGCCAAGCGATCTTCAGCGGCTGTTCCTTGCGGAAAACCGTCGTCACCATGAAAAAGATCAGCAGCAGGAACGCGATGTCCGACATCGAACACGTGGGGATCCCGGGCTCGAGTTTGGCCTTGCGTTTGAGCCCCCCCATCTTTTTCGCTTCAACTGCCAAGATAGACTCCTTTCAGTTACAGCTTTCGACCCGCAGAAGACGCCTCGTGCCGGGCGCGAGAACCTTGCGCCCGACCCGTTACTCCAGCGCCTGAAGCGAGATCCGGCTCGCCTCGGCTGCCTGCAACTCGTCCAGCACGTTGATCATCTGGTTGTACGAGGCTTCCGGGTCGGTCTTGACCGCGGCGATCACGTTGGGGTTGAGAGAAATTTCCTGCCGCATCCGCTCGGCCAGTCCATCGATCGGGATCGGGGCTTCCTCGGGGTTTTTGCCCTTCTTCAGCACGATCAGGTTGTCCGGGCGGACAACGATGTGCAGCATGTTCTTCTGGCTGACCTGGATTTCCTCCGCCTTGGCCTCGGGGAGAAGCAGCTCGAGCCCCTTCTCCTCGTTGAATACCGTGGTAACCAGGAAGAAAACCAGCAGAAGAAAGGCGATATCGGCCATCGATGCGGTCGGGATTTCGGCCGCCACCTTGTTTTTGGACTTGATCAACGACATCTAACTGCCTCCCTCTGCTTGACCGCAATGGTCGCGGAGCCCGCGGCGGGACCACCCATCCGGCGATCCCGCCCTGCCGCCGCAACCCTGGATTCCCTGCTTATACCTTGACAGTGTTCCGCTTGTCCTCGATCGCCACCGCGGCCTCGACGATGTTCTGGGAGCTCTCTTCCATGTCGAGGATCAGCCGGTCGATGCGGGAGACAAAGTAGTTGTGGGCCATCTGCAGCGGGATGGCGATGGTCAGGCCGGCCGCGGTGGTGATCAGCGCCACCTTGATCCCGCCGGCAACCGCCTGCGGCGAAACCTCGCCGATCTTCTCGATCTGGGCGAAGGCGATGATCATGCCCTGCACCGTCCCCAGGAAGCCGATCATCGGGGCGACACTGATGATGGTCGCCAGGGTGATCAGGCCGCGCTCCAGGAACGCCAGCTCGATCGTACCGGTGTTCTCGATCGCCTTCTGCACCCGCTCGCTGCCCTCGCCGACCTTGCGCAGACCCGCCAGGAGGATCGCCGCCACCGGGCCCTTGGTGTTCTCGCACAGCTCGATCGCGCCCTGAATGTCCTTCTTCTCCAGCAGTGCATTGACCTGGGTCAGCAGCTTCTTGGTCTTGACCGCGGCCATGGTCAGAGTGACCGACTTGACGATCATGACAGCCAGACCCCAGATCGAGCAAAGGGCCAGCGGGAGCATGAAAATCCCGCCCTCCAGCATGAACGTGCCAAACGGAGTCGAGAAGAACCACTGGGATACGTCGTTGTACATCAGCCAGTTGATAATGCCCATTTCCGCGATACCTCCACGCGAGTGTGAAAAAAGAGATGTTTAGGGAACTAAACCTCTCTGATCGGGTTTGTCGGGGATAGAACATACCGCAAGGCCAGAGGCTTGTCAAGCAATTTTTCAGGGCAACTGATTGATATAGTACAGCTTTCACCACTTGTCACCCGGGATGCACCCGCTGGGCCGGGCTTGCTCTGATAAAATTCTATCCGCTTGAAGATAGCCGCCTGAGGGCCGGACCGCGCAACGTTTCAAGGGTAATTCCGGTACTATCGCTCAGGGCTGCCCCCGCGGCACTCCTTCCAATGCCCGCCGGCAGGCGACCAGGTGGCCCGGGACCACCTCCCGCAATCCCGGGTCCGGGCCCCGGCAGTCCTCGCCCGCGCCGGGACAGCGCCCATGGAACGCGCAGGCCGCGGGCTCCGGCCACGCTCGCGGCGGCGGCGGCGCGGGGCGGCCCGGCTCATCGCCGCCCGGCTCCGCCGGCAGCACCGAGTCCAGCAGCAGCCGGGTGTAGGGGTGCAGCGGCCGCGCGAACAGCTCCTCGGTCGGGGCCAGCTCCACCACCCGCCCGCGGTACATCACCGCCGTGCGGTCGGCGATGGTGCGGACAGTGGACAGGTCGTGGGAGATGAACAGCATGGTCAGGCCGCACTCCCGCTTGAGCCGCAGCAGCAGGCGCATGATCTGGCCCTGGATCGAGACATCCAGCGCCGAGACCGGCTCATCCGCCACCACGAAGCGCGGCGCGGTGGCGATCGCCCGGGCGATCGCCACCCGCTGGCGCTGGCCCCCGCTGAACTCGTGCGGGTAGCGCCCGGCATGCTCGGCGGCCAGCCCGACGGTCTCCAGCAGCTCGATCACCCGCCGGCGGGCGGCCGGGCCGGTCAGCCCCAGGTGGATCCGCAACGGCTCGGCCAGGGTGCGGGCCACCGTGAAACGCGGATTGAGCGAGGCGTAAGGGTCCTGGAAAATGAGCTGCATCCGGCCGCGCAGCCGCCGCAGCTCGACCGCGGAGAGCGTGCTCAGCTCCCGCCCCTCGAACAGCACGCTCCCCTGGCTCGGGCGCTCCAGCCCCACCAGCAGCCTGCCGGTGGTGCTCTTGCCGCAGCCGCTCTCGCCCACCAGGGCCAGGGTCTCGCCCGGGGCCAGCCCCAGGCTCACCCCCTCCAGGGCGCGGAAAACCCCTCCGCGCCCCGGGGCGCAGCAGCCCCCCGAGGCGATAGCTGAGCCCCAGAGCGCGGCACTCGACCAGGTACTGTCCGGCCGCGCTCATCGCTCCTCCGCCGCGGAATCGGCCGGGGGGACCCCGGCCAGCCAGCAACGGGCGGAGCGGCCCGCCGCCAGCGGGCGCAGCGCCTGGTCCCGCTCGCAGCCCTCCCGGGCCAGGGCGCAGCGGGGGCGGAAGCGGCAGCCCGCGGGCCAGTCCCCGGGCCGGGGCACCTGGCCGGGAATAGTCCCCGGCTCCTCGACCCGGCGGTCGACCCGGGGCAGGCAGGCCAGCAGGGCCCGGGTGTAAGGGTGGGCCGGGGCGCGGAACAGCTGCTCGACCGGGGCCTCCTCGACAATCTGCCCGGCGTACATCACCGCCACCCGTCCGGCCAGCCGGGCGACAATCGACAGGTTGTGGGTAATCAGCAGCAGGGCCAGCCCGCGCGACCGCCGCAAGCCGGCCAGCAGTTCCAGGATCTGGCGCTGGACCGTCACATCGAGCGCGGTGGTGGGCTCATCGGCGATCAGCAGCCGCGGGCCGGTGGCCAGGGCCATCGCGATCATCGCCCGCTGGCGCTGGCCGCCCGAGAGCTGGTGGGGATAGGAGGCCAGCACCCGGGCGCTCTCGGCCAGCCCGGCCTCGCTCAAGGCCCGCTCCGCCAGGTCCCGGGCCGGCCGGCGTCCCAGCCGCCGGTGGGCGCGGATGGTCTCGACCAATTGGTCGCCCACCGTGAACAACGGGTCGAGCGCGGCCGAGGGGTCCTGGAAGATCATCGCGATCCCGGAGCCCCGCACCCGGCGCAGCTCGCCCGGGGAGAGCCGGGTCAGCTCCCGCCCCTCGAACTCGAGGCCGCGGGCCTCGATCCGGCCCACCTCGGGCGGGACCGCCCGCAGCAGCGACAACGCGGTCAGGGTCTTGCCGCAGCCGCTCTCGCCCACCAGGGCCAGGCTCTCCCGGGCCCCGAGCGTGAAGCTCACCCGGTCGACCGCGGTCACCCCACCGGTTAGATGCACCGACAGCTCCCGCACCTGCAGCAGCGGGTGGTCCCGGCCACTGTCGACCGCCTGCTCCACTTTCGGTTCCTTCGATTTCAAATCAACCGCTCCCCGGGATCGAATCCTTGGCGCCAAGTTTGACAACAAAAGGCGGGTGCTCCGGGGGGAGGGCGGAAACCTTTTGAAAAAGGTTTTCCGCCCTCCCCCCGATCCCCCCTCCCGCCCTCCCAAACTTTTTCGCTGGTTGATGGCTGTAGATCGAACAGCAATTCAGTATCGCACGACACCGGCAGTGCAATCTCCAGCCTGGCAAGAGGCAGCCGTTCATGGCCCCGGGGGGTCCGTCACCCCTGTCCGGCCCGCGAGGCGGGAGACCAGCAGCGAGTCCAGCACCAGCTGGAAGACATGGAACAGCACCGGGGCCAGCGCCGCGGCCGGGGTTCCCAGCACCCGGATCGCCAGGTAGGCCGGGATCTGCAGGGTCTTCTGCGTGCCGCAGAACAGCACGGCGATCCCCTCGGCGCGGCTCAAGCCCAGCAGGCGCGCCCCCAGCGCCGCCCCGCCCAGCAGCAGCAGGTGCAGCCCGGCCACCAGCCCCAGCACCGGCAGGCTGCGCCAACTGCCGAGCAGCTCCCGTCCCTCCGCCACCGAGGCCATCAGCACGATCAGGATGATCAGCGCCGCCCCCCGGGTGACATAGCTCCCGACCGGCGCCACCCGCTCCTCGCCCAGCAACTCGCGCAGCAGCATCCCGAGGGTCAGCGGCAGCAGCAGCACCATCGCCAGCCGTGTGATCAGCATCCCGGCCGGGACCGGGACCGCCGCGCCCAGGGCCAGCGCCAGCAGCAAGGGCTGGACCAGGGTGCACAGCAGGGTGGAGGTCACCGACAGCCACAGCGCCAGGGCCTCATCCCCGCCGGCCAGCCGGGTGTAGACGATGCAGCTCGAGAGGGTGGTGGAGGTGGTGCCGACCAGCATCAGCCCGGTGAAAACCTCGCCCCGGCCACCGTAGAGCCACCGCCCGGCCAGCCAGGACAACAGCGGAGCCAGCAGGTAGACCAGCCCGATCGCCAGCAGGTTCGGCCGCCAGGCCGCCATCCGCCGCCGCAGCCTTCGGAAGCCCACTCCCAGGCCCATCATCAACATCAACGTACCCACCAGCCAGGACAGGTGGCGGCCGGCCAGCTCCCCGGCCGCGGGCAGCCAATAGCCCCACAGCGCGACCACCGCGATCCCGGCCACCATCCAGTGCTGCCTGAGCATCCGCCGCAATGGCAAGGACCGCCTCCTTCCGGCCGGGCGCCCGATGACCATCCCGGGGACAAGACCCTTGCCCGCCGGTTCCAAATGCTGTATTTTTCCACCGCTAAGCCAGCGGGAGCCCGGCCGCCGCAATCTGCCGGCTGGGCGCACCTCCCGACAAATTAACAGGTAACTCCGCTAAAGGGAAGGAGATTGGCATGGGCAAAGGCGACAAGCGCTCGCGCCGGGGGAAAATTTACAACGGGTCGTACGGCAAGACCCGTCCCCACAAGCTGAAGAAGGTAGTGAAAAAGAAAGGCTGAGGGAAACGAAACGGCGCGAATCCAGAGGATCCGCGCCGTTGCTGTCTGCTGTCGTGAGCTGTGCGACGGCCGGCACGCCAGGCCCGCTGCCGTCGCCGTGGCGACCGTCCTCAGACGGCCTCACGCAGCTCCTTGCCGGCGGTGAACTTGACCACGCTCCGCGAGGGGATGTGGATCTTCTGGCCGGTCTGGGGATTGCGGCCCTCGCGCGGGGCGCGCTTGACCACGCCGAAAGTGCCGAACCCGACCTGGGTGAACTTGTCGCCCTTCTTCAGGGCAACCTGGATGTTCCCGAAGATGGCATCGATGGCTTCGCCAGCGGCCTTCTTGGAAATACCAACGTCAGAGGCGACCTTGTCGATCAGCTCGGCTTTGGTCATCGGATACAACCTCCACTCATGAGGTGAAAAGGGTACCGGGAAACACAGTTGCATCGGTACTGCTCACTCGAGGGGACCGCTTCTGCTGCAAGTCGCTCCGGAACCGAAGCCCTGCGAGTTCGCTCGCTCTGCCGGCCGGTGCCGCTTCCGCTGCTGATTTGACACCGGCAGATGCCCGCCATTTCCGTGTCTACGCTTGGCCCGCCCCTCGGAGGCCGTCCAATCGGCACTTGCGGCTTTGTCCCAATCTATCAAACCGCTGTCAGGCTTGTCAAGCCTATTTGAGCGATTTTGCCCTGTTCCACCGGCTTTTCCGGCCCGCCGGCCGGCGCCGGGACCGCCCGAGCCGATCCTTGCGGCAAAGGCATCGCCGCCCTGCCTCTCGCCAGATCGTTGAATGGCGGACATCCCAATAATAAAGCCCGCTCGCGTTCCAGTCAAGTGCCCTAACCGCAAGCATCTGCTCTCCAGAAACCACGCCGGCGACACGTAACCAACTGAGGCGCAATAAATTAGGGGACGCGAAGCTTTTCGCGCCCCCTGGCGGAAGAAAAATATTTTCAGCTAAAAAGCCCGGCCACAAACCTTCCGGGCCGGTTCAGTACTCCAAGGTCAGGTCCCGGCCCACCGCCTGGCTCAAGGTCGACAGCGCCGAGTGGAAGTCGTAGATCGAGTTGATGTATTGCACCTCGGCATCCGAGTAGTCGAACTGGGCCTGGCGCAGCTCGATGATGCTGGCGCTGCCCAGCCGGTAGCGTTCCTGCTCCATTTCCAGCGACTGGCGGGCCAGCTCGCGGCTCTCGCTCAGGGTCAGGGTGCGCTGGTAGAGCTGGTGCAGGTTGTTGTAGTTCTCGCGCACCGTCTGCTCGAGCTGCAGGCGCACGCTTTCCAGGTCGTAGTGCAGGTTGTTGATCGCCACCTCGAACTGGCGGTTCTGGCGGAAGCGGGCGAAAGCATCGAACATGTCCCAGCCCACCGACACGGAGAGCTGGCGGCCGGTGCCCGCATCCGGCCGCAGGGTCAGGGCATCCTCGCTGCGGTTGTAGCCGGCGCGCATCGAGACCACCGGCAGGTAGGAAAGCCGGCCCATGGCGAGGTTGCTCTCCTGCTGGCGGATCTGGAACTCGATCCCCTGCAGCTGGGGATGAACGGTGCGGGCCTCGCTCAGCAGCCGCTCCAGCTCGAACCCGACCTGGTGGACCTGGAACTCGTCCGCCAGGGAGAACTGCTCGCCCAGGTCGCCGCCCATCTGCCGGAGCAGCTCCATCCGGGCGCTCTTGAGCGCGTTCTGGGTCTGGAGGATCACCAGCTCCTGGTCCTTGACCAGCTTCTGGGCCTGGAGCACATCGAGCCGGGTGACCGAGCCCACCGCCAGCCGGGCCGCGGCCAGTTGCAACTGGTCGCGGCGCTGCTCGGCCTGGATTCCCGCCGCCTCCAGCAGTTTCTGCTGGCGCAGGGTGTTGAAGTAGGCCCGGCGCACCAGAGCCACCAACCCCAGCTCGGAGTTGCGGCGGTTCTCCAGCCGCTGGCTCCGCAGGTAACGGGCGTTGCGCAGCTCGAAGAACTGGTAGCCGCGGTTGAACAGGGTGTAGTTCATGTTCAGGTTGCCGTAGGCCGACTTGCTGATCCCGCCGCTGAGGCGCAGCACGCCGCTCTGGTCGAGGAAGGCGCGGCTCTGGTTGTTCTGGGCCAACCCATAGCCGGTGCTGATGGTCGGCATGAAGTTGCCCCAGGCGCTGACCAGGTCGGCCTGGGAGGCCCGCAGGTTCTCCAGGTTCTTCTGGTAGTCGGGGTTGTCGCCCATCGCCCGTTCGAGGCACTCATCCAGGGTCAGCACCGGCAGGGTGTCGGACCCGGCCTGCATCGTGTCGGCCGCCCCGAGCGCGGCGCGGCTCACCGGGAAGAGCACGGTCATGTTGTAGCTGTGGAAAAAATCCACCGGGCCCTCGATCAGGGCTGCCTGCCGTTGCGGCGCCGCGGCGGGCTCGGTCGCGGCCGACAGCGGCAGCGCGGCCGCCAGGAGCGTGAGGTTCAGCAGCGCGGCCGCGGCAGGGAGAAATCTCGGCAAAGAGGGACGCATCCATTACCTCCAACTGGGTGAACTGAGCGCGGAGCGGAATTTTTTCGGGCACACCTGTTCTGTTAGGACAACTGTCGGCGGGAAATAGTTTCATTTTCCGGAAGGGCCGGCCGACATCCGGCAGTGAACCAGCGAAAATGTTTGGAAAGTGGAAGGGGGGATGGGGGGAAGGCATCCCCGGGGGGAAGGCATCCCTGGGGGGAGGGCGGAAATCCCGCCCAACGGGATTTCCACCCTCCCCCCGGAAAAAGCCTTTGCCGTTAAATTGGCATCAGGCGGGGCCGGGCCGGGTGGAGCGGCGCACCAGGGCCGCGCCGGCGAGCGCCAGCGCCGCGCCGAGGGCCGCCAGCCCGGGCGGCACCGGGGCAGTCCCGCGCACCCAGCCGGCCAGGGCGGTGGCGGGAAGATTCACCGCCAGCAGCGACAGCCCATTGTTGGCCAGGTGCAGCGCCAGCGCGGGCAGGACCGATCCGGCGCGCGCGGCGGCCCAGGTCAGCAGCATCCCGATCAGCCAGTAGGCCGGCAGGTGCCAGGGGCTGAGATGAAACAGCGCGAACAGCAGGCCGATCCCGGCCACTGCCGCCGGACGGCTCCAGCGCTCCAGCGCCGGACGCAGCAGCAGCCCGCGGAAAAAGGCCTCCTCCAGCAGGGACGGCGCCACGGCCAGGCAGCAGAAAGCCCAGGCCGCGGACTCTCCGGGCCCCAGCCGGGCAAACCGCCAGGCGGCCTCGGCCAGCCCCGGCGGGGGCGGTGTCAGCCGGGCCTGCCAGCCCTCGAACCAGGGGGCCAGCAGCACCAGGCCCGCTCCCAGCAGGAGCCCGCCCGCCACCGCCGCCGGCGGGGCCGGGCGGATCAGCAGGCTCTCCCGCAACAGAAAGCGCAGCGAGTGGCGGCGCACGAGCGGCAGGGCCAGCGGCGGGCCCAGGGCGGCCAGCTCCAGCAGGGCCAGCCAGGTGAACCGGCCGCCGGGCAGCCCGGCGGGAGCCTCGCCGCCGAACAGCGCCACTACGGCCAACAGCAGCGCCAGCGCCGCGGCCAGGGCCAGCAGCGCCTCCCGGGGGTTCAGGCCGGGGGGATGGGCGCCAGGAGTACCTTCCAGTTCAGTCATCGCGCGGACAGGGTTGAGACGGCCTGGCGGTCCGACATCATCGCATCCAACTCTCCAAAAAGTTCCGGAAAGGGGCGGGGAGGACCGTGGGATGGGGTGTTTCCCCGGCCCTCTGCCGTTCTCCAACTTCTTTATTTTTTTCCACTTTCTGTGGCTGGAAAGTGGCGCAAAGAGCCTTTGCGGCGCAAAACTCGCCGGCCGCCTCCCGGCCGCTGGTGCGGTACCCGGGCCTTACACCCCCCGGCCCCGCCTGCCGCGGGGCCACCCCCCTCCAGGGGGGACTGTGCCGGCTGCACCTGTCGAGTTGCCGCAACCGGTTGGGTGTAGCGTTGTTACTCCCCCCTGGAGGGGGGTGGCAGCTTCAGCTGCCGGGGGGTGTCATGCCCGGGCGCCGCCTCATCCGCCGGGGAGTGTCAGCTTTCCGGCCCCGACCTCGGTCGCGGAGCGCCCCGGAGGGGCGCTGGGGGCAAAGGCAAAAACAGGGAAAGCAGGTGCGATGGAATCAGGTTGGAGGCCCGGAGCCCATCGTAGGGGCGCGGCATGCCGCGCCCGTGGGAGCCGCGGGCCGGCAGTGCTGTTGATCCCCCTTAGCAAAGGGGGAAACCGGGGGTTGTGTTTTTCAGGGCCGGCCCGGGGGCCGGCCCCGACCGGAGCTGCTGACCCAACCCCCCGGTCGCACCAATCCCACTTATCGCCGATTTTGTTGGAACAGATGGGCCTGCCCGCCCCTACGGCCAAATCCTGCCAGCCTACTGCCCGACAACCATCTTTCAACTAGCAAAAAGTTTGGGAAAGGGGAAGGGGGGCCCGGGGGGAGGGAGAAAAACCTTTTTCAAAAGGTTTGCTCCCTCCCCCCGGAGCAGTTGATCTTTGGTTCTGAGTGGGCTCAGTGGCCGACGGAAACGCCGATCCGTTCCAGGAACTCCCGGACCCGGTCGATCTCGAGGTAGAACTCGCCCAGGGGGAACCGGCCATTGTCGGAGTGCCAGTCCGAGCCGCCGGTGACCAGCAGCCCCTGCTTCTCGATCAGCCGACGGACCGCGCGGCCCTCGGGGCCGCCCAGTCCCGGGCGGTAGCCCTCGGCCCCCTCCAGCCCCTCGGCCGCCAGGGCCGGCCCCATGCTCTCCAGCTCCTGGGCGTTGGGGTGGGCGAAGATGCTGATCCCGCCGGCCTGGCGGATCATGGCGATCACCTGGCGGGCATCGGTCAGCTCGTAAGGGACAAACGCGCTGCCCTGGGCTCCGAGGAAACGGTCGAAAGCCTCGTTGATCGAGCTGACATAGCCATGGCCGAGCAGCAACTGGGCGATGAACACCCGCCCGACTGTCGCCCCCTCCTCGATCAGCTCCAGGTCGCTGGGCGGGATGCGCACGTTACTGCGCTCCAGCCGTTCCAGGATGCGGTGGGCCCGCTCCTCTCTTCGCAGGCGGACCCGCTCCAGGTGGCGGCGCAGCTCCTGATCCTCCGGATCCAGGTCGTAGCCCAGGATGTGGATCTCCCGGTCATGGAACAGGCTGCTGAACTCCGTCCCGGCCAGCAGCGCGGTCGGCCCGCCCTCCCCGGCCAGCTCGCGCATCTCGGGGAAGTGGTTGACCGTGTCGTGATCGGTGATCGCGATCACCGACAGCTGGCGCTCGATCACCCGGGCCACGATCTTGCGCGGCCCCAGGCTGCCATCGGAGTAAGTGCTGTGGATGTGCAGATCGACTTTCATGCATACTCTCGCTTCGGTTTAATAAGCTTAACGGGCCAAGCGGCCCTGGTGGCAATGCTCTGTTCAGGCGCGGTCGGCTTCCAGCAGGACCGCGCGGTGCAGCTCCAGCAGGTAATGCTCCTCCGCCTCGCCGGCCGAAGTGTCGGCCATCACCCGGAACACCGGCTCGGTGCGGCTGCCGCGCATCCAGAGGAAACCCCGCTCGCGGCCCGCCCCATCCAGCAACTGGACCTTGAATCCGCCGAGCCCCCCGGCTTCCCGCCGGCCCGGGCCGGGGATGATCCGCGCGCCCTCGTAGTTGAGGAAGCGGTAGCCGGCGACTCTTAGGCGGCGGGAAAGCTCCGGGGCGAACTCCGGCCACCGCCGCTCGAAAATCCGCTCGTAGTTGCTCTTGAGCCGGTCGTGGTCCTCGTGACACACCTGGAGCTGGGCCCGGGGCTCGTAGTGCCCGGTGGAGTGCCAGCGCGGCAGGCGCGCGGCCAGGGCCGCCAGGGAGGTTTCGCCCTCAGCGGCGCCCGCCGGGGCCGGAAAACGTTCCTCCAGCTCCCGTCGCACTCCCTCCAGCCGGGCCAGCAGCACCAGCGACAGCACGGTGGCCAGCGGGTCGCGCACCCGCGCCGGGGGGGTGATGTTGCCGCCATTGCTGCCCTCGCCGAGGATCGCCACCGGCTGCCCCTCCCGCTCCAGTTCTTCCGCCAGCCGGACGAGATTGGCCTCGCCCACCTCGGCCCGGAACACCCGCGCCCCGAACCGCTCGGCGACAGCATCCACCCGGCCCGAGGTCGGATCGTTGACCACCACCGCCGGAGGAGCATCCCCCGCCGGGGGGCAGCCGCGTCGGCACCGGGCCAGGAAAGCCAGCCGCGCGGCCACGGCCAGGGCGAACCCCTCCTGGGCCTCCAATGGCCGGGCCCGGGAGGAATCCCGATCCAGCAGCACCAGGTTCCCCCGGTCGCCATCGTTGTCCGGGACATAGCCGAGCTGGAACTCCGGCCGCGCGGCGGCGCTCTGCTCCAGCAGCCATCGGCAGGTGTCGAGGCTCGCGCCCTCGGGCAGGATCGGGTGGGCCAGACGCCCGGGCTCGGCGTTCTCCAGCCGGACCCGCACCCCCAGCGCCTCCAGGTAGCGCTGATCCCCGGCGGTGGCCCGCGCCGAGCCATTGAGCTCGGCCACCACCCCCAGCGGCTCGCGCTCCAGGGCGCGGAGCAGCTCCGCCCGGACCTGCTCCGCCATCAGCGGCCCGGCCAGCACCCGGTCCAGCAGGGCCTGGTAGGCGGCCGAGCTGCGAAGCTTGGGTTCGGGCGCGGCCAGCAGTTGTGCCACCCGCCGCGGGTCCACCGCGGACAGGCGCTCCCGCAGGGCGAGCAGTTCGCTTTCCGAGCGCCAGAGCTTCAGGAACAGCTCGCGCAGGCGCTCATCCTGCGCGGGATCGATCACCCCGCCATTGCGCCCGGCGAACTTGAAGCCGTTGTGCCCGGGCGGGTTGTGGCTGGCGGTGATCAGCAGCAGGCCATTTAGGCCGCGTTCCGCCGCGGCGTAGGCCAGGGCCTCGGGGGAGGCGGCCACTCCCAGCCAGTCGACCCGGGCCCCGCCGGCCAGCAGGGCGCGCAAGGCCTGGCGGGCCAGCCCCGGTCCGGTGGGACGGGTGTCGGTGCCCAGGGCCAGGTGGACTTCGGACTTGCCGGTGGTGGCGGTCAGGTAGCGGCGGAAGCTCTCCGCGGCGACAGCGGCCAGCAGCGCCCCGGCCGGGGAGACCTCTGTCTCCAGGCTCTCGCCCCGGCCCGAGCGGGCGGCGACCCAGCGCCAGCCGGAAAAGCCCAGGTTGGCCTCGGCCAGCAGGCGCTCGCGTTCATCCGCCGGGGGCAGACCCCCGGCCAGGGGATCGCCCCTTCCGGAATCGAACGCCGCACCCGCCATGATGCCTCCCTTGCCCGCAATTTTACCCTGAACGGCTGCTCCGGGGGGCGGAACCCTTTTGGAAAGGGTTTTCCTCCCCCCGGGCCCCCCACTTTCCAAAACTTTTTCCCTTGTCAAGTGGGTTGGACAGCAGCAGAGCAGTAAGTCAGCGCTGTACTGTCATCACCTTGAATCTCAGCCGGCGGGTCAGTCACCCCACGCCGCTCATTCGAGCTTGAGCACCGCCAGGAACGCCTCCTGGGGGATCTCCACCTGGCCCACCTGCTTCATCCGGCGCTTGCCCTCGCGCTGCTTCTCCAGCAGCTTGCGCTTGCGGGTGATGTCGCCGCCGTAGCACTTGGCGGTGACATTCTTGCGCAAGGGGCGCACCACCTCGCGGGCGATCGGCTTGCCGCCGATCGCCGCCTGGAGCACCACCTCGAACAACTGGCGCGGGATCAGCTCCTTGAGCTTCTCGATCAGCCGGGCGCCCCAGGGACGGGCCTTGTCGCGGTGGACAATCGCGCTCAGGGCATCGACCGGATCGCCGTTGATCAGGATGTCGAGCCGGACCAAGTCGCTGCGGCGGTACTCCAGAAACTCGTAGTCGAACGAGGCGTAGCCGCGGCTGAGGGTCTTGAGCTTGTCGTAGAAGTCCAGCAGGATCTCCGGCAAGGGCAGGACATAGATCAGCTCGACCTTGAACTGGTCGAGGTAGATCATCTCGCGGTACTCGCCCCGGCGCCCGTTGCACAGCTCGAGCATCGGGCCGACATACTCGGCCGGGACATAAATCCGCACCTTGACCATCGGCTCCCAGGTCTCCTCGATCATCACCCGGTCGGGCATCGCCGCCGGGTTGGAGAGCTCGATGATCTCGTTGTTTTTCAACTGGACCCGGTAGCGCACGCTGGGGACAGTCGCCAGGATCCTGACCCCGTACTCGCGCTGGAGGCGCTCCTGGATGATCTCCATGTGCAGCAGGCCCAGGAAGCCGCAGCGGAAGCCGAAGCCGAGGGCCAGGGAGTTTTCCGGCTCGTAGGTCAGCGAGGCATCGTTGAGCTGCAGGCGCTCCATCGCCATCTTCAGGTCGTCGTAGTCGTCGTTGTCCATCGGGTAGACCGCGGCGAACACCATCGGCTTGACTTCCTTGTAGCCGGGCAACGGGCCTTCCGCCGGCCGCTCGGCGGCGGTGACCGTGTCGCCGACCCGGGCATGGCTCAGGCGCTTGATCGAGGCCGAGACATAGCCGACCTCGCCGGCGGTGAGCCGCTCGACCGGCACCGGCTTGAGGCGCTGATAGCCGACCTCCAGCACCTCGTACTCGCCCTCGGTGGCGAACAGCCGAATGCGCATCCCCTTCTCGATCGTCCCATCCACCACCCGCACCAAGGGCACCGCGCCGCGGTAGGAGTCGAAGCTGGAGTCGAAGATCAGGGCGCGCAGGGGGCTCCGCGGGTCGCCCTTGGGCGCCGGGATCCTGGCGACAATCATCTCCAGCACCCGCTCGATCCCGATCCCCTGCTTGGCGCTGACATGGAGGATTTCCTCCGGCTCCACCCCCAGCAGCTCCACCAGCTCGGTGGACACCTCATCGACCATCGCCGCCGGCAGGTCGATCTTGTTCAGCACCGGGATGATCGCCAGCTCGTGCTCCAGGGCCAGCAGCAGGTTGGAGAGGGTCTGGGCCTGGACCCCCTGGGTGGCGTCCACCACCAGGATCGCCCCCTCGCAGGCGGCCAGGCTGCGGCTGACCTCGTAGTTGAAGTCGACATGGCCGGGGGTGTCGATCAGGTTGAGCTGGTAGTCCCGGCCATCCGGGGCCCGCCAGTCCATGCGGATCGCATGGCTCTTGATCGTGATCCCGCGCTCGCGCTCCAGGTCCATCGAGTCCAGCACCTGCTCGCGCATCTCGCGGCTGCCCAGGGTGTGGGTGGCTTCCAGCAGGCGGTCGGCCAGGGTGGACTTGCCGTGGTCGATATGGGCGATGATGCAGAAATTCCTGATGTTTCCGCTGTTCATGGGCTTATTGTTTTCCTTGGGACCAGACGTTCTTGCGATGGTTTCGTTTCGCCCCACCGCCGGCCGGATGGCCGGTGCCTCAGAGCTTCCGCCAGGTTTCGGGCAGGAAGAGCACGATCACGGTATAGATTTCCAGCCTGCCCAGCAGCATGCAGAGCGACAGCACCCACTTGCCGAAGCCGGGGATGAAAGCGTAGTTGCGGGCCGGCCCGACCTCCGCCAGCCCGGGGCCGATGTTGCCCAGGGTGGCGGCCACCGAGCTGGCCGCGGTCACCAGGTCCAGGCCCAGCGCGGTCATCACCAGCGAGCAGAGCACGAACAGGGCGATGTAGAGGGTGAAGAAGCCCTGCACGTTGAGCATCACCTCCGGCCGCACCCGGATCCGGTTGACCTTCACCTGGAATACCCCGCGCGGGTGCAGGAGTTTCTTGAGCTCTGTCCGGCCGAGCTTGAGCAGCAGCAGCAGGCGCAGCACCTTGATCCCGCCGCCGGTGGAGCCGGCGCAGCCGCCGACAAACATCAGGACCAGCAGCAGGGTCCGGCTGAACGGGCTCCACAGGTCGAAATCGGCGGTGGCGAACCCGGTGGTGGTGATGATCGACGCCGCCTGGAACAGGCTCGCCCGGAAGTTGCTCTCGGAGAGGCCGGCCCCGAACCGGGCATTGGCCAGGAACAGCGCCAGGGTCGCCCCGCCGACAATCATCAGGTAGAACGTGAACTCGCGGTCACGGAAGTATTCCCTGAGCCGGAAGCCGGCCAGGAAACGGTAGTGCAGGGTGAAGTTCACCCCGGCCGCGAACATGAAGAACGCGATCACGTAGTGGATGAACGCGCTCTGGTAAAACCCCACCGACAGGTTGCGGGTGGAAAAGCCCCCGGTGGCCATGGTGGCGAACGCATGATTGGTGGCGTCGAACAGGTCCATCCCGCCGACAATCAGCAGCAGGATCTCGAGCATGGTCAGCAGCAGGTAGACCGCCCACAGCAGGCCGGCGGTCTGGCTGATCCGGGGCCGGAGCCGATCGGGAGTCGGTCCCGGGACCTCGGCCCGGTAGAGCTGCATCCCGCCGACCCCCAGGAAGGGCAGGATCGCGATCGAGAGCACGATGATCCCCATTCCGCCGAGCCAATGGGTCAGGCTGCGCCAGAGCAGCAGACTTTTCGGCATGACCTCGACATCGGTCAGGATCGAGGCCCCGGTGGTGGTGAAGCCGCTCATCGTCTCGAAATAGGCATCGGTGAACGAGGGGATCGCCCCGGAGAGCAAAAACGGCAGGGCGCCGACCAGGGCGGTGCAGGCCCAGCCGAGGGTGACGATCGCGAAACCCTCCCGGATGCGGATCTCCCCGGCCTGGCGGGTCAGCAGGAAGGTCAGCCCCCCGGCCAGGATCGCCACCGCGGCCGACAGCGCCAGCCACAGCAGCGCCTCCTCCCGGTAGATGATCGCCGCCGCGATCGGCAGCAGCATCGCCAGGCCGACAAACACCTGGAGCAGCCCGACCACCTGTAGCACGACTTTGAGCTTCATCGGGACTGGAACGTCGGGGGTGAGGGTTTACGCTCTGGTCCGGGAGCCGGCACTGCCGCCTACAGGAAATACTTGCTCACCTTGCGGGCCTGCTGGGCCAGGGTGAAGATCACCGCCTTGTCGCCGGGCTCGAGGTGGTCGCTGCCGTGGGGGATGAACACCCGCCCATCGCGCACCACCGAGCCCAGGATGCAGGCCGAGGGCAGCCGCAGCTCGCGCAGGGGCTTGCCGACATAGGGCAGCCCCGCCTTGATCGAGACCTCCATGATCTGCGCGCTGAGGCCCCGCATCGTGGCCAGGGCGATCAGCCGGTCGCTGTTGGCGGCCGAGAGGATCGCATTGACTGTCGACAGGTGCGGGCTGACCGTGGCATCGATCCCGATCCGGTGGGCGAGGTTGATGTACTCGATCCGGCGGATGCGGGCGATCACCTTGCCGGCGCCCATGTTGCGGGCCACCAGGCAACTGATGATGTTGTTCTCCTCATCCCCGGTCAGGGCCACGAACCCGTCCACCCCATCGACCCCCTCGCTCTGGAGCAGGTCCAGGTCCGTGGCGTCGCCGTTGAGCACCAGGGTGCTGGTCAGCTCCTCGGCCAGCTCGGCGCAGCGGGCGCGGCTGGCCTCGAAGATGATCGGGCTCACCCCCCGCTCCTCCAGCCGCCGGGCGGTCAGCACCGCGGTCCGGGTGCCCCCGGCCAGCATCACCCGTTGCAGGGGGCGGTCGCTGTGGCCGGTCAGCCGCAGGATGTCCGGCACCGCCTCGCTGCGGCCGATCACGTAGAGCAGGTCGCCGCGGCGGATCAGGTCCTGGCCCCCGGGGATGATCGTCTGGTCGCCGCGGCTGATCGCCGCCACCAGGAACGCCCGGGCCTCGAACTCCCCGGCGATCTCCCGCAGCGGCCGGTCGAGGTGGGGGAAGCTCTCGCCGATGCGCAGGCCGATCAGCATCACCTCGCCCTCGGCGAACTCGGCCACATCGGTGGCCGGGGCCAGCCGCAACAGGCGCACCACCTGCTCGGCGGCGGCCACCTCGGGGTTGACCATCACATCGATCCCCAGGTCCTCGCGCGGCGAGAGGGGCGAGTCTCCGTAGTAGCAATCCGCGCCGACCCGGGCGATCTTGAGTCCCACCCCGTAGCGACGGGCCAGTTGGCAGACCATGATGTTGACCTCATCATCGTCGGTCACCGCGATCACCATGTCCGAGCGGGCGATTCCGGCCTTGTCCAGCATCCGGAAGTCCACCCCGCTGCCCTGCAGGGCCAGCACATCCAGGTGGTCGGACACCCGATCGACCTTTTCCTGGTCGGGGTCGATCACCACGATCTCCTCGCCCTGCTGGGAGAGGCGGGAGGCAAGGTGGAAGCCCACATCGCCCGCCCCGGCAATGATCGCTCTCATCTGATCTCTTCCCGCTCGGGTGGCTGCGGCTCGGCCGGCGGCAATTCGACCGGCGGCGCGGGAGCCGGGGAATTGCGGTGATGGTTCTTCAGCAGCAGCTCGGTGCCGATCTCGAAGAACTGGTCGCTGACCTCGCGCAGCTCGCTGGAGAGGTTGTGGCCGAAAGCGTAGAGCTCGACCCGGGGCCCGAGCTTCTTGATCAGCCGCACCAGCGAGACGAAATCGCCATCGCCGGTGACCAGCGCCACCACGTCCAGGTACGAGGCCAGCTCGATCACGTCGATCGCCATCCCCATGTCCCAGTCGCCCTTGGCCGTCCCATCCATGAACGACTTGAGCTCCTTGCGGCGCACCTGGTAGCCCTTTTTCTCCAGCACGCTGATGAAGCCGCTCTGGTCGATCTCGGCCGACTCGACGATGTAGGCCAGGGCCTTGATCAGCCGCCGGGGGCCGACGATGTGGTCGAGGATCGACTCGTAGTCGATCCGCGCCCCATCCAGCTTCTTGGCGGCGTAGAACATGTTCTGGACATCGATAAACACTCCGACCCGGATCTCCTCCAGCGGGACCCGCTGCAGCCGCCGTCGCAGGGCGGCGCTGCCGCCGCCGAGCGACCCGAGCACCGAGCCCCGCTCCTGCTGCAGCTCCAGCGACTCCAGGCGGCGCGACAAGCCCTCGAGCTGGCGGGTCTGGTCGGCCAGCAGATTGCGCAGCTCCCGCACCCCGAACTGGATCGTGTCCTCCAGCTCGCGCAGCCGGGCGAGGCAGATCGGGCGACCGCCCGGCAGGTTGCTCCCGGTGTCGCGGAAGCCCCGGCTGAGCTGGTTCTCGAACTCGGCCAGCAGGCGGGCGTGACGCTCGCGGAGCATCACCCACAGCAGGGTGGCGGCCAGCTTGCGGTCGGAAGCCCCCTCGGAAAACAGCGTGGCCAGCATCGAGCGCAGCTTGGCCTCGCCCTGGCCCAGGTAGCTGCGCTGGCGCGAGGAGAGCTCCTGGTCGACCGCGCCCCACAGGCTCCCGCTCGGGCTCTTCGGACCAAGCTCCCAGGCCTTGAGCAGGATCTCGATCAGCTCCTCGATCCGGGCCTGGCGCAGGTCCAGGCTCTCCTCACGGGTGGTGCAGCGGGCCGCCAGCTCCACCAGCCGCTGGCGCTCGAACAGGTTTTCGAAGATCATCGACAGTTGCTCGCGGGTGGGCAGGCCCGGGCCCGCACCCGCCGAGGCTTCCGGCCGGTCCTTGTCTTGCGCGCTTTCATTGTGCATTTTGCCTTGTCTCTTGGACTTGAGAGTTAAACTGTAACTGAGGGTCCAGCTCGCCGCCGGTAGTTTCGACAGCGACAGGCTCGACCTTGCCAACGTCCGGCCGCGGGGCCGGGTTACCGCTTTCCTGGATCTGCACCCGGCCGAGCCGCAGCCCGACCAGGAAAATGAAGGCCACCACGAACGCCAGCATCAGCAGCGCCTGCTCGTAGCGGATCATCGTCAGGAACAGCGCGCTGAAACCGGCAAAGCAGGCGAAGCTGTAGATCAGCAGCACCGAGTCGACCGGGCCCAGCCCCAGCCGCACCAGCCGGTGGCTGGAGTGGTCCTTGCCCCCCAGCGAGATCGGCCTTCGCCGCAGGATCCGGGTCACCACCACCAGCGCGGTGTCGAAAATCGGATAGGCCAGCACCAGCGCCGGGATCGCCAGCGAGATCTTGAAGCGGTCGGCCGCCCAGCCGGTGGCCGTGCTCCAACTGCCGACAATCGACAGCCCGGCCAGCACGAAACCCAGGAACATGCTGCCGGTGTCGCCCATGAACACCCGGGCCCGCGGGAAGTTGTGCGGCAGGTAGCCGAGCCCGGCGCCCATCAGCACGAACAGCACCTCTCCCAACTCACGGTTGCCGTTGGCGAACATGATCAGGCCGAAAAACAGGCTGCTGATCACCGCCACCCCGCCGGAGAGGCCGTTCATGTTGTCGATCAGGTTGAACGCGTTGGTCAGGCCGATGATCCAGAGCAGGGTGAAGGGGAAGGCGAGGTATTTCAGTTGCGGCCAGCCCCACTCCACCCCCAGGTCCAGAAAGAAGCTGACCTGGAACCCGAAATAGATCAGGAAGAACCCGGCGATCGCCTGGCCGATCAGCTTGACGTGCGGGATGATCCCGCCCGTGGTCGTATCGTCGACATTGCCCACGAAGACCAGGATCGTTCCGCCCAGCAGCAGTCCCAGCAGTTGCGGCCGGTCCCCATTGCCGAGCGCCAGCACCAGCACCGAGCACCACAGCACCGCCGCGGCGAAGTACCAGGGCAGCCGCCGGCGGTCCCGCAGCAGACCGTAGAGCATCAGCGCCAGGCCCAGTCCCAGCACCAGCGCCACCCAGGGCGAGAGCAGCCCCCGCAGCGCCAGCCCGGCCAGAAACGCCAGGTAGATCGCATTGCCGGCCAGCAGCGGCACCGGCTGGTCATGGAAACGGTCCCCGCGCGGCCGGTCCACCACTCCGCCGCGCAAGGCCAGATGCTTGAAGAACAGCACCAGCACGTAGGACAGCAGGCTCGTGCCCACCAGGACGAGCAGCGTGATGCTCAGGATTTCGCGGTTGAGGCCGATGTCCATCCGCTCGCTCCTCGCCGGGGACAGTGCGCTCAGCAGGGCCGGGAATTGAGCAGGGTTTCCGGGCCGGCCTGCCGGACGTACTCGATCACGCTGGCCAGGATCGCATCCAGCCCGTAACGCGGCGAGTAGCCGGTGTGGGCTGTCACCTTGCGGATATCCGGGACCCGGCGGCGCATGTCCTCGAAACCGGCCTGGTAGGCCTGGTCGTAAGGGATCAGCTCGATCCCGCTGGCGCTGCCGGTCAGCTCCTGCACCTTGCGGGCCAGGTCGATGATATTGATTTCCTGGTTGTTGCCGACATTGAAGATCTGCCCCTCGGCCTGCGGGCTGACGGACAGTCGGGTCAGGAACTCGACCGTGTCATCGACACAGGTGAAGCAGCGGCTCTGGCGGCCATCGCCGTAGACCTGGATCGGCAGGCCCAGCAGGGCCCGGGCGACAAAGCGCGGGACCACCATCCCGTAGCGCCCGGTCTGGCGCGGGCCGACCGTGTTGAACAGCCGGGCGATCACCACCGGCAGTTTCTTTTCCTGGTGGTAGGCCAGCGCCAGGAACTCATCGACCGCCTTCGAGCAGGCGTACGACCAGCGGTTCTTGGTGGTCGGGCCCATGATGCTGTCATCCTCCTCGGAGAACGGCACCCGCTCGCTCTTGCCGTAGATCTCGCTGGTGGAGGTGATCAGCACTTTCTTGCGGTAGCGGCCGGCGATCTTCAGCACCATCTCCGTGCCGAGGATGTTGGTCTGGATCACCTCCACCGGGCGGCTGACGATCAGCTCCACCCCGACCGCGGCCGCCAGGTGGAAGATGATGTCGCACTCGTAGACCAGCCGGTCCATCACCGTCTCGTTGAGGATGTTCTCGATGGCGAAGGAGAACTTCGGGTGGTCGGTCAGGTGCTGGACATTCTCCATCCGGCCGGTGGAGAGATCGTCGATCACGGTGACATGGTAGCCGAGCGACAGCAGCTTCTCGCTCAGGTGAGAACCGATGAATCCGGCGCCGCCGGTGATGAGCGCTCGCATCAGGACTCCTGTGCTCCGAGGGAAAGGCAGTGACCAGAAAAAATGAACGCGCCGTGAACGGGGTAGCTTGCTCGGCGAGCTGGGGGGCGGTCTGACCGGGATCCTGCCGTCGGGCGCGGCTTTCGGCGATGCGGCCTGGAGTTCTGCCCGGCCGCGGTCAGGCCCGGCTGAGGCGCCGCTCGCCGGCGAGCAGCCGCTGGTAGAGATTGTCGATGTCGCTGACCAGCCGTTTCTTGTCGAAATGGGGGTAAGCCATCGCCCGCCCGGCCTGGCCCATCATCTCCCGGCGTTCCGGCCGGCGCAGCAGGTAGAGGATCGCCTCGGCCAGGCCCGGCGGATCGTTGGAGGGCACCAGCAGGCCGTTGTGCCCGTCCAGGATCAGGTCCCGCACCCCGCCGACATCGGTGGAGATCACCGGCCGGCCCGCGGCCATCGCCTCGATCAGGGCCACCGGCAGGCCCTCGTTGAACGAGCTCAGGGTGACAATGTCCAGACCGGAGTAAATCTTGACCAGGTTGTGCTGGAAGCCCATAAAGATGACCCGGGAATCCAGCCCCAGCTCCCGGGCCTTGCGCTCCAGTTCCTCACGCAGCTCGCCATCGCCGATGACCAGGAATTTCACCGGCGCGAACCGCTCACTCACCAGGCGGGCCGCCTGCAGGAAACAGGTGTGGTTCTTGATCGGCACCAGCCGGGCGACAATCCCCACCAGCAGCACATCATCTTCCAGGGACAGCTCCCGCCGCAACTGATTGCGGTCCGGAGCGGACTCGACAAACGGCCCCAGGTCCAGGCCCAACGGGACCGCCACGACCTTCTCCGGCTCAGCCACCCCGTACTCGATGATCTCCCGTCGTTGCTGGTCGCCGACAGTGACGATAATATCGGTAAATTTAGCCAGCAGACGCTCTAACCACAAGAAGAATTTCGTCTTGAGATAACCGAAGTAGCTGTGGAAGACGTGCCCGTGGAAGGTGTGGATCACCACCGGCACCCCGGTCAGCTTGGCGGCCACCCGCCCCAGGAAACCCGCCTTGGCGGTGTGGGTGTGGACAATGTCCGGCTTCTCGCAGTCCATCAGCCGGATCAGCTTGATCAGCGCCCGCAGGTCCTCGCGCAGGAAAATCTCCCGCCCCAGGGCATCGATCATGATCGGCCGCACTCCCCGGCTCTGCGCCACCTCTTCCATCGTCCCCTCGGTCGCCGAGACCCGCCCGGTGACCAGGGTCGAGACATAGCGCTCCGGGTCCAGCTCGCTGTTGAGGATGATCACGTGCAGGGCCGGTCCGCCGATGTTGAGCCGGGCGATGATCCTCAGGATCTTGTACTTGCGCTGCTGCTCCAACTGGCTCGCTCCGCGGTTTGATGCTAACTCTCCCGGTCCCGCCGGGGACGACTCAGACAGATCAGCGATTTCCCTACAGGGAAGCCCGGCCGTGGCAGGAAATGCTTCTCAAGCAAAAAGACCTTTTCCAAGATGAAGTTGGACACACCGCGCCCCGACGGGAAATGCTCTCGTCGCTCAGGCGGACGAGCCGATAGTAATAGCCGCTCCAGCAAGAAGGCCGGCAGCAACAAACTGCTGAAATAGGAGCAGAACAATGGCTCGAACCCGCATTCCTCGAGCAGCGCCAGCAGCGTCGCGCGCCGATAGCGCCGCAGGTGCCCCGCGACCTCGTCCCGCCAGTCCCGGAGGCTCTCGAAAGCCGGCACAGTCAACAACAGGCGACCCTGGTCCTGCTCCAGCACCCGGTGAATCTCCCGCAAGGCCTGACAGTCGTCCGCCAGGTGCTCGAGTACATCCAGGCATAGCACCAGCCGGAAAGCGCTCTCCCGCAATGGCAAATGCTCGGCGCCCGCACAGAGTGAATGGCCTCGTGACTTGCGACGGCAAAAGCCCAGGGCGATCCGCGAGTAGTCGAGGTTGAAGAAGTCCGCCTGGCCCTCCAGCCGGGCGGAGTCCGCACCGGTGCCGCAGCCGAGGTTCAGCACCCTGGTTCCTGGTCGACAGTGCGCCCCGGCCAGCTTGACGATAATCTCCCGACGGGCCCGGTACCACCAGTAGCGGTCCTCGATCTCGAAAATCTTCTCGTTGATCGCCGCATTGTCATGCATTCGCCGCCGCTCCCTCGCGCCCGAACCACTCGACCGTCCGGGCCAGCTCGGCCGGGAAATCGGCCCGGGGCTCGAAGTCCAGCACCTGCCGCAGCTTGTCGATCGCCGCCTGGGAGTGGCGGGCATCGCCGGCGCGCTCCGGCAGGAACTCCGGCTCGGGGACCCGGCCGATGATCCGGCCCAGCTCCCCGAGCAGCTCCAGCAGCGAGAACCTGCGCCCGCAGCCGACATTGAACGCCTCGCCGTGGAACGGTCCGGCGACTGTCGCGGCCAGCTCGTTGACCCGGCAGACCTGCTCGATATAGGTGAAATCGCGCGACTGGCGGCCATCGCCGTAAACCTGCGGCCGTTGGCCCTGCTGCAGGGCGCGGATGAAACGGGGGATCACCGCCGAGTAGGGCGAGTCCGGGTCCTGGCGCGGGCCGAAGACATTGAAGTAGCGCAAGGCCACAGTCTGCAGCCCGTAGACCACCGCGAACGCCCGGGCGTAGTGCTCGCAGGCCAGCTTCGACACCGCGTAGGGCGACAGCGGCCGGGGAGTGAGCTCCTCCCGGCGCGGCATCTCCGGGTTGTCGCCGTAGATCGAGCTGGAGGAGGCCAGCACCACCCGCTCGGCTCCGGCCTCCCGCGCCGCCAGCAGCACGTTGAGGGTCCCGGTGACATTGACCTCGTTGGTCAGCGCCGGGTCCTTGACCGAGCGCGGCACGCTGGGCAGGGCCGCCTGGTGGAAGATCACCCGGCAGCCCGCGGCCGCCCGGCCCACCAGCTCCCGGTCGCGGATGTCCCCCTCGATGAATTCCACCCGGCGCTCGAAAGCGGCCAGGTTGACCCGGCGGCCGGTGCTCAGGTTGTCGAGGATCCGCACCGTCCAGCCCCTGGCCAGCAGGTATTCCGCCAGGTTGCTGCCGATGAAGCCGGCCCCTCCGGTGATCAGACAGTTCATTGAGCTTGGACCCCTGTTGATGGTTCGATCCGGTTCCAACGGCCGCCGGCTGTTCCCGGCCTTTCCGCCCGAAACGACGGGCGGCTCGCGGAACTGGTAGTTTGGCCGCTGATGGGCGCGTTGTCCAGCTTTTTCTAGAGCAGGCCGCGGCGATAGTAGTCGGCGATCGCCAGATACTCGTGGAGGATCGCCCGCCACTGGGCCAGCCGGTCCCCCTCCCGGGGATGGAAGAAGATATTTTCGCGCACCGGCACCAGATGCAGCGAATCCGGGCCGATGCTCCCCTCCAGTTCCAGCTCCCGGAGCTGGCGGCGCAGCAGCAACCCGGTGCGCCGCATGTTGTAGCGGCCGGAGATCACGATCGCCGAGCGCCAGTGGTGCTGCTTCATCAGTTCCAGGCAGCGCACCACGTTCTCGTAATTGCTGGCGGCCCGGTCCTCCAGCAGGATGTCCGCCGCGGGCACTCCCCGGGACTGGGCCACCCGTTGCATGTCCTCGGCGTCGCGGTCGCGGAACTGCTGGTAGCCGCTGGAGAAGACGATCTTGGGGGCCAGCCCCCGGTGATAGAGCTCCGCCGCCAGCGCGGCCCGCTCCATGGTCGAGCGGCCGGGCCGGCCGCCCTCGCCCACCCCTCCGCCGAACACCAGGATCACCGCGCTTGGCGATGGCGGCTCCTCCACCCGCAGGGGAGCGCCCACCCAGTAGACCAGCGGGCTCCAGAACAACGCGGCCCAGGCCAGCAGCCCCGCCGCGGCCAGCCCGATGCTCCGGCGGCGGTAGCTCGAGAATGTCCCCGCCAGGCGGGCGCGCCAACGCGGCTCGCTGCGGGCCAGTCCGCGGTCGATCTCCTCGCGGATCAGAGCGCACATCCGCTCGAGGCGCCGGGTCCAGGAGTTCTCCCGCGCCAGCTCGATCCGCTCCCGCACCAGGCGCGCGCCCTCCGCGCTGCCCCGACCGGTCGGGGCCAGCCGCAGCCGCAGGGCGGCCGCCATCGACTGCGCATCCGCACACAGATCCACCAGCCCCGGGTGCTCCCGGGCGAACAGCTCCAGCTCGCGGATCGGGGTGGCGGCCACCGGCAGGCCCAGCGCCAGGTACTCGTTGAGCTTGGTCGGGTAGACATTGTCGGTGTACCCGGTCCGCCGGTAGGGGATGATCCCGGCCTGGAACTGCCGCAGGTAGAACGGCAGTTGGTCGTGGGGCCGACCGCCCAGCAGGTGGACATTGGGCAGGCTTTTCAGCCGCTGCATCGGCTCCTGCTCCGGGCCGACGAACACGAAGCTCGCCTCGGGCATCGCCGCGGCCAGCTCCGCCACCAGCTCCTGGTCCAGCCAACGGTGCAGCCCGCCGATGTAGCCCACCCGCGGCTCGGGGATCGCCTCCAGCTCCGGCGGGCAGGGCGGATGCTCCATCTTCAGCACCGGCTCGAAACGCTCGAAATGCACCGTGAACGGGAACTTGTGCACCGGGCCCCGGGCATGCGGGGCGCAGTGCTCGCGGAGCTGCTCGCTGGTGACGAACACCAGGTCGGCCTCGGCGATCAGCTCCCGCTCGCTCTCGACAATCCGCGCCGCGGCCGGCGAGCTGTCGGCGAAACTGTCGATGCAGTAGTAGACCAGCAGCCCGCGCGGCAGGCTGCGGCAGAGCTCCAGGGTCAGCCGGGTGGGCAGGAAGCTCCAGAGGATCGGCGCCGAGCACTGCTGGGAGCGGCACCACGAGCCCAGCACCCGCCCGATCAGCCGTCGGTTGACCCAGCGCGCCGCCCGGTTGTAGGGGAAAGGCAGCGCCATCGGGCTGTAGACATACAGGTTGCGCTCCACCCGACGGATGCCCTTGTAGCCCTTCCACCAGTTGCGCAGCCGGCTGATGATCCGGTCATAGTCGCCCGGACGGGGGCCACGCACCCCGGTGTTCTCGACAAACAGCACCCGGTTGCCGGCTCGGGCCAGGGCGGCCATGATCTCCTGGTGCCCCTGCCAGATGAAGTCCCAGTCGATCGAGGAGAAGCAGATGATGTCTTCGTTTTTAAGCATCTCTTCCATGGTTTTTCCAGAGCCCGCTGGTACCGATTTAACAGCAGATGCAAAGGTCAAGCACTCCTGCCGGTGATTCCCCTGCCTCCTGCCGTTCTCGTAGCTTCTCTATTTTTTTGTTCTGTCGTGACCAAAAGCGCATGGACCACTTTTATCGCGACCTGCTGTCTGAAAATCCCTGTCTATGCAGCTATCTCTTTGATTTTCATTATGTTTCTTCTTTTGTGACCAAAAGAAGCAAAAGTCTCTTGGTGCCAAGGCCGCGAAGCTGAAACAACATCAAGGTCTTGAATAGACGGCGGTGTGCCCGAGGAAGTCAGGCGCTCCTTCGGTGGTCGCCGCGTTTCGCGCCATCCCTGGCGCTGCAACGCATGGCCTGCCGACCCGTGTCATTCCATGTCGGCCACGATGGAAATTGCGTGGCTCTCCCATCGCTGACCCTTGCCTCCAGCCGCGGCCCGAAAACCGCCGCCACCCCCATCCCAAAGACACCACCGCTGCTTCCCGGGCTGGTCGGCTTGAGCTTGACCGCTGTTGGTCGGGTTGGCCGGTAGGGGCGTCCGGCCGGACGCCCCTACACCTAACCCCGGGCCTCCAGCCGCGGCCCGAAAGACTCCACTCCGTCCCTGAACAAACCGCCCTGGCCTCGGTCTTACCCAAATTCGCTGTCCAACCTACTGAGCCAAACTATCGAAAAAGTTTTGGAAAGTGGAAGGGGGGCCCGGGGGGAGGGCGAAAAACCTTTTTCAAAAGGTTTTCGCCCTCCCCCCGGACAAGCCGCCTTTGTCGTCAAATCGGTATCAGTCCCGTCGCGGATGCCGCAGGGCCGCGAGCGCCCGTTCCAGCAGTCCGGGTCCGGAGCGTCCGCCCCGCCCGGACAGCCCCAGCGCGGCCAGAAGCAGCGCCAGCGCCAGCGGGCCGGCGCTCCAGGGCAGGAGGAAATCCGCCGGGGCCAGTCCCAGGATCGCCAGCCGGACCGCGTAGAAACCGGCCAGGAAGGCCAGGGAAAAGAGCATCAGCCCGCGCGGCCCGGAGATGCGGCTTCCCAGGCGCTCAGTCAGCCCGGCGAGCGCGGTCCCGGCCGGAACCGCCCGCAGCTTTCGCCACAGCGACCCGGCCCGGGGCCAAAACCGCCGCTCGGTCCAGCGCCAGACCCGCGCCGCGCGGATCGCCCCGGCCAGCCGCGGGGTCGGGCGGTCCAGGTAGTCGCCCACCAGCAGCAGTCCGCCGGCCCTGCGAGCGAGGGCCCCGGCGCGGCTGCCGAGCCACACGGCCCGGGCTTTTTCCGCCAGGCGATGGGCCGCCGCGGACAGCGCCCGCGCCGGGCGCAGCACCAGGGTCCGGAACAGCCGCAGCGCCAGGCTCCCCTCGGCCAGCCCGCGACCTGTCGGGGCCAGCCCGCGCAGCAGCGCGACAGTCAGCGACCGCTCAACGGAGGCCTTGAGGTTCACCCTCCACCTCCCGCGCGGTCCCGGCCGCCCGGCGCAGCGCCGCCAGCAGACGGGGCGCCGCGCTCTCCAGGCTGTAGCCGCGCTCGATCACCTGCCGCCCGGCCAGTCCCACCCGCTGCCGCAGGGCGGGGTCCGCCACCAGCCGGCAAATGGTCTCGACCCATTGGTCATCATCGGCGGGAAGGAAGCCGGTGCGGCCATCCTCGATCAACTCGCAATTGGTTCCGACCGGGCTGCAGACCGCCGGGACCCCCACCGCCATGTACTCGATCGCCTTGAAAGCGCACTTGCCGCGGGTCCACTCGTTGTCGGGCATCGGCATCACCCCCAGGTCGAAACCCTGCAACTCGGCCAGCTCGCCCTCCAGGCTCCAGGGCGCGCACTCGATCCCCGCCGGCAATGGCCCGGCCAGGGTCCCGCCCACCACCCGGAACACCGCCTTTCCCGCGCAACGCTCCAGCACCCGCGCGAGCACCGGGCGGAAATCCTCCAGGAACGCGATCGTGGTCGGGCTGCCGATCCAGCCGATCACCACCGGACGCTCCGCAACGGACTGCCGGGCTTCCGGCGGCCGGACCCGGGCGGTGTCGACCACGGTCGGCAGCACCTCCACCGCGCGGGCCCCGGCGCGGACAGCCCAGTCGGCCAGGTAATGGTTGCCGGCCAGCGCCAGCGCGCTCCCCCGGACGATCCCGGCCACTTTGCCCGGGCACTTCAGCCGCGCAAACAGCCGGTTGGAGGGAGCGACATTGGGCAGCCAGACCGCATCATCGAAATCGTAAGCGTAGGGCTTGCCCATCAGGCGCAACGCCCGTTCGAACCAGGCCGGGCCGGCCGGGGCGGCCTCGCGGTGGATCAGCACCAGCTCGCAGCTCAAGGAGCGTCCTAAGTCCAGCGCCCGGTTGGCCAGGCAGCCCAGCCCGCGCAGCAGCTTCTCCAGGTGATGCCCCGGGCGGTAGAGGATCCGCCACAGCGCCTCACTGTAGAACGGCCGCACGCGGCAACACACCTCGTGGGCCTCCAGGAACGGCAGGTACTGCTGCACCCGCAGCCGGTTGCTGGCGCCCTGGACCGGGTAGGGGACAATGAACAGCACTCTCACGCGCGGGCCCTCCCGATGGCGATCCCGGCCGGTTCCCCCAGCAGTTCCCGGTAAAGCTCCAGGTAACGCTCCGCTCCGCCGGCCAGCGAAAATTCAGCCTCGGCCAGCGCGCGGCAACGCCCGGGCAGCTCCGGATCGGCCAGCAGGACGGGCAGCTCCCGCGCCGCCCGGGCCAGACTGCCCTCCGAGAAATCCTCCAGCACCAGCCCCACCCGCTGCTCCCGCACCTGGCGGTCATGGTCGCCGATCCCCGCGCCGGTCACCACCGGCAACCCGCAGGCCAGCGCCTCGCCGAACTTGGTGGCGCAGGAGGCCTGCTTGGAAAAGCTCGGCCGGATGAAAAACACCGCGCAGTCGGCCTGGGCCAGCGCCGCGGGGACCTCGCGGTAGGGGCGGGACTCGACCCGCAACCCGTCGCGCGCCTCTGCGGCAAGCCCCAGCCCCGCGGCCGCGCGCCAGACTTCCTCCGCGGGCGCGGGGGTGACGAGCGAAAAAATGCTCCCGGGCCGCACCCGGCGCACCTGCTCGTAGAACGCCAGCATCGCGGGCAGCAGGTACCAGGTGCCGAAACTGCCATGATAGATCAGCCGCAACGGGCGCTCCGCGACCGGGGGCCGCCCGCCCGAGGGCGGACGGAACAGCTCCAGGTCGGCGCAGGTGGGGATCACCCGCAGCAGCGGCGGGGACTCGCGCGGCGGAAGCATCCCCCGCAGGATTTCCGCCCCGCGGCGGGTGAGGACCACGATCCCATCCGCCCGGGCCAGGTAGCGGCGCTCCAGGGCCTTGAACAGCCGGTACATCCGGGCGCCGGGCCGCCACAGCCCGCCCTCGACCCGCTCATCGGCCCAGAAGCCGCGCATGTCGAACAACAGGCGCGCCCCGGTCAGCCGGCAGAGCGCCAACGCGATCAGCGCCGCGATGTAGCTGCGGGCATGGATCAGCCCGGCCCCGCGCCCGAGGGCCAGCCCGGCGACTATCCCCGCCAGTACATCCCAGGCGGTGGCCAGGGAGGCCGGCCGCTTGTGGTAGCGCAAGGGCCGCCAACGGATGCCCTCGGCCGCCAGCTCGCGCCGCACCCGCGCCACTTCCGGGCAGTCGGCCAGGCGCTCGGGCTTCTCGAAACTCAGCACCGTCAGCCGCACCCCCCGGCGGGCCAGCTCCCGCAGATAGGGCCGCACCTGGCTCGCCCCCAAGGGGTCCAGCAGGCCATCGTAGCTGATGTAAAGCACCGGCTCCACCCGCGGCCTCTTTCATCCCTGGATGACAACAGCAGATGAGGATCTTTTTCCGGGGGAGGGCGGAAACCTTTTGGAAAAGGTTTCCGCCCTCCCCCGGCCCCCCTCCCACCTTCCCAAACTTTTTCGAAAGTTACTGGATGTCGGGCCTCACCTTGGTAGGCATCGCCCCTACCGCGGACTCCGGGCCTCCCGCGGCCACCGATAAAAGACTACACACCCCCGGCAGCATTAAACAGCAAAGCAATCAACCAGTTGCGCCATTGCCCGGGCCGAAGCCGGAACAATCCCCCTTACCAAAGGGGGACACCGGGGGTGGTGTTCTTTCCCACTCCTGAGTTCATCACACCCTCTAAACAGAGGGGTGGCGGCGACAGCCGACGGGGGGTGTGGTCTTTTTCAGCGGCCACTGCCCAGGCGCCGGGCTTCGCAGTTCATCACACGCGCTAGGCACACCAAGAAAACTCTTCGTGAACCTTCGTGTGCTTCGTGGATAAATCCTTTCTTCAGCTCCGCTCAGGCGCCGCCCAGGAACTCCCTCCGCCACAGCTCGAACATCAGCAGGATCCAGAGATGGTGGCCCAGGTCGCGTTCCCCGCGCTGGTGCTCGCCGATCAGCCGCTCGACCTCCTCCTTGCGGAAGAAGCCGCCGGCCGATGGCCCGGAGAGCAAGCTGTCGGCCAGGAAGTCTTTCAGTTCGCCCCGGAACCAGTTGCCGATCGGGATCGCGAAACCCCACTTGGGTTTTTCGAGGATTTCGCGCGGCAGCCAGGGCCGCACCGCCTCTTTCAGAATGGCCTTGAGCGCCCGGCCGCGCAGCTTGTAGCGCGAGGGCAGTCGGGCGGCGAACTCCATCAGCTCGTGATCCAGGAAGGGGCTCCGGCCCTCCAGCGACACCGCCATGGTCGCGATGTCCACCTTGACCAGCAGGTCGTTGGGCAGGTAGAACGCGACATCGGCCAGCACCGCGGCCTCGGCGCCATCGAGGTCCGCGCCCTCCTCGAAATACGGGCGCAGCAGCTCGGACGAGGGCGGGACACCGTCCAGCGCGGCCAGGGGCTCCGGAGCCAGCAGCCGGCGCTTTTCCGGTTCGGTGAAATAGCCGGTCCAGCGGGCGTGGCGCTCATGGCGCGGCAACTCGGCGGCCTCGGCGAACCGGCGGAAGCCGGCCAGCAGGCTCTGGCGGTCGTGAGGCCGCGGGGCCAGGCGCTCCAGTGTCCGGCGGCCCAGCTGGCGCAAGGGCGCGGGCAGGGCGTGGAACCGGTCGGCGATCCGGCCCGCATAGTGGCGGCGGTAGCCGGTGAACGACTCATCCCCGCCATCGCCATTGAGGGCGACAGTCACATGCTGACGGGTCAGCCGCGACAGGAAGAAAGTCGGGATCGCCGAGCTGTCGGCATAGGGCTCGCCGTAGTGCCGCACCAGCTCGGGCAGCACTTCCAGGGCATTGGGCCGGACCATGAACTCGTGGTGCTCGGTGCCGTAGTGCGCGGCCACCAGCCGGGCGAACGGCAGCTCGTTGAACTTCTTTTCCTCGAAGCCGATCGAGAAGGTTTTGACCGTCCCGCCGCCGGCGCGGCTCATCGCCGCCACGACACTGCTGGAGTCGATCCCGCCGGAGAGGAAGGCTCCGAGGGGCACCTCGCTCATCAGGCGCAGCCGGGTGGCCTCCAGCAGCTTTTCGCGCAGGGCCTCGGCGGCCTCGGGCCGCGAGAGCTTCAGCTTGGGGCCGTAGGCCAGCCGCCAGTAGCGCTCGATCCGAGTGGCGCCGCCCTCCCGGACCAGGAAATGCGCCGGGGGGAGTTTTTTTATCCCGCGGAAAGCGGTGAACGGGGCGGGCACGCACATGAAAGTCAGGTAATGGTGGAGCGCGGTCCAGTCCGGCTCGCGGGGCAGGGCGGGGTCGGCCAGCAGCGCCCCCAGCTCGGAGGCGAAATGCAGCCGGCCCTCGCGCTCGCAGTACACCAGCGGCTTCTTGCCCACCCGGTCGCGGGCCAGCACCAGCCTGGCGCGGGGCTGGTCCCAGAGGGCGAAAGCGAACATCCCGCGCAGGCGGGCGAGCATCCCCTCGATCCCGAAGCTCTCGTAGGCGTGGAGGATCGTCTCGCCATCGGAGCGGGTGGCGAAACGGTGGCCCCTGGCCTCCAGCTCGGCGCGTAAGGCGGGGAAGTTGTAGATCTCCCCGTTGAACACCAGCCACAGCGAGCGGTCCTCGTTGCACAGCGGCTGACGGCCGCCGGCGACATCGATGATCGACAGGCGGCGGAAAGCCAGGCCGCAGGAGGGGCCGCCCTCGGCCGCTCCTTCCGCGACCGGGTTGCGCCAGAAACCCTCATCATCGGGCCCGCGATGGACCAGCCGGTCGCTCATCGCCCGCAGGCGCTCCGTCCCGATCGGCCCTCCCTGGCTGTCGACAATCCCGGCGATGCCGCACACGGCTCACGCTCCTCGAGGGGTCAGGCTCAGCGAAAGAAACGGTAGAGCAGCAGGTAGTAGACCGCCCGCAGCCCATCCCGCCAGCCGATCTTCTTGCCCTGCTCGACTGTCCGCGGGTTGTAGGAGACCGGCACCTCGTGGATCTTCGCTCCCAGCTTGAGAAACTGGGCGGTGATCTCCGGCTCCAGCTCGAAACCGATGCAGCGCAGGCGCAGCCGCCGGGCGACCTCGACCCGGAACATCTTGTAGGCGGTCTCCATGTCGGTCAGCCGGCAGCCATAGAGCAGGTTGGTCAGCAGCGTCAGGAAACGGTTGGCGAGGCGGGTCACGAGCGAGATCCCCGGGTTGCGCCCGAGGAACCGCGAGCCGTAGACCACCTCCGCCCCCTGCTCGATCTTCGCCAGCAGCAGGTGGTACTCCTGGGGATCGAGCTCCACATCGGCATCCTGGATCACGATCACATCCCCGGTGACATAGGTCAGCCCGACCCGGATCGCCGCGCCCTTGCCGAAATTGACCGGCGACAGGTGGACCTTGGTCACCTCGCGCTCTTTCTTGCGCAGCACCTCCACCGTCCCATCGGTCGAGCCATCGTCGACCACGATGATCTCCTTGTCCACCGCGACCCGGTTGACCTGGTCGATCACTTCCTCGATTGTCGAGCGCTCATTGAAGACCGGAATGATCACCGAGAGTTTCATCTGGTGCCCGCCGGCGCGAAAGGTGGTTCGCCGGGGACAGTCCCGGCGCGGGGCTCGACACCCGCGGCGGCGCGGATCAGCTCGGCCAGGCGCGGGGCGGCGACAGAGTAGTCGTAAAGCCGCTCGGCGCGGCGGCGGCCCTCGCGCCCCAGGCGGGCGGCCAGCTCCGGGTCGCGCAGCAGGCGCTCCAGGGCCGGTCCCCAGCCCCGGTCCTCCCCGACAAAGCTGCCGGTGGCGCCCTCGGCGACAATCTCGTTGTTGGCCCCGACCGGGGAGGCCAGGCCCGGCACCCCGGCGGCCATGTACTGGATCAGCTTGTAGCCGCCCTTGCCCCGGCACCACTGGTCATCCGGCAGGGGCATGATCCCGGCATCCAGGCTGGAGAGCAGCTTGGTCTCGTACTCGCGGCTCCAGGAGAGGAAGGTGGCCCGGCCCGCCAGGAGGCCGGTGTCGAACGGCCGGGCGCCGATGAACAGGAACGCCACCCGCGGCTCGCGCGCGGCCAGCTCCGCCAGGCGCGGCCAGACCTGTTGCAGGAACGGCGTGGTGGCCGGCGAACCGATCCAGCCCACCAGGAACCGGCCCGGCCCATCGTTGAACTGGCGGTCGGCCTCCTCCCGCGAGGCCAGGCGCTGGTCGCGGGTGCGGTAGCTGGCGCAGTCGACCGGGGTGGGCAGGACCATCACCCGCTCGGCGGGGGCCCCGGCCGTCAGGGCGGCCTCGCGGGCGGTCTCGCTCACCGCGATCACCCGCGCCGCCAGCCGCACCTGGCTGGCGAACTCCCGCTCGCGGCCGAGGTGGACCGCATCGTCGTAGTCGAAGATCACCCGCGGGTTGAGCCGGCTCACCAGGCGCTGGAGCCAGACCGGCAGCAGCACCCGCTGGATCACCACCACCCGGCAGGTGAGGGCCCCGGCCAGCAGGCGCAGCACCGCCCGCGCCTGCCAGGTCTTCTCCAGCAGGCGGTGGGCCTCGCCGATCGTCTTGCCCTCCACCAGCCGACGGCAGTAGGGCTGGCTGGTGAAACTGGCGGCCCGGGGACTGAAGCCCATCTTTCGCAGGTAGGCGAAGTACTCGTAGGCCCGCAGCCGGCTGGCGGGGGAGGCCTGGGTGCCCTCGGTGAAGAAAAACACTCTCATCGCAGGCTCTCCTGCCCGGCCGCAGTCGATGCGCGGCCACTGAGTTCATCGTAAATGCGGGCGTAGCGCCCGGCGAAACGCTCCAGGTCGAACTGCTCGCGGGCCAGCTGCAGGCAGCGCTCGCGCATCGAGGCCACTTCCGCAGTGAGGCGCGCCCCGGTCGCGGCGAGGTCCGCCTCCGGGTCGAGGGCCAGCCCGACCCCATGTTCGGCCACCAGCCGCGTCAGCTCGGAGTTGGCCGGGTGGGTCAGGATCGGCAGCCCGCAAGCCAGATATTCGCCGAACTTGAGCGGCAGGAAAGTCTCCGCGGTCAGGAAATCGGCCAGGGCCAGCAGCCCATAATCGGCGGCGGCCAGGTAGCGCGGGACCTCTTCCGGCGGGCAGCCCAGCGCCCGCCAATCGCGCTCCCGCGCGAGACCCTCCGCGGCCAGGGCCCCGGCCAGCGGGGCCAGCCGCTTTTCATCCGAGCTGGTGAGCACCAGGAAGAAACTCTCCGGCCCCAGCGCCCGGCAGAACGCCGCCGCGCACTCGGCGATCCGCTCGGCCGGGTAGCGCCCGCCGAGGGTGCCGGAGAACACCAGCACCGGCCGCTCCTGCATCAGCCCCAACTCCCCCCGGACCGCGGCGCGGGCCTGCGGGTCCGGGCGGAAACGGCCCAGATCGACAAAATTGGGGATAGTCTCCACCCGCACCCCGGGGGCCTCGCGCTCCAGCCGGGCGGTCATCGCCGGGGAGACCGACACCACCCGCCCGGCCCGGCGCAGCATCCAGCCCTCGATCCGCTTCCAGCAGCGATAGGCGGCCGAGCGCTCGCCCCAGGTATGATTGACAATCCCCTGCTCGGGGAGCAGGGTGCGCACATCGAAAATCACCCGCGGCCCCCGCGGCAGCAGCGTGGAGGCCGCCAGCGCGGCGAAAGTCGCATAGTAGTAACGGCAGTGCACCAGCCCGGCCCGGGCGCGGAGGATCTCCCGCACCAGCGCGGGCACCGCCAGCAGGCTGAACCAGGCCAGCCCCGGGGCCCGCATGTGGAAAAAGGCCGAGGGGTAGAGGGTCCGCACCAGCCGCAGTTCGATCCCGCCCGCGGAGAGCTCCGCCCGCAATGACTCCAGCGCGCGGGCGTGATGGCGGAAGTTGGAGTAGACTCCGCGGCGGGTCAGCTCCAGCCAGGGCAGCAGCACCACCAGGGTGATCCGCGCCCGTCCCGCGACTGAGAGCCGCAGCAGCAGCCGCTTGACCTGGTTGTCGAAAATCGCGTTGCCGACCACCAGTTCCAGGGCTATCAGGTAGATCACCCGCGGCGGGTTTTTTTCATCGGCCGCCGGTGTGCGGCGTTCGCTCAAGGGTTTCCTTTCGCCGGTCTCCGGCGCATGAGCCACTTTTACCCCGCCTGCTATCCGAGACTCCTGGCTATGCCGCTATCTCTTTGATTGGTCATTATGTTTCTTCTTCTGTGACCAGAAGAAGCAAGAGTCTGTGCGGCGCAAAACTCGCCGGCCAATAGTGATTTTTAATTAACCGCTTGTAATCGCGGTGTCGAAACGCTACCCATCAGGGTGGGCAGCGCTGACGCGCATCTGCCGGTCAGTTCTTGCCTCTCATCACGCCTGTCATAGGATCGCCACTTTGTAACCGCTGCATCTATGTAGCTCATACAGTTGCGCCGCGGGGTGGCGGCTAAAGCCGCCTTTGGGCGAAAGACAAGAATGTCCACAGTGCTGAAATGCCGATCCCACCTGCACATCAAACTTTCGAAAAAGTTTGGGGAAGCGGGTGGGGGTCCGGGGGAGGGAGGAACCCTTTTTCAAAAGGGTTCCTCCCTCCCCCGTGAACACCCATCTTTAGTTTTTCAGTCCTCGCCGGGCAGCTCGACAGTCAGGCCGCGGCGGGTGTAGCGGCGGCCGCAGTCGGCGCAGGCGGCCTGCTCGACTCCTTCCGGCTCCAGGCCCAGCGGGAGCCGCACCCCGCACTTGCAGATCCAGCCGCGCAGCCTTCCCGGGACCCCGTAGACCAGTCCGAAATCCGGGACATCCCTGGTGACCAGGGTCGCGGCCCCGACAAACGCGTGGCGGCCGATCACGTGACCGCAGACCACGGTGGCGTTGGCCCCGATCGAGGCCCCGCGGCGCACCAGGGTCTCTTGGTATTCATGCTTGCGCGGGGTGTGGGAGCGGGGGTTGACCACATTGGTGAAGACCATGCTCGGCCCGCAGAAAACATCATCCTCGAGGATCACCCGGTCATAGACCGAGACATTGTTCTGGATCTTGACCCCAGCGCCGACCACCGCGGTCGGGTGGACCACGACATTCTGGCCGAGGTTGCAGCCGGCCCCGATCCGGGCCCCGGCCATCACGTGGCAGAAATGCCAGATGCGGGTGCCCTCGCCGATCACCGCGCCCGCATCGATGTAGGCGCTCTGATGGGCGAAGAACTTACTGGCGGTCTGTTTTCCTGCATGGCTCTCCTCGCAGATGGGGACCGGCTCTCCCGCGCGCCGGAGCGACTCGGTGGCGGCCTGGAGCACCCTGACCACCGCCACTCCCGCCCGGCCGGAGCTGCGGCACTCCGCGCGCCCGGCGACACAGTCCAGGAAGTGGCGGCATTCCAGTTGCAGGGGCTCCTCCATCCTGAGTTGCGGGATCAGGATATCGCCCTCGCGCAGGGTGAGCAGGTCGGTGTAGGAATCATAGTCGCGGCTGACACTGACCCCCTTGTCGTAGACCCGGAGCTTCTCGGCGGCCTGCATGTCATCGAACACCACCATCTTGCGGCTGCCGACCACGGTGACCTTGCGCTCCTTATGGGGATCGAGCCAGGAGAGCTGGACATGGGCCATCGCCCCATCCGCGAAGCGCAGGGTCAGGAACACGACATCCTCGATCCCCGGGCGCAGATAGCAGGCCCCGCGGGCGGACACCTCCACCGGCGGATGGCCCAGCAGCTCGAGGATGATCGACAGATCGTGCGGGCCCAGGCTCCAGAGGGCGTTCTCATCCCGTCGCACCACCCCGAGGTTGACCCGCTGGGTGTGGATGTAGAAAATCTTTCCCAGCTCGCCCGTGTCGACCATCGCCTTGAGCGCGGTCACCGCCGGGTGGTAGATCAGCAGGTGGCCGACCATCAACACCCGGCCGCGCTCGCGGGAGAGGCGCTCCAGCTCCTCGGCCTCGGGGGCGGACAGGGCCAGCGGCTTTTCGACAAAAACGTGCTTGCCGGCCTCCAGCGCCGCGCGGGCCAGGCGGTAGTGGCTCTCGGCCGGAGTGGCCAGGGCCACCGCCTCCAGCGCCTCATCGCGCAGCAACTCGGCGAAATCGCCGGTAAGCCGGGCGCCGGGGCAGCCGCGTCCCGCGGCCTCCAGCGCGCGATGGTCGGAGTCGCAGAGCCAGCGCAGCCCGCTGTCCTCCAGGCGCTGGAACGTGCGGACCAGGTTCTTGCCCCAGTTGCCGGTCCCGGCGACAGCGGTGGCGATCATCGGGCCCGCTCCGGGTCGAGCCGGCGCTCGGCCGGCGTGAGGAAATATCCCATGCGGCGCCGCAGCTCCTCGACAATTCGGCCGGTGACCCGGCCATCCCAGAACTCCAGCTCGCCGCCGCGGCTGCCTCCATCGCGCAAGGCCTGACGCGCCCCGGCCAGAATTCTTCCCCGGTCGCGCCCCACCAGCCGGTTGGTCCCCTGCGCGATGGTCTCCGGGCGCTCGGTGTTCTCGCGCAGGGTCAGGCAGGGAATCCCCAGGTAGGAGCTTTCTTCCTGAATCCCGCCGGAGTCGGAGAGCACCAGCCGCGAGCCGCGCATCAGGGCCAGGAACTCCAGGTAGCCCAGCGGCCCGGCGAGCCGCATCCCAGCGGCCGCCTCCAGCGCCGTCAGCAGCCCCTCGCGTTCGAGCGCCGCCCGGGTGCGGGGATGGACCGGAAACACCAGCGGCAGCTCGCGCGACAGCTCGGCCAGCGCCCCGACCAGCTCGGCCAGCACCGCCGGGTCATCGACATTGGCCGGCCGGTGCAGGGTCACCAGCCCGTAGCCGCCCTCGGTCAGGTCCAGCCCCTCCCAGGGGCGAAGCGCGCGGGCCTGCTCCAAGCGCCGCACCAGGGTATCGATCATGATGTTGCCCACCAGGCAGATCCGCTCCGGGGGCACCCCCTCGCGCCGCAGGTTGGCATCGGCCAGCCGGCTGGGGGTAAACAGCAGCTCGCTCAAGCTATCGGTGAGGATGCGGTTGAGCTCCTCGGGCATCCGGCGGTCGAAACTGCGCAGGCCGGCCTCGACATGGGCCACCGCGATCCCGAGCTTGGCGGCCACCAGCGCCCCGGCCACGGTCGAGTTGACATCGCCGACCACCAGCACCAGGTGGGGAGCCTGCTCCAGCAGCACCGGCTCGAGGGCCAGCATGATCCGGGCGGTCTGGGAGGCATGGCTGCCGGAGCCCACCCCCAGGAACACCTCCGGCGGATCGATCCCCAGCTCGGCGAAAAAGACCTCGTTCATCCGGCGGTCATAGTGCTGCCCGGTGTGGACCAGGGTGAACCCGCACCAGTCGCGCTCGGCGCGCAGGCGCTCGGCCAGCGGGGCGATCTTCATGAAATTGGGCCTGGCCCCCACCACCCCGAGGATCTTCAGCTTGTCGCTCAAAACGGGGTCCTCGCGCGCGTGGTTCGCCCGGTGTGTCGGCGGGAAAAAGCTGCAGCGGGAGAATTTTGCCGCAATATAAAACATTCACCCGGTGAACGAAAGTCCGCCGATGGAAATAAATTACTCGAAGGTGAAAGTCCGCCAGGGGCTGGCCAGCTCGGGCCGTCCGGCCGGGACCACCCGGAAGCTGAACGGGTTGTAGAGGGTCAGCGAGCGCCAGAACACCCGGTTGAACGGCCCGAAGCTTTCGCTGTTGCCGGTCAAGTCGAACGCGCCCTCCAGGCGGTGCTTGCCCTGGCCCACCCGGTACTCCAGCCGGTAGCCGGCCTGCGGCGGGCCGCTCCAGCGGATGGTGACCTGGCCCGCGACAGCCTGGAACGACACCCGCTCGCCCTCGTTCGGGGCGAGCACCTCCACCGGCCCGGCGAACTCCACCGCCGCGGCCGGGACAGGAGCCTCGCGCTCCAGCTGCCGCGCCAGGCGCACGTTCTCGAAAATCCGCGCCGCCAGCCGACCCTGCATCCGTTGCAGCTCGAGCGGCGCTTCGACAGAGCGGTCGCGCCGCTCGAGGGGATCACGCGCCAGGTCGTAGAGGGCATACCGCGGGGAGGCGCCCCCGGGCGGGACCGTCTGGATCAGCTTCCAGTGCGCCCGCACGGACCGCCCGCAGCCAGACCGGGTCCTCCCCGGCCGGACACTGGTAGCCGCAGACACTGCTCTCGCAGAAGATCTCATCCCGAACTTCCCCGCGCTCCCCACGCATCAGGGGCAACAGACTCACCCCCTGGCAGGGGAAATCGAGCTCCAGCCCGGCCAGGGCCAGCAGGGTCGGGACCAGGTCCACCGACTGGGCCAGGGCGCTCACTTTTTGCCCTTGCGGCAGCTCGCCCGGCCAACTCAGGATCAGCGGGACATGGATCAGCTCCTCGAACAGGGTGCCGCTCAGGCTGGTGGAGGCATGCCCCAGCCAGCCATGGTCGAACAGCTCCTCGCCGTGGTCGGCGGTGAGGACCACGATTGTCCCCCGGCGCAGCCTTAGACTGTCCAGGGCATGGAACACCGCCGCCAGTTCCCGGTCCTGGGCCGCCAGCTCGGCAGCATAGAGCGCCCGCACCAGCTCCTGCTCGCGAGGCGAGAACTTCCGCTCGCCCCGCGGCAGCAGGATATTCTCCCGCACCGCGGCCAGCGATTTTTCGCCGCCGGACGGCAGGAACAGGCGGCGGAACTCCTCGGGCGGATCGTAGGGCAGGTGCGGCCCATGGAAATGGTACCAGGCGAACCAGGTGGTATCCTGGTACTCCGCCAGGAATTTTTCCAGATTCCGGCCGGGATGTGGACTGAATCCGAGATTGCGGTAGTTGGGCTCCGGGAACAGGTAGTTGAGTTCCGGCGCCAGGTAGCCCGCCCGCGCCAGGGCCTCCAGGAAAGTGTCCAGCCCCCCGGGGACACCGTCATCCCGTCGCTGGACCCCGTGCACCGCGGGATAAAGCCCGGTCAGGGTGCTGACATTGGCCGGGTTGGTCCAGGCGGCGGTGGCATAGGCCCGCTCGAACAGCACCCCGCGGGCGGCCAGCGAGTCGATCGCCGGGGTATGGGCTCCCTCGCGGCCGTAGCAGCCCAGCCGGTCGGGCCGGAAGCTGTCGACAGTGAGCAGCAGGATGTTCGGGCGCTCCGGGAGCCGGGCGGCCGGAGCCGCGACCGGCAGCAGCAGCAGCAGCGCCAGCAAGCGGGGCAAGGGGGTATCTCCAGGGTTCATCTTGATACCATTTCTACCATTACAGATTTACCTGTCAGAGGCTATACCAAGGGGAAAGAGCCTGGGGGGCAGGGCATCCTGCCGGTGATTCTCGGTCTCCCTGCTATGCTCCAACTTCTTTATTTTTTTTGTCCTTTTGTGACCAAAAGGACCAAAAGTCTGTGCGGCGCAAAACTCGCCCACCACTGATAATCTTCAATTGGCCGCTGGTAATCGTGCGATCTTTACGCTACCCATCAGGTTGGGCAGCGCTGACGCGCATCTGCCAGTCGGTTCTTGCCTCCCCTACAGTTCATCATGGGATGATGAGTGCTGTAACCGCTGCCTCGGTGTAGCTCATACAGTTGCTGCCGCGGAGCGCCCTGATCGGGCGCTGAGGGTGAAAGGCAAAGAACTACTCTCTCGCTCCGTGAATAGCTTATCCTGATTGATAGAGCCACCTGCACATCAAACTATCGAAAAAGTTTGGGAAAGAGAGAGGGGGTCCGGGGGAGGGAGAAAACCTTTTCCAAAAGGTTTTCTCCCTCCCCCGGGAATCCCGGCCTTTGTTGCAGGGTCGGTCTCAGGGGCGGCCCGCGGTGATCAGCCCACGCAGGCGCAGGCTGTCCGGGTCGGCGGGGGAGAGCTCCAGGTAGCGCTCCAGCAGCGCCTGTCCCCGCGACCGCTCACCCAGGCGCAGGTAGAGCAGCCCGCCCTCCCGCAGCAGTTGCGGGTGGTCGGGGTGGAGCGCCAGCAGCCGTTCCAGCAGCAGCAGCGGCTCCTGCCGCTCCCCCTTCAGATGCAGGTAATATGCCAGCCGCCAGAGCGCGGTGCCATCGTCCGGGTAATGGGCGAGCTTGGCCCGGAGCTGATGGATCGCCCCCTCGCGGTCGCTCCGTCGCTCGTGGATCAGCAGCATATTGTCGAAATAGCGCCCCTCGATCGTGCGCGGGGCGGTGAGGATCAGCGTCGCGGCCAGGGCCCCGGCCGGGAGGGCCACCGCCAGTGCCTGGGCATAGCGCCGCGCGATGGCTGCGGAAAAAACCCGGTAGAGGGCCGCCCCGGAAAGGATCACCAGCGGCGGCCAGAGCGGCAGCCGGAAGCGGCTGGTGACAAAGAAAGCGACAATGCCCGCGCTTAGCAGCAGCAGGTAGGCATAGAGCGGCAAAAGTTTCCGCCACCGATCCCGGTACAGCAGCGCCCCGGCCAGCCCGAAAGCCAGGAAAAAGCCCCAGGACAACAGCGGCACCCGCAAGAGCGGCAGCTCCTCGCGCAGCTGCAGGAAATCGACATTGTTCGGCTGCTCACGGTGGCCGAGCAGCAGGCCCGTTTTCTTCAGCTGCAGCCGCCAGAAATCCCCGGAACCCACCGGCAGGAGCCGGCCTTCCGGGTAGCAGAAGCCTCCGGTCGAACCGGCGCTGTTGCCGATCCGCCAGTTCTCGGAAAAATTGTCCGACACCAGAACGAACTTATTGCCCCGCACCAGGTTGTGCACAGTCGCCGGGCCGATCACCAGGAAGGTCGTCCCGGCCAGGAGCAGAGCGGGCAGCAGCGCCCGGCCGCGGGCGAGCCCCTCCCGGCGGCTCTGTCGACTGAGCCAGTACATCCCCAGCGGCAGCAGCACCAGGGCATTAGCCCGGGCCAGGGATGACAGCCCGAGCAGCAGCCCCGCTGTCAGCGCCCCGCGCCAGGGCTGTCCCGGGCGGAAAGACACCAGGGCCAGCAGAAATCCCAGATCGAGGAAAGTCACCAGGGTATCGGCCTTGAGCAGTCCCTCGTAGCAGAAAAAGATCGGGGTGAGCGCCATCATCGCCGCCGCCAGCAGCGCCGGGCCCCGGCCGAACAGCTTTCGCGCCAGCAGGTAGCAGAGGGCCACGCTCCCGGCGCCCAGCAGGTGCTGGAACAGCACGGCAGTGATGACATCCGGGCCGGGCAGGGCGTAGAGCGCGCCCAGCAGGTAGGGGTAGAGCGGTCCCTGGTAGAAAGTCCCCGGCGGCGAAAGCCTGCCGGCGGCGATCTCCTGCGCCCACTGGTGGAAGCGGGTCATGTCATAGCCGGGCAGCAGCGGCTCGAACAACGGATGATGGCGCCAGGACGCGAAATACGCCGCCCGGATGATCAGCGCCGCGGCCAGCACCAGCGCCTCCGGCAGCAGTCGACTGAAGCGGTCCCGCGGGGATTCGGCTTTTTCCATCGCTTTCTTCATCGGCTTTCAGTCCATGGAATGGACAACCGGGCTCATCTCATGGCCGCGATGACAGCATCCGTACAAGAATTCCAGCCCGGGAAAGAGCCCTGGCGGCGCAAAACTCGCCGGCCGGCGGCACTAAAATCACCTTGAACGGCCGGCTGCCAGAAAACTCCTGGCTATGCCGCTATCTCATTGATTGTCATTGTTTTTCTTCTTTTGTGACCAAAAGAAGCAAAAGTCTTTGCGGCGCAAAACTCGCCCACCACTGAAGTCTTCTTCCAGTAGCTTGTAATCGCGGGATCATTACGCTGCCCTGATGCGTGGGCAGCGCTGACGCGCATCTGCCAGTCAGTTCTTGCCTCCACTACTGCCTGCCATGGTATTTCCAGTTCTGTAACCGCTGCTACAGAGTAGCTCATCCAGTTGCTGCCGCGGAGCGCCCGTTCCGGGCGCTGGGGGTGAAAAGCAAAAGACTGTTCCCCATCCTGAAATGCTGATCCCACCTGCACATCAAACTTGCGAAAAAGTTTGGGAAAGTGGGAGAGGGGTCCGGGGAGAGGGAGGAAAACCTTTTTCAAAAGGTTTCCTCCCGCTCCCCGGAAAAATAGCATTGCTGTCGGATTGGGCATCATCCTCCGAGCAGGCGGGCGGCGCGTTCCAGCTCGCAGTCCTCCTTGGCGAAGCAGAAGCGCAGCCAGGGCTGATCGTGGCCGTCGGAGAAGAAGCTCTCGGCCGGCACCGCGGCGATCAGCCGCTCCGTCAGCAGCCGCTCGGCGGCCGCCATCGACCCGAGCTTTCCATAGCATTTTTCGTACCCGGCCAGCAGAAAATATGTCCCCTCCAATGGCAGGGGCTCGAAACCGGCCTGTTCCAGGGCCGGGGCCAGGATGTCCAGCTTGGCCCGGTAACGGGCGGGCAGTTCGCGGTAGTAGTTTTCCTCCAGGAGCGGCAGGGCGCGCTCCACCCCGGCCTGCAGCGGGTGCGGGGCGCAGATGTAGAGCTGGTCCGAGATCAGCGTGAGCTTTTCGATCACCTCCGCGGGCCCGGCGACATAGCCCAGCCGCCAGCCGGTCATCGCCAGGGTCTTGGAGAAACCGGAGATGGTCACCGTGCGCCCCTGCATCCCCGGCAGGGCGGCCAGGCTCAGGTGTTCCCGGCCATCGAACACGATGTGCTCGTAGATCTCATCGGTGATCGCCATGATATCGTAGCGCCGGCACAGGGCGGCGATCCACTCCAGCTCCTCCCGGCGGAACACCTTGCCGCAGGGGTTGGCCGGGGTGTTGAGCAGCAGCGCCCGCACGGTGCCGCCCGCCAGCAGCCGCTCCAGCTCCGCGAAATCGATCGCCCAGTCCGGCCGCCGCAGCCGGAGGGTGACAGTGCCGAACCCCAGCAGGCGCGCCAGGTTGAGGTGATAGCCATAGAACGGCTCGAAAGCGAGCACCCGCTCCCCGGGCTCCAGCAGCGTCAGCAGGGCGCAGGCCAGGGCCCCGGTCGCCCCGCTGGTGACAGTCAGCTCGCGCTCCGGATCGACCCGCAGATGGTTGAAACGCTCCAGCTTGGCGGCGATCGCCCGGCGCAGCCCGGCGGTGCCGTTCATCGGCGCATAGGTGTTGCACCCCTCCTCGATCGCCCGGCAGGCCTCCTGCCGCACCACTTCCGGGGTCGGCAGGTCGCAGAGGCCCTGCGAAAGGTTGACTCCGCCGCGCTCGACCGCCAGCCGGGTCATGGCGCGGATCGCCGACTGGCGAAGCCCCGCCGCCCGCGAGGCAATCCTGGTCCCCATCCTGTTTACTCCTCCTGCCTGTGGCTGGGTCGCCCGGCCTCCCGCCGGGAAAGGAAAACGGTTGCGGATCACGCGCGGGAATAATAATAAATTCCACAAAATCGTGACAGTGTCTTGGCCGATCGCCGAGCGGCCGGTTCGGCAGCGGCGGGATGGGTTGCTTTCAGGCCATCCGCGCCGTATGATTAATTGCAGGTAACTCATCCCATATCAATGCTTTATCTAAAATGGAGGTCGGATGATGGCCAAAATAGCGGTATTGATCGGCAACGGTTTCGAGGATGTGGAGTACACCAGGCCGGCCGAAGCCTACCAGAAGGACGGCCACGAGCTGATTCATGTCGGGCTGAAAGCCGGGGAGACCGTGCAGGGCAAGAAGCAGGGCGCCGAGGTCAGGATCGACCGCGCGGTGAGCCAGATCCGGTCGGTCGATGAGTTCGATGCCCTGCTGATCCCCGGCGGCCACTCCCCGGACCACCTGCGGGCCGATGGGCATGCCGTTCGCTTTGTCCGCGATTTTGTCAAGAGCGGCAAGCCGGTGTTCGCGATCTGCCACGGGCCGCAGCTGCTGATCTCGGCCCAGGTGGCCCAGGGCTACAAGATGACCGGCTGGAAATCGATCGTGCAGGACATCCGCAATGCCGGGGCGGAGTACCACAACGAGGAGGTGGTGGAGGACCGCAACCTGATCACCAGCCGCGGCCCGGAGGACATCCCGGCGTTCATCGAGGCCAGCCTGGGGCGCCTGCACGCGACTGTCCATTGAGCCGCGCGCCACAGGCTGTCTGGCGGCCGGAGGGACAGGCCCCGCAGGAGGGGGGCTGTCCCTCCGGCTTTCGGTTTGCCGCCGCCCGGTTTTGCTCCCCGCACCGTGCAAAAAGCATTGACATCGGTCATGGATCGCACGATAATCATCAGCGAGATCAACCGGCTCCTCCCCCGGCAGTCCTCACGCCCGCTCCCGGCCCTGGAGGCAAGATGCCCTGTTTCGCCCGGTTGCAGTCGCTCGCGATCCTGCTGTCGTGCGCCCTCCTGTCGTTTCCGCACACCCTGGCCTCGCAGATTCTGCTGCCGCCCCTCGAGGAACATCAGACCGGAACGCAGGCGCAACGGCTGGTCGAAGCGGGGGACACCAGCGCCGCGATGGCCCTGCTGGACAGCGCCCTGACCGGCGAGAAACCGGACTGCCGGCTGCTGCTGCGCCGCGGGTGGCTCGGTATCGAGCTGAAAATGGCCGAACGCGCCCGGGAGGATTTTTCCCAAGTGCTGGAGCATGGCGCGAAAGAGGAGCGGTTCCGGGCCTGCCTGGGGCTGGCCGAGACCGAGCGCCGGGTGGCCGGCGATTACCGCCGGGCCGGGGAATGGCTGAACCGGGCGCGCCGGATCGATGCCGATCGCGATGAGCTGCTCTACGCCCGAACCCTGCTCGGTCTCACCCGCCGCGAGCCCGAGGATTTCCGCCTGGCGGTCAACGCCCTGAAAAAGCTGCTCTGCCGGAACCCGGAGTACCAGGAGGCCCACCGCCTCTGGCGCGAGGAGCTGTACGGGCAGTATCCCAAAGATCGCCGCCAGGTGGCTGGATGCCTGGAGCAGTATCTGCAGGAGCATCCCGGCCACCCCGACTGGCAGTTGGAGCTGGCCTACGATTATTTCTACCTGGAGCAGCCGGAGCGGGCCGCGCACAAGCTCAGCCAGTTGCGGTCAGCCTACCCCGACTTCGAGCCGCCGGACCTGCCCCTGCTCGAGGCCCGGCTGGCCCTGGAGCGGGGCGACAGCCTGGAGTTTGTCGCCGGCTACTTCCGGGCGCTGGACCGGGCCGAGGCCACCGAGTCCCTGGGCCGCCTGGAGCGGGAGACCGAGGCGATCTTCCTGCCCGAGGATCGGGAGCAGTGGCAGTTCCTGATCTCCGCGGAGCAGAAGATCACTTTCCTGCGCTCGTTCTGGATCATGCTCGAGCTGGACCCGCTGGCCGGCAACAACCGCCGCCTGACCGAGCACTACCAGCGGCTGCGTTTCGCCGAGCGCAACTACAGCCTCTACCACCCGCAGGAAATTTTCCAGAAGGAGCTGGCCGCCGATATCCTGCGCGCCCCGGCGCTGGAGTTCCAGGACCTCGATCCCGCGCTGCTGTTCGACTCCGAGGTGCTGGTAGACCGTTGCCGGGAGCTGTCCCTGGACCACCGCGGGCTGTTCCACCTGCGCCTGGGACCGCCGACCCACATCGAGCGGCACAGCTCCTACCCCTCCAGCCGGGTGACCGATCATGCGCTGGCCGACACCACCGGGACCATCCGGCTCCAGGTCTGGCACTACGGCAGGGCTCAGTTCTACTTCGAGCAGCGGCGGGTCACCGGCGGCTATCTGCTCTATCCCGGACCCTCAACATTGCCGGAGGGAGGCACGATCATGATCGGGAACATCCCCCAGGCGCTGCGGGTGCGCCACCTGGCGGTGGAGGACCTGGAGGAGACCCTGGATTATTTCGTGGCGCAGTTCCCCGCCCCCTCGCCGGACAGCCTGGAAGTGGAAATTTACCAGGCGGCGCCGGAGGGTGGACAGCCTGCCCCCGCGGGCGAACTGGGCACGTTCGACCGCCTCTGGCACCGCACCAGCCGGAGCGCCAGCCGGCTCTACCGGGTTCCCGCCGCCCCCCAGAGCGGCGACAGCCTCTGGCTGGCGGTGCACCGGGCCGTTGTCCCGGTGGGCAAGAGCAACTATTTCTTCCGTACCCAGCTCGGAGCGAAAAAGCATGTCGGCCGGGGCAGCCTCAACTTCCCGATTTTCCATGGTGACTCGATCAACTACTCGGCGGTGGTGCTGGGCCCCCTGCCCCCGGAGCAGGGTCCCTGCCATGTCCGCGGCGGAGTGAGGATCTCCCCCCGCCCCTGGCTCACTTTCCGTCGCGGGGAGCCGATCCAGGTCTACACCGAGCTGGGCAACTTGGCGCGGGAAGCCGACGGGTCGCGCTCTTTCCGCCAGTACGTGGATGTGATCCGACTGGAGGAGGGGCGAGGCATCATCCACCAGTTGCTGGGCAAGATGGCGGACCTGTTGTTATCATACGGGCAGGGCCGGGCGGAATCGGCGATCCGGCTGGTGCTGGAGCGACATGATGAAAGCGGGCGGGAACCTGTGCCGGAGGTGTTCACCCTCGATACCGCGCCGCTGGAGCCGGGCGGCTACCGCCTGCTGCTGGAGGCCCAGGACCGGGTCTCCCTGCTGTGGGACATCGAGGGGGTGGAGTTCGAGATCGAGTGAACGCCCCTTGCCATGCCGCATCTTCCGGGGTGTCCCGATGTGATCGGGAGATGAGCTGCACCCTCGCCGCGGTTGCAGAACCAAAGATCCCATGAAAGGACCTGCGCGATACAAGCAAAGGGGCCGCCCCAACCTTCGCGGGCAGCCCCTGCTGTTTGCTGATGATCCGGTCACACCCGCGGCCTCAGACCTACCTGACCGCGGTCTCTTCCGCTTCCTCTTTCACCTCGCCGCCGCCAAACACGTCGGTCATGGTCAGCTCGCGGCGGAAAAACCCGGTGCGGTAGGTCAGGTAGATCACCCCGATCGCCAGCCAGATCCCGCCCACCAGGAAAGTCAGCGGCGGCAGGCTGCTCCAGATCGCCATGCAGGCCACCACCCCCAGCGCGGGGGGCAGGAAATTCTTGAAGAAAGAGCCCAGCGAGCGGTTCTTGCTCCGGAAATAGTATTCGCGGATCGAGGCCAGGTTGACCAGGGAAAACGCCAGCAGGGCGCCGAAATTGATCAGATGGGCGCACTGGCCATAGTCCAGGAAAAAGGGCGCGACCACGACAATGGCCCCGATCAGCAGGACATTGTAGGAGGGGACGGATTGCTTGGCGCTCAGGTGCCCGAAAAATTTCTCCGGGAGCACGCGATCGCGGCCCATCCCGTACATCACGCGGACACAGCCGGCCAGGCCGGTGACCCCGCTGCCGACACTCGCCACCAGCAGGACGGTCGTGATCGCGAACTCGAGCGGGTAGCCGCCGACAATGCCCGCGATGCCGAACATCGCGCGGTTGAGGGCCTCGCTGAGGTCCGAGATGCCGGCCCTGGCCATGATGTCGTTGAGGAAACCGCCCCACTCGGACCAGGGCACGGCGGCCTGGGCCAGGTAGACCTGCGCTCCGCTCCAGACGCCGGTGATCAGGCAGGTCAGCACTGTCGCCAGCATCACGTTGCGGCGCGGGTTCTCGACTTCCTCGGACAGCGTGGTCAAACCATCGAAGCCGATATAGGTCAGGGCCGCCAGCGCGGTGCCGCTGCCGATCACTTTCCAGGAAAACGAGCTCGAATGGTAAAACGGCTCGGTGCTGAACAGCGCCGCGGTCCCGCCGAGGGAAAACAGGTGCTGGATCGCCGCGCCCATGTACCAGAAGACCACGATGCTCATCACGATCATCAGCGCCCAGCTGAAGCGGCTGGTGGTCTTGATCCCGCGCAGGTTGAGCCAGATGAACATCCCGGCGAACAGCAGGTACCAGGCCTGGGTCGGGATGAAAGGCATCATCTGGTTGGCCGCGCTGCCGCAGAAGATGGTGCAGATGATCGGGATGATCAGGTAATCGAGGTAGACCGAAAAGCCGGTCAGGAACCCGATGCTGGGATGCAGCCCGCGCCCGACATAGGTGTAGGCCGAGCCGGCGGCCGGGTAACGGTTGGCCATCCGCCCGTAGCTGATCGCGGTCATCAGCATCGCGCTCATGGCCAGCAGCACCGACACCACGGCGTGGCCCTGCGCCTCTTGGTTGGCATGTCCGAACAGCGGCATCGCCGCGCAGGGCTGGATCAGGATGATCCCGTAGATCACCAGGTCGCTTAAGGTGAGGACCCGCTTCAAACCGACTGTGGAACCGCTGCTCGTGGCTGTGGACATGCCTCTCTCTTGGGACTGGTCCCGGCAGGGGTGAACGCTCCGGGCCGGCCCGGGACAGGGACGGCCGCTGGTCAGGGATATTCCGGGCGACACTGGAAAGACATAATGCCGGGTAATTTACAGCGGTTCGCGGCGCAGTCAAGGGCCAAGCGGCCAATCGCGGCGGGATGATCCGCTGCTCCTGACTGCTGCCCGCCATTCAGCCTTGAACAAGCGAAAAAGTTTGGGAAAGAAGAAGGGGGGTCCGGGGGGAGGAAGAAAACCTTTTTTTCAAAAGGTTTTCTTCCCTCCCCCCGGACAATGCAGTTGCTCAGTCAAACCGGCCTGAGCAGCCGGGCCAGCCCCTCCAGCATGGCGCGCACCTGAACCGTGTCGCGCAGCCGGAAGGCGGCGGCGCTGGGACGAGGCTCCTCGGCCACCAGCACTCCCAGTCCCCGGCCGGCCACGGCGCGGAAGGCATCCTCATCGGAGGTGTCATCGCCCAGGTAGAGCGGGAGCAGCTTCCAGCGGTCTATGCGGCCAGCACCGAGGGCGGCCGCGCGCGCGCCCGTCCCTCGTGCCAGTTTCCAGAGCCGACTGCAGCTGGAGGAGCAGCTAGCCGTGGACAAGCTTGAGGGGGCCATTGCCGACTCGCACCCGCTCCACCAGCGCCTCCAGCCGGGCGGGCTCCCGCGCCGCGCCATCGCGGTAATGCAGGGCCAGGGAGAATGGCTTGCGCTCGACCCAGGTGTCCGCGACCCCCTCCGCCAGCTCCCGCGCTTCGACCTCCGCCCGGTCCAGCCGCGGCAGGAACTCCGCGCCCACCTGGTGCACCCGGCCATCCGGCAGGGCGAGCTCGAACCCGTGGCTGCCCGCATAGGAAATGCCGGGAATCCCCGCCGCCGCCCGCACGCTCTCCAGCGAGCGGCCGCTGATGATCGCCAGGGGGCAGCACGGCAGCAGGCGCTCCACCGCGCGACAGGTTCTCCTCCGGGAAAACCGCCTCGTAGGGGATACGGGCCAACGGGGCCAGGGTCCCATCGAAATCGAGGAACAACGCCGGCGCCCGGCCGACCTTTCACTCCAGCGCCAGGTAATCCAAGATTTTTTGCTGATCGGGCATCTTGCGGAAACCTTTCTGAAAGACACTAAAATCATTATAGAGGGGGGAGCGGAAAACTTTTTAAAAAGTTTTTCCGCTCCCCCTGGGGCTCCCCCCTGGCCCCCTTCCAAACTTTTCATCGATTGGGGATGGATGCCGGATCACCGTTCAGGGACAATCCTTTACCACAACGCAAGGGGCGGCGCTGAGGTTGCGAACGCCGCCCGGGAGGATACAAAATAAGATCACAAGGCGACCGCATCAACAACCATCACCGTAACCTGGACGAGAAGCTTGCGGAGCGCAAGGCAAGTATATAACATTGTTTTTGCTCATTAACACTCTCCTTGTTACCGTGCATTTCAGCGTTAGCGTGGGGCGCTCGATATGAACAGCACAATGCAAGCGTTTGAGGCACTATTCAGCGAGACGCTTGATATCTCTGGTCCTCCCCTCGGGATTTGGAAGGGGGAAGCAGAGCTTCCGCACTATCTTCAACAGCTTCTATCTGTTCTTCCAAGTGTGTCTCTTGGGATCGCTATGCCTGGGGGTGTCTGATGGTGGATCGCTGGCGAAACCAGGTGACTCCCGCCAATGTCTGCAAGCCGATCTCTCACAGGTCCAGAAAAGGTGCCGGTGTTTTGTTCATCTATGTGCACCAGGCAATCGCCGCATACAACCGTAAGCGTTTGATCGAGCACAAGGTGCCGTTTGTGGTACCAGGCAATCAGATGTACTTGCCCATGCTTGGAGTGGATCTGCGGGAGCACTACAAGAAGATTCGCGGCAGCAGCCCCAAGTTCAGCCCATCAACCCAGGCAGTAGTGCTGCATGCCATTATCCATGGCGCCAAGCAAAAGTATACCCCTTCTGGGTTGTCCGCCAACATGGATTATTCGTCAATGACTCTCTCGCGGACATTCGATGAACTTGAATCTGTTGGCTTGGGTAAAGTCCTCACGGAAGGCCGGGAACGAGTGCTGTGTTTCAGTGAGCCCTCAAGAGAATTGTGGGAGAAAGCGCGTGAATTCATGCGCAGCCCGGTCAAGAAGCGGCTTTGGATACGTGATCCCTCTGCCGACCACTGGCCGGGAATTAAAGCCGGGTTGTCTGCCTTGGCCGACTACAGCCTGCTGTCACCGCCCAATCGGCCGGTTTATGCTATCAGTTTGAAGAAGTGGAGTTGGCTGAAGCGGCTGGGCGATACTGTCGAACTGCCCCCGGAGGACCATGAAGCCTGTGAAATGGAAATCTGGAGCTATTCCCCGCAAATGTTTGCCCAAGATGGCGTGGTTGATAAATTCTCCCTTTACCTGACCTTGCAACAGAACTCAGATGAGAGGGTACAGGCTGCTCTCGAAGAGATGATGGGGAATCTATCATGGTAAGAGGTCTCGAATATTTTAAGACCCATTTTTCAGAATTATCCGATTGCTACGTTCTTATCGGTGGAACCGCCTGTTCTCTTGCCATGGAAGCTGCCGGACTGTCGTTCCGTTCCACCAAGGATTTGGATATTGTCTTGTGTGTAGAAGTCTTGAATGACAAATTTTTAAAAGCGTTCTGGGCTTTTGTCCGTGATGGCAAGTACGACAATCGCCAGAAAAGCACTGGCAGAAGGCTGTTTTACCGGTTCTTCAAGCCGCAAGATGAGGCCTATCCCGAGATGCTGGAATTGTTTTCCCGCAAGCCCGATATTCTTGATATTGCGGATGGGAGTCATCTCACACCGATACCTACAGATGAAGAAATCTCCAGCCTATCCGCCATTCTCCTTGATAATGACTACTATCACTTCATTCATTCTGGAAAACAGGAACTTGAAGGCCTGCCGGTCGTTGCGCCAACTCATCTGATTCCTCTCAAAGCGCGTGCCTGGCTCGACTTATCCGGAAGAAAAAACGCGCATAGCAATGACGTCAACAAACACAAGAATGATGTTTTCAAGCTCTATCAATTGCTCAATCCCACCGAGGCAATAACTCTTCCCGATTCAGTCAAGACAGACTTTCGCAAATTTTTGCAAGCCATGAAACAAGAAACATCCTTGAATCTATCAGATCTGGGGTTGCGCCGCATAACTTTGAGTGAAGCACTGGGCGTATTAAGGGAAATTTATGGAATTGGTGATGATTGACTTGGTTACAGAAGTCCACACTGCCTCCTCTTTCACCCCGATAGTAAAGTCACTGGAATATTAGCAGAGACATTAGTTGGCAGAATCGCCAATCCCTCACCCCTCCCGCAGCAGCCTTCCCAGCCCCGCCCACAGCCGCTTGCGGCGCAGCAGCGCCAGCGCCAGCTCCCTGCCCCCGGCCTGGCAGAAATACAGCTCCACCAGCCGCTCGGTCAGGCTCTCCCCCTCCAGGGCCGGCCCGGCCTCCTCCGGGTTGAGCGCCCGCAACAACTGGCGCCAGTCCAGCCGGACCTCGATCGCCTGCAGGGCGGCCTCGCCCACCTCCCGGGCCTCGAGCTGGGAAAAGAACGCCTTTCCCCGGCCCGGCTCCTCGCCCAGCAGCAGAGCCAATCCCTCCCGCGCCGCCTCCAGCGCCGGCCCGGCGCATTTCTCCAGCAGCTTGCGGTCGGCGCCCTGGCCCTGCTCCAGCAACCCGGCCAGCTCGCGCCGGGAGGCCCCGCACAGCTCCCGGCTGTCCATCAGCCGCCGCAAGCCCCGCCGCAAGGAGCGGTCACCGCTGATCACCGGGACCAGCTCCCAGGCAAACTCGTAAGCCTCCAGCCCGACACTCTCCCGACCCTCCTCGCGCGGGACCGCCGGCTCCGGGGTCCCTTCCGCGATCCCGGCCCGGGGAAAGCCCCGCGCCAGTTCCCGCAGCTCCAGGGCCTCGTGCTCTCCGGCTATCTCCAGCGGCAGGCAGGGATTGTCCAGCCGGCCGATCGGGAAACGGCAGTCCAGCCGCTGGGCCAGCGCCAGGAAGAACGATTCGGCCAGCAGGCGGGCCTGCTGGTCATCCCGGCGCCCGGCGGGGAGACGGAACAGGTAGCAGGGCACGAAACTGCGCCCATCGACCGTGGCCCGGCGCAACAGGACCCGCACCCCCAGGCCCGTCAGCCGGGAGTTGACCCGCTCCAGGTGTCCCCGGGCCACGGCGGAATCCTCTCCCAGCGGGACCGCCAACGGCAGCAGATAGCCGGCCCCGTCGCCCGCGCGTTCAGTCGCCATCGGCGCGCCTCCCCTCCGTCGTGAGCACATCCCGGTTTGACACAACCGCCATTGATCCGGGCGCGGGAGGAACACCTTTTGAAGAAGGTTTTCCTCCCGCGCCCGGCGCGGCCATCCCCGCCACAGCGCGCGCCCGCGCGGGGGCTCCTGTTTAAACGTAGCCCCCGGCGCGGTGATTTTCAAGTTGGGGAGGGACATGCGGTTGGATCGAAGGAAGCAGGAAAATCAAAAGGCGGGGGGTCCCCGCCTCATCGCAACTGGAAACGGCTGGTGAAAGTGACTCCCCCGGAGGTGACCGAGACCGAGTCATCGGAGGCGAACGCGCCCGAGGGGTCGCGGGTCAGGCGGACCTGGCCGAACCGCATCGTGCCGCCGAACTGGCCGGCGAATCGCACCGCGCCCTCGAGCTCGAGGACTGTCTGCAACTGGCCGGTCAATGGATCGGAGACCACTGTCCCCCGGTAGCGCAGTCCCCCGCCGAGGATCAGGTTGCCGCCCTCGCTGTAGTCGAACAGCCGGCCGGTGAAATCGCCGGCGGCCTGGTTCTCGCTCACTGTCACCCGGCCATCCAGCCGGAGCCGGCCCTCCCGCCCGCCCGGGACCACCGCCGCGCCCTCGATCTCGTCCAGCAGGGTCATGCCCTTGACAAAGGCGCTGTAGAGCTCGCCCACCACCAGTTGCTGGGCGCCGGCCGCATTGGCCTGGTTGACCGCGACATTGGGGAACTCCGCGCCCTGGCCGAGGGTGAGGACGCCCTCGGCCAGCCAGTCGGCAGGCAGATCCGGCTCGGTGAGGGTTTCCCCGGAACCGCCGCAGGCAATCACCAGCAGCGCCGCCAGCAGCAAAGCGGGCAGGGCCCTCCGGCGGCCATCGCCTCGGTGCGCTCGACTATTCATCGGTGCCATCCGGCGGACCTCCCGGCCCCCCCGGTCCCGGCGGGGGAGTCAGCGTGAGCGTGAATTGAGGGCTCTGCCCGGCGGGGATGAACACCACCGCGCCGTTGTACTGGTCGATCCCATCCCGGTCGGCGTAAATCCGCAGGTTGTTGAAGCGGATGTTGCCACGGTAGGTGCCGGTGAAGCCGAGCCCATCGCCGCTGATGTTGAGGATCGTGCCGAATTGCCCGGTCTGCGCGTTGAAGGCGATGCTGCCCGCGTAGCGCAACCGGCCGCCGAGGTACAGCTTGGCATCGTTGGAGAAATCATGGAAAGTGGCGGTGAAATCGAAAGTGGTGGGGCTCTGGTTGGAGCTGACCGTGCCGGAGACCTCGACGTGCCCGCTGACCCGGCCTTCTAAATCGGTGACAGCGGCCAGCAGCGTGCCCACCGCCAGGTCGGCGTGGCCCTTGTTGAAGGTCTCGTAGACCGGGGCGATCAGCAGATCGAAAGCCCGCTCACTGTTGGTCGAGTCGATCGGGATGTTGGAGCCGTCCAGCCCCAGCGTCAGGGTCCCGACCGTGACCAGGTTGCCCTCGACTCCGGTCGGGCCGCTGTCATTGCCGCAGGCGGCCGGGAGCAAAGCGAGGAGCAACGGCGCCATCAGCGCCGGCAGGATCAACTGCCTGATTCGTTTCATCTTGCCACCTTTTGTCGTGCCGGGCGAGTGAGGCCTGATCGGGCGCAAACCATCTCCCCCCGCAGCCGCACTGCCCTGCGAAGCTACAGCCGGGGAAGAAGATAGCTGGAATGACATGCTGGGGGGATGGTAACTTTACTGCCGATGGGCCCAAAAGTCAACAGCCTTGACCAGCCGGGCAGGGGAGGCCGGACCGGATCGGGAGGGCTCATCGAGGGTGAGGCGGGCGGCAAAGCCGGCTTCCGGGCGAGCTCAGAAGATGCCCAGGTCGTTGAAGAACGGGCCGTAGCGGCGGTCGGTGCCGAGGATGTGGTGCTGCAGCCAGTCGAACAGGAACTCGATCACCGGGCGGTTGTCCAGCGGCTGGCCCGCGGCGTGCCGGCCGCGCAGCTCCTCGAGGCGGTCCAGCAGCGCCTGGTGCTCCCGCAGGTGGTCCTCCAGCTCGGGATAGCGATGCTCGCGCAGCAGCCCCTCCTCATCCCGGAAGTGCACCGCCACGTAAACCACCAGCTCCTCCAGCAACGGTCCCAGCGCCTCGGCCCCGTGACGCTCCAGGACAGCGTTGGCGTAGCCGTTCAGCAGCTCGATCAGCCGCCGGTGCTGCTCATCCAGGCGCTCGACCCCCACGCTGTAGAAGGGGTTCCAGCTCAGAAGCTCCATCGGTGGCATCTCCGACAGGGAAGGGACTGGTGACTGCCACTTTAGATGCTATTATGCTACCGAATCAGCGGGGAAAGGTCAAGAGCCATGCTGACCCTCGGAGCAGGAAGAAGGGTTCATCCGTCTGTTCCGGGGGAAGCTCCAGCCCGCTGCTAATCCCGTAAATCCTGCGGATTTTTCTCCTGCTGTGACCAGTAGCAAGAGTCTTTTACAGCAGGGCCGCGAAGCTGGAGTTGCACTGAGGTCTTTAACAGCCGCCGCGGGTACTTCATAAAAAACCGCTCCCTCCTGCCTCCAGCCGCGGCCCAAAGACCGCCCCGCCACCCCCCTCCAAAAACACAACCGCTGCTTCCCGGGCTGGTCGGCTTGAGCTTGACCGATGATGATCGGGTTGGCCGGTAGGGGCGCGGCAGGCCGCGCCCGCAGGCAAAGGCGGACCGGCCCGGGGGCCGGCCCCTACGATGTTGGCAGGCCCATCCTGACTGGAGGTCCAACCTCCAGCAGCAAACTAGCGAAAAAGTTTGGGAAGGTAGGAGAGGGGCCCGGGGAGAGGGAGGAAACCTTTTGGAAAAGGTTTTCCTCCCTCCCCCCGGAACAGATAAGCACGGAAAGGGCGCGGAACCGTCATGGTTCCGCGCCCTTCGTGTGCTTTTCCAGAATTGCCTTATCCTCAGCCCAGGATCGCCTGCAGGTCGGCCTGCGGCGTGCTGATCGGCATCAGGTTGAAGTTCTCGATCAGCACCTGGAACACGTTCGGGCCGACAAACGCCGGCAGGCTCGGCCCGAGCCGGATGTCCCTGATCCCCAGGTGCAGCAGGGTCAGCAGGATGCAGACCGCTTTCTGCTCGTACCAGGAGAGCACCAGCGACAACGGCAGCTCGTTGACCCCCACTCCGAACGCTCCGGCCAGGGCCTGGGCCACTTTCACCGCCGAGAAGGCATCATTGCACTGGCCCAGGTCCAGCAGGCGCGGCAGCCCCTCGATCGCGCCGAACTCGAGCTTGTTGAAGCGGAACTTGCCGCAGGCCAGGGTCAGGATCACGCAGTCGTCCGGGATCTGCTGCGCCAGGTCGGTGTAGTAGTTGCGCCCGGATTTGGCCCCATCGCAGCCGCCCACCAGGAAGAAGCGGCGGATCTTCCCGCGCTTGACCAGGTCGATCACCTGGTCGGCCGCCCCCAGGACAGCGTTGTGCCCGAAGCCGACCAGGATCTCCTGCGGCTCGCCATCCTCGGCGAATCCGGGCGCGGCCAGCGCGGCCTCGATCACCGGGGTGAAATCGCGGCCCGCGATGTGCCTGACCCCCGGCCACTGCACCAGCCCGCTGGTGAAAATCCGGCCCTGGTAGCTCTCCCGGGGCTGCTGGATGCAATTGGTGGTCATCAGGATCGCGCCGGGGAAAGCCTCGAACTCCTTGCGCTGGTCCTGCCAGGCCCCGCCGTAGTTGCCCGCCAGATGCGGGTGCTTCTTCAGCTCCGGGTAGCCGTGACAGGGCAGCATCTCGCCGTGGGTGTAGACCTTGATCCCCTTGCCGGCGGTCTGCTCCAGCAGGTCCGCCAGGTCGCGCAGGTCATGGCCGGAGACCAGGATCGCCTTGCCCCGCAGCGGGGTCACCCGGACTTTGGTCGGCGTCGGGTGCCCGTAGGCGCCGGTGTTGGCCGCATCCAGCATCCCCATCACCTCGAGGTTGACCTGGCCCACCCGCAGCGCCATCTCCACCAATGGCTGCAGCTCGGAGGGCTCGCCGGCCAGGAAGTCCAGCGCCTCGTGGAAGAAGCCGTAGACCTCCTCCTTCTCCACTGCCAGCACCTGGGCATGGTCGGCATAGGCGGCCATCCCTTTCAAGCCGTACATGATCAGCTCCTGCAGGCCGGCGACATCCTGGCCGTGGGCCTGGAGCCGCCGGGCGATGCCGATCGCCTCGGCCTGGCGCAGCAGCCCGGCGGAATCCCCGGCGGGAGCCCAGTTGGACGGGCCGCCCACCAGCCGCTCCGGCTTCTGGCCGGCCTGGAGCGCGGCCTGCTCATACAGCGCCCGCGCCCGCCCGATCAGCTCCGCGCCCCGGCGCACCCACTGCTCGACCGACTGGGGATCGAAATTGACATTGGTGACTGTCGTGAACAGCGCCTCGACCACGAACAGGTCCAGTCCACGGTCCCGCACCCCGAGCCGGCGCGCCCGGTGGGCGTACACGGCGATCCCCTCGGCGACATGCACCAGCAGGTCCTGCAGGCTGGCGGTCTGCGGGTCCTTGCCGCAGGCCCCGGTCACGGTGCAGCCCGTGCCCTTGGCGGTCTGTTCGCACTGGAAGCAGAACATGCTCATGCTCACGACTCCTTTCGCGCGACGGCCCCGGGTCCCGGGCGCCGTCTGGGCGGTGAATGACTCCCGCCCGGGAAAGGGCGGGAGCGCGGTGAACGAAAACGGCCTTCCTGACTGCCACCTGCCGCCCCTCGCGGCAGACCCTGCGGAGCCTGTCCGATCCCGACTTGCGGTCCGATATTCAGCGACAACTATCGAAAAAGTTTTGGAAAGTGGAAGAGGGGTCCGGGTTTCAAGCCGGGATCAGGGCTGGACCGGCGGCCCGGCCCCGACCAGCATCTCCAGCCGGGTCGAGCTCAGAAACTCCAGGTACTTCCGCTGGACCTCCTCCCAGCGCGAGTGCAACGGGCAGGGCTCCTCGCGCTGAGCGCAGGTGGTGGAACCGAGCAGGCAGTGGTAGATCTTCGGCAGGTGCTCGACCGGTTCCAGCACCTGGTAGAGATTGATTTCCGCCGCGGGCCGCGCCAGCCGGAAGCCCCCCTGGCGCCCGCGCTGGGACTGCACCAGCCCGGCATGGGCCAGGGTCAGCAGCACCTTGGCCAGGTATTGCGCGGGCACCCGGGTCCGCTCGCCGATCTCGCGGGCCAGCCAGTAGCGGTCCTCCCGCTGGTGGTCGGCCAGGAAGATCATCGCCCGCAGGGCATATTGTCCGGTCTGGGTTATCATGATATTCCGATCCTTTTGTCTTTTTATCGAAAGTAACATCGACCGGCGCGGCTGTCAAGCGGGAAATGGAAAAAATCTGCAACCACGGGAAAAGCTTTACTGTCCACCAGGTCACGACTATATTGGCGGCCCTGTGACTCGGCTCGGGAGGCCGGGATTTTTGCCCGCCAATTGGAAGGAATAAAACCAACTCGAGGTCCGCCACAGGGATGAGCCGCCCGATGCCGTTTTCCGGCCGCCTGCTGCCGATAATCGCCGTGCTGGGCTGCTGCGCTGTCCCCCTGCCGGCCCAGGACACTCCGGACTTCCGGGCGATCCGTGCCTCCGAGGCAGTTTCCGCCCCGGTGCTGGATGGCGTGCCGGACGACTCCTGCTGGGCCCGGGCCGACTGGCAGGAGGGCTTTTTCCAGCTCAAGCCCGACCCCGGCCTGCCGGCCCGGGCGATGACCCGGGTGGCGGTGCTGTTCGACCGGGGCCACCTCTACGCCGCGTTCCGCTGCCTCAACCCCGACGGCGCCGCGGCCAACAGCCGGATCTCCCGCCGCGATGCCGACATGGACCATGACAACGCGGTCACCTTCTACCTGGACACCTTCCACACCCGCCGCGACTGCTACTACTTCTCCACCAACTCGCTGGGCACCCAGGTCGAGGGCCGGATCGGCGAGGATGGCGGCACCAACGACAAGAGCTGGGACTGCGCCTGGCGGGTCGCCACCCGCGAGGACTCCCTGGGCTGGAGCGCCGAGCTGGCGATCCCGGTGGGCGAGTTGCGTCTGCCGCCCGGGGAAACGCCGGTCTGGGGGGTGAACTTCCGCCGCAACTACCCGGAAGGGTTCGAGACCAGCTTCTGGCGGCGAAGGGATGTCGCCTGGCGGGTGTCGCAGTCGGGCGATCTGACCGGGCTGGAGGGCCTCTCCCGCAGTTTCTCGGCCCAGTTGTTCCCCTACCTGGTGGGGCTGGCCGCCGATCCGCCCGCCGGCACCGGACGCCGGACGATAATGCGCGCGGAGGGCCGGGAGCTGATCGGCGGGGCGGACCTGCGGCTGCGGCTGGGAGGGACCGCCGATGCCAATTTCACCTTCAACCCCGATTTCGCCACGGTCGAGGCCGACCTGGAGGTGATCAACCTCACCCGCTACGAGACCTTCTACCCGGAAAAGCGACTGTTCTTCCTGGAGGGGGCGGAGCTATTCCGCAACCCGATCAACCTGTTCTACTCCCGCCGGATCGGGGAGCTGGACTGGGGCATGAAGGGCAATGGCCGCGCCGGATCGTTCAACTGGGCCGCGCTGGGCGGGGATGAGCGCTCGCTCGGCGAGACGCCCGGGGCCCGCACCGCCGCGCTGCGCCTGCAACGGGATGTGCTCGGCTCCTCCAGCCTCGGATTCACCGTGGTCGAGCGCAGCCTGGAGGAGGCGGGGGCCCGGCTGTTCAGCACCGATGGCGCCCTGGTGGTGAATCCCCGGGTCAAGCTCAGCGGCCAGTATGTCGGGAGCCTGCCGACCGAGGGCGGGGAGTTCAACAGCGCCCTGTTCTTGCGCGCGGCCCGCGAGACCGGGCTGTTCAACTCCTCCCTGCAGTACTCGATGATCGAGCCGGGGTTCCGCGAGCGGGCCAACCGGGTCGGCTTCATCCCGGACGATGACCGTCACGACCTGGAGAGCACCCTCGACGGCGAACACTGGGTGCGCCGCTTCGGAATCGACAAGCTCAACTTCAACCAGAGCAACGGCCTGGTCTGGAGCCACACCGGCACCCTGCGGGCGGTGCACCTGGGAGGCTGGGCCGGAGTGACTTTCCTGGACAAGTGGCTGGTGGGCTTTGCCAACAACTTCGACACCGAGCTGTTCGAGAAGCGCTACCGCAACCACACCCGGTCGTTCGAGGCCGGCTGGAACCTGCAGCAGTGGAACACGGTCAACATGCTGCTGGTCGATGGCCGCAGCTTCGACCGCGACATGACCCGCCTGCGGGTGCGGGGCAACATCAAGCCGTGGCAGGAGCTGGGGCTCAGCGCCGCGGTCACCCGCCTCTGGCTGGACCCGGACCCGAACCGTCAGGCTACCCGGCTGTTCGAGCTCTCCGGCGACTATTACCTCACCCCGGACCTGTGGCTGCGGCTGGTCTCGCTCTACAACACCGCCAATGACCGCTGCTACCTGTACGGGCTGCTGGGCTGGCGCTTCATCCCGCCGTTCGGGGCGCTCTACCTGGCCTACACCGCCGAGCGTTACGACATCCTCGATGACCGCCCGCTGCCGGTCTCGCTGCGGGATGACCGGGTGCTGTTCCTCAAGCTGACCATCCCGCTGTCGATCTACTGACCGCCGTCCTCTCCAGACCGCTCTCCCTTCCCCGGGCAAGAGACCGCGGCGCGGCCCGGTATGCTACCATCCGGAAACGTACGATGTATCCGCGAACCGGCCCGGCGGTTTCGATAAACTTCCAAAGAAATCGGGCTGTCGCAAAATTGCGGCACAAAGTTGACGATAAACCGAAATAACGGAACAACCATCTTGACAACTAATGGCGATTTCTTTATGGTGTGTGTTGACGCGCAAAACCGTTTGACTTACATTTTACTGTTTTATGCTGCAACGATTTCAAATCCACGGATTGGGTGATATTTCGAGATATCCCGTATCGAGGTGGCTCTGCCCATTCGCTGCCCACTTTGATCGCGGCAGAATCGTATTGCTGTCTGTAGCGGCATTTTTTCAGGCGGGTCGTGCTGGCCGCCGGATCAGCCATCAGGGGGGCCGGCGATTCTACCAAAGGATGGGGACTGGAGAGATTCGATTGATGGGATGATCGGAAGATAGCAGCGGAACCGGCAGCAAGTACTGTCTACAAAGAAGCCCATACCATCCACGTCGGCCAAGACATCTCTGGTATAAGCTCCGGTGGCAATCCCTTGGGGGACTGCTGCATAAAAATAGCGGCATCCCCCAGGGATTGTCAACCTCATTTGGTCCGCTGGACTGAAAGGAGGTTGGCATGGAGTGAGAGAGGAAAAGTTTGGATTCTCTCTATCTCTCTCGCTGCAATTTCCTCTGGAGGAATAAGATGAAAGCCACGGTAAAAAGAACGATGATCCTTGTATTGGGGACATTGCTTCTTAGGCGGCGCGGCGTGATGGCAAGAGCAAGGCTAAATAAGGGAAAACTCAGCCCCTCGGGCGGGTCTTGGAGGAACGATGGCTATGTTAAATAAAACCGGGTTTCTTTTGATATTGGGACTACTACCGCTTTTAGGTTGTTCGGACGATTCCAACCCGTTCGTGCCGGAAAACCTGCCGGAGCATGAATTGGCTTACTTCCCGCTGGCTGAAGGTTATAGAGCCGATTACACTTATTATTACCGCATTGAAGCATACGATGGAGACTTTCAGAGGAACGGGACCTTCCGCCTGGAGGTTGTCGACGAACTCCCCAAGGTGGCGGAGCGGAAAGTCTTCTACAAAATCAGGACTACCTTTACCTTGGACAACCCCGATACGGTCAAGATCAATGAATACGACGTGATGTTCGCCGGCGGCTCGCTCTGGTATGTCGAGAATGCCCCCAGCTTCGACCGGCTCGACCAAGGGGATACCACCCTGATGATGGCCGCCCCGGTTGCCTGCGGTGGGGAGATGAACTTGAAGATCTTCGAGTTGTCCGAATATCGCGAAACAAGATTGCTGCTGACCTCAACAGAAGGAAACTACTTCATTTACCAGGGCCATATTTATCCCGTCGATGTGACGACTGTCAAAACAGAAGGTGTAAAGAGGATTGATCTTGTATTTGGTAATGGGGCTACTATCAACTATAGAATCCATAGAGAACGCTTCGAGTTGATCGAGTAGCGTGCCCCGCGAAGTGGTTATCTGTACAGTGATGTTATTCACCTGATACTCGCCCCATTAGGCTAGGCTGGGGGGCACTCCTGAGTCTGAACCAATCCTTTCTCAACGGGCCGCTCGGGCCGGCCGCTCACTCCCGGCCCTCCTGCTCCAGGCGCTTGACCAGGCTCTTGATCTGCTCGGCCCGCTCCTTGGGGACAATCAGGGTGCAGTCCCCGGCCCGCACCACCACCAGCCCGCTCACCCCGATCAGGGCCACGGTCTCTTCCGGCTGCTCGCAGTACACCAGGTTGTCGCGGGCATCCAGGGCCGCGAGCTGCCCCCGGGCGGCATTGCCGGAGCTGTCCTTCTCCAGGAACTCCTCCAGCGCCAGCCAGCCGCCGACATCGTTCCAGTAGTAGTCGGCGACCGCCATGCGCACCTCGCGCGCGCCCTCCATCACCCCGTAGTCGATCGAGATCGCCTTCAGCCGCGCGAACGCCTCACCGAGGCGCGTCTCCCGAGCCGGCCCCTCCTCGCCCTCCAGGGCCGGGGAGAGCTGCGCCAGGTGCTCCGGAAGCTGGCGCTCCAGCTCGGCCAGGATGGTCCCCACCCGCCAGACAAACATCCCGCTGTTCCAGTAGTAGCGGCCATCCTCCAGGTATTCCCGCGCGGTGCCGGCGGCGGGCTTCTCGACAAAGCGCCGCAGATGGAAATGGCCGATCCCATCCTGCGTCCCGACCGGCTCTCCCCGCTCCAGGTAGCCATAGCAGGTGGCCGGGTAGGAGGGCTTGACCCCGAAGGTGTAGAGGGCGGAGCTCTCGGCCGCGCCCCGGGCCGCCGAGAGCAGCACCCGGCGGAAGTCCTCCTCCGGCCGGATCAGTTGGTCGGCGGTGAGCACCACCATCACCGGGTCGCCGAAACGCCGGCGCATCACGAGCGCCCCCAGCGCGATCGCCGCCGCGGTGTCCTTGCGCTCCGGCTCGCCGATCACGTTGCGCGCGGGCAGCTCCGGGAGCTGCTCCCGCACCAGGCCGGTCAGTCGACGGTTGGTCAGGACCAGGATCCGCTCGTCCGGCGCCAGCTCCCGGATCCGGTCGTAGCTCTGCTGCAGCAGGCTGCGCTCCCCGAACAGCCGCAGGAACTGCTTGGGCCGCTCGCCGGTGCTCAGGGGCCAGAAACGGGTCCCCGCGCCCCCGGCCATGATCATCACCGCCAGTTCGGGCTTGCTCTGCGCGCTCATGGTCCGTCCCCCCCGCGACAGCGTTGGATGATTTGTACCCTCCAGCTAATCATAAACCAATCCCTGCGCGGAGGCAAGCCGGATGGGACTTTGACAGCCATCTTGCCAAAAAGGAACATTTTAGCCAAATTGCAGGTTATGGGAGACTTGCTGAGCATTCAGCCGCTGGCGCTCGAGGAGGAGGCCGGCGGTCTCAAAACAGCGGCGATCGGCCGCCGGGTGCTGATGGTCACCGGGGCCTACTACCCCGAGGTCTCGGGGGCCGGGCTGCAGTGCCGCAGCCTGATCGGCGCCGCCCGCGGCGAGGGGATCGAGTTCCGGGTGATCACCACCTGCCGCGACCGGAGCCTGCCGTTCCGCGACCAAGTGGATGGCGTGCCGGTCTATCGCCTGCCGGCGGGACAGGGCCCGTGGCGCACCCTGCGGTCCTGGCTGCCGCGGCTGGCCTGGCTGGCCCGCCACGAGCTGTTCCGGGCGCGGGTCTACCACCTGCACGGGATCAGCCGCAAGAGCTGGCTGTTCCTGCTGCTGGGCAGGCTGCCCGGGCGCCGCACCCTGCTCAAGCTGACCAGCCTGGGCGAGGATGACCCGCGGAGCCTGCGCCGCCGCAGCCCGGCCCACTACCTGTTCCTCCGGCTGGCGCACCGCTGGCTGGTCCCCAGCCGGGCGCTGGAGGAAGCCTGCCTGGAGGCGGGACTGCCCCGCCGGCGGGTGATCTTCCTGCCCAACGGGGTCGACACCTTCCGCTTCCGCATCGCCCGGCGCGAGGAGAAGCGCTGCCTGCGGCTGGCGTTGGGCTTGCCGGCCGAGGGTCCGCTAATTATTTTTACCGGCCATTATTCCCAGGACAAGCGGCCGCAACTGGCGGCCCGCGCCTGGAGCCGGCTGAAAACCCCGGCCCACCTGCTGCTGATCGGCGAGGACCAGCCGGGGGCTTATGAGGTCTCGCCCGAGGCGGTGGCCGCGGTCGAGACGGTGGCCGCCCTGCCGGGGCTGCCCGGGCAACTGATCCGGGTGCGCCGCACCGACCGGATCGAGGATTACTGCCGGGCCGGCGAGGTGTTCATCCTGCCCTCGGTGCGGGAGGGACTGCCCAACGCCCTGCTGGAGGCGATGGCCTGCGGCCTGGCCTGTGTCGCCACCCGGCTGCCGGGCAGCACCGACCGCCTGCTGGGCGAGGAGGGCCAGGCCGGCCTGCTGCTGCCCCCGGACGATGAGGACGCCCTGGTGGCCGCCCTGGAGCGCCTGTGCGCCGATCCCTCGCTGCGCAGCGCCCTCGGGGTGGCCGCCCGCCGCAGGATTGTCGCGGAGTACGACCTGCGCTGTGTCGCCCTGGACTATCGCCAGCTGGTCCTCCGGCAGTGACGGTCGGCCGGGAATCATCACCACTTCGTTCAATGGAAGTCAATACCTGAGGCACTGTCAAGAGCACGCCGTGAGGGGAGGCAAGTCACGATGTCCGAACGCACCAAGCAGGACTTTCTCCAGGAACCCGTCCGCCATGTCGACATCACCCGCCACAACGTGGTGGAGCTGGTCGAGGCGATGGACAAGATGGCGTTCACCGCCCGCGACCTGGCCCGGGCCGCCAAGATCTACGACCGGATGCTGCGCGACCATGACTGCGCGGTGATCCTCTGCCTGGCCGGCTCGCTGGTCAGCGCCGGGCTGAAGAAGGTGATCCACACGCTGGTGGCCCACCGGATGGTGGACGCGATCGTCTCCACCGGCGCGATCATTGTCGACCAGGACTTCTTCGAGGCCCTGGGCTTCAAGCACTACCTCGGCACCCCGTTTGTCGATGATGCCGAGCTGCGCGAGCTGCACATCGACCGCATCTACGATACCTTCATCGATGAGGACGAGCTGCGGCGCTGCGATGAGACGGTCGCCGCCATCGCCGACAGCCTGGAGCCCCGGCCCTACTCCTCCCGCGAGTTCATCCGCGAGATGGGCCGCTACCTGGATCAGGGCCGGGCCAAGGTCGAGGACAGCATCGTACTCGAGGCCTACCGCCGCGAGGTGCCGATCTTTGTCCGGCAACCTCGCAATCAGCAGAATTATTATTGGGAGCAATCTCATAGGCGGCTTTGCGCACTCACGCGACCTTATCTACGTATCGAAGCTGTTCAAGGCATATAATACCGAAGAAAAAATCTTTCAGACACTGCATCTCGCGGAACAATACGGCATCAACACCACTTTCGACCGATATACCCCAGATGGACCTCATCAACAAATACAAAAAGCAAAACGCCAGCAAAATCCAGATGATAGTACCCGATTAAGCCGAATGAAGATAACCCACTGCCGATATCGACATGGCCGCAGACAAAGGGGCATCGACAATTTACTTGCACGGCGATGTCCTGTGATACCTCGTGAAAAAGGGACGGATAGACATTCTCCCAAAAGCGCTCGAATACATAAAAAAGAAAGGATTACAGGCGGGCATCGGCTGTCACTCATATTATGTCCTCGAGCAGTGCAGGGACGTGAAAATTGAGCCGGATTACTGGGTAAAGACCTTCCACCACGACAAATACTGGTCGGCCCATCCGAAGGATAAACGCGAGCCGTTCAGCGTTGACGACAAACAATCCGATAAACACGATGAAATCCATGACAATATGTTCTGCCTTGAGCCGGAAGAGACAATCGAGTTTTTCAAGACCGAGAAGAAGCCATGGATTGCCTTCAAGACGCTGGCCGCGGGAGCGATACCGCCGCAAGAACGGCTTCACATACGCGTTTGAAAACGGCGCGGATTTCATCACCGTGGGTATGTTCGATTTCCAGATTGCCGAAGACGCACGCGTTGCTCTGTGACGTCCTCGCAAAGACAAAGGAACGACAGCGTCAGTGGTACGGCTGAGTATTCTGATTACGATTGTTTTTGATTAGTCTTGTCGTCAGAAGAGCTGCCGCGGAATTTTTTCATAAACCTGTCCAGGGCGGCTTTCTGCTTGTCGTTAAGAAATTTCCTGAAAAACAACATTCGGACGCCAAGCAGTTCCAGACCGATTAAAGCGAGCCACGAGCCGGGCGTAAGAGGCGTGAACAACGCTATAAGCCCAACGATGATAAGAATTACACCGATTACTTTTTTTATAATTACTCTTCATTTTCCCCGGCGATTATAAACCAGCCGCGATGAACGGTCAAAGCTATTGCCAAACGACGCTTTTGTCACTATAAAAAGAGAAATGAACCATCACCTGGCCATTTTGAAAAAGCAGTACCTTGACGCGATACTGGCGGGACGCAAAACAATCGAGTCGCGCCTCTACCAGACAAAGCAGAAATGGCTTTCGCAGGTAAACGCGGGCGACAAGATATTCCTCAAGGCAAGCTCAGGTGCCTGTTATGGCGACAGCGACAGTTGACAAGGTGAAATGCTTTGAGAACCTGACCGCCGGGCAAATTGCGGAAATACGAAAGCAATACAATCAGCAAATCCTCGGCGACGAGCAATACTGGCGGGAAAAAGCAAACTCGCGATACGGGATTCTGGTCTGGTTAAAAAACGCGCAGCCGATTCATCACCAATCCATAAAAAAATTCGACTGGCGTGCATGGGTTGTCCTGACGCCAAAAGAAAATTTCGGCCTTTTCGCCACAGACATGTCAAGCCGTTCACAAAAGATGCTCAAGGGAATGTTTTAGCGAACGAATTGCGTTGCCGCGATGGGAAATGGCGTTTTTTTCAACGGAAGCCATCTGGGCGACCGTCTTATTCGATTCCGGCACAAAGAAAATCGGGTCATAACCAAAACCGTTCTCGCCCGCCGGGGTATCGATAATCAATCCCTCTAATTTCCCCGATGTCTCAATCAAAACCTTTTCCGGAGCTGCCAAACACAGGCAGCACATAAATCGGGCGGTCCTTTTTTCCTTTGGCACGCCCTCCAGCAGCTTTAAGACCTTGGCCATATTCTTATGGTCGAGAGTCCGTCGCTCGTGACTCGTGACTCGTGACTCGTCAGAACCAACAGCAAATCTTGCACTCATGACTCCCGGCCGGCCGCCGAGGGCATCAATAACCAATCCCGAATCATCCGCAAGGGTCCACAGGCCGGTTGCTTTGGCGTAGCCGATTGCTTTTTTGCGGGCGTTCTCGGCAAATGTTTGGCCATCTTCCTCAATCTCGCTGACATTAGGAAAATCAGACAAGCCAACCCATTCGATATCGCCTGACCGAGCATCTCACGCAATTCTTTGAGTTTCCCCGGATTAGTGCTGGCTACAAGTATCTTTCTCATAATTTAACGTCAGACCTCACAAGGCCGAAAAGATAGGTATTGTGCCATTTGCCGGTCGATTTCGCCCTTCCCCCTTTTCGTTTCAAGCCCTCTTTTTTGAAACCGACTTTCTTCAAGAGGTTCGCCGAGGCCTTGTTTTCAATGGCCACATCCGCCTGAAGCCGGACCAGTTTAAGTTTGCGAAAGGCAAATTTAACAATCGCTTTCAGCGCTTCGGTGGTAATTCCCTGCCCCCAGTATTTTTTACCGAGCCAGTAACCGACTTCGGCTTTGGCGGTGAATTTATCAAGACCCGTAAAACCAATCATTCCGATGAGTTTTCCTGAGTGTTTAAGCGTTATCCCGAAATTATACGGATTACGTTTCGCTTTTTTCCGGCAGAGCTTTATAAAATCCCTCGCGTCTTTTACGCTGTAAGGATACGGCACAAGAGCGAGATATCTTGATACATTGATGTGATTGGCGTTGGCCGCAATATCCTCGGCGTCTTTAAGAGTGGGAGGCCGTAAAATCAATCTCTTTGTTACAATCCGCATCTGCCTTTAGCTCATCAGTTTCTTCACCAGCGCACGCTGGAAGTGCAGGCGGTTTTCGGACTGGTCGAAGATAATCGAGTTGGCGCTTTCGACGACTTCATCGGTGATTTCATAATCGCGATACGCGGGCAGGCAGTGCATAATTTTTATGCCTTTCGGCGCGGATTTGAGAAGCTCGGCGTTGACCTGGAAACCCTTGAAGGCCTTGATGCGTTTCTGCTTTTCATTTTCCTGGCCCATACTGACCCATGTATCGGTATAGACGACATCGGCGCCAGCGACCGCCTTTACAGGGTCATTGGTAATCGAGACGCTGTCGGCCTTTATGCTGTTTGTTTTTTCTATTGTGCCCCAGTCAAGCTCGTAACCCTTGGGCGAGGCGACGACTAATTTCATATCGAATTTCGCGGCCGTAAAAGCCAGCGATTGCGCCACGTTGTTGCCGTCGCCGACAAACGCGATTTTAACGCCCGACAGATCGAGCCAGGTGTTCCTTTATCGTAAGCACGTCCGCCATCGCCTGGCAGGGATGCGAAAAATCGGTCAGCGCATTTATCACGGGCACAGTCGAATATTTTGCAAGCTCAACAACGGTATTATGCGCGAAGGTCCGCGCCATAATGCCGTCAACATATCGGCTCAAGACCCGCGCCATATCCTTAATCGGCTCGCGTGCGCCGATGCCGCCTACGTCTTCGGGGCGGATGAATATCGAGCTGCCGCCCAAATCGCTCATCGCGACCTGGAAGCTGATTCGCGTCCGCAAGCTTGGCTTCTCGAAGACCATCGCCAGAACCTTGCCCGCCAGACATACATCCCGCCCGCCGGATTTATACAGCTTTTTCAGCGAGATGCTTAAATCGAGCAGTTCGTTTAATTCTTCAGTCGAACAATCACTTATGCATAAAAAGTGTCTCATTTCCGTCTCCGCTATGTTCGCCGTGACGAGTTGTCTCGCATAACACTATCAAGAATATTTATCGCCTCGTCGATTTGCTCTTTTGTGACAATCATCGCGGGCATAAAACGCAGCACGGTATTGTTCGTGCAGTTGATACGCAGGCCCCGCGCGAGGCATTTATCGACTATCTCAGCGCCCGGCGAAGCAAGCTGTACGCCAATCATAAGGCCTTTCCCGCGGACTTCCTTGATGATTGTATATTTTTCGCCGAGCTGTTCGAGTTTCTGTTTCGCGTATTCGCCCATCTTCACCGCGTTTTCGATGAGGTTGTCTTCTTCAATCGCCTCGACGACCGCTATGCCTGCCGCACAGGCGATGCAGTTGCCGCCGAATGTCGAGGCGTGCTTGCCGGGGACTAATTTGGCGGCGAGTTCCTCTTTTGCCATCATCGCGCCGATTGCCACGCCGCCGCCGAGCGCCTTTGCCAGCGTAATAATATCCGGCTCAACATCATGATGCTGATACGCGAACCATTTGCCCGTGCGTCCCATGCCGGTCTGCACCTCGTCGAAAATCATCACCGCGCCTTTTTCGTCGCACAACTGGCGAATCTTCTCGACATATTCCTTTGTCGCGACGTTGATGCCGCCCTCGCCCTGAATCGGCTCAATCATCACCGCGCAAACCTCATCGGTGAACGCCTTTTCGAGTGCGTCTATATCGTTATAGGGGACATAAACGAAACCCGGCAGCAACGGCAGGAAGCCCTCGTGATACTTGGGCTGAGCCGTCGCGGTAACCGTCGCGAATGTCCGGCCGTGGAAGCTGCCTTCGGCGGTAATGAATTTGTATTTGCCTTCGGCTGTCGCCAATCGCGCCAGTTTCAAAGCGCCTTCGTTTGCCTCTGCGCCGCTGTTGCAGAAAAAGCATTTTCCGCCGAAGCCGCGTTCGCTAAGCAGTTTCGCCAACTGGCCCTGCTGCTCTGAGTAAAACGTGTTATCGATATGCAGAAGCTCGCCCGCCTGTTTGCGAATCGCATCGACAACTTTCGGATGGCAATGGCCGATGCCGCTGACCGCCCAGCCGGGGAACATATCGAGAATCTTATTGCCTTCGGCATCCTATAAGATAACTGCCTTCGCCTTTGACAATCACCCGCGGCAGCCGTTTGTAATTGGCGATTACGTATTTACTGTAAAGCTCTATTGTTTCCTGTGTAGTCATTTCATCTTTCGTTTTCTAAATTCTCCATTTCTGGATTCTAAATCTTTCTTTCATTTCACTATTTCAGTTCCAACGCCTTTGTCGGTGTAAATCTCAAGCAAAAGCGAATGCTCAATCTGGCCGTCGATTATATGCGCCTTTTTGACGCCCGCCTCAAGGGCGATTAAGCACGCCTCGACCTTGGGGAACATCGCGTCTGTAATAATTTTCGCGTCAATCATTTCCTTAATCTTCTGCTCATTCAAACTCGAAACCCAGCTATTGGGGTCTTTCATATCCATTCTAATGCCGTGCGTGTCGCTGACCATTACTAATTTTTCGGCATCGACCGCCGCGGCGACTTTGCCCGCCGCGGTATCGGCGTTGACGTTGAGTGTCCCGCCGAACTGGTCCATCGCGACCGAGGCGATTACCGGTATCGTCCCGTCGGCACAAAGCGTCTTCAAAAGCTGGCCGTTGACTTCATTAACCTTGCCGACAAAACCCAAATCGAGTTTGCGTCCGTCCGGCCCGTCTAAGTCGCAACTGCTCGGCAAACAGCACGCAAGAGCTTAGCGTATGAAGCGCCATTGTCCGGCAGCCCAGTTCACCCAGCACTTTGCAGACCGGGTCATTTACGCTGTGCACCAGCGTATGTTCGACTATCCGCAGCGTCCGCTCATCGGTATAGCGTCTGCCCTGGACCCATACCGGCTCCAGGCCCGCCTCGTTCATCGCGCGGGTAATCGCCTTGCCGCCGCCGTGGACGATAATCGTCCTGATGCCGACGGTTGACATAAACGCCACGTCGGTCAGCAGCTTCCTTTGCAGACATTCGTCGTCCAGAACACTGCCGCCTAATTTCACCACCACAATTTTGCCCCGGAACTTGCGAATGTACGCCATCGCCTCAATAAGTCCGCGGGCCTTGGTAATAGCTTCTTCCACGCCTTTGTCTCCAAATAACTTAGTGTGTGTAAAATCGTAAGTTTATGATTGCTGTAGGCACACGTCAATCAACAATTTCCGCCAATATAAGTTTTTGTGTCCGCCGACGCCGATTCCGACACCAATACTTGACGCTGCGGCCCGGCCTGACTAATATCTGCGAACTGAACTTGCTGTTCCGTAAGGAGAAAAAATGGACATTCTGAAGAGAGTCGCCGGCTTCGCTGTCGGATTTATCGTTGTTTACTGCCATCATACACATGTTCACTGCCGGCGACAAACTCGCCCCGTTTAAGGAATTTCGAAGCGATGAAGGGCGTTTCACCGTCCTGATGCCCGGAAAACCCAAAGCCCAGAATCAGGTCTTAGACACGCCGGTCGGGAAGGTGGATATGGTTATGTTTACGGCCGGCTCAAGCAAAGCCGGCTGCGTCGTCGCGTATGCCGATTATCCGGCACAACTCATTAATTCGACCGACCCGCAAAAAACTCTCGATGGCGCAAGAAACGGCGCCGTTAAAAACGTCAACGGCCGGCTCGTCAGCGAAACCAAATATCGATTTTCACGGCCTGCCCGCAAGAGATGTTATCATCGAAATACCCGGCAAGGCATTTGTTACCGGAAGGTTTATCCTCGCAAGCCCGCGTTTCTACGAGCTTATGTTCATCGCCCCGACAGATAAAGGCCACGAGCAGGATATCTCGAAATTTTTTAACTCATTCACAATCGACGGCGTAAAATAATCGCAAAAACTTCCTGTTTCAATAATCAGCACATTAATTGACAATACCGCAGGCGATGGTTTCACGGTTGCTATGCGGCAGGCGGGACTATATACTCATGCGGGTAGGCGAACAGGGGAATTGAAATGATAAAAAACCAGCAAAAAATCGAACAGATAGCGGGATTAATCCTCATCGGCTGCGATAGTCGTCGGCTGCCTGCTTGTGCTGCGGCCGTTTGCCGTGGCTATTATCTGGGCGGCCATCATGTGTTTTGTCACATGGCCTTTGCGTGAATTGTTATTGAAATGGTTTCGCGGCCGGCGCAATCTTACCGCGGCGGTAATGACTATCATTCTTTTACTCGTGCTTTTTATACCGTTTCTTTTTATCGGCCTGACCTTAACCGACAGCATCAGCTCAGGGCTGAAATGGCTCGAAACCAATAAGGACACGACATTGCTGGCTCCCCCCGCGTGGGTCGAACGTATTCCATTCGCGGGCAGGAAAATCAGCGAGTTTTGGTCCGACATGGTCGAAAATGCGGAGCCCGTCTTAAACCGGCTCAAACCCTGGTTTGAGCAGGCCGGGTTGTGGCTGCTCAAACACAGTCTCGGTTTTGCCCAGGGCGTTTTCAATCTCGCGATGAGCGTGCTGATTGCGTTTTTTCTATACCGTGACGGAGAAGGCGTAATCGCCAATCTTCGCGAGGCCTTCCAGCGAATAAGCGGCGACCATGCCAAGCGTCTCTTTGATATCGTCAAAACAACCGTGCAAAGCGTCGTATATGGCGCGATAGGCACTGCTTTGGCCCAGGGGATTGTTGCGGGCATAGGATTTGCCATTGCGGGGGTGCCTTCGCCGATGCTGCTGGCGATATTGACTTTTTTCCTTAGTTTTATTCCCGTCGGCCCGCCGCTTATCTGGGTAACCGCATCTGTATGGCTTTTCTCAGAGGAACGAATCGGCTGGGGTGTTTTTATGATTCTCTACGGCGTGCTCTGTATCAGCTCAATCGATAACTTCATAAAACCTTACATCATCAGCCGCGGCTCTAAATTATCGTTTATCGTAACGCTTATCGGCGTGCTCGGAGGTGTCATGACATTCGGCTTCATCGGCGTTTTTCTTGGGCCGACCCTGCTGGCCGTAGGTTACAGCCTTGGCACACGAGATTCTCGTCAATCGCCGCAGCGGTCCTGTTTCCGATACGCGGCTAAAGAGCCGAAACAACCGCCCTGTGTTGGCGAAGATGGAATTTGACGCCGATGATAGCGGTTTTATTTATTTTGTTTGACTCCTGCGTCTGTTTCATTTATCATCGGTTTTTAAGCGAGCTGATGATTTTCAGCAATATGTTTTAAAGATATGAACCTATTCGAACCGGCCTGCGTATAGGTTTAGAACGATGACCACGGGCTGCGGTAATTCTCTCCTCTCCTCCCTCCTGACCGCAGCCCAATCTTTTTCCCTCTTTGAGCGGTTATACGCAAATCTCTGGGTTTTACGCAAACACAAGGATGTCTTATAAAGGCAGATTTGAGCGGGTTGTTTTTCGCCAGGAAAGGCAAAAAATACGTGTTTTTTTCCTGAAATTTCCCTTGTCGAATCCGGCTGAGTTATGGTAAAATAATTATTGTTAATGATATAGAGGCGAGAGTTTGCCGAGATGATCCCACACCCATAGGCACTATGCGCCATTTTTGTTAAAATTTTGTACCAACAACAGGGCTGGGATATCTCGCTTTCTCCCCTCCCTCCGACCCAGTCCTGTTTTTTTTTTTCTGCGCAGAAAGCGACCCTTCCCTCATTGCTTTCAATAAATCCTATGTCCTGTTCTCTGCGGTATGTTCGTAAGTTTATGAAGAAATAACGCAGGGCGTCGATTGGGTGGTCGTAAACGCCATCTTTGAGGGGTAATTCGTTTGCTGTCGGCGTATCAGGATAGTGATAGCAGACAAAGGCCTCGATAAGGCGGGCGCATCTGGGTGAGATAACAAATCGGCTTTTGCCCTGCGCCATCGCGTATCGCCCTGCGGATTGACTCGATACCCTCAGCGACGCCGCTTCTGCGATAACGCACATTGATGCCAAGCGAGCGCAATTCACGAACCGCGCCTGTGCCGGTAACATCATTTACTCCCGCGCCTGCCGGGTCGCAAAATGTCGCGATAACGCGTGACTCGCCATCTTGCCGTGATTCGCTCGAACCGGGAATTCTGGCCTTCAATTCAGCCGCGTGAACGTCGATTGTCGCGCGAGTGCGCACGTATTCGTCAATCACCCGCACAACACCATCGCTATCAACCTGAATCCACAGGCAGACAAACGGATTGGTAAAGCCGAAATCCAGCGAGCGATACAAAGGCAAATTCGCATCGTATTCGACAGGCCTGACATGAGCGGCCATATCGAACTGGTCAAAGACGACATTTTCGAGATTTGGTTTCATACACAGCATCTCCGCCTCCCAGCCCGCCCTGCTGCTGCGGCGCATCTGCGTAATGCAGTCGTCAATTTTCAAATAACCCGCCGCCTCTTTCGCCCTGCCCGCGCAATCAGCCCACAGGGGACATTGCGAGCAATTCCTGTCCGTGCATTTTTCGATTGTCTCCCACACGCACCATTTGAAAACCGGCGTGACTGGTTTTGACGCAGCTGATTGAGACAATTTTTTGCATAAGACCGTATGGTTTGTGCATTGTGCTGATTGTTTCCATGCCGGCGATAATACTGTCCGTGCTTTGCGTGGTGAATTTCGCGGCGTTGAAAACATCGTTATCGAAAAGCTCGACCTCGTCGCAGCGAAGTTTCTGGATATGCTGGCCCCGGACGCTCGCCTGCGATTGCGTCAGAACTATCAACCGCCGAACCATTGGCAAATCGGCAGCCTGTCCTGCGGATTGGTTCCGCGAGAAATTTGTCGAAACCGTTGCGCAAAAATCCGGTGAGATACTGATACATTCTCCCCGCCTGGTCTTCCGAGCCGGCCAATATCCGCACCTGGCAATTGGGCTTGAAGACGCAATCCAGCAGCGTCGCCACAGCCGCAAGCTCGGTCTTGCCCCCGCCGCGATTGGCCCAGACAACACAATCGGCATTGAGCTGGTTTGGGATTTAGAAAAATCACAGTTGAAGCTGTGCCAGAGATAATCCAGCGGACTGCTGTGCTCCGGGCAAATCCGCTTATCCGGCACATCGATTCCCAGAAATTCCTTGATGTATTTTTTCAGTCATCTTTTGTCGCGGGCCTCTTGAGCCTAAGCGATTCATAATACATGTCAGCTTTTTCGATTTGCGACTTTATAGATAGTGTTTCTGCGCGAGACATAATTATCCTCCCGTTTTGACTGTGGAAAAATTTGGTTTAAACAGATTCCTCGACTCCGCTTCGCTGACTCGGAATGACGAGTTTCAATGAAGTACTATGATTTATGAATTGAAAAGGCTGCCATTACTGGGTCTATTTGTTGCTTTAGCCGGTATTCATACATTGTCCGGCCGATGTCCCGGCTGGCGGCGATTATCTCCGGATAGGGCGTGTCGGCGATATCGACAAAACCAATCTGGTAGTTCTCGCCGTCGCCTCGGCCGGTTGTCGGCTGGTCCTGATACTGAAACCAGTGCGTCCCGACGATATAGGGATTGCGAAGCGCCCCGCGAACATACTCGGAGTATTTGTCCGCGCGGTCGTTCTGGTCGGCTGCCCTTTTCAAGCCGGGATGGAACATCCCGCGGTCAAGCGCACCGAAATGAAACTCGCCGATGATTATGGGCAAATCGATATTGTCCGGCAGGCTGCGTCCTTCGACACCATAGTCATAGAATATTGAAACTGACCACGTCGCAATATTTCGCAGCGGCGCGTATCGCCAGGTCATTGACCCACGCGAACCGGCAGCCGAGATATAACTGATTCGGCGCAACTTTTTTCAGCTCCTCGCGGACAACGGCAAAATAGGTCTCTGCTGTTTTGGTATAGAACGCCGAAAGGTCGGCGAACGCTTTTGTTTTGGCCCAATTCTGCTTATCCGGCGGAGTAAATTTGTCCTGTAACATCGTATCCCAGCCGGCAAAATTGGTGTCCCAGGCGGTGTTGAGTTTTTCTATTGTCTGGTATTTTGCCTTGAGGTCTTCGACGAGCACTTTTTTGGCCTGCTGTTCGGCGGGCGAGGCAAGAGCCGCAAGGCCCAGTGACGTTTCATCGCCCCAGGACAATTCGTTATCTACAAAAAATCCGACACACCACGGGTCGCCGGCAGATTTGCCTTTTTCCCGTTCCATACCCTGACGAACCGCCTGCCTGAAGCCGGGGTCGAATACATCGTAAAATTTTCCCCAGTATCCGGAGGAGCCTTCGATTTTTTTCGCGTTGCAACGGATGGTGGCCGTGTAGGGAGTTTTGCGCATCAGATAAACCGCCTCGCTTGACCAGTTCGCGATTGTGTTTAGACCCCAGTTGCGCAATCGTTTATGTAGCGGTTTCGCCGCTTAGCTGCTGCCAGTCCTGACCATATTTTTGCATCAGGTTGGCCTTTGAAAAATCATAAGTTTTGTAAGGCGAATGCTGTCTGGTAATAGCCGTGAGGCGCCCAGGAGCCGGTGCCGTAAAACTTTCCGAAAGGCGAATTGGCTTCCGGCAGATTGGCGAAATATTTTTCGCGGTCGCTAATCGGCGTTGAGCTTCTGCCATCCGCACGCAGTCAATTCCGTGCGACCAGAAGAGATTTCCATTCGGGTCAACCAGCCACCAGTTTCCCTGGTATTTCTCGACGCGGAAAAAGCCGGTCGCATTGAGTTTTGGCCCTGCCTTATATCCGCCGAAGTCGTCCCAGTTATCAGGCCCGGGATTTTCCGCGAGCTGTTTTTCCTCGGCCTGTTTACGCTGCTGCATTTCTTCGAGCGAATGAGTTTTACCGGGCCAGTCGCTATGAATGAACTGGCCGAACTGGTCAATAAATGGAATAAATTTATCGGCATTGAGCATCTTGAACTGCTCCGCCTGCCGTGATGCTTTCAATCTCGAAACTTTGCGGCGTTTTTGCGCTGTCCGTAAAAACATAAATCTGTGTAACTTTCGACGGATTGATGCCGCCTTTGTCGCCGGGGCTGCCGCGCATACCGATTAGCGTGATTGGTTTGTCGAAACTGCCACGGCCCGAGCATCAAAAACGTTGATAGTTTGCGCTTCTCGCCGGGTTTCAGCATAACGCTCTGCAGATTGCTGTTTGACCACATATCCGCGTTGGAATTATCAACCCGCAAATATAATCTTATCGGCTCAGTGCCGGTATTTTTTAATTCCACCGATACTTCCGAGTATTCCGACAGATTCCACTCGCCCGATTTTGGTTTGAAGATTACGCCCGGATATTCTTTGTTTGGTTCGGTTTCAACAAGCAGTTATGCGCATCTGTGAAGGAGATATTCGCCGCGACCGGCTGGATTTGGACATCGTTGACATCTTTTTGAGGGTCAAAAAGAACAAGCGCAGTAGTGATCTGAGGCACTGAAAACACAAACAGCCGGCGATAAGCAACATTGACATTGCGAGCAATGTTATCTTTTTCATTTTCAAACCTCCTGACTGAATTTATTCCGCGTCGATTTTTTGTATCCGGGTAAGATGCCTGCCGCCGTCGAACGGGGTATTGAGCCAAAGCTCGACGATTTCAAGGGCTTCCTCAATCGCAATCATGCGCTGGCCCATCGACAGGATATTGGCATCGTTGTGCTGCCTGCTCAGCCGAGCGGAACGCAAATCCCAGCACAAGGCGCATCGGATGCCTTTGACCCTGTTGGCGACCATCGCTTCGCCGTTGCCTGAGCCGCCAAATATGATTCCGCGGTCGTATTTGCCCGCGGCGACGGCCTTTGCCACAGGCCTCATAATATCGGGGTAATCGCACGGCTTTTCGGAATCCGTGCCGAAATCGTCAACGGTATGTCCCTTCTCGATAAGGAACTTTTTTATTGTCTCTTTGTATTTGAAACCTGCCTGGTCTGCGCCAATAGCTATCTTCATCAATCGTATCCTTTCCGGTCGCGAGGATGGTCAATTCCTTAATTTATCAGGCGGACGATTATAACGGCAAATAGCCCGCCGGCTCAATAATTTTTTGCCGCATTTATTTTGGCCCGCTGAAAATAAAACGTATATTTTAAGTGGAAGATTGCCTCCGCTCTGTTTTGGTGCTTCGGCTCGTTGCCGAAGGGCGTTGAAGCGTGCGAAAGCAGTGGACTCTCAAGTGCCTCGGCTTTCCAAAACAGGGCGGGGTTAATGCTGAAAGCTTTTTTAAAGAGAGACGCTGCCCTTTGGAAGAAAGCGAGGGCGAGAATTTTTGGGCCTACGTCTCTCTTTTTTTATGTCCCCTCAAATAGCCCTACCTCCTGTTCTTGTAATCACCGCATCGCCAAACCCACAAAGTAATAATTGATGATTATTGTCCCCATCCCTGCCGTTTGTAATAATCAATAATCAATTAACAATTTTCAATCATAACGAGCTGCCGTTTTGCATTTTTGAAAATATGACTTATACTTTTTACGGAGGATGGTGAATATCCGCGAGGCATCGGGCCTCAAAAAAACGGCAAAAAGAAGGCGATGATAATACCCAGGGAGACCGCTCTGCACTTAGACGAACTCTAAATGAGCATGTGTCTCCCTTCGTTATTGGGTGGTTATTATTACCCCTGTTTTTTCTGAATACTCCCTCATTTTTCAGCCGCCAATGCCGCTAATAATCTGCTCGCCTTTTCCGGCGACAATTCCGGCAGCTTTTTCCGCTTCGGGTTGCTCTTTTCCGTCGCTGCTTTCTTTGGCCTTGCGGCGAAAGTGATTAATCACATCCAGACATGCCTTGCGGGCGGTTTCCTCTTTCTCCGATTGCGTCAATTCCACTAATTTGCTCGCGGCCACAGGAGCGAACCTCGCGATTATCAGTTCGCTTTTCCGCTTCGCCTGCTTCAGTCGCTTCTTATACTCAGCTGCAAAATTATCCGTCTTATGCCATCTGCTATAAGTCGCCCGCCTCACTCCCACTTTTCTAAAACTTCCTCCTCATTAAGCTGGCCTGTGAATAAATCCTTAGAACTCCTGACTGCTTTGTCTTAAGATATTTTACTTTTGACATTTGTAATCCTCCCAAATTGCGTATTGTTATTGCGAATAGTCCCGATGAGTAGGGACACTGTGGTAATCTCGATTGAAAATAAAAATAGTTAGCTTACAGGCCCTGGAGCCAGTAGCCGCAGAAAACTTTCAGGTCAGCTATATCCACTGTCCCTGAAGTATCGAAATCCGTGCCGTCGCAGTTATTATTGGCGGCGCAGTTTGTGTTCATCCAGCGATCGGCAAAGAAAGAGTAGTCAATGAAGTTCACGCCATCCGGACAGACAAAATCCGCAGCCGGTATCGACCATAGCAGTCGAGGATAATTTGTCCTTTCACATATCGCCCAATTAGCGTCAAAATCCCATCCAGCCGAAGTAAATGTAGTTTTCGTCTTCATTTCGACGGTAGTTTTACCTGTGCCGCCCGCACTGCTCGTTTGGCCGGAGGTATTGGTATCCCAGAAACTATTTAAAGTATTGCTGTCGCTATCGTTGACCCCCACCAAACCACCGACATTAGTAGAACCGGTTGTCTGCCCAACTGAAAAACAATAATTAATGCTGCTACCGTGGTATGTTCTGCCTACAAGGCCGCCAACTTTATCGGGACCGCTGACAGAACCTGTTGTAAAACAATTGATAATATTGCCTGCGTAGTTCATCCCGGCCAAACCGCCTACATTTACTCCATTTGCAGTAACACTAACCGCGCCTGTTGAATAACAACTGCTGATTAGTCCGCCGCTGTCATTGTCTCCCACGAAGCCGCCGACCGTATTGGCTCCGGAACTGCCGCTAACATTACCGGTTGAATAGCAAGTGCTGATGCTGCCCAAGTTTTCCCCTGCAAAACCGCCGATTAGCATATAAGCACCGTTTACCTGACCTGTCGAGTGACAGTTTATAATACTGCCCATATTAAAGCCGGTAAATCCGCCGATGTTCGAAGTCCCGGCGGCCGTACCTGTCGAATAACAACTGCTGATACTGCCGGTATTGCCGCCCAACAAACCGCCTATAGCATTAGTGCCGCTGGCTCGAAATGTCGAATAGCTGGCCGTAATACTGCCTGCATTCAACCCTGCCAAGCCGCCTACGTAACTATTCCCGCTGATCTGATCCGGCGGATTGGTTCCTTCGATTTCAAAATAATCGCTAATCTTGTAAACTGCATTAAGCCCATTACTCTGAGGCACTGTATAGCAGGCTGTGATACCGCCGCTATTGTACCCACCAAACCGCCAATATAATAAGCCTGAGTATCGCCGTTTACCTGACCTGTCGAATAGCAATTGCGGATCGTACCGATGTTGTTCCCTGACAAACCACCGGCATATTTATTACCGCTGACCGTAAAATTTTCAAGCCCAAGATTCTTGACAGAGCCGCCGGAACCGATTTGACCAAATAAACCAATGTACTGATGAGTGGTATATAAACTAAAGTTTGCTACCTTATGACCATTGCCGTCAAATATTCCCGTAAATGACGCACCCTGAAAACCATCGCTTCCGCTGATATCTGGCGAACGATTGCCGGCCCGAAGGCCTGCCCGGCCATATTGATGTCGGAGGTCATTATGAAACATTTGTTATAATCGTTTGTATCAGCCGCTAATGCCATTAAGTCGCAGGGGCTGGCTATTTGATGTGGGTCTTCAGAAGTTCCTGAGCCGCCGGAATATTTTACCCAGGCAAGCTGGGGATATGATTGACTTTCACAAATCTTCCAGACAGGTGTAATAAAATCCCAGCCGGCATTTGTAAATGTAGATTGCGTTTTCAGACTTTGCATCGTTGCAGCGATAATTCCGTCGGGATTTCCCGGCAAATTAGTACCTGGGAGCCTGCCAACTGTACAAAGGGTGGGATTTGCATCATGATTTAATGAAAAACAATTTTCAAAAATGGAATAATTTAATTGAGGGAAATTATCATATATAAATCCAACGAAACTTCCGTTATTTGCATCAGCAGCAACAGCTTGTCCGGTGCAATAACAATTTATAAATGATTGTCGATCAATGCTTTCTCCGGCAAAGCCCCCTGCGTGCTGGACGGAATAGACAGTGCCTGTTGCATAACAGTTGGATATATCATTAGAAGTATTCCATGTTCGCCCCGATAAGCCCTCCGCCTCCCGTAGTTGCAGTTACATTGCCCGTTGCGAAACAGCCGGCGATATTGGCGTCATTAAGTCCTACAAGCCCGCCGACACACCACGAACCTGTTACATTTCCTGTTGCGGAACTATTGGTTATGAAGCAGTCTCTGGCGTGACCCGCAAGGCCGCACGGCTCGCCCCCTCAGCCGTCAGCAACATCGCCGGTTGCATGACAATTTATCAGGTTTGTACCGTACACATATCCTATCAATCCGCCTGCTTCTCCAAGCTTAGAACTGACAGAAGCATTGGAAATGCAGTCACTTAATACGCCGCTTTCGCTGTACCCCACCAGACCGCCAACATCCCAATAATAACCGTTTACCTGCCCTGAAACTTTACAATTAACTATTGTTCCTCTGTTATCACCAACCCGAGCTCCGACATGGTAATCACCACAAATATTCACATCGGACAAATTTACATTCTTTAGAATTGCCTGTGTGCCTGTAAATCGGAACATGCCGCAGTAATCATAATAAGAGGCGTCATAAGTGAAATTTTTAATTACATAACCGTTACCATCAAAGCTTCCTGTAAATCTTGTGCTTGAAGTCCCGATAAGATTAAATTGCTCGCCTGCGTATTGAGCAAGATTTATGTCGTCGGTCATTATGAAACATTTACTGAAATCTTCAGTATGGTTGTCGATATCGTTAAGGTCTTCTGCTGTCGCGATTTGGTAAGGGGTATTCGGCTCGCCTGTCCCGCCGGAGTATTTGGCAATAGCGGTCGTTGAAAAAGATATAAGCGACACAGTTGCAAGTATCAATCGCAATCCATATATGATAATTCGTAAATTCATAATCCTTCCAGCCAGTAGCCGCAGAAAACTTTAAGGTCATCTATATCAACTGTCCCTGAGAAATCAAAATCCGTGCCGTCGCAGTCGTTATTGGCAGCACAGTTTGTGTTCATCCAGCGATTGGAAAAGAAAGCGTAATCGATGAAATTCACGCCATCCGGACAACCGAAATCCGCCTCCGGTATCGCCTGCCAATTCAGTTTAGGATAATTCATTCCCTCACATCTCATTCGCCATGTAGTCGTAAAATCCCAGCCGACGAAGCTGCTTTGCTGTTTCATTTGTGCATCCGTCAGCGGTGTCCCGTAACCATTATTTAGGCCTGCGCTCTGGAGGAAATAACTTCCTATGATATTCCAATTGAAATTTACACTGCCTGCAAAACCGCCTGTGTATGGACTGGTTTGAGCAACTTTACCCGTTGAATAACAATCAATAATATTCCCCTGATTTTGTCCGATGAAACCACCTATGGAGGACGAACCATTCCCGCAATTTACATCACCAGTTGAATAACAATTTATGATATTTGGTTCGGTCATTTCGCCCATTTCTCCAGCGAATCCGCCAATATCAAATGACCATGCCCCGCAGGAGACTTTGCCTGTTGAATAACAATTGCTGATGGTGCCGTATCCGACTTGTCCTGCAAAACCGCCTGAAGCCTGCAAATAATCTCCACCGGTAACGTTGCCGGTGGAATAGCAATTGGTAATATAACCGCTGCAGTCTCCTACCAGGCCGCCAGCATACATTGAAATGTATCCTGTGACATTGCACGTTGAAAACGAATTACTGATATTCCCGCTGCCTCCGCCGACAAGACCTCCAATCCAATACGTGGAATCACCGCCAATAACATTGCCTGTTGAGAAACAATTGGAAATAGTGCCGTTATTATAACCTGCTAATGCGCCTGTCCCTTGAGAACCGCCTCCTGAAACAGATACATTTTCCAAGCCCAGATTTTTCACAACGCCCGTGTTGTCAATCCAACCAAACAAGGCGTAATAGTGAATTGTGGAGCCGCCAGAATAAATTGTCAGATTAATAATTTTATGCTGATTGCCGTCAAAAGTGCCCTTAAACCAGGCTGGCCCAATTAAGGCTGATGTAAAGACCTTATTCCCGGGAATACATGGGTCGAGGTCGATATCGGCGGTCATAAGAAAACATTTATTGTAATCGTTAATATCGTTTGCGAGCGTCATAAGGTCGCAGGGAGTGGCTATCTGATACGGGTCAATTGGAGTGCCCGAGCCGCCGGAATATCTGCCAAATGAACGTAGTCTGGGATA
>CAVVYO010000001.1:0-165244 GCA_963752515.1 Candidatus Glassiibacteriota bacterium | reverse complement strand
CTAGCGTGGGCGGATGCGCCAGTCCATGTTTTTGACCACGTAAGAGGGATCAATACGACAGGGCCCAGGAGTCGCGGGGTTCGCGGAGATGAGCACGCAAGCCTCATGGATGCTCGCCGCACTGGGTTGAGGTCCGCCACTTACCCACCCGCGCAACATCTCCCAGCCGGCGACGGCCTCTGCCGCGGTGAACCCGCAATGGGTCGGCACAGCCTCCACCGCGACGGCCGTCGTCAGGTTGACCGCCGGCACCACGCCAGCCCAGACGCTTTCGTTTTCGACGATGACCACCGGGTCCTTATCGGTGTGCATAGAGACGATCTTGGTGCTGCCCACCGCACCGTCGGCGTGTAATTCGAGTGCAGGCGTTTGGCGGCGCCAGTAGCAGGCGACACGCAGCGCGATCGCAGCGTTGATATATGGGTCGTCATAGTCGACGCCCCATTGCCGGTGCCCTGGTGGCCGCTCAACTTGCCCGGATCAAAGACCAGATCGCTCATGCCAACGGTCGCGGTACTTCATGGCCTCAAAGAAGGGCTCGTACACATTGTCAACTTCGGGGACGGCCAGGATCTCGACGGGCAGGCGGAGCACACCCACGATGGCCGCAAAATTCATGCTTTGAGTTGCGGTACGCATCTCCATCGGAAGCTTGTAGCCTGTGCAGGCGTTGATCTTTCCTCGCAATTCGTCGTCGCTCAACGCGAAACCCGCCGGCAAGCCAGTGGCGCCGCCTGGGAGCGCCGCCTCCGGGGTGTTGGCGCATACCGTATCATAGATCAGGCGTAGGTCGAGCGCGCCGTCCCAGTTGCGGCTGCCCGCCACTGCCCCGCAGTACGACAGCGCCCCGACCACGTTGCCCAGATGGGCCTCCTCGATTGCTTCGGCGGTTACTATGCCGCCCAGCGATGCTCCATACAGCCATACCTGTTTGGGCTTCCCGAACTTGGTCCTGAAGACGCCAACCAGGTTCTGGAGGTCGTTCTTGGTGTGGAACACGGCCCAGCCGGCCCGCTGGTAGCTTGAGGCCGCTACCGCATAGCCCTCGGCGAGCTGCCAATCGGCCAGAGGCCCGATGGAGTTTGGATCGGTGGGATCCACCGGAGCGGGCGGTGTGAAGCTGAAACCATGGTTCCAGATCACCAGATCGCCGTTCCAGTTGGGCGGGACGATGATGGTGTAGAAGGCCCCGCCGTCGGTCTGACCTGTCGCGACGGTGGGAAGACCGACCAGAGATGGGGCTCCGACCTTGGGCAGTGGCAGATCGCCGGCAGGGCCGCCTTTGGCGGCGGGTAGGCCAGCGAAGGTAACACTGCAAGTGACGAGGATCAGGATAGTGACGAGGCCGAGAGTTTGCAGGATCCGCTTCATGTGTGACAACCTCCTTGTGCTGTGCAGCACGTTGCAACCACATATGGTGAGACCGCGGAGGGGAACGATGCAGATACGGTGGGCGCAAATCTTATGATAACGCTTTTCCTGGCGCTGTCAAGCGGGCGCGACTGTTTCGCATACCTTCCTCAATGTGGTGATAGGACCATCGTGTCTTATTCGCGCCATTCTACGCGTTTTTTTGTTAAACATGACCAGTTGCGACCCACCAGGAGAAAGTTTCTCGTCGCGTGACAAAAGTCCGTGACAAATTCGTGTCTGGCTTGTATCCTATGACGAGTAACCAGAAATGAGTAACCGTTACTCATCATTCGTTACTTCTTATTGATTTCGGAGGCATACTGTGCAAGCAACAGACACCCTCATGCAGGAACACGAGGTGATCCTGCGCGTGATTGGCCCCTTGGAAATCGAAACGGGTCGGCTGGCCGCGGGGCAGGATGTGCGCCCAGGGTTCTTCCTGGATGCAGCCGACTTCATCAAGGGCTTCGCCGATGGCTGCCACCACAAGAAGGAAGAAGGCGTACTTTTCGAGGCGATGGTGGGTGCTGGTCTGCCGAGGCAAGGCGGGCCGATCCCGGTGATGTTGGCCGAGCATGAGCAAGGCCGGGTCTTCACCCTCGGCATGCGCGACGCAGCCAATCGACTGGCAGCAGGCGATGGCGTCGGCCCGAGCCGACTTGGTCAACAATGCCCGAGGGTACGCCGCGCTGCTGCGCCAGCACATCGACAAAGAGAACGGCATCCTTTTCCCGCTGGCCGACCAGGTGATCCCGGTTGCCAGGCAGGCTCAGGTAGTCGAGGATTTCGAGCGCGTCGAGCACGAGGACGCCGGCGAAGGGGTACACGCGAAATACCTGGCACTGGCCGAGGCGCTGGAGCAGGAAGCGGGGGCGTGAGGCCGTATTGTGTCAATCGGCGGAGCGCCTAAATGCTCGCGGGTCGTTTGACTTGAGCGCAGCCCTTGCGCTCAGAGATTGGAGAATCCCTGCCCTAAACGGAGAAGCAGCCCCAGCCCCTGAGGGGATCCTCAGTTTCAGACGCCGATTTCAAGTCGGCGGACAGGGCCAACGAATCCAGGTCACGAACTATGTCTGTTGTACTCCTGGTGTGAAGGTGTCTGCCCTGGTTTTTGACGGAGTTGGCCATTCTGTGGATACTTCTGCGATATCTGCTCTCTACTGGCCGGCACATAGTTTGGTGGAGGCAATCTGAGAAGCGGCTATTTGAGGGAGCACCCTGTGGAATTCGTCCAACAACTCTTCGACTTCATTATTCACGTTGATGATTATCTGGCCGAGATCATTGCGCGTTACGGCGTGTGGACCCTGGCGATTCTGTCTGCCGTTATCTTCATGGAGACCGGTCTCGTAGTGACGCCGTTCCTGCCGGGCGATTCGCTTATCTTTGCGGCCGGCACGTTCGCGGCGCGGGGCGCTCTGAATCCCTGGGCGGTGTTCGTCTGTTTGTCGATTGCCGCTATCCTGGGGGATACGGTCAACTACTGGATCGGCCACCGGGTGGGGGCCAAGGCGTATACCGGCGAAGTCAGGTGGATCAAAAAGGAACATATGGAGCGCACCCATGGCTTCTTCGAGAAGCATGGGGCAGGACGATCTTTTTGGCGCGTTTTGTGCCTATCGTCCGCACCTTCACGCCGTTCGTGGCGGGGGTCAGCCGGATGCCCTACGGTTTCTTCATCCGCTGGAACATTATCGGCGCCATCGTGTGGGTGGGGATTTTCACGGCGCTGGGCTACTTCTTTGGCAACATCCCCTTTGTGCAAGAGCACTTTGAACTGGTGATCGTAGCGATCGTCATCGTCTCACTCGTCCCGGCCGTTTTGGAAGCGCTGAAGAGTCGGAAGGAGATGCGGCACTCCGGCTGACCGTTCTTGGCAAAGTAGCGTTTCGTCCGTCTTTGCGCTGGGAGACGTATCAAGTCAAATGCACCGGTATTTCCGCAATCGGCCGGAGAGTCTGTATCGGCATATTTGGATAGGTCGTGATGATGGACAACCCAACTGATTTCTACGACACGTTGGCGCCGATGTTCGATGTGATGACCGACTGGGAGGCGCGGCTGGCGTCGGAGGGGCCGTTCCTGAAGTCAATACTTGAGGAAGCGGGTGCTAAACGGGTGCTGGACGCGGCCTGCGGCAGCGGGGGACATGCGCTCTGGCTGGCGCGACAGGGCTACGATGTGATGGGCGCGGATGTCAGCCCGGTGATGATCGCGCTGGCGCGGCAGAAGGCCGCCGCGGCCGGCCTCGACGTGCCCTTTGTGGTGGCCTTTCCGATCTCGAACCTCTTGCCCATGTCTCCAACCCGGCAACCCCCCCTCGACCATTTCGACGCCGTGCTCTGCCTGGGCAACTCGCTGCCGCATCTGCTGACGCAGGATGACCTGGTGGCGGCGCTGCGGGGGATGGCCGGCGTGCTGCGGACGGCGGGGCGCTCGTCCTGCAAAATCTGAACTACGATCTGCGCTGGCAGGGTCAGCCGCGCTGGTTCATGGCGCAGGGCGGCGTGCTGGACGGGCAGGAGGTGTTGGTGTGGCGCTTCGCTGACTACGACGCACCCGCCGGGCGCATCGCGTTCCACATCGCCTTGTTCCGGAAAGACACGCCAAACTGGAAGGTCGAGGTGCATACCACCCCGCACCGGCCGCTGTTCCGGGCCGACCTGCTCGCCGCGCTGACCGAAGCAGGCTTCAGCGAACCGTGCGCCTACGGCCGGATGACGCTGCCGGAAGAACCATTCGATGTGAGCCGTTCAGGGGATCTCGTGGTCGTGGCGAAGAAAGGATGAAGGCGGAAGGATGAAGGCGGAAGATGGTTCCCTCATCCCTCATCCCTCATCCTTCATCCCTCATCCTTCATCCCTCATCCTTCTCATCCTTCATCTAACACTCGCTTGCCAGTACCGGAAGGCATACTACGGAGCCGGGCCGCCAAATGTGCGAAACTGAGGCCATAGAGAATAGAGGTGGAGCCGAGTGCCAATGGGCTTTGACGGGCACTTCCCATTGTGCTACACTATCCAAGTGGCATAAGTGCTCTTGAAGCGATGCCAGAGTGGTGTGATGGACAATATGCGACCGATGCGAAACAGTGTTCTCTATATCGTCGTTGCCATGATGCTGGTGGCTTTCCTGGTTGTCAGTCTGACGCGCAACAGTCAGGGCAGCGTGGCTCCATGGATATCGGCGAGGTGGCCAAGTTGGCGCGCGCAGGTCAGGTGGACCGTATCACGGTCAACGGCCAGGATCTGACGGTCGAAACGGAGGATGGCAAGACCTACAAGTCGCGGAAGGAAGATCGCGGCAGTGTGGTCGAGGCCCTTCAGGATCTTGGCGTGCCCGCCAGCGCCTTCGGCTCCGACGCGAATCAGATCGTGATCCAGGTGAAAGTACCAAGCATCTGGACGAACATCTCGCCGCTGCTCTTTTCCGTGGTGCCCGTGCTGTTGCTGGCCGGTTTCTTCATCTTTCTGATGCGGCAGGCGCAGGGCGCGGGCAACCAGGCGTTTTCCTTCGGCAAGAGCAAGGCGCGGGTGTTCACGGGCGACAAGCCGACGGTGACGTTCGACGACGTGGCGGGCGCGGACGAGGCCAAGCAGGAGCTGCAGGAGGTCGTCGAGTTCCTCAAGGAGCCGCAGAAGTTCGCCTCGCTGGGCGCGCGCATCCCCAAGGGCGTGCTGCTGGTCGGCCCGCCCGGCACGGGCAAGACGCTGATGGCCAAGGCGATCTCCGGCGAGGCCGGCGTGCCGTTCTTCTCGATCTCCGGCTCGGAGTTCGTGGAGATGTTCGTGGGCGTCGGCGCCAGCCGGGTGCGCGACCTGTTCGAGCAGGCGAAGAGCAACTCGCCGTGCATCATCTTCATCGACGAGATCGATGCGGTGGGCCGGCAGCGCGGGGCCGGGCTGGGCGGCAGCCACGACGAGCGCGAGCAGACGCTGAACCAGATCCTGGTGGAGATGGACGGCTTCGACACGGACACGAACGTGATCCTCATTGCGGCGACGAACCGGCCGGACATCCTGGATCCGGCGCTGCTGCGGCCGGGGCGGTTCGACCGGCAGGTGGTGATGGATCGGCCGGACGTCAAGGGGCGCGAGGCGATCCTGAAGGTGCATGTCAAGGGCAAGCCGCTGGAGCCGGACATGAACCTGGAGACGATTGCCAAGGGGACGCCGGGCTTTGCGGGCGCGGATATGGAGAACCTGGTGAACGAGGCGGCGATCCTGGCGGCGCGGCGGAACAAGCGCGCGATCGGGATGCCGGAGTTCCAGGAGGCGGTGGAGCGGGTGATCGCCGGGCCGGAACGCCGCAGCCGCCTGATCACCGACGAGGAGAAGCGAGATCGTCGCCTATCACGAGGCCGGCCACGCGGTGGTGATGCAGATGCTGCCGAACTCCGACCCGGTGCACAAGATCACCATCGTCAGCCGGGGCATGGCGCTGGGCTACACCATGCCGCTGCCGGAAGAAGATCACCTGCTCTACAGCCGCAACAAGTTCCGGGATGAGTTGGCCGGGCTGCTGGGCGGCCGCGTGGCCGAGGAAGAGGTCTTCGGCGACATCACGACCGGCGCCAGCAACGATCTGGAGCGGGTCACCTCGCTGGCGCGGCGGATGGTCACGCAGTACGGCATGAGCGACGAGCTGGGCCCGCAGACCTTCGGCGAGAAGGAAGAGCTGGTGTTCCTGGGCCGCGAGATCGGCGAGCAGCGCAACTACAGCGAAGAAATCGCCGAGGAGATCGACAAGGAAGTGCGCAAGCTGGTCGATGAGGCCTATGAGCGGGCGACGCAAGATCATCCGCGAGTCCCGCGCCAAGCTGGATGAGCTCGCCCACCGCCTGATCGAGCACGAGACCATGGACGCCAGCGAGTTCCAGGCGATCTTTGCCTGAATAACAATCATGCGGCGGCGTTGGCCCCAATGTCGCCGCGCATATTGCTCTGTCCGATGAAAGTCTCCCCGTGACGTCAACCTCCCCTCCCTCCCCCGCGTGCCTGGGGCACGACCGACCTGATGATGCTGGCTACGGTGATGATTTGGGGCCTGAATTTCGTTGCCGTGAAGCTGGTCCTGCGCGAGTTTTTGCCGATGGCGTTCATCGGGCTGCGCTTCACCATGGCGACCGCCGTGATCTGGCTGTTTCTGTGGCAGCGAACCCGGGGGCCAAACTCGAGTGAATCACTGGGCGTGTTGCGGCGCGATGTGCTGTCCATCATCGGCCTGGGCCTGCTCGGCCATACGCTGTACCAACTGATTTTCGTCTACGGCATGACGCTCACCACCGCGGCGAACTCGTCGCTGCTCCTGGCGACTGCGCCGATCTGGGTGGCCGTGCTCGGTTACTTGCTGCATATCGAGCGCATCAGCCGGGTGACATGGTACGGTATTCTGCTTTCGTTTTGCGGCATCCTCATCCTGATTCTGGGCGGCGGCGGGCGGGTCGATTTGGGCGGGACGACTATCCGAGGGGATCTGCTGCTTCTGGCCAGCGCCATCGTGTGGGCCATTCACACCACCGCATCAAGCCGTTCTTGTCGCGCTACTCCCCGCTCAAGCTGACGTCGTGGACGATGCTGGCGGGGACGATCCCGCTGGCTATCATTTCCATCCCGGCGATACGGCAGCAGGACTGGGCCGCGATCACGCCGGTGGGGTGGGGCGCTTTTCTGTTTTCGACCCTGTTGTCTTTGGTTGTGGGGTACCTGGTCTGGTACACCAGCGTGCAGCGTGTGGGGAACGCGCGCACTGCGGTGTACTCCAATCTGACGCCCGTGTTCGCCATCATTTTCGCCTGGATCATCCTTGACAGCGTGCTGATGCCGTTGCAGCTTGTGGGCGGCGCGGTGGTGCTGGCCGGGTTGATCCTGACCCGGCGGGGCCGCGGGGGACAGAGGACCGCATGACTGCCCGGATTTTCAAGCTCGCCTATCAGCTCCGGCTGCACCGCGTGGGTGGGTGGGCGCTGGACCGCTGGGCGGTGACCCTGGCCTGGGGCGCCAGCGTGCTCATCTTGACGCGGTGGGCGTGGCGCGGGCAGCCTGCCTTGCCGGCGTGGCACTGGCTGATCCTGGCCTTGCTGCTTCTGAGCGGGGCCGGTGGTGGCGCTCCGCGGCTGGGCGGCGCGACGATCCTATGTCATCTTCCTCCCGAACCCGGCCTGGCTCCCCCGGCTCCGCTGCCCCGCTCCCCGAAGACAAAATCCCGTTGCGTGCCACCGGGCGGTTTGACGTGCAGAGCAGGGAGCGCCTCTTTGCTGACCTGCCAGCCTACTGGCGCACCTACGCCTCGCGCGAACATGCGGTGCTGGCCATCCAGCATCCGAGCCGTTTCCTTCTCCTGGGCCATTCCCGAGACGAGGATGCCGGGATGTGGTACGCGTTCATCCCGCCCGCGGCGATCGCAGAGGTCACGCCCGGCCGCTTCGCTACGGGCGCCAGGTCAGCCCAGGGCTGCGCGTGGTCTATCGCCGGCAGCCGCCTGCGATGGATGGGAAACGTCCGCCCAAAGCGGTCGTGGCAACGATCTATCTGGCGTTCGAGGATGAGGCGTCACGGGCAAGGGTGTGGGCGGATCTGGTGGCGGAGATTAGACGTCAGTCAGACCATAGTGACAGTCGGTCTATTTGTCCATCTGCCATCGCTCGCCTCTGCTGCCGCCACGTACACCACCCACTCCGGCGCATCCTTCAGCGCCAGCCCATCCCACGCCGGATGGACGCTCACCTGTCCGAATCCCGCCTCTTGCAGCATCGCCGTCACCTGCTCCGCGGTGTACGCCTGATCCGACAGGCCGTAGACCTGCATCTCGCCGGTTTCCAGGTTGAGGATGTGGAACCGTTCGACCGCGGCGCGCTGGGCGGGATCCCAGACCCGCTCGCCCAGGTGCAGATACGGAAAGTCCCCCCACAAGCCGCCGGTGTCGGTGTACCACCAGGTGTTGTCCTTCTTGTCGAACTTGTCGTCGTCCAGGATCTCCAGCAGTAGTCTGCCGCCGGGGCGCAACGCGGCGCGGATGCGCTTGAGCACGTCCAGCGATTCGGCGGGCTTCAGCACGGTGAACTGGCCGTAGAGGTAGATCGCTGCGTCGAAATCCCGGCCGGCGAAATCCATCGCGCGCACGTCGCTCTGGATGAACTCGCAGGGTAGATCCTGGCACAGCGCACGGGCGTAACGGATGGAGGCCGGCGAGAAGTCGATGCCGGTCACCGTCACCCCGCGGCGGGCGAACTCCGCGGCATACAGCCCGGGGCCGCAAGTCACGTCCAGCAGCCGCGCTGCCGGGGCCAACCCCAGCCAATCCCACATCACCTGCACCTGGCCGCGGATTTCCGGCAGCCGGCGGCTGGCCGCGCCGTGGCTTTGGTCCAGGTGCTCCTTCAGCATCCGCTCGCTGAAGGCCGGGTCATCCCACGGCAGGTTGCCGCCGTGCCGCCACGGCACCGGCGGTTGGGGGCGGTCATAGAGATGGCGCAAGGCGGTCATCGGATCAGGCATCACGCAACTCGTTGGAGTCTGTCAAGTCCTGGCCGGCGCGGCCCAAGCGATGGGCACCGTCTGCCCCGTTTTGCCGCGATGAGCGCGGCGGTCAGCACCCGGTGGTGCAGGTGCGTTTCCTCGGGCGTCGCGCAGCAGAACGGCTGCCGCATCTCCGCCCGCCGTGCACCAGCTCGTCGCAGAAGGCGGCGAACATCTGCAGGATGCCGTCGGAAAAGCCGAACTCGAAGATGCCGCCGGTGATGGTCGGGTAGGCCGACTGGCGTAGCCCATGTCCTGCGCCTCCCAGCTCTGCGGCTTGCCCGGACCGGTAGGTCATCGTGCGCAGCGTCTTGGGGTACTTCGTGCTGAACTCGGCCGAGAACTCGGTGCCGTGGACCCTGATGAACCAGGTGTTGGTCTCGCCGGGCGCGATGCGCTTGGTGCTGATGCAGCATCGGGAAATGCTGGTCGGCGGTCTTGCACCTCGCACGCCAGGATGGCGTTGTCCCAGGTCTCGCACGGCGCCATGCCGCCCTTGCCGTCGGGCCGCTCGGTGACGATCTTCGACAGCAGCGCCGCGCACGTTGGCCGGCAGCCAGCCGAAGCGCAGCGGGATGTGCAGCGCGTGCATCCCCAGGTCGCCCAGGCAGCCGTACTCGCCGTTGAACTGCACCATGCGCTTCCAGTTGATCGGCTTGTTGGGGTCGAGATCGCTGCGAGTGCCAGAAGCCGGCCTCCACCTCGATGATCTTGCCGAAGCGCCCTTCGCTGGATGTACTTGACGATCTGGTAGGCGCCGGGGTAGAAGGGGAACTCGGACGAGCAGCGCGCGAAGCACCTCCGGGATGCGCGCGCGAGCGCGGCCAGGATCGCCTCGTTGGCCGCCAGGTCGATGCCGAACGGCTTCTCGCCCAGCAGGTGCTTGCCGGCGCGGATGATGTCGCCGTAGATCTGCGCGTGCAGGTGGTGCGGCACGGCGCAGTAGACCGCGTCGACCTCGGGGTTCGCCAGCAGCTCCCGGTAGTCGGTGACTGCGGTCGTGATGTCGCACATGTTGTCGGTGAACCAGCACAGGCACGAGTCGGCTTGGCGTCGGCGACGGCCACCATCCGCGGCGCGCAGTCCATGGTCGTGCAGGTGGCCCAGCGCTGCGGCGCGCTGGCGAACTCGCGCGCCATCAGCCCGCAGCCGATGACGCCGAAACGGATGATTCTCTCAGTCATTCGTGGCCTATCGCTCACTGCCCGAGTCAGTACGCCCGATGACTCAGCTACGCCATAGCCCAGCTCCGCTCGGTCTCGTAGATGCTCTCTTCGATGATATCCATCGCCTTCAGCGCCACGTCATCCTCCATGATCAGCGGCGGCGACATGCGCAGGATGTGGCCGGCCGGGATCCAGGCCAGCCCCTTGCGGAACGCCTTCTGGTAGACCAGCTTGCCGGCCTCGTCGAACGGCTCGCGTGGTCGCCTTGTCCTTCACCAGCTCGATGCCCAGCAGGCAGCCCAGCCCGCGCACCTCGCCGATGATGGGTGAGCTCGCCTCGATCTGCTTCATGCGCGCCAGCAGGATCTCGCCCAGGTGGGCCGCGCGCTCGCACAGGTTCTCCTCCTCGATCACCTCGATGCTGGCCAGCGCGGCCGCGCAGGCCATCGGGTTGCCGCCGTAGGAGGTGCTGGCGCTGATCTTCTCGATCACGTCCTTGTACTTCTCGGCCACCAGCATCGCGGTGACCGGGAAGCCGTTGCCGAAGCCCTTGCCCAGCGTCATCACGTCCGGCACGGTGTCCCAGTGCTCCATGGCGAACATCTTGCCGGTGCGGCCCATGCAGGTCAGCACCTCGTCGGCCATCAGCAGGATGCCGTACTCGTCGCACAGCGCGCGGATCTTCTGGATCCAGCCGTCCGGCGGCACGACGCTGCCGCGCCCAGCCCTGGATCGGCTCGAGCACGATGCCGGCCACGCGGCCCGCGGTCTCTTCCTGGATCACGGTGCGGATGTAGTCGACGCACATGCAGGTCGCAGTCCGGGTACTTCTGCCGGAACTCGCAGCGGTAGCAGTTGCCGCGCGGCACCAGGAAGAAGCCCGGCGCGCGCAGCCCCTGGCTGACGTCCAGCCGCGCCAGGCCGACCGCGCCCATCGTCTTGCCGTGGAAGTCGCGGTGGAAGGAGATGAACTCGAACTTGCCGGTCGCCGCGCGCATCAGGCGCAGCCCGGCCTCGACCGCGGTCGTGCCCGAATCGTAGAGCTGCATGCCGGTCAGCTTCTTGGCGCCCTCGCCCGGCGTGATCTCGGCCAGCTTCTCCAGCAGCCGCATCTTGATCGGCGTGGTGAAGTCGTGGGCGTTCATCAGCTCGCCGGCGGCCTTCTGCACCGCCTCGGTGACCTTGGGATGGCAGTGGCCCAGGCCGGTGACGTAGATGCCGGAGGAGAAGTCGATGTAGACGTTGCCGTCCACATCGGTGAGCGTGCAGCCCTTGCCGGATTCGAACGCCACCGGGAACAACCGCACCTGCGACGGACAGCCCCTTCATGTACTTGGCCGTGCGGGCGTGCATCTCCTGCGAGCGCGGACCGGGGGACTCGGTCACCATGTGCGGGACGCGTATTCGACGTCGACGTGAGACCAGTTCGGATCGTACATGATGCTTCCTCCTGTATGATTGCGGCTCAGCGCTTCGCGGCGGTCAGGACGTCGACGCCACGGCTGCGGAGCAAATCGATGAATTCGACAGGCGCGGCCTCGTCGGTGACGAAGGTGTGGATGCCCTCCAACGGCACGGTCGCCTGAAGCTTCTCCACGCCGATCTTGCCGGCGTCGGCCACGACGATGACCCGGTCCGCGACGCCCACCATGGTGCGGTAGAGCGGGGCTTCGAGCGCGTTGTCGGTCGTCAGGCCGCGGGCGGCGCTGATGCCGTCCGTGCCCATGAAGAGCGCGCCGACATGCAGGTTGCGCAGCGCCTGCTCCACCTGCTCGCCGACGAAGGTATCGAACTCGTGGAGATACATGCCGCCCAGCACGAACAGCCGGACGCGCGTGCGCTGGCGGAACTCCGCCGCGATGGAGAGCGAGCGCGTCACGACCGTCAGCCCGCGGTCGTTGATCAGCGACTCGGGGAGGTGGCGGGCCACCTCGAGCACCGTCGTGCCGGAGTCAAGCAGGATCGTGTCGCCGGGCTCGACGAGGGCCGCCGCGAGCGCGCCGATCGCGGCCTTCACAGGCAAGTTGGTGCGCAGGCGGGCATCGAAGACCGAAACCTGGCCGGGCTGGGTGAGGGACTGCGCGCCGCCGCGGGTGCGCCGCAGCAGATTGCGCGCGGCGAGGTACTCGAGGTCGCGGCGGATGGATACCTGCGAAACCCCCAGGTCCCGGCTCAGATCGGCGATGCTGGCCTCTCCGACGAGGGAGAGATGCTCCAGCAGCGCGCCGTGGCGTTCGGTCGTGCGGTGGCGAAAGGCTGTCATGAGAAGATCAGGTGAGAAATGATCATGTTTTATGAGCAATATGAGCATATCATAAGGTCATATCTCTGTCAAAAAATCGGACTAGCAGGTTATTTGCTCCTGTTACCTGAAAAAACTTGCTTTCCGGTGAAGGTTGTGCTATGTTGACGGCGATCCCAGCGCAGGCCGCGAGTGCCCCGCAGCGCCGGGCATGGACCGGCGAGTCCCGGGCACGCGCGAGGCGCTGCCCCCCACGAATCTGTATCTGACGCACGATATTCCCACGGAGGCATCCATGTCTGAAGAGAGTTTCCCCTTCCAAGTACACGGCGCGGCGCGGACTGAGGCGCTCGCGCGCTGCCGGTCCGTCATCGCAAGCTGGGGTTTGACGATGCCCGCAGTTGAGCCGTTGGCGCTCGATTTCGGGCTCGGCCGGTTCAGCGAGATCGGCGAGATCGAGTTCTGGGTGGCGAACGAGGAGGCGGCCGGCTACTGCGGCAAATTCCTGTTCGTGGATGATCACCAGACCTGCCCCTATCACCGCCACGACCTGAAGCACGAGACGTTTTTCGTGATGAAAGGGGCGGTGCGGATGGTGATCGACGGAGAGGAGAAGGTGCTGCGCGAGGGCGACACGCTGGTCATGCCGCCCGGACAGCGTCATTCCTTCACGGGAGTGGGTCCGGCGCTGCTGCTGGAGGTCTCCATGCCGAGCCGCCGGAACGACAACTTCTTTGCGGATCGGGGCATCGGGGACGATGGGATCATTTGAGGGGGATGGGGTCATGATCATACGAAACGGGACGGTGTTACACGTCAACCGGCTGGAGCGCGGCGCGGACGTGCGGATCGACGGCCCGACCATCGTCGAGATCGGGGTGGGGATCCGAGCGCAGGACGAGCACACGTTGGACGCAACGGGGTGCTACGTGCTGCCCGGCTTCATCGACCTGCACACGCACGGGCTGCGCCATGTGTATGTGCAGGAGGGCGGGTGGCGCGAGTACGCGGCGCTGCAGCTCGAACAGGGCGTGACAGGCTGCCTGCCGACCCTCTTCGGCCCGCCCGCGGTGGTGGCGGAGGCGATGCGGCGCGGCCGGGCGGAGACCGCGGATTTGCAGGACACGCCGAACCTGCTCGGCTTCCGGCTGGAGATGCCCTATCTCGCCAAGCCCGGCGCGGGTCAGACATCCGATCTGGTCGGCATCACCGACGACGCGACCGCAGCCATGTGGGAGGCGAGCGGCGGCAAGGTGCGCCTGTGGGATGTGTCGCCCGAGCTGCCCGGCGCGCTCCCGTTCATCCGCTGGGCCGCCGCCCGGGGCATCATCACCAGCATGGCGCACACGCACGCCACCTGGCAGGAGGCGCGTGCGGCGGTCGATGCCGGTCTATCGCTGGTCACCCACTTCTACGACACATTCGACGTGCCCCGCAGACCGACGGCGGCGTGTTCCCGGCCGGCCTGACGGACTATATCCAGATCGAGGACCGGCTCGTGGCGGAAATCATCCCCGATGGCGTGCACGTGCACCCGTTCCTGGTGGAGAAGACGCTGCGCTGCAAGGGCTTGACGCGGGTGGCGTTTGTGACCGATAGCGTGCGCGGCGCGGGCAGCCCGCCCGGGATCTACTCGGGGTTGTATCCCGGCGCAGAGGTGGAGGTGACCGCGGACCGCGGGGTGCGCCGCGTCGGAGACGACGCGCTGTCCGGCAGCGCCTGACGATGGCGCAGGCGTTCCGCAATGCTGTACAGCGCTTCGGCCGCTCCATCGGGGAGGCATCAGCGCTCTGCTCGGCGACGCCCGCAGCGGTGCTGGGCGCGCGGCGCAAGGGACATCTGGCCGCGGGGATGGATGCGGACCTGGTGCTGCTGGACGCGGAGCTGAACGTGCGGGCGACGGTCGTGGGCGGAATACTCGGCCGCCAGAGCAGCTAGCAGCACCTCGATATTACATATTATAACATCTCATTTCACATCTTGACAGGCAAAGCGGGGCGTGATAGGATGAGGGTGTAAGATTTCTACCAATATCTTACATCCTCTGTTTTCTCTCTTCACGAGGCGGGTATGCTTGCCGAGGAACGCCGCTCTCGGATCCAGGACCTGATCGTCCAGAAGTCAGTCGTCACGCTGGCCGAACTGGCTGCGCTGTTCGAGACTTCGGAGATGACGGTGCGTCGCGATCTGGATGCACTGGCGGCGCGGGGCGCCTGTCACCGCATCCGCGGCGGCGCGATGAGCCTGCGCCCGCCGGACAACCGCAGCTTTGCCTATCCCTCTTACTTTTCCCGCGCGCAGGCGCAAGCGCGGGAAAAACGCGGCATCACGCAGGCCGCGCTCGCCTTCATCCAGGCGGGCGACACCATCGCGCTGGACTCCGGCACGACGATGACGATGTTGGCTGAGGCGGTGCGCGGCGTCGAAGGCCTCACCGTCATCAGCAACTCGCTCCAGGTGTTGGAACGGCTGCGCAACGCTCCCGGCGTGGTGGCGATCTCCCCGGGCGGCATCCTCGCGATCGAAGACATGGGCGCGGGCGAAGTAAGCTTCGCCGGGCCGATGACCGTGTCCGCGCTGCGCGCGTTTCGACCCCGCCGCTCATTCATCTCCGCGTCGGGGGTCGTCCTGAACGAAGGCATCTTCAATGCAGGGCTGTTCCAGGCGGAGATCAAACGGACGCTCATCGAAATCGCTGGCGAGGCGGTCCTTGTCATCGATTCCTCGAAGTTCGGCCGAGCGAACGGTGTGCTGGTCGCCCCTCTCACCTGCTTCCGCACCGTCATCACCGACACGGCCGCGCCCGAACCGGAGGTTGCGGGCCTGCGCGCCTTGGGGGTCGAGGTTATCCTGGTTGAGCCGGTCCCGGAGGCCGTAGCGTTGCCCTCGGTCGATGGAATCGGATTTTGGAGCTTGCTCCGGTCAACGGCCATGGAGGACTTGCGATGAATGAAGGTCCTCAAACACGGGCAAGAAGAATCTTCGCCGAATCTTCGCAGTATTTGGTCGGCGGCGTCACGGCAGGCGCACGATCCACCCCACTGTTCGACACCCCATTTTTTGCTGAACGCGCGGCGGGCAGCCGCATCACAGATGTGGACGGCAAGACCTATCTTGACCTTCATACCTCGTTTGGCGCGGCGCTTCTGGGCCATGGCCACCCCCGCATCACCGCCGCCGTACATGAGGCGCTGTCCAGAGGCATTCTCTGCGCATTCGAGGTCGAGGCCAGTGGCATCGCGGCCCGCAAACTGGTTGAGATGTTGCCCTGTGCGGAAAGGGTGCGCTTCAGCGGCACAGGGACGGAAACCACTTACCAGGTCATCAAATTGGCGCGGGCATTCACGGGCAAGGATGTTGTGATCAAGTTCGAGGGGCATTTCCACGGCTTCAATGACTATTTGCAGTATAACTACTGGCCGTCGCGCGGAGCTGGGCTTCCGGACTTGCACCTCGAATCGGCAGGCGCCCTGGCCGACATGGCCGACGCATGTCATCGTGCTTCCATTCAACGACGTGGATGCCCTGGAGCGCACGATCCGGGCGCGGAAGGATGAGATCGCCGCCGTGATTCTGGAACCGGTCAATTTCAATTCGCGGCGGTATTCGATCTCGACCGGACTTTCTCCAGGCGCTGAGGACCCTGACCGCGGACCACAATATCGTGCTCATCTTCGACGAGATTCTCTCGGGTTTCCGCACCGGCCCCGGCTGTATGCAGGCGTACCTGGGCGTGACCCCGGACCTCTGTACGATCGGCAAGGCGTTGGGCGGCGGACTGCCTTTGAGCGCCTTTGCCGGGCGGGCGGAGATCATGGACCTCCTGACGCCCGTGGGGAAGGTGGTGCATACGGGAACCTACCTGGCGCACCCTACCGCTATTTTCGCCTGTAATGCATTCCTCGACGAGATTTCGCGACCGGAGTTCTGGCCGGATCTGCTCGATCGTTCGGAACGCCTCTACGCGGGGCTGCGCCAGATCATCGCGCACAGAGGCGTCAAGTGCCTGCTGCAGGCCACCGGGGCGCGGTTCTGCCTGCTATTCGGCCTGGAGACCGAGCCCGAAAATTACCGGATGGTGGTCGATGCGCGGGATGCCGAGCAAAATGGACGCTTCGTTCGGTTGGCCATGGAGAACGGCGTGTTCGCTTGGACGGGATATCATCACGGCATCTCCGCCAGTCACACGGACGCGGACGTCGACGAGATCCTGGAAAGGCTTGATACCGTGATGCGCCGGATCGCATGATGGCACACCGATGACGCGGATCGGCCTCGAAACCGATCCACGAGAGCGGAGCATGAACATGCCGAGACTGCTAGAGGGCAAGCGCGCATTGATCACCGGCGCCTCCAGCGGCATCGGGTTGGGAATTGCCCGGGTTTTCGCTCGTGAAGGGGCCGATCTGGTGATCACCTGCCAGGAAAACGTCCGAGGCATGGAGCAGGCCCTGGCGCAGTTGCGGCAGTCAGGTGTGAAGGCAACCGGCATGCAGGTCGATATCACCGTCATAGAGGAGATCGACGCGCTGATGGCAGCGGCGGTTCGCGAGCTGGGCCGCCTGGACATCGTGGTCAATAACGCCGGCACAACGGCGCGCTGCCCGTTCCTCGACGTCACGCCGGAGATCTTCGACCGGGTGTATGCGATCAACGCGCGCGGCACGTTCTTCTGCGCGCAGCGCGCCGCCAAGGTGATGATTGCACAGGGACACGGGAAGATCATCAACATCTCTTCGTTTCAGACGCATAACGTCACCGAGAACAGCAGTGTTTATGTTTCGACCAAGGGCGCCATCGACAAGATGACCGAAACCATGGCGGTCGAGTTGGCGCCCTTCAATATCCAGGTCAACACGCTCAGCCCTGGCTGGGTTCCGGTCGAGAAGGACGCGCCGATGTCCCCCGAAGAACGTGCCGAGTATGCGCGTTATATTCCGTATGGCCGGTTCGGCCTGGCCGAGGATATCGGCGAGACCGCGGCGTTCATCGCTTCGGAGCGCTGCACCTTCATGACCGGGGCGAGGATCGTTGTGGATGGCGGGCAGTCGGTGCCGCTCCATTTTCCGCCGCGCAAGGAGCAGCCGACAGCATGAAGGCCTTGCTCGCACTGTTCAGCTACGAAGCCAACACCTTCAACCCTGAGGTCAACACGGTCGAGGCCGCGTTCCGTCAGAACGGGGCCTGGCGCGTGGGCGCGGCCGAAGTGCGTGACTGGGCATTGCGCGGCCAGGGTGAACTGACAGGCAGCATGGCCTACCTTGAGGAACGGAACTGGACCGCGGTACCCGTCTTTGCGGCGAGCGCCCGTGCTTCCGGCGGGCGGCTCGACGCCGACGGCTACCGCACGCTTCGCAACACGATGCGTCGCGCGCTCGAAGCGGCATTGCCTGCCGACGCAATCATCCTCCACCTGCACGGGGCGGCGTGCGCCGTAGGCGTCGACGACCCGGAAGGCGATCTGCTGTCGATGGTGCGGACTGAGCTCGGCTTTGAGGGGCGCGTGGCGGTTTCCCTGGATCTGCACGGCAACGTCACGCGCAAGATGTTGGCGCACGCCGATGTGATCACGGCATTTCGCACGTTTCCCCACACGGACCTCCAGGCGACCGGACGGCGTGCCGCGGCGCTTGCGCTGCAGCCGGACGCCACGACGCGGGCCGTGGCCAAACTGGGTATGCTGTTGCCCCCGACGGCAACACATGATCAAGCGGGCGATTTTGCCAGGATGCAGGCGCTGGCCCGTCAGGCTGAAGAGGCCGACGATATCGATGACGTCGCCTTGCTGCCGGTTCAGCCCTGGCTCGACATCGCCGAACTCGGCTCCGCGGTCGTGGTGACGGGGCGGGGCGACGGTCCCGCACGCGTGGCCAGGAGGCTGGCTGAAGACTGGTATGCCCATCGCGCCTGCTATCCGGACGGTTTGATGTCCATGGCAGCCATTCTTGCAGACGTTGGCGGTGAAAGCACAACGGCCGTGGATCCTGGCGGATACAGCCGATGCCATCACCGGGGGAAGCTCGGGCCGCAGCGCATACGTCCTGCAGGCCTTGCTGCCCCACGCCGATGCGTTCTGCGCGCCCATTCTTCTGCAGGTTGTGGACCCGGAGACGGTGGACCGGGCCGCGGCGGGACAGACCTCTTTCCGTATCGGGGATCAGAAGGTCCCGGTGCAGGCAAGCCGCGTGCGAACGGCCGAAGGGCGGTACTCACCCAGGGGCCGCAGTTATCGCGGCATCGAAACTTCGATGAAAGGGGCAGCGGTTATCGAGACGGGCAAACTTCAGATGGTTGCGGCTCGGGAACCCACGCTGGGCGTCATGGACCCCGCCTTCTATGAATGCGTGGGACTCAACCCGGAATCGGCTCTCGCCGTTCAGGTGAAGAGCCTGACCGGATGGATGTCGGGTTATGAGGGCTGCGCCGATCAGGGCCTCTATGTCGACGGACCCGGCGCAACATCGCTCAAGTTCACGGCCTTGCCCTTCCTTCCGCCCAACGATCGGATCTATCCCATCGTCGATCCCGATCCTCCGCCCTTGCAGATCTGGACCTCAGACGCGAAACCTCTCAGGTCCCTGGGGCAGATCGAAAGTCCGGATGGCGGAGTTGGGTCATGAACGCCAGAGAACGCGTGCTGACCGCCCTGGATCATGCCGAGCCGGACCGGGTGCCGGTCGACCTGTGGTTCACGTCGGAAGTCGAAGCGATCCTTTCCGCGCAGCACAATGGCCTGCGCGGCGCGGCGCTGCGGGTGGCGCTGGGTCACGACCTGTTGATGACAAGCTCCCCGAACATCGGCGCCAGCTATGAGGTGCCGGGCACCCCGGCGGAGTATGTGTGCGATTGGGGCGTCCGCTGGCAGTGGGTGACAAACCCTGAGGGCGGGCGCTACACGGAAGCCATCGGGCACCCGCTGGCAGAGGCGAAGGATCTGACCGGCTACCGCATGCCTGATCCGCTGGGACCGGCGATGCAGCCGATTTACGCCGAAGCCCGGGATTTGGTGCAGCGCTATGGGGGGACGCACGCCATCTTCGGCAGCCTGTACCAGACCGTTTTCGAGGCCGCCTGGCTGCTGCGAGGCATGGCCAACCTGCTCGCCGACATGGCCACCGATCAGGACTTCGCCCATGAGCTGTTCGAGCGCCTGACGGTCTACTCGCTGGTTGCGGGCAGAGAGATGGTGGCGCAGGGGGTAGACGTGCTGTGGCTGGGCGATGATTTCGGCACCCAGCGCGGCATGCTGATCTCGCCGAAGATGTGGCGGACGTTCATCAAGGAGCGCTATGCCCGCCTGATCGCGGCCTTCAAGGCGCAGAATCCGGCCCTGAAGATCGCCTATCACTGCGACGGGACCATCCAGCCGATCATCCCGGATCTGATCGAAATCGGACTGGACGTCCTCAATCCCGATCCAGCCGCTGGCGATGGACCCGGCGGAAATCAAGCGGAAGTACGGCAAACATCTGGCCTTCTGGGGGACGGTGGATGTGCAACACACGTTTCCGTTCGGCACGCCCCAGGATGTGGAGGACGAAGTGCGGGAGCGGCTGCGGACGGTGGCCCCGGGCGGCGGTCTGATCCTCTGCTCGGCCCATCGCGTCCAGCCCGGCACGCCGCTCGCCAACATCGAAGCGTACTATCGCGCCGCGCGGGAGCACGGACGCTACCCGATCCGGGCGTGAAAGGAGGGGACGAGATCGGAGAACAGTGTATGAGCCTGATCCATCGGTCACTTTGTCGTGTCAGCCCAAGCGTTTTAGTGTCACCTCAGTGCTTGAAAGGAGCCCAAGATGTCTGACGAAAGCAACGGCAAGATCCTCTCCCGCCGCGACTTCCTGCGCTGGGCAAGCGTAGCGGGCGGCGCCGCGCTGCTGGCGGGGTGCGCGCCCGCCGCGCCGGCCCCAGCCCCGGCGGCCCCCGCAGCAACTGCTGTTCCCGCAGCAACTGCCGTCCCCGCGGCCGCGGGCAAGAAATACGATGGCGTGACGCTGCGCGGCCTCGGCCAGGGCGGCGTCGCCTACAAGCGGCGCTTGAAGGCGTTCGCCAAGGAGTTCGAGAGCCGCGACCGGCGCCAAGGTCGAGTTCGACGACCAACCGTGGGAACAGCTCAGCCCGAAGCTCCAGGCCGAGCTGGCGGCGGGCCAGCCCACGTACGACTTCTTCTACGGCGACATCGAGTTCCAGTACTCCACCTATCCCGCCCTGGTCGACCTCAACGCCGCTGATCAAGAAGTACAACTACAACATGGAGGGCTTCTTCGAGCCGGTCTACAAATTCGGTGAGGGCGTTGCGGGCGGCCTGAAGGGCCAGCGCTTCGGCCTGCCGATCCGCATCGGCGCCTGCTGGGTCTTCTACCGCACCGACCTGATCAAGGAATTCCCGAAGACCTGGGACGCCTACTACAAGCTGCTGGCCGAGCAGACGACCGGCGGCAAGTACGGCGTGGCCTTCGCCGGCGTGGCGGCCCAGCTCGTCAAGATCTTCCTGGCCCGCTACTGGTCGATGGGCGACCCGCTGATGAAGCCCGACTGGACGCCGCTGATCAACAGCGACAAGGGCGTCAAGGCCGTCAACATGATGCTGGAGGCGCTGAAGAAATACGCGCCGCCCGGCATGCTCGGCTGGGACAACCCGGACGCGTCCAATGCCTTCCTCAACGGCGATGTCGCGGTGCTCGAAGGGTGGGCGAGCTTCATCCTGCCGAGCCTCGATGACCCGAACAAATCCAAGGTGGTGGGCAAGTGGGGCGTGGCGCAGTTCCCGGAGAACGGCACCGGCAACCTGACCCAGCACAACCTGGACATCTTCAAGGCGAGCAAGAACGTGGACGCCGCCTTCGAGTACATCGCCTACTGCACCGGCCTCGAGAACTCGAAGCGTGTGATCCTGGAGTTCAAGGAAGAGTCGCCGCGCGAGGTCACCTGGAGCGACCCGGAGGTGCTGAAGGCAGCGCCGTTCCTGCCCGAGGTCGCCAAGCAGTACGCCGTGGGCAAGCCGTTCACGCCGGGCCTGCCGCAGTGGCTCGAGCTGTTCATCGCGCTGGCCGAAGGTCTCTCCTCGGCCATGTCCGAGCAGGCGACGCCGCAGGCGGCACTGGATGCCACTGCGAAGAAGTGGACCGACGCCATCAACCAGGCCAAGCCCACCTTCGAGTACAAGGAATAAGGACTTTCTGAGACCTTCGGGGTCTGCCAGACCCCGAAGGTCTGGCCTGATAGACCGAGGAGGCGTCATTTGACCGCATCCGCCCAATTTCCAGCCATGCAGCCCCCCGAGGCCGTCGCGCCGAGGACGCCGGCGCGCGTGCCCGTGCTCAAGCAGACCTACCGCCGCGAACGCGGGGTGCTGGCCCTGTTCCTGGCGCCGTCAGTGATCTTCCTGCTGCTCACTTCGGTCTATCCGCTGCTCAACTCGCTGCGGCTCAGCTTCTATAGCTGGAACATGATGATCCCGTTCTCCAAGCCGGTCTGGTACGGCCTGGGGAACTACACGCGCCTGCTCGATGACCCGGAGTTCTGGAATGCCGTCAAGGTGACGCTGATCTACGTGGTCGCCGCCGTCACGCATCGAGCTGATCCTGGGCATGGTCGCTGGCCCTGCTGGCGACATCGAGCGTCCACGCCATGGGGCCGATCCGCACGATCCTGCTCTTCCCGTTGATGATGACCCCGGTGGTCGCAGGCGTGCTCTGGCGCAACCTGTACCATTCGCAGTATGGCGTGATCAACCATCTGATCGGCCTCGTCGGTATCCCACCGCAGACCTGGCTGGGCAACCCCAACCAGGCGCTGCCGGCGGTCATCACGGTGGAAATCTGGCAGCAACTGCCGGTGGCGGCCTTCGTGCTGGCGGCAGGGCTTGCCTCGCTGCCGGTCGATATGTACAAGGCCGCGGCGGTCGACGGCGCCTCGACGCTGGCAGACGTTTCGCATGATCACCCTGCCGCTGCTCAAGCCGGTGATCCTGGTGGTGCTGCTGCTGCGCATCATGGACGCCTTCAAAGTCTTCGACATCGTCTTCATGCTGACCTACGGCGGCCCCGGCCAACGTGACCGAAGTGCTCTCGCTGCTGATCTACAAGACCGGCCTCAAGTTTCTCCAGGTCGGCCAGGCCAGCGCCATGTCGTGGCTCTTCCTGGTCTTCATCTTCATCATGTCATTCTTCTTCATCCGCGAGCTCCAGCGCGGGGAGTCGTGAGGGAGACGGCGCTATGACGACCAATTACCGCCTGCAGAAGCAGATTTCCACCGTGCTGCTTTACGTCGTGATCGCCATCGTGCTGGTGATCATCGCCTTCCCGGTCTACTGGCTGATCTCGACCTCGCTCAAGCCCGGCATCGAATCGTCGACCAACCCGCCGACCTACATCCCATCGCGGCTGGTGTTTGACAACTATGTCGCCGTGCTCAAGAGCGAAAACGTCAAGTTCCTGCGCAACAGCCTGATCGTGGCCGTGGCGAGCACGTTCCTGACCACGATCATGGGCGCGATGGCCGCCTACGCCCTGTCCAAAACCTACATCGCGTTCTGGATCCGGCGCGCGCTGATGCTCTGGATCCTGGTCACGCGCATCTTCCCGCCGATCACCACCGCGATCCCGTACTACGTGATCATCAAGAACCTGGGCCTGGCCGACACCTACGCTCGCGCTGATCATCACCTACGTGTCGTACGGCCTGCCGTTCGTGATCTGGCTGATGCTGGGCTTCTTCCAGGACCTGCCGGCCGACATCGAGAAGGCCGCGATCGTGGACGGCTGCTCCATGTGGCAGCGCTTCCGGCAGGTGGTGCTGCCGCTCACGCTGCCCGGCCTGGCCGTGACCGCGATCTTCGCGTTCATCTACGCCTGGAACGAGTTCCTGTACGCCTCGATCCTGACCTCGTTCACGGCCAAGACCTTGCCGGTTGTCATCTCCACCTTCATCTCCGACCAGTATCTGCGCTGGGGCGAGATGTCGGCCATGGGCAGCATGATGATCATCCCCGTGATGATCTTCGCGCTGGCCACGCAGAAGTATCTGGTCCGCGGCCTCACCTTCGGCGCAGTCAAGGGGTAACACGTCATGGCAGAAATCCGTTTTGAAAATGTCACCAAGCACTTCGGGCCGGTCGTCGCGCTCAATGACCTCAACCTGCAGATCGCCGACAGGGAGTTCGTCACGCTCGTCGGCCCCAGCGGCTGCGGCAAGTCGACCACGCTCAACATCCTTGCCGGCCTGGAGGACGCCTCCGAGGGCCTGGTTTACATCGACGGCAAAGTGGTCAACGACGTGCCGTCGGGCAAGCGCGACATCGCGATGGTCTTCCAGAGCTATGCCCTCTATCCGCACATGAACGTGCGTGACAACATGGGCTTCGGCCTGAAAGTGCGCGGCATGAAGAAGGACGAGATCGACCGCCGCGTCGGCGAGGCGGCGCAGATCCTGGGCATCGAGGTGCTGCTGAACCGCCGGCCGCGCGAGCTGAGCGGCGGCCAACGCCAGCGTGTGGCGCTCGGCCGCGCCATCACGCGCGACCCCAAGGTGTTCCTGCTCGACGAGCCGCTGAGCAACCTCGACGCCAAGCTGCGCACGCAGATGCGCGCCGACCTCAAGCTGCTCTTCAACCGGCTCGGCGGCACCGTCGTCTACGTCACGCACGACCAGGCCGAGGCGATGACGCTGAGCGACCGCGTGGTGGTGATGAAGGATGGCGTGGTGCAGCAGGTCGGCGACGCCGCTGGAACTCTACGACCAGCCGGCCAACATCTTCGTGGCCGGTTTCCTGGGCAGCCCGACCATGAACTTCGTCAACTGCGAGCTGGAACGCCAGGGGGATCAAGTCGGCTTGCGCACCGAGGGTGTCCGGTGGCCCTTCACGCTGCCGCCAAACATGAATCAAGACACGCTGAAGGGCAACCGTGCCGTCCTGGGGATGCGGCCCGAGGATATCACCGTGGCTCCCGCAGGGCAGCTTGGCGATGGCAGCAGCGTGCCGTGCACGGTCGAGGTCGTCGAGCACATGGGGTCGGTCAACATCATCTACGTCAGCGTTGCGGGCACCCGCCTGATCGCCACCATGGAGACCGCCTTTGAGGCGCGCACCGGCGACGCAGCGTGCATCACGATCAACCCGGGCAAGGTGCACCTCTTCAGTCCTGATACGGGCAAACGTCTCGACTGAGCCGCTGCCGCAGGTCAACTTCCTTCAGGAGATTCTGCATGGGTCAGCATGTGTCGGAGGCTGACTTGGTTTCCGGGCTTGAAGCCATCCGGTACTCCCCGCAGGAGCCAATGTCACTCTACTACCAACACCTCACCTATCCCGAAATCAAGGCCGCGGCCGAACGGGACACCCTGATCCTGATCCCCGTGGGGCAGGTGGAAGAGCACGGCCCCCACCTGCCGGTCGAGACCGACTGCATCATCGCCACGTCGGCGGCGCGCGCCGCGGCCGAGGCGGTCCGCGGTGAAATCCCGGTGCTCATCCTCCCCACCGTGTGGACCGCCTACTCGGTGCAACAGGTGGCGCGCTGGCCCGGGCTGATCACGTTCCGCGAGCCGGAGCCGATGATTACCATGATGTACGACATCATGGCCTCGCTGATCCGCAGCGGCTTCCGCAAGATCGTCATCGTCAACGCCCACGGCAACAACCCGGCCATCCTGGAGCTGGCGTGCCGGAAGATCGGCAGCGACTTCAACGTCTTCCCCGCGGTGACGTACGTCCTCGCCATGAGCAAGGGCATCGGCCCCCAGGTGCGCAAGTCGGCCATGGGCGGCTGCGGCGGGCATGCCGGCGAGGAGGAGACCGCCCTGGTCCTGCACCTGGCTCCGGAGTTGGTGCACATGGAACGCGCCACGGACGAAGACATCGTGCGCTACCGGACACGCTTCTTCCCCGGCGACATCTACTCCGACATCCCGGACCGGGTCGGCGGCATCTACTGGTCGACCTGGGGTGTCATCGATTCGAAAACCGGCGTCTACGGCGATCCGACCGCTGCCACCGCGGCAACGGGCAAGGCGCTCTTCGACGAAATCGTGCGCACCTACCGGGATTTCCTGCGCGAGTTCTATACGCATAACGCCTGAGACGACACATGGCATTACTCATCGGCATCGATCTGGGCACCACGGGCTGCAAGGCCGTCGTCTACGACGAGCGGGGCATCGCCCTGGGCGAGAGCTATCTCGAATACGGCCTCATCACGCTCTCAGCCACGATGGTCGAGCAGGACCCGCACGCCTGGTGGAACCTGACGCTGCAAGCCGTCAATGCCGCGTTGGACGCCGCGGCCGCCGACCGGAGCGCGGTGCATGGCATCGCGGTGAGCTCGCAGGGCATCTCCTTTGTGCTCCTGGACGAGGACGACCGGCCGCTGGGCAACGCCATCAACTGGCTGGATGGCCGCGCAACGGCTGAATGCGACGACATCCTGGCGCGTTATCGCGCCGAGACGTTGTTCGCGCTCACCGGCAAGCGGGCTGCGCCCTTCTACGTGCTGCCGAAACTGCTCTGGTTGCGGCGACACGCGCCGGAGAAGTGGCGGGCTGCGCGGCGGCTCCTGATGGGGCATGACTACCTGGTGTACCGGTTGTGCGGCGCGCACGTCACCGACCACTCGCTCGCCGGCGGCACGCTGCTCTACGATCTGGCCGGGCTGGATTGGAGCGCAGATCTGCTGGACGTCGTTCGATATCCCGCGGCGGCTCCTGCCGGAGGTGCGTTGGGCGGGCACGCCGGTCGGTACGCTGAAGCAGGAAGTGGCGGATGCGCTGGGGCTGCGCCGCGAGGTCGTTGTCGCCGTCGGTGGCCAGGATCAGAAGTGCGCCGCGCTGGGCGCGGGGATCGACGATCGCACCGCAACCGTATCGTTGGGCACCGCTTCGGCCATCGAGCAGCTCATGGCCAGCCCGGCCACCGACCCGGCCATGCGGATCCCCGCCTTCACATTCCTGCAGCCGGCGCGCTGGGTGCTGGAAGGGGTCGTGGGCACGGCCGCGGTCAGCATGCGCTGGCTGCGCGACGTGCTCGGCGCCGACGGCTATGCCGGGTTGGATGCCGCCGCCGCGACGGTTCCGGTCGGGAGTGACGGGGTGCGCTTCTACCCGCACCTATCCGGCGCCGGCAGCCCGCACTGGAACGTGGACGCACGCGGATCGTTTCACGGCCTCAACCTTGCGACCTCACGCGGGCACCTGGTGCGCGCCGTCATGGAAGGGGTCGCGTTCCAGGTGCGCGAGAATCTCGAAGTGACGCAGATGCTGGCCGGCCGCGCCGAGCGCGTCATCGCCTTCGGCGGCGGCGCCAGGAGCGAGCTGTGGCGTGCCGTCCTGGGCGATGTGCTGAATCGGCCGCTGGCCTGGGCGGAGGCTGTGGAAACCGCCGGCCTGGGCGCGGCGATGTTGGCCGGCGTGGGATGCGGCCTGTTCCCGTGCGGTGGATGAGGCGCAACGCCGCATGTTGCCGCCCCTCGCCGTGCGACCACCCGACCCAGCGGGCGCTGCGGCATACGACGCGGCCTACGGCGCCTATCGGCGCCTCGAGAACACACTGCTGACGACCAATACGTGAGGGTTACCCATGACCGCTTCTTCCGCACCAGCCGCTACGATTCGCGCCCGGATGGAGGCCGCGATCGCGGGCGAGCCCGTGACCCGGCCCGTCTTCGCCGTCTACGATTGGTTCGTGCGCAACCGGCCGATCGACTGGCCGCGCCTCTTTGACCTGGGCCTCGGCCAGATCAACCATGCCGACCTGGTCAGATACCGGCGGCCGCACGTCGATATCATGGAAACGACATCGATGATGGCCGGCGTCCCGCGGCGAGATGTTTATTGGATCACCGATATCGGCGAACTGCACGAGTGGTACCTGGGAGAATGGCGCCAGGAGTACCTGATCAAGAGCGCAGCGGACTACCGCATCATGCAGCGCGCCTGGACCGACGTCGAGGTGCTGCCCTGGGATAAGCCGTTCCTGCATTCCGAGCAGGCGGTCGGCGACGGCGGCATCACCGTCGGCCAGCTCGACCGCACGCCGTTCCAGAAGATCCAGATCGACTACGCCGGCCTGGCGCGCTTCTCCTACGACATCGCCGACCGGCTGCCGGAGTTGCTCGATCTGCTCGACCTGATGACCGACGTGAAGCTGCGCGAGTTCAGGATCGCCCTGGGCTCCCCGGCTCGCCAGATCAAGCTGTGGGAAAACCTGTCCATCGAGACGATGGGGCCGCGCACGTTCCGGCGCTACCTGGTCCCCGTCTATCACAAGATTTTCGATATCCTGGATGGCTCCGACAAGCGCCTGCAGGTGCATTACGACGGTAAGCTGCGGGTCATCGCGGACGACATCCGCGACCTGCCGTTCGACGGGCTGGATTCGTTCACGCCGCCCCCGGAAGGGGACATGACGGCTGCGGAAGCGCGACAGCAGTGGCCCGACAAGTTTCTGTGGCTCCATCCCACGCTCGACTGGTACAGCCGGCCGCCCGAAGATCTGGCGCGCAACATCCGAGAGATGGTCACGGCCGCCGGTCGTCCTGCGGGCCGCTTCTGCCTGATGATCAGCGAGGAAGTGCCGCCCAACTGGGAGGACGACCGTGCCGCTCATCCTGAAGATGCTCGATGAGCTAAACTGAAGTGTGAACGGAGGAGTGTACAAGATGCCGGAAAAGAAACCGCTCATGGGCCTGTGCCCCATCGGCAAGTTCGTCTTCAGCAACGAGGACGCGATCCGCCAGAAGCAGGCGGTGCAGGAGAAGCTCCAGGCGTGGGGCGCGCCGTATGTTGACCTGGAGGGCGTGCTCGAAGACGGGTTGGTGAAAGATCAGAGCCACGTTGACCGGGCGGTCGAGCATTTCCGCCAGGCAGGCGTGGACTGCCTGTTCATGCCCCACTGTAACTTCGGCACCGAGGGCGCGGTCGGGATGATCGCCAAGAAACTGGGCGTGCCGGTGCTGCTGTGGGGGCCGCGCGACGAGGCGCCGCAGCCCGATGGCACACGCCTGCGCGATTCGCTCTGCGGCCTCTTTGCGTCGAGCAAGGTGCTCTACAAGCTCGGCGTGCCCACCATGTACATCGAGAACTGCCGGGTGGATGATCCGCCGCTGGAACAGGGCGTCGATACCTTCCTGCGCGCGGTCAACGTGGCCGACGCATTCCGGCGCGGCTTCCGCGTGGGTCTGATCGGGTCGCGCATCGACTTTTTCTGGACGACCATCGTAAACGAGAGCGAGCTGCTGCAGAAGTTCAACGTCGAGGTGCAGCCGTTCGACATGGTGGAGTTCATCGAAGCCAGCCAGGACCGCGCGCGTCGCGGCCGCGCAGCGTACGAGCGCGAAGTGCGCGGCCTGCGCGCCGCGTGGATCGTGGAGGACGTGAGCGACGATGCGTTCGTCAACGTGCTGGCCGTGCGCGATCAGATGCTCGCCCTCGCCGATAACTACGGGCTCGAGGGCATGGCGTTCCAGACCTTCAACTCCGTCATCAACGCGATGGGCGCGTACTGCGTGTACGCGGAGAGCCAGGTGGCCGAGAAGCTGGGCTTTGCGCTGGAGAGCGACATCCACGGCGCGATCAGCAGCGTGCTCATGCGCCGCGCCAACTACAACCGCGAGGCGGTCTACCCGGCGGAGTTTACAACGCGGCACCCCACCGACGACAACGCGGTGCTGATCTGGCATGCGGGCGCGCCCGTCTCCATGTGTCACCCCGACGAACCGGTGCGCTTCGGCCATCACTGGATTCTGCCCAGCCCGCTTTCCGGGATGCTGCACTTCCGGCTCAAGGACGGGCCGATCACCGTGGCCCGGTTCGACGGCGATTTCGGGGAGTACCGGCTCGCCGTGGGCGAGGGCCGCACGATCGACGGGCCGGCCACGCTGAATAACTATCTCTGGATGCACGTGGATAACTGGCCGCACTGGGAGCGCACGCTCATCGAAGGGCCCTATATTCATCACTGCGCCATGGGCTATGGCCAGCATGCCGATGCGCTGCTGCAGGCGTGCAAGTTCGTCCCGGGTCTGCAGCCGGTCATGCTCGGCCGCGCGGACGCGTAAGCCAGAACTGAGACAAAGAGGTGCTAACCTATGGCTGGGCTACACGCCGGCGCTGCGGTCGCCGACATCACACCAACCGACGCGCAGTTTTTGTTCGGCTACCCGCACGTCAACCGCTACAGCACCGGCGTCAACGATCCTCTGCTGAGCACGGCGCTCTATCTCTCGGACGGCGCGACGCAGGCGATCCTTGTCGCCAACGACGCCATTTTCGTGCCGCGGGAGAGCGCCGGCCGTGTGCGTGCGGCGATCAACGCGGCGACCGGCGTGCCGGCCGCACACATCATGCTCACCGCCACCCACACCCACTCGGCGCCAAAGACGGTCGAGTATCTGAGCAACGCGGACGACCCGCTGCGTCCCGCCGGTGGATCCGGGCTACCTGCGCTTCTTCGAGGAGCAGATGATCGCCGCGGCCTGCGCGGCCGTCAGGGAGGCGCGGCCCGCGCAGGCGGGCCTGGCCGTCGCCGACGGCACGGGCGTGGGGACGAACCGCCGCAAGGTGTCCGGCCCGGCCGATCCGCAGGCGCCGGTGCTGCTGGTGAAAACTGCCGACGGCCAGGGGGTGATCGCCTGCATGGTGGTCTACTCGATGCACCCCACCGTGTTGCGCGAGAACTCCTCCGTGGTCAGCGCCGACTTCCCCGGCGCCGCGCGGCGCGCCCTGCAGCGCACCGTGCTGCCCGCCGGCTGCCCGATCCTCTATCACACCGGGCCGGCCGGCGATCAGAGCCCGCGCCACGTGCTGCGCGGCAGCAGCATCGCCGAGGTCGAGCGGTTGGGCGGACTGCTGGGGGAGGCCATCGCGGGGTGATCCCGTCCGTCGTTTGCCGGACCGATCTGGCGCTCCAGGTCGGGCAGATGTTTCGTGGAATTGCCCCGGCGGGCGATGCCGACCGCGGCACAGGCAGAGGCTGACCTGGTCGTTGCCGCAGCCCGCCTGGCGGAGCTCCGCAGCGTTGGCGCGTCCCCGCAGGAAGTGCGCCGTGCCGAGGTCGATTGGTTCGGCGCCGAGGAGACCGTCACCCTGGCCCGCGCCGCGGCCGATGGCCGGCTGGAAGCCGCCGCCGCTGCCTGCATGCCGGCCGAAATCCAGACCATCCGAGTTGGACCGTGGACCTTCGTCGGTTGGCCGGGGGAAAAGTGTCAAGGACCGGATCGGCCTGGCGATGATCGAGGCCGCCGAGCGCGCGGGCCTGCTCCGGCCGGGCGGCACCATCGTCGAGGCGACGGCCGGCAACACCGGCGTCGGGCTGGCCCTGGCGGCGGCGGTCAAGGGCTACCGGCTGCTCGTGGTCATGCCCGACAAGATGAGCCAGGACAAGATCAGCCTGCTGCGGGCCTATGGCGCGGAGGTGGTGATCACCCCCACCAGCGTCCCGCCCGACTCGCCGGAAAGCTACAACGGCGTGGCCGACCGCCTGGCGCGGGAGATCCCCGGCGCGTTCCGGCCCAACCAGTTCGCCAACCCGCACAACCCGCTGACCCATTACCTGACCACCGGGCCGGAGATCTGGGAGGACAGCCAGGGGCGGGTGGAGGTGTTTGTCGCCGGGCATGGGCACCGGCGGGACCATCTCCGGGACCGGCGAAGTACCTGAAGGAAATGAATCCCGGCATCGACAGTCGTCGGGGCGGACCCGGAAGGCTCGATCCTCTCCGGCGACAGCCCGCACTCCTACAAGGTCGAGGGCATCGGCGAGGACTTCATCCCCAGACTTTCAACCGCCAGGTGGTGGACGAGATGGTCCGGGTCAGCGACAAGGAGTCGTTCAACACGGCCCGCCGGCTGGCCCGCGAGGAAGGGCTGCTGGCCGGCGGCTCGGCGGGCACGGCGCTGGCGGCGGCGCTCAAGTACGCCCAGCGCCTGACGCGGCCCCGATACATCGTCGTGCTGCTGCCGGACACCGGGCGCAACTACCTGAGCAAGATCTTCTCCGACAGCTGGATGCAGGAGAACGGCTTCTGGGAGGACCAGCACGCGCCGGCGCGCTGACGGTCGGGCGACGTCCTGGCCGGCAAGACCAGCCGCCGCGCGCTGATCGCCGTCGGCCCGCGGGACAAGCTCGGCCGGGCGATAGAGCTGATGGAGGCCCACAACATCTCGCAGTTGCCGGTGATGGAGGACGGGACCGTGGTGGGCAGCCTCAACGAGTCGATCGATCATGAAGCTGCTGCACGACGGCGCTGGATCTCGCCAACCAGGAGATCTCGGCGGTGATGGGCAAGCCGCTGCCCGAGCCTGGACGACCGGACACGGACATCGCGGAAGCCTACCGCCTGCTGCTGGCCGGGGCACCGGGCATCGTGGTCACCGCGGCCCGAGCGCGAGGGCCTGGGCGCTGATCACCCGCGCCGACCTGATCGCCACCTGGACGCGCCGGGATGGCAAATCCGCGGAAAACGGAGGAGCCGAGCGATGAGATTTGAGACGCGGGCGATTCACGACGGGCAGGCACCCGACCCGCTGACCGGGGCGGTGACTGTCCCGGTCTACCAGACTTCCACCTACCAGCAGGAGGCGATCGGCCGGCCGCAAGGGGGCTTCGAGTACTCGCGCACCGGCAATCCCACCCGCCAGGCCCTGGAGCAGGCCCTGGCCTCGCTGGAGGAGCGGCGTTCACGGGCTGGCCTTCGCCTCCGGGCTGGCCGCCACCACCGCGGTGCTGCAGCTGCTGCGGCCGGGCGACCACGTGCGTGGCCGGCGACGACCTCTACGGCGGCACCTACCGCCTGCTGGAGCAGGTCTTCGCCCCTGGGGGCTGCACGGCTGGATTATGCCGACGGCCGACGATCCCGCGCGCTTTCGCCGCGGCGCATGCGGCCCGAGCACCCGGCTGATCTGGATCGAGACGCCCGACCAACCCGCTGCTGCAACTCGCCGACATCGCGGCGCCTGGCCGGCGATCGCACGAGAGCGCAGGGGCCCTGCTGGTGGTGGACAACACCTTCGCCAGCCCCTATTTCCAGCGGCCGCTGGAGCTCGGGGCCGCATGTGGTGGTCCACAGCACCACCAAGTATCTGGGCGGCCACAGCGACGTGATCGGCGGGGCGGTGGTGACCAGCCTGCCGGAGGCTGCACGAGCGAGCTCGAAGTTCTACCAGAACGCCGCCGGCGCGGTGCCCGGCCCCTGGGACTGCTGGCTGGTGCTGCGCGGGCTCAAGACCCTGGCGCGTGCGGATGCGCGAGCACGAGCGCAATGCCCTGCACCTGGCGCGAGTTCCTGGCGGCGCATCCGGCGGTGGAGCGGGTGCTACTATCCGGGCCTGGCGAGCCACCCGCAGCACGCGCTGGCCGCCCGGCAGATGTCCGGCTTCGGCGGCATGATCAGCGTGGAGCTGAAAGGCGGATGCGGCCGGCGGTGGAGCGTTCGTGGTCGCGCGCCTGAGGCTCTTCATCCTGGCGCGAGAGCCTGGGCGGCGTGGAGTCGCTGGTCTGCTACCCGCCGCAGATGACCCACGCCTCGCTCCCGGCCGGAGGAGCGCCATCGGCGCGGGCATCGGCGACAACCTGGTCCGGCTCTCGGTCGGCATCGAGCATGTCCTGGACCTGGAGGAGGACCTGCGGCAGGCCCTGGAAAGCTGAGCGGGCCGCCTGGAGCGAAACGACCATGATCTACCTCGACCACAACGCCACCACCCCGCTCGACCCGGAGGTGCGCGCCGAACTGGAAGCCTGCCTCGATGGCATCCCCGGCAACCCCTCCAGCCTCCACGCGGCCGGGCAGCAGGCGCGAAGGGTCATCGACCTGGCCCGGACCCGGGTGGCCCGGCTGATCGGCGCCCAGCCCGAGGAGATCATTTTCACCAGCGGCGGCACCGAGGCCAACAACCTCGCCATCCTCGGCGCGGCGGCGGCGGCGGGACCGCGGCGGCGCCTGGTCACCACCGCCATCGAGCACCAGTCCGTGCTCAATCCCTGCCTCCACCTGGAGCGGAGCGGCTGCTCCGTGAGCCGACTTCCGGTCGACCGCGAGGGACAGGTCGATCCCGCGGCGGCGGGCGCGGCGGTGCGGGAGGAGACCGCGCTGGTCTCGGTGATGCTGGCCAACAACGATACCGGGGTGATCCAGCCGGTCGCGGCCATCGCTGCGGCGGTGCGGGAGCGCGGGGAGGCGCTGGTGCACAGCGATGCGGTCCAGGCGGCCGGCAAGCTGCCATTGATGGTGGCGGCGCTCGGGGTGGACCTGCTCTCGTTCTCCGGGCACAAGCTGCACGGCCCGCAGGGAGTGGGAGCGCTCTATGTCCGCCGGGGGATACGGCTCGCTCCGCTGATTTTTGGCGGCCATCAGGAGCGCGGGTTGCGGCCGGGCACCGAGAATGTCGCGGCGATCGCCGGGTTCGGCAAGGCCTGCGAGCTGGCGGCCGAGCGCCTGGAGGCCGATGCCGCCCGGCTCGAACGGCTCAGAAATCACTTCGAGGCGGCGCTCCTGGAGCAGGTCCCGGGCGCGGAGGTCAATGGCCGGGGAGCGCCGCGGCTGCCCAATACTTCCAACCTCGGTTTCGCGGGACTCGACAACGAGGCGCTGGCGATCAACCTGGACCTGCTCGGAGTGGCGGTCTCCACCGGAGCGGCCTGCAGCAGCCTCGACCGCGAGCCCTCCCACGTGCTGCTGGCGATGGGGCGCTCGCCCGCGGAGGCCCGCTCCTCGCTGCGCTTCTCTTTCGGCCGCAGCACCACCGAGGCGGAACTCGCCCGGGCGGTGGAGCTGGTCGGCCGGGCGGTGGAGAGCCTGCGCGGAGGCCATCGGTGATTTTGCCCCCCGACAACAGCGGCGGGACCGACCGCCCCCGGCGGGTGGCCGTGGCGATGAGCGGCGGGGTGGACAGCAGCCTGGCCGCCGCGCTGCTCATTCAGCAGGGCTGGGAGGTGATCGGCCTGACCCTCCGGCTCCGGGAGTGCCGGGAGGACCGGGAGAGCCGCTCCTGCTGCGGCGCGGATGGCATCGCCCGGGCGCGGGCGGTCGCCGGGGAGCTGGGCATCCCGCACTATGTGCTCGACTGCGTGCGCCGGTTCGAGGAGCTGGTGCTGCGCCCGGCCTGGGAGGATTACGACTCCGGCCGGACCCCGAGCCCCTGCCTGCTCTGCAATGAGCGCCTCAAGTTCGGCCTGCTGCTGGCCCGGGCCCGGGAGCTCGGGGCCGCGCTCCTGGCCACCGGCCACTACGCCCGGATCGTGGTTGATGACAATGGCAGACCTGCCTTGCTGCGCGGCGCGGACCGTGACAAGGACCAGTCCTACTTCCTGGCCGGCCTCACGCCCGAACAGCTCGGCTGGCTGCTGTTCCCGCTGGAGTCCCTGCGCAAGCAGGAGGTCCGCGAGCGGGCGCGGGAACTGGGGCTGGCGAGCGCGGAGAGCCCGGATAGCCAGGATGCCTGCCTGACCGCCCCCGGACAGCCCTTTCCGGAGATGCTGCGGGAGCGCTTCCGCGCCGCGAGCCGCCCCGGCCCGATCCTCGATGGCAGTGGTCATGTGTTGGGACGGCATCTGGGGCTCCACCGCTACACGGTCGGCCAGCGCCGGGGGCTCGACCTAGGCGCAACTGGCAGCCGTCACTGGGTGCGAACCATCCGCGCGGAGGGCTCGGCGCTGGTGGTCACCGCCGATGAGCGCGAGCTCTACCGCGACCGGCTGACCGCACGCGAGGTGAGTTGGACCGGCGGCGCGTACCCGGTCGGGATCGGGCCTTGCCTGGTCCAGGTCCGTTCCCGTCATCCCGCCGCCCCGGCGGTGATCGAGCCGGCCGGTCCCGGCAGCGTGCACGTGCGGTTCGACCGCCCGGTGCGGGCGGTCACCCCCGGCCAGGCAGCGGTATTCTACGATGGCGAGCGGGTGCTGGGCCGGGGGTGGATCGATGTCAGCGACTGAGGGCGGAGCCGCGCAGATGGCTGGAAGCTCCGACCGCTACTCGCGCCAGACCGCGCTCGGGGTGATCGGCCCGGAGGGCCAGCGCCGGCTGGCAGCGGCGACAGTGCTGGTGATCGGCTGCGGGGCGCTGGGAAGCATGCAGGCCGAGCTGCTGGCCCGCGCCGGGGTGGGGCGGCTGGTCCTTGCCGACCGGGATGTGCTCGAGCTGCACAACCTCCAGCGCCAAACCCTGTTCGATGAGCGGGATGTGCGGGAGCGGCTGCCGAAAGCTGTCGCGGCGGCGCGACGCCTGCGGGCGGTCAACTCCGCGATCCGGATCGAGGCACTGGTGGAGGATGTCACCGCCGCCAACATCCTGGAGCTGGTTCGCCGGGCGGACCTGGTGCTCGATGGCGCCGACAATTTCGAGACCCGCTACCTGATCAACGATGCCGCGGTGCGGGAGGGCCGACCCTGGGTGTACGGCGGCGTGCTGGGGACCGGCGGGACTGTCCTGGCGGTTCGCCCGGGCCAGGGTCCCTGCCTGCGGTGCCTGTTCCCGGAGCCGCCGGATGCGCTGCTGATGCAGACCTGCGAGACGGCGGGGGTGCTCGGCGCGGCGGTCGCCTGGGTGGCCGCGCTGCAGGTCGCCGAGGCGCTGAAGCTGCTGGTCGGCGACCGGTCGGAAAGCTATCGGCTGCACTCCCTGGAGGTCTGGCGCGGCGCGGTCGGCGCGATCGAGGTGGAGCGGGACCCAGCCTGCCGGTGCTGCGGCCATCGGCGTTTCGAATTCCTCGACTCCGGCCGCGGCTCCACTTCATCCGTGCTCTGCGGCAGGAATGCGGTGCAGGTGACCCCGGAGCCTCAGTCCGCGCCGGATTTCGCCCTGCTTGCCGAGCGGCTGGAGTCCCTGGGAGTGGTGACTGTCAGCGGGCTGGTTCTGGAGTTCTCGCCCCCCGGCGATTATCGGCTGGTGGTCTTCCCGGACGGGCGGGTGCTGGTGCTGGGCACCACCGATCCGGCCGCGGCCCGCAGCCTGGTCGCCCGGTACCTCGGAGGCTGATTCCGTCAAAGGAAACGCCGGATGAACTATCTTCAGTTGGCGGAAGAGGTGCTGCTCGGCCGGGTGATCGGCCGCGCGGAGGCCGTGGCGATGCTGCGTTCCACTGACGATGAGCTGCTGGGCCTGCTCGATGGCGCTTTCCGCCTGCGATGGGAACACTTCGGACGCGGAGTCAAGCTGCATGTGATCCGCAACGCCCGGAGCGGCCGCTGCGGCGAGGACTGCGCCTACTGCGGCCAATCCTCCCGGGCCGGGGACAGCGCACCCGCTTATCCACTGCAGGGCGTGGAGGAAATCCTGGCCGGGGCCCAGGCGGCCCACCAACGGCAGGCGATACGCTACTGCATTGTCACCAGCGGCAGGCGACTGTCGGCGGCGGAGCTGGAGACGGTCTGCGCGGCGGTGCGCCGCATCCGCGCCGAACTGCCCCTGTCGGTCTGCACCTCGCTGGGCTCGCTGACCGGCGAGCAGGCCGCCCGGCTGGCGGCGGCGGGCGTGCAGCGCTACAACCACAACCTGGAGAGCGTGCCCCGGGTTTTTCGCCTGGTCTGCGGCACCCACACTTGCGAGGATCGCCAGGCGACCATCGCCGCCGCCCGGGCCGCGGGGATGGAAATCTGCTCGGGCGGGATCCTGGGGCTGGGCGAGAGCCTGGAGGAACGAGCGGAACTGGCCCTGCTGCTGCGTGAGGTCGGAGCCGCGGCGATCCCGGTCAATTTCCTCGATCCCCGGCAGGGCACCCCGCTGGCCGGGCGCGTGCCGATGACTCCGCAACGAGGCGCTGCGCGCGCTGGCGATGTTCCGGTTCGTGCACCCGCGGACAGAACTGCGGGTGGCCGGAGGGCGGGAACGGGTGCTGGGGCCGGTCCAGGCGCTGGCGCTGTATGTGGCCGATTCGATCTTCACCGAGGGTTATCTCACCACCGCGGGCCAGGGCTACGCGGCCGACCTGGCCCTGCTGCAGGCCGCCGGTTTTGAGCCGGCGGGGCTGGCCGAGTAGCTGTCGAGCGAGTGACAGAGGAGCAAGTGGCGATGGAACGAACGGAAATGCTGAGATGGCTGGCGGTGACGCTGAGCCTCGGGGAGCGGAGCCTCGAAGAGCTGACTGCCTGGCGGGAGGCGGGAGCCGACCGAGATGTAGTGATTGAGTTATCTGCAGTCAGGAGTTCACGGCCTTCATTATGAATCATCCGGGTCAGGAACCAATTCCATCCATGACAGCGGCTCCGCACATCGTACAATATCTGTCCGCGCTTCTCAAGATCTGTTGACCGCACTTGCCACAGGTCCTCACTCCCGCTTGAGCCGGTTTCAGCTCATCTTCATCGGTCAGAAATTCCTCGATGGTAATTCTGATCTTCCCGCTCTGGCTAGCGGCGCAAGCCGCACAGAGCGACATGTCCGGGCGCAGGTGCTCGTTGCAGAAGTGGTCCTGACACTGCCGGCACTGCAGCCGGCAGGCGGGGCACAGCACCGCCTCGCAGGAAGCGCACTTGATCGCGTGGCTGGCGCAGACCACTCGGCCGCATGTCCCGCATCGTACGCTGCATCGCGGACACACGAGAGCTTCGCACACCGCGCATCGCTGCATCGCGCACATCACACAGTTGGTGCTGTCGCAGTCGGGGCACGGGACAAGGCATTCATCACAGACAAGATGCCCGCCGGCGCAGCGGATGAGCGCATGTTCCTCGACCCGGCGGCCACAGTTCCCGCAGGCCGCGAGGGCAGGCGCCTCGGCTGCGCCGGCCGCGGGCTGATCCTCAACCGCTGGGCCTGCCGAGCCTTCCGGGGGCGCGGTCACGGCAGCACCGCCGGCCTCCCGGCCGGCCCCTTGCCTCACCAGGCGCTCGATGTCCGCCGCCTCAACGCCGATCTCCCCCGGAAGCATGGAAGGCACCAGGTCCGCCTGGTCCAGCGGCAGACGCCCTAAGTTCTCGCTGGCCCACCGAGCAGCTTCGCCATCCCGTGGGCTCTTGACATTGTATCGCTGGTAGCAGATCATCTGGCCGATCCTGATCACCAGCTCCGGCAACGACTCGCCCGCCGCCCAGATGTCCGCCACGCAAATGATTCCTTTACTGATATTAGGATGAAACACCGACGTCAGCATCTGGCACAGCGGGGCCTCGCCAGGATAACCGGCCGGAAGTTTCACGCCAACCCGGTGTTCTTTGGCCTCCACGACTTCGCCGTTTTTCTCGCGCAACCCAACCACTCGATACTCGATTTCATATTCTTCAGGAGGATTGCCAATCACTCTGCGGATAACAAAAGATTGGTTTTTTTCAGCTATCTTGGTCAGGCGGATGAAATCAGCATACAATCTTAGAATTCTAGGCGCGATAGCCTTTCCGCCATCGTTCATAACAGCATCTCCAGTGCGGTCATCGAGCTAAACCGACCACGATAAGTAAAGTGTACACTGCGGAGATGCAAAGCCCGATCTTGGCCAGCAGGCCGTGCAAGGGGCAGCGCCGCTTCAATTCGCGACGTTTGACAGCGTACCAGGCCCCTCCGATCAGCAGATTGAACGGGCCGGTCACGCCCAGCAAGCTGACCAGCATGATCGCAACTGCATACTTTTTCAAAGCGTTCTGTGCTGTCGCGCTTGAGAACCTTGCCCTGACGTCGTCTGTGGTGATTGGCTGCGCGGTGCCAAAGTCCGTCCGGCAGAACGGGCATTTGGTTTCGCTCACGTTGATCCGTTCACCGCACATCGGGCACGTTTTCTCCATTGCCCCCCAAGATGTCATCTGGCCAGGTCCATGCGAGTCCGATTCAGGAGGTTGAGGCGCGTTGCCGCACCCATAGGTGGCGCATCCACCGTTCGCCTCCCAGCATGGGGGGTGATAGGTGGAGGCGCAACCCGGGCAGGCGGTCCTGGCCTGATCGTCTTCCAGCGAAGTCTGGCAGATCGCGCAAAGCACTTTGCCCTGAGTAGTCATGCGACTCTCGGATTGATATTGATAAAATTCAGCACGGCCGCCCGGTCATGGCCAGATGGGTCCTGGTGGGGCCTCGCCCGGATGGCGGCCTGGGGACAAACCATCCTTCGACGCCTCGCGCCATGACAGCGGAAAGGTCATCGGCGCTCCGGTCGCCGCCTCGAGACCGCCGGGTCATCCCCGGGCACAGCCGCCATCTTCGCACCGCGGCGAATCATCCTCAGCCGGAGCGCAGAAACCGGAGCAGCGGCAGCGTCATGACAATTTCTTCTGGGCCGCTTTCAAGTTGGCGGTGGCCAATTTGATCAGCTCGCTATCAGCCGCGCCATCCACCACTCGCTGGAATAGCACCGCGGCTTCACTGTACCGGCCCATCGAGTTCAGCTGCACACCGGCCAGGTTGAGCAGAGCCGGATCTCCACCCGGAAGGGTCGCGGCTTTACACAGGATCGCCACGGCGACTTCCGGCTGCCTCAGGACTTTATTGAGCAGGATGCCCTTTTCCAAAGCGGCGTCTGTCTCATATTCCGCCCGGTCCTCGATGGCGATGAGCCGCTGCTTGGCGGAGCGCTTGTACCCCGAAAGGACCAGGTTGGCGTGAACCCAACCGATCAGGTAGAGGATCGGGGCCAAAACAACCACTGGCGAATCGGTGTTCCTTCCGGCGATGAGCAGGATGATCACCGGAGCGACGTATACCCATCCGGTTTTCCCCTTGCCAAGCTGACCGAATGCCAACGCCAGCAGCCACCCGAAAATAAAAATCCCGATCCCGCTCATCACATTCAGTCCGACTCTGCCGATGCCTTGGGCATCATAAACATAGTGGCGGAGATCTTCATCCATCGGCTCCATGGCCTGTTTCAGCGCCGCGTCCAGGTACGAGCCGCAATAACGGCATTTGAGCGCGACCGCCTTGATCGGCTTGCCGCACGAGGGACAAGCCCGCAGCTCAACCCGACATTCCTCCTGCGTACACGCCCCGGTTTCATCCCAGCAGCGCTTGTGCTGCAACCGGCCGCAGCAGCCGCATTCGACAAGGTCCTCCGCCAGTTGGAAGCTCGCGCCACATTTCGCGCAAGTGCTTTCCTCTGTTGTCTTGCGATTGGCCTTGAGCGAGCGGGAGGGGGCCGGGGCGACATCCTCCCGAGGCAATTCCGGAAGCTTGACGTTCCGGTCGGTGAGGATCTGCCTGACAGCTTCAAAGGCATCTTCGGACCATTCGGTTTTGTCTTTCTTCGTCCAGACCGCGAGCAGCTCATCATCACTTTTCTGTTGCATCCGCTCCTTGATCTGATCGACCATTTCCATCTTCACAGCCTCCTCCAGCGTTGACATGAACTGTAGCCTGCTGGTCGAGCGGGAGTTATCGGGGCGCCTTCGGCCGATTCCCCGGCTGGGCCGCCTGCGCCGTGATCCGGCCGCTGCGGCGCCGGTTCACTGCCTGATTTTGTCTCTTTCCGAATATGCAAACTGGACGCCGCCGATGCGGATGTTGTCGCCCTCACACAGGCGGTGACGCGTCACCCGCGCGCCATTGACGAAGACTCCGGTCGTAGTGCTCTGGTCCTCGAGCTCATATCCATCCCTGATGGTATGAACGGCGGCGTGAAAAGGCTCGATCGCCGCATCCTTGAACAGATAGACATCACATTTCGGCGAACTGCCGATGAGCATGGGATTTTTGAAGACGGTAAACTGCTTGCCTTTCAATGGCCCGGCGGTCATCAGCAGCCATGCATCTCGGGTGATCAGCTCGACCAGGCCAATCATGATGCCCGCGCTGGCGCCGATGATGGTAAATCCGATCGCCCGGCTCGACTCCGCTCCAGTTTCAAACGTGCCTTGGCTGACGATGAAGTTGATCGGGTCGAACAGCAGCCCGCCGATCAACCCGCCGATCATGCCGCCCAGCAGTCCATTCAGAAACAGCCGGCCCGAGCCCAACGCGATGCCGGGCCCCAAACCCGCCGTCATGCCGGCGGCGCCCCAGGCCAGACTTCGCACGATCATCAGGGCGATGAATCCGGCCATCGACTGGGTAGGATTCATCGCCGCCTGCTCGCCGATGATCGCGACAATGGCCGTGGCCGATGCGATCGTCAGGATTCCAGCCAGGAAAAGCGCAATGAATCCTCCGGCGAAACCCACCACCAGCCCGGCGCCCGCGCCCTTGAGCGCCCGTCCGTAGTTCCTTGCCAGGAAGCCCTCCATGCCTCCGATCATCACTCCAGCCAGCGCGGCGACTGTCGGGAAAAGCAGGACCGCGGCGGTCTCGACCTCCGTCGACTCCGTGTCCACGAAATAGGGCTCGATGATCGCCCAGGCGGCGAAAGCGCCAACCGCCCCGGCGATCATCAGGTTGAACCAGCTCTTGTGGATGATGCTGGAGTCGTGCGGCCCGCTCCGGATGGCGTCGCTGCCGGCGCGTCCCGCCGCTTCCTCCGCCTGGCGAGCCAGAATGTCGTCTACGTCCGATCCGGCGAGTTCCTCACGGGTGATCTTCATCGGCGACCCCTTCCTCGCATCTTGCGTTGTCATTGATCGCAGCAGGAAGCACGATGGCTTTCAGCAGTCTTTGGTCAATCATCGTCGGCAAACAGGCGGGAAGGCAGCCGGCCGAAAGCTATCAACCCGATGCCCGGCAACTCTCCGGTCTCGCCGTAATCCAGGACGAGATGCAGCCGGCGCTCCCGGTCCTCCAACTCGACCTGCTCGGCGAGCACCTCGTCGATCCGCGGATCATCCAGCTCTTCCTTGGTGAGATGCGTCCTGTCCTGGTCGCTCATGCCGGGGGTCTTCGTTCCTGACTGGAAATTCTTCAGTGCTCAGCAACCGCTTCGGGAATGATCAGCTTCATCGCTGGAAAGATCAGGCGCGGGTCATTGATCTGCGACCGGTTCGCCTGATAGATCAGCGTCCAGTCGCCCGGTTTCCCATAGACCTTCCGCGCGATTTCGGTAAGAGAATCATTCGGCCGGACAACGTATTCGTGGATTACCGCTACCTGACGAACATCCACGGCATCGACTCCCTGACTCGCGGCCAGCACCGCCGCCAGCAACTCTTTCTGGTAAAAGGTACTGACAGTACCGGAGCACCAGGCAAAAACGCCACTGCCCAGCCTGACCGCGGCCTCGGCGCCCAATCCAATCCCGTGCCGCGCCAGACTGTCCCGCGCCGCTCGAAGGTCCGGCAGCGGGGCCGGTGGCGTCGGCTCCGCGACAGTTGCCGCCGGAGCGTCCCGCCCCTTCCCGAGTTCGGCGAAATGGAGTTCCATCCGGATCAGGATCGTGCCCAGCAGGGCAATCGCCAGCAAGGCCGCGATGGACAGTCCCGGCCCCCAAACCTGCCGGCTTTTTTCGGCGCTCGGCTTCCCGGTTGTCACGCCTGGAACTATCTTCGGGCCCGTGGCCGAGTCCTGGGCCACCAAACGATTTGATCGTCTTGTGGTTCCGATCCAGTATTGCTCCACCAGACGCGGCTCTCCATCGCGCCAGACGAAGAACCCCTCCTCGGCGGATCTGGGATCGACCACCAGCGCGATCTGCCATGGCAGGTCGAAGAATCCTCGATGAATGAACACATCCTGCGGTGAAAGAAACACTCCGAACCCCGGATGGCTGTGATACCATCCGACAATGCGCTGCTCGGCAAACTCGGCATCCTTGACATTGGAGATGTGAGCCCAGGTCTCATGCGTGAAAGTCACCTGGGCGGCCTGGTGCGCCGCATGCTCTCCACGGATCGCATGCCGACACCTCGACGAACGGACCGTTTTCGTCCTGGTACACCTCGCCGATCAGCACTCCGCAGATTTCCAGGCCGAGAGATTCGCGGGCATGCTTGCAGACTGTTTCATATGCTTCCAGCGAGCAGGCTACTCTGAAGTCGAGCGGGCGTGAGAAAGGAGCTTGGGGGATCGAGGATAGATCAATCTGAGCAGTATCGACCGCGCGCGAGGTCATGGCCGGCTCCGACTGTCTCGACTGCCATCGTACAGTGGGCCAAGCACTTGCGCAGCATCACCAGCAAAAAGGAACGGCAGGGTCTCGATCCCGTTTTGCGCCAGCACGATGTCGAAGGGTGGAACTCCGATCTCGGCAAAGGTCTTGTCCAGGAAATCCTCGTCACCGAAGATGGCATGAAAAGTATCGACCCGGCGTTCGGTCCCGCAATCCGGACAGGCTCCCTCCCGCTCACTGATCTTGCCCGGCGCCCGGTAAACCTGGTCGCACCGACTGCAGTCGGGACAGACCAGTCGGCGCACGATGTCCCGGTTCAGCTCGATGGTGGCGGCAGCGCCGAGCTCTTGCCGGGCTTCCGCCAGCAGCGCCCGAACGGTGACTGTCGAGACGCGGCCCTGGTGCCGATGAATCTCGTTGAAGGTCTCATGGGCGAAACAGTCTTCTTTTCGGACATACTCAATCAGATAGGAACCACAGTTGATCCCGTTGAACACGAAGCCCCGGCTCGCCAGCACCTCCAGGCCATGCAGCAGCTTGACCGCCTCCTGGCACTGAACCGCGGCGATGATCGAAGCGGCGGTCGGGGTCGTGGGCGTCCTGCCGGTCAGCATCTGCTCTCTGGTCAAGCCGGCGCATGATTTCCGCTGGGCGATCAGCTCCCAGTCCGTTTCGCCCATCGTGCATTCGTAACAGGCTCCCCCGGGCGGCACGAACACGCGGGCCACCCCACTCAACTGCTCGATCGCCCCATCGATCCAGGGTCGGCCGGTTCTCCAGCAGGACCGGTTGATCGCCAGCCGGGCCTCCCGGTTGTCGAGTCCCGCGATCACCAGATCAGCCCACTCGAAGATGCCCAGGCCAAGATCATGGATGATGTCCCCCTTGATCCACCGGACGCTGGAGTCGGGGTAGATCTCCCGCAGTGCTCCGGCCGCGGCTTCAGCCTTGCTCTTGCCTTCGTCCTTCTCGCGGAAAAGCACCGAGCGGGACAGATTGGAATTTTCCACGTCATCCAGATCGACAATCAGGATCTTCCCCACGCCCAACAGGGCCAGGTTCTTCAGGATCTCGTTTCCCAAGGCGCCGGCCCCGGCCACCAGGACTTTCGCTTGCCGCAGTCGTTCCTGCTCCCACCAGTTGATCAGGCGAAACCTGGAAAACCTGTCGTGCTGTTCCTCGCTGTTTTGTGGTGCATGACTCGCCATCTCGAACCTCGCGTTCGTCTGCTAACGGCCGGCGACAATCACTGCGACCAGTCGCACAACATCTCCATCAACGACCCCAGCCTGCTTGAGCGTCTGGTTGTCGACAAGCTCCTTCTGGGAGCGCTGATGATGAAACTTGTAACTGAGCAACTGTCCGCCGGTGGGGTCATAGCGAGGAAATGAGAGCCGCTCGATCAGTTTGACGGCGATCCGGTTCACCGCAATATCGTCTGGGACCTCAATCGTATCCCTCTTGTTGCCTGTCACATCCCATACCTCGATGGATACTTCCGCCATGGGAGCGTTCCTTCCTGTTTTGATTTTCAGCCGGGTCCGGCAGCGAGCCGCCAAGCCAATGCGCGTGCTGCTCAGGGAACAGGAAAATTTTCTTGGCTTAAGGCGAGGGCTTCAGGATTCACCAAAGCGGATGGCTGCTTGACCAGGTTTGCGGCTGCCACAGCCGGACACCGTCCGGCCGAACGGGTAAGCCGCCAAACCAATCGGTTCCGGATCGCAGAAACTCAAATTGGTGGTGATGTGTCTTGGATCGGGGTTGACAACTGCATCTTTGCGGCTCGGGATTGGATCCCCTGTTCCATTACGCGGTCGGCCACTCGCCGTTAGAACACTCACCGGCCATGGTGGAAATCGACAAAGACTAAATGTTGTATTGATGTTGTTTTGGCCTTGAGGCTCCGATACAGCGTTGTTGATATCATTTTCAAGAATCAGGAAGGAAAGACCAAAACGACTTGCTCCCATTGATTATATTTTAAGGAGCGGCGATGTCAAGTTGTTTTTGAAAATTCACCATGCTGGTTTGCGTTCCCGCTTTGGTAGCGACTGCCGATCACCGCCGAGAAGATGCGGTTGGTACTGCCATCGCAAGAACACCGGCTTATCGGCCAAGCGCGCCGGCCAAACATTCTTAAAGCGTATTCGAGAATGTCGGTGATACGAATTTACTCCCACAACGGATACCATCCTCACCCGGTCCCCGCGCTGGTCATCCTGCCATCGAGCTGAAGAAAACAATCACCAACCTCTGTTCCTTCCCCGGGGCCCGGCGCCGTAAGGCTTATTCTCAGCTCCGGCGGCCCGACCGGCGTCCGCTTCCGGCCCGGCTTGCCGTCGCGCCAGACCGCCCGTCCCCCTCCCAGCGGCAAGACAATCAGGAGGGCAAGCTGCGGCCGGCCATCAAATTAGACAAAGTTGTCAGGCGCGCGCTATCGCCATGCCAAACTTGGCGATGCGCACCATGTTCTTTTTTATTGACAGCATAGATTCAATCTCCGTATACTGACTCGTCCCGCACAAGGCTCGCATAAAATCCGACAAGGTTGGCCGGCAAAGGGTGTTTCTTCCGCAGTTAACGCCTCGGTCCGGCGGTATCAGACGCTCGCCCATGTTCATCTTATTTTTCATCCACAGCATTATCTGGCGCTATCTCGAAATCTTGCGACAGCTCGAATCCTGCCGCTTTCGTGCGTTGGTTTCTTATCGAAAGCAGGTCAAACGGGTTCTTTTTAGAGATGCCCCGCTTGGTTTCTGACTATTGTTTCTGACTATTGTTTAGAAATTATCAGGCGGTTTACAGCCAAGAGAACGCGACCTGAGGATGGCTGCAAGTTCACTCCCCGATTCTTGTTGGTTTCGATGGAGGCTGATCATGTTCAAGCTCTGGCGCACTACTGCAATTATTTTGGCGGTAGCATGCTTTATGGCCGTTGACCTGCCCGCGCAGTCGCCGGGCAGCCCGAAGGACAATCAGTCCCAGGCCGTCAGCAAAGAGAAGGTGAAACCGGCCGGTGTTCCCGGAATTCAAGCGCGGAGCAATCCGGCCCTGGCCGCCATCCAGCGCGAGAGCGGAATGGCCGACGCTTCCCAAGCTTCCAAGCAGAAAGTGGCGGCCAGAACCGTCGTCAAGAGCGAACCCAACTTGTCCGGGACTGCCGGGACCGCGTCCCAGTTTTCCCCAGACGATGACAGCTCCATTCCGGGGGCCAAATCGAAGTCCGGGCCATCCCTCTTGCTGAGTACCGACACCCCCGTGACCTGGAGCGATGCCTTCGGCACCCCCACCGGCACCGACCAGGGGACAGGCTTGGAGTATGTTTCCGGTTCCCTGTATTACCTGGAACTTGATGGCCGGATCTGGAAGCTCAACGCCTCCACCGGCGCGGTCCTGCAAACGATTGCCAAGCCGTCCTGGCTGGGAGGCAATAGTTTCGGCCTGCTTTATGACGGCACCAATTTCTGGACCAGCAGCAGCGACGCGGACCTGATCTATAAGTGCGACATTAATTTCTCGCTCATCAGCTCGTTCGCTTCGCCCGGGGATTACCCGGGCGGAATAGCCACGGATGGGAGCTATCTCTACATCACCAACTGCTCGACCAACAAAGTGTTCAAGGTCACCACCAGCGGCAGCAAGTTGGCCGAGTGGACCGTATCCAAGGCTTGGCCGCGGGGGTTGGTGTACAAGGACGGCTATCTGTATATCAACTGCGAGAACAATATTGATGAAACCGGGACGATCGTGAAAATGTCGACCACGACCGGCCTGGAAACGGCTTACTATGTTGCCGGTGGGGACTTTAACCGGGATTTGACGATCAACGGCAATGACCTGTGGTCGATTGACGCTAACCGGGACAAGATTGTGAAGGCCACGGGCTTTTTCAGCGGCGGCGGCGGGGGCAGTGTCACCGAGCTGACGATGGGCACGGCTTCCTCCAGCAGCCTTTCCGCCACCAATGACAGCAAGATGTTCAAGGTCTACGCCAGTGGCGCGGGAAGCCTGGAGGTCGTGCTGGACGGGCCCAGCAGCGCCGACTTCGACCTCTATGTCAGGCGGGACTCCGAGCCCACCACCACCAGCTATGACGCCCGGCCCTACACCAGTTCCTCGGACGAAACCGCGACGCTGACTGTCAGCAGCGCCGGCTGGTACTACATCATGGTCCGCTCCGATGACGGCAGCGGCAGCTTCTCGATTGTCGCCAGACTCACCACCAGCGGTGTCACCGAGCTGGCGCTGGGAACGGCTTCTTCCAGCAGCCTTGCCGCCACCGGCGCCTACAAGATGTACAAGGTCTACGCCACCGGCGCGGGGAGCCTGGAGGTCGTGCTGGATGGGCCCGCCGAGGCCGACTTCGACCTCTATGTCAAGCGGGATTCCGAGCCCACCACCACCAGCTATGACGCCCGGCCCTACAGCAGTTCCTCGGACGAAACCGCATCGCTAACTGTCCTCAGCGCCGGCTGGTACTACATCATGATCCTCTCCGATGCCGGCAGCGGCAGCTTCTCCATCGTCGCCAACCTCGACACCGGCACAGACATTCTGCTGACGCTGGGCACGGCCTACTCCAGCAGCCTTGCCGCCACCGGCACTTTCGAGATGTTCAGGGTCTACGCCACCTCCACCGGGACCCTGGAGGTCGTGCTGGACGGGCCCGCCGATGCCGACTTCGACCTCTATGTCAAGCGGGGCACCGAGCCCACCACCACCAGCTATGACGCCCGGCCCTACACCGGCTCCTCGGACGAAACCGCATCGCTGACTGTCACCAGCGCTGGGTGGTACTACATCATGATCCTTTCCGATGCCGGCAGCGGCAGCTTCTCCATTGTCGCCAGACTCACCACCAGCGGTGTCACCGAGTTGACGCTGGGAACAGCATACTCCAGCAGCCTTTCCGCCACCGGCGACAGCAGGATGTTCAAGGTCTACGCCACCGACGCGGGGAGCCTGGAGGTCGTGCTGAACGGGCCCGCCGACGCCGACTTCGACCTCTATGTCAAGCGGGATTCCGAGCCCACCACCAGCAGCTATGACGCCCGGGCCTACACCGGCTCCTCGGACGAAACCGCAACGCTGACTGTCACCAGCGCCGGCTGGTATTATATCATGATCCGCTCCGATGGCGGCAGCGGCAGCTTCTTCATTGTCGCCAGGCTCACCATCATCGATGTCACCGAGCTGACGCTGGGCACGGCTTCCTCCAGCAGCCTTTCCGCCACCGGCACTTTCAAGATGTTCAGGGTCTACGCCACCTCCACCGGGAGCCTGGAGGTCGTGCTGGACGGGCCCGGCAACGCCGACTTCGACCTCTATGTCAAGCGGGACACCCAGCCCACCACCACCAGCTATGACGCCCGGCCCTACACCGGCTCCTCGGACGAAACCGCGACGCTGCCTGTCAGCAGCGCCGGCTGGTACTATATCATGATCCGCTCCGCTACGGGCAGCGGCAGCTTCACCATTGTCGCCAGACTCACACCCGACACCCCCGGCAGCCTGCGCCTGGTCGCCGGCAGCCTGAACGCCGCCGCGGGCGCCACCATCGACCTGCCGCTGACGCTGGAAAACAGCTCGGCCCAGGTACGCGGCGTTCAGTTCGTCGTCAGCATCGATCCGGCCAGCGCCGCCAGCTTCCTCAGCGTCAGCACCGGCAGCCGCTGCTCCGGCTGGACCGTCAGCAACAACGCCACCACCGGTGGACAGACGATCGTCCTCTACTCCGGCAGCGGCAACTCCATCGCCACCGGCACTGGTGAAATCCTCAAACTGAGCCTGCGCGTGGCCTCCGGCCTGACAAGCGGCAGCAGTTTCGCCGTGCGCCTGTCCGCGGCCCAGCTCTCGGACAACAACAACAATCCGCTGACGACCACCCTGGTGTCCGGCACCGTCACCATCGGCGGCTGCACCCTGCCCGGAGATGTCACCGCCGATGGTGCGGTCAACATCTTCGACATCATCAAGCTGGTCGACTTCGTGCTCGGCCGGCAGAACCCGACCTCCACCCAGCTCGACTGCGGCGACCTCGACGATACCGGCGCGCTCAACATCTTCGATATCATCGCCCTGGTCGACAAAGTCCTCGGCCGGACCAGCCTGCTGGCCGCGGCGGGCGCCCTGCCCCAGTGGACGCAGCTCGATCAGCAGCTGGAGCGCCTGGATCTGGAGCCGCTCCAACTCGAGCGCCTGCGCCAGGATTTGCGTCTGATCTACGAGAGCCACAGCGGCCAGCGTCTGGTCCTGCCCCAGGCTTTCTCGCTTGAGCAGAACCAGCCCAATCCGTTCAATCCCAGCACGACCATCAGCTACCAGATCCCCGAAGGCGACAGCCCGTTGGTCAGCCTGATGATCTATGACCTGCGCGGCCGGTTGGTGCGGACTCTGGTCGAGGAGCTGCGCGGCCCCGGCAGCTACAACGCTTTCTGGGACGGGACCGACCACAGCGGCCGGCAGGTGCCGAGCGGCATTTATCTCTACCGCCTGAAAGCCGGAAACTACTCCCAGGCCAGGAAAATGGTGCTGGTGAAATAGCTTCGCCATCAAGTTCCCGCGGTACGGTCATCATTCAAGGAGAGATCGATCATGCGGATCCAGTCAGCCCTGCCCGTGTTACTGATCTTGATCTTCGGCCAGCTCAAGGCTGACTCTTTAGGTCTCGGCAATTCCACGGCACAGCCGGGCGACACGGTCGAGGTGGCGGTCAGGCTCAATAACTCCGTGGCAGTCCGGGGCTTGCAGTTCAATGTTTCCGCCTCACCGGCGGACAACCTGTTTTTTATCGGGGTTGAAGCCGTGGGAAGGGCCTCGGGCTTCGCGGCCAGCGGCCAGGGAACGGCGGACAATGTGATCGTGGTGGCCTATTCGGCCTCCGGGGGAAGCCTTGCGGTCGGAAACGATTCGATCCTGGTCCTGAAGTACCGGCTGGGATCCTCCGCACCCACCGGCCAGATCAACCTGTCACTTTCCGGGGTGTCGGTCTCCGATGAAAACCTGGCGGCCTTGCCGGGGTTGACCATCATCAACGGCGGCATCACTGTCAGCAGCGGCCAGCCGGTCGCCACGTTTACCGCTCAGCCCCTGAGCGGCCAGGCTCCGCTGACAGTCAGCCTCGATGCCTCCCACAGCTCCGACTCGGACGGCACGCTTGTCAGCTATGCCTGGACCTTCGGCGACAACCAGTCCGGCTCCGGAGCGACCACCACTCACATTTACGGTAACCCCGGGACCTACACGATCACCCTGACCATCACCGACAACGACGGGAATACGGCGAGCGCCACCCGCGCTGTCCTCGTATTCGCGGCGGGAGAGTACCAGCGGGGAGATGTCAACCGGGACAACAAGACCGATATCTTCGACCTGCTGGAACTGCTGGGAATCCTGGGGGGATCGAAGCCGAACTGATCCGGAAAGCGGTCAGTCGAAGTGTTTCCCCGTTTTCCAGGCGGAAAGCCGGGCGGCCATTCATTGATTTTTCGGCAGGCCGGTCGCCGGCCGCGATTCCGTCCCCCGCTCCATCAGCAGCAAGGGCCTGCGAGCTTGACGCCGCAGGCCCTTTGCTTTGGGCATGATGCTGATCCCGCTTCGGATCGATCCGATTCCGGCCACGCCGCGAACCGCCGCTAATTTGCGGTGGAAGGATTGCCTGCTTCAGCGAGTCCGGCCGGTCCCCTCTCACCGCGCTCGTGAGGTGCTCTCGATCACGAGACGGTGCACCGGACCGGCGACTCCGGCCTGGTTGATGGAACGCAGGAGCCAGGTCTCGCTGGGCCTGGAAAGGGTCAGGCCGAAGCTGTCGGCGACTGCCTCCCAATCGCCGCTTTCCCGCTTGAGCTGGTACTCTTTCAGGTTCGGCGTGCAGGACTCGAGCGCGACCACGGCCCGCTCGGCCTCGATCCGGACCGTTACCCCGAGCACATTGGGGGTCCAGTAGATCGCGCCCCGGTCCCCGACCCGTTTGAAATTGCCGGAGTCATAAGCCCAGTGCGGCCGGCCGCCCCGGTACCAGGTGTGGGTCCGGAAGTGCTCATCATCGTAGACCACTTCCACGGAAGAGCGCCCGGCCGGCCATTTGGAAAACCGGTCGGTCTGCCAGAACCAGCTGATGAAGGCGTAGGCTTTGGGGGTCAGCCCCCACTGATCGAATTTCCCCGCCGGAACCGGTGTTTTCGCCAGGCCCTGGACACGGCTGACCAGTAGCGCCTCGCCCGCGCCATCAGGCTGCGCGGATTTCGAGCGCGGAAAGCGGAATTCCATCCTTCTCGAAGTGCGAGTCATATTCCGCGTCCAGCATCACCCATTTGCCGAGCGAGTTGCACCAGACCTCGTTGGACCCGTGCGTGCCGGTCAGCTCCGGGTCCTCGCCATCCGGCCCCGACAGCACCCCGCGGGTGACATAGCCCATCGCGTTCAGCACGGCGTGCTGGGCCGCCGTGAAATGGCCGCAACTGTAACGGCCCCCCCGCGGTCCCGCCTCGAGGATCGCCAAGGCGTCTCCCTCCGCCGCGGCGGCTTTCGTGCGGTCGACCACTACATGCCGGTTGAGCCAATGGCGCAGCCGGAGCAGCCGGCGGAACTCGTCGCTCTCGCCGCGGACAACCTCGTTCAGCCCGTAGCGCTCGACCAGGCCCGCAAACCGGGGAGCGGCAAGATCCTCCGGGCCGCTGAAGACGGTGTCGGCGCGGTATTCCGGGTTGGGGACCGGCCTTACGCCGTACTTTTCCCCGGCGGCGTTCAAACCGCCGAAAATCAGCACCACCGCACCAAGGGCGATGACCTGAGCGCCTGACAAGAACACCTCCTTTGATGGAAAATCACGATGGGGAACAGCGGGAGCCCTCACCGATCCGTGTGCGGAGCCTGATTATAGGTTCCGGGATTTCCCGCCGCAAGGAAGATCTTTGCTCCCCACTTTCCAGCCCGCAGAAGGTGCAAAAAAACAAGAGGATAGAGAATGAATGGCGGCCGGGACCGCCGGAGCCGGCCCTGGGACTGGGCGGCACCGGCCTGGACCAGCCCGTTCGCGGAAAATTCCGCCCGGGACCGCCACGAAGCTATTTTTCAACCCTTGAACTTCCCTCCCGTTCGAGGTAAACTATAAAAACATCTTGCTTGCAGATTCCGGTCGTTCACGCTGTAATCGCTGTTGGCCCGGCTGCAAAATCCCGTCAAGTGGAGCTCCAGCCATGAATGGCGCCCGCAGTTGCAGATCCGGACGATCCCGTGTGCTCATGGCGATGTTTTTCAGCCTGGTCATCAGCTTAGCGCCCGGGGCTTCCGTCGGCGCGGACGATGGCGCCACGACCGTCAAGCCGCCGATCCTTTCCGCCTCCGAGATCCACTATCCGCCATTTAGCCTGGTCGATGCGGCAGGCCGGGCCGACGGTTTTTCGGTTGAAATGTTGCGGGCCGCGGCCGGCGCCATGGGACGCGAAGTGACCTTCCGCACCGGGCCCTGGGCGGAGGTCCGGAGCCGGCTGGAAAAGGGCGAGGTCCAAGCCCTGCCGCTGGTAGGCCGCACGCCGGAGCGCGAATCCCTCTTTGACTTCTCCGTTCCCTACATGTCCCTCCACGGCGCTATCGTGGTACGGGAAAGCACCACCGACATCCAGTACCTGCATGATCTGAGCGGAAAACAGGTCGCGGTCATGCAAGGCGACAACACCGAGGAGTTCCTGCGGCGAGAGGATCGCGGGATCGAAATCCGCACGACCGCCACTTTCGAGCAGGCCCTGGACGAGCTTGCCAAGGGCCGTCACGATGCCGTGGTCATTCAGCGGCTCGTGGGGCTGCGCCTGATCCAGGAGCTGGGGTTGACGAACCTGCGGGTTGTCAATGAGCCCGTCGAGGGCTTCCGCCAGGACTTCTGTTTCGCCGTCAAAGAGGGCGACCGGGAAACGCTGGCGTTGCTGAACGAAGGGCTCGCGCTGGTGATGGCGGACGGAACCTACCGCCATCTCCACGCCAAGTGGTTCGCCGCGATGGAGCTGCCATCCGATCGGCGCATCGTGATCGGCGGCGATTACGACTACCCGCCCTACGAATATCTGGATGAGAATGGACGCCCCGCGGGCTACAATGTCGATCTGACCCGAGCCATCGCCCGGGAGGTGGGCCTCGACATCGAGATCCGCCTCGGACCCTGGCCGGAAATCATCCGCGGCCTGGAAAGCGGCGAGATCGACGCGGTCCAGGGGATGTTCTACTCCGCCGGGCGCGACCTGAAATTCGACTTCACCCCGCCGCACACGGTGAACAATTGCGTCAGCGTGGTGCGCCAGGGCGAGGGCGTTCCGCCGAGCACCCTCGGCGAATTGGCCGGCAAGCGCCTTGTCGTGCAGCGGGGCGATATCATGCACGACTTCGTGGTGGAGCACGGCCTGGGGGCCCGGGTTTCAGTGGTCGAGTCCCAGGAGATCGCCCTGCAGGAACTGGCCAAGGGCCGGTACGACTGCGCCCTGGTGGCCCGCATGACCGCGCTGTACTGGATCCGGAAACAGGGCTGGGCCAACCTGACCGTCGGCGGTCGCCCGTTTCTTTCCCCTGGTTACTGCTATGCCGCGCCGCCAAACCAGAAGGCCCTGCTGGCGCAGTTGGGCGAAGGGCTGAAGGTGCTCGACGAGACCGGCGAGTACCGGCGCATCCAGGAGAAATGGATGGGCGTCTACGAGGAGGCGCCCCCCCGTCTCGCCACGATCCTCCGTTATATCGCCATGGTCGCCATCCCCTTGTCCCTGCTCCTGTTGGCGGTTTTCCTCTGGTCGTGGTCACTGCGCAAACAGGTGGCGCGCCGGACCGATGAACTGCGAAGAAGCGAAGCCCAGTTTCGCTCCCTGGTGGAAGGAGCGCCGGATGCGATTTTCGTGCAGACCAATGACCGCCTTGCCTATCTGAATCCGAGCATGTGCAAGCTTTACGGAGCGCGTTCCGCCGACCAGTTGCTGGGTCAGCCGGTGGTTGAACGCCTTCACTCCTCCATCCGGGAGATCGATCTCGAACGCATGCGCCTGCTGATTGAGAAGCAGGAACGGATCCCGTTGTACGAAGCCGTCCACCTCCGGCTGGATGGGAGCGAGGTTCCCGTGGAGGTTTCGGCGGTACCGATTGTCTTCGAGGGCGAGCGCGGCGCGCTGGTCTTCGTGCGTGACATCACCCAGCGCAAGCAGTCCGAGCGGGCGCTGCGGCAACGGCAGGCCATGTTGTCACGGACCGAGGAAATCGCCCATATCGGGAGCTGGGAATGGGATGTCACCAGGGATCAGGCCACCTGGTCGGATGAGCTCTTCCGGATCTTCCAGCTCGATCCGGCCGGGGGCGCGCTATCGTACGTGGAGGTGAAGCGACACCATCTTTTTCATCCCGAAGACTTTGTGCGCCTGCGCCGGGCGGTGGAAACGACGATCTCCGAAGGCACCCCCTATGAGCTGGAACTGCGTGTCCTGCGGCCGGATGGGACGGTCCGCCACTGCCTGGCCCGCGGCGGCAACCAGGAGCGAGGGGCCGATGGGAAAACCACCAGCCTCTATGGCTCCATCCAGGACATCACCGAGTTCAAGCTCACCCAGGATCGCATCGAGCATCTGAACAAAGTGTTGCGGGCGATTCGCGACGTGAACCAGTTGATCGTCCGCGAGCGGGACCGGGATACGTTGATCCGCGAGGGCTGCCGGCTGCTGGTGGAAAACCGCGGCTACTCCTGCGCCCTGATCGTGCTGACGGATGAAAACGACCGGCCCGTCTCCTGGGCCGAAGCGGGCATGGAGGCGAATTTCGAGCCGATGAACGCCATGCTCGAACGGGGCGAGCTGTACAGCTGCTTCGAGCAGGTCCGGCTCACCGGGGCGACCGTGCAGATCCAGGAGCGGGATTGTATCTGCGCCAACTGCCCCATCGCCGGCAAATGCGCCGAAACCGCCACGCCGCTGCGGGCACGCCTGGTCCATGGGGACATCGCCTTCGGCTACCTCGCGGTGGGGGTGGAACGCGGCCTGAGCGTGGACCTCGAGGAGCAGAGCCTGTTTTCCGAAATGGCCGGGGACCTGGCCTTCGCGCTACGCGCCCTGCAAGTGGACCTGGCCCGCACGGAGTCCGAGAGCAGAAGCAAGTCGCTGGAGGTCCAGCTGCTCCAGGCGCAGAAGATGGAATCCGTGGGCCGGCTGGCCGGAGGAGTGGCCCACGATTACAACAACATGCTGGGGGTGATCATCGGCTACGCGGAACTGGCCCTGGACAAGGTGGCCCCGGGCCGCCCGCTGTACCTCGACCTCCAGGAAATCCTCAACGCCGCCAGGCGTTCCGCCGAGATCACCCGCCAGTTGCTGGCCTTTGCCCGCAAGCAGACGATCAACCCCCGGGTGGTCGACCTGAACGAAACCGTCGATGGCATGCTCAAGATGCTCCGGCGGCTGATCGGCGAGGACATCGAGCTGGCCTGGCTGCCCGAAACCGGCTTGTGGCCGGTCAAGATGGACCCGGCCCAGCTCGATCAGATCCTGGCCAATCTCTGTGTCAATGCCCGGGATGCCATTGCCGGAGTGGGCAAGATCACGATCGAGACCCACAACCTGAATCTCGACCAGGCCTATTGCGCCGACCATGCGGGATTTTACCCCGGCAGGTTCGTGCAGCTGACCTTCAGCGATGATGGCTGCGGCATGGACCATGAAACCCTCGTGCAAATCTTCGAACCGTTCTTCACCACCAAGGACCTGGGCCATGGCACCGGCCTGGGCCTGGCCACGGTCTACGGCATCGTCAAACAGAACAATGGGTTCATCAACGTCTACAGCGAGCCGGGGAAAGGAACGACCTTCAAGATTTACCTGCCCGGCGAGGCGGACGAAGTCAAGGGGACCACGGCGGAAAGCGAGGAGGAAAACCCGGAGAGCCACGGCGAGACGGTGCTGCTGGTGGAGGACGAGCCGTCGATCCTGAAGATGGGCAAGATCATGCTGGAAGAACTTGGCTACCAGGTGCTGGCGGCGGGCGCGCCGAGCGAGGCCATGCGCCTGGCCGAGGTACACGCCGGCGGGATCGACCTGCTGATCACCGATGTGGTCATGCCCGAAATGAACGGCCGCGGGCTGAGCGACCGGCTGCACACCCTCTACCCGGAGCTCAAGACCCTGTTCATGTCCGGCTACACGGCCGATGTGATCGCCCACCGGGGCGTGCTGGAAGAGGGCGTGAGCTTCATGCAGAAGCCCTTCTCGATGAAGGACCTGGCCTCCAAGGTCCGGGCGACCCTGGATCAGAAATGACCGCCTCGGCCGCCACCGGGGCCGGGCGAACCGGCGTCGATCAGATCTGGAAGACGTTCTGCACGGCGATGAGGATCTTGGTGTCCTCGAACGGCTTGGTGATGTAGTCGTCCGCTCCCAGCACCAGGGCGTCCGAAATCTCGTAATCCTCGGTGTAGCCGGTCATCAGGATCACTTTGATCTCCCGGTCCCGCCGCTTGACCTGCTCCAGGAGCTGAAAGCCGTCCATCACCGGCATGCGGATGTCGGAGATCACCAGGTCGAATTTCGTTTTTTCAATCAGTTCCATGGCCTGCTGTCCGTTGGAAGCCAATTCGACCTCCATGCCCGCCTCGGACAGAATCACCTTGAGCAGGCCGGCGATCGCCGCCTCATCGTCGACAACCAGAACCGTCTTCGAGTCCATGCTGAATGCTCCCGAGCAGTTGTTGTGATGGACGCAGACCTCTTCCCGCCCAGCGGAAAGCCGGTCGAGCAACCCGATAGCGGCATGAATCGGCGCAAACCGCGCTCTTTCCCGGATCAATCCTTGTCCGAGATGTCTCCCCGCCTGAGCGTGGAAGCCGAAAGGTCGAGGATCGCGTTCTTGTGCAGCACGTACATCTTGCTGCGCTGCTCCCGCTCGATGAATTTTTTGTGGTCCCCGATCTGAATCGTGGTGTTGGAGAACACCGTCCCGGAGACCCGGATGCAGGGTTTGACCTCCTGGAGCAGGCCGCCCAGGTACTCCTCCCGTTGCTGGCGCAATTGCGTGTACTCCTCCTCCAACCGGATGGTGGTCAGGACCAGACGCTCGAGCAGCTTGCGTTTGGGCTCGGACAGATTGGCGGCCGGGCCGGCGGCGCGGAAAAGCGCGACGCTCCCCTTGACCTTCTCCAGGTACTTCCTCAGCCGCTCCAACTGTCGATCCATTTCCAACACCCGGGCATTGTAGCCCACGCAAAGGTGGGTGCGGATGCCCTGGGCATTGCCGGCATTGACCGCCTCGATCCCCTTTTCCGCCATCAGCCGGCCACCGATCACGATCGCCTTGATCCCGATCACCCTGATCGTTCCGCCGGAGGTCAGGATGGAGTAGAGGACCTCACCGCCGACCGTGATGTCTCCCTCGCTCTCCACCCGCTGGTGCTTGATGTGCCCGACCGTAACGTTCCGTCCCCGGATCAGGCCCTTGCCCACGCCCAGGAACCCCTCCTTGACAATCACATCCCCGGTGGCGATCACCTCGGCATCCTCCACGCAGCGGAGGATTTCGACATCGCCCCCCGAGTGCACGAAGAAGCCGCTCTTGACATCGCCCTTGATCACCAGCGACTTCTCGTACTCGATGTTGCCGGTGGAGTAGTCGATGTCGCTCTCGATGACGTTCATGTCCTTGATCGTGAAATCCCGCTGCAGCACCCCGTTCTTGAGCGCCACCAGTTGCAGCGGATCGGTCTCGGAGGGTACGACATCGACCGAGAGGCGAAAGGCCGCCTCCTTGCCGGGCCGGCAGGACAGCTCCTTGCCGGTGACCGTGAAACCGGGCTCGCCCGGAGTGGCCGGGACCCTGATCGCCACCACTTCGCCACGCTGGACAGCGTTCTTCAGGCGCATCTGCTTGAAATCCACCCGGCCGCGGGCATCCACGCAGTCTTCCGGGTTATTGCGGCGAGCGATCCGCAGCTCGATCCGGCCGGGCGTTCCATGGGTCGGCAGCCGCCCCTCGGCCACCAGGATCTCCTGATCGAAGACCTGCTTGTCCAGCATCAGTTCCAGGTTGCTGACGAGGATGCCCTTGACCACCCCCTGGCTCTGCAGAAAAGCGGCGATACTATCCAGGCCCACCGCCCGCGGCCGGCCGGGGTGGACCACCTTGAGCCAGGCCTGCATTCCATCGTCGGCAATGCGCGCCTGGAGCTGGGGCGGGATGATCCGCGGCGCGCCATCGAGTCCCTCGACGTTACTGTCCAGTGGTCCCAACTCTTTGGCCAACTCGTACTTGAGTTGCTCCAGGTTCAGCCTGTCGACAAAATCCAGCTCCTGCTCCAACTCGACAGATCTGTCTTCCGGTTGACTCATCGGCACCTTTCCGGCGCGGGGCATCCGGCACCCGGCTAACTTCAGTCCTGGAACAGACGGTGAATTTCGGTGAAACGGGCCTGGCAACTGAAGAAGCAGTCCACGATATCCGGATCGAACTTGCTGCCCCGCTCGCTGCCGATCATCTCGCGGACCTGGTCGTGCGAGTAGGCGAAAGGCCGGTAGACCCGCGGCCAGGTCAGCGCGTCGTAAAAATCGGCCAAAGTCAGGATCCGGGCCGACAGGGGGATCTGCGTCCCCTCCAGCCCGTCCGGGTAGCCGCTGCCGTCGAAATGCTCATGGTGGCTGCGCGCCAGCTCCTGCCCGAACTGCAGAAAGGTCTGCCCGCCGACCAGGGCCTGAATGTCGGCGATCGCCCGGGCCCCGATCACGGTATGGATCTTCATCAGCTCGAACTCGGCGGGGGTGAGCTTTCCCGGCTTGAGCAGGATCGAGTCCGGCACCCCCACCTTGCCGATGTCGTGCAGCGGAGCGCTCTCCAGCAGGTTCGACAGGTATCCCTCGTCCAGCTCGTCCCGGTAGAGCCCGTTCTCCCGCAGCCCTTCCGCCAGGGCCACCGAGTAGTGGGCCATCCGCTCCAGGTGGAAGCCGGTTTCCTCATCCCGGTACTCGGCCAGGCGGGCCAGGCCGAAGATCGTCGCCCGGCGGGCGGCATCCAGCTCGGTGGTGCGCTCGCGGACCTTGCGCTCGATGTCCTGGACATACTCCCGGTGCTCCACCCGCAGGCGTCGTTCGGCCAGCGCCTTGCGCAGGCGGGTCTCCAGGATGTCCACCTCCAGCGGCTTCTCCAGGAAATCGTAGGCCCCGCGCTGCATCGACTCGACCGCGGAATGGACCTCGGCATAGCCGGAGATCATGATCACCGCCAGGTCCCGGCCATACTTGAGCAGTTCCGGCAGCACCTCCAGGCCGCTCGGGCCGGGCATCTGCACATCCAGCAGCACCACCTCGTAGCGATCGGGATGCTGCCGCACCAGCTCGACTCCCACGCCGCCATCCTCCGCCTGGTCCACCTCCCAGCCCAGTTCGGCCCCGAAGGCGGCGATCAGCGAGCGAATCGGGCGCTCATCATCGATCACCAGCAGCATGACCGGCTCCTTATTCAATCCCGCCTCCTTTTCCCCGATCCAGGACCTCGCGAATCACCCGCACTAAATGCTTGACCTGGTATGGCTTGGACACGAAAGCCCGCACGCCCCGCTCCTCCAGATCCGAGACCCGCTCCAGGGAAAAGCCGCTGCACATCACCACCGGCACCCGCGGATCGATGGCCCGCAAGGCCTCGAACAGCTCGGGGCCATTCATCCCCGGCATCACCACATCGGTCAGCACCAGGTCGATCCGGTCGCGCATCCGTTCAAAGAGCTTGAGGGCCTGCCGGCCATCCTCGGCCAGCAGCGGCATGTAGCCATACTCCTTGAGGATGCTGTCCACCAGCTTCAGCACCGACTGCTCGTCATCCACCACCAGGATCGTCTCCTCGCCGCCGCGCACCGGCTCCTGGTTCCCGGCGATCCGCTCGGCAAGGTCGCCGCCCTGCGGCAGGTAGATCTTGAACGTGGAGCCCTGGCCGGGCTCGCTGTAGACATGGATCATCCCGCCGTGGTTGCGGACGATCCCGTAGACAATCGACAGGCCCAGGCCGGTGCCTTTGCCGATGGTCTTGGTGGTGAAGAACGGCTCGAAGATGCGGGCGCGGGTCGCATCGTCCATCCCGCGACCGTCGTCGGTCACCGACAGCAGGGCGTATGGGCCGGGCTGGGCCTGCAACAGGCGCTCGGTATAGCTGGAGTCGAAGATCACCTGGCTGGTCTCGATCAGGATCCGGCCGCGGCCTTCATTCATCGCATCCCGGGCGTTGAGGCAGAGGTTGATCAGGATCTGGCTGAGCTGGGCCTTGTCCGCGTTGAGCCGGGCCAGCTCGGGGACAAGCCGGCTCTCGACCGTGACCGCGGGTCCGAGGCTGTGGCCCAGTAATTTCAGCGCATCCTGAACCACCTCGTTCAGGTCGATCGACTCCAGCTTGGACTGGTGCTTGCGGCTGAAGGTAAGCAGTTGTCGCGTGATGTCGGCCCCGGTGTGGGCGCCGCGCAGGATCTCCTCCACCCACTCCCGCATCTTCTCCGGCAGTTCCGGGCGGCGGCGCAGCAGGGAGGCGTAGCCCATGATGCTGGTCAGGATGTTATTGAAGTCATGGGCGACCCCGCCGGCCAGCTGCCCGATCGATTCCAGCTTCTGGGCGTGCCGCAACTGGGCCTCCAGCTCCAGCTCCTGGGTGACATCGCGCTTGACCGCCACGAAATGGGTGATCCGCCCTTCCGGGTCGAGGATCGGCGAGATGATCGTCTCCTCGTGGTAGAGCTTGCCCTCTTTGCTGCGGTTGGTGACCCGGCCGAACCAGATCACCTTGGCGTTGATCGTATCCCAGAGCCGGCGGTAGAACTCGCGATCGTGCACCCCGCTCTTGAGCAGGCTCGGGGTCCGGCCGATCGCTTCCTGGCGCGAGTAGCCGGAGAGCCGCTCGAACGCGGGGTTGACAAAGACAATCGTCCCATTGTGGTCGGTGACCAGGATGTTCTCGGCGGCCTGCTCGATCACGGTCTGGAGCAGCTCGCGCTCCTCGTTGGCCTGCTTGCGGGCGGTGATGTCGCGGACCACGCTCAGCACCGCCGGCCGGCCGTAGTAATCGATCATCCGGGCGTTGATCTCCACCGGCATCGCGGTGCCGTCACGCCGCAGGTGCTCGGACTCCATCGAGAGGAAGCCCTCCCGGGTCAGCCGCTCCAGACGCTCGGGGGCCTGCTGCTTGAAGCGCGGCGTGTCGATGTCGGCGATCCCCAGGCCCAGCAGTTCATCGCGGCTGTATCCCAGGTTCTGGCAGGCCAGTTGGTTGACTTCCAGGAAACGTCCCTTCAGATCGTGAATCAAGATCCCATCGCCGGCGCTCTCGAACAGGATGCGGTAGCGGCTCTCGGAGTCGCGCAACCGCTGCTCGGTCTGCTTGCGCGCGGTGATGTCGTGAGCGATCCCCACGATCCGGTACACCGTCCCGTTGGCATCGGCCAACGGCTGCAGCGTGGTGAAGAAGCTGGACCGGCCCGAGGGCAGCTCCAGTTCCTCCTCGTAGCTGATCGCCCGGCCGCTCTCCAGGCAATGCCGATAGTTGGCGCTCAACCGCTCGGCGGTGTCGCGGTCGAACAGCTCCTCGAGGCCCCGCCCCGCGACCTGGGCGCTGGTCAGGCCCAAGCTCCGCTCATTGCTCGGGTTGACCTCCCGCAAGACAAAGCGCGGGCCGGGCTCGACATCGATCAGAAAAATGCCGTCCTTGGAGGATTCGAAAATCTCGCGGTAGCGCCGCTCGCTTTCCCGCAGGGCCTGCTCTGCCCGCCGCTGCTCGGTGGTATCGGTGGCCAGCACCGCGAAACGGTTCTCGCCGCTGCGGTAGGCCAGCACCGAAAACCACTTTCCCAGCGGCGCAAAATACCGCTCGACCTCGAGCGTATGGCCGGTCAGCACCACGTTTCCATAGGCCTCGATCCAGTCGAAATCCAGTTCGCGGATCGAGGGCAGGATTTCGGTGATCCGCCGGCCGATCAGGGTCTTCCGCTTCAGCCCGGTCTGTCGCTCGAACTCCCGGTTCATCTCCAGAAAACGATAGTCCGCCGGCCGGCCCTGGTCATCCAGGATCAGCTCATGCTCGGCAAACCCGGCGCGCAGGTTGCGGAACAGCTTGCGGTACCTGGCTATCTGCTCGCGCAGCGCCCGTTTCGGCGACCGGGATCGGGCCAGGTCCTGCACCAGCCAGACCAGCCCGGTGATCTCGCCCCGGGAATCGGTCAATGGCTGCCGGGTGAGCGACAGACGCCGGGTGATCCCGTTGCGGCGCAGGGTCAGGTGGCTCTCGCGCGGGAGGCCATCCTCCAGCACCCGGCGGTCCTCATCCTGCTGCCGATGGGCCTGGCGCGGTGCAAACAACGCCGCGGCCGTCATCCCCCGCACGCTTTCCGGCTCCCGGCCGAACAGTCCGGCGAACCGCCGGTTGCTGGCGAGGATCATTAATTCGCGGTTTTTGAAGCAGATGCCGAGCGGCAGACTTTCAAGCAGCACGGGGCAAAGGCCGGCCATCCCCTCGGCGGCGCTTTCGGAGGGTTGCCGGCGGGCCGCAACTGCCGGTTGGCAGCTATCGCCGCGGGTGTCATGTTCAGTTTTTTCCTGCTGCATGCAGATCTCTCCCTGGTCTGGCAGCCGCGGCCTGGGCCGATGTCAAGGTTGCGTAGACATTCAGCCTGTCGGTTACCTCCCGGCCGGACGCCGGCCATCGGTCCAGGAGCGGGGAACCGCTCGGCTCCGATGTACTGATGATACCACAGCCGGCGACCGGTTTCAATCATTTCCCAGTCGGGCCGGGACCGACGCCATCGGCGCTTGCGGCGCATCAGCATGTTTATTATACAGTTAGCCCGCCGGACCCGGATGAGAGACCCCGGGAAAAGCGGTACGAGCCGACCTTTTTCCGCCGGCGACCAAGATTTATTGACGATTTTTTCTCGATATAGAAAAGATTCCCGGCTGTTCCGCTCTCCCGCCGGAACAGACACCAATCTTCTCACCTAATCATCGAACCGGGATCACTCCAGCTTGAACAGCTCGGAAGGATGGCTCCGCGCTTTTTCCCGCAGGCCGGCCACCATGGCGTTGAAGCCCTCCCCCAGTCCCTCCAGCTCATCATGCTGCCGGAACCGGCACTGGGCGGTCAGGTCCCCCTCCCCCACCCGGCGCAAGAGCTGCTCCACCTTGTACAGCGGCCCGGCGATGCGGTGCGAGATGTAGAGGGTCATGTAGATCGTGGCCGCGGCGGTCAGCACCACCGAGACCGCGCCGCTGATCAGGATCGAGGGGAGCAGGACCTGCCAGGTGCTCTGGATCGCCTGGTGGGCCGAAAAATAGCTCCGGGCCAGGTCGCGGGAGGCCAGCCAGTACAGCATCAGCCCGGAAAGGAGGCTGCCCAGCAGGACCAGCAGCACGAACTTCAGGATCAGGCGGATTTGAAACTCCCGCTTGATCATCACTATCTTTCTGCTCTGTGCGCACATGGGCCGCTCTCCCTAAAAGTTGTTATGGCAGGCCAGGCAAAGATCGCCATGGGAGTTGTCTCTGCGGAGAAAATAGGTCGGATAGCTCTGCCGCCGCTTGAACAGCCGACCCAGCTCTCCCGCCACGCTGGTCGAGGTCCAGGGATGGTCGGACTCGTGCGGGCCATGGGAGAAATGGCAGGTCAGGCAGCCGATGTTGCCCTCGCGGTCCACCAGCAGGTCGGCGGGAGTGTGCAGGTCGGCCGGCACCGCCAAAGGATGGGCGTTCATCGGGTGGGTGTGGCAGGAGGCGCAGAACTCGCTGGAGCCGTCCGGCAATCTTTCCGGGCGGGCGGGCGGCCCCTCGTGGCAGTTGCCGCAAGCCGCGGGATCATCGCCGAAAGCGTGCGGATTGTCGCGGCCGATCAGCCAGGAGGCCGCCAGGGCCAGCAGCGCCACCGCCAGCGCTGTCGCTCGCAGGTGCATTCCCCCTCCTCATACCAAATTGACGACTGAGAAGATTATCAGCTTATCCCAAACTTTTTCGCCGGCTCAAGGCTGGATCGCGGATGGCAAGCCCGGATCAGAAGGTCACCGCCGCCTGGGCGATCAGGGCCTGGGGACGGTAATCCAGCCCGGCAGCCTCCAAAATCGCCTCGGATCGATGGGTGTGATGGCTGTATTCCAGCTTCAGCACCGCCACCTCCGCCAGCCGGTAGCCCAGGCAGACTGTCGCCCGGCCGACCCGTCGCGGCGTGGTGACCCACTGCCCGTAACGCAGGTAGGCATACCAGCCCCGTCCCGGCCACTCGTAATCGGTCGAGAGGTACCAGCCCCAGTCTTTGATCCCGGCCACCCGGTTGTCGCGATGGAGGTACTCGCCGCGCAGCCCGAGCGGACCCTGGCGGGATTCCAGGTCCACCCCGAACAGGTCCGCCTCCCGCCTGAAGTCCGGGTCACGATCCAGCAGGGCCGAGAAGCCGAGCTCCAGCGGACGGCCATCCCGACGCCGCCGGTGGAGCGTGAAGGGGTCGTGGAACGGAGTGACGCCGAAACGTCCCCCCAGCGCCACCCCCTCGCTCTCGAACCCGTTGACCGCGTAGAGGGTCAGGTTGAAATGGCCGGCGGCCTTGAGCATCCGCACTCCCTGGTCGTTCAGCCCCCCGTCCAGCATCAGCTCGGTGATCAGCGGCGCGGTGACACTCTTGCGGTCCGGGGCGGCGAACCACTGGTAGTCGATCCCGAACGGCAGGTCGAACCGCCCGATCTGCAGGTGCAGGCCGGGGTCGGCGAACACCCGGCCGCGAGCCGGAATCCGATATTTCCCGATGTTCCAGTCGAGGAAGGCCACGCTCAGGCTCGCCCGCTCATCATCGAGCACGAGCGCCGAGCTGATCTCGAAATGATCCAGCACCGAGCGGGTCAGGTCGAGCTCGAAATCCCCCATCTGGAACGGGTGCCCGTGATTGTGGTCGTAATTCTGGAGCTGCATGTCGAAGAAGCCGACAATCTCCAGCCCGGTGCGCGCCTCGAGCAGCGCTTTCAGCTCGCCGACCTCCCGCCGCAGCGCGGGTTCGGCGACAGAGCTGGAATCGGCGGACGGGCCGGCGAGCAGCACCCGGCCGATCAGCAGCGCCGCCGACCAGCAGATCAGCAGCGTTTTCATGGACCCCCAGGCCCGACAGTACCGGCTCATTCCTGTTCCGCCCGTTGAGGTGAGTTTTGCGGCCGCCATCCCCGGCCCCGCCAAGTCAGCCGCGATTGTACCATAAGCCGGTGGAGCCCGGCAAGCGTTTTTTTGGCTTTTTGTCACTAACTCTCAGGCCTTCATATCCTTATTCGACCGCGCCGGCCCTCGCCCGGGATCCGGCCGGTCCGCTTCGAGACCGCCGCTCACTATTATTTTGTCGGGTTATCCCTTGCCTTGTCTTGAGTTGGCATTGCCTCCCCCGCTACGATCATCGCTCCCCCCAGCAATGAAAAGGGCCTGCCGCTGCAAGCGCGCAAGCCCTTTCTCCTTTCCGCCAGGCAACCGCCGTCACAGCCGTCTCCGCCGCCGTGGGACAACCAGCAGCACGCCGCCGGCCACGATCGCTCCCACGCCGGCCCAGAGCGGGATGTTGACGTGCTGCTGCTCCTCCACCGACAGCTCGAGCGGGCCCAGGTCGGCATCGTGGGTTTCCCTGGTGTAGCTGAACCCGCCGTACACCAGGGCCAGGATGCCGCCCACGATCAGCACGATCGCCAGAATCCTGATAGCGCTCACCTCATCCCCTCCCATGGCAAAAGATCATCTCCCGGGACAGTCGGCGCGGCGGGTGGCGACCTTCTTTGACGGGGACCGGACCGCCCCGCGCCCCCTGTCCCGCTCCGGCGGAACCTGTCGCCGCCGCCCGCGACACGCGGCCCTACACGCTGCGCCCCTGAATGAGACGAACCACGAGCACCACCACGGCAATCACCAGCAAAACGTGAATGAACCCGCCCAGCGTGTAAGATGTGACCAGTCCCAGCAGCCAGAGCACCAACAGGATGACAATCAGCGTGACCAGCATCTGCCCCTCCCTCCTTGTCCGCACCCCAGGATGCGAGTTGAGCCGGCAAGTCCGCCACCGGCGAAAGGTCCGACCCGGCGACCGATGGTGACCGCAATCGGCGTCTGTAGTATCCTGTTATTCGCGTGGGGGTTCTGTCAAGATGCGATTCATCCGGAGCGATGGCCGCGCTCCCGGCCGGTTCCGCTGCGGCATGTTCAGGAGCCAGGGGCGGCCCGCACGGAGCGTCGTCGCGCCGGCGATGCCGCCTGCGAAAATCCTTGCCGCCGCCAGCCGGCGCTGTTATACAAAATTGACAAACAAGAAAAGATTGTCTTTTCCGGGGGAGGGAGGAAACCTTTTGGAAAAGGTTTCCTCCCTCCCCCGGCCCCCCTCCCACTTTCCCAAACTTTTTCGACAGTTGCATGCCGGCTATCGGACAGCAAGTTATCATCAATCAAACGTGAGCCAGGAGGACCTGTGGACCGGAAACAAGACCAGCTTCATCCGGAACATCCCGTCCCGGCGGGCGGCGGCATCGCGACGCCGCGCGGCAACCTCACCCGGCGGCAGTTCGTCCAGGCGACCACCGCCGCCCTGGGCGCGCTTTCCCTGTTCGGCGGAGTTGGCGGCGAGGCCGCCGGCCCGGGCGCCCTGCTGGGCCAGACCGCGGCCGGCGGGGAAGGCCTGAGCGTGATCGGCTCCTACGGCCCCTGGGCCGCCTCACTGGTCGGGGATGAGCCCCCCGGATTGTCCTATCGCCGGGCGGAGTTCCAGGACCTGGAGCTCTGGCGCACCATCGCCCGCGGCCGCGCGCTGGAGCGCCTGGCGGTCCCGGAAATCGGCCCCGCGCCGGCGGTGACAGTCGGGAAACGCTACGAGTTCGATGGGCTGGCGGTGGAGGAGCTCTCCTGGCAACTGCCCTACGGCCCGCCCGACCGCGGCGATCCTGCTCAAGCCCCGCGGGGCCACCGGCCGGCTGCCGGGCATCCTCGCTTTCCACGACCACGGCGGCAACAAGTATTTCGGCACCCGCAAGATCACCCGCACCGCGGAGCGGCAGCACCCGCTGATGGTCCGCCCACCAGCAGGACTATTATGGCGGCCGGGCCTGGGCCAACGAGATCGCCCGCAGGGGCTATGTCGTGCTGGTGGCGGACGCTTTCCCCTTCGCCAGCCGGCGGGTGCTGCTGGCGGATGTCCCGGAGCGGCTGCGCGGGGGGCTGAGCGACCCGGGCCCGGACGAGAGCGCCGAGCGGATCGCCGCCTACAACAACTGGGCGAGCGACCACGAGTCGGTGATGGCCAAGAGCCTCTTCTGCGCCGGGACCACCTGGCCGGGCGTCTACCTGGCCGAGGACCGCATCGCGCTGGACATCCTCTGCGCCCGGGATGACGTCGACCCGGAGCGGCTCGGCTGCGGCGGGCTCTCCGGCGGCGGGATGCGCACCGTGTTCGCCGGCGGCCTGGACCCGCGCCTCGGCTGCGCGGTCTGTGTCGGCTTCATGACCACCTGGCGGGACTTCCTGCTCCACAAGTCCTTCACCCACACCTGGATGACCTATGTCCCGCTGCTGCCGCGCGAGCTGGACTTCCCGGAGCTGCTCGGGCTGCGGGTCCCGCGGCCGACCCTGGTGCTGAACGACACCGAGGACCAGCTCTACACGGTGCCGGAGATGCAGCGGGCGGAAGCGATCCTGGGCGAGGTCTACCGCAAGGCCGGGGCCGCGGACCGGTTCCGCTGCTCGTACTACCCCGGGCCGCACAAGTTCGATGCGGCGATGCAGGAGGAGGCGTTCGACTGGTTCGACCGCTGGCTCAAGGGCTGAGCCCGGTTTGACACCAAAAGCATCAAAATCCCGATCCTGGGGGAGGGCGAAAATCCTTGACCAACGGTTTCCGCCCTCCCCCAGGGATCCGCCTTCCACTTTCCAAAACTTCTTCGCTTGTTCGCTACGAGCTTGACGACAGCAATTCGGATGGAAGCGTCAGCCGGCATCGCACGCACTGATCGAGGCGCCGGGCCGGCTCACTCGCTGGTGCTGATCCCGGTGAACCGCCGCCGGATCGCGCGCCGGAACTCCACCGCCGGGTAGCCCAGGATCAGCGCGATCGCCGGCTTGTTGCCCTCCGGAATTCCCAGGCTGCGGCTCAGCTCGCGGTTGCGCTGGATGATCGGCGCCGCGGAGCCGATCATCGTGCTCCCCAGCCCCAGCGACTCCGCGGCCAGCATCGCGTAGGTGCAGGCGATCGCGGCATCGACACGGTCGGCGTAGGGCGAGGTGTGGAACAGCAGCACCGCCGGGGCATCGTAGAACACGTAGTCCTGGCCCCGGCGGCGGGCCTCCACCAGCAGCTGGCCCAGCGGCAGGATGAAGGTGCGGAAGCTCTGGTAAGTGGTCCGGCCGAGGAACGGCCGCAGCGCCGACAGCAGCCAGGGCCGCATGAACTTCAGCATCCCCTGGTAGCCATCCACCACCCGGCCGGAAAGCTCCCGCACCGGCTGTTGTCCCCGCACCACCACGCAGCCCACATCCCAGGGCGGAATCCCCATCGGGGCGGTGGAAGCCGCCTCCAGCACCCGCTCCAGCAGCGCGGGCTCCAGCTCGCGGTCGCTGAAGCGGCGGATGCTGCGCCGGGCGCGCATCAGGGCCTCGAGGGCCGCCGGGGTCGCCCGCTCCCGCGCGGTCGGCAGCGGCAGCAGGTCCGCGGGGCTCAGTCCCCGCCCGCTGACCGTGATGCTCCCCTCCGGGCAGACCATCATGCAGTGGCCGCAGGCGATGCAGCCGAACGGGCTGTCGGTCCGCACCCGCAGCCGGTCCTCCTCCAGCGCCAGCACCTCGGCCGGGCAGATCCTCGCGCAGCGTCCGCAACGGGTGCAGTTGGACTCATCGATGCTGACTCTCCCGGCTTCCGGGTACAAGCTGTGGACAATCGCCATCAGTGCCGCTCCTTTCACTCGCGATCCCATCGAGGACCGGCCGCGCCGGGTCGCCCTCCGGCGCAATTTCCGCGGGGCCGGTAAATCGACCGTAAAACCCCCTGAGCATATCATCGGCGACAGCAAAGAGCAAGGGCCAGCTGTCCCGGCGCATCGAAATTTTTTCTATCCGGCTGGCAAAGAACCGATTAACTTATCACCACAACCTCCTGCCCAGCCCCGCCCGACCAGGCGGTCTTCCACCATTTCCACCCGGAGCAGGACCATGCGCAAATCCTTCCTGACTTTCACCGCCGCGGCCGCCTTGGCTGTGGCCTGGCCGGCCCTCGGCCCTGCCGCCGAGAACAAGGCTGTGGCGGAGGAGCCCGCCGCGATCCTCGCCGCGGACACCAGCCAGCACCGGGGGCTGGCCGCGCGCTACCCCGGCGACCAGGGGCTGGCGAACGATTCGGCCGTGGTGCTGTTCGAGGACTTCGAAACCGGCGCGATCAACGAGCTGGGCCTGCGCTGGACCGAAATTTCCAACAAGGACCGGCAGGTGCTGGACTGGGTGATGGAAAGCCCGTCCGGCAGCCCGGGCCGGCGCAGCCTGCGGATGACCGCCACCCGCGGCCACGACGAGGGCGGCCACCTCTGGAAGCTGCTCGACCAGGGTTACGACCGGCTCTACGCCCGCTTCTATGTCAAGTTCGCCCCGGATGCCCCGTTCGTGCACCACTTCGTGTTCATGGGCGGAACGACCAGCACCGAACCCTGGCCCTCGCCCGGCGCCGGCAGCCGTCCCAACGGCTCCGACCTCTTCAACACCGGCATCGATCTGCTCCGCAACGGGGACAATCCCCCCGGCGACTGGACCTTCTACTCCTACTGGCCCGAGATGCACAGCTGGCAGACTCCGGAGGGAGTCGGCGACGGGCGTCCCGCTCCATACTACGGCAACCTGTTCCGGTCGGACTCGCCCCTGCGGGCCCCACGCGGCCAGTGGCAGTGCGTGGAGATCATGATCAAGCTCAACACCCCGCCGGATGGGCGCGATGGCGAGCAGGCGTTCTGGGTGGATGGCCGGCTGATGGCGCACTGGTATCCCGGCTCCCACACCGGCACCTGGCTACGTGACAAGTTCCACACCTCGGGGGAGTTCAACACCAATCCCCAGCCGTTCGCGGGCTTCATGTGGCGCAAGACCGACCAGCTCAAGATCAACACCTTCTGGCTGGAGTACTACCTGGCCAGCATCTTCGAGGAACAGGTGCGCCCCTCCGACCCGAGCATCCCCTACAACCTCGACAAGGCCCGGGTGCAGTTCGACAATGTCGTGCTCGCCACCCGCTACATCGGGCCGATCTCCGGCGGGGAGCCGGTCCAGGGCCAGAGCCGAATGGACTACGATGGCGATGGCGAGCTCGGGGCGGCGGATGTGATCCGGCTCCTGCGGCTACGGGTCAACGACCCCCGGGACATGCGCGCCGACTACGATGGCGATGGCTACCCGACCCTGCTCGATGCGCTGGCCCTGCTGCTGGACATCTACCACGCCCGAGGCTGAGGGAAGCGCCGCCAATGGTTCCGGCGGAAAGGTCAGAGCGAACATCGACAGGCAGCGCCGGATCGCGGGGCCCGGCGCTGCTTTTCGTTCGGGAGGGCCGGACGGCAGTGGCAGCGAAACCCGCCATCCCGTAAATTTTCTGTGACAATCCTGTCCGCTCCCGCACTCTTTTCGCCGTAAGAAGGGATTTTCCCGATGCCATCCCATGCCCTGCTGCTGGTGCTGTCCCTGCTGCTGATCCTCCCCGCCCGCGAGCTCCGCCCGGCGACCCTTTCCGCCAGCGCGGAAACCCACCCGGCCGGGGACCTGGACGAGAACGGCCGGGTGGAGATCTTCGACCTGCTGGCGATGCTCAGGCTGCTCTCCGGCAACCCGCCCACCGAGCGCCAGCGCCGTCTGGCCGACCTGGAGCGCTCCCCGGAGGGCCGGATCGACATCTTCGACCTGCTGGTGATGCTGCGGGTGCTCTCCGGGGGACCCACCCCTCCCCCGGTGGTCTTCGCCAACAACCTGGCCCGGCTCTGGGCGGTGGGCGATGGCGAGAAAATCTTCAAGTCCGACACCACCCACCCGTTGATGGCGCGCAACAGTGTCTGGGATGGCGACACGATCCGCCTGGCCGGGCTCTACAACGAGGTGCTGGGCTTCCAGGTGATCGCGGTCGCCGACAGCGCCGGCGCTCCCGCGATCGAGCTGGCGCTGGACCCGCTCGCCCGCGAGGGGGGCGGCGCGGAGATCGCCCCCCGCGGGGCGGGCCCTATGGTCCCGGCGGCTCGGCGGAAATCTTCACCCAGCACTATCTCCAGGTGATCCGGCCCACCAACCCCAACTGGTTCTATGGCTCGGCGGCCTCGGCCCCCAAGCGGATGACCGGCTGGATCCCGGATGCCCTGATCCCGGCCGAGGCGGCGATCGGCAAGGGCGGGATGCCGATCCACCTTCCGCCCTCCGGCCTGCAGGGCTTCTGGGTGGACCTGGCCCTGCCGCGGGATTCGGCCGGCTATGCCCCGGGATTTATCGCGGCCGGGTGCGGGTCCGCTCAGGAGGGGATCGAGGTGGCCGCGCTGCCGGTCCGGCTGGAGCTGTTCCCCGCGGTCCTGCCCGACTCCTTTCACTCGACCGTCTGGCTGTACACCGGCGATGTCGAGCCCTACTTCACGGAGCTGAACGGGGCCGAGATCGACCGGATGCTCAAGTTCGAGTGCCACCGCCACCGCATCGACTGTGTCGGCGGCTTCCGGGCCCACGCCTCGCCATTCGACAGCACCCTGATGGCGAGCTACCGCCCCTGGCTGGATGGCAGCGCCTTCCGCGAGGAGAACGGCTACTTCGGGCCCGGCCAGGGCCAGGGCGAGCGCCTGTTCCCGATCGGGATGTACGGCGGCGCGGTGATGGGCAATACGGCCGGGGAGGTCCGAGCGCAGTCCGACCGCTGGGTGGAGTGGTTCGAGGCCCAGGCCCCGGGAGTACGCTGCTTCTGGTACCTGATCGATGAGCCCGGCGAGGGCGAGTTCGACTGGATCAAGGAGCGCGCCGGCTGGATTCATTCCAATCCCGGCCCGGGCAAGCGCCTGCCGGTGTTCACCACCAAGGCCTGGACCTATGAGCTGGACCAGGCGATCGACCTCTGGGCCGGCTACCAGGGGCCCAACCTGGCGCGGCTGTCGATCCTGCGCGCCCAGGGCAAGGACCACTGGTTCTACAATGGAGCCCGGCCGCGCTACGGGGCGACGATCCTGGAGGGCGAGGCGGTGGACCTGCGGATGAACGGCTGGGCCCAGTATCTCCACGAAGTCAACACCTGGTTCATCTGGCACGGCACCCACTGGAAGCACAACCACCAGGGGCCGGACCCCGGCCTGCACCAGCAGGTGTTTACCAATCCGGTCACTTTCAACAATGGCGGGGATTCGTTCGGCAATGGCGATGGGGTGCTGCTGTATCCCGGCCGCGAGCCGTTCCATCCGGAAGAGGACCGCGGGCTGAACCGCCTGCTGCCCTCGATCCGGCTCAAGAACATCCGCCGGGGCCGCCAGGACTATGAGCTGATGTGGCTGGCCGAGCAGAAGGTCGGGCGGGCGAGGGTGGAGGCGCTGGCGCGCCAGGCGGTGCCCCGGGCGTTCAGCGAGGTCGGGATGAACGGGACCGTGCCGTGGTCCCAGCGCGGGGATGATTACGACCGGGTGCGGCTGGAGTTGCTCGAGCTGCTGAGATAAAGCCGCTCTGAGCGACATCCCCCGGCGGCTGAAGCAGCGCCCGGGCCTCACACCCCCCGGTCCCGCTGGAAGCGTGACCACCTCCCTCCAGGGGGGACTTTGCTCGCCTTGCCCATTTGGATCAAGTAAACGGTTGCGCGTCAGGCTGAGCAGTCCCCCCTGGAGGGGGGTGGCGGCGACCGCCGCCGGGGGGTGTGACGGTTGGTCCTCCCGGCAGAAGATGAAAGCCGCCGCCCCAGCACTGCCGGATGATCCCAAAAAAAGCCGCCCGCGATTGAACCTTTCCTGCCCCTGCTGCGACTATACCGGTGACACCAGGACCGGGAGCGCATGACCAGAGATCAACGCACCATTCAGAGCGAGCTCCTCGTCCTGCATCACCTGCGGGGCGACCGCCGCGCCGCCGCCCAGTTGGTCGCGCTCTGGGAGGAGCGGCTGTTCTACTATCTCCGCAGGCTGGCCGGGGATGAGCAGGAGGCCTGGGACCTGCTGCAGCAGACCTGGGCCAAGGTGTTCAGCGGCCTGCGCCGGCTCGACCGGCGCTCCAGCCTGCCGGCCTGGCTTTACCGCATCGCCCGCAACACCGCGATGGACCGGCTGCGACAGCAGCTCGCCGAACGCCGGGCGGTCCAGGAGCTGGAGGAGTGGGCGGCCGCGGAGGAGGACCCGGGCGAGGAAGCGTTCGCCAATGCCGAGCTGGTGCACTATGGCCTGTCGCAGTTGGCGCTGCCCCACCGCGAGGCGCTGACCCTGTTTTTCCTCGATGACCTGTCGATCGAGGAGATCGCGGGAGTGCTGGAGCTGGCCCCCGGGACAGTCAAGTCGCGCCTGCACTACGCCAAACGGGCCCTGCGCGAGGCGCTGCAACGCGAGGGGAGCCGCCATGACTGAACCGGTAAACCAACATTTCACCGCTCACCTGCTGGCCTGCCAGGCCACCACTCCCGCGCTGCGGGACAAATACCGCGAGGAGCTGATGAACTCGATCTTAGAGGAAAAACTCACCGAGCCGCGCAAGTGGCTGCTGATCGGCCTGACCGCCCTGCGCCTGCCGATCATGGGCTTCACCTTTTTCCTGGCGATTTTCGCCCCCTGGGGCATCCCTGCCTATCAGCGGCTGCTCTGCGCCCTGGGCGGCATCCTGCTGCTGTTCATGGTGGTCAACAGCCTGCTGACCCTGCTGCGCGGCTCCTGGAATACCCGCACCAACACCCGGGTTTCCACCTACACCATCTATATCCTGGCGTTGGCGATGTTCCTGACCGTGATCCTGGGCGGCGCATTCCAGCCGGGGATCTCGATGCAGATCTTCTTCATCGTGATCCCGCTGATGTTGCTGATCTTCGGAGCACTCGCCATGATGAAAAACTGGACCATCCAGGGGGAACTCAACACCAGAGAGCGACTGCTGAAGATCGAGCTGCAACTGGCGGAGTTGAGCGCCAAGCTGGGGCAGGGGCAGGGCGGCGGGGAAAAAGCCTCATAGCACAAGGGGCGACCGGCCGGCATCTGTTCCAACCAAATCGGCGATAAGTGGGATTGGCACGACCGGGGGGTGGGGTCAGCACCAGCCGTAGGGGCCGGCCCCCGTGCCGGCCCGCCATTGCCTGCGGGCGCGGCATGCCGCGCCCCTACGATGGGCTCCGGGCCGGCTGCTGCAACCTCAAGTTAGGCAACATCAACGGGATCGAGGGTAGGGGCGTCCGGCCGGACGCCCCAGTGTGCTTCCGGCAAGCTGCCAATCATCCCGCGTGAAACTTCCGAAAAGGTTTGGGAAAGTGGAAGGGGGGTTCGGGGGGAGGGCGCAAACCTTTTCCAAAAGGTTTTCTCCCTCCCCCCGCATGATTTGGCAGTTGCCGTGAGGCTCAGAACGGGAAGAAATCCCTGCCGTAGACCATCCGGCCGCCGAAGTGGGCGGCGGCCAGCGCCAGCGCGGCCGCCAGCGCGATCAGCGCGAACTGGCCCCAGCTCCAGCCGGTGACCTTCCGGTTGCAGCAATAAAGCCTCAGCCCCAAGGCCGTGGCCACCAGCACCCCGGAGGCGATGGCCAGGTTGCGGTGCCAGCTCATCAGCGCCAGGTAGTCCCGGTCGCCGCTCCGGAAGCCGGAGTGGATCAGCCCGGTGGCCAGGGCCGGCAGGTAGCTGAGCATGGTGAGGATCAGCAGGTAGCAAATCGCCCGGGAGGACCACTCGGCCCGGCCGGTCACCAGCACGGCAAGCTCCACCAGCGCCAGCAGCACCACCCAGGCGATCGGGAAGTGGATCAGCATCACGTGGAACCGCCCGATCTGCTCCCGGAGCCCGGGCCGGACGGCCGCGGGCTCGACCACCTCGAGCTCCTCCTCGGCGGGGTCCAGGGTCTCCACCTGCTCCTCCCGCGCGGCGTTGTCCCCGGCCGGGGTCTGCTGGGCCGGGGCCGCCGCGGCCAGCCAGCCGAGCACCGCCCAGGCCGCCAGCACGGCCGGAAACACCTTCATTCGCCTTGGCATCGCCTTCAGTCTTTCACTTCGAAGATGATCCTGCCATCCTGCAGGCTCGACTCGTACCGTTTCAGGTCCCTAGAGGCCGGGCCCTCCAGCACCTTGCCCGCCGGGCTGTAGGTGCTGCCGTGGCAGGGGCAGACGATCAGCCCCCGCTCGGCGTGGTACTCGACCGTGCAGCGGCGGTGGCTGCAGGTCGGATCGAGCACCAGCACCGTTTCCTCCGACTCGCGGATGAAAAGGATTTCCTTTCCCTTGATCTTGAGCAGCGCCGAGCCGCCGACACTTTTAAGCTGCTCGACACTGTCCAGCGGCAGGGCCAGCTTGGCCGCGAGCGCGGCCTGGGGCCGCAGGGTGAGCAGCCCTCCCGCGGCGGTCAGCCGGAGCAGCAGTTCCCTTCTGTTCATCAGTGCGAATCTCCTTGTCGGCGCCGGCCCGCCCCCCCGTTCAGAAGAGCTCCCGGGTGATCGTGAACCCCACCACCAGCTGGCCGAAATCCCGGTTCGAGTTGGTGACAATCCCATCGGGGCCGATGTACTGGCTGTTGCCGATGGTCAGGATGAAGTTGTGCCCCTGGGTGAGGACCTTCAGCCCGGTGGCGAACACCGGGTGCGCCTGGCGATAGCCCCCCACCGCCGGGATGGCCTCGAGCTCCCAGGCCAGCCGGCCGGTGAGCCGGATCCCCACCTGCAAGGGCACCGCCAGCGACCAGTCATCCGCGCCCGCGGGCTTGAACGGCCCGGTCGACTCCGAGTGGTAGAGCAGCCCCGTGCCCAGCCGCACCCGGTCCCCGAACGTGCGGTGCGCCAGGAGCTGGAGCAACTCGCCGGACTCGCCCTGGGGACGGTCCTCGCTGAACCAGCACACCCCGGCGCGCACCGCCAGGGCGATCCCCTGGCGCCGCTCCTCCAGCAGGGCGTACTTCAGGTCTAAACTGTAGGTGTCAAACGCCTCCAGCGTGCCGTTGAGGCGGTAGAAGCCCGCCTCCAGCCGGTCCAGCAGGCCGTAGCGCAGCCCCAGCCCGACTTTCAGCCCTCCGCCGTCGAACCCGGCCATGTTGTCGACCGGGTCATTGTCCACCGGCTGGCGGGTCCGGTGATCGACCGAGAACAGCAGCCTCCCCCGCTCCAGGGTGGCGGCGTTCTCGACATTGATCCCGCGCCGCACCTGCGCCAGGTTCGGCGAGTCCCAGAAACTGTACCGGCCGCCCGGCTCCACCGCGGTGACCGTCTCGACCTGCTCCTGCCGCCCGAAACCCGGGCCGCCCAGGGCCAGGGCCGCCAGCAGCGGCAGGAGGCCGGCCCGGTTCAACCTCCCGGCCGCCCTCATTGCGGTGTCCCCGCCTGGATCCACTGCTGGAACTTGGTGATGTCCGCCGCCGGAACCCGGTTGCCGGTGGGCGGCATGGTCCCGGCCTGCATCCGCAGCAGGCCGCGCGGGGCGGCCTGCACCGCCGCGGCATAGGTGTTCCAGTTGACATCCACCGGCGCCCCGTTGCGGGCCGCCCCGGTCAGGGTCGTGGAGTGGCAGCGGGTGCAATTCGCCGCCAGGATCGGCTGGATGTCGCTGGTATAGGTGATCTCCTCGCCGTTGCCGTTGCCATTGCCATTGCCGGGGTTGACCGGACTGTTGTCGCCGCCGCAGCCGGCGAAAGCCAAGGTCAGGATCAGTGCGAACGTAAGCCGCAAGCACGCGTTTCCCATATACCCCCCTCCTGCTCTTTCTCCCGTGTGGAACGGGCGTTGTAGATTCGGCCGCGGCCGGAGCGGCCGGCAATGGTGGCGCTGGCGCCACGCTTCGGGCTAGGGAGCAGCGGATCGAGGGTTGCCAGGCCGCCGCCTGAGATTGAACGCTCCCGCGACACCGTTGGTTGCAAAGGATGGCTGCCGACAGGTAAGCTCAATGAATGTAGAACTTATTCAGTATGCATTATGGCGTGGCCCGCGGGCAACCCCTCTCGCGGAAAATCATTGAAAAAATTTTCGCCACGCGCTCCCCGGCTCCGCCGGCCGCCAAAAAAACTTCTACACCGGAGGGGGGTATTGCTTTTACCTTATCAGCACACGCGGGGGTGGGATCCGAGGCCGGACCATCCCGGAACCGGAGATGGCGAAAGCCGCCTGACCGTAAAAAGGAGCGAGCGCATGCAGGCAAGAAAAGTGCGGGAAGGAGTGTATTGGCTGGGGGCGATCGACTGGAACCGCCGGCTGTTCGATGCGCTGATCCCCCTGCCGGACGGAACCAGCTACAACGCCTACCTGGTGCGGGGATCGGAAAAAACCGCGCTGCTGGACACGGTGGACCCCTCCAAGCAGGACCAGTTGTTCGCCCAACTGGCCGGGGTCGACCGGCTGGATTACCTGGTGGCCCACCACGCCGAGCAGGACCACTCCGGGGCGATCCCCGCGGTGCTGGAGAAATACCCCGAGGCCCGGCTGCTGTGCAGCCCCAAGGCCAAGAGCATGCTGATCGACCACCTCCGGCTGCCGGAGGAGCGGATCCACACGGTCGAGGATGGCGAAAGCCTCGCGCTGGGCGACAAGACCCTGCGCTTTATCCACACCCCCTGGGTCCACTGGCCGGAAACCATGGTCAGCTACCTGCCCGAGGAGCGGATCCTGTTCTCCTGCGACTTCTTCGGCTCGCACCTGGCCACCTCCGACCTGTTCGCCGCCGGGGACGGCGGCGGTGTACGAGGCGGCCAAGCGCTACTACGCCGAGATCATGATGCCCTTCCGCAACGTCATCCAGAACAACCTGCGCAAGCTGGAGGGGCTGCCGCTGGAGCTGATCGCCCCCAGCCACGGGCCGATCTACGACCGGCCCGACTACATCCTCAGCGCTTACCGGGACTGGGTCTCGGACCAGGTCTTGAACCTGGTGGTGGTCCCCTATATCTCGATGCACGGCAGCACCGAGGCGATGGTCGACCACCTGCTGGGAGCGCTGGTCGAGCGCGGGGTCCGGGTCCAGCAGCTTCGACCTGACCGCCACCGACATCGGCAGGCTGGCGATGGCGCTGGTCGATGCCGCCACGCTGGTGATCGGCACGCCCGACCGTGCATGTGGGCCCGCACCCCAACGTGTTCTACGCCACCCACCTGGCCAACGCCCTGCGCGCCAAGCTGCGGCATGTCGCGGTCATCGGCTCCTACGGCTGGGGCTCGAAAGCGGCCGAACGGATCGCCGGACTGATCCCCAACCTCAAGGTCGAGCTGCTGGGGAGCGTCTTTTCCCGGGGCTATCCGAAACCGGAGGATTTCGCGGCGCTGGATCAGCTGGCCGAGCGGATCAGGGAGAAACACTCGCAGCTTTGAGCCGGGCGGGCGGCGGAGCAGGCCCTCAGCCCTCCAGCACCTGCCGGATCTTCTGGGCCAGGGCCTGGCGGGTGAACGGCTTCTGGAGGTAGCTCACCCCCTGTTCCAGCACCCCGTGGCGGGCGATCACATCGCTGGGGTAGCCGGACATGTACAGCACCCTGAGCCCGGGCCTGATCAGCCTGAGATGCTCGTAGAGCTCCTTGCCGCTCATCCCGGGCATCACGACATCGGTCAGCAGCAGGTCGATGCTCAGGCCGGGATCGCCGGCGATCGCCAGGCCGCGTTCCGGGGTTTCGGCCCGGATCACCCGGTAGCCGAGGCTGACGAGGATCGCACGGGTGACCTCGCGCACCGCCTGGTCATCCTCAGCCACCAGGATGGTCCCGGAGCCCTGCAGCCGCTCCGGCGGGAGCTCCGCTTCCTCCTCCGGCTCCCGTCCCGGCTCGGCCGAGGGCAGGTGGATCCGGAAGGTCGAGCCTTTTCCCGGCCGGCTCTCGACCTCGATCCGGCCGCCGTGCTGGCGGACGATCCCATAGACTGTCGCCAGCCCCAGTCCGGTGCCCTTACCCAGCTCCTTGGTGGTGAAGAACGGCTCGAAGATCCGGGCGCTGGTCGGCTGGTCCATCCCGATCCCGTTGTCGCTGACAAACAGCAGCACCTCCGCCGTGACGGGGCGTTCCGGACCCGGCTCCGCCGCGGCGGTACCCACGACCAGCAGCCCGCCCCGGGGCATCGCATCCTGAGCGTTGACCGCCAGGTTCATCAGCACCTGCTCCACCTGGCTGCGGTCGGCCAGGACCATTCCCAGCCCGGGGGTCAGGGAGAGCCGGAGCTGGATGTCCTCCCGCAGGGTGCGCTGCAGCAGCCGGCTGAACTCGGTCACCACCAGGTTCAGGTCCAGGGGCTTGACCTCCAGGGTCTGCTTGCGGCCGAACGCCATCAGTTGGCGCACCAGGTCGCGGGCGCGCTCGCCGGCCTTGAAGATCTCCCGGACCGCATCCTCATCCTCGCCGCTCATCCCGTGGGTGTACAGCAGCATCTCGGCGTTGGCCAGGATCGGGGTCAGCAGGTTGTTCAGATCGTGGGCCACCCCGCCGGCCAGCAGCCCGATCGCCTCCAGCTTCTGGCTCTGGAGCAGTTGGCGTTCCAGCTCGATCCGCCGCGCCTCCGCCTGCCTGAGCTCGGTGATGTCGCGGGCGATGCCCATGTAGCCGGTCACTTCGCCGGCCTCGTTGCGCAGGAGCGAGCCGTTGGAAGTATACCGGCGCCAGGCGCCATCCTTGTTCCGGATGCGGTACTCCACGCTGCTCTGCCGTTGATCGCTGTCCCGCAACGTGCTCAGGAACTCCCGGCAGCTCGGGACATCCTCGAGATGGAGGTAGAGTTCGAAAGCCCGCCCGATCGCCTGCTCGGCGGGCTCGCCCACGAATTCGAGCCAGTTGGGGGAGACATAGGTGAAGATCCCGTCCGGGCTCAGGGAGTAGATGATGTCGTGGGCATTCTCGACAAAGGAGCGGAAGCGCTGCTCGCTCTCGCGCAGGGCCTGCTCGGCCCGCTTGCGTTCGGTGGTCACCTCGGTATAGGTGATCATCCCCCCGATGGACCCATCGGCGCGGTACCAGGGGCGGCACTCCCAGCGGTTATGGGTGATCGAGCCGTCGGGACGCTCGAATCGGTCATCTTCCGAGCGCTCGATCGCCCCGCTTAGCACCCGTCGATGGATCTCCTTCCAGCGCTGGGGCATTTCCGGGAACACCTCGTAATGGTGCCTGCCGATGACGTCCCGGTCATTGACCTCGTAATCGTCCAGGTACCGCCGGCTGACGAAGATGTAGCGCAGATCGTTGTCGTAGACGGCGATGGCGTTGGGATCATGGCGGATGACGTAATCCATGATTTCGCGCTGCTCGCGCAGGGCCACCTCGGCCCGCTTGCGCTCGGTGATGTTGGAAAAGACGCAGTGGGTCTGCTGGAATTCGCCCTGCAGGTCACGACCGATTCTGCCCTCGAAGACGACCGTGATCGGCTCTCCAAGCTTGCGCTTCAACTCGAACTCGGCTCCGTGAATCTCCCCCCGCGCCTTGAACAGCGGGAAGCGCTCGCGAAACAGCGCCGGCCCATCGCCGGTCAGGAAATCGCCGAACCACCGGCCGATCACCTCTTCGCGCGCGTATTCCAGTTCCTCCAGCCAGGCCCGGTTGACCTCGATGATCCTGCCCTGCGCATCGAGCGACTGGTAGGGCAACGGCGCGTGCTCGAACATCTGCCGGAAGCGCTGCTCGCTTTCCTGGAGCGCCTGCTCCGCGCGCTTGCGCCCGGAAATGTCCCGGCAAACGCAGAAAATGAGTTTCCTCCCGCCGCAGATCGCCCCGTTGGTGCTGATTTCCACATCGTAGCAGGTTCCATCCTTGCGGCGGTGGCGCGTTTCTAAATAATCTCCCGTGGCGCCGACCTGCCGGATCATCTCCAGCAACTGCTCGCGGGTCCATTGGGTGTCCCAATCCCAGAGGTGGAGTTGCAGGACTTCCTCCGGGGTGTACCCCAGCATTTCGGCATAGCGCTTATTGGCCTCATAAACCTTGCCGTCGCTGTCGAGCACCACGATTCCATCCCGGGACTGCTCGACCAGGATCCGCCGCCGGACCGTCTCCTCCGCCAGGGCCTGCTCCGCCTGCTTGCGCTCGGTGATGTCCGTGGAGATGCTGAGGATCACCGGCCGGTCCCCCCAGCGGGCGATCATGGCGGTAGCCATCAGCGGGAAAGTCGAGCCGTTCTTCCGTCGGGCGGTCAGCTCCAGGGAAAGCTCGCCTTTTTCCACCAGCAGCTTCAGCGTTTCCCGGATGAACGGCCGATCCTCGAGCGGGCAGAGCTCCTCCAGGTTGGCTCGCTCGATCTCTTCCCGGCTGTAGCCGCTGTATTCCAGCGCCCGCTGATTGGCATAAAGGACGTTACCCGCCAGATCGAAAACCAGCACCGAGACCGGAGTCAGATCCAGCAGCCCGGCCATCACCCCGAAGCGCTCCTCCTGACGGCGGTGGACAGTGATGTCGCGCGCGATGCTCAGCACCGACTCCACCGTCCCGTCCGGCCCCGGCACCGGCACCAGCCGCCAGTTGAACACCACCCGGCCGTGGAGGCCCTCGAATTCGAACTCGCTTTCCCGGATCTGGCCGCTGGTGAACACCTCCTCGATCCGCTCCTCCCAGAAACGGCACAGCTCTTCGGGAAAGCCCAGCTCGCGGTGGGTCCTGCCGAGGAACTGCTCCGGCCGCAGCTCGACCACCCGGCTCACCGCGGGGCTGACAAAGAGGTGCCGGTACCGGCGATCGAAGCACATGATGGTATCCGGCGAGCACTCGATCAACGTCCGGTAGAGGACCTCGCTCCGCCGCAGCGCATCATCCTGGGACTGCCGGTTGTCCGACTGCATGCTTACCTCGGCCGAAACGGTTGCCCCGCCCTTTCCCTTCAGGCTTGCGACCACCCCCTGCCGGTGATCGCCCAAAGCTGCATGGCGATTATAGCACGAATCACAATCGCGCTTCAAGCGGAAACTGCATCGGCGTCAAACACTTGCTCAGGGCGTGGCGGCAGCGGGCGGGAAACCCGCTCTTCGCAACTTTACCGCCGAATCGGGATCAGTGCAGCGCGTAGAGGCAGCCATCCGTGCTGCAGAAGTAGAGCTCCCCATCGGCCGCCACCGGCGAGGAGAGGATCGAGCCCAGGGAGTGGATCACCCGCACCGCCTGCTCCATCTGCTCCCCGCCGGCGACCTCGCGGAACGCCTTGGGGTCCAGCGCGCCATCCGGCAGCAGCAGCCCCAGCGAGTCCCGCAGCGAGGCCTCGGTCCGCCAGCGCCAGCGCTGAGCGCCGGTCCGGCGGTCCAGCGCGTACAGCCCGCCCTCGAACCCGCCGAAAATCACGCTTTGGCCCACCACCGCCGGGGAGGAGAACAGGAACAGCCCGGCGGTTTCGGCGCGGAAGACCTCCCGCCCGCCGGAAAGCTCCACCGCCAGCAGCAGATGGCTGTCGGAGGTGCCGAAGTAGACCAGGCTGTCGGCCACCGCCGGCGAGGCGATGATCCAGGACGGGCTGGTGGAGAATTTCCAGCGCTCCCGCCCATCGGCCGCCTCCAGGGCGTAGAGGTTGGCATCCCGGGCCCCGAACAGCACCAGCTCGCCCGCCACCGCCGGCGAGCCCTGGATCCCGGTCATCAGGTGGTAGCTCTCATCCAGCCCGGTCTGGTACTTCCACAGCAGCGCCCCGCCGGCCGCCTCCAGGGCGTAGAGGCAGCCATCCCAGCTCCCGACAAAGACCCGGCCCCCGCTCACCGCGGGCGAGGAATGGACCACCCCGCCGGTGCGATAGCGCCACAGTTCCCGCCCGCCGGCCGCCTCCAGGGCATAGAGGCAACTGTCCCCCGCGCCGAAATAAACCGTCCCGTCCGCCACCGCCGGGGAGCTGTGATAGAAATCCCAGGCATCCTCGATCTCCCGGTCCGCCGGCTGCAGCCCGAACAAGCCCCGGGCCGAGTAGCGCCGCTCGCCCCCGGTGCGATAGCTCCAGGCCAACTCGCCATCCTCCGCCCTCAGGGCGTAGAGGCAGCCATCCCCGCTGACAAAGAACACCAGCCCCTCCGCCACGGCCGGGGTGGAGCGCACCGGCCCGCCGGTGCGATAGCTCCAGCGCAGGCTGCCATCGCGGCGATCCACCGCGTGCAGGCAGCTGTCCTCGCCGCCGAAGTAGAGCGTCTCCCCGGCCAGGGTCGGGGAGGAAAAGATCCGGCCGGTGGTGCGGTAGCGCCATTTCACCGCGGGCAGCTCCCGCGGCTCCGGGCCCGGGTAGACCCCGCCGTGGCAGGTGTCCCCCCGGAACATCGCCAGCGGCGCGGGGGGCGCGCTCTCCGGTGCGGAGCAGGAGACAGACAGCAGCGGCAACGCCAGGCACAGCCGAAGCAGGCAGTTACGCATGGTTCTTCTCCACGGGTTGGGGGCCCCGCGCCGGAATCCTGACCGGGAGTGGCCTCCGGCCGCGGGCGCCGAGAATTTAAGTCTCGACCTGAGGTCATGCTGCCAAGGGCAGCGCGGTGGAACGCCGTCATCGATCCGTTACGCCTCGCAGCCGGAGCGAAAGCCCTGGAATTCCCCCGGCCGGACCTAATTATAGGGACCGGTCCATCCCCGGCAAGGCTTTCGTCAGCCCGGCGGCCGGCATGGAGCGGGGGCGACGGCGCGGGCAACCCCGGCGCTGCGCCTCGTCAAGTGGATTGACAAGTGTCGAGTTCCGTTAGAATATGGAACCCGGTGGGGAAAAGGGGATACTAACAGCGGTGACCGGCGGCGGTTCTCGCGCCGCCGCGCCGGAATCTCCGGCCTTTCCCCCGATGTTTCCGTGATGGCGCGCGCGGCCGCGATGGCCGCCCGCGGCCTCCCCAACCCCGGCGGCAGGGTGCGATGCGCGAAAGCAGGTTGTTCAGCCAGCTCTACCTCTCCTTCCTGGCGATCACCGTCCTCTGCCTGGTCGGCCTGACCTGGCTCACCGCCCGCTCGATGCGGGACTTCTACCTGGCGCAGACCGCCAGTGACCTGGAGGCGCGGGCGCGGCTGGTGGAGCCGGCGGTCAGGCGCTCGCTGCAGCAGGGATCCTACGGAGAGCTGCACGAGCTCTGCACCAACCTCGGCCGGCGCAGCGCCACCCGGATCACCGTGATCCTGCCCGAGGGCAAGGTGATCGGCGACACCCACCAGGAACCCGACCAGATGGACAACCACCTCGCGCGGCCGGAGGTGCGGCGGGCGATGGCCGGCCGGCCCGGGACCGCGGTCCGCTTCAGCCGCACCCTGGGCACGGAGATGATGTACCTGGCCCTGCCGCTGCAGGAAGGGGACCGGGTGATCGGCGTGCTGCGCACCTCGATGCCGGTGCTGACCGTCCGCCAGACACTGCGCGGCCTGTACTCCAGGCTCTCCCTGACCAGCCTGCTGCTGGTGGCGCTGGCGGCGGTGGTGATCCTGTTGATCTCGCGCCGGATCAGCCGCCCGCTGGAGCGCATCCGCGCGGGAGCCGAGCGTTTCGCCCGCGGCGAGCTGGACTACAAGCTCGCCGGCTCCGGCACCTCCGAGGTCTCCTCCCTGGCCGCCACCCTCAACAGCATGGCCGCCGGCCTCAGCGACCGCATCCAGACCGTGATCCGGCAACGCAGCGAGCTGGAGGTGCTGCTGGCGAGCATGGTCGAGGGGGTGATCGCGATCGACCCCCGGGAGCGGGTGACCAAGTTCAACCGGGCGGCGGGGGAAATCCTGGGGGTGGACCCGGCCCGGGCGGTCGGGCGCAGCATCCAGGAGGCGGTGCGGCTGAGCGACCTGCACCAACTGGTCCGCCGGACCCTCTCCGCCGGCCGGCCGGCCGAGGGTGAGATCGCGATCCGCGGCGAGCGCGAAATCTTCCTGCAGGCCCGGGCCAGTATCCTGCTGGACGCCGACAGCCGCCCCCAGGGCTGCGTGGTGGTGCTCCACGACATCAGCCACCTGCGAAGGCTGGAGAACGTGCGCCGGGACTTCGTGGCCAATGTCTCCCACGAGCTCAAGACCCCCGTCACCTCGATCAAGGGCTTCGCCGAGACCCTGGCCGCCGGGGCGGTCGAGGACCAGCAGGATCGCCGGCGCTTCCTGGGGATCATCGTCCGCCAGGCCGAGCGCCTCAGCTCGCTGATCGACGACATCCTGAGCCTGGCCCGGCTCGAGGATGGCAAGGCCCGCTCGATGATCGGCTTCGAGCCCGGCGAGGTCGGCGAGGTCCTGGCCGCGGCGATCGACCTCTGCCGCCCCAAGGCCGACCAGCGCCAGGTCACCCTGAGCCTGGACTGCCCGGCCGCGCTGTCCGCCCGGATGAACTCCAAGCTGCTGGAGCAGGCCGTGATCAACCTGGTGGACAACGCGATCAAGTTCAGCGAGCCCGGCGGCCCGGTGCGGGTGACCGCCCGGGCCGGGGAGGGCCGGCTGTCGATCGAAGTGTCCGACCAGGGCTGCGGGATCGAGCAGCTCCACCTCGACCGGATCTTCGAGCGCTTCTACCGGGTGGACAAGGCCCGCAGCCGCGCCCTCGGCGGCACCGGCCTCGGCCTGGCGATCGTCAAGCACATCGCCCAGGTCCATGATGGGACAGTGGCGGCGGCCAGTCGGCCCGGCCATGGCAGCACCTTCACGCTCACGATTCCCCTGGAAGCTCCGCCCCTTTCCTAACACGATTCTCACCCTCCGCTCATCACCGCCTACACACCCGCGCTTAATTTACAACTGTCAGCCGACATTCGGCCGAAAAGGTAGTCCTTCCTTCCGCTTTAAGCCTTTTTGGCGTCGGGCGGGCTTCCCCGCTGCACTCCCGGGAGCCGCCCGGAGCCCAACCGCCAACAGAAGGATCGCTGCCGATGAGAAAAAGTCTCCCGCTCCTGTTGCCGCTGATCTTGCTGCTGGCCGCCACCGGCGGCCGGGCCCAGACCGCGGCCTCGCTGGCCGAGAACCTGAAGCTGACCGGGGCGTTTCGTTACCGCCACGAGACAATCGACCGGGAGGGCGGGGTCACCCGCAACCGTCACCGGCTCCGGGCGCAGCTCGGGCTGGGGACCAGGGTCACCCAGTCGCTGACCGTGGGCATGCAGCTCGCCTCCGGCACCGATGACCCGATCTCCACCAACCAGACCCTGGGCGGGGGCTTCAGCACCAAGGAAATCCGGCTCGACCTGGCCTTTTTCGACTGGCAGCCGCCGACCGGCGCGGCCAGGCTGCAGGTCTCCGGCGGCAAGATCGCCAACCCGTTCCTGACGGTCGGCAAGAGCGAGCTGATCTGGGACCACGACCTGCGGCCCGAGGGGCTGGCGGCGGGCCTGGGCGGCAAGCTGGGCGCGGTGGAGGCTTTCGCTTCCGGAGGCGGGTTCTGGGTGGACGAGTACTCGGCGGCGGAAGACCCTTTCCTCTGGGGGCTGCAGAGCGGGCTGAAAATCCCGCTGGCGGCCTCCGGGACGCTGCTGACCATCGGCGGCGGCTGGTTCGACTACACCAACACCGCGGGCGCCCCGACTTTCTTCGATCCGGAGGACAGCTTCGGCAACGATGTGGTGAACGGGCGCTACCGGGATGACTTCAACGAGCTGGAGCTGTTCGCCGAGCTGGCCCTGCGCGCCGGGGGCCTGCCGGTGGGCCTGTACTTCGACTACGCGAGCAACCTGGCGGCGGCGGACCAGGGCGCCGGCTGGCTGGCCGGCTGGAGCCTGGGCAAGTGCCGGGAGCCCGGCAGCATCGCGTTCCGCCACCACTACCGGGTGCTGGAGCGCAATGCCGTGATCGCCGCTTTCACCGACTCCGACTTCCTCGGCGGGGGCACCGGGGGCAGCGGCCACGAGCTCGGGCTGGATCTCCAGGCCGCGCCGAACGTCCGCCCGGGAGTGACCTATTTCTACAACCATCTCGAGGCCGGCGACCTGACTTACCATCGCCTGCAGCTCGATTTCAGCCTGAGCTTCTGAGGGAGTGCCTCTTCTTTCGCAGTCGGGACCGCAAGCCCACCATCCCAAGGAGACCGCAAAGATGTGGAAAGCCGCAAAGCTGCTCTCGAGCACGGTGCTGGCTGTCGCAGTCGCCGTCATGGCCGGCTGCTCGCGTGAGGATGCCGGGCAGCAGCAGCAGTACCTGACGATCAAGGGTTCCGACACGATGGTCCACCTGGTGAGCACCTGGGCCGAGGCCTTCATGGAGGCCAATCCCGGGGCCCAGCTCTCGGTGACCGGCGGCGGCTCCGGGACCGGGATCGCGGCGCTGATCAACGGGACCGCGGAGATCTGCGCCTCCTCGCGGGAAATGAACGAGCAGGAAGCCGCGCAGGCCGGCAGTCAGGGCCGGCCGGCGGTCGAGCACGTGGTGGGGATGGACGGGATCGCGGTGATCGTCAACCCCGGCAACCCGGTCGAGGCGCTGAGCATGGAGCAGCTCGCCGGGATCTACACCGGCGACCTGGCCGACTGGTCGGCGGTCGGCGGCCCGGAGCAGCCGATCATTCTGCTGTCGCGCGAGTCCAGCTCCGGCACCTTCATCTTCTTCCAGGAGCACGTGCTGAACAAGCGCGACTACGCGCAGTCGGTCCGGCTGATGCCCGCCACCAGCTCCATCGTCCAGTCGGTGGCCGAGGATGCCTGGGCGATCGGCTATGTCGGCCTGGGCTATGCCGCCGAGGCCGGCGACCGGGTGAAGATAGTCCCGGTCAGGGCCACCGCGGAGGCCCAGCCGGTGATGCCCTCGGAAGCCACCGTGCTCTCCGGCGAGTACTCGATCGCCCGGCCGCTCTATCTTTACACCGCCGGAGAGTCCACGGGCCTGGCCCGGCAGTTCATCGAATTCTGCCTGAGCCCGGATGGTCAGCGGATCGTGCGGGAGACCGGGTATGTCCCGGTCAACTGAAAGCGCCGGGCGCGGGATGGGACAGCCGGCCCATCCCGCGAGGCACTGGCTGTCGCGGGAAAACCTGATCCGGTACCTGTTCCTCTGGGCGGCCAGCCTGAGCATCTTCATCGTGCTGTTCATCTTCCTGTTCCTGTGGGGAGAGACCGCGGAGTTCCTGCGCTCGACCGGGCCGGGAGCGCTGCTGGGCAGCCGCTGGGTGCCGGTCTCGTTCCAGGGGCGGCAGTTCGGGCTCTACCCGCTGGTGGCCGGCTCGCTGCTGGTGACCGTCCTGGCCACCCTGATCGCGATCCCGTTCGGGGTCTGCGGGGCGGTCTACATCTCCGAGCTGGCGGGGGACCGGGAAAAGGAGTTCCTCAAGCCGTTCATCGAGCTGCTGAGCGGGATTCCCTCGGTGGTGATCGGCTTTTTCGGGCTGGTGGTGCTGGCGCCGCTGGTCAAGCAGGCGTTCGGGCTGCAGACCGGGCTCAACGCCCTGACCGGCGCGCTGCTGCTGGCGCTGATGGCGATCCCGACCATCGTCACGATTTCAGCGAGGATGCGCATCCGCAGCGTGCCCCGGTCCTACCAGGAGGCCTCGCTGGCGCTCGGGGCCAGCCGGCTGCAGACGATCTGGAAAGTCACGGTCCCGGCGGCCCTGTCGGGGATCATCGCCGCGGTGATGCTGGGCATGGGCCGGGTGATCGGCGAGACGATGGCGGTGATGATGGTCACCGGCAACGCCGCGATCATCACGCCTCAACCCGTTCGCAGTCGGTGCGCACGATGACCGCCACGATCGCCGCCGAGATGGGCGAGGTGCCGTTCGGCAGCGCGCACTACCAGGCGCTGTTCTGCGTCGGCGTCGTGCTGCTGCTGGCCACGTTCGGGCTGAACCTGGTCGCCCAGAAGGTCTGAAGCGCTACAGGATGGGCTGAGGCGATGCAACGACAAGCGCTCCGGAACAGCGCAATATTCTGGCTGATGCGGCTGGCGACCTACTTCATCGTGGCGGTCGATCGGCTACATCGTCTTCGACATCGTCTGGCATGGCGCTGCCGGCGATCTCCTGGGAGTTCCTGACCGGCGTTCCCGCGCCGCAGCGGGGCCGCGGGCGGGATCCTGCCGGCGATCGTCGGGCACCCTCTGCCTGGTGCCGGGCACGATCGCCGTGGCGTTGCCGCTGGGGATGGCCGCGGCGATCTACCTGTCCGAATACGCGCGCCAGGGACGGCTCAACGCGGATGATCCGCCTGGCGATTGTCACGCTGGCCGGCGTGCCCTCGATCGTGTTCGGCCTGTTCGGGCTGGGGCTGTTCGTGATCTTCCTCGACTTCGGCGCGTCGATCCTTGCGGGCAGCCTGACGCTGGCCTGCATGGTGCTGCCGACCATCATCGTCGCCAGCGAGGAGGCGCTGCGGGCGGTGCCGCAGGCATTCCGCGAAGGCAGTCTGGCTCTGGGAGCGACCAAATGGCAGACGATCCGCAAGAACGTCCTGCCCTACGCCGTGCCGGGGATGATGACCGGCGCGATCCTGGGCATCGGCCGGGCGGCGGGCGAGACCGCGCCGATCCTGCTGACCGTCGGCGGCCTTCTACCTGCCGACGCTGCCGCGACTCGATCTTCGACCAGGTGATGGCGCTGCCCTATCACCTCTACATCCTGGCCACGCAGCATCCGGACGCGAGCAAGGTCCGGCCGATGCAGTACGGCACGGCGCTGGTGCTGCTGGTGCTGGTGCTGGGGCTGAACCTGGTGGCGATCTTGCTGCGCAGCCACTTCAGGAAAGAAATACCGATGGTAGACGCGGACGGCCGACAGCCTGCAGCAGCTCAAGATCGAGCGTGGCGGGCCTCGAACTTCTTCTACGGCGACCACCAGGCGCTGTTCGAGGTGTCGATGGAGATCCCGGCGCGCCAGGTCACCGCCCTGATCGGCCCCTCCGGCTGCGGCAAGATCCACGTTCCTGCGCACGCTGAACCGGATGAACGACATCATCGACGGGCACGCGCGCTGGAAGGCCGGGTGCTGATCGACGGCGAGGACATCTACGCCGCCGGGACCGACGTCGTGGCGCTGCGCAAGCGGGTCGGGATGGTGTTCCAGAAGTCCAATCCCTTCCCCAAGTCGATCTTCGACAACGTCGCCTACGGCCCGCGCATCCACGGCGATCGAGACCAGCGCGCCGCCTCGACGAGATCGTCGAGCGCAGCCTGGTCCGGGCCGGCGCTCTGGGACGAGGTCAAGGACCGGCTGAACGACAACGCGCTCGGGCTTTCCGGCGGACAGCAGCAGCGGCTCTGCATCGCCCGCGCCCTGGCGGTCGACCCGGAGATCCTGCTGATGGACGAGCCGGCCTCGGCGCTCGACCCGCTCTCCACCTCGCGATCGAGGACCTGATCGACGAGCTGCGCGGCGATTATACCATCGTCATCGTCACGCACAACATGCAGCAGGCGGCCCGCGTCTCGCGACTACACCGCCTTCTTCTACGAGGGCCACCTGATCGAGTTCGGCCGCACCAAGGAGCATGTTCACCAAGCCGCGGCGAAAAACGCACCGAGGATTATATCACCGGCCGGTTCGGCTGAGCCGCGCCGCCAGAGGTACGCCATGCCCGAGCATCTGCGCTGGGAAATCGACAAGCTCAAGAGGAAAATCCTCTCGGAGAGCGCCGCTGGTCGAGGAGAGCGTCCAACGGGCGGTCAGCAGCCTGGTCGAGCGCGACCGGCGACCTGGCCCAGCAGGTGATCGACGCCGACATGGAAATCGACCACCTGGAAGTGGATGTCGAGGAGGACTGCCTGAAGATCCTCGCCCTGCACCAGCCGGTGGCGGTCGACCTGCGCTTCATCGTCGCCGTGCTGAAGATCAACAACGATCTGGAGCGGATCGGCGACCTGGCGGTCAACATCGCCGAGCGGTCGCTGACCATGGCCGGGATGCCCGCGGCCGGGGTGCCGTTCGACTTCTCCGAAATGGCCCGGCGGGCCCAGGCGATGCTGCGCAAGAGCCTGGACGCGCTGGTGGACCTGGATGAGAACCTGGCCCGCGAGGTGCTGCCCGAGGATGACGCGGTGGATGCGATGCAGCGCGAGGTGTTCGAGCTGGTGTCCCGGCCTCCCAGCGACCGGCAGGACATCGCCTATACCCTGCACCAGCTGCTGATCGCCCGCCACCTGGAGCGGATCGCCGACCACGCCACCAACATCGCCAACGATGTGATCTACATGGTCCGCGGCGAGATCATGCGCCACAAGCACGAATTCCCGCCGCCCCCACAGCCCTGATCCCTGTTTGACAACAAAGGCCAACCATCCCTGGCGGGCGGGAGGAAATCCCGAGGCAATCGTGGATTTCCTCCCGCCCGCCTCCCCAACTTTTTCCCTCGTTTGATGCCGGATTTCGGACCTTGAAAGAGGTCGCGCCTGGTCCACCACGCAGGCGCGGCACATGGGATTGACACCCCCCTGGCAGCTGACGCCGCCACCCCCCTCCAGGGGGGACTGTTCCCGCTCCGACCCTCGATCCCCGCGAAAATATTCCTTCCCGGACCGGAGAGCCTTATATTCAACCGATTCAGGGGCCGATGGCCCGGGTTTCACGGCAACCGCCCAAAGGAGAACGGATGGATTCGCTCGAGGAGCTCAAGCGCCAGGTGCTGCATGTCTGCCGGCGCATTTACGATCGGGAGATGGTGGCTTCCAATGATGGCAACGTGACCGTGCGGGTGGGCGAGGACCGCATCCTGGCCACCCCCAGCGGGATGAGCAAGGGCTTCCTCGCGCCCGAGGACCTGGTGCTGACCGACCTGGAGGGCCATCCGCTGGAGAACAATGGCCGGACGGTCACCAGCGAAATCCTGATCTACTGCGCGATCTACCGCCTGCGCCCGGATGTGCGGGCCGCGGTGCACGCCCACCCGCTCTATGCGACCGCCTGCGCCGCGGCCGGGCGGACTGTCGAGACCCGGGTGCTGCCCGAGTCGGTGCTGAGCCTGGGCAAAGTGCCGCTGGTGCCCTACGGCACTCCCGGCACCAGCGAGCTGGCCGACCGGATCGCCGGGTACCTGGCCGATCACGAGGTCTTCCTGCTGGAGAACCACGGGGCCCTCGCCCTGGGAAAGAACGTGGTCGAGGCTTATCACCGGATGGAGTGCCTGGAGCACACCGCGAAAATTGTCCACCTGGCCGCTCGCCTCGGCGGGGCGGTGCCGCTGTCTCCCGGAGCGGATCGGGGGGATCTTCCGGGTCCACGGCGCGAAAACCAGCGAGCGCATCCGCCGCGAGGGCGAGCGGATGAGCCGGGGCGAATGAAAAGAGTTATCCACGAAGAACACTAAGTTTCACTAAGATTTTTCCTGGCAGGTCGTTTGACCTCCAGAGAAAACTTTGGAAACAGTTTTGGGGAAGCAGGAGGGGGCCCGGGGCAGGAGGAAACCCTTTTGGAAAAGGGTTTCCTCCTCCCCCGGAAAAGCCGTGCACCATCGGGGGGACAAGTATGGCGCGAGCGCAAGCGGCAGGGCTCACCGCGCGGCTGGACTCGCTCTACGAGTTCGACCGCGAGCCGGTGAGCGAGGGATCGCTCCAGGGCCCGGGCAACTTCATCGGGATGTACGCCGGGGAGCATGTGGCGGGCACCGAGTTCGTGATCGGCCCGTTGTTTGTGGTCCACGGGGTCTCGGCCCCGGACCTGTTGCTGGGGCTGGCGGCCGGCAACCTGCTGGCGGTGCTGAGCTGGGCGTTCCTCTGCGCCCCGATCGCAGTCAAAACCCGCCTGACCCTCTACTGGCAGCTCCGCAGGATCTGCGGCCCCTATCTGACCGCCCTCTATAGTATTGTCAACGCGCTGATGTTCTGCTTCCTGGCCGGAGCGATGATCGCGGTCTCGGCCACCGCGGTCGGCCTGCCGTTCGGGATGCCCATGCCGGGGCTGTGCGATCTCTATCCCGCCAGCCTGAGCTGGGTGCTGGTGGTGCTGGCGGTGGGGGCGGCGGTCACTGTCCTGGCGATCCTCGGTTTCGAACAGTTCGCCCGCTTCTCGAAAATCTGCTCCCCCTGGATGTTCCTGGTGTTTGTCGCCGCGGCGCTGGCGGTGCTGCCCCACCTGGGCTGCCACTCCCCCGGGGATTTCTGGCGGGTGGCGCGGGAAAAAATCTGGACCGGGGTCCCGCTGGCCGGGCAGAGCAAATTCGGCTTCTGGCATGTGATGTTTTTCGCCTGGTTCTGCAACATGGCGATGCATATCGGGATGGCCGACATGTCGATCCTGCGCTACGCCCGCAAGTGGTACTACGGTTTCGCCAGCTTCTTCGGGATGTTCTTCGGCCATTTTGTCGCCTGGATCGCCTCGGGCATCCTTTGCGCAGCGGCGGCGGGTCGGTGGCGCCGGGTCCGATCGCCTACCTGGGCGCGGGAGTCGCCGGAGCGGTCTGCGTGGTGGTGGCCGGCTGGACCACCGCCAACCCGACCCTTTACCGCGCCGGGCTGGCCCTGCAGGTCGCCACCCCGGACTGGAAACGCTGGAAAGTGACCCTGGCCGCCGGGAGCGGTGACCACGGTCGCCGCGCTGTTTCCCGGCCCTGGTGATGAGACTGCTGGATTTTGTCGCTCTCTACGGGCTGATGCTGATGCCGATGGGCGTGGTGATTTTCGCCGACTTCTACCTGCTGCCCCGGCTGGGCCTGAAGCCCGAGTTCGCCGAGAGCGCCGGGGTCGCGGTCAACTGGGCCGCGGGGGTGAGCTGGCTGCTGACCCTGGCCCTGCTGTTCCTGCTGCCGCTGGAGCTGTTCTTCAAGGGGCTGCCCGGCTTCTTTCTGGTGTTGGCGCTCTACCTGCCCCTGAGCCTGCTCCAGCAGAAACTCCACGCCCGGGGCATCCTCCCGGCGGAGGTGGCCCGATGAAAGCTCTGGCGATGATCGGCTCCCTGGCCGGGCTGGCCCTGACCGTTGTCCCCGCGCTGCTGGTCTGGGCCGGATGGCTCTCGTGGCAGGCCCATGCCCAGCTGATGTTCGCCGGGATGCTCTGCTGGTTCGCCTGCGCCCCCCGCTGGATGAAAGGCGGCCGGGGCTGAGACCGATTGGACGACAAAGATCGACTGCTCCGGGGGGAGGGAGGAAACCTTTTGGAAAAGGTTTCCTCCCTCCCCCGGCCCCCCCTCCCCGCCTTCCCAAACTTTTTCGATAGTTTGATGTGTAGGTGAGATCAATCAATTAGGATAAAGTTACTCCCGAGGCAAGGGATCAGTCCTTTGTCTTTCACCCCCAGGCGGCCTTGGCCGCCACCGCGGCAGCAACTGTATGAGCTGAATCAGAGCAGCGGTTACAGAACTGGTAATACCATGAACGGCCATAGTGGCGGCAAGAACCGACCGGCAGATGCGCCTCAAGCGCTGCCCAACCAGGTGGGTAGCGTTTCGACTCCGCGATTACAGGCGACTTGGAGAAGACCATCAGTGGTGGGCGAGTTTTGCGCCGCACAGACTTTTGCTTCTTTTGGTCACAAAAGAAGAAACATAATGACAATCAAAGAGATAGCTGTTCAGTTGGGAATTATCAGCCGGCAGGCCGGGGTCAAGGTGATTCATGCCCAGGCGGCGGCGAGTTTTGCGCCGCACAGACTTTTGCTTCTTTTGGTCACAAAAGAAGAAAAACAATGACCAACAGAGAGATAGCCGCATAGCCGGAAATTTTCGAACAGTACGCCGTCCCCAATCCACCCCCGGAGGTCCCGATGGCCCGATCACTGCTGATGCTGCTGGCCCTGGCGCTGCTCACAGTCGCCTGCGCCCGGCAGGAACAGCTTGCCGAGATGCAGGTCACGAACTTGCGCTGCGAGTACCTAATGGACCCGGTGGGGCTCTCCGAGCCGCAGCCGGTGCTGAGCTGGGAGCTGGAATCCCCCCGCCGCGGGGAAAAGCAGGGCGCTTACCGGGTGCTGGTCGCCTCCAGCCGCGAGCTGCTGGACCAGGACCAGGGCGACCTGTGGGACAGCGGCCGGGTGGAGGGCGACCGCAGCTTCTCGGTGCGCTACGAGGGCCAGGCGCTGACCGCCGGCAGCCAATGCTGCTGGAAAGTCCAGGCCTGGGATGGCGAGGGCCGCGCCACCGCGTTCAGCCCCGCCGCCCGCTGGAGCATCGGGCCGCTGATGCCCGAGGATTGGCAAGCTCAATGGATCGGGATGGCGACCGCGCCCTACGACACCGCGCTGCGCGGCCCCGATGGCAGTCGGGCGGATGGCCCGCCTCCGGCCCACCTGCGCAAGGAATTCTCCCTGCCGAAACCGCTCAAGCGGGCGGTGCTCTATGCCTCGGCCCGGGGGATCTTCGACCTCTACCTCAATGGCCGCCGGGTGAGCGAGGACTACTTCGCCCCGGAGTGGACCGACTATGACCGCCGCATCCAGTACCGGGCCTGGGAGGTCACCGACCGGCTGCGCCAGGGCGACAATGCCCTGGGCGCGGTGCTGGCCGATGGCTGGTTCAGCGGCTATGTCGCCTGGCTGAAGCGCCGCTGCAACTACGGCAGCGACCGCAACAGCCTGCTGCTCCAGCTCGAGCTGGAGTTCGAGGATGGGACGAAAGAGCTAGTTGTGACCGATGACTCCTGGCGCTGCAGCGCGGGGCCGCTGCTCGCCGCCGATTTCCAGATGGGCGAAAGCTATGATGCCCGTCGCGAGCTGGAAGGCTGGGACAGCCCCGGCTATGATGCCTCCGCCTGGCAGCCGGTGGAGCCGGTCGAGGCCCCGGCGGCGGCGCTGGTGGCCCAGGTCGCCCAGCCGGTGCGCGCCACCCAGGAGCTGGAGCCGGTGGCGATCTTCCAGCCCAAGCCCGGGGTCTGGGTGTTCGACCTGGGGCAGAACATCGCCGGGGTGGCGCGGCTCAAGGTCTCCGGCCCGGCCGGGACCACGATCACCCTGCGCCACGCCGAACGCCTCAACCCCGACAGCACGATCTATGTCACCAACCTGCGCTCGGCCCGGGCGATCGACCGCTACACCACCAAGGGCGCCGCCGGCGAGCTCTGGTCCCCCCGCTTCACGTTCCATGGCTTCCAGTATGTGGAGCTGACCGGCTATCCCGGCACCCCGGACCGCGAAACCATCACCGGGCTGGTGCTGAACTCCGACACCCCGCTCGCCGGCTCGTTCCAGTGCTCCCACCCGCTGGTCAACCAGCTCTACGCCAACATCGTGCGCAGCCAGCGCGGCAACTTCATCAGCGTGCCCACCGACTGCCCCCAGCGCGATGAGCGCCTGGGCTGGATGGGCGATGCCCAGATCTTCATCCGCACCGCCACCTACAACATGGATGTGGCGGCGTTCTTCAACAAGTGGATGTACGATGTCGCGGATGCCCAGTCGCCCGCGGGGGTGTTCTCCGAGATCAGCCCGCGGCACACGCTGATGACCGCTCACGCCGGGGCCGCCGGCTGGGGCGATGCCGGGGTGATTGTCCCCTGGTATGTCTACCGGGTCTACGGCGACACCCGCATCATCGACCGCCACTGGGCGGCGATGGAACGCTGGATGGAGTTCATCCAGCGCCACAACCCCGACCTGGTGCGGCGCAACGAGCGCGGCAGCGACTATGGCGACTGGCTGTCGATCGGGGAAGAGACCAGTAAGGAACTGCTGGCCACCGCCTACTGGGCCTACGATGCGGCCTTGATGGCGAAAATGGCCGCGGCCACCGGCCGCGCGGCCGAGGCCACCCGCTACGGGGAGCTGTTCGAGGGCATCCGCGCCGCGTTCCAGCGCGAGTACCTGCTGCCCGATGGCGGCATCAAGGATGAGACCCAGACCGCCTGCCTGCTGGCCCTCTATTTCGACCTGCTGCCGACCGAGCAGCGCGCCGCTTGCGCCGCCCGGCTGGTGGAGAACATCGAATCCCGGGGCGGACATCTCTCCACCGGGTTCCTCGGGGTGCGCCAGCTCAACCCGGTGCTGAGCGAGACCGGCCACCATGACCTCGCCTGCAGTCTGCTGCTCACCGACACTTTCCCCTCCTGGCTCTACCCGATCAGCAACGGCGCCACCTCGATCTGGGAGCGCTGGGATGGCTGGACCGCCGACAAGGGCTTCCAGGACCCGGGGATGAACTCGTTCAACCATTACTCGCTCGGCTCGGTGGGCGAATGGCTGTTTTCAGCCGTGGCCGGGATCGACCAGGACCCGGAGGTCCCAGGCTTCCGGAAGATCGTGCTGCGGCCGAGCCCCGGCCCGGGCCTGGACTGGGCGGAAGCCTCCTACCGCTCGATCTGCGGGACCATCGAGAGCCGCTGGGAACGCCAGGGCGACTCACTGGCGCTGGAAGTGACGATTCCGGCCAACACGACCGCGACCCTGCTGCTGCCCTGCCCGGAGGGCTCGGAAGTCACCGAGGGCGACCTGCCGGCGGCCCAGGCTCCGGGAGTGACCGCCCTGGGAAGAGCGGGCGACCGCGAGAAATTCGAGCTGGGCTCGGGAAGCTACCGTTTCCAGTGCGCCGCATCGCTGTAAGGCTAATTTAAGAGCAAAAACAGCTTTCCCGGGGGGAGGGCGAAAACCTTTTGAAAAAGGTTTTTCGCCCTCCCCCCGGACCCCTCTTCCACTTTCCAAAACTTTCTCGAAAGTTTGATGCTGGAATCCGAACATCACTTTGGGATCATGCCAGAGGCCGGATGATCGCCAGTATCCCGGAAACGATCATTGTGCCGGTGGATGGGGCGAGCAACATCAAGCTCGAGGTGCTGGAGTTCGAGAGCCTCGCGCCGTTGTTCTCGGTCAGCGCCCCGACCCCGGTCGCCCATCACGAGGGGCTGCAGTACAATGCCACCGGTGAGCAGCTCGCCTGGTACTCCGGGGCGATCGCCGGGCTGCCGGAGAGCTTGCGCCGGGCGCGGGTGATCGCCCCCGCCGCCCGGGGGGCCTCGGGCGGCCTGGTCGGGGCCGATGGCGCGCTGACAGAAGTTCCGGGACAGGAGTTGACCCTCTCCTACTGCCAGCCCTACCCGCGACGGGTCGAGGCCGCCTGGCGCGAGTTGGCCGGCGACCCGGAGGATTTTTATCAGGCCACCGGCTCCGTGCGCGACTGCCCGGGAAGCCTGACCCTGCTCAAGCGTTTCCTGTTCGAGGAGCTGGCGCGGCCGCGGGTGCTGGAGCGCAGCGGTTGTTTCGCGGTCTATGGCGCTCTGCTATCGGGCTTCTTTCTGGGCCCGGACTACCCCGCGGCGGTGCGGGCCGCCGGCAATGAGCACGGCTACTGGATGTGCCACAGCGGGGCCCGCAAGATCGACAGCCCGCCGGGGACCCCCAGCGCGGCCGCCCTGGCCCTGGAGTCTTTCCGCCGGCTGGTGCCCGCGGCGCCCGCGACAGCCTACCGCGCCCTGGGGACAATCGCCGCCGGTCAGGCCGCGATGTTGGGGCTGCCCGCCCGGGCGCTGGTGGTCCCCGGCGGGCATGACACCTGCCTGTCGCACCTGCCGGCGCTGGTGGCCCTGGCGGGCTTGCGGCCGGATGGCCCGGGAGTCCACCTCGAGGCCGGGAGCTGGACCCTGGCCGCGGCGCTGGGCAGCGGACCGGCCGCTCCGCCCCCGGGAGGCTGGCGACGGTCGGTGGTGGTGCAGGGGACAGTCGATGGCCACCCGGTGCTGACCTCGATGTATGGCGGGGGGAGAGACTTTTCCTATCTGCGGCGGCTGTTCCACCCCGGCGGATTCCCCGCGGCGGGGGCAGCCGACCAGGCCCGCCTGGGAAAGATCCTGGCCGCGGCGGATTGTTTCGTGTTGCCCAACCTCGACCCGCAGAACCATGGCACCGGGCCATTCCCCACGCTGCGGGGCAGAATCGAGGGGGCGGCGGGATGGCTGCTGGAGGGCGCGAGCGCGCTGATCCTGGCCAACCTCTGCACGGCGCTCACCGCCGCGGTCCAGCTCGGACTGGTCAGCCCGGACCCCGCGGCCCCGGTGCTGCTCACCGGCGGCGGGGCGCGGGACCCCTACCTCGGCCGGCTGCTGGCGACTGCCACCGGCCGCCAGGTGTTCGTGCTGCGGGACCGACGGGGGAAACTGCTCAGCGAGACCACCACCCTGGGGGCGGGGCTGGCCGGCAAGGCCGCCTGCCTGGGCGTGCACCCGGGAGAGCTGGAGCTGCAGAGCCTGGGGCTGTCCTGCCGGGAGCTGGAGCCGTTCGGTCCGGGGATCGCGGCCCTGCTGGCCGCCTACCGGGAAAAGTTCATGGTGCTGATCGAGGCTGGGGACCGGGCCTGAGCCACCGGGCTCGGGCTTTGGTCCGACAATTCCTATCTTGGCAGTTATCTCTTTGATTATCATGGTGTTTCTTCTTCTGTGACCAGAAGAAGCAAGAGTCTGTGCGGCGCAAAACTCGCCGGCCCGTGGTGATCTTCAACAGATCGCATGTAATCGCGGGTTCTTTACGCTACCAGTAAGGGTGGGCAGCGCTGAGGCGCATCTGCCGGTCGGTTCTTGCCGCTCTTGATGTCTGTCATGGGATCGCTGGTGCTGTAACCGCTGCATTGATGTAGCTCATACAGTTGCTGCCGCGGTGGCGGCCAAGGCCGCCTGGGGGTGAAAGACAAAGGACTGATCCCTTGCCCCGGGAGTAACTTTATCCTAATTGATTGATCCACCTACACATCAAACTATCGAAAAAGTTTGGGAAGGCGGGAGGGGGGCCGGGGGGAGGGAGGAAACCTTTTCCAAAAGGTTTCCTCCCTCCCCCGGAAAACCGTCTTTACAGGGGGAGATCGCGGATGAGTCACGAGCTGGATCGGGTGCGGGTCCGCGGGCTGGACTACCTGCGGGCCGGGTTCGGGGAGGAGCGGGTGGAGCGGGCGGTGGAGCTGACCGGGAGCCTGCGGGTGGAGGTCCCGGCCTGGCAGTTCTGGGAGGGCTTCGGCGGGGGCGGGAGGTTCGACCGCGGCGGCTCAGGGGGCGCGGCCCGCACGGTCGCGGAGATCGCCGCGGATGCCGGGCTGGTCAATCGCCTGACCGGGGCGGCCCCGACTGTCGGGATGCACGTGCTGTGGTCGTTCTCGGCCGATGGCCGCGAGGGGGATTTCGCGCTGGCCTGTCAGGCGGCCGCCGAGCTGGAAGCGCAGGGGGTGCGCCTGGGAGCGGTGAGCCCCACTTATTTTCTGGCGGGCTCGGAGGATGGCAGCCTCGGCTCGCGGGACCGGTCCGCCCGCCAGGCGTTCATCGCCCAGAGCGTGCTGGCGGCGCGGATCGCTGTCGAGCTGGGCAGCGGCATCGTCAGCCTCTGGCTGCCCGATGGCACGAATTACCCCGGCCAGCGTGGTTTGCGCGAGCAACTGGAGCGGGTACGGGAGAGTCTGGAAGAATTCCGGGCGGCAACCGGGACCGACACCCTCGAAAAACTGGACCGGGTGCTGGTCGAGTACAAGCTGTTCGAGCCCGGGACATACAGCACCACGATCCCGGACTGGGGCACCGCCCTGGAGCTCTCCCGGGTGTTCGGGGCGCAAGGCGCGGTGCTGATCGACCTGGGCCACCACCCGCACGGGACCAACCTCGAGCAGATTGTCGCGGCGCTCATCGCGTTCGGCGCGCGGGGCGGCCTGCACTTCAACACCCGCTATGCCGCGGATGATGACCACGCGGTCCAGGCCGACTACCAACTGGCGCTGATTTTCAATGAGCTGGTCGAGGGCGGGGTGCTGTTCGATCCCGACCCGCGCCGCAACTGGCCGTTGGCCCTGGACCAGATGGCCCGCCGCGAGCGGCGGATTCCCGCGGTGCTGAAATCGATCGAGGCCCTGCAGCGCGCCCTGGCCCGGGCCCTGCTGCTGGACCCCGACTTGTCGGGGCTGGCCCTCGCCCGCGAGTCCGGCGACCTGATCGCCGCCAATGCCGCGTTCGAGCGGGCCCTGCTCCACGCCGACAGCGGCCCGATCGTGATGGAGGCGCTCCACCGCCAGGGCCTGCATCCGCACCCGCTCAGCGCCTACCGCGACAGCGGTCGCCAGGCACGAATCGAGGCCGAGCGCACGGAATAAGGCCAAGGATCTTTCCGGGGGGAGGGAGCAAACCTTTTGAAAAAGGTTTGCTCCCTCCCCCCGAACCCCCTACCCACTTTCCCAAACTTTTTCCATAGGTAATGCCGGATCGCGGACCGTAAGTCAGCACCATCCTTCCACCCTGACCGGAGCGCGCTCATGCAGGACTTTTTTCCGATTCTGACGGTGTTCGTGATCATGATCGTGGCCTTCGCTTGCTGGGCCCTGCTGCTGCTGCTGCTGCGGGAGGTGACCTGCTGGTACTTCAAGATCAACCGCAACCTCGCCCTGCTGACTGAGATCCGCGACCTGCTGCGAGAACGAGGGCTGCCCGCCGCCCCGCCGCCGCTGCCCTACCCGCCCACCATCCGGCCCCAGCCCGGGCCGCCTTATGCCGGGCCGGAACCGGTGGAGCGAGCCTGACCCCCATAAAAACCACGGCCAACAGTTCCAGGGGGAGGGAGGAAAACTTTTAAAAAAGTTTTCCTCCCTCCCCCTGGAACCCCTCCCGCCTTTCCAAAACTTTCGCTGGTTCAAGGCTGCCTGTTGACGGCAAGCCAGGATCGGAGGCGCGCCGCGAGACCTTCCTCGCGCCCCACGATGCTGGTTCCGCCCCCACGCGCCAGGGTCATCCCTGCATCCATATCTACATAACATCTTCCATGGCAAGGTATTGCCTCGCCATCTCCGCTGTCGTATAATAAAATAACCAGATTGATACGTGGACTCATTATCATGCCGGGCCTTCCGGCCATACCGGCAACGCCCGGCTCAATCGATGCAACGGGAGGTGATCCGATGAACAGGAACCAGGTTTACGGCGAAATGAAGCAGCTGCTCGGCCTCGTGCCGACCTTCTTCAAGAAAGTCCCGGATAACACCCTGGAGCTGGAATGGCAGTTGTTCAAGCGCATTCAGCTCGAGGAGGGGGTGATTCCGGGCAAGTACAAAGAGCTGATGGGACTGGCCGTGGCGGCCGCCACCCACTGCCGCTACTGTACGCTGTTCCACACCGAGGCGGCCAAGCTCAACGGCGCCACCGAGACGGAGATCGAGGAGGCCCTGCACTACGCCAAGACCTCCATCGGCTGGAGCCTGTATGTCAATGGGCTGCAGGTCGACTACGAGCAGTTCAAAAAAGAGGTGGTCCAGATCTGCGAGCACCTTCGCTCTACGCATGCGGTTCATGTCTGAGCCGCAGCGCTGCCTGGCACCGGCGAGTGCCGCGGGCCCGATCGCCCGCTGAACCCCCAAAGCCCGACGGGAATCTCTCCCGCCGGGCTTGCCTTTGGCGGCAGGCCCTCCCGCGTCCCCTCCCAACGCATCCGCCCCAACCCCCCGCGCTCCCTCCGGCGCACCTCCGCCGCGACTGTCGCCAGGGCCGCCGGAAACGCTGTCACCAGCGCCGCCGGCCGGACCCATCCCCGGCAAAAGCAGCTTTTTCTGCATCCTGTCCCTCCGGGGAAAGGCCGGCTGAAAACCGCCGATTCATGATTTGCAAAATACCGGTAACTCCATGAGCGGCAACGGAAAGCCTGGAAAGTGCCATCGCCGGGCGGCGAAAACCGGGTCCCGGGGCGGGATGGCTCTCCCCGGGCGGGGCGGTCGCAGCGAGGGCAGCATTCCGGGGCCAGTTCGGCGGGGGATTCGATCATCCGGGCCGGGAGCCGTACCCCTCGCCGGTCCGGCCGCCCCGCGGGAACTGAAAAAAAATTCCGGGCGCTCCCCCCGGGGTCGCTTTCGACTGTAAATCCTGTCCCCTCGGACCGTTAGTGCCTTGTCCCCCATTCACTTGCCCCCTCGATCCCGGCCGGGAGGCCCGCCGCCGGGGGAGGTCGCGCCGGCCGGAACGAGCGCCCCGCCACCAGAGCGCGGTTCCGGTCCACCCCTGGCTTGCTCCGCCTCCGTCCGAATCCGGCCGGGAACACCGGCCATGACCGGGTGACTCCGGGGTGGCTGTCAATTTTCAAGCATTTGTTTTTAAAGCGGTTATCGCCGGAAGCTCACCGCCCGGACCATCTTCGCCGCGGGTGCTTGGAGGAACCGCAGCCTTTCAGCATCGAGAATTGTAGTTTTATTTGAATAATTAGATTTTTCTCGGCGTGATCGAACCGTCATTTGCAACGCTTTTTTATCCAATAGACTTGAATTCAGCATTACAAAATTTATAATGAGGTAGTCTGATCGTTATTGAATGCTTAATTGCATGTTCGTGATTAAATATTGAAAATTTTCTCCGATTGACGGCCCGCCGCGCGGCGTATCCCTCCTGGTCTTTCCGGAAGCTCATCCGGGACAGGGGCCGCTTTGTCTCCGGCAGGCCAGGGGATTCCGCCCCGGCGGCGGAAGGGGGACCGGCCCGGCCGGTGCGGCAGCAGGCGTTTTTCATGGGGGGGTGGATGAACACTGTCAATATCCTGGGAGTGCCCATCGCGGCGATCGACCTCGATCAGGCCGCCGGGCAGATCGACTCCTGGATCGCCCACGGCGCCCGGCGCTTCGTGACAGTGACCGGGGTGCACGGGATCATGGAGTCGCAACGCAGTCCCGAGCTGAAGAAAATCCACCAGGCGGCCGGGATGTGCGTGCCGGACGGCATGCCGACAGTCTGGGTCGGCAAGCTCTACGGCCACCGCCGGATGCGGCGGGTCTACGGGCCGGACCTGATGCTGGAGGTGGTCCGCCGCTCGGCGCAGAGCGGCTGCACCCACTTCCTCTACGGCGGCAAGCCGGGAGTGCCCGAGCGCCTGCAAGACCGCCTTCAGGACCAGTTCCCCGGCCTGAAAGTGGTCGGCAGCTACTCTCCGCCCTTCCGTCCCCTGACCGACCGGGAGGAGCAGGAACTGGCCGGGCGGTTCGCCGCCCTCAAGCCGGACATCACCTGGGTGGGACTGAGCACTCCCAAGCAGGAGCGCTGGATGGCCGCCCACCTCGGGCGGCTCGACACCAGCGTGATGGTCGGGGTCGGCGCGGCGTTCGATTTCCATGCCGGGCTGCTCAGGCAGGCTCCCGCCTGGATGCAGCGGTCCGGGCTGGAATGGCTTTTCCGCCTGAGGGTCGAGCCGCGAAGGCTGTGGCGACGCTACCTGTACAACAATCCATACTTCGTCTGGCTGATGCTCCTGCAGTTCATGGGCCTCAGCGGCAGGAACCAGCACTAGGGAGGAGGGGACGTGATGATTGCCACCAGGAAAAGAGCACTGGTCTGCGGAGCGGGCGGATTTATCGGCGGCCACCTGATCAAGCGCCTCAAGGGCGAGGGCTACTGGGTGCGGGGGGTCGACCTGCACCGGCATTTCTTCTCGCCCAGCCCGGCCGATGAATTCATCCTCGGCGATCTGCGCGACCAGGGCATCTGCCGCGAGGTGACAGGGGGCATCGATGAGATCTACCAGCTGGCGGCCGACATGGGCGGCGCCGGCTACATTTTCACCGGCGAGCACGATGCCGATGTGATGCACAACTCGGCGACCATCAACCTCAACATTGTCGATGCCGCCCACCAGGCCCGGGTGCGGAAGATCTTCTACTCCTCCTCGGCCTGCATCTACCCGGCCTACAACCAGGAGGACCCGGACAACCCGAAATGCTCCGAGGAGTCGGCCTACCCGGCGGCCCCCGACAGCGAGTACGGCTGGGAGAAGCTGTTCAGCGAGCGGCTCTACCTGTCCTACCTGCGCAATTTCAAGCTGGAGGTGCATATCGCTCGCTTCCACAACATCTTCGGGCCCGAGGGCACCTGGCGCGGCGGGCGGGAGAAAGCTCCGGCGGCGCTCTGCCGCAAGGTGGCCGAGGCTCCCGACCATGGCGAGATCGAGCTCTGGGGCGATGGCCGCCAGACCCGCTCGTTCCTCTATGTCGATGAGTGTGTCGAGGGCATCCGGCGGCTGATGGAGTCCGATTACTCCGGCCCGGTCAACATCGGCTCCGATGAGATGGTGACGATCAACCGGCTGGCCGAGATGGTGATGGAGATCGCCGGCAAGCAGCTGAGGGTCCGGCATATCGAGGGCCCGACCGGGGTCCGCGGCCGCAACAGCGACAACCGCCTGATCCGTCAGCGGCTAAGCTGGGCCCCGAGCACCCGGCTCCACGCCGGCCTCGAGCCCACCTATGCCTGGATCGAGCAACAGGTGCAGGAACTGAGCGAGGTCCACGGCGAGCTGCACTACTACCGTTGAGCGCGGGACAGGTTCCCGGAAGCCACAGCGGCCGCAGGCGCCGGCATCCCCGGCCCCGCGGCCCCTTTTTTTTGGTTCATCCGTCTATTCCGGGAAGGCGCAACGGAGCGAAAGCCCCGGATCACTTGGCAATTTCTGAAGCCTGACGGCTTTTTACTTTTTGTGACCCAAAAGGGCTGGAGGGAAATCTTCAGCTTGTTCTATATCCCGTAAATCCTGCGGATTTTTCTACTTCTGTGACCAGAAGTAGCAAGAGTCTCTTGAAGCCAAGGCCGCGAAGCTGAAAAATCAATCAGCTCTTCAATGGGCGGCGGTGTGCCCGAGGAAGTAAGGCGCTCGTTTCGAGGTCGCCGCGTTCGCGCCATCCCTGGCGCTCACGCATGGCCTGCCGGGCTTCGGCATTCCATGGTTGCCGCGATGGAAATGGCTTGGCTCACCCGCCGCTGCCTTTTGCCTCCAGCCGCGGCCCGCAAGTCCCCCCGCCCAAGAACAAGATGCCCTGGCCCTTGTCTTGTCTTTCATCCCCCAGCGCCCGTTCCGGGCGCTCCGCGGCAGCAACTGTATGAGCCATGCCAGAGCAGCGGTTACAAAACAAGCGATCACATGAGAGGCAGTAGCGGAGGCAAGAACCGACCGGCAGATGCGCGTCAGCGCTGCCCAACCATTGGGTAACGTTACGAAGCAGGAATACAGGCTGCTTTTGAAGAAAACCAGGTGGGCCGGCGAGTTTTGCGCCGCACAGACTCTTGCTTCTTCTGGTCACAGAAGAAGAAAAATAATGATCGCCAAAGAGATAGCTGCATCGCCGGGAATTTGTGTCCCCAAGCCCGGGAAGAGGCTATTCCGGCTCCCCCGCCGGCAGAAGCTCTCACCCCGGAATTCCCGGATGAACCAAACTTTTTAGATGGGGCGATCTTTCCCGGCGGATCGCGCCCGCCTTCCGCTCCATCGCCAGGATTGCGCCCGGGCGGTCACCCCGGTTATGATTAAGCGACCTTTCAACCATCAAGGAGGCGGGCATGGAGTACCGGAAGATCCTGCTCCCGACCGGGAGCGCTTCACCGCTGCGGACCGCCGCGCGGGAACTGGCGGCAGGAACCGGGGCCACGGTGGAGGAACGCCCGGCGACAGCAGGGCCCGGGGCCGGGGAAATCGCCCTGGCGGTGGGCGAGGCCGCCCGAATGCTCCCGGGGGCGCGGGAACGGCTGGAGGGCGTGGCTCCCGGCCGGGAATGGGAACTGGTGCAGGAGACCGGCGGGGGGCTGCTGATCGCCGGGAACAGCCCGCGCAATGCCTGCCGGGCCGCCCTGCTCTGGCTCTCCGCCCCGCGGCGCTGGAACGGGGTGCTCTCGGTATTCGACCTCAAAGAGCGTTTCACGATGTGGGACAACACCCTCAACCAGTGGTACCGCCACTCCCGCGGGTTCGACAAGGCCGCCCACATCCGGGAGCTGGCCCGGCTCGGCCACACCGGGGTCGAGGTCAACCGCTATCTCGATCCCCGGGGCTGGCACGTGCGCAACCGCCGTTTCCCCAACGACTCCTACGCCTGGTACATGAACTACTGCCCGGCGCTGGATGCTTTTGTCGAAAGCTCCCTCATCGCGGGCTTCTACCCCGCCGAGGAGCTGCGGCGCAACCTGGAGGACCTGAAAGAGAGTGCCGCCCTGGCCCGCTCCTACGGGATGGTCCCGGGCTTTGTCGCCTATGAGCCGCGGGGGGTCAACGAGCGGATTTTCGACCGCTACCCCCAGTTGCGCGGCTCGCGGATCGATCACCCCGGACGCAGCCTCGAGCCTCGCTACGCCCTGGACATCGCCCACCCGCAGGTGCTCGAGCACTACGCCGAAATGGTCGAGCGCCTGCTGCGCGAGGTCCCGGACCTGCGCTACCTGCAGTTCTGGACCTCGGATTCCGGCTCCGGGCTGCCATTCGCCCGTAACCTGTACTTCGGGCCCAACGGCTCCTACCTGGCCAAGGCCAAGAGCCTCGAGCAAATGGCCGCCGAGTTCAGCGGGGCGCTGCTGGAGGGCGGCCGCCGGGTCAACCCGGAGTTCGAGGTGCTGATGGAGATGAGCTGGGAGTACCACGAGGATGAGCGCCGGGCGATCACCGCGGCCCTGCCTCCGGGGGTGACCCTGTCCCACTCCACCGGCCAGGGGATCGGGATCCTCGATGGGCAGGAGCCGACCGAGGAAAACCGTACCCGGTTCGGCGATGACCGCGCCGCGGGCAAGAACCCTTACGGCGAGATCACGATCTCATCCTCCTGGGATTTCGAGCCGGTGTTCGGGATCCCCTACCCCGCGATGGTGGCCGCCAAGCTGGCCACTGTCCGCGCGCTGGGCCTCGACCGCTGCATCACCCGCGGCGGGATCAACTCTCCGCCCCAGTGCCCCTGGAATGTCAACCACGAGGTCTACGCCCGGCTGCTGGGCGCGCCCGAGGGCCTCCCGGTCAAGCCCTTCCTGCAGGAGGTGGCGGCCGAGTGGTGCGCGGGCGACCAGCGCCAGGCCGAGCTGCTGGTGAGCGCCTGGCTCAATGGCGAGCGGGCGGTCCAGGCCTGGCCGGTGCTCAACTGGTACCAGGCCGGGGCGGCGATGACCCAGGGCAGATGGCTGACCCGGCCGCTGGTGCCGGACTTTGCGCTGCTCACCCCGCAGGAGCGCGCCGCGTTCGACCGCGCGGTGTTCACCCTGGAGTGGGATGTGGCCCGGCTCAACCTGGCGTTCGAGGGGGGCCTGCGCTTTTACTCCGAGGAGCGGATGGAACAGGCCGCGGCCAGTTTCGACCAGTCGATGCTGCCGCTCCTGAAGCTCACGGTCTCGATCCTCGACCAGGCGCTGGCCCTGGGCGAGCGCCCGGTGCTCCGCGACCAGCGCGACCGTTACCATGGCCTGCTGCTGCACAGCCGGACAGTCCGCAACAGCTTTGCCGCCCAGGCGGCGATCAACCGCTGGCTGCTGGAGCCGGAGCGCCGCCCGGAACAGCGCCGCCTCCTGGACCAGACGCTCGCCGCCGAGCTGAAAAATACCGAGGACTGGCTGGCGGCGCTCGAAAACAGCCGGACCAATTTCTTCCGGGTTACCAAGCTGGATGAGACCCCGTTCCTGTACAAAACCCCGCTCGAGGACCTGCGGCTGCGGCTGGAGGTGATGCGCCGCCACCGTGAGGACCAGCCCGGGCCGGACCTGCCCGAGCTGCGAGCCACCCACGATGAGCGCAGCGCCTGGCGCATCCGGGACTGACCACACCAGCCGACTGCTCCGGGGGAGGGAGAAAACTTTTTGGAAAGAGTTTTCTCCCTCCCCCCGGACCCCCTTTCCACCTTCCCAAACTTTCTCGATCGTTTGCTGTTCAGGTGGCTCTGGCAATCAGAATAAAAGCAGCTCCCAAGGCAAGGGATCGGTCTTTGTCTTTAACCCCCCAGGCGGCCTCCGGCCGGAGCTTTGAGCTAAGCGCTTGAGCGATAGCGGTTTCGATCCCCCCTGAGAGGGGTGGCCCGCCGCGGCGGGCCGGGGTGTGTGCCTTTGCCGGCCGCACAGCCAGATCCCCGACCCAGAGTTCATCACACCCGCTCAGGGCGCTTCCCGACCGAGGTCGGGACCAAGAAAAGCGGACACACCTTGCCCGCTGCGCGGTGCCCTGGGATCACACCCCCCGGCGGCGGACGCCGCCACCCCCCTCCAGGGGGAGCAACAACCTGTCGTCCACCAGTTGCGCCACTTTCACGGGTGGAGCGGGAACAGTCCCCCCTCGAGGGGGGTGGCCCCGCTCACCGCGGGGCCGGGGGTCATGCCAAGGCTTTGCGCCAGAGGTTGGGAACCGGTCGGCGAGTTGTGGCGCCGCCAGGCGCTTCGACCCGCTGTTCTCACCTCAGAAAGCGGGAAATTGAAAGCGGATAGAGCATGGCGCTCAGTCGACACTACTCTAACTTACGGGAGAACCGATGATCCCGCGCCTCGCCCGGCCACTGCTGACAGCCCTGCTCATCCTCGCCGCCGCGCTCACGGCCGCGGCCGCTCCCGACCCGCCGCGGCTGGTGATCGAGGCCCCGGCCGAGGGCTACCGCGGCCATGCCGGCGACTCGCTGGCGTTCCGGGTACGGCTGCCCGCGGGCCTGACTGTCTGTCGGCTGGAGTGGCGCTTCAGTTTCGATGGGGAGCGGACCCTGGCCCAGGGAACAATCACCGACCCGGCGGCGGAACTGACCCTGAAAGGGGCGCTCTCCGAGCCGGGCTTCCTGCGGCTCAACCTGACCGCGTTCACTGTCAGCGACACCCTGCGCGCCGCCGGCGCCCGGGCGGTCGACCCGGAGGCGATCACTCCCACGGTCCATGCCCCGGAGGACTGGCAACTGTTCTGGCAGCAGGGTCTGGCCGAGCTGGAACGGGTGGCGATGGACCCGGTGGTGGAGCCCTGGCCCCTGTCGCCGGAGGACAGCGGCCTGACCTGTTACCGGGTGAGCCTGGGGTGCCTCGAGGGCTCGCGGGTGTGGGGCTGGCTGACCATTCCCGCGGGCGAGGGGCCCTTCCCGGCGGTGCTCTGCCAGCAGGGCGCGCCCGGGGGGCTCGGCGAGTATTCCACCTACCCGCAGCGCGAGTACGCCCGGGCGGGGATGGTCGTGCTGGCGATCAATCCCCACGGGCTGGAGCTGGGCCGTCCCGACACCAGCTACTACCAGCGGCAGCTCGGGCGCGAGGTGCCCGGGCCGGCCGCGCTGCTGGGGGCGGATGATCCCTACCGCTACTACTACCGCCGGGTAGTGCTCGGCGCGGTGCGGGCGATCGACTACCTGTCCGGCCGCTCCGATGTCGACACCACCCGGCTGGCGGTGGCCGGGGCCAGCCAGGGCGGGGGCTTGAGCCTGCTGACCGCGGCGGTGGACCGGCGGGTCAAGGCGCTGACTGTCCATGTCCCGGCGATGTGCGACTACGGCGGCGTGCTGTATGGCCGTCCCACCGGCTGGCCGAAACTGGTCGAGCGCTGGCCGGGAGACCAGGAAGATGCGCTGCGCACCAGCCGTTATTTCGATGCCGCGCTGGCGGCGGAGCGGCTGAGGATCCCCTGCTTCTTCACGGTGGCCTACCTGGACAGCTCCTGCCCGCCGACCACGGTCTATGCGGCGTACAACCGCCTGCGGGGACCGAAAGTCGATCCACCCGCTGTACGACACCACCCACCCGGGCAGCTTCACGGAGGAAAACGACCGTCTGATGGTGGCGCGGCTGCGGGCGATGCTGGGAAAGTGAGGGGGGTGAGCTTCAATTACCTGCGGCTGAAAAATGGACCGGAAAGCAGAAGCCCCGCGCGCGGCGGGGCTTCCGTCTCAGAGCTTGTCTTCCTCAAGCTTGTCTTTACCAGGCGCAGCGCCGTCCTAATCCCTGAACAATCGAAGGGCGACAATCTGCCCACGACGGGTAGTGCCCACTCCGAAAATCGCTCCGGCCACCTTGGCCCCGGCTGATGGTTCATTGACTTGTGTAATCAGAATCGCATTGGCCCCGATCTTGCCCGCTTCCTTTTTTGCCTTTCTGATCATCTGATCCTCGTTGGTCCACGTCCCCTCGCCTTGGGCGTGGATCACGGCTATTTTCTCGAACTTGCAGGGGATATCCGCCTCTGCAAGGTAGACCTCCACGGAATCTTCCATGACAGGATTATACATGACAGGGGCGCCGATCCGCGTGACCTGGGCATTGATACAGGCGAGGACAGTCAAGCAAACAACCGCAATCAGAACCGCGATCCTCATGGTGAACCTCCTGCTGTGGGATAGGGCTGCCGTGTTGCGCCGACTCCCATACAGGGAGCAGAAACCCACTTGAAGTCCGCATCAAACTTTCGAAAAAGTTTGGGAAAGAAAGCGGGGGCCCGGGGGAGGGAGAAAATCCCGACCAACGGGATTTTCTCCCTCCCCCGGAAAAGCCGGCCTTGGTTGTCAGCTTGGCCTCACAGCTCGGTGACAAAGATCGCCGGGCTGGTTTTCCAGGCTCCGCGGGTGAAATCCGGGAAGTCCACCGGGCGGGAGCGGTTGGCCACCGACTGCTCGGAGAGCTCCGAGACCGCGCTCCAGGCCGCGGCATCGTAGACATCCATGTCCGGGTAGACCCCCAGGCGCAGGGCCCGCATCAGGCGGTAGTCCTCCAGGAAGTCCATCCCGCCATGCCCGGCATCGGTCGACTTGGACCCGCACCGTCTTCCAGAGCGGGTGGTCGTACTCCTCGCAGGTATTTTTCCAGCGGGTCCCAGGTGTGCGGCGGCGCTCACCCCCTCGATGTAGACCTGGTCGGGACAGCCCTGGAAAATGCCCTTGGTGCCCTGGATCAGGTTGACGCGGCTGTAGGGGCGCGGGGTGTCGCAGTCGTGGATCAGGATGATCGTCACCTCGTTCTTGGTGCGGATCAGGCTGGTGTTGACATCCCCCAGGGCGTATTTCTGCCTGGCCAGCGGGTGGTTCTTGCCGAACATCTTCTCGGCCTGAAGGTTGAGGCCCCGCGACTTGCTGCTCATCGACACCAGGAAATCGAACTGGTCGCCGCGGTTGATGTCCGAATACTCGGCCACCGGGCCCAGGCCGTGGGTGGGATAGACATTCCCGTTGCGCTTGACCGAGTGCGGCATGCGCCAGGGGCCCTCGCCATCGGGTGCCGATCTTCAGCCCGCGCAGGTCGTGCAGGTAGCCGCACTCGGCGTGGATCAGCTCGCCCAGCAGACCTTTGCGGACCATGTTGAGGAACATCATCTCCGGACGGCCATAGCAGCAGTTCTCCATCATGCACGCAGTGGCGGCCGGTGGCTCTCGCTGGTCTCGACCAGCTCCCAGCACTCATCGAGGGTGACCGCGAACGGGACCTCGGTGGCGGCGTGCTTGCCGGCTTTCATCGCCGCCACCGCCATCGGCACATGCAGCTCCCAGGGCGTGGCGATGTAGACCAGGTCCAGGTCATCGCGGTCCACCAGCTTGCGCCACTGCTCGGGCCCGCCGAAATAGCCCTCGGGCTTGGCCATCCCCTTTTCCTGGCACATCTGCTGGACATTGGCCACCTTGGACTCGGCCAGGTCGCAGACCGCCCGCAGCTCCATGCCCTCGATGTTGAGGAAGTTGCGCACGTGGCTGGTGCCCTGGCCGCCCACTCCGATGAAGCCCACCCGCACGGTGGGGCAGGGCTGGGCCTGGATCCGTTTCGGCAGGCCGCTCACGTGTGAGACCGCCGCCGCCTCCAGCTTTCCCGTGCCGCCGTTCAGCAGGATTCCCGCCCCGGCGGCCGCGCCGGCAGCCTTGAAGAAGCCGCGCCTGTCGAGTTGCTTGCTCATCTTCGATCAACTCCTGTTGATGTTCAGTCGAGTGGCCGGGTCGACCCGGTCCCGCCATACCCATTGCCCGTAAAATAAACCCGCGGCTGCAGTTCATGCAACAGAAACCGCGCGGGCTTCGCCGGGAGGCTTCAGCTTCCGCCCGCCGGGTGATCGTACTGGAAATGCAGCCCGGGCTCCAGCACCTGGCCGATGATCCAGGCCGGGCTCCAGCGGTGGTAGCCGCCGCGCCAGTAGTCGGGGGTGATCCCGTAGTTGGTCTGGTAGTACTGCTCGCCCTGCTCGCCGGGGGTCTGGTGGTCCCACTCGCCGGGGGCGCGGCAGATCCCGTGGCTGAATGCCTCGAACACCATCCGGCCCAATTCCTGATAGCGGGTGTCGCCGGTGCGCCGGCCGAGGTCGTAGAGCTCCCAGGCGGGGAAAAACACATCCAGGTGGTGGTTCTGGACGCTGACCCCCGGCCAGCCGGTGGTGATGAACCCGTTGCGGTCGCAGGTGCTGCCGGGCCGGAAGCCGGTGCGCCAGAAGTAGACAAAGGTCAGAATCCAGTCGGCCGAGACTTCCGCCCACTCGCGGTAACGGCTGTCACCGGTGAGCAGGAACAGCTCATCGGCGGACAGGAAGAAATAGATCCCGGCCTCCTTGTCCTCGCAGGCGGCATCGAGAGTGGAGCGGGAGAACGGACGGTCGAAACGGTCGCCGTTCATCCGCCAGTAGCGTTCGGTTAGGAGCATCGCCTCCCGCAGGTAAAGGCTGTCCCCGGTCAGCTTGAACGCCTCGAGGATCCCCAGCACGCAGGGGGTCCCGGCCGAGGAGGGGAAGCTGTCGGCCGGCAGGCCCTGCTCGGTCCAGAAGGCCGGGAAAATCCCTTCCGGCAGGCGGGAGGACTCCCGCAGCAGGAAATCCGCTCCCTCGCGCAGGGCGGCGGCCCAGGCGGTGGGTACTTCGCGGCCGGAATCGCGCCAGAGACGGACCAGCTTGCCGAGGTTGGCCAGGGACTCGCCCGCGGCGCGGGAGGAAAGCGCCACCCGCTCCCCGACCGCCTCCCAACCGTCATTGCCGGTCCAGCGGCGCTCCTCCAGGTAATAGTAGTTGTAGCGCAGGCCCGGGATGCCGGTGCGGCTGCCGCGCAGGTAAAACTCCACCGCCTTGACCGCCCGCTCGACCGCCGCCGGCTCCCCTCGCTCGATCCCCAGTTTCGCGCTGCACCAGGCCAGCCGCAGGCCCGCCCCGGTCCAGCCATAGAGGAAGTACGGCGGGCGCTCGAAATAGTTATCGGGCAGGACCGCCAGGAACCCCGCCGCGCCATCCCGCTCGCACCACCGATTGGCCAGGGCATTGGCTTTGAGGGCCACGACACTGTCGGCGCTCAGGCAGGGGACCGCCCGGGGCCGGTAGATTTCATACCCGGTGCGCACCAGGCTGCGAAACGCCCGGCCGACTCCTTCCGCCCGGCCGAACTCCAGCAGCCAGGTCTTTTCCAGGCGGTCGCCCGAGGCGAAACTGCGGTAGCCGGCCGCGAGCGGGACCGAACGGCACTGCAGCCCGTAGGTGTGGTCCTTCTCGCCATTGAGGGCCAGCACTCCCGAGGCCCCCAACAGGTCGACCTGGCCCTCCGAGCGCTCCAGCCCCAGGCTCCAGCCATCCGGGTCCGGGCCGGGCAGGCTGAACAGGGTGACAAACAACGGGCGCTCGCCGGAGTCCCATTCGAGGTTGACCGCGGGGACCGGGAAACGGGTCTCCTCGCAGACCAGCCGGCCGCCCGGCTCCTTTCCGAGGTGAGGCACCAGCCGGGCGGGGTCGGCGCTGGGGTTGTCATTGTAGAGGATGTGGGGCATGGTCACCCGCTCCCCGGCCGGGTCGTGCCGCAAGGGGAGCGCCAGGGCCACCGCCAGGTCCTCCCGGGGCGGTCCGCCCAGTTGCTCCCAAGCGGTTTCGATCCGCAGCAGCCGTCCCTGGAAAGACAGCCGGGCGACAGTCAGCAGGCTGTCGCGGTCCAGCCCCTCCAGCAGCAGGGTGTCCCCCGCCTGGCGCAGCCCGATCCGGACGAACTCGCGGGGCTGGAAGCTCCAGGGGCGTCCGGTCGAGAGCGGGAACAACTGCGAAAAAGTCCAGGCCAGGCTGTCGGTCCCGGAGCGCACCAGCGCCAGGGCCAGGTCGCCCGCCAATGGGCGCACGGTCAGCCCCAGCGAGTCTCCGGCACTAAAAAGCGCCAGCGGCCGTTCGCCCCTGCCGCCGCAGGCCAGAGCCCCCAGCAGGGCCGCCAGCAGCAGCGCCACGACCGGGCGAGCGCTCGGGTTGGTCCGCCTGCCGGTCATCGGGCCTCCCCCGCGGCCCGGGCGATCAGCTCCGCCGCCAGTTGATTGGCGTACTCCTCGATTGCGGTGTATCCCGAAGGCATCGGCTTCCCGTTGTCAGCGCTGTCGGCCGGGTCCAGGCCGTGGGCCTGTTCCCAGGCATCGGCGATCCCATCGCGGTCGGCATCGGGCGGAGCGGGCAGCACGGTCAGCCCCTCCAGCAGGTCGGCCGGGGCATGACGGCCCCATTCGCCGGCGCTGTCGCGGACCTCCCGCACCGTGCGGCTGGTGACCGCATCGCGGGGCAGGCCGCCGGCGGAGGCCAGCACCAGCGCGTAAGCCTCCTCCGGCCCCTGGGTGGCGACCGGCGGGACCGCGAACTCGGACTCGGCTTTCACCCCCTGGCCGGCATAGGCCTTGAGGCCCGGGTGACGGTCGCCCTCGGCCCAGGGGTCCTGCACCAGCCCCAGTCCCGCGATGTAGTTGTCCCGCAGGTAGTAGCGGGCCGAGTCGCTCTCGAACGCGAACGGATAGATGCTGGCCGAGGCGGGACCGGCCTGGTAATAATTGCCGATGATGTTGAAGCCGAGGGTGTTGGGCTCATTGTCGTGCAGGAAGCCATCGCGGAAGTTGTAGACGACATTGTTGCGCACATCCGAGGGACCATTGGCGATCGCCGGGTTGCGGCGGCTGTTGTTGGCGAACAGGTTGTGGTGGACGCTGATCCGGCCGCCCTCGGGCCCGCACAGCAGGCCGTAGTTGTGGCGTCCCTTGTAGTGGCCGCTGACATTGGCCTCCTCCACCGCGCACCACTGGACTGTCAGCTCCCGCGAGCAGAACAGCCCGAAATTCTCATCGGTGGACCAGGCCACCGACAGATGATCGAACACCACCCGCTCGACCCGGTTGAACTGGACCGCATCCCAGTCGCTGCCATCCCCGCCGGCCGATGGATCGGGCCGCACCCGCAGGAACCGCACCACGATCTCCGTCAGGTACTGCTCCGGGTCCCCTTCGCTTTCCGCCCGCAGCCTTCCCCGGATGGTGATCCCCGCTCCCGGGGCGGTCTGGCCGAGGATGGTCAGTTGCCCGTGGCGGATCGTGACATCGCCCGCGATCACCCCGCTGGTGTCGAACACCACGATCCGCGGTCCCGGCTGGGCCACCGCCCAGCCCAGGCTGCCCGGGCCCTCGCTGTCCAGGTTGGTGACATGCAGCACCTGCCCGCCCCTTCCGCCGGAGGTCAGCGCGCCCCAGCCCTCGGCTCCGGGGAACGCCGGCAGGGAGTCGGCCGCAGCCACGGCGGCGGGAGCTTCCTCCACGGTCGATTCGGGAGGGGCGCAGGCGGGAGCGAGCACGACCGGCGCCGCCAGGACGAAGGCGGAAAAGATCAGGGACAGGGGATGGCTGTTCATCCGGTTCCTCGGGGCTGAGGGTGGATCGGGCGGGCCGGAGGGGGGTTCCCCCAAGCTTTTTCGACAGCCCAGTACTATATGCCCGACCGCGAGCCGGTATCAAGCGAAAACTGCGTCTATCCCCTGGCGGCCGCCCGGGAAGCTTGACTTGTTATGAGCATATGCTTATTATTGTCCCCGGAGGAACGCCCGATGCCCAGACCGCGACACTGCCGGAGAATTGCCGGAATGCCCTGCGCCAGAAACTTCCTGCCGGCGGGGGACCAGGCCGCCGGGCGAGTGGTGCTGGAGCTGGACGAGCTGGAGGCGGTGCGCCTGGCGGACCTGGAGGGTCTTTACCAGCAGGAGGCCGCCCGCCGGATGAATGTCTCGCGGGCCACTTTCGGCCGGATCCTCGCCGGAGCGCGGCGCAAGCTGGCCCAGGCGGTGGTCGGGGGCCAGGAGCTGGTGATCGAGGGCGGGACCATCGAGCTGGCGCAGGACAGGGAATTCAACTGCCGGGGCTGCGGCCGTCTCTGGCAGGAAGCAGTCGCTCCCGGCCGCCCGCAGTGCTGCCCGGGTTGCGGCAGCCGGAACATCGATCGCGCGGACAGCTCCGGCGAACACTGCCGGAAGGCCGGATATGCTCCGGGCGCGGAAAGGACTGAACAGTGATCAAAGTCGCGGTAGCCTCCCATGATGGAGCGCAGATCTCCCCGCATTTCGGCCAGAGCGCCTGCTTCCTGGTCTTTGAGGTGGCGGAGAGCCAACTGAGCGGTCCCGAGGTGCGGGCCAACGGGTTCACCGCTCATGCCCGGGGCGAGTGCGGCGGGCACGGGCCGGGCCAGGCCGATCAGCACGGCCACCAGCCTCACGGCCACGGGCCGGTGATCGAGGCCCTGCGGGACTGCCGGGCGGTGATCGCCGGCGGGATGGGCCGCGGGGCAGCCCTCGAGCTGGAGGCCAATGGCATCCAGGCGCGCCTGGCTCCGGCCGGGCTCACGCCCGAGGCGGCGGTGCGAGCCTGGCTGGAGAACCACTTGTACCCGGCCGGACAGGGCGGGTGCGGCTGCGGCTGCGGCGGGCACTGAGGCCAATTCCCTACCTTTCCGGGGGAGAGGGAAAACCTTTTGAAAAAGGTTTTCCCTCTCCCCGGTCCCCCTCTCTCTTTCCCAAACTTCTTCCATAGTTGAAGCAGAGGCGTCCGGCCGGACGCCCCTTGGCCCAATCCGATCCAACGAGGCATGGAATTGTCCCTGGCGGACGGGATGACAGGCTGGCGGGGGGCGGTCTTTGGGCCGCGGCTGGAGGCAAGAGAAAGCGGAGCAGTTTTTCCTATTTCCATCGCGGCCACTACTACGAAGCGAGAGAGGTCGGCAGGCCATGCGTGCAGCGCCAGGGATGGCGCGAACGCGGCGACCGCCACGGGAGCGACTGATTCCCGCAGGCACACCGTAACCAATTGAAGAGCTGTGTTGTTTCAGCTTCGCGGCCTTGGCTTCAAAAGCTTGCTATATTCCAGAAGGCGGTGAGCTTTGTGGCGTTTGCAAGAAAAAGGCTATACCCTTTCTTGGATAACCTTCCTGGCAAGTTGGTCAATCCAAGAGAAACGGAGGGTATAGCCATGAAAAGTCTCAAGCGATTAAGCCCAAATTTATCAGCAGTGACACCCTGTTGGCAACAGTGGATATCGGGAAGGATTCCTTTTCCGGCTATGCCCGCTGCCCTGACCACAGCGAAGTCAAGCCTGCTGATTTTGCCAATAACCTTGGCGGGTTCAGCCGCTTCTGGAACCTGCTGGTAGAGACCCGGCAAGCTCACGGTCTGGAGAAGATCGTGCTTGGCTTCGAGTCGACCGGACCCTATGCCGAACTCCTGATGCATTTTCTCCAGCACAAGCCGGTGCAACTGGTGCAGGTCAACCCGATGCACACCAAGCACGTCAAGGAGCTCTGCGGCAACTCGCCGAACAAGACCGATCAAAAGGACCCCAAGGTGATCGCCGACATCATCCAGCTGGGCCATGCCTTGAGCGTGGTGATTCCGCAAGGGGCGGCCGCGGAACTGCGGCGGCTCACCCAAGCCCGGGAGCGGGCGATCAGGCGGCGCACCGCCCTGTTCAACCAGCTGCACGAGCTGGTGTTCATCAGCTTTCCGGAGTTGCTGCAGGTGCTCAAGGACCTCAAGACCAAAAGCGCTCGCTATCTGCTGCAGCATCATCCAAGCCCTGAGGACGTGGTGGCGCTGGGCCGGGAGTCCCTGGTCCAGGTTCTGAACCGGATCAGTCGCGGCAAGCTGGGACCGGCCAAGGCTAAGGCGCTGTTCGAGGCCGCCGGCAACTCGGTCGGCATCCGCCAGGGGCGACTCGGCCTGAGCCTGGAGATTCAGGCGATGCTCGAGGCCATCGAGGCCGGTGAGCGCCTGGTCGAGAGGCTGGAAGCCGAGATGACCCGGCAACTGGAACAAATCCCTTACAGCCGCCTGCTGCTGTCGATGAAGGGTCTCGGCCCGGTGACAGTGGCCGGCCTGATCGGTGAAGTCGGTGACTTCCGGCATTTCCAGAGCCAGAAAGAGCTGCTCAAGCTGGCCGGTCTGGACCTGTTCGAGCTCAGCTCCGGTCAGCACCGGGGGCAACGCCGCATCTCCAAACGCGGGCGGCCGCTGCTGCGCAAGTTGCTCTTTTTTGCCGCCCTGAACACGGTTCGCCAGGGGGGCATCATGCACCAGTGCTATCAGCGGCATCTGGCCAAGGGGATGCCTCGCCTCAAGGCCCTGATTGCCATCGCCCGCAAGCTGCTGGGCATCATGCTGGCCCTGGTGCGCACCCACAGCCAATATCTGGCAACGCAGCAAGCAGAACTGACGCAAGCGGCATAACCAGAAGCTGTTCCGAATGGGAGCGGGGTGACTACCGCAAGAGTCATCAAGGCGACGAAAGTCGACCTTCATCAAAAGCAAACTAGCGCCCCGCTTGCACCTTAGCCCGCATGAAGCAAGGTCAGGGCTCGGTTCGAGACCCTCAAATCACCAGAGTCGGGCAAGGTGCGATCACAGATGCTTGACTACAATAAACCAGACTCTTGCTACTTCTGGTCACAAAAGTAGAAAAATCCGCAGGATTTACGGGATTAGCCAAGCGGTCCGGAGCTTTCGCCCGCGAATGCGGATGAACCAAGAAATTCCCGGATGAACCAAAAAAATGCAACCTTCCGGACTCCAGCGGCCGACTTCTATGATGAACCGGTTGAATCGGAGGCCTCGTTGGAGAAAAACGAAATATACTGCGAGCTGCTGGTGCTGCGTTGCCGCCGCGGAGACGGCGCAGCCTATCGCGAGCTGGCGAAGATGTGGGAGAGGCGCCTCTTCTACTACCTGCGCCGCTTGACCAATGACGAGCAGCAGGCCTGGGATGTGCTCCAGCAGACCTGGCTCCGGGTCCTGCGCGGGATCACAACCTGCGGGACCCGCGCCGGTTCAAGCCCTGGCTGTACACTATCGCCCGGCGCACCGCCGCCGACAGCCTGCGTGAGCTGGTGACCGAAAACAGCCACCGGGCGGAGGAGATCGAGCTGGACAACATCGCGGAGGACAGTTCCGCCGCCGAGGAGTTCGAGAATGCGGCGCTGGTGCATTACGGCCTGGGCCAACTATCCCTGGCGGAACGCGAAATCCTGACCCTGTTCTTTCTGGAGAATTTCTCCCTGGCGGAAATTGCTGAAATCCTCGACCGGCCGCTGGGGACAGTCAAGTGCAGGCTGCACCGGGCCAAGGCGGCGCTGAGGGAGACTCTCAAGCGGGAAGGAGGCGGAAGATGAGCACCAATCCCCGCGGGTTCCGTGAAGAGCTGGCGGCAATGGAGCGGATCAATCCCGATTTAAACCTCAAATACTGGGAGGAGTTGGATAAAATGTTCAACGAAGAAATCAAGGGCGCGAAAAAATTTGGCTGGTTGACCAGGGACCTGTTCCTGCTGCTGTTCGGGGCCGCGCTCCTCACCAGCGCCCTGTTCAACCAACCGGTCGCCCTGCCGACCATCGGGCGCTTGCTGTGGGGCCTTTCCGGGCTGTTCACGATCGGGGTCGCGCTGCTGGGACTGCGGCTGATTGCGAAAAAGAGGATGGACCTGAGGAAGGACCAGAATTTTATCGCCCGGTTCGGGGGCGCCGGACTGCTGGTGGTAGCCTTCACCTTATTGGCTGTCGGCTTCCTCAATGGCAACCTGCAGGACTTCGCCTTCCTGGCGCCGATGGCGCTGCTGATCATCGCGCTCGCGATCCTGATCGGCATCGACAACCGTGTCCAGCAGGCGGAGCTCAACACCCGCGAAAAACTCCTCGAGATCGAATACCGCCTGGTCGCGCTGGATGAGCGGCTGCATCAAGGCGGCAGCCCGCAAAGCTGAAACACTCCGGGGGAGGAAGAACCTTTTGAAAAAGGTTCTCCCTCCCCCGACCCCCCGCTCTTTCCCAAACTTGTTGCTGATTATTTCAGGAATCCCTGACCATTGCCGTTGACCGCAATCCGGCGGCAGCGCGGCGGCTCGCCGGGTGGTTTCACTCCAGCGGCTCGAACCGGGCGCAACGGAAGATCCGCACCGCGGCGGGCTGCTTGCAGCTGTTGAAGCACTGGCCGCACATCGCGTTGGGCGGCCCGGCGCGCAGCTCCAGGGCGGGCCGCACCCGGGGAGCCCCGCGCATCTGGCGCAGGTGGTCGTGGCGCAGGTCCTGGCCCAGCCGCCGCAGCTCGCTCTCGGCCTGGCGCAGCTCCCGCACATCCTGCTCGATCCGCTGCTGCAGGATGAACAGGTCGAGCTGGTCCGGATCGCTTCTCTTGCCGCGGGCCGCCATGGAGGGCACTCTCGCTGAGGTGAGGGGCCAGGCCCCCATTGTCCGGGGGGTGGAAGATCGGCCGCCGGACAAAGATCACGGCGCGATGGCAGCGGAGCAGCCGCCGTCCGCTCCGGGAGCTCCCTTGACAGTGCGCGCCGGACCGGGCTACTGTTAGGAGACTTTTGCGCCGCCTGCGCCGCGGGCGGCCCATGCTGACTGGGCGCAACATCCCGGGAGGGGCGATGCTGTTCGAACAGGTGCGGACCGGGGGCGACCGCAACTTCGGCTATTTCCTGGCGGATGGCCCGGGCGGGCTGGCCGCGGTGATCGACCCCTCGGGAAAGCCGGAGCTGTTCTTCGAGCTGCTGGATCGCCACCGCTGCGAGCTGAAGTATGTGATCCTGACCCACGACCACGCCGACCATACCGCCGGCGCCGCCAGGCTGGCCCGCCAGAGCCAGGCGATGGTGGTGATGCACCGGTCGGCCTGCCGCGACTGCAGCCTGCCGGTGGAGGATGACGAGCAGTTGCGGCTGGGGGAGCTTTCGTTACGGATCATCCACACCCCGGGCCACACCCGGGACTCGATCTGCCTCCTCTGCCGGGACCTGCTGCTCACCGGCGACACCCTGTTTGTCGGCAAGGTGGGCGGCACCGACCTGGACGAGGGCGCCCGGGCCCAGTTCGACAGCCTGCATCGCAAGCTGCTGGCCCTGCCGGACGAAACCCAGGTGTTCCCGGGCCACGACTATGGCGCTGCGCCGAGCTCGACCATCGGCCGGGAGCGCCGGACCAACCCGTTCCTGACCCGTCCCGGGTTCGAGGAGTTTGTCGCGCTCAAGGCCAACTGGGCCGAGTACAAGCGCGATCACGGGATCAGGTGAGCGGCTCGACGGGCTGCATCCGGGTGCGGAAGAACTCGATCGTTTTGCCGAGCCCCTCCTCGAGCGTCACCCGCGGCTCCCAGCCGCCGAGCAGAGTCCGGGCCCGGGTGATGTCCGGCCGGCGGACCTTGGGGTCATCCTCCGGCAGCTTGTTGTGGATGATCTGGCTGGTGCTGCCGGTCAGCGCGATGATCCGGGTGGCGAACTCCAGGATCGAGTATTCGGTGGGGTTGCCGATGTTGACCGGGCCCTCGGCCTCCGACATCAGCAGCCGGTAGATGCCCTCGACCAGATCGGAGTAGTAGCAGAACGAGCGGGTCTGGCTGCCATCGCCATAGACCGTGATCGGCTCGGCCGGTCAGGGCCTGGCTGATGAAGTTGGGCACCACCCGCCCATCGTTCAGCCGCATGCGCGGCCCGTAGGTGTTGAAGATCCGCACGATGCGGGTCTCGACCCCGTGGTAGCGGTGGTAGGCCATGGTCATCGCCTCGGCGAACCGCTTGGCCTCATCGTAGACCCCGCGCGGGCCGATCGGGTTGACATTGCCCCAGTAGTCCTCGGTCTGCGGGTGGATCAGCGGATCGCCGTAGACCTCGCTGGTGGAGGCCAGCAGGAAACGGGCCTTTTTCTCGCGGGCCAGGCCGAGGGCCTTGTGGGTGCCCAGGCTGCCGACCTTGAGGGTCTGGATCGGGTACTCCAGGTAGTCGACCGGAGAGGCCGGCGAGGCGAAGTGCAGGATCGCATCCAGCGGCTCCGGCGAGGTAGATGTACTCGGTGACATCGTGCCGGATGAACCGGAAGCGCTCGTGGCCCATCAGGTGGCCGATGTTGTCGGTATTGCCGGTGATCAGGTTGTCGATGCAGACCACCCGTGGCCCTTGCCGATCAGGTAGTCGCAGAGGTGGGACCCGAGAAACCCCGCCCCGCCGGTGACCAGAATGCGCATGCCGTACCTCGTGGCTGTGATTTTGGAAGATCGTGTCCGCACCCGGCCCGCTCGTGGCCGCGGCGGCCCGCACCTGAACCGCCTGTCGAATCGAGGAGGAGCCGGAATGGAGCCTGCAACGCGGCGGCTGAGGCCGCTGCTGGCCGGAATTATCGTGGCCAGCGGTCTGGCGGTGATCTACTTCGATGAATCCGGCGCCGCGCTGGCGGGGCTGAAGCTGTCGCTGCTGGCCCGCATCGTCTTCGCGGCCGCGGCGGCCGCTTTCATCGCCCTGCGCCTGTACGCATACTGGCGCGCCCACCGTGGGGGTTTGTCCTAAAGATAGCCCCCGTTTCTGCCGATTGTCAATCCCGGGCGGTCCGGACCGGCACGGGGAGGCTGTCGCTGCCGCCGGATTCAACCTTTTTGAGAAAAAATGCTTGGCATCGTCCCGCGTTGTGGTATAATAGTAAACCGCTTGCCGGGCTTTTTCCCGTTTGCGCCGGGTTCACCGGGATCCTGAGGTCTGCGCGATGGCTGAAGAATGGAGAAAAATCGAGGTCCGGCTGGACAAGGGCGGGCTGGAAGCTTACCTGACTGTCCCCTTGCCGGCGGAGAACCAGGTTCCGCTGACTGAGGAGGATGCCCGCCGGGCGCTCAAGTCCGCCGGCGTGATCCAGGGGCTGCTCGAGCCCGAGCTGGCCCGGGTTTTCGCCCAGAGCCTGTTCGGCCAGGAGGCGCTGGTCGCCCGCGGCCAGCCGCCGGTGGATGGGCAGGATGGGAAGATCGAGTTCCTGTTTGACACCCGGCCGGAGTACCAGGCCAAGGAGGACCAGGACGGGCGGATCGACTACCGCGAGATCTCGTTCCTGGTCAAAGCCTCCAAGGGCCAGGAACTCTGCCGCCGCATCCCGCCGACCGAGGGCCGCCCCGGCGCCTCGGTCAGCGGCAAGCCGCTGGCCCAGCGCCCGAGCCGCGACACCCGCCTGCCCATAGGCCCCAACACCGAGCCCTCCCCGACCGATCCGGACCTGCTGCTCTCGACCGCCGATGGCTGCGTCACGGTCAACTCCGGCAAGCTGGTCGAGGTCAAGCGCAAGCTGGAGATCAAGGGCGATGTCGATTTCAACACCGGCAACATCGACTTCAACGGTTCGCTGCAGATCGGCGGCGATGTCAAGAGCGGCTTCAAGGTCAAGGTCACCGGCGACCTGGAAGTCGGCGGCTGCGTGGAGGATGCCGAGGTGGAGGCCGGCGGCTCGATCCTGGTCAAGAAAGGCCTCACCGGCCACGGCAAGGGCACGATCCGCACCGGCGGCGACCTGACGATCAAGTATGTCCAGGGCCAGAACATTATCTGCGGCGGCAGCCTGATCCTCGGCGGCGAGCTGATGCACGCCCACGCCCGGGTCAACGGCGATGTCACCGCCACCAGCAGCAAGGGAGCGATCATCGGCGGAGTGCTGCAGGTGAAAGGCTCGGTGGATGCCACCCAGCTCGGCACGGTCAGCTACACCCATACCGAGGTGATGGTCGGCTGCGATTTCACGCTCCAGGAGCGGCTGCGCCAGCTCGATGAGGAACTGGGCAAGATCCTGGAAAACGCCGACAAGGTCAAGCGGGCCCTCTACCAGCTCTCCCGCCTGCGGCTCCAGCTCGGCGGCCAGCTCCCCGCCGAGCAGCAGGCCCTCTTCCAGCGGCTGCAGGACACCGGCAGCTACTACCCGAAATACCAGCAGGAGCTGACCGCGGAGCGGGAGGGGATCGAGCAGCAGATCGCCGCCCACAAGGAGGTGCATGTCACCGTGCGCAAGAGCCTCCATCCCGGGGTGAAAGTGACCATCGGCAAGTTCTCCCGGGCTTTCAGCGAACGGGTGGAGCACACCACCCTGCGCGAGGTTCACGGCGAAATCGCGTTCACCGCCTGAACCCCGTCACTCCCATCGCCATTCCCCAGTCCCCGGCGCTTGCCATCGGCGATCGCCAATCACGTTCCCGCCTGGGAGGCAGGAACTTCAGGAGCAAGGCATGCCCCTCGAGATCGCGAAAATCCTGGATGAGCGCGCCCTGGAGGGCGAGGAATTGCTCGAGGAACTGGCCGAGCGCTGTCGCAAGCACGAAATCAAGGCGATCCAGGACAAGCGCCTGATCTTCACCCGCATCCGTACTTACCTGGAAAAGGTCTTCGGCAGCTTCTACACCACCGAGAAGAACGAGCCGATGAACCTGCTCACCCTGGCCCTGCAGCGCCTGCAGCAGAACCCCCACCTCAAGGGCCGGGAAGAGAAGATCGTCCAGCTGGGACGTCTGCTCGACAACCTGGCCGAAAACGGCTTCCTCAAGCTGCGCCATGGCCAGAGCGAGGAGCGCGACTTCACGATCCTCGGCCAGCGGCTGACCGTCACGGTCGAGGGCGGGGAGCAGAAGGTCTACGAGACCGTGCGCCGCATCCCCTCCGACCGCAAGGCGGCCGAGGAGGAGAAGCAGCGCCTGATCCGCTACCGCGAGGAACTGAAAGTCATCGAGCAGGTGCGCCTGACCAGCAAGCAACTGATCAACCTGTTCTCCCTGCCGAGCGAGGATGAAATCCGCCGCTCGGCCGCCGACACCGCCCGCGGCTGGTTCGAGCGGCTCGACCGGACCATGCTCTATGCCCACTACATCCTCATTGGCAAGGGCTACATCGAGGATGACTTCATCGCCGAGATCAAGCTGGAGAGCCTGGACCTGGCCCAGGAGATGAAGGACCGCTCGACAACCGAAAAGATGCTCTTCCTGGCCAGCCTGAACTGGTACCGCAACCAGTGGGCCAGCCGCAGCTTCAACGAGCCGGACAACCTGGTGTTCTTCCTGGTGGGCCGCCTGGTCAACCGTCACGCCCCCTGGAACCCCCGCGGCGACACCGTGCTGCGCGAGGCCCTGGCCACCCTGGGGGTGCCGCTGGCCGAGCTGGAGCAGGCTTTCATCCGCCAGGCCGCGGGCAGCCAGCGGTCGGCCGAGGAGGACCAGGGCTCGGTCAAGGTCGACCGGCGGCGGGAAAAGCTGCTGCAACTGGTCACCCAGGTCACCCACCTGGGGGCGATGCTGGCCGCCCGCCCCAGCGTGGATGAGGGCAACACCCTGCTCAAGAAGTTCCTCCGGCCGGGAATCCGCACCCCGGTCAGCCGCCGCAACATGGAACTGATCGCCGAGGAGATCCGCAGCCAGGTCAAGCTCGACTGCCTGGGCAAGATCATGTTCAACCTCTCCTCGGATGAGCGCAGCGCCAACCTGGTCTCCCAACTGCGGATGATGATCGGCGAGGGCAGTGTCGACCTGTTCCAGCAACTCCAGGCCTTCCGGGTGGCCCACGGGCTGTCCAACCTGTTCGAGAGCAAGGAGCGCGAGCGCCTGGCGGCGTTCATCAGCCCGGCCGACCTGATCCAGTTTATCAGCCAGATGGCGGCCGGCCAGGTGCGGGCGACCCGGATCGGCCCGGACAAGATCGAGTTCTTCGCCCGCAGCGCCAGCGGCGAGGCGATCGACACCGCCGCCCGCACCTTGAGCAGCAAGGGGGTCAGCTACGAGGATGCCGCCCGGCTGATCAACCGCGAGTTCGAGAACCTGCTGCTGAGCTATGACCGGGATGAGTTCGCCGGCCGCCTCTCCGACTGCAACCCGGACTATACCCGCGAAAATGACCACCACGCCCGGATCAGGCAGTACGCCTGGATCTGCAACCGCTACCCCTTCCTCAAGATCTACTTCGGGGCGGCCCTGCTGCTGGTCAGCCCCGTCATGCACAACATCCTGGAGGGTGAGCGCCGCAAGGAGGAAAAGACCATCCACAAGACCACCGCCGAGTTCATGGACAAGGTGGTCGAGCTGGAGCAACACCTGCTGGAGCGGATCGAGGCCGCCGCGAAAAAGCTCGAGGTCAGCGTGCTCGACCGCGACCGGGCCGAGCACCAGTTCGTGGCGCAGGCCGGCCCTGTCCCGGAGGCGGCCGGGGGGGATGGCGGCGCGGAGGGCGCCCGCAATTACGTGCTGGCCCTGGAGGAGGGGGTGCACGAGGTCTTCCCCAAGCTGGGCTTCGAGCTGCAGGTGCTGCTGGAGCAAAGCGGCCAGAGCGGGGAGGAGGAAGCGGAGGTCGCCGCCGAGCTGGCCGAGCGCGGCCTGACCGATGAGGAGCGCGCTTTCGAGGAGAAGTACGGCCACCTGATGGAGCACCATGCCGCCGAGGAGGGCCAGCGCCCGGCCCCGATCCTCGGCAAGCGCAGCGTCCAGCGCCTGAACGAGGCCCTGGAAAACATCGCGGTCTTTTTCGAGCGGCTCAAGGCCGAGGGCTACGACCGCCGGATCCCGGTGCTGCGCCGCGACCAGATCGTGGCCAACATCCGCGATGGCTGCTACTACATCCGCGACATCCTGGGCAGCCTCAACCAGCAGCAGCAGCAGGATGCGATCAAGCTGCTGCGCCGCACCGAGAAGCTGCTCCAGCAGGCCCGGCAGTCCCTGCAGCAGGTGGAGCTGTTCGAGGAAAAGCTCAACCTCGAGGAGGAAAACGCCGAGGTCCCGCTCTACGAGATCCACTCGATCCTGGTCACCCTCAACGCCAGCTACCTGCCCACCCTCGGCTCGCTGGTGGAGATCATCAGCCAGAAGCTCCTGACCGGCGGCTCGGGGTTTGTCAAGCGCGACCAGGTCGAGGGCACCCGCAAGCTGGTCGAGCACATCGAGGCCTGCCTGGGAGTGCTGGTCCGCAACGCCCGCGCGATCCGGCTGGAAAGCCCCAAGCTCCCCACCGGACTGCGCGATGCGATGTGCCTGAACATCACCTCGGTCCTGGGCGAAATCAACCGCCTCAAGCGCAGCCAGCTGATCATCCAGAGCTGCCAGCACCCCAACGACCTGCGGATCTACCTCAACGTGCTGGCCCGCGAGCTGCTCGAGCGCCGGCTCACCCTGCCGCTGGCGAACATCCAGGCCACCCTCAAGAAAGTCCCGACCTTCATGGATGACCAGACCTACGCGGTCTGGCGCGCCGGCGGCGAGGAACAGCTCTCCGGCTCCCTGCTCGGCAAGCTGGAGATCCCCACCATCACCCTCAACGAGGCCCCGCGGGTGGTGCAGTCGGTGGTGACGATCGCCGACCAGCTCGCCGACCACCTCCAGGCCCGCGGCGAGGAGTTCCGCCGCCGGCTGGCCGAGCAGAAACAGCGCGCCCCCGAGCGCACCGACTTCGAGGAGTTCTCCGAGCGCCTCAGCACCAATGTCTCGGGAAGGCTGGGCCAGCTCCACGCCTTCTTTGTCCCCGACAAGGCCAACAACATCACCTTCGACCCCGACCGCCTGGAGGACCTGCTGCGGCTGATCGGCGCCGGGGTGGGCGAGCTGCTGAACCTGATCCGCGACTTCACCCGCAACAAGGCGGCGTTCGCCAAGGAGATCGAGGCCCTGCGCAAGATCGCCCCGCTGCTCGAGGGCCTGCGCAACTGCATCAACGACTACAACGCCAGCTACCTCAAGCAGCGGAAAGCCGCCGACCTGGCCCGCAGCCAGACCAACTGCGACAAGACCCTGATCAGCTTCTGCCACGAGCTGGGCAAGTTCGATGACCCGACCAGTGTCGAGTACAAGGTGCTGATCCTGCGCGGCCGGGTCTACCTGGCCCTGGAAAACATGGTCCAGCGGGTGATGGGCACGATGAAGAGCGACTTCAACCCCGAGCGCCGCAAGCTCTACCAGCAGTTGGTCAACGAGCTGTTCTACATGATGAGCCACGTGCGCACCGAGGTCCGCGACCTGCCGCTGCTCAAAAAATTCACCCAGGGCGCCCTGCGCGCCGCCGAGGGCTGCGGCAACCCCGAGCTCGCCCGCGAGGTGACCGCCCTGCTCACCCGGGGCGAGGAACTGGTCGACTGGCTGAAAGTGGCCGAAAGCGGCTTCGCCGAGAACGCGGTCGGCGCCTGCTATACCCCGGGAGTGGACCTGGAGCGCCTGCGCAAGCTCAGCGAGTCATTCTGACGATTTACACAAGGCCAGCTGATCCGGGGGAGGGAGAAAACCTTTTAAAAAAGGTTTTCTCCCTCCCCCCGAGCCCCCCTTCCACTTTCCCAAACTTTTTCCAATGTCGATTCCGCTCCGGCCCCGGGACTGGGCGTAACCGGTTGGGCGTGAGCGCTTTACAATCCCCCCAATCAAGGGGGAAACCGGGGGTTGTCTTCAATCGTTTCCCAGCATGCTTTCGAGCGTTCCGGGATGCGGGACCGCCCCGGCCGCTCTAAGCGAAACCACTTGCTACGGTGAATGTTTCTGATTATTATTTCTCAGTGACAGCTTGCCCCCCAGACAGTGGATCCGCTTTCTCTCGCTCCAGTGCTTGCCCCCCCGGCACGCCACCCGCCCCGGCCTGCTTGCCGGCGGCATCAGCTCGGGTCTTGCCCGGCCCGGGGAGGTATCCGCCATGCGCCCGCATCCTGTCCGCCTGCTGCTGCTCGGCCTGTCCCTGGTCCTGTCCTGGCCCTCGCTTTCCCGCGCCGCGGACTGGCTCGAATTCCCTTTGCGCTGGTTCACCCAGGTTTCCTCCGGGATCGGCTCAACCGGCGGGACCCTGACCCTTGACCGTTACTACCCGACGGCCTTCTCCCTCAACCTCGACCTTGGCTACGACTGCAACCGCTGGTGCAGCTTCATTCCGCTCTCGCTCTCCTATCGCGAGCACCGTTTCGACCGGGAACCCTTCGAAGCCCTGATCAGCGCGCGGGTGAACCGGCTGGCTGTGGTGCCGGATGTAGTAGCTTCCGACTGGCCTCCGGGCATCTCGCCGCCGTCCGGCATCTCGAATCTGCGTTCCGGTTCAAAGTTCTGGAGCGCCTCGCTGGTGCCGAGCGTGGTCTTCCGCCTGCCGCTGACCCGGGCGCTGAGCCTTTCCGCCCTGGTCGGAGTCGGCCTCTGGCGCAACTCGGCCCAGCTTGACACCGACTACGATTACGACGTCCTTTTCCACCCGATCGGCTACGGCGTGTGGAACAACCAGGGCACCGTGCACTCCCGGGTGCGGGAGCGCTATCTCAATGCGGGGCTGCGGCTGGGCGGAGGCGAGGAGTACCGGCTCAACGAGCGGATGACCCTTTCCCTCGGGGTGCGCTGGGAGGCGATCAATACCCCTGCCAACCAGAGCTTCCTGCGGGTCGAGGGGTGGGAGCTGGTGGGCGGGGGGTTGCTCACCCCCACTCCCAAGGAGGAACACTGGACCCGTCTGCTGGAGCTGACCGGCGGGCTGAGGTACTACTACTGATACTGATTTGCCGTGCGGCCGCCAGCATTGACCTGCGGAAAATCCCGATTTAATCGTGGATTTCCGCCCTCCCCCCGGATCATCTGGCCCTTGTTGTTAATTGGTATGAATCAAAAAAGCCGGCGGGAAATGCTCCCGCCGGCTTCGTGCTATCCGTGCCGCCGCATCGGCCTACAGCCAGCCGATGCTCTTGTAGAACTTCTTCATGTCATCCAGGCTCTTGGGCTGGAAGGTGCCGGCGCTGCCGGCGGTGCCCAGGTCGCGCATCTTCTGCGCCACCAGCTTGGCCAGGGCCTCGCGGGCGGGCCTGAGGTAGTCGCGCGGATCGAACTTGCTCCGGGTTCTCGACGAACACCTTGCGGATCGCCCCGGTGATCGCGATCCGGCCGTCGGTGTCGATGTTGACCTTGCGCACGCCGGCCGGGATCACCTTCTGGATCTCGCTCATCGGCACGCCCTTGGCGTTGGGCATCTTGCCGCCGTACTTGTTGACCATCGCCACCAGTTCCTCGGGCACGCTGGAGGAGCCGTGCATCACCATGTGCACGCATCGGCATCCGGCTGTGGATCTCGCTCGACGATGTCCAGGGCCAGCTTCGGCTCGGCCTTGAACTTGTAGGCGCCGTGGCTGGTGCCGATCGCCACCGCCAGGGCGTCCACCCGGTCTTCTCCACGAACTCCTCGGCCTGGTCCGGATCGGTCAGGTGGACCTGGCCGCTGCCGACCCCATCCTCGATCCCGCCCAGCGTGCCCAGCTCGCCCTCGACCGTCACCCCCAGCGGGTGGGCGTAGTCGACCACGGAGCGGGTGACCGCGACATTCTCCTCGATAGGTGGTCGGGGTCTTGCCGTCCTCTTTCAGCGAGCCGTCGATCATCACCGAGGTGAATCCCAGGGCGATCGCCTCCTTGCAGCTCTCCAGGCTGTTGCCGTGGTCGAGGTGCAGGGCGATCGGGATATCGGGGTTCTCCTCGACCGCGGCCAGCATCAGGTACTTCAGGTAGATGAAGTTGGTGTACTTGAGCGCGCCGCGGCTGGCCTGGATGATCACCGGGCTACTTGGTCTCCTGGGCGGCCTTCATGATCGCCTGGATCTGCTCCATGTTGTTGACGTTGTAGGCGCCGACAGCGTAATTGCCCTTGGCGGCCTCGTCGAGCAACTGCCTCATCGGAACTAACGGCATCTTGGCACTCCTTTGGTTGGTCGGTTGAGGGTTGCCGTAAGCTATGAAAACGCGCTCGCACTCGCTGCGTAACTAATTGCCCGGACCATGAAAAGAACTAAAATCTAAGCGGTTGATCCTGAAAAAGCAATCAGATTCACCCCCGGGCGGACCGCCCGCCGCCCCCCGCCCGCCGCGGATTTACTTTCCGCCGCCGCGCTGTTAAGTTATACCGATTCGACAAACGACACCGATGATGATTCCGGGGGAGGGCGGACAGCCAGTCAGGGTCCGGGCGGGGGGCAGCGGAATTGCGACCTCTTCAAGCCGGGAGCGGCGTCATGCCTGCCGTGCTGATCGTGGAAGACAACCGGGCGATGCGCGAGGGGCTCGAGATCACCCTGGGCAAGCTCGGCCTGGAGGTGGCCACGGCCGGGGATGGCCCCGCGGCGCTGGAGCTGGCCCGCACCCGACGGTTCGAGCTGGCGCTCTGCGACTACCGCCTGCCCGGGGGGATGAACGGGCTGGAGTTCTGCCGACAGGCCCGGGAGCTGCTCCCCGACCTGGATGTGATCTTCATCACCGCCTACTTCACCCGCGAGCTGGGCGAGGAGGCCGAGCGCTGGCTGGGGGCGGTGGAGTTCCAGACCAAGCCCTTCGATACCGAGATGCTCTGCTTCCGGGTGGAGCGGGTGCTGGAGGCCCGGCGCAAAGCCCGCGAGCACGAGCGCCTCTCCGAGGAGAACCGCGCCCTGCGCAGCGAGGTGGAGGAGGCCCGCGGCTATGGCGAGATCATCGGCCGCTCCCCCTCGATGCGCGAGGTCTTCCGCACCATCGAGCAGGTGGCGGCCTCGGATGCCTCGGTGCTGGTCACCGGCGAGAGCGGCACCGGCAAGGAGCTGGTGGCCCGGGAGGTCCACCGCAAGAGCCCCCGTCGCGAGGGGCCGTTCATCAAGGTTTCCTGCGCCGCGCTGGCGGAAGGGGTGCTGGAAAGCGAGCTGTTCGGCCACGAGAAAGGCGCGTTCACCGGCTCGGTCAAGGCCCGCAAGGGACGGTTCGAGCTGGCCGATGGCGGCACGCTGTTCCTGGACGAGATCGGCGACATCAGCCCGATGATGCAGGTCAAGCTGCTGCGCGTGCTCCAGGAGCGCCAGTTCGAGCGGGTGGGCGGCGAGAAGACCCTCAGTGTCGATGTGCGCCTGATCTCGGCCACCAACAAGGACCTGAAAGTGGAGGTCGAGCGGGGCGCTTTCCGCGAGGACCTGTTCTGGCGCCTGCATGTGGTGCCGATCGAGCTGCCCCCCTTGCGCGAGCGCCAGGGCGACATCGCCCTGCTGGCCCATCACCTGGTGGGCCGGATCTGCCGGCGGATGAACCGCCCCGAGCGCCCGCTCGAGCCCGAGGCCCTGGCGATCCTGGAGAGCCACCGCTGGCCCGGCAATGTGCGCGAGCTGGAGAACGTGCTGGAGCGCGCCCTGGTGCTGGGGCCGGGCCCCGCCTTGCGCGCCGCGGACCTGCCCGCGCTCGGCCAGTCCGAGCTGCGGCCGGCTTTGCCCGCCGGCGGCCCGATCGACCTCAACGCCTACCTGGAGGAGACCGAGCGCAGCCTGATCCAGCGCTGCTACCAGCAGACCGGCGGCAACAAGAGCCAGACCGCCCGCCTGCTCGGCCTCAAGACCAGCGTGCTCTACTACAAGCTGGAGAAATACGGCATCCGCTGACCCGGGCCGTCTGTGCCTGTCATCCTGGTGAGCGGCCGACCCTCCCGCCTCGAACCGGCGAAAAAGTTTGGAAGGTGAGAGGGGGATCGGGTGGAGGGTGTCCCTGGAGGGAGGACGGAACACCTTTTCCAAAAGGTTTCCGCCCTCCACCCGGAAGAAAAGTGTTGTTGTCGAATTGTTTGAACGCCCGGCCGCCGCACAAGATAAGCGATCATCGCCAGGCCCGGCACAAGATGTAGTGGCTACAAAAATCTACCCCCCACATGTGGACAACTTTATATCTCTTTTTTTTCCAATCAATTGCGCGATTTGGCTTTTACGCTTTAATCTTGACAGCCGCTCCTGCCGTCCCTTACCTTTCAAGCACACCGGGCCGGTGGAGGAAGGGTGGCGAGGGCCTGGCCGCCGGTGGACCTTTCCGCCCCATCTTTCCCACGAGGCCCGCGCGGGGCTTCCTGTCGCGGCTGCCCGATCGCGTTCCCGGCTGGATCGTGCCGTTCTCCCGCCTGACACTCCCCCTTCCCCCGAAGGAGCGTGCCGCATGGCCCGTGAGTTTGTCTTCCTCTGCGGAGACTACGCGCTTGCCGACAACTACCTCGACCTGGAGCGCGGGGTGATCCCGGCCGCGTTCCTGCTCGACAGCAACGCGTTGTACGGAGATGGCACTTTCGAGGGGATCCGCATCTACGCGGGAAGGATCTTCAAGCTGCGGGAGCACCTGGAGCGGCTGCGGGCCTCGGCCGGCTACCTGCGGATCGAGCTGCCCTGGTCGGACGAGGAGCTGGCCGGAATCCTCCGGACCCTTTGCCGCCGGAACGAGATCTGCGGGACCGGCTACATCCGGCTGGTGGTCACCCGCGGCCGTCGCCGCGACCTGGGGATCAACCCCCGGATGATCGGCCGCCCGACCCTGTTCATCATCGCCCGGGAGCTGCAGCTCTACCCGCAAGAGTTCTACGAGCGGGGGCTGGCGGTGGTCACCGCCCGGACCCGGCGCACCCCGCCGCAATGTGTCGACCCCCGGGTCAAGACCTGCAACTACATCAACAACATCCTGGCCGTGATCGAGGGCAACGCCGCCGAGGCCCCGGAAGTGATCATGCTGACTGTCGAGGGCGAGGTCTGCGAGTGCAGCGCCGACAACCTGTTCATCGTCCGGGGCGGCAAGGTGCTGACCCCTCCGGCCGAGAACATCCTGGTCGGGGTGACCCGCAACACGATCCTCGCGCTCTGCCGGCGGCTGGAGATCGATTGCGCCGAGGCCCGGTTCGGGCCGGAGGAGGTGCGGGCGGCGGAGGAGGTGTTCCTGACCGGCTCGGGCGCCGAGGTGGCGCCGATTGTCACGGTGGATGGGCGGCCGATCGGGGATGGCCGTCCTGGGAAGGTGACCGCGGCGCTGCTGGCGGCCTTCCGGCGTGAGGTGGATGATCCCCGCAACAGCGTACCGATTTTCGATTGAGGAGCAAGTCGCCTTGACTCAGGAACTCACCCCCCAGGAAATCTGGTCCCTGGTCCTCCAGGATCTGGAAGCACTGGTCACCAAGCAGACCATCAACACCTGGTTCGCCGCCAGCCGGGCGGTGGCGGTGCTGGAAGGGGCCATGACGGTCGAGCTGAAGAACCGCTTCTCGGCCCAGTATGTGGAGCAGAACTACCAGGAGGCGCTGGATGCCGCGGCCGGCCGGGTGCTGCAGCGGCCGTTCCGCATCGGCCTGACCTTCCGCGCCGACAGCGAGCAGATCGAGCTCTGGCAGCCGGATGGCGGGGGCAATGGCACGGGCCGCCGGTCTTCGGAAGCCGCGACCGAAGCTGCCGCCCCCGAGCCGTCCGGCCGTCCCGCCTCGACCAATCGGGGTTTCGGCACCGCCCGCAAGGACTCCCGCCTCAAGGGGAGCCTCAACCCCCGCTACACGTTCGAGAACTTTGTCGCCGGGCGCAACAGCCAGTTCGCCCATGCCGCGGCGCTGGGGGTGGCCGAGTCCCCGGCCGCCCGCTACAACCCGCTGTTCATCCACGGCGGAGTGGGCCTGGGCAAGACCCATCTGATGCAGGCGATCGGCCATGCCCTGCTCAACAACCCCGCCTACCGCGAGGTCCGGGTCTGCTACACCTCGGCCGAGGAGTTCCTCAACGAGCTGATCGCCGCGATCACCAGCGGCAGCACCACCCGCTTCCGCAACCATTACCGCCAGATGGACGTGCTGCTGATCGACGACATCGAGTTCCTGGCCCGCAAGGAGAGCACCCAGGAGGAGTTCTTCCACACCTTCAACGCCCTCTACGAGAGCCAGAAGCAGATCGTCCTGACCTCCGACCGCCCGCCGCGCGAGATCCATCACCTGGAGGAGCGCCTGCGCAGCCGTTTCCAGTGGGGGCTGGTCGCCGACATCCAGCCGCCGGAATTCGAGACCCGGATCGCGATCCTGCGCAAGAAAAGCGCGCTGTGCAACCTGCTGATCCCGGAAAAGGTGCTGGCCTACATCGCCGAGAATGTCACCGGCAACGTGCGGGTGCTCGAGGGCTCGCTGCTCTACCTCAAGCACCACTGCGACACCAGCCGCGAGCGGATCGACCTCCAGCTGGCCGAGCGGGTGCTGCGCAACGTTTTCGAGCAGGAGGCCAGCCACATCGCCACCAGCGACATCCTGCGGGTGGTTTGCGACTGCTACGGGGTGCCGGAGAAAATGATCCTCTCCGCCCGTCGCAAGCAGAGCTTTGTCGAGCCCCGCCAGGCGGCGATGTACATCTGCCAGAAGCTGACCAAGCTCTCGCTGACCGAGATCGCCGAGCAGTTCAAGCGCAAGGACCACACCACCGTGCTCCATGCCTGCCGCAAGATCGCCGCCCGTTGCGAGGAGGACATCAAGTTCCGCGAGCAGGTGGAGCACATGATGGATCGGCTGAAGAACCAGAAGGTGGAGCTGTAGGGCAGTCCGGCTGACCGCTAATTGCCGCAATTCTTCGGGCGTAGCGAGCAGAGTCCCCCCTGGAGGGGGGTGGCCCCGCTCACCGCGGGGCCGGGGGTGTCAATCCGAGGCGCCGTGGCGGCGCAGCCGACGGGGGGTGTGTCTTTTCGCCTTCATTTTGTTCAGATTGGCATGCTGTGGACAAGCGGTGTACCGGCGGTGGACCATCGGCGGATGGGCGGTGCAAAACTCCCGGGGTTGTCGACAGGCTGTTTTCGCCCGGTGGAAAACTCCCCGCTCGACACGAGAGTTATCCACCGCCGCAAGACTGGAGTTGTTTTTCCGAATTTGTAATTTTTCAAATAGTTACGAGGTTATCCACGCGCTCCACAGGCCCTGGTAGTAGTGCTGCCTTTTATATTTCAACTAACAACAGTATCACCTGAGGGTGATCGCCTGCGCCGCCAGCCCCGGAGGAGAAGCCATGAAGATCAGGGTAGCCAAGGACAGCCTGTCCCAGGCCGTAAACGCGGTGAACCCGATCGTGCCCGCCAAGAGCACGATGCCGGTGCTCTTCAACATCCTGTTCGAGGCCGAGGGCCGGGGCGAGGAGGGCTTTCTCAAGCTGAGCGCCACCGACCTGGACATCTCGCTGAGCTACCGGATCAAGGCCGAGGTCGAAGGCGAGGGGGCGATCACGGTCCCGGCCCGCAAGCTGGCCGAGATCGTGCGCGAGCTGCCCAATGCCCCGATCACGATCGAGAAGCAGGGCGAGCGGGTGAGCATTGTCTGCGGCCGGGCCTCGTTCCTGCTGCCGGGCCTGCCCAAGGCCGACTACCCGGCCCTGCCGCAGCGCTCTTTCGAGGGGGCGTTCCGCATCGACAACCAGGTGATGCGCAAGCTGGTGGCCACCACCAGCTACGCCACCGGCAAGGATGATGACCGGCCGATCCTGAAAGGGGTGCTCTGGGAGGTCGGGCCGGAGGAGAGCTCGATGGTCGGCACCAACGGCCACCGGCTGGCCAAGATGGTCTGCAAGGGCAAGTTCCAGGTCGGCGAACATCGCGCGGTGGTGGTCCCGCCCAAGGCGATGGAGCTGGTCGAGAAGCTGATGAGCCCCGAGGGCCAGGTCGAGGTGGCGATCGAGGGCAACCACCTGGGGATGCGCGAGAACGATGTCGTGGTGTTCTGCCGGCTGATCGAGGGCACCTACCCCAACTATGAGCAGGTGATCCCGTTCTACAACGGCCGGATCGCGATCCTCAACACCGCCCCGTTCATCGAGGCCCTGCGCCGGATGCTGATCCTGGCCAACGCCATCACCCACCGGGTGCGCCTGCACTTCGAGGACGGCAAGGTCGACATCTCGGTCCGCACCGAGGAGCTGGGCGAGGGCCAGGAAACCCTGGAGGTCGACTTCGGGTTCGAGCCGCTGGACATCTACTTCAACGGCAACTACCTGCTGGATGTCCTCAAGTACATCGAGGGCGACCAGGTCAAGCTCTGCATGCAGACCAGCGAGTCGGGGATCCTGATGGTCCCGGCGGTCGAGGCGGAAGGCCAGCGTTACCTCAACGTGATCATGCCGTTGAAGGTGACCGAGTGAGGGCCGCCCGGACCGCGCTGGAAGCCTTGACGCCCAAGGCTCGCACCACCCCGTGACCCTCACGTTAAACTTGACTCAACTGTCGGAATGTATTAACTTTACGGCGGCCGGGGACAGTCGCGGCCGAACCCCGGACCAGGACCAGTGCTGCTGCGCGAGCTGAAAATCGAGGGCTTCCGCAATCTCGCCGATACCGAGTTGCGGTTCGACGACCGGGGACAACTGATCCTGGGCGACAACGGTCAGGGCAAGACCAACCTGCTGGAGGCGATCTACTACCTGACCATCCTGCGCTCGTTCCGCGGCGCGGCCGACCAGGAATGCCTCCGTTTCGGCGGAGAGCACTTCAACCTGCGGGCCCACTGGCTGGACGATCTCGGCCGGCCGGAGTCCCTGAGCGCCGGCTACGATGGGCGGCGCAAGAAGCTGGTCCTCTCGGGCAAGGAAGTCAGGAGCCTCAGCCAGGCTTTCGGGATCTTCAAGAGCGTGGTGCTCACCCCGGATGACATCAACATCGTCCAGGGGAGCCCCGGGGTCCGCCGCCGCTACCTGGACATCGTGCTCTCGATCATCTCCCCGCCCTACCTGGACCGGCTCAAGCGTTACCGCAAGGCCCTGGCCACCCGCAACTACCTGCTGCGCCGGGAAACCCGCCCGGAGGTGATCCTGCCCTGGGAGGAGCAACTGGCCGAGCATGGCACGGAGCTGATCCTGGAGCGCGAGCGTCTGGTCGGCGAGCTGGCGGGCCTCTACCGGCCGGTGTTCGAGCGCCTGGGCAACGGCGAGCGCGGCACGTTGTGCTATCGCTGCTCGTTGCTGGAGGGCCGACCGGAAGGGCTGGAGGAAGCGGCGGCCCGGGAACGGCTGCGGGAGCGGTTTTCCCGCGAGCTGGAACGGCGCCGCCCGGTGGAGCGGACCCGGGGGATGACCCTGAGCGGGCCCCAGACCGATGAGCTCGCGTTCGGGATCGAGGGCCGCCCGCTGCGCTGCTTCGGCTCCCAGGGCCAGCAGCGCTCGGCGGTGATCGCCCTCAAGCTGGCCGAGGCCCGGCTGGTGGAACGGCGCCAGGGGCTGCGGCCGGTGCTGCTGCTGGATGACATTTTCGCCGAGCTGGACCGCCGGCGCTGCCTGAGCCTGCTCGACGAGCTGGTGGAACGCCACCAGAGCTTCATCACCTCGCCCCGCCGCGAGGAGCTGTTCGACCGCCTCGGCCACCTGCCGGTGCTGCGGATCGAGCAGGGAGTGATCCGCGCGGGGGCAGCTTGAGGCCGATGGGAGGAGGCAGGTGGCAGGCCGCGAGGGAAAACAGGAAAAAGGACCGGAACGGGTGGGACGCCTGCTGGAGCAGGTGCTCGGCCAGGCCGGCCCGCTGCCCGGCCCGAGTCCCTGGCGGCGGTAAGCTGCTGGCCGCGGGTGGCCGGCGCGCGCCTGGCGAGGGTCAGCCGGGCGGTGTCGTCTGCGGGATGGGCGGCTGTTTGTCGAAGTGCGCTCCCCGGCCTGGAAGCAGGAGCTTGCTCCTGGTAAAAGCGACAGTGATCCGGAGCTCAACTCCAGACTTTGGGCAGCTTCCCTGGTAGGAGATGATGTCTCAACGTGAGGGATTTCGTAGATGGCGAAATCAGTAAACAGAAACCGGAAAAGGAAGACTACGAGGCCAGCCGGATCCAGGTGCTCAAGGGCCTGGAGGCGGTACGCAAGCGGCCCGGGATGTATATCGGCTCCACCGGGCAGCGGGGCTGCATCACCTGGTCTACGAGGTGGTGGACAATGCGATCGATGAAGCCCTGGCCGGTTTCTGCAGCAACATCGAGATCGAGATCCGGCAAGGCAACGTTATCAGTGTTCTGGATGACGGCCGCGGGATCCCGGTCGACATCCACCCCACCGAGAAGATGCCCGGGGTGGAAGTGGCGATGACCATGCTCCACGCCGGCGGTAAATTCGACCGCGACATCCTACAAGGTCTCGGGCGGTCTGCACGGGGTGGGCGTCTCCGTAGTCAACGCCCTGAGCGAGTGGCTGGAGGTCGAGGTCAGCCGAGATTGCAAGGTCTACCATCAGCGCTACGAGCGCGGGATCAAGGCCACCAAGCTCAAGGAAATCGGCAAGAGCAAAAAGACCGGGACCCGGGTCACTTTTCTCCCGGACTACCTGATCTTTGACACCCTGGATTTCGATTTCGACGGCATCGGCAACCGGTTCCGCGAGCTGGCCTACCTCAACGCCGGGATCAAGATCGTTTTCCAGGACCTGCGCACGGATGAAAAACGCAAAGAGATTTACCAGTTCAGCCGGCGGCATCCAGACTTTCGTCGAGTACCTGAGCGAAGCGAAAAAGCCGCTGCACAAGCCGATCTACATCTACAAGGAAATAGACACCAACATCGTCGAGATCGCGCTCCAGTACACGGAGAGTTACAGCGAGACGCTCTACAGCTACGTGAACAACATCAACACCCACGAGGGCGGCACGCACCTGATCGGGTTCAAGAGCGCCCTCACCCGCACGATCAACGACTACGCCAGAAAGAACAACCTGCTGAAGAAAGCCGACTTCACGCTCAGCGGGGATGATGTGCGCGAGGGCCTGACCGCGTGTGATCAGCGTCAAGATGATGGACCCGCAGTTCGAGGGCCAGACCAAGACCAAGCTGGGCAACAGCGAGATCAAGGGCGTGGTCGAGTCCGCGGTGAACGAGCAGCTGGCGATACTCCTGGAAGAAAACCCCTCGCATTGCGCGCAAGGTCATCGATAAGGCGGTCAATGCCGCACAAGCCCGCGAGGCGGCCCGCAAGGCCCGTGACCTGACCCGCCGCAAAAACGCCATGGAAAGCTCGCGGGCTTCCCGGCAAGCTGGCCGACTGTTCGATCTGCCGATCCCACGCTCTGCGAAATCTACCTGGTGGAGGGCGACTCGGCGGGCGGGTCGCGCCAAGATGGGCCGCGACCGCCGCAACCAGGCGATCCTGCCCCTGCGGGGCAAAATCCTCAACGTGGAGAAAGCGCGGCTGCACAAGATCCTCTCCAACGAGGAAATCCGCACGATGATCACCGCGCTCGGCACGGGGATCGGCGAGGAGGATTTCAACATCGCCAACGCCCGTTACCACAAGGTCATCATCATGACCGATGCCGATGTGGACGGGGCGCATATCCGTATCCTGCTGCTGACCTTCTTTTTCCGCTACATGCGCGAGCTGATCAACCAGGGTATGATCTATATCGCTCAGCCGCCGCTCTTCCGGGTGGCCAAGGGCAACCAGGAGTTCTACGCCTACACGGAACAGGAACGCATCCAGTATGTCAAGCGTCTGGGCGGCGAAAAAATCAACATCCAGCGCTACAAAGGCCTGGGTGAGATGAATCCGGACCAGCTCTGGAAGACCACCATGGACCCGGAAACCAGAACCATTCTCCAGGTTAAGATGGATGAGGCGATGGAGGCGGACCGCCTGTTCACCGAGCTGATGGGTGATGATGTCGAGGCCGCGCGCGTCGTTCATCGAGAAAAACGCCCGCTACGTAACCAACCTGGATATCTGATCCCGGTCCCTTCATGCCGCCCCGCCCGCCCTCCCCGCGAGGGTGCGCGGGGCGGCATGGCTTCTGCCGGTATTTTCCCAGCCTTCCGCTGTGCTCTGCCTTCTTCATTGTTTGTCCTTTTGTGACCAACAGGACCAGAAGTCTTGGCGGCGCAAAACTCGCCCACCGGTGGTGATCTTCAATGGGCCGCCTGCAATCGGGGGTTCTTTACGCTGCCAATCAGGGTGGGCGGCGCTTGAGGCGCATCTGCCGTTCGGTTCCTGCCGCTGCTATTGCCTGCCATGGGATCATGCGTAATGTAACCGCTGCTCCGGCTTGGCTCATATCCCGATTACATCGGGACTGCCGCGGTGGCGGCCGGAGGCCGCCTGGGGGGCAAAGGCAATGACATGGAATATCCCCCATTAATCAATAAAAAGTTTGGGAAAGTGGGTAGGGGGCCCGGGGGGAGGGAGAAAAACCTTTTTCAAAAGGTTTGCTCCCTCCCCCCGGAACGGCTGGTATGCTCCGGTGGTCGGCGCGTTTTCGGGCTGGAATTCAAGAATCCGCTGAAATTACCGAAAGATAGAGCAGGGGCGATCCCCGCCGCGCCTCATTGAATTGCATAAGGCGGCATTCCTGTAACGGTGTGTGGGAAAAGAGATTCCGCCCCGGCGCGGACAGGTGGGGCTCCCCGGGCGCGCACTTGGCGCGCATCTGGAGCACGCGTGGGAAGTTGCATGGCCGCGGGCGGGCGGAGCCGATTCCGGCACGAGGTTTGCATCCCCTCTGGGGCGGCGCCTTGCGCCCTGGCCTGTTCCCAACCAACCCCGAACCGAATCCGAAGATGCCGCGCTCGTTCCGATCACAGCGACAGCTCTGGTGGTGCCTGGCGGCCCTGGCGGCGCTGGGGGCCTACTGCAGCCGCGACCTGCCCCTGGCCCCGATCTCCGAGGCCCGCTTCTCGATTTCCGGCCAGATCGCTGTTGCCGGCGCTCCGGCCCGTGGGGTGACAGTTTCCCTGGCCGGGGAGCAGCAGCAGTCCGCCCGCACCGACAGCCTGGGCCGCTACTCGTTCGCCCGGCTGGGGCCCGGGCTGTACTCGCTGCGGCCGGAGCAGTTCGGCTATGCGTTCCTGCCCCAGCAACTGCAGGTGGAGCTGGCCGACACCTCGCTCTACCGCCAGGATTTCAACATGAGCCCCCAGCCGCTGACCATCCTGACCATGGAGCAGTCCCTCGACTTCGGCCAGGTGCGGGTGGGCGACTCCCTGGCGCGGACTTTGAGCCTGACCAACATCGGCGCGGGCGGCACGCTGGTGCTCGAGCGGGTAATCTTCACCGACAGCGCCTTCACCCTCGGCTTCGCGGCCGGGGCGACCCGCCTGGACACGGTGCTAACCGACACCTCCGGGGGGACCGCGTTCACCGGAAGATCCCGCGCCCTGGCGTTGCGCCTCGAGCTGCCCCCGGCGCAACTGGTGACCCTCCCGGTGCTGTTCCGCCCGGATGCCTCCGGCGCGCTGGCGGGGAAGATGATTCTGCGCGGTGTCGGCTCGGCCTCCCCGGTCCTGGAAATCCCGCTCACCGGCAGCGGTTTCGGCAAGGGCGATCCGGCGATCTCGGTCGAGCCGGCGGCGCTGTCGTTCGGCGCGGTGCTCGAGGGCCAGAGCCTGACCCGCAACCTGACAGTCACCAACATCGGCAATGATACCCTGGCAGTGAGCTCGATCATCTCCAGCCACCCGGCTTTCAAGGTGGCCGCGACCGCCCTCAGCCTGCTGCCGGGCCAGGGAGCCCAGCTTTCAGTCACTTTCACCCCGTCCGACACCATCCGCTACGGCGCCACCCTGACCATTGCTTCCAACGCGGTGGGCCATCCCGCGCTGACTGTCCCGCTGGATGGCCGGGGCAGCCTGCCCGCGCTCCCGGGGCTCGCGGTCACACCCGAGGCCATCGAGTTCGGCACGGTCTTTCTGGACAGCACCGCGGTGCGCGAGCTGGTGCTGACCAACACCGGCGCCGACTCGCTGCTGGTCACCGGGGTGGTCCTGTCGAGCGCGCTCTTCAGGACGGATTTCCCGGGCAATGTGCTGATCGGCCCGGGCCAGCGGAAAAGCTACCAGGTGAGCTTTATCGCCCGGCAACAGGGGCGCTTTGCCGAGTCGCTCTCGCTGGTCAGCGGCGACCCGGTGCGCACCGTGGTCGAGGTGCCGCTGACCGCCGAGGCGATGGAGCTGCCGCCATTCGAGCTCCGCCTCAACCCGGCCGCCTTGAGTTTCGGCGAGGTCGAGGTCGGCGCCTCCAGCATCCGCGGCCTGTGGCTGGTCAATCCCGGCACAGTGCCGATCGGCATTTCGCAGGTGCTCTCCGGTCTGCCGGGAGTGACGGTCAAGAGCGACTCGCTCTACCTCGAGCGCCGGGACTCGCTCCAGCTCGATGTCACTTTCGCCCCCCTCACCGCCGGGGAGGTCAGCGGCTTCCTGACTCTCCGGACCAATGTCTTCCATCGCGACACGATCAATGTCCTGGTGACCGGGCTGGGCCGTCAGTCCGCCGACCCGAAACTGGTGCTGGAGCGGACTTCCCTGGAGTTCCTGGCGGTGGAGCTGGGGGATTCGGCCGGGCTGCTGCTCAAGGTCCTCAACCAGGGCCAGGGAAGGCTGATCCTCAGTCGGGTGGAGAGCGACAACGCCACTTTCCGGGTGGCCCTGGCCGAGCAGGTGGTGATCGAGCCCGGCGCGCAGCGCAGCCTGGAGGTGTTCTTCAAGCCCTCCGCCGCGGGGATCGAGCGCGGGACCCTCAAGCTCTTCAACAACGATCCGCTCACCCCGGTCGGCCGGGTCAGCCTGGTCGGCACCGGGATCGACCGGGGCGGGATGAGCCCGATCATGAGCCTTTCCACCCGCCGGCTGGATTTCGGCCGGGTGATCGAGAGCCTGACCGGCGAGCTGCTGCTGGCAGTGGAGAACCTGGGCCGGGACACCCTGCGGGTGGAGGATGTGCATTTCGACTCGCCGCTGTTCACGGTCTCGCCGCGCCGGTTCGATGTCGCCCCGGGCCGGAGCGTGGACCTGACCCTCAGTTTCACCCCGGATGCGGTCGGGCCGGCGACCGGCCGGATGACCATCTACTCCAACGATCAGATCTGGCCGCGCGACACCCTGGCGGTCCGCGGCGAGGGAGTGACCAGCGAGGGGACGATCACCGAGCGCGAGGTGTTTGTCGAGGGCGGGGTGTTCACCATGGGCGATGACTCCCAGCCCGAGGCGATGCCGCGCCACCTGGTGAGCATCGCCAGCTTCTACATGGACAAATACGAAGTGACCAACGCCGAGTTCGCGGAGTTCATCGCCGGCGGGGGCTACGACCGCCGCGAACTCTGGACCTCCGAGGGTTGGCAGTGGCGCACCGTTAGCCATGACCAGAACTTCGATCCGGACCACCCCCGGCCGATGTACTGGGGCACCGGCGAGACCCCCTGGGCGACTGACCAGTACTCCGGCGGCGCCGATTCCCCGGTGGTGGGGGTCAACTGGTACGAGGCCAGCGCCTATGCCCGCTGGCGCGGCCGCAGCCTGCCCACCGAGGCCCAGTGGGAGTATGCCGCCCGCGACCGCAACCACCGGATCTATCCCTGGGGCGCCGACTGGCGGGAGGGGCTCTGCAACCACGGCAAGCTCAGAAGCCCCTATTACGACAATGCCGATGGATTCGCCTACGCCGCCCCGGTGGGAAGTTTTGCGGGGGGAGCCAGCCCGCTCGGGCTGTTCGACCTGGCGGGCAATGTCTGGGAGTGGTGCAAGGACTGGTATGGGCCGTACAGCGCGCAGGATCAGACCAACCCGGTCGGGGCCTCCGCCGGGCTGGAGCGGGCGGTGCGCGGCGGCTCCTGGTACGGCGCCGAGCTGTTCTGCCGCTCGTTCCACCGCGACAAGAGCCAGCCGCAGATGCGCTACCGTCAGGGAGGGTTCCGGCTGGTGAGGAATCAGTAGAAGCTAACTGCAACATCAAAGAGAAGCTTTTCGGGGAGAGGGCGGAAATCCACGATTATATCGGGATTATCCGCCCTCTCCCAGGGACGCCCTCTCCCCGAACCCCTCTCCCACCTTCCCAAACTTTTTCGATAGTTAAAAGCTTGATTACCAACGCGAAAAGCCATCCGAATTAATCCAGGCCCCAGCAGGCACACGTCTCGCGGAAACACCGGAAAAGACATCGGATGGCTCTTCGAACATTGCCGCTTTGGGAGGGCACGCCGAACTCTCTGCCGCCCACAAAGGGGCCCCTGGCGAATTTACGGGCCAAAGCGGGGAGATGAGGAGTCGTCCGATTTTAGCCACAATGCCAGCCCTGGATGTTGGGGCGAACCCCGCGATCGAGAAGAGGGCGTCGGACGACTCCCCAAAAATCAGTATAGCTGATCTGGTGGCGATGTCAAACTTGAAACCAAAAATCCGTGATTAGACTTGAGCTGGGACGAAAGGCCCCGGTGGAACAGTAAACAAAAGAGCCTTGCCAGGACCTCAGCGCTCGGAGGGACTAATCCCCTCACCGGATCGGCACAAGCAAGGCTCTTGCAGAAGGCCTGCGACGGGTGATGCCTCCACTGAGGGATCCGCCACCCGGAACGCCCAACAGCGACCGCAAGCATGGCTACAGGATCATAGCGATACGCCGTGAGGAAGTCAAGAGCGAAAATCAGGAAACAAATACCCGCTCCCGGGAAGGGCGCCGTCCAACCAGCCCCCGGAGGGGCCCCCTGGCGCGGTCTCGGGCAGGAGCGGGTATGTCATAATATGAGTGAAGTCGGCAATGAAATCAAGATGGGGCTGGGGCGGACATGCCAGCCGCGGTGCGGGGAAGGGCAGCAAAGACACACACCCCGTCGGCTGCGCCGCCACCCCTCTTCTTAGAGGGGAATTTAAAAGCTTGAACCCCAATCGGTTGCGGCATTGCCGGGCCGGAGTGGGAAAAGTCCCCCCTGGAGGGGGGTGGCAGCTTCAGTTGCCAGGGGGGTGTGATGTCAGGAGCCGCGTCAGCCGCCGGTGCAGTGGCAGCCATCAGCCCCCCGCGTCCCGTAGGGGCCGGCCCCTGTGCCGGCCCAAAAAACACAACCCCCTGTTTCCCCCTTTATTAAGGGGGATCAAAAACATTACCAGCCAATCTGTTGCGGCATTGCCGAGCCGGAGCGGGAAACAAACTTTGGAAAAAGTTTTGGGAAGCGGGAGGGGGCCCGGGGGAGGGAGGAACCCTTTTCCAAAAGGGTTCCTCCCTCCCCCGGAAGAAAGCTTTGTGCCCTACCGTCCGCTGTTGGCGCTCCGGTTGCCGGCGTAGCGCCCGCGGCCGGGGCCATTGCCGGCGGGAGGGCTGGTGAGCAGGGTCTGCATCCGGCTGGGGGGCAGGCTGGCGGAGTCGGCCGGGCGGGTGCGCGGGTGGAACGCCAGCCGCACGCTCGCCTCCCCCAGCAGGACGCGCAGCTCGCGCAGCAGCTCATCCGAGGGGCCGGCCGCCACCCCGCGGCTGCGCAGCAGGCAGTCGCCATTGGGCTCTTTCAGCCGCAGGTAGACCGGGTTGGTCCCGCCATGGCTGGTCAGCGCCCGCTGGACCTGTTCCAGCAGGGCCTCGTCCGCTTTGGCGCAGTCCAGGCACAGCTCCACCCCCACCCCCTCATCCCGTCGCACCTCCTCCAGCGCCAGCAGGAAATCCGCCGCCAGCTTGCCTTGCTCATCGGTCGGGCGCTTGTTGACCCGGCCGCCCACCAGCAGCGCCTGGCCCACTGTCGCCAGCTCGCGGTGGCGCTCGTAGGTTTCGGCGAACACGAACACGTCCAGGGTCCCGGCCCGGTCCTCCATGGTCAGGATCGCCCACTGGCGGTTGTTCTTGTCGAAATAGGTGCGAACGGCGGTGACCAGCCCGCCCACCAGCACCCGGCCGCCCTTGGCCGCGGCCACCTGCTCGAAATCGGCGCTGGTGCCGGTGGTGAACGCCGCCAATTCCTCCTGGAACCGGTCCAGCGGGTGGCCGGAGATGTAAAAGCCCAGGTACTCCTTCTCGAAATCCAGCCGGGCCTGGGGCGCCCAGGGCTCAAATTGCTGGTTCAGGGCCGGGTAGGCCGCATCGCCCTGGGGCATCCCGCCGGCGGCCTCGCCGAACAGCCCGAGCTGGCCGCTCTTGCGTTCGGCCTCCAGCCGGGCGCAGAAATCCAGGGTCGGCTCGAGCGCCGTCAGCTGCTGCTCGGGCGCGCCCTCCAGCGTGCGCATCGACCCGGCATAGATCAGGCTCTCCACCAGCCGCTTGTTGATCACCCGGCTGTCCACCCGGTCGATGAAGTCGCCCAGGCAACGGAACGGCCCGCCGGACTGCCGGGCGCGGGCAATCTCCTCGACCGCGCCCTTGCCGACATTTTTCACCGCGGCCAGCCCGAACCGGATCCCCTCCTCCTCCACCGAGAAGCCGACCTCGCTGCGATTGACATCCGGGGGCAGCAGGGCGATCCCCATCCGCCGGCACTCGTCCAGGAACACCACCAGATGTTCGGTGTTGCCCATCATGCTGGTCAAGAGGGATGCCATGAACTCGCGCGGGTAGTGGGCCTTGAGCCAGGCGGTCTGGTAGGCCAGGACCGCATAGCCGGCGCTGTGGGTCTTGTTGAAGCCATAGCCGGCGAAATAGGCCATCAGCTCGTAGACCTTGGCGGCGATCCCCTGGTCGATGCCTTTCTCTCTGGCCCCGGCCAGGAATTTCTCCTTCATCTGCTCCATCACCTCGGCCTTCTTCTTGCCCATCGCCCGGCGGAGCTGGTCGGCCCCGCCGAGGGTGAAGCCGGCCATGTCGGAGGCGATGCGCATCACCTGTTCCTGGTAGACGATCACCCCGTAGGTGGACTCCAGGATCGGCTCGAGCACCGGGTGCGGGTAGCTGACCTCGACCTCGCCCTGCTTGCGCTTGATGAAATCCTCGACCATCCCGCTGCCCAGCGGCCCGGGACGGTAGAGGGCGTTCATGGCGATGATGTCATCGAGCACCTCGGGCTTGAGCTTGCGCAGGTACTCGCGCATCCCCGGCGATTCAAACTGGAAGATCCCGACCGTGTCGCCCTGCTGGAAGATCGCGAAAGTCTCCGGGTCATCCAGCGGCAGGTTGTCCAGGTCCACATCTTTCCCGTGGCGGTTTTTATCATCTCCACCGCATCCTGGATCACGGTCAGGGTGCGCAGGCCCAGCACGTCGATCTTGAGCAGGCCGATCTTCTCCACCCAGTCCTTGTCATACTGGGTGGTGACTTCCTCATCGCTGGAGCGGTAGAGCGGCAGGTAGTCGGTGAGCTTGCCCGGGGCGATCACCACCCCGGCGGCATGGGTCGAGGCATGGCGGTTGGCCCCCTCCAGCACCCGGCTGATCTGCAGCAGCTTGCGGATGCGCGGATCGCTGCGCTCCAGCTCGGCCAGGTCCGGCCGCAGCTCGAGGGCCTTGTCGAGGGTCATCTTCAGCTCTTCCGGGATCATCTTGGCGACCCGGTCGACCTCCTCGAACGCCATCCCCAGCACCCGGCCCACATCACGCACCACCGAGCGGGCGGCCATGGTGCCGAAAGTGATGATCTGGGTGACACTGTCAGCGCCGTAGCGGCCGCGGATGTACTGGATCACCTGGTCCCGGTCGCGGTCGGCGAAGTCGATGTCGATGTCCGGCATGTTGACCCGCTCGGGATTGAGAAAGCGCTCGAACAGCAGGCTGTACTTGAGGGGGTCGATGTTGGTGATCCCGAGGCAGTAGGAGACCAGGCTGCCGGCGGCCGAGCCGCGCCCCGGGCCGACCGGGATGTCCTCACGCTTGGCATGCTGGACCAGGTCGGCGACAATCAGGAAGTAGCCCGGGAACCCGGTCTGGCGGATGGTCCCCAGCTCGAACTGCAGGCGCTGCTCGATCTCCGGGGTGATTTCCTGATAGCGACGGGAGGCCCCCTCGCGGGTCAGCTTTTCCAGATATTGGCCGGCATCGAAGCCATCCGGCAGGGGGAACGCCGGCAGCAGGTCCTGGCCGAACTTCAGCTCCAGGTTGCAGCGCTCGGCGATCTCGGAGGTCCGGGCCAGCGAGTCCTCCAGCTCGGAGAACTGCAGGTACATCTCCTCCGGGCTCTTGAGATAGAGCTCGGTGGTGCCGAACTTCAGGCGGCGGGAGTCATCGACCGTTTTCCCGGTCTGGATGCAGACCAGGGCATCCTGGGCCTCGGCGTGCTCCTTGAGCAGGTAGTGGGTGTCGTTGGTGACCACGGTCGGCAGGTTCAGCTCGCGGGCCACCTCGAGCAGGGGCTTCAGCACCCGGCGCTCCATTTCGAGGCCATGGTCCATCAGCTCGATGAAGAAGTTGCCCGGGCCGAAGATCTCGCTCAGCTCGCCGGCGCGCTGGCGGGCTTTCGCGGGGTTGCCGCGAGCGAGGTGATCGGCCACCAGCCCGCGGGCGCAGCCGCTGAGGGCGATCAGCCCCCGGCTGTGTTGCTGCAGCAGCTCCAGGTCGATCCGGGGCTTGTAGTAGAAGCCCTCCAGGTAGCCCAGGCTGGCCAGCCGCACCAGGTTGCGGTAGCCCTCCAGGTCGGCGGCGAGCAGGGTCAGGTGGCAGTAGATGTTGGAGTTCTCGGCCGCGGCGCGCACCCGGCGGTCGCCCTCGGTGATGTAGGCCTCCATCCCGATGATCGGCTTGATCCCGGCGGCCTTGGCCTTGGAGTAGAACTCCACCGCGCCGAACATGTTGCCATGGTCGGTCAGGGCGATCGCGGGCATCCCGAACTCGACAGCGCGGGCCACCATCTGGCCGATCTTGCAGGCGCCATCCAGCAGGCTGTAGTCCGAGTGGTTGTGCAGGTGCACGAACGGCTTGCTCATCGCTCCGATCCGGTGCTCCCGGCCGCCGCCGGCAGGTCACTGTCGGCGAAACGGAAGCTGTTGAGCGTCCAGTCCAGTTGCAGCAGGAAACGGTACTTGTTGAGCCGCGGATTGGGGCAGAACAGCAGCATGTCCAGGAAGTAGCGGCGCGAGCGGTCCGGGGTCTCGATGAGGTGCGAGACATAGATCCCGCCGCTCATCTGCTCGCGGTCCTCCCAGACCCCGTAGAGTCGCAGGCGGGGGATTTCGCCCTCGACCACGGTGGAGGTGTCGATCCGCTCGGGCAGGGTGCGCTGGGTGGGGTAAACTCCCGCCACGGCGCTGTCACGGAAAGCGGCCAGCCCCTCCGGCGAAAGCTCCAGCGGGCGCGGATGGTCCTCCCAGCGGATCAACAGGCTGCGCACCGGCTCGTTGTGCACGTAGAGCAGCTCGGTTGAGGGCAGGGAGTCCATCCTGATCCGGGCGTAGACCTCGGGCAGGGTCAGGCGGAAGCCGCAGCAGGCGGCCAGCGAGTCGGGCAGGTTCTGATTGACCCCGCTCCAGAACATCCGCTCCTGTTCCTCTTTTTCCAGTTGGCGCAGGAAGTCCTGGAAGATGCGGTCGCCATGGGCGGCGATCAGGGCCGGGAGCTGGTCGGCGCGCGGGGCGGCCAGCCCGGCCACCCGCTGGCCTGTCGCCCAGATGTCGAAGTCGGTGAAGAACAGCCCCTGGCCCTCGCCGATCTTCTTCATGGTCTCCGGATCGACCACTTTCGGCAGCAGCCTGGGGTCCTCCAGGGACTCGATCAGGATGATCTTGTCCCACTCCCGGTAATGCTGGACGTTCGCGGCGCTGACCTGGGAAATCTCGAAAATCGGCTCCCAGCGGACAGCGTGCAACGGGACCTCGATTTTCTCCCGCAGCCGCTCCTCGACCTTCGCCCAGACCGCATCCTCGCAGATCACCAGGATCTCTTTCTCGCGGCCGAACGCCCGGGGCTTCTGAACCTGCAGGTCCCCGCAGGCCGAGACCAGCAGCGCAGCCAGCAGCACGCCCGGGAGGACGGCTGACAGCGCCGCGGATCGCCGTCCGGGCCGCCGGGAAGACAGCCGGTGCTTGGACAGAAACATCTCGCTTGGGCCTTTCGCTTGAAGGATGCACTGCGCCTGGGGGGATGCTCCACGCGGGCGGCCGGAGGGCGGTCCCATCCCGCGTAACCGCTTGCCGCACTTGCCGTCAGCGATTGCATAAGAAGTTGCAAAGCCGTTGGTTCCTGTATCTGAAAGTAACCGGAACGCTGTCCCTGGTCAAGAGGGGCGCCGGACTTGCCCTGTCCCGGGAGGGAGGGTAAATTTTCGGATTGTGGCAGCGGCACCGCATCTTCTTGCCGGGAATTTCCAAGCTTTTTTCTATGCTTGATGTTTTTATTTTTTGTTCTTTCTGGGGGGGGCCAGCAAGGACCAAAGAGCCCTGGCGGCTACTCGACATCTCTATCGAAATATCGAAAAAGTTTGGGAAGGTGGAAGGGGGGTTCGGGGGGAAGGCATCCCCGGGGGGAGGGCGGAAAACCTTTTTCAAAAGGTTTCCGCTCTCCCCCCGGAAAGATGGTATTTGCGGTCAGGTCGGTATAAATTAGCCCCGGTCGGGGTCCGACACGAAAAGGAGAAGAGGCATGGCGCAATTCGAGGTCCGGCTGCGGATGGAGATCCGCGGGCGGAGCTGCCGGCTGCTGGCCGCGGCCGGAGAGGAGCTGCCGGAGACCGGGCTGAAGCACGGCCAGGGCTGGAAGCGGGCGCTGGGGCTGTTTCTGGGGCGCACCCTGGAGCCCGGGCAGTACCGGGCGCAGTTGCGGGAGGTGGAGACAGTGCACGGGGCGCTGCCCTTGCTGGTGATCCACGCCGCGGCTGAGCTGGAGGGCTGTCCCCGGGTGCTGGATGAGGACTACTTCTGGGCGGAGGACCCGGCCGCGGCCACTCCCCGGCTCGATCCCGGGCTGGAGCTGGAGCTGTTCACCGATGGCGGCAGCCGGGGCAACCCCGGCCCGGCCGGGATCGGGGTGGTGCTGCGCCAGCCCGTCACCGGCTATGAGGAGGAGTACTGCCGCTACCTCGGCGCGGCCACCAACAATGTCGCCGAGTACCAGGCGCTGGTCGATGGCCTGCGGCTGGCCCGCGAGCGGGGGGGGCGCCACGTGGCGCTGTTCGCCGATTCGGAGCTGCTGGTGCGCCAGCTCTTGGGCCGTTACCGGGTCAAGAGCCCGGACCTGTTGCCGTTGTTCGAGCAGGCCGGCCGCGAGATCGCGGAGCTGGAGTCATTCCGGGTGAGCCACATCCCCCGCGAGCGTAACACCCAGGCCGACCGCCTGGCCAACCGGGCGATGGACGAGGGCACCGGCAAGGGCGCGGCGAACGGTCCGGCTAAAGGAGCTTCCTGATCCGGTTTTTCCCATCCACCAGCACGATTTTCGGCTGCAGGGCCCGGGCCTCCTGCTCGGTCAGCAGCCCGTAGGCGATGACAATCACCCGGTCGCCGGGCTGGGCCAGCCGCGCCGCCGCGCCATTGAGGCTGATCTTGCCCGAGCCGGCCGGGGCCTCGATGATGTAGGTCTCCAGCCGGTCGCCGGTGTTGACATTGGCCACCTGGACCCGCTCGAACGGCAGCATCCCGGCCGCCTCGAACAGCTCCCGGTCGATCCCGATCGAGCCCTCGTACTCCAGTACGGTCTCGGTGACTGTCGCCAGGTGGATCTTGCCCGTGCACATCTGCCTGAACATCTGCGCTCCTCTGATACTGGCTTGCTGTCCGACACCCAGCCTTGAACGATCGAAAAAGTTTGGGAAAACCGATCATTCCGGTGCCCCACCCGCCATCGCATCGCTGGCGGCAGGCCGCTAAAGCAGTTAATATAACGAAAATCGCCTGTTTCGGGTAGCCCGCTATCATCGAACCGCCGGAGGTGCCAGGTGCCGATCGCCCGTCAGTGTTCCCATCGCCTGTTCCCGCTGCTGTCCGCCCTGGGGCTCGCTCTATCGCTGGCCGCTTCGCCCCTGCCCGCGGCGGACCAGGCCCGCCCGCAGTGGTGGCTGCGCGAGGGGATCGTCTTTGTCGGCAACTGGGAGCCGCTGTCTTTCCGCATCCGCGGGGGGAATGTCCCGCGCAACTTCCAGGACCGTTACCGCTGGGAGCACGAGGAGAGCACGGTCCGCTCGCTCAAGGCGGCCGGGGTGAACACGGCGATCGCCCACTTCTACAAGGGGCTGGGCCCGGAGCAGGAGCGCCGGGACAAGGAATACACCCGCAAGCTGGTGGACAACTGCAAAAAGCACGGGATGTTCGTCGGGGCCTACATCGGCAGCACCCTGTTCTCCGAGACCCTCTACCAGGAGTTCCCCGCGGCTGCCGGCTGGATCCAGCAGGGCCGCGATGGCGAGCCGATCATCTACGCCGACCAGTACTACCGCGACCGGGCCGACTTCACCCAGCCCGGCTATGGCGAGCTGATCAAGTCCCAGGTCACCGAGGCGGTGCGCGACTACGGGATGAACCTGATCCATTTCGACAACTTCTACACGATGTTCCCGCTGGAGGCCGGCTACACCGAGCACATCCAGCAGCGCTTCCGCGAGTACCTGGAGCGCAAGTACACCCCGGAGCGGCGCTGGGAGCGCCTGGGCTTCAGCGAGGTCGCGGGGGTGCGGCCGCCGCGGGTGGAGAACCGCCCGATGGACCCGGTGAAAGACCCGCTGGTCCAGGAGTGGATCACCTTCCGGGTGGAGGTCCTGGCGGAGTTTGTCGGCGAGCTGTCCCGCCACATCCGGGCCCTCAGCCCCGAGGCGGTGGTGGAGTTCAACCCCCACGGGCTCTGGGGCCAGAACTCGGCCTACACCAATGGGATGGACCATGCCCGCCTGCTGCCCCACAGCGACATCTTCTGGAGCGAGGACCCGGACCACGCCCACTATTACCCGCAAGAGGACCGGCTGGTTTCCAAGATCCGCTCCTACAAGCTGGGAAGGCATTTCGGCAATGCGCTGTTCAGCTACAACAACAGCCCGCTGGAGCTGGCCGAGGCCCTGGCGTTCAACCGGATGTGCCCGGGCGATGTCGACTACACGATCATGGAGCCGGGGCGGGAGACCGATCGGCGGTTCCTGGCCTTTTTCCACGAGCACAAGGCGCTCTACCGCGACCTCGAGACCATCGACGATGTCGCCGTGCTGCGCGACTTCGAGTCGATGACTTTCGGCGGCTGGGAGCCCTTCCTGGCCACTGTCCAGGCCGAGCAGGCGCTGATCCAGTCCCGGACGCCGTTCACCCCGGCCTTCGACCAGGATACCGCCGACCTGGGGCGCTACCGGGCGGTGGTGCTGGCCGAGCAGCAGAACCTTTCGGATGCGGAGATCGCGCGGCTGAAAGCCTACCTCGAGGGCGGGGGCGCGCTGGTGGTGGTGGGCGCCACCGGCCGCTACGATGAATGGCGGCGCGAGCGCCAGCTCCCGGCGGACAATTTCTGGCAGCGTCTGGGGGTCGCGGCCCCGGATCGCCCGGTCCGCCTGAGCCTCGGCCGGGGAAGCTGGCGTTCCTGCCGGACCTGGTCGATCACCCGCGGGTCCCGGCCCGGGCCGATGAGGTCCACCCGGACCTCTGGTACCTGCCGCAGAACGCCGCCGAGTTCCTGGAAGCGGTCCGCTGGTGCGCGGGCGGCGGCTTCACGATCGAGACCACGGCTCCCTCCCATGTCGCGGCGGCCCAGTACCGCCAGGGCGGCAGCCGCCAGTTGCACCTGGTGAACTACCTGCCGGAGCGCGCGGTCAGCGGGATCAAGGTCAGCCTGAGCGAGCCGGGCTTCCGGCCGAGGGAAGCCGAGCTGCTGGTCCCGGGGGCCTCCCCGCGAAAGCTGGAGCTGGCGCGCGATGGTGAGCGCTGGAGTGTCACGGTGCCCGAGCTGGCGGTCTACGGGTTGCTGGTGCTGCGGTAACGGCCGGGGGCAAACGAAAACCCGCCGTCACAGGGTGAAAGCGGGTCATCGCGGGGTGAATTTTTTTGGGATTTACCGCAAGCGGCAAATCAATTTTTGGGATGCTCCAAAGGCGCCTCCTGGTTGGGCTCTACCTTTCGATTATATCAGAGATACGGTTGTTGTCAAGATTTTTTGCAAGCGCTTTGTGAAGTGATCCGGATGAAAACCATGCAAGCAAACCCTTTATCGCGGTCAACAGATTTGGCACACGAAATCGTCCATGACGTAACTTATTGAAGGGCAACGTATTGACACGAAAGGGCGGCGGCCGGGGCGCGCCTGGCGCTTGCACCGGTTAGCCGGGATTTGACGTGGGGAATTTTTTATTGCAGAATTTGTTGCTGGAAAATGAGTTTCGCGGGTACGGCATCAGGATTTCCCCGATACCGGCCGGGGGAAAGCGCGGTTAGCGCTGCAACAGCACGGGGGGATGAGACTGATTCGACAACGACAGTGCTAAGATGACCGGCTGTTCCGGGGGGAGGGAGAAAACCTTTTGGAAAAGGTTTTTCTCCCTCCCCCCGGGCCCCCTTTCCACTTTCCAAAACTTTTTCGATAGTGGCCGGCGCTGAAGGCCCGGAGTTCGCGGTAAGGGCTTCCGGCCGGACGCCCCTACCCTCGATCCCGTTGATTTTGCATAACCTCAGGTGGCAGCAGCCGGTCCGGAGCCCATCGTAGGGGCGCGGCCTGCCCCGCCCGTGGGAGACCAGCGGGCCGGCAGTGCGGTTGATCCCCCTTAGCAAACGGGGAAACAGGGGGTTGTGTTTTTCCGGGCCGGCACGGGGGCCGGCCCCTACAGGATCGTCGGGGCGGTCCCAGGCCGCGGCTGGAGGCAAAGGGAAGCGGTGTAATTGCCGAAATGTACGGATGAACCAAAAACAGCCCGGGGAGGGTCGCCCCCCGGGCTGTTCGCATTCATCCCGGAACTTCCGAGGGGCCTCAGGGCTCCAGCGGGCTCCGGTTCTCGCGGTCCTTGTAGAACTGATCGTAGACCTTGCGGGTGACAAAGAAGCGCTCGCCGACCTGGACCATCTCATCCTGCGCGGCGGTGAGGATCACATCGTAGCAGTCCTGGTTCTGGCCGAGGAACAGCGGCCGCAGGTCGATTTCGGAATGCGAGGTGTCGGTGTGCGCGAAATCGGTGCTCTGGGCGAAGAAGCAGCTGTCGGCGCTGACAAACTCGGCGGTCAGGTAGTAGGTCCCGTCCGGCACGAAAGGAAAGGAGAAGTTGACGTGGTCGCCGGGAGTGTCATCACTGGTGATATAGAACCCGTAGATCTCGTTTTCGCCGTAGGTGACCTCGCCGACGTTGAAATCCTCGCCGAAGTACAGCCGCACCGTGATCAGATCATCAAAGGCGTTGTCGAGATTGTCCGGAGGCGGATAGGTGCCGTCCGACTCGAACTCGGCATTGCCGATGACATCGTAGTAGAGCAGGTAGGAGGTCTGGGTGACCACCTTGTCGTCGCCGCATGAGGTGACGATCACCCCCGCCAGGGTGAGCAGCGCCAGCCCGGCCAGGATTGCGAAACGCTTCATCAGGCTACCTCTCGAAAGTGGTGAATGATCTTTTCCGGGCCATTCCCGATGCGGGGGGGACCGGCGGTGACGGGGGCCCTACACCCGCCGGCCGGCTTGGAGCCTTGCTGCCAATATAAAAACCGGCCCCTGAAAAAGCCAGGGGCCGGTGCATCCGGTGCCGGGGCGACTTACCGGCGAGTGCGCCCGCCGCCACTGCTGCCGCTGCTGCCCGAGGAACTCCGGCTGCGGTCGCCGCCACTGCTGCGGGAGCCGCCACCCGAGGAAGGCGCCGGGGTGGCGCGCCCGCGCGAGCCGCTGGGAGCCGGGGAAGCCGCCGGGCGGCTGCCCGAGGAACTCGGGGCGGGACGGGCCGCGGGCTGCGAGCTGCCGCGGTCACGGCTGCTGCCGCCGCGGTTGACACTCGAGCCGCGACTGGGAGTGGTGGCGCTGCTGCCGCGCGAACGGTCGCTGCCGCCACGGTCGTAGCTCCCGCGGCCGGTGGCCGCCGGGCTGGTGGTCGAGCCGCTCTCGTCCCGATTGCGGGAAATGGGAGTGAGGGTCCGGTCATCGCCGCTGCGCCCACGGGAGAGCGAGCGGTCGCCGCGCGGGATCTCCCGGCCGGAATCGCTGCGCTCACGGGTGATGCTGCCGCGCCCGGTCTGGCCGGCCGAGGCGGGCTCGCTGCGCCGCTTGCTGCCGGAGTTGTCGGCTACGGCCGCGGCGGTCCGCCGGCTCCGCCCGCTGTCGATCGTGCGGGCATCGGTCCCCCGGCTGCGGTCGAAGCCGCTGCCCGAGGCGACGCTGCCGGTGTTCCGGGCGCGGTTGCCATTATCGCGGTAGGAACGGGACCCGCTGTTCTCGGTCAGGGCGGTGGCCGACTCATCCGCGCCGCGTCCGCCGCCATTGACCGGGGCCAGCCGGCGGCGATCCGGCGGATTGGAGTTGTAGAAGTCGCGGGAACGGGACTCGCTGCTCCGATCTGTCGCGCGCGGGATGCCGGCGTAGCGATCGCGGTAGCGGCCCTCGGTCCTGAGGTCCAGCCGGTAGTTGTTCCGGTCCAGCCGGCTCACCACCCGCCGGTCGTAGAGCCGGGTGTAGGTGCGGTAGTTGTCATAATAGTCGCGGCTGTACCAGTGGTGGCCATGGAAGTAGCTCGGCCCGTACCAGCCGTAGTCGACCCAGAAGCCCGCGCGCCAGTGGTTCCAGTACGGATAGTGGCTGACGTAGAACGGGTCGTACCAGTCGGGGACATAGTTCAGGTTGTAGTCGTACCAGATGTCGTAGGTGAAGGGCCAGGGATCGTAGCGATCCGGGATCCCATCCCCATCGCCATCCCACCAGGGGGTGACATAGCGCGGGTAATAGATGCAGGACAGGTGATGTCCCGGGGCGTAGACCACGGTCACATCGCCGTCATCGTAGAACCGGCTGCCCTTGGGGTCGGTGAAGAAGGCTTCCTCGAGCCCGGTCTCATCCTCGAAGAAGATCACGGTCTTGAGGTCCATGAAGCCGTACTCGCGGTCGCCGCCGCGGTACTCGGGGCTGTAGTAGCCGACCACCCGCAGGCTGCCCTGGTCCTCCATGCTGTTGATCCGGCGGCGGATGCGATCGAGGATGTCGCGGTTGCCCTCGCCGGCCTCCTCGTGGATGTCGACCTTGAACACCCGGCCGTCCTCGTTGACCTCGAGCACGAAGTCCAGGTCCTCGTCCTCGTCGTAGTCACCCATGATCGGCGTGCCCACGAACTCGGTGGCCTGTTCGCTTTCCTGCCGTGGATCGTCCCCGTCCCTCACCGCCGTACTCTTGGCCTGGCTGGCGCAGCCGAACGAAAAGGTCATCGCCAGCAGCAGGGCCGTGAGCCCGGGCTGCGAAACCAATTGCTTTACTCCGGCTTTCATGACTACCTCCTTGAGCGGTGGAGGGCCGGCAGGACTGGGGGGGAGAGCCTGGCGCAGCCTGTAACCGATCTTCCGGTCTGTTTTGACGCTGGACCGCAATATATATTCAAAGCGAGATAAAGTCAACTAAGGCCCTGGACCCTCGGCAGATAGGCCGGCGGGAGCGCCGGGGGGGCGGCTCTGGTCAGTCGGCCTTGTTTTCCTCCGCGGCGCGCAGGTGATCGCGCAGACCGGGCGGCATCCTCGAAACGTTCCTCGTTCACCGCCCGCTGGAGGGCCTCCTCCAGGCGCTCGCGCTCGCTCATCGGCTTGTGGGAGCGGATCGAGGATTCCATCTCCTCCAGGGCTTTCTCGGAGCGCTCGCGCTCGAGCCGGAACTCCTCGGCATCGACCTCCGGCAGGGCCTCGATCCGGCCGCGGGTCTCGCGGACCACCACCAGCGCCTGCTCGAAGTCGTGGCCCTCCTGGATCGCCAGCATCGCCCGCGCCGTGCCGTTGATCCGCAGGACGTAGGGCCACCATTTCTCCAGGTTTATCCGGTCGCTGTAATGCTCGGCGAAGCGGTTGACGAAGCGGAAGAGCTCCATGTTGCGCTCGGTGTCGCGCACCACCCGGCGGTAATCCTGGAGCTGCAGCAGGAAGACATAGCGGTTGTAGACCCGCAGGCTTTCATCGAACAGCTCGGCGCAGACGCCCTTGCTCAGCACGAAGCCCTCCTCGGCGCTGTGGGCGTAGCGGTAACGGTTGAGCGACTGCCGGTAGTAGTCCAGCGCGAAGTCGTAGCCGTAGGGCCGCCGGCCATCCGGACGCCCATCCAGCTCCATCTGCAGCAAGCCCTGGAACGCGGCGTTGTCCACCCGCACCTGCACCTTCTCGCGCCCATCATCGCCGATGATCTTGCGGTAGGTCTTGTCGGGATCGAAATCCCAGCTCTCGAGGATGTGCGAGATATCCTGTGACATCGGCTCCACCTGTCTTTCCATCTTTGCTTTCGCTCCGGCGGTTACAAAATAATAACCCGCGGACAAGCCCGGTGGTTCCAGTCTTTTTCGCGCGCTCGCTCTCTTAATGTAAGCCGCGGAGGCGCTTCCGGCAAGACCACCCCGCCGGGAGAGATTGACAAACCCGTTCACTTTCCTTAGCTTATCTGAATCGCCCAACGCCCGCGGGGCTGTCCCCGCCGGGAAAGCGGTCCGGCGGCGCCGGTTTCCGCGGACAGATCCCAGTCGAACCGGAGCAGCGATGACCACGCCGCAGCACCTCGACCAGCTCGACACCCCGGCGCTCTGGGCCGACCTGGAGATCATGGAGCGCAACCTGCGGCGGATGGCCGACTATGCCCGCGCCCACCGGCTGGCGCTGCGTCCCCACATCAAGACCCACAAGGTGCCGGAGCTGGCCCTGCGCCAACTGGCCCTCGGCGCGGTGGGGATCACCTCGGCCAAGGTCACCGAGGCCCAGGTGATGGCCCAGGCCGGGATCGAGGACATCCTGATCGCCTATCCGCTCTACGGCGAGCTCAAGTGGAAGCGCCTGCGCGAGCTGGCCGAGCGCGCCCGGGTGACTGTCGCCACCGACAGCGCCGAGCAGGCCGCGGCGATGGCCGCCGCCCTGGGGCCGGACCGGAGGCGGGTCGGCCTGCTGATCGAGGTCGACCTGGGCCAGGGCCGCACCGGGCTGCCGCTGGACCGGGCGCTCCCGGAGCAGTTGGCGCGCATCGCCGGCAGCGGCCTGCCGGTACGGGGGATGATGGTCTACCCGGGCCACATCCGCACCCCGGACGAGCGCAACATCGCCGAGTTCCGCCGGGGGATCGCCCGCGCCGCCGAGGGCTTCGTCGCCGCCGGCCTGCCGCTGGAGACAGTCTCCGGAGGCAGCACCCCGACCGCATACTGGAGCCACCTGGTGCCGGAGCTGACCGAGATCCGCCCCGGCACTTACATCTTCAACGACTGCAACTATGTCGCCCTCGGCGCCGCCGGCTGGGAGGACTGCGCCCTGCGGGTACGCTGCCGGGTGGTCAGCACCTCGGTCCCGGGCCGGGCGATCCTCGATGGCGGCAGCAAGACTTTCTCCGATGCCGCCCGGGTGGATGGCCCCGGTTTCGGCCGGCTGGTCCAGCACCCCGCGGTGCTCTGCGAGAAGATGAACGAGGAGCACGGCTACCTGAAGCTGGAGGGCGCCGGGGTCACGCTGAGGGTGGGTGAGCTGGTGGACGTGATCCCCAACCATGCCTGCACGACGGTCAACATGCACCACCTGCTCCACGGCATCCGGGATGGCCGGGTGGAGGAAGTCTTCCCGATCCCGGCCCAGGGCAAGATCCAATGATGGCGGCCGGCGGTGGGGCCGATCACGGAAAAGGGACGATGAGCGCCTCGCGGGAGCCCGTGGTGCGGGCCCGGGGCCTGAAGAAGCACTTCGGCGCGGTGACCGCGGTGGATGGGATCGACTTCGAGATCTACCGCGGGGAGTGCTTCGCTTTCCTCGGGCCCAACGGGGCGGGCAAAACCTCCACCATGCGCATGCTCTACGACTTCAGCCCCCGGGATGGCGGCGAGCTGGAGGTGTTCGGGCTGGACCCGGCCCGCCAGGGGGTGCGGGTGCGCCAGGTGCTGGGGGTGGTCCCCCAGGCCGACAACCTGGACCAGGAGCTGACGGTCCGCGAGAACCTGGAGGTCTACGGCGGCTACTACGGCCTGAACGGCGCCCGCCTGCGCCGACGGATCGATGAGCTGCTGGAGCTGGTGGAGCTGCAAAGCCGCCAGCACGATGTGATCCGGGCCCTCTCCGGCGGGATGAAACGACGGCTGACCCTGGTCCGCGCCCTGCTCCACGAGCCGCGGATGGTGGTCCTCGATGAGCCCTCCACCGGGCTGGACCCGGCCGCCCGCCACCAGATCTGGGAGTCGCTGCGGGAGCTGGCCGCCCGCGGGGTGACCCTGGTGCTCACCACCCATTACATGGAGGAGGCCGAGCGCCTCTGCGACCGGCTGGTGATCATGGACCACGGTCGGATCCTGCAGGAGGGCGCCCCGCGCGAGCTGATCCGCCGTCATCTGCCCGAGCTGGTGATGGAGGTCTCCCGTCGTGAGCTGCAGCCGGGCTGGGAGCAGGCCGGGGTGCCGTTCGAGCGCTACGGCGAGCAGGTGTTTTTCATGGCCGACCGCGAGGAGGAGTTTTCCCGGGTGGCCCTCCAGGCCGGAGGCCGCCGGCGGGTGATCCGCCCGGCCAACCTCGAGGACCTGTTCCTCAAGCTCACCGGGAGGGCGATCCATGCCTGAGGGCCTCTACGCGCCGCCGGCTCCCGGGAGCCGGCTCGGGCGGGTGCTGGCGGTCTGGCGCCGCCACCAGCGGGTCTACTTCAAGTTCCTGCTGGCCAACATCCTGCCGCCGTTCCTCGAGCCGCTGATGCTGATCCTCACCCTCGGCCTGGGGCTGGAGGCGTTCATCGGCCCGATGGAGCAGGTCTCCTATGCCGCGTTCCTGGCCCCGGGGGTGATCGCGGTCTCGGTGCTGTGGTCGGCCAGTTTCGAGGCCACCTACGGTACTTTCATGCGGATGGAGTACGAGAAGATCTACGATGGGATCCTGGCCACCCCGGTCTCGTTCCTGGAAATGATCCTCGGCGAGGTGCTCTGGATCAGCACCAAGTGCGCGGCGTTCAGCCTGAGCGTGCTGGCGACAGTCAGCGCGTTCGGGTTGGTGGATTCCTGGTGGTCGCTGCTGGTGGTGCCGATCGGTTTTCTGGGCGGGATGGTCTTCGCCCTGCTGAGCCTGGTGGTCACCAGCCAGGTGCGGGAGATCAACAACTTCAACTTCTACCTGACCGGGGTGATCACCCCGATGTTCTATTTCAGCGGGACTTTTTTCCCGGTTTCCGGGTTGCCCGCGCCGCTGCGGGCGGTGGGCTGGTCCCTGCCGATGACCCACGTGGTATCGCTGATGCGGGCCTGCTGCCAGGGCAGCTTCCATCCCGGGCTGCTGTGGTTCCTGGCCGGGCTGGTGGCCTACCTGGCGCTGCTCTGGCCATTGGCGGTGCGCCTGCTGCGACGGCGGATCCTGGTCTGAGGCCAACCGGCGGCTGCACCGCCAGGAAGATCGCACACCGCACCCGCTAAGCGGGCACGGCACCTGGGATTGACACCCCCCGGTCCGATGATAGCTGCCACCCCCCTCCAGGGGGGACTGTTCCCGCTTCGCCCTGGCATCGGCACAACTGGTTGGGTGGCGCGCCATTAGCTCCCCCCGGAACAGCCGTAGTCTTTTTTCCCCAGGAGTATTGATGCGCAAGCCGTGGCTGTTGCTGTGCGCCCTGCTGGCCGGTCTGTCCTGCGGGCCGGGCGAGCCGCGCTCGTTCGAGGTGGTGGTGCTGGGCGGCACCCCGGCGGGAGTGGCGGCGGCGGTGGCCGCCGCCCGCGAGGGACGGACGGTCTGCCTGGTCTCGGAGGATGGCCGGCTGTCCGGGGGGATGTCCGTGGGGCTGGCCGAGGATGGCGACCCGCGGCTCACCGGCGGGATCGCCCGCGAGGTGCTGGAAAACATCGCCGCCCACTACCGCGACAGCTACGGCGAGGGTTCCCCCCAGTTCCGCCTCTGCCGGGATGGCCGCCGTTTCGAGCCGCGGGTGGCCGAGCGGGTGCTGGAGGAGCTGGCGACCAGCGCCGGGGTGACCCTCCGGCGGGGCCGGCGGCTGGCGGGGCTGGTGTCCGGCAACAACCGCATCGCCGCCCTCTGCCTGGCCGACAGTAGCGGCGCGGCCCGGGACACGATCCGCGGCGGGATGTTCATCGATGCCGGGGGCGGCGGCGACCTGCTGGCCGAGGCCGGAGCGCCCTTTGCCCTGGGCCGCGAGGGCCGCGAGACCTACGGCGAGCCGCACGCCGGGCAGATCTTCCAGGACCCGGCCACCGGCGCGCTGCTGCCGGCCGGCGATGGTCGCGGCGACAGCCTGATCCAGGCCTGGGCCTGCCGTCCCTGCCTGACCGACAGCGCCGCCAACAGTCTCCCTTTGCCGGAGCCCGAGCGCTACGACCCGGAGCGCTACGCCCCCTTGCGCGAGTACATCCGGGTCCGCCGGGCCAGTCGGTTGGAGGATTTTGTCGAGCTGATCCCGTTACCCAACCGCAAGTTCGCGACCGCCAACCATGATGGCTGCTGGGTGTCGCTGGACCTGATCGGCGGGAGCCGGGACTGGCCGGAGGCCGAGGCCCCGCAGCGCCGGGAGCTCGAGCGGGCCCACCGCGAGCACGTGCTGGGCCTGTTCCATTTCCTGCGCACCGATCCCGCGGTGCCGGAAGGAGTGCGCCAGGAGCTGGCGCGCTACGGACTGGCGCGGGATGAGCTGGACTCCGGGCTCCCGCCGTTGCCGCTGGAGATCCGCGAGGCCCGCCGCCTGCACGGCCGGACCGTGTTCACCGAGCGCGATGCCCTGGCCGACAGCCTCGAAGCGGATGCGATCGGCCTGGCCGACCGGCCGCCCTCCTCCCACGGGGTCGGCGGCTGGGATTACGCCCTGCCCCGTCCCGAGGGCTGGCTGCTCCTCGCCCCGCCCCAGCCCTACCAGCTCCCCTACTCGATCCTGCTCCCGGCCTGGAACCGCAACCTGCTGGTGGCATCCTGCGTCTCGGCCAGCCATGTCGCCTGGGGCGCCCTGCGCCCGGAACCGGTGCGGATGATCCTCGGCCAGGCCGCGGGAGTGGCCGCCGCGCTCTGCCTGGAGCTCAACTGCGAGGTGGACGAGGTTCCGGTGCCGATCCTGCAGCAGCGGCTGCGCGCCGCCGGGGCGGTCCTCGACCCGGCCGGGCCGATGCCGATTTGACCACCACGGCGTGAAGATGACTTTGCTTTTCCGGGGAGAGAGGAGAATCTTTTGAAAAAAGTTTTCTCCCTCCCCGGAGCCCCCTTCCACTTTCCAAAACTTCTTCGAAAGTTTCACGCGGGGTAATCGGCAGCTTGCCGAAAAGTGATGAAACACAGGGGTGATCTTATTCAGCCTGCCTGCACCTGCCTGGATTTCCCCAACACTGGCCAGGCTCTGCCGGTTTTTCCGGGTGGGGGGGGTGGCCTTTCGGGCCGCGGCTGGAGGCAAAGGGAAGCGGTGTAATTTTCCCCTATTTCCATCGCGGCCACTACTACGAAGCGAGAGCGCCCGGCAGGCCATGCGTGCAGCGCCAGGGATGGCGCGAACGCGGCGACCTCCAAAGGAGCGCCTTACTTCCTCGGGCACACCGTAACCAATTGAAAAACTTGATGTTGTTTCAGCTTCGCGGCCTTGGCTTCAAAAGCTTGCTATATTCCAGAAGGCGGTGAGCTTTGTGGCGTTTGCAAGAAAAAGGCTATACCCTTTCTTGGATAACCTTCCTGGCAAGTTGGTCAATCCAAGAGAAACGGAGGGTATAGCCATGAAAAAGTCTCAAGCGATTAAGCCCAAATTTATCAGCAGTGACACCCTGTTGGCAACAGTGGATATCGGGAAGGATTCCTTTTCCGGCTATGCCCGCTGCCCTGACCACAGCGAAGTCAAGCCTGCTGATTTTGCCAATAACCTTGGCGGGTTCAGCCGCTTCTGGAACCTGCTGGTAGAGACCCGGCAAGCTCACGGTCTGGAGAAGATCGTGCTTGGCTTCGAGTCGACCGGACCCTATGCCGAACTCCTGATGCATTTTCTCCAGCACAAGCCGGTGCAACTGGTGCAGGTCAACCCGATGCACACCAAGCACGTCAAGGAGCTCTGCGGCAACTCGCCGAACAAGACCGATCAAAAGGACCCCAAGGTGATCGCCGACATCATCCAGCTGC